>CAVYGH010000022.1:0-15047 GCA_963767945.1 uncultured Chloroflexia bacterium | reverse complement strand
CGGGCTACGAGCTTTCACCGCGCGGCCGGGCCCTCCTGCAACGGCTCTGACCCGCGCGTCGCCGGCACATGGCCCATGACTCTCATTGCCCGGCGGTACGAAGCACCCGGCGTACGATGCGCCTGGCCGATCCCGAACTGGGAGCCTGCGAACCGCGGCATGCATCTCTTCGAGCTCTATCGCTATGCGAAGCCGAGTCCCGGCCCTGACATCGAGTTCATCGATGGCTACCGGAACATCTTCAACGCGACTCGTTGGCCCAACTGGCCCGGACTGGCAAACGCGGGACGGGTCCAGCTCGACCACGGCATCGACTCCGTCAAGAAAGTCCAGGCGGTCGACGGGGAGCGGCGACCCGCAATCCTCATTGCGTCAAAGCCGCATCGAGCTGGCTCAGACTGGACCCCATGGCACGATGAACTCGACGCCGAACGTGGCCATGTTCGGTACTTCGGGGACAACAAAGCCGACCTTGGATTTGATCCCCTCGGGCCACCGGGCAACCGGTCCGTCATTGAGCAGTTTGGCCTCCACACTTCGGCAAGCCGATCGGATCGACTCCGCGCCGCGCCCCTCCTCATCTTCGAGAGCCTTGTCCACGAGGGACGAGCGAAGGGCTTCTGGCGGTTCCTCGGGGTCGGACTAATCGAGCGTGCTGAGTTGGTCGCACAGGTGGATCGCAAAGGCAGGCCCTTCGTCAACTATGCCTTCGATTGCTTACTCGTCGACCTGACCGCCGAGGGCTTGGAACTGGCGTGGGATTGGATCGCAGCCAGGCGCGATCCGACGAAGTCCGTCGAGGAGTGCCTCTACCTGGCGCCGACCGCGTGGCAGCGTTGGGTGGATGGCGGGGCGGCTGTGAAGGATCGGATCCGCCAGCAGATGACTCGTGCCTCAACGCTCAGTCCTGCCGACCAGCGCCCGGATGCCGGCACGCCCGCGGAGGAGGCCCTCCGCCATGTGGTAGTCCACTACAAGCGACTCGGCGCGTATCAAGGGGTCGGCGAGCATCGATTTCGAAGGTCTCGCCTCCGAGATCACCGGCAGTGTCCTAAGTGAAAGTGGTCAGTACAGGCCAGGCTGGATCACAAAGCGGGCCGGCGACGGGGGCATCGACTTCGTCAGTCGACTTGACCTCGGATCCGGTGTTGGTGCGCTGAAGCTCGTTGTGCTTGGTCAGGCGAAATGCATTGCAGGCGTGGCGCCCGTGACGAGCGGACTTGACCTGGCGCGAACGGTCGCCAGGTTGGACCGCGGATGGGTTGGCTCGTTCGTGACAACGGGGTACTACAGCGAACAGGCTCAACGTGAGGTCGTGAGCGACCGCTTCCCGCTCCTCATGCTCAACGGCCGGCATGTTGGCGAAACGGTGGTACGAGAATTGGCGATACGAGGCATATCCGTGCCCGAGTACATCGCTGCCGTTGACGCCGAGTACGACGCCCGCGTCTCCAACAGACTGCCAGCCGAGATCCTCGGCGACTAGCTGGCACGCACGCTTGCCGCCCGGCGGCGCGTCTTGACAAGTTACTTAGTGCTCGCTAAGTTGCTCGCCATGACGCCCGCCACCGCCCAGCGCCTTACCGCCGACGAGCGTCGCGACGCCGTGATCGCTGCCGCCACGGTCGAGTTCGCGGCCCGTGGCTACGCCGGCACCTCGACGATGGCGATCGCGCGCCGCGTCGGCGTCTCGCAGCCGTACCTGTTCCAGCTGTACTCGACTAAGGAAGACCTGTTCCTCGCCACCATCAGGGCCTGCTTCGACACGACGAGAGTCGCCTTCGAAGAGAGTGGGCGAGCGGCCCGCGACGCCGGCGCCAGCCCGAAGGGGATCCTCGCGGCGATGGCCCACACCTACGTGGGCCTGCTGGCGGACCGCGACAAGCTGCGCCTCCAGCTCCAGTCCTATGCGGCCTGCGGCGACCCCGCGATCCAGGCCGTCGTCCACGAGGAGTGGACGCGACTGTACGAGACCGTCTCGTCGATCTCGGGCGCCGACGAGCTGAAGATCCACCACTGGTTCGCCGAGGGGATGCTGCTCAACGTGGCGGCGTCGATCGGCGACCTGGATGAGGCGATCCGGCTCAAGCTCGCCCTGTTCGCGGAAGACGACCTCGGGGGAGGTGCCGCCGACCCGCGATGACGCGACCCCATTTTGCGCCTCGACCTTAGCGAATAATCACTAAGTAAGGAAGAAGACCCCAGCCATGCCCAGACTCCGTTCATCGACCGGATGGACCTTCGCGATCAGCGCGATCGGCCTGTTCATGGTCGCCCTCGACAACCTCGTCGTGACCACCGCGCTGCCCGTCATTCGCCAGGACCTCGGCGCGACGGTCGAGCAGCTCGAGTGGATGGTCAACGCCTACACGCTGACGTTCGCGGTCCTGCTGCTCACCGGCGCCGCGCTCGGGGACCGCTTCGGCCGCCGCCGCATGTTCGTCATCGGCCTCATCGTGTTCACGGCCGGGTCGCTCGCGGCAGCGCTCGCGCCGAGCAGCGACGCGTTGATCCTCGCCCGCGCCATCCAGGGCATCGGCGGGGCGATCGTCACGCCGCTCAGCCTGACGATCCTGTCCGCGGCGGTTCCGCCGGAGCGACGGGCCCTCGCGCTCGGCGCATGGGGCGGCATCGCCGGGCTCGCGATCGCGATCGGCCCCCTCGTGGGTGGCGCCATCGCCCAGGGCCTCAGCTGGCACTGGATCTTCCTGCTCAACGTCCCCGTCGGCATCGTGGCAACCGTGTTCGCCTACCTGCGCCTCGAGGAGACGTACGGACCCGAAGGCGGCCTCGACATCCCCGGCCTCGGGCTCGCGAGCGCGGGTCTGCTGGGCGTCGTGTGGGGCGTGATCAACGGCAACGAGCGTGGCTGGACCGATCCCGCGATCCTCGCCGCGATCGGCGTCGGCGCCCTGCTCCTGGTCGGCTTCGTCGTCTGGGAGGCTCGCGCGAAGAACCCGATGCTGCCGATGGACATGTTCCGCAGCCGGGCCTTCGCGGCCGCCAACACGTCGTCGCTGCTGATGTACTTCGGGATGTTCGGCTCGATCTTCCTGCTGTCGCAGTTCTTCCAGGTCGTGCAGGGCTACAACCCGTTCGAAGCCGGGCTCCGGGTGCTCCCGTGGACGGCGATGCCGGCCTTCGTCGCGCCCCTCGCCGGGTACTTCAGTGGCCGCATCGGCGCCCGCCCGATCCTCGTGGTCGGGCTCGCGCTGATGTCGCTGGGGCTCGCGTGGATCGCGGCCATCGCGACGCCGACCGCCCCGTACATCGCGTTCGTGCCCCCGTTCATCGTCAGCGGCATCGGCATGGGCATGTTCTTCGCCCCGATCGCCAACCTCGTCCTGTCGTCCGTGCGGCCGGAGGAGGAGGGCAAGGCGTCGGGCGCGAGCAACGCCATCCGGGAGGTCGGCGGCGTGTTCGGGGTCGCCGTGCTGGCGTCCGTGTTCTCGGCCAACGGCTCGTACGCGAGCCCGCAGGCCTACGTCGACGGGATGGTCCCGGCCGTCTGGCTGGGGGCTGCGGTCGTCGGCGTTGCGGCGGTCGCCGCCCTGGCCATCCCGCGATGGGTGGCCGCCGGCCAGCCACGTGTCGACGACGGTGCGACGAGCGCTGGGAGGCTCGCCGGCAGCGAGGCTGCCTGACCCCGATCCAGCTCCTCGGCGGCCGGCGGCGCGCAAGCCCGCCGGCCGCTGCGCGTCCGCATGGCGAGAGCCTCGACGGCTACCCCTTCGCCTGGGCCCTGGCCCAGGTGTCCTTGAGCGTCAGCGTCCGGTTGAACACCAGCGCGCCGGGCCGCGAGTCCGCGTCCGGCGCGAAGTAGCCGAGCCGCTCGAACTGGACCGTCTCGCCGGGCGACGCCTCCGCCAGGGACGGCTCGAGCATCGCGCCCGGCACGATCGTCTCGGACGCCGGGTTGAGGTCCGCGAACAGGTCGCCGTCCGCGCCCGGGTCGGGCCGCGTGAAGAGGTGGTCGTACAGCCGCACCTCGGCCGGGACGGCGTGCGCCGCCGAGACCCAGTGGAGCGTCGCCTTGACCTTGCGGCCGTCCGGCGAGTCACCGCCCCGCGTCGACGGGTCGTACGTGCACGCAGTTCCACCACGCGCCAGACGCGTCCTTGACGACTTCCTGGCAGGTGACGAAGTACGCGTTCCGCAGCCGCACCTCGCGGCCCGGCGACAGGCGGAAGAACTTCGGGACCGGCTCCTCCATGAAGTCGTCGCGTTCGATCCACAGCTCGCGGCCGAACTCGACCTGGCGCGTGCCCGCCGATCGGGTCCTCGGGGTTGTTGATCACCTCCATCGACTCGACGAGGTGCCCTCGGGCCAGTTGTTGATCACCACCTTCATGGGATCGAGCACGCCGAACCGCCGCGGCGACGTCCGGTTCAGACACGCCCGGACCTCAGTGCTCGAGCAGCCGACTCGTGCGTCGCATCGGCCTTCGACACGCCGATCTGCGGTCGCGAAGTTGCGGATCCCCTCGGCCGGGAAGCCGCGCCGGCGCAGCCCGGAGATCGTCGGCATCCGCGGGTCGTCCCAGCCGCGGACGTAGCCCGTCGTCGACGAGCCCTTGAGCAGGAACCGCTTCGAGAGGACCGTGTAGGTGAGGTTGAGCCGCGCGAACTCGATCTGGTGCGGCTTCGCCGGCACCGGCAGGCTGTCGATCAGCCAGTCGTAGAGCGGGCGGTGCGCCTCGAACTCGAGCGTGCAGATCGAGTGCGTCACGCCCTCGATCGCGTCCGACTGCCCGTGCGCCATGTCGTAGGTCGGGTAGATCGACCAGGCGTCGCCGGTCCGCGGGTGGCTGGCGTGGACGATCCGGTACAGGACCGGGTCGCGGAGGTTGATGTTGGGGCGGCCATGTCGATCTTGGCGCGCAGCACCCGAGCGCCGTTCGGGAACTCGCCCGCGCGCATGCGCGCGAACAGGTCGAGGTTCTCCTCGACGCTCCGGTCCCGGTACGGCGAGTCTCGTCCCGGGGATGTCAGCGTGCCGCGGGTCTCGCGGATCTCGTCGGCCGTCTGGTCGTCGACGTAGGCGAGCCCCTGGCGGACGAGGTCGACCGGCCCAGTCGTACAGCTGCTCGAAGTAGTCGGACGCGTGGAACACGTTCTCGTCCCAGTCGAACCCGAGCCACCGGACGTCGGCCATCGATCGCGTCGATGTACTCCTGCTCCTCCTTCACCGGGTTCGTGTCGTCGAACCGGAGGTTGCAGGTGCCGCCGAACTCCTGCGCGATGCCGAAGTTGAGGCAGATCGACTTGGCGTGGCCGATGTGGAGGTAGCCGTTCGGCTCGGGCGGGAACCGGGTGACCGGCGCGGTGATCCGTCCGGCGGCGATGTCGGCGGCGACGATGTCGCGGATGAAGTCGCGGCGCGTCGGGGCGGGGTGGGGGAGTCGGTCGTCACGGTCGGCCGAGGCTAGCCCAGCGGCCGTCGCGCGGCCGAGTCGGGCTCGCGGACTGCAACCCGTCCGCCGCTATTTCATGCGAACGTTGCGATCGAGAGTGCACCGCGGCGGAAACGCGGTTTCGATCATCGCGTCCGGATCGCGCTCCGGGGCAGCGATCTCGCCTGCAGTAGCATGCCGACCGGGAGTCGAACCGGCATCAACGACGCGCCTGCTCGCCGTCCTGTACGATCTCACTCGTTGCCGGCGATTGGGGGCGCCGCGTCGCCCGCCTCTGCGCCCCTCGCCGCCGCCGCCCCCTGCGTCGTCATCTACCGGGTCTACTTCGACTCGCCGGGGTCGGACACCGGCAGCAACACCAGCCTCAACGCCGAGTGGATCAAGCTTCGCAACCGGTGCTCGACCAGCAAGAGCCTGTCCGGCTGGCGCATCAAGGACAAGGCGGGTCACACGTACCCGTTCGGGACGTACACGCTGGCCGGCGGCGCGTACGTGAAGGTGCACACCGGTCGGCACCAACTCGGCGGGCAACCGGTATTGGGGGCAGCGCTGGTACATCTGGAACAACACCGGTGACCGTGCCGGGCGCGCCCTCGAGCTCGAGCATCCGACGCTTCGTGTCGAGGCCGCCGGGCGCCGAGAACCCGGTGAGCGCCCCGTTCGCGGCGACGACGCGGTGGCAGGGGACGATGATCGGGTAGCGATTGCGGCTCAGGGCGACGCCGACGTCTCGCGCCGCGTCGTGGACGCGCCGATCGCGCGGGCGATCTCCTCGTAGCTCCGCGTGGTGCCCGGCGAGATCTCGCGCGTCGCCGCGTATACGGCTCGCCGGAACTCGTCGAGGCCGTCCTCGTCGAGCGGCACGCCGCCGAGGTCGACGGCCGTCCCGGCCATCACCGCGCGCATCCCGGCGATCGCGTCGCGCACGAAGGCGGGAACGTCGACGCCGATCCTCGGTAGGCCGTCCTGGCTGCCGGCGGTGCCGGCAGCGCCGCGCGTGATCCCGGTCTCGCTCCAGCGGACGGCGCTCCGCCCGAGCTCGGTGTCGACGGTGACCATCGAGGTCGTCATCGTGTCCATCGTCATCCAGAACACGCTCGCGTCGCCCCGTCGCACGGCGATCGGTCTAGCGCGCGGTCGCGGCCTCGGCGCTCGCCTGCTGGAGCGCGCTCACGAACAGCTCGGACGGCTGGGCGCCCGAGATCCCGTAGCGCCGGTCGATCACGAAGAACGGCACGCCGCCGATGCCGAGGGCGTGCGCCTCGTCGATGTCGCCCTGGCCTCGGCCGTAGGCGTCGCCGGCGAGTACGTCGCGGACCTCAGCGGACGGGATCCCGCCTCGGACCCGAGCCGGGTGAGCGTCTCGACGTCGTCGAGCGACCGCGCCCTCCACAGCCTGGCCGCGCAGCAGCCGCTCCTGGCATCGCGTCCTCGACCCCGTGCGCCTTGCCGAGGTGGCGCCTCCGATGCGCGTCGAGCGTGTTGATGACCTGTACCGGTCGAAGTCGTACGCGAGGCCCTCGGCCGCAGCCAGCGAGACGACCCGTTCGTTCGAGCTGGTCGGACCTGCGTCGACGGTCGTCGTCGGGCTTCGCCGCGAGGTACTCGTCGTGGGGACCGTCCGACGCGCCGCGCGGCTGCTCGAGGTCGAGCGGAAGGCCGCGCCAGTGGACCTCGACTTCGTCTCGGCCCTGATCGTCCCGACCGCCCGCTCGGAGCGCCGCTTGCCGATGTAGCACCACGGGCAGACGACGTCCGACCGATCTCGACCTTCCGTCCCGCGCATCCGGCGCGCGACGGCACGGGCTGACGTCGACGCACACCGCGTCGACGTACCTGCGCGAGGATCATCCAGTGGCGGGCGAGTTCGGCGCCAGCGAACCCTTGCGCGCAGCGGCGGACTCGACGGGTCGTCGGGTCGCCGCCACGTCGGCATCCGCGGAGTGCCCCTTGCCGGTCTTCACCTCGAGCGACGGCCACGCATACGAGCCTGTCGAGTCGTTTCCCGCGATCGGCCAGACGTACGTGACGGTCATCCTGCCGCGCGCCGAGCGGTGGCCGTAGCCGATGTCTCGGCCGTCAGCTCGTCTGATCACCGACAGGATGTTGCCGGGGGTCCTTGAACCACGCGATCGACGGGCCTTCGTCGCCCATGATCCCGCGCGCGTCCTGGTCGAAGCCCTCGTAGCGCTCGAACTTCACGCCCTTCTTGACGAGCTCGTCAACCGCGGCGTCGATGTCGTCGACCTCGAAGTCGAGACCGTGAACGTCGCGGTCGTGGTTCTCCTTGGGGTACGCATGAACGCCCGCTGGCCACCCGCGAGGTCGAGGTTCAGCGAGCCTGGTCCTCCTCGACCTTGACCGCCGACGGTATCCGCGTAGAACGCGCGCTGGCGCATCGATGTCCGCGCGGAGAAGCCCGAGAACGCCGGTCGTGGTCCCCTAACATGGTCGCCGCCTTTCGACGCGTCTCGACACCCGCGCTCGACGACCGCGTAACGAATCGCGAACCGCTCAGCCTCCTTGCAATCCGGGCCGGACTATACGTATACTCATGCGTATAGAACCGCACAGGACGAAGGTCTACGATGTGGCCGTGCCGAACAAGACCATCTACGTCTCCGATGGAGACCTCAAGCTCTACCAGCGGGCCCAGCAGCTCGCGGGCGGCAACCTCTCCGCGGCGATCGCCAGCGCGCTCAAGCGCTACGTCGACGTCCAGGAGGGCCTCCGCGAGGGCTACGACGACGTCGTCGTCCGCGTGGGCGTGGGCGCCGGGCGCAAGGTCCGGTTCACCGCGTCCTGGTCGGCGAATGGGTCGACAGCAGCGACCGGCGTGCCGCCCACTACCGGGTCTGGCGGGGCCGCGGCGGCAAGTACGTCCTCCACGTCGAGCGCCAGCCCGACTGGTGGGCCGTCGACCCCGAGGGCAAGCCGGCCGGTTGGCGCGGCCACCTGGGCGATCGGCGACGTCCGCTACGGATCCGCGCCCGAAGGAGTCGACCCTCGAGGTCCTCGCGACCCTCGACGAGCTCCGCGACAGGTTCCGTCCGAGCTCTTCGACATGGTCTCGCGCGCCGCGCGTCAGCCGACCGTGGAGGAGCTCGACATCTGACCCGCGCCGCCCGGTGCAGGTCCCGGGAGGTGCGCGATGACGGCACAGGCAACCCTCACGACGGTCACAACCGCGACCGCGGCGACATCGACCGCTCCCGCGATCGAGGTCCGCGGGCTCCGCAAGTCCTTCGGCAAGCACGTCGTCCTCGACGGCATCGACCTCGACGTCGCACCGGGACGGTGTTCGCGCTGCTCGGTCCCAACGGCGCGGGCAAGACGACGGTCGTCAACATCCTCTCGACGCTGATCTCGGCCGATGCCGGCGAGGTCCGCGTCGCCGGGTTCGACGTCACCAGGCAGCCGGACGCCGTCCGCGGCGTCATCGGCCTCACCGGCCAGGTCTCCGCGGTCGACGGCCAGTTCACGGGCGAGGAGAACCTGCGCCTGATGGCCGACCTCAACCACCTCGCCAAGGAGCAGGGCCGGCAGCGAGTCGCCGAGCTGCTCGAGCGGTTCGACCTCGTCGACGACGCGAGCAAGCCCGCGATGACCTACTCGGGCGGCATGCGCCGGCGGCTGGACCTCGCGATGACGCTCGTCGGCGAGCCGCGGATCATCTTCCTCGACGAGCCGACGACGGGCCTCGACCCGCGGAGCCGGCGGGTGATGTGGGACATCGTCCGTGACCTCGTCGCGGACGGCGTCACGATCCTCCTCACGACCCAGTACCTCGAGGAGGCCGACCGGCTCGCGAGCCGGATCGCGATGCTCGACGGCGGCCGGATCGTCGCCCAGGGCACGCCGGCCGAGCTCAAGCGGCTCGTCCCCGGGGGCAGCGTCCGGCTCGAGTTCGGCGACGTGGCGGCGCTCGAGCAGGCGGCCGCGCGCGCTCGACGAGCGGGGCGCGCGACGACCAGGGCCTGGCGCTGCAGCTGCCGAGCGACGGCGGCGTCCAGTCGCTGCGGCGCGCTGCTCGACCGGCTCGACGCCGAGGCCGATCGAGGTCGATGGCGCTGTCCGTCCGGTCCGCGGACCTCGACGACGTCTTCCTGTCCCTGACCGGCCGCAGCGACGGCCCCGAGAACGAGAAGGGTTCCGACCCAATGACTGCCACGTCTCCTGTCCGACTCCCTCACGATGTTCCGGCGGAGCCTCCGCCGCATGCGCCGCTATCCATCGCTCACCTTCTTCATCGCGGTGATCCCGGTCGTCGTCCTGCTGCTGTTCGTGTACGTGCTGGGCGGCACGCTCGGGGCCGGGCTCGGCGGCGCGGTGCCGGCGCGGCGGCGCTGGCTCCGGCCGGCGACACCCGCGAGGCGTACATCGCGTACGTCGTGCCCGGGATCCTGCTGATCACGGTCGCCGGGATCGGCACAGGGCACGGCCATCTCGGTGTCCATGGACATGACCGCGGGGATCATCGCCCGCTTCCGCACGATGGCGATCGCGCGCGGATCGGTGCTCGCCGGGCACGTGCATCGGCAGCGTGATCCAGGCGATGCTCGCGCTCGCGATCGTCGCCATTGTGGCCGTCGTGATCGGGTTCCGGCCCACCGACCGGCCCGGTCGAGTGGCTCGCGGCGATCGGGCTGCTGGCGCTCACCGCGTTCGCGATCAGCTGGCTGTGCGTGTCGCGCTGGGGCTGGTCAGCGGGCAGCGTCGAGACCGCCAGCAACACGCCGATGATCCTGACGCTGCTGACGTTCCTCAGCTCGGCGTTCGTGCCGATCGAGACGCTGCCCGGGCCGCTCGCCTGGTTCGCGGAGCACCAGCCGTTCACGCCGATCATCGAGACCCTCCGCGGCCTGCTCGCCGGGCACGCCGATCGGCAACGACGGGCTCGTCGCCGTCGCTGGTGCGTCGTGATCTCGGTTGGCGAGCTACGTCTGGGCGATGCGCCTCTACGAGCGCGTGCCCGCCCGCGTGGCGGCGGCCTAGCCCGAACTCGCGGCCGCCACGGCGCCCGCACCTGCAGAATCCGGGTCGTTCGCCACACGCGGAACCATTCCGCGAACGTGGAACGATCCGGATTCTGCGGTTCCTCGCGGTCTCAGAAGCGCGCCTACCGGACATGAAGGAGCCCGGCCGATAACGTGATGAGTCCCACGGCCGGGCTCACGGTCCGCGTCTCGCACCCGCCCGGGTTATTCGTGCGATGCGGCCAGATCCGAGACTACGAAACCAACCTACACGCGGGCACATCGAGCCTCCCGCCGCCCGTTGCATCGGCCTCGCGGTCACGGGCGCGGCTCGCGACGTTGCACGGTTTCACGCAGGCCGGCCTCCCATCGTCTCGTGGGCAGAGACGAAAGGAGGCCCAACCATGCGGGTCTTTGTGGCCGGCGCGAACGGCGCCGTTGGACGGAGGCTGGTGCCGATGCTGGTGGCACACGGCCATCGGGTGACCGGGACGACGACGAGCGAGGCGTCCGTGGACGCCGTTCGCGCGCTCGGTGCGGAGGCGGTCGTCGTCGATGGCCTGGTCGGCGCCGCGATCGGCGAGGCGGTGGCCAGGGCCGAGCCGGATGCGATCATTCACGAGATGACGGCGCTGTCGGGCACCCCCGACTTCCGGCACTTCGACCGCTGGTTCGCGCTGACGAACAGGCTGCGGACCGAAGGCACCGAGCACCTGCTGCCGCCGCTCAGGCGAGCGGCGTGCAGCGGTTCGTCGCCCAGAGCTTTACCGGCTGGAGCAACAGCCGGACCGGCTCATGGATCAAGACCGAGGACGATCCGCTCGACGAGCATCCCGTCGAGGCCCAGACCGAGACCCTCGCGGCCATCCGGTTCCTCGAGCGGGCCGTGCTCGACGCGCCGCTCGAGGGGATCGTGGTCCGCTACGGCGGGCTCTACGGCCCGGGCTCGTCGGACACGCTCGGCGCGATCCTCCGCAAGCGCATGTTCCCGGTGATCGGCAATGGGGCGGGGATCGTGTCGTCGACCCACGTCGACGACGCCGCGGGCGGGACGCTGGCGGCCATCGAGCGGGGCCGGCGGGGCGTCTACAACATCGTCGACGACGATCCGGCGCCGTCCCGCGAGTTCATCCCGGCGATCGCGGAGGCCCTCGGCGCGCCGGCGCCGCTGCGGATCCCGGCCTGGCTGGGCCGGCTGCTCGCCGGCGAGGTGGCGGTCACGATGATGACCGAGGGCCGCGGCTCCTCGAACGAGAAGGCCAAGCGCGAGCTCGGCTGGCGGCCGTTCTGGCCGACGCTGGCGCGACGGCTTCCGCCACGGCCTCGACACGCCGGTGCCGCTGGCGCCGCGTGCGGCCGAAGCGCTGCGAGGCGCAGGCTCGGCGGCGTGACCGTCAACGTCCAGTCGGGAGTGGCCGAGGCCTATGTCCAGCTTCGGCCGCTGCTGTTCTCGATCGCGTACCGGATGCTCGGCAGCGTCGGCGGGGCCGAGGACGTCGTGCAGGAGGCCTTCGTCCGCTACCAACAGGCGCTCGACGGCGGCACCGACGTCGAGTCGCCGAAGGCCTGGCTGTCCGCCGTCGTGACGCGGATGTCGATCGACCAGCTCCGCTCGGCGCGCGTCCGCCGCGAGGCGTACGTCGGCGAGTGGCTGCCGGAGCCGCTGGTGACCGACGCGGGCGCCGGCGACCCGGCGCGACGTCGTCGAGCAGGCGGACTCCGCTGTCGATGTCGTTCCTCGTCCTGCTCGAGCGGCTGACCCCGGTCGAGCGGGCGGTCTTCCTCCTCCACGACGTGTTCGACTACGACTTCGAGGAGGTCGCCGGGATCGTCCGGCGCACGCCGGCGACCTGCCGCCAGCACGCCGTCCGGGCTCGGCGCTTCATCGCGGCCAACCGCCCGCGCTTCGACGCGTCGGAGGCGGAGCGTGACGAGCTCGCCGGCCGGTTCGTCGCCGCGGCCGATCGTGGCGACGTGAACGGGCTGATCGAGCTCCTCGCCGAGGACGTCATCGTCCACGGGGACGGCGGCGGCAAGGTGCCCCAGTGGTCCAGGCCGATCGTCGGGGCCGACCGGGTCGCGCGGCTGTTCGCGGGCCTGGGCGACCAGGTGCAGTCGATGGGCGCCTCGTTCGAGATCCACCACGTCAACGGCCAACCCGGCGTGATCTTCCGCGGTCCGCACGGAGGGATCTTCTCGGTGATGTCGTTCGAGGTCGTCGACGGCCGGATCGCGACGATCCGGTCGGTGGTGAACCCGGACAAGCTCGGCCATCTGGGTGCGGTCGAGAGCCTGCGCGACGTCATCGACGGCGCCGGTCAGCCGGATGCCACTGGGACACGATGACGGACCGGTCGTGACCCGCTGGATGTAGGCCAACAGATCGAACCAATCGACTGCGGCGCCCCCCATCAGGGGTGTAGCGTCCCGCTCGGGACGCGAGAGGGAGCGCCGACGTGGATCGAACGCTCGTCGAACGGGCGATCCAGGGTGACGAGGATGCGTACGCCGGCCTGATGGCCATCGCCGGCGATCGACTCCTCGCGATCGCGTATCGGATCCTGCGCGATCTCCATCGAGCCGAGGACGCCGTCCAGGTCGCCCTCGTCGATGCGTGGCGCGACCTCCCGACCCTTCGCGACGCCGACCGGTTCGAGGCGTGGCTCACCCGAATCCTCGTGCGGGCCTGCTATGTCGAGGCCGATCGGGCTCGCCATTCGAACGCCCTCCTGCGGGCGCTCCCGATCGATATCGCCGGCACCTCGGACCCGACGTCGACCGTCGTCGACAGGGATCGTCTGGATCGGGGGTTCCGGCGTTTGCCGACCGACCAGCGGGCGATCGTCGTGCTCCATCACTACCTGGGATGGAGTCAGCCCGAGATCGCCCTCGCACTCGAGATTCCCATCGGGACCGTGAAGTCCCGCCTCTTCTATGCCACCCGGGCCCTTCGCGCCGCCATCGAGGCGGACGACCGGGCCACCCGCGCGGAGCGACCGGCATGACGACCGACGACGACCTCGACCGCCAGATCCGGGCCTACCTGGAATCCGGCCCGGCCGAGCTCACGGATCGCGTGCTCTGGGCGGCCCGTGCCCAACTCAAGACAACTCGACGGCGTCGCTCCGGGTTCGCCTGGCTCGCGCCCTGGAGGAACAGGCACATGACCCAGAACACTCGGCTATGGCTCGTGGGAGCTGGCGTGCTCGTCATCGCGATCGGCGCCGGCCTCTTCGGGTCGATCCTCGCACGACCCAATCCTGAGCCGGCCCCCGTGGCCAGCCCAGCGGCCCAGGTCGATGCCTCGGCGCCCGCCGACGACTCCCAGGGTCCGCCCAGCTCCGGTGACCCGGCGCCGTCCGATTCCGCCTCATTACAGCCGACACCCACGCCCAACCCCGTAGCGGTTCGGACGGCAGCGGCAGCCGGGTACCTGGCGGCCGCTGGTCGCGCCACCGACGCCCTACGTGCAGCGACGCCTAGGGGTAATCCGGCCGACAACCGAGCTGGGGCGAAAGCCGAAGGCCGACGGACATCGGAGGCCTGGGGCCTGTTCGTCGCCGCCATGAAGGAACTCGACGTCCCTGCTGACACGAAGGCGGACCTACGGGCCCTGATCCGGAGGGCAACCGTGGTGCAGGAGTTGTATGTCACCCAACCGCCCGCCGACGGGAGGGACGCGTGGTGGGAATTTCGACGACAAGTGAGAAACAAGTTCGGGAAGTACGAAGAGTCAGTGACGAAGGTCCGAGCCGACCTCGGCCTGCCGCCCTATTGCTGGGAACCGTCCGAATGCGGCGCAGACGGGCCGCCGTTTTGACCGACGGGTCAACCCCGCTCAATCGGCGTAGCACGGCCCTCCGAGGTCGCACAAGAGTCGGTCCCGAGCCGCGAAGTAGTTGGTGATTGCCTTACCGGCTCTGTCGATCCGGGCGAGATCGCGGTAGGACGTGGCGGTCGATCGCTCGACCTCCACCGCTTGGTACACCGTGGCCGTCCGGATCAGCTCCCGCAGGTCTGCCGCGGCGTCAGTGGGGACCTCGAGCTCCTTCAGGGCGGCAACATAGAGGCCCATGTGCTGGGCAATATCCCGGGAGCGGGCCCGCATCCCCGGAGATTGTCCGGGTAGTGCTTGTCGGGGTCGATCGCCGGCGAAGCGGTGGCCCTTGCCTCGAACCAGGCCAAGGCTGCCTGCCGGACCGCGTCCGGGTCGGGGGTGGGTGTCGGCAGTGGGGCAGCGGACGGCGCGGGGTCGCCCGAGTTGGACGGAGCCGGCTCGCCGTCGGCGGGCGCCAAGGCGTCGACCTGGGCCGCTGGGCTGCCCACGGGCGATGGCGGCGGAGCGGTGGGCGACGTGCTTCCGCAGCCCGCTAGCGAACACAAGATCAGGAGCGCAACTACAGCCAGCTTCATTTCGGACGTCTCCGTCGTGACGGTGTGCGGCTTCGACAGCCGGTGCATGAGGGATTGGGGTCAGACCTCTTTCGAAGGTTCATTCTTGGCGCGCGTGCGCAGAGTCGGCCGCGGCTCGAATGGACCGGATCCTCGGGCCCCGAGATGAGGCCGCGTCAGGCTGACGGGGTACGCACGGGGGTACGGCCCCCAAACGAAAGCCCCTCCGGGAGTGACCGGAGGGGCTCTTTCGTGCTCAGGAAGG
>CAVYGH010000021.1:0-61008 GCA_963767945.1 uncultured Chloroflexia bacterium | reverse complement strand
CCTGCGCAGGAGATCCGGAAGGTCGTGACGATCATCTTCTCGGACCTGAAGGGCAGCACCGCGCTCACCGAACAAATCGACGCTGAGGCGATCAACGAGGTCAAGGAGCGCTACTTCTCAGCCATGGCCGTGGAGATCACGCGGCACGGCGGCAAGATCGAGAAGTACATAGGCGACGCGATCATGGCCGTCTTCGGGCTGCCGCGCGCGCACGAGGACGACGCACTGCGGGCCGTGCGCGCCGCCTACGGCATGACCCAGGCGCTTCACCTCCTGAACGTCGAACTCCTCGAGTTCTACGGCGTCGAGATCGCGGCACGCACCGGCATCAATACCGGCGAGGTCGTCGCCAACATCGACGAGTCCGCCGAGCAGCGTCTGGCCACCGGCGACGCAGTCAACGTCGCCGCACGGCTCGAGCAGGCCGCACCGGCGAACGAGGTCCTCATCGGCGAGGTGACCTACGACCTCGTGCGCGCCCATGTCGAGGTCGAGCAGGTCGAGCCGCTTGAGCTGAAGGGCAAGGCTGAGCGTGTGCCCGCCTACCGGCTCATCGAGGTCAGGGACGCGGCGCGCGCGGAGCGGTCGCCGGCGTCGCGCGCACAGCTGGTCGGGCGCGACGATCAACTCGAGCAACTGCGCGCGGAGCTCCGAGACGTCGCCGGCCACGGTGGCGCCAGGCTGTCGACGCTACTCGGCGAAGCCGGGGTGGGCAAGACGTTCTTGCTTGAGGCCTTCCAGAACGAGATCCGCAAGTCGACGACCGTGCTCCAGGGCCGATGCCTGCCGTACGGCGACGGGATCACGTTCTGGCCCCTTGTCGAGATCGCGCGGGCGGCGGCCGGGATCGTCGACGAAGATACGCCCGAGGCCGCGCTCACCAAGCTCGGGTCGGTGCTTGAAGGCGTCGCCGCTGGTACAGATATCCGCGATCGGGTCGGCTCCGTGATCGGGCTCACGACGGAGCGCTTTTCGGTCAGCGAGATCTTCTGGGGTACCCGGCGGTTCCTGGAGGCCCTGGGCACCCGGCGGCCAGTCGTCGTGTGCATCGAGGACGTCCACAACGCCCAGCCGACGTTCCTCGACCTGCTCGAGCACCTGCTCGACACGACGGCTCCCCAATCGGCCGTCCTCGTCATTGCCACGGGCCGTCTCGGGCTGCTCGACAAGCGGCCGCAGTGGGCCGATCGAGTCGACGTCCGGGGGATCACCGTGCCTGCCCTGGATGCCACGCAGACGGAGCGCCTGGTCGAGGTGCTCCTCGGCGGGACCGTCGACGACGCCATCAACGCCAGGGTCGTCGCGACATCGGATGGCAACCCACTGTTCGCGACGCAACTGGTCTCGATGCTCGTCGACAAGGGCCTGATCCGGTACGACGAGACGAGGTGGCTGCCCACCGGCGACCTGCGGGCCGCCGCCGTCCCGCCGACGATCCAGGCCTTGCTCGCCGAACGTCTCGACGACCTCTCTCGCGAGGAGCGTACGGTCATGGAGCCGGCTTCGGTTATCGGCCTGTCGTTCGCACAGGCGGCGATCGAGGTCCTCGTGCCCGAGGCGCTCCGCCCTTCCGTGCCGAGCCATCTCGGCAGCCTCGACCGAAAGCAGTTCGTCGCCCAAGCCGCGACCGACGAGAGCGACGAAATCCTGTATCGCTTCCGGAACCTCATGATCAAGGACGCCACCTACGGGTCCTTGCTCAAGCGTGCACGGGCGCAGCTGCACGAGCGGTTCGTGACCTGGGCGGAGGGTGTCAACCGGGAACGTGGCCGCGAGCAGGAATTCGAGGAGATCCTCGGGTATCACCTCGAGCAGGCCTTCCGCTACCGGACCGAACTCGGGCCACTCGATGCCGAGGGCCGGGAGATCGCCGAGCGCGCGGCCACGAAGCTCTCGAACGCGGGGCGACGGGCCATGGCCCGCGGTGACCTGCCGGCATGTGTGTCGTTGCTGAGACGGGCGGCCGCACTCTTGCCGACGTTGTCAATCGGACGGCTCGAGGTCCTGTTCGACCTCGGCGAAGCGCTCGTGCTACACGGAGTGCTCGACGAGGCGCACACGCTCATCAAGGAGGGCGCGCGCCTCGCGTTGGAGCTCGGCGACGAACGGCTATTGGCACGAATGGCGATCGACGAGCTCACGCTTGAGCAGTTCGCGGGAACAGGGAGCGCCGCGCAGCAGATCGAGCGAGCGAAGGAGATCATCGCGCGCTCGAACGTCACAATGACGACTTCGCACTGGCACGGGCGTGGAACGAGGTCGTTGTGCGCGAGCTGACGCTCGGGCGCTACGACACTGGGTCGGAGTCCGCGGACCGGCTGGTCGAGCATGCCCGGCGCGCCGGGGACCAGCGACTCACGGCGCAGGGCGCGCCCGCGCTCGCCTATCTAATGGTCCACGGCCAAACCCCCGTGCCCGAGGGCATTCGGGGGTGTGAAGGAGGTCCTCCAGACCGTCGTCGGCAACCGCAAGATCGAGGCGATCGTGCGCGCCGCCCTCGCCCAACTCAAAGCGATGAATGGCGAGTTCGACGAGGCGCGGGCACTTTGCCTGCGCGTCCACGAAATCCTCGTGGAGCTCGAGGCGAGGCTCGACGCCAGCTCGACCTCCATCGAGGCTTCGCGCGTGGAGATCCTCGCTGGCGACCTCGACGCCGCCGAGACCCTCCTCCGGCGCGACGACGCGGCCCTCGAGGCGATCGACGAGCGCTATTTCCGATCAACGATCGCCGCGATCCTCGCCAACGTCCTCGCGCTTCGGGGTGCCCTCCAAGAGGCCGACGACTACGCCGGTCTGGCCGAAGAGCTCGCCGACGAGGACGACCTCTGGTCGCAGGTTTCGTGGCGGACCGCGCGCGCCAAGGTGCTCGCGCACGGGGGTAGCGTCGAGGAGGCAATCGCCATGGCCCAGACCGCGGTCGACCTCGCGGCCGACAGCGGGGACATCGAGATGCGCGCGGACGCGCTCACGGAGCTGGGCCGGGTGTTCGCCATCGCGGGCCGCAGGAATTCCCAGGGCCTCCCTGGCGGGAGGCCCTGGAGCTCTACGAGCGGAAGGCGGACCGGGCGGCGACCCGGCTGGTCAGTGAGCTGCTTGCCGACCCCACCCCGGCCTGACCGGCATCGTCGAGATCAGCCCCTGCGGACGCCGCCGTTGTGGCGCATCAGCAGCGTGTACGTCTTGCCGCTGGTGAGGAAGCAGGGGTAGGTCGGGTTGTTCTTCGCGCAGGCGTTGATGGTCTCCTGGTGCTCGCCGGTCTGGTCGGTCCAGATATGGACGAAGAACTTGGCCGTCCCGCTGCTGTACGTGATGATCAGCTTGAAGGGGCTCGAGAACGTCACGCCGTCTCCGACGTTGGCGAAGATCGTGTTCGAGTCGAGCTTGGTGCAGTCGAGTGTGGCGCTGCTCTGGCAGTTGAACGAAAAGCGACGAGTTGTCATCGAGGTCGGCGGCGATCCCTGCGACCAGGTCCTCAAGTCGCGCCGCAACGGGGTTGCTGTTGCTGACGTTCTGATCCGTCTGGATGCTGCTCTTGTTGAACCCACCGGCCCTGTTCGGATTGGTCGATAGGCTGGTCACGTTCGCGACAGGGTTGTTGAGGTCGGCGTCGAACCACGTGTCGCCGTGGCTGTTGTCGACGGGCCCGGAACCGAAGCCGGTCGTGCCCCACGAGCTCGCGACCGATGGTCGCGTCGATCGCGCTGGCGACGCCCGACGCGATGTGACCATGTCGCGGGCCGAATGAGTTTGAAGCAGAGCACGTGACCAGGCAGGGTGCCGACCGCGCGTGCAGGCCGTCGACGCCGGGGCCACCTTGCCGTTGGCGATGCCGAGACATACGTTGATGTCGACGCGCCCGTGACGTCAACTTCGGCGTAGAGCTTGGACAGCGTGCTCGAGGCCTGCTGCTCGAAGGTCCTCCGGAAGCCGGCGTCGTTGCCCGCCGAATAGCCGTCGAGGAGCGCGGTATCGGTGGCATTCCCCGTAGGCAGGGCCGCCTGACCGACGCCCGCAAGCAGCTGGAGGGCGACGATGGCCGCGGTCGCGCCCACCGCGGCGCGCTTTGTGAGATTCCTGGCGGTGCTGATCACTGAGACCTCCAACAAGTGCGTGCGCGCGCAGATCGACCCCTACGGACGTGCGCTCAATTCCCTCTGACCCGGCGGCCGCGAGAACCCAGTACGAAGGTCCCATCCGCCAATGACCCTATTGACAAGCAAGGTGTCATTCGCCGATCGGAGTGTCAAGGTCGGTTGCGCGACACATCGGTGCCAGAACGGCACCAGGCGACGGCGCCGGAATCGTCAGCCTCGGGGGACTGGTCGCATAGGGTACACGCCGACGACGATCGGTGCGGTCGGGTCGAGGGAGAGCTCGTAGCCGACGTCGCCGCCGCTCAGCAGCTCGCCGACCATCCGCGCCTCGGCGGGCGGCAGGCCGATGAACAACAGCTGGTGTCCGACGCGGATCGGCGACACGTCGTCGTCGTCGCCGGAGATCCCGAACCGGCGTCGCAGCTCGTGGCAGCGGCACCCACGGCCGGCTCTTGATGAACCGGCGCAGCTGGGCGGTGGTGCAGGTGATCCGCGGGCCTCCAGGGCCGGTGTCCATCACCGGAATGCGCCCCTCGCCGTTCGCCTCGTGCCGGGGCGGGCCGCCGTGGTCGTGCTCCTCCATCCGGCCGTCGGGGATCGGGGCGGCCGAGGGGACGGCCAGGGCGGCGAGGCGGGTGTCGGGACGGCGTGGGCCTCGGACTCGGACGCAACCGCCTCGGTCGGCGCCGGCTGGATGGATTGCGTCGGCGGGACGGACGGTGTGGCGTGCGCCGGAGGCGACGCCGGCGTCGGCGGTACAGCGACGGCCTGGCGGGCGATCGCGGCCGCGATCCCGGGCTCCGGGCTCTTCGCGGCGCGGCCGTCCGACGGCACCGGAGGACGCTCGGACGCCGGCGGGGCGTGGTGGACGGGCCGGCCGCCGGGCGCGTGCGAATGCGCGTGGTGACCGCGCCGGCTGTGCCGGCTCATGGGGCGAAGCGGCGCGGGCTCGTGGCTCGCGCGTGAACGTCAATCATCGTGGGCTCTCGGCTCGGTCGAAGAGGCCAACCGATCGGCGGATGATACCCCCGCCCGGAGGCAAACGTCGGGTCGGGTCAGCCCGGGACGATCAGCAGGTCGTGCGGCGCCTCGTTCAGGACGAGCGGACCGGCGTCTCCGCAGACCACGATGTCCTCGATCCGCGCGCCGTACCGGCCCTCGAGGTAGATGCCCGGCTCGACGCTGAACGCCATGCCCGGGGCGAGCGGCTCGCCGTTGCCGGCGACCAGGTACGGGTCCTCGTGGACCTCGAGCCCGATGCCGTGACCCGTGCGGTGGAGGAAGCTGGGCCCGAAGCCGGCCGCGTCGATGATACCGCGCGCGACGGCGTCGATCCGCTCGCACGGCACGCCGGGCCGGACGGCCCCGGTCGCCTCCTCCTGGCCGTCGCGGAGCACGTCGTACAGGTGGCGGAAGGTGTCGTCGGGGCCCAGCGCCGGGTCACCGCCGGTCACCCAGACCATGCGCGTGATGTCGCTCGCGTAGCCGCCGACGGTGCCGCCGATGTCGAGCACGATCGGCTCGCCCGCGCGGATCACCCGCTCGCCCGGCTCGTGGTGCGGCGACGCGCTGTTGGGCCCCGACGCGACGATCCAGAACTCGGCCACCTCATGGCCCTCGGCGAGCAGCCGCTCCCGGACCTCGTTCGCGACGTCGGCCTCGGTGCGACCGACCAGCGGCCCGGCGGCGATCGCGGCGATCACCCGGTCGGCGGCATGGGCGGCTCGCCGCAGCAGCTCGACCTCGTCCGGGTCCTTGCGCATCCGCTGCGCGCGGAGCACCGCCGACGCGAGCGAGAAGCGCGCGCCCGGCAGGACCCGCTGCAGCCCGAGGACGAAGGCGGCGCGCAGCCCGTCCGAGACGGCGACCGCCCCGACGTCGGCGGCCGGGCGACCCAGTCCGGCCTCGAGGGTCGTCGCCACGAGGCGCATCGGGTCCTCGGTCTCCTCCCAGGTCGTGACCGTCACGTGGCCGGCGGCGGCCGCGGCGCAGGTCCGGGCCGGCGTGGCCTCGAGCCTCGGGGCGATCAGCGTGACCGGCGCGCCGGCGGCGCTGGGGATGCACGAGCAGGGTGAGCCGCTCGAGCGGCATGGCGAGGTAGCCGGTGAGATAGCGCAGCTCGGCGCCCACCCCGACCAGGAGGGCGTCGAGCCCGGCCGCCCCGGCAGCCGCTCGGGCGCCTTCGAGCCGCTGGGCGAACCGTTCGGCGGGGACGGCGCCGCTCATCCGACGGGCTCCTGGGCCGCGTCCAGCGTCGAGATCCAGGCCGCGAGCACCCGGTCGCCGTGCTCGAACAGCGCCCGGTACGCGTAGACCCGCGACGCACCCGCGGTGGTCGCCGCGCGTCTCGCTTCCGCGTCGTCGTGCTGGCCGACGGCGATCGCCGGGACCCCGGCGGCCCTCGCCATTGAGATCGCCGCGATGCCGTCGTAGGCACGGGCGGTCAGGTCGACGATGCACCCGCCCACGGTGGGCAGGGCCGCGCCGAGTGTCGCCAGCGACCGGACCGGCACGGGATCCCCGCCCGCGCGACGCACGCCGTCGGCGAGCCGGGTCGCCCAGATGAGGTCGTCGGCCAGGACCGCGATGCCGACGCGGCCGGACGGTGCGGCGTCGCTCACCCGAGGGCGCTGACGATGTACCGGAAGACGTCGGCCGCCGAGACGACCGCGGTCGGGCGCCCGCCGGCGTCGACCACCGGAACGTGGCGGAAGCCGCCGACGGCCATCTTGTGGATCGCGACCGCGAGGCGGTCGTCGGGCCGTAGCACCACGGGGTCGGGCGTCATGAACTCGCGGACCTCCGCGCCGGTCACGCCCTTGCCGGCCACCTTCACCACTGCGTCGCGGTCGGTGAAGATCCCGACCAGCCGGTCGCCGTCGCGGACCAGCAGGCAGTCGGTCCCGGCATCGTGCATCCGGCGGAGCGCCTCCGCGACCGTGATCCCGGCCTCGACGACGCTCGGCTCGCCCGACGCGCAGGGCGTCGAGGTGGCTGCCCAGGATCGTGTCGTGGAACTCGACCGCGGGCTGAGGCAGGTCGGCGGCCGAGAGGTCGGCGCCGCAGTTGGTGCAGGTGTCCTCGCCCTCGAAGTTGTCGTGGCGGCAGACGGGGCAGAGCATCGGCCCGCGCCCTACTCGACCGTCCAGGTCTCGCCGGCCACGAGGGCCTTGGCGATGTCGCCCTCACCGGACTTCTCGATCGCCTGCCGGATCTGCGCGTCCATGAGGTCCGAGTGGGTCGGCTGGGTCACGTCGCGCAGGACGCCCACGGGCACCGGGAACTCCGGCCAGAACATGCGCGACAGGATCAGCGCCAGGTACGGGTCCTCGGCGTGCTCGTCGTGGACCAGCAGGTCGTCCTCGGTGACGCCGTCCTGCCGATCGTCGACGACCTCCGGGTGCAGGCCGTGCAGGCGGATGCCCTTGTCGCGGTCCTTGCCGAAGATCAGCGGCTTGCCGTGCTCGAGGTACGAGCATCCGGTCGTCGGCTTGGACGTCGCTTGTCGGTGGCGTCGCGCCAGGCGCCGTCGTTGAAGATGTTGCAGTTCTGGTAGATCTCGACGAACGCCGTGCCCCGGTGCTCGGCCGCGCGCCTCGAGCGTGTCGCTGCAGGTGCTTCATGTCGACGTCGATCGAGCGGGCGACGAACGTCGCCTCGGCGGCCGAGCGCGATCGACAGCGGCATGCATCGGGTGGTCGATCGAGCCCATCGGCGTGGTCTTGGTCTTCTTGCCGAGCTCGCGACGTCGGCGAAGTACTGGCCCTTGGTCAGGCCGTAGATCCGGTTGTTGAACAGGAGGATCTTCAGGTCGACGTTGCGGCGGATCGAGTGCAGCAGGTGGTTGCCGCCGATCGACAGGCCGTCGCCGTCGCCGGTGATCGACCCAGACCTGCAGGTCCGGGCGCGCGGCCTTCAGGCCGGTCGCGAACGTCGGGCGCCCGGCCGTGGATCGTGTGGAAGCCGTAGGTGTTCATGTAGTACGGGAACCGGCTGGAGCAGCCGATGCCGGAGATGAACACGATCTTCTCGCTGCGGCATGCCGAGGTCGGGCAGGACCTTCTTCGTCTGCGCGAGGATCGAGTAGTCGCCGCAGCCCGGGCACCAGCGGACCTCCTGGTCGGACGACGAAGTCCTTGCGGCGTGCAGCTGAACGCTCATGTCGTTGTTCACGGTCTGCTCCCGGTCATGAGCTCGGCAAGCCTCTGCAGGCAGTGGCGTTCGCCTCCGAGTGCCGACTGTGAAGCTCGCGTGCCCTCGCCCGAGGATTCAGGTCCGCTCCGGCCTCGTCGACGATCTCCTGGATCGCGGAACGGCTTGCCCTGGACCTTGTTCAAGCCGACGGCGTCGACGAGGTACCTGGCCGCGCAGCAGCAGCGCGCAGCTGGCCGAGGTTCATCTCGGGGATCAGCACCGTCTTGAAGCGCGACAGCATGTCGCCGGTGTTCGGCGGGGAACGGGTTGAGGTAGCGGAGGTGGGCGTGGCGCGACCGACACGCCCTCGCGCTTGCAGACGCTCGACGGCGCTGCTGGATCGCGCCGTAGGTGCTGCCCCAGCCGACGACAGCAGGTCGCCGCTCGTCCGGGCCGTACGTCTCGAGCGGGCGGGATGTCGCGCGGCGATGCCGGCGACCTTCTGCGCCCGCAGCAGGTCACCATGTGCTCGTGGTTCTCGGGTCGTAGCTGACGTTGCCGGTGACGTCCTGCCTTCTCGAGGCCGCCGATGCGGTGCTCGAGGCCCGGCGTGCCGGGAACGGCCCACGGGCGGGCGAGGGTCTCGGGTCGCGCGTGTACGGCAGGAACGGGCCGTCGCCGTTGCCGTCGCGTTCGGCACGCGTAGACTTGATCTCGGCAGGCTCGTCGAGCGTCGGGATCAGCCACGGCTCGGCGCCGTTGGCGATGTAGCCGTCGGACAGGAGCATGACCGGCGTCATGTACTTGAGTGGCGATGCGCGCAGGCCTCGATCGCCAGCGTGAAGCAGTCCGCCGGGCGTCGCGCGGCGCGATGACCGGCATCGGGCACTCGCCGTTGCGGCCGTACAGCGCCTGGAGCAGGTCGGCCTGCTCGGTCTTGGTCGGCAGGCCGGTGCGCGGTCCGCCGCGCTGGACGTCGATGATGACCAGCGGCAGCTCGGTCATCACCGCCAGGCCGATCGCCTCCGCCTTCAGCGCGATGCCGGGCCCGCGAGGTGCCGGTCACCGCCAGCGCGCCGCCGAACGCCGCGCCGATCGCCGCGCCGATCGCGGCGATCTCGTCTTCGGCCTGGAACGTCAGGACGCCGAAGTTCTTGTAGCCGGACAGCTCGTGCAGGATGTCCGACGCCGGCGTGATCGGATAGCAGCCGTAGAACAGCGTCTCGCTTGGCCAGCTTCGACGCCGCGAGCAAGCCGAGCGCGGTCGCCTCGTTGCCGGTGATCTTGCGATACAGGCCCGGGCGCGAGCTTCGCCTTGGGCACCTGGTACGGTCGTGTGGAACAGCTCGGTCGTCTCGCCGTAGTTGTAGCCGGCCTTGAGCGCGCGCGGCGTTCGCCTGCGGCGATGACCGGCCGGCTGCCGAACTTCTGGTCGATCCACTTGAGCGTCGGGTCCATCGAGCGCTCGTACAGCCAGAAGATCAGGCCCGAGCGCGAAGAAGTTCTTGCAGCGGTCCTTCTGCTTCGACGTCAGCTCGAGGCCCTCGAGCGAGCGCTCGTTGAGCGTCGTGATCGGGACCTCGAACACGGTAACTGCTTGAGCGAGCCGTCCTCGAGCGGGTTCGTCGCGTAGCCGGCCTTGTTCAGGTTCTGCTGGGTGAACGCGTCTTCGTTGACGATCAGCGTGCCGCCGGCCGGCAGCTCGCCGAGGTTCGTCTTGAGCGCGGCCGGGTTCATCGCGACCAGCGCGTCGAGCGCGTCGCCGGGCGTGTAGATGTCGGTCGCGCTGAAGTTGATCTGGAAGCCGGAGACGCCGGCGCAGCGTGCCGGCGGGGGCGCGGATCTCGGCCGGGAAGTCCGGGAAGCGTGCTGATGTCGTTGCCGAAGACGGCGGCGTGTCCGGGTGAACTGCGTGCCGGCGAGCTGCATGCCGTCGCCGGAGTCGCCGGCGAACCGGATGGTGACGCGATCGAGCTCCTGGACGTCGTGCTCGATCCGCTTTCGGTGGTCGTCGTCATCCGCCTTCGGCCTGCTCCATGCGCTGATGCGGTCTGGGTGGGAGGTTCAGCAGCTCCTCGGGGAACGACTCCGCGAGGTACTTGAGGAGGTCCACCTGGCGCACGACGCCGACCAGGTGACGGTCGTCGTCGACGACGGGGACGTTGCGGTAGCGACCCGACTGCATCAGCTCGAGGGCGTCCCGGACCGACTGGTCCTGCCGCAGCGTCCGCGGGTCCGTGGTCATGTACGTCTCGACCGGCGCCGCCAGATCGACCCCGGCGGCGACGTCCTCGCCGACCAGCCGCGCGAACACGTCGCGCTCGGTCAGGACGCCTACGAGGCGATCCTCGGCCTCCGTCACGAACACCGAATCGCCGGTCCCGGTCGCTGGATCGCGATCAGGCAATCCGCGATGGACGAGCCCGGCGGCACGATCACCGGCTGCCGCCGACCGACCACCGACAGGGGCTCCGAGACGAGGCTGGGGACGCGCGCGGCGACGGCGCGCTCGGTGAGTTCGGTCACCGGGCCAGTGTACGCGTACGGGCTCGAACGGGCGGTCGCGATCGGCGCGAGCCTCGGTCACGCTGCCTCCGATACCCTCGCGACCGTGGATGGGACCCGCGCGACCGGCATCGCCCTCGTCGTCATCAGCGCCATCGCGTTCGGCTCCGGCGGCCTGTTCGCGAAGCCGGTCTACGCGACCGGCGTCGACTGGCTGACGCTGATGGCCTGGCGGTTCGCGCATCGGCGGCGGCGCTGGCGTGGGTCGTGCTGGCGTTCAACCCGTCGGCGCGTCGGGCGCTGCGCACGCTGCCGCGGCGGACGCTGCTCGGGGCGATCGGCCTCGGCGTGTTCTACGTCAGCAACACCGCCACGTACTACGCGGGGCTCCAGACGGTGCCGCTGGGCCTCGCGGCGCTGATCGTCTACCTCTACCCGCCGATCGTGGCCGTGCTCGCGCTCCGGCTCGGCCGTCCGCTCGAGGGGCGACGGGCGTGGGGCGCGCTGGGGATCGCGGTCCTCGGCGTGGTGCTGGCCGTCGGGGGCATCCCGGCCGGCGCCGACATCCCCGTCCAGGGCCTGCTGCTGATCCTCGCGTCCCCCGTCTTCTACGCGATCTGGATCATCCTGGCGGCGCGGGTGTCGGGCGAGCGAAGCGACCGGGTCGGCACCGAGGCCGACGACGGCGCGGCCGTGTCCGCGATCGGCGCGATCATGCTCAGCTCGACGGCGGTCGTGTACTGGATCGTCGCGCTGGGCATCGGCCACCCGGTGCTGCCGGCGACGATCCCGTCGGAGGCGTGGCCGGGCATCGTCGGCGTGGCGATCGTCGCCGGGTTCATCCCGGTCCAGGCGTTCTACGCCGGCGCGCAGCGGATCGGCGCGGCGCAGGCCTCGCTGGTGTCGACGATCGAGCCGCTGTGGACGATCGCCGCCGCGGGCGTCATCTACGGCGAGCGGCTCGAGCCGGTCCAGCTCCTCGGCGGCGCGCTGATCCTCGGCGGCGTCCTGCTGTCGCAGACGGGCCGGCCGAAGGGCGAGGCCTCGACCGGCAGGCGACGGACTCGACGCCGGTGCTGCCGCAGCCGGTCGTACGGCTGGCCGAGGACTAGCTCGGGGTCGACGAGCCGCCGGCGACCGCCGCGCGCGCCTGGGCCAGGCCGGATTGAGCGCTGGCGACGAGGAAGGACGAGTCCGACCCGATCCCGATGAACCTGAAGCCCTGGGCGACGGCCGCCGCGACGCCCGAGGCGTCGCGCAGCAGGATCCCGGCCGCCTTGCCGTGCGCCCTGGCGTTGGCCACCACTCGGTCGAGGGCGGCCACGAACGACGGCTCGTCGAACCGGCCAGGCATCCCCATCGAGTGCGACAGGTCGGCGGGGCCGACGAACAGCACGTCGACGCCGTCGATCGCCGCGATCGCCGCCGACGCCTCCACCGCGGCCGGCGACTCGACCTGGAACACCCCGAGCACGCGGTCGTTGACGGTCGTCGCGAGCTCCGCGTGGGCGATCTCCGCGTAGCCGCCACCGCGCGTCCCGAGCGCCACGCCGCGGATGCCGGCGGGCGGATAGCGCATCCAGGTCAGGGTCTCGGCGATCTCGTCGACGCGTCTCGAGGCGCGGGATCATCAGCCCGTCGGCGCCGACGTCGAGCGATCCGGCCGACGCGCAGCCGCTCCGCCGAAGCGACGCGCACGACGGCGGAGGTCGGCGTGCCCTGGACGGCCAGCAGCTGCGCGTGGAGGTCGGCCTCGGAGCCCATCCCGTGCTCGAGGTCGATGCAGCGCCCAGTCGAAGCCCGCGCGGGCGATCAGCTCCGCGGCGACGAGCGAGCCGAGGTTGACGAAGGCGCCGATGGTCGGTTCGCCGGCCAGCACGCGGCGGCGGAGGTCGCCGCGCGGCGGAAGAGGCTGGGGGTGCAAGTCGGCCATGGCGCGATCATGCCGGATCCCGATCAGCCGCTGCGGCCGCGCGCGTCGACGGGCCAGTGCTCGACCCGGCCGTCCGGCTGCACGGCCACGAACGTGGACACCAGGTCGACCACCGGGCAGATGTGGTTCGGGACGACCGCGACGACCGACCCGAGCGCGGGGCGGCGCCCCGCCCCCCGCCAGCGACACGACGCCGTGGTAGTCGTACAGGCGCTCGATCACCGCGCCTGGCCAGTCCGGGATCGCGCCGTACCCGTCGACGAAGGCCGGCAGGTCCTTGGTCAGCGCCTTGGCGCCCGCGTCGAGCACCGCGCGCCCGGGACCGGTCGAGACCACCGTCGCGGCGACGACCGACGCGATCCCGTCGCCGTCGATCGCCCCCAGCGCGACCTGCTGCCGATCGCCCAGCACGTATGTTCCGGCGCGGATCTCCGTCACGCGGCCCTCGGCGGCCAGCGTGCGGGTCGGCGTCGAGCCGGCGCTCACCGTGCGCACCTCGAACCCCGCCGCGTCCGGGCGCGGCCGCGGCCTCGAGCGACGCAACCTCGTCGAGCCCGGCCGCACCTGCGGCCGCCGGCCGATAGCTGTGCCCGCCGTGCGTGAACACGCCCTCGACCACGAGCCCCGCCGCGGCCGCCGCGCGGGCGACCTCGACCGCCTCGCCCGGCGACGCCACGCCGGTCCGGTGACCGCCGGAGTCGACTTCGATCAGCACGCGGAACGGCCGGCGGGTGCCGTCGACCGCCGCCGCCAGGCGCTCGGCGGCGTCGGCCGAATCCACGCCCACCGCCAGGTCGGCCGACTCGTGGACGGCGCGCAGCCGTCCTGCCTTCGGGCCGTCTGCCCAGAGCGGGTACGCGAGGAACAGGTCGCGCAGCCCGGCCGACGCGAGCACCTCCGCCTCGCCCAGGGTGCCGACGGTCAGCCCGGACGCGCCGGCCTCGAGCTGCATCCGCGCGATGCGCACGCTCTTGTGGGTCTTGACGTGCGGCCGAAGCGCGATCCCGCGGGCATCAAGGTCGCGCTGGAGCCGCTCGATGTTGTCCCGCACCCGGTCCACGAACACGACGAGGCCGGGCGTGTCGAGGCCGCTCGGCAGCGGCGGCAGCGGGATCGGTCGATCGGGCACGCGACAGAGGATACGCAGCGGTGCCGGGACCTCGCCCGGGGCCGTAACGCACCGGGTACCCCCCCTTAAGGCGTACCGGGTACCGGTACCAAAGGGCCATACCTCCGGGGTGGGCCCGGGCGTACGTTCCTGCTCCGCCCGAGCGAGGTGCCCATCTCGCCGGACTTCGAGGGCACCGATGAAGTCGACGATCATGCGGTTCGGGTCCCGCGCCACGATGCTCCTCGGCACGTTCGCTGCGTTCGCGTTCGTGATCGACGGCGCCAAGCGCTGGTAACCGTCACCCCGAACCTCTCATCAGCACCGAGCCGCCGGGAGCCCAACCCGGCGGCTTTCGGATTCTTCGGGGCGTGCGAGCACCGGATGGCGGCCGCCGCGCGGGGCTAGATTGGGGCCATCGCGTCGCATGCGGAGGCCCCATGGAGATCCCCGACCTCGGATCCGGCGTGCTGGACGTCGTCGCGCGCAGCGCGGTCGTCTACCTCGCCCTGCTGGCACTGCTGCGCTTCGGCGGCAAGCGACACGTCGGCCAGCTGTCGATCGCCGACCTCGTGCTGGTGCTCCTGATCGCGAACGGCGTCCAGAACGCGATGGTCGGCGAGAACACGACGCTGATCGGCGGCATCCTGGCCGCCCTGACCCTCGTCGTCATCGATCGGCTGATCGACGGGTTCTCGCAGCGCTCCGATCGCGTTCGCGTGGCGCTCGAGGGCGAGCCGCGGATCCTGATCCGGAACGGCGTGATGCTGACGAAGGCGCTGAAGGACGAGGGCATCACCGATGGCGACGTCATGAGCGCCGTCCGCCAGCACGGCCTCGCGGACGTCGAGAACGTCGACCTGGCAGTGCTCGAGACCAACGGGTCGATCAGCGTGATCCCGAAGAGCGCGGGGCCGCGGTCCGGGAACGACGCGCCGACGCTCCCAAGGCCGGCGGCGCCTAGCGTGGACGTCGCCGGACCGCGTCGGCGCTAGCTCTCCTGGTTCGCGTACTTGCCGCGCGGGGCGGGACTCGGCGGCCTGGGCCTCGACCTCGGCCTCCATCTGCTCGCCCAGCTCGACCGTGCGGTGGTACGCCGCGAACACGGCCTCCGAGAGCACCGTCCGGAGGCGTCCGGACTCGAGCTCGTGGATCGCCGCGGCGCTCGTGCCGGCGGGCGAGGTCACCATGTTGCGCAGGACGGCCGGGTGGTCGCCGGACTGCTTCGCGAAGCGGGTGCTTCCCTCCAGCGTCTCGATCACCAGGTCGTGGGCGATGTGCCGCGGGAAGCCGAGGTGGACGGCGGCGTCGATCATCGCCTCCATCACCAGGAACACGTAGGCGGGCCCGGTCCCCGACACCGCGGTCGCCATCGCGACCCACTTCTCGTCCTCGACCTCGAGCTCCGCGCCGAGCGCGCCCAGCAGGGCCCGCGCCTGGTCGCGCTGGTCGGCGGTCGTCGCCGGCGTCGCGTACCAGACCGTCATCCCGTTGCCGATGCGGGCCGGCGTGTTCGGCATCGCCCGCACGACCTGGTCGTGGCCGAGCGTCGCGACGAGCGCGTTGGTCGTCGGCCCGGCGAGCACCGACAGGACGAGCTGGCCCTGCCGCAGCTTCGGGCCGATCTCGCGGCCCACGCGCGCGAGCATCTGGGGCTTGACCGCGAGGATGATGACGTCCGCCTGGGCGACCGCGTCGACGTTGGAGGCGACGGTCCCGATCCCGTGGGCGGTCGCGAGCGCCTCCCGGCGCTCCTGGCGCGGGTGGCTGGCCACGACCTGCGACGGGGACACGAGGTTGCCGCGCAGCAGGCCGACGATCATGGCCTCGGCCATCACGCCGGAGCCGACGGTCGCGATCGTGCGGTTCGAGAGGGGGGACATCGCGCCGGAGGATAGCACCGGGTCTCGCGGCCTCCCGGCTCAGAGGACGTGGGCCCGGGCTAGCCGGAGGTCAGCCGGCCTCGGCCGCCACGAGCCGGAAGAAGCGCCCCGTCGCGGTCCGTTCGAGGCCCCGGAAGCCTGCCCGTCGGAGCGAGGCCTCGACGACGTCAGGGTCGTGCCACGTCCACGGGATCGTGGCCGGCGGGCCGCCGGCCGGGTCGGCCAGGAGCTCGATCGAGGCGAGGCGGCCGCCGGGCCGGAGGCGGGCGAGGAGCGACGCGGTCGCGGTGTCGAGGCCGGCCCCCCGCACGCGACCGAGCAGGAACGCCGCCAGCACCGCGTCCGCGCCCGGTTCGCCGAGTCGCGGCGGGACGACCCACGGATCCGCGACATGGAGGTGGGCCCGCAGGCGATGCGCGAGCAGTCGGTCGCGCGCGCGATCCAGGGCCGCGCCATCGGGGTCCGAGACGTGCAGCTCGCCCTTGCCGGCGACCAGGGGCGAGAAGAAGCCGACGCCCGCGCCCGGCTCCTCGATCCGGCCGGCCAGCGGCTGGTCGTCGAGCCAGCGCGTCACGACGTCCAGCTCGGCCTCCCAGGCGGTGTCGTGCAGGGCGCCGCGGGCGAACTCGCCCCGGCGCAGGAACCAGTCGTCGGGGAACGTCAAGGGCGCGGGTGCCGGCAGCGTCGCGGCCCGGCGCGGGGCCTGGTCGGCGGGTGTGATCGTTGCCGTCGGGGCAGCGTCGGCGGCCGCGGCGGGTTCGGCGGCCGCGGCGGGCTCGGCCGGCGCCGTGGCCGGGGACGCCGACGCGCGCGCCTCGATCGCCGCCCGCAGCCGCACCCGCAGGAACGGGTTGGAGCCCGCCTTGCCCAGGCACGTGGAGCACAGCTGCGCCCACCCCTCGAGGTCGTCCGGCCCGCGCGTCGTCCAGGGCGCGCCGCACCACAGGCAGTCGAAGGTGGCGCGGAACGGGGACGAAGGCATCGACGGAGACACGGGATCAGTCGATGCGGGCCCACGTGTCGGGCGGCGACATGCCGTCGAACGCGGCCGGGTCGATGAGCTCGGCCAGCACCTCGACGCCGTCGACAACCCGTGGCCCGGGTCGCGAGAACAGCCCGGATCCGTCAACGGCGAACACGCGGCCGTCCTGGACCGCGCGCAGCTCCGCCCAGCCCTCGGGCCTCGGCGTGCGCGCCCACTCTTCGATCGTCTCCTCGAGCCCGAACCCGCACGGCATCAGCACGAGGATCTCGGGGTCGACCTCCCGCATCGCGGCCCAGGTCGTCTCGACCGAGCGGCCGCCCTCCTGGCCGAGCAGCTCCCAGCCGCCGGCGAGCCGCACCTGCTCGGGGACCCAGTGCCCCACCGCGAACGGCGGGTCGAGCCACTCGATCGCCGCGACCCGGGGCGGGGCGAACCCGTGGTCGTGCCGCCCCACGACGATCTCCTCGACGGCCTTGAGCCGCTCGCGCAGGCCCTCCACGACGTCGACGGCCGCGTCCTCGGCCTCGGTCATCGCGCCCACGGTCTGGATCGAGTTGAGGATCCCCTCGATCGAGGTCGGTTCGAGGCTGACGACCGTGACGTCGCCGTCGAGCCGCCGGGCGACCTCGTTGACCTCGCGGTAGCCGACCGCACAGACCCGGCACAGCTCCTGGGTCAGGATCAGGTCCGGCTCGGCCGCGGCGAGCGCCGCGTCGTCGAGCTCATACAGCGGCGCGTGATCGTGCATCGATCGCTCGACCGCGGCATTGATCTCGCGGGAGGTCGCCGTCGACAGGTCCTGGGTCCGCCGGCTCACGACGGGAATGTGCCGGACGTCGGGTGGGAAGTCACAATCCTCGCTGACGCCGACCAGCTCGTCGCCCAGCCCGAGCGCGAACACGATCTCGGTCGCGGACGGGATCAGGGAGACGATGCGCACCCGGCCAGTGTACGGGCGGTGCGTGCCTGGCCCGGCGGCCCGGGCCGGTCGTCAGGTCGGCTTGATCGCGTCGACCTCGGCGCGTGCTGCCGCCTTGTCCGTGAACCAGACGGCGTTGATCTGGAGGTATTGCGCCCACTCCGGCGGGAGGCTCTCCTCGGGGAAGATCGCGTTCACTGGGCACTCCGGCTCGCAGGCGCCGCAGTCGATGCACTCGTTGGGGTCGATCGAGAGCATGCGGTCGGTCCCGGCATCGAAGTGGATGCAGTCGACCGGGCAGACCGAGACGCAGGACTCGTCCAGGACGTCGATGCAGGGCTCGGCAATCACGTACGTCATGATCCGAAGTGTCTCCCGAAGTGCGTGGCTGCGGGCCTCGCGCGACCGGCTCGCGCCGCAAGAGCGTACCACCGTGCGGCGCCGCCCCGGCTGGGCCCGGAGCACGGGGCTCGGCCGCCTCGCGCCCCGCTCAGCCGGCCGGAGCGCCGATCGAGGGCAGCGGCGGCGCGGAGCCCAGGGGAACGCCGTCGGGCCCGACCAGCCGCACGGGCGCGACCATCCCCTTCTGCCAGTGGCCCGGGATGTGGCAGCCGACGAACCAGCCGCCCGCCGTAGACGCGGCATCGGCCGGTACGGTCCAGGTGACGTCGACGCGCTGCCCGGATCCGACGACGACGCGGATGCCCTCGAACCCGGGCGGCGGCGAGACGAACGGCGTCGGGCCCGGCGGCGCGCCGATCGTCGCCGACTCGGCGGCCTCCCAGGCCAGCTGGTCGTCGAGGCTCCCGAACACCGCCTCGTGGCTCTCGAGGCCGAAGTTGATGACGTGCAGCAGCACCGTCTCCCCGGGCGCGAGGTCGGTTACCGACGGGACGAACGCGTAGTCGCGCGTGACCAGGTTCACCTCGCGCGGGGAGCCGCTGGCGCCGGGCGTGATCGGCGGGGTGGCGGCGGTCGCCCCGACGTCGCAGGCGACCGCGAGCAGGCCGACGAACGCGGCCAGCGCGAGGATCCGGACGGGCTGGGAGGCGCGCTGCATCGCGCCATGATGCGCGAGCCGGGCCGGCGGAGGCGCAGGGCGCGATTTCGCTTGACACCGCGCCTCGCGTCCCTCTAGCGTGCGCGCCACTTCGGGCGGCCAGCGGAGGGGGCCGGGCAGCGCGCCGACGCTCGACCCGCGGCGCTCGGGAACGGGAGACTGCACTCACGTCGTGACGACGCCGGCCGATTCCCCGACCGCCGTGCCGACCGGCCCGGCCCACACTGATCCGGCCTCGCCCGCCGCGGCCGGCGCGGTGCCTGCGGTGCCCGCCGTGCGCCTCGAGCACGTCGAGAAGCACTATGGCGACGTCGTCGCCGTCGGCGGCGTCGACCTCGAGATCTTCGACGGCGAGTTCTTCTCGATGCTCGGCCCATCCGGATCGGGGAAGACGACCACCCTCCGGATGATCGCGGGGTTCGAGCTGCCGACGGCCGGTCGCGTCATGCTCCACGGCCAGGACGTCACCGGCCTGGCGCCGTTCGAGCGCGACGTCAACACGGTCTTCCAGGACTACGCGCTGTTCCCCCACATGACCGTCGGCGAGAACGTCGCCTACGGGCTCGTCGTGCGCAAGGTGCCCAAGCCGGAGCGCGAGCGCCGGGTCGGCGACGCGCTCGCGATGGTCCGGCTGAGCGGGTACGAGCGGCGCAAGCCGAGCCAGCTCTCGGGCGGCCAGCGGCAGCGCGTCGCGCTCGCCCGGGCGCTCGTCAACCGGCCGCGGGTCCTGCTGCTCGACGAGCCGCTCGGCGCCCTCGATCTCAAGCTGCGCGAGGAGATGCAGTTCGAGCTCCACCGCATCCAGCAGGAGGTCCGGATCACGTTCATCTACGTGACCCACGACCAGGAAGAGGCGCTCACGATGAGCGACCGGATCGCGGTGTTCAACCAGGGCCGCGTCGAGCAGATCGGCGCGCCGGCGGAGGTCTACGAACGGCCGGCGACCCGCTTCGTGGCCGGGTTCGTCGGCACGTCGAACCTGCTCACCGGCGACGCTGCGCGGACCATCGTGGGGCGTGACGGGACCTACACGGTACGGCCCGAGAAGATCCAGCTCGCCGAACCGGACGATCCCGTCGCCGAAGACGAGATCGCGGCACCGGGGCTCGTGCGCCAGGTGGTGTACGTCGGGCCGGACACGCGCTACATCGTGGAGCTGGACGCGGGAGCCGAGCTCGTCGTCACCCGGCAGAACCTCGCGACCTCGTCGACCGAGGCGCTCGCCCAGCAGGGCCGTCGGGTGCGGCTCCATTGGAAACGGCAACACTGCCTGCTCGTCGCCGACGAGCGGCCAGCGGAGGAGGAGCACACGGGATGATCACGCGCAGATTGGTGGCGCTCGCCGCGACGGGCGTCCTGGCGCTCAGCGCCTGCAGCTCCGGCGGCGGGGGCACGCCGGCGCCGAGCCTGCCGACATCGGTCGGCGACGGCGAGGGGGCGCTCTCCGTGCTCGCCTGGCCCGGCTACGTCGAGGACGGGTCGACCGACCCGGCATACGACTGGGTCTCGAGCTTCGAGCAGGAGACCGGCTGCCAGACCGACGTCCAGGTCTTCGGGTCGTCGGACGAGGCGTTCACGCTGTTCTCGACCAACCCCGAGAAGTTCGACGTCATCTCGGCGTCGGGCGACGCGAGCCTGCGGCTCGTCCGGGCGGGCTACGTGCAGCCCGTGAACGTCGACCTCGTCTCGAACTACGTCGACATCTTTCCAGCGCTGAAGGACAAGCCGTACAACACGGTCGACGGCGTCCACTACGGCATCCCGCACGGCCGCGGCTCCAACCTGCTGATGTGGCGCAACGACACCGTCACCGCGGCACCGGACTCGTGGTCGGTGATGTTCGATCCCAACTCCCAGTACAGCGGCAAGGTGTCGGTCTACGACGCGCCGATCTACATCGCCGACGCGGCGGTCCTGCTCATGGCCACCAAGCCCGAGCTGGGCATCAGGAACCCGTACGCGCTCGACGACACCCAGTTCGCGGCCGCCGTCGACCTGCTCAAGCAGCAGCGGCCGACGATCGGCCAGTACTGGGTCGACTACACGAAGCAGATGGACGCGTTCCGCAACGAGGATGCGGTCATCGGCACCACCTGGGAGGTCATCACCAACCTGCTGAAGGCCGAGGACCCGGCCGTGCCGGTCGACATCGTCAAGCCCAAGGAGGGCGCGACGGGCTGGTCCGACACCTGGATGATCAACTCCAAGACCAAGCACCAGAACTGTGCCTACAAGTTCCTCAACCACATCGTGTCGCCGTCCGTGAACGCGCAGATCGCGGAGTACTTCGGCGAGGCGCCGGGCAACAGCAAGGCGTGCGCGGAGACCGCCGACCCCGACCACTGCAAGAACTACCACGCCGACGACGAGACCTTCTGGAAGGACGTGTGGTACTGGCAGACGCCGGAAACGACCTGCGTCGACGGGCGCACCGACGTGAAGTGCAAGGGCTTCGACGACTGGACGAAGGCCTGGACCGAGATCAAGGGCTGAGCTTCGGCTCGATCCCTCGTTGAGGTGGAGGGGGCGCGCCGGCCAGCCGCCCCCCTTCGATTGCCAGAGGAGCGCCATGGATGCCGCGGTCGACGTGACGGCCCCCGCCCCCAGCCGGCGTCGCCGGCTGGCCGGGGTCCTGCATCGCCACGGCAACCTGCGCCTCGGCGCGCTGATCGCGGCACCGCTGTTCTGGCTCGGCGTGATCTACATCGGCTCGCTGCTGATCCTGTTCCTGAACGCCTTCTGGCAGCGCGACGAGTTCACGGGGCTCGTCATCCGCGAGTTCACGCTGGACAACATCGCGGAGATCCTCACCAATCCGACGTACCGGCTGATCACGCTCCGGACGCTCGGCATGGCCGCGGCGGTCACGGTGACCTGCGCGCTGCTCGCGTTCCCGATCGCGTACTACATGGCGCGGGTCGCGAGCCCGCGGCAGCGCGGCCTGCTCGTGGTCGCCGTACTGATGCCGCTCTGGGCGAGCTACCTCGTCAAGGCCTACACGTGGCGGCTGATCCTCTCCAACGAGGGCGTCCTGAACTGGATGCTCCAGCCGCTGGGCATCACAGGTCCCGGCCTCAGCGACAACCTGATCGGGCCCTGGCTCGTGTTCACCTACCTGTGGCTGCCGTACATGATCCTGCCGATCTACGCGGGGCTCGAGCGCATCCCGGGCTCCCTGCTCGAGGCCTCAGCCGACCTCGGCGGTCGCTCGTGGACGACGTTCCGGCGGGTCGTGCTGCCGCTGGCGCTGCCGGCTGTCGTCGCGGGCTCGATCTTCACCTTCAGCCTCACCCTCGGCGACTACATCGTTCCAGGTCTGGTCTCGACGACCCAGTTCATCGGGAACGTGATCTTCGCGAACTTCGGTGCCGGCAACTTCCCGCTCGCCGCCGCGTACTCGCTGGTCCCGCTGGTGATCATGATCGTGTACCTGCTGGTGGCTCGGCGCCTGGGCGCCTTCGAGGCGCTCTGATGGTCGGTCGTGTCCTGCTGCGAGCGGCCACCATCGGCGTGCTGGCGTTCATCTACCTGCCGCTCACGCTGGTCGTGATCTACGCGTTCAACGAGTCGGGCACGGCGGCGTGGCCGCCGTCGGGCTTCACGCTGCACTGGTTCGGTGAGGCGCTCAACAACTCCGGCCTGCGCGCGGCGTTCCTGACGTCGGTGGCGGTGGCCCTGTGCGCGACGCTCGTGGCGCTGCTGCTCGGCACGCTCGCCTCGATCGCCGTGGCGCGCTACCGGTTCTTCGGCCACCAGACGATCTCGTTCATCGTCATCCTGCCCCTCGCGCTACCGGGCATCGTGACCGGGATGGCGCTCAGCACGACCTTCGCGACCGGCGGCTTCCCGCTCGGCTTCTTCGCGATCGTCGTCGGCCACGCGACGTTCTGCGTCGTGCTCGTCTACAACAACGTGCTCGCGCGGCTGCGGCGCGTCTCGCCGGCGTACGAGGAGGCGTCGGCCGATCTCGGGGCGGACTCGTTCATGACCTTCCGACGGATCTCCTTTCCCGCACTGCGCACGGCGCTGATCGCGGGGCCTCCTCGCCTTCGCGCTGTCGTTCGACGAGGTCATCGTCACGATCTTCACGGCCGGCGGCACCCGGACGCTGCCGATCTGCGATCTTCCAGAGCTTCCGGCTCAACAACCAGGTCCCGCTCGCTGAACGTCGCGGGCCTGGTCGCGATCATGCTGTCGGTGATCCCGGTGTACCTGGCCTCGCGGATCAGCAGCGACGGCGTGCTGGCGGGCGGCCGGGGCTGACGCCGTCCCCTACCAGCGACGCGCGTGGTCGCAGGCGCCGCGGTCGTCGGTCACCATCGCTTCGCGCCCTCCACGAGCAGCGTCAACGCGAGCGCCGAGGCGCCCGCCAGCCCCGCCAGGGCCGCGCGGACATGCCGAACCATGGTGTCGTCCTCCCGCCCGGAGCACCGGGTCTCGAGCCACCCTCGATCCCTCCGGGGAGTGCCCGATCGGAGGCAGCTGGTCCACGGATCATGGCGATCCCGACTTACCACCCACTCATCCGCGCGCGTCACGCGGACGGCACCCCGGCGTACGATCGCGACGTGCCCGATTCCCCGCCGACACCCGATCCGCGCGCGGCGCTCCTCGCCGAACGCGAGCAGGTGCTGGCCGAGCTCGCCGGGATCGACCTGCAGGGGCCGGGCCAGATGACCTACGGGTCGCAGGCGGCGGCGGCCACCCACGTCTTCGAGCAGCAGCGGGACCTCGCCCTGCGCGACCGCGACCAGCAGCACCTCGCCGCCATCGACGACGCCATCGCCCGCCTCGACGCCGGCACCTACGGCACGTGCACATCGTGCGGCAAGCCCATCGCGCCCGAGCGCCTCGAGGCGCTGCCGTCGGCCGCGCTGTGCATCGACTGCCAGCGCCAGGCGCGTCGTCGATGAGCGAGGCCGGCGAGGTCGAGGGCCTCGCGACCGCGGACGCGGCCGTGACCGAGCGCCGCCGAGGCGCTCGTCGGCATCGACGAGATCCGTGCCGCGGCGGCGGCGCTGGAAGGCATCGCCCGCCGGACGCCGCTCGTCCCGTTCGGTGCGCCGGACCGGAACCAGTGGCTGAAGGCCGAGTCGCTCCAGCCGATCGGCGCGTTCAGATCCGGGGCGCCTACCACGCCACCGCGTCGCTGACGCCCGAAGTGCGCGCGCGAGGCGTGATCACGTACTCCTCGGGCAACCACGCGCAGGGCGTCGCGCGCGCGGCCCGACTCCTCGGCGTGCCCGCGGCGATCGTCATGCCCTCGACGCGCCGCGGTCAAGCGGGCGCGCGTCGAGGCCGACGGCGCGCAGGTCGTGGTCGTCGGTCCGGCATCGGACGAGCGGCGACGGTGGCGAGAAGCTGGCCCAGCTCCCGCGGCCGCCACCTCCCGCCTGCCCACCACGCGTGGATCATCGCCGGGCAGGCCAGGTCGGCCTCGAGATCGCCGAGGACTGCCCCGACGGTCGCGGCTGCTCGGGCCGATCGGCGGCGGCGGCCTGGCCGGCGGTCGCCGCGGCGATCCGCACCTCGCGCCGAACGGCGCCTGATCGGCGTCGAGCCCGAGCTCGCCGCGGATGCGCGGCCACCGCTGAGACCGGCCGGATCGTGACCTCGGCGCCGAAACGCGTCAGCCGCACGATCGCCGACGGCACCCGCACCCAGGCGATCGGCGTCCGCAACTTCGCCCACCTGCGCGCCTACCTCGACGACGTGGTCGTCGTGACCGAGCTGGAGATCGCGGCCGCGGTCCGCCTCGCCGCGGAGGAGGCGCGCCTTGTCGTCGAGCCCTCGGAGCGCCCCGCGATCGCGGCGATGGCGGTTCCGGTCGGCCGAGGCGGGCATCCGCGGGCTGGGCGGCCCGATCGTGGGCATCGTCTCGGGCGGCAACGTCGACCCGGACGATTACCTCGAGTACCTCCAGGCGCCGATCCCGCCCGAGGCCTCGATCAGCCGGGCGGTGCGCCCGTCTCCGTGCCCGATGCGGACGCTCCGCCGCGCGTCGCGCGGCGAGCCGCACCTCGCGCTCGCGGATCGCCGCCCGCTCCGCCGAGCCGGTGGTCGGCGAGGAGGCCCTGCTGCTCGCCGTCGATCCACAGCCAGGTCATCGCGACCAGGACCGAGACGAACAGGATGTCGCCGCCGACCCACATGATCCCGCCCGCGACCTGCTGGTCCTCGAGCGGCGTGGGGCCCCAGGTCCGGCTGGTCGTGGTGTAGGCCGGCGTACAGCGGCGCCGAGGCCATGTAGATCGCGAGCGCGAGGAACGTGTTCTGCGGCATCGCGAGCCCCGTGTACAGGATCCGGGCCGATGGCTTGAGCTTCCATGGCGACGGGTCGGGCCCGATGACGGGCCACCAGAACAGCAGCGCCGCGACGATGAACAGGGCGTGCTCGAGGCGATGCGGCCCGCTCGTTCTCGAGGGCGAGGTCGAACAGCGGCGAGAAGTGGCTCGCCCACATGACGGCCGCGAACACGATCCACGAGACGACGGGGAAGGACAGGCGCCGGACCACCGACGAGTGCAGGACCGGCAGGATCCAGCGGCGGCGGACCTCGGGCGTCGAGGCCTGCAGCAGCAGGGTGATCGGTCCGGCGAGCAGTAGGAGCGGCGGCCCCGACGAGCGTCAGCAGCAGGTGCTGGACCATGTGCATCGAGAACAGCGTCGTGTCGTAGGCCGCGAGGCCGGAGTCGACCGCGAACAGGATCGTGAGCACGCCGCCCACCCAGTAGGCGGTGCGCCGGCGGGCGATCGGATGGGCCGGGTGCGCCCGGTTCGCCCGCCCGACGCCGGCGCTCCAGAGCAGCAGGGCGACGATCGCGGGCAGCCAGGCCAGCGGATCGAACGACCAGCCGAACACCAGGGTCGACACCTCGGGCGGCACCGGGACCGTGCCCCCGTGGGCGAGCGTTGCCGCCGGGAACGCCAGCGCGAAGCCGACCGCGACGACCGCGGACGCCCCGACGGCCCATCCGCGGCGGGGCCGGGCGAGGGCAGGCGGCGGACCCGCGGGACGACGACCGACGACGCGCACAGGCCCATTCTCGCCCTCGCGACGATGCGGTCCGCGAGCGGGGGCGACGCCCCGCGCGCCCACGTGCGTCGGGTATCATCGTGCGGTCCCGGGCCAGTGCACGGGCAGCGTTCGTCCACGGACGGCGAGACGTCATTGCTGACCCGACCGCGTCGCCGCGGACGGGTCGTCGGACATTCGAGGAACCCGATGTCGATGCCTCCCCGGTCGCGGACCGGGTCCGGCCCGCTCATCGCCGGCCTGTTGATCGTCCTGGCGATCGTGATCGCGGTGATCGCGCTCGCGGCCGCGGGCGTCACGCCGCAGCAGCTGGTGGACGGCTTTTTCCCGATCGAGAACCAGACGCCGGTGACCGACCGGTCGCTGAGCACGAAGGCCCTCTACGACTTCGTCTTCTACATCGCCGCGGCGATCTTCATCCTCGTCGAGGGGCTGATCATCTACTCGGCGTTCCGCTACCGGCGCAAGCCAACCGACGTCGACCTGCCCCCACAGACCCACGGCAACAACCTGGTCGAGATCGTCTGGACGCTGATCCCGACGGTCATCGTGGCCGTCCTGTTCGTCCTGTCCTGGCAGACGCTCAACGTCGTGGACGCCAAGGTCACGACGCAGGTCCACGTCCGGGCCATCGCCGAGCGCTTCCAGTGGTCGTTCGAGTACCTCGACGGGCCGGAGACGAATGCGCCCGTGCTGTTCAAGCAGATCATCACGACCGGCGACGAGGGCGGCTTGTTCCTCCCGGTCGGCGTGCCGGTCCAGGTGGACCTCCGCTCGAACGACGTGATCCACGCCTTCTACGTCCCCGTGTTCCTGTTCAAGCGGGACGTCGTGCCGGGGAAGCTCAACACGTTCGACTTCACCGTCGAGGAGCCGGGCACCTACCGCGGACAGTGCGCGGAGCTGTGCGGCTCCGGCCACGCGGCGATGCTGTTCGACGTCCACGCCGTCGACCAGGCCGCCTACGACGCGTTCGTCGAGGAGCAGATCGCGGCCGCGCAGCAGACCCCGCCCCCGCCCCCATCGGGCGAGCCGAGCGGGTCGGGCGAGCCGAGCGGGTCGGGTGGTCCCAGCGGTACGGTCGTGCCGATCTCCGCCCAGAACATCGCCTTCTCCACCGCCGCCCTGCAGGCGCCGGCCGACCAGCCGTTCACGATCGACTTCAAGAACGAAGACACGGGCGTGCCGCACAACATCGAGATCAAGGACGCAGGCGGCGCGGTGGCGTTCAAGGGCGACATCATCACCGGCGTGGCCGAGGCCCAGTACCAGGTGCCGCCGCTCAAGCCCGGCGCGTACCCCTTCCTGTGCACGGTCCATCCGACGATGACCGGCACGCTCACGGTCCAGTAGGAGCCCGACGGGATGGCCACTACCTCGCTGCACCCGGCGACCCCCGCCTATCGGAGTCGCCTGTACGAATGGCTGACGACGACCGATCACAAGAAGATCGGGATCCTGTACCTCGTCAACTCGATGGTGTTCTTCTTCGCGGGCGGTGCGCTCGCGATGGTCGTCCGGCTGCAGCTGGTCATCCCGAAGAGCGACACCGTCATGGGCGGCCTCGTGTCCGCCGAGTTCTACAACCAGGCGTTCACGATGCACGCCTCGTTCATGCTGTTCCTGTTCATCATCCCGATCCTGGCCGGGTTCGGGAACTCGCGGTCCCGCTCCAGATCGGGGCGCCGGACATGGCCTTCCCGCGGATCAACGCCCTGTCGTTCTGGCTGCTGCCGCTGGGCGGGCTGCTGATGGCGTCCGGGTTCCTCGCCTCGGGCGGCGCGGCGGCCTCGGGCTGGACGGAGTACCCACCACTCTCCGGGGCCACCTACAGCGGCACCGGCACCGACCTGTGGATCATGGGCCTCGTGCTGATCGGGACGGCGTCGATCCTGCGGCGCCATCAACTTCCTGGTCACGATCTTCAAGATGCGCGCGCCCGGGATGACCCTGTTCCGGATGCCGATCCTGCGTCTGGACGGTGCTCGTGACGAGCGTGCTGGTGGTGATGGCGACGCCCGTCCTGACCAGCGCGCTGATCATGCTGTTCATCGACCGCAACTACGGCGGGACGTTCTTCGAGCCGTCGCTCGGCGGCAACGCGGTGCTCTACCAGAACGTGTTCTGGTTCTACTCGCACCCGGCCGTGTACATCATGGTGCTGCCCGCGATGGGCATCGTGTCCGAGGTCCTGCCGGTCTTCTCGCGCAAGCCGCTGTTCGGCTACAAGGCGTTCGTGTTCGCCACCGTCGGCATCGGCGCCCTGGGCTTCTCGGTCTGGGCCCACCACATGTTCACGACCGGCCAGGTGTTCCTGCCGTTCTTCAGCCTGATGACGTTCCTGATCGCGGTCCCGACCGGGGTCAAGATGTTCAACTGGATCGCGACGCTGTGGCGCGGCCAGCTGTCGTTCTCGACGCCGCTGCTGTTCGCGTTCGGCTTCCTGATGATGTTCCTCATCGGCGGCCTGAACGGCGCGTTCTCGGCGGCGGTGCCGGTGGACTTCGCGCTGCACGACACGTACTGGGTCGTCGCCCACCTGCACTACGTGCTGTTCGGCGGGTCGGTGTTCGGGGTGTTCGCCGGGATCTACTACTGGTTCCCGAAGATGACCGGCCGGATGCTCAACGAGACGCTGGGCAAGATCCAGTTCGTGCTGATGTTCATCGGCTTCAACCTGACCTTCTTCCCGATGCACCAGCTGGGCCTGCTGGGCATGCCGCGCCGGATCGCGGACTACGCGAGCAACGTCGGCTGGAACGAGCTCAACCAGGTGGCCACGCTCGGCGGCTTCATCATCGCCGCGAGCATGATCCCGTTCCTGTGGAACGTGCTCGTGTCGCTGCGCAGCGGCAAGCCCGCCGGCGACGACCCGTGGGAGGGCAACACGCTCGAATGGGCCGCCTCCTCGCCGCCGCCGCCGTACAACTTCGACCACCTGCCCGAGATCCGCTCCGAGCGGCCCGTGTTCGACGCCCGGCATGGCCGGACGGCGGCCCACTGACGGCCCGACGATGACCACCGCGACGCCCGACGCCGACGCCCTCGCCCAGCACGAGGTCCTGCCCAGCCACGCGGCCGGCGGGATCAGCAACCCCGTCCTCGGGATGCTGCTGTTCATCACCTCCGAGGTGATGTTCTTCGCCGGGCTGTTCGGCGCCTACTTCACGCTCCGCGCGGGCTACACGGAGAACGGCGTCCACATCTGGCCGCCGAGCGCCTACGCCGACCTGCTGAACCCGTTCACGCTGTTCACCGAGGACGGCCAGCTCAACCTGATCCTGCCGGCGACGATCATCCTGGTCGCGTCGTCGTTCACCTGCCAGTTCGGCGTGTGGGCGATCCGGCGCGACGACCACCGTGGGTTCCTCCGCTTCTTCGCGGTGACGCTCGCCTTGGGCATCACGTTCCTCGCGATGCAGGCGTACGACTACACGGTGTTGTTCCACGAGGGCCTGGGGATGGGCACGACCCCGTTCGGGACCACCTACTTCACGCTGACCGGGTTCCACGGGGCACACGTGTTCGGCGGCGCGCTGATGCTGGGCGTCGTGTGCTACCGCGGGATGGCCGGCCAGTTCACCTCCAAGCACCACGACATGGTCGAGGCGACGTCGCTCTACTGGCACTTCGTCGACGTCGTCTGGATCCTGCTGTTCTCGATCCTCTACCTGCTGTAGCGGGAGGACGACCACGCCATGACCCCCCGTCGCGCGGCACTCGTAGGCCTCATCTTCGTGGTGATCGCCTTCGCGTACTGGCTGCTTCCCTACTACGCGGGGTTCCCGGAGGACTGGGCCGGCATCACGATGCTGCTCGCGCTGGGCGTCGCGATGTCGATCATGACCTTCGTCCTGTTCGCCGGTCTGCGGCGGAGCTGACGACGCCCCGGCGATGATCGAGGAGATCTGGAGCCAGCTCATCGGCTTCACCGAGCAGTTCGTGGTCCCCGACTGGGGATCCCTGGTCGGGCTGATCCCCATCCTGCTGCTGATCCTCGTCGTCCTGTTCGTCACCTGGACGATCTACCGCTTCGCGACGGCCGCGCCCACGCGCCGCGGCAAGCGCAGGCTGACGCCCGTGCCGCCGCCGGGCACCCACCTGCCGGGCGGCTCGTTCGCCCCGATCGTGGGCGCCGTCGGCGTGCTGATGCTGGGAATCGGCCTCGTCGAGGGCGGGATCTGGCTGATCGTCGGCTTCGTCATCCTCGGGATCGCGCTGCTGTACTGGGGCCGCGAGTTCCAGCGCGAGTACGACCGCCTGCCATCCGAGTCGACGGCACTGGTGACGACAGGCGGGACGGCCGTCACCCCGCTCCCGCCGGGCGCGCTGTCGACGCCGGGCGGGACGCCGCCGCCGGGCGTGCACATCCCCGCGCCGTCGTTCCGGCCGCTGCTCATCGCGATGTCGATGACGTTGTTGGTCGCCGGCCTCATCGTCGGCGGCTGGGCGCTGATCCTCGGGGCGGTCGCGTTGGTCGTGACGCTCGCGGGCTGGCTCCACGACGCGCTCCGCGAGTACCTGGCGGCGGTCGCGGCCGACCGGAGCGGACACCTCGACGCGGGGCCCTCGCCCCGCTGGCCGACCGCGACGTTCGCGTGCCTCGCCTGGATCCTGGCCGGCGGCCTGCTGCTCAGCTCCGGGCTGCTGCCGAACTCGACCGCGCCCGTGGCCGAGGGCGGCCCACTGCCCAGCGGCGCGGCCGGTGGTGGCGGCGGCTCGGCGGCCCCGCCGCCCAGCCTGCCGGCGGCAGACGTCATCGAGACCGCACAGAACACGGCGTTCGTCGTCGAGAACCTGACGGCGCCCGCGGACACGCCGTTCACGATCGCCTTCGACAACAAGGATCAGGGGCAGCCGCACAACATCGCGATCAGCGACGCCTCGGGCGCCGAGGTGTTCACCGGCAAGATCATCACCGGCCCCGCCGTCGAGGTCTACGACGTGCCCGCGCTCCCGGCCGGCAACTACACCTTCGTGTGCTCGGTCCACCCGAACATGACGGGGACCCTGGCCGCCTCGTAGGCACCTGCCACGGACCGCATCGCCCGCCTGGTCGCCGTCCTCTCGCTCGCGGCAATCGTCGTCGCATGCGGCGGGGGCACCGAGGCGCGGACGGGACAGCCGGCGCCCCCGATCGCGGGGACGGCGCTCGACGGCACCTCGATCGACCTCGCGGCGTACCGCGGCCACCCGGTGGTCGTGAACTTCTGGGCGTCGTGGTGCACGCCGTGTCGCGAGGAGTTCCCGCTGTTCAAGGACCGCCTCGAGACCCTTGGCGCGAAGGACGGGCTGGTGGTGCTGGGGGTCCTGTACAAGGACGAGGCGGACCTCGCGCGACGGTTCACCGACGAGTTCGGCGTCGCGTGGCCGACCGTGACCGATCCGGGCGACGCCATCGCCAAGGCGTACCGCGTGGTCGCGCCACCGCAGACCTACTTCATCGACGCCGACGGGGTCCTCCAGGCGATCCAGATCGGCGAGGTGCGGCCCGAGGACTTCGACACCCAATACGCGAAGATCGCCCCGTGACCGGCGCGGCCCCAGCGGCCGAGCCCGCCGGCGACGCCGCAGCGCTCGCCGCCGCCCGCCCGGACGACCGAGACCTCGCGGTCCGAAATCGAGGGCCTGCGCAAGGCCTACGCCGGGCGCGAGATCCTGGCCGGCGTCACGTTCGACGTCCGGCGGGGCGAGCTGTTCGCCCTGCTCGGGCCCAACGGCGCCGGCAAGACGACGACCGTCGAGATCCTCGAGGGCTACCGGCGGCCGGACGGCGGGACCGCGCGCGTGCTGGGCCTGGACCCGGCGAGCGACGCCCGGCGCCTGCGGCCGCGCATCGGGCTCATGCTCCAGGAGGGCGGGATCGACAACCGGACGACCCCGCGCGAGGTCCTGCGGCTGTACGCCCGGTTCTACCGCGACCCGGAGGACCCGGACCGGCTGCTCGAGGCCGTCGACCTCGGATCCGTCGCCCGGACCCGCTACCGGCGCCTGTCGGGCGGCGAGAAGCAGCGCCTGGCGCTGGCCCTCGCGCTGCTCGGACGGCCGGAGCTGCTCGTGCTCGACGAGCCGACCGCGGGCATGGACCCGGCCGCCAAGCAGGCGACGCGCGAGCGGATCGCCGGCCTCCGCGCCGCGGGCACGACGATCCTGCTGACGACGCACGAGCTGGGCGACGTCGAGCGCCTCGCCGACCGCGTGGCCGTGCTCGACCGAGGCCGCCTGGTGGCGAGCGGCACGCCGGGCGAGCTGACGGACGGCGGGGCGCCCCGGCTGCGCCTCCGGCTGTCACGCGGCCTCGACGCGGCAGAGGCGGCGGAGCTCGCGGCCCTGCTGGAGCGGGCCTGCGGCGGATCGCCGGTTGTCCGCTCAGCCGGGACACCGGGGGGCTACGACGTCGACGGCCTCGGGGTCGCGCCCGACCCGCGGGCCATCTCCGGGCTCGCGGCGTGGTGCGAGGGGCGCGGCCTGCTGCTGGCCGAGCTGCGGACCGGAGCGGCGAGCCTGGAGGAGCGCTATCTCGAGCTGGTGCGAGCCGCCGACGGGGCGCTCGAGGCGGAGGCCGAACGATGACGACGGCCTCGCGGGAGCCGGACACGGTCCTGGGAGCGGGCGTCCCGGCGCGCCCGGCGTCGTGGGTGGCGATGACCGCCGCGCTGGCCGCCCACGAGCTTCGGCTCGGCCTGCGGCGGGGCGAGGCCCTCCTGATCACGTACCTCATCCCGGTCGGCGTCCTGCTGGTGTTCAGCGCCTTCGGGCCGATCGAGGCGACCGACGGGACCAGCGCCGTGGACCAGCTGCTCCCGGGCGCGATCAGCCTCGCGGTCATCGGCGCGGCCTTCGTGGCCCTCGCGATCGCCACGGGGTTCGAGCGCCAGTACGGGGTCATCAAGCGGCTCGGCGGCAGCCCCACCGGGTCCTCGGTCGTGGTGGCCGCCAAGTCGGCCGCGGTCGTCGTGGTCGAGCTCGTCCAGCTGGTGCTGCTGGTGGGCATCGCGGCCGCCGCGCTCGGCTGGTCGCCGGGGCCCCGGCGCGTCGGCCGCGATCGTCGTGACCGCGCTGATCCTCGGCACCGCGGCGTTCGCGGGGTTCGGGCTGCTGCTCGCCGGGACGCTCCGGGCGGAGGCGACGCTGGCGCTCGCGAACCTCCTGTTCCTGGTGTGCCTCGTGCTGGGCGGGATCGTCGTCCCACTCGACCGGCTGCCCGACGGCGTCGCGGCCGTCGCCGGGCTGCTGCCGCCCGCCGCCCTGACGCAGGCCCTCGCCCTGGGCCTCGGGCACGCGGCCGGCGACCCGGCGCCGGTGCTGGCGCTCCTCGCCGGCTGGGCGGTCGTCCTCGTCGCGCTCGCCGCGTGGCGCTTCCGCTGGGACTGACGGCCCGCACGCCCCGGCCGCGCGGCGGTTCGCGCATCATGGGCCGATGACCGATCCCTACGCGGACCTGGCCGACCAGCTCGCCGACGTCGGGCGTGCCGCCGTGGGCCGCGGGCTGGTCGTGGCTTCGGGCGGCAACCTGTCGGCTCGCTGCCCGGACCGCGACGCGTTCCTCGTGACCGGGGCGGGCACCTGGCTGGACCGCTTGACCCGTGGCGACCTCGCTCTCGTCGGCCTCGACGGCGTGCCGCTCGACGGGCCGGAGCCGTCCAGCGAGTGGCGCCTCCACCGAGCGACGTATCGGGTCCGGCCGGACGTCCACGCGGTCGTCCACCTGCATCCGCAGACCGCCGTCGTCCTCGATGCGCTCGGGTACCAGGTCCGCCTCCTGACGCTCGACCACGCGACGTATCTCCGGCGCATCGAGCGCATCCCCTACTTTCCCAACGGCTCCGACGAGCTGGCGGACGCCTCGGCCGAGGCCTCCCGCGAGTGCGACGTGATCGTCCTCGCCAACCACGGCTGCTCGACCCTGGGACCCACCGTGGAGATGGCCTGGCGGCGCGCGCTCAACCTCGAGGAGGCCGCGCAGAACACGTTCCGCTGCCTCCAGCTGGGCGACACCGACACGACCTTCCCCGCCGACCAGCTGGGCACCGTCCGCCACCGCTGACCGTCGTGCGGCCCACGCACCGGCCGCCGGCCACGCGCGACCTGGCGTACTACCCGGTACGCGATCGTCGGGACCAACGGCGGGCTGCCTCCCCGACGATCGTCGCCCTAACGTTGCGTGCCAGGCCCAAAGAACGGCACGGGACCATCGCTCCTTGAAGCTCCACGCGCGGGCCCGATCCGCGTTCCGATCCGTCTCCGACGACGCCCGCAGCCACCGCCTCATCGCGTGGCTCCGGCCGGCGGTCCTGGTCATCGCGGCCGGGCTCGTCGTCGCGGCTGCGATCGTCACCGCCCACGACGTCGCCGGCCGGGTGACCGAGGCCGCGAGCGCCGAGGCCGCCCGAGGCGCCGAGACGATCGTCCGAGGGACCGTCGATCCGCTCCTCAGCGAGGCCGCGATGCGCGATCCGAGCGGGTCCGGCCGGCCAGGAGGTCAACCGCCTCCTCGAGCGGCTCGTCCAGCCGGGCAGCATCGTCCGGATCAAGATCTGGTCGGCCGACGGGCACGGTCCTGTTCTCGGACCTGCCCGCGCTGCGGGGCCAACGCTTCGAGGTCGACGAGGATCTCGACGAAGCCTTCGACGGGACCGTCGACGTCCAACCTCCACATCGGCGAGACGGACGGTGCCGAGAACGTCTTCGAGCAGGGCCTCGCCGACGACCTGCTCGAGATCTACCTCCCGATCACAGGCGCCGACGGCTCGATCATCGCGGCCTACGAGATCTACGAGGATGCGGCACCGATCGTGTCCCGCATCGATGCCACCCGCAGTGCGGTGTTCCTCATCGCCGGGCTGTCCGCGACCGGTCTGCTGGCACTCCTCCTCCTGTCGTTCACCTCGACGTCACGGCTCCTGACGAGCCAGAACCGGCGGCTCCTCGAGCTGACCGACGACCTGCGGCTGCGCGAGGCCCGCTTCCGTTCCCTCGTCCAGAACTCGTCGGACGCGTTCGCCGTCCTCGACCCGGATGGCACGATCCGATATGAGAGCGTGGCGCGTCGAACGCGTCCTCGGCCGGACGCCGGCCGAGCGCGAGGGCCGCCGGTTCGATGCCGACATCGACCCAGAGGATCGACCGTCACGTGGCCCGGGCCCTGGCCGATGTCGTCGTCTCGCCCCACGCCGAGCGGCGCTTCGAGTTCCGGGCGACCCACGCCGACGGCACGATCCGGACGGTCGAGGCGGTCGCCAAGAACCTCCTCGACGAGCCCGAGGTCGCCGGCATCGTCATCAACCATCGCGACGTCAGCGAGCGCAAGGCGCTCGAGGATCAGCTCATCCACCAGGCCTTCCACGACCCGCTGACCGGGCTCGCCGAACCGTGCCCTGTTCGGCGATCGGGTCGCCCACGCGCTGCGGCGACGCCGCCGACAGCGGCGCGGCGTCGTCGTCCTGTTCGTCGACCTCGACGACTTCAAGACCATCAACGACAGCCTCGGTCACGAGGCCGGCGATCGGGTCCTCCAGGAGGTCGCCGACCGACTGCGAGCGACTCCCAGGCCGGGCGACACGGTCGCCCGTCTGGGCGGCGACGAGTTCGCCGTGCTGCTCGAGGATGTCGACCGACGCCGACGACGCCAAGGGGGTCGCCGAGCGCATCGCGACGAGCGCTCGCCGAGCCGATGGTCATCGACGGGGCGGAGCTCGTCATCCGGGCCAGCATCGGGATCGCCGTCGCCGATGCCGATGCCGTCGGCTCGTCCGAGCTGCTGCGCGACGCCGACGTCGCGATGTACACCGCGAAGCGCATCAACCGCGGCGGCTACGAGGTCTTCGAGCCGGCGATGCATGCCGCCGCGGTCACCCGACTCGAGCTCGAGGCCGACCTGCGGCGGGCGCTCGAGCGCGGCGAGTTCGTCCTCCACTACCAGCCGATCGTCGACCTCGGCTCGGGCCGGACCCTCGGCTTCGAGGCGCTCATCCGGTGGGACCATCCGAGCCGTGGGCTGCTCGCGCCGGCCGAGTTCATCCCGGTCGCGGAGGAGACCGGGCTCATCGTCCCGATGGGTCGGTGGGTCGTCTCGGAGGCGTGCCGCCAGCTCCGCGCCTGGCAGGCGCGGATGCCCGACGAGACGCCGCTGACGGTGAGCGCCAACCTCTCGGCCCGGCGAGTTGCGCGAACCCGACCTCGTCGACGGCATCGCGGCCATCCTCGCGGCGACCGGCGCCGATCCCGCGTCGCTCGTCCTCGAGATCACCGAGTCGAGCATGGTCGAGGATGCCGAGACGACCCTGGACACGCTGCTCGCCCTGAAGGGACTCGGCATCCGGCTCGCCATCGACGACTTCGGGACCGGGCTACTCGTCGCTGAGCTACCTGCGCCGGCTGCCGGTCGACATCCTCAAGATCGACCGGTCGTTCGTCGCCGCCGCCGGCAACGGCGAGCGCGAGTCGGCCGTCGTCGACGCCGTCTTCCGGCTCGGCCGGACGCTCGGCCTCCAGACCATCGTCGAAGGGGTCGAGGACGCCGAGCAACGCGATCGCCTCATGGGCATGGGCTGCGCGGTCGGCCAGGGCTTTCTGTTCGCCCGACCGATGCCCGCCGCCGCGTCCGAGTTCCTCCAGGCGAGCCAGTCGGGCGTGGCCTCGCCGGACGCCGGCGGGCAGGGCCGCGACGCGGCCGCCTGATCGAGGCGGCGCCCGAGGGCAAAAGAAGAACCCCGGGGTGGTCGGGTCCCGGGGTTCAGGTAGATGCGAGTTGGTTGCGGGGAGAGGATTTCGAACCTCTGACCTTCGGGTTATGAGCCCGACGAGCTGCCGCTGCTCCACCCCGCGGAGGCTGAAGACTCTATCAGAAATGGCCGAATCCGTCAACGGAGCCGGCGGGTGCCCGCCCGGTGCCGTCAGATGCGGCCCAGCAGCTCCGTCTTCTTGGCCTCGTACTCCTCGGGCGTGATCGCGCCCGATCGGCGCGCAGGGCCGCGAGCGAGGCGAGCGTCCTGGTGCACCTCATCGGCGCTGGGCGCTGAGGGCGCCGCCGGCGCGAGAGCGGGAGTCGGTGCCGGCGTGGGCGCGGGGGCCGCCGCCTGGGCCGGTTGGGGCGTGCTGCGCGGCGTGTTCAGGTCGATCATCCGCGTGGTCTTGGACTCCATCATCGCCTTCTTGAACTCGATGGGGTCCCGCAGCGCGCGGAGGTTGTTGATCCCGGCCTCGGACGCCGTCATGACCACGAGATCCCCGAAGCCCAGGATCCGCCCGAGCCACGGGACGTTGATCTGCGCGTCCGTGATGTTCTCGAGCGAGCTGTCGCCCGATTGCTTGTTGATCACGCCGTGGACGTGGAGCACGCGGTGGTCGGTGAGGATGTACTCCTGGGTCTGCCACTGGATCACGGACCACACGAAGCCGATCACGGCGATCGCGAGGGCGACGATCGTGGCGATCCAGATGACCTGGTCGATGAAGCTCATCGCGCTGCCGATGATCCCGGTGCCGTCCGAGCGGAAGACGAACTGCGACAGCAGGAAGCCCGCCACGGTCACCAGGGCCGCGATGGCGACCCACTTGCCCGCGATGTAGAACGGGAAGATCCAGTGCTGGTGCTCCCGCCGGACGACTTCTTCGCCGTCCGCCAGCAGCCCGTCGGCATAGGACATCGATCAGCCTCCCTCGCGCCGCCCGCATTCCCCGGCCGGCGGCCCGGCGGGTCGACTCGCCCGCACCCACGGTCGGACGTCAGGGCGATGCCTGCACGCGACCGCTTGCCCGCGCAAGGCCGCCGCGCCCGCGCGTCGCGGTCAGCCGGTGGCGTCGCCCGGGACGGCGGTCCGGGACGCACCCGCCGGGGTGCGCTGGAGGCGCGGCTGCATCGCGTCCCACAGCTGCCGCCGTCCGATGATGAGGCCCAACGCGAGCGAGGTGAGGGCGGCGATCCCGGTCGCATAGAACGGGTAGGTCAGGTCCTCGGCGGCGAGCGCCCCGGCCGCCAGCGAGGCGACGATCGTTCCCATCGTGCCGGCCGCCCCGAAGATGCCCTGGGCGGTCGAGCTGCGGTTCGGCGGCGAGGCGCGCGCGACCAGCAGGAACAGGGCGGGCGAGGCCAGCGCGAACGCGGTGCCCTCGACGATCCCCAGCGCCGCCATGAACCAGATCTCGGGCACGGCCGGGTACAGCAGGCCGCAGATCCCCACGCCGGCCATGCCGATCACGAGGGCGAAGAAGCCGCCCTCGCGGTCGATGAGCCGCCCGAAGAAGGGAGACAGCACGAAGATCGGCAGCGCGAACGTGAAGAACGTGACGCCGATCAGGCCGAGGCTCACGCGCCGAGCTCGGTCATGTATAGGCTCCACACGACCTCGTACGTGCCGCCCGCGAAATAGCTGCCCACGTTGAACGCGAGGGCGGCGATCAGCAGGCGGTTGACCAGGCGGGCCGGCCGGCCCTCGGTTCCGGCGGGGGTGGTGTCGGGGTCCGCGACGGCCTCGGCGGTCGCCGCGTCAGCGTCCGCCGCCGGTTCCGCCGACCGCTGCACCGCCGGCCGCGCGACGGTCGGGACGCGGGCGGCGACGAGGCCGGCGGAGGCGAGGATCGCGAGCCCGGCCACCCAGAAGACCACCGTCGGCTGGTTGGTGATCGCGGCCGCGATCCCCCCGATCGCCGGTCCGATCATCAGCCCGCCCATCTGGGCGGCCCCATACAGGCCGAACAGCTCGCCGTGGCGCTCGGGCAGGTTGGCGTCCACGAGGTACCCCCGGGCCGCCGGGTCGTAGATCGAGGCGGACAGGCCGGAGAGCGCGCGCAGGACGATGAACGCCGCCGGGCCGACCACGAACAGGGGCGCCACCGCGAACACGGCGGCGAGCAGGAGGCCGATGACCATCATCGCCTTGCGCGGCCCGCGGTCGGCGACCCACCCGAACACGGGCTCGCCGATCAGCCGGGCGGCCGGCCAGGCGGCGACGACGACGCCCAACGTGGGCAGGTCCACGCCGTGCTCGGTGAAGTAGATCGGGAGGATCGGGAGGAGCGCGCCGAAGCCGACCCAGATGGTCCCTTCGGCGACGAACATCGGGAGCATCGGGCCCCAGGCGTCGAGCCAGAAGCCGGCGGGCGCGTCGGGTCACGGTCGTCCTGTGCGTGATGGACGGCCATCGTAGCCGAGGCTCGGGGTCGCCCCGAAGGGCGGATCATGCGCCGGGACCGGCAGCCTATGATCGGCACGTGCTCTCGCCGCTGCTGCTGCTCACGGTCCTGGTGGCCGGGCTGGTCGCCCTGCTTCCGGTGTGGCGGCTGCGCGTCGCCGGGTGGCCGACCCGCTGGCTGGTCGCCGCGTGGGTCGCCTATACGCTGCTGATCTTCGTCGCCGTCCGGCTCCCGGTGCTCCGACTGATCATCCCCATCCTCGTGCTCGCGTTCCTGGCGCCGTTCGTCGCCGGACCCGAGCGGGTCACCCGCGCGCTCGCGGGCCGACGCCCGGCGCCGGGCGTCGTGATCGACGTCACGCCCCGGCCCGCGCCGGGCCTCGCGGAGCCGCCGCGGCACGTGGAGGGCGAGGTCGTCGACGACGAGGCCGGGACGGGGGACACGCCAGCGGCGCACGACGATCCGGGGAGCCCCACCTGAACGGCGTCATCGCCCTCCACGGCGGCGGCGAGTACGTCGCCGGCGACGAGGCCGCGATGGACGCGCTCCTGGCCGTGGCCCGGACGGCGGCGGACGACCTCGACCCCGTCCTCGTCATCGTCCCCACCGCGGCCGCACGCCAGCGGCCCGACCTCGCCGTCGAGCATGGCGAGCGGGCGTTCCGCTCGGCGGCCACGCGTGCCGGGATCGGCGTGCGCCTCGAGACCGCGCGGATCCTGACCCGCGAGGACGCCGCGGACCCCGAGCAGGTCGGGCGGCTCGAGGCGGCCCATCTCATCCACTTCCCGGGCGGCGACCCGGACCTGATCCCCGCCGTCCTGCGCGACACCCCCGCGTGGTCGGCGATCCTGAGCTCGCTCGAACGCGGCTCGTGCCTGGCCGGGGCCAGCGCGGGCGCGATGGCGCTCGGCGAGCGCGTGTGGACGGCCCGCGGCGGCGTAGCCGGGCTGGGCCTGCTGGCCGGCATGGCGATCATCCCCCACTACTCGCCGGGCCGCATCGGCGAGTGGCGTCGCGCGGTCGAGGACGGCGCGCCGCTGCGCTGGATCGGCCTCGACGAGCAGACCGTCGTCATCGGGCGCCCCGGCGAGCGCTGGACGGTGGCCGGCCGCGGCCGTGCGCACGTCATCCCGCCGGGCGCGCTGGAGCCGACGCTCGAGGCCGGCTCGGGGACGGCGATCCCGGCCTGACCGGGCGTCGTGCGTGGCATCGGCGCGGGTCGCCGTCCGCTATCGTCCCGACGTGCCCAACCCGACCTACGATCGCGCGCCCTGGGATCCTGGAACCCGACATCTCGTTCCTCAACCACGGCTCGTTCGGCGCGTGCCCGGCGCCGGTGCTCGAGGCGCAGCGGGTGTGGCGGGAGCGGATGGAGGCGGAGCCGGTCCGATTCTTCGACCGCGAGCTCGAGCCCCGGCTGGACGAGGTTCGGCTCGAGGTCGGACGGTTCCTGAGCGCCGACCCGGAGGGGATCGCGTTCGTCCCCAACGCGACGACCGGCGTCGTCCACGGTGCTCGCCTCGCTTCGGTTCGAGCCCGGCGACGAGCTCCTCGCCGGCGACCATGAGTACAACGCGACGATCAACGCGATGCGGGCCGCGGCCGAGCGCGACGGGGCGTCGCTCCGGATCGTCCGGGTGCCGCCCTGTCCCCGATCCAGGAGCCGTCCCAGGCCGTGGAGGCGTACCTCGAGGCGGTCACGCCGCGCACGCGGTTCGCCCTGGTGAGCCACGTCCACCTCGCCGACGGCCCTCGTGCTGCCGATCGACGCGATCGTGCGGGAGCTGGACCGCCGTGGCGTCGACGCGCTCGTGGACGCCGCCCATGCGCCGGGGATGGTCGAGGTGGACCTCGGCCGGCTGGCCCCCGCCTACTGGACCGCGAACGCCCACAAGTGGCTGTGCGCCCCGAAGGGCGTCGGGATCCTCCATGTCCGCGCCGACATGCGGGCCCGGATCCGTCCGCTGGTCGTCTGGCGCACGGCCAGAACGCCCAACGCGCGGACCGCTCGCGGTTCCGCCTCGAGTTCGACTGGACGGGCACCGCCGATCCGTCCGGGGAATCCTGTCGCTCCCCGCGGCGCTGCGCTACGTCGGCGGGCTGGACGACGACGGGTGGACCGGGTACATGGCGACGAACCGGTCGCTGGCACGGCGCGCGCGCGACCTCCTGTGCGCCGCCCTCGACGTCCCGCCGCCCGCACCGGAGTCGATGGTTGGCGCGATGGCGTCCGTGCCGCTGCCCGGCCTCGCCCCGACGAAGGAAGCGGCGGAGCGGCTCCACGCGGCCCTGTTCGACGAGGAGCGCATCGAGGTCCCGATCGTGGTCTTCCCGGTCGCGGCGGCCGTCGCCGGCCGGCGCGCCGCGGCAGGCGCTCGTGCGCGTCTCCGCGCAGCGCTACAACCGCCCCGCGGAGTACGCGCGACTGGCCGAGTCGCTGGCGCGCCGCTTCAAGGGCCCGAGCTCGCCGCGCGCCCTGCTGGGGCGCCTGCGCAAGGGCTGAGGGTCAGCCGCCGACCGAGGCCCGGATCCGCACGTCGTCGCCGACGACGTCCGCGGCGAGGAGGCGGAACGGCCGCAGGTCGTCGATCGAGGCCACGCCCGGCAGGTCGAGCAGCGACCGCCCCGCGCCGAGGACCGCCGCGCGCACGTAGCCGACCATCTCGTCGACGAGCCCGGCCCCGAGGAACGCGGCGGCGATCGTCGGCCCGCCCTCGACGAGCAGCGCGCCGACGCCGCGCCGCGGCGAGCGCGTCGAGCAGCGCCGGCCAGGTCGAACCGGCCGTGGTCGTCGACCGCGACTCGCGCGACCTCGACGCGCGTGGGCAGCGCGGGTGAGGCCGCGTCGGGGCCGATCACGACGAGCGTCGGCGCGGCGTCGTCGGCGACCCGGGACGACGACCCGACGATGGACGCGCGGGCGTCGAGCACGACCCGCAGCGGCGGGCGGCCCGCGACGCCGTGCCGGAGCCCGAGATGCGGGTCGTCGATCCGTGCCGCGCCGCTCCCGACCAGCACCGCGTCGTGCGCCGCGCGCAACCGGTGGGCGTCCTCGCGTGCGGCCTGCGAGGAGATCCAGCGCGACGACCCGTCGGGCGCCGCGACCCGGCCGTCCAGCGTCGCCCCGAAGACCCACGTGACGCGCGGGCGTCCAGGCGGGGTGGCGCCGGCCACGGCGGCCTCAGGCCCGGCCGTCGAGCGTGATCCGCGCGCCGTTGACCGCCGCGGCGTCGGGCGACGCGAGGAAGGCAAGCATCTCGGCGATCTCCTCGGGGGTCGTCCAGGCGGCGTTCCTGGTCGCGGCTTCCGCCTCGCGCTCGTGCCGGAGGTCGATCTTGCGGACGACCACGATGTTCGCCGTCACCCCGTCGGCGGCCACCTCGCGGGCGAGCGACCGCAGCAGGAGCTCCTGCGAGGCCTTCGCGATAGCGTAGCCGGCGCCCCTGGGCCCGGGGTTCACGGCGAACGGCGACGACACGGCCAGCAGGCGACCGAAGCCGCGCTCGACCATGCCGGGCACGAGCGCCTGCACGAGATGGAACGTGGTCCACAGGTGCTGGTCCAGCATCTTCGTGATCTCGGCCGGGTCGAGGTCGACGACCGGCGTCCCGCCGGCCCAGCCGCCGACGAGGTGCGCCAGGACGTCGACCCGGCCGAACCGCGCCTCCGCCGCCGCGACCGCCGCCCGCGCCGCGTCGCGGTCGCGCAGGTTGCCGACGACGGGCAGCCAGTCGCCGTCCGCGAGCGCGGCCCTGGCCGCGACGGTCTCGAGGCGGGCAGGGTCGGTCCCGGCGAGCGCAAGCCGCGCCCCGTCCTTCGCGAATCGCCGGACGACGACGCGACCGAGCCCGCCCGTCGCCCCGGTCACGAGGACGACCGGGGCGTCAGCGGCCACGGGCGTGCGCCCCGCCGCGCGCGGCCGTGCCGTTGGTGGCACCGGCCGTCGAGCCGTTCGCGGTCGCGACGACCCGCGGCACCCGCTCGAGCGCGGGCTCCTCCTGCTCGAGCGTCGGGTCCTCGATCATGTGCCCCGACTTGCGCGCCTTCGTCGAGAGGTAGCGCCGGTTGTAGCGGTTGGCCGGCATGACCAGCGGGATCCGGTCGACGACCTCGACGCCCGCGCTCCCGCAGGCCGTCGATCTTGCGCGGATTGTTGGTCATCAGCCGCACCGACCGCACGCCGAGCGAGTCGAGCATGTGGGCGGCGACGGCGTAGTCGCGCTCGTCGTCGCGGAAGCCCAGCGCGATGGTTGGCCTCGACCGTGTCCAGGCCGTCGTCCTGCAGCGCGTAGGCGCGGATCTTGTTGGTCAGGCCGATGCCGCGGCCCTCCTGGCGCAGGTAGAGCAGGATCCCGACGGCAGCTTGCGCGAGCTGCCGAGCGACGCCTCCGAGCTGGTCGCGGCAGTCGCAGCGCAGCGAGCCCGATCGCGTCGCCGGTGAGGCACTCGGAGTGGAGCGCGCACCGGCACGCGCCTCGCCGTCGAGCGCCTCGTCGCCGTGCACGAAGGCGGCGTGCTCCTTGCCGTCGACGGGTTCCAGAAGCCGACCGCGTGGAAGTCACCGAAGCGCGTCGGCAGCTCCGCCGCGGCGGCGATACGGACGCACACGTGGTCGCGGCCGTAGCCGGAGCAGTCGTGGGTGGCGTCGCGGTCGAGGAGGGCGTCGAATGCGGGCAGGGCCATGGGTCACCAGGTCGGTTTGTGTGTGTCTCGGGGTACGCCCCGCGGTCGGCGGCGGATGCCGCGCTCAGGTCCGGGGCTGTTCGTCCGCGGAGGCTCGGCGGCCGCGGCGCGGGTAGACGATCAGGATCCGGCCGGGCTCGTCGCCGATGTTCTCGACGTCGTGCGGGACGGCCGGGTCCCAGGCGAGGTAGTCGCCCGGGCCGAGCTCGACGACGTGCTCGCCCTGGGACATCCGCCAGCGCCCGGACAGGATCACGTGGTGCTCGTCGCCGTGGTGGGCGTGGACGCCCGTCGCGAGGCCGGGCGGGGCGGTGACCTCGACGATGCACACGTCGCGCGACGTGCCCGCGTCGACCTCGGTCACCTGGGCACCGCCGGGGCCGGCCGTGCGCGGGCGATCCGTCGCGCGGACGACGCGTGGCGGCGACGTCGAGTCGAGCAGCAGCCACGCGGCGGGCACGTCGATCGCCCCGGCGATGGCGGCAAGGGCCTCGAGCGACGGCAGCGCCTTCTCGTTCTCGATCTGCGACAGGTAGCCGACGTTGAGGCCGCTGCGCTCGCCGACCTGGGCCAGCGTCAGGCCCCGGACCTGGCGCCAGCGGCGCACCTCCCGGCCGACCTGCGTGACCGGCGCCGGGGCGCGTTCGCGGACCTGTTGTTTTTCTACAGCCAACTGGGTTGACTCCTTGGCAAACACGTGCAAGACTTCGCTCATTGGCAATCTTGCTTTGCCACCAGTAAAACGTCAAGGGACGCGGCGGGCGCCGCGCGGAGGCTGCACCATGACCAGGATCGCGATCATCGGAACGGGCAACGTCGGGACCGCCGTCGGGGCCGGGGCCGCCAAGGCAGGCTACGACGTCGTGTTCGCCGGCCAGGACGCCGACAAGGCCGAGTCGGTCGCCGAGGGCGCGGGCGCCTCGTCCGCGACCACGCCGCGCGAGGCGGCCGCCGGCGCGGACATCGTCGTGCTCGCCGTGCCCTACGACGCGGTCGCGGACGTCGCGCGGGAGATCGCGCCGGTCGCCGCGGGCAAGATCGTCATCGACCCGACCAACCCGCTCAAGGCCGACGGCTCCGGGCTCGCCACCGACCCCGGCACCTCGGGCGCCGAGACGCTCGCCGCCCTGCTGCCGGACGCCAAGGTCGTGAAGGCGTTCAACACGCTGTTCGCGACGAACACGGCCAACCCGGGTGCCCACGGGACGCAGCTCGACAGCCTGTTCGCGACGGACGACGAGGCGGCCAAGGACGCCGTGTGCGGCCTCAGCGGCTCGATCGGCTTCCGGCCCGTCCACGTCGGCCCGCTGGCCGCGGCTCGGGAGCTCGAGGCGATGGCCTGGCTGAACATCCGGATGCAGATGCTGACGGGCGGCAGCTGGAACACCGCGTTCGTGATGGTCGACCCGCCCGAGGCGGCGCTCACCTACGGCCGCTGAGCGGCGCGTTCGCTCGCCGCCCAAGTCCCGCTCCAGGCGCCGGGCTGCGTGGGACGCAGGTCTTCACGCCCGATCGACCGACGTCTGGCGTGACAGGCACGTTGAGGACACGAAATTGGCGGTTCGACCGCTCAGTCTGTCCAAAGCAGTGCGTGCCACGCCATCCGGCGACACGTCCGACAGGAAGACCTGCGCGGCACGCATCCGGGGCCCGGCGCTACTGTTCCACCGAAGCACGAGGCTCCAACGATGACCGAAGTCCCTGACGACGCCAGCGACCCCTCAGCGCCGCTGCCGGCCCTGTACCTGGGTCATGGCGCGCCGCCGCTGCTCGACGACCCGGTCTGGATGGGCCGAGCTCTCCGCCTGGTCGGCCGAGCTGCCGCGCCCGTCGTCGATCCTCATCGTCAGCGCCCATTGGCAGACGGCGCCGATGGCCATCGGCGCGACGACGACCGTGCCCGCTGGTCTACGACTTCTACGGCTTCCCGCAGCGCTACTACGAGATACGAGTACCGGTCGCCCGGCGCGCCCGAGCTGGCGGCAAGCGTCAAGTCGCTGATGCCCGCCAACGAGCCGGTCCTCGACCGCCCGACCCGCGGCCTCGACCACGGCGCCTGGGTGCCGCTGCTCGCGATGTACCCCGACGCCGACATCCCGGTCCTCCAGCTGTCGATGCCCGACCTCGACCCCGAGCACCTGTTCGAGGTCGGCAGGCGCCTGGCGCCGCTGCGCGACGAGGGCGTGCTGATCGTCGGCTCCGGGTTCATGACCCACGGCCTGCCGTTCATCGGCGAGTACTTCGCCGGCAAGCCCGGCGCACCGCAGTGGTCGATCGAGTTCGACCGCTGGGCTGCCGAGGCGCTCGCGCGCGGCGACCTCGACACGCTGTTCGCGTTCCGCGAGAAGGCGCCCGGGATGCCGTTCGCCCACCCGACCGTCGAGCATTTCGCGCCGCTGTTCGTGACGCTCGGCGCCGCGGTCAAGCCGGACGACGCGCCGAAGACGGCCATCGACGGCTTCTTCATCGGCCTCTCGAAGCGCTCGATCGAGGCCCGCTAGCCGGCCGTCGTCCGGCAAGATGGGGAGCAGCGGACCCCCCGAATCCGGAGATCGACGATGTGCTGCCTGTTCGCGACCCTCGGCCTGTTCGGCCCGCGTGCCGCGATCCTCGTCTGGTGGCTGCTGGACCCCGTCCGCTGGGGCGCGGCGTTCGACACCCTCATCTGGCCGGTGATCGGGTTCTTCCTGCTGCCCTGGATGACCCTGATGTTCGTGGCCGTCTTTCCTGGTGGCATCGACGGCCTCGACTACGTGTGGCTGATCATCGGTCTGGCCATGGACGTCGTGACGTGGTCGAGCGGGGCGTACGGCGGCCGCGATCGCATGAGCGGCGCCGCGGCGGCCTGATCGACGCCGGCAAGCAACTGCCGATGGGTTCGGTCGGGGCGGTGGTCCGCGGAGGGTAGAGGTCGGGCGCCGCATCGCGGAACCCCCATGCCGCGCTCCGAACCCTAGAATGCGTCGGACCCCCGCCCCGCACGGATCTTCGTGACCACATGACGCAGGCTCCCGTCACGGCCGCCCGGCCGCCCGCCCGCACGCTCTCGATCGGCGGCACCGCCTACCCCCTGTACCTGCCGAGCCTCCGCGACCCGCGGCTGCACGTGGCGGCGGTGATCATCACCATCCACGTGCTCGGCCAGGTGGGGTTGCACTTCCGGGTCAGCGTGCCCCAGATCCTGGCGGCGATCCTGACCACGGCGTTCATCGAGGTCGCCCTGACCTTCCGGTCGAGCAAGGCGTTCGTGTGGCCGGCGTCGGCGATGCTCACCGGCAGCGGCGTCGCCCTGATCCTGCGCGTAGTCGGCACCCCGCCCGACGATCCCTGGAACACGTACGCATGGTGGGTGTTCGCCGGTGTCGCAGCGTTCGCGCTGCTGACCAAGTACGTCATCAAGTACCGCGGCACGCACGTGTTCAACCCGTCGAACATCGGCCTCGTCATCGCGTTCATCGTGCTCGGCAGCACGCGGATCGAGCCGCTCGACTTCTGGTGGGCGCCGCTGACCAACCCCGCGATGCTCACGGCCTACGTGGTGATCATCGGCGGCGGGCTGCTGATCACCCGGCGCCTGCACCTGCTCGCGCTGGCGGCCACGTTCTGGGTCTCGCTCGCCGTCGGCGTCGGGCTGCTCGCCGCCTCGGGCCACTCGATGATCGCGAACTGGTCGTTCGCGCCCGTCAGCGGGTTCGACTTCTGGCGGGTCATCGTGACCTCGCCCGAGGTCATGATCTTCCTGTTCTTCATGATCACGGACCCGAAGACCGTGCCCGCGGGCCGGGTGGGCCGGGTGATCTTCGGCTTCCTCGTGGCCGCGATGAGCGTCCTGCTGATGGCGCCCCAGACGGACGAGTTCGGGACGAAGGTGGGGCTGCTCGCCGGCCTCGTCGTCGTGTGCGCGGTCCGCCCGATCCTCGACCGCCTGCTGCCCGAGCCGAGGTCGACGTCCGACGAGATCGGCGGCTTCGCGCGACGGATGGCGCTGGGCAACGCCGGGATGGTGCGGGCGTTCGCCGGCGTCGGGCTGACGCTGGGGCTGGTGCTCGTGCTCGGCGTCGGCATCGTGGCCGCCGGGACCCCGGCACGCGGCGTGGCCGCCCCGAACGTCGCCGAGGTCGCTCGACCGCGTGCCGCACCAGGTGGACCCGTCCACGCTTCCCGGCGATCACCGTCGGCCAGGACGTGTCCGACTGGGACCACGCGATCGCGGGGGCGGGCGCGCAGGAGATCGTGCAGACGCTGGCCGAGAACCTCGCGCTCGAGAACCAGGCGCTGCTACGCGGCGACCCGACGATCCTGCCGGCCGTCGACCACGGCGACCGGCTGGACGAGATGCAGGCGAGCCTCGCCGAGGCGGCCGCGACGGGCACGACCACCATCGACCGCTACCGGTTCGACTCGATCGCGATGCGGCTGATCACCCCGTTCGGCAAGCAGTCCGGCCTGAGCCTCGGGCTCGACGGCACGGGCACGGTGACCCAGGAGACCTACGACGCCCGCGGCAACCTCGTGTCGACGCAGGAGGCGCCGTTCGCGAAGACGTTCGCCGTGCGTCGCGCGACGGGCGACCGCTGGCTCAACGTCGGGGTGCTGCCCGCCGACGGGAGCTGATCAGGCCGGGTGTCGGTGGACAGCGATCGTCACCTGTTCGAATCCGGCTGGCCTGGCTGCTCCGGGCCGATGCGGTATGGCCGCATCATCTCGTTGTCCTCGTGCTCGACGATGTGGCAATGCCAGACGAATTGGCCGGGTGTTGCGAATGTCGCCTTGATGCGGGTGACCTGACCGGGATAGGCGATGACCGTGTCCTTGAATCCGGTCTCCCAGGGCTCGGGTTCGCTCACGCTGCCGTTGGTCCTCAGCGGGAGCTCCGGGTCTTCGCCGCTCTCGTCCATGACCAGGCCCTCGCGATCGACCACCTCGAACGTCACCTCGTGGACGTGCATCGGGTGCGCGTCGGCCGTCGTGTTGTACAGCTCCCAGATCTCGGTGTCGCCGACCCCCGGGTTCTCGGTCACGGGATCCATCCAGAGCTGCTCGACCGGCAGGCCGGCCTGGATCGTGCCAAGGACCGCCTCGATCGGTCCCTCCACCTCGCCGCCTTCGTGATCCTCCCCGATCCCAGCCTTCTCGATGAGCCCGAGCGGCCGGGTCCGGACCGCCGCCGGCAGCGGGGTGATCGGGGGCAGTCCGAGGAACCGCGGCGGTGTCGTCGGGTCCGGTGCCGTGGCGGCGATCACGCGGAATTGCATCACCTGGCCGGTTGAGTCCGGGTCGGCGATCGGAAAGTCGTGGCCGGGCTCCCCGCCCCCGTACGGCTCATCGGGACCAACGTTTCCGAGCACGTATCTCCCGATCGGTACGTTCGTGAAGTCGACGATCACGTCCGCGCGCTCCGCGAGCCCCATCAGCAGCCGGTTGTCATGGTTCGCCGTGATGTTCACCGGCGCGGCGAGGAAGCCGCCCTCGTTCCCGATCTGCCAGATCTCGACAGCGGGAACGTTGCCGAAGTCGAGGATGAGGAATCGCGACTGGCAGCCGTTGAGCAAGCGGAGCCGGTAGCGCCGCTGCTCGACGACCTGGAACGGCCACGTGTTGCCGTTGACCATGATCGTGTTGCCGAAGTACTCAGGGTTCCAGATCGGCGAGAACCCCTCCTCTCCGCCGTCGGGGATGAACGGCCCGACGAGGCCGTCGAAATAGGTGCGCGTGTCCGGGTAGAAGAGCGACCCGTCGTCGTTGAATGCGCGATCCTGGATCGCGATCGGGATCTCGTAGTAGGTCTTGTTCGGCGGGAACCTGTCGTTGGCCTTCGGCGCGGGGCCGGGCAGGACGGCGGTGCCGCCGTCGCGCGTGTCGAGGACGATGTCATGCGGTCCACCGCGGACGAGATAGAAGCCGGCCGGACCCGCATAGACGTTGAGCCGCGTCATGCCCAGCGTGTGGTCGTGATACCAGATGGTCGAGGCACGGTTGGCGTTTGGGTACTGGAACGTGGCGAAGCCGGGACCCCAGATCTCGCCGTAAGAGGCCTGCGCCTTGCCCGCGAAGAAGTCGTACCAGGTCCCGTTCGTCGCATGGCCGGCCGGGATGTTCGAGGCAGCCGGCAGGTACCACGCCTCGGCATAGCCGTCGCTCTCGTCACCGACGCCGACGGCACCGTGGACATGGGTGACCATCGGGACCGGGCCGATGTACGGGCCCGGCGTCGATTCGAAGGTCGGGCGGGTGTCGCGCCCGTCCATCCCGCCGGGCGGGTTCGCCCAGTGGAGCGTGGGATCCACCGGAAGGAGATGCGGCAGGTATTCGCCCTTCGCGTCGACCAGGTCGTTGATCCACTTGACCCTGACCGGCCGCTTCCACTGCGCCTCGATGGTGAGCGACGGGGCGTTGTGGAGCAGCAGGCCACGGTTGCTGTCACTGGTGACCGCGCCGTAGCCCCAGACGGGCGTCGCCGGCAGGCCGGCTGGCAGGATCTGCTGCGCGAACTGCCGCATTGAGATCTCGTAGTAGTCGATCGGCTTGCCGCCCTTCGCGTTGATCACCCCTGCCCGCGGCATCACGGGCGGGATGAGCAGCGGGGTCATGAACTTCCCGATATCGCCCGGATCCAGCGAGGCGTTGGAGATCGGCACGGCGCGGACGATCCGCGTACCACCAGCGAACGACACGAGGAACAGGCTGGTCCCCGCCGCAGCGGAGCCAACGAGGAACTGACGCCTCGATAGCGGCATCATGGGTCTCCCTTCCCGAGCCCCGGTCGTGGATCCGGGGGCGCCATCGGACGAGTCGATGAGCCGGGAACGAGATCGACGCTGGGCGTCGGGCGGACGGCGGACACGACCGGTCTCCTGGTCGACGACTGTCCCCCGGGTCGGCGTGTCGAAAGTATCTACGAGGCCGTGATCGCCGTCCATGCCGAACGGCCCTGAAATGCGAGTCGCACGTCCCGCCTGGCGGAGTCCGCCCGGTCCAGGACAGCCGTCGCGCCGCGGGCCCGTCGGCGGCCGATTCCGGCGGGCGCGAGCTGACCCAGGCGTGCGTCGGCATCGGCCTCGGCCAGGCGGTGCCGTCCAGTAGGATGCGCAAGCAGTGCGACGACAGCGGACCCGGCGACGGGGGAGGAACCAATGCGAGCGAGGCGCGGGATCGGGCGACCCGGCGTGGCGGCTACTCCGTGACTGAGGCGGCGAGTCCCACCATGCCGGAGGCGGCGGCCGACAAGCGGCTCCCCCTCCTGTTGGCAATGGCGATGTTCGTCCTCGTCGTCGACACGTCGATCATGAATGTGTCGATCTCGGCGGTGGTCGCGGATCTGGGCACGAGTGTCAGCAGCATTCAGTCCGCGATCGCGCTCGAGGCGCTCGTCTCCGCCGCGTTCATCCTGATCGGCAGCAAGGTCGGCGACCTCATCGGGCGCAAGCGCGCGTACATCCTCGGGCTCCTGGCGTACGCGGTCGGGGCGCTGGCGATGGCGCTCGGTCAGAGCATTACGGCCATCATCATCTTCTGGGCGATCATCGGCGGGCTCGGCGCGTCGCTCCTCCTGCCGGCCATGCAGTCGCTCATCCACGGCAACTTCGAGGGCGCGGCGCAGAAGGCGACCTACGCCCTGGTCGGGGCCGCGGCGGCCATCGCCGCAGCGATCGGGCCCCTGATCGGCGGCTTCATCACCACGTTCCTGTCCTACCGGGTCGCGTTCGGGCTGGAGGTCGTCGTCATCGCGATCGTGCTCGTGGGCAGCCGGCTCGTCCGCGAGGTGCCGTACACGGGATCGCGAGAGGTCGACGTCGTGGGCGCCGTCCTGTCCGTCCTGGGCATGGGCGGCCTTGTCCTCGGCATCCTCGCCTGGCAGGAGGGAGCCGAGGCCGTCGGCCTGCTGTTCGCCGTCGGCGGGGTCTCGCTCGCCCTGTTCGCCTGGTGGCTGGTGCGGCGGAAGCGCCAGGGCAAGCCGACGCTCATCGACCCGGACCTGTTCACATCCAAGCTGTTCCGGTTCGGGATCTCCGGCCAGATGCTCCAGAACATCGCGCTCGGCGGCGCGATGATCACGATCCCGATCTACCTGCAGATGGTCCTCGAATACAACGCCCTGCAGGCGGGCATCTCCCTGGCGCCGCTGTCGTTGAGCATGTTCGCCGCGGCGATCCTGGCCGGCAAGCGGTCGGGCAATCGGCGCCCGAGCAGCATCATCAGGGCCGGCTTCGCGCTCCTGGCCGTCGGCATGATCGTCCTGGTCCCGATCGTGCCCCGGGCGGACGCCGGCTGGTACCTCGCCGTTCCGCTGGCGATCGCCGGGATCGGGCTGGGTCTGCTCGTGTCCCAGCTCAACAACTACACGCTGTCCCCGATCGAGGAGGAGCGGGTCAGCGAGGCCGCCGGCGTGAACTCCGCCGCGGGCTCCTTCGGGCTGTCGTTCGGCCTGGCGTTCGCCGGCGCCATCATGCTGGCGTCGCTGTCGGTCGTGTTCACGAACATGGCGGAGGCGAGCGCCGTGCTCACACCGGCCGAGGCGCAGCAGGTGGCGGCGGGGCTCAACCAGGACGCGGAGTTCATGACCAACACCGACCTTGAAGAGATGATCGTCAACCAGCCGCCCGACGTCGAGGCCGAGATCATCCGCATCAACACCGAGGCGCGGCCAATCGCGCTGCAGATCGCGCTGTTGATCCCGATCCTCGCGAGCCTGCTCGGCCTGGTGACGTCGTTCCGCATGGGCCGGCTGCCGGATCCCGTGTCCTCCGGCGCGGCCGAAGGGCTTGCCCTGGGCTGAGAAGGAACGGAAAAGGCGGGCACAGGCGTTCGCCCGTGCCCGCTCCGATCGCGACGATCGCGTTGGCGACGACCTCAGGCGGCGGCCGGCGGCTCGTTCTCTCCGAAGGCTGCCTTGGTCTCGGCGGAGTTCAGGTACCACAGGATCAGGATCGGCATGAGCGCCATGCCGAAGCCGATGCCGGTGCCGGTGAACTGGATCATCGCGAGGACCGCCTCGAACAGGCTGATGCCCGCGACGATCAGGCCGAACATTCGGGCCCACGGCTGCAGCGCCCAGAGGCCGAACGCCACGGCGATCCAGATGACCCCGACGATGACCGCGAACCAGCCCCAGAGTCCCGCGGACTCGTACTTGGGCAGGTCACCGAACACGCCGAACCAGTCGAAGCCGATGACCCGCAGGCCGAAGAACAGGTAGGCGAAGCCGGCGAGCAGGGCGAAGAACCCGATGACGGAGATGAGGATGGGCGGGTTTTTCATGGGTGTGGACGTCTCCCTCCAGAGAACAGATCGGTGCCTGATCGTGATTTGGGCAGTCGGGTCGACGTTTGGCCGATGAAGTCACCCTTTCCAGACGCGAGCGGGTGTTGCGACAAGAGTGAGTCTGCAACCGCAGTCAAGCCCGTGCCGCGTGCCTCGCTCGGCGAGCCCTCGCCTTTGGCGGACATCAGGATGGTGAGCCCGCTGGGATTCGAACCCAGGACCAAGGGATTAAAAGTCCCCTGCTCTACCGCTGAGCTACGGGCCCGGCGCCAACGATAGCGGTCGCGCCGGGCCCGTCGCCGTTCGCGGGCGAGGGAGCGCCAGGGCTTGCCGCTGCCGTCCTCGATCACGAGCCGGATGACGGAACCGTTACGGGAGCAGCGAGTCGTCGACCAGCTCGTCGACGGTGACGGGGTTGGGCACGAGGCCGAGCGAGGTCATGAAGTCGAGCGACTGCTGCCAGCCGTCCTCGTCGATCGTGCCATAGGCATCGGTTCGCGGGCTCGTCCACGTCGCGATGGTGGCGTCGAGGATCTGGCGCTGGAGCTCTGGGATCGGCGGCGAGGTCCGGCACCGCGGCGAACGTGGCATCGAGGCCCTTCTGGGGGTCGGCGGCGATCTGGTCCATCGCGTCGAGGGTGGCCGCCGTGAACGCCGCGAGGGCGTCGTGCTTCGCCTCGAGCGTCGCCTTCCCGGTCACGAGGCCGGGGCCGGGCAGCGGCACGATGTCGTCGACCGTCAGCACCACCGGCTCGATCCCCGCCTTCTTGAGCTGGACGGGCTCGTTGTTGGCGAACCCGGTGGCGGCGTCGACCGCGCCCTGCTGGAGCGCGGCCGCCTGGCCGAAGTCGGGGAACTCGACGATCTCGACGTCCTCCGGCGTCAGCCCGGCCGACCCGAGCAGCGCCTGGAGCATGATCCACGACGAGCCGTACTTGCCGGGGATGCCGATCTTCTTGCCCGCGAGGTCGGCGGCGGCCTTGATCCCGGACTCCGCCTTGGCCACGACGACTGCCGGAAACTGGCCGTAGATCGTCGAGGTGTAGACGACCGGGATCCCCTGGCTGACGGCCGGGATGACCGACGTGCCGTCGCCGCTGCCGATGTCGACGGCGCCCTGGCCGAGGAGCGTGATCAGGTCGGGGTCGATCTTGTTCTGGAGCGTCACGTCGAGGCCCGGCGGCGTCGTAGGCCCCGCTCTGCTCGGCGAGGTAGAACTGGGCGAACTGGACGCTCGGGATGAAGCCGAGGCCAACGGTGAGCGGGACCGCGGCGGCCGATGGCGCCGGGGAGACCGGGCCGACGGAGATCGACGGCGCGGGCGTCGCCGGACCGGCCGAGGGAGACGCGCCCGAGCCCGTGCTGCAGGCGGCGACGACGAGGGCGAGGGCCGCGGCGAGGGCCGCGGCGCGGATGGCGGGGCGTGACGGGTGCACGGGCGAGTTGACCTCCGAGGACGGATGTGGGACGGGTCATCGGTCGCCGACCAGCCGGCGCTCGACGAGGACCATGACGACGTACAGGGCGACCCCGATCAGGGCGAGGGTCGCGAGGGTGGCGAACATGAGCGGGATGTCGAACAGGCTGCCGCGGGCGATGTTGATCAGGACGCCGAGGCCCGACTCGCCGCCCGCCCACTCGGCCACGATCGCGCCGATCACGGCCAGCGTCGCGCCGACGCGCATGCCGCCGAGGATCGACGGGAGGGCGGCCGGGATCTCGACCCGCGTCGCGATCTGGCGACCCGTGGCCCGGAAGCTGCGTGCCATCTCGATGAGGCCCGGATCGACGGTCCGGATCCCGACCATCGTCGCGATCGCGACCGGGAAGAACACGATCAGCGTCGTGATCACGAGCTTGCTCAGCAGGCCCGTGCCGAACCACAGGACGAGCAGCGGCGCGAGGGCGAGGATCGGGGTCGACTGGGCCGCGACCAGGTACGGGCTGGCCAGCCGCTCGACAAGACGCGACCGGGCGAGCAGCAGCCCCGCGACCAGGGCCAGCGACGACCCGATCGCGAAGCCCAGCAGGATCTCGACCAGCGTCGTCGCCGCGTGGCGGGCCATCGTCCCGTCGGACCAGGCCTGCACGAACCGGATCCCGACCGTCAACGGCCCGGGCAGGATGAACGACGGGTAGCCGGTCACGAAGACGATCGCCTGCCAGGCGAGCACGAACACCACGAGGCTGGCGACGATGGGGCCGACCAGCTCGAGCCAGCGGCGGGTCGGGCGCGGGCCGTGGTCGGCCGGGACGGCCTCGGTCCGGGCGCGGGTGGGCACGGCCTCGCTCACGGCTCGCGATCCGCGACGAGGTGCTCGCGGACCCGCGCGGCGAGGTCCGAGGCGCGTGCGGTATCGACGGCGTCGAGCCGGCGCGGTCGCGGCAGGTCGACCGCGATCTCGGCGACCACCCGGCCCGGGCGCGGCGACAGCACGACGACGCGGTCGGCCAGGAACACCGCCTCGGGGATGCTGTGGGTGACGAGCACGATCGTGGTCCCGAGGCGGGCCCACAGGTCCTGGAGCTCCCCGTTGAGGCGCTCGCGCGTCAGGGCGTCGAGGGCGCTGAACGGCTCGTCGAGCAGGAGCACCTCGGGATCGAGCGCGAGCGCGCGGGCGATGGCCACCCGTTGCCGGGTCCCGCCCGAGAGCGTCTTCGGCCTGGCCGATCGCCACCTCCGCCGCACCCACGAGACCGAGCAGCTCCGTCGCGCGGGCGTGGCGCTCGGCGCCTGACCGCCCGGCGAGCTCGAGCGGGAAGCCCACGTTGTCCTCGGCCGACCGCCAGGCCAGGAGCCTCGGCTCCTGGAACACGAACCCCACCCGCGGGTCGGGGCCGTGGACCACCCGGCCGTCGATCGCGACGGTGCCGCGATCGGGCGTCAGCAGGCCGGACAGGACGCGCAGGAGGGTGCTCTTGCCGCAGCCGTTGGGGCCGATGAGGGCGACGACCTCGCCGGGAGCCACGTCCAGCGACAGGCCATCGAGCGCCTGCACGGCGCGCTGGCCACGGAACGTGAGCGCGACGCCGGAGGCCCGGAGGGCGGCGCCGGACGACGTCGCGCGCTCGGCCGTCTCGGGCCCGCTCGCTGCCACCATCGCCACCTCCGTCGCATCGCACGCGCAACGGGGCAGGAGGTGCGCGGACAGGTCCCTCAGCGGGATCCGCCGGCCCATGGCCTTCTTCCATCCGGACTGTACCGTCGGCTCCGGTCGGCTCGGCTCGCGCCGGGCCTCGGATCTGCAGTCCCGCGGAGGTCGTCCGCGTCGCCGCTCGTGGGCTCGTCCCGCGTTGCGGGACCCTACCACCGGTCGGGAATCACACCCTGCCCCGAAGGCTCAGGAGGCGATCCTACCACCGCGGCGCGGCGTGTCCGGAGGGGGCGACGCTCAGTCCGCCAGCGCGTGCACCGTCGGGGCGATCGCGGGCCACAGGTCGCGGTACACGGCGTAGACCTCGTCGTACCTGGCGTGCTCCGCGGGATCGGGCTCGATGCGGGCGGCGACCGACGTCATGGACCGAGACGCCTGCCTCGAGGTCGGCGACCGCACCGACGCCCGCGGCGGCGAGGATCGCCGCGCCGACGACCGCCGACTCGCCGACCGACGGGATCCCGACCGGCACCCCGAGCACGTCGGCCTTGATCCGTGCCCAGGCGTCGCCCGGGGTCCGCCGGCCCGCCGGCCGGAGCTCCCGGATCGGCGCGCCCGCGGCGGCCAGCGGCTCGGCGAGCGAGCGCATCGCGAACGCCGCGCCCTCGAGCACGGCGCGCGCCAGCTCGGCGCGCCCCGTCGCCAGGGTCAGCCCGATGAACGCGCCGCGGGCGGCCTCGTCGAACAGCGGCGCCCGCTCGCCGGCGAGGTAGGGCAGGAACACGAGGCCGCCCGCACCCGCCGGGACCGAGGCTGCCTCCGCGAGCAGCGCCGCTGCGTCGATGGAGCCGCGGAGCACGTCCTCGCGCAGCCAGTCCACCGAGGCGCCCAGCGCGGCCATCGCCCCGCCGACGACCCAGCGCCCGGGCAGCGGCGCGGGCGCCGACGAACAGCCCGTGCGCCGCGACCGGGCGATCGGCGTAGATCCCCAGCCCACCGGAGGCCCCGCCCGTGTCGACCGCGTCGCCGGGCGCCCGGAGTCCGGCCCCGAGCATGCTCGCCGTCCCGTCGTTGACGCCCGCGATGACCGGGATGCCCGCTCGCAGGCCGAGCGCCTCGGCCGCGGCCGGCCGCAGCTCGCCCAGGCGCTGCCCGAAGGCCCGCGCCGGCGGCACGACCGACGGCCGCACGCCCGACGCCACGAGCGTCCGCCTCGCCCGACGCCGTCTCGTGGCCCTGCAACGCGGTCGCCGCCTCGCCCGACAGCCACAAGCCGAGCGCGTCCCACGCCGCCAGCAGCCACGCCGCCCGATCGACGCTGGCCGGCTCCTCGCGGGCCAGCCACGCCATCGTCGGCAGCAGCCCGAAGCCCCCGCCGCCCGGCCGCCGGTCCTGCCACGTGATCGCCGGCCGCACCGGCTCCCCCGCCGCGTCGACCACCGCCAGCGTCGGGCCCTGCCCCACTCCGCACACGGCCAGGACCTCGATCCCGTTCGGCGTCGATCGCCCGCACCGACGCCGCGACAGCCGCCCACCAGTCCGCCGGCGACTGCTCCGCCCGGCCGTCGGCGCCCGACGTCGATCGGGTACCCGGCCCGTCCGAGGCCCAGCAGGCGCCCGTCGAGCGCGATCGCCGCGGCCTTCGCCTCCGTGGTCCCGAGATCGATCCCGATGACCGCGGGGATCCGCGGCGAGCCGTCAGGCACGCGCCCGGTCGGCCGCCGCCGCCACCTCCTCGGGGAGCCAGAACCAGCGCAGCGTCTCGAAGTCCGGGCCGACCTCGTCGTCGAGCACGGACGCCTCCGGCGGGCGTCACGACCGGCCGCCGGAGCAGGCCCGGGCCTCGTCGAGGTAGCCCGCCAGCCGCGACTCCGGCTCGTGGTGGCGGTGGGACGGCCAGGCCATGCGCCCGTCGTCGTAGCGGACGTCGCGCAGGCTCGCCGGCGGCTCGGCGTGGCCCGCCGCGGTGGCGCCACAGGCCGGTGGCCGGCTCGAACCGGTAGTCGGGCAGCAGCCTCCAGCCGTCGGTCGCCACGAGGTCGACCGCGTCGAGCAGGAACTCGAACACCGCCTCGCTGATGAAGTAGTTGAAGTTGACCCGGACCCAGCCGGGCTTGATCCCCTCGCAGCCGCGCGCGATCTCGCGCTCGAACTCGTGCGAGGTCTCGATGTCGATCCCCAGCAGCCGGTGCCCGTACGGCCCGGCGCACGAGCAGCCGCCGCGCGACTGGATCCCGAACAGGTCGTTGAGCAGCGCGACCACGAAGTTGTGGTGCAGGTAGCGCCGCTCGTGGCGGATCACGAACGACACGATCGACAGCCGCTGCGCCGTCCGGGCTGCCGAGGATCTCGATCGTGGGGTTCGCCTCCCAGCGCGCGATCGCGCGCCGGATGAAGTCGTTCCTCGCGCTCGCGGATGGCCTCGCACGCCCACGGCGGCCTTGAGCTGGAACACGAGACCGGCGCGGATCGACTCGACGATCGCGGGCGTCCCGCCCTCCTCGCGATGCTCGATCTCGGAGAGGTAGACGTGCTCGAACGGGTTCACGTACGCGACGGTGCCGCCGCCCGGCACGACGGGCACCCGGTTGCGGAACAGCTCCCGGCGGGCCACCAGCACCCCGGGCGTGCCGGGGCCGCCGATGAACTTGTGGGGCGAAAGGAACACCGCGTCCTTGTAGTCGAGCGGGTCGTCGCCACGCGCGGGTTCATCTCGATCTCGCACGTACGGCGCGGCGGCCGCGAAGTCCCAGAACGAGAGCGCGCCGTGCTCGGTGGAGCAGGCACCGAGATCGCGCGGGTGTCGGAGAGGATCCCGGTGACGTTCGAGGCCGCCGAGAAGGAGCCGATCCGCAGCGGTCGGTCGGCGTAGCCGATCGAGCTCGCCGTCGAGCTGCTCGAGGTCGATGTGCCCGTCGCGCGTCCTCGTGGATCGTCACCACGTCGGCGATCGACTCGCGCCACGGCAGCTCGTTGGAGTGGTGCTCGTAACGGCCCGACGAACACGACCGGCCGCTGGTCGGGCGGGATGTGCGGCGGAGAGTCCGTAGCGGTCGTCGAGGTCGGCCGGGAGCCGGAGGTTGAGCACGTCGACGAGCTTGTCGATGGCAGCCGGTCGAGCCGGAGCCGCAGAAGATGCACCGCGTGATCGTCGGTCGCCGCCGACCCGTCGACGGACGATCCGCGCGCGCCTCCTCGCGGAAGCGCGTCGTCTGGAGCCCGGTGCCGGACGACTCGGTGTGCGTGTTCGCGTACAGAGCGGCAGCACCGCGTCGCGCATGTAGTCCTCGATGAACGTCAGGCTCCGGCCGGACGCGGTGTAGTCGGCGTAGGTGACCCGCCGGAGCCGTACGGTGCCGGCGACGGCCTCGTCGTCGCCGATCACCGACGCGCGGACGAGGTCGACGAGGACGTTCGGACCCGGCCGGGCGTCGTCCCGGTCGCCGTCGAGGTCGCGGCGCGGCTGGTGTCCATGTGACCAGAGTCGAGGCGGACGTGCCCGTGGTCGAGGGCACGGCCGATCCGCTAGCGGACGGAGACGCGATCGAAGTCCGCGTACCGGTAGCGGTCGAGGTCGACCCGCCGGTATCCCGGGACCGACCCGTCCGAGGTGTACTCGCCGAAGCGTCCAGCCGGTCCCGCCCGAGTTGGCGGCCGGGACGGTCGCCGACGGCGCGCTGGTCCAGTGGGTGATCCACAGCGTGCGGTAGCGGCCGTGGCGAACGAGGTCGTGTCGCCCATGTTGGTCTCCAGAAGTTGGGCGAGGGGTAGATCATCGCCCGCTCGCCCGTCTGGGTGTAGATGGCCGATCGAGGAACGCCCGGACCCAGTTCTGGAGCTTCGTGGTGCCCAGCCCGCCGGTGACCTCGAGATCCAGCACGGGCAGCAGGTCGCCGGTCGACCAGTTCGCCGTCGCGATGAAGTGGTCCGCCTCGGCCACGGCGTCGCCGGCGCCCGTGTCGGGCTTGGCGAAGTGGTAGGCGCCGACCTTGATCCCGTTGATGTTCGCCTGCGCCCGGTTCGTGACGTAGGTCGGGTCGACGTGCTGATGCCCTCGGACGCCTTCATGAAACGCGAACCGCTCGCCGGCCGCGGCCACCTCGGGCCACAGGATCGTGTCCTGCCGACGGCTGACGTCGACGCCCTCGATGAAGCCGGACGTGTCGGGCGGCCGGGCACCCCGACCGCGGTGGACCGCAACAGGCCACGCGCCGCTGGAGGGCCTCGACGCCGAACATCGACGACACGCTCCGCGCGCCGATCTTCGTGATCCGCGACCAGCCGGTCCCGCGCACGCGCCCGTCGCAGTCGGCGGTCGACGACCCGCCGGAGACCGTGCCCGACGCGATGACCCTCGCGCCGGCCGCAGCTTGATCCTGCCTTCGCCGAGGTGTGCGTGTCGGTCCGCAGGCGCACGCCGCCGAGGCCGTCTCGAGCGGGACGTAGACGACGTCGAACAGGCTCCGGGCCCCGTAGACGGCCTTGTGCCCGTAGAGCTGCACACGGCCTGGCCGTTGACGCTGACGTACGCGGACCACTGCGCCCGTCGGACGCGCGCCGCCGCACCGCGTCTTCCAGCGTCTGCCCTTCACGACCCTGGCGTCGCGACCACCCGCTCATCCCGCGGCAGGCGTGCCTCGCGATGGCTCGACGAGCTCGGCTCGCTCCGCAGGGCGGCCCCGTCACAGCGGGCGTCGAGGGGCTGGTGCCGCCAGCACAGACGCCGGCGCCAGCGCGCCAGCATGGCCGCGGCCAGGCCGCGCCGAGCGCGACGCCGAGCGGCACCGCGAACCGTAGACGACGGGCGGGCTGGTCGGTGCCGGGGGGGCCGGAAGCGTGGCCTCCTGGCGGACGACCGGCACGGCGTCCTTGGGCGGCGATGGTTGCACCGCACGATGCACCTCCCTGTGGGACGTGTCCGAGGGTACCCCTTGTACGTCAAGGCGTGGTGCCATCCCTGTTCGGGCCAGTCGGACGCCGACCTTTGGCGTCATGCCGATCGCGACACTAGGCCGGACATCGTCCGGGGGGCTCGCGGATCGGCGCGACGAGCCGGACGACGTCCCGTCAGGCGGGCCGGTCGTACACCTCCGGATCGACCGGCGTCGGCAGTCGCTCGCCGCGCACGCCGGCGAGGAGGTTCGCGGCCGCCATCTCCGCCATCCGGCCGCGCGTCA
>CAVYGH010000020.1:0-20500 GCA_963767945.1 uncultured Chloroflexia bacterium | reverse complement strand
TCGGATCGGCCAGCTCCACAAGGATCGGGCGCGCCGGGGCGGCCGGACTCGAGGTCAACCACAGGCTCGCGAAGGCCGGCATGTGCTCCTCGGCGACCGGCGGTGACGGGTCCGTCGCGCGGCCCTGACATGCGGCGCTGAGCGCGCAGGCGAGCGAGATCGCGCCCACGGCGACCAAGCGAGATACGCCTGGACACCGTCGCCTACCGACCGAGGCCGATCGGCCGGTAGCCCGCCTCGTCGGCCGGGCCCACCAGCCCGGCCCTGGCGCGGCTACGATCCGCCCATGCCCCACGTGATGACCGTCCTGGGCCCGGTCGAGCCCTCGGCCCTCGGCTTCGTCCTCCCCCACGAGCACACGCAGATCGCGCTGTGGCACGTGCAGGACCGCTGGGACTACTGGGAGCTGACCCGTGACGAGCCCGCGATCCTCGAGGAGCTGCGGCCGTACCGCGAGGCCGGCGGCACGGCGATCGTCGACCTCACGATGCCCGGCGTCGGACGCGACCCGCTGTGGCTGCGACGCATCTCGGAGCTGAGCGGGCTGCACGTCGTCATGGGCGGCGGCTGGTACCGGTCGGCCTACTACCCGGCGGAGGCGCTGATCGACCGGCGATCGGTGGACTCGCTCGCCGAGGAGCTGGTCGGGGATGCGACCGCGGGGGTGGCGGACACCGGTATCCGGACGGGGATCATCGGGGAGATCGGGACGGACAAGCCATGGCTCACGCCCGCCGAGGAGCGCGTCCATCGCGCCGCGGCGCGGGCGGCGCGGCGCACCGGCCTCGCCATCACGACCCACGCCGTCATGTCGGACGTCGGGGCGGCGCAGCTGACGGTGTTCGAGGAGGAGGGCGTGGACCCGGGGCGGGTCGTCATCGGGCACGCCGACAGCTACCCGGTGCTCGCGCACTACCTGTCGCTGATCGGGCGCGGGGCGTCGATCGAGTTCGACTTCCTCGGCATGTCGTTCACGCCGACCGAGCGTCACGGGGAGGGCCGCCTCGTCGAGCTGTTGCTCGAGCTGCTGCACCGCGGCCACGGGGACCGGATCCTCCTCAGCCAGGACGTCTGCCACAACAGCCAGCTGCGGCGCTACGGGGGGAATGGCTACACGTACCTGCAGTCGGCGTTCCTGCCGCGGCTGCGCGAGGCGGGAGTTTCGGACGCCGAGATCGACCGCATGACGATCGCCAACCCGAGGCGGATCCTCACGATCGGCTAGGCAGGCCCAGTTCCTCCCGGCATTTTCACCGCCTACCCCTCAGACGGGCGTTGGCGCCGCTTCGGGCCGCGGTTTCCGCCAATCAGCACCCAGACGGGTCCCAGGCCTGCCGATCGGTGGAAGTCGTCGGATACGGGGCGCGAACAGTCGCGTGACGGGTATGCGGCAGCTTCGGGGCGGCCGTCGAGCTACGCCAGCTGGGCGTCGACCGCGAGCTCGACGTTGCCCTTGAGCGCGACCGAGACCGGGCAGTTCTCCTTGGCGTCCTCGGCGAGCTCCGCGAACTTTGCCGCGTCGATCCCGGGCACGGCGCCGCGGACGGTGATGTCGCTCCGCTGGATCTTCCAGCCACCGCCGCTGTTGTCGAACGTGATCGTGGCGCGGACGTCGAGTGATGTCGGCGGCGTGCCGTTCTTCGCGAGGCGGGCGCTGAAGGCCATCGAGAAGCACGAGGCGTGTGCCGCCGCGATCAGCTCCTCGGGGCTCGTTCGCCCGTTGTGGTTCTCGGTGCGCGAGCCCCAGGTCACCGGCAGGCGCGAGAACGCCCCCGAGGACACGTAGTTGATCGTCCCGGCGCCGTCGGTCAGGCCTCCCGACCAGTTGACGTCGGCGTAGCGCGTGATGGCCATCCTGTCACCTCCAGTTCGAAACGTAGGGTGCCATGGGCACCAGACCCATGCGGCACCCGACGGCCCGGCAAATCGCCGCCGGGCCGACCGCGAGCCGGATCGCCGGCGCCGCGATCGCGACGCCGACGTGCGCCGACCGTCAGGCCGAGGCGGCAGGCTCCGGCGACGTCGGCTCGCTCGCTACGGACGGCGAGCGATCACCCGACACGCGCCGCCGCAGACCCGTCGACGAGCGAGTACACCACCGGGATGACGAGCAGGGTCAGGAACGTCGAGCTCAGCAGCCCGCCGATCACGACCGTGCCGAGCTCCGCGGCGATGATCGAGCCCTGGTTGAAGCCCGCGGCGAGCGGGACGAGCGCGAGGATCGTCGCGATCGCCGTCATCAGGATCGGCCGGACGCGGGTCCGGCCGCCCTCGATCAGGGCGTCGTAGGTCGACATGCCCTCGCGTCGCAGGCGCTCGACGAGGTCGAGCAGGACGATCGCGTTGGTGACCACGATCCCGATCAGCATCAGGAACCCGATGAGGGCGCTGATGCCGATCGGCCGGCCGGTCAGGAACAGCGCCGGGAAGGCGCCGATCGTGGCCAGCGGGAGGGTGAACAGGATGATGAACGGCGTGACGAGGGAGTTGAAGGTCAGCACCATCGCGAGGTAGACGATCAGGATCGCGACCGCCATCGAGGTGAACAGCCCGCCGAACGCCTCGTTCTGCTGCTGGGTGACACCCGCGAGCCGGACGTCGACCGTCGAGGGGATCTGGCCGGCGGCCACGAGGCCGTCGATCTCCGTCTGCACGCCGGCGCTCACCGCGCCGGTGTTGACGTCGGCGATGTCGGCCGTGATCGACGCGGCCGGGGAGCCGTCGATGCGGGTGATCGAGCCCTGGGCGTCGGCCTGCTCGACGGTCGCGATCTGGCCCAGCGGGACCTTGACGACGGTCCCGACGGGCAGCGTGCGCAGCGTCTCCACGGACGTCACCTGCTCGGGGTCGAGGCGGACGACGATCGCGGTCGTGCCGTCCTCGTCGGGAAGCTGCACCTGCGTCGCCGTCGTGCCAGTGAGCGCCCCGCGGACCTCCTGCGCGACCTGGGCGGTCGTGAGGCCGACGAGGATCGCCTCGTTCGGGTCGGGCGTGACGCGGATCTCCGGCGTGCCCTTGCTGAGGTCGGACTTGAGGTTCAGGAGCTCGTCGTTGTCCGCGAGCGTCGCGAGGACCGCGTCGTTGGCCTGCTGGACCGCCGCGGCGTCGTCGCCCGCGACGATGACGTTCAGGCTGTTCGAGGTGAACCCGGCCGCCTGGGCGACCGCCACGTCGTAGCCGTCGGTCTGGATCGGCGCGAGCAGGTCGGCGAGGTGGATCGTGTACGCCGTCAGGTCGACGTCGGGTGCGAGGCGCACGGTCATCCGGGCGCTGTTGGCCGGCCGGCCGCTCGATGCGGCGATGATCGTCTGGAAGCCCGCCTCGCCCTCGCCGGGGATGCTGGTCTGGACCAGCTCCACCTTGGGATCGGTGAGCAGGATCGTCTCGGCCTCTGTGGCCCGCTCGAGGACGGCCTGCGAGGAGGCGCCCGCGGGCGGGGCGACCGTGACGGCGAGGATCTTCTCGGAGCCCGCGTTGATGAACTGGGTCGGCAGGAGCGGGACGATCAGCGAGGTCGCGAAGAACAGGGCGATCGAGACGCCGACCACGCCGAGCTTCGTCCAGCGGCTGCGCAGGGCGAACGTGATCGCCGGGACATAGGTGCGGATCCAGAACGAGTTCTTGGGCTCCCCGTCCTCGTCGACATTGGACTTCACGCGGTTGATCAGCAGGTACGCGAGGACCGGGACGACCGTCAGGGCGCACACGAGCGAGGCCAGCAGCGCGAAGGTCACGGTCAGGGCGAACGGCAGGAAGAACTGGCTCACGAAGCCGCCGACGAAGCCGAGCGGCAGGAACACGCCGACCGTGGTCACTGTCGCCGCCGTGATCGCGCCCGCGACCTCGCGCGGGCCGTTGATCGAGGCCTTGAGGCGGTCCTCGCCCATGGCACGGTGGCGGTAGATGTTCTCGAGGACGACGATCGCGTCGTCGACCACGCGGCCGACGGCGACGGCGAGGCCGCCCAGGGTGAGGATGTTCAGCGTGATGCCGGTGATCTGCATGATCACCAGCGCGGCGAGCAGCGACAGCGGGATGCTCACGGCCGCGACGAGCGTCGACCGCAGGCTGGCGAGGAACAGGAAGATCGTCAGGACCGCGAACAGGGCGCCCGTGCCGCCCTCGCGGAGCAGGCCGTCGCGGGACTCCTTGATGAACGAGGACAGGTCGGACACGACCGTGACCGTGACGACGTCGGCGTGCTGGGCGCCGAGCTCCGCGAGCTTGGCCGTGACGGCGTCCGCGACCTGCACCGTGTTGGCGGTCGAGGTCTTGGTGACCGACAGCGATAGCGACGGCTGGCCGCCACTCTCGGGGGTTGCCGTGCGCGCGTAGCCGGTCGTCGGGACGCCGACGACCTCGACCGTGCCGAGGTCGCCGATGGTGATCGGCTTGGGGGCGGGCGGCGCGGCCGGGCTGGCCGGCGGCTGCGCGGAGGCGTCGGGCTGGGCGGAGGGGTCGGGCTGCGCGGATGCCGCTGGCTGCGCCGGCGCCACTGGCTGGGCCGGGGCCTCGACGCCGACGACCATCTCGCGGATCTCGTCGACGCTGCCGATGACGCCGATCGTCGAGACCGGGGTCTTCGTCCCGTCGCCCTGGACCTGGCCGGACGGGATGGTGATGTTGTTCGCGGTGAGCACGCCCACGACCTGTGCCTGCGACACGTTCGCCTTGGCGAGCTTCGCCGGGTCGAGCGTGATCGCCACCTGCTGCTCCGCGCCGCCGCTGACGTCGACGCTGGCGACGCCCTCGATGCCGAGGAGGGCCGGCTGGATCTCGGTCTGGGTGATGCGAGCGGCCTCGCTCAGGCCGTCGGGGGTCGTCGCGGCGACGGACGCGATGATCACAGGCGACGCGTTGATGTTGAGCGCGGCGACCGTCGGGTCGACCGACGCGGGCAGGTTCGCCGCCTGGATGCTCTGCTCGATCAGCGCCTGCGTCTCCTTGACGTCGGTGCCGAACGAGAACTGCGCGATCACCAGCGAGATCGAGTTGGCGGACGTGGACTGGAGGGCCTCGAGCCGGGGAGCTCCCGAGATGGCGCGCTCGATCGGCTTGGTCACCTGCTCGGCGACGTCGGCCGCACCGGCCCCGGGGAGCGGCGCGATGACGGTGATCACCGGCAGCTCGATGTCCGGCAGGAGCTCCTGCTGGAGGTTGCCCCACGCGAGAATGCCCGCGATGAACAGGGCGCCGGCGAGCAGCAGCGTCACACTGCGCTTGGCGACGGCGAACTCGGAGAGGCGGCTCATGCGGGTTCCTTTCGGGTGGCGAGGGTCTCGGGCGGCGCCAGTCGGACGGCGGCACGGGCGAGGGCGTCGAGGGCGTTTCGGACGCTGACCAGCTCGTCGTCGTCGACGACGCCGAGCAACGCGCGCATCTGGCCCGCGTTGAGATCCCGGAAGCGATCGATGAAAGCGGTCCCTTGCTCGGTCAGGCTCACGACCACCTGGCGGCGGTCCACCGGATCCTCGCGGCGCGTGGCCAGGCCGTGGTCGACCACGCGGTCGACGAGGCCACTGACCGTGGACAGCGAGACGCCGAGGCGCACGACGAGCTCGGACATGTGCATCTCGCCCGACACCCCGAGGAGGTAGAGCAGCTTCGCCTGCGGCATCGTCACGGCGATCTCGAGGAACTCGGGGGCGTGCAGCTCGGCGAGGCGGCGCATGAGGTCCTCGAGGCCGGCGATGATCGCCTCGATCGAGGCGGCGCGATCCGTCGGGTCGATGGCGGTCGTTCCTTTGGTAGAGGCTGATTGTTTGGTCTCACCAAACCATTCGGTCGAGACGATACAACGGATCGCCGGATTCTGCCGATGGTCCCTTCGTCGCGCTCCGGGCGGGACCGTCGGCCGGGCGGAGGGTGGCGAACGGCCCCGGAGGTGGCATCATTCCGGCGGCGCCCGAACGCGCGGCTCGCGTGGCGTCGACGGAGGAGGACGTCATGGCTCAGGGACCTCGGCGGCTCCGCGGTCTGTCGGTGCTGGGCCTGGGGCTCGTCATCGGCATGCTCGCGGCCGCCTGCAGCGGCTCGGCCGCGACCCCGTCCCCCGCGGCGAGCACCGCCGGCGACGGCACCGGGATCGACGGAGTCTGGCTGCTCACCGACTACGTGTCGGTCGACGGGACGAACTTCACGGTGCCCTCGTCGGTGACGCCGAACATCCGGTTCGATGGCAACGCGGCCTCCGGCCAGGCGGGCTGCAACACGTTCAATGCCATCGCGAACATCAATGGCAACGAGCTCCGATTCGAGCAGGTCCAGGCGTCGGAGCTGCCATGCGAGGACCCGATGGCGACGGTCGAGTTCGCCTTCATGCAGGCCCTCAACCTGTCGACGACCTACACGGTCACGGGCGACCAGCTCGTGATCACCAACCCCGAGGGCCAGCCGGCCCTGACGTTCGTCCGAGGCACCTAGCCGGCGTCGGCACGCTCCGTGGGCGGGTCGTCAGCCTGTACTGTGTCGGGAGCGCCGCGAGGGTGGGGCGCGGCCACCGCCCGGTCGGACCGCGGGTGCGGCGATCGGCGTCAACGATCAACGTGATGGAGGACACCTGAATGGCATTCCGTGACCTGCGCAGCCTGCTGGTCAAGCCGGCGCTGCCGGGCCTCGCCGTGCTCGGCCTGCTGGTCGCCGCGTGCAACCAGGTCGGCACCGCGACGTTCACCTTCTGGGACCTCGTGTGGTCCATGGTGATCTTCTTCTTCTGGTTCATGCTGATCTGGATCTTCATCTCGATCTTCGCGGACATCTTCCGGCGCAACGACCTCTCGGGCGGCTGGAAGGCGATCTGGATCATCGTGATCTTCCTGATCCCGTTCATCGGGGCCCTGATCTACATCATCAGCCGGCCCAAGGTGACCGCCCAGGACGTGCAGCTGATGACCCAGCAGGAGGCCGCCACCAAGGCCGCCGCCGGGCGTCACCCCCGCCGACCAGATCGAGAAGCTCAACCAGCTCAAGGCGTCCGGCGCGATCACCGAGCCGGAGTACCAGGCACTCAAGCAGAAGGCCATGGAGGGCTGACGCCCGCCTGATGCCCTGACCCAAGAGAGGGCGGCGCCGCCGACGACGTGACTCCTGCGCCGCCCTCCATCTCGCGACCCGCCGTGCCGGTCTGGCTGGACCGGCTCGCCGCCATCGGCTGGCGGGTCATCGCGGTGAGCGCCCTCGGGATCGTCATCGCCGCGATCGCCGGCGTCCTGGCCTCGGTCACGGCGGCCGTCCTGCTCGCCCTCGTGGTGGCGGCGCCGCTCGTGCCGACGGTCGCCGCACTCCGCGCGAGGGGGCTCTCCCGCTCGCTCGCCTCGGCCGCCGCGTGCGGGGCCGGGCTCCTCGTCCTGCTGGTCGTCGTCGTCCTGCTGGGTGCCGCGTTCCTGCCGTACGTGCGCGACCTGCTCCGGTTTCTCACCGAGGGCCTCGACGACATCGGGGCCGCGCTGGCCGACATCGGAGCGCCGTCCTGGATCCTGACCGCGTTCAGCAGCATGGTCGAGGGGGTCCGGAGCTCCGCGGCCGCCTCCATCGAGGCGCTGGTCAGCGACGCCGTCAGCGTGGGGACCGTGCTCGTCCTTGGCGGATTCCTCCTGTTCTTCCTGCTCCAGGATGGCGACCGCGGCTGGGCCTGGCTGACGAACCAGCTCGAGCCGTGGCAGGCCCGCACGCTGACCTCGAGCGCCGCCGCCGGCATGCAGCGCGTCGGCGTGTTCGTGCGCCGGACGCTCGTCCTCGCGGCGGCCGACGCGATCGTGGCGTTCGTGATGCTGTCCGCCCTCGGCGTGCCGTTCACCGGACCCCTGGTCGCGGTCGTCTTCCTGTTCGGCTTCGTCCCGTACCTCGGCGGGATCGCGGCGACGGCCGCGGTCGGTCTCGCGACCAACGAGCTGGCCGGCATCGGGCCGGCGCTGCTCGTCACGGGCGGGCTCATCGTGGCGGCCCTCGCCGAGAGCCGCGCGCTGTCGGCGACCGCGATCGAGAACCGGGGCGACGTGCATCCGGCGCTCGTCCTGCTCGTGGTCCCAGCCGGCACGGCGCTGTTCGGCGTCCTCGGGCTGATCGCGGCCGTTCCGGTGACCCTGTTCCTGCTCACGGTGACGCGGCCCATCCTGGACACCCTCGACATCGGCCCGGCGGTCGCGGCGGCGACACGCCGGGGCGGCCCGACGTGGGCCGTGCCCGCCTGGCTCGACCGGCTCGCCCAGGTCAGCTGGCGCGGCCTGGTCGTCGTGGCCCTCGGGGTGCTCGCGATCCGGGTGATCGTCCTCGTGCCGGTGATCGTGGTCCCGGTCGTGCTGGCCATCGTGATCGCGGCCACGCTCCTGCCGCTCCTCAACGCCCTGCTGCGACGCGGCTGGTCGCGCGGGCTGGCGGCCGCGGTCACTACGGGCGGCGCGACGATCGCGGTCGTGACCGCCGTGCTGGCGACCGTCGTGTGGACCGTCGGGCCGCTCCGGGAGCTGACCGGCACCGCGTTCGCGGGCGCACAGGAGATCGACACCGGCTGGCTGAGCGCCGCGGTTGCCGAGGTGACCGGCTTCCTGTCCATCGGCCTGGGCCAGGTCGTCCGCGGCGTCACGGTCGTGGGCCTCGGGGTCGTGCTGCTCCTGCTGCTGACCTTCTTCTTCCTGCGCGACGGCGCGACGTTCTGGGACGAGGGCACCGACCGACTCCGCGGCGCGCGCCGCGAGCACCTCGACGAGGCCGGCGAACGCGCGGTCGGGGTGCTCTCGGGCTACATGGTCGGCACGGCCCTGATCTCGCTGTTCGGCGCCGTGACGAGCGCGCTGATCATGGTCATCCTGGGCTTGCCGCTCGCCCTGCCGATCGGGATCCTCACCTTCTTCGGGGGGTTCATCCCGTACATCGGCTCGTTCATCACGACGGCGCTCGCGTTCCTGGTCGCGGTAGCGGTGGGCACGACGACCGACATCGTGATCATGGGCGTCTACACGATCGTGTTCAACCTGATCCAGGGCAGCTACGTCGCGCCGATCGTGTACGGGAAGGCGCTCAGCCTCCACCCGGCCATCGTGCTCGTGGCGGTCCCGGTCGGCGGCGCGGTCGCCGGGATCCTCGGCATGTTCCTCGTCGTGCCCGTCGTGGCGATCGTGTCCGCGACCTGGCGGCTCGTCGTGGCGACGATCGAGGACGACAGCCCCGACGCCCCGCCGGCGTCGTCCGAGCCCGCCGAACCGACGACCGCGCCCGAACCGCGCGCGGGAGAAACCTCGGCGCCCGCGGGTACATGACAGGTGCGGGCACCTGGTGCCCCTACCATCCGATGACGTGAGCCCCGAACACCGAGTCGTCTCCCGCGCCGTCGCGCGCCGGTTTCTCGTCCTCCGCCACCTGCTGGCCCCGCCGCGGTCGCTGCCCGCCGAGCCGGCCTCGGTGATGCGCGTCGTCGACCGACTCGGGTCGCTGCAGTTCGACCCCATCGACGTCGCGGGACGCAACCACGACCTCACGCTGCTCGCGCGGATCGAGGGCTACCGGCGGGCCTGGACCGACGACCTGCTGTATGCCGACCGGGCGCTGTACGAGACGTACAACAAGATGCTGTCGCTGGTGCCCGCGGCCGAGCTGCCGTGGTACCGGATCACCTGGGACCGCCATCACGAGGCGCACACGGGTGGGGCCTTCGACGAGCATGCGCCGCTGGTCGAGGAGCTGCTCGGGCGAATCCGCGAGAACGGGCCGCTGTCGTCGACCGACATCGAGCCCAGGGCCGCGATCGACTGGTACTGGCGACCGACGAACCCGGTCCGGGCCCTGCTCGAGGCGATGGCCGAGGCCGGGATCCTCTCGATCGCGCGTCGCGAGGGCAACCGCCGCGTCTACGACCTCACCGAGCGGCTGTTCCCCGCCGAGCTGCTGGCCCGGCGGGTGCCGACCGACGAGCAGCTGCGGCACAAGCTCCTGTCCCGCTACCGGGGCAACGGCCTGCTCGGGGGGACCGGGGAGTACACGCTCTGGATGGGCACGGGCAAGGCCCCCGAGCGCCAGCAGGTGCTGCGCGAGCTGATCGAGGCGGGCGCGATCACGCCGCTCGCGGTCGAGGGCTTCCGGACGCCGCGCTTCGCGGTGTCGGCCGAGCTCCCGATCCTCGACGCCGCCGAGGTGGAGGTCGCGGCCGATGGCGACGCCCTCGGCCGGCCGAACGGGCAGGAGCCGGGCGTGGCGTTCATCGCGCCGCTGGACCCGCTGGCCTGGGACCGCGATCTGCTGCTCCGCCTGTTCGACTTCGACTACCGCTGGGAGGTCTACGTGCCGGCGGACAAGCGGCGCTGGGGCTACTACGTGCTGCCGCTGCTGTACGGAGACCGCTTCGTGGGTCGCATCGAGCTCCGGATGGACCGCCCGGCGGCCACGCTGCGGGTGCTCGGGCTGTGGTGGCAGTCGGGCTTCGATCCGCTCGATGACGCACACGTCGGGTTCGTCGCGGCGTTCGCGGCCGCGCTCTGCGCCCACGCAGACTTCGGCGCGGCGGCGAAGATCGAGCTGCCGCGAGGTGCCCGCCATCGCGCGTTCGCCCGCGCCGTTCGTGAGCGGCTCTAGGGCCCCCGACCGCCGACCGCAGGCCGACCTCCGCGCGTCAGCCCGGGAGGCGACCGATCATCCCGGCGGCCACGGTCTTGTTGCTGGCCTCGTCCACGAGGATGAACGCGCCCGTCTCGCGGTTCTGGACGTACGGGTCCACGAACAGCGGCTGGGTGGCGCGCAGCTGGATCCGCCCGATCTCGTTGAGCGAGAGCTCGGTCGCCGTCTCGTCGCGGTGCAGCGTGTTGACGTCGATCCGGTAGTCGATCGCCTTCACCAGCACCCGCGTCCAGCGCGTCGTGTGCTTCACGTGGTACTTGCGCCCGACGGCCAACGGCGCGGTCTCGTCCATCCAGCACACCTGGGCATCGATGTCCTGGGCGACTTGGGGGGCGTTGTGCGGCCGGCACAGCATGTCGCCGCGGCTGAGGTCGATGTCGTCGGTGAGCCGGATCGTGACCGACATCGGCGGGTACGCCTCGTCGACCTCGCCGTCCGCCGTCTCGATCGACGCGATCGTGGACTCGAGGCCGCTGGGGAGCGCCCGCACGAGGTCTCCCGGCTTGAGCACGCCCGAAGCGACGGTCCCGGCGTACCCCCGGTAGTCCAGGACCTCCTTGCTCTGCGGCCGGACCACGTACTGGACCGGGAACCGGACGTCGACGAAGTTGCGGTCGCTGGCGACGTGGAGGTGCTCGAGGTGGCTGAGCAGCGTGGTGCCCTCGTACCACGGCGTGTGCTCCGAGCGGGTGACGACGTTGTCGCCCAGCAGGGCCGAGATCGGGATGAACGTCATGTCGCGGACGCGCAGGCGGGTCGCGAAGTCGGTGAACTCGAGGCGGATCTCCTCGAAGCGCGCCTCCGAGAACTCGACCAGGTCCATCTTGTTGATGCAGACCACGAGGTGGGGAACGCCCAGCAGGGTGGCCAGGAACGCGTGCCGCCGGCTCTGCTCCGTGATGCCCTTGCGCGCGTCGAGCAGGATCAGCGCGACGTCCGCCGTCGAGGCGCCGGTGACCATGTTGCGGGTGTACTGGATGTGCCCCGGCGTGTCCGCGATGATGAACTTCCGGCGCGGGGTGGCGAAGTAGCGGTAGGCGACGTCGATCGTGATGCCCTGCTCGCGCTCGGCGCGCAGGCCGTCGGTCAGCAGCGCGAGGTCGGTGTAGTCGTTGCCGCGGTCGCGGCTGACCTGCTCGACCGCCGCCAGCTGGTCGCTGAACAGCGACTTGGAGTCGTACAGCAGCCGCCCGATGAGCGTGCTCTTCCCATCGTCGACGGACCCGGCGGTCGCGAACCGGAGCAGCTCGCCGGCCACTAGAAATACCCTTCCTTCTTGCGGTCTTCCATCGCCGCTTCGCTGACCTTGTCGTCGCCGCGGGTGGCGCCCCGCTCGGTGATCCGCACGGCCGCGATCTCGGCCACGATCTTCTCGACGGAGTCGGCGTCCGACGCGACCGCGGCGGTCAGGTTGGCGTCGCCGACGGTCCGATAGCGGACGCGCATCGTCACGGTCGCCTCGCCGTCGCGGGGCTGGATGAACGGGTTGACCGCGTACAGCATCCCGCCGCGCTCGACGACCTCGCGGTCCGCGGCGAGGTAGAGCTCGGGGATCTCGATGCCCTCCTCGGCGATGTAGGTCCAGATGTCCAGCTCGGTCCAGTTCGAGAGCGGGAACACCCGGATGCTCTGGCCCGGGAAGACGCGGCCGTTGTACAGGTCCCAGATCTCGGGCCGCTGGTTCTTGGGATCCCACTGGCCGAACTCGTCGCGGAACGAGAACACGCGCTCCTTGGCGCGTGCCTTCTCCTCGTCGCGGCGCCCGCCGCCGAACAGCGCATCGAAGCCGTGCTTCTCGGCGGCCTCCAGCAGCACGGGTGTCTGGATCCGGTTGCGGGAGCCGTTGGGCTCCTCGCGGACCAGGCCGCGCTGGATCGCGTCCTCGACCGACGCGACCACCAGCTGCAGCCCCAGCTTCTCGATCCAGCGGTCGCGGTAGGCGAGGATCGACTCGAAGTTGAGGCCGGTGTCCACGTGCATCACGGGGAACGGGATGCGCGACGGATGGAACGCCTTGCGGGCGATGTGGAGCATCACGATCGAGTCCTTGCCGCCCGAGAACAGGAGGCACGGGCGCTGCATCTCGGCCGCGACCTCGCGGAAGATGTGGATGCTCTCGGCCTCCAGGGTCCGCAGCTGGGACAGGGTGTGGGGCGTCATCCGCGCGGGCGTGGTCATGCGGGCGCGGTCCCGGTCGCTGCGGCTCCCGCATCGGGCACGCCGGCCGCCGTGAGCAGCTCCCGCAGGCGCGGCGCCAGGCCCGGGTGGCAGACGACGAGGTCGGGCGACCACGGCGTCGGCTGGTTGTAGACGAGCGGCGAGCCGTCGAGCCGGGTCGCGACGAACCCGGATCCGACGGCGACCGCGACCGGGGCCGCGGAGTCCCACTCGTGCTGGCCGCCGGCGTGGACGTAGGCGTCGACGGTGCCGTCGAGCACGCGGGCGACCTTGACGCCGGTCGAGCCCATCGGCACGAGCTCGACGTCGTCGCGCTCGGCGAGCCGCGCGGCGACCTCGGGCGGGCGGCTGCGGCTGACGGCGATCCGCAGCGGGCGGGCACCTTCGAGGACGGCTCGCGCGGCGTCCGCGTCGGGCGCGACCGCGCGGCCCGAGCTGTACACGACGTCGCACGCGGGCAAGGCCACGGCACCCTCGGCGAGCCCGCCGTCCCGGCGCCAGAGCGCCACGTGGACCGCGAAGTCGTCGCGCCACCCGCCGTCGTCGCGATGCTCGCCGAACTCGCGCGTGCCGTCGAGGGGGTCGATGATCCAGACCCGCGACGCCGTCAGGCGGCGGGGATCGTCTGCGGCCTCCTCGGACAGGATCGCGTCGTCGGGCCGGGCGCCGGCCAGGGCACTGGCCAGCCACGCCTGGGCCGCGGCGTCGCCCGCCTTGCGCAGGTCCGCCGCGCCCGCCTCGGCGGCCACGCCGTCCGGCCGGTCGGCGTCGGCCTGGAGGCGGAGCCCGAGGAGCACGTCACCGGCACCGGCCGCGAGGGCGGCCGCGAGGTCGACGTCGTCGAGGGCGGACAGGTCGTGCGGCGCGTGGGTGATCACCGGTCGTCGAGGGCCCTCGCTGCAGGATCTGGTGGCTCGGACGCGGCCGTCGGCCGCCGGTCCGCGACCCCATCCGGGCGGGGTCGTCGCGTGCGGGACCGAAGGTATCATCGCCGCATGGTTCGTATCCCGGCCGCCGACGTCACGGCGCGGTCGATGGCGTGACCCTCGACTTCCCCCTCGTCATCGGGGGACTGTTCGTCGGAATCATCGTCGGGCTCACGGGCATGGGCGGCGGGGCGCTCATGACGCCGATGCTGGTGTTCTTCTTCGGCGTCGACCCGCTGACGGCCATCTCGAGCGACATCGTCGTCAGCCTGTTCATGAAGCCCGTGGGCGCGGCCGTCCACCTGCGCCACGGGACGGTCAACAAGCAGCTCGTCCTGTGGCTGTGCCTCGGGTCGGTGCCGCTGGCGTTCATGGGCGCCTGGCTGATCTCGCTCGTCCCGGACGGCGTGCCGGTCGACGTGATCCTCAAGCGGGCGCTCGGGATCGCGCTGCTGATCTCCACCGGCGGCCTGCTCCTCCGAGCGGTGATGCAGGTGTGGAACAACCGCCTGCCGCTGGGCGAGGGCCCGGCGCCGATGACGCGGCCGGACGTCGTGATCCGGCCGATCCCGACGCTGCTCCTCGGCGCGCTCGCCGGGCTGATGGTGGGCCTGACCTCGGTCGGGGCCGGGTCGATCGTCGTGGTCGTGCTGCTCCTGCTCTACCCGCGCCTCAAGGCCTCGTCGCTGGTCGGCACGGACCTCGCCCAGGCGATCCCGCTGGTCGCGGCGGCCGCCCTCGGTCACCTGCTGTTCGGGAGCTTCTCGCTGGCGATCGCGGCATCGCTGCTCGTGGGCGCGATGCCGGGCGCGTTCATCGGCGCGCAGATCTCGAGCCGCGCACCCGGCGGGGTGATCCGTCGCGCCCTCGCGATCCTGCTCCTGGCCTCGAGCCTCAAGCTGCTCGGCGTGCCCGACCTCTACGTCAGCGTCGCCGCGCTGGCCGCCGTGGCCTTCGCGTTCGTCGGCTGGCGCGTCGTCCGGAACCGGATCAAGCGGATCCCGGCCGTCTCGATGCCCGGCCTGGTCCGGCCGGAGATCCCGAGCCTCCAGTCGGCGGACGATCGCCTGCCGGAGCGCGACGCCGACAGCGTATGACCGCGAAGCCCGAGCCGGCGGACGCGGCGACGCTCGCGTCGCCGCCGACCATCGTCCTCGACGAGGACGGCCTCGATCGCCTGGAGCTCGTGCTGGGCGGGTGGGCGCCCGGGTCGGCGATGGCGGGCCTCGGCGGTCGCGACGGGGCCGTGCTCACGGACGCCGAGAACACGCCACTGGCGCGGGCTCGCCCCGGGCCCGACGGTGCACCGGTCGTCGAGCCCCTCGCCGACGTCGCCCGCGGCGGCGGTCCGCACTGGGATCCGGAGGTCCGGCTGTCGGCGGGCGCGCTGCGAGACCGGCTCGGACCCGCCGGTGGCGACGGCGTCGTGGCGGTCGTCGTGGACGAGCCGCCCGCGCGGACCGACGTCGAGCGGCTGGTCGCCGCGGCGTCGCGGCCGGGCGTCCAGGCGGTCGTGGTGGTGGTCCCGGTCGCGAGGCGGCGCCGGGCGCCGGGCGAGGTCGGCTGGTCCGGGCTCACCCGGGCGGCATGGGCGGCGGCCGATGCCGTGGCCCAGGGCGCGCCGGATCGGGCCGTGGTGCGGCTCGCGATCCCGTGGTCCGACGCGTCGGTGCCCGACCTCTCCGCCGGCGGTGTCGGGACGGTCCGCCGGATCGCCGATGGGCGATCGGACGCCGAGGCGGCGGCGATCGCGGCGGCTGGCGCGTCGGGCGTCGACCTCGACGCGACCTACCTGCCGGCCTCCGCTCGTGAGCTGGCGTCGGCCCGCCGCGGCGGCACGGCCGCCGGGCCCGGCGCGGTCGTGTTCTTCACCGGCCTGTCCGGCTCGGGCAAGTCGACGATCGCGCGCGCCCTGGTCGACGAGCTCGCCGACGAGGGGCCGCGGCGCGTCACGCTGCTCGACGGCGACGAGGTCCGCCAGCACCTCTCGCGGGGCCTCGGCTTCGACGCGGAATCCCGAGAGATCAACATCGATCGGATCGCCTGGGTGGCGGCACTGGTCGCATCGCACGGCGGGATCGCGGTCGCGGCCCCGATCGCCCCGTTCGACGCCGGGCGCCGCAACGCCCGGGCGCTGGCGGCGGGCACCGGCGCGTTCCTGCTCGTGTGGGTCGACACGCCGCTCGCCGTGTGCGAGGCCCGGGACCGGAAGGGGCTCTACGCGCGCGCCCGCGCGGGTGAGGTCGCCGAGTTCACGGGGATCTCGTCGCCCTACGAGCCGCCGCGCGACGCCGAGGTGGTGATCGACACGACGCAGGTCGACGTGGCCGAGGCCGTCCGCCGCATCCGCGAGGCGCTCGAGGCGAAGCTGGCCGAGATCTAGGCCGGCGTTCCCCGCCGTCCACCCGGCAGCACGCGCCGGACCGAGGCCGCCCCGCGCCGGACGAGGAGCCCGAACAGGTCCCGGGTGGGGACCCGGATCAGCTCAAGCGGCTCGCCGCGGATCGGCACCCGCGACGACCGGTTCCAGCTCGCCTTGGTGTCCTTCGGCGCGGCGCCGTCCCGCGCCAGGCCGCTCGAGTAGAGGACGCCCATCGCCATCGTGGCGGCGATCGCGGGCGGCACCGTGACCGGCGGCTGCCGGTCGCCGGACAGGCCGCTCGCCGGGACCTCGGCCAGCGACTCGAGGTCGCCGATCACGCGCACGCCGCTTGTTGCGATCGCGTCGACCATCTCGCGCGCGATGGCGCCGGCCTTGTCGAGCGCCCACTGCGGCGTCTCGACGCGCGGGGCGTCGGCCGGGGCCTCGAACTGGCGCAGGTAGCGCGCCGCCCCGAAGTTCATGACCTGGCTGTGGAGGGGCCGCTGGAGGCCCTCGTGGCGGAACGCGACGTTGAACGCGCGGATCGACTCCACCTCGGGCATCGTCAGCGAGCGGTTGGTGACGTCGGGCGTGGACACCAGCGTCCCGGTGCGGAGGCCGGTCAGTCGCTCGAAGGCGCGCAGGGCGAAGTCGTGGTCGTGCTCGTCGAGCGCCACGACGGTCACGCGATCGGGCCCCACGACCTCGGCCCAGCGCGCGATCAACTGGTCGTGTCGGTGGCGGTGCCAGAACGAGGGCGACAGCCGGCCGGGCGGCTTGTTGAGCATCGCCTCGAGCCACGTGTCATACGAGGCATGCATGTTGCTCTGGACGTATTGCTGCCACTGGGACGGCAGGATCCTGGCCAGCGGCCGCAACGTGACCACGACCTGGGCGCGCGAGGCGTCGAGGTCGTTGACGATCGTGCGGACGACCTCGGGCTTGGCGTCCGCGAAGAACTCGCTGCTGACCACGACGCGACGGTCGCCGGCGCCATCGACGTCGCTGACGAGCCGCTTCCAGTGGGACAGGTCCGGCGGCGTGTCCACCGAGTAGAAGCTCGGCCGGCCGACGATGGCATGGGCGGCACTGACCGAGTGCCGGTTGCGCCCCGCGTAATGGACACCCTGGGACTCGGCAGCCTCGCGGGCGGCGTGGAAGGCGCCCTGGATCGCGGTCGTGCCGGTCTTCGGCGGCCCGATGTGGATCAGCCGGGCGCCGTCGGGCAGGAGGGCGGGTTCGAGGTCGGAAGTGGGTGCCATGCGCTCGACGGGAGCCTCCAGGGGTCGGGGCCGAGGATACCCATCCCCGGCATGGGCGCGCGCGTTGCGGCCACGCTCGCCGGGACCGCGCCTGCCGCCCGCCGCGCCTCCGGCCGCCGCGCCTCCGGCCGCCCGACCGAACCGGCGCCGGATCCGCTCCCGGAGGAGGTTCCAGCGGATCGAGGTCGTCGCGAGCCCGCGCGTCGCAAGCGTGCCGGCGACCATGTAGGCGGGCAGTCGCTCGGCCTCGTTCGCCTCCTCGGCGGCCGCCTCGGGTTCGGTCTGATCGGCCCGGCCGTGCGGACCCGCCGGCCCGCCGCGGGTGGCGCCGGCGGCAGCCAGCAGGCCCATCGACATCGTCGCCGCGATCGCCGGCGTGGCCGCGACCGGATGCGGGGAGCCACCGGACCCGGTGCCGGCGGGCGTGAGCAGGTCGAGGTCGCCGATGACTCGCACCCCCGAGGCCCGGATGCCCGCGACGATCTCGGTGGCGGCCGCCTCGACGCGATCGGCCACCCAGGCGGGCAGGCGGATCGGGACCTCGGTGCCGCCCGGCTCGCGTCGCTTGAGGTGCTGCGCCGCCCCGTAGCGCATCACCCGCGCGTGCAGCCCGCGGTCGAGGCCGGCTCGCCGGAACGCGGCGTTGAAGGCGCGGACGGCCTCGGCCTCGTTCCAGGTCAGCGAGCGGTTGGTCCGGTCCTGGACCAGCTCGAGCGTGCCCGCACGCAGGCCGAGCAGCCGCTCGAACGCCCGGAGGACGAACGCGTGGTCGCGGTCGTCGACCACGACCGCCGTGACCCGCTCGATCCCCACGACCCCGGCCCACCGGTCGACCAGCTCGTGGTGTCGGTGCAGCATCCAGAAGTTGGCGTCGGACGCCCCGGGCGCATCGGGGAACAGCTGGTGCAGCCAGCGGTCCAGCGATCCGCGCTGGCCGGCCTGGACGTTCTGCTGCCACATCGAGGGGATGACCCGGCTGAGCGGGCGCAGGGTCACGGCGACCTGGATGCGTGCCGGGTCGAGGTCGGCCACGATCCGCCGGATCGCCGCGCCGTCGGCATGGGCGAAGTACTCGCTGCTCACGACGAGGTGCGGCTCCGCGGCGCCCTCGATCTCGCGCACCAGCGCGCGCCACTCGCGCATCGGGGGCGGCCGGTCCGTGTACGAGGACGGTTGCGCCGTCACGGCGCGGACGGCGCTGACGGGGTTGCGGTACGAGCCGGCCGGGTGGACGCCCTGGGCGAGCATCGCGCCGCGGGCTTCCCACATCGCCGCCTGGAGCGCGGTCGTGCCGGTCTTGTGGGGGCCGATGTGGAGGAGCCTCGTCCCGTCGGGCAGGCTCGGGATGGCGAGCAGCGGGTCGGGCGTCGCGGTCGAGGTCATCGGCGGGCCAGCGACGCCTGGATCCTCCGCCGGGTCCCCCGGATGCGCGAACGCGCCGCGGCGCGGAGGCGGCGGTAGATGACCTTGGCGACGCGTGTCGAGGGCACGCGCCCGAGCGAGGCCCCATCAGGCCCCTTGCGTCCGTCCCGCGCGAATCCGCCGGCGATGAGGATCCCGATCGACATCGACGCCGCGATCGTCGGCGGGACCTCGACGACCGGCAGCCGATCGCCGGCGAGCTTGCTCGCCGGGACCTCGGTCAGGCGGCCCAGGTCGCCCACGATGTGGACGCCGGACGCCGAGATGTTCGCGACCATCTCGCGAGCGACCTCGCCGGCCCGGTCGAGGGCCCACTGCGGCGTCTCGATCCGCGCCTCGTCGGCCTCGGGCTTGCGCGCCTTGAGGTGCGATGCCACGCCCTGGCGCACGACGCGGGTCCGCAGCGCGCGGCCGAGCTCCGCCGACCGGTACGATTCGTTGAACGCGCGCAGCGCCTCGACCTCGGCCAGGGTCAGCGAGCGGTTCGCCAGGTCCTGCTGCAGCTCCAGCGTCCCCACCCGCAAGTCGAGCAACGCCTCGAACATCCGCAGGACGTGCGCATGATCCCGGTCGTCGACCACCACGGCCGTGACCCGGTCGGGTCCGACGATGGCCGCCCAGCGTTCGATGAGGCGGTCGTGCCGATGGCGGTGCCACAGCAGGGCCTCGCGGGACCCGGCCGGCCGGTTGAACAGCGAATCCAGCCAGGCGTCGTAGGTGGACGCGCTGCCGGCCTGGATCGACTGCTGCCACTGCGAGGCCAGGATCTTGCCCAGCGGCCGGAGGGTCACGGCGACGTGGATCCGGGCGGGGTCGATGTCGTCGACGAGCCGGCGGATCGCGTCGTCGTGCGAGTGGGCAAGGAACTCGCTGCTGAAGATCAGCCGCGGCTCGGTCGCCCGGTGGATGCTCCGGACGAGCTCCTCCCACAACCGGATCGGCGGCGGGTTGCCCTCGTCGGACAGCGGCGACTTGAGCCCGGCGATCGCTCGCGCCGCGCTCTCGGAATGCCGCGATCGGCCGGCGTAACGGACGCCCTGTGCCCGCATCGAGTCGCGCGCCGCCCACATGGCCGCCTGCAGGGCGGTCGTGCCGGTCTTGGACGGGCCGATGTGGATCAGGCGCGTCCCGACCGGCAGCGGCGGGGGTTCGCGATCGACGCTCGGCTCCATGACCTCCGACCCAGCGACGCCTCCCACCGGCCTACGATACCCGCCGATCGAGGGCCCGGCGCCGCATCGCGACAGGGTAGAGTCGGGCGATGGCCATCGAGATCCGGACCGCGCGGGTCGAGGAGTACGCGGCGTACATCGACGCGATCTCGACCGCGTTCCTCGACCGCCCGGACGTTCCGCTCCTCGCCGAGCAGGTCGCGCCCTGGTGGGAGCCCGGACGCACGTGGGCGGCATTCGACGGCGACCGGGTGTGCGGCACGTTCCGGTCGTGGGCGACCGAGCTGACGGTGCCCGGCGGCGCGAGGCTGCCGAGCGCTGCCGTCGCCGCGGTCACGGTCCTGCCGACCCATCGCCGGCAGGGGATCCTGACGCGCATGGTGGCGGCGGAGCACGCGGCGATCCGCGAACGGGACGAGGCGGTCGGGCTGTTGTACGCCTCCGAGGCGACGATCTACGGCCGGTTCGGCTACGGGCCGGCCTGCCGGGTCGCGACCTGGACCGTGGACACCACGAAGACCGGCTTCCACGGCGCCCCGGTGAGCGGCGTGGAGTACGTCACGCCCGACGCGG
>CAVYGH010000019.1:0-22121 GCA_963767945.1 uncultured Chloroflexia bacterium | reverse complement strand
TGGGCGTCGGGGCCCTGGTGCCGCCGATACCGCCGATCGACATGTTGATGACGTCGATCGCGTCGCCGTGGTCGCGTTGTACTCGCCGACCCACTCGATGGCGTCGGTCAGCACGTTGGTGCCGCCGTCGCAGCCGAAGACCTTCAGCGACACGAGCTTGGCCTTGGGGGCCACGCCCGGTCCGATGCCGAACGAGGTCGAGTACGTGGACGAGTTGTAGGCGCCCGTGTACGTCGTGTGGTCCGACTTGACGCCGAACCCGGCGGCCGTACCGGCGACGTGGGAGCCGTGCCCGTTGGGGGTCGGGACGGATCGGATCGGGGGCCGGGATCTCGGTCCCGTCGTCGTTCGACGGATCGTATGCGTCGCCGACGAAGTCCCAGCCGGCGATGACCTTGGCGGTCGGGAACGTGCCGGGCTCGATGATGTTCGAGTCGTTATCGTCGTAGGCCGCCTCGGTGCCCGGGCCGCCGAAGTTGGCGTGGGTGTAGTCGATGCCCGTGTCGATCACGGCGATCGTCTGCCCGTTGCCCGTGACGCCGAAGTCCTGCCACACGGACGGCGCGCCGATGAAGGGCACGCTCCGCCGGTTGTCGACGCTGTAGGTCGGGACGCCGTGGATGGCCTTGACGCCCGGCAGCTTCGCGAGCGCCGCGACCTTGCTGCTGGGCAGGCGCAGCTTCACGCCGTTGTAGGTGTACTGGTATTCCGCCTCGACCGACGCGCCGAGCTTGCGCGCGGAGGCGGCGAAAACGTCCTGCCTCGACTTGAGCTGCTTCGCGGCCGCGACGGTCCCGACGCGGGAGACGTTGCGCTCGGTCGCGGCCGGGCCGCGCATCTCGACGATGACGTTGACGTCATGGTCGTTGAGCCTGATCAGGCTCTTGTCGATCTTGTTGACATCGACCCGCTCGAAGCGCCTGGCGGCGTCCGGCTGGGGTGGGGCGGCGGGGATGACCTCCGCGGGCATCGCCGTGGCCACGATCAGCGCCGATGCGCCGAGCGCGGTCAACAACCGTCAATTCATTGGTCCTCCCAGTTCCGGTCTTGCCGGATCCTCGTGGACGGCGCCAGCGTCCGGCGCCATCGCCATGCCCCTGTCGTGGGTGTGAGGCGGCCGGGGACAGAGCCCGGCGTCAGGTGCAGTCCCCAGGTTCCTCCAAGCGCCGGGCGCGCGCGGCCATGTCGAGGGGGGCCGCGGTCATCCGGAGAGCGAGGCGGCGGCCCGGGACCTCCCTGTCCCGGGCAGAGTCAATGGCGTGAACCTGCCGGCCGTGGCCCGCCGGTCAACTTGCAATTTCGGTCGCCTCGCGACTGCTCTTACGACCGATGTCGTCCGGCCGGGAGTAGACCTCGCGTCGAGGCCCAGCCGGTTCCCGCGGGACTACCTGGTGTAGACGCCTTCCGGATCGAGCTCCTCGCGGACGAGGCGCAGCTCCTCGGCGCTGGGCGGCGGGGTCTCCGCGAGGGCCGCGCTGACCTTCGGCTGCCAAGCGATGGTCGCCCGGACATCGTCGAGCGTCGCGCCCGGGTGCAGCGAGTCCAGGCGCATCTCGCCGGACTCGTCGAAGTGCCAGATCCCGAGGTCCGTGACCACGACCGACGGCCCGCGCCCGTTCCAGCCGCCGGCCCGCCGGATGGCCTCCGCCTGCTCGGCGCCGCCCAGGTTGCCGGGCGAGGTCCGGAAGTCGATCCGCTCAACAACAGCCGCGACGACTGGCGCATGATCACGAACACGTTGCGGGCGTTGATCGCGATCTCGCAGGCGCCGCCCGACCCCGGCAGCCGCGTCTTCGGGGCCGCGTAGTCGCCGATGACCGTCGTGTTGATGTTCCCGAACTTGTCGATCTGGGCCGCGCCCAGGAAGCCGACGTCGATCAGGCCGCGCTGCAGGTAGAACGCGAACAGCTCGAACATCGAGACGACGGCGGTGGCGCCGGTCACGATGATCGGGGTCGCCGATGGACAGCGGCAGCCGCGCCGGCCGGGCCCCGAACGCGCCCGCCTCGTAGACCACATGGAGCTTCGGATTGACGGTCCGCTTGGCGAGGTTGACGGCGATGTTCGGCAGCCCGACGCCCACGGAGAAGACAACCCCCTGTCCGGCCAGCTCGCGCGCGGCCGCGACGATCATCATCTCGGACTTCGAGAAGCCGGCCTCGGTCATGCTCGGGCCTCGAACAGCTCGATCGGGTTGCCGTCCGGATCGTCGACGAGGATCTGCCGTCCTCCGGGACCCTTGACGATCTCGTTGGGATGACGCCCCCGGCGGCGCGCAGCCGCGCGACCGCGGCATCGAGGTCGTCCACCCTCGGCGCGACCGGTTCCATCCACCGGGCGCCGGCGCGCGCCCATCGACATGGGCCGGGCAGCAGCAGCACCGGGCCGGCCAGCCAGAGTGACTCGCCGTTGCGCATCATGGCGAACGCGGGCAGCATGTCGAACCCCTCCTCGAACCCGAGGACATCCCGGTAGAAGCCCTTCGAGCGCTACTCGAACGTCCGAGACGAGGTAGCGCACGGTCGCCATCACCCGTACTTCCGTGGTCGACTAGGAGCCGGACGGGGCGCTCCCCGGCTTGAGGGTCGCGAGCCGATGGAACCGCTTCTCGACGTAGGCCACCCGGCCGTCGAGGTCGTAGACCCACTCCCGCAGCCACGCCTGGAGCGCGCCCTGCGTCCCGGCTGATCGGGTCCCAGTCGAGGTAGAAGCGGTTGTCGCGGTCGTAGGCGCCCTGGACATTGCGGACGGGTCGGCTGGCGCCGAACGGGTCGACGACCACGGCGTCCACGATGACCCGGGGATGATCGTAGATTCGGGGTCGGCCCGGATCACCGCCTCGTCGACCAGCTCCTCGACCACCACGATGACGCGGTCGGCGGCGAATGCCGCCTCCTTCTGGCAGCCGAGCAGCCCCCACACCTGGGTGTTGCCGTCGGCGTCGGCGCGCTGCGCGTGGACGATGGTCACGTCAGGGTTGAGCGGCGGGACGGCGTACACGATCTCGTCGAGTCAGCAGATTGATCTCGCGGATCAGCGGGTTGGCCACTGGGAGGTCCGTCTCGAAGTACGAGCGCAACGGCATGAACAGGGCCGGTTCGCGGCGCCCGCCGTGTAGCGCGCGACCATCCCGAAGTCGCTGTGCTCCTGAGCCCTGAGCGCCGTCCCCTCCCCAACCGAGGCCGGCTCGATCCGGCGCCGGATCGCGTTCAGCCCCCCGACGCCCGGGTTGCCCAGGCCGCAGAGATCAGCTTCCTCGCGACCCCGCCCGCGATCATCTGGTGCCGTAGATCACGTCGGCATCATCCGCGCGAGCGTCAGGTCGCGTTTGCGCTGGCGGGAGTTGATTGCGTGCCGGCGGAAAAGCCGATGAGGTGCGTGAAGCCCTCGATCGCCACCGTGTCGCCGTCGCGCACGAGCCTCGGCGATCGCGTCGCGCATCGAGGCGACCTTGGCGGGCATGGCTGGAAGTGTGCCGGATCAGCCGGACGCGCCGAAGCCCCTCGCTGATCAGCCCGGCCTGCCGCTCGTGGGCGACGGCGTCGCGCGCCTCGGCTCCATGCTGCGCGACGTGCTCCACGGCCACCGTGAAGATCCGCACCGCCGTCGCGACCTCAGCCTGCGAGACGACCAGCGGCGGCGACACCCGCACGCAGTCGTCGCCCGCCTCGAGGACCAGCAGGCCGCGATCGAACGCCTGCATCTGCACGGCGTCGGCCGTACTGCCCGGAGTCGAACTGGATCCCGATCATCAAGCCCTTGCCGCGGACGTCCTTCACCGCGAGCGGGGTGGCGCTGGAGCAGCGGCCGGAGCGCGTCCTGGATCTCGCGCCCGCGGATGCCGGCGTTGGCGATCAGCCCGTTCTCGAGGAGCCGGACGGTCTCGAGCAGGGCGGCGAGCGCGACCGGGTTGCCGCCGTAGTGCTTCCGTGCGCGCCGGGCCCCCCGGTCATGAGGTCGGCCTTCGCGATCATCGCGCCGATCGGCATCCCGGACGCGATCCCCTTTGCCGTGAGCAGGATGTCGGGCTCCACGTCCCAGTGCTGGATGCCCCACATCTTCCCGGTCCGGCCGATCCCGGACTGGACCTCGTCGGCGACGAGCAGGATCCCGTGCTGGTCGCACAGCTGGCGAAGCCGCGGCAGGAAGTCGTCGGCCGGGACGACGTAACCGCCTTCGCCCTGGATCGGCTCGACGAAGATGGCGGCGAACTCGTCGGGCGGCAGACGGTGCGAAGACGGGCTGGTCGATCTCGTCAGTCCCCTCGCCGAACCGCGCGTGGTGACGCCCGGGACCAGCGGGCCAAAGTGCGCGTGGTACTTCGCCTTCGACGCCGTCAGGCTGACGGCGCCCATCGTCCGGCCGTGGAAGGCCCCGAGAAAGGCGATGACGTTCGACCGCCTCGTGGCGTATCGGGCGAGCTTGAGGCCGGCTTCGACGGCCTCCGCACCCGAGTTGCCGATGAACACACGAGCCGGCGACATCGGCGCGATCCGCGCGAGTTCGGCGGCGGCCTGGGCGTAGATCGGCAGGTAGAAGTCGCTGGCGCTGAAGTGCTGCAGCACGGCGGCCTGGCGCTGGATCGCGGCGACCACGTCGGGGTGGCTGTGGCCGGTCGAGTTGACGGCGATGCCGGCGGCGAAGTCGAGGAACACGTTGCCGTCGATGTCCTCGACGGCGCAGCCGAGGCCGCGGACGGGGACGATCGGGTACGCGCGAGGGAGGCTCGGGCTCGTCCACGCGTGGTCGAACTCGATGTGCGCCCGGGCCTTGGGCCCGGGGAGCGCGGTGACGATGTCCGGGACGTTGCGCGCCTCGAGCGGGGTCGCCACGTGGCCTCCTTGGTCTGGATCCGAGCGCCTTCGCGGTCCCGGCCGCCTTCGGCGGGCACCACGAAACGCATAGATGTTATGCAGAGTGAATACGACAATAGCAGAGCCGGCCCGCCCGCCGCGACGACCCGAAGGTCCCTTGGCAGGGCGCCACCCGAAGGTCCCGCCCGTCCGCACGGGAGTCGCTCAGGTCTCGGGGCCGGCCAGGCCGCGGTCGATCGTGCGGGAGCCCAGGAGGCCGATCAGGACGACGACCCCGCCGCCCGCGATGACCGGCGCGAGTCCGATCCGACCGGCGAGCAGGCCCGCTGCCGCAGCGCCGGCCAGCCCGGCTGCGAACGAGAGGGTGCGATGCGTGGCGTTGACGCGGCCGCGGAGCGCATCGGGCGTCGCCAGCTGGCGTACCGAGGCGTTCACGGTGCCCCACGCCGTCAGCCCGCCGCCCGCGACCAGGTACGCCGCGAACACGATCGGGCCTGCAGCCGTCAACCCCGGCACGACAAGGGCAAGCCCCGCGACCAACGTCGCGCCCACGAGGAGGCGAGCCCGCCCGATCCGGTCGACGAGGATCCCGGCCGCCGCGGCCCCGATGAGGGCCCCGGCACCCCACGCCGCGAGCAGCAACCCGTATCCGCCGGGCGTGAGGCCGACGGGCCCCGGCGCCAGCGCGTAGAGGGGCAGCACGGTGAACACCGCCCCCAACCCGGCGTGTTGGAGCGCGGTCATCGACGAGAGCGTGCGGAGCAACGGGTGTCGCGCGAGGAACGCCAGGCCTTCACGGATCTCGATGACCAGGTGGCGGCGTGGGCCCGCCGAGGTCGGGCGGAACGCGCCCGGGATGACGAGCAGCAGGACGGCGGCGAGCGCGAACGCGCCCGTCGCGACCGACAGCGCGAGAACGGCCGAGACGACCACCAGCACGCCGCCCAGCGGAGGCCCGATGAACGTGTTGGTGATCGTCGTGACGGCGTCGAGCCGGGCGTTGGCACGCACGAGACGGTCCGGCCGCACGAGGCCGGCGACCAGCGATTGCGCGTTCGTGTCGAAGAACACCTCGCCGTCCCCGAGGAGGAGCGCGGCGAGGATCAGGGCGGAATCGAGAGCGAGCCTGCGAACGCCACCACCACGAGCGCGAGCCCCGCGATCACTCGCAGCGTCTGGACCGCGAACATCGTGACGCCGGCGATCGTGGCGGTCGGCCAGCCCGCCGGCGAGGAACCCGAGAGCCAGCATCGGGCCGCGGTCCGCGATCGTGACCAGCGCCAGCTCGCCGGGTCCCGCCCCCAGCTCTACGGCGAGCACCGGGATCAGCAGCCACACGATGCCGTCGGCGAGGTTCGAGGTCGCCGTGCTGACCCACAGGCGCCAGAACGCCCCCGGCAGGTCGCCGGCGACCCTGTTAAATGCGGCGCGCGGTCCGGATCGCGCGGTCGAGACCACGGGTGCCATTGTGGCGCCCGCACAGCCACCGGCGCGCGCGCCGTTCGCGGGTGCGCGGCCTCGGTGGACTCCTCGTCGCCGTCGACTTGCCCTGCGGATCGAACGCGACGCCATCGACCGGCATCTGGTCATCGACGAGGTCAAGATGACCCCGCGCAACCGATGGACGAGGAGACTGCGTGGACGCTGCGGCGACGCGGGACACGGCGAGCGCGGGGGACGACGTCCTCCTGCGCCTTGCGGCCCGCGGCGACATCGCCGCGTTCGACGCGCTCATCGCGGGTCGGATCGACCGCTGCTACCGGATCGCCTGGTCGATCCTGACCAATGAGGCCGATGCCGCCGACGCCTCACAAGAGGCGATCGTCACCGCGTGGCGCGAGCTGCCTCGCCTGCGGAACCCGGCCGCGTTCGATGGCTGGCTCGACCGAATTCGTGGCCAACACGTCGCTGATGGCCCACCGCCGGCGCAAGCGGCGGCGGGGAGGTCCAGGTCCTCCCGACACCGGGGGCCGCGATGGGGCGAACCCCGAGCCCGAGTACGCCACCAGTGCCCCGGCGGAGATCGACGCGGTCGCCGAGACGGACGCGATCTCGCGAGCGCTCGCGCACCTGCGTCCCGAGGAGCGGACCATCCTCGTGCTGCACCACGTCGATGAACGGCCGGTCGCGGAGATCGCCCGCACGCTGGGGATCCCGGAGGGCACCGCCAAGTCGCGGCTCCATGCGGCCCGCCAGGCTGCTCCAGCCGCGATGAAGGTCGAGGCATGAGCACCCAGCGCCTCTCCGACGCGCAGCTGACCGCGCTGCTGCGTGGGGTCGTGCCCCCCGAGGCACCGGCTGGGCTGCGCAGCCGGATCGTCGCCGAGGCCTCGGCCACCCGCCAGCGCACGCCTCGCTGGTCGCCGCTGCCTGCGCTGGTCGACATCGATCCGGCGGGCCGGCGGCGCGCGCTGCTGCTGGCTGCCGCGCTGCTCGCGGCGCTCGCCCTGGTCGGGACGGCGGTCGTCGGGTCGTACCTGATCAGAGCGACCCAGAACCCGTTGCTCGAACAGACCCGGGTCGCGGACGCCACGCCCGGACCCAGCCAGGGCCTCACGCTGGACCCGCCCGCCGACGTCGGCGCGCTCGTCGGCTCGGCCTACTCGCGGATGCCGGTCCTCCCGCCGATGACCATCAACGCCGTCAGCGGGACGGAGACGATCCGGATCTACGTCGACGAGTCCGGCGCGGTGCGCATCGAACGAGCTACGGCCGGGTCGGCCGACCCGGAATCGTACGAGATCCTGTCGGGCACCCGGATGGGCACGCTCGTGACGGGGCCGGATGGGCCGGCCTGGTACGAACAGTCCGAGGCGATCTCGGAGGACCCGCGCGTCTTCGTCTACGCGGCCCTCAGCCAGGCGGGGGTGACGATGGACAACAGCGATGCCTGTGACTCGGTGACGACGCCCGATGCGCAGCCCTCGTCAGCGCCGCGAACCGGCTGGGCGTATGTCGGCGCCGAGCGCGTCGCCGGCCGGGCCGCGTACCAGGTCGAATGCCGCGGGCGCCACCTCTGGCTCGATGCTGAGACGCGGATCACGTTGCGGAGCAGCGGCCCGGTCGTCGACGAGGAGTGGAACGTGGTTCCCGGCCAGACCGAGACCATCGAGGTCACGTCCATCGACCTTGGCCAGCCGCCCGCCGACCTGTTCGCGATCCGGCCGCCGGCCGGCATCCCGGTCCTCGATGACGAGGCGTACTCGTGCCTGACCGATCCCACCTGCCTGGCGTCGCCGCGGCCGATCGAGACCCCGCCGCCCGCCGCGCAGGCTCCCGAGCCAGCTCGGCTCAAGGCGCTGATCGCGGCCGCGCAGCGGGCAGACCTCGACCTGCCGGCGTTTCGGGCGACCATGGAAGTGACCAGCACGAAGTACCCGGGCTCACGGACACGCGTGTTCGCCGCCGGCACCGGTCGCTACCGGATCGAGGACACGTACAACGTGGGGCGTGGCGACGAAGGCTGGGCCGTGACCATCGGTGGGACCGATCGTGTGCTGCGGTCCGAGGGGCAGGGCGAGAGTCCCGCGGTGTGGACCGTCACGACCCGGGAGAGGCCGACGGCGTGGCCGCTCCGGTTGCTCGAGGCATGCCGATTCCGGCTGGGCGCACGTCGGCGTCGACATGGTCCTCGGTCGCCCGGCGGATCACCTGCGTTGCGCAAGCGACCCCAATGAGCCCGACGCCTGGATCGACCGGGACACGCACCTCGTCGTCCGCACGCAGAATGTGACCGACGAGCGGTATGGGACCTGGGTCTACGAGGTCACCGAGCTCGAGTTCGGGCCGCAACCGGCCGAGCTGTTCGAGCTGCCGCCGGGAGCCGACGTCCAGCCCTGACCGACGCTACGGCGCGCAGTCGTCCGGCACGCCCGGCCCAGGCACGGGCCCGCTCATCGCCACGCCCGACCAGACGTCGATCCGGCCGCACGAAAGATCCACGCGACCGCCTGCACCCTTGCTCTGCGTGGCGCCGCCCCCGACGTCGGCGCGCCACACGTCGCCGGCGTGAACGGCCATCGAGAGGAGGACCCGGCCCGTCGGCGACCGTATCTCGACGGACCATGGCAGCGGCGGCAGCTCGGCCGCGGCGATGTCGGAGCGGCCCCCGCCGGGGTCGAGCTGGTCGATGACGACCCCGTTGACCACCAGGGCGACGGGGAGCGTCGAGCCGTTCGAGACATTGAGTGTCATCTCGTCGGGCGGCACGACGACCGCCCCACCCGGAGGCGGCTCCACGGGCCCGGGCGTTGGCGCCGGCAGCAACGAGCAGCCCGCGGCTGCGAGGACGACGAGCGCGATCGCGAGCTGCGCGACGCGGCGCACCGTGCGCTGCGGCGACCTCAGTCGACGACGGTGTGGCTCTGCTCCCGCAGGAACTGCGCGACGTAGTACATCGACAGCCCGGCCTTGCCGGTCGAGCCGGAGCCCTTCCAGCCACCGAAGGCCTGGACGCCCGGCCATGCGCCCGTCGTCGCACCGGCCCGCCGGTTGACGTACAGCACGCCCGCCTCGATCTCGTCGAGGAAGCGCTGGACCTCGGCCGGGTCGTTCGAGTAGACGCCGGCGGTGAGGCCGTAGACGTTGTCGTTGGCGAGCGTGAGCGCCTCGTCCAGCGAGTCCACCGCGTGGACCGCCGTGAACGGCGCGAACAGCTCGTCCTGGAACAGCCGATGCGAGCCGGGCAGCTTGCCGACCACCGTCGGCTCGACGTAGAAGCCGCGCGCAAGCGCGCCATCCGTGAGGTGCTCGCCACCCGTGAACACGGTGCCGTCGCGGCGGGCGTCGGCGACCGCCCGCTGGTGGCGGTCGACCGCGCGCTGGTCGATGACCGGGCCCGAGGAACGCCGTCCGCGGCAGCGGGTCGCCGACCGTGAGCTTCTCGGTCTTCTCGACCAGCAACCGGACGAGCTCGTCGTGGACGGGCTTCTCGACGTAGACCCGGCTGTTGGCCGAGCACTTCTGCCCGCCGAACCCGAAGGCCGCCCGCATGATCCCCTCGGCCGCCTCCTCGAGGTCCGCAGAGCGCAGGACGATCGCCGGGTTCTTGCCGCCCATCTCGACGATGCACGGCCGCGGGAACCGGGTGGAGAAGTTGCGGAACAGCTCGAACCCGACCTCGTACGAGCCCGTGAACACGATCCCGTCGATGCCCTGGTTGTGCTGCAGCTCGTCGCCGACGGTGTCGCCCGGGCCCATGACGAGGTTGAACACGCCGTCGGGAACCCCGGCGTCGCGATAGGCCTCGAGCACCGCGATCGCGGTCATCGCGCCGGCCGAGGCCGGCTTGAGGATCGTCGTGTTGCCGGCCATCATCGCGGCGCACGTCGGGCCGACCGACAGCGCCATCGGGAAGTTGAACGGGCTGATCACGGCGAACACCCCGTGGGGTCGCAGGATCGTCCGGGTGTGGACCGTCGCGTCGCCAAGGTTGTCCAGCGGGTGGTCGTAGAACGCGTTGTCCTCGGCCGTCTTGGCGTAGTAGCGGATGAGGTCGGCCGCCTCCTCGACCTCGCCCAGCGCCTCGAGCCGCGTCTTGCCGACCTCGACGGCCATCAGGCCCGCGTACTCCATCTGGCGCTCGGAGATCAGCTCCGCGGCCCGCTTCATGATCTCGAGTCGCTTCTCCCACCCGAGCCGGAACCAGGCCGGCTGCGCCCGGCGGGCGGCCTCGATGGCGTCCCGCACATCGGCACGCGTGCCGCGGGCGAACGTTCCGACCAGGATGTCGCTGTCGATCGGTGACCGCAGCTCGAACGTGCCCTCGCCGTCGCGCTCCGCGCCGTCGATGAAGTTCCGGTGGGACGCGCCGAGCCGGCCCTTGGCCTTCTGAGGCCGGCCTCGTAGGCGACCTGGAGGTCCTCGTTGTCGGCGCGCAGGGTCGCGTAGGTGATCTTGATCCGCTCAGCGGTCATCGCAGGCTCCCGTTGGAGGCGCCGGCCGCGGACTGGCGGAGGCGCGGAGGGTGACGTTGGCGCCAGTCTATGCCGGGTCCGGGCGCCGCGGACGCGGGTTGTCGGGACCGCCGTCACCGCGCTGCGGGACCACCGGATGCGACTGGGAGTGGCGCCGCACCTGCATGCTGGTGCCATGCATCGACCCGTGCGCCGCCTCGCCCTCCTGCCGGCGATCCTCCTCGTCCTCGTCACCCTCGCGATCGCCGCCCCGGCGGCACGCGCCGCGAGCGACTTTCCCAAGGGATGGCGGGGCTTCCACACGTACCCCGAGATGGTCGACGAGATCCAGGCCGTCGCTGCGGCCCACCCGGACATCGTCCACCTGGTCTCGATCGGCGAGAGCTATCGCGGCCGCCAGCTGCTGGCGGCGAAGATCAGCGACAACGTCGGCAGCGACGAGGCCGAGCCCGAGGTCCTGTACGACGGCCTCCACCACGCCGACGAGCATATGGGCCTCGAGATGACGCTGCGGATCCTCCACTGGCTCACCGACGGCTACGGGTCGAGCTCGCGGATCACGTCGATCGTCAACTCGCGCGAGGTCTGGATCGTGTTCGCCTTGAACCCGGACGGCGCACAGTTCGACATCAAGGGCGGCCGCTTCCACTACTGGCGCAAGAACCGCCAGCCCACGCCGGGCTCGAGCGCGATCGGCACCGATCTCAACCGGAACTACGGCTACCGCTGGGGCGTCGCCGGCCGGACAAGTCGAAACCCGGAGGCGATCACGTATCACGGCCCGAGGCCGTTCTCGGCGCCCGAGACCCGGGCGATGCGCGACTTCCTCGCCTCTCGCGTCGTCGGCGGCCGGCAGCAGATCCGGGCGGCGATCACCTTCCACGAGTCGGGGCGCCTGGTGATGTGGCCGTATGGCTACACCAAGAAGAACGTCCCACCGGACATGACGAGCCTCGACCGGCTGGCCCTGCGCGACATCGGGCGCCACATGGCCAGGACCAACGGCTACACGCCCGAGCAGGGCAGCGACCTGTACATCACCCGCGGTGGCTCGCGGGACTACCTGTACGGCCAATACCGGATCTTCGCCTACACGTTCGAGATGTCGGTCAAGGACTATCCGAAGACGCGGATGATCGCGCCCGAGACCGGACGCAACAAGGAGGCCGTGCTCTGGCTCGCGGAGCGCGCGTCGTGCCCCTTGTCCATCCTGGGCGCGTCCGTCCGGCGGGTGCACTGCGGCGCCCTCGACGACGACTTCGAGGTCGCCCGCGGCTGGACTGTCAACCCCGACGGCACCGATACGGCCCCCGCGTCGGGACGCTTCGCCCGCGGCAACCCCGAAGGCTCGAGGAGCGGCGGCGTCTCGCTGCAGCCGTCGTCGGTGACCTCGGGTCGGGCCGCCTTCGTGACCGGACTGGCCGCCGGGTCGTCGGCCGGCGCGAACGACCTCGACGGCCGGACCACCATCCGCTCGGCGCCGATCACGCTGCCCAGCGGTGCCGGCCAGCGCTACGGGTTCCGCTTCTTCTTCGGGCACGGCGCGAACTCGTCATCGGCGGATCATCTCCGCGCGATCGTCGAGGACGGCGGCACGCAGACCGTGCTGTTCGAGACGACCGGATCCGGCGCCCTGACGCGGGGCAACTGGCAGACCGCGTCGGGGCCGATGGACGCGTGGGCCGGTCACACGATCCGCATCCGGTTCGAGGCGCTGGACGGCGGCGCGGCCTCCACGGTCGAGGCCGGCATCGACGACGTCCACATCTCGCAACCCGACTAGCCGCCAATCAGTCCAGTGCGGCAACGACCTCGGCGATCGACGGGGCCACCGCGTCCGGCGCGTACCCGCGTCTCCCCGTGGCGGCCGCCGCGAGCTCGGCGTCGCCGTGCTTGCCGGATCGGACGAACACCGTCCGCAGCCCGGCCCGGCGCGCGCCGCCGATGTCCGAGCCCACGTCGTCGCCCACCATCGCCAGGTCGCCGGCGCGCAGGCGGGGTTCGCCACGAGCCGCCGCCTGAGCCGCGAGGCGATCGATCGCGACGCGGAAGAACGTCCGTGACGGCTTGCCCACGATCCGCGCCTTGCGGCCGGTCGCCCACTCAAGTGCGACGAGAAACGCGCCGGCGTCGAGCGTCGGCCCCTCGGGTGTCAGCCACCACGGGTTGCGGTGCATGCCGATCAGCTGCGCGCCGCCTCGGACGAGCCGGAAGGCCCGGTCGAGGTTGGCCTTCGTCAGCTGGTCCGGCGAGTCGCCGAGCACGACGGCCGCGACGTCGCCAGGGGCTGCGTCGATTGCCGCCGCATCGACCACGTCCAACCCATCGAACTCGGCCATCGCGTCCTCGGAGGCGATGACGAAGACCGGGCGACCCCCGTACTCGCGCCGGACGAGCTCGGCCGATGCCGACAACGCCGACTGCAGCCGGTCTGGCGGGGTCGCATACCCCACGCGTCTCCCCCACGCCGCGAGCGAGTCGCGTGACACGAGCGACGTGTTCGTCACCAGGAGGTACGGGATCCCGAGCCCGTCGAGCCGGGCCATCGCCGCGGGCGCTCCCGGGATGGCGTCGCCGGCAAGCACGAGAACGCCGTCGAGGTCGAGCAACAGCCCTCGCACCCCGTGCAGCGCTGCACGCAGGGTCTCGTCCGGGCGGGGCGTCTCGGGCATGATGGGCGGAGGGTAGCCGAGCCGCGCACGGCTCAGCAGCGAGGAGCGTGATGGGACTGCTGGAGGGCCGGAAGGCGCTCGTCTTCGGGGTCGCGAACGACCATTCGATCGCCTGGGGAATCGCCAAGGCCTTCCACGAGCAGGGCGCGACGGTCGGCTTCTCCTCGGTCGAGAGCCTCATCGAGCGTCGCGTCCGTCCGCTCGCCGAGTCGATCGGCAGCACCTTCGTCGAGCCTGCGGACGCGCAGTCCGACGCGGACATCCAGCGGGTGATGGACCGCTGGAAGGCCGAGTACGGGGAGATCGACATCCTCGTCCACGCGGTCGCCCACGCGAAGCGCGAGGACCTCGAGGGCTCGTTCGTCGAAACGTCGCGGGACGGCTACCTGTTCGCGATCGACGTGTCCGCCTACTCGCTGGTCGCGATGGCGCGGGCGGCGCGTCCCCTCCTCCATCGCGGCAGCTCGATCCTCACCCTGACCTACCTCGGGTCGGAGCGCGTGACCACCAACTACAACGTGATGGGCGTCGCCAAGGCCGCGCTCGAGGCGACCGTCCGCTACCTCGCGGCCGACCTCGGGCCCGACGGCATCCGGGTCAACGCGATCTCGGCCGGCCCGATCAGGACGCTGTCGGCGTCGGGCGTCCGCGACTTCCGCAAGCTCTACGGCCCGTTCGACCAGATCGCGCCGATGCGCGCCCACGTGACCAAGGAGGACGTCGGCAACACCGCCGCGTTCCTGTCATCCGACCTGGCGGGCGCCATCACGGGGGAGATCACGTTCGTCGACGGCGGCTTCAACATCATCGGCGTCCCCTCGCTCGACTGAGCTGCCGGCCGTCTACCAGCCGGCGGAGCCGGGCTCGCCCTTGATCGGGCCGACGATCCGTGACGTCACCCAGCCTCCGTAGAAGCCGCCCGGCTGTGGCGTTGCCCGCTCGTCGCCGACCCAGGCCTCGTCGACCCGCGACGCGTAGAACGCGAGGTGGCCGGCGATCGGCTCGAAGCTCGGCGTCGGCGTCTCGTACGACCAGGCGACGTTCTCGACGTTCCGCCCGTCGACCTTGACCGTCCAGTAGCTCGCGTCGCCCTTCCACTCGCAGTGCGTGGAGTGGAGCGTCCGGGCGAGGAGGTCCACGCGCACGTCCTCGCGAGGGACGTAGTACACGGGGGCTCCCGCGGTCTCGATGACGCGCAGGGCGCGCTCGGAGTCGGCGATGACGGTCCCACCGACCAGGACGCGGATCCGGCGCTGGACGGTCTCGATCCGCGGTGGCCGCGGGTAGTCCCACACGGACTCCTGGCCGGGACCCGGGACGACGGGCTCGACGCCCGCGGGCACGCGCCCGGCGAAGCGATGCGCGGCGGAGTCCGGTGCGGTCATCGACAGGTCCTCGCAAGTGATCGGCGGTATCGCCGTACGGTCGAGGATAGGTCGCGTGCCCGAAATCGGCCTCCGGCCGACGACTAGACTCGGCTGCGATGCCTCCCGAGACCGACGACGACCGGGAGCGCGCCGCCACCGCGACGGCCGCGCTCGCCCAGCTGATCGCGACGACCGAGGAGTTCCAGCGGCGCGCGTCCGACGCCGAAGCGCTGGCCCGCGCGACCCAGGGGGAGGCGGAGCTGGGCCGCGAGCGCGTCGCCCATTCGCTGCACGACACCGTCGCCCAGTCGCTCGTCACCGCCCATCGGTTCCTCGAGGCCGCCCGGGCCTCGCTCGCGTCCGATCGATCCGACGCGGCCATGCAGCAGCTGGCGGCCGCCCAGGCCGCGGTCCTCGAGGCGATCGCGGAGCTGCGCCGGGTGATCGACGGCCTCTCGGGACCCGGGGATGCGCGATGAGCGGCAGGGGCGCATGATCCACGTGTCGGTGGATCGATGCGGGTCGACGCGGGCGCCGCGGGCCGGCGGAACGGGGGCACGAGGGTGACGAGGATGTCGAGCCGGGCGCGACCGCCCGCATGACGACCCACAGGCGGGTACTGCTCGTCGACGACCACGAGATGTCGCGACGGGGGCTCGAGGCGATGCTGTCGACGGCCGACTGGGTCGAGGTCGTCGGCGAGGCGGGCGGCTGCGAGGAGGGCCTGGCCCGGATCGCCGAACTGCGCCCGGACATCGTCCTGCTCGACATCCGCATGCCCGGAGTCGATGGCCTGGCCTGCCTGACCGAGATCAAGAAGCTCGACCACCCGGTCGCCGTGGTCATCGTGACGCTGTACGACGACCGCCACTACGTGCTCGAGGCGATCCGCCGGGGCGCCGCGGGCTACCTCCTCAAGGAGGCGACGACCGCCGACGTCCTCAGCACGCTCGCCGCGGTCGGCGACGGCCAGCTGGCGATCGAGCCGGGGCTCCTGCGCGAGGCGCTGAGCGCGCCCGCCCTGCCCCCGCCGGCCCAGTCGACGCGCGCCCGGATCGAGCAGTTCTCGCTCACGCCACGAGAGCTCGACGTGCTCCGCCTGCTCGCCGAGGGCATGACCAACAAGGAGATCGGCGGGAAGCTCTCGATCGCCGAGGACACCGTCAAGAAGCACGTCCAGAACATCATCTGGAAGCTGCGCGCGGCCGATCGCACGCAGGCCGCGATCGTCGCCTACCGCTCCGGGCTGCTCGACCCGATCGACGACTAAGGGCGGCGGACCCGCTCAGCCGACTCGGTTGAGCGCGGGACGTCCAGCGGGCGGAGGGCGTCGGTCCGACGGAACAGCTTCGCGAACAACGACGGGACCCACCAGCGGAGGAAGTACAGGCGGCAACCGACGCAGATCCCGGTCACGGCCAGCAGCGTCTGGAGCCCGGCGACGGCGGCGACAAGCAGCCAGCCGAGCGGCGTCACACCGACGAGGAACGCGATCGCCGCCAGCCCCAGGAAGATCGCGCCGAGCGCTTGGGCGAACCGGGGCGGGTACTCGTGCTCGGGCTCGGGCGGGCCGAGGCGCAGCGCGCGCTTGATGTACGGCCACGGCCGGCTCGGCAGGAACAGGCGGGTGCCGAAGAACGACGATAGCGCGAGATTGACGCCGACCAGCACCGCCAGCCACTGGAGGTTCAGGAGGAACGCGACCGCGAGCACGATCGCCGACACGCCCGCGCCGAAGCGCATGCCGCGTGGGTCGATGTGCCGGGCCGGCGTTGGAGTGAGCAGGGACATCTGGGCAGTTCTCCGGGCGTACGGAAAGAAGTCAGGAAACGGGGATCGGGGGCGCGGTCGAAGCCCGCGTCCGCGAGATCGGTGCGAGGCCCGGAGAAGGAGGTGGAGGTAGCGGTCCCGTCAGGCGGCCGCGTGCTCGACCCTCGCCGGCACTCGCCGGCGACAGGAGCACTGCAGACCCATACAGCCCATGAGGGCGACCTCACTCACGGGCAGAAGCGTAGCAGGCTGACCGCGCCGTTCAAGGACCGTTTCGGTGACGGCGCCCATCGCGTAGGCTCCACAGCACCCGCAGGAGGGCACCGTGCGCGTCACCGTCACCCCCGACCAGGTCCGATCGGCGTTCGAGGCCGTCAAGGACGATCCGTCGTTCGACGAGAGCCGCGGGCTCTGGGAGCGCGGCCGACCACCGGTCGAGATGCTCCAGGCGATGTGCCTGCGCCCCGAGATCCTGCGCGCCTTCGGCGGCTTCGGCGGCTGCGTCTACCCGGGCGGCCTCCTCGAGCGACGCGTCAAGGAGCTCGTGATCATCACGGCCTCGCACGCGAACGACTGCCAATTCTGCACGGCCTCGCACTGCGACCTGGTCGGGATCGACGAGATCCTCGACGACCCGCTGGCGCTCGTCGCCAGTCCGGCGTCGCTGCCCGCTCGCGAGCGACTCGCCATCGAGTACACGCGGGCCGCGATCGCCGACTCGAATCCCATCCCCGACCCGCTGTGGGCCGAGCTGACCGAGGCGTTCACCGATCCGGAGCTCGTCGAGCTCACGTTCCTGATCGGCTACATCAACATGCTCAACCTGTTCAACAATTCCCTCGGCGTCCGCTACGGGGGCGACTACCTCGTGCTCGGGCAGGCGGCCGGCCCCGAGCAGCCGCCCCGGAGGCGTCGAGGCCGTAGCCCAGCGGGAACACCGCTCCGTCGCACGGTGCCTGCCGGTCCGCGGCGCGTCGTCGGGCGTCGTGGGCCACGTGTACGGTGTCGTCGCCGTGAACGGGCGATCCCCGAACAGCACGTCGCCGACCCCGGCGCCCTCCGTGCCCGGCAGCCAGGCGGCGACGACGGCGTCGGCGACGGGCAGGATCCGGTCCAGCATCACCGGCCGGCCGGAGAGGATGACGACGACGAGCCGATCGACCAGCGGCCGGACGGCAGCGATCGTCGCCAGATCGTCCTCCGGGAGCGCGAGCGTCGCGGAGTCGCCCACTCCCTCGGCATACGGCGGCTCGGCGACCACGACGATGCCGGTCGGCGGCTGGTCCCGGCGGGGATCGCCCGGCGCCGCGCGTCGATGAGGCGGTCGCCCAGCCGGGCGCGCAGGTCGTCGGCGATGGTCGTGCCCGGCGTGGTCGGCCCGGGTGAGCCCTGCCACGTGATCGTCCAGCCGCCGGACTGCAGGCCGATGTCGTCGGCGCCGGACCCCGCGAGCAGGACGTCGCCGTAGGTCGCCACAGCGGCAGCAGCGCCGCGGGCGGTCTTGAGCAGGACCGCCGACTTGCCGGCCGCCTCGCGCGGCGACCGCGCGGTGGGCGTCCGAGCCGACCTGCGCGCCGGCCTCGGGCGGCATCGGGTGCTCGAACAGGCCCATCTCGAACTTGACGCCGCAGGATCCGGGCACGGCGTCGTCGATCCGCGCCTGGGTGATGGCGCCGGCGTGCGAGCCCGGCCTTGACCGCCGTCGCTGGAAGCGCGGCGCCGTCGGACGGGACCATGACCATGTCGATGCCGGCCGAGATTGCCTTCGCGACCGCGGTCGCGTAGTCGGGATCGACCTGGTCGACGCCCGCCCAGTCGGACACGACGAACCCCGTGAACCCGAGCGTCGCCTTGAGGACGTCGGTCAGCAGGTGGCGGTCGCCGTGGACCTTGCCGGCGCCAGGTGCTCGAGAACGACGCCATGACGATCCGCGCGCCGGCCGCGAGGGCCGCCTCGGTACGGCGGCAGGTGGATCGCGCGAACAGCCTGGCCTCGTCGAGCCGGGCTGACGCCCTGGTCGATCGAGTAGCCGGGCGTCGTCGACGTGCCCCACGCCGTGCCGCCGTCGCCGACGAAGTGCTTGGCGGTCGCCGCGGCCGACCCGTCGGCGCGTCGGGTCGTCGCCCTGGAGGCCCGCGATGAACGCCGCCGCCATGCGCGACACCGCCGCGGGATCCTCGCTGTAGCCCTCGTAGGCCCGCCCCCACCGGACGTCCTGCGGCACGGCCACGACCGGCCCGAAGTCCCAGCGGATCCCGGTCGCCGCCATCTCGGCCGCCGTCGCCTGCCCGATCCGCGTGACGAGATCGGCGTCGTGCGCCGCCCCGAGCCCGACCTGCTGCGGGAAGATCGTCGCGCCGACGACGTTGTTGTGGCCGTGGACGGCGTCGACGCCGTACAGGATCGGGATCCCGAGCCGCGTCCCGAGGGCGGCGTCCTGGTAGCGCCTTGACCATCGCGTACCAGCCGCGGCGTCGTTCGGCGTCGGCGCTCCCCCGCCCCCGCTGAGCACGGACCCGAGCAGGAGGTCGGCGACGCCCTGCGGGTCGACCGAGCCCTTCTCGAGCTGCGTCATCTGGCCGATCTTCTCGTCCATCGTCATCGCGGCCAACAGGGCGGCGGCGCGGGTCGCCGGCGGGAGGCTCGGGTCGTGCCAATCGCCCGTGGCCGCCGATCCGGGCGACGTGGCCGGGCTCACCGCCCCGGCTGATGCCGGTGCCGGCGACGGGGTCGACGGCGCGCACCCCGCGACGAGCGCGGCGGCGAGGAGCAGCGCGCCGGAGAGCCTGCCGCGCCTGTCACTCGGTCAGGTGCCCTGGGCCATGCTCCAGATCGTCCAGTACTGGGTCCGGAGGCGACGGGGCTGCTCGAGCACCGTCCGGATCGCGAAGGCGATGTCCTCGGGCTTGAGGTAGGTCTTGAGGGCGGGCATGTCCTCGGTCCGGCCGACGCCCATCGCGAACTCGGTGGAGGTCCCGGCCGGGCCGATGGTCGTGACCCGGATCCCGTGCTCGCGCAGCTCGCGGTCGAGGGCACCGGCGAGGCCGACCTGGGCGAACTTGGTGGCGGCGTAGACCGCCTCGTCGGCGCCGCCCCGGAAGCCCGCGACCGAGGCGACGATCACGATGTCGCCCTGCCCGGCCTTGCTGCATCTCGGGCACGGCAGCCCGGATCGGCCACACGGTGCCCGCGACGTTGGTGTCGAGCATCGTCGTGAGGTCCTCGTCGGTGTGGTCGAGGATGCCGCCGTACATCCCGATCCCGGCGTTGGCGACGAGCGTGTCCAGGCGCCCGAACGCGTTCGACCGCGGTCTGCGACCAGGCGCCGGGCGTCGTCGGGCGAGCGGACGTCCATCTCGACCGCGACGATCCTGCCCGGCGTCTCCGCCTCGAGGGCCTCGAGCCGCTCCCTGCGTCGTGCGCCGACCACGACGTTGGCGCCCGCTCCCGCGAGCTCGCGCGCCGTGGCCCGGCCGATGCCGGCGCTGGCGCCGGTGATGGCGACGACGGTGTCCTTCAGGTCTTCCATCGCGCCAGTCTAAGGTTCCGCCGATGCCGCCGGCGCGACGGGCCGCGACATCAGGTCAGCTCGTCGGCCAGCAGGTCCAGGAGCAGCCCGTCGTGCCAGGTGCCATCGGGCCCACGTTCGTAGCGCCGCATGATCCCGACGTCCCGGAAGCCAACTCGCCGATACGCGGCGATCGCCCGCTCGTTCGCTGCCGACGGGTCGATGGTGACCCGGTGGTGGCCCCGCTCCTCGAACAGCCAGCGGGCCACGGTTCGCACGATGTCCTGGCCGAGGCCCATCCCCTGGTGCGCCGTGTCGAGGAATAGGTCGATGCTGCCGTGGCGATAGTCAGGCTCGAGCTCCTCGGACGCCTGCACGCTCCCGATGACCTCGCCATCGAGCTCGACCACGAACGTATGATCGGACTCCTCGACGTCCAGCCAGTCTCGACGGCGACGTCGAACGTCGGATCGTCGGGTCGCGGTCCACCCCGCACCGGGCGACCGAGGGCTCGGCCAGGATGCTCCGGAGGCGATCGAGGTCCTCGGGTCGGTCCGGGCGCAGGGTGACCCGCTCCCCGCGGAGCACGGGTCCGTCGTCGGTGCGCGTATCCATGACGTCAGACTTCCGCGAGGAACTCGCTGAGCGCCACCGCGCGCGGGAACGACCGCTGCGTCCCGGGTCGCTGCACGCTGTCCGAGGCGCAGCGCACGCCCAATCTGACGGCCTCGATCTCACCGAGACCACGGGCCAGACCGTAGGCGAACGCGCCGACGAACGCGTCGCCGGCACCGGTCGTGTCGGAAGCCTCGACAGCGGGCGCCGGGATCCGGTGGACCGTCCGTCTCGACCGAGCAGAGCCGCACCACGCGCTCCGCGAGCGTCACGACGACGCGCGTCCCGGTCCGCCGGGCGAAGGCGGCGATCTCCTCGTCGGTGGCGTCGCTCGATGCATCGGCCAGCCTGGCGAACTCGACCTCGTTGGGGATGACCCAGTCCGAGACCGACAGCAGGGCCGCGTCCATATCGGCCGCCGGCGCCGGATTCAGCACGGTGACCGCCCCCATGGAGCGAGCGGCCGCGAAGGCGGCGGCGGTCACGACCTGCGGGATCTCGAATTGGCCGATCACGAGCGCGAGCGGCGCGAGCTCGGTGACGGCTCGGGCCGAATCGGCCGGGACCATCGTGTCGTTCGCGCCGGCCACGCAGATGATCCGGTTCGTGCCGTCCGGCTCCACCCAGATCGACGCCACGCCGCTGGGACCGGGGACGCGGGTCAGGTGCGTGCCATCGATACCGAACGACCCGAAGTTGCTTGCCGTCATCTCGCCGAACACGTCGTCACCGAGCGCATTCACCATCGCGACGTCGGCACCGAGAAGGCGGGCCATGACCGCCTGGTTCGCACCCTTGCCGCCGAACCCGAGCTGGAAGTCGTGGCCCTGGATCGTCTCGCCGGCCGCCGGGACCCGGGGCGGGTACGCGATGAGGTCGATCATCGTGCTCCCGACGACGGCGATGCGCGGCTGCTCAGCCATTGGTGAGGCTCCCGACGACGGCAAGCGTTCGCCGACAATGGTGCCTGAGACGCCGCGCGGCAGGGTGTCGTCGGGCCGATCACGGGACTGCGGGTGACCTGACGTGAAGATCTACCTGGCCGGGCCACTGTTCACGACGCCGGAGCGCGAGTTCAACGTCCAGCTGGCGACGCGCCTGCGCGACGCCGGGCACGAGGTCTTCGTGCCGCAGGAGAACCCGGGGGCGGACGAACCGGTGCTGCGATCTTCCTCAAGGACCTCGAGGGCCTGGACTGGGCCGATGGCGTCGTCGCAGTCATGGACGGCGCCAACCCGATACGGGGACGTGCTGGGAGTGCGGCTACGCGTACGCCAGGAAGAAGCCCGTGGTGCTGTTCCGGAGCGACTTCCGGGGTTCCGGCGACGCCGACGACATCCCGTACAACGCGATGCTCATCGGGGCCGCCGACGCCCACATCGAGCTGCGCCTTGGCACGGTCGAAGAGGCCGCGGGCGCGATCGACGCCGAGCTGGTGCGCCTGAGGCCGACCTAAGGC
>CAVYGH010000018.1:0-20281 GCA_963767945.1 uncultured Chloroflexia bacterium | reverse complement strand
ACAGGGAGATTCAGGCAGCCGCCAGGCCCCGTGGGCCCCGACGGGCTAGGGTCAGGTGGAGCCGCCGCCCGGGGCAGTGATTGCGGTGCCCACCCCGGGGGCGGCATGGCGCACGAGCGGACCGCCGTCGGACGACGGCACGAACGTGTCGGAAGTGTCGGCGAATCGAGAGCGTTCGAGTGCCCGGATCGTCGGACGAGCGAGTCATCGGCGCGACGGCTTGCCGCCCCGGCCCTCGAGTTGCTGCCGTCGAACGCCTGGCTGGTCACCCGGAAATCCCTCGCTTTCCGGTGGCCCGCCCCCCGGCGCGAACGACGACCAGACGCACCGCCGCCGTGCGGGCAGCCGCGTCAGAGGTCTAGGGATCAGCAGCTTCGGTCGGGAAGAGCGAAAGATGAGTGCGGTTCGGCCGACCTGGGCACCTGGTCCGCGATCCGTTCAGGCGAGTCCGTTGTTCAGCCCTTCGCGAGCAAGACCCTCCCCCGCGCCCGCATCGGGGGTGCCCCGGTACTCCCCTGATGGTCCGGATCAAGTCCCTACCTGATCCCCTCACCGCACCGCACCGACTTTGTGGTGCCCGGGAGCACCGGGACCCGATGGCCCGATCGGGTCAGCGGTCGGTGGACCGCCGCGCGATCACCTCGATCTCCACGAGGGCGGCCTTCGGGAGCGCCGCGACGGCGAACGTCGATCGCGCGGGGGGCGGCTCCGGCATCTGGCCGGCGTAGACGGCGTTGACCGCCGCGAAGTCGCCGATGTCGGCGAGGAAGATCGTGGTCTTGACGACGTCCGCGAGGGTGAGGCCGGCGGCGTCGAGCACGGCCGAGAGGTTGCGCAAGGCGCGGTCGGTCTGCGCCTCGACGCCATCGGCGAGCTCCGCGGACTCGGGGTCGATGCCGATCTGGCCGCTGCGAAGACCAAGCCGTCGATGGCGATCGCCTGGCTGTACGGGCCGAGCGCGCCCGGCGCGCCGCTGGTCGAGATCGCCTGTCGCGTCATGCCTGCCTCCGTGCGTCGTGTCGTGGCGGCACTACGCGGCTCGCCGCGACGAACGGCTCCCGACCCGCCGGGGTCGGGATGCGGCCCTCGGCGAACGCCTCGCGCACCCGGTCCGCGGCCGTCGTCGCCTCGTCGATCGAAGGATAGAGCGCCCAGTGGGTCGGGCCGGAGCCGGACAGGCCGACGGGCCGGCCGAGCAGACGCATCAGGGCCCGCTTGAACGGCACGAGGCCGGGCTCGACGACCGCCGCCGCGGGCGCGAGGTCGTTACCGGCGGCCAGGACACCCGCGCGGGCGAGGAGGTCGACCACCCGGAGCCCGGTGCGCAGCTCGTCGGCGAGGTGGATCGAGGCCTGGCGCGCGGCGCCACCGGCTACCCGGGCCCCGGCATCGAAGGCCGCGAACGCCGCGGGCGTCGTGATGCCGACGTCGGGCGTGACGAGGAGCAGGCCCGGACGACCGGGTGCGGCCTCGCCCTCGCCGGCGTCGCGCAGCCAGGCCAGCGGCGTGACCCGCTCGCCGCGTCCCTCGACGAGCGCCGGGCCGTCCGCGAGGAAGAACGGCACGTCGGACCCGAGCTCTGCCGCGATCCGCCGGCGCGCCTCTGGCTCCACGTCGACGGCTACGCCCCAGGCCTCGAGCGCGGCGTCGACCGTCGCCGCGGCATCGGACGACCCGCCGGCGAGGCCGGCCGCGACCGGGATCCGCTTGTCGAGCCTGGCCGCGAGCGGGACCAGCGCGCCCGGGCGACCGGTGGCGGCCGCGGCGTGCCGCCGGGCGACGACGATCGCGCGCAGCACGAGGTTGCCGGCGGGCGGTCCCGGGTCGAACCCCTGGACGTGGAGGCTGTCCGGCGACCCGGGCGGCAGGGCCGACACCGAGAGCCGGTCCGCGAGGTCGAGCGGGACCATGACGCTGTGCAGGTCGTGGAAGCCGTCCGGGCGCGTGCCCAGCACGGCCAGCGTCAGGTTCACCTTCGCCGGCGCGAGGCGGATGACCGGTGCGAGGCGCCGGTCGGCGTCGGTGGCCGGCACCGTCATCGCGACGCCGGGATGGGGCCGAGGGCCTCGGTCAGGGCGATCCACTCCCCGACCGCGACCGTCTGCGGCCGCCGGTCGCGGGCGATCCCCACCGCCGCGAGCGCCGCATCGACGCGATCGGGCTCGATCGGGAGCTGGCGGGTCAGCACGTTGTGGAGCATCTTGCGCCGCTCGCGGAACCCCGCCTGGACCACGCGCCACAGCGCCTCCTCCGCCGCCGCGTCCAGCCGGTCGTCGGGCGGGAACGGCTCGAACACCAGGACGGCCGACTCGACCTTGGGCGCCGGCTCGAACGCCTCGCGCGGCACCCGGAACGCGACGCGCGCCTTGGCGTGGTACTGCACGAACACCGACAGGTAGGACATGTCCCCGGGCGCGGCGGCGACGCGCTCGGCGACCTCGCGCTGGAGCATCAGGACGAGCTGGTCCGCGCGGGGAGGCTTCCCGAGCAGCCGGTGCAGGACCGGGCTCGAGATCTGGTACGGGAGGTTCGCCACGACGTCGTACGGCGGCTCGACCAGCCCGACGAGGTCCTGGTCCAGCGCGTCGCCCTCGATGAGGCGCAAGCGCCCGTCGTCCACCTCGTCGGCGTAGGTGTCGCGCAGGAACGCGGCCATCCCGCGGTCGAGCTCGACCGCCGTCACGCTCGTCCCCGCGGCGAGCAGGCCGCCCGTCAGGAACCCGAGGCCGGGGCCGATCTCGAGCACCCGCTCGCCGGGCACGGGATCCGCCTCGCGCAGGATTCCCTCGAGCACCTCGACGTCGGCCAGGAAGTTCTGGCCCATGCGTCGGCTGGGACGCAGGCCCGCGTCCGGCAGGGTCCGACGACATCGCCCGGGTCCAGCCGCAGGTCCGCGGGGCTCATCGCGCCAGCGGCAGCGAAGGCCGGGCGTCGAGGTCCAGTCCCGCCCGCACGCCGGCCGCCAGCCGGCGCGCTCCGGCCGCCCCGATCATCGCCCCGTTGTCCGTGCACAGGCCGGGTCGCGGGACGACCAGCGGGATGCCGCGCGCCTCGGCCTCGGCGGCGATGCGCTGGCGGAGCGCCGCGTTCGCGGCCACACCGCCGCCCAGCACGATGCCCCGGGCGCCCACCTCCTCGGCGGCACGAATCGTCTTCGTCGCCAGCACGTCGACGACCGAGTCCTGAAACCCCCAAGCGAGCTCCGCCACGACGGGCTCGGGGAGGCTCCCCTCACGCTCGTCGGCCGGCAGGCCCTCGTCGGCCCGGGCCGCGGTCACGATCCGGCGGGCAGCGGTCTTGAGCCCCGAGAAGCTGAGGTCGTACGTGCCACCCAGCCAGGCCCGCGGAAACACGCGGTCCTTCGCCTTGGCACCCTCGGCCGCGCGCGAGATCGCCGGGCCGCCGGGATAGCCCAGGCCGAGCACCCGCGCGACTTTGTCGAACGCCTCGCCGGCGGCGTCGTCGCCGGTCTGGCCGAGCAGCCGGTACTCGAGGTGGTCGGGCATCACGACGAGCTCGGTGTGCCCGCCGGACACGACGAGCGCGACCAGCGGGAACGGCGGCGCCTCGCGCTCGGCCTCGCCCGGGTCGAGCAGCCAGCCGGCGTACACGTGGCCCTCGAGGTGGTTGACCGGGACCAGCGGCTTGTCGTGAGCCCAGGCGAGCGACTTGGCGACGTTGATGCCGACCAGCAGCGACCCGGCGAGGCCCGGTCCGTAGGTCACGGCCACGGCGTCGACATCGGGCACGCCCACGCCCGCCGTCTCGAGCGCCTCGTCGAGCGCCGGCACGATCCAGCGCAGGTGGGCGCGCGCGGCCACCTCGGGCACGATGCCCGCCGGTCGGCGCATGCAGGGCGATCTGGCTCGCGACCACGTTGGCGTGGATCCGCCGCCCGTCCTCGACGAGCGCGACGCCCGTCTCGTCGCAGCTCGACTCCACGGCCAGGATCAGGGGCCCGCTCACGCCCCGGCGCCTTCCCCGGCGGGTGCCTGGTTCGGCTCGTTCGGCGCCACCTGGCCCGGCCGACAGCGGGTCGGGCTCCAGCGAGGGCGCGGGGAACGCGTCGAGCGCCACCCGCAGCCGCGCGACGCGGTCGACCATCGCCGGCGACGCCGAGCGGCTCCGTCGTCATGATCAGGGCGTCTTCCTGGTTGTCGCTGTAGTAGCGCGGCCGGATGCCCACCGGCCGGAAGCCGTACTTCTCGTACAGCCGGCGCGCGGCGAGGTTGGACAGGCGGACCTCGAGCGTGGCCTCGCGCGCGTGGCGGGCGACGGACAGGTCGAGCATCGCGAGCAGCAGTCGCTCCCCGATCCTGCGGCGCCGGTAGGCGGGATGGACGGCGAAGGTCGTGATGTGCGCCTCGTCGACCATCAGCCAGATGCCGCCGTAGGCCACGACCTCGTCGCCCAGCTGTCCGACGAGGTAGTGGGCGAGCCGGTTGGTCTCGAGCTCCTGCCGATAGGCCTGCGGCGGCCAGGGCGTCGTGAACGAGGCATGCTCGATGTCCTGCACCCTCTGGAGGTCGCCGATGGTCATCGGGCGGATGTGGAGCACGATCTGCGTCACCGCGCCGCCCCCGGAGCGGGACTCGGCGCCGCGTCCGCGCTGAGCGCGACCCCGCCGTCGTCGGGCGGTGCGGCGCGCACCCCGCGCGGCAGCGTCACGTACTCGGGCACGAGGCGGGCGAGGTCGTCCCCGCCGAGCTCCCGAAGGCGCGCGGCGCCCGCCGCCAGCAGGGCGATCGCGAGCCCCTCCCGGGCGGCCACGCCGAGCTCGGTGGCTGCGACGGCCTCACGGCCGTCGAGGTCAACGGCGACGAGCCGCTCGCCGGGTCGCAGGGCCGGTGGCTCGCCGCCCGGCAGGATTCTCGGCGGCGTTCCGGGACGGGTGAGCACGCGATCCGACGAGCCCGCCGGCTGGACGAGGACCAGGCCCGGCGCGCCGTCGTCGGTCGCGCCATCTACGCTCGCGGCGGCCATGAGGAGCGCCTCCCCGGTCGGCACGCCGGCCACGGGCAGGTCGAGCGCGTAGGCGAGGCCCTTGACGGTCGCGATGCCCACCCTCAGCCCCGTGAACGCCCCCGGGCCCGTGCCTACGACGAGGCCGCCGAGCGCCTCCCGCGCGACCCCGCCGCCGGCAAGCAGGCGCTCGACCTGAGTCAGAAGCTCCTCGCCGTGGCGGTAGCCCGCGACCCACGAGCGCGACGAGAGCAGCGCGCCATCGGGCGTCCCGAGCGCGATCACCGCCGTGGTCGTCGCGGTGTCGACGACGAGCAGCGGACCGCCGGCCGTCACGCCGCGGCCTCGACGTACCGCCGGTAGCCCTCGTCGCCGGCCCGGATGGCGATCCGTCTCGGGTCGTCGCCGGTGCCGTCGATCACGACGTCGAGGCGCGCCCGCGGCAGCGCGGACCCGAGTCGTTCGGCCCATTCGACCAGGGCGACCCCGTCCAGCTGGCGCTCATCGAGCAGGCCGCCGGCGAGCGCATCGGCGGCGTCGTCGAGCCGGTACAGGTCGACATGGAACATCGGCAGCCGTCCCGAGTACTCGGTCATCAGCACGAACGTCGGCGAGCTGACGGTGTCCTCGATCCCGAGGCCGACGGCGAAGCCCTTCGCGAACTGGGTCTTCCCGGCGCCGAGGTCGCCGACCAGGCACAGCAGGTCGCCGGGCCGCGCGACGGCCGCGAGCCGGGCGGCGAGCGCGCGGGTCGCCTCGGCGTCGGTCGTCTCCACGACGCGTTCGATGGTCGAGATCGAAGCCATCGACCGAGGGTAGCCGACACCGCCGTCAGGCGATGCGCTCGAGGTCGCCGATGGGGACCGCGACTGGCGCGCGACCGCCGATCGCGACCAGCGCGGCCTCCAGCTGCACGCCGCGCTCGAAGCGGCGGAGGCCCGCCGGACCGACGAGCCGGCCCTCCGCGCCGGCGCTGGGCCCCGACCGCACGCGGACCCAGTCGGGATCGACCGCCGGCAGGTCGTCGTCGGCGGCCTCGAACACGAGCGCGGGCGGATCGACGAGGAGCGACACCTCGCGGCCTGCGATCCGCTCCAGGAGGCTCGCGATTGGCGACGGGATCGGCCGCCGCATCGTGCCGTCCAGCACGAGCACGCCGAACGGCTGCGACGGGTGGAGCGAGGCGCGCTGGCGTCGCTCAGAGGCCCGGAAGTCGCGCAGGTCCTTGCCGGGTAGCGACGCGACCACGATGCCGCGGACGCCCATCGCGCGGGCGCGAGTGAGCGCCTCCGCGTCGATCCGTGCCCCGACGACGAGGATGCTGCCCGAGCGGCTGACGTCGATGCCCCCGGGCCGCAGGTCCCCGAACGGGTCGGTCGCGAGCTCGAGCCGCCCGTGCGCCGGGGAGCCCGCCGCGAACGCCCCGCGGATCGCCCGGCCGGCCGGCCGGAGCCGGACCTCGCCCCCGGGCATGACCGCGATCACGTCGCCGCCGACCGGCGTCACGATCGCGTCGCGGTGGTCGCCGGTGATGATCCGCCACCGATCCTGCTGCCCCGGGACCGGCGACAGCAGCTCGCCCTCGTGGGTGGCGCCGCGCTTGGGCTCCCCGCTCGCCGATCGCGGCGCCCAGCGTCCGCCCGCGACCGGGTCGGCGTGGGCGTCGATCCCGGCTCGGCCGGCATGACGACCTCGTCGATCCGGCGATCGCGCAGGTGCTCGAGCAGCGGGTCGCCCGCCTTGACCGTCGTCCCGGCCTCGACCAGCGGGCGGTCGCCCGGGGCAAGCACGAAGCGCGCCTCGAGCTCGTCGTCCACCAGCTGGCGCACGGCGATGTCGTCGCGCCAGTCGTCGGCGGCCGCCACGGCACCCTCGGCGGTCACGTCCGCCTCGGCCGTCACGCGTCGCTCCCGGCCCACACGTCGGCCTGCCAGCCCGCCAGCGCCTCGCGCCGGAGCTCGAGGCGATCGGGGATGCGGATTGGGACGTCGCGCAGGTCGACCAGCAGTCCCGCGAGCCCGCCGGTCACCTCGACCGCGGCGTGGCGGACCGTGGGCCCGAGGTCGACGCCGTCGCGGAACGTGAGATCGACGATCGCCCGCTCCCCGGCCGGCAGGTCCGACCAGCACGAGGCTGCCCGGGACGAGGTCGAGCGGCACGGCGCTCCCCTGCCCGCGCACGAGCAGCCGGCCCGATGGCCCGCCCATGCGCAGGCCGGCGGGCATGAGCACGCTGCCGAGCGGCAGGACGACCTCGTCGCGCAGGTCGTCGAGGATCAGGCGGCGCTCGGCCGGGTCGGGGATCGTCCCGAGGGGGCCGAGGAGGCGCGCGTGGTCGAAGCCCAGCGCACGAACGCCGGGCCGGCGGATGACGTCCGCGGCCGCGAGCGCGACCCCCGCGGCCGGTGCGCACGGCCCAGGCGCCGCCGGACACGACGACGAGGTCGGGGGCCGGGAGCACGCCGAGGCCCGGCGTGGCCGCGAGCAGCCGCTGGACGGCGGCCCGCGCAGCGGCCAGCCGGAGGAGCGCCCCGTCGCCCGCGGCGTCGCCCCACGGGGCCAGCGCGAGCTCGCGCAGCCGATCGCGCACGCGGAGGCGGTCGAGCGAGATGCTGAGCCAGCCGATGATGGCGTCCAGGTGGGCGTCGCCGAAGCCACGCGGCAGGAGCGCGGCCTCCGCGACGATCGCGAGCCTGGCGGCGGGCTCGACGGCCGCTGTCCCCGTCCGCGCGTGACGGCGCCGCGGCGACCCGAGCCCCGGCCGACTGACCGATCTCGATCACCTCGACGCGCCGCCCGAGGACCTCCGCGAGCGTGGCCGTCGAGGCGGCGAGGGCGCGCCGACCGTCGGGCCCGGTCCCGCGCAGCTCGTCGAGGAGCTCCCGAAGCGCCTCGCCACCGCCGGCGGACGGTGACGGGGCCGTCATGGTCGCCCCGGGGCGGTTGGCCTGCATCGCGGCCTCCATGCGCCCGCCGGGCTCCGCCAGGCCGCCGGCGAGCACGGTGTCGAGGTCGGGCCGGCGTTGGGTCGCCGCGGCGATGATGGTCACGAGATCGGCGATCAGCGGCCGCTCGTCGCCGCCCGGCGGCTCCCCGCTGCCGGCCAGCACCGCGCTGACCGACGGATCGGCGAGCGCCCCGGCGACCGTGATGATCTCCGCGCCGTCGAGGGCGAGCGCCCGCACACGCCATCCGGCTGCGGTGGCCGCCGCGACCAGCGGCGTCAGGGCACGTCGCGTGGCGGCGACCACGGCCATCTCGGGGGGCGGCGTCGTCTCGCAGGCGACCTCCGGGAGTTCGGCGGCCGATCCCACCCCGCCCAGCGACAGTGCGGCGACCAGGCCCGGATCGGAGATCGCGAGCCGCGCCCGCAGTCGCTCGAGGAGCCGTTCGGCGGGGACGCCGGCGGGGCCCGCCGTGGAGCCCAGGAGGCGCCAGCGCCCGTCCACGTGCCCGATCAGGGAGGCCGCGGTGGTCGCGCTGCCGCGATCGACGGCGGCGAAGGCGTGGGGGTCGCTGCTCACCGATCCGATCCTACCCGAGAGCCGGGGCCGCTCCGGCCCCGGAGCGCCGCCGTCCTGCCGTCAGGCGTCCCAGCCGTCGGCCTCGTCCAGCTCCTCGAGGCGGTCGATCAGGGCCTCGATCCCGGCGTCGTCGCGCAGGAGCTCGCTCGCCGAGGGGATCTCGCCGCCGAACAGCTCGCGCAGGACCGGGTCGAAGAACAGCATCGCCGGCGCGCCGAGCGGACGGTACGGCCGGCTGGCCTCGAGGAAGTGCACCGCGGGACCCGTCAGGCCGCGCAGGCGGATCTCCCGTGCCACGGCCTCGACCAGCGCCTCCCGCCGCTCGTCGACGGGCTCCATCGGGAAGCTCACGTGGCGGCCTGGCGCTGCGGCCCCTGGGCGAGGAGCGGCTTGGACGGGCCGGGCTCGCTGGCCCGGAGCGCATGCGCGTACGCCTCGTAGGCGGCGGCGCCGCGCAGCGCGAAGATCACGTGCTCGATCGAGGACTCGGTGCGGAGCTCGTCGCGGACGGCGTCGACCGCCACCCGCGCGGCCTCGTCGAGGGGAAAGCCGCCGATGCCGGTCCCGAGGGCCGGGAAAGGCCACGGTCGCGAGACCCAGCTCGCGTACCCGCGCCATCGCGCTGCGGGCGGCACGATCGATCGCGGCGTCGCTCGTCCGGCGATCGCGCTCGAGGGACACGGCGTGGATCACGACCTTGGCGGCGAGATTGCCGGCCGGCGTCACCACGGCGTCGCCGAGCTCGACCGGCGCCTGCCGGACGGCCGCGAACTCGATCTCGTCCCCGCCGACTCGCTTGAGCTCGCCCGCCACGCCGGTCGACATCCACAGCGACGTCGACGCCGGACTCACGATGGCGTCGACCTCGAGATCGCAGATGTCGCCGTTCCAGAGCTCGATGCGCGCCACTCGGACCTCCCGCCTGCGAGCAGCCGGACCTCCACCGCTGAACCCGCGGCATGGTACACCCGAGGCAATCGGCGGGACATCGCCGTGACCACCTCGTAGCTGATCGTCCCGCACGCTGCGGCGAGGTCGTGGGCGGTGATCGCGATGGTGCCCTGGCGCCCCAGCAGCACGAATTCGTCGCGTCCTGTCACCGGATCGCCGGGCACGTCGGTGACGTCGGCCATCACGGCGTCCATCGCCACGCGCCCGACCAGCGGGACCGGCATCCCGCGCACGATCGCCGACGAGCGGTCAGAGAGCGCCCTGCGCCAGCCGTCGCCGTAGCCCACGGGCAGCGTCGCGATCCGCGATGCACGCGACGTCACGAACGACGGCCCGTAGCTCACGCCGTGCCCGGCCGGCAGGTCCACGACCCGGACCGGCCGCGCGACCAGCGCCATCACCGGGCGCAGCGCCGCGGCCTCCTCGGCCGTCGACGCGGCCGGTGTCGACGGCATCGGGGATCAGCCCATAGGTGGACAGCCCGGGTCGGACCGCATCCCAGCGCGTGGCGTCCGCGGCGAGCAGGCCGCCGCTGCCGGCGAGGTGGCGCCGCACGGCGTCCGGGCCGAGCTCGACCGCGTCGACCAGCCCGCCGACCGCGGCCCCGAAGCGGGCGTCCTGGGCGATCGTGCCCGAGACGTCGTCCGCCGCGACGAGATGCGTCCACACGCCCGCCAGGCGCGCCCCATCGGTCGTGGCGATCGCCTCGACGACCGCGTTGACCGCCCCGGGCAGCGTCCCGCCCCGGCCGAGGCCCGTCTCGACCTCCACGTGCAACTCCAGGTCGGGCGCGCCTCCGGCACGCGCCGCCCGAGCTGCGGCGAGGATGGCGTCGGTGGGCGGGCCGGACCCCACGCTGACGGCGATCCGGGCGGTCGCGGCGGCCGCGACCTGCTCCGGGGGGATTGGGTACAGGACGAGGATCGGCAGCTCGACGCCCGCGTCGCGCAGCTCGACCGCCTCGTCGATGGTCGCGACCGAGAGCCCGTCGACCCCGGCGGACGCCAGCGCCCGGGCGACCGGCACCGCCCCGTGCCCGTAGGCATCGGCCTTGACCACCGGCTCCACGCGGACACCGGGCCCGACCAGCCGCCGGATCGTGGCGACGTTGTCCGCGAGGGCGTCGAGGTCGAGCTCCAGCCAAGCCGTGCGCGGCAGCGCGGGGAGCCCGGCGGCGGCGAGCCTCGCCTCGATCGGCTCGCGCGGGTCCGGCGGCCCGATCGGCGGCCCGGTCGGCGGTCCGTCGTGGGCGGGCGTCCCGCTCAGGCGGGGGCTCCGTCGACGTCGTGGACGGCCGGCTCGGCGGTCGCGGCGGTCTCGCGTGCCGCCGCGGCGTCGTCGCGGACCCCGAACCCGAGCCGGCGGCCCGTCTTCTGCCGCTCGGCGATCCGGGCGAGCCGCTTGCGGCCGATCGGCAGCGCGTCCGGGAGGTCGCCGGCGAGCAGGCCAGCGTCGCCGATCCGGTCGCGGACGGCCTCGCCGGCCAGGCCGTGGAGGTAGACGCCGAGCCGCGCGGCGTCCCACGGGGCGAGGCCCTGAGCAAGCAGCGCGCCGATCGTCCCGGAGAGGACGTCGCCCGTGCCGCCCGTGGCCATCGCCGGGTTCTCGAACGGCGCCACGGCGACCGCGCCGTCAGGCTTCGCGATCACGGTCTTGGCGCCCTTCAGCACGACGACCTGCTGCCACTCGGAGGCGGCCGCCACGGCGGCGCGGAGCCTGGCCTCGTCGTCGGTGGTGAGGTCGCCGTCCTCGTCGGGGGCGTGACCGCTGCCGGCGCGCAGGCGCGCGAACTCGCCGGCATGGGGCGTCAGCACGCACGGCCGGGTGACCCGCGACCACCAGCCGTCAACGGCCGCCAGCGTGCGCAGCGCCTCCGCGTCGAGCACCGCCGGCGCCCGTCCGGGGTCTTCGGGGGCCGTCAGGATCAGCCGCAGCAGCTCCGCGATCGCGAGGGACGGCCGAAGCCCCGGGCCGATGACCAGCGCGTCGTGCTCGTGGTCGAGCACGGCGGCGAGGGCGGGCTCCGGGTCGACCTCCTCGACGTCGTCCTCGGGGAGCGGCATCGTCGTCGCCTCGACGACCTTGGCGGCGAACAGCGGCTGCAGCGACTCCGGGACCGCAAGCGTGACCAGCCCGGCGCCGGCCCGGCCGGCGGCGCGGCAGACCAGCAGCGCCGCGCCCGCGTAGTCCATCGAGCCCGCGAGGACCAGCAAACGGCCGAAGCTGCCCTTGTGGCCCCGCTTGTCGCGCTCGGGGACCAGCCGCGACATCGTCTCGTCGTCGAGCTCCGGCGGGGCGTCCGAAGAGGCGGCGGCGGCGGCCTCGGGCGCGTCCTCGGCCGCGGGCCGGCCGAACCCGACGGATCGGCGGTCAGCCACGCTGGTCGTCCTCGTGGCCCTCGCCCCCGGACGCCGCGGCATCCGCGCCGGCCGCCAGCGACTGGGTCGCCTCGTGGATCTGTTGCATGCGTTCGAACCGGGCCAGGAGCTTGCGCTCGCGGTCGTCGAGGCGGTCGTCGATATCCAGCGGGAACACGTAGCGCCCGCCCGCGGTCCGGACGCCGAACGCGACGGCAACCGCGTACTCGGCCTCGTGGCTGATCGACACCGCGATCCGGCCCATGCCCAGCTGTTCCGCGCGCTTCGCGGCCCGCCCGTTGAGGCGCACCGACGGCTGCCCGGTCGGCAGCCGCTCGATCTCGATCTCGGTCCAGCCGACCCCGCGCACGCCCAGCCCGAGCACCTTGGAGACCGCCTCCTTCGCCGCCCAGCGGCCCGCGAAGTTCTCGGGGCGGTTGCGGACATACCGCCGCTCGCGTTCGGTGAGCACGCGGCGCGCGAACCGGTCGCCGAAGCGCTGGATCGTGTTCGCGATGCGGTCGACCTTGATGATGTCGATCCCGAGCTCCGTCGTCCCCTCGGGGACGACGCCCGGCGGCACGACGGGATCGGCGGCCGGGCCCGGGCGCGCCATCGCTACTCCACCGTCACCGACTTCGCGAGGTTCCGCGGCTGGTCCACGTCCGTGCCCCGGGCGACCGCCGTGTGGTAGGCAAAGAGCTGGAGCGGGATCACCGCGAGCGCGGGCGACAGCGCCTCGTGCGTGTCGGCGACCCACAGGATGTCGTCGGCGTAGCGGGCGATCTTGGTGTCCCCGTCCGTGGCGACCGCGATGATCCGCGCGTCGCGCGCGCGACCCTCCATGACGTTGCTGATCAGCTTGTCGTAGGTCGCCGAGCGGGTGGCGATCGAGACCAACGGGCACTCGGCGTCGAGCAGCGAGATCGGGCCGTGCTTGAGCTCGCCCGCGGCGTAGCCCTCCGCGTGGATGTAGCTGATCTCCTTGAGCTTCAGCGCGCCCTCGAGCGCCGCCGGCAGCGAGTAGCCGCGCCCGATGAACATGAAGCCGCGCGAGTTGACGTACCGGCGGGCGATCTCGGCGATCCCCGGGTTCGCCGCCAGGGTGCTCGCGGCGGCCTCGGGCAGCGCCCGTAGCGCCTGGCCGAGCTCGAGCTCCTGCGCCTCGTCCATCGAGCCACGGGCCTTGGCGATCGCCGCCGCCAGCACGATCAGGGTCGTGACCTGGGTCACGAACGTCTTCGAGGCGGCGACCGCGATCTCGGGCCCCGCCTGCAGGAACATCACGGCATCGGCCTCGCGGGTGATCGCCGAGCCCATCGTGTTCGTGACGGCGACGATCGGACAGCCCCGCTCACGCGCCCAGCGCGTCGGCGCGATCGTGTCCGCGGTCTCGCCCGACTGGGTGACGGCGATCACCAGCGCGTTGGCGTCGAGCGGCGGCGGCGAGTACCGGAACTCCGACCCGACGGTGACCCGCGCGGGCAGGCCTGTCCAGTCCTGGATCGCGGCCGCGCCGACGAGGGCGGCATACGAGGCCGTGCCGCACGCGACCAGCTCGACCCGCGTCGCGCGCCGGAACGCGTCCGCGAGGTCCTCGACCTCGGGCGCCTGGATCCGACCGTCGGGGGTGACCCGCCCGGCGAGGGATTGGCGGAGCGCCTCTGGCTGCTCGTGGATCTCCTTGAGCATGAAGTGCTCGTAGCCGCCCTTCTCGGCAGCCTCGGGCGACCAGTCCACGATCGTCTCCGCGCGCTGGCGCACGATGCCGTCCACCCCGGTGATCTCGACCCCGGTCGGGCGCACGTCGGCGACGTCGCCCTCCTCGAGGAAGATGATCCGGTTGGTGTGGGCGAGGATCGCCGCGACGTCGCTGGCGATGAAGCTCTCCTCGCCGTGGAGACCCACGACCAGCGGCACGTCCTTGCGCGCGCCGACGAGCCGGCTCTGCTCGCGCTTGTGCATCACGACGAGCGCGTAGGCGCCCTGGAGCTGGCGCAGCGTCGCACGGACGGCGTCGGCGAGGTCGCCCTGGTAGGCCTCCTCGACGAGGTGCGCGATCGCCTCCGTGTCGGTCTCGGACGGGAGGGTGTGGCCGCGCGCCTCGAGCCCGTCGCGGAGCTCCCGGAAGTTCTCGATGATCCCGTTGTGGATCACCGTGATCTCGCCGGTGCAGTCCTGGTGCGGATGGGCGTTGAGGTCGTTCGGCCGGCCGTGGGTTGCCCAGCGTGTGTGGGCGAGGCCGATCGCCGCATGGGGCGTCCGGTCCGCGATCGCCGTCTGGAGGTTGGCGAGCTTGCCCGCCTTCTTCTCCACGAACATGTCGCCCTGCTCGTCGACGAGGGCGATGCCCGCGGAGTCGTAGCCGCGATATTCGAGACGACGGAGACCCTCGATCAGGATGGGGCCCGCTTCACGCGGGCCGGTATAGCCGACGATGCCGCACATGCGCCTGGGGGGTTCTCCTTGGGCTCGTGATCGCGGCCCGCCGCGGTTGGCTAGTGTAGTCGGTCGCCTGCGAGCGCCGCGATCGAGTCGGCCAGCTCGGCGACGACCGCCGCATCCGGCCCTTCGACCATGACCCGCAGCACGGGTTCGGTGCCCGAGGGACGCACGAGGACGCGGCCGTGCGGCGCCAGGCGGCGCTCAGCCTCGACGATGGCCTCCCCCAGGACGCGGTCCGCCTCCCACTGGTCGCGGTGGCGGACCCGGATCGCGCGTTGCTGTTGGGGCAGCAGCGGCACGGATGTCGCGAGCTCCGCGATCCCGGCCCGCGCGGCGGTCATCACGCGCAGCAGCTCGATCGCCGTCACGATCCCGTCGCCCGAGGTCGTGTGCTCGCGGATGATCACGTGGCCGCTCTTCTCGCCGCCCAGGCCCGCCCCGGACACCAGCATCGCCGCGAGGATGTGCTTGTCGCCCACCGGGGTCCGGACGATCCGGCCGCCGGCGGCCTCGACCGCCGCCTGGAGCCCGCCATTGGACAGCACGGAGACGACGAGGCTGCCCTGGTCGAGCACCCCGCGGGCGAGGCGCTCGAGCGCGAGGATGCCCAGCACCTGGTCGCCGTCGACGAGGTTCCCCTCGCCGTCGACCGCCACGCACCGGTCGGCGTCGCCGTCCAGGGCGAACCCGACGTGCGCGCCGGCGGCCCGGACCGCGTCGGCCAGCGAGGCCGGCGCCGTCGCGCCACAGTCGCGGTTGATGTTGTCGCCGTCCGGGCCGTCGTGGATCACGGTCACCCGGGCGCCGGTCGCGCGCAGGATCTCGGGCGCGACCTGGAACGCCGCCCCGTTGGCGGTGTCGAGCACCACGTGCAGCCCCGAGGCGTCGACGGCTTCCGCGAGCCCTTGGCGGTGGGCCACGTAGCGGGCGAGCAGGTGCGCCGCGTCGATGGTCCGCCCGATCGCGTCCGGCGACACGCTCGGCAGCTCGTCCGCCCGCAGGACCGCCGCCTCCAGGTCGTCCTCGACGTCGTCGTCGAGCTTGAGGCCCCGCGGGTCGAGGACCTTGAGGCCGTTGTCCTCGGCCGGGTTGTGGGACGCCGAGACCATGATCCCGGCCGCGAACGCCGGGTCCGCGGCGAGGAACGCGAGCGCCGGCGTGGGCACGATGCCGACCTGGTGGACGTCGGCGCCCATGCTCGTCGCGCCTGCGGTGATCGCGGCCACGAACATGTCGCCCGAACGCCGCGTGTCGCGGCCCACGACGAGCGCGCCGCCGGGTCCGACCACCTGGTGGGCGGTGGCGCGCCCGAGCGCGAACGCGAGCGACGGCCGGAGGTCGACGTTGGCCATGCCGCGAATGCCGTCCGTGCCGAACAACCGTGTCATCGGGGTCCTCGCGTGATGGAGCGGTTGGTCCGGATCAGGGAGCCGGCGATGGCGAGCCGCCATCGGCACCGGCGCTCGGAACGGCCGAGGCCGGCGCCGTCGTCGGCGGTACGCCGATGGTGACGGTCAGCGTATCGGGTGACACCTCGACGAGGGTCAGGGTCGAGGGCAACGATAGGGACCACCGGGACGTCGTGCGAGCCGGGCGCCAGGCCCGCGACGTTGACGCCGACCACGATCGGTGCCGCCCCCAGCCGGTCCAGGTCGGCCACCGGCCCGAACAGCGTCAGCAGCACCTGCGACTCCGACAGCTCGTACTCGAGGCCGGGCTCGCGGCCGTCGAGCCGGATCCCGGCCGAGTACGTCCGCGTCTCGGTCAGCGCCTCGATGCGCACGGAGACCCGGACAGTGTCGGCGTCCACCGCCACCACGCCCGGGGGCAGCGCGAGCGGCACCGACACCGACACGTCGCGCGTCGCGCCGGACACCGACACCGGGGCCGTGTCGGCCGACAGGAGCGCCGCGAGCTGGTCGGCGTCGCCCTCCACCGACACGACGAGCGGGTCGGCGGCGACCGACGCGATCCGGAAGCCCTGCGCCGGCGTCCCGGTCACGACCGGGTTCACGGGCAGCGTCCGCGATTCGCGGTTCGTGAACAGCGGGATCGACACGTGGACGGTCCGGGGGTCGAGCTCGACGCCCACGACGACATCGCCGTTGTCGTCGACCGGCCGCGCCTCGACCTCGCGGTCGAAGTCGATCCCCTCCGGATCGAGCGTCGCGACCACCCGGGCGGCGACGACGCGGCTGACGGCGGCGCCGGGGCCCGTCACCGTGACCTCGGTCGGCTCGTAGGTGACCTCGCCCACGTCCACGCCATCGGGCGCGGCCTCGCGCTGCACCTCGACCGGGACCTGCTTGGTGGTGAGCTCGTCGAGGACGACCTGGATCGATCGGGGCTGGAAGTCGAGCACGGTCACGCGCGGGTCCACGGGCGTGACCGCGACCCGGACGCTGACGGGCTGGCCGTCGGGGTTCACGTTGGAGAGGTCGACGGTCGCCTCGAAGTCGTCGGCGAGCAGGCGGCCGACCTCGAGCGGGGCGATGTAGCGGATCTGGTCGAGGTCGCGCAGGTCGTTGGTGACGACGGTGCCCGGGGGCTTGTTGATCGCGCTGACGGGGACCGGACCAGGGAAGACGCTGCTGTCCTGCGAGGCGACGAGCCCGGCGTACAGGAGGGTGGCGAGGGCGATGGCGGCGAGCTTGAGCGGCCAGTTGTGGACGACGAAGCGGACGGCCCGCTCGACGCGCGCGCCCAGGCTCATCGGCGCGCCGCGGCCGCGGTGGCGCTCGTGCCGTCCTCGTCCGTGACCGACGGCTCCCGGCGAGCCTGCGGGACGCGCGCCTCACCCGGGGGGAGGTCGGAGGCCTCGTGATCCGGGGTCGTGTCGCCGAACGCCTGCGTGTCGCCGGCGGCGGGCCCGGTCGTGCCCCCCTCGGGTCCGTCCTTGGCGCCGTCGGCGGACGCGGGTTCCGCGGCTCCACCGCCGGGGCTCCCCTGCGCGAGGGCCGGTGTCTCGGCCCGCGCCGGCGTGGTCCGGATGCGGAAGCGACCGCGCGCCCGGCCCCGGAACCCGGGGCCACGGCGGCGGCTGAGGCCTGGCGGCGCCGCGGGCGCCTCGAGCAGCGCGCCGAGCGCGCGCTGGAGCTGGGCCTCGGACGGCACGCGCACGATCCGCGCGCGCTCGACGATGCTCATCTGCCCGCTCTCCTCGGACACGACGACCGCGACGGCGTCGGTGTCCTCGGTGATGCCGAGCGCTGCCCGGTGTCGCGTCCCGAACCGCTCCGACAGGTTCATCTCGGTGAGGGGCAGCAGGGCCGCGGCGGCGAGGATCCGGTCGTCGCGGATGACGACGGCGCCGTCGTGCAAGGACGTCCGTGGGGCGAAGATCGTGCACAGCAGCTCGCTCGACAGGTCGGCGTGGATCATCACCCCCGACTCCGCGATCTCCTCGAGCCCGGTCTCGCGCTCCAGGACCATCAGCGCGCCATGACCCTCGCGCGACAGCTGCCCGGCCGCCTTGGCGACCTCGGCCGCCACGTGCTCGATGGTCCGTTGCTCCGATGGGGCGAGCAGCCAGCCGAACGTGCCCACGCGCCCGATCCGCTCAAGCCCGCGGCGGAGCTCCGGCTGGAACACGACCACGAGCGCGAACAGCCCGACGACGGCGCCGGCCTGGAGGATCTGGGTGAACAGCCGGAGCTGCAGGAACTGCGCCAGCGCGTACACGCCGAGCAGGATCGACACGCCGATGACGAGGGTGACGGCCCGCGTGCCCCGGATCAGGCTGAACAGCCAGTAGATGAACAGGGCCGTGATCGCGATGTCGATCAGCGTCGTCAGGGTGACCTGACGGACGAGCAATTCCACGAACGGGAGCATCTTCCGGCGAGTCTAGCACCGGGGCCCCCTTGTTCCGGGACCCCTACGATCGGGCTGGAGGGTCCTCCCTCAGCCCGGCGGGCGCCGCGCGCCCCGGCGACGCGGGCCGATCGCGACGGGTCCGGATCGAGCGCCGTCAGCCGATCCAGGAGGTCGAGCTTCTCCCCGGCCAGCGACGTCCAGCCGCGCTCGTCGTAGAGCTCGACGAGGGCCAGGTGGAGGCCGACGTCGTCGGGCGCGACCGAGAGCGCGAGGTAGCACGTGTCGAGGGCGGCATCGGCCCGGCCGTCGCGTCGGTAGGCGGTCGCCAGGTCGAGGAGCTCGTCGAGGCCGACGCCCGGGATCCGCCGCTCGAGCGTCCCCTCCGCGGAGCGCGCCAGGACCGCCACGTCGAGGTCGGCCGGCAGGTCGCGATCGAGGGCCGGGCGGTAGGCCGCTGGCTCGGGCCGCGCTCCGTCCGGGCTCGGCGGACGCCTCGACGGCGGCCGTCCGGCGGCGTTGGCGCGGTGCGCGCCTTGGCGGCCACGGCCGCGACGACGTCGGCGTCGATCTCCGTCGACCGCCTCGCCTCCCGCCGCCGGGGCCTTCTTCTTCGTGGCCGGCGGGGCCGCGGGCCTCCTGGCCGCGGCCGGCTTCCGCTCGATGGCGCGGCCCTCGAGCACCACCATGCGCCTTCTCGAGCGCGACCCGCCCGGCTCGGCCGGCTCCGAGGCGCGCAGCCGTTCGATCAGGCGCTCGAGCGTGCGGCGGCGCTCGCGACCCTCCGCGAGCTCCAGGCCCCGCCGGGCGGAGTCCACGGCGTCGGCCAGCTTGCCGTTCGCGGCCTGGACCTCGGCGACCGCGTCGTACGCGTCGCCCGCCTGGGGGCGCTTGTCGAGCGCGGCGAGCGCCTGCGCCCGGCCGAGCAGCGCGGCCTCGTCGCGCGGCGCGAGCCGGACGGCCGTCGTAAAGTGGCGGACGGCGTCGGCCGGCCGCTTGCGGCGCATCAGGGCGGTGCCGGCGCTCGTGTGCGGCGTCGCCCGCTCGGGCGCGATCGCGGCCGCCTCGGCGTACGCGGTCAGCGCCTCCTCGAGGCGCCCGCGCAGCGACGCGACGTGGCCCCGACGGAGCGCGTCCTTGTAGCGCTCGTAGAGGGCTTCACCGCTCACGTCTCGCCTGACCTCCCGTCGCGCGGCTAGCCCGCGAGGAGCTCGACCAGCAGCGCCTTCTGCGCGTGCAGCCGGTTCTCCGACTGGTCGAAGATGATGCTTCGCGGGCCGTCCATCACGTCCGACGTGATCTCCTCGCCGCGATGCGCAGGGAGACAGTGCATCACGAGCGCGTCGGGCGCCATCGCCAACAAGTCGCCGTTGACCTGGTACCTCGAGAAGGCGTCGCGGCGCTCCTCGGCCTCGGCCTCCTGGCCCATCGACGTCCACGCGTCGGTGTAGATCACGGCGGCGCCCGGCACGACGGCCCGCGGGTCCAGTCGAACACCAGGCGTCCGCCCGACGCCTCGGCGAGCTGCCGTTGCCCGGGCCACGATGCGCTCGTTGGGCGCGTAGCCGGCCGGGTGCGCGAGCCGGATCTCCATCCCCAGCGTCGCGCCCATGAGCGCAAGCGAGTGGTAGACGTTGTTGCCGTCGCCCACGAACGCCAGCGGCAGGCCGCGCAGGTCGCCGAACCGCTCGCGCAGCGTGAACAGGTCCGCGAGCACCTGGCACGGATGCTCGCGGATGGTCAGGCCGTTGACGACGGGGATCGACGCCTGGGCGGCGAGCTCGGCGACCACCTCGTGCGGGCCCGTGCGAGCCATGATCGCGTCCACGAACCGCTCGAGGTTGTGCGCCACGTCGGCCACGCTCTCCCGGCCGCCCAGCACGATCCCCTCGGTCAGGTAGATGGCGTGGCCGCCGAGCTGGGTCATCCCGGCCTCGAACGTGACCCGGGTGCGCAGGCTCGGCCGCTGGAACAGCATGGCCAGCGATCGCCCCTGCAGTGGCGGACGGGCGTGCCGCGATCCTCGGCGAACTCGGCCTTGAGTGCTGCCGCCCGCGCGAACAGCCGCTCCACCTCGTCGGCCGAGAGATCCGCGGCCGAGATGAAGTCGCGCCCACGCAGCGACGTCGCAGGTTCCCCGACGGCAGTCATGCGGTCACTGTACGGCGCGCGGCCGAGACCGGGGACGGTCCAGGGCGCCCTCCGCGCGATCAGGACGCGGGCACGTCCC
>CAVYGH010000017.1:0-14904 GCA_963767945.1 uncultured Chloroflexia bacterium | reverse complement strand
GGCTGTTCGACGACCCCGCGGCGTCCGGGTCAGCTCGCCCAGGAGACGCGCCAGACCCGCCACAGCGCGGCCGGGTCGGACAGCGGGTCGCCGTGCACCAGCACGAAGTCGGCCGGGCCGCCCGCCCGGATCCGCCCGGCCTCCGGCTCGCCGAGCAGGCGGCCGCTGCCAGGTCGCCGCGGCCAGCGCGGCGCTCGGCGGCAACCCGGCGGTGACCAGCGTCTGCACCTCCCAGGCGAGCTGGTTGGCGCGGAGCGACCCGCCGCCGAAGTCGGTACCGGCGGCGATCAGCACCCCCGCCCGGTACGCCAGCCGCACCGACTCGTGCGCCCGCTCCCGCCGTTCGCCGAGCGCGGCCCGGCCCTCGTCGGAGGCGAACCGCGGGAGCCCGGTCGTCGCGGCGAACGTCCGCCACGACGCCAGCACGGACAGCGTGGCACCAGTGCCACGCCATCGGCGGCCATCTGAGGCGGCGTCCGCGTCCAGCGCGAAGCCGTGCTCGACGCAGTCCACCCCCGCCTCCGCGCCACCCGCGCGCCGCGCAGCATCCCGCTGTGCGCGGTCACGCGGGCGCCACGTTCGTGCACCGCCGCCACCACCCGCCGCACCTCGTGCCGGTGCAGGGGCGACGTCTCCGGTCCGGCCCGTCCAGGTAGAGCTTCACGAGGTCGGCGCCGTCGTCGAGCTGGCGGAGCGCCGCGGCGAGCAGGGCGTCGCCGTGGGCGGCCTCCACCAGCAGCCCTGCGGGTGCCGGCGGCCCTGATCCAGGTGCCGGCGGCGCGGACGTACGGGTACTCCCGGCGGCCGCGCCAGCGCTCCCGGACGGTGAGCGAGACCGCCCGGCCGTCCCCGATCCTCCCGCCCGCGCCGACGTCGCGCGCCCAGCGCACGCCGGCCTGGCGAGCAGGCGGGCGTTGCCTCGGCGACCGCCAGCAGGGTCGGTCGGGTCGGCGCCGCGGTCGATCCAGTGTGAGCCACCCGGCAGGGTCAGGTGGCTGTGCGAGTCGACCATGCCCGGGATCGCGGTCGTGCCGCCCGCGTCCACCACGTCGACCTCGGCCGGCAGCGGTCCCTCGCTGCCGGCCGGCCGGATCCAGGCGATGCGGCCGTCCTCGGCCAGCATCGACACGCCTCGCTCGAGCCGGTCGCTGCGCCCGTCCGCGAGCGCCCCGTCGCGATAGAGGCGCGCGGTCAAGGCTTGCGCCCCTCGCGGAGCATCTGGACCGACTTCTCCCGCCATGCGCCGCCTCCGCGTCTCCTCAATCTTCGTCCCCGTGACGTTGAGCACGAACCAGCGGCGGTTGCTGTAGGACAGGCCGTCGAAGAAGGCCCGGGCCTCGGGCTCGTCGGCCAGGGCGGCCGCGAGGTCCGCGGGCACCTCGACCTCCCGCGGCGCCCTGTCGCGCTCCAGGTCGACCTCGACGTCGTCGCCGGCGGCAACGCCGGCGGCCTCCCGGTTTTCGGCCGCGAGCGGGAGCATGAACACGTCGCCGTAGGCCGCGATCGTGCTCCGGTAGGTGTAGCCGTTGATCGTCACCGTGACGGCCGGGCGCTTCTTGCCCTGGCCGAGCGCGTCCACGACCTCGGGCGGGAAGCTGCTGAACCCGGTGGCCGTCCGTCCCTGAGCTGGATCGTGGTCCGGAATCGCATGGCGCCCAGTCTAACGCCGCGCGGCGAGGATCAACTTGGGAGTCGGACTTGACAATAGTGAAAGACGATATTAGAAAAGAGAAAGACACATTGCTACCTGACGAGGACATTACGTGCCGCATGACGTCATCGCCACCTGCCCGGTCTGCTCGGGCGAACTCAATGTCACCCGCCTCCGGTGCGGTGACTGCGGGACCGTCATCGAGGGGGAGTTCGGGGTCGGCCGGTTCGCCCGCCTGACGCGCGAGCAGACCCAGGTGCTCGAAGAGCTTCTCCGCAGCCGCGGCAACCTCCGCGACATGGAGCGAGAGCTCTACCCCAGCCACCCGACTGTCGGGGCCCGCGTGGAGGCGCTCATCCGCGCCCTGGGCTTCGGCCCACGCGACGAGCCGGACGACATCCCATCCAGCGACGGGCAGGCCGGCGGGCGGCGACGCGACCGCGACCGCGACCGCCGCCGCCGACGCCATCCAGGCCGGACGCCGCGAGATCCTCGAGCGGCTGTCCTGCCACGCGCTTGCTGACAGTGCCGAGGAGGCCGCCGAGGCCATTCGGGCGCTGGGGAGGACCAAGTGACCGGCACTACCCCTGACATCTCGACCGGGCGCGAGCTCCCCGCTGGAGCCGGGCGGCGAGGTCGAGGCGATGTCGACCTCCAGCAGCGTGCTGCTGCGGGGCGTCGAGCGCGACGTCGTCACCGTGCGGAGCCAGGATGGCGAGGACGTCGAGGACGCCCTCACGATCGAGCGCCTGCCGGGCAAGGTCCGGATCCGTGTGCGGGACAACGCGCCCGGCTTCCGGATCGGCCCGCTCCGCGTGGGGAGCGGCGGGCCGCCCGACCTCGAGATCGAGGTCCCGCGCCTGGCGGCGATCGCGCTGCGCACCGTGAGCGGCGACGTCGAGGCGACCGGCGTGGCCGGCGCGAGCAACTGGGCGACGACGTCCGGCGACCTGCGGCTCCGGGTCGATGGCGGCTCCGTCACGGCCGATTCCATGTCCGGCGACGTCGACGTGGTGGCCGGCGGGCCGATCGGCTTCAGGGCTCGCTCCGTGTCCGGCGACCTGAACCTGCGCGCACCCCGGTTCGACGCGCTGGCCGCATCGACGACCAGCGGCGACGTTCGCATCGACGGCGCGCTCGGCGAGGCCGGGGAGCACGTGATCAACTCGGTCAGTGAGATGTGGCCTGGCGACGCCGAGCGCCGTGCGGGTGGACACGCAGTCGATCACGGGCGACGTCCGGGCCAACGGGACGATCCGCTCCGAGGGCAAGCGCGGGCGCCGCGTGATGGTCGTCGGCACCGGGACCGTGGACGTCTCGATCCGGACGACCTCGGGCGACATCCGGCTGCGCGGCGGGCCCGCCGGCGCGGTGCCGCGCGCCTGAGCTGCTCGGCCGTCCCGACGGCACCGGTGCCCCCGGTCGCACCCGAGGCCCCGGTCGCACCGGCGCCACCGATCGTGGTCGTCGCGGAGGCCGAGGCCGCACCCAACCTCGTCCGCTCGACGACCGATCGGCCGGCGGAACGGCCGGCCGGCTGCTGCGGCAACCCCCAGGCCGCCGGCGGCGCTGGCACCGTCTACCTCCTGCCGCGAGGCCGCCCGCCTGGGTCTCCCTCTGGCGCTGGAGCTGGCCGTGGACCTCGAACATCCACAGTCGCGTCGCACCGGCTCCGAGATCCTCGAGGACGCCGGCCCGCGGTATTTCCGGGGGGTGGTGCTGATGACTGCGGACCCGCTCGACGACGTCCTGCGGCTGGTCGCCGAGGGGCGCCTGACCGCCGAGGAGGCGGCCCCGATCCTGGCCGCCTGGGACGAGCGCGTGCCCGGCGCTCCGCCGGCCGGTCCGGACGCGCCGACCGGCGCGGGATCCGAGCCGCCGGGCGGCTTCGGCAGCAACCCGCCGCCGGGGTCCGTGTCGCCGGCTCCGCGGCCGGGAACCGGGGCGACGGCCCCCGCACCCTGCGCATCGAGGTCACCGACGCCGGACGGCCGGTCGTGAACCTCCGGCTGCCGATCGCCGTGGGGAAGCTCGCCCTCGACCGGATCCCGGGCCTGCCCGCCGAGCACGTGTCCCGCGTCCGCGAGGCGCTGCTGAGCGGCTATCGGGGCTCCGGTGCTCGAGGTCGACGACGACGGCGACGGCGTGCGGATCGTCCTCGAATGACCGCGCTCGCGGTCGGCCGCGTCCGGTCGCTGCCGTTCCTGCGCGCGCTCGACGCCCGCGACTTCCGCCTGCTGTGGGCGAGCGAGGCCATCTCGGTCGTCGGCGACCAGTTCCACTTCGTGGCGCTGTCGTGGCTGGTGATCTCGCTGACCGGCTCGGGTCTCGCGCTGGGCGCCGTCCTGATCGCGATCGCCGTGCCGCGCGCGGTCCTGCTGGTGCCGTTCGGCGTGCCGCCGACCGCCGGCCATCGCGGAGGCTGATGCTCACGGCGCACCTGGTGCGAGGGGCGGTCGTCGGCGGCATCGCCGCACTCGTCCTGACCGGATCGGCGACCATCCCGCTGCTCGCGCTCCTCGGCGCGATCTTCGGCGCTGCCGACGCGCTGTACATGCCCGCGCAGCAGGCGTTCCTGCCCGCGAACGCTGGAGCCGGAGAGCTGCCGTCGGGGAACGCGCTGCTCCAGGGGACGTACCAGCTGGCCTCGATCGTCGGGCCGCCCGTCGCCGGCGCGGTGATCGCCGTGTCCACGACCGGCGTGGCGTTCGCCGTGGACGCGACCTCGTTCGTCCTCGCGGCGATCGTGATCGCGATGATCGGGCGGCCCGGCCCGGGCGTCCGCGCCGCGATGGCCTCGTCGGCGACGCCGGGCTCCGAGCCGGCCGCGGCCGGTCAGGCGGAGGCCCACGAGCCGTTCCTGGCCGCCATCGCCGGCGGGATCCGGCTACGTGCTGGCCGACCGCGCTTTGGCGGTGACGATGGTGATCTCGCTCGTGCTCAACTTCGCCCTCAACGGCCCGGTCCTGGTCGGGATGCCGTGGCTGGCCGACCAGCGCTTCGCGGCCGGGCCCGCGGGGCTCGGCCTGCTGGCGGCGGCCTTGGGCCGCCGGCGCCCTGATCGGCGTGGTGGTGGCCGGCAGCATCCGGCTCGAGCGCCAGGGCCGGATCCTGATGGCCGCCGTCATCGTGTGCGGCGTGTCCGAGATCCTCGTCGGCGTGTTGCCGTCGCTGCTCGGCGTGTGGGTCGCCCTGGCGCTGATGGGCGTCGCGATCGGCTACGCGAACATCGTGGCGATCTCGTGGATCCAGGCCCGCGTGGACCACGCGATGATCGGCCGGGTGATGAGCCTGGTCATGCTGATGGGCGTCGGGATCACGCCGCTGTCGCTCGCCGTATCCGGCGGCCTGATCGACGTCGTTGCGACCGGGCTGTTCGTCGGGGCGGGTCTGCTGATCCTGCTCACCGCCGCCGCGTCGGCTGCGGTCGGGTTCGTGCGGCTGTTCGACGCCGCGACGGTCACGCCGGCGACGGCTCCCGACGCCGCTGCCTGACGCTGATCGTCGGGAACGGCGCGGCCTCGACACCCATCTCCTCCATCCGGTCCGCGTAGATGCCGTCGCGCCGCCGGGCCTCGCCGTGACGGCCCGCGGCCAGCAGCGCGCCGACCGGGCCCAGGTGGGCCGCCTCGTCGTACGCGTCGCGCCAGCAGCAGGTCGTCGTCGAGGACGTCCTGCACGGCGTCGGCGACGAGCGTGGCGGCCGCCTGCCCGCGATGCTGGGCCTCGGCCTCGTCGCGCGGGTCGACCGCCGACGCGATGGGGGTCGCGAGGTCCTCGGGCAGCGATTGCAGCTGGCGATGGAGGGTCGCGACGACGCCGGCGGCAAAGGCCCCGAGGTCCACGTCGGCCGGGTCGACCGTGTACCAGGCCGACGCCAGGCTGCGCGCCGTCCTGGCCGCGAGCGTGCTCTTGCCGAAGCCCGCCCCCGCCACGATGACGGTCAGCCGCCGATCGGCGCCCTCCCGCAGCGCCGCCTCGAGCGCCGGACGATCGAGCGTGCCGTTCGGGTCGCCGGGCGGGACCTGCTTGGCCGCGCGCCCGACGCCTCCCGGCCGGGGCCGGGGCGCGGCCTCGCCCCGCAGTCCGCGCTCGTCCACTCGCCCCTCCGAGGTCGAGCGCCCATGGGAACGGCTCGAGATGCACCCACCGAGGGCGCGTCCTACGACCACGCCTCCGTGCGGATGGCATCAATCGGGATGCCCGCCCTGCACAGGGCGCGCGTCGCGGCGTCGACAAGCGAGGGATTGCCGCAGATGAAGGCAAGGGTCGCGCCTGGATCGACGCCGTACGTGGCGATGATGTCGGGCAACAGTCCATCGAGCCGCCCGGTGGCGCCGCTCCAGCCCGCGTTGGCGGCGTCGAAGGGCCGCGAGACCGCGGGGACATACGAGATGCGCCCGGCCGCCTCCAGCGAGGTGAGGCGCCGCTCCCCGGCGAGGTCGGTCGCATAGGAAGCGCCATGCACGACGATCGGGCGGCACGCGGGTCGGCCAGCCGGAACGTCATGGAGGCGTGTCTCAAGGATGGACAGCAAGGGCGCGATGCCGGTGCCGGTGCCCACGAGGAGCGCACGTCGCGGGTCCGTCGCATCGGCCGTGAACAGGCCCTTCGGTGGCCCAAGCCGCAGCCGGGCGCCCGATCGCAGCTCCCACAGCCGCGGCGTCAGCGCCCCGTCTGCAACGAGCCGGACCAGGAATTCGAGGGCGTCGCCTTCGCCCTGCGGGGACGACGTGGAGTACGGGCGCTGGACGAAGCCGGTGCCTCCCTGGAGGCCGAGGGCGAAGTACTGGCCTGCCATGAACGCGGGGATGCCGCCGTCGGGTCGCACGAGGAGGCGGACGATCGTCGAACCGACCGGCTCCCGCCCGACGAGGGTGGCATTCGGTTCCGTCGTCCCGGCCGATCGCGAACGGGACGGGAGCGACGGGCGCTCCACGATCCGGGGGCCCTGTTCGGGGGCGGTCATCCCGGGGCTCATGTCACGCGATCGGCGCAAGCTCGTCGACAACGGCCCGTGCGGCATCGGGATCGGTGAACCATGCGGCGTCGACCCAGGCGAAATCGCGCCACTCGGGTCGCAGGTCGCGCTCCGGGACGATCGCGTCATTGGGGCAGACCGGGCGGCATGCCCCGCATTCGATGCAGCTCTCGGGGTCCACGTACATCTTGCGGTCGACCTCCAGGTCGCCCCAGATGCAGTCCACGGGACACACCGAAACGCACGACTGGTCGGAGTGGTCCACGCATGGGGCGGCGATGACGTAGGCCATGGAGGGCTCCTCGCGGCGGCTGCGATCCGTGTCCGGGCGCAGCCCTGTGCTTCCTGGCGAAGCGGATGCCCCGCGAGGCTCAGGATTCCTCACCGGCCCCGGCCTCTCGTGTGACCACGCTGTGGCTTCTCTCATCCGCGGCTCGGCCGGAGTGCCCAGGGGCCATCGCGCTCAGGACCACGGTGAATTGTGCGCCGCCTTCGGCCGGCGACCTCGCTTCGATGCTGCCGCCGTGTGCCTCCACGATGCGACGAGCGATGGCCAGCCCCAGCCCCGTGCCACCCGAGCCGCGGCGCGTGGTTCCCGGCAGGCGAGTGAACGGCTGGAAGATCCGCTCGAGCTCCGCGGCCGGAATGCCCGGCCCGCCGTCCTCGACGTCGATTGTCACCCTGCGCTCCGTTGCCCGGACGCGGACCGTGACCGCCGCGCCCTCGGGCGAGTGGTCCACCGCGTTGTCGATGAGGACGAGCAGGACCTGGACGATGCGGTCCGGGTCGGCCATCGACCAGGCCGCGCCATCGCCCGCGTCGACGGTGAGCGGCACGCTTCGTTCGGCGGCCATGGCCGCCGCACCGCGGACGGTGTCGCGGGCAATCGCGGCGACGTCGACGGGCACCGGCGTGATCGTCGTCCGCATCTCATCCCACGCCGAAAGCTGCAGCAGGTCTCCGACCAGGCCGCCGAGCCGGTCGGACTCGCCGATGATGTCGGTGAGGAGCGGACCACCGTCGGATTCGACGAGGTCCTCCCGCTGCAGCACCTCGGCGTTGGCACGGATCAACGCGGCGGGCGTCCGAAGCTCGTGGGACGCGTCCGCGACAAACCTTCGCTGTGCGGCGAATCCCTCGCGGATCGGGCCGAGCGCCCGGTCGGTGACGAGCAGCGTGATGAGCGCGGCGGCGATCAGTCCCATCGCCCCGACGGTCACCACGGCGAGCACGAGGCTGCGCGACTGGCTGTCGTGCAGGTCGAGGACGAATCCGCCCTGGACGAACCCGACGTTGGCGCCGTTGCGGATCACCGGGACGGTGAGCAGACGGAAGCTGTGCCCCCCGGCCTCGATCGTCCGCAGGTCTTCGCCGGCGGTCTTCGCTCTGGCGAGGACACTCGTGTCCGGCAGGCCCGCGATCGTCCGACCCGACGGGTTCTGCAGAACCTTGCCCGTTGCGTCGAGCACGAGCAGGAACGTGTCCGCCGCGGCCGGCGGACGCTCGTCGGTCTCCGGGGTCTCGACGCGATCCTCACTGTTCGTCGCTTCCCCGCCGTCGGGGCCCGACGTCTCCGCCGTCACGCCCGCCGCCTGGGCGACGACGGCCGCCTGGAGGGCGTGGTCGACGTCGGCATCGAGGGCGGCGAGGCCCACGATCGCCGTCGCCGAGCCGACCCCGACGACCAGCAGCGCCAGGAGACCGAGCGTGACCGCGAACAGCCTGCGTCTGGTCCGACGGACCAGCCGCTCGGAATGGCCCATCGCCACCGCGTCAGCCCTCGGCCTTGAGCGTGTACCCGACCCCGCGCACGGTCCGCAGACGGGTCGCCCGGTCGAGCTCGCCGAGCTTGCGCCGGAGGTAGGACACGTAGAGGTCGACGACGTTCGAATAGACGTCGGGCTCGGCGCCCCAGACCTGGTCGAGGATCTGCTGACGGGTCACCACCTGGCCGGCATGCCGGATGAAGAAGCCGAGCAGGGCGAACTCGCGCGCCGACAGGTCCACGGTCCGGTCGCCCACGACCGCGACGTGGCGGAGGTCGTCCAGGGCGAGGTCGCCCGCGGCGAGCCGACCGTTGACTGGCGGGGCTGGGACGGCGTCCCAGCGCGCGCACACGGGCCAGGAGCTCGGCGAACGCGAACGGCTTGGCGAGGTAGTCGTCGGCGCCGGCGTCGAGTCCGGCGACCCGGTCGTCGACGGTGCCCAGCGCCGTAAGCATCAGCACCGGCGCCGTGACCCCCTTGGCTCGCAGGAGCCGCAGCACGGTGAAGCCGTCGATGTCCGGCAGCAGCCGGTCAAGGACGATGACATCGGGCGCGCCCTGTGTGGCCAGCGCGATGGCGCCGACCCCGTCCGGCGCGACGTCGACGACGTGGCGCTCGGCGACCAGGACGCGCTTGATCAGCGCGGCCATCTTCGGTTCGTCTTCCACCACGAGCACGTGCATCGGCTGCAGTGTGCGGGCCTGCGGCGGCACGGTCGAGGGCCATTGGCCCTGTCTGTGGAACTTCTCATCCGGGCCATACCGGTCGTGTCTGGCGGTGGCGCGAGGATCGGAACCATCGTCTTCTGTATGGAGCCCGTCACCGATGATCCAGCGCGTCGCCTTGTTCATCGCCTCCGTCACGGCTGCCCTCGTCCTGGCGGCCGGCCTCACCCTGAGCGGCCTCGCACCCGCCGTCGACCCGGCCCCGGTCATTGCCGACGTCGCGCCTGCCGCTGACGCCGCGCCCCAGCCAACCGTCCAGGTCGACACCGTGTACGTCACCCCGAAGGTCAAGCCCAGGCACGTCACGGTGACGCGGACCGTCGGGTCGAGCTCGAAGTCCGGCGAGGGTGAGCACGAGCGCGAGGGCGGGGACGACTGATGAGCGAGCCTCGATCGGGTCGCGACGATCCTGAACGGCCAAGGCTCCGGGATGCCTCGCGTCCGCTGCCGTCGCGTCGCGCCAGTCCCTTGGCCGGACCGAGGCCAGGCCCGGTCCTCAGGTCTGAGTCCGAGCGCCGCAGGCCAGATCCGGGATCCATCCGCCTGCTGGCCCTGTTCACTGGCATCGCCTCTGCCTCAGCGCTGGCGACGGCCATGCTCCCGTCCGTCGCCCCGGCCACCGACGCCGGCGTCGGGTCTCCGCCGACGACCGATCCGGCGAGCGTCGCGGATGCGCCTGCCCCCTCGGTGCGGCACGTCACTCGATACGTCGTGCTGAAGCCGGGTCAGGCGCCGCCGCCCAAAGCCCACGTCCTCGTTCGGCCCACGCCGACGCCACGCGTCACCGTCGTCACCCGGACACGCCAGTCGGGGAAACCGTGATGGTCGCCATGGAGCTGAGCAGCTCAACGTCCGCGGAACGCGCGATGATGGGGGGTCGGGTCACGGTGCACCTGCGTGACGTTCCGATCAGCGGCGCCGGGGGAAATGCCGCGGAGCGCGTCATCGACCGCATCGCGGCCTGGGCGCAGCGCCTGACTCGCTTCACCCCGACCTCGGAGCTGATGTGCCTCAACGAGGCCGGCGCGGCATCCGTGCGCGTCGGCCCGACGCTGACCGCGGTCCTCGACTGGGCACGCGAGCTCGAGGGCCGGACCGAGGGCCGGATCGACGTCGCGATGCTCGATGCCCGCCTCAGGGTTGAGTCCGGTGAGCCAATCGACCCTCCGTGCGCCGCCGCCAGACACTGGTCGCTACGGCGGTTGCCTCGTGGCGCGATCGTGGAGCGCCCGTCCGCTCTGCGGTTCGACCTGGACGGCGTTGCGAAGGGTTGGCTTGCCGACCGCGCCCTGGCCCTCGCGCCCGGGCAGTCGGCGATGATCGATGCCGACGGCGACATCGCAGCGAGGATCGCCAGCGGCGACTCCTGGACCGTCGGTGTGGCGGATCCGCGTGATCATCCCGACGGCCTGCTGGCCGTCGTGCGGCTTGCCTCGCCTGGGTCCTACGGCACGATCGGGCTTGCAACCTCGGGGACCAGCGTCCATCGCTGGGATCGGGCGACGGGCGCCGCCCACCACCTCATCGATCCCGCGACATGGCGGTCGGTCACGACGGACGTCGTCCAGGCGACCGTCCTCGCGGGGAGTGCGCGCCTGGCGGAGGGGTTCGCCAAGGTCGCCGTGATCGCCGGCGCCACCGATGCCTTCGAGCTGGCGAGCCGTCCCGGCATTCACGGGCTTCTCCTGCTCACGGCAACGGGCGAGGTCCGCGCGAGCGAGGGGATGGTCCGATGGCTGGCATGACCTATCGAGGCTTCGACTCGCGCACCTTTCTCACGCGCTGGGGACTCGCAGCCGTCGCCATCGGGATCGTCGCCGGGGCAACGCTCCCGGGTGCGGTCGGCGGTGTCGCCGCCGTGGTGGACGGCAACCGAGCGAGCCTGCCATGGCTGTTCGAGCGCCTGTTCGCGTTCCTCGCCTACCTCTCGATCACCGGGTCCGTCGTGTACGGGCTGTTGCTATCGACGAAGGTGCTGGACCACCTGGCCCACCGACCCGTCTCGTTCCTCCTCCACAAGGACCTCGCCGCCGTAGGCGTCGGGCTGGCCGCGGTCCACGGCATGCTCCTCGGGCTCGACCACACGGTGCCCTTCTCGATGGCACAGATCCTCGTGCCGGGATTCGCGCCCCACGCGACCCTTGCGGTGGCGTTCGGCCAGGTCGCCCTCTACCTCGGGCTCGTCGTGACCGGCAGCTTCTACGTCCGACGTCACATCGGCCATCGGGCCTGGCGACGCTCCACTACCTGACGTTCCTTGCCTTCATCGGCGCGACCGTCCACGGCATTGCGGCGGGGACTGACAGCGCCCGGCGTGGGCGCAGGGCATGTACCTCGCCGCGGCAACGGTCGTCGCATTCCTGCTCGCCTATCGGATCGTGGTGTCGATCGGCGAGCGGCTCGTGTCCGCCGCAGCGTGACGCGGCCGCGCCGAACGACAACGACGCCCATCAGGCGGCGCACCGCCACGGATCCCAAGGCGGACGAAGTCGACCGGTTCGCGCCGACCGTCCCCCACGAGCTCGACCCACGGTCGTGGCCCGGCCTCGCCCGAGAGCCGCCCCACCTGGCGCCCGGTGCGTGCGGCAAGCACGTGCTCGCCCGTCAACTCGAGCCCCGATGCCGTCGAGTCCGGGTCGCGGACCGCGATCACGAGGTGGTCGATGCCGAGCACCATGACCGGGTCGCCCCTCAGCCGTCCCGAATGTCGAGGACCACGCGCCCGCCCTTGATGACGACGGACGGCCGCTCGAGCACGGTGACGTCCGCCAGCGGATCGCCGTCGACCGCGACGAGGTCCGCGAATCGCCCCGGCGCGAGCGACCCGACGCGGTCCGACCAGCCCATGCACTCGGCCGCCGACGGTGGTCGCCGAGCGGATGGCCGTCAGCGGGACATCCCGCATCGGACAAACCACGCGAACTGTTTCGCGACCAGGGCGTGCGGGTAGACGCCGCTGTCGGTCCCGTAGACGATGCGCACGCCGCGCTCGACGGCCTTGCGCATGACCTCGACGCCAGTGTCCATCGACGCCGCCAGCTTGGCCATCGTCTCGACCGGCCAGCGCTCGACCTCGCCGTGCTCGAGCGCCCACTCGCCGTCGTACAGGTCGACCGAGTAGAAGGTGCCGGTATCGGCCAGCATCGCGATGACGTCGTCATCGATCATCGAGCCGTGCTCCACCGACCGGACGCCGGCGCGCATCGCCCGCCGGGCGCCCTCGGACGAGTGCGCGTGCACCGCGACGAACTTGCCGTAGTGCCCCGCCTCCTCGACCGCCGCCCGGACCTCGTCCTCGGACAGCTCGGGCGCGCCGGGGACGCCGCCCCGGGTCAGGACTGCGCCGGTGCCGATGCACTTGACGAGGTCCGCGCCCCCGATCATGAGCCGCCGAACCCGCTCGCGGACCTCGGCCGGCGAGGTGACCACACCGAAGCGGAGATCCTCGGGCAGCCGGATGTCGTGGGCGAGGCCGACGACGTCGCCGCCGCCCCACGGCGCCGTGATGAACGCGCCCGCGCACTGCATCCGCGGACCATCGACCTCGCCCGCGTTGATCGTGTCGCGCAGCGCACAGTCGACGAACGCCCGGAAGCTGCCGACGTCGCGCACCGACGTGAAGCCCGCCTCCAGCGTCACCCGTGCATTCGACACCCCGAGCAGCGCGTCCTGTGCGGCCGAGGTCGTCGTGCCCGGCACGCCCGCGGTCTGGACCTCGCCCACGAGATGGCTGTGGGTGTCGATGAGTCCCGGCAGGGCGGTGAGGCTCGTGAGGTCGAGGACCCGCGCGTCGTCCGGCAGGCCGTCGTCGGGGCCGGCGATCGCCTCGACGACGCCGTCACGCGCGAGGATCGTGCGATCGGCGAGGACGTCGCCCGACTCGACGTCGAGCAGCCGGCCGACGCGAATGGCGACATGGCCGTCGGCATTGGCAAAGGGGGGTGAGGGCATGCCGTCATGCTAGCCGCGTACGATGGGCGCCATGAGCCTGCCCGTCCCGCCCGACCACCTCCCGTTCACCGGCGACCCGGCCGCCGATGCCCTCATCGCGACGGATCCGCTGGCGCTGCTGATCGGATTCGCGCTCGACCAGCAGGTGACCGTGCAGAAGGCGTTCTCCGGGCCCCTGGAGCTCCAGAAGCGGATCGGGACGCTCGACGCGAAGGCGATCGCGGCGATGGACCCCGAGGCGCTCGCGACCGCGTTTCGGACGCCGCCGGCGCTCCACCGCTTCCCGGGCAACATGGCCGGCCGGGTCCAGGAGCTGTGTGCCGCGATCGCCGCGGGCTACGACGGCGACGCGTCGCGGATCTGGACGGAGGCGGCCGACGCGAAGGATCTCGACCGGCGACTGCGCGCGCTGCCGGGGATCGGCGAGATGAAGGCCGGGACGATCCTCGCGCTGCTCGGCAACCGCTACGGGATCAAGCCCGCGGGCTGGGAGGAGGTCCGCCCGAAGACGCCGACCCTCGGCGACGTGGACTCAGCCGAGGCCCTGGCGGAGTACCAGGCCGGCAAGCGGGCGCGGAAGGCCGCCGCGCGCGCGAGGCGCAGGCGGCACGGCCAAGGGAACCGCCTGATGGTCCTCTCGGACGTCCTGGCGGTCGCCGCGACACTCACCGGCATCGGCATGGCCCTCGCGCCGTCGCTCCAGATCCGCCGGATGCTCCAGACGCGGTCGAGCCGCGACGTGTCGATCGGCTACCTGGCGCTGCTCGACGCCGGGTTCGTGATCTGGATCTCCTACGGGTTCTCGATCGGCAACCCCGCGCTCATCATCTCGAACGCCGCGTCACTCACGTTCATGACCGGCACGATCCTCGTCGCCCTGAGCTTCCGTCGCCGGAATGAGGCGGCGTCCGCGGAGCCCGGGCTCGAGGCGGCGCCGGACGCGGAGGCGGCGGCCCCCCGGTCGTAGGGAGCCGCCGCGGAGTCAGGGCCGGGGCCGAGGACCTACGCGGTCGCGCCGGCCTCCTGCGTCATCAGGGGCTCGCCGGTCTCGAGCAGGGTCTTGAGGCCCGCCGCGATCAGCGGCCAGCCGCCGACGACCTCGTCGCGGGTCGCGTCGCGGCCCTCGAGGTCCTCGTGGATCACCGTCAGCTTGGAGACGCCCGGTCCGGCGTCGTCGATCTCGAAGATCATCGTCGACGGCGCGTCGGCGCGGACGGCCTCCGACCAGAGCGCCTTGAACGAGAGCGCGAGCCGGCGGGGCGGGTCGGCCTCGAGGACGACGCCCTCGATCGCCGGGTTGCCCTGGGTCCGGTACTCGTACGGGCTGCCGATGGCCCAGTCCGAGTGGACCGTGCTGTTGTAGTAGTAGCGGAGCGTGAAGCTCGAGTCCGTCAGCGCCTGCCAGATGCGCTCCGGCGTGCTGCGGATGTAGGTGGTGAAGACGTAGCGCGGGGGAGCGGCCACGTCGGCGCCTTGCGCGGTCATCGGTGTCTCCAGTGCGGTGCGAAGCTCGTCGAGGAGATCGGCGGCCCGGATGCGGTAGCGGTCGAGCCATCGATCGTGGATACGGCGGATCGGGACGGCGTTGAGGTAGTGGTGGCGCTCTCGCCCCACCTTCCGGCTCGTCACCAGCCCCGATGCCTCGAGGACCTTGAGGTGCTTCATGACGCCGAACCGGGTCATTCCCGGCAGGGCCGCCTCCAGCTCTCCCAGCGTCTGGCCATCACGCTCGAAGAGCCGGTCCAGGAGCGTCCGCCGATTGGCATCGGCCAGCGCCCTGAACACCTCGTCGTCCATGCCGTCGACAATAGGTGACCAAATGGTCACCTG
>CAVYGH010000016.1:0-99041 GCA_963767945.1 uncultured Chloroflexia bacterium | reverse complement strand
CCCGGCACGCCCGCGGTCTGGACCTCGCCGACGAGATGGCTGTGGGTGTCGATCAGTCCCGGCAGCGCGGTGAGGCCGTCGAGCTCGAGGACCCGCGCGTCGTCCGGCACGCCGTCGTCGGGGCCGGCGACCGCCTCGACGACGCCGTCACGCGCGAGGATCGTGCGATCGGCGAGGACGTCGCCCGACTCGACGTCGAGCAGTCGGCCGACGCGAATGGCGACAAGGCCGTCGGCATCGGCAAAGGGGGGCGTGGGCATGCCGCCATGCTAGCCGCGTACGATGGGCGTCATGAGCCTGCCCGTCCCGCCCGACCACCTCCCGTTCACCGGCGACCCGGCCGCCGACGCCCTCATCGCGACGGATCCGCTGGCGCTGCTGATCGGCTTCGCGCTCGACCAGCAGGTGACCGTCCAGAAGGCGTTCTCCGGGCCCGCTGGAGCTCCAGAAGCCGGATCGGGACGCTCGACGCCGCAGGCGATCGCGGCGATGGACCCGGAGGCGCTCGCGACCGCGTTCCGGACGCCGCCGGCGCTCCACCGCTTCCCGGGCAACATGGCCGGCCGGGTGCAGGACCTGTGCGCGGCGATCGCGGCGCGCTACGACGGCGACGCGTCGCGGATCTGGACCGAGGCGGCCGATGCGAAGGACCTCGACCGGCGGCTGCGCGCGCTGCCCGGGATCGGCGAGATGAAGGCCGGGACCATCCTCGACGCTGCTCGGCAACCGCTACGGGATCAAGCCCGCGGGCTGGGAGGAGGTCCGGCCGAAGACGCCGACCCTCGGCGACGTGGACTCGGCGGAGGCCCTGGCGGAGTACCAGGCCGGCAAGCGGGCGCGGAAGGCCGCGGCGCGCGAGGCCCAGGCGGCGCAGGCTCCCAAGGCCTCGGCCTGATGGTCCTCTCGGACGTCCTGGCGGTCGCCGCGACGCTCACCGGCATCGGCATGGCCCTCGCGCCGTCGCTCCAGATCCGCCGGATGCTCCAGACGCGGTCGAGCCGCGACGTGTCGATCGGCTACCTGGCGCTGCTCGACGCGGGGTTCGTGATCTGGATCTCCTACGGGTTCTCGATCGGCAACCCCGCCCTGATCATCTCGAACGCGGCGTCGCTCACGTTCATGACCGGCACGATCCTCGTCGCCCTGAACTTCCGTCGCCGGGACGAGCGGCGCCGCGGAGCCCGGTCGAGGCGGCGCCGGACGCGGAGGCGGCGGCCCCCCGGTCGTAGGGAGCCGCCGCGAGCGATGGGGTGGGTCGCGACCTACGCGGTCGCGCCCGCCTCCTGGGTCATCAGCGGCTCGCCGGTCTCGAGCAGGGTCTTGAGGCCCGCCGCGATCAGCGGCCAGCCGCCGACGACCTCGTCGCGGGTCGCGTCGCGGCCCTCGAGGTCCTCGTGGATCACCGTCAGCTTCGAGACGCCGGGTCCGGCGTCCTCGATCTCGAAGATCATCGTCGACGGCGCGTCGGCGCGGACGGCCTCCGACCAGAGGGCCTTGAACGAGAGCGCGAGCCGGTGGGGCGGGTCGGCCTCGAGGACGACGCCCTCGATCGCCGGGTTGCCCTGCGTCCGGTACTCGTACGGGCTGCCGACGGCCCAGTCCGAGTGCACGGTGCTGTTGTAGTAGTAGCGGAGCGTGAAGCTCGAGTCCGTCAGCGCCTGCCAGATGCGGTCCGGCGTGCTGCGGATGTAGGTCGTGAACACGTAGCGCGGGGGAGCGGCCACGTCGGCGCCTTGCGCGGTCATCGGTGCCTCCAGTGCGGTGCGAAGCTCGTCGAGGAGATCGGCGGCCCGGATGCGGTAGCGGTCCAGCCATCGATCGTGGATGCGGCGGATCGGGACGGCGTTGAGGTAGTGGTGGCGCTCTCGCCCGACCTTCCGGCTCGTCACCAGCCCGGACGCCTCGAGGACCTTGAGGTGCTTCATGACGCCGAACCGGGTCATCCCCGGCAGGGCTGCCTCCAGCTCTCCCAGCGTCTGGCCATCACGCTCGAAGAGCCGGTCCAGGAGCGTCCGCCGATTGGCATCGGCCAGCGCCCTGAACACCTCGTCGTCCATGCGCTGGACAATAGGTGACCAAATGGTCACCTGTCAAGACTTCCCCAGGATCCGCCTGGGCGACTGGCTCCTCGATTGTCTGGAGGTCGCGCACCAGGTAGACGACGTCCCCGCGATCATCGGAGACGGTGCGGTCCCTGCGGAACCCCACCTTCTCGAGCACTCGGAGTGACGCCGCGTTTCCTGGGTCCACGGTCGACCAGAGGCGGTGTCGACCCGTCGCGGCCGCGGCATCCACGAGGGCCTGCGCGGCTTCCGTTGCGTAGCCGCGTCCGTGGAACCGCCGAAGCAGCTCGTAGGCGATCTCCGGATCATCCAGGCTGCAACGCCCGACCACGAGGGCGCAGTAGCCGATCACGTCGCCTTCCGCGCGAGCGATCACGACGCACCGAGCCGATCCGACCGATGGGCCACGGATCGTCGAGCCGGACGTCGTCCGGACGGCGATGTCGCCAGCCGGGCGTCGCCTCCTCGAGCGTCGGCAAGTCCTCCCCGCGTTCGCCGATCAGCTCCCGGTACCAGGCCGCGTCGCGCTCGTCGCGGAGCCGGAGGATCAGCCGCTCGGTCTCGATGGCGAGCGACATCGGTTGCCAGGCCACGGCTGCATGCGTATGGGTGCACCCAGGAACGCACACGCGGGGATCGGCGGGATCGGGCAGTCGTATCGAGCTCGTCGAGACCCGCACGGAGCGGGCGGCAGGCGCGAAGCGCAGGGCGAACGGTGCCCGATCGCGGACGCGGCGAGCCAAACCCGGCCGGCACCTCAACCCTCCCGAGGCACGCGAGCGCGCAAAGGTTTCACGGCGGATCTGCATGCCGGACGAAACCCGCGGCGGCGCACCTGCGAGACGACGGCATGCCGTCGATGGGCAGGCTGAGCCCATGCCGACGTACCGAGTGAACCCGCGCGCCGTCGAACGGGCCCGCAAGCTCATCGAGGCGCGCCAATACGTGCTCGACAGTGACTGGGGCGAGTCCCAGCCGACGACCGAGGACGAGAACCGCTATCTGCGCTCGCACGCGTGGGACGACTACGCGGAGTGGCACCTCGGCCTGACCGAGGGCGCCAACGACGAGACGAAGGCGCGCTACGCCTTCGTGTTCGGCGACCTCCGGCGGATCCATCGCTCCGGCCTCATCGCCTGCCACTTCCGCGCGGCCGAGTGGCGGCACAAGGAGGTCGAGCTCGCCGCCCACGAGCTGCTCCAGGTCCTCGACCGCAAGAGCGGGCTCATCGCCGCGAGCCGGTAGCGACGACCCCGCGCTAGCGGAGGACGAGCGTCCGGAACAGGTGCTCGAGGGTCGCCGCCGGGTCGTCGGTCAGCCCCGTGTGCACCTCGGACGGCTGGATGATCGTCGACGAGGGCGCGACCAGCCAGTGGAAGCGCTCCGCCATCGACAGCGCGGCGATCGGGCCGGCCGCCGGGTCGCCGCTGGCGACGCGCTCGATCGACTCGAGGTGGGCCAGCACGTTCTGCGGGTCGCAGTCGGGCGCGAGGGCCGTGAGCACCGCGGCGTCGAGCTTCACGCGAGCGCCCAGGAACCGGTGCGGCCGCGACATCAGCACGATCCCGGCGTTGAACGCCTCGCCCCGCTCGACCCGGGGCAGGACCCGGACGATCGCGTACTCGAACGGCTTACGCGACGCGGGCACGGTCGGCCTCCTCCACGAACGCCCGCGGCGCCGCGAGGCGCGCGACCAGGTAGTCGACGTACGCGCGGCGATGGGCGTCCGGGTCGGGCAGCCCCGACTCCGGCTGCAGCCAGTCGTCGGGGATGGCCGCGGTCAGCCCGCGGAGCAGCGCCGGCGTGACCATCGGCGCCAGGCGGGCGTCGGCGGCCTCGATCGACGAGGCGAACGGCAGCAGCACGTGGTCGCGGATGGCCTCGAACGGCCGTCGCGCGTGCTCGGCCGGGTCGCGCCAGCTGTGATGGATGTACAGCGCCGAGCCGTGGTCGATCAGGTGCAGCCGTCGATGCCACACGATCAGGTTGGGGTTGCGCGGCGTCCGGTCGACGTTCGTCGTGAACGCGTCGAGCCACACGACGCCGGCGGCCAGGTCGGGGTCGGGCGCCGGACCCACAGCGGGCGCGAACGCGAGGGCGCCGGGCAGGAAGTCGAGCCCGATGTTCGTCCCCGCCGAACGCTCGAGCAGGTCCTGGATCTCCCGGTTCGGCTCGGCCTTCGACAGCGCGCCGTCGAGCTCCACCAACACCTGGTCGGGCACCGGCAGCCCGAGGTGGCGACCGATCTCGCCGGCGAGCAGCTCCGCGACGAGGGCCTTGCGGCCGTGTCCGGCGCCGAGCAGCTTCACCACGTACAGGCCGTCGTCGTCGGCCTCGACCAGCGCGGGCAGCGACCCGCCCTCGCGCAGGGGCGTCACGTACCGGGTCGCCGTCACGGTGCGGAGCATGGGCCGGAGTGTAGGTCCCGACGTTCCGCGCTTGTGTCGTCGCTCATCCGGGTCTATCGTTGCGCATGCAACTACCAACCGCCGCCGGAACCAGCTCGACGACCTCGTCGGCGGTCCGATGACCGGGCCGCACGGAGACACGACAACCCATGGACCCCACGATCCAAGACGCCCTCGATCACAGCCAGACGGTCGACATCACCACGACCGGCCGCCACACGGGCGAGCCCCGCCGGATCGAGATCGCCCTCCACAACATCCGGGGCCGCCTGGTGATCAGCGGCATGCCCAGCCCGCGGACGCGCGCCTGGATCTACAACCTCGAGGCCGATCCGCGCCTCACGGTGCATCTCAAGGGCACCCGGGCACACGCCGACCTCGCGGGCACCGCGCGGGTGGTCACCGATCCCGAGGAGCGGCGCGCGTTCCTCGTGGACGTCGCGCGGGCCTGGCGACGCACGGACCTCGACCGGATGGTCGCCCAGAGCCCGCTCATCGAGGTCACCATCCCGGGCTACGGCGTGGCCGATGCGCCCGAGGCGGCGGTCGCGCCGGTTCCCTCCGCCTCGTAGCGGGTCAGCCGCTGGGCGCCGGCGCGCCCTCCTCGGCATCGAGCAGCGCCCGGAACCGCTCCAGCGACGCGGGCAGCTCGGCGTTGATCCGGCGCTCCGCCTCGCGGGCGACGAAGCCGAGCAGGGGCGAGGTCGACAGGTCGATCTCGAGCGCGATCCGTGTCTGGTTGTCGCCGACCGGATCCATGCGCGTCCGAACCTCGACGCTCAACGGCCCGCCCGAGCCGCCGATCACCAGCGCCGACGGGGCCCGCAGCTGGCGCACCGTCCCGGTGAACTCGACGCCCGCCGCGGCCGACGAGAGCTTGAGGCGGACGCGGCTCCCGGGCGCCAGCGGCTCGTCCAGCAGCTGGGCGGACACGATCTCGGGCAGCCATTTCGGGAGATCGTCGATGCGCGTCGCCACCCGGAACACCGCCTCGGGCGGATAGGGGAGCTGGAGTGACGCGCCGACACGGCCCACGGGGTAAGCCTAACCCCTCGGCGGTGCCTCCCCGGCGCCGATCGGACGTGGGTCGGGCTCGGTCAGGTGGTCGACCAGGCGATCGATGTCGTCGTCGGCGATCCCCTGGCGGCGCAGCAGCGCTCGCGCACCGCCGTGCGCCCGGTCGAGATGGGCCAGGGCCTGCGCCATCAGCGGGGGTGAGCTCTCGAGATCCAGCGGCTCATGCCGCCAGTCCGGGGGCTCCACGCGTGAGCGCGGCGAGGCGAAGTAGCCGGCGGTGAGGGCGTAGTCCTCGACGATGACCTCGGTCGGCACGCCGGCGAGGTCGAGCAGCAGCGCGATGACGACGCCGGTGCGGTCCTTGCCCGCGGCACAGCCGACGATCGCCGGCAGCCCGCCGGGCTCGAGCAGCGCCCGGGCGACCGCGGCGAGCTGCGGCGCGCGGACGTCGAACACGTGGCGGTACATGCCGGCGAGCCCCGCGTGCGGCGTCGGGTCGTCCGCGAGCAGCGGGATGCTCGTGTAGCGGACAGACTCGGATCGTCGGAACACGTTCGGTGAGCGATCCGCCTCGTCGGGCCAGCGCAGGTCGACGACCTGGCGCAGGCCGAGCTCGACCAGCTCCGCCTGGGCGTGCTCCGGGAGCGTCGTCAGCTCGTCGGACCGGAGCAGCGTCCGCCAGCGGGTACGTCGTCCGCCCGCCGCCGGATAGCCCCCGACGTCGCGCACGTTGCGCGTGCCGTCGAGCGGCAGGTGACGGGTGGGATCGCCGGTGACCATCGCCATCAGGGTACCGGCGGGCCGTCCGGCACCCACATACCCCTGACATTCGTCCATGCCACTTCCCGACCCTTGGCCCATCCGGCGCGGGGTCCGGCGCGGCTACGGTACGGACATCGAACGGACCGCCAACATCCGAACCCCTTCCGGCGGCGCGTCGACCTTCCGGCGGGATGCTGGGCGGCGGCGGAGCCGGAAACCCTGTCGAGACGGCGGTCCGTTTTCGATTCCCACCGCCCGTCGCCACGCGTTCACGCGGCGTTGACGGTTGCGCCGCCGCGTTATCGTGCGCAACGAAGTCGGCCCGCTCGGCGTCCATGAGCGGACCGTCGGGTCGACGGAGGCACACGAGGGGTCTGTTGAGGTGACCAGCGAGGGGGCTCGCTCGCCGTTCGCGGCCGCCGCCCTGTCCCTCGTCTTTCCCGGTCTCGGCCAGTACGCCGCCGGCGACCGTCGCCGCGGCATGCTCATCGCCATCCCGGCCATGGTCGTGCTGGCGGGTCTCATCGGCTTCGGGATCGGGACGGTGCTGGGCGGCGGCCCGCAGGCGGTGCTCGGGCTGATCCTCGCGCCCCAGGTGCTCGTCGGGATCGTCGCGCTCGACCTCATCTGGCTCGCCTACCACGCGTTCGCGATCCTCGATGCGTGGATGGTGGCGCGACGAGCGCGGATCCACGCCGGGCGGACGACCGGCAAGCTGGCGATCGTCGGCCTCCTGGCGGTCATGGCCGTGGCGACCCTCGGGCACGGATCGGTCGCCGCCCTCGGGCTGGAGACCGAGGACACCCTCACGGCGGTGTTCCAGGGCGACGACGATCCGGACGGCGAGTGGGAGATCCCGGCGGCCGACTTCGAGCTTGATCCCGAGGACGTGACGCCGTCGCCCTCGACTCCGCCGTCGACGCCCGTCGTCGACATGCCCGGGGTCGCCCCGAGCCTCCTGCCCACCCTGCCGCCGCCCCCGACGCCGCCCCCGCCGCCTGTGTGGGCCAGGGACGGGCGGTTGAACATCCTGCTGGTCGGCTCCGACGCGGGCGCCGGTCGCTGGCTGGTGCGAACGGACACGATGGTCCTGCTGAGCGTGGACATCGAGTCGGGCCGTGCGGCGATGTTCGGGATCCCGCGCAACCTGATCAACGTGCCGCTCGCGCGGGAGGACGCGGGCGCCTTCCCGGGCGGGCGGTTCCCGGGCCTGCTCAACGCGCTGTACGTGTACGCGTGGGGCCATCCGTCGCAGTTCCCCGGCAAGGACGCCCGCGGCTTCCGGGCGGTCACCGGGGCGATCCAGGAGCTGGTCGGAGTGCCGCTGGATGGGTTCGTCGCCGTCGACCTCCACGGCTTCGCGAAGCTCGTGGACTCGGTCAAGGGGATCTGGATCCGGATCCCCGAGCCGCTGTACGACGACGCCTACCCGAACATGGACGGGCCGGGCAAGGTCACGATCTCGTTCAAGGCCGGCTGCCAGAAGCTGAAGGGGGACGACGCGCTGGCGTACGCGCGATCGCGCCACCAGGACTCGGACTACGGCCGGATGCGGCGCCAGCAGCTCACTCTGCTCGCGCTTCGTCGCCGGGTCGATCCCCTGGGCCTGCTGGAGCGTGCGCCCGAGCTCCTGTCGATCGCCAAGGACCACCTCTGGACCACGATCAAGCGCAAGGACCTGGCGTCGCTGGCCGAGCTCGCCGCGAACGTCCACGCGTCCGACGTCGAGCGGGTGTACTTCACGCCGCCGCAGTATCCCGAGGTCCTGTCGACGGACGGGATCAAGGCGATCCGTCAGGCCGTTCGTCACGTATTCGATGCAGGCAGCGGAAAGGGGGGCGGAGGCGATGGAGGCGGTGGGGGTGGCGGCGGTCCCGACGATGGGCTCGGCAACCAGAAGCCCTGCCCGGACAAATAGCGCGGTCCGAATACGCCGAATTGCTGAGCGACGGCGCGCGCCGGATCGCGGACGATGGTCGCCGGTTCGTCGTTCCGGGGAACGTTGATCGACCATGCCCGCCCGCCAGCTCCCGCGCCTCCAGGCGTTTCCGGCCGAGGACCTCGCGTTCCGGCGGTTCATCGCCGAGGCCTTCGCCGAGCTCCTCGACGACGTGAGCACGCGCCCCAACGCCCGCCACGAGGCGGCTGACCTGCAGTGGCGGTTGCGCCGCCGGTACCCGTCGGCCGTGGTCCGGGAGCGCGATCCGCTCGCCGACCCGGGCGGGGAGGGCGACCTCTGGTACGTCTACCGCTTCGGGAGCGTCCGACCGGGGCATCGCTGGTGGGAGGAGCCCGGGCACGCCTGGGCGATCCTCGACGGCGATCGGTGCTTCGCCGAGGTGTCGACGTCGCTGGCCGACATCATCGAGGTCCCGCGGGACGTGATCCTCGGGCAGAAGGTCGAGGCGTTCGCGAACCCCGGCGACACGACGGTCGGGTCGGACTTCGACGGGCTGTGGCACGAGCTGCTCGAGCACGGTGAGCTGCACGCGACGCTGCGCTTCTCGCGCAACGACGGCCGCCCGCGCGAGATCGAATACCACGTGACCCGCGACGGCGCCGGGCCGGACCGCCACCTGGCCGTCATCCGGGAGATCGAACCGAGCGCCTGACGCGCGACGGGTCAGCGGGGCGGGTCGCCCTCGAAGGCCCGCTTGGCACCGCCGACGGCGGCGCGGACGCCCCAGCCGGCCGGAATGGCCATCAGGGCCTCGTGCAGCCAGCCGAATGGCCCCCACAGGCGCGAGCGCAGCTCGGCGGCCTGGCGGACGAGCGTCCCGGTGCCTCGGCCCTCGAACGTGATGACCAGCGCGCTCTCGATGCCGAACGCGTCGGACATGTGGACCTGGCGCGTCGGCCGCCGGTGCTCCACGATCTCCCACTCCTCGATCGTCGGGATGCCGGCCAGGCGCGTGCGCTCGCGATAGACGGTGCCGACGCGGGCCGGTCCGGAGACGTACAGGATCTCGCTCACGAACGGCACCCAGAGGGGCGTGCCCTCGATGTCGTCGTAGAGCCGCCAGACCTCGTCTCGCGAAGCGCCGACCAGCGCCTCGGCTTCGACCCGTCGCATGGAAGCCAGTATCCCAGAGCCCGCGAGGCGCGCGACCCGCGTGATGCCTCCCGCCTGGCCATGTCCCTCGGCGGGCGTCCAACGGCCTTATTCATGACAGGAACTGGCATGCTTGAGCGATAGGATTCGAAGCATCAGACGGGTCCGAATGGACGAGGTGATCCATGCTTCACATGACGCTTCTCGCACAGGCCATCCAGGCGGATCGCGAGCGCGAGTTCCGCAATCGACGGCCCCGGGTTGCCGGCGTCCCGACGGGTCTCCGGCACCCGCGCCAGGATCTCGAGCCTCGGCCCGAGGAGACGGATCAGCGGCCGGCGACGACCTCGGTCGGCGCTGCCGCGCTCGCCGGCTCCCGGTAACGGGCCACGGTCTCGGCCGCCAGGGACGCGATCTCCGATCGCAGCTCCGGCGGCTCCAGGACCTCGATCGCGCCTCCCAGCGCCAGGAGGCGTCCGGCCACCTCGCGGGGCCAGTCGAGGGTCACCCGGATCCGGCGCCAGGCGTCCGGATCCGGATCCGGCAGCTCGATCGCCGACGCCAGCACGGGGGCGTCGATGACGTCCTCGAGCCAGCGCGTGGAGGCGCGTCGCACGCGCAGCGTGACCTCGATCCGGGGTTGCTCGCGCTCGTACGCCGTGATCGAATCCGACCAGTAGGTCGCGAGGTCGAACCCGGCCGGCCGCTCGGCGCGCTCCGGCTGCGCCTCGACCCCCCGCACGCGTGACACGCGGTAGGTCCGGACCTGCCCATCGTGGCCGCCGACGAGGTACCACACGCCCGCCTTGAGCACGAGTCCGAGGGGATCCAGCTTCCGGGTGACGAGCGTGTCCGAGGAGCGCTGGTAGTCGAGCTCGACCCGCTGGCCGTCCCACACGCACTGGGCGATCGCCGCCAGGTGGGGCACCGACTCGCCGGCCCGGAACCAGCCCGCCGCATCGAGGTGGAAGCGCTCGAGCAGGCGGCTCGCGCGGCCGCGGAGCTCGGTGGGCAATGCCGCAAGCACCTTCAGCCTGGCGGCCGCGACGACCGTCCCGAGGCCCAGCTCGGCCGCGGGTCCGGGCAGCCCGGACAGGAACAGGGCGTCGGCCTCTTCGGTGGTCATGCCGGTGAGGCGCGTGCGATAGCCGTCGACCAGGCGGATGCCGCCGTGCGGGCCGCGCTCGGCGTAGATCGGGACGCCCGAGGCGCCGAGCGCCTCGACGTCGCGGTGAATCGTCCGGACCGAGACCTCGAGCTCCTCGGCCAGCTCGGACGCGGTCATCCCGCCGCGGGCCTGGAGCAGCAGGAGGAGCGAGACGAGCCTCGACGCGCGCATGCCGGGATCGTAGCAAAAGGCGCCACTCTGTGTCAGGTATTTCCGACGATTTCGCAGGGCGGGCCGCCACGCCCGGCTCCGGGGCCTCGACGGCGTTCGGGGCTACGATCTGCGGGTGACCCCAGACGACGACCCGCGACCGGTCCACGAAGGCGACGGCACCGACGGCGACGCGGCCGTCGACGGCGACGCGGCCGTCGACGGCGACGCTTCGGCCGCCGGGGAGCGAGCCGGCTTCGCCGCGCTCGACCTGGACGCCCGGCTGCTCCGGACGCTGGGGAGCCTCGGCTACGAGGAGCCGACGCCGATCCAGCTCGAGGCGATCCCACCGCTGCTTGCGGGGAAGGACCTGCTCGCCGAGGCGCCCACCGGCACGGGCAAGACCGCCGCGTTCGCGCTCCCGGTGCTCCACCGGCTCGCTGTCCAGCTCGACGACCTGCGGGCCCAGGGCCGCCAGGTCGACGCGCGGGGCGCGCCGCGGGCCGGGGAGCGGGGCAGCCGGCCGCGGGCGCTCGTCCTCACGCCGACCCGAGAGCTGGCGATGCAGGTCGCCGAGGCGATGCACCGCTACGGCCGCGAGCTCGGCGCGCGCGTGGTGCCCGTCTACGGCGGGCAGCCGATCACGGCGCAGCTGCACCGGCTGGCCCGGGGCGTGGACATCATCGTGGCCACGCCCGGCCGCGCCGTGGACCACCTGGAGCGATCGTCGATCCGCCTGGACGAGGTCGAGACGGTGGTGCTCGACGAGGCGGACGAGATGCTCGACATGGGCTTCGCCGACGACCTCGAGCGGATCCTCGGATCCCTGCCCGAGATCCACCAGACCGCGCTGTTCTCCGCCACGATCTCGACCCCGATCGCGCGGCTGGCCGGCCGGCACCTCCGGCAGCCGGTCCAGGTGCGCGTCCACGCCAATGCGGCCGCCGGCGAGACCGCGCGGGTGCGACAGGTGGCCTACGTGGTCCGACGGGCCGACAAGCTCGCGGCGCTGGGGCGCATCCTCGACCTCGAGGACGGCACGGCCACGCTGGTGTTCGCCCGCACGCGCGGCGAGGTCGACGACCTGGCCGAGGCGCTGAGCGGGCGGGGTCGAGACGCGGCCGCGCTCCACGGTGGCCTGGCGCAGGAGCAGCGCGACCGGATCATGGCCCGCTTCCGCGACGGGGCCCTCGATGTCCTCGTCGCCACCGATGTCGCCGCCCGCGGCCTCGACATCGAGCAGGTGAGCCACGTCGTCAACTACGACGTGCCGTCATCGCCCGACACGTACGTCCACCGCGTCGGCCGGACCGGCCGCGCCGGGCGCGAGGGGGTGGCGATCACGCTCGTCGAGCCGCGCGAGCACCGGCTCATCCGGGACATCGAGCGGGCGATCGGCGCGCCGCTCGAGATCGTCGGCCTGCCCACGGTCTCGGACGTGCGCGAGAAGCGGCTGGAGCTCCTGCGGGGGACCCTTCGCGAGGCGCTGCTCGGCGACGGCCACGACCGCTACCGAGCGGTGGTCGAGCCGCTGTCTGACGAGTTCGACCTCGTGGACATCGCCCTCGCCGCGATCAGCCTCGCCGACCAGGAGGCCCGCGGCGCGGAGGACACCACCGAGCTGGCGCCCGCCACGCTGCCGTCGTTCGCCGAGCGTGGGCCGGGCGGCCGGGACGGACCGGGACGGCGCCCGAGGCCCGCGGTCGCTCGCGGGGCGACGGCCCGGGACGCCCCCTTCCGGCGGCCGCCGGCGTCCCGCGGCGCCCCGCCCCCGCAGGGCGGTGGCTTCGAGGCGCCCGGCCCGGGCGACGGCCGGCCGAACCGCCAGCATCGACCGGCGCCTCACGCCGCCTCGGCGGCCGCCCGCGGGGTGCGGGTCAGCGGCTGGCGCGACGCCGAGGGTCGCCCGATCATGCGCCCACCGCGCGGGGCGCCCGCGAGCACCGACGTCACCCGGCTGTTCGTCGGCGCGGGACGGGCCGCGGGTATGCGCCCCGGCGATCTGGTGGGGGCGATCGCCAACGAGGCCGGCGTCTCCGGCGGGGACATCGGGGCGATCCAGATCGCCGACGGGTTCTCGCTCGTGGACGTGCCTGCCGACGCCGCGGACCGCGTGATCAGCGCGCTGCGCGGTGCGACGATCCGGGGCCAGAAGGTGAACGTCCGGCGCGAGCGCTACTGACGACTCGGCGCCCGTCGGGCCGGCCCTACGCCGACCCGGTGCTCTGGTCGCGCAGGTAGCGCTCGATCTCGGTGATCAGGTCGTCGCCCTCGGGCAGCCGCGACTCGTCGACCATCGCCTCGAGACGCTCCACGTACTGGCGGGTCGTGTCGTCGGCGGCCGTCGCGGCATCGAGCCGTTCGCGAAGCTGCCGCGCCTCGTCGGCGAGGTCACCGCGCGGGAGCTCGACGTCGAGGTGGCGCTCGACGGCCCGCATCAGCGCCACCGCGGCAAGCGCATAGGGGCCCTGGACGTAGTGCGGGATCTGCGCGAAGTAGCCGACCGCCGGGATGCCGGCGTCGGACACCGCCATCTCGAGCATCGACAGCGCCGCCGACGGGACGCGGAGGATGCCCGTCGGGCCGGCGGTCACGCCGCCCCGCAGGAGGCCGGCCTCGGACTCGGTGCCCAGGATCGGGACCGGCCGGGTGTGGGGGACCGCGGCCGGGATCGCGCCGAGGCTGATCCAGCCGCGCGCGCCGAGGTCCCCGAGGATCGAGACGACGGCTTCGGCGAGGAGCCGCCAGCGATCGTCGGGCTCGGCGCCCGACAGGACCAGCAGGTCGAGGCCGCCGAACCGGGCGAGCCGCAGGGTGACCTCGGGCCATGCCAGCGACGACAGGCGGCCGTCCCGGATCTCGAGCGTCGGGCGACGCGACCGGTAGTCGAACAGCTGGTCGGGGTCGAAGGTCGCGACCGGCTGGCCCTCGTCGGACAGGATCGACAGCACGCTGGTCGCCGCCGCCCCGGCGTCGACCCAGCCGTCGAACGCGGCCAGGACGATGGGCTCGTCGATCGGCGGCATCGGATCGGCGAGCTGGTACAGGGGCATGGGCGAAGGATACGGCCAGCCGCCGTCCGTCCCGGCTCGCGAGCCGTTCGGCGCTCGACCCGGGGCCGGATCGGGTGCATGCTTGCCGGACCCGGGGAAACGTCCGCCCCGCCAGATGGGAGTGCCGTCATGGGAACCATCCTGCGGGCCATCAGCGTGCTGCTGGTCGCCTGGTTCACGTTCATGATCGGAGCCGCGATCTACGCCGCGATGAAGCGACGCGACGTCGCCGCGCCGGATCCGGCCGCCGACGAGGTCGACCTCGTCGCGTCCTTCGGGCCGCTCGAGTTCCACAGCGAGTCCGGCGCCTTCCGCGGCGGGACGGTGACCACGATGTTCGGCGGCGGCGAGGTCGACCTGCGCGACGCGACGCTGGATCCGGCCGGCGCGACGCTCCAGATCAAGACGCTGTTCGGCGGCGGGAGCCTCGTCGTCCCGGAGTCGTGGAACGTCGAGACGAAGCTGGTCGGGATCGGCGGCGTCGGCGACGGGCGTCCCAAGATCGAGCGATCGGCCGACGCGCCGACGCTCCGCCTGGAGGGCACCAACGTGTTCGGCGGCTGGGGCATCACGTCCACGCCGAACAACGAGGAGGAGACGCTCCCGGAGCCGGTGACCGTCTAGCCCGTCCGCGTCGCGCCCGGTTGACGGGCGGCGGGCGGTTGATGCGCGCCGGGCAACGCGTCGCCACGCCGGACCCGCCGTCGAGTACCGTCGGTCCTCCTGAAAGCCGGAGGCCCCCCGTCGCGATGATCCGGACGTCCCCGTTCCACGCCCGCACCTCGGCGCTCAACGAGTCCGGCCTGTGGAGTCACTGGTCGGGCTACCTCGCCGCCGAGAAGTACGGGCTCTCGGACAAGTTCGAGTACTTCGCCGTCCGCAACGCGGCCGGGTTGTTCGACACCTCGCCGCTGTTCAAGTACCGGTTCTCGGGTCCGGGCGCCGAGGCGTTCCTGGCGGGCGTCCTCGCGCGCGACCCGCGCACGCTGGCGCCCGGGCACGGGATGTACGCGATCTGGTGCGACGACCGCGGGTTCGTGGTCGAGGACGGCGTGCTCCTGCGGCACGCGAAGGACGAGTTCGTGCTGACCGCGGCCGAGCCGAACCTCGCCTACTTCGCCGACCTCGTGACGAGGCGGGATGACGTCGCCATCGAGGAGGTCTCAGAGGACTGGGCGGTGCTCAGCATCCAGGGGCCGCGGGCCAGGCGGATCGTCTCGGGCCTGTCGCCCTCGGTCGAGGCGCTGCCGTACTTCGGCATCACGAAGGGCAAGGCCGGCGGCTGCGAGGTCACGATCTCGCGAACGGGCTATACCGGCGACCTCGGCTACGAGATCTGGGTCCGCGCGGAGAACGCGCTGCCCGCGTGGGACGCGATCTGGGAGGCGACCCGTGGCCTGGGCGTGCTGCCGTTCGGCCTCCAGGCGCTGTACATGACCCGCATCGAGGCCGGCCTGCTGCTGCTCGACGTCGACTTCGCGAACAGTCGGTTCGCCTGGACGGACGCCGATCGCGCGACCCCCCACGAGCTCGGCCTGGCCTGGATGCTCAAGGGCATCGAGACCGACGATCGCGCGTTCATCGGGCGCGACGCGATCCGGCGGGAGGTCGCGGACAAGACGTCCCGCTTCCGGACCACCGGGCTCGTGGTCGACTGGAAGGACTGGGACCGCATCCACGACGAGGCGGGCCTGATCCCGCCCAAGGACCACACGCCGGTCCAGGAGGAGATGTTCCTCTACGACGCCGACGGCGAGCAGGTCGGGTTCGCGACGAGCTTCATGTACTCGCCGGTGCTCCAGCGGCACATCGCGATCGCGCGGGTGCCGGTCGAGTCGGCCAAGGCCGGCTCGCGCGTCTACCTCGAGGTCCCCGTGAGCCACCGCTACGTCCACGTCGCCGCGGAGACGGCGCGCCCGCCCCTCTACAACCCCGAGCGAAGGACGGCCTGACGATGACGACGACCGAGCACAGCTTCGACGCCATCGTCGTCGGCGGCGGCCACAACGGCCTCGTCAACGGCGCCTATCTCGCCAAGTCGGGCCTGCGGACCCTGGTGCTGGAGCGGCGCCCGATCGTCGGCGGAGCGGCGATCACCGAGGAGCTGTATCCGGGCCACTGGTTCACGACATTCAGCTACGCGCTGAGCCTGCTGCGGCCGGACATCGTCCAGGAGCTGGACCTCGTCAAGCACGGGTTCATGCCGCTCCTGATGTCGTCGACGTTCTGCCCGATGGAGAACGGGGACTACCTGCTGCTGGGCCAGGATCACGGGGTCAACCAGCGCGAGATCGCGCGCCACAGCCAGCACGACGCCGACGCCTACGACCGCTTCAACCACGACCTGAACAAGGTCCTCCAAGCCTTCAAGCCGCTGCTCGACGCGCCGCCGCCGAACCTGTTCAGCGACGATCCCGAGGAGCTCATGGCGCTCGCCGGCCTGGGCGGCCGGTTCCGCGCGCTCCCCAAGGACGTGCTCCACAACGCGGTCCGCCTGCTGACCGGCTCGGCCGCGGACTTCCTCGACGACTACTTCGAGTCCGACGTGCTCAAGGGCTACATGGCCTCGTCGTCGATCATCGGCACCAGGGTCGGGCCGTACTCGCAGGGGTCCGGCCTCGTGCTGCTCTACCACCTGCTGGGCGAGCACGACGGCGAGTTCGGCGCGTGGTCGTTCCACAAGGGCGGGAACGGCGGCTTCACCCAGGTGCTGGCGCGCGCCGCGCGGGCGCTCGGGGCGGAGATCCGCCTGGAGGCGCCGGTCGCGGAGGTCATGACCTCGGGCGGGCGCGCCACCGGCGTCGCGCTCGAGGACGGGACGGAGTTCGAGGCGCCGATCGTGGTGTCCGCGCTCGACCCGCGCCGGACGTTCCTCGAGCTCGTCAACCCGCGCGAGCTGCCGACCGACCTCGTCGATGCCATCGGGCGCTTCCGGTTCCAGGGGACGTCGGCCAAGGTGAACTTCGCGCTCGACGGCCTGCCGCAGTACCCGGCCCTCGCCGGCCGCGAGGACCACTTCCGCGGCTTCACCAACGTCGGCCCCTCGATGGAGTACCTCGAGCGCGCGTTCGACGAGGGCAAGTACGGCTGGTACAGCAGCCGGCCGTACCTCGACTGCGCGATCCAGAGCACGATCGATCCGGACATGGCCCCGCCCGGCAAGCACGTCATGTCGTGCTTCGTCCAGTACGCGCCGTACAAGCTGCGCGAGTCCGACTGGGACGCGGAGCGCCAGAACCTGGGCGACACCGTCCAGCGGACGCTGGAGTCGTTCTTCCCGGGCTTCGGTGACCTCGTCCTGCACCGCGAGGTCCGGACGCCGCTCGACATCGAGCGGACGGTCGGGCTGTCGGAGGGGAACATCTTCGCGGGCGAGCTCCTCGCGCCACAGATGTACTTCTTCCGGCCGGCCCCGGGCTGGAGCGACTACCGGACGCCGATCGATGGCTACTACCAGTGCGGCTCGGGCACGCACCCCGGCGGCTGCGTGATGGGCGCGCCGGGCAAGCTCGCCGCGATGCGGATCCTGAAGGATCGGGAGCACGCCTCGAGCACGAACGGCCGGGCACCCAAGGCGGTCGCGGCCGCCCGCTAGCGTGTCCTGCGCGCCGGACCGCGGCGACCGCCGATCGCGACTGCCATCCCGCTGTTATCCCCGCGGCCGCGCTTCGTCGCGCACACGTCTCGTGGCCGGGCGGACGGTGGTCGAGGGCGCTCCGTCGCCGATCGGGGGCGGCGCTCCGCGGCAACCGGAAGGAGGCCATCGATGGCCACGATGAGCGAGAAGCAGAAGGACAGCCTGAAGGACTCCCAGTTCGGGCTGCCGGACGAGCGCAAGTACCCGATGCCCGACAAGGCTCACGCGCGCAACGCGAAGGCCCGGGCGTCGCAGCAGGAGAACAAGGGCAACCTGTCGAAGGCCGACGAGGCCAAGATCGACCGCAAGGCGGACAAGGTCCTCGGCCGCTGACGCCCGCCACGACCCGTCGTTCGCCCGCGGCCCCTGACTCAACAGTGTGTCGAAGCGTGCCTGAATGAGCGTGCCGTCGGCACGGATCCGGTGATTTCGCGCATTACCGGTGCACGGCGACTGGCGATCTGACCCATGTTCGAGTCACGGCACCCGACAGTCCGCCGGGTGCCTGTCGATTCGGGCCGCGCTCGGTCGTCATGGTCGTGAAGGGCGGTGCCACGGACGGGCCGCCGCAAGCGGCCAGGAGGCTCGAGACATGGGCAACCACGTCATCCACGTCGAGGTCACGGGCAAGGACGGCGCGAAGCTGCAGTCGTTCTACCAGGACGTCCTCGGCTGGACGTTCGACACCAACAACCCGGGCGGCTACGGGCTCGCGCGTTGGGGCGACTTCACGGCCGGCGTCGGCGCCGCGCAGGACGGCGGCCCGGGCTTCGTCACGTTCTACGTCCACTCGGACGACCCGAAGGGCGTCCTCGCCAAGGCCGAGGCCTCCGGCGGGCGGGTGATCATGCCGCTCACCGAGGTCGCTCCCGAGACGACGATCGCGCTGTTCGCGGATCCGGAGGGCCACGTCGTCGGCCTGATGTAGGCCTCGCAGGTTCCTGGGCGCCGGTGCCGCGGGGTCGGCCCGGCGCCCCTCCATGTCCGCGACGGCCCACACCGTGACGAATGGGTCATTCCACGCCGGCTTCGCCGGGCGATCATGGCATTGGACGCAGCGGGCGTCCGATCCACGAGGGGACTCCACGGATGCGCCGGTTCGTCACCGCCGCCACGTCGCTGTGCCTGCTGTTCGCCGGCGCGCCATCACCCGCCCATGCCGCCGAGAACTCGCCACCGGTCGCGGTCGACGACCCCGCGTGCCTGCAGCCCCCCGGCGTGTTTGGGGGCTCGTATCCGATCCCGGAGGACTGGCACGATTGGTCAGTCCTCGGCATCGGGTGCGGACCGCTGGTGAACGACAGCGACCCCGACGGCGATCCGTTGTCGGTCGAGCTCATCGGACAGCCGGCGCATGGCGAGGCGGCGGTCATCGAGAACGACCCGACCGACTGGCTCCAGTACCGCCCCGCGAAGGACTACAGCACGCCCGGAGGAGATCAGCCGGACGGCAACTGGCTGTCCGACTCGATCACCTATCGCGCGTTCGACGGGCAGGCGCACTCCAACGAGGCGACGTATCGGATCTGGGTCTCGCCGGTCAACGACCCGCCGAGCTTCACTCCCGGACCGCTGCTGATCGAGACCCACGTCGGCGACGGGCCCGTCTCAATCCCATGGGCGACGGACATCTCGCCCGGGCCGGCGAACGAGGGCAACCAGCAGGTCTCGTTCGAGATCATGGCTCCGTCCTCCGACAAGTTCGCCGACCCGCCCGCCGTCGACTCGGACGGGGTCCTGACCTTCACGCCGGGCACCCAGCCCTGGCTGGCGACGGTCGTCGTCAACGCGAAGGACGACGGTGGCCTCGAGGACTGGGGCCTTCCTGCGTCCGCGCCGTACGACAAGCCCGACGACGCCAGCGACACCGTGACCTTCGAGATCGCGATCTACCCCGACGACGGGCCGCCGCCCGACGCGGATCCGCCCACGGTCGACGACGTCGCGGCCACCGTGGCACCCGGGGCCATCGGGACCTCGACCGTGCCCGTCCGCCTGTCCTGGCACGGCGACCGACGCCGGCTCCGGGGTGACGGGGTACGAGCTGCAGCAACAGGTCACCGGCGGCGCCTGGACGTCCGTCGCCCTGCCGAGCCCGACGTCGACCAGCATCGTGCGATCGCTGGCCGTCGGGACGACGGCCCGGTTCCGCGTCCGGGCCACCGACGGTGCCGCGAACCAGGGCGCGTTCGTCGAGTGGGACTCGATCCACGTCCGCCGGCCGCAGGAGCGCTCCGGCGCCATCGACTGGAAGGCGTCGTGGGCCAAGGCCGACGACGACCGCTTCTCGGGCGGCCACTCGCAGCACACGGCAGCGACCGGGCGACGGGCGACGTTCGCGTTCACCGGCGACTCGATCGCCTGGGTCAGCCGGCGTGCCCCCAACGCCGGCCGCGCCCGCGTCTGGCTCGACGGCATCCGGGTGGCGACGGTCGACCTGCAGGCGGGCAGCCGGAGCTATCGCCGGATCGTGTTCGCCACCGCGATCGCGACGGACGGGCCGCACACCCTCGAGATCCGGCCGCTCGGCGACGGGCGGGTCGACGTCGACGCGTTCGTCGTCCTTGACTGACCGGGGCGTGCGGCTCAGCCGGCGCCGGGCCGCCGGCGCGGCGTGGACAGGTAGTGATGCCAGAGGATCCTCGCCGCGACCGCGCGACGAGGTCGCCAGGCCTCGGCGAGCGTGAGCATCTCGGCTGCGTCGGGCCGGGCCGGCAGGCCACGCAGCTCCGCCAGCGCCTGGGCGAGCGCGATGTCGTGGACCGGCCAGGCGTCCGGGCGCAGCAGCACCATCAGCCGATAGATCGTGGAGGTCCACGGCCCGATGCCGGGCAGCGCGGTCAGCGCGGCGTCGACGGCGTCGTCGTCCAGCGCGGCGAGCCCGCCGATGTCCAGGGATCCGTCGTCGACGGCCGCGGCCAAGGCCCGCGCATAGCGGCTCTTCTGGCGGCTGAATCCGATGGCCAGCAGCTGGGCGTCGTCGAGGGCGAGCAGCGAAGCCGGCGTCAGCGGGTCGGCCGTGGTCCGGAGCCGGTCGAACGCCGCCTTCGCCGACGCGAGCGAGACCTGTTGTTCGAGGATGAGGTGGACGAGCGTCGGGAAGCCGGGCTCTCGGGCCCACAGCGGCGGCGGGCCGAAGCGCTGGACGACGGCGCCGAGCGCCGGGTCGGCGGCCGCGAGGTCGTCGACGGCCGCGACGAGCCCGGCCTCGGTCAGCGGCGCCGGGATGGTGATCACGCCTCCCTCAACACGGGAACGCCGCGCGGCGTTGCATCCATGTTCGTCAGCTGCCCGAGCGGGCGAGGCGGCCGATCCGGTCGCGCAGGTCCGGGGCCAGCGGCGGCAGCTCGCCGACCGCGGCGTTGGCGGCGGCATGCGCGGCCGACGATGTCGCCGGGATCGCCACCGTCAGCCGGGGGTCGGCGAGGCACCAGCGGAGCAGCGCCTCGGGCCAGCCGGCGAGCCCGGCCGCCGCGAGCTCGGCCGGGAAGGATCCGCGGACCAGCCGGCCCTCGCCCAGCGGCCGCATCGCGATCACGCCCAGCCCGAGGTCCGCGGCGAGCGGCAGGATCCGCCGAGCGCTCTCGTCCTCGACCGGGTTCAGGGGCACCTGGACGGCGTGGATCCGCCCCGACCGCATCACGGCCTCGAGCTCGCCGAACGCGGACGGCTGGTAGGTCGTCGCGCCCAGCCAGCCGATCGTCCCGGCCTCGCGCTCGCGCTCCATCCACGCCAGGTGCGACCGCCAGGCGACGAGGTTGTGGACCTGGAGCAGGTCGACGCGGCCGAACCATCGGAGCTGGTCGGCGAACTGCCGCCGGCCGTCGGCGACGTCGGACGTCCAGATCTTCGTGGCCACGATCGCCTCGGCACGCCGAGGCCCGATGGCCGCGCCGAGCCGCGCCTCCGACCGGCCGTACATCGGCGAGCTGTCGACGAGACGCACGCCGCCGTCGAACGTCGCCGTCACGACCGCGTCGACCTCCGGCTGCCGGTCCGCCGGCACGTCGAACGTGCGCCACGAGCCGAGGCCCACGACCGGGATCGCGAGCCCGGTCGAGCCGAGGTTCCGCGTGTCCATCGACCTACGGCGTCGAGCGGCCAGGCCCAGTGGGTCGGATGTCGCGCGCGGCGCGGATCGCGGCGCGGACCAGCGACGGCGTCGCCGGGACGCGGTCGATGCGGGCGCCGGTCGCGTCGCGGATCGCCGCCAGGATCGCGGGGGCCGTGGGGACGAGCGCCGGCTCGCCGACGCCCTTCGCCCCGAACGGCCCGGCCGGCTCGGCGTCCTCGATCAGCAGGCACTCGATCGCCGGGGCGTCCCCGACGGTCGGGATCAGGTAGTCGTGGAGGTTGTCGGTCCGGCCCGGGACGTACGCCTCCATCAGCGCCATGCCCAGGCCCTGCACGATGCCGCCCTGGATCTGGCCCTCGACCAGGGTCGGGTTGATGGCTCGCCCGACGTCGTGCGCCGCGACGACGCGGCGAACCTTCACCGTCCCGAGGTCGAGGTCCACGTCGACCTCGGCGACCTGCGCGCCGAACGCGTAGGTCTCGTAGGGGATCCCCTGTCCGTCCGCGTCGAGGGCCGTCGTCTGGGGGTCGTACGTGCCGCGCCCCAGCAACACGCAGTCGCGCGCCGCGGCCGGCAGCTCGCCCAGCTCGACGACCGACACCGCTTCTCCGTCCCTCGCCGACACGCGCGGGCCGTCGATCTCGAGCGCCGCGTCGGCCCCGGCCTCGAGGAGGGTCAGCAGCTGGCGCCGGAGGTCCTCGGCGGCGAGCCGCGTCGCGTTCCCCGACACGAACGTCTGCCGGGAAGCCGACGTCTTGCCGGCGTCGAGCGAGAGGTCCGTGTCGGGGCCGACCCGCTCGATCGAGGCGACCGGCACCCCGAGCGCGTCGGCGGCGATCTGGGCGAGGATCGTGTTCGAGCCCTGCCCGATGTCGGTGGCGCCCGAGAACAGGACGACGGCGCCGTCGGCCCGCAGCCCGAGCTCGATCTCGGACGGATTGGGCAGCGACGTGTTCCCGATGCCGTACCACATCGCCGCGACGCCGACGCCGCGGCGGACGCGGCTCCCCGTCGAGGCCTCGTCGCCCGTCGAGGCCTCGTTGGCCGCCGCGGCCTCGGCCCGCAGCTCCGCCCAGCGCGGGCGAAGGGCCTCGAGGCAGCCGGGCAGGCCGGCGCTCGCCCGCAGCTCCTGGGAGGTCGCGGTCCGCGAGCCCGCCCGGAGCGCGTTGCGCAGGCGGAGCTCGAGCGGGTCGATGTCCAGCTGGTCGGCGAGGTCGTCCATGAGCGCCTCGTGGGCGATCGCCGCCTGCGGCACGCCGAAGCCGCGGAAGGCGCCGGACGGCGGCCCGTTCGTGTAGACGGCGCGGCTGGTGCTGAGGACCGACCGGACCTCGTATGGCCCCATCGCGTGCACGGGCACGCGGCTGGCGACCGTCGGCCCCCACGAGGCGTAGGCGCCGGTGTCGAAGTCGGCGTGGACCCGGACGCCGGTCAGGCGCCCCTCGGCATCCGCCCCGAAGGTCGCCCGGATCCGCGCGGGGTGACGCTTCGTGGTCGCGGCCATCGACTCGGGTCGCGGGTAGACCGCCCGGACCGGGTGGTCGAGGAGCAGCGCCGCGATGGCGATCAGCGGCTGGAGCGAGAGGTCGAGCTTGCCGCCGAAGCCGCCGCCGCAGGCGCTCGGGATGACCCGCACCCGGTCCGCGGGCAGGCCGAGGATCAGGGCCAGCTCGTCACGGTCCATGTACGGCGTCTGGGTCGTGGCGAACACCTCGACACGGCCGTCGACGAGGCGCGCCGTGCCCGCCTCGGGCTCGATATAGGCGTGCTCCACGTACGTGGTCTCGAACGTTCCGCTGGCCGTGACCGCGGCCGCCGCGAGGTCGGCGTCCACGTCGCCCAGCCGGACGAGGCCCTCGACCAGCACGTTGCCGGGCGACGCCTCGTGGAGCCGCGGAGCGGAGGCGGCGAGGGCGGCGTCCATGCCCACGACCGGCGGCAGCGGCTCCCACTCGATAGGCACGTCGTCGTCCGCGATCGAGGCGACGGTGGCGGCGTCGCCGACCAGCGCCAGCACGGGCTCGCCGCGGAACCGGACGTAGCCATCGGCCAGGACGGGCTGGTCCTTGCCCTGTGGCGTAGATCCCGAACCGGTTGTCCCCCGGGACGTCGTCGGCCGTCAGGATTCGGACGAGGCCCGGGTGGCGCGCGAGGAGCGGCGCCAGGTCGCCCACCCGGAACCGCGCGTGGGCGTGCGGCGAGCGCACCGCGCGAACGTGCCACGCGCCATCGGCCGGCAGGTCGTCGCCGAACCGCTCGGCGCCGGTCACCTTCGGGACGCCGTCCGTCCGCGCCAGCCTCGCCCCGACGGCCTCGCCCACGCCCGGGTCGACGGGCGCGGCCGGGCTGCCCGTGGCGACGGATCGGACCGCGTCGAGGATCGACGTGTACCCGGTGCAGCGACAGAGGACGCCGCCGAGGCCGTCGAGGACCTCCCGCTCGGTGGGCTGCGCGACGCGCGCGAGGAGGTCGTCCGCGGCCATCAGCATCGCGGGGGTGCAGGCGCCGCACTGGGCGCCGCCGCAGGCGAGGAACGCCTGCTGGAGCGGCGACAGGCGTGTGTCCGGCGCCAGGCCTTCGATCGTGTCGACCCGCCGTCCCTCGACCTGGCCGGCGGCCACCAGGCACGAGCACACCTGCTCGCCGTCCAGCCGGACGGTGCACGCTCCGCAGTCGCCCGCGTTGCAGCCGACCTTCGTGCCGGTCAGGCCGAGGTCCTCGCGGAGCACGTCGACGAGGCGTCGGCGCCCGTCGGTGCGGACCTCGACGTCGCGGCCGTTGACCGAGAACCGGAGGCCCGTCTCGACGATCACGCCGCGACCTCGGCGATCGCCCGGCGGACCAGCGTCAGCGCGGCGTCCCAGCGGTAGTCGCCCGTGCCGCGCACGTCGTCGATCGGCGCCAGCGGCGACAGGTGCTCCATCGCCGGCACCGTGGCCAGCGAGGGCCCGGCTCGCCGGCCCCGGAGCTCGCGCTCGAGGCCGCGTAGTCGCCGCGCCACCGGCGAGCACGCCCCGACCGCGACCCGCGCGTCGACGACGACCCCGCGATCGACGACGAGGACCGCCGCCACCGCGACGATCGAGATCACCAGGTAGGCCCGCGACCCCAGCTTGAGGAACGTGGACCGGGCCGCGCCGTCCACCGCGCCCGTGACCTTCGGCAGCCGCAGGCCCGTGACCAGCTCGCCCGACGCGAGGTCCGTCCGGCGGTTCCCGAGCACGAAGTCCGCGATCGGCACCACCCGCACGCCATCGGCCGAGGCGATCTCGACCAGGGCGTCCAGCGCCAGCAGGTTGGGCAGCCCGTCGGCCGCCGGGGAGGCGTTGACGACGTTGCCGCAGATCGTGCCCGCGTTCTGGATCTGGCGGCCGCCGATGGTGCGGGCCGCCGCGCGCAGCCCGTCGAGCTCGGGCGGGAGCTCCGCCTCCGCGACGTCCGTCCACGTCGTGAGGGCCGGGATCCGCCAGGCGTCCCCGTCGTCGGCGACGCCGCGCAGCGCGGGCAGTGCCGTGACGTCCAGCACGGGCCGGTCGATCGGCCGGGAGGCGAAGGCGGGGTAGACGTCGGTGCCGCCGGCCACGACCAGCCGCGGCTCGACCGCGAGGATCGCGAGCGCGTCGTCCAGTCGGTCGGGGCGGAGGTAGGGCGGGAGCGGGCTGGTGACGCCGGCCGCCACGGTCAGGCCGCCACCCTCGGCAGGACGTCCGTCGCGAGCCGCTCGAGGTTGGCGGGATCCCAGTTGAGCGGGTTCAGCACGAGGTGGTCGACGCCGCCGAGCGCCGCGACCTTGGCCCGGATCCGGTCGGCGACGTCCTCCGCCTCGCCCAGGAGGTAGTACCGCTGCCAGTAGTCGAGGTCCATGCCCGAGTAGACCCGGAACAGCGGCGCCGCGTCCTCGGGCCGCTCGCCGGGCTTGAGCACGTGCACGAAGTTCGAGTACACGCGCGACATCTCGTCGGGCTGCCGCCCGTACTCGACCATGTACCGCCGCAGGTCGTCCCAGTCGCGGTCGACCATCTCGGCCGTCGCGGAGGAGTGGGGGACCCACGTCCTGGCGTACTTCGCGATCCGGCGCAGCACGGGCTCCACCGTGGGGACCTGCTGGCCGTAGATCTTCTCGGACGGCTGCGTGCCGCCGCCGATCCAGATCGGCGGATGCGGCCGCTGGGCGGGCTTCGGGTCGAGCGTGAGGTCGTGGACGCGGTAGAAGCGGCCCTCGTAGGTCACCTGGTCCTGCGTCCACAGCGCGGTGATGAGCTCGAGCAGCTCGTTCATGCGCGCGCCCCGCTCCCGGTGCGGGATGCCGACGGCCTCGAACTCGGCCTCCATCCAGCCCACCCCCACGCCCAGGATCGAGCGCCCGCCCGAGAGCTGGTCCAGCGTGGCCCACTGCTTCGCGAACTGGACGGGCTCGCGGAACGGGAGCACGAGGACCAGCGTGCCCAGCTGGATCGTGCGGGTGACGCCCGACAGCGCGGCGAGCAGGGTGATCGGCTCGAGCCAGGTGGTCCGATAGGCGGGCGGCGCGACCAGCAGGTGGTCGATCAGCATCGCGGTGCTGAAGCCGAGGTCCTCGGCGCGCCGGAGGTAGCCGCCCATCTCGGCCAGCGACGCCGTCTGGTCGCCGAGCGCGAACGACGGCAGCCGCAGGCCGAACTGCATCTGCCCCGCCATCGCCCCTCCCGCGCGCCTAGTGCCCGGCCGCCGCGAGACCCGGGCCCTTGACGACCTCGGGTGCGCGACCGGCCGGCGGCGTGTTGCGGCTGCGGCCGATGATCGGCTTGCCGTCGATGAGGATCATGCCCACGCCCGGCAGGTCGCCGACGGCCGAGCGCACCGAGCGCGGAGTCCGCGGCCGAGCCCTGGGGCGCGTCGACGAGGGCGATGTCCGCCTCGCGGCCCACGGCGAGCGTGCCCGTCTCGAGCCGGTGGACACGCGCGGTGTTGCCGGTGGCCAGGCAGACGGCGACCTCGGGCGCGACGCCCCCGAGCGAGGCGAGGTGCGCCATGGTCCGCAGGATCCCGAGCGGGACGACGCCCGTCCCCGACGGCGCGTCGTTGCCGAGGATGACGCGCTCGAGCACGCCGCCCTCCTTCGCCAGCCCGATCGCGTACAGCGCCGCGCGCCCGTTCCCGCAGTGGACGATCTCGATCGCCATCCCGCTCGCGACCAGCTGCTCGATGTCGGCGTCCGGGAGCGCGGTCGTGCCGCCGTTGATGTGGCCGACGACGTCGGGGCGCGCCTCGAGCACGACGTCCGCGCGGATCGCGCTCGAGCCCGCGATCGACGGGCCGCCGGTGTGGAACGTGGACACCATGCCGTGCTGCCGCGCCCAGCCGAGCATGGGTGCGGCCTGGGCGCCCGTCTTCACCGAGCCGAGGCCGACCTCGCCGATGAGGCCGACGCCGGCGTCGGCGAGCTCCGCGAAGTCGTGCTCCTCGAGGCCGGTCTCGAGGATCGGCGCCCCGGCGTGGACCTTGACGCCGGCCGGGCGAACGTTGGCGAAGGCGCGAACGGCCACGATCGCCAGCGCCTTGAGGCCGACGATGTCCTTCGGCCGCCCCGGCAGGTGGACCTCGCCCGCCGAGATCATCGACGTCACGCCGCCGTGGAGCTCGGACTCGATGAAGTCGCGTCGTCCGCTGGCGCGGCGTCCAGTCACCGAACACGGGATGGACGTGGGAGTCGATGAGGCCCGGGAACGCGGTCACGCCCTTCGCGTCGATGACCACGTCGGCGTCGTCGTCGAGGCCGCGGCCGATGGCGACGATCCGGCCATCCTCGATCAGGATCGAGTCGGCGTCGGCGCGCGGGGCCGCGATGTCACCGGTGACGACCTCCCCGAGCCCGGTGATCAGCGTTCGCATCGGGGATCGCGCGGCCGGCGTCAGTGGAGCCCGTCGGTGCCGACGGCGTCCTCGGCCTTGAGTCCGCCGACCCGCGCGTGTGGGCGGCCGCCGTTGGTGACGGCCAGGGCGACGAGCAGCTCGTCGGCCATCGGCGCGTCGGGCACGCAGATCTCCATCGCGTCGAAGTGCGAGCGGACGAGCATGGCCTTGATGTGGTGGACGGGGATGTCGAGGTGGGCCCCGATGCCGCCGCGCTTCTTGACCGACGGCAGGATCGAGACGCCGTCGACGAGGCCGCGGACCGGCGCGCCGAACTTGGGGTGGAGGACCGCGGCGACGTGCTCGAGCTCCCCGTGCTCGCCGACGATCCCGCCCTTGCCGTACGCCTCGACCGGGTCGCCGAGCGCCGTCTTGCACCGGCGCATCAGCTCGTCGCCGAGGACCTCGCCGGCGTCGATGAGCTCCGAGAGGTCCTCGGAGTACCGGCCCGCGTAGGGGTTGACGAGGACCGCCGCGACGGCGACGCGGCGCAGCGGCCTGTCGAGGTCTCGGCCGCCCTCGCTCAGGATCTCCTCCGAGAACGTGACCCACTTGCGCACGTCGACGGCCACGCCAGCTCACCTCATCCCTACACGGTTCCGGGCAGTTCGCAGATGATCCGGGCTAGCGTGCCCTGTCCGCGCGGCGATCACAACCGGCGTTGCCCGCCGCGGGCTCGCGGCGGGCTTTGAACCATCCGTCGGCCTCCACCGCCTTTACCCTGCGAAGCGTCCAGACATGGCGCTCGCAGACGAGGCGTCCAGATGCGGACACCGCTGGTGGAACGGGCGAGGCGAGGCGACGACGTCGCCTTCGGCGAGCTCGTCGACGCCGACGGCGACCGTTGCTTCGCGATCGCGTATCGGATCCTGCGCGACGTCGAAGCGGCCCAGGACGCCGTGCAGCAGGCATTCCTGCTGGCGTGGCGCGACCTCCCGAAGCTGCGGGACCTCGAGCGCTACGACGTCTGGCTCCATCGCCTGCTCGTGAACGCGTGCTACGACGAATCTCGCCGCCGCCGACGGTGGTCGAGCCCGGATCAGGGCGCTCCCGGTCGACGGACCGGCCGGCCCCGACCCGACGGTCTCGGTCGACGACCGCGACCTCATCGAGCACGTGTTCGCCAAGCTGACTCCTGAGCACCGTGCGGTCTTCGTGCTGCACCACTACGCGGGCCTGCCGCTCGCCGCGATCGCCGAGATCGTCGGCGTGCCGGTCGGCACCGTGAAGTCCCGACTTCATCACGCGACCCGCTCCCTCCGTGGGGCGATCGCCGTTGAAACCACCCTCGAATCTGCGGAGATCTGGTCGGCATGAACGCACCGCGTGATCCCGACGTCATCCTGGCCACGTGGCTCGATGACGGCCCGGCGGACCTTCCGTCTTCCACACGCCGTGCGATCTCGACCGCCGTCCGGACGACGCCCCAATCGCGGGCGGGCCTCGGCCTGCCCGCGTGGAGGCCCACGATGTCCAAGTTCCTCGCCCTCGCCGGCGCCGCCGCGGTCGTCGCGGTGGTGGTCGGCGCGCTTGCCATCGGGCTGCCCAGACCTCGACCCATCGGCGGACCTCGCCGACCGTATCGCCAGCGCGACGCCCAGCCCGACGCCCTCGCCGACAACCGCTCCCTCGCGCCACGCCCGCCCCGTCCGAGGTCGCACCGGGGATCACCGGATTCACGCCCTTCACGTCCCCCGTGTACGGGCTCACGATCGGCCTCCCGACGGCTGGAGGCCAGGTTGACGCGGGCCACGCGTAGGTGGCAGGCGAGCGACCAGGGCAAGGACCCCGACGCCACGATCCTGGGAGTGCTTCTGAATCCGCAGATCAGACGAGGAAGACATCGCCTTGCTCGCGTGTCAGAGGCCGGCCGGATCAGGTGCCGACATCACCTCGCGCGACGGGCCTTGCTGCATGGGTCGAGGCGAACCTGTGCGCGAGTACGACCCAGCAGACCCGGCTCAGGCGTGCTACGTGGTCGAGCCGATGTGCGTCGGCAAGACCGCGTGTCGACCCGCGATCCTGGTGTCCGGTCCGGCGAGCGTGCCCGCACTCATCGCAGATGCCGAGACCGGCCTGGTCACCATCGTCCTGCTCGGGCGCGGTCCTGACTTTCCGGCGACGGCCCGGTACGGAGGCGGAGTGCAGCTGGTCAAGTCGATCCTGACCACGATGGACGTCTACGAGCCGGAACCCGGGCAGCTGCCGCCGGCGCGGGTCGACCTACGCTCGCGGGGCAGGATCACGGCGTGGGCTCGGCTCCAGGTCGCGCCCTCTCCTCCTCGCGCTCGACGGTCGTCGCCTGCGACGGCGCACGCCCGCCGGAACGATGTCGCCGCTCCCGGCGGCGGCATCGCTTCAGGCAACATCGCCGCCGGCATCCACGCCGCCGCGACGACGCGACCGACGCCCGCGCCGCCCTCCGTCGGCCGCTCCTCATCGACACCGACGTCGCGGGCGACGACCTCGTCGCCCTGACGTTCCTCGTCTCGTCGCCAAGCGTGGAGGTCGTCGGGATCACCGTCTCCGGAACCGGCGAAGCGCACTGCGCCGGCGGCGTCGACGTCGTGCTTCGACTGCTCGACCGCCTCGACGCGCCGGACATTCCCGTCGCCTGCGGGCGCGAGACGCCCCTGGCGGGCTCGCACGCGTTCCCGGACGAATGGCGGGAGCACGTGGACGCGGGCTCCGGCCTCGAGCTGGGGCCGACCGAGCGAACGCCTTCGCCGTCGACGGCCGCGGATCTCATCAGCGACCTTCGCGGCGGAGCACGAGTCGCTGACCGTGCTGACGACCGGACCGCTCACCAACCTCGCCGATGCCCTGCGCAGTGACCCTGCCCTGGCGGAGCGCGTCGGACCCGTCTTCATCATGGGCGGGGCGCTGCACGTCCCGGGCAATCTCGTCTGCTGCGGCGCCCCCGAGGGCAACGCGCTCGCCGAGTGGAACGTGTACGTCGACCCGCACGCGCTGAACGTCGTGGTCGGGAGCGGCATCAACCCGTCGTTGGTCTCGCTCGACGGGACGAACCAGGTACCCCTGAGGACGGAGTTCGCACGACGAGTGACGGACGCGGCAGAGTCCGCCGGCGCGCGCGTCGTGGCGGAGCTGTTCGAAGCCAACCCGTACATGACCGACGGTTCGTTCTATCTCTGGGACTCGCTCGCGGCGCAGCCGGCGGCGGGCTACACGATCGGTGCATTCAGCCCGGCATGCATCGAGGTCGAGGAGTCCGAGGGGCCCGAGTCGGGCTTCACCCGTCCGACGTGCGACACGCCGAACATCCGGTACCTGTCGACGGCCGACCCGGCCGCTGCCGAAGACACCCTGCTCGCCGTCCTCAACGACGACTGACACCCCAGATCAGTCCGGGAACGCCTCCGGGCCGCGCTCGGACGGCTCCCGGGCGTGCGCGTCGGCGTCCTCGGGCGGCAACCACGAATACGGGTAGCTCCCATCGTCGAGGTCCATCGCCGCCTGCGGGATGCCCGCCGAACGAGGCGATACGTCGATGTTTGAACACTCCCGAGAGGTGATCACTCTGTAGGCTCGGACGGCGCACCCGATGCGCGCCACCGAGAGGGCGGACCGAGTGGATCGCGATCTCGTCGAGCAGGCCCAGCGGGGAGACCGGGAGGCGTTCGCCATCCTGGCCCGAACGCGGGGCGATCGGCTCTTCGGCATCGCGCGCCGCATCGTCCGCGACGTCGGCCTCGCCGAGGACGCGGTGCAGCAGGCGCTGGTGATCGCCTGGCGCGAGCTGCCCCGCCTCCGCGATCCGGAGCGGTTCGACGCCTGGCTCCAGCGAATGCTCGTCCACGCCTGCTACGCAGAGGCGCGCAGCAAGCGCGCCTGGATCTCGTCCATCCGGGTCCTGCCGATCGACGGACCGGCGGCCCCGGATGATCTCGCCTCGTTCGCGGATCGCGACGAGGTCGAGCGCGGGTTCCGGCGGCTGCCGCCCGAGCAGCGGGCGATCCTGGTGCTCCACCACTACCTGGGCCTCGAATTCGAACGAGATCGGCGAGGTGCTCGACATCCCCGCCGGCACCGCTCGCTCGAGGCTCCACTACGCCCACCGGGCGATGCGCGCGGCGCTCGAGGCCGACGCACGGCTCGCAGCCGCGGCAGGGGGCCGATCGTCATGACCGGACACATCGACGCCGAACGGATGCTCGACGCCTTCCTGGCGCCCGAGCACGACCAACTGCCCGATCGGGTCGTCGACGCAGCCCTGACCGAGATCGCCCGGACCCCACAGCGGCGCGCCCTGCGCGTGCCGTGGAGGTTCCCCCTGATGCCTCAACTCCTTCGCTATGCCGTCGTCGCGGTGGTCGCGGTCGCGATCGGCGCCGGTCGCGCATCCTGTTCACGCGTTCCGGCACGTCGGGCCACGTGCGGCTGCGCCGGAGCCGACGTCGACCGCCGACGCCCGCGGCCACGACCGCCCCGGCATCGCCCTCGGCCGCACCGGGTGTCGCGTTGCCCAGGTCGACCTGATCGGCGTCATCGCGTTGTCGAAGGTAACCGGCGGCGTCGGGGACATCGTCGTCAGGTCCGCGGATGGCACCGGCACCGGACAGGTCATCCCGATGCCGGGCCACGACGTCGAACCCGCCTGGTCGCGCGACAACACGCAGATCGCCTGGGCCGCAGAAGATGGCATCAGGATTGTCAACGCCGATGGCACCGGCGGAGCCCGGGTTACCGATCAAGGGAAAGCCGACGGCAACCCGGAGTGGTCGCCGGACGACACGCTCATCGTGTTCGACAGTCGTCGCGACGGCGACTTCGAGCTCTATGCGCAGGCCGTCGATGGCGGCGCACCGAACCAGGTGACGAGCAACGACGTCGACGACGACCACCCGTCGTGGTCGCCGGTCACGAACCGGATCGCGTTCGTTTCGGCTCGCGGCGGGGCCCGGACATCTGGACGATGGACCCGACGGCAGGCCCTGGCTCAGCTGACCGGCGACGTGGGCGACGACGAGATCCGGCCTGGTCGCTGGTCAGGCGAACCTTGCCACGATCGCGTGCGAGACCGTGGCGGACGGGCCGAGCCGATGTGCGTTGGCAAGACCGCGGGCCGCCCGCGACCTCGTGTCGCTGGACGGGGTGCAGGCGTCTGCCAAACACCAGCCGGCATGGTCACCGTCGTCGGGATCGGGCGCGGCGACTCTCCCGGCAACGCCCGCTATGGGGCGGAGTGCAGCTGGTCGAGTCGATCCTGACCACGATGGACGTCTGGTCACCCGAGCCGGGGCAGGTGCCGTCGGGCGGGTGACCGCCCGGGTCAGTCCGGGAACGCCTCCGGGCCCGCTCGCGACAGCTCGCGTGCGTGGGCCTCGGCGTCCTCGGGCGGCAACCACGAGTACGGGTAGTTCGCGTCGTCGAGGTCCATCGCCGCCTGCGTGACGTGCAGCGGGTGGAACGTGTCGACCATCACCGCCAGCTCCTCGGTGCGTTCCTTGCCGATCGAGGCCTCGGCGGTGCCGGGGTGCGGCCCGTGCGGGATCCCCGCCGGATGCAGCGTGAACGAGGCGATGTCCACGCCGCGCCGGCTCATGAAGTTGCCGGCGACGTAGTAGATGACCTCGTCGCTGTTGATGTTCGAATGGTTGTAGGGCGCCGGGATCGCCAGCGGGTGGTAGTCGAACTTGCGGGGCACGAACGAGCACACGACGAAGTTCCGGGCCTGGAACGTCTGGTGCACCGGCGGCGGCTGGTGGACGCGGCCGGTGATCGGCTGGAAGTCCGCGATGTCGAACCGGAACGGCCACAGGTAGCCGTCCCAGCCGACGACGTCGAACGGGTGGTGCCGGTAGTGGTAGGCCGTGATCCGGTCGCTCGAGCGGACGTCGATGACGTAGTCGCCGTGCTCGTCGAGGGGCTCGCGGAACTCCGGGGCGTGGAGGTCGCGCTGGCCGTAGGGCGAGTGCTCGAGGAGCTGCCCGTAGTCGTTCCGATAGCGCTTCGGCGGCTCGATCTCGGACGGCGCCTCGAGGTACAGGATCCGCTGCTCCGAGCCCGCGTCCGGATCCAGCCGCCAGGTCGTGCCGATCGGCAGCACCAGGTAGTCGCCCGGGTGGTAGGCGAGGTCCCCGAAGATCGTCCGGCAGACGCCGGTGCCCTCGTGGACGAACAGCATCTCGTCGGCGATCCCGTTGCGGTAGAAGCGGTTCTCGGGCATCGGCCCGGCCGGCCGGACGATCCCGAACACGACGTCGTGGTTGAAGTACAGCGGGATGCGGCCGCGTGATCGCGTCGCCCTTGGGCTCGACCGCGCCGGTCTTCGTCAGGCGGTGGCGGTGGAGGCCGTCGTCGGCGGCTTCGAGGACGATCCGCGGCCCCGGCTCGATCCGATGGGTCCGCGTCGGCGGGGTCACGTGATAGAGCAGCGAGCTCCGACCGGTGAACCCCTCGACCCCGAACAGCTCCTCGGCGTACAGGCTGCCGTCGGCGGCCCGGTGCTGCGTGTGCCGCGTGGGCGGGATGGAGCCTCGCGAGACGTAGTACATGCGCGACTGGCCTCCTCGGGGTGAGGAGGCCAGTCTAGGTCCGGGGTCCGCGACGGTGCGGCGCGGCCGCGGGCTACGCGGGCGACGGCGACGCGCTCGCGAGGTCCTCCGGGCGGAGGTCGATCGTCGTCAGGAGCTGCTCGAACCAGGCCCGGTCGTACACCTCGCCGACCCATGGATCGTCATCCGACGTATAGAACATCACGAAGTAGCCGCGGCCGTCGATGCCAACCGCGGCGACGTTGCACTCGACCCCGGCAAGGCCGGACGCCCCGTCGATCGTGACCGGCACCGTCCCAGCACAATCCTCCGCGCCGAGGATGTCGGCCGCCCACTCGGCGCCGGTCTTGCCGGCCAACGGCTGGGAGGCCAGGAGGATGAACAGGTGGGTGTTCAGTAAGGGGTCGTACATGAGGTCGCCGGCCGGATCCTCGAAGGCGGGCCAGGCGGTCGTCGTCCACGGCTCTGTGGCGGCCCTGTACGCTCCAGCCGGCTGGGTACGAGATCGAGATCCCGTTCGTGGACGACGTGAACGTCCCCGTCAATGGCGGCGGCATGGACGGCGCAGCCGTCGGCGACGGCGAGGGCGCCGGCGAGGGCGACGGCGACGGGGTCGGCGGCGAGCCTCCGACCCCGCCATCGTTCGCGGCGGGACGCAGGACCATCAGTGCGCCACCGCCCAGCACCGCGATCAGAATCGCGGCCGCGGCGACGCGAAGCGTCATCGACATGTGGTGGAACCTCCACGGGATCCGAAGATCCCGCTCCTGGGATGTCGTTTCGATCTCGAGCAGGGCGGCCCCGACCACCCGGTCGGGCGCGTCGACCGGTCCGATCTCCAACCAGTCGCGAGCGACGCGGTCGAAGGCGTTGTCGTCGGTCATGCCAGGCGTCCTTGCTCGATGACGGGTTCGCGCCCGGCCTCGACGGCCGATGCGCAGCGCCCGGGTCGCGTAGTGGAGTCGCGAGCGGGCCGTGCCGGCGGGGATGCCGAGGGTCTCGGCGATCTCCACCAGCGGCAGCCCGACGTAGTGGTGCAGGACGAACACCGATCGCTGGTCGATCGGGAGCCGGCGGAACGCCTGCTCCAGCTCGTCGCGGTCGGCGAGTGGCGCGACTGTCATCCGGCGTCGAGGGCCCGTCGTGATCCGGGAGGGCCCGGATCCGGACGTTCCACTGCCGGGTGCGTCGCGCCTCGACGTAGCAGCTGTTGACCAGGACGCGATGGATCCACGCGTCGAAGCGATCCGCGTCCCGCAGGTGCGGGATCTGGCGCCACGCGGTGACGAGGGCGTTCTGCAGCGCGTCCTCGGCGAGCCCCGTGTCCCGCAGGATCCGGAAGGCGACCGCGTACAGCCGATCGCTGACCTGGTGCACCAGGTGCGCGAACGCGTCTCGGTCTCCCGCTCGGGCCCGCTCGACGAGGTCTCGATCCACCTCGGCCTCCGGGTGGCCACGCCTTCGTGGCGCGGTCTACGGGTATCGATTCAGGCTGACGGCCAAACGTTCAGATGCGCACGAAAAGACTGGCCTCCCCGTCAAGGGAGGCCAGTCGATGTCGCTGGGTGTGCCGCAGGCGACTGGCTGGGCTACGGCGCCGCGTCGACGGCGTCCTTCGGGCGGAGGTCCACCGTGGCGAGGAGCTGCTCGAACCACGCCCGATCGTAGGGTTCGAAGACGAAGCCTTCGTTGGAGGTTGGCGTATAGAGCCAGACGAAGTAGCCTCGGCCGCCGCTGGTGACGGTGGCGATGATGCACGGAACCCTCGCTCATGAGGCCCGCGGCGCCGTCGATCGTGACCGGCTCCGTGGGACCGCAGTCCTCACCGAGGAAGTCTGCCGCCCACTGGTCGCCGGTCTTGCCGGCCAGGGGCTGTGAGGCCACGCCGACAAACAGGTTCGTCCTGCACAGGGGTCTTCGAGGATGTCGAAGTTCCGATCGGTGTAGTAGGGCTTCGCCTCGGTCGTCCACGGCTCCGTGGCAGGCCTCGTGGTCCATCCGGCGGGATACGAGAGCGAGATCCCGTGGATGGACGACGTGAACGATCCGGTCAGTGGCGGGGCCGGCGATGGCGCCACCGTTGGCGACGGTGCGGGCGTCGGAGTGGGTGCCAGCGTAGGCGTAGGCGTGGGCGTAGGAGTGGGCGTCTGCGTGGGAGTCGGGGCGGATCCGACGTTGCCGGGCCGGCCGGGCTGGAGGGCGACGATGCCCACCGTCCCGACGGCGACCACCGCGACCGCCGCGACCGCCACCTTGGCGAACGAGCTCATGGGTGGGAACCTCCACGGCACGCGCGAGGCGCGCCGCTGTGGGATCGAGGGGAGCGCGGCCAGGACGGTGCCGAGCACCGCCGCCGGCGCGCTGTCGGGATCGGCCTCGAGCCAGTCCGCGACGCGGGGCTCGAAGTCGGGATCGGTATAGGTTCGGCTCATGCGGGTCGCTCCTCGGACGTCACGAGGGACGCGCTGGGATCGTCGAGCGCGGCCCGCAGCTGACGGACCGCGTAGTGGAGGCGGGACCGCGCGGTCCCTGCGGGGATGCCCAAGGTCGCCGCGATCTCCGTGAGCGGATACCCCAGGTGGTGGTGCAGGACGACGACCGCCCGCTGCTCCGGTGTCAGCTGGCGGAAGGCGCCTTCGAGCTCGTCCCGGGCGGCGACGGAGCGCGCCACGTCCGGTTCGAGCGAGGTGTCGTTGGGAATGACCCGCACGCGGGCGACCCATCGTCGCTCGCTCCGGGCCTCGGCATAGCAGGCGTGGACGGTGAGGCGATGCAGCCACGCGTCGAAGCGCTCCGGGTCGCGGAGCGTCGGCAGGTCGCGCCAGGCGCCGAGCAGCGCCTGCTGGGCCGCGTCCTGTGCGCGATGCGGGTCGCGCAGGATCCGGTACGCGAGCCGGTAGCAGCCGTCGACGGACTCGGCCGCCAGGGCCGCGAAGGCCTCCTGGTCGCCGCCCATCGCCCGCTCCACCAGCCCAACTCGCATCGGGACCCCTCGGCGTCGCGCGGCCTCCGTGGCCACGTCACCGAGTATGGAGCCGCCTCCGGCCGATTCGTTCAGCGGCTGCCGCGACCAAAAACGGAACCGCCGGGGCTTGCGCGTCGCCATACCCTGTCAGCGCGGCCAGGTGCGTCGCGCACGAATGAGGGGCAGACGTGGACCAGCGGGGCCTCGTCGAGCGGGCACGGAGGGGCGATCATGACGCCTTCGCCGTGTTGGCTGGCGCCGCGATCCCGCGCCTGGACGCGGCCGCCCGGATGATCGTCCGGGACGTCGAGCTCGCTCGGGACGTCGTCCAGGAGACCCTGCTGAAAGCCTGGCGAGACCTGCCCGGACTTCGCGATCCCGATCGATTCGACGCCTGGCTCCATCGGCTGCTGACCAATGCCGCGCTCACTGAGACGAGACGTCGCCGTCGGCGCGTCGTCGAGGTCGACCTGATCCCGATCGATGCCCCGATCCCGGACCCGAGCCTGGGCCTGGCGGACCACGACGAGATCGCCCACGCGTTCGGGCGCATCGCGCCCGAGCTGCGGGCAGTCATCGTCCTCTGCTACTACCTCGACCTCCCGACGGCCGATGCCGCCGCCGCGCTCGGCGTGCCCGTCGGCACGGTGAAGTCCCGGCTGCATCGGGCCGTCGATGCGATGCGAGCCGAGCTCGACGCGGTCGCTCGCGCGACCGCCGTTCCCACCGCCGTTCCCACGCGCCCACCGCCGCGCCCGCGGGAGGCTCCCGATGACCGCCTTCGAGCGCCCCGACCGGCGGGCCCGGTTGGAGGGCGAGCTGCGCGAGTTCCTGGGTGCCGAGGCGCAGCTGGCCCACGCCGACTACCTCGACGACATCCTCCTGGAGAGCGCCGGCATGCGCCAGCGCCCATCCTGGGCGTTCCCCGAAAGGTGGCTTCCGATGGCCTTCGCGACCTCCGGCGTGATCGCGCCGCCGAGGATCCCGTGGCGGTTCCTCGCCGTGGCCGCGCTCCTCGTGGTCCTGGCGCTCGGGGGCGTGCTGTACGCCGGCTCCCAGCGTCGCATGCCCGCCTCCGTTCGGACGGGCGGAGAACGGCCTGGTCGCGTACGGCGCGAGTGGCGACATCCTCACGGTGGACCTCGCGACCGGCGCTCGCCGCGCCGTCGTGGCCGGCCCCATGGTCGAGCGGACGCCGCGGTTCTCCCGCGACGGGAGTCGCATCGCGTTCCTGCGCGACGCGCCGAACGGGATCCTGCTCGGCGTCACGGATGCCGACGGGCGCAACGAGCTGGTCCTGACACCCGACGCCTTCGTCGACATCGACACCGACTCCGTCGTGTGGTCGCCGGATGGAGGGTCGATCGCCATCAGCGCGACGCCATGGACTCGGCCCGTGGGAACTGAACTCGGTGTTCCTGGTCGATACGGCTGGCGGCGGCGTCCGGGAGCTCGACCTCCCCTATCAGTACATCGAGCCGTACTGGCGACCGCCCGATGGCCGCCAGCTGCTGTTCTACGGCAGCGACGCCTCCGGAAACGGGCTCTTCCTGGTGACCGTCGACACCGGCAGTGTCGAGCGACTTCCCGTGCCCGACACCGGCTCCGCGTTGCGCCCGCTCGGCTGGACGCCCGACGGCCGTCGCCTGGCGTACCAGATCGACGGACCCGGCGAGTACGGCCAACAGACGCGCATCCTCGACCTCGAGACGGGCGCCGAGATCCTGTTGCCGGTAGCGGCAAGGGCACCTCTCCAACGACGGCACTCGAGTGGTCGGTGGCCTCCAGAACGGCGAGACGTGCGTGGTCCCGATCGACGGCGGGCCATGCGACCTGATCGGCGACCCGCGTCACCCGCTCATCGAATGCAGCACCAGCGACGTCTTCTGGTCGCCGGACGATCAACAGATCTCCGCCGAGTCGGCGGACGGCAACCCGGAGCCGTACCTCGTGGACCTCGGTCGGGGCGACAGTCGCTGGCACCCTGGGTCGTCGATGGCGGAGCGTCGTGGCAGCGTCGATAGGCCCGGAGCGACCGCCCGGGCGCCGTCAGAAGTCGAGGCGAACGAGGAGCCGCGGCAGTCCCGCGCTGTGCGCATCCGTCTCGAGGACGCGGCGGAAGCCGGCCTGGTCGAACATCGAGGCGAGTCCGACGTAGGCGAAGCCGACGTCCACCCGCTTGCCGCCCGGATCGATGGGGTAGGCCTCGACGCCGGGCGCGCCGGCCTCGCGGGCCGCCTCGACCACGTGCGCCAGGAGCGCCCGCGCGACGCCCTTCCGCCGGTAGCCGACGCGGATCCGGAAGCAGCCGATCGCCCACACCGGGCGATCGTCGATCGCCGGGATCGTCCGCGAGTTGACCAGGCGCGGCGCCTCGGTCCGGACGGCGACCCCGCACCAGCCGGCGGGCTCGCCGTCGAGATACGCGAGGAACCCGGGCGGGACGTCGAGCTCGAGCTGCGCCCGGAGCGCGGCCGGCCGGCTGCCCGCCTCCGCCGTCCCGTAGCGACCCGTGCCGCCGCGCCACGGCTGGCACCAGCACCCCTTGTCGTCGTCGCCGCCGAGGATCAGCGCGATGTCGTCCCAGCGGTCTGCGGTCGCCGGCACGATCACGAGATCGGCCGCGGGCGAGCGAGTCTCCGTGGTCCCGCGGCCCTTCGCGCTCACGCCGGCCTGGCCACCACCGGCGTCACGAGCCGACCCAGCCGCTCGATCTCGAGGGTCACCTCGTCGCCCGGCTCCAGGTAGCGCCCCAGCGTCTCCTCGCGGATCTCCAGCAGGCAGCCGCCGCCGACGGTGCCGCTGCCGAGGATCTCGCCCGGGCGGAGCCGCACGTCCGCGGACGCGCGGGCCACGAGCTGCCCGAATGCGTAGTGGGCGCTCGACCAGGTGCCCCGCGTCGTCTCGACCGAGCGCCCATCGTGCGTCCGCACGGTCGCGACCATGGCGAGGTCGGGTCCGGTCGCGCCGTCGCGCCCGTCGGTCGGCCAGCTCGTCGGGCGTGACCAGCCAGGGCCCGATGGACACGGCGAAGTCCTTGCCCTTCGCGGGCCCGAGGCGGAGCGTGCTCTCGTCGCGCTGGAGATCCCGTGCCGACCAGTCGTTGAGGACGAAGTAGCCGCCGATCGCGTCCTCGCCATGCTCCTCGGCGAGGTCCGTCGCCGGGCTGTCGATCAGCGCCCCGACCTCCAGCTCGTAATCGAGCTCCAGGGAGCCCCTGGGCGCCCGCACCGGGTCGTCCGGGCCGCGCAGCTCGGACACGTTGGAGAAGTAGAAGATCGGCAGCCGGTACCAGGGCTCGGGGATCGACTGCTCGCGGCGCTCCCACATCGTCCGGACGTGGCGCTCGAAGGCGTAGAAGTCGCGGAACGACGGCGGGCGGAGGATCGGCGGGCCGAAGGCGAGGTCGTCGGCGTCGAGGAGCGCGTCGTCCGCGTCGTCGCGCGCGACGAACCCGTCGACGAGGTCGCGCAGGGCCTCGACGCGCAGGCCGCGGGCGAGATGGTCGTCGAGCGTCGTGACCCGCTGGCGATGCAGCGAGCTGTCGTGGGCGAGATTCGCGTCCGCCCCGACGGCGCGGCGCCGCGCGATCTCGAGGTCGACCCATCGCCGGCCGCCGGAATTGAGCGCCGCCGCCAGGCGCCAGTCGGCCCCTGCGGCGGCGTGTCGCTCCCGGACGTGTGCGAGGCGCATCGCCCGAGTCTAGCGAAGGGTGCGGCGGGCCCGGATCGTCGAGGACCCGCCGCCGGGAGGGCTACTTGATCATCTTGCCTTCGGCATCGACCACGTACCACTTGCCGCCCAGGCCCTGGCCCTTGGTCTCGCCCGCGGCCGTGTCGCCGGCGAAGTAGTACAGCGGCTGCCCGTAGAACGTGACCTGGGACGTGGCATCGTCCTCGCGGGTGATCGACGCGAAGTCCTCGGCGTCGAGGCCCTCGCCGAGGGTCGGCGCGCCGTCGGAGGTGAGCGCCGGCCAGTTGGCGAGGCAGTCACCCGTGCAGTTCGACTTGCCGCCCGAGTCCGCCGTGAAGACGTACAGCGTCAGGCCGTCGTCGCCGCCGACGAGGATGTTGCCGAGCGCGTTGTCGGCGAGATCGACCTTGACGCCGCCCGCGGCCGCGGACGCCTCGGCGCTCGGAGCCGCCGACGCCGCGGCGCCGATCATCTTGCCCTCGGCATCGACCACGAACCACTTGCCGCCGACGCCCTGGCCGTTGGTCTGGTTCGGGGCCGTGTCGCCGGCGAAGTAGTACAGCGGCAGCCCGTAGAAGGCGACCTGCTTGGAGCCGTCGTCGCGGCTGATCGTCGAGAAGTCCTCGGCATCGAGGCCCTCGCCGAGCGTCGGCACGGCGTCCGACGCGAGCGCCGGCCAGTTGGCGAGGCAGTCGCCGCTGCAGTTGGACTTGCCGGCGGTGTCGACCGTGAACACGTAGAGGGTCTTGCCCGTGCCGTCGGCGAGGACCTTGCCCAGCGGCGTGTCGACGAGGTTCACCGTGACGGCGCCGGCCGCCGCGGACGGGGCGGCCTCGCTGGCGGCGGGCGTCGGCGCCTGCACGCTCGCGGCGGGCGTGGCGCCGGTGCCGCTCGAGCAGGCGGCGAGCACCAGGCTCAGGGTGAAGAGCGGCACGGCCGCTCGGATCATTCGCATCGTGTGGTTCTCCTGTCCGGTTCGGGGACCAGTGACAGGGACCTCTACGACGCGGCCCGGGGGGCGGTTTCCGCGGAGCGTCGATCCGCGCGGGCGTCGCGCGGTGCAGTCGTCAGAACGGCTTGACGGCCATCAGCCAGATCAGGATCAGCAGCCCCGCTCCGCCGATCAGCGCGAGCGTCTCCGGACGGCGGTTCTGGAGCCGTACGGCCAGCTCGGCGTCGTCGAGCCGGGGCGTCTTCTCGGTGCCCTCGAGGCCCTCGCGCAGCGGGTAGTAGAACCCCGCGCCGATCATGTACATCAGCAGGATCACGACCGTGATCACGACGTACGACGCCACGACCCAGCCGGCCGTCAGCCAGCCCGCCTGCGCCGCGGCGCCGAGACCGCCGATGCCCAGCAGCAGGAAGCCCAGGTACATGACCTGGTTCCCGCGCGACGAGAGGCCGAGGAGCGCCGCCACGACGTCGCGGTTCGGCTCGCCGCGGATCCGGAAGGCGACCCACATCGAGACCCCGTGCATCGCGAGGAAGAGGGCGAAGCCCACGAGGTGGAGGGCGACGAGCCAGGTGTACATGTCCGATCCTCCCTGCCAGGCCGCACAGTCTACGAGGCGCTCGTTCCCCCGGCGCGACGAGCGGGCGGGTCGATGAGGCGGGACGTCCGGACGGCCCAGAACGGGTAGCCGACGTAGAGCGCCGCGAACAGGCCCCATCGGGCGCCGTTCGGGATCGTGCGGGCCCGGCTCCCGAGGTAGCCCGTCGCGACGAGCCAGACCCCGAGGCCGAGGTACGCGATCGAGACGGGGCCGATCTGCTCCTCGAACGTCAGGACCCCCGTCACGAGCAGGAGGCTGAGCACCGCGATCGCCGCGAACGACGGCGAGCCCGAGCACGACCAGGGCGAGGCTGAGCGTCGGCGCGGCGCGCCGGACGAGCCCGTGGATGGCCATCACCGCCGGCACCGCGAGCAGACAGGTGACCCAGCCCAGGTTGTCGTTGACGAAGCCCAGCGCCATGCCGGCCGACTGGGCCCCTGCCGCGAACGCCACGAACATCCCGACCAGGAAAGCGAGGCTGATGCCCCCGACGATGCCGCTGGCCAGCAGCAGGGCCGCCGCGGCGCGGGCGCCGCGGTCGACCGGGCCGACCTCGCCCGTGGCCGCAGTGACCGATGCCGAACGATCCATCGGTGGGCTCCTTCCCTCAGGTCCAGCCGGCGAGCAGGGCGACGCCGATCAGCAACGTGGGCAGGTACAGCACGGCGGGGATGATGTCGCCGGCGACCACGAGCCAGGCCGCGGTTGCGATCCCGACGACGACCGTCGCGACGGCCACGGGTGCCGCGACCCCGCCGGTCGCGAGCAGGACGAGCCCGAGCACCGTCAGCGCCGCGCAGGTCGCGACGACGAAGGCACCGAACAGCCCGCCCTGGGCGGCGCCGAGCAGGGTTTCGCCCGGTTCCGTCGGCCTCCCGTCGCGGACGAGGTCAGCGAGGGCGGGGGTCGTGCGAGCCCGGATGGCCAGGACCGCACACCACAGCGCGCCCCCGAAGCCATACGCCAGCGCGACGGCGACCAGCGACGCCGCGCGGGTACTGGTCTGGTTCGGCGGCGAGCGCGAGGATGGCCAACCCTGCGGCCGTCGCGATGGTCGCGAACCCGAACCCCAGGTTCAGCAGGGTCCAGGCGAGGCGATGGGCGCCGATGGTCGCCAGGTGCTCGTCGCGCGAGGCCGACCACACCCGGAACAGGCTGGGGTTGGCGACCGGGATCGCGCCGAGGATCGGTCCGACGACCAGGAGGACGCCGGCCACGGTGATCGACTCAGGCACGGGGGCAGCGTCCAGGCGTGACCATCAACCGGCCTCGGTCGACGTCGTCGCCCCACTCGTCGCGGCCGACGAAGCGATCGCCGGCGCCGCCTCATGGCGGACCTGCCAGGACAGCCGCGCGATGATCGAGCCCACCGCGAGGATCAGGAAGCCGTTCACGGGATGGAGCGCGGCGACCGCGGGGTAGTCGGCACGCAACGCGACGAACACCGACTGCAACACGAACTGGACCAGCACCAGGATCGTCAGCCCGACGATGCGGCGCGGCTCCCGCCCCAGCAACGCCAACACCAGCATCGCCAGCGTGAACCAGCCCAGCAGGTAGCCGAACTCGCGATGGGTCACGAACGAACCCGGGTCGTCGAACACGCCGAGCCCGGCGAGGAACACCTGGACGATGCAACAGGCGACGAACGCGCCGGCCACGAGCGGCAGGGCCTGGCGCGAGAACGAGCGGACCATGGGCTTCTCCACGACGGGATGTCTCCGGACCGGACCATCGCGCCCGGCACGTCCCGCCGTCATGGGACCGGTGTCCCGATCCGTGTCCCGATCCGTGGGCCTCAGTCCGGTGCGCCCGTCCCCATCCCGGCCTCGCGGGCGCGGACGATCGCCTCGGCGCGGTCGCGCACCCGGAGCTTCGAGAAGATGTTGGAGACGTGGTTGCGCACGGTCTTCGGCGACAGGACGAGCGTCGCCGTGATCTCCGTGTTGGACCGGCCCTGGGCGATCGAGCTCGAGGATCTCCCGCTCGCGATCGGTGAGCTCGGGGAAGGCGGCACGGTCGACCCGCGGCACGGGCCGCGCGAAGAACGCCATCAGCCGCCGCGCGACCCCGGGACCGAAGATCGCCTCGCCCGAGGCGACCGCCCGGATCGCCCGCACCAGCTCGGCCCGCTGGGCGCCCTTGAGGAGGTAGCCGCGTGCCCCGGCCCGCACGGCCTCGAACACCGTCTCGTCGTCGTCGTGCATCGTCAGCACGAGGACGGCCACGTGCGGCGATCCGTCCACGATCCGGCGCGTGGCCTCCACGCCGTCGATGCCCGGCATGTTGACGTCCATCAACACGACGTCCGGCTGTCGCCGTCTCGCCTCCGCGACCGCGTCGTCGCCGGTCGCCGCCTCGCCGACGACCTCGAGGTCGTCCGCCGTCGCCAGCAGCGCCCGGAGGCCGCCCCGGAACGCGGCGTGATCGTCGGCGATCAGGACCCGGATCGGCGTCACGGCATCCGTCACGTCGTCGCCGGTCCGATCGGCAGCCGGGCGAAGACGCGGGTGCCGCCCTCGGGCCGGCGCTCCACGGCGACCTCGCCACCGACCTCCGCCGCCCGCTCGCGCATCGACTCGAGGCCGGTCCCGGACCGCGGCGAGTCCGGAAAGCCGCGGCCGTCGTCGGTCACCTCCACCGTCAGCTGGCTGCCGGCCTGCAGCCGGACGAGACACGCGCTCGCGCCGGCGTGGCGGACGGCGTTCGTCATGGCCTCCACCGCGATCCGGTAGGCGGCGACCTCGACCGCGGCCGGCAGCTCGGGCAGCGGCGCGGGCTCGCATTCGACGTGGATGGCGGCCGTCCGCGGGTCGCCCGGTGCGCCCGCCTCCGCCGTCGATCCCCGGTCGAGCCGCGCGGCCTGATGCCCGATCGCTCCGGCCAGCCCGAGCTCGTCGAGCGCGGGCGGGCGCAGGCCGTCGACCAGGCGCCGGACGTCGGCCAGGGCCTCGCGGACCTCCGCGCTCAGCTCGTCGAGCTGGCGCCGGGCGTTCGCGGGGTCTTCCTCGAGCACGGCGGCCGATGCCTCGGCCCGCATGCCGATCGCCGCCAGGGCGGGCCCGAGCCCGTCGTGGAGGTCTCGTCGCAGGCGCCGCCGTTCCTCCTCGCGGGCGACCACGAGCTGCTCGCGCGACCGGGCGAGCGCGTCACGGAGCTGCTGGGCATGGATCGCCGCGCCGGCCTGGCGCGCGAGGTCGTGGAGGAGGGCCAGCTCGTCCGCGCGGAACCCGCGATCGCCGCTCCGGACGCCCAGCACGAGCCGTCCGACCGGCGTTGCGCCGTGGACGAGGTCGATGGACTCGACGGTCGCCACCGGGGCCCCGCGCTCCGCCACGATCCGGCTCGCGCCGAGCTCGTCGGTCACCTCGACGACGACCCACGGCAGTCGCAGGGCGTCGGCGACCGTCTCGGCGATGGCCGGGAAGGCCCGGTCCGGCTCGGCCGCCACCTCGAGCCGCGTGCCCAGGCGCCGCATCGCCCGCAGCGGCTCGTCGCGCTGGCCGTACATCATCCGGTTGACCGACCGCTGGAGGATGTCGCGCAGCGGCAGCGCCACGAGCGCCGCCAGGCCGATGGCGACCAGCTCCACGACATAGCCGTGGCCCGGACCGACCGCGGTCCCCACCCCGATCGTGGTCAGGACGTACACCGCGATGACCACCAGCGTGAGCGAGCCGTAGACGAGCGTCCGGTTGAGGACGACCTCGATGTCGAACAGCCGGTCCCGAAGGATGCCGATGGCGAGCCCGACCGGCAGCGGGAGCGCGATCAGCCCGATCCAGCTCGCCGGGACGAGCGAGGTGCCCGCGACGAGCTCCGGGACCTGGAACAGGACCAGGCCGAGGACCACGCTGGTCAGGGCGCCCAGGGCCGCCCACCGGCTGCGGCTGCGTGCGACGGGATCGGACGGCCGCAGGTACCCCCGCGCGGCGAGGACCAGCCAGACGAGCAGGCACGGGACCACGACGGCGAGCTGCGCCCTGGGCCACGTGCCGATCCAGTCCAGCAGCGACGCGCTGCTGAGGCGGCTCAGCGCCAGCAGCGCCACGTACCCACCGAACGCGACCGCGTAGATCGACGGGACCAGGCGCGGGTGGCGGCTCAGCACCGGCGCCGGGGAGGGGAACACGAGGCCGAGGTGGACGGCACCCGGCCACATGACCATGTACAGGCCCGCGGTCAGCAGCGCCTGGAGCAGGAACGGACCACCCAGGGCGACATCGCTGGTCGTCGCCCCGAGGTACCACGGCACGCTGCTGCCCGCGGCACCGGACGCCACGATGACCAGCGCGGTCGCGGCGGGCACGTCCGGTCGGCGCGCGAACACGAGCGCCGCGACGGCGGCGATCGCGATCGAGAACAGGATCACGCTCCAGCCGGCCGCCAGCGTTGCGCCGACCGGTGGCGGTGCCCACTGGACCTTGATCGACGACGGCTCGCCTGCGCGCTCCACCGTGTACGGCACCGGGTCGCCGGCCGGCCGCGCGACCGCGGGATCGAGCACGAGGCCCGCCCACGCCTCCATCGAGCGACCCGCGATCGACTCGACCCGATCACCGTCCTCGAGGTCGGGCTGCGGCCGGTCGATGGGCGCGATCGCGATGCCCGCCGACGACCAGGCATCGCCGTAGAACGCGATGCGCCCGCCGTCCGAGGGCAGCACCACGCGCATGCCGACGTACAGCAGCGCCCCGGCGAGCGACGCCCCCAGCAACAGCCACGTCGCGCCCCGGCGTGCCCGATCCCCAGCGCGCATCGCCTCTCCGCGGTCCCGGGAAGGCCCCTCGTCAACGGAGCCGGACGCCCAGTCTATGAGCCGTCGCAACCCCGCCCAACGAGCGCGGAGTGTTCGGGGAGCCTCGCTCAGCCGCCCGGCGCCACCAGCTGGCGCACCTCGCCGGTCTCCCCATCCGGCCCGAGCTGGCCGCGGGTCAGCAGGTACAGCTCGCCGTCGGCGTCTTCGCCCATCCCGGAGATGAAGCGGCTGAGCGGCGCGTCCGTCGCCAGCCGTCGCCACGCCCAGACCGCACCCGCGTCCGCCGACGGCGACGCCACGAGCAGCGTCGGTCGCGGGGTGGGCGTGTTGACCCAGTCGGCGCTGAAGTCGGCGAACACGTACTGCCCACGCAGCGCCGGCAGCGCCGTTCCGCGGTACACGTACCCGCCGACCACGGCGATCCCGACGTCGTCGTGGCTGTACTCGACCACCGGGTCGATGAGTGGCTCGCCGCCGGAACCGGTCTCGTCACAGCCGCTGGTCTCCTGGAGCGGCTGGGCGATGTCGAGGCAGTGGGCACCCTCCCGGATCCGCCAGCCGTAGTTGCCGCCTCGCTCGACGACGTCGATCTCCTCGTACCGGCCGTAGCCGACGTCGCTCACGAGGAGCCGCCGCTCGCCGTCCGGCTCCCAGGCGAGCCGCCACGGGTTGCGGAAGCCGAGCGCGTAGATCTCGGGGCGGCCGCCGCCCTCCGCGAACGGGTTGTCGGCGGGGATCGCGAACGGCTGCCGCCCGTCGACGTCCAGCCGCAGGACCTTGCCGTTGAGCTTGTCCGGATCCTGGGCGTTCCCCTGCGGAGAGTGCCCTTCGCTGGCGTCGCCCTGTCCGCCGCCGTCGCCCGTGCCGAGGTACAGGAACCCATCGGGCCCGAACCCCAGGCCGCCGCCGCTGTGGTTGGGCTGGGGCTGGTCGAACTCCAGTACGACGCGCCGGGAGCCCGCATCGACGGCGTCGGGGTCGGACGGGTCGACGCGGTACTCCACCAGGGTGTCGGTGTGGTCCTGGCCGGCGGCTGCGCCGTCGCGGGTGGGCGCGCCGTAGTACGCGAACACCCGCGGGTCGTCCGGGAAGCCCGGGTGGAACGCCAGCCCGAGCAGGCCACGCTCGTCGTACTCGGGATCGAGCGGCACGATCCGGTCGCGGATGTCGAGGAACGGCCGCTCCTCGAGGCGGCCGTCGCGGAGGATCAGGACCAGGCCCGTCTGGTCGATCACGAACGAACGGCCCGACCCATCGGGCGCGGCGACCAGTCCGACCGGCGCGGTCAGGCCGTCCGCGACGACTCGCAGCGCGACATCCGCGGGCGGCGCCGGCGTCTGCGTCGGGCGAGGGCGGGTCGTGGCCGCCGAACCCGGTGACGCCGCGTCCGAGGACGCCGCGATCGAGGGACGGACCGCGGTCGACGGAGGCGCGCTCCCATGGGGCGCGTTCTGTGCCTGGCACGCAGCCAACACGAGCGTCAGCGCAGCGAGGCCCGCCGCTCGGCGGGCGCGCAGCGACGACGGATCGACCGGAGCCCATGCCCGAGAGTACGGCCATCCCGGCCCCCGGGTTCAGCACGCGGATCGGGCAATCTGGCCGTCCGGCGGGCATTCCTGAACGCTCCGACCACCCACCGGACCAGTAGAGTCGGAAGGCGCCTCCGATTGGGCGCCAAGAGGGGCAACCGTGGATCGCGATCTCGTCGAGGCGGCCCAACGCGGCGACCGGGAGGCGTATGTCGACCTGGTCCGTCCGCGCGCCGACCGGCTGTTCGCGATCGCGCAGCGGATCCTCCGCGATGTCGATCGGGCCGAGGATGCCTTCCAGGACGCGCTGGTGATCGCCTGGCGTGACCTGCGAGGGCTCCGCGATCCGGACCGGTTCGACGCGTGGCTCCAGAAGCTCCTGATCAACGTCTGCATCCGCCAGGCGAGCCGGGAACGGCGTCGCGTGGCCAACCTTCGCGTGCTGCCGGTCGACGGACCTGCGGCGCCCGACGAGCTCATCTCGATCGCCGACCGGGACCAGCTCGAGCGCGGGTTCCGGCGGCTCTCGGCCGACCAGCGGGTCGTGCTCACCCTGCATCACTTCTCGGGCTACGCCCCCAGCGAGATCGCCGAGATCCTCGGCATCCCGCCGGGCACGGTCCGCTCCCGACTGCATAACGCCCACCGCGCGATGCGAGCCTCCCTCGAGGCGGATGCGCGCGCCCAGGTGCTGGGAGGTCGAACGGCATGAGCGCCGATCGAGACATCGAACGCCTCCTGGACGCCTGGCTCACCGACGGTCCGATGCAGGTCTCAGACCATGCATTCGACGAGGCCGTCGGGCGCGTGCATCGCCAACGACAACGGCCCGCATGGCGCGTCTCCTGGAGGGACCCCACCGTGAGCGCCTACCTCAAGCCGATCCTCGCCATCGCGGCTGTCATCGTCCTCGCCGTCGGCGGCGTCGCCTTCATCGCTCGGCCTACCGGGTCGGGTGTCGGTGGCGTCGCTTCGCCGGCCCCTTCGCCATCTACGGCCCCATCGGCTTCGCCAACCACGGCCCCATCGGCGAGCGCCGTGTTCCCGACGTGGTACGCGGGCGAGAACAACGGCGCCGCCGGAATCCTGACGGCGGGCGGCCAGACGACCAAGTCCTTCGTGCCCCGCTTCACGTTCACGGTCCCGGAGGGTTGGGTCAGCAGCGGCGATGAGGCCGGTTTCTACGGGCTGTTCCATGACACGCCCGCCAACCAGGCCGAGTTCGCTGCCTCCGGGAGCCTCGCCCAAGAGATCTTCATGGGGCCGCATGGGAGCCCGTATTTCGTCTGCGATGCGTGGGAGGACAATCGAGGCGCGACGGCGGCCGAGATGGTCGCCGCCATGGTGGCCAACGAAGCCCTTGCGACGTCCGACCCGATCGATGTCACGATCGGTGGCCTGACCGGCAAGCAGGTCGACGTCCGGCTCGATTCCGGCTGGACAGACACCTGTCCTGGCGACCCGCCGACGCTCGACCTGGGGGACGGGCGGACTCGGGCGATCCTGCTCGACGCCCCCGATGGCCGCGTCATCGTCATCTTCGTCGGCTCGCTGCACTCCGCCGGTCACGAGGCATTCCTGGCCGAAGCGATGCCCATCCTCGAGAGCTTCCAGTTCGATACGACCCCGTAGATCCGCGGATGACGGCGCGGCGGTCGATGCGGCCGCCGCGCCTGCCTGTCTGCCGCACCGGATCGACCCGACGGCACGAGCGCCGCTGCCGTCGCCCTCGGTGAACCGATCGCGCCCGGCCCGAGTCGGATGACAAAGCGTGAGCCACTCCGCCGAGGGCACCATGGACCACGTCGTGGCCGAACCGATCGGGACTTCCAGGCCGCTCAAGCGACCACGATCACGCGCGCGCCGCCGGCGTCGACGATCGGTCATCGACTACGCCGGCACGTCCGCCGCCAGTGTCGCTGCCGCCCAGGCGATCATCGATTCGATGGTGATCACGCCGTAGCCGTGCGCGCCCGGTGCTCGCACCTCCGGCCACGCGAACGTCGTGAGGTCTGGGGCGCGAGCACTGGTCGTTTTCGGATCGTTCCAGCGACGCGGAACGAAGTTATCGGCCCTGTGCCCCGGATACATGGCGGTGCAATCTCGATCCTCACGATGGCGGCGTGATGGCCAGACGAAACGGCATCGGGATCGCGCTCCTCGCCGACGAGACCAGGCGACGGATCGTCGCGCTGCTCGCGCTGCAACCGCGCCGGCCGTCGGCGATTGCGACGGAGCTCGGGTTGAGCCGCCCGGCCACGAGCCGACAGCTCAGGCTCCTCGAGGAGGCCGGCCTGATCTGGGCATTCCGATCGCACGTCGACGGTCGTGGCCGCATCTACCGCATCAACCCGTCGGCGCACGGTCGGATCATCGCGTGGCTTGCGGGCACCGACGTTGGGCTAGCCGAGATCGGCTCCGACGGTCGCCGAGATCGTTCCGCGTAAGTGAAACGACCCGGATTCGGCCTCGGTGCGTCGAGCCGCCTGGCCGGCTCTCGAGAGGCAGGTCGACGAGGATTGAACTCGGACACGGCATCGGCCCCCAATATGGTCGGACCGGCGCCCCGCTGAGCGTCGATGAGGGACGATGCAGGTGGATCGCGATCTCGTTGAGGCGGCTCGCGGCGGGGATCGGGAGGCGTATGCCGACCTGATTCGCGTCCGCGCAGACCGGCTGTTCGCGATCGCCCAGCGGATCCTCCGCGACGTCGATCGGACCGAGGATGCGGTGCAGGACGCACTGGTGATCGCCTGGCGCGACCTTCCCGCACTCCGCGATCCGGACCGATTCGACGCGTGGCTGCGCCGTCTCCTCGTCCGATCCTGCATCACCGAGGCGAGACGCGAGCGGCGCTACAGCGCCTCGATCCGCGTCCTTCCGCTTGACCTCCCTGAACCCTCGGACGGCTACGTCAGCGTGGCCGACCGGGACGAGCTCGATCGCGGCTTCCGCCGCTTGCCACCCGAGCAGCGCGCCATCCTCGTGCTGCGCCACTTCGCCGGACTCGAGCTGGCGGAGATCGCCGACGCCTTGGCGATCCCGATCGGCACGGTCCGGTCTCGACTCCATCACGCTCACCGCGCGATGCGCGCCGCCCTCGATGCCGACGCCCGCGCGACCGCGATCGGAGGGCGACCCGCATGACGAGCGAGCGAGACGTGGAGCGCGTCCTCGAGCGCTGGCTTGTCGACGGCATCGACGAGATGCCTGACCGGGTCTTCGCCTCGATCGTCGATCGCGTCGATCGCCAGCCCCAGCAGCGCGCGTGGCGCCTCCGATCCTGGAGGTTCCCCACCATGTCGACCCCGCTCAAGCTCGCGCTCACCGGAGCCGCGTTGCTCGCCGTGCTCCTCGGGGGCACGGTGTTCCTCTCCGGTGGCGGCATCGGCCCAGGCCCCACGCCCTCGCCGACGCCTTCGCCAACGAACTCGCCCACGACATCGCCCAAGGCCTCGCCAAAGACGCAAACGCTGATCGGGGGCGTGCAGGGCGAGTCCATGTCCTGGAGGACCACGGTACCGGCGGGCTGGTCCGCGGCCCCGGGCGCGTGGTTCACCACCCCCAGTCAGGGAACGAGCGGACCCACGGGGATCTCGGTCACGGCCACGGGCGCCGTCAACGTTCCCAGCGACCCGTGCGATGCAGTCGGCAAGGAGTCGGACGGCGCGTCCGTCGCGGACGTCGTCGCGGCGCTGGAGGCGCGTGACGACCTGGTCGTCTCGAACGCGGTCGACACCACGCTCGGCGGCTACTCCGGAACCCGAGTCGACGTCGAGGCGCCCGCCGACCTCGGCATCTGCCCCGACGACAGCGTGTTCATCTTCGCGGAACCGGACGGCAGTGGGCTCCCCGCTCAAGGGCCCTCGAACCTGCTCCGGACCTGGATCCTCGACGTTGCCGGTCAGCCGATCATCGTCCTCATCGAGAGCTTCCCCGGGACGCCGGCCGACGACCTGGCCGACGCCCAGCAGATCGTGGACTCGATCGTGATCACGCCCTGACCGGGCGGCCGCATCCGACGGCGCGGGCGCTTCGCTAGAGGTTCCCGCGCCGGGCCTGCTCGAGCTCGATCGCCTCGAACAGCGCCTTGAAGTTGCCCACGCCGAAGCCGCGCGACCCGTGGCGCTCGATGATCTCGAAGAAGAACGTCGGGCGGTCCTGGATCGGCCGGGTGAAGATCTGGAGGAGGTAGCCCTCCTCGTCGCGATCGGCCTCGATCCCCAGCTCCTCGAGCACGTCCATCGGCACCCCGACGTCGCCCACCCGGTCGGCCAGCGACTCGTAGTAGGCGTGGGGCATGCCCAGGAACTCGACCCCGTTCTCGCGGAGCCGGCGCACCGTCCCGACGATGTCCTCGGTCCGCAGCGCGACGTGCTGGACGCCGGGCGTGTGGTACCAGTCGAGGAACTCCTGGATCTGGCTCTTCTTCTTGCCCGTGGCCGGCTCGTTGATCGGGAACTTCACCCGCCCGTTGCCGTTGGTCATGACCTTCGACATCAGCGCGCTGTAGTCGGTGTGGATGACCTTGTCGTCGTAGTGGATCAGCTGCGCGAACCCGAACACGTCGCGGTAGTAGTCGACGAACCGGTTCATGTCGCCGAGGCCGACGTTGCCGACGCAGTGGTCGACCTCGAGCAGGCTCAGCCCCTGCGCCGCGGCGGCCGGCTTCTTGACCTTGCGGTAGCCGGGCGCGAAGGCGCCGTGGTAGTCGCGGCGGTCGACGAAGCTGTGGCGGACCTCGCCGTACGTCCAGACCGCGCTGCGCCGCAGGGTCCCGTCCTCGCCGCCGTCGAGCTCGGTCGGCTCCATCGCCGATCGGGCGCCGCGGGCGGTGGTCTCGCGCCATGCCGCCGCCGAGTCCTGGACCGCGAACGCGATGTCGCGCACGCCGTCGCCGTGCGCGCGGACGTGCTCGGCGATCTCGCCGTCGGGGGTGAGCGGCGCCGTGAGCACGATCCGGATGTCGTGCTGCTGCATGACGTAGCTCGCGCGGTCACGGACGCCGGTCTCGAGCCCCGCGAACGCGACCGGCGTGAACCCCCACAGGGCGCGGAAGTACGCCGACGCCTGGCGCGCGTTGCCCACCCAGAACTCGACGTGGTCGATGCCGTCGAGCGGGAGGAAGTCCTTGGCCTCGGCGAACGCGTCCGTGTTGACGTGCGCGCCCGACTGGTTCGCGGCAGGCGTGCCGACCCGGCCCGCGCCGGCGGGCCGTGCCTGGGTATCGGTCATGGGAAGCTCCGGGTTGTGGAGGCTGCCGGGCGGCGAGCCGAGACCCGCGGCGCGGATGGACGTTGGCTCCACTCTGGCCCCCGCGACACGGCCGGTCAAGCGCGTCGGGGCGTGCCAGACTCCGGGCATGACCGACCAGCCCCTGCCGATGACCGACCCATCGTCCCGCCTCGCCGCCTCGCGCGCCGCCTTCGCCGCGCTGCACCCGCGGGTGGCGGCTGGCGGCCCGTGGCCCCTCGCCGCGCACTTCGGGACCGAGCCCGAGGCCTCGTGGGGCCCGCGCGAGGTGCTGGCCCACACGGCGGAGATGCTCCCGTACTGGCTGGGCGAGTTCGAGCGGCTCGTCGAGGCGGGGCACGGACCCGGGGATGGCGTCCCGTTCGGACGGACCGCGGACGACCCGCTCCGGCTCGGCGTCCTCGAGCGCGATCGGACGCTGCCGTTCCGGGAGCTGTTCGACCGGATCGACGCCGGCATCGACCGCTGGACCCGGCGAATCGCCGCCGCCGCCCCGGACGACGGCCGCGCGGTGGGCCTCCATGGCCGCCTGGGCGAGATGACCGCCGACCAGCTGCGCGACCGGTTCGTGGTCACGCACCTCGACGAGCACACCGCCCAGCTCGAGGCGCTCCTGGCCGCTCGCTGATCGGGGCGCCGTTAGGGCGCCCACTTCGCCGGACCGCCTTTACCCGAGGTCCGACCCCGCCCGCACGCGAATAACGGCGGTCCGCGCGGCCGAAATGCCCAGCCCTCCCGATGGCACCGAGGGTGCCCGTCCGCATCCTGATCGATGTCAACCGGCGAGCCACCCGCCGGGACGAAATCGAGGCATCGACCAATGAACGCGGACCTGACGCTGTTCCTCGCCCAGGACCACATCGCCACCCTGCACGCCGAGGCGGACGCCGCCCGGCACGCCGACGCGGCACGGACGACCGACGCCGGTTCCGGCCCGAGCGCGGCCGCGCGGGTCGCCGCCCGGATCCGATCGCTCGGCCATCGCGGCGCGATCGCCCGCCCGACCACACGTTCCGCGGCCTGACCGTTCCCAACGGACGTGCCTCACCTTCCGGAGAGCTCGGCCTATGATCGCGGGCATGCCCGGACGACTGGTCAGTCCCATCACCGTCGGGCGCGGGGCGGAGCTCGAGATCGCGACGCGTGCGCTCGACGCGGTCCTGGACGGTCATCCCGGCCATCTCCTCGTGGCCGGGGAGGCCGGGGTGGGCAAGAGCCGGTACGTGAGCGACGTCACGGCGCTCGCCGAGGAGCGCGGGATGCTCGTCCTGCGCGGATCGTGCGCCAACGTCGGCGAGGGTGGCCTGCCGTACGCGCCGGTCGTCGAGATCCTGCGCGAGCTCGCGCTGGGGCTGGACCCGGACGAGCTCGCGGCCGTCGTCGGGCCCTCGGCCCCGGACCTGGTCCGGCTCGTGCCCGCGCTGTCGCCGGTGACCGCCGCCGCGCCGGTGCAGCAGCAATGGCTCCAGGTCCGCGTGCTCGAGGCGTTGCTCGGGCTGCTCCACCGGCTCGCGGAGCGGAGGCCGGTCGTGGTGGTCGTCGAGGACCTCCACTGGGCGGACCCGGCGACGCGTGAGACGGTGGCGTTCCTGGTCCGCGGCCTGCGCTCGCAGCGCGTGCTGCTGCTGCTGACCTTCCGCTCGGACGAGCTCCATCGCCGCCACCCATTGCTCCCGTGGCTCGCCGAGCTGGATCGGACCGGGCTGGTCACGCGGGTCGACCTGGTCCGTCTCGATGCCGCCGGCGTCCGCGAGCTCCTCGGCGCCATCCTCGGCGGGCAGCCCGACGACGACCTCGTCCGGCGCGTGCACGCGCGGTCCGACGGGAACCCCTTCTTCGCCGAGGAGCTGCTGGCCGTCGGCCAGGACGGGGCGGGCCGGGGCGGCCTCTCTGCGACCCTCGAGGAGGTGCTCCTCGCGCGGATCGCGGTCGTCCCGGAGGACGCCCAGCCGATCCTGGCCGCGGCGGCGGTCGCCGGACGGCGCATCGACCACGACCTCCTCGCCGAGGTCGTGGGACTCCCGGAGGCGCAGCTCCGCGACGGCCTGCGCGCCGCCATCGCCAGCTCGGTGCTGGTGGCCGAATCGGGGCCGGACGGTGACGGGTACGCGTTCCGCCATGCGCTCTACCAGGAGGTCGTCTACGAGGACCTGCTGCCGGGCGAGCGGCGACAGCTGCACCGCCAGTACGCCGAGGAGCTGGGGCACCACCGGTCCGCCGCGGGTGGCGAGACCGCCGCTCGCTGGGCCGAGATCGCCTACCACTGGCTCAACGCCCACGACGACCCCCGGGCGTTCACCGCGTCCCTGCGCGCCGCCGAGGCGGCCGCCCAGACGTTCGCGTTCGAGGCGGCGCTCCACCGGTACGAGGACGCGCTCGGGCTGTGGGCGAGCATCCCCGAGGCGGAGTCCGTGGCCGGGATGGACCACGCCGAGCTGCTGACGCGCGCCTCCGAGGCGGCCAACCTCGCGGGCCTGAACACGCGGAATGTCACGCTCCGACGGGAGGCGCTGGCCGTCCTCGACCCGTCCGCGGACCCGGTCCGGGTGGCCGTGATGCACGAGCAGCTTGGCCGGGCGCTGTGGGCGCATGGCGAGTCCGCGGACGCGCTGGCCGAGAACGAGCACGCCGTGCGCATCATGCCCGTCGAGCCGCCGTCGGCCGAGCGCGCACGGGTGCTCTCCGGCTACGGCCAGGTCCAGATGCTCCTCGACAGGTGGCAGGCCTCGAGCGACCTGTGCGAGGAGGCGATCGCGATCGCCCGGCAGGTCGGTGCCCGCGAGGCCGAGGGCCACGCGATGAACACGCTCGGGCTCGACCGCGCCGGGCAGGGGCGCTGCGACGAGGCCATCGCCCTCCTCGAGGAGGCGCTCGGGATCGCGATCGAGGTCGGCAACGTCGACGACATCGGGCGGGCGCACGTGAACCTGAGCGAGGCCCTCAACTACTGCGGCCTGACCGAGCGGGCGGCCGAGGCGGTCGAGGCGGGCATCCGCGCGGCGGACGCCTACGGGATCGGCGTGTCCTATGGGGCGTACATCCGCCACAACGGCATCGCCATCAACTTCGACCTCGGGCGATGGGACGAGGCGTCGCGGCTCGAAGCGCAGAGCCGCGAGCTGACCTTCGTCGGGACCGCCAACGCCGACCGCTATCGGATCAGCCGCTGGGTCCCGTTGATCGTGGCCCAGGGCGACTTCGAGCTTGCCGCCACGCAGCTCGAGCGGCTCCGGGACCTGCTGGAAGGCGAACCGGTCGAGACCCAGTTCAGCGGCAACCTCCACCTCGCGACCGCCGAGCTGGCGCTGTGGCAGGGGCGGCCCGTCGAGGCACTGGCCGAGATCGAGCTCGGCCGGGAGCGGATGGGCGATACGGGCTGGCGCTGGTACTCCACCCGCCTGCTGCGCCTCGGGGCGCGCGCGGCCGCGGACGCCGCGGAGCTCGCCCGCGCCCGGCGCGACCCCGCGGGCGAGGCCGACGCCGACGCGAAAGGCGAGGCCCTGCGCGTGGCCCGAGAAGGCTTGTTCGCGGTGCTCGCCAGGGACGAGACCGGGCCGCAGCACGCGGAGACCCTCGCCGAGATCGGCACGGCGGAAGCCGACGACCGCCGCCGGGAGGGGATCGCCGACCCGCCCGCGTGGCGGTTGGCGCGAGATCGCTGGGCCGCGCTCGGCCGCCCATACCCGCTCGCCTACTGCGCGTGGCACGAGGCGGAGGCGCACCTCGGTGCCGGCGACCGGGTCGAGGCGGCCGCCGCGTTGCGGCTCGCATTCGCGACCGCGTCGGAGCTCGGCGCCCGGCCGCTGCGTGAGGCGATCGAGGCGCTCGGGCGACGCGCGCGGATCGACCTCGCGGCGAAGCCGGCCGCCGCGACCGGCGACGACCCGTTCGGCCTGACCCGCCGCGAGCGCGAGGTGCTCGCGCTGGTCGCGCAGGGTCGGACGAACCGCCAGATCGCGGACGAGCTGTTCATCAGCGAGAACACGGCCGGCGTCCACGTCTCGAACATCCTGGGCAAGCTCGAGGTGGCCAGCCGGACCGAGGCGGCCGCGGTGGCCGTCCGGCTCGACCTCGACACCCCGACGGCGGCGCAATGACCGAGCCCGCGATCGACCTTTGGCCGATGCGGCGAGGGGGCGCGCCTTCCGTATGATCGCCGGCATGGCCGGCCGCCTCGTCAGTCCCGTCACGATCGGACGCCGGGCCGAGCTCGATTCGGGGGTCGGCGCGCTCGATGCCGCCATCGCCTGGGCGCCGATGCACCTGCTGGTCGCCGGTGAGGCGGGCGTCGGCAAGACGCGGCTGGCCGCCGAGCTCGCCGCCGCCGCGGAGGCGCGCGGGATGCTGGTCCTGCGGGGCGGCTGCGCGAACGTCGGCGAGGACGGCCTGCCGTACGGGCCGATCGTCGAGATCCTCGGCCAGCTCGTCCGCGACCTCGATCCCGACCGGCTCCGGGTCGTGGTCGGAGCGTCCGGCGCGGACCTCGCCCGGCTCGTGCCGGCGCTCGAGCCCAGCACGGCCGGCTCGCCGGTCCAGCAGACGTGGCTCCAGGCGCGGCTGTTCGACGCCCTGATCGGCGTGCTTGCGGCGGCTGTCGGAGATCGCCCCGGTCCTCGTGATCGTCGAGGACGTCCACTGGTCCGACCCGGCCACCCGCGAGACGCTCGGCTTCCTGGTCCGGTCCCTGCGCACCGACCGCGTCCTGCTCGCGATGACGCTGCGCTCGGACGAGCTCCATCGACGCCATCCCGCGCTGCCGTGGCTCGCCGAGCTGGAGCGGACCGACCGCCTCCAGCGGATCCCGCTCACGCGGCTCACGGCGCGACCAGACGGGCGCGCTGCTCGAGGCCATCGAGGGGGTGCCGGCGGACCCGGACCTGGTCGCGCGGATCCATCGCCGGTCCGAGGGCAACCCGTTCTTCGTCGAGGAGCTGCTGCTCGCCGAGACCGAGCCGTCGGGCTCCGGCCTGCCGTCGACGCTCCGCGAGATCCTGCTCGCCCGCCTGGCGGGCGTCGCGGAGGACGTGCACCGGGTGCTCGGCGTCGTCGCGGTCGCGGGGCGCCGGATCGACCACGACCTGCTCGTGTCGGTCGCCGGGTCGCCCGACGACCCGATCGGCCTCGATGCCGCGCTCCGGGCCGCGATCGCCGGCCAGATCCTGGTGGTCGATTCGACGAGCCGGGGCGAGGAGGGCTACGCCTTCCGCCACGCGCTCCTCGCCGAGGTGGCCTACGACGAGCTGCTGCCCGGCGAGCGACGACGCCTCCACCGCGAGTTCGCGCTGGCGCTCGAGGCCCATCCATCGGCCTCCGGAGCGTCGAAGGCGGCGTATCGGGCCGAGCTCGCCCACCACTGGGCGGCCGCGCGCGACGACCAGCGGGCGTTCGAGGCGTCGCTGCGGGCGGCCGAGGCGGCCGAGCAGGCGTTCGCGTTCGAGTCGGCGCACGCGCAGCTCGAACGCGCGCTCGACCTCTGGCCGGACGTGACGGACCCGGAGGCGGCGTCCGGCGGCGACTGGGTGGAGCTCGTCGCTCGGACGGCGACCTCGGCATACCTCGCGGGTCAGGTCCATCGTGACGTCGCCCTCCAGCGCGAGGTCGTGGCGGCGATCGACGCCGCCGAGGATCCGGTCCGGGCGGCGGTGATGCGCGAGCGGCTGGCGCGCTACCTGTGGTTCGCCGGCGACTCCGCCGGCGCCCTGACCGAGCTCGAGGCCGCCGTCGGCATGCTGCCGGCCGATCCGCCCTCCGCCGAGCGCGCCCGCGTGCTGTCGGGTTACGGCCAGCTGCTGATGCTGCTCGACCGCTTCGAGGAGTCACGGGTCCTGTGCGAGCAGGCGATCGCCATCGCGGTGCGCCTCGACGCGCGCCAGGCCGAGAGCCACGCCCGGAACACGCTGGGCCTCGACCTCGTGGCCCAGGGTCGCGTCGCCGAGGGGATCGAGTCGATGGAGCACGCGCTCGGCATGGCGTTCGAGCAGGCCAACGTCGACGACATCGGCCGCGGCTACGTCAACCTCGCGTCGGGGCTGCTGTTCGGCGGCTACCCGGAGCGCGCGGCGGAGACCGCGGCCCGCGGGATGCGCGACGCCGACGCGTACGGGATCACCAGCACCTACGGGACCTACATCGGCCACAACGCGGTGATGATCGCCACGGAGCTCGGCCAGTGGGACCGGGCGGCCGAGCTGGCCCAGGCGCTCGACATCATCCAGGCCACGCCGCCCGCGAGCCGCTACGGCCTGGCGCGCTGGGTCCCGCTGCTCGTCGGCCGCGGCGACACCGAGCTCGCCCGCTCGCAGCTCGAGCGGCTGCACGAGCTGCTCCACGGCGCTCCGGTCGAGGGCCAGTTTCACGGCGCCTACCACGCCGCGGCGACCGAGCTCGCGCTCTGGGAGGGCCGTCCCGAGGACGCGCTGCAGATCGCGACCGCGGGCCTCGAGGTCCTCGAGCCGCTGACCTGGACGTGGTACCTGCTCCGGGTCCACCGGCTGGCGGCGTGGGCCGCGGCCGACATCGGCGAGATCGCCCGGGCCCGGCGCGACACGGCCGCCGAGGCGCGAGCGGTCGAGGCGGCGGCGACCCTCCGCGCCTCCCGGGAGGCGATCGTCGATCGGACGCTCGCCCAGCAGCGGGGTCCGCAGCGGGCGTACTCCGCGGCCGAGGCCGCGACGGCCGCCGCCGAGGATCGTCGGCTGGCCGGCGATGCCACCCCGGGCACCTGGCGCGACGTCGCCGGGCAGTGGCAGGCGATCGGGCGCCCGTACCTCACGGCCTATGCGCGGGCGCGCGAGGCGGAGGCGCTGCTGGTGGCCGGCGACCGGGTCGCGGCCGAGGCGGTGCTGCGCGACGCCGACGCCGTGGCCGCCGAGCTGGGCGCCCGGCCGCTGCGCGGCGCGATCGCGTCGCTGGCCGCGCGGGCGAGGCTGGACCTCGAGGCGGCGCCCGCCGAGGACGCGCCGCCGACGAGCCCTCGCCCGACCCGTACGGGCTCACGCGACGCGAGCGGGAGGTGCTCGGCCTCGTGTCCCTGGGCCGGACGAACCGCCAGATCGCGGAGGCGCTGTTCATCAGCGAGAACACCGCCGGCGTCCACGTCTCGAACATCCTGGGCAAGCTCGGCGTCGCGGGCCGCACGGAGGCCGCCGCGATCGCCGTCCGCGCCGGCCTGGTCCCCGAGGTCGACCCCGCCTGAACCTCGCCCGGGAATCAAGAAGCCGCGGTCCGGGGACCGCGGCTCTCGGCTGCCGACGGGGTCGGCGCGATGGGTGACTAGGCGGCGAACTCGCGCAGCTTGCGGCTCCGCGAGGGGTGACGCAGCTTGCGCAGCGCCTGGACCTCGATCTGGCGGATCCGCTCGCGGGTGAGGCCGAACTCGCGGCCGACCTCCTCGAGCGTCCGGGCGTGCCCGTCGTCGAGGCCGAAGCGGAGGCGCAGGACGCGCTGCTCGCGCCCGTCGAGGCTGTTGAGCACGTGCTCGATCTGCTCCCGGCGCATGCGGTCGGCGACCGCGTCGAGCGGGGACACGGCGTCCTCGTCCGGGATCAGCTCGCCGAGCTCGGCGTCGCCCTCGTCGCCGACCGGCGACTGGAGCGAGACGGGCTCGCGACCGAGCTTGCGGATCTCCTCGACGCGCTGCGGCGTCATCGCCGGCGTCTCGTCGGGGAGGGCCGCCGCGATCTCGGTGTTGGTGGGCTCGCGCCCGAGCTGCGTCGAGAGCTCGCGCACGACGCGGGCGACGCGACCCATCGTCTCGACCATGTGGACCGGGATCCGGATCGTCCGGCTCTGGTCCGCGAGGCCGCGCTGGATCGCCTGGCGGATCCACCAGGTGGCGTAGGTGCTGAACTTGAAGCCGCGCTCGTACTCGAACTTGTCGACGGCGCGGATCAGGCCCGCGTTGCCCTCCTGGACGAGGTCGAGGAGGCCCATGCCGGCCTGGTTGATGTACTTGCGCGCGATCGAGACGACCAGGCGCAGGTTGGCCGACGTCAGGTGGTCGCGCGACAGCTTCGCGAGCTTCTTGAGCTCCAGGACCATCTGCTCGACCGTGTCCGTCTCGTTGCCCGCCTCGAGGTAGCGGCGGATCGCCGGGTAGGCGATCTCGTCGCGGGCCCAGGTGCGCATGGCGTGCAGGGCCTCGCTGGCGCGGATCTCCGCGTTCGGGCGGCCGAGCTCGCTCTCGATCCAGTTGAGCAGGTCGAGGAACGTGTCGGCGTCGAGGCGCTCGTTGTAGACCGAGCGGATGTCCTTGGCGCGCACGAGGCGCTCCTTGAGGCCGTCCGTCTCCACCTTCTTGAGGGCGTCCGTGAGACCGAACGACGGCGCGGTGACCAGCAGGTCCAGCGCCTCGTCCGAGCGGATCGCGTGATCGACGATGCGATGCGACTCGATCTCGAACGGCAGCACGTACCGGCGATCCTTGGCGCGGGCCGTCGGCTCGGTGTGGTTGAGCGTCCACTCGTGCAGCGAGAGGATCGCCTTCTCGGGCTCGTCCTCGACCTGGGCGCCCAGCTCCATGCCCTTGGCGAGGATGACCTCCTCCTCCGCGGTCAGGAGCGGCACGCGGCCGATCTCGCGCAGGTACAGGCGCACGGAATCGTCCGTGTCCAGGACCTCGGCCGGCTGCGGCTCGGCCTCTTCGGCATCGGGCTCGGCGGCCTTGGCCGCGGGCGCGGCCGGCGCAGGGGCGACCTCGGCGGCCACCGTCTCGAGGGCTTCCTTCTCGAGCTCAGCCACCTCGGGATCCAGCTCGACCGATGCCGCGGCAAGCGCCGCCTCGGCCTCGGAGACAGGGGTCTTCTCGGTGACAGGGGTCTTAGAGGGGTCTACAGAAATCACGGCGCTCCAACTGACGGAGTCGCAACCCAGCCGCGCGACATCCGTGGGACTCTTGAACAACTCGCGGCCCGGCTCCCCCCGAGACCGCCACACATCGGGTCCACGCCACCCGACATACGTAGTGGCGTGTCAAGTCGACACGCCATTGGATTAGCATTCTAGGCCATTCAGGCCCTCTTGACAACCCCCCTTGTCAATACCTCATGGGGGTATTGCGCCCTCCGTCGGCCTGGACGCGACCTACCGGCCGCGCACCATGTCGCCCTCGAGCGGGAGTCCCGCGTCCTCCCAGTCGAGCAGCCCGCCGGAGTAGCGGCGCACATGCGGTAGCCGCGCTTCACGAGGTCGCGATACATGGCGACGCTCGACAGGCAGTCGACCTGGGAGCAGTACACGACGACGTCGTCGTCCGGCTTGACGGCCGCGTAGAGCGCCTCCGGGGTGTCGAAGTGGACCGAGCCCGGGATGTGCTTGGCGTCGAACGCCCAGCGATTGAGCGCCATGATCAGCGTGAACGCGTCGCCCCGCTCCAGCTTCTCGCGGAGCTCGTCGCGGCTGATCGTGCGGAGAGGCTCGTCGCCCAGGGCGGCTGCCGATCGGGGCTGGTCCATGTCTCGCCAAGTATGGCCGGATCCCCCGAGGGTTAGGCTGGCCCGGAACCAGGAGGAGACCGCGCCATGTCGCTCGAGCCCGTGACGTTCACGCCCATCGGCGTGATCCGGACGCCGTTCTCGGAACCTGCCGGGATGCCGGTCCAGTCGGTCGGGGCCGCCGGCATCGGCGGCACGATCGAGCTCGATCCCGCGTACGCGGAGGGCCTGGTGGACCTGGACGCGTTCAGCCATCTCCACCTCCTGTACCACCTCCACCGCATGACCGGCGCGCGGATGACGGTCGTCCCGTACATGGACACCGTCCCGCACGGTCTGTTCGCGACCCGATCGCCGGCACGCCCGAACCCGATCGGGCTGTCGACGGTCCGGCTGGTGGGGATCGAGGGCACGACGATCCGGATCGAGGACGTCGACATGCTCGACGGGACGCCCCTCCTGGACATGAAGCCGTACGTCCCGCAGCTCGACGATCGCGCCGAGCCGCGGATCGGGTGGTACGCGGGCCGGGTCGAGCGGGTGACCGAGGTGCGAGCGGACGACCGGTTCCGCTGACGTCCATCCCCGAACGCGATCAGGGCGCGGTGGGGACCCAGTAGCGGAGCTTGCCCAGCCGCTCGTCCTCGAGCACGCCGCCGTTGCGCTCGATCACCCGGCGGGACGCCAGGTTGGTCGGGTTGCAGGTGAGGAGCGCGGGGTCGATCCCGACCGCCTTCGCGAACGGCAGGGCCGCATGGAGCATCGCGGTCGCGTGGCCTCGTCCCCGGGCGCTGGGCCGGACGTCGTAGCCGATGTGCCCGCCGACCTCGAGCAGGAGGGAGTTGAGCCGGTGCCGGAGCTGCAGCCGGCCGAGGAAGACGTCGCCGTCGACCCACCACAGCTCGGTCGCCGGCACGGCGTCGCGCGGGCGCGGCGTCTCCTCGAGCGCCTGGCTCGACAGCCACCCGATGAAGGCGTCGAAGCCCGCCGGCGTGTCCCAGCCGGGCGAGAAGTCGCGGATCATCGACCCGGTCACGGTGCCGTCGTGCTCGACGCCGCGACCCTCGAGGCGGAACTCGTCCATGGCCCCGACGAACGACTCGCGCACGCGCGCCTCAGGCAGCGTGATCTCCGGCATCGGGCGATTGTCGCGCCTCGGACGGCGGCGCGTCGTGCGTCACCTGCCGCCCGTCGGCACGGTCGGCGAAGACCACGCAGCAGGCCCCGGGCTCCGGGTCGAGCACGGCGTCGACATCGGACAGGCCGAGACCCTCGACGACGCCGTTCGCCCAGGCGAGGTTCATGCCGCACGTGATGTCGCGGTGCCGCTGGGCAAGGTCGTGGTACGGGCAGTTGCGCAGCCGGATCGCGGACGCCTCGGCGTCGACGACCGGCTCGTAGCCGCCGGCCGTGAGCAGCTCGACGAGCGCCTCGCGACGGCGCCGATCGGAGCGCGGCCGCGAGGCGGCCTTCGCGGCCGCTGCGGCTTCGGCACCGCGGTCGTGCGCGGCCGCGGCGATCGCCGTGACGACCGCCGGATCGCCGACCTCGGTGATCGCCGTCTCGAGGATCTCCGCCGCCCGTCGATAGTCGCGCGGCGGGAGCGACACGGCGATGTCGTGCTCCGCCCGGCGGTAGAGCTTGGCCGGCCGGCCTGCCCCGGGGCCGCGCCTGGACCCCAGCCGCCGGTAGACCGCCTCCAGCAGGCCGGCCTCCGTGAGCCGGTCGAGATGGAACGCCGCGAGCTCGCGGCTGACGCCGGCGACCGTGGCCGCCCGATCGCGCCCGACCGGCTCGTCGCTCGCGGCCACGACCTCGTACAGGCGGCGGCGGGTGGGCTCGTCGAGCAGGGCGACGGCGGCGACGGGGTCGGGTCGAACCGGATCGGACGTCATCGTCGTACTCTAACAGGAAGATTGATTAGCGAAAGAGTGGAGGTCGGACGTGGGCGAGATCGAGACGGTGGTGATCGTCGGAGCCGGGCTGGCCGGGGCGAAGGCGGCCGAGGCCCTGCGCAAGGACGGCTACGACGGGCGGGTCCGCCTGTTCGGCAGCGAGCCGCACCGGCCGTACATCCGACCGCCCCTGTCCAAGGACTACCTCCGGGGTGACGAGGAGGTCGACCACGTCTTCGTGCACGCCGAGGCGTGGTACGCCGAGCAGCGCGTGGACCTGGAGGTCTCGACGACGGTCACGGCCATCGACGCGAGCGCCCACGAGATCGTGCTCGACGGGGACCGCCGGGTGGGCTTCGACCGCCTCGTGATCGCGACCGGCTCCGAGCCGCGGCGGCTCGACGTGCCCGGCGCCGACCTCGATGGCGTCCGCTCGCTCCGCACGCTCGAGGATTCGGACGGCCTGCGGGCGGCCGCGCAGGCCGCGTCCCACGTGGTCGTGATCGGCGCCGGCTGGATCGGTGCCGAGGTCGCCGCCTCGATCCGCCAGCTGGGGCGCGACGTGACGCTGATCGCGGACACGTCGGTCCCCCTCGAGCAGGTGCTCGGGACGGAGGTCGGGGCGATCTTCGGCGACGTCCACGCGCAGCACGGGGTTCGCATCGTGGCCAACCAGCGGGTGGTCGCCATCCACGGGAACGGCGGCCGGGCGGCGGCCGTGCAGACGGCGGACGGGACGCGGATCGAGGCCGACCTCGTCGTCGCCGGCATCGGCGTCGTTCCGCGCACGCAGCTGGCGGAGGCCGCGGGCCTCGACGTCGACGACGGGATCCTCGTCGACGAGCGCCTCGAGACGAGCGTTGCCGGGATCTTCGCCGCGGGCGACGTCGCCAACGCCCTGCACCCCGTGCTCGGGTCGCGGGTCCGCAGCGAGCACTGGGACAACGCGCGGCGCCAGGGGCGCATCGCGGCCCGCAACGCGCTCGGCCACGGCGAGCCCTACGCGCGCGTGCCGTACTTCTACTCGGACCAGTTCGACCTGAGCATGGAGTACGCCGGCTTCCCGGAGGCGTTCGACCGGGTCGTGTTCCGTGGCGAGCCCGCCTCGGGCAAGTTCCTCGCCTTCTGGCTGTCCGACGGCCGCGTCGTGGCCGGCATGAACGTCAACACGCACAAGGTCAACGACGGCATCTCGGCGCTCGTCGCGGCGCGACGGCCCGTCGACGTCGGGCAGCTTGCCGACCCCGCCGTGCCGCTCGACGACCTCGCGGGGAGCGCTCAACCGGCGGGGTAGATGGGCGGCAGGTCCTTGCCCGGCTGATAGCGCATCTTGGTCGCGAGGTCGGCGCCGCGGACGGTGCCGTCCGCGTAGTAGAGGATCCCGAACGCGTCGATCGCGGACATGTCCTCGAAGACGCACTCGTTCATCACGACGAACACCGGCTGGCTCGGATCGACCCAGCCACCCCCGGCGGCGCCGTTGCCCATCGTGGACGTCCCGCCGAGGCCGACGCTGCAGTTGTAGTCGGCGGGGTTCGCGCTCGGCTCGGGCGGCAGCGTCGGCGGGACCTTGGACAGGTAGGCGATGGCGGCCAGCGTCGGCGTCTCCGAGTACAGCGTCACCAGGTCCACCGAGATCCGCGTCGCGGCGTCGCCCTCGCCCGACTCGAACTCGCAGAACGTCATCCGGCCCGCCAGCGGCACCCAGGCCGACGCGTCGGCGTTGGTGTTCCAGGTCGCGACGCGGGGGACGAGCTCGCCGCCCTGGTCCTTGCAGTACTGCTCGGCCGCCTGCAGGTCGACGCTCGCGGTCCCGGCCGGCGTCGCGGCCGACGACGCCACGAGAGACGCCGCGCCTTCGCCGGCGCAGCCGGCCACCACGAGCCCCGTGGCCGCGAGGGCGGCGAGCCATCGGCGCAGACCGGTCATGCCGCCGCCACCTCCGTCTTCGGTCGCCTGATGACCATCTCCGGCCGACCCGTGACGACCAGCCATGCCGGCAGCACGATGATCGCGAGGATGGGGACGATGGCCGGGTCGTTCACCATCAACGCGCCCATGAAGATCGCGAGCCAGCTTCGTCAGGCATCGGTCCTAGTCTGCCCCGTCCGACGGGTGCCACGTTGACGGCTGTCATCGGGCTCTCATGCTGGAACCCCACGCTGGCGCCATCAAGCGACGCCTGGAGCCCAGCCATGACCGCCATCCGCCCGGACACCACGACCACCCGCGCCGCCGGCCGGCCGACGCTGATCGTCGAGCGCGACGACGAGCCGTTCGACCTCTACGACCAGGGCCTGCAGGCCGACGTCGCCACGCTGATCGACCGCCGCCGCGTGCTCCAGCTCATGGGCCTCGCCGGCGTGTTCGCCGTCGCCGCGTGCGCGCCGGGGACCTCGTCCGCCACCGCGTCCGCGCTGGCCTCGGCCTCCTCGTCCACCGCGTCCGGTGGCACCGGCGAGGCCTGCGCGCCGGTCATCCCCGAGGAGACGGCGGGGCCGTTCCCGGGCGACGGCACCAACGGCCCCGACGTGCTCACCGAGAGCGGCGTCGTCCGCAGCGACATCACCACGAGCTTCGGCGGCTCGTCGGGCACGGCCGAGGGCGTCCCGCTGACGATCCGGCTGCTGATCCAGGACGAGGGCAATGCGTGCGAGCCGCTCGCCGGCGCCGCGGTGTACCTGTGGCACTGCGACCGCGAGGGCCGCTACTCGCTGTACTCGCAGGGCGTCGAGGACCAGAACTACCTGCGCGGCGTCCAGGCGGCGGGCGACGACGGGATCGTCACCTTCACCAGCGTCTTTCCCGCCTGCTACCAGGGCCGCTGGCCGCACATCCACTTCGAGGTCTACCCGACCCTCGAGGCCGCGTCCGACGCCGCCAACAAGATCGCGACCTCGCAGGTCGCCCTCCCCGAGGACGTCTCGAACGCGGTCTACGCGCAGCCGGGCTACGAGGCGAGCGTCTCGAACATGCAGCAGGTCAGCCTGACCACCGACATGGTCTTCAGCGACGATGGCGGCGAGCACCAGCTGGGCACGATCTCCGGCAGCGTCGCCGACGGCCTGACCGTCGAGCTGGCGGTCCCGGTCAACGCCTGAGCGGCGGGACGTCAGGCGGTCGCGAGGGCCGCGAAGGTCGCCATGTCCGGCGCCTCGAGGTCCGGCATGGCGTCGGCCGGCGGCGTCGCGCCGCTGCCGGGGCGGTCGTGGCGACGGTTGATCCAGACGGTCGTCAGGCCCAGCGCCTTGGCCGGCACGTGGTCGTGGAACAGGCTCTGGGCGACGTGCAGGATCCGGTCGCGAGGTCGGTCGATGCGCTCGAACGCGACCTCGAAGTTGTGGGGGCTGGGCTTGTAGCTGCCGCACTGCTGGGCCGTGATCACGAAGTCGAGCTCGACGCCCAGGCGCCGGTTCGAGGCGGCGAACAGGTCGTCGTCGCAGTTGGTGATGACCGCGAGGGCGAAGCGGGTCTTCAGTCGCTGCAGCGCCGACGCGGAGTCGGGGAACGCCGGCCAGTCGACGACGCTGCCGCCGAACGCGGCCAGCTCCTCGGGCGCCGGCGTCACGCCCAGCTCGCGACAGACCGCGTCCCCGCCACGGGCGAGCACCTCGCGGTATCGGAGGTACGGCCCGGACTCGAGGGCCGACTCGTGGGCGGCGTAGCGGGTCAGCAGGTCCTCGTCGTCGGCGACGACGCCACGCGGGTCGAGGATCGCGCGCAGGCCCGCGAGCAACCCGGCCTCCCAGTCGATGAGCGTGCCGTAGCAGTCGAAGGTCAGGACGTCGAAGCCGTCGAACCGTGGCTGCGCGCCGACGCCGGTGTCGCTCATCCGCCCTGCACCTGTCCCTGGCCAGCCGCGATCGGGCTCGGCGCCGCGTCCGGGTTGGCCGGACCATCGTACCGACGGCCCGATCGGCCGGTCACCGGCATACTGCCCCGGTGACCCGCCGACCACCGCGCTGGCTCATCGACGTCGTCGAGACGCTGGCGCTGACCCTGATCGCCTTCTTCGTCATCCAGACGTTCGTGGCCCAGCCGTTCCAGGTCAAGCAGACGTCGATGGAATCGACGCTGGAGCCCGGCCAGTACGTCCTCGTCGACAAGCTCACGCCGCGCTGGAGCGCCTACCAGCGTGGGGACATCGTGGTCTTCCATCCGCCCGACGGCTGGGAGGAGGGCGACGACACGCCGTTCATCAAGCGCGTGATCGGCCTGCCCGGTGACGCGGTGGCGATCCACGACGACGGCATCGTGTACGTCAACGGCGAGGCCCTCGACGAGGCCGACTACACGTTCCGCGACAAGCATGGCGAGGTCCAGCTGACGACGCCGCTCGGCGACGAGTCGACCTGGACCGTCGGGCCCGACGACCTGTTCGTGATGGGCGACCACCGCGAGGCGTCGGCGGACTCGCGCGCGTTCGGGCCGATCAAGGTCGCGTCGGTGGTCGGCCGGGCGTTCCTGCGCTACTGGCCGGCGTCGACGTTCGGGGTCCTGGCCAGGCCCGCCTACCCGTAGACACGGAAGCACCCGGCCTCGGGGGGAAAGGCCGGGTGCCTCGGGTCTCGGGGAGAGACGGCACCAGCGTAAACAGCGGGTCTACCCACGTTTGCCGAGGTTTTCGGCGTCCCGCCGCCTAGCCGGTCCCGGGCCGGAGCTGGATCCAGATCGTCTTCGTCTCGGTGTACTGGTCGTGGGCGTGGACGGACTTGTCGTGGCCCCCGAAGCCCGACAGCTTGTAGCCGCCGAACGGCGTGGTCATGTCGCCCTCGGAGTAGGCGTTGACGCCCACGACCCCCGCCCGCAGCTCGCGCGCGACCCGGTGGGCCACGTTCAGGTCCTCGGTGTACAGCGAGGCCGCCAGGCCGTACGGCGTGTCGTTGGCGATCGCGACCGCCTCGGCCTCGGTGTCGAACTCGATCACCGACAGCACCGGCCCGAAGATCTCCTCGCGCGCGATCGTCATGTCGTTGCGCACGTCGTCGAAGATCGTGGGCGGGACGAACCAGCCGCCGGTCTCCTCGAGGATCCGCTCACCGCCGGTGACGACACGCGCACCCTCCTCCCGTCCGACCCGGACGTAGCCGAGCACGCGCTCCATCTGGCCGCGCGAGATCAGGGCCCCGATGCGGGTGGCCGGGTCGAGCGGGTCGCCGACGGGCCACGACGCCAGCTCGGCCTGGACCGCCTCGAGCAGCTCCGCCTTGCGCGAGCGGTGGACGATCAGCCGCGAGCCCGCCGAGCAGTTCTCGCCCATGTTCCAGAAGATCGCGATCGCCACGTTCGCGGCGACCTCCGCGAGGTCGGCGGCGTCGGCGAACACGAGCTGCGGGCTCTTGCCGCCGAGCTCGAGCAGGACGCGCTTGAGGTTCGTCTCGGCGGCGTAGGTCAGGAACCGTCGCCCGACCTCGGTGGACCCGGTGAACGCCACGCAGTCCACGCCCGGATGGCGGCCCAGCGCCTCGCCCACGGTGTCGCCCGGGCCCGTCACGACGTTGAGCACGCCGTCGGGGATGCCGGCCTCGGCGCCCAGCTCCGCGATCCGCAGCAGGCTCAGCGACGTCGTCGAGGCGGGCTTGATGACCACCGTGTTGCCGGTCGCGAGCGCCGGGCCGAGCTTCCAGGCGGCCATCTGGGCCGGGTAGTTCCACGGGATCACGGCGCCCACGACGCCGACCGGTTCGCGGGTGATCGTCGCGATCGTGCCCTCGGGCGACGGCGCGACCTGGCCGTAGAGCTTGTCGATCGCCTCCGCGTGCCACCGGATGCAGGCCGCGGTCTCCGGCATGTCGAGCCCGACGGTGTCGGTGATCGGCTTGCCGGCGTCCAGCGTCTCGATGATCCCGAGCTCGCGCCCGTTGGCCTCGATCAGCTCCGCCCAGCGGACCAGGATCCGCTTGCGGTCGGCGGGGTTGAGGCGCGACCAGCGACCGTCGTCGGCGGCCCGTCGTGCCACCGCCACCGCGAGGTCCACGTCGGCCGGCCCGCCCTGCGCGACCTCCGTGATCGGCCGGCCGGTCGCCGGGTTCTCGGTCACGAACCGCCCGCCTCCCGCCGCGTCGCGGAAGTCGCCGTCGATGAACAGCTGCGTCCGGAGGCGGAGGCGATCGATCTCGGCCTTGGTCTCGTCGATCGGGGGAATCAGGGTGTCGGTCATGGCGGGCTCTCCGGGTGCGACGGTCGCGGCAAGTCTCGCGCAAACGGGGGACTCGTGGTGCCTCGGCGTACGCTCGACCGCGTTGGTCCGGACATGACGGAGGAGATCGCGATGACCTTCGAACGAACGGGCGGCGTCCCGATGAGCGAACCGACCCCGCAGCCCGGCCCGAGCCCGAGGCGCGCGGGGATCGGGTCGGCGCCGCCCTCTCCCCCGCGCTGCGCCTCCAGATCCTGGCCACCGAGCACTGGGGCCTGCTGGCCACGAGGTCGATGGTCTGGAACGAGGTGTTCTCCCGGGCCGGCATGTTCCTGTCGCTCCTGTCGGGCGCGATCGTGGCGCTCGCCCTGGTGGGCAGGGGTCGGGTTTCGGCGGCACGTTCGCCCTGTTCGGGATCGTCATCCTCCCGGTCGTCCTGTTCGTCGGCGTCGCGACGTTCTTCCGAATGGGGCTGTCCAACGACCATGACGCGTGGTGCGTCGTCGGAATGAACCGCATCCGTGCCGCCTACATGGAGCTGGCGCCGGATGTCGAGCGGTACTTCGTGACCAGCGCGCACGATGACGCCGCCGGCATCGGGGTCTCGATGGGCGTCCGGCCGGGGACCTCGACGGCCGCGTTCTTCCTGTCGGCGACGCCCGTCGTGGTGCTGGTCGTGAACGCCGTCCTCACCGGCGCGATCGCCGGCCTCGTCGCAGCCGAGCTGCTACTGGGGACCGCGGTCGCCGTCGGGCTGAGTGTCACCGCCTTCCTCGTGGCGTTCTCGCTTCAGCTCGCGTTCGGCCGATCGTCGGCCCTGCGATCGCAGCGCACGCTGCGGCCACGCTTCCCGGGCACGACGATCGACCCGATCAGCTGACCGACGCTCGAAGTAGACGTGAGGGTCTCGCCGGCCGAGTTTGTGGTGCGTGCCGGCAACGGCCTGCTGAACGCAATCGCCGTATTCGACGTACGGTGGACCAAAGGCCGTGTGCGTCCCGCGGGACGACTCGGTTGCGAGACCAACCCTGGAGGAGCCTGCCCCGATGCATCGTCGCGTCCGACGACTCGCGCTGATCGGCGCCGTCGTCGCCACCCTCGCCATCGCCGCGCCGGTCGGCGCGATCACCAACGGGCAGCCGGACGGCGGGGAGCACCCGCAGGTCGGCCAGCTGTTGTTCTACGTCCCGAGCGAACCGGATGACCGGTTCACCGACGGCGGGTCGTGGTTCAACTGCTCGGGCACGCTGATCAGCGCGACCGTCGTGCTGACCGCGGGCCACTGCACCTTCGATACCGGCCTCAATGGCGCCGATCCCGGGGCGGCCGGCTTCGGCGGCAACGACGTCTGGGTGAGCTTCGACGAGGCACCTGACTACACCGGGATCAGCAGCGCGCCGTACATCCCGAACAACACCGCGCGCTACAACGCCTGGACCGCGATCCTCAACGCGCCCGACAGCGGCTGGCACCGCGGCACGGCCTACCCGCACCCCGACTTCGACAACGACGCGTTCTTCCTGGCCGACGCCGGCGTCGTGATCCTCGACGACCCGCAGCCGGGTCCGTTCGCCCGGCTCGCGCCGCTGAACTATCTCGACCAGTTCAAGGGCAAGGCGAAGGCGCACACGCTGTTCGAAGCCGTCGGCTACGGGCTCGAGTACTCGCGACCGAAGGTGCAGCTGGGCGGCGACACGCGACGCAAGAGCCAGCAGGTGATCACCAACTGGAACGGCGTCTACGGCATCAAGGACAAGTCGTCGATCGTGTTCAGCAACAACAACGGCTCCAAGCACCAGGGCGGCACCTGCTCGGGCGACTCGGGCGGGCCGTTCTTCCTGAACAACACGCTGCTGCAGGTCGCGGTCAACTCCTACGGGGTGCCGCCGAACTGCACCGGCGGCGACGGCGCCTACCGGATCGACCAGCCCGACGACGTCGCCTGGCTGGCGCAGGTGCTCGCCGGGACGGACCCGCGCTTCGGCGACTGAACCCCTGCATCCAGTGAGCTGCGAGGCCCGTCCGCGAGGACGGGCCTCTGGCTTCGCAGGCGCCGCCGCGCCCAGCGGGCCGGCATTGGCACGTCGTCGAGGTCGTGATCCCGGGGCGCCGAACGGGCGAGCCGCACCGCCGTGGCCCTGCGCCGCCTGCGGGCGTCATTCGATCGACGCCGCGCGAGCTCACAGGGCCCTCGAGTGTGCCGGCGTCCGTCCTTCCACAGGTCCTACGCGCGGACCAAGAAGCCTGATCGGCCCTGGTCAGGCCGCCTCGAGCGCTTCCGCAATACGCCGAGCTGCGCCCTCGGGCGCCAGGTCGAGACTCTCGGCTCGCTCGCGTGCCAGCGCCTCCGCCTGCGCGAGCGGCGCCAGTCGGTCGAGCTCGCGAGACGCCAGGCCCCGGTCCAGGCCTACGACGACCATCCGTCCTGCCGAGCCGTCGACGGCCTCGACCCACTCGGTCGTTCCGCGCAGCACGAGGCACGGCGTCCCCAGCCACGCCGCCTCGCGCTGGACGCCACCTGAGTCGGTCATGATCGCGGCGGCGTGGAGCTGCAATGCCAGCGAGGTCCGATAGCCGAGGGGTTCGACGGCCTGGACGTGGGACGGAAGGGTGATCCCGGAGCGATCCAGCGCGACCTGCGTCCCGGGATGGAGGGAGAGGATCACCGGTCGATTCGGTCGAGCCGCATCGCCGATGATCGCCGGCCAGGCCGTGAGCAGCGGCAGGCTCCCGGTTCTCGGCCCGATGGATGGTGGCGAAAATGTACCCACCCGGATGGAGTGCGTCGGCCAAGTCCGGAGCTCCGGCCAGCGCCAGCGCATTCCCAGCCGCGATCAAGGCGTCCGGGCCACTGACCTCGGGTGCGATCCGGCTCGCCAGATCGCGCATCAGGTCGCCCGTCTCAACCGCTCCCTTCACGATGCCCTCGCGCCTGAGGTTGAGCATCGCCGTCGGTGTCGGCGCGAAGCACCACGTCGCGAGGTGGTCCGTGACGATGCGGTTGATCTCCTCCGGCATTCGGCGGTCGAAGCTCCGGAGGCCGGCCTCCACGTGCGCCACCGGGATTGTCAGCTTGGCTGCCGCGAGTGCGCCGGCCAGCGTGGAGTTGGTGTCGCCGAACACCACGACCACATCGGGATCCTCGGCCTCCAGGATGGGTTCCAATGCGACGAGCATGCGGCCGGCCTGCGAGGCATGCCCCCCGCCGCCGATCCCGAGCGCGTGGTCGGGCCGAGGTAGCCCGAGCTCGGTGAAGAACACCCCGGCCATGCGCTCATCCCAGTGCTGGCCCGTGTCGACAAGGACGACCTCGTGACGTGCGCTCAACTCTGGCAGCAGGGCTGCGGCCTTGATCAGCTGTGGGCGTGTACCGACGGTGGCCACGATCTTCATGCGGCGGCCACTGATCGGTCAGGCCGGAGTCCGAACCGAACGGCGTTCGGCCCCACGGGCCGGAACCCCAACGCCGAGCACCCGGATGCTGTCCGGGAACACGACCTCACCCAGGCTGTTCCTGCCGTCGAAGATCACTTCGAGCCCCGGGAACCAGGTCGCGTCGAGTCCTCGGAATACCGGGTCTGCGGTCTGGGTGACGATTGCGCGTGCGTCGCTCGTCGAGCCCCAGGTCCATGGGACGGCGCCGGTGCCCGCGATGTCGTCGGACGACAGCAGCGGGTCCCAGGCGGAGACGCTCGCACCCTCGGCGACCAGACCCGCGATCAGCGGGAGCGCGCGCGTGTAGGCGAGCTCCTTCACGCCCTCGCGGTAGGTGAGGCCGAGCACGAGGACGGGCACGTCCCCGAGCCCGCCCAGCTCGTCGGCGAGCGCCCGGATGGCGAGCGCAACCTGGCCGTCGTTGACCCGGCGCGACGCCTCGACCAGCTCCATCTCCGGCGCCCGCGAAAGGAGGAAGTGCGGGTAGACGGGGATGCAGTGGCCGCCGACGCCGAGGCCGGGCTGGTGGACGTGGCTGTAGGGCTGGCTGTTCGCCGCCCGGATCACCTCGAGGACATCCACGCCCACGCGTCCGGCGTAGGCCGCCAGCTCGTTGGCGAATGCGATGTTGACGTCGCGGTACGTGGTCTCGGCGAGCTTGCTCAGCTCGGCGGCCTCCGCGCTGCCCATGGCGACCACCTCGGCGTCGAGGACCGAGGCGTAGAAGCGAGATGCCCGATCGGTGGACGCCGGGCCGATCCCGCCCACGAGCTTGGGGTAGGTCGCAAGGTTCCGGAACACGTCGCCCGAGAACAGCCGCTCCGGTGAAAAGGCGACGAACAGGTCCCGCTCCGCGACCAGGCCCGTCGCGGCCTCCAGCAGCGGGACGTACCGGGAGCGCGTGTCGCCGACCGGCAGCGTCGTCTCGAAGATGACGGTCGAGCCGCGGCGCAGCCCGGGCGTGATCGACTGCGCCGCGGCGTCCATGTAGGTGTAGTCGGGCTGGTGCCGGTCATCGAGCATGACCGGCACGATCAGGACGACGACGTCCGATTCGCGGACCGCCGCGGCCGCATCCGTCGTCGCCCGCAGGCGTCCCGCCGCGTGTGCGTCGGCGACGCGCTCGGCAAGCCCCGGCTCCTCGGCGACGTGGGCACGGCCCGCGTTGATCGCCGCGACCACCGCCTCGTTCACGTCTACCGCGATCACGTTCCAGCCGTGCGAGGCGAACTGGGCGGCGAGGGGGAGGCCCATCTTGCCGGCGCCGACCACGGTGACCGTGCCCGTGGTTCCGGGCTCCCCGGTCCCAGGGGGCCACGAATCGTCGCGTGTCGTGGCGACACGAGGCCGCCGACAGGTCGACCGACCCGCCAAGCACGCTCGCAGAGACGGTCGGCCGGCTCGTGATCGATCTGGCCGCTCCCGTTGGGACCCTGTCGTCGAACCCGGACAGGTCCACCGGTCGGCCCTCGGCCGCGGCCTGCAGGAGGCTGGACGAGATCGCGAGCGCCCACAGGCCATCCTCGCCATCCACCACCGGTCGACCGCCCGCCCGTGCGACGGCAAGGAACGCATCCAGCTCGGCGGCTAGCGGCTCCCGGCTGGCGACGTCGATGACCACGACGTTGCCTTCGAAGGTGGTGGCGTAGCCGTCGATGATCGTGGGGCTGCCGATGTCGGCACTGGTGAACGTCAGCCGCTGGGTGAGGTAGTCGAGCTCGAACATGCCGGATTCGCCGACCACCGAGAGCTGCCGCCGCTTGGCGGGCGTCAGCCAGTTGACGTCAAGCATGCCCGTCGCGCCGGAAGGGAAGTGGAGGAGCCCGAACAGCAGGTCCTCGTGGCCGGCATGGATCCGCTGGGCGATCTCCGCGTACACGCGCGACGGTCGCTCCCCGGCGACCCACGACAGGATGTCGGCGTCGTGCGTCGCGAGGTCGATCGTCACGCCGACGTCCCGGATTCGGGCCGGGAACGGGCCGGCGCGCCGGCTCGTGATCGAATACAGCGTCCCGACCCACCCGTGGGCAAGCCGCCGCCCCAGCTCGAGGACGGCCGGGTTGAACCGCTCGACGTGGCCGACCTGGAGCGGGATGCCCTTGGCGCGCGCCGCGGTGACGAGCTCGATTCCCTCCTCGACGGTCGCGGCGAGCGGCTTCTCCACGAGGACCGGCAAGCCGCGCTCGATGGCCGCGAGGGCGAGGGCGGCGTGAGCCGTCGTGGGTGCGGCGATGACCACCGCATCGATGTCGGCACTGCCGATCATGTCGAGCGGGTCCGGATGGCCCGCCGCGCCCGTCTTGGCGACGGCGTCGGCCAGGATGGACGGATCCGGGTCGCTGACGGCGGCCAGCACGCAGTCCTCCCGCGTCGAGAGGTGGCGCAGGTGGTTGCGGCCCATGGAGCCGAGGCCCGCGAGGCCGACGCGAAGCGGCGCGCTCATCGAGCGGTACCTCCGGCGATCGGCGACTGGCTTGACGGGCGTCGCGACCTCCCGGACTGCGCCGATCACGGTCTCGAGCTCGTCCGAGGTCAGGTTCGGCCGGACCGGGATCGAGAGGACCTCGTCGACCAGCAGGTTCGTGACCGGCAGGTCAAGGTCCGCGGCTCCGCGCACGAACTTCTGCAGGTACTCCTGGCGGTGGACCGGGACCGGGTAGTAGACCAGCGTCCCGATGCCACGCTCCGTGAGCGCCTCCATGACGCGATCACGCTCATCCGGGAAGCGCATCGTGTACTGGTGCCAGACGTGCTCGCGGCCCTTGGGTACCGACGGCGTCATGTAGCCGCGTAGTCCTTCAGTGAGGCGGCGTGCGTTCTCGCGGCGCTGCGCGGTCCGCTCATCGAGGCGGGCCAGCTGGGCGAGGCCGAGGGCGGCGGCGACGTCGGTGGGCTTGAAGTTGGTGCCGAGCGACTCGTGGTGGTAACGGACACGCATCCCGTGGTTACGGTACAGGCGGATCCGGTCGGCGAGGCCGTCGTCGTCCGTCGTGGCGAATCCGCCCTCCCCGGTCATCAGGTTCTTGGTGGCGTACAGGCTGAACATCGCCGGCCCGAACTGGCCTGCGCGCCGGCCGTGGTACGACGCGCCGTGCGCCTGGGCGGCGTCCTCGACGATCGGGATCCCGCGGCGCTGTGCGATCTCCACCAGCGGATCCATGTCCGCCATCAAGCCGTACAGGTGGACCGGCATGATCGCCTTGGTGTGGGGCGTGATCGCCGCCTCGACCCGGTCGGGATCGAGGCAGAAGTCGTCGGCCCGGACGTCCACGAATACGGGTCGCGCGCCAGTCTCGAGGATCGCGCTGGCCGTCGCGTTGAACGTGAAGCTGACCGTGATGACCTCGTCGCCCGGACCGATCCCGAGCGCCCGCAGGACTGCCACCATGGCGACGGTGCCGTTGGCCATGAACACGGCGTGCCGCACGCCGCAGTACGCGGCCCACGCCTCCTCGAACTCCGTCGTCCGACGACCCATCGCGAGCATGCCGGATCGAAGCACGCCGATGACGGCCTCTTCTTCGGCTGGCCCGATGTCGGGCCTCGAGATCGGGATCACGCCGGTACCTCCGTGGTGTGCGCGACGCACTGGTCGTTGTCGATGTCATAGCGCGCTCCGCACGCCGGGCAGGCTGCCGCCCCCGAGGCGTGAGCGGCGAATGGCTCGCCCTTCGCATCGGCCAGACGTCGCCCGCAGGCACACACCCAGCCGAGCCTGCGGGCGGGGTTGCCGGCGACGAGCGCATGGTCCGGCACGTCGCGTGTGACCACCGCCCCGGCACCGACGGTCGCAAAGCGCCCGACGTCGTTGCCGGCGACGACGACCAGCGCCGGCGCCGATCGATGAACCAGTTCGGAGGCGGATCGGGCTCACGACCCAGTCGTCGGTCCGCGCGAGCTCGCCGTCCGCCGTGATCGAGCGCGGGAACCGATCGTTGGTGAGGATCGCGTTCGGCCCGATGAAGACGCCATCCTCGACGATCACGCCGTGGTAAATGAGCGCAGCGTTCTGGATCTTCACGCGGTTCCCGATGACCACGTCCTCGTCGATGAACGCGTCGCGCCCGACGATGCACTCAGCGCCGATGCGCGCCCCACGCCGGACCTGGGCCCGGTTCCAGATGCTCGTCCGCGGGCCGACGGTGACGTCATGCCTCGATGTCGGCGGACGGGTGCAGGCGCGCGGACGGATCGATCATGTCCCTCTCTGGACGTTCGCAGGTCAAAGGTAGGCCAGATGGAGTTGGGTTGGGCGCCCCTAGCAGCGCAGCACTCTCCACGGAGTGCTCGCGAGCATCACGGACTGCACCCGGCGTCACGTATCGCTGAGGTCTCGTGGGCCGGTCCGGGGCTCCCCGTCAATGGGGAGCAAGCCCCTTGCCGGCCCGACGGTCAACGCGACCGACATCCCGAAGGTAGGCAACAGTCGTCGCGATGCCTTCTGCGAACGGCACGCTGACCGCGTAGCCGAGTTCACGCTGCGCAACTGAGATGTCGGCGCCCGAGTGCATGATGTCGCCAGGTCGCGGTGGACCGATCTGAGGCTGCACCTGTTGTCCGGTGGCCTTGCCGATTGCTTCCAGCAGCGAGAGCAGCGATTGGCGCGAGCCGGATGCGATGTTGGCCGTCAGCCCGGATGGGCATGATGCATTCGCGGCAAGCAGGTTGGCCTCGACCACGTCGTCGATATAGACGTAGTCGCGCGAAATCTCGCCGCTGCCGTTGATGATGGGGTTGCTGCCCTCAAGCACGGCGGTGATGAATTGCGGGACGACCGCTGCGTACTCGGAGGCGGGGTCCTGCCCCGGACCGAAGACGTTGAAGTAGCGCAGGATCACGGTGTGGACGCCATGCAGGCTACCCAGCGTCCGGACGAAATGCTCCCCGGCGAGCTTGCTCACGCCGTACGGCGACTGTGGGTCGGTCGGGTCGGCTTCTTGGCAGGGGAGCTTCTTCGGAACGCCGTAGACCGAGGATGATCCAGCGAAGATGACGCGCCGAACTCGATGCCGGGCTGCGGCGAGCATGACCTCGATCGTCCCGCTCACGTTGACTTCGTTCGTCAGTCGTGGCGCAACGGTTGATTTCGCCACCGATGCGATCGCGGCGTGGTGGAGAATGACCTCGCACCCGGCGGCTGCTTCGTCCAAGGCCGCGGGATCGAGGATGCTGCCCTCGATGAGAGCGAACTCGCGGCCGATTGCCTCCAGACGCGCACGGTGCCCGGTAGAGAAGTCGTCGATAACGCTTACGACATCGCCGCGAGTCAAGAGGCCCCGGACCAAGTGATGGCCGATGAAGCCGGCGCCGCCCGTGACCAGGATCCTCAATCCAGCGCCTCGTGTGATCCGGTATGCGACAACGACAGTCGCCCTCTGTGACTCCAGAGTAGCCGGGTAGCCCGTGGGACGGCGAGCGCCACGGCGACCATCGTTGGGGGTCCGCCCCGTCTTCATCGCTTTGGTCACCAGCCGCACACGTATCAGAAGGGATCAGGGGTGGAGATCCAGACTGAGCCTCGACTAGCCTCGAGCGCGTCGCTCGGTGCGGGTTCGTCTCCTCACGATGGACGAACGGGTAGCCATGTCGTCCTCAGGAGCTGGCCGCCGCGAGCTCCCGCGGCGCGACATCCTCTGCCGCCATGCTGCGGACGTAGGCGACATTCTCCCAGCAGTTGGCAGCCATCCCGTCGGCCCACGTCCGCAGGCGGCCGCGCAACGGGTCGCCGCCATCCAGCAGCGAGCGCAGCGCCCGGGCGATGGCCTCGCCGTCACGGCCCACCGCGAACGCATCGAACTCGGCCGCCGGCAGATCCGCGGCCTGCATCAATGACCGCATCTTGCCCTGCTTGGCCGAGAGCGGGAACGACGGGCGCTCCGCCCCGCAGGGCGAAGATCGCGCTGTGCCACCGCCCGCCGACGTAGGCATCGGCATTGCCAAGGATGTCCACGGCCTGCTGGACGGGAATGGTCGGCGCGACCAGCGGCAGGCCGAGCTCGCGGGCCAGCGGCCGAAAGACCTCAAGCTCCTGGAGGCCGGAGAGCGTCAGCAGGATCTGGCCGGCGTAGACGGCGCGCAGACGAGCGACCAGGCCCGCGTACGAACGGGCGAGCTCCAGCGGGCGCCACACCGTGCCGATCAGCGAAGAGCCGCCGACGCAGAGGTATGGGGCAGCCGGGTCGAAGGGCGCCGTGTCCGGCCACACGTCGAAGTAGGTGGGGCGTCCCGCAAGGTGGACCCACGCGTCGCGCGGGGCAGGCGTGAACCAGAACGCGCTGTCGGCCGCGAAGCGCCCACCACCCAGGTGCCCCCATCGGTCGGCTGACACCGGGTCTCGGAAGACCACGTCGGCCAGGAGCGGATAGACATGCTCGGCCATCCGGCGCAGCTCCGGCCGGTCGAAGTCGGCGCTGTGATTGACGAGGACGACGGGCGTGTCCAGGCGCTCGCGCGCCAGGTAGGCCAGGAAGAGGTCGGTCCGCGGGATGATCCCGTCGCCGACCATGGCGCCATCGCCGTGGATGACCACGAGATCAGCCTCCTGGATCGCCGCGCGGAGCCAGGGCCAGGGCGCGGGGGAAGCCCCCATCACGAGGTCGGCAGCGCGGCCAACGTCCTCCCAGCGCTCCGGAATGACCCGGTTGGCCGCGGTCAGATCCACACCCTTGAAGATCCTGCGGCGCGCGACGAGGATGGCCGCAGGAACGAACGGTCGCAGGATCGCTCGCCATCCGCGTCCGGAAGCGTGGTCATCCCGCGGAGGTGGCCCGAACTGGGTCCGGGCAAGGTCAGCCTCGGTGATGAGCGCGCTTACGTGGGCACCCGCTTCTGCGACCATCGCCTTGAGCGAGAAGGCTGCTGCGCGATCACCCCAGTTTGGGCTGCTGGTTGAGTCGTTGATGAAAAGGACCTTCAATCCAACCTCCGACCCCGACCCCCGTAGTACCAAGCAAGGGTGCCAATCGTGGGCTGCATTGTGACCGGTGACGTTCGTGCCAGCCACAGGGTGCGATCCGTGGCACCTGACACTGACGGTCAGTGGTCTGGTCGCAGATCCAGCGTGTCCGACGCGTCGGCTTGTGCCATCGAACGCCAACTCACTCGCCCTTCGGCGCCCTGAGATCCAGGCCAGTCCGGAACTCCGGTATTCTGCCTCGACCAGCTCTGGAACCCCAGCGCCATCGTTGTCGCCGATCGAGAGCCGCATCCATGAACAACACTCCGGCGATCGACGACCGCAGCGTTGCAACTCAGGATGGCGCTCGGGTCCACGCGTTCCCGCGTTCGGCCTTCCGCGAGATGGAGGCCGCCCTGTCGAACCCCGACTTCTTCGGGATCCCGTTGGGCGCGACACTCAATGACTGCTTCATCACGGCCTTCGTCGACGGACTCGGGGACTGGCGACGGAGGACGACGTGGCTGAGGCGCTTGCTGTATCAGCGGCATCGGATCTCGCCCAAGATCCACCGGAGCACGGGAGCCACCTTCGCCCCTAGGCGCATCCTCGTGACCTGGAGCGTGTCCAGCCCCCGGATCAACGGCTTGCTGTTGCCAGTCCTCGAAAGGTTCGGGGCCGGAGAGTGCGCTGTCTTGTACGGACATCATGGAGTGGCCCACCAGGTGCCCGGCGGCGTCCCTCACGTCGCATACAGGGAGGTCATGGCCTTCGACGCGTCGGCCTGGAGGCGGGAGTACCAGAGATGCTGGCCATCGTGGAAACGCACCATCGAGGACGCCTGCGCACGGTACGACTTCCCGGAAGGGGCTTTCGAGCTCCTGGCCCTCGATCTCTTGGTCGCCAGCCAGAGGGTCCTCGGTTGCCTGGAGTTCTTGGAGGCTCACAGACCTTCTGTGATCCTCACCGAGTATGATCGCAACTCGCTCTGGTCCTGCCTGGTGCTGGCTGCGCGGAAGCTCGGGATCCCCTCGTTGACGCTGGTCCATGGCGTCATTGAACGGGATGCCTTCGGCTTCTCGCCGGTACTCGCTGACCACATGCTGTGTTGGGGAGAGCTGGACCGAGCGAAGCTCGTCGATGCGGGCGAGGCGTCGTCCAGGGTGACCGTGGCCGGTTGCCCGCGATTGAATCGGGACCTGCCCAGCCCGTCGCTCGAAGGCCGGCGGAGGCTCGGAGTCGATCGGGATGGGCCGCTGGCCATGTTGGCAACTTCCCCCGAGAGCATCCGATTCGAGCTCGCCGAGGCGTTCTGCAGCGCTGTTGAGCAGTCCCGGGTCTGTCGGGGGTCGTCAGATTGCATCCATCTGAGCGCCTGGCCTCCTACGAGACGATCATCTCTCGCCATCCGACGGTCTCCTTCGTCGAGAACAGTGCAACGTCGATGGATGAAGCGCTTGCAGCAACAGACGTCGTCGTGGTGCGGGCGAGCGGGTTCGGGAGCGACGCCCTGGTGAAGCGAAAGCCGGTGGTCGTCCTCAGCCCCGACCAGGAGCCGACGGGTCACGACCTGGATCTCATCGAGCTGGCGGGCTGTCCGCAGGCGCATGATGCGGACGAATTGGCAGCCGTGCTCGGCCGGATGGTGCAGGATCCGGCCTTCCGTGCGGAGCGCGAGATCGCCGCAGAACACTTCGTCAGGCGATTCTGCGCGGCCTTCGGGAACGAGTCGGCGGACATGACCGCGGCTGCGGTCCGCGCGATGGCGGATCGGAGGGAGCTAGAGTCTATCTAGATAGCTCGACAATCCGACCAGCAATTCCGCAGCTGACGCGTGAACATGTACCCATGCCACGCTCGGTGCTTGTGGGCGGGATAGATCAACCAGCGACCGGTGTGGGGTCGCTCTCCGGCGTCTTGAGGCGGAGGTAGCGGGGTAGGTCGGGCACGCGGAGCGCGGCGAAGATCGCGCTCTGGCGGGCGGACAGCTCGGTCCGCTGGGCGACCTCGCCGGCTCGACCAGCGAACCGTCCGAGGTGGCACTTCTCGAGCTCGGTGGGCAGGATGCGCCAGGTCTCCCCGGTCGCGTTCTCGGCGAGCCGGACGAGGATGAGCGCGAGCCAGCAGAGCAGGACGTGGGCCCGGATGCGGGCCTCATTGCGGTGATAGATCGGGCGCAGATCGAGATGGGTCTTCATGTCGCGCCAGGCCCGCTCGACCTCGAGGAGCTGCTTGTAGCCGAGGGCCACCTCGGCAGCCGGCAGGGTCGGGTCGCTCGTCCGGAGCAGGAACGTGCCGTCGAGCGTCGCGTCGGCGGCCACCGCCGCGCGGTCGATGCGCGGTCGCCCGTCGGGAGTCGGGCGCAGGAAGCGGCGCGCTGGGGCGGGAATCCGCACAATCCATTGCGCGGCAGGTGGCGGAATTGTCCGGGGCCGCCCGGTAGAGAAGAAGATCAATAAGCCATGACGCTCAAGCGGAACATACAGAATGCCTTGGCCCGGTTGAGCCGTTTCCTTCGCACGCAGGAGCGGAACGCCGAGCGCCATCGCCTCGTGAGCCAGGGGCTTCTGGAGGTGGGGTCCCACACCTACGGCGGTCCCAAGGTCTGGATCTACGAGGGCAGCGAGCGCAAGACGGTCATCGGGGCCTACTGTTCCATTGCGCCGGATGTGGAGATCATCACCGGCGGCGTCCACCCGACGGACTGGGTCTCGACCTATCCGTTCCGCATCCAGTGGAAGATGGACGGCGCCCTGCAGGACGGGATGCCGGCCTCGCACGGCGACGTGGTCGTCGGCAACGACGTCTGGATCGGCACCGGGGCGATGATCCTTTCGGGCGTGACGATCGGCCACGGCAGCGTGGTGGCCGCACGGTCGGTGGTGACCAAAGACGTGCCGCCCTATGCCATCGTGGGCGGCTGCCCCGCCAAGGTCCTCAAGTACCGGTTTTCCCCGGAGGCGATCGCGAAGCTGCTGGCCATCCAGTGGTGGAACTGGCCGGAAGAGGAAGTCCGGGAAGCGGTTCCCCTGCTTTCCAGCAACAAGATAGACGAATTCCTCCGAGTCTACGGAGACAAGGCATGAAAGTCCTGATTACCGGCGGGGCGGGTTCATTGGGTCACAGGTGGCGGACGCCCTGTTGGCCAAGGGCTACCAGGTCCGCGTGCTGGACAGCCTCGACGCGACCTTCGATCGAGGCGAGGCGAACGTCGCGATCTCGCTCGCGCGCCTCGGGGTCCACGCCTTGTTCGTCAGCGCAGTGCCGGACAACGATTTCGGCGACGCCGCCCGCGCATTTCTGGGCACGGTGGCGGCCCGCGATTGAATCGGGACCTGCCCAGCCCGTCGCTCGAAGGCCGGCGGAGGCTCGGAGTCGATCGGGATGGGCCGCTGGCCATGTTGGCAACTTCCCCCGAAAGCATCCGATTCGAGCTCGCCGAGGCGTTCTGCAGCGCTGTTGAGCAGTCCCCGGGTCTGTCGGGGGTCGTCAGATTGCATCCATCGGAGGACCTGGCCTCCTACGCAGACGATCATCTCTCGCCATCCGACGGTCTCCTTCGTCGAGAACAGTGCAACGTCGATGGATGAAGCTCTTGCAGCAGCCGACGTCGTCGTGGTGCGGGCGAGCGGGTTCGGAAGCGACGCCCTGGTGAAGCGAAAGCCGGTGGTCGTCCTCAGCCCCGACCAGGAGCCGACGGGTCACGACCTGGATCTCATCGAGCTGGCGGGCTGTCCGCAGGCGCATGATGCGGACGAATTGGCAGCGGTGCTTGGCCGGATGGCGCAGGATCCGGCCTTCCGTGCGGAGCGCGAGATCGCCGCAGAACTGCTTCGTCAGGCGATTCTGCGCGGCCTTCGGGAACGAGGCGGCGGACATGACCGCGGCTGCGGTTCGCGCGGTGGCTGATCGGGGAGCGGCTCCCGAGCCATCCCTTCTCGACTACCCGGGCGCAGCGTCGACGCCGGTCGAAAGCTGAACGCTCGCCGGCGAGATCGTGGACCTCGACTGGGGCGTGCGGGAAGTAGTCCCGGATGACGTCGGCCTGGTGCCCCCAGGCAGAGCACGAAGTCCTCGAGATCGAGAACCCGCCGACGAGGCGGCGTTGCGCCAGGTCGGGACACGCCGGCCGACCGGTCCGGCGGTGTCCCGCCGCACCGGAATCTCCGGAACTGGTGCGGTGCGGTCCCGAAACGAGGGGGCCGGTCCCGGGTGGTGTTGTGCGGACGATTGCGCGGCGACGCCGGACCCTTCGCCCCCTGCCGCCAGTACCTCAGAGCCTAGGTGACCTCGGGCGGTCGCGGGTAGGGTCGGGGCACACTTCGAACCACATGCCGGACGGCGCACCCAGCATCCGCGGTCCGGCCTCCACGAAAAGGCACACCCGTCGCGAGGCGGGGCCGCAAAGCCACGGGACTCCCTGAGGTCAGCCGGGTTGCCGAAAGGAGCTTCTGCCGCCGTGTTCTGGGATGGCGAAAAGTGGGTCTCGGAGGCGCCGCCCCGCCCCTGCGCCAATCCGCCGCAACCGAGTCCGCGACTGGTTCGCGACCGTGCCCATCGTGCTGCTTGTCCCCGCCCTGGTGTTGCCCCTCGCGGTCACCCAGGCGGCTCCGTCACCCGACAAGCAAGCCGACCGGTTCGCCAGCGCGTCGCCCGTCGAGCGGGAGGTCGAACCCGTCATCGACCTCGACGGACGCATGGCTCCGGGCACCACGTTTCGGATCCGCGGATCCAGCTTCGCGCCGCTCACCTCTGCCGCGATCCTGTGGGACCAGGACAAGATCCTCGCCAAGCTGAGCATCAAGCGCACGGGGTCGTTCGCCACGCGTGCGGACGTTCCGGCGGGCGCCAAGCCCGGCAAGCACACCGTCACCGTGATCTACATGCCGCTGACCAGCGAGTCGGTCGTCACCACCGAGGTCGTCGTCCCCGAGGTGGCACCCACGCCGGCACCCACCCAGAAGCCCGACCCGACGCCTGCGCCGACGCCCAAGCCGGATCCGACCCCGACGGCGAAGCCGGATCCCACGCCGGATCCCACGCCGAGCCGACGCCGGATCCGACCCCGAGGCCGACCCCGCCGCCGACGCCGACGCCGACGGCTGCCCCGACGGCCACGCCGACGACGGCGCCGAGGCCGACGGCCACGCCGACGGCCGCGCCCACGGCGACGCCGGCCGCCCACGGCCACGCCGACCGCGGCGCCGACGGCCACGCCGACCGCGGCCCACGGCCACGCCGACCGCGGCCCCGACGGCGACCCCGACGGTCGCTCCGACGGCGACGCCGACCGTCGCTCCGACGGCGACCCCGACCGCTGGCTCCACCGCCACGCCGACCGCTGCTCCGACGGCGACCCCGACCGTGGCTCCGACCGCCACGCCGACGGTTGCTCCGACGGCGACCCCGACCGTGGCCCCGACGGCCACGCCGGCACCGACCGCGGCGCCGCTCTCGATCACTGACAGCATCGCCAGCGGCTCGATCGTGTCCGGGTCGACTCACCTGGACGGCCACAGTCGCGGGAGGGACCGCGAGCAAGGTCGAGTTCCTCGTCGACAATGTCGTGTCCTGGACCGAGATCTGGGGTCCCTACCAGTTCAACGGCGACGATGGCGTGTTCGATACCACGACGCTCGTGAACGGCACGCACACACTGGGCGCGCGCGTCACCGACACCTTCGGCGCGAGCGCCATCGACTCGAGCCTGATCACCGTCTCGAATGCGACGGTGTCGGGGCCCACGCCGACGCCCGCACCGACCCCGACACCCGCGCCGACCCCGACGCCGGCTCCGAGCGTCGCGCCATCGCCCACCCCGGCGCCGGGCACCAGTCGGTCCGGGTCACCTCCATCCCGGCCCTGCTGACGGCCCTCGCCGACAACGCGATCACGAGATCGTGGTCGCCAACGGCACCTACCACGTCAGCCCGTCCGGCCAGCCAGCGTCGGACTCGCTGTGGATCGGCGCGCCGGTTCGCAAGCCGCACCCGGCCGGTCACCGTTCGCGCCGAGACGCGTCGGCGGGGTGACCTTCGACGGCGGCGGCGGCAACGTCCTTCGGCGGCCTGGCTTCGAGGACGGCGCCCACGACCAGACCTGGGACGGCTTCAACTTCGCGAACGGCGCGACTACACCGGGATCATCGATGTTCGGCGGCTACGCCGGGCTCGAACGCCCCGCACACATCACCCTCCGCAACATCACGATCGCTGGCGTCCTGCCACCGCACCAGCGGCGTCCGGCTACACGACCGACCACGCCGTCTACTTCTCCTACGCGCTTGACACGTGGGGCGGCATTCTCATCGACAACCTGGACGTCGAGGCGACGGACTCGATGGGGCTCTCGTCGGCATCCACATGGATCACGGCAACGCATCCGACGCCCCGAACGTGCCCGCACACGGCGTCACCGTGCGGAACCTGACCTTCCACGGCAACACGTCCAACGGCGGCCAGCAGGCGATCATCCTGTGGAAGCCGTCCGTCCACGACTGGCTGTTCGACGGAGCCAGCATCGTGAACTCTGGCGGCACGGCGGTGACCTTCGAGTCCGTCGGTGCCAAGAACATTGTGTTCAAGGACATCGTGTCCACGAACTCGCACGGGTTCTACAGCACGATGGGCAGCAATCCACCCGGCGTGACCTTCACCAACACGAGTTGGCAGTGACGGCCTCGTGAACGGCTAGCTCGGTCTCACGCTCCCGCACAAGCGGCCGACGGCGCTCAACAGGCGCGGTCGGCCGCTTGATCGTCCATCCCCCGTCCTGGCACGGGAACGCCAGCCCCGCGAGCTGGCTCAGCGTCGCCGTACCGCCGACAAGGGTCACTTCCTCGACCGGGATCAGGACTGCGAAGGCCATCAGGCCGACCAGCGGCCAACGCAAGGCCACGAGGCCCGCGGCCCCGCCGACAATGGCAATGGCGATGATCGGCAGCTGCCTGACGCGCCTGCCGGCGATCACCACGAGCGGGAGGATGACCAAACCGCCGGCCATCAGCGCGGCCGCGGTCCTGGACCCGACCCGCAGCGCCGAGCCAATCGGGTCGCAGCCGTCGTCATCGGGAGCATCGACAGATGCACGGCCCGGAGCACACCCGAACGAATTCTCGCGGCCTTTGCTCGGGTCGAGCGCTGCGGACAAGTTCCTCCTCCGTCCACCGGAGTGCGGCGCTCAGATGGCGCCGCCCACCAGACGCTAATTCCAGCTCGTGTCAGTGAAGGTCACGCCGGGTGGATTGCTGCCGAGGCTGCTGTAGAACCCGTGCGAGTTCGTGGACACGATGTCCTTGAACACAATGTTCTTGGCACCGACGGACTCGAAGGTCACCGCCGTGCCGCCAGAGTTCACGATGCTGCCGCCGTCGAACAGCCAGTCGTGGACGGACGGCTTCCACAGGATGATCGCCTGCTGGCCGCCGTTGGACGTGTTGCCGTGGAAGGTCAGGTTCCGCACGGTGACGCCGTGTGCGGGCACGTTCGGGGCGTCGGATGCGTAGCCGTGGTCCATGTGGATTGCCGACGAGAGCCCCATCGAGTCCGTCGCCTCAACGTCCAGGTTGTCAATGAGAATGCCGCCCCACGTGTCAAGCGCGTAGGAGAAGTAGACGGCGTGGTCGGTCGTGTAGCCGGAGCCGCTGGTGCGGTGGCAGGACGCCAGCACCGTGATGTTGCGCAGGGTGATGTCGTGCGGGGCGTTCAGCCCGGCGTAGCCGCCGATCATGATCACGCCCGTCTGGCTAGTCGACGCCGTTCGCGAAGTTGAAGCCGTCCCAGGTCTGGTGGTGAGCACCGCCGTTGAAGGACAAGCCGCCCAGATTGCCGCCGCCCGCATCGAACGTCACGCCGCCTCGGGTCTCGGCCCGGACGGTCACCGCACGGGTTCGCGATGCAAAGCGCGAGCCGATCCAGAGCGAGTTCGACGCCTCGCTGGAGGACGCGCTGACGCGATACGTGCCGTTCGCGACGACGATGTCGGTGATCGAGTTGTCGGCGAGAGCCGTCAGGAGGGCGGGGATGGAGGTGACCCGGACCGACGTGCCGGGCGCCGGCGTGGGCGTCGGCGCGATCACTGAGACCTGTCTTGTCCCGGGGGAAGGCGACGGCTGAGCGCCAGCGCGGAGCGAGGCGAGGACGACGACGGCGCCGACGACAAGCGCGACGCCGCGCGCGAACGCGGTCAACCTGACCCTCCTGCCCGGGGCCATGCTTATACCGCGTTGACCGGTGCGGGCCGGACGCATCCCCAGACACGGTCCATCCGCCCGATCTCGGTCCGTCCGGTGAACGCGTCTTGCCCGAACGCGGCCGGAGCGGGCCCGGTCGTACCGAGTACGGGCATTACCACGAAGTTCAGCATGAGGTTAATCGCGAGCGCTTCTCCGCTGATCGCCGAGATGAGGCGCGGGCGCCCGATCCGATCACATGTTGGCCGACAACCTTCGCTCTGCTCGACCGTCGGGCTGAGCGCCAAGGCCGATCGCGAGCAGCGTATATCCTGCGGGCATCGGACGCATCTGGCGCAGTGGCGCAGGGACGACCGCGGAGGTGGAATTGACACGCTTGGCGGTCACCGACGACCTGTCCACGGGTTGCGCGGAGCGCCTTGCCACCCACGGGAGCAGGGTGCGTCGCGCTTACATCCCCATCCAGGATGTCGTGCGTGCCTGCCTCTTCGCCGCGTCACCGGAGGCTCCCAGCGGCCTCACGTGCAAGTCGCGACCGGCCGCGGGATGACCATGTTCGATCTTGTTGCTTTCGCGGCGGCGGCGGTTGGAGCCGAGGCCGTACCCGTGGTCGGGCCCGCGAGGCCCGGCGACATCCAGCACTCAGTCGCCGACGTGACGCTCGCTCGGGAGGCGCTCGGGTTCGCGGCGACGACGCCGCTGGACCTGGCGATGCGGGAGACGGTCGCCTGGTTCCGCGGCGCGGGCGGACGAAACAGCCGAGGAGATTTGCCGCACACCCCAAACGGGATTCGGACCTAGCAGCTGACTTCGGCAGCCCCTAAGCTGGCACGGAACATCTGAGTCGGGTCTGGCTTCCGTGCCTCAACTCGGATGAGGGGTGGATCCCATTCGTGCTCAAGCTCGAGCAGGTCCGGGCACTGCCCTTCGTGGAGCCTCCAGAACCGGATCTCGGTGAAGCCGGCTTCAAGCAGCATGTATTCGAGCGTCGGACGGTCGAAGAGCTGCTGGACTCCGCCCCGACGAAACAGCCTCACAGTGAGGGATGTGTGCTCTGGCGCAGCTGCTGCGAGAAACCTGCGCGCGCGCGCCACCGCCTCGGATGTCGGCAGAACTTCGCCCTCCGCCAGGTATGAGGAGATAATTACGCTGATGTCAGTCGTGCAGAGGCGAATCAGGCCCCCCGGCGCCAGGACCCGATGGCAGTCTGCAAGGGTGTGAACCGTTTCCTCGACGGTGAGGTACTCCAACACCCACTGGCTGAAGATGACGGACACCGAACGCTCCTCGAATGGCAGGGGCAACCGTCGCAGGTCCCAGCGGATGAGGTTGCGGGGGTAGCGGAGGACAGCGGGGGGAAGGAGACGCTCGGGGACGGGCAGCGATCGCAGCCAGTGCGCCCTGGTCCACGGCCCACCGTCGAGGTTCTGCCAATCCGATTTCCAGCGACCGCCGCAGCCGAGATTGACTTTCAGGGACACGGCGGGATTGGTCACGGAAGCTCCGTTGTACCACCACTCGACGCGATCAACTATAGCGAGCCGTCCTGCCGTCTCGCCGTCCGGGCCGGCGGCATCATCCGCGCAGACCTCGCTCAAGCAGCGGCAGTTCCAGCGGCTCGCGTACGGGTGGGCAGTACAATTCCCGGAAGTCATCGCCGCGGGTCGGATGGTCTTGACGACGTGTCCCGATCGGGGCTACTGATGTCGCGGATGATGGGCATTCCACTGCCTCGCCGTGTGTTCTGGAGGCCGTCGTGGTCGCTCCCAGGGCCCTCTGATGGGAGTCGCAAGTCATCGCCGGCCCGGATGTGGCGGCGGGCAGCGCGATTGAGTGCCGGTCAATGACGCCGCCGGTCACTCGCACTGCCAATGAGGAGACCTGCGATCGGGGCGCACGTGCTGCCCCTGTTGCGCACACACTCCGTGAGGCGACACCCGCTGCAAAAGGCATCGACGCGGCGCGTGGATCAGGATGAGCGCTTCGATCACTCGCATCAGCGACGCTCTCCGCATCGGGCCCCGATCTGCGTGGTTGATCGCCATGTTGGCGCTGCTGGGCGTGTTGGCCGTCGCAGCGCTGGCAACACGTCAGGGCGTGGTGCCGATCGCCCTCGGCGCGGTCGCTATCGCGATCACGGCCCTGCTGGGGTCCCGATGGCCGTTGCTGCCCCTTGTCGTGTTCGCGGTCCTGATCCCGATCGAGGACGTTGTCGTCATCGAGGGCCTCGGGACGCTGAGCAGGATCGCCGGCCTCCTGTTCGCGGTCATGTACGCAGCACCTCGGCTCGGAAGCCTGAAACTCCGAGCGATCCCGACCGCGGGCTGGGCGTATCTGGCCTGGGCGATGGTCAGCCTTGGCTGGGCGATCAACCCGGAGGTCGCCTGGGCACACGTGGCGACCTTGCTCCAACTCTTCATCATCGCCCTACTCGTCGCCAACTTCGTCGCGGAACGACCCGCGATCGTACGCCCCGTGCTCTGGGGCTACAGCCTGTCTGCGGCGGCCACCGCCCTGATCGGCATCCAGTCCTACCTCGCGCTGGGGCTCGCCACGTATCGATCGAGTGCCATCCAGGACCAGGACGTGGCGCAGTTCGCGGCCGTCTTGTTGCCCGCCTTCTTCTTCGGCTTGTACGAGGCGATCAACGGTCAATGGCGAATCCTCGGTGGCGCAATCACCCTCATCACCGCCGCCGGGATCGTTGTCTCGGGAACTCGGGGCGCATGGGTCGCTGTTGCGGCGGTCCTGCTGCTCATCGTCCTTCCCGGGCTCACGATGCGCCGCCGCGTGGCGTCGGTAGCGATCATCCTGATCGCGGGCGCCATCCTCTATCAGGTCCCGGGCATTCCCGACTTGGTGGCGGAGCGCACCGGCAACGCTGTCTCGACTGGGGGCGCGGGGAGGACTGACATCTGGTCGGTAGGGCTCGCAATGTTCGCGTCGAGTCCGGTGATCGGCGTGGGCTACGCCAACTTCCCGATTGCCTTCACTTCGGAAGTCATCCGCACCGCCGGAGTCGGTTGGGAGTGGTTCAACAAGGCGGGATCGGGTTCACACAACCTCCTGATCGCGACCTCGGCCGAGCTCGGCGCCATCGGACTGCTGCTCCTTGGCTTCTTTCTCGGCCCGCTTGTGCTCCGGCGCGGGTGGGGGCCCGACGCCCCAATGGTCCGCGCATCACTCGCTTCGCTCCTTGCGGCCGGCCTGTTTCTTGACGTTCTTTCCGACCGCAAACAGGTGTGGCTCGTGATCGGGCTCACCGCGGGCCTGGCGTTGGTGGCCCGGGCGAAGCAACAGGAGGTCTCGACGCGATCGCCTTCCTCGCAGATCGATCCGACCGACAGCGATCAGGATCCGATCCCATCATGACTCTGCCGCAGCGCGCGAGCGTGGTTCGCCGCTGATGGCAGCCTCCCACGTGGACTGGCCGCCGAGGCCCGGAGTGTCGGGCCACAGCATCCGCAGCCACGCCTCCAGCATGAACAGTCGCCACAGGTGATCAGCCTTCCGGCCGCCGCCGAGCCCCTCGGCGAGGACCCGCTCCACCTCGGCCGGCGTGACCCAACCCCGTTGCACGATCTGGCCGTCTCGAACGAGGTCGGTCACCTCGGTCCTGCCGGCGGCCAGCCAGGCGCGTTGAGGAACCTCGAACCCCATCTTGTCGCGCCGGCGCGCCACCGCCGGAGGAAGTCGCCCACCGATCGCTCGGCGGAGGATCGCCTTGGTCACGCCGTGATCGACTCGGAGCCGGTCCGGCAGGCGAACCGCCAGCTCGACCAGTCGCACGTCGAGGAACGGGACCCGTGCCTCGATGCCGAACGCCATGCTGTTGCGGTCCTCGTACCGTAGAAGCGCAGGGAGCCTCACGGTCGATGCGCTGTCCCAGAGGCGGGTCGCGAGATACGTGCCGGGCTCTCGGTCGGCGTCTGCGGCCGCGGTCTCGTCCTGCGAGCGGACCCGCGCACCGGATACCGAACCGGCCACCGGATGTCGCCGCGGACCGCCTCGACGACGTCCCGAGGCAGGGCGGCATGGAGCGTCGCCCACATCGCGGATCCGGCGGAGGCAGGCCCGCGGGCGACCTGGGCACGAAGCTCCCGGGCTGCATCGAGAGGATGCGCCGACGAACAGCAGGCCCGCAGCGCGAACGCCGAGGTACAGGTCGTAGCCGCCGAGCAGTTCGTCGGCGCCCTGCCCGTCCAGCAGGACCTTGATCGCCTCCCCGTGCGCAGCGCCCATGACGGCGTACTGCGCGACGATCGACCCGGAGACGAACGGCTCGCCCTGCGCCCGGAGCACGGGCAGCACGCTTCGGAGCAGGGGGGACCCGCTGGGCGTCGTGTGCACGAGGCGGATCCCGGCCTGGCGAGCCACGAGCTCAGCGTAGGCCGACTCGTCGACGCCGTCGGATGGGAACCGCGCGTGGAAACCGAGGCGCGGCGCCGTTGCATGATCGAGGCTCCTGCACACCCGCCCGCAGCTCCGCGACGGTCGTGACGATCGATGACGAGTCGAGTCCGCCTGACAGGCACGTCCCGATGGGCACGTCGGACCGCAGTTGGAGCCGGACTGACGAGTCGAAGAGTGTCGCGAAATTCGCTCGACGAGCTCCTCGTCGCGCCTCCGATCCCCGACGCCAACAGCGGGCCGGTCATCATCGGCAAGTGCAGGTGGCCCCCAGTAGCGAACGAGCCGTTCGCGCCCGCCTTCGATCACCAGGAAGTGGGCCGATGGCAGGCGGTCACGCCGTCGAGGAAGGTCTCCGTGGAGTGATCGGTCCAGCCGCGCGCCAGGAAGTCGTGCACGACGCCCAGGCGCGGGCTCGGGGACCCATGCAGTCATCGGAATCCAGCGCCGACCCGGCGATGAAGGCCGTCGGCTCGCTCGCGAACGCGAGCGAGCGCCGGGTCCGGCGCAGGTAGAGCGGCTTCACGCCCATCCGGTCCCTGGCCAGCAGCAATCGCTGCCGCTCACCGTCCCAGAGCCCAAATGCGAAGATCCCGTTGAACCGCGAGACGGCGTCCAGGCCCCACCGATCGTAGGCGGCGAGGATGACCTCGGTGTCCGTCCCGGTCGTGATCTGCTCGCCCAGGTCGCGAAGCTCCGCTGCGAGCTCGAGGTAGTTGTAGACCTCGCCGTTGTGCACGAGCAGCGTTCCGACCGCGGGACATCGGCTGTGCTCCCGCATCGGTCGGATCGAGGATGCTAAGCCGCTGGTGTCCCAGGCCGATACCATCCGGCGGCATGAACCCGGACCCGTCCGGTCCCCGATGACCGAGGGCGCCGACCATCCGCTCGACGGGGATCGCGGATCGACCGGCCCCCCGTCGAGCCCGAGGATGCCTGCTATTCCGCACACGGCCAGGTGATCCTCGCTAGCGTCGTCTGAGCCACGGAGCAGACGATACCGGCCCCGGGAGGCCGATGCCGACTGCGGCCGATCACTGGTCGCCAACGGTCCTCCGTCGCCCGGCTGCCCGCGCGATAGCCCTCGAGCAGCGACCGCGCCTCTGACTCCCAGTTCCAGCGCAGGCGCGCCGCCTCGCTGCAGCGTCGCCGGAGGTCGTCGCGAGACTCGGTGTCGAGGTCGACGATCGAGCGGATGGCGCGGGCGAGCGCCGCCGGATCCGTCGGGTCGCACACGGCTCCCAGCGGCCCAAGCGGGTCGTCGCAGGATGATCCGGCGGCGCTCCGGGAAGTCCGACGAGACCACCGGCAGGCCGGCCGCGATCGACTCGAACAGCTTGTTCGGAGTCGACAGGCGCTCGTTCAGCGTGCGCGGCTGGTTCGGCATCACGCCGACGTCGGCGGACGCCACCCAGGGCAGGAGGTCCGCGGGAGAGACAGCATCGAGGACATGGATCCGTCCGCGAATTGCGGGCTCGCCGGCGAGATCGCAGAGCCGATCGCGATCTGGGCCGAAGCCCAGGAGCACCAGGTGGGCACGCTCGAGGCCGGGCTCGAGCATCGCCTCGGAGCAGCGTGTCGAGGCCCCGGTCGGCGCCCAGCAGCCCGTGGTACAGGACGACCGGCTCGGCGCGGAGCGAGCCCGAGGCGTCACGGATGAGCGTCGGTCGCGGATCAGGCGTCGGGCCACGCCGGCACGCAGTTGTGGACGACCGCGATCGACCGAGGAGCGGAGTCGTGCTCGCGGGCGTAGGCCGCCAGGCCCTCGTTGACGGTGACGAGGAGATCGGCGTTCCGCGCGAGGCGACGCTCGTACCAGCGCGAGCAGCCAGCGCACCGGTCCCGGCAGACGAGTGCCCGCGCCGGTGTCGAGGAACAGGTCGTGCATGTCGTAGACGAGCGCGGTGTCCGCGCGGCCTGGCCATGCTGGCCGCGACGAGACCCGTGAAGTCGTGCGCGTGCCAGACGTCGAAGGTCCTCGAGCGTGCGCGACGATCGCACGTCCCCATGTCCGAGGTTGCGGGCATACGCGGCCAGGAACCCAGCCTCGCCGCGTGACGCCCGAGCCCGGTCCGGTGACGATCGGGCTCGGGGCGTCCGGACCCGGGTCGGCGACCGGCCATGACCACCGCGAGTATCGACCCGTGGGTCCAGCATCGGCGCCGTCGCGTGCGATCCCTCGAGGCAGAACACCGTGACGGAGTGGCCGGCCTCGAGCGAGCGAGTTCGCCTCACGCTGCACGCGGCTGTCGAACGTGATGTCGTCGTAGAGGACCATCGCCACGCGGAGCGGCCTGCTCGTCGTGGCATCGGGCGGCTTCCCCGTCGGCACGGTCAAGGCGCGTCACCCGACCCTCCGCCGGCTGACCTGTCGTGTGCCAGCCGATGCCGTGGGTTCGTGTACGGATCCACGTGCGTGGACGTCCACCAGCTAGGCACCTGTGGACCGACTGTTGGGTCGGGAGCCGCACAACTCCCGCAGTTCCTGGGCCCATGCCGGGTAGACATCGTCGGCACGGTAGTTCCCGGCCCAGTGATCCCGACGTGCCGCTCCATCCTCAGCGGGACGGGCGTACGCACGAAGGATCGCTTGCGCCACTGTGGATACCGGGTCTTCGGCGGACACCAATTCATTGAACCGTGCCGGGGCAACTTCCGCGGTGCCCCCGACGGCGGTGGCGACAACTGGCATTCCGACACACTGCGCCTCCATCAGGGAGACCGGAGCACCCTCCGAGCGCGAGAGGTTGACGAAGCACATCGTGGTTGCCGGAACGCAGCTCCCGATGGACCACCTCGGTGGCGAACGTGCCCCTTGATCGCAACGGTGAGCTGTCGCGGTCCACTGCCGCACAAGCTGGTCCAGCTCTGCCCTCCCGGGGCCGTCCCCGTAGTGGGTCCACTCGACCGCCGAGCCTGAACGCGCCAGCTCGCACGCGACGTCCCAGATGAGCGCGCACTCGCTTGTTCTGGTCGATGGACGAGGCGCTGAGGAGGCGAATGGCATCGCGCCTCGATCGCGGTGCTGGCCCACCCAGGTCGACGATCCCCAGCCGGCGCTCGACGATCCGAGAGGCCAGCGCGGGGAACCGGCGCGACCAGGTTCTCACGCCCATCCGAGGAGACAGCTGCGAGCCGGTCGACGGATCGAACAGCAGCCTCCTGGAACGGGATCGAGTGCCACCCGTGAGCGGCGGGGTAGAGGTCGCCACCGTGGACCCTGCTGACGAGCGGGCACATCGGGCCACGCGTCACGCAGCCCCGACAGTCGCGGGGCTGAGCCAGAAGGTGTACGCGACATCGGGCGCCGGCAATCGCGCCGCCCAGCTGGCCACGGACGTGGAGTCGGCTCGACCAATCAGGCTTGATCGGATCCAGCCCGATCGCGCCAGTCCGCGGTCAGTTCCCTCGCGGTGGAGCCGAAACCGTGCCGGTTCGGCCGTGCGCCTCGCACGGCCGCCGTCAGCCGGCGGGAGGAGTGAGAACGGCTCAATCGCGTGTGCACCACGTGCTGCGCGAGCGTGTAGTCCACGGTCACCTGTTGGGGCAATGGAGGGGTGGGCGCCGCTCTCGGGGCGCATCGGTGCGACGACGATCCTGTCGAATACGCTCGCCAAATGAAGGATCTCGTCATCGAGGAACTCCGGAGCGGTCACGTTCGGCCACGAGGACGTGACGATCAGGAGCTCCATTCGTTCGGCTTCCCAGTGATGCGGACGTGCCCGCTGACTGTCAGCGGTACGCGGCGATCGACCGGCCCGTGAGGCGCCCAATCAGGGATTGCGCCGACTTCAGCCGAGCATATGGCCGATCCCAGTTGTCGAACTCCGCGTAGTGATGGACGGGAAGGCTCATCCACGCATCGAGATCCGATTCGCTGATGCGCAACTTCCTGCAGATGTACTGGCGGTCGCGCCGGAGTTCATCCGTGTCGTAGAGCGGCTCGGCGAGAAGCGCTATGCCCGTTCACGAGTGATCGCCCCGGAGGCGATCAACGTTGAGAGATGCGGTCGGCGCTTGTCGTAGCCGAATTTCGTCGGCAGATAGTAGTTCTGAAAGAACTTGGTGAAGAGGGACTCACCGTGCTTCCGCGGATAAGCACGCCAGCCGATCCGCCCTTCCAACTCCGAGATCGCGGTCTCCCTGGAGTACGGAAGGTAGTTCAGGAGCCTCAGTGGTTTCATCCGCTTCACGATCGGGTACCAGAAGTAGTACTGGCTGAAGGTGACGAGCGGGTAGTCGACAAGCGGCTTTGTCCCGAACTCCGCGTGGATGGCCTTCAGGTTCCGGGCGTCCATCGCCGCGCCCTGCCAAGCGCGGGGGAAGATGCCCTCGGTCGCGATGTTCCCGCCGTGGAGGACATAGCGGATGTCGTTGTCAACGGCGAACCGGTAGAGGCCGGCGAAGAACGCGTGATCCTGCGGGACATCCTGATTGGCCACAGCAGCCCGGAAGTAGGACAACTGTAGTTCGCGCATGTCCTGCCAGTTCACCACGTGGGTATGCAGGTCATAGCCGCAGTGCGTGATGACTCGTTCGATGTTCTGTACGGCCAGCTCGCTGTTCCAGCCGCCGTCGATGTGCACCACGAGCGGACGGAGTCCCCAGTCGTGCGCCCGGAGGGCAAGGAAGGAACTGTCGACCCCGCCACTCATCCCAAGGATCGAGTCGTATTCCTTTCCAGCGCCCTCGCGCTTGATACGGTCGATGATTCTGTTCGAGCTTGCTGGCACCCTCTGCATCGGGGAACCAGGCCGTCCCGCGAAGGCCCTCGAAGTCCCGGCAGTGATTGCATCGACCGCTGTCGTCGAACTCGATGAGTGGATCCGTGGTGTCCATGACACAGTAGGTGCAGATCTGGTACTCACGCCAAGTCATCGACAGTCCCCAAGAGTCCGGACAGAACGGCATAGCCGGGGTAGGTGATCAGGACGGCTCGCCGGGGGCCATGGAAGACGAAGAACGATCCGCATCCCACGGCGTCGGCGCCGGCCTGGATCGCTTCCTTGATGTGGTCCAATGACCCGACCCCGCCGACAGCGACGAGCGGCACCGTCGTTGCGCTGGCGGCTTCCGAGATCAGCTCCGTGTCCATTCC
>CAVYGH010000015.1:0-54137 GCA_963767945.1 uncultured Chloroflexia bacterium | reverse complement strand
CGCGGGCCTGCTTGAGCTCGTCCTTCTGGCCCTGGGCGTCGGTGGCGAGCGACTCGCGCTCGACGCGCAGCGTCTCGTCCATCGCCGCGACCAGGTCCTGGACCTTCTGCTCGGTCTGGCGGTCCTCGTCGGCCTCGCGGGTCTGGAGCTCCTCCGTGACGCGCTCGGTCTCGGCCGCGACGATCTTGCGCAGCTTCGCGGTGGCGTCCTTGCCACCCTTGTCGCCTGCGGCGACCACGACCTCGCCCGTCGGGGCGAACGCGATGGTCTCCTCGGCCGCGCCGGTCCCGAGGGCCTTCAGGGCGGCCTCGACCGCCTGGGCCTCGCGGACCAGCTCCTCGGTGCGGGTGGTGCGCTGCGCCTCGAGCTCGCCCTTGGTCGTGGCGAGCGTCGCGCGCAGCTCGTCGCCCTGGCGCTTGACGTCGGCCTTCAGCTGCTCCTCGAGCTCCTTCAGGCGCTCGCCGCCGGTGCCGCCGCGACCCTCGGACTGCTCCTCGAGCGCCTTCAGCGCGCGCTGGCGGGCCTCCTCGTCGACGTGGGTGACGATGTACAGCGCGAAGTAGAGGATGCGCTCGAGGTTGCGCGGGCTGACGTCGAGCAGGATGCCGAGCCGGCTTGGCGTGCCCTTGAAGTACCAGATGTGGCTGACGGGGCTGGCCAGCTGGATGTGGCCCATGCGCTCACGGCGGACCTTCGAGCGGGTGACCTCGACGCCGCACTTGTCGCAGATGATCCCCTTGTAGCGGATCCGCTTGTACTTCCCGCAGTAGCACTCCCAGTCGCGGGTGGGCCCGAAGATCCGCTCGTCGAACAGACCGTCCTTCTCGGGCTTGAGCGTCCGGTAGTTGATGGTCTCGGGCTTCGTCACCTCGCCCTTCGACCATTCCCGGATCTGGTCCGGGCTGGCAAGCGAGATTCGGATCGCCGAGAAGTTATTGACCTCGAGCATCGGTCTCCTCAGCGCCGCCGCGGCTCAGGCGGCGCGTTCGTGCAGGTGGTGCGAGCGGGACCGGGCCGGCCGGACGCCGGCCCCGCGTGGTGGTTCGTCTCAGTCCTCGAACCCGGCGAGGTTGATCCCGCCGAGATCGGGGAGCAGGTAGCCGGAGGCGTCGTCCTCGGCCAGCGGGATCTCCTCGTCGTTCTGGTCGAGGATCTCCGCGTTGAGCCCGAGGCTCCGCAGCTCCTTGATCAGGACCTTGAACGACTCGGGCACCCGCGGTGGCTGGATCTCCTCGCCCTTGACGATGGCCTCGTAGGTCTGGACGCGTCCCAGGACGTCGTCCGACTTCACGGTCAGCAGCTCCTGCAGGATGTTGGCGGCGCCGTACGCCTCCAGGGCCCAGACCTCCATCTCGCCGAACCGCTGGCCGCCGAACTGCGCCTTGCCGCCCAGCGGCTGCTGGGTGATCAGGCTGTACGGGCCGGTGGACCGGGCGTGGATCTTGTCCTCGACGAGGTGGTGGAGCTTGAGCATGTAGATCTGGCCGACGGTGATCTTCCGGTCGAACTCCTCGCCGGTGCGCCCGTCGCGGAGCTCGATCTTGCCGTCCTTGGGCAGGCCGGCGGAGTCGAGCGCCTCGGCGATCTGCTCCTCCGTCGCCCCGTCGAACACGGGGGTGGCGGCGCGGTAGCCCATCGTCGACAGCGCCCAGCCGAGGTGGGTCTCGAGGATCTGGCCGATGTTCATCCGGCTCGGCACGCCGAGCGGGTTGAGCAGGATGTCGACGGCGCTGCCGTCCGGGAGGAACGGCATGTCCTCCATCGGCAGGACCTTGGCGATGACGCCCTTGTTGCCGTGGCGGCCGGCCATCTTGTCGCCGACCGACACCTTGCGCTTCTGGGCCACCGACACGCGGACCAGGCGGTTCACGCCCGGCTGGAGGTCGTCGTTCCACTCGCGGCGGAACTCGCGGATCTCCACGACCTTGCCGCGCTCGCCGTGGGGGAGGCGGAGCGAGGAGTCCTTCACCTCGCGGGCCTTCTCGCCGAAGATCGCGCGGAGCAGGCGCTCCTCCGCGGTCAGCTCGGTCTCGCCCTTGGGGGTGATCTTGCCGACCAGGATGTCGCCGGGGCGGACCTCGGCGCCGATGTAGACGATCCCCTCCTCGTCGAGGTCCTTGAGGGCCTCCTCGCCGACGTTCGGGATGTCCCGCGTGATCTCCTCGGGGCCCAGCTTGGTGTCCCGCGACTCGATCTCGTGCTTCTCGATGTGGATGCTCGTGAACAGGTCGTCGCGCACGAGGCGCTCGCTGATCACGATCGCGTCCTCGTAGTTGCCGCCCTCCCAGCTCATGAACGCCACGAGGACGTTGCGGCCGAGGGCGAGCTCGCCGCCGTCGGTGGACGACGAGTCGGCGATCGGCATCGCCGTCGTCGACCCGCTGGCCGACGGTGACGATCGGGCGCTGGTTGATGCAGGTGCCCTGGTTGCTGCGCACGAACTTGAGCAGCCGGTACTCGTCCAGCTCGCCCGAGTCGGCCTCGACCTGGACGCGCTCGGCGGTCACGCTCGTCACGACGCCCGCGCGGCGGGCGATCACGACCTGGCCGGAGTCGCGCGCGGCGCGGGCCTCCATGCCGGTGCCGACGATCGGCGCCTCGGGCTCGAGCAGCGGCACGGCCTGGCGCTGCATGTTCGAGCCCATCAGGGCGCGGTTGGCGTCGTCGTGCTCGAGGAACGGGATCAGCGCCGTGGCCACCGAGACGACCTGCTTGGGGCTGACGTCCATGTACTCGATCTGGTCCGGGCGCGCCTCGGGGAACGTGTCCCGGTAGCGGCTCGGCACGCGCTCGCCGATGAAGTGGTTCTCGGCGTCCAGCGGCGCGTTGGCCTGCGCGACGTGGTGCTCCTCCTCCTCGTCGGCCGGGAGGTAGTCGATGTCGTCGGTCACGATCGGGCGGATCGGGAACGCGAGCGCCTTCTGGCGGGCGAGCTCCTTGTGGGCCGCGTCGGTGAACGTGTCGCCCTTCTTCAGGATGACCTTGCCGTCCTTGCCGACGAGGTCGGCGCCGGCCGAGAAGGTCGACAGCAGGGCATCGTCGTGGGCGACGGTCCGCTTGACCTTGCGGTAGGGCGTCTCGATGAAGCCGTAGGCGTTGATCCGGCCGTAGGTCGCGAGCGAGCCGATCAGGCCGATGTTCGGGACCCTCGGGGGTCTCGATCGGGCAGATCCGGCCGTAATGGCTGTGGTGCACGTCGCGGACGTCGAACCCGGCCCGCTCACGCGACAGGCCCCCCGGCCCGAGGGCGCTCAGGCGGCGCTTCGAGGTGAGCTCGGCCAGCGGGTTCGTCTGGTCCATGAACTGGCTCAGCTGGCTGCCGCCGAAGAACTCCTTCATCGCCGCCACGACCGGGCGGATGTTGATGAGGGCGTTCGGGGTCGCCTTGTCGATCTCCTGGATCGTCATCCGCTCGCGGACGACGCGCTCCATGCGCAGGAGCCCGATCCGGAAGGCGTTCTGGATCAGCTCGCCGTTGGCGCGGATCCGGCGGTTGCCGAGGTGGTCGATGTCGTCCTTGGGATGCAGGCCCCGGTTGCACTCGACCAGGTGTCCGACGATCGCCGCGATGTCCTCGCGGGTGATCGTCCGGCCCTCGCGCGGCAGCTCGATGCCCATGCGCGTGGCGACGGCGTCGAGCTTCTTGTTGAACTTGTAGCGGCCGACGCGACCGAGGTCGTAGCGCCGGAAGTTGAAGAACAGGCTCTCGACCAGCTGGCGGGCGTTGTCGCCGGTGGGCGGGTCGCCCGGGCGCAGCTTCTTGTAGACCTCGATCAGCGCCTCGTTGGGCGTCTTGGTGAGGTCCTTGTCGAGGGTGTTCGCGATGAACGGGTGCTCGGGGTCGCTGTCGATCGCGCCGAACAGGCCGGCGATCTCGTCGTTGGTCTCATAGCCGACCGCGCGGAGCAGGGTGGTCGCGGCGATCTTGCGCTTGCGGTCGACCTTGACCCACAGCTGGTCCTTGTTGTTGGTCTCGAACTCCAGCCAGGCGCCGCGGTTCGGGATCACCTTGGCCGAGAACAGCATCCGGCCCGACGCCGGATCCTCGAGCTCGCTGTAGTACACGCCCGGCGAGCGGACGAGCTGGCTGACCACGACGCGCTCGGCGCCGTTGATGACGAACGTCCCCATGTCCGTCATCCACGGGTAGTCGCCCATGTACACGCGCTGGCGCTGGATCTCGCCCGTCTCCTTGATCAGGAGCTCGACGTTCACGTACAGCGGCCGGCTGAACGTGAGGTCCTTCGTGCGGCACTCCTCCTCGGAGTACTTCGGGGTCCCGAACTCGTAGTCGAGGAACTGGAGCTCCATCACCTTGCCGGTGAAGTCCTTGATCGGGCTGATCTCGTCGAACAGGTCCCGCAGGCCCTTCTCGATGAACCACTTGAAGGACTCGAGCTGGAGCTCGATGAGGTTCGGCACCTCGAACTTGTCGACGCTAACCCCGTCGCGAACCTCGGCGATCCTGGCGTAGGACAGACGGCCCGAGGGCGTGGCGGCAAGGGGTGCCGACTTTGCGGACAGCATGAAGGAGGGCTCCTTGACGGAGTGGGAAGAAGGGGGGACGGCCGCGCTCACAGAAGGAGTAGGATACCGCGAATTGTTGCCCTGTCAAACGACTCAGACGGGCCTAGGCGGCGGCCGAAGGGCCACCGCCTGAAGATCGCAGCAGGATACCGCGTCGGGGCGCCGCGTGGGCGCCCCGAGCGTGACGAGGGGTTTCCGCTACTTGATCTCGACCTTGCCGCCCTGCTCTTCGAGCGCGGCCTTGATCTTCTCGGCCTCGTCCTTGGTGACGCCTTCCTTGACGGCCTTGGGGGCCGCGTCGACCAGGTCCTTGGCCTCCTTGAGGCCCAGGCCGGTGAGCTCGCGCACGACCTTGATCACGGGGATCTTGTTCGGGCCGATCTCGGTCAGGGTCGCCGTGAACTCGGTCTGCTCCTCGGCGGCCTCGGCGGCCGGGGCGGCGCCGCCGGCCGCCGGGGCGGCTCCGCCGGCGAACGCGACGGGGGCGGCGGCGGTCACGCCGAAGCGGTCTTCGAACTTCGTCTTGAACTCCGAGAGCTCGAGAACGGTCATCTTCTCGAACGCCTCGAGCAGCTGGTCGGGGGTCATCGTGGCCATGGTGTCGTGGTCTCCTGGTGTTGGGCGCCGCGGCGACGCGGCGCGGATGGGTCTCGAGGTGAAGGGTCAGGCTGCGGCGGCGTCGCCGCGCTTGTCGATCAGCGCCTGGACGAGCCCGACGACGTCCCGCAGCGGGGCGTCGAACAGGCCGGCGGTCGTGGCCATCGGCGCGGTGATCGCCCCGATCGCCTCGGCGAGCAGCGTCTCGCGCGACGGCAGCGACGCAAGCCGCGTCACGGCGTCGGCGTCGATCGCCCGCGAGCCCAGGACCCCACCCGTGATCTTCACGATCTTGTAGGGCTTGGTCGCGTCGATGAGCGCCTTCGCGGTCCCGGCCTCGTCGTCGCCGAAGGCGATCGCCGTCGGTCCGACGAGCAGGGGCGAGATCGCCTCTGACACCGGGCTGTCCTGGGCCGCGATCCGCATCAGGCGGTTCTTGACGACGCGATAGGCCACGTTCTGCTTGCGCAGCGCGCGGCGGATCTCGCCGATCTCCTTCACCTTGAGGCCGCGGTACTCGGAGACGATCAACGTCTTGCTGCCGCCCAGCTGGGCACGCAGGTCCTCGATCATCTCGCGTTTGGCCTCGGTCGGCATCGAGCCTCCTTGACCTCCTGGCTTCGGCGCGCAGCCGGCGCGCGGCGGTGGGTGCGCCCCGGCCTGGCCGGGCTCAACCCCTGCGACGGGCCACGTGGCGATGCAGGGGGCGCGACCCACCCGGAGGTGGGGCGATGGCCTCTGCCTCGGCGTGCTCGCCGTCGTCCCCTGCCATCACCCGCGAGGGGTGGCGACCGGTCCGGTCCGGCGGATCAAGCCCCGGGCGGCGTCCCGGCCTCTCGGCCGGTCACGCGTCCTGCGGGCGCAGGCTGTCTGCGGCGATCCGTCTTCGTCTGGTGTCGCTCGCCGGCGGACCGGCGGAGCGGGTTGGGATGGTAGCAGCGATCAGGCCTGGGCTGCAGCCAGCACCGCGGGGATGTCCACGCGGACGCCGGGGCCCATGGTCGTGGCGATCGTGAGCGTCTTGAGGTAGGTGCCCTTGGCGCCGGCGGGCTTCGCGCGGTTGATCGCATCGACCAGGCTGGCGAGGTTCTCGGCCAGCTGGTTCTCCTCGAAGCTCGCCTTGCCGAACGGGACGTGGATGATCGCGCCCTTGTCGACCTTGAACTCGACTCGGCCCGACTTGACCTCGCGGATCGCGCGGTCGAGATCGAAGGTGATCGTGCCCGACTTCGGGTTCGGCATCAGGCCGCGGCGGCCGAGGATCCGGCCGAGGCGACCCACCAGGCCCATCACGTCGGGCGCTGCCAGCGCGACGTCGAACTCGAGCCAGCCGGCCTCGATCTTCTTGACCAGGTCCTCGGCGCCGACCTCGTCGGCCCCGGCGCGCAGCGCCTCCTGGGCCTTCTCGCCCTGGGCGAACACCGCGACCCGGACCACCTTGCCGGTGCCGTGCGGGAGGACGACGGTCCCGCGGACCATCTGGTCGGCGTGGCGGGGGTCGACGCCGAGGCGGATGTGGGCCTCCACCGACGCGTCGAACTTGGTGTTGGACGTCTGGCGCGCCAGCGAGACCGCCTCGTCGAGCGGGTACGCCCGCGTGTGATCGACCAGCTTCGCGGCGTCCTGGTAGCGCTTGCCGTGCAGGGCCATGTGCGTGCTCCTCTCGGTCCTTCGGACCTGCCCCTCGTGCGTGCGCCGGGTCGGGGTCGCTCCCGTGCGCGAGGGCCGGCTGGACTAGCCGACCACCTCGATGCCCATGCTCCGGGCGGTGCCTTCGATGACCTTCATGCCGGCCTCGATGTCGTTGGCATTGAGGTCGGGCATCTTGATCTCGGCGATCTGGCGGACCTGGTCGCGGGTGACCCGGCCGACCATCTCGCGGCGAGCCGTCTGGGAGCCCTTGTCGATCCCCGCGGCCTTGCGCAGGAGGTCCGGCGCCGGCGGCGTCTTGAGGACGAACGTGAAGGACCGGTCCTCGAAGATCGTGATCTGGGCCGGGATGATCTGGCCCGACTTGTCGGCGGTCTTCTCGTTGTAGGCCTTGGTGAACTCGACGATGTTGATGCCGTGCGGTCCGAGCGCGGTGCCGACGGGCGGGGCGGGTGTCGCCTTGCCGGCCGGCAGCTGCAGCGTAAGGACGATCCGGATCTTCTTGGCCACGTGTCGCTCGCTTCCTGGTCCGTTACAGCTTTTCGACTTGCAGGAAGTCGAGCTCGACCGGCGTCTCCCGGCCGAAGATGCTCACGAGGACCTTCAACTTGTTGCGCTCCGGGTTGACCTCGTCCACGGTGCCGATGAACTCGGCGAACGGCCCGTCCGTGACGCGGACGCTCTGGCCCTTCGTGAACGCCACCCGGTACTTGGGCGTCTCGACGCCCATGTGGCGCAGGATCTGCTTGACCTCGGTCTCGTCCAGCGGGATCGGCTCGCTGCGCATCCCGGGGATGTTGCCGCTGCCGACGAAGCTGGTGACGCCCGGCGTGTTGCGGACGACGAACCAGGACTCGGGGTCGAGGATCATCTCCACGAGCACGTAGCCCGGGTAGACCTTCTTCTGGACGGTGTGCCGCTGGCCCTGGCGGATCTCGATCTCGTCCTCCATCGGGACGAGTACCTGGAAGATCTTGTCCTCCATGCCCATCGACTCGATGCGGTGCTCGAGGTTCGCCTTGACCTTGTTCTCGTAGCCCGAGTACGTGTGGATCACGTACCAGCGCTTCTCGGTCGCGCGTGTCGCGGTCTGTTGCTCGGTCATGCGGTCAACCCCGACAGCCAGCGGATGATGTAGTCATAGCCGGTGTCCGCGATCGTGATGTAGAGCCCCACCACGAACGAGATCACGAACACGAGGATGGTCAGGTTCCGAACCTGGATGCGGCTCGGCCAAGTGACCTTCTTGAGCTCGGACCACGATTCGGAGATGAAGCGTCGAAAACGGTTCACGGAGACCTTTTCAAGTAGAGGATGTGGCAGGGGCGATAGGACTCGAACCTACAACAACCGGTTTTGGAGACCGGTGCTCTGCCAATTGAGCTACGCCCCTGCGTCCGGCCCGGCTACTTCGCCTCCCGGTGCAGCGTGTGACGCCGTTCCCGGGGACAGTACTTGAGCAGCTCGATCCGGTTGGGATCGTTCTTCTTGTTCTTGCGGGTCGTGTAGTTCCGCTGCTTGCACTCGGTGCACGCCAGCTGGATGACCGGCCGCGCTTCGACTCTCGCCATGTCGCCGTCCCTACGCGATGATGCTGGTGATGGCGCCGGCACCGACGGTGCGGCCGCCCTCGCGGATGGCGAAGCGCTGGCCGACCTCGAGCGCGATCGGGGTGATCAGCTCGACCGTCATCTCGACGTTGTCGCCGGGCATGATCATCTCGGCGCCGCCGGGCAGGCCGATCGAGCCGGTGACGTCGGTCGTGCGCAGGTAGAACTGCGGCCGGTAGCCGTTGTAGAAGGGGGTGTGCCTGCCGCCCTCCTCCTTGGTCAGCACGTAGACCTGCGCGGTGAACTTGGTGTGGGGCGACACCGAGCCCGCCTTGGCCAGCACCTGGCCGCGCTCGATGTCGTCGCGCTCGATGCCCCGCAGCAGGCAGCCGATGTTGTCGCCCGCCTCGCCCTGGTCGAGCAGCTTCTTGAACATCTCGACGCCGGTGACCACGACCTTGCGGGTGGCGTGGACGCCGACGATCTCGACCTCCTCGCCGACCTTGACGATGCCGCGCTCGACGCGGCCGGTGGCGACGGTCCCCCGGCCCTTGATGCCGAACACGTCCTCGACCGGCATCAGGAACGGCTTGTCGACCGCCCGCTCGGGGGTCGGGATGTAGGAGTCGACCGCGTCCATCAGCTCCTGGATCGGGGCGTAGGCCGGGTCGTTCTTGTCGTCGGGGGCCTCGAGCGCCTTGAGCGCGGAGCCGCGGATGACCGGGATGTCGTCACCCGGGAAGTTGTACTTGGAGAGCAGCTCGCGGACCTCGAGCTCGACCAGATCGAGCAGCTCGGGGTCGTCGACCATGTCGACCTTGTTGAGGAAGACCACGATGTAGGGCACCTCGACCTGGCGGGCCAGGAGGATGTGCTCGCGGGTCTGGGGCATCGGGCCGTCGGTGGCCGCGACCACCAGGATCGCGCCGTCCATCTGGGCCGCGCCCGTGATCATGTTCTTGATGTAGTCCGCGTGGCCCGGGCAGTCGACGTGGGCGTAGTGGCGGGACTCGGTCTCGTACTCGACGTGGGCGATCGCGATCGTGATCCCCCGCTCCCGCTCCTCGGGCGCGTTGTCGATCGAGTCGAACGCGCGGTACTCGGCGTCGCCCTTCAACGCCAGGTACTTGGTGATGGCGGCCGTGAGCGACGTCTTGCCGTGGTCGATGTGGCCGATCGTGCCGACGTTCACGTGCGGCTTGTTGCGCTCGAACTTCTTCTTGGCCACAGGACCCTTCTCACTCCAGGCTGGGGCGGCGCTGGCCGCCGGGCCGCCGACCGGTGTCGGCGGAAGATGGAGCCCAGAACGGGATTCGAACCCGTGACCTCATCCTTACCAAGGATGTGCTCTGCCAGCTGAGCTATCTGGGCCCGTGGAGTCGACGCCTCGCGGCGCGGCCCCGTTCCGCGTTCCGTGCTGGTTGGAGCCGACGACGGGACTCGAACCCGGAACCGGCGGTTTACAAAACCGCTGCTCTACCAATTGAGCTACGTCGGCACGCGCGCAGCGTCAAACAAGAGTAGGACTCCGCGAGCCGGGGAATGATACGGCCGGTGGCCGGGCGCGTCAAACCTCCGGCGGCTCGTCGGGCGCCTCGGCGACGGGCTCGTCCGGCGGTGGCGACGCCTCGTCCGCGGGCTCCGTCCCGGTCTCTTCGCGGCCACCCGGCGCCTCGTCGTCCGTCTCCTCGCGGCCGCCGCCCGCGCCGCGCTGCGCGGCCGCCTCGTAGAGGAGGATCGAGCCGGCGACCGCGGCGTTGAGCGAGTCGATCCGGCCGTGCATCGGGATCCGGACCAGCAGGTCGCACCGCCGGCGGACCGCCGGGCCCAGGCCCTTGCCCTCGCTGCCGACGACGATCGCGACCGGCCCGCGCAGGTCGGCCTCGCGCGCGGTCAGCGGCGCGTCGCCGTCCGCACCGACGATCCGGAGCCCCCGCGCGTGGAGGTCGGCGAGCGCCCCGGGCAGGTCGTCGACCGGGGCGAGGCGGAGGTGTTCGACCGCGCCCGCGGACGCCTTGATGGCCGCGGGCGTCAGCGGCGCCTGGTGGTGGGTCGGGAAGACGGCGCCGTGAACGCCGGATGCCTCCGCCGTCCGGAGGAGCGTGCCGACGTTCTGGGGATCCTCGAGCGAGTCGAGCACCAGCACGAGCGGCGGCTCGGTGCGCTGGGCGGCGAGCGCGAGGATCTCGTCGGGCGACGCCCACGGGCGCGGGCCGACCACCAGGGCGATCCCCTGGTGCCCGTCGAAGCCGGCCACCGAGGTCAGCGTCCCGCCCTCCAGCTCGACGACCGGGATCCGCAGGCTGGTCGCGTGGAGCACGAGCTTCTCGAGCGCGTGCCGCCGCTGCGGGACGACCAGCAGGCGCCTCGCCTCGCGGCGGGCGACGAACGCCTCTTCGACGGGGCGCCGTCCGGCGACGATCTCCTCGTCCTCCGCGAGCGTCACGGCGGGCGGCAGCGGCTCGACGGGACGAGGCGGGGGGCCGAACCGGCGGTCGGGCGGCCCGAACCCCCGATCGAAGGGCCGGGGCGGACGGTCGAAGGCACGCGGCGTCCGCTCGAACGCCCGCGGGCCGCGGTCGAACGGCCGATCGGGGCGATTCGGCGGCGGACTCGAGCGGAAGCCCCCGGGTCCGGCCGGTCGATCGGGCCCCCGGTCGCCGGGTCCGGCCGGACGCTGCCCGTAGCCGGAGGGACCGGACCGATACGTGCCCTGGCCGCCCGGACCGCCCGAACGGCCGGGTCCGCCGCGTCCGCCGGGGCCACCCGGTGCGCCGCCTGGTCGGTACCCGCCGGGGCCACCTGGCCGGTAGGGCCCGGACCGGCCGGGACCCCCGCCGGGGCGAGAGGGTCCGGAGTGGCCGCCGCCCTGATGACCGCCGCCCGCTCCGCCGCCGGGCCTCGCGCGGCCGCGATCCCACGATCCAGGCGATGGTCCGCGCCCCGGCGAAGGGCGGTCGCCCCGGTCGTCGTCGAAGCGCGGACGGTCGGCGTCGCGCCCCGGTCGGTCGTCCTCCCACGGTCGGGCGCTGCGCCCGCGCGCCCGGTCCCGCGCGACCGCCCGCGGGTCGTCGCGGACCCGGGGCTTCGTGGCGATCGGGTCGCGGCGGTCGTCGATCCGGCTCTGGCTCGGCGTGGAAGCCGATGCCCGGACGGTCCTCGGCGGGCGGCCCGGCGTCTCGCTTCGATCCCGGTCCGCCGGGCTTCGAGCGCCCGGCGGGTGGCTTGCGACCACCGGGCCTGGATGGGCCGGCGCCGCCCTGCCCGCGCTTGGGACGAGCCGGCCGCCTCGGCTCGTCGTCACCGGACGGCGGCCGGTCAGCCACCGGAGGTCACCAGGAGCCGCCAGCGCTGGCCGTCGCGGGTGTCCTCGACGGCAACCCCCTTCGCGAGCAGCTCGTCGCGCAGGCGGTCGGATGCAGCCCAGTCGCGGTTCGCGCGCGCGGTCGCGCGCGCGACCAGCAATGCCTGGAGCTCGGCATCGAGCGGCGGCTCGGCCGGGGCGGCGACGCCGAGCACGGCATCGAGCTCCCGGATCAGCCCCGCGGCGCCCGCGGCGTCCGCCGTCGAGAGCGTGCGGGCGTCGATGCGCCGGTTCAGCTCGCGGATCCCGTCGAACAGGGCGCCGAGCGCGGCCGAGACGTTGAGGTCGTCGTCGAGGCCGGCCTCGAAGCCGGCCCGGATCGCCTCGAGGACGGCGGGCAGCGTCGGGTCGTCGTCCCGTGCCTCGCGGTACGCGGCCAGCGCCGCGAGGACGGCGTCGATCCGGTCCAGCGCGGCCGCCGCGGCCGCGAGCGACTCGTCCGAGAAGTTGAGCGGCGCCCGGTAGTGCACGGCGAGCAGCGCGTAGCGCAGGGCGCGCGGCGACACGCCGGCCTCGACGAGCTCGCCGACCCGGGCGATGTTGCCGGTGGACTTGGCCATCTTCTCGCCGTCCATCCGGAGGTGGGCACAGTGGAGCCAGGTGCGCACGAACGGCTTGCCGGTCGCCGCCTCCGACTGCGCGATCTCGTCTTCGTGGTGCGGGAACACGAGGTCGACGCCGCCGGTGTGGACGTCGAACGAGGGGCCGAGGTGGGCCATGCTCATCGCCGAGCACTCGATGTGCCAGCCGGGCCGCCCGGGCCCGATCGCCGTGTCCCACGAGGGCTCGCCGGGCTTGGGGCCCTTCCAGAGGGCGAAGTCCCGGACGTCGTCCTTGCCGTACTCGTCGGCCTCCACGCGCTCGCCGACCCGCATCGCATCGGGGTCGAGCCGGGCCAGCCGCCCGTACGCGGGCCACGACGAGATCCGGAAGAAGATCGAGCCGTCGTCGGTGCGGTACGCGTGACCGTTGTCCAGCAGCGCCTGGACGAGGTCGACGATCTGCGGGATGTGCTCGGTCGCCCGGGGCAGCACGTCCGGCCGGGTCATCCCGAGCACGTCCGCGTCCGCGAGGAACCGGCTCGCATAGCGGTCGGCGAGCTCGCCGGTCGGGATGCCCTCGGCGGCCGCGCCCTTGATGATCTTGTCGTCGATGTCGGTCAGGTTCATGACCCAGGTCACGGCCAGGCCGCGGTAGCGCAGGTAGCGCACCAGCAGGTCGGCGAACAGGAACGAGCGGAAGTTGCCGACGTGGGCCGGGCCGTAGACGGTCGGGCCGCAGCTGTAGATCCCCACCCGGCCGGCCTCGATCGGATCGAGGGGTCGCAGCTCGCCGGTCAGCGTGTCGAGCAGCCGCATCGGCTCGCGCGGGTCGGCAGCGCCCGTCATCCGGGGCCGCCCACGACGGTCGCCACCGCGCGCGCGGCGATCGCCCGTCCCGCGCCCTCGTCACCCGCCAGGTTGCCGGTCGAGGCCTTGACGTTGACCCGCGCCGGGTCGACCGCCAGCTCGCCCGCGATCGCATCCCGCATGGCGTCGAGGTGCGACCCGAGACGGGGCCGGGCGCCGATGATGGTCACGTCCACCGATGCCGGCCGCAGGCCCGCGGCGGCGAGCCGCGCGACCACCTCGCCGAGGAGCCGCGTGCTCGCGATGTTGCGCGGGGTCCGGTCGTCGCTCGGGAACAGTCGCCCGAGGTCGCCCTGGCCGGCGGCGCCGAGCAGCGCGTCGGCGACCGCGTGGAGGACGACGTCGCCGTCGGAATGGCCGGCGAGCGCCGGGGCGCCGTCGATCGCGATGCCGCCGAGGCGGAGCGGTGACCCCGGGCCGAACGGATGGCTGTCGTGGCCGAACCCGACCCGCAGGGTGCCGGCCGCTCCCAGCTGCTGCTCCGCGCGGACCAGGTCGTCGGGCAGCGTCACCTTGAGGTTCGCGGGCTCGCCGGGGATCGCATGGACCGTGATGGTACAGGCCTCGAGCAGCGCGGCCTCGTCGGTGAAGGCCGGCGCCTGGTCGGGCGGAAACCGGATCCAGGCGTCGAGCAGCAGCCGGCGCCGCGCGCCCTGCGGCGTCTGCGCGGCGGCCAGGTCCGCCCGGTCGACGGTGCCGATCACGCGATGGCCGTCGATGCGTTTGAGCGTCTCGGCGACCGAAAGGACGGGGATCGCCGCGCCGTGCCGCGCCGCCTCCTCCGCGACCGCGGCGACGAGCGCCGGGGACACGAGCGGGCGGGCGCCGTCGTGCACGAGCACGACGCGGTCGTCGCCGCCGGGATCCGTGGTCGAGAGATGGCGTACGCCCGCCGCCACCGACGCCTGCCGGGTGGCCCCACCCGCGACCACCTCGGCGCCGCCCGGCAGCCAGCCGGCGGCCGCGACCTCCCCCACCCGCTCGGGTGCGACGACCACGACGACCCGGTCGACGCCCGCGGCAGCCGCCACGGCCGAGACCGACCACGCGAGGAGCGGCCGACCGGCGACGACCGCCGCCAGCTTGTCGGTGCCCCCCATCCGGCGCGACGACCCTGCCGCGACCACCACGGCGTCCACGCCCATCGGCCCGCTCGCTCCGCCGCGCCGCGCGGCCGTCAGTCCAGGCGCGGCTGGGCGAAGATCATCCGGCCGGCGACGGTCTGGAGGACGCGCGTCACGCTGACCTCCACGTCGCGGTCGATCAGTCGGGCACCGCCCTCGACCACGATCATGGTCCCGTCGTCGAGGAAGCCGACGCCCTGCCCGGCCTCCTTGCCCTCCTGGATCACCTTGACCCGCAGCTCCTCGCCCGGCAGCACCGCCGGCTTCACGGCATTGGCCAACGAGTTGATGTTCATGACCCGCACGCCCTGGAGCTCGGCCACGCGGTTGAGGTTGAAGTCGTTGGTCAGCACCACCCGGCTGCGCCGCTTGGCGAGCTCGACCAGCTTGGCGTCCACCTCCGCGACGCCGGGCGCCTCGTCGTCGACGATCTCGATCGGCGTCCGCGGGTCGCGCTGCATCCGGTTCAGGATCTCGAGGCCGCGTCGGCCGCGTGCCCGCCGCAGCGCGTCCGACGAGTCGGCGATGTGCTGCAGCTCGTCGAGGACGAAGCGGGGCACGACGAGCGTGCCGTAGATGAACCCCGAGTCGACGATCTCGGCGATCCGGCCGTCGATCAGCACGCTGGTGTCGACGACGACGTGCGGGTCGCCCTCCGCCTGCTCGTCCTTGGCGCCGGGGCGCCGGATCAGGCCCGCGCTCTCGGCGGCCGCGATCAGGTCGAACCGCTTGGCGACCGTCAGGCCCATCATCCCGAGGCCCAGGAACAGCGAGATGCCGAGCGGCAGCCACGTCCCGAGTGGGCCCTCGATCTGGGCCAGCGGCAGGCCGAGCAGCAGCCCCAGCAGCAGGCCGACGAACAGGCCGAGGATCGCCGCCACGAACTCGGCGGTCGAGAGCTCCTGGACCTGCTCGATCAGCCAGCGCGCCGGCACGACCGTGAGGTACGGGAGCACGGCGAAGCCGACGATCATCCAGGCGATCGTCCACGCGGCGAGCATGAACCCGGCGTAGGGCAGGTCCACGAAGAGGCCGGTCCCGGCCGCGGCCAGCCCGAGCCCGACGAACGCGCCCAGAGCCGCTCCGAGGATCCGGATGGTCCGAATCACGCCACTCCTCGATCGATCCTCTCGCGCCGGCGACGGACGGCCGCGAGCGCGCCCGAGCCTAGCATGCGTCGCCGGACGGCCGCTGCTCGCGCGTGGCCCGTCAGACCCGCTCCGGGACGGCGGTCACGGGGTCCGCCAAGGCGGCCCGCAGCGCCTCGGCGAGGGAGCCGACGACCACGAGGTCGACGCCCGCCAGGCCGTCGTCGAGTCGGGTGCGGGAGCGAGGCACGATCGCCCGGGTGAACCCGAGCCGGGCGGCCTCGCGCAGCCGGCGGTCGAGGCCGCCAACGGGGCGGAGCTCGCCCAGCAGGCCGACCTCCCCGATCGCGACCGTGCCATCGATGAGCGGCCGGTCGCGAAGCGACGATGCGAGGGCCAGCGCCAGCGGCAGGTCGAGTCCGGGCTCGTTCACGGTGAGCCCGCCGGCGAGGTTCGCGTACACGTCGTGGCCCGAGAGGCCGATCCCCGCCCGGCGGCCCAGGACGGCGACCAGCAGCGACAGGCGGTTGTGGTCGATGCCCGACGCGGTCCGCCGCGGCGACGGGGCCCCGCTCGGCGCGACGAGCGCCTGGACCTCGACGAGCAGCGGTCGCGACCCTTCGAGGATCGGCGCGACGACGCTCCCCGGAGCCGGGGCGTCGTGGTCGGCGAGGAACGCCCGCGCGGGGTCGGCGACCTCGACCAGACCGCGGTCGGCCATCTCGAACACGCCGACCTCCTCGGTCGACCCGTATCGGTTCTTCGTCGCCCGCACGAGGCGCAGCCCGCCGGTCCGGTCGCCCTCGACCGAGAGCACCACGTCGACCAGGTGCTCGAGCGTCTTCGGTCCGGCGAGCGTCCCGTCCTTGGTCACGTGCCCCACGAGCACCACCGGCACGCCGTCGGCCTTGGCGAGCTCCATCAGCCGCAGAGCGGCCTCCCGCACCTGGCCGACGCTGCCGGGCGGCCCATCGAGCTCGTCGGATGCCACCGTCTGCACCGAGTCCACGACCAGGAGCCCCGGACGCTCGGCCCTCGCCAGGTCGACGATGCGGTCGACGCCGGTCTCGGCGACCACCCGGATCCGCTCCCCCGCCGGGCCCGTCGTGAGCCCGAGCCGGGCGGCCCGTAGCCGGACCTGCGCGGCGGACTCCTCGCCGGTCGCGTACAGCACGCCCGATCCATCCTCGGCGACCCCGGCCGCGACCTGGAGCAGGAGCGTCGACTTGCCGATCCCCGGTTCGCCGCCCAGGAGCACGACCGAGCCGGCCACCAGCCCGCCGCCCAGCACCCGGTCGAGCTCGCCGATGCCCACCGGGCGCCGGATCTCGGCGGGGGCGTCGGCCGCGTGTGACAGCGGGACGGGCGTGCCTCCGGCCGGGACCGCGACCGGGCGACGGCGCGGCTCGTCGCGGACGACGGTCTCCACGAGGGTGTTCCACTCACCGCACGAGCGGCACTGGCCCTCCCAGCGGGGAACCGCGGTGCCGCAGCTCTGGCAGACGAAGCGGCTCTGGACCCGGGCCACGCGCGCTACCGGCGGCCCGCGGTCAGGCTTCGACCGGGGTCTTCGCCTCGACTGCCGCGATGGTCAGGCCGTTCCCGTCCGGGTCGAGATCGACCACGATCGTGTCGCCCTGGTTGTAGCGGCCGAGCAGGAGGTGCTCCGCCAGCGGGTCCTCGATCAGGTTCTGGATCGTCCGGCGCAGTGGCCTGGCCCCGTACGCCTGGTCATAGCCCAGCTTGATCAGGTGCTCCTTGGCCGCCGTCTTGATGTCGAGCGTCATGCCCTGGGCCTTGAGCTGCTCGTAGACCCGCTTGAGCATCAGGTCGACGATCTTCGTGATCTCCTCGACCGTGAGGCTGCGGAACACGACGGTGGCGTCGATCCGGTTCAGGAACTCCGGCCGGAAGTTCGTCTTCAGCTCCGCCTGGACCTTCTCTTTCATCAGGTCGTAGCTCGCGGCGGCGCGCGTCTCGACCGTGTCGCCCTGCTGGCGGAAGCCGAGGGACGAGTTGGTCTGGATCTTCGCCGCCCCGAGGTTCGAGGTCATGATGATGATCGTGTTCCTGAAGTCGACCCGGCGACCCTTGGCGTCGGTGAGGTGCCCGTCCTCCAGGATCTGGAGCAGGATGTTGAACACCTCCTGGTGCGCCTTCTCGATCTCGTCGAGCAGGATCACCGCGTAGCTCTTGCGCCGGACGGCCTCGGTCAGCTGGCCGCCCTCGTCGAACCCGACGTAGCCTGGCGGCGCCCCGACGAGGCGGCTCACGTTGTGGCGCTCCATGAACTCGCTCATGTCGATCTTGATGAGCGTGTCCTCGGACCCGAACATGAACTCGGCGAGGGCCTTGGCGAGCTCGGTCTTCCCGACGCCCGTGGGGCCGAGGAAGATGAACGAGCCGATGGGCCGCTTGGGGTCCTTGAGGCCGGCACGGGCGCGGCGGACGGCGCGCGAGACGGTCTCGATCGCCTCCTCCTGGCCGATCATGCGCTGGTGGAGGACCTCCTCCATCTTGAGCAGCCGCTCGGACTCCTCCTGGGCGATGCGCGTGACCGGGATGCCGGTCCACATCGCGACGACCTGGGCGATCTCCTCCTCGTCGACCTTGGGGGTCTCGCCGGACACCGTCGACTGCCAGTCGGCGCGCAGCTTGTCGACGTTCTCGCGGGAGGTCGCCTCGGCCTCGCGGAGCGTGGCCGCCTGCTCGTACTCCTGGGCGTTGATCGCCGCGTCCTTCTCCTTGGTGATGCGGTCGAGGTCCTTCTGCGCCATGCGCAGCTCGGGCGGCGCCGAGGAGTGGCGGAGGCGCACGCGGCTGGCGGCCTCGTCGATGAGGTCGATCGCCTTGTCCGGGAGGTGGCGGTCCGTGATGTAGCGGATCGACAGGTCCGCGGCGGCGCGCACGGCGTCGTCGGTGATCTCGACCTTGTGGTGCTGCTCGTAGCGCTCGCGGATCCCGATCAGGATCTCGATCGTCTGCTCGAGCGTCGGCTCCTCGACCATGACCGGCTGGAAGCGCCGCTCGAGGGCCGCGTCCTTCTCGATGTACTTGCGGTACTCGTCCAGCGTCGTCGCGCCGATGCACTGGAGCTCGCCACGCGACAGCGGCGGCTTGAGGATGTTGGCCGCGTCGATCGCGCCCTCGGCCGCGCCCGCGCCGACGAGCGTGTGCAGCTCATCGATGAACAGGATCGCGTCGTTGGTGTTCCGGAGCTCCTCGATGATCTTCTTGAGGCGCTCTTCGAACTCGCCGCGGTACTTCGTGCCCGCGACCAGCGACCCGATGTCCAGCGTCAGCACCCGCTTGTTGAGCAGGATGTCCGGCACGTCGCCGGCGACGATGCGATGCGCGAGACCCTCGGCGATCGCCGTCTTGCCGACGCCGGGCTCGCCGATCAGGGCCGGGTTGTTCTTCGTCTTGCGGCCCAGGATCTGGATGACCCGCTCGATCTCCTTCTCGCGGCCGATGACCGGGTCGAGCTTGTCGGCGCGGGCGGCCTCGGTGAGGTTGATGCCGAGCGCGTCGACCGTCGGGGTCTTGCTGGCCCGCTTCGTCTCCTGGGCCGGGCCGGCCGACGACGACTGCGACAGGACGCGGATCACCTCGTGACGGACCTTGTCCAGGTTGACCCCGAGGCTCTCGAGCACGCCCGCCGCGATGCCCTCTCCCTCGCGCACGAGGCCCAGCAGCAGGTGCTCGGTGCCGATGTAGTTGTGGCCCAGCCGGCGCGCCTCGTCGATCGCCAGCTCGATGACCCGTTTCGCCCTGGGCGTCAGCCCGACCTCGCCGACCACCGGCCGGTCGCCGCGCCCGATGATGAACTCGACGGCCGTCCGCACCTTGGCCAGCTCGACGTTCATGTTCTCGAGCACGCGCGCGGCGACGCCCTCGCCCTCCCGGACGAGCCCGAGCAGCAGGTGCTCGGTGCCGATGTAGTTGTGGTTGAACCGCTGCGCCTCGTCCTGCGCAAGCGTCAGCACCTTGCGCGCGCGGTCCGTGAACTTGTCGAAGCGATCCATCCGGTCGTGCTCGTTGCGTGTGGGCTGCTGGGCAACCCTGAGGGTCATCCTAGCATCCCGCCCTGTTGACAGCGTGCACCCCATTGGAGGTCCGGGTGGGTGCCGCCGTTGGTCCCGTCCTCGATCTCGTCTGCGTTCGACGGGCCTGACCGGATGACGGTGCGGGCCGGCGATTCGTTCCCCGGAATCGAACGACCCGCCGGGGTCCGACGGGTCGTGCCGTGTTCGTGGGTTGGCGGGCTCAGGGCCCGCGGTGTCAGGCGGGCTTGGCGCCCGCCTTGGCCTCGGCGTCCTCGGCATCCTCGGCCTCGGCGACGGCCTCTTCGGCCACCTCGTCGGCGACCTCGGCGTCGGCGACCGTCTCTTCGGCGACCTCGTCGGCGACGACGGCCTCGACGATCGCGTCCTCGGCGATCACCTCGGCCACCTCGGCCTCGGCGACCGCTTCCTCGGCGACCTCCTCGGCGGCGACGGCGTCCGCGACCGCGTCCTCGGCCACCTCGTTGGCGGCCTCGGCCTCGGCGACAGCCTCCTCGGCGACCGCCTCATCGGCATCGGCGACCGCTGCCTCGGCGACGGCCTCGAGGACGTCCGCTTCGGCGACGGCCTCCTCGGCCACCTCGTCGGCGACCTCGGCTTCGGCCACAGCCTCCTCGGCGATCTCCTCGGCGACGACAGCCTCGGCGACGGCCTCCTCGGCCACGGACTCGTCGACGACCGCTGCTGCCACCGCGTCGTCGGCGGCTGCGTCGTCCACGACCGCCTCGGCGACGGACTCGACCGCGACCTCGTCGGCGGCCGCGGCCACGGCGGCCGGGTCATCGTCGGCCGCCTCGGCGGCGGCGAGCTGGTCGCGCACCTGGGCGAACGCGGCGGCGAGGGTCGTGTCGATCCCGCCCTCCGGCTCGGACAGGGCATCCGACGGCGAGTACCCGCGCTCGGGGCGCTCGCGGCGGTCGCGCCGCTGACGCGGCTCGCCGGCGGCCGGGGCGACACCGGGCTCGGGCGTGGCCCGGACCGGCGGCTCCTCGGCCTGCTTGAGGCTGAGCCCCAGGCGATGGCGCTCGGAGTCGAGGCTGATGATCTTGAGCTTGAGGACCTGGCCCTCGTGCACGACGTCGCCCGGATGGGCCACGCGCTGGTGCGACAGCTCGCTGATGTGGATCAGGCCCTCGAGGCCCTCGCGGACCCGGACGAAGGCGCCGAAGTTGACGAGCTTCGTGACCGTGCCGTCGATGACGTCGCCGACCTTGAAGTCCGCGACCGTCGACTCCCACGGGTCGGGCTGGAGGCGGCGGATCGACAGGCTGATCCGGCCGCGCTCGTGGTTGATGTCGATGACCTCGGCCTCGACCTCGTCGCCGACCTTGTAGCCGGCTTCGGGGTTGTTGACCTTGTTCCACGAGAGCTCGCTCTTGTGGACCAGGCCGTCGATGCCGCCGAGGTCGATGAAGATGCCGAACGGCGCGATCGAGCGGACGCTGCCGGTGACCTTCTGGCCGACCTGCAGGCTGCTGAACAGCTCGTCTCGCTTCTCGCGACGCTCCTCGTAGAGCGCGACCTTCTCCGAGAGGATCAGGCGGTTGGCCTTGCGGTTGACCTCGAGGATCTTGAGCCGCAGCTTCCGGCCGATGTACGGCTGGAGCTTCTCGGCGATCTCCTGGGCGGCGTCGCGCGGCTGCTCGTTCTGCGGGCGGCGCGGGAAGTCGACGATCTGGCTGATCGGCACGAAGCCGCGGATGCCGCAGTCGACGATGAGGCCGCCCTTGTTGTGGTCGATGACCGGGGCGTCGATGATCGTCCCCGCCTCGAACAGCTCCTGCATGGAGCGCCACTTGCGCTCGAGGCCGGCTCGGCGGAGCGACAGGACGACGTGGCCCTCGGGCGACTCCGGCTGGAGCACGTACACGAGCACGACGTCGCCGATGTTGAGCTGGGGCTGCGACTCGGCGTGGCGCCCGTAGAGCTCGCGGTTGCTGACCACGCCCTCGGACTTCGCCCCGATGTCGACCAGGATCTCGTCCTTGTCGATCCGGACGATGGTGCCCTCGACCACGTCGCCGTGCTTGAAGCTCTTGATGTCCGAGTCCTGCTCGGCGAGCAGCTCCTCCATCGTCGTGGGCTCGGGGCCGGTCGGGCGCGCCGGAACGGCGGGCTGCTCGTCCTCGGGCTCGACGTCGGCCGCCGGCGGCGCGTCGGCCGCTTCGTCGTCCACGGCTGCCGGGGCGTCGACGGGTTCCGCCGCCGCCTCGGGGGCGTCGGTGGCCTCCTCGGTCGCGGGGGCGTCGGTGGCCTCCTCGGTCGCCGCGGCGACTTCGGCGGCCGCGCCATCCACCGACGGGGCGGCAACCGCCTCGGTTTCGGTGGTGGTGTCCGGCTCGGGGCTGGTCTCGGGGGCGGCGGGCTCGTCGGCCACGGCGATGGCCGCGACGGTCTGTTCGGACGCCGGGGCATCGCTGGAGGCCGTCGCCTCCGGCGCCGGCGCGGTCCCGCCCTGCTGCTCGTCGGTCAAGGTGATCCTGTCTCCTTCATGGATTCCGCCCCCGGAATCACGAACGGCCGCCGAACCGCGTCCGGGGCCGTCTTGGAGAGGGAGGGGGATCGTTGGTGACCTTGCCGGCGGTCCGCTCCTTCGCGCTGACAGACTGGGACGTTGCTCTTCAACTGTTGCGTGCCCCGTGGGCCGGGAGAGTCTAGCACGCGGGTTTCCGTGGGTACAATCGCCGCCCGTGCCCGAGCTGCCCGACCTCGACGTCGTCGCCGACGCGTTCCACGCCGCCCTCACCGGGCGATCGGTGACCGGCGTCCGCACGCAGATGCCGCTCACCGTCCGGGGCACGCCGGCCGAGCTCGACGCGCTCGTGGGCCAGGCGGTCACCGGCATCCGCCGGCTGGGCAAGTTCCTGGAGGTCGATCTCGATCGTGACCGGGTCGTGGTCAATCCCATGCTCACCGGTCGGTTCCAGCTCGCCTGGCGCGGCGAGAAGGCGCCCTCGGGGACGGCGGTCGAGCTCACGTTCGGGGGTCGGACCGGAGGTCCGCCACGGGGCGCCGCACGATGGACCAAGGGGGCCGACTGGCTCCCGGGCGACGACGCGCCGGTCATCGTCCGCTACCGCGACCCCACCCAGATGGGCAAGGTCTACCTGCTGCCGGCGGGCGTGGACCGCCCGGTCCCGGGCCTGGGGGCGGGCGAGATGGGGCCCGACGCCCTGGATCCGGCGCTCACGCTCGAGGTCTGGCGCGACCGGATCCGCAAGCACCCGGGCGAGCTCAAGAACCTCCTGCGCAACCAGGCGTTCGTGGCCGGCATCGGGAACGCGTACTCGGACGAGATCCTGTTCGCCGCCCGCCTCCAGCCGTTCCGCAAGCGGGCCTCCCTGGCGGCCGAGGAGATCGACGCGCTGTACGCGGCGATGCGGTCGACGCTCGAGGCCTCCGTGCAGCTGCTCCGGAAGCGCGTGCCGCCCACGTTCGAGAAGCAGGTCCGGGACCACGTGTCGGTCCACAACCGCGGCGGCGAAGCCTGCCCGCGCTGTGGCACGCGGATCACGCAGGTCACGGCCGGCGGGTTCGCGACCGCGTATTGCCGAGGCTGCCAGCGCTGACGGCTCGACGAGCGACCTATCGCGTCGGCACCAGGATCACCTGTCCCGGGCGGATCAGCGTCGGGTCGGTGATGTCGTTGATCCGCTTGAGGACGCGCATCGTGGTCCCGAACTTGACCGCGATCTCGCTCAGCGTGTCGCCGGCCTTCACGCGGTAGCGCTGGCGATTGGGTCCGTTGGTCGGCTTGGGCGTCGCGCGTGGCGTGGCCGATCGGGGCGGCGGACGCGGCTGCCGACGCGGCGGGCGACGGCGTGGGGCGCGGGGACGGCGACAGGAGGGCGATGGCCGACGACGACGGGATCGCCCCGACCGGTGTCGACGGCGACGATGTCCGCGCGACGATCAGCAGCAGGAACGCGACGACCATCAGCGCGATCAGGCCGACCTGGCCGCCGACGCGCACGCGCGACCCGCCGAAGGCGAACAGGCGCCGGTCGGGCTCGAGCACGATGAGCCGCGACCGCGTCACCGGCCACAGGTTCGGCTCGCCGTCGCGCGCGCTCGCGCGCGCGATCCCCGTGGAGGCGGCGTGTTCGTGCGCCGCGATATAGGTGGCGCACGACAGGTGCGCGATCACGAGGCACAGCGAGCGCTGCTTGGCGGGGGTGAGCGGGGCCGAGGGCTCGAACGCGCCGCACCGCTGATCCCGGATCGCCTGCGCGCTCTGCCAGCTGCCGTCGCCGGCGACGAGATACGGGCAGACCTCCGCGAGCAGGTCGGGCGTGAGTCGCGGCGCCGGCGCGACGGGCGCGCCTGGCTGCCGTTCCCCCGGGCTCGCGGGGTCACCGGTGACGGTCATGCCCCCGGAGCATAGCCCACGGCTTCGGCGCTCGCCGAGGTGGGCGCGGCGCGTCATCACGGCACGGACCGGTGGGCCATGGATTGTGGCTCGACGAATCGATCAGGCGTCGACCGCGTTAAAGCAACAATCCCGGCGACGACCTATTTTCCCGAAAGGCTGCCCTCTCAGTATCTTCGGCGCTGGAGAGCTTAACTTCCGTGTTCGGGATGGGAACGGGTGTGGCCTCTCCGCTAGAGTCACCGGGATCGTATGCATCTGGACGATGACGGCAGCTGCCGGCGTCGCTCTCGCGACACGGGCGCCAGTCGAAGGATCATGATCTGCCATTGGAGACCCGATCTCCCGGCACGCTGACCCCTGGTCAGGTGCTGGTAAAGAGGTCAAGCCCTCGACCATTAGTACGGCTCAGCTTCACCCCTCACGGGGCTTCCACATGCCGCCTATCAAGCAGATGGTCTGTCTGCGGTCTTACCCGGTTAACCCGGTGGGGAACCTCATCTCGAGGCGAGCTTCGCACTTAGATGCTTTCAGCGCTTATCCCAACCGAACATGGCTACCCAGCGATGCCCCTGGCGGGACAACTGGCACACCAGCGGTTCGTCCACTCCGGTCCTCTCGTACTAGGAGCAGCTCCTCTCAAGTTCCCTGCGCCCACGCTGGATAGAGACCGAACTGTCTCACGACGTTCTGAACCCAGCTCGCGTGCGGCTTTAATCGGCGAACAGCCGAACCCTTGGGACGTACTTCCGCCCCAGGATGCCACGAGCCGACATCGAGGTGCCAAACGGTGCCGTCGATGTGAACTCTTGGGCACCATCAGCCTGTTATCCCCGGGGTAGCTTTTATCCGTTGAGTGATACCCCTTCCACTCGGAGGTACCAGATCACTAAGCCCGACTTTCGTCTCTGCTCGACTTGTAGGTCTCGCAGTCAAGCTCCCTTATGCCTTTGCACTCTTCGGCTGGTTTCCATTCAGCCTGAGGGAACCTTTGGGCGCCTCCGTTACACTTTAGGAGGCGACCGCCCCAGTCAAACTGCCCGCCTGACACTGTCCTGCGCCCGGCTTACGGGTCGCGGTTAGAATCGAAATCCAACAAGGGTGGTATTTCAACGTCGGCTCCACCGAGGCTAGCGCCCCAGCTTCTCAGCCTCCCACCTATCCTACACAAGCTGAACCCCAATCCAATGTCAGGGTGCAGTAAAGCTCCACGGGGTCTTTTTGCCCTAGCGCGGGTAACCTGCATCTTCACAGGTATTTCAATTTCGCCGGATCCCTCGTTGAGACAGCGCCCAGACCGTTACGCCATTCGTGCGGGTCGGAACTTACCCGACAAGGAATTTCGCTACCTTAGGACCGTTATAGTTACGGCCGCCGTTTACTGGGGCTTCGATTCAGAGCTTGCACCCCTCCTCTTAACCTTCCAGCACTGGGCAGGCGTCAGCCCCTATACGTCAGCTTTCGCTTTCGCAGAGACCTGTGTTTTTGCTAAACAGTCGCCTGGGCCATTTCACTGCGGCTTCGATCGACCACTGCAAGCAGCAGCCGCGAAGCGCCCCTTCTCCCGAAGTTACGGGGCCATTTTGCCGAGTTCCTTAACGAGGGTTCTCCCGATCGCCTTGGTATTCTCTACCCGCCTACCTGTGTCGGATTGCGGTACGGGCACCTGGAATCTCGCTAGACACTTTTCTCGCCAGCTCGGCTCACTCGAATCGGGCTGATGCCCTTTCATTCGCTGCTCGGGGTTGAATGAGGAAACGGATTTGCCTGTCTCCTCCCCCTACCGGCTTAGACGCGTATAGCCAAAACGCGCTCGAGCTACCGTGCCGTGTCATGCCCTTGCTCTCACCCCGGATCAGATCCTGGGTTCGACCGGCAGTGCCGGCCAACCCCCAGACTCCTACCCCGGGGCGACACCTTGCGGTGCAAACGATTCTTTGGTGGTTCCGGAATATCAACCGGATGTCCATCGCCTACGACGTTCGTCCTCGGCTTAGGCCCGACTAACCCTGAGTGGACGAGCCTTCCTCAGGAAACCTTAGGCTTACGGCGTGTGGGATTCTCACCCACATCTCGCTACTCATGCCGACATTCGCACTTCCGCACGCTCCAGCCGTCCTCACGGTCGACCTTCACAGCAGAGCGGAACGCTCCCCTACCACTCGCCTTGCGGCAAGTCCGTAGCTTCGGTGCCATGCTTGAGCCCCGTTGAATTTTCGGCGCAGATCCACTTGACCAGTGAGCTGTTACGCACTCTTTCAATGATGGCTGCTTCTGAGCCAACATCCTGGTTGTCGATGCGAATCCACATCCTTTACCACTTAGCATGGACTTAGGGACCTTAGCTGACGGTCCGGGCTGTTTCCCTTTTGACCACGAAGCTTAGCCCTCGCAGTCTGACTCCCAAGCTCTGGAATCGCGAGATTCGGAGTTTGGTTGGGGTTGGTAAGCGGGAAGCCCCCTAGCCCATCCAGTGCTCTACCCTCGCGATTGAACGCTTGAGGCTAGCCCTAAAGCTATTTCGGGGAGAACCAGCTATCTCCGAGTTCGATTGGCATTTCACCTCCATCCACAGGTCATCCCCCAGCTTTTCAACGCTGGTGGGTTCGGTCCTCCACGGGACATTACTCCCGCTTCAACCTGCCCATGGATAGGTCACTCGGTTTCGGGTCTACTACATGCGACTGGACGCCCTATTCAGACTCGCTTTCGCTCCGGCTACGTCCTTCTCGGACTTAACCTCGCCACATGTAAGTAACTCGTCGGCTCATTCTTCAAAAGGCACGCCATTAGGCTACCGGCTGTGACACCGGCAACACCCTTTGACTGCTTGTGGGCACGTGGTTTCAGGTACTATTTCACTCCCCTTCCGGGGTGCTTTTCACCTTTCCCTCACGGTACTTGTTCGCTATCGGTCGCCAAGAGTATTTAGCCTTGGACGGTGGTCCGCCCAGTTTCCCACATGAGAGACCTTCCACGTGGTACTCAGGTGGTCAATCCAGAGGCCGGTTCGCTTTCGCCTACGGGGCTGTCACCCGCTTTGGCCCACCTTTCCAGGGTGAGTTCGACTAACGACCGGCTTTGTAACTCTGCAGGAACCCGGCAGGGTTCCAGTGATCGACTCCTACAACCCCAGATCCAGAAACGACTGCCGTCTATCACGCTGGACTGGTTTGGGCTATTCCCGTTTCGCTCGCCACTACTCAGGGAATGATCTCTTTTCTTCCAGCTACTGAGATGTTTCAGTTCGCTGGCTTACCTCCGCATGGCCTATGTGTTCAACCATGGGTGACTGGGCATGACCCCAGCCGGGTTTCCCCATTCGGACATCCTCGGATCAACGTCTGCTCGCGACTCCCCGGGGCTTAACGCAGCCTGCCACGTCCTTCATCGGCTCTTGGCGCCAAGGCATCCACCCCGTGCCCTGTGTAGCTTGACCTCCGCCAGCATCTGACCAGGTGGTCAGTGCGGGACGGGGTCGATCGGGGTTCTCCTTGATTTCACGGCGAAATCATGATCCTCAGGATCCTCCGGCCCATTGCCGGCGAATCCCTGATCTTCTTTACTGCCGTCATCTATCCAGTTGTTAAGGTGCTCCGCCCGGAGGCGGTTCCCAGCTTGTCCGCTGGTCGGTGAGCTCGGTGGGAGCGCACGGATCAGGGGACATGACGTGGGTCCCGGACACGAGACGACGGCTCGAGGACCAGCCTGCGAACCGTCGGGCGGTGGCGTCGTGGGACCTGGAGGGTCGTCCCGGGGCTGAGACCCGGAGCTATTCGATTGGCGTTGCCTGGTTATCCCGGACCAGCGGGTGTTCCTCCGCCTGAGCGAGCGTGGTGGAGACGAGGAGACTCGAACTCCTGACCCTCTCCTTGCAAAGGAGATGCTCTTCCAGCTGAGCTACGTCCCCGTGCTCGTGGGTGGTACAGGGAGTGGTGGGCGTTTCTGGACTCGAACCAGAGACCTCTGCCTTATCAGGGCAGTGCTCTAACCAGCTGAGCTAAACGCCCGCCGAGCATCCGGCCTCGCCGGAACGCCGGCGGGCGGCTGCACGATAACCCTTGAAGAGTGGCAGGAACAGGGCACTCGGTCGTGCCCGGTTACGGTGTCTCGCCGAGTCGCGATCGATCTCCGGCTTGCGCCGGCGCGCTCCACTCGACTGGAAACGCCTTGTGATCGGGCGATCAACCTGGGAGCCATCAACGCCATGACCTCACCGTTTGGGCCATGACTCGGATCTCCCTAGAAAGGAGGTGATCCAGCCGCACCTTCCGGTACGGCTACCTTGTTACGACTTCGTCCCAATCACCGACCCCACCTTCGACGGCTGCCTCCCTTGCGGGTTGGCCCACCGGCTTCGGGTGTTGCCAGCTTTCATGACGTGACGGGCGGTGTGTACAAGCCCCGGGAACATATTCACCGCCGTATGCTGACCGGCGGTTACTAGCAACTCCGGCTTCATGTAGGCGAGTTGCAGCCTACAATCCGAACTGAGACCGGCTTTAAGGGATTTGCTCCACCTCGCGGTTTCGCAGCCCGTTGTACCGGCCATTGTAGCGTGGGTGTAGCCCAGGACGTAAGGGCCATGCTGACTTGACGTCATCCCCGCCTTCCTCCGAGTTTCTCTCGGCAGTCCCGTGTGAGTGATACAACACACGGTAGGGGTTGCGCTCGTTGCGGGACTTAACCCAACATCTCACGACACGAGCTGACGACAGCCATGCAACACCTGTGGCCAGGCCCCTTGCGGGGCGCCGACGTTTCCGCCGGATTCCTGGTCATGTCAAGCCCTGGTAAGGTTCTTCGCGTTGCATCGAATTAAACCCCACGCTCCGCTGCTTGTGCGGGGCCCCGTCAATTCCTTTGAGTTTTAGCCTTGCGGCCGTACTCCCCAGGCGGGACACTTAATGCGTTAGCTTCGGCACTGGTGGGGTTGATACCACCAACACCTAGTGTCCATCGTTTACGGCTAGGACTACCGGGGTATCTAATCCCGTTTGCTCCCCTAGCTTTCGCGCCTCAGCGTCAAGAACAGGCCAGGAAGCCGCCTTCGCCACTGGTGTTCCTCCCGATATCTACGCATTTCACCACTACACCGGGAATTCCGCTTCCCTCTCCTGCCTTCCAGTCGATCAGTATCGAGTGACCCTCCCCAGTTGAGCCGGGGGCTTTCACACTCGACTTGAACGACCGCCTGCGCGCTCTTTACGCCCAGTAAATCCGGACAACGCTAGTCACCTACGTATTACCGCGGCTGCTGGCACGTAGTTAGCCGTGACTTATTCTTCAGGTACCGTCATTATCGTCCCTGGAAAAAGAGGTTTACAACCCGAAGGCCTTCATCCCTCACGCGGCGTTGCTGCTTCAGGCTTTCGCCCATTGAGCAAAATTCCCGACTGCTGCCTCCCGTAGGAGTCTGGGCCGTGTCTCAGTCCCAGTCTGGGTGATCGTCCTCTCAGACCACCTACCGATCGTCGCCTTGGTGAGCCATTACCCCACCAACGAGCTAATCGGACGCAGGCCCCTCCCGAAGCGCCTCGCGGCTTTGATGACACGACTGAACGTGTCGCCACATGCGGTATTAGCCACCCTTTCGGGCAGTTATCCCCCACTTCAGGGCAGGTCACCTACGCGTTACTCAGCCGTCCGCCACTAACGAGCAAGCTCGTTCGTTCGACTTGCATGTCTCATGCACGCCGCCAGCGTTTATCCTGAGCCAGGATCAAACTCTCCGCGAAAACGTTGATCTTGCGATCAACGTTGAATCTCAAGAGCTTGGTCCAGGCACGTTCTTGTGCTGACTGTTCCTACCACTCTTCAGTTGTTAAGGTGCAGCGCCCGGCCTTTACCGCCCAGAGCGCGGACTGCTGATTTTCGCGCAGACCGCTCCCCGTGTCAAACGGGGCATCGGGGGATGGCCCCTGCTCGCGCAGGGGGCCGGCGAGCCTCGGATCGCGAGGCACGGCGGCGAATGATAGGGCCCGGCCACGAGGGCCGTCAAACGGGGGCGAGCCTAGATCGGGCTCTCCTCGACGAGCAGGATGAAGGCCGCGGCGCTGAGCCAGCACAGCAGGGCCAGCTCGACCGATCCGGCGGCCCCGAGCGGGCCGACGGCGACCAGCCACACGACCAGTCCGAGGACCGCCGCCGCCAGCGCCTTCGCGAGGCGGAGCAGGATCTCGAACACGAGCTCGCGCATCAGAGCTCGCGTCGGCCCTGGAGCGCGCGGATCAGCGTGACGTCGTCGGCGTACTCGAGGTCGCCGCCGACCGGCAGGCCGCGGGCGATCCGGGTGACCGAGCCGACGTGACCCTCCAGGCGCTCGCCGAGGTACATCGCGGTCGCCTCGCCCTCGAGCGTCGGGTTGGTGGCCAGGATCACCTCCTCGACCGGCTCGCCCCGGGCGGCGGCCTCGTCGACCCGCTCCAGGAGCTCGCGGATCTTGAGCCGCTCGGGGCCGATGCCGTCGATCGGGCTGATCGCGCCGTGGAGCACGTGGTAGCGGCCGCGGTACTCGCCGGTCCGGTCGATGGCCAGCACGTCGAGCGGCTCCTCGACGACGCACAGCCGGCCGTCCTCGCGCCCGGGATCCCGGCAGATCGGGCACAGGGGCTGGTCGCTGATGTTGAAGCAGCGTTCGCAGAACACGACCTCGTCGCGGACGGCGATCAACGCGCGCGCGAGGGTGCGCGCCTCCGCGTCGGGCGCGCGAAGCATGTAGAAGGTGAGCCGCTGGGCCGTCTTGGGCCCGACGCCGGGCAGCCGGGCGAAGGCCTCGATGAGGCGCGCGACGGGTTCGACGATGGCGGTGGCCACGCGCGCGACGTCAGCCGAGGCCGGGGATCTTCAGGCCGCCGGTCACCGCCGCCATCTTCTCGGCGGCGAGCTCCTGCGATGCGCGCAGCGCCTCGTTGACGGCGCTGACCACGAGGTCCTGGAGCATCTCGACGTCGTCGGGGTCGACCGCCGACGGGTCGATCACGACGCCGACCAGCTCCTGCTTGCCCGTCACGGTCGCCTTGACCACGCCGCCACCGGCCGAGCCGTCGACGGTGACCGTCTCGAGCTCCGCCTGGACGCGCGCCATCTCCTGCTGCATCTGCATCGCCATGCGCTGCAGGTTGCCCATACCCATCGATGTGGTTCCTCCCGCTCGGTGAGCGCCGTGATCCCGGGCCCCGTACAGCGCCAAGTCTCACCGATGCGAGAGGGGCGTGCACCGTCGGCCGCGAGCCGTTAGTTGACCTCGCCGACGTCGGCCATGTCATCGGCGAAGATCCGCTGGGCCTCGGCGAGGATGCGCTCCGCGTCCGCGTCCGCGGGCAGCGGCGGCAGCAGGTCGAGGTTGCTCACGACGCAGCGGACGCCGACGTCGTGGCCGAGGTAGCCGGAGATCCCGGCCTCGATGCCCGCTCGCTTGCGCTCGGCGGCCTCGCGCAGGAAGTCCTTCTCCTCGGGGAAGCCGAGGGTCACGACCGATCCCTCGACGCCGATCGGCCGGCACGACTCGATGAGCGGCTTGAGCGGCGGGCTCTTGCTGACGACGGCGACCACCTCGGACCAGCCGCGGCGCAGCCGCTCGAGATCGCCGTCCGGGGCGTCGCCCTCGGCCGCCAGGGCAGACGGCTCGGCCGGGGCGGTCGGCGCCTCGGGCTCGGCGGTCGAGCCGTCCTTCGGGCCTGTCGGTTCGGCCGTCGGGGCGCTCGAGGCGGCCGAAGGCGAGGGCGGGGTCGCGGAGGCGGGGCGCGTGGGGGCCGCCGGGGCGGGCTTGGTCTTCGCCGCGTCGGGGGCGACCTCGGGCTCCGGGTGCGTGGCCTCGAACGCGGCGGGCTCGGCGCGGCCGCGCATCACGGGCACCGGGGCGGGCGCCGGCTCGGCGCGCGCTCGCGGAGCCTCGGGGGCTCGCGAGGCGCGGGAGGCCGGTGCGGCGGCCATCGCCGGGTCGAGGAGGGCGAGCTCGAGCTGCAGGCGCAGCCCGCCCGGACCCATCCGGGTGGGGTCGATCCCGCCGAGCCGATGGGCCGCGGCGACCAGGGCGGCCTCGTCGGCGCTCGCGGACGAGAGCCCGGCGAGCAGCCGGTCGCGGATGGCGTCGACGACCTGATCCAGGAACACGCGCAGGTCCCGGCCGCGGTCCTCGAGACCGTCGAGCAGCGCGATGCCCGACGCGGCCTCGCCGCCAGCCAGGGCCGTGACGAACGCGTCGACCGTCTCGGCGTCGGCGAGACCCAGCAGGTCGCGCACGGCCTCGGCCTCGACCCGGCCGCCCGTCGACGACAGCAGCTGGTCGAGGATCGACTCGGCGTCGCGCATGCCGCCGGCGGCGAGCCGCGCGACCAGGGCGATCGCCTCGGGCTCGGCCTCGCGGCCGTCGGCCGCCAGGATCTTCTCGAGCTTGCCGCTGATCTCGGGGATCGTCAGGCGCCGGACGTCGAACCGCTGGAGCCGCGACAGGATCGCCGGCGGGAACTCCTGCGGATGGGTCGACGCGAACATGAAGGTCACGAACTCGGGCGGCTCCTCGAGCGACTTGAGGAGCGCGTTCCAGGCGTCGCGGGTGATCTGGTGGGCCTCGTCGAGGATGTAGACCTTGCGCCGGAGGTCCGTGGGGGCATAGGCGAGCCGTTCGCGGAGCTCGCGCACGGCCTCGATGCCCCGGTTGGACGCCGCGTCGATCTCGACCAGGTCCAGGGCCCGCCCCTCGCGGATCGACACGCACGACGGGCACCGGTCGCACGGGTCCGCGTTCGCCTGCAGGTCCTCGCAATTGACGGCCTTGGCCACGATCCGGGCGAGGGACGTCTTGCCGGTGCCGCGCGGGCCGGTGAACAGGATCGCGTGCGAGACCCGACCGGTCGCCACCGCGTTGCGGAGCGTGGCCACCACCGCCTCCTGCCCGACGATCTCGGAGAACGTCTGGGCCCGCCAGCGGCGGTAGAGGGCCTGGTGCGGGATCTCTGCGGTCAACGGCGCTCCTGGGGCGGCGTGGCGGATCTGGAATTTGCCGTGCACCCCCCGTCGATCAGGACGCTCCCGCGCCCACCAACGTCCGCGACTCTGACCAGGCCGTTCCGCGGCACCCGGCGATCACCGCTGAGTGCTGCTTCCTTCCGGACCTGACACGGTTCACGAGTCGCCGCTGCGCGGGACCCGGTCTTCAACATCGCGAACGTCGTCGGCTCTCGAGAACGCCGACCTCGGGGGGGAATTCGGCCCTGCTGGAGCGGATTGCAGGTTCAGGGCACCGCTAGTTCCCCGCCTAGCACGGCAGGCGGATGATAGCAGGGGCCGCCTTCGCGGCCGCTCGCTGGAGGAGCCGGGATGGAGCCGCGGATCAGCCTCGTCACGCTCGGCGTGACCGACCTCGAGCGCGCGCTGCGCTTCTATCGCGACGGCCTCGGCTGGCGGCCATCCTCCGCGTCGGTCGAGGGCGACGTGGCGTTCTTCCAGGTCGGGCCGATGGTCCTCGCCCTGTGGTCGCGATCGGAGCTGGCGAAGGACGCCGGGCTGTTCGACGGCGGCGGCTGGGGCGCCGTGTCCCTGGCCCACAACGTTCGCTCCAAGGACGAGGCCGACGTCGCGGTCGCACGGGCGATCGACGCGGGCGGGCGCCTGCTGAAGGCGGCCGAGGCGACCGAATGGGGCGGCTACTCGGGCTACATCGCGGACCCCGACGGCCACCCGTGGGAGATCGCGTGGAACCCGCACTGGCCGCTCGAGGCCGACGGGTCGATCCGGCTGCCCGACTGAGGGGGCGATGGCGGAGAGGGCGGGATTCGAACCCGCGATGGGTTGCCCCATACCGCATTTCCAGTGCGGCGCCCTAGGCCTCTAGGCGACCTCTCCGGGAGACACGATACGACCCGGCGGGACGAACCGCCGGGTCGTGCATCTTTCGCGTGGCGGAGAGGGTGGGATTCGAACCCACGGTGCTTTCGCACACCGCTTTTCGAGAGCGGCACCATCAACCACTCGGACACCTCTCCGCCGGAGAGGATAGCAAAGGCACCTCGCGGACCCGCTCGCCGGGCTCCATGATGGGCGGCCCTGATGACACTCCCGACCGGCCCCGCCGTCACGTTCCTGTTCACCGACATCGAGGGATCGACGCGGTCGGAACGCACCGTCGGGTCGGGCGCGTGGGCCACGCTGGTCGCCCGCCACGACGAGCTGCTCGCCGCGGCGATCGAGGACCACGGCGGCACGGTGGTCAAGACCGAGGGCGACGCGTTCTTCGCGGCCTTCGCCGATGCGCTGTCGGCGGTGACGGCGGCCGTGGCGGCACAGCGGGCCGTCGCGGTGGAGGCCTGGGACGACGGCATGGTCGTGCGGGTCCGGATGGGCCTCCACCTGGGCGAGGGCCGGTTGCGCGCGGTGCGCAATCCCGGCGACGCCGAGGACTACGTCGGGATCGACGTGAACTACGCGGCCCGCATCGCGGCCGCGGGGAACGGGGGGCAGATCGTCGCCTCACGCGCGCTCGTCGACGCCCTCCCCGTGAGCGGGGCGTCGATCGCGGGCCTGGCGGACGTGGAGCTCGCCGAGGACGGGCTGCGCTCGGTGAAGGACTTCGACGAGCCGCTGCCGCTCTATCGGCTGGTCGTCCCCGGCGTGGCGGACGATCCCCGACCGCTCCGGACGACCGACGCGCCGACGAACCTCCCCGGAGACGTGACTGCGCTCGTGGGTCGGGACGACGAGCTTGCCCGCCTGCGCGACGACCTCGCCGCGAGCCGCATCGTCACGCTCACGGGACCGGGTGGCAGCGGCAAGACGCGTCTCGCCCTGGGCCTGGCCCGGGAGGTCCGGGACCGCTTCCCCCACGGATCCTGGTTCGTCGACCTGGCCGCCGTCAGGGATCCGGGGCTCATCGAGCCAACGATCGCGGTGGCCATGAACGTGCGCGAGTCGACGGAGCGATCGGTCGAAGCGCGCGCTGCGCGATCACCTCCGCGGACGGACGACGCTCCTGGTCCTCGACAACCTCGAGCAGCTGCTCCCCGCCGGTGCCGAGACGGTGGCGCGCATCGTCCGCGACGCCCCCGACCTGCGGGTGATCGTGACCAGCCGGGAGCTGCTGCGGATCGGTGGCGAGCGCGGACGCACCGTGCCGCCGCTCGACCTGGACGCGGGCGTCGCGCTGTTCGTCGATCGGGCGCGTGAGCATCGTCCCGAGGTCGACGTCGGCGAGGAGGCGCTGGCGACGATCCGCGCCATCGCCGAGCGCCTGGACGGCCTCCCACTGGCGATCGAGCTGGCGGCCGCGCGCACCCGTCTGCTCAGCCCGGCCCTGATCCTGGAGCGTCTGGGCCACAGCCTGGACCTGGGCGGCGGGGCCCGTGACCTGCCGGAGCGCCAGCGCACGCTGCGTGGCGCGATCGCGTGGAGCCACGAGCTGTTGTCGGCCGAGGAGCGCCGGCTGTTCGCGCGCCTCGGCGCCTTCGCCAGCGGCTGGACGCCGGAGACCGCCGCGGCGGTCGCGGACCCGGAGGGTGACCTGGGCCTCGAGCTCCTCGACGGGCTCGAGTCGCTCGCGGACAAGAGCCTGATCCGGGTCGACGCCGCCGAGGGGGCCGAGCCCGCCGCGCAGGCCCGCTTCTCGTTCCATCCCCTCATCCGGGAGTACGCGGTCGAGCGGCTCGAGGAGGGCGGCGAGCGCGCAAGAGTCGAGGCCGCGTTCGTCGCCGTCTACGTCGACATCGCCGAGGCCGCGGGTCGCGCCGTCCTGGCCCCGTCGGGCGAATCCCACCTGCGGCAGCTCGACCTCGAGGATCGCAACCTGCACGCGGCGGTGGACCTCTCGCTGGCCACGGGCGACATCGAGAGCGGGCTGCGCATCATGAGCGGCAGCTGGCGCTGGTTCCACCAGCGCGGGCGGCTGCGCGAGGGACGAGCGCTGCTGGCGCAGCTCCTCGCACGTTCCCGAGAGGTCGACATCCGGGTGCGGATTGCCGCGCTCGCCGCGGACGGCGGCCTCGCGTACTGGATGGACGACTTTCCGGGCGCCAGGGCGGCGTACGAGGAGCGGCTCAGGCTCGCGACGACGACCGGCGACCCGCTGCTCGAGGCCGATGCCCATTACGACCTCGGGTTCATGTCGATGGTCGGCATGGAGGAGCGATCGCTGCGGTCCCACGAGGAACGCGCGATCGAGCTGTACACGGCGCTGGGCAACGAGAACGGGATGGCGATGGCCCACCAGGCCCTCGTCCTGGCCACGTTCCTGGCCGAGGAGTACGACGAGGCGGCGAGGCTGGAAACCGCGAACCTCGAAGCGTTCCGCCGCCGCGGGTCGGAGCATCAGGTCGCCGACAGCCTGACGCTGCTGTCGGCAGTCAGCTGGCGGCAGGGCGACGCGGCTGCCGCCTGGGGCCGCGTCTGTGAGGGCCTCAAGCTGTTCGTCGAGGTCGACAGCGCGTCAGGCCTCGCGCGAGTCATCGGGATGGCATCGATCATCCAGCTCGCCGATGGCGATGGCGAGTTCGGGGCGCGCCTGGCGGGGGCGACCTATCGACTGGTGCGCGAGAAGGGCGTGATGCTGGCCCCCGTCAAGGTGCTCCACCTGCCCGACCCCGCCGGGCTCGCGACCGAACGCCTCGGTCCGGAACGCACGGAGGCCCTGATGGCCGAGGGTGAGGCGATGGCGATCGAGGACGTCGTCGCGGCCGTGGCGGCCGCGCCGGTTCCGGGTCAGGCGCCCGACGGCACCGGGGCGAGCTGAGGCGGGTTCAGCTCCTCGGCCTCCTCGCGGCGGATCCCCGACACGACCTGCAGAGGGCGGCCGAGGCCCGGGTGCTGGGCGAGCTGGATGACCGTGCCGGCGGCCCCGTCGACGATGTTGGGCATCGCGTACACGAGCCCGGCCACGTCGCACTGGAGCAGGACGCCGACACACATCGGGCACGGCTCGAGGGTGGTGAAGATCGTGACGTCGGACAGGTGTGGCGTCGCGAGCTTGCGGGCCGCCTCGCGCAGGGCCACGACCACGGCGTGGGCCGTCGGGTCGTTGCCCCGCGTCACGCGGTGGGATCCGCGAGCGACCATCGCCTCGTTCATCACGGCGATGGCGCCGACCGGCGGCGCGCCCCGGGCGGCGGCCTGGCGGGCCTCCGCGAGGGCCTCGCCCATGAACAGCTCGTAGTTCATGCGCGCGATCATACGACCGCCACCTCCGCGCAACCGGGGTGCGGCGCTAGGATGTTCGGCGGCCCGGCGGCTCGCAGACGCGAGGATCGGGCCGAGTGCGGAGCCTGCATTGGCTGGACCTCGACGGATCGGCATCCTCACCGGCGGCGGCGACGTGCCGGGCCTGAACTCGGTGATCAAGAGCGTCGTCTACCGGGCGACCGACCTCGGCTACGAGGTCGTGGGCATCCGCCGCGGCTGGGAGGGCCTGACCCACCAGCGACGCGGCCCGGAGCCCGACCCGGAATACGTCCGGATCCTCGACCGCAACAACACGCGGACGATCGACCGGACCGGCGGCACGATGCTCCACAGCTCGCGGACCAACCCGCGCAAGATGCGGGCGGCCGCGCTGCCGGCCTGGCTCGACGCGGCGGACGTCGCCGACCGCCAGGTCGCCGACGGCGTCTACGACCTGACCCAGCACGTGCTCGACACCATCGGCCACCTGGGTCTCGACCACCTCGTCACCATCGGCGGCGACGACACGCTGTCCTTCTCGTCGGTCCTGCACTCGGCGGGGATGCCGCTGATCGCGATCCCCAAGACGATGGACAACGACGTCAACGGCACCGAGTACTGCATCGGCTTCTCGTCGGCGATCACCCGCGCCAAGGAGCTGATCAACCGCCAGCGGACGACCCTCGGCAGCCACGAGCGGATCGGCGTGTTCCGGATCTTCGGCCGCGACGCCGGCTTCACGGCCCTGTACACGGCGTACGTGACGTCCACCCGCTGCCTGATCCCCGAGTTCCCGTACGACCTCGAGGCGCTGGCCGAGCTGCTCAAGGAGGACCACCGCAACAACCCCAGCCGGTACGCGATGGTGGTGACCGCCGAGGGGGCGATCTGGCACGGCGCCCAGGTCGGCGAGGAGGGCGACCCGGATGCCTTCGGCCACCGCCACAAGGTCAACATCGGCGAGGTCCTCGCGAGCGAGCTCAAGACGCTGACCGGCATCGAGAGCGTGTCCTCCGAGCTGACCTACGACCTGCGTTCGGGTGAGCCGGACATGCTCGACTCGATGGTCGCGTCGACGTTCGCGAACATCGCGATGGACCTGATCCGGGACGGCATCGAAGGCCGGATGGTCGCGATCCGCGACGGGAAGTACGCGCACGTGTCGCTGGACGAGGCGTCGAAGCCGCCGCGGCGCGTCCAGCTGGACGCGTACACGCCGGAGCGGTTCCGCCCCAAGTACGCCGACCGGATCGGCGACCCGCTGTTGCTGACGCCCTCGCTCGGGCCGGCCACGAGCTAGCGGCGCGGCCGGTTCGGCCCTAGCCCTCGAGGCCCGACAGCGAGCGGATCGCGCGGGCGAGGTTGGACATGTCCTCGTCGCCGTGGCCCTGCGCGACGAGCCCCGCCTCCAGCTGGGCGGCCATGGCGGCGACCGGGAGGGTCGCGCCGAGGCCGCGCGCCATCTCCAGCGCGATCACGAGGTCCTTGAGGTGGAGCGACGTCCGGAACCCCAGCGGATACGCGTTGTCGATCATCCGTCCGCTGCGGTTCTCGAGGACCCAGCTGCGGGCCGCCCCGCCGTCGAGCGCCGCGGCCACCGCCGCCGGGTCGAGTCCGGCCTTGAGGGCCAGCACGATGCCCTCGGCCACGCCGAGATAGGCCCCCGCGAGGATCACCTGGTTCACCGCCTTCACGGCCTGCCCGCTGCCGGCCGGCCCGAAGCGGGTGACGGTCTTGCCCATCGCCTCGAGCACGGGCCGCGCGCGCTCGAACGCGTCAGGCTCGCCGCCGACCATGATCGTGAGGGTCGCGTGCTTCGCTCCCTCGGAGCCGCCCGACACGGGGGCGTCGACGAAGGCGACCCCGGCCTCGGCCAGGCGGGTGGCGAAGCCCGCGGTGGCCGACGGGGAGATCGTGGAGCAGTCGATGACCAGGCTCCCGCGGGCGATCCCGCTCGCGACCCCGTCGTCGCCGAACAGGACGGCCTCGACGTCCGGCGTGTCGGACACGCAGCACACGACGACGTCCGACTCGGCCGCCACGGCGGCGGGCGTGGGCGCCTCCCGGGCGCCGAGCTCGAGCAGCTCCGCGGCGCGGCCCGGGGTCCGGTTCCAGACCGTGACCTCGAACCCGGCGCGGCGCAGGTTGGCGGCCATCGCCGCCCCCATCGTGCCCAGCCCGACGAACCCGATTCGCTCCACGCCTGCCCTCCTGCCTGATGCGCTGAGGGTACCCGTCGCGACGACGGGCAGATACGATGCGGCGATGGAGTGGCTGGGGGTCGAGCGGCGCCGCCTGGGCACCGCCCTGCTCGCGTTCGGGCTGATCGGCATGGTCCTGGCCGGGATCATCGCCGCGGGCCTCATCGCGGGCGGCATCGCCGCGCGCAACCTCGACGACCGGATCGGGGCCGATCAGGCGCGGCTCAGTGTCTCGCTCCACCGGATCACGGCCTCGATCGACAAGCTGGCCACCACGACCGACCACGCCGCGGCGACGCTCAACACGACGTCCGCGCTGATCGACGAGGCCGGGGTGGTGATCGAGGACCTGGCCGGGGTCTCGGACGAGCTCGCCGGCAACCTCGACTTCAGCATCCTCGGCCAGCAGCCGCTCGCCGGCGCGGCGCAGCGGTTCAGCGAGTTCGGCGCCCGGCTGCGGACGTTCCAGGGGATGACCGGCGGACTGTCCGACAACCTCGAGACCAACGCCAACGATCTGACCGGGCTCACCGCCGAGATCGAGCAGATCGGGTTGATGACCGAGGACCTGGCCGACCGGGTCGACGCCTTCGACCAGGCGGGCGAGATCATCAGCCTGATCGTCGGCGGGATCATCCTGGGCGGGATCCTCGTCGCCTGGCTGGCGATCGCGGCCGCGTTCTGCGCCTGGGCGGGCTGGCGGCTCCGGAAGATCGGTGCGGTCGAGGCGGCGATCGCCGACGGAACGACCGGGGTCGGGTCCGCCTAGGGCGGAACGGGCGCGAGCGGGCCGCCGTTCGCCGTCGCGAGCCCGGCCGGCGTTACGGGGCCGGTGGCTCTCCGCGCAGGGCCGGCAGCAGCACCTCGTCGACGATCCTCGCGGTGGAGCGCCCGTCGACGACGTCGAACGAGGCCGTCGCGAACGCCCGGACGCGCTCGAGGTCGAACGCGTCGGCGCGGATCGCCGCCGCCAGCTCGGCCGTGGTCGCGAACACCGGCCCCGGCACGTCCCCGGGGAAGTCGAGGTAGAAGCCGCGCTCGCCGCCGTACGCATCGACGTCGGGGGCGAGGAACGCGATCGGGCGGCCGAGGAGCGAGAACTCGTAGATCGCGCTCGAATAGTCGGTCACGAGGACGTCGGCGACGAGCATCAGCTCGTTGAGATCGGGGTCGGCCGACGCGTCGATCGCGAACGCGGACAGGTCCGGAGGGACCTCGAGGGCGGTGCGCACGAACGGATGGAGCTTGAGCAGGACCGCGTGGTCGTCGCCCAGCACGTCGTGCATGACGCGCAGGTCGAGCAGGTCGTCGTAGCGGGCCCGGCCGACCGTGTCACCGCGGAACGTCGGCGCGTAGAGCACGATCCGCCGGCCGTCCGGGAGGCCGTAGGTCGCCCGCAGCCGCGCCAGCGCGCGGTCGCGACGCCCCGGATCCGCGAACAGGTCCGTACGCGGCAGCCCGAAGCGCGACGCGAACAGGTCCACCGACTGCCCGAACGCCTCGGCATAGAACGGGGCCACCGTCATCGACGACACGAGCGCGAGGGTGTAGTTGCCGTGGATGGCGATCCGGCGCACGAGGTCCTCGTCGGCGCCGAACGAGCGGTCGAGGACGCTGTAGCCGAACTTCTTGAACGCCCCGGCCGCGTGCCATACCTGGAGCCGCACCGTGCCCGGGCGCGGCCGGATCACGTACATCGGGAAGAAGTAGTCGTCGACCACGAACGCGCGCGCCGCCGCGAGCTGGTAGCCGGCCCGGGCGGCGAACGCGATCGCGCGCACCCGGCCCAGCAGGCCGCGCTCGTGGCGGAACGCCATGACCGTCACGGGAACCGGGGGCCGCCGCGCGGCCAGCTCGTCGCGGAGGTAGGCGAGGTTGCCCGACAGCGCGGCCTGGTGCGAGGTCGCCAGGACCACCCGGGCGCCGGGCGCCCGGAGCGACCCGATCGCGAACCCGAGCCGGACGGCCCAGGTCCGCAGCCGCACGATCGCCGATCTCACCGCCGGGTGATCAGGTCGATGACCCGGTCGGTCGACCCGCCGTCCAGGTGATCGAAGTGGCGACGGGCGAACGGCCCGACCTTCTCCTGTTCGAAGTCGTCGCGCCGGATGGCGTCGAGGAGCTCCGGGAACGTCCGGACGATCCGGCCCGGGACGAAGGCCTCGTACGGCTCGTAGAAGTCGCGGCTGGCGACGTAGTCGTCGAGGTCGTAGGCGTAGAACAGCATCGGCCGGCCAAGGGTCGAGAACTCGTACACGATCGACGAATAGTCGGTGATCAGGAGATCGACGGCGAACAGCAGGTCGTTGGTCTCGATCGGGGTGGCGGCCCCGGAGGTCGCGGCCGCCGACGCATCGACGATGCGGTCTCGCAGCGGCTCGGGGATGTCGAGCGCCTCGCGCACGAACGGGTGCATCCGCACGAGGCAGACGGCATCGCGCTCGACGCACAGCGCGTGGAGCGCTTCGACGTCGATCCGTTCCATGTCGTACGAGGCCGTCCGGGCGCCGTGCCCGCGGAAGGTCGGGGCGAACAGCATCACCGTGCGGCCCACGGTCTCCGGGAAGGCCTCGGCGACGGCGACGAGTGACGCGTTGCGACGCCCGAGGTCGAACATCGGGTCCACGCGCGGGACGCCGGTCGCCTGCACGTGGGACTCGGGGATCCCGAAGGCCTCCGCGTAGACCGGGATGTCGTCGTGGGCGCTGACCGTCGCCCACGTGTAGTTCTTGTGCACGCGGCCGTACGGGTCCGGGGCGCCCGGCTTGCCGACCCGGCTGTAGCCCACGGTCTTGAACGCCCCGACCGCGTGCCACAGCTGGACGATGGTGACGTCCGGATCGTTGACCCGGTAGATCACCTGCTGGAAGTCGTCGATCACGATCGTGTCGACGCGCGCCAGCAGCCACGGCAGCCGCAGGCGGTCGCCGATCGAGCGGCGGGCGACGATCCCGGGCTTGAACAGCGTCAGCAGCTCGAGCTCGCGGTCCAGGCCTCGCTCCACCATCCGGTCGTACACGAGCTTGAGGTTGTCGCCGAGCTCCGCGCGCGAGTCCGAGCTGAACAGGATCCGCCGGCCGTTGCGCCGGGCGAGGATCCGCAGGACCCGGAACAGGACCGCGAACGCGGCGACCCGGACGAGCGTCACCAGCCGGTCGAGCAGGCCCGGCCTCGGGACGGGGCCCACGAGGGCCTCCTCGTGGAGGTCCTGGACCGTCGGGTCGAGCTCGACGACGATCCCGAAGATCCCCGTCCGGCCCGAGACCGACGCGACGGCCTTGAACGTCCCGCGGTCGGCGACCGCGAACGACATGGGCGCCGTGGGCGCGTCGGCGATGGCCGCGCCGGAGAGGCGCACGGGCGACTTGCCGCCGCGCGGCCCGATCGCGACCAGCTCCCAGCGCCCGGCACTCAGCGGCTTGCCCTTCGGACCCTGCATGACGTTGAAGCGGATCGTCGTGGATCCGTCGTCGGCCTCCCAGCCGGTGACCGGCACGGTGCCCCCGCCGGGCGATTGCCGCAGGCGGAGGCTCGCGGGATCGAACGACGGGTCGGCGGTCCGGACGCGCAGCAGCACCTGGATCCGGCGCCAGCCGACCGAGATCAGCTCGAGGTCCGGGGCGCCGGCGGAGGCTCGGCGGACGGGCAGCTGCGCGACCATGCTGGGAACCGATGATACCGGCGGGTCCCCGGGCGGCGGGATCCGCTTCCGGCGCGTTCCGGGTGGCGGTCCTGACGTAGTCTCTCGGTGTGCAGATCCACGCGATCGTCCTCGCGGGCGGTGACGGCAACCGGTTCGGCGGCGAGATGCCGAAGCAGTTCGTCCGACTCGCCGGCGACCCGATCCTGCTGCGGACGCTGCGGGCCCTCGGCGCGTCCGCCGTCGACCGCGTGGTCGTGGTGTCGCACCCGAGCTGGATCGACGAGACCCGCGAGCTGGTGGACGCGGCCTCGCTCGAGGTGCCCGTCACCGTGGTCGCGGGCGGCGCGACCCGGAACGAGAGCACCCGCAACGGGCTGGCGGCCCTCGACGGGGCCGACGACGATGTCGTGGTCGTCCACGACGCCGTGCGGCCGCTCGTGCCGCTCGACGTGATCCAGCGCTCGATCGAGCCGATCCTGTCCGGTCGCGCGGACGGGACCGACACCGTCATCCCGAGCGCGGACACCCTCGTCATCGTCGAGGACGACCACGTGGTCGAGATCCCCGAGCGGAGCCGCTACCGGCGCGGCCAGACGCCGCAGACGTTCCGGCTCGGCGTCCTCGCGCGCGCCTACGCCTCGGCCTCCCGGGCGGGCGACCTCTCGGCCACCGACGACTGCAGCCTCGTCCTCCGGCATGTCCCGGGTGCCCGGATCGTGGCCGTCGCGGGCGACGAGGTGAACGTCAAGATCACGACCCGGATCGACATGGTGATGGCCGACCGGATGCTCCAGATGAAGGTCATCTCCCCGATCGAGGAGCCCGAGGCCGGCGGGTCGCTCGAGGGGATGCGACTGCTCGTGATCGGCGGCACGAGCGGCATCGGGCGGGCGATCGCCGACGAGGCGGCTCGTCGCGGGGCGACCGCCGAGGTGGACGGAACCTCGCTGGGCCTGGACGTCCGCGACTATCCGACCGTCGAGACGCGGCTCGAGGCGGCGGCCGCGCGGATGGGCGGCATCGACCACGTCATCTGCACCGCCGGCATCCTGCGCATCGGGTCCGTGGCGAAGACGCCCGCCGACGAGCTGGCGCAGGTCGTGGACATCAACCTGACGGGGACGCTCAACGTCGCCCGGGCCGCCTACCCGTGGCTCCGGCGCTCGCGCGGCTCGCTGACGGTGTTCACGTCGAGCTCGTTCACGCGCGGCCGGCCCGACTACGTCGCGTACTCGGCGAGCAAGGCCGCGCTGGTCAACATGACCCAGGGCCTCTCCGAGGAGTGGGCCGACGACGGGATCCGCGTCAACGCGGTGAGCCCCGAGCGGACCGACACCCCGATGCGCCGCAAGGCGTTTCCGGGCGAGTCCCCGGAGGGGCTCCTCGGCGCCGAGGCGGTCGCGGTCGCGACGCTGCGCCTGATCCTGTCCGACCTGACCGGCCAGGTGCTCGACGTTCGCCGCCACGACGCCCTGACGCCGCCGCTCGTGGTCGAGCCGGCCGAACCCGGCACGGTCCCGTCGGATCCGAAGGTCGCGCCGCCCGCGCGGACCCGGTAGCCGGCGCCCCGCGTGGGCGCGCGCCCGTGACCAGCCTCGAGTACCGGCTCGCGTCGCTCGTCCTGCGGGCCCTCGTCGTCTTCGTGCGCCTGCTGCCCGTGCGCCGGCGGCGGGTCGTGCTCGCCACCGCCCGCCTGCCCCTGCTCGAGGGCAACCTGCTCCACCTCCACGACGCGATCCGGACGATCCGCCCGGACCTCGACGTCGTGCTCCTCCTCCAGCCGTACTCCTACGACCTCGCCGGGAAGCTGCGCTACCTCGCCCGCCTGGTCCGCGGCGTGTACCTCGTGCACACGTCGCGGCTGGTCGTGGTCGACAACGCCTACCTCCCGGTCCACGTCGCGCCGCACCGGCCGGCGACGACCGTCGTCCAGGTCTGGCACGCCCCGGGCGCGCTGAAGCGGTTCGGTGCCGACACGGCGGGCGGCCTCGAGGAGCCCGAGCGCACGTTCCTCCACCGCTACTACGACTACGTCGTGGCGCCCGGAGACGGGTCGCGCGAGCCGTGGTCGCGGGCGCTGCGGACGCCGCTCGAGCGGGTGCTGCCCCTGGGGACGCCGCGCACAGACCGCCTGTACGACACGGCCGCGCTCGACGCGTCGCGCTCGTGGCTGCTCGCGATCCACCCGTCGCTCCGGGACCGCAGGGTCGTCCTCTACGCGCCGACGTTCCGCGGCCGCGGGCGCGCCAAGCACGGCACGGCGGCGCTCGACGGCGTGCGCCTGCGGGAGCGGCTCCCGCCCGACGTCGCCCTGGTCCTCAAGGCGCATCCCAACCTCGACCCGACGACGCAGCCGACCGCGGGCTTCGACGTCGTCGCCGATCCCAAGAGCGACATGAACGACTGGCTGGCGCTGGCCGACGTGTTCGTGACCGACTACTCGTCGTCGATCTTCGAGTGGGCGATCCTGCACCGGCCGCTGGTGCTGGTCGTCGACGACCTCGAGGCCTACGAGCGGGACCCGGGCCTGTATCTCGACTACCGAAGGGACATGATCGGGACCCAGGTCACCGACGCGGACGGCGTCGCGGACGCGATCCTGGGCGACGCCTTCGACCTGTCCGGCTATGACGCCTTCATCGCGGCCACGATCGATGCCTGCGACGGGCACGCCTCGGAGCGGTTCGTGGACCGGTTCCTGCCCCGGCACGAACGCGGCTGATCGCCGGCCGGACCCGGACCGGGCACACTGGACCCATGGCCACGAAGATCATCCTCGACGTCGACACCGGGACGGACGACGCCGTCGCCCTCATGACCGCCGCCCTGTCGCCGGACATCGAGCTCGTCGGCGCCACGGTCGTCAACGGCAACACCAACGTGGACTCGTGCACCGAGAACACGCTGCGCGTGTTCGACTGGATCGGGATGCCGGACGTGCCGGTCCACCGGGGCATGTCGAGGCCGCTCGCCCGACCCCAGGGCACCCAGCTCAACCCGGCCACGCGGATCCACGGCGACCTGCTCGACCTGCCGCCCGCGACGCGACGCGTCGACGACGGTCATGCGGTCGACTGGCTCATCGACACCTACCTGGCCTCGGACGGCGACATCACGCTGGTGCCGGTCGGGCCGCTGACCAACGTCGCGACCGCCATCCAGAAGGAGCCGCGGATCGTCGAGCGGATCCCGGAGATCGTGATCATGGGCGGCGCCCACGACCATGGGAACTCGACCGCGTCCGCCGAGTTCAACATCTGGCTCGATCCCGAGGCCGCCCGCATCGTCGTCAACTGCGGCCGGCCGATCCGGATGGTCCCGCTCGACGCCACCCACCGGGCCCTCGTCTCGGGCGAGGACTGCGAGGCGCTCCGCGGACTGGGCACGCCGGCCGGCGAGGCCGCCGCCCGGTTCGTCGAGAAGCGCATCGAGGGCTACGACGCGACCCAGCCGATGCATCGGGCCGGCGCGGCGCCGGTGCACGACGCGCTGGCGGTGTGCGCGGTCATCGACCCGTCGGTCCTGACGACCCAGTTCATCCCGGTCGACGTCGAGACCGGCGGCGTGCTGTCCGACGGGCGGACGGTCTGCGACTTCCGGTTCCGAAGCGGCCGGCCCGCCAACGTCTCGTTCGCGATGGACGCCGACGAGCCGAAGTTCGTGCGGATGCTCAAGGAGATCCTCGGCCGCACCGCCTGAGGCCGCGGCAAGACGTCCGCGGGCGTCATCGGCCGCGATCCGCGCCGGCAATCAGCGCCGGCAGCCGGCGCGGATCGGCAGACCAGGCATCGGCACCGATGCGGGATGCCGTTTGCGGATCCGGGATCGCGAACCCGCCGGCGATGATCGGCACCTCCGCGTTGGCCGCCCGCGCCGACGCGATGAGCCGGGCCCCGGCGGGAAGCCGTGCCGCATCCACCACGCTGATCACGACCGCCTGCAGGTCGTCCCGCGACCGGATGGCCGACGCCAGCGACGACGGCGGCGTGTCTGGCCCGACGTTCAGGACCTCGTAGCCGGCGTGGGCGACGATGTCTGCCAGCATCGCCGCACCGAGGCCGTGCCGCTCACCGACGGGCATCGCGATGATCACGCTCCCGAGGTTGCGGCCCCGCCGGCGGAATCGCGGGCCCATCCGGCCCACGATCGCGGCGGCGACGCTGCTCGCGATGTGTTCCCGCTCGATCGGGATCGTGCCCGCCTGCCACCCGCTGCCGATCCCGTGCAGCGCCGGCGCGAGGATCTCGACGTAGACGTCCCCTGGCTCGACGCCAGACGCCATTGCCGCCTCGACGAGCTGCCAGCTCCCGGCGGCGTCCCCGGCCAGCATCCGGTCCCGGAGTCGGTCGGTCCAGGGAGCACGCCGGCGCTTGGGACCCTCGGGCGCCGGCCCGGCCGGCACCGCCCCGGACGCATCGGCTCCACGCGACCTCGCGGCGGTCAGGTCGGCAGGATCGATCCGCCAGGTGCCGCCGACCTTGCGAGCCGGCAGCATGCCCAGCCGAACGTGCCGGTAGACGGTCATGTAGTGCAGGCCGAGCCGCTCGGCGGCCTCGTGCAGGGTCAGCAATGCAGCGTCGTCGGTCATGGCTCCCACGCGGACCGAGCTTCGCGCAACGGCCACCCCTGGCCCAAGCTGCGGCCCATCAGCCGGCCAGCGTACCGGCGAACACCCGGCACGCGAGCGCCGACTTCGCCCAGAGGCTCAGGACCATGCGTACCTCCGCAACCAGAAATGCGCGGGGAACGGCGACCGGAGACCGGCGCCGCTCCCCGCTGGGAGGAGGAGGGCCGACCGTCAGCTCGACGGCGGCAGGATGACGTTGTCGATGACGTGGATGACGCCGTTCGAGGCCTTGATGTCGGTCGCGACCACCTCGGCCGCGTCGTTGAGGTAGACCTTGCCGTCCTTGACGGCGATGGCGATGGGTGAACCCTCGACCGAGTCGGCCGTGGTCAGGCCGACGACCTGGTCAGCGGTGACCTCGCCCGAGACCACGTGGTAGAGGAGGATCCGCTTGAGGGCCTCCGGATCGGCCAGCAGCGCGTCCAGGGTGCCGTCCGGCAGGGCCGCGAAGGCCTCGTCGGTGGGGGCGAACACGGTGAACGGGCCCGGACCCTGCAGCGTCTCGACGAGACCTGCGGCCGTCGCGGCCTTCAGGAGGGTGCTGAACGTCCCGGCGGCCTCGGCCGTGGCAACGATGTCGTCCATTCCCGCCGCGCTTGCCGACGGCGCGGGGCTCGCCCCCTTGGCCGGCGGCATCAGCACCTGGTCGATGACGTGGATGACGCCGTTCGACGCCTCGACGTCCGCGGTGGTGACCTGCGTCGAGTCGTTGAGGTACACCTTGCCGTCCTTGACGGTGATGGCGATCGGCGAGCCCTCGACCGTGTCGGCCGACGTGAGCTTCACCACCTGGTCGGACGTGACCTTGCCGGACACGACGTGGTACAGGAGGACCTGCTTGAGGGCCTCCGGATCGGCCAGCAGCTTGTCCAGCGCACCGGCGGGGAGGGCGGCGAACGCGTCGTCCGTCGGCGCGAAGACGGTGAACGGCCCGGCGCCCTGAAGGGTCTCGACGAGGCCCGCGGCCGTTGCGGCCTCGAGCAAGGTGCCGAACGTGCCGGCGGCCTTGGCGGTGGCGACGATGTCGCCCATCGCTGCCGCACTGGGGGACGTCCCGGGGGTGGCCGCTGCCGGGGTGGCGGGCGCCTGGGTCGCCGAGGCGCCGCTGCTGCACGCCCCCACGACGAGAGCGAGCGGCACGATCGCGAGGAGGAGTAAACCCTTGATGTCGACCTTCATGTCGATGTCATTCCTTTCCAGGCTCGTATTGGCGGTTGCCAGGCGGCCGGCGAAACACGGGGCCGGTCACAGCCGAAGTATTTAGCACTAAATCTCGCCTGTCAAGCCTGAGCTCGGCGGCCATGAGCCTGCCTCGATCGAACGGCGCTTCGGGCGTAGGCTGTGTGGCGAGGCCCGTCGCCCGCCTCGCCCGTCGCCCTCGAGCCGCTCCACGCAGACGTGCGGATGCCCATGAACCTCGACCGCCGCCCGCGCCGTTTCTTGCCGCTCGCGCTGGCGGTCATCGCGTTTGCGCTGTCGGGGGGCCAGTCGGCCGGCAGCGTCCCGGACGGCGCCGCGCCCGGGGCGGCTTCAGGAGGGACGCCCGCCCCGACGCCCGGCCTCGCATCGGTCGCGGTCGATCCGCCCGGGACGGCATCGTCGGCTCCTCAGCTCGCACCCGACCCGCGGCCGTCGACGATGCCGCCGCCGACATCCTGGGCTCCCCCGGGTTCTCCCGCGTACGGCGGCCTGCCCACGACGAACCGGGGCCATGACATCGCGCCGGCTCCGACGGTCCGCATCCCCCGGGGCGGCGTCCCCATCGTCTACTACCACCGCGTCGAATCCATCCCGCCCGAGTTCCGGCACTGGGGGGCCAAGCGCCGCCGGACGTTCCTCGCCTACGACTCGCTGCCGACCGCCTTCGAGGCGCAGCTCGACTGGCTCCGGGCGCACGGCTACACGACGATCCTGCCACGCGACCTGGCCGCCCACTGGGACACCGGCGCCCGGCTGCCAAGGCGCCCCGTCATCCTCGCGTTCGACGACGGGTCGAAGACGTGGCTGCGCAAGGTGCTGCCGGCGCTTCGGGCGCGCGGCATGGTCGCCGAGTTCTACCTGACCCTCGACGCGATCAAGCACGGCAACCTGAGCTGGGCCCAGGTGCGGCGGCTCGCCCGGGCCGGCAACGGGATCGGGGCGCACGACGTCCATCACGTCCAGCTCGCGGGCGCTCCGGGTCGCAAGCCGGCGTCGCGGGAGCGGATGTTCCGGGAGGTCGCCGGCGCCCGGCGCGCCATCGAGGCCCATCTCGGCGTCGCGCCCGACTCGATGGCCTACGTCGGCGGCGGCTACAACAAGCGGCTGATCGGACAGGTCCGCCGGGCCGGCTACACGACCGCGCGGTCGGTCGTCCGCGGAATCCACCAGGACGCAAGCCACCGGTTCACCCTCCGGGTCGTGCGCGTCGCCGCCCGGGACGACGTGCTCAGCGTGGCGGCGGGCACCGTCGATCCGTTGCTGCCGACGTTCGCGGCCAAGATCACCGGGCGAAAGCACTAGCGGTCCGCTTCCACCGACGATGATTCGTGTCTTGACAAGTTTTCTTGTCGGTGACAGGATGCGCGGCATGTTGGACATCGCGGTCATCGAGGATCCCGCCACGGCCGAGTCGCTGCTCGACCCGGTCCGGACGCGCCTCCTCGAGGCCCTGGCGGAGCCGGCGTCGGCGACGATGCTGGCGCGCCGCGTCGGGCTGCCGAGGCAGCTCGTGAACTACCACCTCCGCACGCTCGAGCGGCACGGGCTGGTCGAGCTCGAGACCGAGCGCCGCAAGGGCAACGTCACCGAGCGGGTCATGCGCGCGAGCGCGGGCTCGTACGTCATCTCGCCGGCCGCGCTGACGGCCCTCCAGCCCGATCCGGGCCGGTCGCCCGATCAGCGCTCGGCGGTCTGGCTGCTGGCGCTCGCCGCGCGGCTCGTGCGCGACATCGGCACGCTGCTGGCGGGGGCCACCCGCGAGCGGCGACGGCTGTCGACCTTCGCCCTGGACGGCGAGGTCCGGTTCGCGAGCGCCGCCGACCGCGCGGCGTTCGCGGACGAGCTCGCCGCCGCGGTGACGTCCCTCATCGGCCGCTACCACGACGAGGCCGCGCCCCGCGGCCGGCCGCATCGCGTGCTCGTGGCCATCCATCCCAGCGTGCCGGCGCACGCCACGACCCATCGCCCACAGGAGGCCTGACATGCCGCATCCGTTCCGGATCGAGACCACGGTCGAGATCGAGGCCACGCCCCAGGAGGTGTGGGAGGCCCTGACCATCGGGGAACAGCTCGACGGCTGGTGGATCGGCGCGCCCAACGAGTTCGAGCCGAGGCTGGGCGGCAAGGTCCGCCAGACGTTCGGGGGCGAGGTCTCCGAGTCGACGATCACGGCCTGGGACCCGCCGCGTCACTACGTCGACGAGGGCACGCCCGGGCCGGACGGCGTGGTGCACGCGATGGAGGTCACCGTCGAGGGCCGGTCCGGCACCACGACCGTGCGCTTCGTGCACAGCGGGTTCCTCGGCGACGACTGGGAGGCCGAGTACGAGGCGCTCTCCGAGGGCGACCCGATGTACCTCCACCAGCTCGTCCAGTACGTCCAGTACTTCCGCGGCCGCCCGGTCGCGGTCATCGAGCACTTCCAGCCGGGGCTCGCCGACCGTCAGGCGGCGATGTCGATCCTGCGCGGCGCGCTGGGCCTCGGCGATGCCGCGGCCCTGGGCGACGCGGTCCGACTCGAGGCGTCCGGACTGGGGACCGTCGAGGGGACCGTGGACTACGTGGCGCCGAGCATGATCGGCCTGCGGACCGGCGACGCGCTGTACCGGTTCGCGTTCATCCCCATGGGCGGTGGCATCTATCTCGGCCACCACGTCTACCGCGACGATGTCGACGTGGAGGCCGTCACGTCGGCCTGGGCGGCTTGGCTGGACCGCGCCGTCACCGCCGGCCAGGCGGCCTCCGCCGGCTGACCTGTGCCTCGGCGGGCGATGGCCCGCGGCGACCTGAACGTGAAGCGACCCCGGGGCCCAGCCTCGGGGTCGTTGGCGTTCGGCGTTGGCGCGCCCGGCGGGATTCGAACCCACGACCCCCAGCTCCGCAAGCTGGTGCTCTATCCACTGAGCTACGGGCGCCCGGATGACTGGCGGAGAGGGAGGGATTCGAACCCTCGGAGCAGGTTGCCCCACTCGGCGGTTTAGCAAACCGCTGCACTAGACCTCTATGCGACCTCTCCGGGCAGCGGCGAATTCTAGCATCCGGATCTCTTCGTTCCCTCGTGACGCGGCTCTGGCTCTGGGGTCGAGGCGCCTCATCCCGGCGATGCGTGGCGCGCACCGTTCGGTGTCGGATGTGACTCAACGATGCGTGTGACGCATCGCTGCGGTACGCACAGCCAGCTCAGGAAGGTCGATCTCCTCCGGATCGATGCGCGCTACGCATGGCAACGTCAGATTTGACCGCAGTCGATGCGTCCGGCGCATGGCGCAGCGGCCTCGGAACGCCTCATACCCCCCTTCGGCGCACGCTCGGCGCAAGTTGACGCGGCGCCCTCGAACGGGCTACCGTCCACCCACCGATGTGCGCCATCTATCGCTTTACCTGCCCGGCATGACCGACCCCGGAGACTGAACGACCGGGAGTGCGGGTCGTGCCGGGTGAGCAGAGGTCATTGACCTCTGCTTTTTTGTTCTCAGGGGACCGTCCTCCAGAGGAACGTTGACCGAATGTTCGTGGTGATGCGGACCGGAGCCACCGAGGCCGAGGTCATCGGCGTGAAGGGCCTCATCCTGGCCGAGGGGCTCACGCCGTTCGAGAACTCGGGCGATGACCGGACCGTCATCGCCGTCGTGGGCGAGATCGGGCGCCGGCGCGAGCAGCTCACGTCCCGACTCGAGGCGCAGCCGGGCGTGGAGCGGGTCACCGCGATCTCCAAGCCGTACAAGCTGGTCTCGCGCGAGTTCCACCCGCAGGACACGGTGATCCGTGCGCTCGACGCGGTCATCGGGGACGGATCGCTGACCGTGATGGCGGGGCCGTGCTCGATCGAGAGCCGCGAGCAACTGCTGGAGACCGTCGACCACGTCGCGGCCCACGGTGCGACCGTCATCCGCGGCGGGGCGTTCAAGCCGCGCACCAGCCCGTACAGCTTCCAGGGGCTGGGCGTCGAGGGCCTGCGCTACCTCGCCGAGGCGCGCGAGCGGACGGGCCTGCCGGTGATCACCGAGGTCATGGAGCCCAGCCAGGTCGACATCGTGGCCGAGTACGCCGACATCCTCCAGGTCGGCACCCGCAACATGCAGAACTTCTCGCTGCTGCTCGCCTGCGGGCGCGCGAGCCGGCCGGTGATGCTCAAGCGCGGCTTCGGCGCCACCATCGAGGAGTGGCTGATGGCCGCGGAGTACATCGCCTCGGCCGGCAACCCGAACATCATCCTGTGCGAGCGGGGCATCCGGACGTTCGAGACCTTCGCCCGCAACACGCTCGACCTGACCGCGGTCCCGGTGCTGCACCACCTGACCCACCTGCCCGTCGTCGTCGACCCGTCGCACGCGACCGGCAAGCGCTGGCTGGTGAAGCCCCTGGCGATCGGCGGCGTGGCGGTGGGGGCCGACGGGATCATGGTCGAGGTCCACCCGCGACCGGACGAGGCGCTGTCGGACGGCGAGCAGTCGCTGACGTTCGACCAGTTCGACGAGATGATGGTCGCGATCTCGGGCGTGCACGATCACGTCAAGGACCTCCACGGGGACCTGCTCAAGGACGCCGGCGTCGTCGCCGCCGGGGGGAGCTGAAGCCGTGGCCGTTCGATCGGCGGAGGTGGCCGACGTGACCGACGACTCGCTCGTCGTGCGACCCGCTGCGCGGCTGCGCGGCACGCCCGCGCTGCCCGGTGACAAGTCGATCTCGCACCGGGCCCTGCTGTTCGCGCTGCTGGCCGTGGGCGAGAGCCGGATCGCCGCCGCCGGCGACGGCGGGGACGTGCGGTCCACGGCCGGCCTCGTGGCCGCCCTCGGGGCCACGGTCGAGCGGCTCGCCGAGCGCGATGGCCGGGTCGACTACCGCATCGTGTCGCCGGGCGGCGACGCGCTCACCGAGCCCGAGGACATCCTCGACTGCGGCAACTCCGGCACGACCGCGCGGCTGGCCGCGGGCGTCCTCGCCGGTCGCTCGCTGTTCGTCGTCCTCGACGGCGACGCCTCGCTCCGCCGACGGCCGATGGACCGGATCGTCGAGCCGCTGCGCCTGATGGGCGCGAAGCTGGCCGGCCGGGCCGGGGCGACGCGCCTGCCGATGGCGATCACGGGTCGGTCGGACCTCTCCCCGATCACCTACCAGACGCCGGTCCCCAGCGCCCAGGTCAAGTCCGCGATCCTGCTGGCCGGCCTGTCGGCCGACGGGGAGACCTGGGTCACCGAAGGGGTCGCGACCCGGGATCACACCGAGCGCATGCTGCGCGCCCGGGGCGTGGCCGTGGACGAGGGTGCCGCGCCCGACGGCGCCCACACCGTCCGCGTCGCCGGTCCGACGTCGATCGCCGCCGTCGACGAGACCGTCCCGGCCGATCCGTCGGCCGCGGCCTTCTGGCTGGTGGCCGGATCGATCCACCCGGATGCCGAGCTGCGGCTCGAAGGCGTGAGCACGAACCCGACCCGGCGTGCCATCATCGACATCCTGAGGCGCATGGGCGCCGACATCGAGGAGCACGATCGCCCCGCAGCGGGTGGGGCGGACGGCGAACCGCTGGCCGACCTCGTCGTCGACGGGGTCGCTTGCGACGCGGGTCGCGTGTGCCGAC
>CAVYGH010000014.1:0-14593 GCA_963767945.1 uncultured Chloroflexia bacterium | reverse complement strand
CCACTCGTCGTCGGGGGACGAGCTTGGAGCAGGCCTCAATGCCCTTTCCCCGCGCCCGGATCCCGAGCGCCCGACTGGAGTCGCGCGACGCTAGCCGTGGCCAAGGACTCGCCGAGTTTGCCCTGACGCTGCCAGTCCTCCTCCTAATCCTGCTCATCGCCATCGACGCCGGTCGGCTCTTTTTCGGCTATGTAGCGCTGCAGAATGCAACGCGGATCGCCGCTAACTACGCCGCAACCCATCCGGACGACTGGCCGCTGGCCGGATCGCCTGCTACAAACCCATCGGCGTACAACGCTCAGATTGCGAACGACACTCCGAACCTCGAGTGCGACGCGGCCGGAGCTCGACCGGTTTTCACGCCTGATGCAAAGCCAAGAGGATCCGGTTCCGGCAACGTGGCGAGCGTCTCGATGACCTGCGTGTTCCATCCACTAACGCCGATCATCTCGACAATCCTCGGCGACACGGTGACGCTCCGCGCGTCTGAGGTGTTTCCGATCCGAGCAGGCATTCTGGCCGGCGTGCCCATTGCACCTGGTCTACCGACGCCAACGCCGTCGCCAACGCCGTCGCCAACGCCGTCGCCAACGCCGTCGCCGAGCCCAGGGGCGAGCCCAACGCCGACGCCGGTCCCCACGCCTCGCCCGGGCGAGTGCACAGTTCCCACCCTAATCGGATTGACCACGACTAACGCCGTGACGGCTTGGGACGACGCCGGCTTCAAGAATACGAAGCTGAATGTCACCATCGGGCCGCCGAACTATGTCGTCCGCAGGGAACATGTCGTCCAAGGCAGCACGCCAAGCTTCGGGGTGTGGGACGACACGTTCCAGAATTGCAACTCCTTTGCCTTGAATCTCACGCCGTGACAGGGCGTGCCAGAGGCCAGGCGATGGCCGAGTTTGCTCTAATCCTTCCGGTTCTCGTTTTGATCCTGCTTGGAATTGTCGACTTTGGCCGTGCAGTGTATGCCTACAACGCGGTGGCGAACGCCTCCCGTGAAGGGGTCCGCACGGCGATCATCAATCAGAACGGTGCCGCGATTTGTGGCCGCGCCGCACAGCAGGCCACTGGGCTGGGACTGACCGGGGCAGATCCGGGCGGATGTCCTGCCACCGGTGGCCCGACGTCGAACGTTGCCGCCGGTGGGACGTGTGTTGCGTTTCGATCGGACGACCTATCGGCCGAGTGCACGCCTATCGCGATTGGATGCAATGCTGTTGTATCGGTCGAGTGGCCGTTTCGCGCGATCACCCCAATCATCGGTGACCTGGTCGGAAATATCGCGCTTGTGTCGACCTCAACAGAGCCGATCGAGAATGTCTGCCCCCGACCAGGCGTCGCGTTGGCACAGTGCCAAGTTCGATAGTCGTTTGACGGAGATTGCGCTGTGACAACCCCTAGGACGAGCGAGAGAGGTCAGACGTTGGTGATTGTCGCCTTGGCGATGATCCCCCTTCTGCTTGTAGTTGGCCTCGTCATCGACGGCGGATGGGCGTTTACTCAGCAACGCCATACGCAGAACGCCATGGATGCAGCGGCAAACGCGGGTGCCGTCGCCCTCGTCCAGAACCTCCCCTTCCGCGTTCTGGGCCAAACGGAGCCCAAGACCGATGCCGACGTGCAAGCTGCGATCGTCTCTACGGCTGGACTAAATCGAGTGGCGGCTCCGGCGGTTTCTGCGGTGTACACGGACATCTTGGGTAAAGCACTGTCGCCTGCCGTCGTTGTGGGGAGCTTGGGAGCGGTTCCGCCGCCTGGCGATGCGTACGGCGTACAGGTAACCGGATCGACGCCGTTCTCGACCTTCTTCGCAGGTATCGTCGGAATGAATGGGTTCAAGGCAACGGCGCTCGCGACGGCTGTTGCAGGGTCCATCAACAGCATCTGTGCATCCAGCGAACCCTGCGATTTCATCCCAGTCACGTTTCCAACGGCCCTTACCGATTGCGAAGACACGAATAAGCAGACCGCGTGGGGGTCGGGTGGCCCATACGCGCTCACGGACAACCCTCAGGCCGGGAACGAAATCATTATCCCGCTGTGCGGAACGGCCAACGGAAGTGTCGGCTGGCTGGATCTGCAGCCCCCCAACCCGGCCTGCACCGGCAACGGCGCGAGCGAGCTCGCATGCAATATCAGAACGCCACACCACGATGCGTTCCCATTGCCCATCTGGATGGAAACGGCAACGGGGAATACGAATAGCGTGCTCGTCCAAGACGCGTTGAATGAACTTACGGGACCGACGGTTGGGCTCTACGAGCCTGGCCTTGACAAGATCGTCACGATTCCGCTCTACGACTGCATCGACAATCGGATTGGGCAGGTTAGCCCAGGCCCGGCCTGTCCAACCCCTAAGGTGACAGGCGTCGGAAACAACACGTCGTATCACATCGTCGCGTTGGGCGCCATGATCCTTGACAAGGCATACATCCAGGCAAACAACCCTGAATGCAACCAGACGCCGGGTGGGCCGCCAGTTGGTGGGAACGGTGCCACAGGCTGCCTGAAGGGATGGCTGACGCAGATCAATACGACCGGACAAGTCGGCATGCCTGGCTCAACAATGGGGACGATCTGGGGGGTCCAGCTCGTCCGCTAGCCTTGGCTGCTGGCTGAACGCCGGTCGTACAGCCGTCAACCGGGGCCCGGCCAGACGATACCGAGCCGGCGACCGAGAGGCGAGATCTGGCTCAAGTCGCAGCACCGGAAGCGGCGCTCCGCTTTGCCCGGTACTTCTTCGCCCCCACGATGGGGTCAGATGGGCCATGCGTGCACGCGCCATTTCAAGGCAAGGTGCAAGGACGTCGGGGGACGTTGCCGTCGATTGATTCCGCAGCAACGGTCCCATGCGCATCCCAGCGATCCTTCCCGCGTTCCGCGCCGCTCCCCCCGCCGAGCCGGCTCCCGAGGCCAGTCGCTCGTGGAGTTCGCGCTCGCGCTGCCCGTGATCCTGCGTCCTGACGGTCATCGCGCTGGACTTCGGTCGGATCTACCTCGGCTACATCAACCTCCAGAACATGGCCCGGATCGCTGCCAACTACGCGGCGAACAATCCGGAGGCCTGGGGGCCGTCGCCGGACGCGGAGATCGTGACCCGGTACGAGAACCAGATCCTCGGCGACGCCGCGGCGACGAACTGCTCGCTCCCTCGGTCCGGCGGCAAGCCGGTCATCCCCGCCCCGGACTTCCTCGACGGCGATGGCGATGGCGACACCACGAGCCTCGGTGACCTGGTCCGGGTCCAGCTGAGCTGCAACTTCGGCGTCATCACGCCGGGCATCTCGAACATCCTGGGCAGCAGCGTGAAGGTCTCGGCCGAGTCCAACTTCCCGGTCAAGGCCGGGCTCAGCGCGGTCGCCACCGGCGGGGCGCAGCCTCCGACGGGTGGCGGCGTGGGGCCCGTGGCCGCCTTCAGCGCCAACCTCGTGATCACGCCCAGCACCATCTCCGGCACGACGCCGTTCGTCGTCGAGTTCCGGGACACGTCCGGCGGCTCGCCCACGGCGTGGTCATGGGACTTCGACGACGGAACGGTCGCGACGGCGCAGGACCCGCTCGAGCACACGTTCACGACGACGGACCCGAGCCAGATCTTCCACGTCACCCTGCTCGCCAGCAATCAGTTCGGGTCGAGCACGGCGACCATGGACGTCGTCGTGATCGGGGAGTCGGAGGTGGACTTCACGGCGAGCAACACGGTCATCGAGGGCGGGACGCCCATCACCTTCACGGACACCTCGACGCCTGGCGGCACGGACTACGCGTGGACGTTCGGTGACGGCGGCACGGCGACGGGGCCCACCGCGCAGCACACGTACGCGAGCACGGCCGGCAGCCCGTTCACCGTCTCGCTCACCGTCACGTACCCCGACCCGATCGGCGCCGTGACCACGACCAAGCCCGGCTACATCACGGTCAACCCGGGCAAATGCACGGTGCCATCCCTCGACGGCGTCAAGTTCAACAGCGCCCAGTCGGTGTGGGACGGCAAGGGCTTTGACGGGGTCGTTGCGCGCGCCCTTGGAGCACCCGGCGGCAACTTCACGATCCACGTCCAGTCGCAGACGGCGAGCTTCAAGATCCCGTGCGACAGCGACGTCGAGGTCAAGGACAAGTGAGCCGCCTCGCACGCCGCCGCAGGCCGCACTCCCGGGGCCAGGCCCTCGTCGAGTTCGCGCTGGTGATCCCGATCTTCCTGTTCATGCTGGTCGCCCTGTTCGACGTCGGTCGGGGCGTCTTCTCCTACAACACGCTGACGAACGCGGCCCGCGAGGGCGCCCGCATGGCCATCGTGAACCAGGACAAGGCCACGATCATCGAGCGCGCGAAGGCGCAGACGGCGATCGTCGAGCTCAACGATCCGAGCGTGTCGGTCGGCTTCTGGCAGATGGCCGACGACGGGACGCCCGACTACTCCGACCCCTGCGACCTGGTCGCGGTCGGCTGCCTCGCGGTCGTCTCGTTCGAGGCGACCTACAAGCCGATCACCCCGCTCATCAGCAACCTCATCTTCCGGGGCGGCGTGGACTTCACGGCGCAGTCGATCCTCAGTGTCGAGTACCGCTGCCCGAACGACGACTTTCCCAACCCCGCGGACTGCCCGAAGCAGCCATGAGCCTCCTCCGCACTCCCGCGACCAGGAGGGATCCCACGATGCCTCGCCATGCCCGTCAGCCAGGCCCTGAGCGCGGTCAGATCATCGTCGTCGCCGCGCTGGCGATGATCGCGATCATCGGCGGCGTATCGCTGGTGCTCGAAGGCGGCAATGCCTACGCCCACCAGCGCGTGGCGCAGAACGGCGTCGACGCCATCGCGAACGCAGGCGCCACGGTCCTCGCCGAGCGGCTCGGCGGCGCGAGTCGCACCGACGGCGACGTGGCCGCGGCCATGGACGCGATGAAGACCGCGAACGCGCTCGCCGACCAACGGGGCTTCTACACGAACGTCACCGGCGAGCTGCTCAATCCGGCCGGCGTCACTACGACCAGCCCGGCCGCCGCGGCCAAGGTGGGCGACGGGCCGATCCCGCAGGGCACGCAGGGGGTCCGGGCCTCCGGCGACCTGCAGTTCGACACCACCTTCGCCCGGGTGCTGGGCATCAACCAGTTCACGGCCTCGGCCGACGCCACGGCCGTGACCGGCGCCCTGACGGGCGGCCAGTTCCTGCCCGTGGTGTTCCCCGTCAGCATGAAGAACTGCGACGGCACCGGCCAGCTCGTCGAGAACCTCGACGCCTCCTGGCGGATGAGCAACCCGCCGAAGAACCCGCCGCCCTATCCGGACGGCCAGGAGTACCTGATCCCCCTGTGCAAGACCGGCGGCGGCTCGTTCATGATCCTCGACCTCGACCCGAACAAGAACTGCTACGAGGAGGTCGTGGACCCGTCCTCGATCCAGTTCAACAAGTTCCCGGTCGACGTCCCGGTCGACAACGGCAACGACTGCGCGAAGAAGGTCGAGCAGGGGATCATCGACGCGAAGCTGACCGGCAAGGTCGTGCTGATCCCGATCTGTGACGGGGACTGCTCGACCGACGGGGGCAGCAACGGCAAGTACCACATCATCCGGATCGCGTCGTTCTTCCTCGACTACCTCTCGTACGACAACAACCCCAACAACTCGAAGTGCAAGCTCATCACGTCGCCCAACTACGGCACGCCGATGAAGAACATCGTCGAGGGCAACGGCAGCTCGAGCTGCATGGCCGGCTGGTTCGTGCGCTACGTGACCTCGGGACCGGTGGGGAGCGGCCTCATCAACAACGGCGAGGCGATCGGCGTCCAGCTGATCCGCTAGGCGCTCGCCGCGGCCCGTACCATCGCGGGCATGAGGAGCGTCGCCCGGACGCGGACCCGCCCAGGCGTCGCCGCCGGGCTCGCGCAGCTCAAGGGCTACAACGCGGGCTGGTTCCGCGCCGACGCGCTGGCCGGGATCACGGTCACGGCCTACCTCGTCCCGCAGTGCCTGGCGTACGCGGACCTTGCGGGCGTCGAGCCGGTGACCGGGCTGTGGGTCGCGGTCGTCGCGATGATCGCGTACGCGCTGCTCGGCACCTCACGCCAGCTGTCGGTCGGCCCCGAATCCGCGACGGCAGTCATGGTCGCCGCCGCCGTGGCGCCGCTCGCCGCCGGCGACCCGCAGCGCTACGTCGCGCTCGCGGCCGGGCTGGCCCTGCTCGTCGGCGCCATCTGCATCGCCGCGTTCGTGCTGCGGCTCGGCTTCCTCGCCGACCTCCTCTCGCAGCCGATCCTCGTGGGCTACATGGCCGGCGTCGCGCTGATCATGATCGGCTCCCAGCTGGCCACGATCACTGGCGTGACCCTCACCGCGGACGGGACCATCGACAAGGTCGTGCAGCTGTGGGGACTGTCCGGGGAGGTCGAGCCGGCGGCCGTCGCGCTCGGGCTCGGCGTCACCGCCTTCCTCCTCGTGCTCGCGCGCCTGGTCCCGCTCGCCCCGGGCGCCCTGATCGCCGTGGTGGGGGCATCGGCCATCGCGTACGTCCTGGACCTCTCGTCGCACGGCGTCGCGCTCGTCGGCGCGGTGCCCGGCGGGCTGCCGTCGGTCGGGCTGCCCGCCATCTCGGTCGCCGACGCGATGGCCCTGCTCGGGTCCGCCGCAGCGATCGCCTTCGTCGGCTACACCGATGTCGCGCTCACGGGGCGGGCGTTCGCCGCGCGAACCGGAGAGGTCATCGATGCCAACCGCGAGTTCCTCGCCCTCGGCGTCGCGAACGTCGGGTCGGGTCTGACCAGCGGGTTCGCCCTGAGCGCCTCGGGATCGCGCACCGCGATCATCGACGCCGTCCGCGCCCACAGCCAGGCCACGGGGCTGATCGCGGCCGCCACGGTCGTCGTCGTCGTGCTGCTGGGGCCCGGGCTGATCGCCCTGATCCCGCGGGCGGCGCTGGGCGGCATCGTCGTGTTCGCGGCGCTGCGCCTGATCGACGTGGCGGCGATGCGCCGGATGGGCCGCTTCCGGATGTCCGAGCTGGGCCTCGCGCTGGCCGCGATCGTGGGCGTGCTGCTGTTCGGCGTCCTGGCCGGGATCCTGATCGCCATCGGGCTGTCCGTGGCCGACCTGTTCGTGCGGATCGCCCGCCCGCCGGCGTCGGTGCTCGGGATCGTGCCCGACGTGGCGGGGCTGCACGACGTCGAGGACTATCCCGATGCGCACCAGGTCCCGGGGCTGGTCGTGTTCCGCTACGACGCGCCGCTGTGCTTCGCCAACGCCGAGGACTTCCGGCTGGGCGCCCTCGACGCGGTCGATGCGCGGACGGCCGGATCGAGTGGTTCCTGCTCAACGCCGAGGCCATCGTCGAGCTCGACATCACCTCCGCCGACGCCCTGCGTCACCTGGTCGACGAGCTGCACGAGCGCGGAGGTGACCTTCGCGATGGCCCGCGTGAAGCAGGACCTCAAGGCGCAGCTCGAGCGGGTCGGCCTCCTCGCGGCGATCGGTCAGGACCGGATCTATCCCACCCTGCCGGTCGCCCTCGAGGCGTATGAGCGGCGACGCGATGCGCCAGCCTCGGACGGCGACCGGGCGGCCGACGCGGCCGACGAGCCGGACGGCTAGCCGGGCTCGACCGCGCGTTCGTCGGCGCCGGGAGGGACGACGCCGGCGGCGAGCAGCGCCCGCTCGAGGTCGTGCAGCTTCGCGCGGATCGCGCCGGCCTGGCGTTCCTGCTCGTGAAGCAGCTCGGTCAGCTGGGCGAGCTCGGCGGCCGGCGTGCGCGGCGCGGCACGCACTCGACGCCGAGGCCGGTCCGGGGCGAGGAAGGCGTTGGCGATAAAGCCGGTCAACACCGAGAACAGGCCGATGCCCGCGAAGAGCAGGAACGTGCCGACAATGCGCCCCGCGCCGCCGACCGGGTACTGGTCGCCGTAGCCGACGGTCGTGATCGTGACGAGACCCCACCAGATCGAGTCCCCCGCGGACACGATGTTGGCGCCGGGCTGCCCCTGCTCCACGTAGAACTCGGCGATCCCCGCGAACTCGACGACCACGACGACCGCGAAGACCGTCATCAGGAAGGTCGCCGACGCGCGGCTGACGTAGAGGTCGTCGCGGATCCGCTCGCCGCCGACGGCGCGCGCCTCCCGGACGGTGGCCACGACGCGGGCCAGCCGGAACACGCGCAACAGCGGGATCACGGCGATCAGGTCGGCCCACCCCCAGCGCCGGATCACGTAGCTTCGGCGCGATGGCGAGGTCGCCAGGCGGTACAGGAAGTCGAACAGGAAGACCGGCGTGATCGCGATCTCGATCAGGATGGCGACCTCGCCCGCGACGGAGGCTGGGCCCGCGAGCAGCACGATGACCAGGTTGGCGAGCGCGAGCAGCGACAGCAGGAGCATGAACAGCTCGTAGCTCGTGCCCTTGAGGTCGGAGCGGGGATCGTCGGACATGGCCGGTCTCCTGTGCGGGCCTCGATTGTGCCGTCGCCGGGCGTCGCCGAACGGGTGTCTCCGCGCCTGCCCGTTCCGACCGCGCGACCGCCTCAGTCGAGGCCGCGGCTGTCCAGCACCCGGCCCCAATGGAGCACGCGAACCGCCACGAGCACGCCGAACGCGGCGAGGACGAGGATGGCGGCGGCCGCGATCGAGGCGTCCAGGCTGCCCGCCTGGAACTCCGAGTAGACGACCAGGGGCAGCGTCTGCGTCCGCCCCTCGATGTTGCCCGCGAACATGATCGTGGCGCCGAACTCGCCAAGCGCGCGCGCCCAGGTCATCACCAGGCCGGCGGCGAGCGCCGCGCGAGCAAGCGGCAACGTGATCGTCCGGAACAGGTAGCGCTCGGACGCGCCGTCGGCTCGGGCCGCGTCCTCGAGGTCCTTGTCCACGCTCGAGAGCCCGGTGCGTGCCGAGCGGATGAAGAACGGCGCCGCGACGAAGACCTGAGCGAGCACGACGGCGAAGGTGGTGAACGGGATCGAGATCCCGATGGCGTCCAGCGGCGCACCCAGCAACCCGCGGCGGCCGAACACGAGGAGGAGGCCGAGGCCGGCCACGGCGGGCGGCAGGACGATCGGCAGGTCGACGACGGCTTCGAGCAGCCACGAGCCGCGGAACCGGCGCCGCGCCAGCACGAACGCGAGCGGCAGGCCGAACACGATCGTGATGACCAGGCTGACCGCCGTCGTCGTCAGGCTCAGGCTGAGCGCATCGAGGACGACCGGCGTCGTGATCGCCGTGGCCATCGCCCCCGAGGCGATCGACCGGACGACGAGGACGGCGACCGGGAGGCCGAGGAACAGGGCGAGCAGGCCCGCGATCAGCCGAAGGGACACCTCCCCCGAGGATGCCCGGCGACGTCGCGGCGCCCGGCTCGCCCCATCCGTGGGGCCCGACGCGAGCGCGTGGCTGCCGGCGCCGAACCCCTCTGTCATGACGCCGGCGGCGGCAGGAAGCCGAAGCTCGACAGGATCGCCTGGCCGTCGGGTCCGGCGAACCAGGTCAGGAACTTCGAGGCGGCGTCCGGGTTCGAGGACGCCTTGACCACGACGCCAACGTAGGCCGCCGGGACGTTGGCCGAGTCCGGCACATCGACGGTCTTGACCTTGTCGGATGCGGCGGCGTCCGTGACGTAGACGATGCCGGCGTCGCCTTCACCGAGCTCGACCTTGGCCACGACGGCCCTGACGTTGTCCTCCTTCGAGACGACGTTCGTGTTGTAGGCGTCGACGAAGTTCGCCGGGTAGCCGGACGCCTTCGCGAGGTTGGCGACCAGCTGGGTCGCGTACTTCGTGATCGGCACCTCGTCGCCGGCGGCGATCACCTTCAGGCCGGGCTTGGCGAGGTCCGCCGGCGTCGAGACGCCGCCCGGGTTGTCGGTGGGCGTGATCACCGTGAGCTCGTTGCCGGCGAACACGACCGGGTCGCCGCTCGCGAACCCGCCGTCCGCGAGCTTCTGCGGGTTGGCCGTGTCGGCGGACAGGAACACGTCGGCCGGCGCGCCCTGCTCGATCTGGGTCTCGAGCGCCGAGGACGAGTCCGTCGAGATCGTCAACGTGGTGCCCGGGTTGGCCGCCTCGTACTCGGTCTTCGCCCGGTCGAGGACGCCCTTCAACGAGGCCGCGCCGAAGATCGTGAGCTCGCCGCCGCCACCCCCGGCGGCCGAGGCCGCGACCGACGGGGCAGCCGAGGAGGGGGCGGTGGTCGCTCCGCCGCCGCCCGAGCAGCCGGCGACGAGCATGGCCGCGAGGACGGCGACGGCCGGCCACGCGAGGCCACGATGGATCACGTTCGGGACTCCCTCGAGGATGGGATCTCGACGATCACGTTGGTGGCCTTCACGACGCAGACGGCCTCGTCACCGACCTTGAGGTCGAGGTCCTCCACGGCCTCGGCGGTCATCAGGCTCACCAGCCGGTGGGGGCCGGCGAGCACCTCGACGACGGCGGCGACCCGGTCGGCCTCGATCCGGGTGACGATCCCGGTGAACCGGTTGCGCGCCGACTGGGCGACGATCGGGCGGTCCGTGGCGGCCTTGCGGCGTTCAGCGAGCAGGCGGGCGACGTCGTCGACGTCGACCAGCCGCTGGCCCCCCTCCGAGCGCGCCATCGTGATCCGCCCCTCGCCCTCCCAGCGACGGAGCGTCTCCACGGACACGCCGAGCATCTCGGCAGCCTGGCCCACGCGAACGCGCGCCGGCGATTCCATCTCTGCGGTCATAGCGATGGAGTATCAGCCGAAATCGGCAGTCGTGTCTAGATATCTCGGTGGCGACGTGAGGGATGAGTCATCGAGTCGAGCAGCGCCGTCGGCGAGGCCCGGTCGATCTGTCAGACTCGGGGGGCTGGGGGTTGCGTGAGGTGGGCGTGCCCGTCATCCGAGTGTTCTCGTTCCGCGCCGCTCGTCGTGGGTTCGACGACACCCTGCGCTCGGTGTTCGTCCCCGACCTCATGAGCCGGGCCGGGATCGTCGACTGCTATGTCGGCCGCCAGGGGCCCGACGACGAGGGCCCCCGGATCGTCGCCACCGTCTGGACCTCGCGCGGTGCGATGGTCGACGCGGTGGGCGAGGAGCTCGGCGTGTTCCATCCGGAGCACCTCGACGCCACGACCGACCAGGTCCTCGACATCCTCGAGCTGCGCGTGGACTGGCACCCCGCCGGCGAGCCGCCCAGGATCCTGCGCGTCCTGCGTGGCGACGTCCGGCCCGGGGAGCTCGAGCCGTACATCGACGACGTCCGCCACGGCGTCGAGCTCGATGCGCAGGCCGAGCACGGGCCGGCGGCGCTGTTCCTGGGCGCGGCCGGACCGGACGCGTTCGTCACGGTGTCCGCCTGGCGCGAGTGGGCGCACATCGAGCGCGCGACCGGGGGCAACGTCGCGCGGCCCATGGCGACCCGTCATCCCGAGCGCCTGCTCCGCTGGCAGGTGGAGCACTTCGAGCTGGTCTGAGGGCCCGCATCGATTGTGAGGCCGGTGTGATGTCGCCCGCCCGGCTGCGACGGGGCGCGTACAGGCCGGGCCCGATCCTCCGATCGCCACCCATTCCCGACGACCGGAGGACACCGATGAACGCGATCACCCTGCTCGAGGACGAGCACGCGAAGATGCGCAAGCTCCTGACCGAGCTCGAGTCCACGACCGAGCGTGGCGTCAAGACGCGCACGGACCTGTTCGCCACCATCAAGGGCGAGCTGACCCTGCACGAGATCATCGAGGAGGAGATCTTCTACCCCGAGCTCAAGGCGCACCCGAAGGCGAAGGACATCGTCCTCGAGGGCTACGAGGAGCACCACGTGGTGGACCTCCTGATGGGCGAGCTCGAGAGCCTCGACGTCGACGACGAGTCGTGGGGCGCGAAGGCGAAGGTGATGCAGGAGAACGTCGAGCACCACATGGAGGAAGAGGAGGGCGACATGTTCAAGCAGGCCCGCCAGGTGTTCGATCGCGACGAGCTCGAGGACCTGGGCACCCGAATGGCCGAGCGACGGATCAGCGCCGCCCGCGAGCTCGGGATCCGGTGCCCGCCCGGGCCTAGCGGCACCGGGACGATGGCGAGGATCTGGCGCGACTACGGGCTGAGCCTGACGCTGGTCGGCCTGTTCATGGTGGCCTGGGCCTTGCAGACGTGGTCCGGCTGGGTGGAGTTCGTCGCGGATCAGCGCGCACACGGCGAGGTCGCGCAGGCGTTCGGCGACGGCGGCTACATCTGGAGCTGGGCGCAGTCGACGTTCGAGAACTGGCAGTCCGAGTTCCTGCAGGTGTTCGTGTTCATCGTCCTGACGACGTTCCTCGTGCACCGGCGGAGCCACGAGTCGCCCGATACGGACTTCGAGACCGAGGCGGCCCTGCGGAGGATCGAGGCCAAGGTCGACGCACTGGAGCGGCGGGCGGCGCGGTGAACGAGCGCGAGATCGATGCCGAGTCCGTGCGACGTGAGCACCTGCAAGCGGTGCATCAGCCCGCGCAGTGGGCGTACCTGGTCGGGGTGCTGGCGGGAGGCACACTCGTGATGCTCGGCCTGATCGCCGGGCTCGCAGGCATTCCTCACTGACTTCGTCGCTTTCGCGCCGTCGGCCCCTCGACGAGGGCGCCGGAGTCGGCGATGCTGCGGACGATGGGGCTCGATCTTGCGCGGAACTGGGCGGGCAACCAGGCGTATCGCGCCTGGCGAGTCCTCGAGCCCGAGTCGGTCGAGGCCGTGCAGACCGCGGTCCGATCGTCGACCTCGATGCGCGTCCTCGGGTCGCGCCACGCCTTCAACGACCTGGCCGACACGACCGGCGACCACCTGTCGCTCGCCCGGCTGCCGCGGGTCGTCGAGATCGATCGCGCGGGCGCGACCGTCACGGTCGACGGCGGCATCCGGTACGGCGAGCTGGGACCCGCGCTCGAGTCGGCGGGCCTCGCCCTCCACAATCTGGCGTCGCTCCCGCACATCTCGGTCGCCGGCGCCTGCGCGACCGCCACGCACGGCTCCGGCAACCGCCTCGGGACCCTGTCCACGGCCGTCGTGGCGATGCAGCTGGTCCGGGCCGACGGCGAGCTCATCACCCTGAGCCGGGCGGCAGACGGCGACGCGTTCGCAGGGTCGGTGGTCTCGCTCGGCGCCCTCGGGCCCGTGACCCGGCTGACGCTGATCGTCGAGCCCACGTATCGCGTGCGCCAGGACGTGTACGAGGACCTGCCGATCGCGGCCCTCCGCGATCACTTCGACGAGCTCACGGCGTCGGGTGACAGCGTCAGCCTGTTCACGCAGTGGCGCGGCCCGGTCGTCGACCAAGTCTGGCGCAAGCGGCGCGTCCGCGGCGACGGCGGCGGCCAGGCGGACCCCGACCTGTTCGGGGCGCGACCCCGCGACCGTCCCGCGCCACCCGCTGCGTGACCTGTCGCCCGACGCCTGTACCGAGCAGCTCGGCGTGCCTGGTCCCTGGCTGGACCGGCTCCCGCACTTCCGGCTCGACCACACCCCGAGCCACGGCGACGAGCTCCAGAGCGAGTTCTTCGTGCCACGCGAGCACGCGGTCGCGGCGTTCGCGGCGCTCGACACCTTTCGGGACCGGCTCGCCCCGCTCGTGTTCGTGAGCGAGATCCGCACGATCGCCGCGGACGACCTCTGGCTCAGTCCCGCGTTCCGACGTGAATCGGTCGCCTTCCACTTCACCTGGCGTCCGGACTGGCCGGCGGTCCGCGCGATCCTGCCCGACATCGAGGCAGCCCTCGAGCCGTTCGAGCCCCGGCCGCACTGGGCCAAGCTGTTCACGATGGCTCCGGACGTCGTCCGCTCGCGCTACGAGCGGATGGACGGATTTGCGGACCTCGCGACCCGCCTCGACCCCGGGGGGACGTTCCGCAACGCGTTCACAGGGCGCTTCGTGTTCGGTGGGGATTTGCCGGAGCCGGGAACCCGCTCCTGAGCCAGACGCGGCGAGATCCCGCCGCAGGGCCCCAGATGGTCCGGTCCTCTCGGACCCCGAAGCCGGAACCCCCACCCGACCATCACCGTGCGACGGGATCCCGCCTGGGAGTCGCGGCGTGCTGCGGCTCCAGCTCGGATCCGACGGACTCGCCGGTCGACTCGGCAGCCGCGACCCATGTCGCCCGCTCCGATCGACGGGGCACGGACCCCATCCCGTCGCCGGTCTCAGGCGTCGACGCCCCCAGTTTCGGACACCGCGACCGGGCGTCATTACGGTTCGTCATCCGACGGATCCTGGCACCCCGTTGTCATGCCGGACGGGCGCACCGGTGTCGGCCGTGTACGACTGACCCGCTAAAATGACACACCACGACGCCCCGGCCGCGGGAGCCCCAAGAGGGCCGCACGCTGATGACAGCACCTCCGAACACCGTCCCCGACGACGCCCGTCGGGCCCTCGTGCTCAACGATCGACCCCTGCTCGTCGACCTGATCGAGCTGACCCTGAACCACGGGCTGTTCGTGGTGCAGTCCGCCCGCGACCTCGCGGAGGCGACGGCCATCCTGGACAGCTGGGCGCCGGACATCGCCGTGCTCGACATGGACCACCAGGACACCGCAAACGTCCTGCAGCGCCTCGGCGCGTCGAACACGCTCCGACCGAGTGAAACCCCCGTCCTGGGCCTGACGCACCGGGGCCACCTGGCGAC
>CAVYGH010000013.1:0-1081784 GCA_963767945.1 uncultured Chloroflexia bacterium | reverse complement strand
GGCGACGGCCCACGACATCTTCGGCCCGGAGTTCCTGCTCAAGCGCCCGCTGCTCCAGGCGCTCGAGGCGACCGACGGCAACGCCCCGGTCCTCCTGATCGACGAGATCGACCGCGCGGACGAGGAGTTCGAGGCGTACCTGCTCGAGATCCTGTCCGACTTCCAGGTCACGGTCCCCGAGATCGGCACGATCCGGGCCGCCCAGGCGCCGCGCGTGGTCCTGACCTCCAACCGGACGCGCGAGGTCCACGACGCGCTCAAGCGGCGCTGCCTGTACCACTGGATCGACTACCCGACGGCGACCAAGGAGTTCGAGATCGTGGCCACCCGCGTGCCCGAAGCGCCGCCGCGGCTCGCGCACGAGGTCGTCGGCTTCGTCCATCGCCTGCGGGCCGCGGACCTGACGAAGGTCCCGGGCGTGGCCGAGACGCTCGACTGGGCGGCCGCGCTCCTGTCGCTCGGCGCCGCGGAGCTGTCGCCGGACGTCGTCGACGAGACGCTGGGCGTCGTCCTCAAGTACGAGGAGGACATCCGCCAGGTGCGCGGCGCGGTCGCCCGCCAGTACCTCGCCGAGGCGACCGCCCAGGCGTGACGCGCGACCCGGCGCTGTCCGCGCGCGACCGGCCGCACCCGCGAACCGTCCTCAGGCCCGTGCTGCGCGTCACCGCGGCCCTGCTCCTGATCGGGCTCGCTGGTCATCGTGCCGCTCGTGGCGTATGCCGTGCTGTCCCCGTACTCCGGCGTCCCCGTGCCGACCGCATGCGCCGGCGGGACGGCCGGGCCAAGCCCCCGACTGGTCACGGTCCCCGGCCAGGGTGAGGGAACCGTGATCGCCGCCGACGGACCCACGACGGTGGTCGTCGTCCCGGCGCCGGACGGTCGCACCGCGGGTGGCTCGGTCCACCTCCTCGCGGGTGGCCATGTCGTCTTCAGCCTGCCGGTCGGGAGCCGGGCCGTCGCCGCCGGCGTGGGGGACGGGCTGGCGTACCTGTTCGACGACAAGATCGGGTACGTCCTTGGGGCCGCCACCGGGCTCCCCTTGCCCCGCATGTTCACGGTGGACAACTACCGCGGCCTGTACCTGTCAGATGGCGTCGAGCATGTCCAGACGAGCCTCGAGATCGCCATCGTGGGCTCGGCTGGTCAGCCGTTCGTGGCTCACGGGCTTCCCTTCGGCGCCGTCGTGGACGGCTGCCTCCTCGCGACCGCACCTGGACGCTGAGGTCCCTGGGGCGAGTGTCGACTAGGCTGTCGCCATGACCGAGTCGCCGATCCTCCGCGCTCCGACCGGCGAGCTGATCGACGGCCGCCGGCTGCTCGCCGAGGCCGTGGGCTTCGGACGCGCGCTGCGCGCCGCGGGGCTCCCGATCGACATGGCGGCCTCGATCGACTTCGCCCGGGCGCTCACGCTGGTCGACATCGGCAACCGCGGGATCGTGCGCGACGCGGGGGCCGCCCTGTTCGTGCGGCGACGCGACGACCGCGAGGTGTACGACCGCGTGTTCGCGCAGTTCTGGCGGCGACGCGGCCGGAAGCTGCCCAAGGCGCGCCTCGAGGGCCTGACGCCCGACGCCGAACGCGACGAGGAGGGCGAGCCCGGCGCGGCCGACGAGGCCGCCGAGGGGCGCGAGGCGTCGATGTCGGAGCTCGCGACGATGGGCGTCCAGGTCGCGACCGACGCGGACGACGAGGGCGAGATCGAGGGCGTGACGATCTCGCCGGACGCGTACTCGGCGGGCGAGCTCCTTCGCCATCGCGACTTCGACCGGATGACCTCGGCCGAGCTGCGGGACGCCGAGCGGTTCGTGGACCTGCTCCGGCCGCGGCTCGAGCGACGGCGGACCCGCCGCTTCGAGCTCCATCCCCACGGCCGGCGCGTGGCCGCGCGGGCGATGTTCCGCCAGAACCTCGCCACGGGCGAGCTGACCGAGTGGGTCTGGCGCAGGCAGATCCGCGAGCCGCGCCAGCTGGTCGTGCTGTGCGACATCTCGGGCTCGATGGAGCGCCACTCCCGGCTCCTGCTCCGCTTCGTGCAGGCGCTCGCCCGGACGAACGAGGTGCGCACCGAGTCGTTCGTGTTCGGGACGCGGCTCACCCGGGTCACCCGGATCATGCGCGACCGCGACCGCGACCGGGCGCTGGCCCGGGTCGCCGACACGGTGACCGACTGGGCCGGCGGCACCCGGATCGGGGAGTCGTTCCGCGACTTCAACCATCGCTGGGCGCGGCGGACGCTCCGGACGTCGGGGATCGTGATCGTCGTCTCGGACGGCTGGGACCGCGGCGATCCCGCCCTCGTCGCCGCCGAGACGGCCCGGCTGCGCCGCAACTGCCATCGCCTGGTCTGGCTCAACCCGCTCGCGTCGGCCCCCGGCTATCAGCCGCTGGCCGCGGGGATGAAGGCCGCCTATCCGTTCATCGACGACTTCCTGGCCGCCGGGACCCTGGCCTCCCTCGAGCGGCTGGGCGAGGTGCTCAGCGGATCCAGCCGGAGCGCGGTCCGGCGCGGCTCGGCGGTCACCCACGCGACGACCGTCGCGCCGTCGCTCGGCCTGAGCGCCCCGGAGGCGGCGCCGCCGCGGCCGCTCGACAGCGGGCCGGTCGACACGGCCGCCGCGCGGCCGCTGACCTGACGGCCGAGGGACGAACCGCAACCGCGCAGACGACGAATCGGAGGACACGATGCAGGAGCTGCTGGACACGCTCGACGGCTGGCGCGCGGAAGGTGCCGGGGTCGGTCGCGCCGTGGTCGTGCGCACGTTCGGCAGCGCGCCGCGGCCCGAGGGCGCCGTCCTCCTCGTGACCGACGACGGCCGCCTGGCGGGCTCGGTCTCGGGCGGCTGCGTCGAGGGCGCGGCGGCCGAGGAGATCTGGGCGGCGCGCAAGAGCGGCCGGGAGCGGGTCATCCGCTACGGGATCAGCGACGAGCAGGCGTGGGACGTGGGGCTCGCCTGCGGCGGCACGATCGACGTCCTGATCTCGCCGCGCGTGCCCGAGGCGGCGGTCCTCGCCGCGCGCGAGACGAGCGAGGGCCGCGGCGACGGACGCGCGATCGTCACGCCGCTGCCCGCTGACGCGCCGCCGCCCTCGTTCGGGGCGGCGTCGCCGGGCGCCGGGGCGGAGCCGCCCGAGGTCCTGGTCGTGCACGAGGACGGCGCCCTCGAGGGCTCGATGGGCGACGCCGCCGCGGACGCCGAGCTGGTGACCGCGGCCCGCGACGCCCTCGCACACGGGGTGTCGCGCACGGTCCAGGTCGCCGGCCGCCAGCTGTTCGTCGAGGCGTATCCGGTCCGTCCGCGGCTGGTCGTCGTCGGCGCGGTCGAGGTCGCGAGGACGCTGGTCCGGCTGGCGAAGGAGCTGGGCTACGAGACCGTCGTCATCGACGGGCGGGCGGCGTTCGCGACCGAGGCTCGGTTCCCGGGCGTGGACCGGCTGCTGGTCGGCTGGCCGGACGAGCTCGCGGACGAGATCGGCCTCGGCCCCGCCGACGCCGTCGCCGTGCTGACCCACGACGTCAAGTTCGACGAGCCGGCGATCGTCGAGGCGCTCCACCGGGGCTGCCGCTACGTCGGCGCCGTCGGGTCGCGCAAGACCCAGGCCGACCGCCGCGCCCGCCTGCTCGAGGCGGGCGTCACGCCCGAGGAGCTCGACCGGCTCCGGGGGCCGATCGGGCTCGACCTCGGCGGCCGCCTGCCGTCCGAGACGGCGCTCGCGATCCTGGCCGAGGTCGTCGCGGAACGGCGGGCCGGCACGGGCCAGCCCATGCGGGACCAGGCGAAGGCTCGCGAGGCCTCGGCCGTCGCATGACCGGCCGGCCGTGAACGTCGGCGCCGTCGTGCTCGCGGCCGGGGCCGGCTCGCGGTTCGGTGGCGGGAAGCTGCGCGCCTCGCTCGACGGCCGGCCCCTCGTCCGCCACGTCATCGACGCCGCGGTCGCGGCGGGCCTCGATCCGGTCGTGGTCGTCGTCCCGCCCGGCGACGCGTTCGCGGGGCTGGACCTCGAGCCGGCCCGCGCGGTGACCAACCCGCTGCCCCAGGAGGGCCTGTCGAGCTCGGTGCGGATCGGGCTGCGGGCGCTCGAGGGCGACGCCGTCGATGCGGCGGTCATCCTGCCGGGCGACCAGCCCCGCGTCCGCTCCGCCGTCATCGAGCGCCTCGTCGCGGCGGCCGCGCAACAGCCCGGGACCCCGTTCATCGTGCCCCGCTACCGCGACGACGCCGCCCCCAACCCGATCCTCGCGCGCCGGTCGACCTGGCGCCTCGCGGACGAGCTCGCCGGCGATCGCGGCTTCGGCCCCGTCCTGGCGGCGCACCCCGAGCTCGTCGGCCACGTGCCGGTCGACGGCACCAACCCGGACGTCGACACCGTCGCGGACCTCGCGCGACTCGAGGGCGTATCGTGACCGGCGATGTCGCCTAGGAGCCCCGCGCCCGCCGATCGCCTGGAGTCCGCCTGGGCCCAGCGCGTGCGCGAGAACCGCGACCAGGCCGAGCGCTTCCGCGAGATGCAGTCGCCGGACTTCTACGCCCCGGTCTCGTCCCTGTTCGTCGCGGATCCGCGGCGGACCGACGAGCCGGCGCTCGCCGCGCTCCTCGCGACCGCGACCGACGAGCAGGTCTGGCTCGACATCGGTGCCGGGGCCGGGCGCTACGCGCTCCCGCTCGCGCTGGTGGTGCGCGAGGTGATCGCCGTCGAGCCGTCGGCCGGCATGCGCGGCGCGCTCCGGACGGGGATGGGGGAGCACGGGATCGCGAACGTGCGCGTGGTCGCCGGCGCGTGGCCGGAGTCGCTCGAGCGGCTGGGCGAGCTGCCGGCGGCCGACGTCTCGCTGATCGCGCACGTCGGCTACGACATCGAGGCGATCGGCCCGTTCCTCGACGCGATGGAGGCCGCGACGCGCGAGCGGTGCGTCGCGGTCCTGACGGACCGCAGCCCGGCCTCGGTCGCCGACCCGTTCTGGCCGCTGGTCCATGGCGAGGACCGGGTCCCCCTGCCGGCCCTGCCGGACCTGCTCGAGGTCCTGCACTCGCGCGGCCGCCAGACGGAGGTCGTCCGCGTCGAACGCCCGCCCCGCACGTTCGACTCGGTGCCCGCCCTCACGGCCTTCCTGCGTCGCCAGCTGTTCATCGCCGAGGGCGGCGAGAAGGACCTGCACTTCCGGGCCGTGCTGCCCGACCGGATCGTCAACCGCGACGGCGGCTGGACGCTGCTCGACCCGCCGGCGGGCTCGATCGGCATCGTGACCTGGGGGCCGCGAGCGCCTACTTGACCCACATCTGGTCGAGCAGGTGCTCCCAGATGAGGTGGTGCTGGAAGTTGCCGACCCGGGACGACACGAAGGCCACGTCTGTCGGGTTCAGGATCGCCGCGATGCGGAGCGGCGTCGGTGACCCGGCGATCCACCGCCTGCCACATCTCGTTCGCCTCCGGCCGCGGTCGCCGGTGCGCGTCGAGCTCCAACGCGGCCGTCACCAGGCGGTCGACCTCCGGGTCGCACAGGTCGCTCGGTGGCGCACCGGAGTAGGGCGTGTCCGGGTAGTGTCGGACACGTGAAGCTGCCCAGGAACCAGCTCGCGGCCGTCGGGTCCGCTGGCCCACCACAGGCCGGCCATCCCCATGTCCGCCGGGTGGTCCGCCGCGAGGTACGGTCCCGCCGAAGTAGTCCTGCGGGATCGACGAGGTGCTTCGTCGCCTTGAAGCCCAGCCCATTGAGCAGGCCGACCATGTACTCGGCCACCTCTGCGTGGCCCGCGTTGGTCGAGCCGTACACGGTGACCCGCTCGCCGACCGCGCCGGCCTCTCGATGAGCCTGGCGCGCGCAGGTCGAGGTCCGCCGCTTTCCACGCGTTCCCGCTGCGGTGGCTCCGCGGTGAACGGGCAGTACGGCGCGTAGCCAGGCAAGGTCGGGGGCATGACCTGGCAGGTGATCCGGCCAAAGATCGGAGCCGCCGTAGGCGTCGAGCGCCGCCTGCCGGTCGATCGCCAGGCTCGACCGCGCGCCGGACATCCGGGTCGTCGAACGGAGGAACCGTCGTGTTCATGACCTCGACGAAGACCTTCGTGCCCGGGTCCGCGTGGAGCTGGGCCGGGTACTCCGTCGCGAGACAGCTGCACGCGATCGCGACTCATGCCCGTCAATCCCACGAGATCGGCCTCGCCCGCCTCGACGAGCTCCGACGGATCCACGTCGTCCGGCACGGGTGACCAAACGATCTCGTCCGGATAGCCCGTCGGGCTGTGCCGCCGCGACCAGGACTCGAAGCGCCGGGTTTCGCGCGTGTTGAGGGTCGGCTGCTTGGCTGCGTCCGGGTGGCAGATGACCACCGACCACGGAGTCGAGCGGGATGGTCGACACCCTGAGCGACCGGCTCTGGTCGCCGCCACCAGCCCGCTCGCGGAAGAGGAGCAGCGATGGTTGGCAAGCACGGACGCGGCATCATGCGGCGATCCTCGTCCACGGTCTGCATCGGCGCGACCCTGGTCGCCGCGCGGGTCGTCGCCCTGGTCGCGACAGCATGGCCTCGAAGACCGCGGGCGCCTCCGGCGGCGGTGCGCTGCACGCGGACCGCATCCGCGGTCCTGCGTCGCGTCCAGGCACCAGCCCGAGCCCGGGTGACCAGTTCGGACTCAGCAGGGCGGAACAGGACTACATCTACGGCTCGGCGGGACACCTGGGACTACGCGCCGGCCCGGGCCTCCACGTCCCTCGACGCGGGCCACTGCCATCAGCTGAGGCTGGACGACCGCTCGCCGCATCGAGTTACTCGCCTCTGGAGCCGGCCCTCGTGGCCGGCTCCAGTGCTGTCTCGCGAATGAAGCGCCGACCAAGCACCTTGTGCAGTGATGGTGAACACGCGCAGCGGGCCTGTCCCGTTGCGCGCACAATCACGTTGACGCCGCCTCTCGACGGCGCGGATACTCGGCTTCGCAAGCCTCTCGCACGCCACCGCGCCCCGGCCGGGGGGATCTGACCGCAATCCGCGATCGAACGGCCGCCGAATGTCGTTGGCAAGGTCCAGCCCGCCATTGCGTGGCGGCGGGCTCGACGACTGCTCCCGTGCATCGCACGGGAAGGAGGGCAGGCAAGGCATGATTCCCGGCCAGTTCGAGTACGTCCGTCCGGGTTCGCTGGACGAGGCGCTGCGGATCCTGCGGGACCGCGAGGGGGAGGCCAAGATCCTGTCAGGCGGCTACAGCCTGATCCCGCTCATCAAGCTCCGGCTCGCGCAGCCGGCCCTCCTCGTCGACATCCAGGCCCTGGAAGGCCTCGACGGCATCTCCGAGTCGGATGGCTGGCTGCGCATCGGCTCGCGGGCCACGCACCGCCAGGTCCACGACGACCCGATCATCGTCGACCGCTACCCGATGACCCGGGAGCTCGCCGGGGGCATCGGCGACCCGCAGGTGCGGAACTGGGGCACGATCGGCGGCTCCGTCGCGCACGCGGACCCGGCATCGGACTGGCCGGCCGCGCTGCTCGCCATCAACGCGACCATCGTCTGTCGCGGCGCCGACGGCGACCGCGAGGTCAAGGCGCGGGACTTCTTCCTCGACACGTTCACGACCGCCATCGAGCCGACCGAGGTCCTGACCGAGGTCCGCATTCCGAGCCGCGGGCCGGGGAACGGCGGGGCCTACACCAAGCTCGAGCGGCGGGTCGGCGACTTCGCGACCGTCGGTGTGTGCGCGATCGTGATCCTCGACGCGACGGGCACGATCAAGCGCGCGGGCATCGGCGTGACCGGGGTCTCGGCGTCGCCGTTTGCCGCTCCGTCGGCTGAGGCCGCGCTCGCCGGCCAGCGGCCGAGCGAGGAGGCCTTCAAGGCCGCCGGCGCCGCGGCGGCCGCGGCCAGCGAACCCGCCTCGGACGTCCGGGGCTCGGCCGACTACAAGCGGGCCATGGTCGCCGAGATCACGGTCCGCTCCCTCCGACGGGCCGCCGAGCGCGCCCAGTCCTTCCGCTAGGAGATGACGATGACGACACAGCACGTCTCGGTCACCGTCAACGGCGAGGCGCGCGAGGCCGACGTCGAGCCTCGCCTCCTCCTGGTCCACCTCCTGCGCGACACGTTCGGGCTGACCGGCACCCACACCGGGTGCGACACCAGCAACTGCGGCGCGTGCACCGTCCACGTCAACGGGCGAAGCGCCAAGTCGTGCACGATCCTCGCCGTTCAGGCCGACGGCGCCGAGATCACCACGATCGAAGGCATGGAGCAGGGCGGCAAGCTGCACCCGCTCCAGCAGGCGTTCTGGGACCAGCATGGCCTCCAGTGCGGCTTCTGCACCCCGGGGATGATCATGCAATCGGCCTGGCTGCTGGAGCAGAACCCCGACCCGTCGGAGGCCGAGATCCGCGAGGGCATCTCCGGCAACCTGTGCCGCTGCACGGGCTACGTGAACATCGTCAAGGCGGTCCAGCAGGCGGCGGACGAGCTTCGGGCGGCCGATGCCGAGCCCGAGACCGCTGCGGCGACAGCCTGAGCCCCGGAGGAGACCACGATGACCACCGAGGCGCAGGCACCGACCACCACCGCTGAGGTCAGCGGCATGGGCCACTCGATGAAGCGCAAGGAGGATCCGCGCTTCATCCGGGGCAAGGGCCAGTACATCGAGGACGTCACGCTCCCGAACATGGTCTGGATGGACATCGTCCGGAGCCCCTACGCCCACGCGACGATCAAGTCCATCGACGCCAGCGAGGCGCTCGCGATGCCCGGCGTGCTCGCGGTGATCACGGGCAAGGACCTCGAGGCCGCCGGGCTCCACTGGATGCCGACCCTCGCGGGCGACAAGCAGATGGTGCTGCCGGTCGACACCGTGATGTACCAGTCCCAGGAGGTCGCCGCGGTCATCGCGCTGACCCGCTACCAGGCCGCGGACGCGATCACGGCGGTCAACGTCGACTACGAGCCGCTGCCCGTGGTCATCGACCCCTACAAGGCCCTCGAGGCCGACGCGCCGGTCCTGCGGCCGGATCGCGGCCCCGACAAGGCCAACAACCACATCTGGCACTGGGAATCGGGCGATCGCGCCGCGGCCGACGCGGCGCTGGCCGGGTCAGACCGCATCGTCCCGATCGACGTCTACATCCCGCGCATCCACGTGGCGTCCATCGAGACCTGCGGCTGCATCGCCGACTTCGATCCCGTCAACGGCCACCTCGACTTCCACGTCACCAGCCAGGCGCCGCACGCCTACCGCACGGTCATCAGCCTCGTCTCCGGCATCCCCGAGTCCTCGATCCGGGTCAAGACCCACGACATCGGCGGCGGCTTCGGCGGCAAGGTGCCGGTCTACCCGGGCTACGTCTGCGCGATCGTGGCGTCGCTCACGCTCGGCCGCCCCGTCAAGTGGATCGAGGACCGCTCGGAGAACCTCCAGGCCGACTCGTTCGCCCGTGACTACCACGTCCACGCGGAGCTGGGCCTCAAGAACGACGGCACGATGACGGGCCTCCGGGTCAAGACCCTCGCCGACCACGGCTACGCGGACGCGGCCGCCGACCCCAGCAAGTACCCGGCGGGCCTGTTCAACGTGATCACCGGCAGCTACAACATGCCGGCGGCGTTCGTGGAGGTCGATGCGGCCTACACCAACAAGCCACCCGGCGGCGTCGCCTACCGCTGCTCGTTCCGGGTGACCGAGGCGGTCCATACGATCGAGCGACTGGTCGACAAGGCCGCCGACGAGATCGGCATGGACCCGGCCGAGCTCCGGATGAAGAACTTCATCCGCAAGGACCAGTTCCCGTACACGAGCGCCACCGGCTGGGAGTACGACTCGGGCGACTACCACGCCGCGCTGCAGAAGGCGCTCGACACCATCGGCTACGGCGACCTGCTCAAGGAGCAGGCCGAGAAGCGGGCCCGGGGCGAGCTGATGGGCATCGGCATCAGCTCGTTCACCGAGATCGTCGGTGCCGGTCCATCGAAGGACTTCGACATCATCGGCATCAAGATGTTCGACTCTGCCGAGCTCCGCGTGCATCCCACGGGCTCCGCGATCCTGCGCCTTGGCGTCCAGAGCCAGGGCCAGGGGCACGAGACGACCTTCGCCCAGATCGTGGCCGAGGAGCTGGGCATCCCGGCGTCCAAGGTCAAGGTCGAGGAGGGCGACACCGACACCGCGCCGTACGGCCTGGGCACCTACGCCTCGCGCTCGACGCCCGTCGCGGGCGGAGCCACCGCGATCGTGTCGCGCAAGATCAAGGAGAAGACGCGCCACCTCGCCGCGCACCTGCTCGAGTGCTCGCCCGACGACCTCGAGTGGACGCCCGGCCAGTGGAGCGTCAAGGGCTCGCCTGACCGCGTCAAGACGATCGCGGAGCTCGCGTTCGCCGCCTACACCAACCACCCGGAGGGCATGGAGGCCGGCCTGGAGGCGGTCGACTACTACGACCCGCCCAACCTCACGTTCCCGTTCGGCAGCTACATCTGCGTGGTCGACATCGACACCGGCACCGGCCAGGTCCACGTGCGCCGGTTCGTGGCCGTCGACGACTGCGGCAACATCATCAACCCGATGATCGTGGACGGGCAGATCCACGGCGGCCTGACGATGGGCCTCGCGCCCGTCGCTGTACGAGGAGATCTCGTACGACGAGCAGGGCAACAACCTCGCCGGGACGTTCATGGACTACCTCCTGCCGACCGCGATGGAGACGCCCGCCTGGGAGACCGGCAAGACCATCACGCCCTCGCCGCACCACCCGCTGGGCGCCAAGGGCGTGGGCGAGTCGGCGACCGTCGGCGCCCCGCCGGCGATCGCGAACGCCGTCGTCGACGCGCTGTCGCACCTGGGCGTCGACCACATCGACATCCCGATCACGCCCCAGAAGGTCTGGGCCATCCTGCACGAGAAGGGCGTCGCCTGACGCCATGCCGGGACGGAGCCTGTTCCCGCGCGTCGCCGAGCTCGAGGCCGCCGAAGGGACGTTCGCGGTCGCCACGGTCGTGGCGGTCCAGCGACCCACGTCGGCCAGGCCGGGGGCGATGGGGATCATCCATCCCGACGGCACGATCGAGGGCTGGGTCGGCGGCAGCTGCGCCCAGCCCGTCGTCGTCCGCGAGGCGCTCCGGTCGCTGGCCGACGGGCACCCGCGGCTGTTGCGCCTGTCGAAGACGGCCCCCGCCGAGGGCCGCCGCGGCGACGGCGTGATCGAGCTGGTCATGACCTGCCATTCGGGGGGCACGCTGGAGATCTACGTGGAGCCGCACCTTCCCGCGCCGTCGCTCTGGCTGGCCGGCACGACGCCGATCGTGGGCGCGCTCGCGACGCTCGGCGCCGCGACGGGCTGGCGGGTGTCCGTGTTCGATCCGATCGCCGACGCCGAGGCGTTCCCCGATGCCGAGCGGGTGTCGACGGTCACGGCGCTGGGCAAGGTCGACCCCGAGCTGTCGCCGTACGTCGTCGTCGCCACGCAGGGCATCTGGGACGAGGAGGCGCTCGCCGCCGCCCTGCGGCGTGACGTCGCGTACGTGGGCCTGGTGGCCTCGCCGACCCGCGCCGGCGTCGTGCGCGCGTGGCTGCGCGACGAGGCGAACCTCCCCGAGGAGCGACTGGCGGCGCTGCGCGCGCCGGCGGGCATCGACCTCGGCGCCGAGACGCCCGAGGAGATCGCGCTCTCGATCCTGGCCGAGCTGGTGCAGGTGCGGCGCGGCCGCGCGTCGTTCGTGGCCCAGCCGGGGCCCGCGACGCTGGCCGGCGAGGGCGCGGGATCCGACCCGCTCGCCGAGGCGGCCCTCGCGCCCGTCGTCGACGACATCGTGCTGCTCGACCCGGTGTGCGGGATGACCGTCGACCGCGAGCACGCCCGGCACCTCGCCGAGCACGACGGGCTGGTCTACGCCTTCTGCTCGATGGGCTGCCGCACGGCGTTCATCAAGGAGCCCGGCGCCTACGTGCCGGGGTCCACCCACGCCGGGGCGTGATCGTCCCGTCGCCCCGCGCCCGCCTCAGCCCCTGATCCCGCCCCGCAACGGAGAGCTCGATGCAGTTCAAGGGCACCGTCGACATCGCCGCGCCGCGCGACCGCGTGTGGGCCTTCCTCATGGACCCGAACCAGGTCGGCGGCTGCGGCCCGGGCGTGGAATCGATCGAGGTCGTCGACGACGACCACTTCAAGGCCCGGGCGAAGGTCGGGATCGGATTCATCTCGGCCAAGTTCAACGTGGACATGACGGTCGCGGAGCGCAACGAGCCAGATCTCGCGATCCTCAAGGCGCACGGCCAGGCCCCGGGGTCCGCCGTCGACGCGACCGCCCAGATGGCGCTGTCCGGCCCGGCCGAGGGCCCGACGACGATGGACTGGTCGGCGGACGTGCTGATCGCGGGGACGCTGGCCTCGGTGGGCGCGCGGCTCATCGAGGGAACGGCGAACAAGATGATCGGCCAGACCTTCGACTGCATCCGCTCGAAGCTCGAGGCCGGCTGACCCGCGGAGGGTCTCGGCACGGGCGTCACCGACTGACGGCGCTCAGGTGACGAAGCGGGCGACCCCCAGCTTCACCGACGGCTCCCCGTCGCGGGAGACGATGCAGCGGGCGGTGTGCGCGAGCGCCTCATCGACCGTGCGCTCGCAGTAGCAGGTGGCGTTCGGGTAGCCGGCCGAACGGATCCGGCGCTGCAGCTCGAGGGCCGTCCGCGGGTCATGGAGCCCGGACCCGTCGTGGATGAGCTCCGCCGCGACCCGCTCGTACGTCCGCACGAACTCGAGGTCGTCCCACGGCTCCAGCTTGACCTTGGTCATCGCGATCACGCTCCTCGCCTCGCATCCTACGCCGGTCCTCGGCACCCGGCCACGTGCGACACTCCGGTCGATGGACCGTATCCAGGCCGTCGTCGGGCCGATCGCGACGAACGTCTACGTCCTCGCCGACCCGGCGTCGCGTGAGGCCATCGCGATCGACACCGCGACGCCGTCGCTCGCCTGGATCGCCGAGGCCCTCGACCAGCGCGGCTGGACCTTGAAGCTGATCGTCAGCACACATGGCCACTGGGATCACATCGGCGACAACGCCGCGGTCGCCGCCCATACCGGGGCGGACATCGCCGTCCACCCGGCCGACCGCGCGATGCTCGAGGACCCGGCCCCGACGTTCCCGCCGCCGTTCGAGCTCGTCCCGTCGGTGCCCGCGGTCGAGCTGGCCGAGGGGGGCGAGGTCCGCTTCGGGTCGATCCGCCTCCGGGTGCTGCACACGCCCGGGCACACGCCGGGCTCCGTGTGCCTCCTCGACGCCGACGACGGCGCGCTCTACAGCGGCGACACGCTGTTCGCGGGTGGCTGGGGCCGGGTCGACCTCCCGGGCGGCGACGCCGACGAGATCGCGGGGTCGCTCGGGCGCCTCGCCGACCTCGAGGACCGGGTGCGCGTGCTCCCCGGCCACGGCTCGTCGACGACGATCGGGCGCGAGCGGGCGTGGCTGGACCTCGTGCGGCGCGAGGGCCGCCTGCCGATCTGACGCGATCGCCCGAGCGGGTCAGCCGCCCCGGCGTGTAGCTCGCCTCGAGCGTCGTCGTGCCGAGCACGTTCGCCCGCTCGAGCGCCTTGCCGGACGGCGCCCCCGTCGGGCTGGCCCGGGAGGCCGAGCGGCTCGGCCAGCGCGTACAGCGTGAACGCGTAGCGGTGCGTGCCGGACGGCGGGCAGGGCCCGCCCCAGCCGATCCGGCCGAAGTCGTTGCGGCCCTGCGCAGGGGCGTCGGGCGACACGCCGACCCCGCGCGCGAGCGCGCCCGTCGACGTCCCCGCCATGTCGAGCACGATCCAGTGGACCCAGCCGCGGGCGTCCGGGTCGTCGACCAGGAGCACCAGGGCGGAGGTGTCGTCCGGGGCGCCGGCCCACTCGAGCTCGGGCGAGCCGTCCTCGCCGTCGCAGGTGTAGCGCTTGGGGATCGCCCCGCCGGGCTCGAAGGCGGTCGAGGTCAGCGTGAAGTCGGGCATGGAGACCTCCGGGCTTGGGAACCGCCGCCAGGCGGTCGACGTGGACATCGTGGTCGAACGGGCAGACCGGGCCCGACGACGCGACGGCCGCCGGTGGTGTCGTTCGAGTTGCAACCGCATCGCCCGGTCGCGCGCTGGTGCGTCAGTCCGGCTCGTCGCCCTCCGGCCGCCAGCCATCGGGCGCCGGCCCGTCGAGCGGCCGGCCCAGCGCCTGCCAGCGCCGCGCGACGTGGAACCCGAGGCCCTCGTAGAGCTGGAGCGCGCCCGTCGGGTTCGACCCGTCGACGCCCAGCCATGCCTCCTCCATCCCGTGACCTTGAGGACCCGGAACGAGGCCGCGCACAGCGCCTTGGCGACCCCACGGCCCCGCCACGGGCGCCGGACCGAGACGTGCTCGAGCCAGCCGCGCTTGACGCCCAGCTGCTCGTTCTCGTCGACGAAGATCCCGTTCACCACCGACCCGGCGACCTGGTCGCCGTCCCAGGCCACGCACCACAGCGAGGTGTCCGTCTCGGGATGCTCGTAGCGGGCGTGGAAGTCGCCCTCGTCCTGCTCGCGGTGGCCCCAGTGGTCGCGGAACGCCTCGTTGTCGGCGTCGAAGATCGCCCGGTGCTGGTCGGGCGTGACCGGCCGGAGCTCGAGGCCGTCGGGGAGCGGGTGCTCGGGCAGCGTGCCCGTGAGGGAGCGGCGCATCTCGAACCCGAACCGGATCGGGGCGTAGCCCTCGTCCCGGAGCAGGGCCATGTCGGACCGTTCGATGTCGAGCGCCCACGACCGGAACGAGCGCTCGCCGGGACGCGGGTCGGCCGCCGCCTCGACGGCCAGCCGGGCACGGGTCGCGCGGTGGAGCGCCGTGCCGATGCCCTGGTGGCGGTGCTCGGCGAGGACGACGCCCCAGCTCTCGAGGGCGAGCGACGTGCCGCGCTGGACGCGCCACCCGAACGCCAGGCCGACCATCTCGCCGTCGATCTCGGCGATCAGGACGTCGCGGCCGACGTCGAACCACGCCATCGGCTCGTACTCGGCGCGCAGCGTGTCGGGCCCGAAGACCTCGTCCACGCCGTCGGCCGCCCGGGCCCGGTTGACGACATCGGTCAGCGGGGCCCAGTCGTCGGGGACGCCCTGGCGGAACGCGAGGCCCGGGATGTCAGGGGTGCGGACCGTCGCCACGGGATCGGGGGCGGTCGCGGAGGTGGCGCGCATCAGGTGGCCTCCGGGGTGAACGGCTTGCGGTAGGAGGTGCTGCTGGTCGCGACGTGGAATCCGCACGACTCGTAGAGGGCATAGGCCCGGTTCTGGTTGTCCGTGTCCACGCCCGAGATAGGCTCGGGTCGCGCCGGCGTCGCGCAGCCGGCGCAGGCTCTCGACGATGCACGCACGCGCGAGGCCGAGACGCCGATGGCGGGGATGCGTGCACACGCCCGCGAGCAGACCGGCGACCGAGCCGTCGGGCTTCATCTCCAGCTCGCCGTTCACCATCGCGGCCGGCTCGTCGCCCTTCCAGGCGATGACCACCTGGTCCAACCGAAAGGCCGGACTCTCGATCCACTCGTCGAGGCGCTGCTCGTCCGCCTCGGACTGCCCCCAGTGCTCGGCGAAGGCCTCGACGGTCATCTCGAACACGGCGGGAAGCTCGGCCTCGGTGGGGGACCGGAGGACGTAGCCCTCGGCGACGGGGACCTCCGGGATGTGCTCGAGGTCGGGCCGGAGCATCTCGGCGTCCCACCGGACGGCGGTGTAGCCGCTGTCCCGCAGGACGCCCTGGAGTTCGGTGTCGGCGCCGTAGGCGAATCCCTGGTGCCACGTCTGGCGGTCGGTCGGGCTCCCTCGCGCGATCTCACGGGCCCGGCGCTCGCACCAGTCGCTGAGGGCCATCGAGATCCCGGTGCCCCAGGCCGCCGGCTCCACCATGACCGTGTAGTCGTAGATCCGCTCACCGGCGACGAGGTCATGCCACTCGACACGGCCGTAGCCGACGGTGACCCCGTCGATCGACGCGACGACGCAGTCGTCGAGCGGGTCGGAGTTGACGAGGTGCGTGTAGCGATGGCGCATGCCCTCGAGGTCGATCGGCTCGAGGACCCCGACGTGGGCACGCAGGCGGCCGTTTGCGGCCGCCATCCCATCGATCTCCTCGAGTCCCGCGTAGCGCCGGTAGCCGATCGACGACCCAACCGGGGCCTCGGGAAGCGAGTTGAGCAACGTCGTCATCGGTCGCTCCCGTACTTGTGCTTCATGTGGATCGAGACCGACGCGCTGATGGTCTTCCAGCGGCGACGTTCCTCGGCCCTGGCGATCGGGTCGGACTTGCGGGCGACGTGGGCCGCCTCGCGCTCGAGCTTGCGGTGGCTGGCGAAGCGCTCCGGGTCGAGGGACCCGTCGTCGAGGGCGGCCCGCACGGCGCAGCCCGGCTCGCCGTCGTGCCCGCAGTCGCGGAACTTGCAGCCGGCGGCGAGGTCCGCGATGTCCGAGAAGGCGCTCTCGAGGCCGTCGGCGGCGCCGGCGACGCCCAGCGAGCGGATGCCCGGCGTGTCGATGAGCAGCGCGCCGGCGGGCAGCCGGACGAGCTCGCGGTGGGTGGTCGTGTGGCGGCCGCGCGAGTCGTCGTCGCGGACCGCGCCCGTGCGCTGGCGCTCGTGCCCCAGCAGGGCGTTGACGAGCGTGGACTTGCCGACGCCCGACGAGCCGAGGACGACGGCCGTTCGGCCCCGCGGCAGGTGTTCGTCGGCGAGCGCCGCGACACCGTCGCCGGTCAGGGCCGAGATCGCCCGGACCTCGACGCCCGGGGCCACGGCCTCGGCCGCGACACGCTGCCCGGCCGGGTCGTCCGCGACGTCGGCCTTGTTGAGCACGATGACCGGGGTGGCGCCGCCGGTCCACGCGACCGCGAGGTAGCGCTCGAGGCGGCGCAGGTTGAAGTCCCCGTCGAGGCTGGTGATGACCAGCGCGACGTCGACGTTGGCCGCGAGGACCTGCTCGTCCGCCGCGCGGCTGCCGGTCCGGCGACCCGAGTCGGCCGTGCTCCGCCCGAAGGCGGTCCGCCGCGGGACGACGGCCTGGATCACGACGGGTCCGGACTCGTTTGCATGGACGTGGTCGGGCTCGCCGTCGATCGCGGCGCTGCCGCCGTGACCGATCGCGACCCAGTCGCCGACCGCGGGCAGGTCCGCGGGACCGAAGGCCTCGTGGCGGAGCCGTCCGGCGATCACGGCGTCGCGGTCGCCGGCCGGGGTGGCCACGACCCAGGCGTCGCGGTGGGCGGCCACGACCCGGGCGGGCTGCCATCCAGCCGCGTCGAACGGCAGGAAGGCGGTGGCCCAGCCCGGGTCCCAGCCGAGGTCATGCAGGGTGGGGGAGGTGACGACCGTCATCGGTTCGTGCATCTCTAGCCCACCCGCTTCAGCTTGCCGGTGCGCTTGGCGTACTTCTCGGCCCGGCCGAACGCCCACACACCGGCCGGGATGAGCACGAAGCCCATCACGATGAGCGGCACGACGTCGTACCACAGCTCGGTCACCGGGACGCCGTCGAGCAGGCCGGCGCGGACGCCGTCGAGCACGTAGGTCGCCGGCGACAACTTCGAGAGCACCTGCATCCACTCGGGCAGGACGCTGATCGGGTAGTACACGCCCGAGACGAGCAGCAGGCACGACTGCAGGACGAAGGTCATCTGCGCCCCCCGCTCCACGTACAGGAGCGGCAGGATCGCGGCCATCATCCCGATGCCGACGATGCTGAACGACCCGAGGAGCACGAACACCAGGGCCGTGGGCACGTCCTCGACGTGCAGGGTCAGGTCGCGGAAGAACACCATCATCACGATCAGGATCACGCCGGTGTGCACGAGGCCGAAGACCATCGCGTACAGGCACGATCCCAGGAGCTGCGTCCAGCGCCGGATCGGCGCCATGAACGTGTACTCGAGGGTGCCCTCCCAGCGCTCCACCTGGATCGTCTCGGCGATCCAGCCGAAGACGACGCTGAGGTAGTTCCAGAAGATGGCGCCGATCATGAGGGTGAGGAGCAGGCGCGTATCGCCCGCCGCGGCGCCGATCAGCGTGATCGAGAGCGCGCCGGCGACGGAGTAGACGAGGAACGCGATCTCCCATCCCCAGTAGCGACGGGTGAGGAAGAAGTTGCGCTCGACGAAGGCGTACGACGCCTTCAGCTCGTGCGTCAGCAGGGTCAAGGGACTGTCTCCAGATCGAGGGTTGGGCCCCCGCCCGCCGGCATCAGCCGGTCAGGGCGGGGGAGCCGAGACTCTCACCGGCCACCCGGCGGCCGAGTCGGATGATCGACTCGCCCACCTGGGACCGGATCGAGCGCGACTGCCTTGCGGCAGCGCGGTCGGCCGCGCGGAACGATCGCTCGAGCGACTGGCGCTCGTGGATCTCCGCGAGCCGGAGCTCGATTCCAAACATTCGATGGTCCTTTCGAGAGGCGATGTGATGGCGGCAGTCATTGCCGTTGTCCATGGCGGTCAACGTGGTCATCGCGGCACCTCCTTTCGGTTCAGTCGTTGTCGTCGTCTTCCTCGACGTCCTCGTCGAGGGAGCGACCGGTGAAGGTCATGAACACGGATTCGAGCGTCGGCGGCTGCCCGTGCTGCTCGGCGACGAGTCGCTTGAGCCCCTCGGGCGTGTCCTCGGCGACGGTCTTCCCCCCGTCGAGGATCGTGATCCGCTCGCAGAGGCGCTCCGCCTCCGCCAGGTCGTGCGTCGTGAGGACGATCGTCGCGTTGTGCGCGGCGTTGACCTCCTCGATGAACGCCTGGACGTCGAGCTTGCTGCGCGGGTCGAGGCCGGTCGTCGGCTCATCCAGCAGGAGCAGCGTCGGGCTCGTCAGCAGGGCTCGCGCGATCGCGACCTTCTGCTGCATCCCCCGGCTCATCTGCTCCACCGGTCGACCGAGGCGGTTCTGCGCGATGCCCAGGCGGTGGAGGATCGCCGTCGCCTCGCGCCTCGCCTGCTTGCCGTCGAGGCCGTACAGGCGGGCCGCGAAGAGGAGGTTCTCCATCGGGCTGAGCTTCTTGAAGAAGGCCGCGTCGACCGAGACCCGGTTGATGAGCCGCTTCACGGCGAGCTCGTCGCGCTCGATGTCGTAGCCGAACACCTCGACCTTGCCCTCGTCCAGGGTCAGCAACCCGGAGACGAGGCGGATGAAGGTCGACTTGCCGGAGCCGTTGGCACCCAGGACCCCCTGGATCGTGCCTCGCTCCAGGCGGAGCGAGACGTCGTCGATCGCGAGGACCGGGGGCTTGCCCCGACGGACATTGAAGCGCTTGGTGACGTGCTCGACGAGGAGTGCCGGCGGGCCGGCGGGAGTCGGTTGCGTCTGGACGGTGACGTCCTCGGCATCCGGTCCGGCCGGGATCCGCGCGGCGGGCTCGGTGTCGGCGATGGGCGCCGGCAGCGGGCTCGACGTCGGATGAGTCGTCTTCGGTTCCGGAACGAGGGTCGTCACGTGGGACTCTCCTGATAGCTGGCCTGACTCGAGTGAGTGAGCCGGTCCGCGGGAGGTCCCAGACATGGGACGAGCCGCGGGCCCGGTTGATCCCGGGAGGCCCGTGGCTCGTGTCGCCTGACGCTGGAGGACGTCAGAAAAACGAAAGAGCCGGGGGCCCGATGGCCCACGGCTCGGTGGTCGCTCTAGGGGCTGAAGCCCCGCGTCCTACCTGCTGGTGGGCACACCTTTCCCGCTGTCGACAGCCGCGAGGGCCGCCGTTCGCGGGTAGGAGATTGCGTTCGTCATCATCTGGCGAAGCGCCTCCGGTAGGTAGACGTGCCGAGCGACCTGCTCGACCGCCGCGCAGTCTACGCGCGTCGTGGACGTCGCGTCAACCGTCGAAATCGTCTTGCAGTCGGTCCGCGACAAACGACGTAACGGCCGCCACGTCGCCACGTCGCCGGGCCCACCAGAGCCTCCCCATGCACGGCGCGGGCGTCCCATCGCGTCCGCGCGACGAGTCGCTCGCCCGGCGCAACGATCGTCTCCGGACACCCTCGTCCGTGCAACGGATCGACTCGTCAGCGCACCGTTCGTCGCGTCCGCGCGACCGGTTGACCGCCCGCTGCACGTCGACGACGTGCGGCCAAAGGCTGGACTACGGCGTCCGACGCATCACCACGCGCGGCGTCCCGGCGGCGGCCTTCGACGTCGTCGGCGCGGCCACCTCGAAGCCGGCGCGCCGAAACATGCCCGTCGTGCCCGTGTACACCGACGCCGACGAGATCCGCGTGCCGCGCGTGTCCACCGGGTACCCCTCGAGGATGGCCGCGCCGTGCTCGGCCGCGTAGGCGACGGCGCCGTCCAGCAGGGCGCCCGCGACGCCCGATCGCCGCGCCGCCTTCGCGACGACGAAGCAGTTGATGACCCAGACATCGTCGCCCGCCAGCTGAGGCAGCGTCCGCGACCTGGGCAACCGCTCGAACACCTCGCGCGGCCCCAGCCCGACCCAGCCGACGGCCTTGCCGTCATCGTCGATCGCCACCAGGCCCGGGGCCGGGGCGGCCCCGTCCACGAGCGCGCGAAGGTCCGCCCGGTTCTGGTCGACGGAGGCGTTGCTCCAGTTCGAGCCCGGCTTGCGCCAGAACTGGCACCAGCACCACTTGCTGGTCTGACGCACTGCCGAAGAGGTCAGCGATAGCGGGCCATAGATCGGGACCAGCTGGCCGGATGTGGAGGCCGCTCACAACGACCCTGGGCTGTTCGCTCATTTGGCCGTTGCGACCCACCACCGGTTGCCCCACGGATCATGAACCCCGCAAACGCGATCACCCCATGGCTGGTCGCGGGGGGCAGAGATCGATGCCGCACCAGCAGCGAGAGCGGCGTGGTACGTCCCATCAGCGTCAGGGACGTAGGCGAACACGACGGTGGGCCGGGCTGGAAACGTGTCGCTCGCCTGACTGATCATCACGACGGAGTCACCGATCACAACCTCTGCGTGACCGATCGTCCCGTCGGGGCTGATTTCGCGCTCCCCACGCTCCCGCCCAGCGAAGACATCACTCAGGAAGCCGATCAAGGCTTCGGCGTCTTGCGTATTGAGGTAGGCGTTGATGCTGTGGTAGCCCGATCGTGCACCTCTCATGGCCGCGATGGTAGGGGCCGACTCCGATCGCCGTGCGTGGAAGGCACCAGCACCATCGAGCATGGCCGCCCGCGGCGAACAGGCCGGCAATCGCCGGCCAGACGTCGCGGGATGCGGGGAGGATGTTCACGCCGGCATCGTCCCTGGCCGCGTACCAGAACGCGACATGAAAACGCCCGGCGAACTCGGAGGGCAACCGTGGGCGTCCGGGGGATGGGAGGCTAGGCGTCGTGCGGAAGAGACTCCCGGACGAACTCGGGCACCTGCGGCTGCTCGAGGCGCGAGATGCCGCGACGACGACCGTGACAAGTCTGTCCGCACCCGACCACGGGTGAGAACGCCATGCGTCGGGGGATGGACGCGCGGGCGTGCTATGGAGCCGAGGTTCCGCAAGTCGGGCCGAGGATTACGCTTCGTAATGCTCCCGAAACACCGTCCCTCTACGTTCTCAGACACGAGGGCCGTGGACTCGATAGCTGGGGCTGTTCGGTTCCTCCCGCCGGTCCTCAAGAGGCGAGGTCCGAGTTGTTGCCCGTCCCCCCGGACGGTGACGGCTCAGACCTCGTCCACCTCTGCGGACGGTCAACGCCCCGGCCGAGCGGGGCACACGGCCGGGGCTGGGGGCGGCCAACAGACGGCTGCCGGCCCTGGGGACTCGATGACCTCGGCGCCACCTGGGCGAACAACCCGGGCCGGTGCCGTGACCGCAGCATAGGCGACACATCGGCGGGCCGGAGTTGCCGCATCAGCAGATGACGTCGTCGGCGATGTGCCCCGCGCCGCTGGGCGATCGTGGAGGCGCTCACGCCGAATGCGTTGCGACGGCGCAGTTGGCGCCGCTCTATTCGGACTTCCGGCGTCGGTGCGGCGCCGGTACCGGCAGGTAGCCGCAGCGACAGATTGCGGACGTGCAGCCATCGATCGGGAGAGATGGGGCCGTGTCGAGGCGATGCCGATAGCGTGCAGCCGCCCGACAAGCAACGCAGGCACCGGCCGAGGTCAGCACCTTGACGTGGGTGACCCCCGCAGCCCCCATCGCCGCTGCATCGCGGCGCCGGCGTTCCGCTATCGTCCGGTTGATGGCGGCCACTGCTCGGACCTGGGCCTCCTCGTACTCGGACCATTCAGCCTCGCGCTGCGCCCTCGCCGCGGCGAACATCCTGGCGCCCTCGCCCCGGACCTCGGCCTCGTGGTGTTCGTCCCGCCCGGCCTCGAGGCACACGAAGGGCCTCCGGTGCCGGCAACGAGTGCTCGACGTCCCCTCGGTGTCGCTGATCGCCCACTGGTCGTTCCATTTTTCAGCGATGTCGTCGGCGATCTCGCCCGTGGCCACGACCTCGGCGAAGAGGACGATGGGCGGCTTACCCTCGCCAATCATCTGGGCGATCCCTTGCATCACGCGTTGGTCGGCGACGATCACCGCCGACGTGCCGTCCTCGAGCTGGCCATAGCCATAGCCGATCGAGGACAACGCGGGAATGTGTACCCTCGTGAGGTCCACCTTCGCCTTGACGACGCTCATTCGTCCTCCAGAGTGGTGCGCGCTCGCAGTCCACCTCGGTGTCGCGGGCGATGCGCACCCGGCTTGATGCCCGCGGTCAGTACGGTCTCTTGTCCACGTGACGATTAAATCCCAGTACCGCGTCTGCCGCACGGGGTGGACCGATGCTCACCTCTCGAAATCGTTGCGACGCGAGATCAGTCAGCGCCTCAGAGCTGCCCGGGTCGAGTGCCCTTGCGCAACCATCTTTCGCCCGCGCAGGCCTGGGAGGCCATTGCGCGTGAGCGTAGCCTGACCGCGTGGGCGAGCTGTTCGTCGGTCGGGCGGACGACGTGGCGGCGATCGGCACGCTGGTCGCGGGGAGTCGCCACGAGCGGCGCGTCGGGGCGATGCTCCTCGTGGGGGACCCGGGCATCGGCAAGTCGCGGCTCCTCGACGAGGCGGAGCGGGCGCTCGGCGGCGACGGGGTCTACCGGTTCGCCGGCTACGAGCCCGAGTCGAGCGTGCCGCTTGCGGCGGCTTCGCCGCTGCTCCGCCGGCTGGCGGCGACCAGCGAGGATCGGACGTTCCACGGGCTGCTCGATCCGGGCGCCGAGGTCGGCGGTCTCGACGCCATCCGGATCTTCGAGTCGGTCCATCGGCAGCTGGCGCGGCAGCGTTCCGCGACCCTGTTCGTCGACGACCTCCAGTGGGTCGATCCGCTCTCGCTCGCGCTGTGCCACTTCCTCGTCCGGGCGACGGTCGGCTCGGGGCGAGGGTTCGCCCTGGTCGTCGCGTCCCGGCCTTCGACCGTCACCGACCGGTTCGTGGCCTCGCTGGCGACCGCGATCGGCGACGGGTCGCCCGTCGCCACGGTGCAGCTCCGGCCGCTCGACCGGGACGACGGCATCCGCCTCGTCTCGAGCGGGGCCGGCGTCGACGCGACCGCGGCCGCCGCATTGTGGGAGCGGGCCGGTGGCTCGCCGTTCTGGCTCGACCTGCTCGCGCAGGCCCAGGGCGGTGAGCGCGACGTCGACGCGGTGGTCGCGGCGAGAACGCGCGGGCTCGGTGCCGATACCAACGTCGTGCTCGGGACGCTCGGGATCCTCGGGCGACCCGTCGACGCGCTCGAGCTCGAGGCCCTGGTCGGGGTGCCCGCGGGACGCTCCGAGCGCGCGACCGCCGATCTCGTCGAGCGGGGGCTCGCGATCGACGAGGGTGGGACCACGCGACTCGCCCACGACCTGATCCGCGACGCCGTCGTGCGGCGGATCCCGGCGGCGACGCGCCGCGAGCTCGAGGGTCGGATCGCCACCTCGCTCGAGGAACGGGCCGGTGGCGACGTGACGCTCATGCTGGCGGCGCTCGAGCATCGCGTGGCCGCAGGCGTCGTTCGACGCCGACCTCGCGTTGCGCATCCTCCGCGCGCCGCAGCGCCGGCTGATCGGGTCGGACGGCGTCCGTCGGGTGGTCGAGCTCGCCCGGGACGTCGACGACGCGGGCGTCCGCGTCCGCGTCGACGAGGCGGCGGCCTCGCTCGGTGCCGAGCTGGGCGACCAGGCGTTCGCCCTCGAGCGGTGGTCGAGGGTGGCGGGCGCCACGACGGATCGCGGGCTGGTCGGCCCGCGCCGACCTCGGTGCCGCGATCGCGGCGTACGACCTCGGGGGCGGCGCGGAGGCGCGCCGCTGGCTCGATGCGTGCCGGGAGTCCGCCGGGGAGACGCCCGAGCTGCAGATCGCCGCCGACGCCCTGGAGGCCAGGATCCTGTTGTGGCTGGAGCGGCGGACGGCCGACGGACGCGCGGTGGCGATGCGCGGCGTCGAGCGTGGCCGACGGGCCGTCGCCGACCCGGGAGCGGCGGGGTCGGTTCCGCCGGTCGTGCGCACGGCCTACGTCGACGCCCTGATCGCGGCCTGGGAGGGGGCGATCCAGGCCGAGGACGTCGACGCGATCGTGTCGCTCGCCGACGAGTCGCTGCGAGGCGTCGCGCGAGCTGGGCCTGCGGGAGGTCCTGGACGCGCGGACGATGGTCGGCCTGGCCCTCGAGTACGGGGCGACCCCGCAGGCCGCCGCCGCCATGTACCGCCAGGTCTGGGACGAGGCCTGGCGGGCCGTCCTCCCGATCGAGGCCATCGACGCCGGCTACCGCTTCGCGCTGGCCCTGCTCGATGGCCTGGAGCTGGACGAGGCTCGCCGGATCGCCGCCGAGGCCGAGCGGTTCGCCGCCCGGGCCGGCGACCACGGCCGCGTCCGCGACCGGACCCGGCTGGTGAAGTACCAGGTCGCGATGGCGACGTCCGACTGGCGGGCCGCCGTCGCCGCGCTCCTGGCGGCGGCCGAGGACGAGCCCGATCCGCACTACCGGTTCGTGCACCACCAGCTCGTGGCCACCTGGCTGGCGCGGGTCGGCGTCGACGACGAGGTCGCGATCGGCCACGCGGAGACTGGACGGTCCCTCGTGGCCGAGGCGGGTTGTCCCGGCTGCGGACGGGACATGGAGCTGTCTGCCGCCGAGGTCTTCGTGCGCTGCGGCCGACGCGCGGACGGACTCGAGGCGCTCGCCAGCTGGGACGCGGCGCAACGTCAGTCGTACGTCGAGGCGGAGTGGCTGCGACGCCGTGTCGACGCGCTGCTCGCGGTCGACGACCGTCTCGACGGGTCGGACGTCAGCCTCGTGGGGTTGCGTGATCAGGCCGATGCCGCGGGACTCGCCTTCCACGCCCTGTGGACGGAGCTCGACCTCGGACGCTGCCTGACCCGATCCGACCGTGCCGCGGCCGCGGATGCCTATCGCCGGGTCGCCGAGCGTGCCGAGGGTGCCGGGGCGGTGACGCTCCAACGCCTGGCCGACCAGGGCCTCCGGGCCCTCGGCGAGCGACCCTGGCGTCGGGGCCGGACGGCGTCCACCGATGGCGGCATTGGTGCGCTCTCGGCGCGCGAGCGGGAGGTCGCCGACCTGGTCGCGCTCGGTGCCACGAACCCCGAGATCGCCTCGCGCCTGTTCCTGTCCCGGAAGACCGTCGAGCACCACGTCTCGAACGCGCTCGCCAAGCTCGGCCTGCACTCGCGTGCCGAGCTGGCCGCCGAGATCGGCCGGACCGGGCGCGATCCGGATGGGGCACCTCCCCCATGATCGACTGATCCCGGCGCCACAGGCTGCCTCCACGGATCCCAGCAGGGACGAAGGAGGCGACGATGGACACGCAGGCACTCACCCAGGCCAAGGATCAGAGCCGACGAGTGGTCCGTCGACGACGTGGTCCGCGCGATCCGCACGGACGACGGGGCAACCCATCACGCGCGCCGATGGGTGGCCGCGCTCGGCGCGCTCGCGATCGCGGCAGCGGCGACGGCGACCGTCGGCATGTCGACGGATCACGCCGTCGTCACGCCGAAGCCCGTGGCACTGGCGGCGAGAATCGCGGCCGCAGCGGCCGCGGACCTGCCGCTCCAGCGGTGGCGTTGCCGGCGCACCGGCGGCGGGTCACGGCCCGAGCTCGAGGGCTCGATCCCTCGTCATCGTCATGCCCGCCGATCGCGACTACCTGGCCGCGACGAGCATCCCCGTGGCGGGCATCGCGCTCGGCCGGCCGCATGGTCCGCGCGTCCGCGCCGTCCGCGTGGAGCTGTACGTCGGCGGACGCCTGGTCGATGGCATGGACCTCGAGGTGTATGCCGGGCGTTTCGCCGGTGTGCTCGCCCTCGACGGGGCGATCGCCATGGCCGACGCCGAGATCCGCGTGCGCAACCCGGCCAACCCGGCGCAGGCCGCGGAGGTCCGGTCGATCACGCTCGACACGCCCTCGACCACGCGCTGAGCACCGGAGGCCGGCCGGCGACCGGTGCGGGCGTCGGGGAGCAGGGGCCGGGGCGATCGCGCCTCGGCCCGTCGTCCTTGGCCGCTCAGCGAGCGGCGATGGCCGCGATCTCGACCTTGAACTCCGGCGAGGCGAGGCGGGCCTCGACGGTCGCTCGCGCCGGCAGGTTCGACGGGTCGACCCACTCGTCCCAGGCGCGGTTCATCTCGTCGAACGTCGCGATGTCGGGCAGCCAGATCGACACGGAGAGCAGCCTGGACTTGTCGCTCCCCGCGGCGGCGAGGTGCCCGTCGATCGCGGCGAGGACCTCGCGGGTCTGCTCGTAGACGCCGGCCTCGGGACTGTCCGCCACGTGGCCGGCGAGGTAGACGGTGTCGCCGTAGGCGACGGCCTGGGCGAGTCGCCGCCCGGGATCGATGCGCTCGATGCTCACGTGGGTCCTCCGGGGATGGGTGCCGATCGAACCGATGGTGCCACGCCGCGCCGCCCCGGGACCCGGGCGACGCCCTATCGCAGGTCGTCGATCGACGCCGTCGCGACGATCCCCTCGAGCCGGCGCGCGAGCGTCCGCGTCGAGCGTGACGAACGCGTCGGCCTGGAGCTGGGTCAGCGCCACGTACTCGGCGTCGTAGGTCGAGGCCCAGCCCAGCCGCTCGGCGATGTCCCACGCTCGCCGGCGGAGCACGCCGTCGCCGAGCAGCCGGATCGGCAGCCGTCCGATCCGGGCCAGCCGCTCGCGCCCGACGGCGGTCGGCAGCTCGCCGCGCTGCACCGCCTCGTGCAGCATCGAGAGCGCCTGTGAGCGGAGGAGCGTCGGCGCGAGGAGCTCGTGCTCCGCGGCGACCTCGATCTCGTCGGTCACCAGGCGGATGACGACGCCGGCGTCGACGACGAACCTCGTCACGCGGCGGATCCTCGGCGCTGCATGCCGTCGATTGTGCGCACTCGGCGGCCGGGACGTGTCACGTATCGTGAAGCGCCATGAGCGATCGGCCGATCACGGACGCGCCCGGGGACCCGCGGGCGATCGCCCCGTGGATCGCGTCGGGGACGCTCGATGCCGAGCTCGCCGCCCTCGCCTGGCTGCTCGTCGGGGCCCGCGTCCCGCTGGTCGTGGCCGGCCGGCCGGAAACGGGGCGCGCGGCGCTGCGGGACGCCGATCGGGAGGCTGCTCCCCGACGAGCACCTCGACGGCCGTGCTGGCAGGCGAACGCGAGGACTTCGCCTGGCTGCCAGAGGCGGTGGAGCTGGGCTGGCATCGCGAGCGGTCCGCCCGGCCGAACCCGCGCCGGCTCACCGGCGAGACCGTCCTGGTCGCGGACCTCGACGACGGCCCGGGCGGGACGTGGGGTGAGCGGGCGCGAATCGCGATCCGGGCCCTCTCGGTGGGCTACGCGATGCTGGCGACGGCGCGCGGCGATCGGCTCGAGGACGTCTTCGAGGAGCTCGGCGGACCGCCGGTCGAGGCGAGCGAGGACGAGCTGTCGCGCCTGGGGCTGGTGCTCGTCCTGGACGAGAGCGGCCGTCGCGTCACGGCGGCGCACTACCTGCGGCCGGTCGCCCGCGACGTCCACGGCCACGTGCAGCGCCTGCCGCCGGCGGTCGTCGCTGCCCGGGACCCGGCCAGCGGCCGACTCGAGCACTTCGCCTGGGGCATCGTGCCCGAGCTCGCCGACCGGATCGGCGTGCGGCCCGTGGAGCTCGAACGCGAGCAGGCGCGCCGCGCAGAGATCCTCGCAAGCGGTGCCAGGGGGGTGGCGCCCGGGCGCGATTGACGCCTCGAGCACGAGGTGCGACGCTGGCCGTCCCGATGCACAACCGCCGATCCCGGAGCTTGCCGTGGTTCGCTCGACCACCGATCCCGCCTCGCCGTCCCCCGACCGCCCGGCCACGCTGGGGGAGCTGCGCGACACCGGCTGGCGACCGCGGACGGTCAAGGAGGAGCTGCGGGCCAACCTCGTCGCGAGGCTCGCGTCCGGGTCGCCCATCTTCCCCGGCATCGTCGGCTACGACGACTCGGTCATCCCGGCGATCGAGAACGCGCTGCTGGCGGGCCAGGACATCGTGTTCCTCGGCGAGCGCGGCCAGGCGAAGACCCGCCTCGCCCGGCTCCTGGTCGGGCTGCTCGACGAGTGGCTGCCGGTCGTCCGCGGCGGCGAGCTCAACGACGACCCGTTCGCACCCGTCAGCGCCGCTGCCCGCGAGATCGTCGCCCAGACCGGCGACGAGACGCCGATCGACTGGCTGCCGAGCGACCGGCGCTACGCGGAGAAGCTGGCCACGCCCGACATCACGATCGCCGACCTGATCGGCGAGGTGGACCCGATCCGGGTCGCCGAGGGCCGCTACCTGTCCGACGAGCTCACGCTCCACTACGGCCTGATCCCGCGTGCCAACCGCGGCATCTTCGCGATGAACGAGCTGCCCGACCTCGCCGAGCGCATCCAGGTCGGCCTGCTCAACATCCTCGAGGAGCGCGACGTCCAGGTGCGCGGGTTCACCATCCGGCTTCCCGCTCGACCTGCTCGTCGTCGCGTCGGCGAACCCGGAGGACTACACGAGCCGCGGCCGGATCATCACGCCGCTCAAGGACCGGCTCGGGTCGCAGATCCGGACGCACTATCCGCGTTCCCTGGAGCACGAGATCGCGATCATGCGCCAGGAGAAGCAGACCTTCCCCGAGCAGGCCGAGATCCCGCCGGTCGCGACGCCGCCGTTCATGGAGGAGCTCGTCGCCGAGCTCACCCACCTCGCCCGGCGCTCGCCCGAGATCAGCCAGCGCAGCGGGGTCTCGGTCCGCGTCTCGGTCGCCAACATGGAGGTGCTCGAGGCCGCGGCGATCAAGCGCGCCGTCCGCCTGCGCGAGCCGACGGCCGCCCCGCGCGTCTCGGATCTCGGGGCGGTCCTGGCCGCGACGAGCGGAAAGGTCGAGGTCGAGACGGTGGGCGAGGACACGCCCGAGGAGCGCATCGTCGAGCGGCTCGTGACGAAGGCGGTGTTCGCGACCTTCAACCGCCGGGCGTCGCTCGACCGCCTGGCACCCGTGATCGAGGCGTTCGAGGACGGGCTGGTGATCGAGACTGGGGAGCGGGTGCCCTCCCGCGAGTACGTCCGCTGGATGGGCGAGGTGCCCGGGCTGCGCGACGCCGTCGTGCGCCTCGGGACGTTCGATGCCACCGACGGCGCCGAGGAGCCCGCGCTCGTGGCCTCGGCGGTCGAGTTCCTGCTCGAGGGCCTCCACCTGCAGCGCCGCCTGAACAAGGACCGCGGCGCGTCGGGCGTGACCTACCGCCGCTGATCGCCGATCCTGCCCCGTGGCCTTCCTGACCCCCGACCCCCGACACCTCGGCCGGTCGGACGCGGGCGTCGCCGGCCGCGACCGCCCGCTCCCGCCCGCGGCCAAGTACCGGCGCTGGGACGGCTCGCAGGACCTGCCCGACCTGACGGCGGACGAGATCGTCGACGCGCTGGCCGACGACGTGCTCGAGCACGGCGACCTCGGCGAGGCGCTCCGCCGGCTGATGGAGCGTGGCCTGCGGGGCAGCGATCCCTCGCGCGGCGACCTCCATGGGCTGCGTGACCTGCTCGACCGCCTGCGCGACCGCCGCGAGGACATCCTCCGCCAGGGCGCGCTGACGGATCCGCTGGCCGACGTGCGCCAGGAGCTGGACGAGATCGTCGAGGCCGAGCGCGACGGCGTGCAGCGCCGGTTGGACGCCGAGGCCGATTCCGCGAGCGAGGCGGCGGGCGATGGGGCCGCGGCCCCGGACCCGGACCTCGAGCGCATGCTGCGCGAGATCGCCGCCCGCCGGCTCGACACGCTGGAGTCGCTGCCGCCCGATGTCGGCGCCCGGATCCGCCGGCTCCAGGACTACGACTTCATGGACGGCGACGCCCGGCAGCGGTTCGAGGAGCTGGTCGATCGCCTCCGCGGCAGCGTGCTCGACCGGCTCAGCGAAGGCCTCGCGGACGCCGTGAAGCACATGCGCCCCGAGGACCTGGCGGCGCAGCGGTCGATGGTCCAGGACCTCAACCGGCTCCTCTCGCGGCGGCTCTCGGGCGACGAACCGAGCCGCGGCGACGTCGACGAGTTCCTCGCCCAGCACGGCGAGTTCTTCCCGGGAGCCGCGACCCTCGACGACGTCGTCGACCAGCTGGCGGACCGGATGGCGGCGATGCAGTCGCTCATGCGCTCGCTCACCCCGGAGCAGCGGGCGGAGCTGCAGGACACGATCGACGCGCTGCTGCGGGACGACCGGCTCCGCTGGGACCTCGCCCAGCTCGCCGCCAACCTCGACCAGCTGCTGCCGGACGGGCTCGGCGACCGGGTGCGGTTCGGCGGCGACCAGCCGCTCGGCCTCGAATCGGCGTTGGAGCAGCTCGGCCGGCTCCAGGCGCTCGATCGGCTGGAGGCGGACCTCGAGGGCGTCGGCGGCGACACCGACCTTGCCGACATCGATCGCGGGGACGTGCGCGACCTGCTCGGCCCGGACGCGGCTCGCGACCTCGACGCGCTCGAGGACCTCTCGCGGCGCCTCGAGCAGGCGGGCTACCTCGACCGCGAGGGCGGCCGGATGGAGCTGACGCCGCGCGGCAGTCGCCGGATCGGGCAGAAGGTCCTCGACGACCTGTTCGCGCGTCTGCGCAAGGACGCCTTCGGGGGCCACCGGCTCGATCGGACCGGCCGGGGCGGGGACCGCGAGGAGACCTCGAAGCCGTTCGAGTTCGGGGACCCGTTCCACCTCGACCTGCGGGCGACGATGACCAACGCCCTGATGCGCGACGAGAACGCGCCGTCGCGGCGACCGCCGACCACGCCCGTCCGGCTCCGGCCCGACGACTTCGAGGTGTTCCGGACCGAGCGCACGACCTCGGCGTCGACGGTCCTGCTGGTCGACATGAGCCGGTCGATGCTGCTGCGCGGCTGCTACCTCGCAGCGAAACGGGTCGCGATCGCGCTGGACACCCTGATCCGGACGCAGTTCCCGCGCGACCACCTGTCGATCGTCGGCTTCGCGTACTACGCCCGCGAGCTCCGCCCCGAGGCGCTCGCCGAGCTCGGCTGGAACACGTACGAGTACGGCACCAACCTCCAGCACGGCCTGCTGCTCGCCCGCCGGATCCTCGCCCGCCACCACGCGGCCAACCGCGAGATCGTGGTCATCACCGACGGCGAGCCCACGGCCCACTTCGAGGATGGCCAGGTCGAGTTCAGCTACCCGCCCACGCGGCGCACGATCCAGGAGACGCTGCGCGAGGTCGTGCGCTGCACCAAGGACGGGATCACGATCAACACCTTCATGCTCGAGCGGACGCCGGCCCTCACGGACTTCGTGGGCCTGGTGACCGAGCTCAACCGCGGCCGCGCGTTCTACGCGGAGCCGGAGCGGCTCGGCGAGTACGTGCTGGTCGACTTCGTCCAGCGGCGCACGAGGCGCGTGTCGTAGAGTCCGCGACGCGCGACCTGCGGCGCGCATCCGGGCACGGGGGTTTAGGAGGCGTCGATGGACCAGCTCACCGTGTTCCGCCTGTTCCTGTTCCTGCACGTCATCGGCGCCATCGTCGCGTTCGGGCCCGGGTTCGCCGCGGCCGTGGCGGGCGCGATGGTCGCCAGGGAGCCGCAGCACGCCAACTTCTTCGCCCGGAGCCAGCTCGCGGTCGGGACGCGGCTGGTGACGCCAGCTGCACTGAGCATGGCGATCACCGGCATCCTGATGATCGCGGTGCTCGGGTGGTCCGCGATCGTGGGCCCCAAGCTGTGGCTGCCGGTCGGGATCGTGCTGTACATCATCGCGATCGTGTTCGCGGTCGCCGTCCAGACGCCCGCCGGGCGCAAGCTCGTGGACCTCACCGCGACCCCGCCGGCCCCGGGCTCGCCGCCACCGCCGGAGCTGCCGGCCACGGCCAAGCGCGTCCGCAACGGCGGCCTGTTCCTGTCGACCCTGGTCGTGATCATCGTCTTCCTGATGGTCGTGAAGCCGTTCTGACGCCGCGGGCGCCGTCGCCGCTACCATCAGTGGCGACCGTCACAGGAGAGCCCGCCGCATGCCGAACGTCGCCGAGTCGCCCGCCGACCTGATCGCCAGCCTGACCGGGGTCGCCCACGTGGCGGACGGCCGGCTGGTCGTCGACGACGAGGCCCGATTCCGATCGCAGGCGGCCGCCGACCTCGCCTGGACCGCCGCGTTCACGTCCGACGACCCGACGGCCGAGGCGGCCCGCTGGATCGTCTGGGAGGCGAGCCAGGCGCTGGGCGCCCCGTCGGCCAGCATCCACGACCTGTACCTGGCTCGGGGTCGCGGGGAGGTGTCAGGGTTCACGGTCCCGGCGATCAACATCCGGGCGCAGACCTTCGACATGGCGCGGACGTTCTTCACGACCGCCGCCCGGGCGGACGTGGGCACCGTGATCTTCGAGCTCGCGCGCAGCGAGCAGACCTACACGTTCCAGCGGCCGATGGACTACGCCACGTTCGTGCTCGCGGGCGCGATCGCGGCCGGCTGGCGGGCGCCCGTGTTCATCCAGGGCGACCACTACCAGTTCAACGCGAAGAAGTACGCCGCCGACCCCGAGGCGATGACCGAGGAGATCCGGCGGGCCTGCCGGCTGGCGATCGATGCCGGCTACCGCAACATCGACATCGACAGCTCGACGCTGGTCGACCTCAGCAAGGCGGACCGGGACGAGGAGCAGCGCGAGAACTACCTGCGCGCGGCGGAGCTCACCGCGCTGATCCGGGACCTCGAGACGGACGGCGTGACGGTGAGCGTGGGCGGGGAGATCGGCGAGGTCGGCAAGCAGAACTCGACCCCCGACGAGCTCATCGCGTACCTCGACGGTTACAGCCGCGAGCTGGCCGCGCGGGCGCCGGGCGCGCCGGGGCTGTCGAAGGTCAGCGTCCAGACGGGGACCTCGCACGGTGGCGTGCCGCTGCCCGGCGGCGGGGTCGCCGAGGTCAAGCTGGACTTCGAGGTGCTGCGCGAGCTGGGCGAGATCGCCCGGTCACGCGGCCTCGCCGGAGCGGTCCAGCACGGCGCCTCGACGCTCCCCGACGAGCTGTTCCACCACTTCCCGGCGGTGGAGACGGCCGAGATCCACCTGGCGACCGGCTTCCAGAACGCGCTCTACGACCACCCGGCGTTCCCGTCGTCGCTGATGGACGAGATCCTGGCCTGGTGCCGGATCAACGCGGCGGACGAGCGCAAGGACGGCCAGACCGACGAGCAGTTCCTGTACACCACGCGCAAGAAGGCCATCGGCCCGTTCAAGCGCCAGCTGTGGGAGCTGGAGACCCGGGACGAGATCCTCGCGGCGCAGGGCACCAAGCTCGGGTTCCTGTTCACGGAGCTGCGCGTCAACGGGACGCGGGAGCTGGTCGAGCGGTACGTCAAGCCGATCCCGGTCTCGCGCCCGATCCCGGAGTCGCTGGCCGTCACGGTCCCCGGCTGAGCCCGGCGATGACCGCAGGCCCGGGCGACCCGCCGGCGTCCGACGCGCCCCCGCTCCACGTCTCGATCCGATTCGAGGCCCCCGGCGACGAGCCCGGGATCCGTGACGTCGAGCTCGCCGCGTTCGGCGGTCCCGAGGAGGCCGAGATCGTCGACGCGATCCGGGCCGACGCGCCGGACGGCTGGCGGTCGCTGGTCGCGGTGGACGGCAGCGGGCCGGATCGTCGGCCACCTGCTGATGAGCCCGTGTCCCGTCGAGGACGACGATGGGGCGCGAGTCGGGACGGTGCTCGCGATCGGTCCGGTGGCCGTGGACCCGGGCGTCCAGCGGCGCGGCGTCGGGAGCGCCCTGATGGCGTCCGCGGCGAGCCTGGCCGTCGCCCGGGCGGTGCCGGCGCTCGTGCTCCTCGGCCATCCGTCGTACTACCCGCGGTTCGGGTTCGAGTCCGCCCGCGACGTCGGCCTCGAGCCGCCCGCCCAGGCCTGGCCCGATGAAGCCTGGATGGCCCGGCTGCTGCCCGCGTGGACCGACGACATGCGCGGCACCGTCCGCTACCACGAGGCGTTCGAGCCGCTCGCCTAGGGCACCCGGACCGTCGATGCGTCCTGCGCATCACGCGCCGTGAATCTCCGGGCCCCGTTGACCTTCCCCGCCGACGCGCCTAGTGTCCGCGCCAAGCCCGGTCCGGGGAGGGATCCGGGTGATGCCCAGCGATCACTCCAGGAGGACGGCTCGCACCCGTGGCGGTGCGGTGGGATGGAGGAGGTCTGTCGGTGACGGATTCCAGTCAGCAGGACGCGATCGCGCGCGATGACGCGCATCTCGAGTCCCTCGGGATCAAGCCCCAGCTGAACCGCACGCTGGGGTTCATGGCGAACTTCGCGCTCGCCTTCAGCTTCATCAGCGTCAGCACCGGCTCGTTCGGCAACTTCGGATACGGCCTCGGCCTCGGCGGGCCGATGATGTTCTGGACCTGGTTCATCATCGTCGGCGGCCAATTCATCGTCGCCCTCGGCTTCGCCGAGCTGGCCAGCCACTACCCCGTGGCCGGGTCGATCTACCAGTGGTCGAAGCGCCTGTCACACCGGACGCTCGGCTGGTTCACCGGCTGGTTCTACTTCTGGGCCCAGGTGCTGACGGTGACCGCGGTCGCGGTCATCGTGCTCGTTCGTCATCGACGGGATCCACGCGGCGACCGTCGGGTCACCGCCCGACGTCGTGTTCCTCGACACGAAGGACCCGACCGGGCTGACCACGATGTTCACGTTCATCGCGATCACGACGCTGATCATCACCACCGTGATCAACGTCGTTCGGCGTCCGCCTGGTCGCGATCCTCAACAACATCGGAGTCGCGACCGAGATCCTCGGCATGCTCGTGTTCGCGCTGGTCCTGCTGTTCTTCGCCAACAACCAGCCCGTGAGCGTCCTGACCCAGACCTACGGGGCCGAGGCGGCGCAGAACGGGAACATGCTGGCGACATTCGCGCTCGCCTTCTTCATGTCGATCTTCATCCTGTACGGGTTCGACACGGCCGGGACGTACGGCGAGGAAACGGTCGACGCGTCCAAGCAGGCGCCGCGCGGCGTGCTCCTGTCGGTGCTGGCTCTCGGGCGCCGTCGGCGTGGTCTTCCTGCTGGCGATCATCCTGTCGCTCAAGGACATTCCGGCGTCGATCGCGACGGGCCTCGCGGGTGGGTTCCCGATCGCGTCGACCATCACGAACAACCTCAACGGCACGCGATCGGCAGCGTCACGTTCGGCGACCTGTACCTGTTCGTCATCCTGCGTCGGTGTTCGTGTGCACGCTTGCGATCCACGGCGCCGACGTCGCGGATGATGTTCTCGATGAGCCGCGACCGGCATCTGCCGCTCGGGCGGGCGTGGGGCCACGTCAACGGCACGTTCCGCACCCCGGCCAATGCCGTCATCACGGTCGGCGATCCTCGCCGCGCTGCCGATCCTCCTGGTCGGCGCCGCTCCGCGGCTTCACGCTGTCGATCGCGGCCACCGGCCTGATCTACCTCGCTACTTCCTGTGCAACCTCGGCGTCGCGATTGCGCGCAGCCGGGGCTGGCCGCGCCAGAAGCGCCTACTTCAACCTCGGCCGATGGGGGACGCTGGTCAACATCCTCGCCCTCGTCTACGGCGCGGTCATGGTCGTCAACATCGCGCTCTGGGCCGAGCCCGCAGCTGTTCGGCGGCTTCGGTTCCGACCGCCGCAACCTCGTGGCCAACCCGCTCATCAACGGGCTGTCTCACGATCGACGGGCAGACGCTCGACGGGCCTGCCCGCCTGGCCGCTCTTCGAAACGATGGTCGGCCTCCTGCTCGTGGTCGGCGCGCCTGTACTACGTGGTGGCCGGCGTGGCCGGGCGCACGACGTCGGTCGGTGCCCGATGCGCCCGCCGCGCGACGCCGTCATCGGCTGACGAGCGGCCTCCGACTCAGCGCAGCGTCCCGGGCGGGGCGGCGGATCTCCGTCGCTCCGCCCGCGCATGACCGGGCAAGGAGCGAACGACGGTGACCGACGCGCCGACGCGCTGCACGGCGAGCTGCGTGACGAGCTCGTCGCGGCGATGCAGCGCGTGCCGGAGCTGGCCGGCCGTGAGCTGACGCTGGTCGCGCTGACCGGCGGCATCACCAACCGCAACTACCGCGTCGACGTCGGCGACCCGGCCTACCCGACCGAACGGTTCGTCCTCCGCCTGGGCGGCAACGACACCCACCTGCTGGGGATCAGCCGCGAGGTCGAGCATGCGGCGACCGTCGCGGCCGCCGGGGTGGGCGTGGGCGCCGAGGTGCTCGCGTTCCTGCGGCCGGAGGGCTACCTCGTCACCCGCTTCATCGAGGGGACGCTGATGGCGGACCTTGACGTCCATCGGCCGGACGTCATCGGCCGTGTCGCCGACTCCGTGCGGCGCTTCCACGAGGGCCCGGCGATCCCGGGCCTGTTCATCCCGCTGCGCGTGTGCGAGGCGTACCGGGCGCTCGCCGAGGCCCGCGGCGTCCCGGTGCCGCCGGAGTACGCGCTGGCCCAGGCCATCGGGCGGCGGATCGAGCTCGCGCTGATCACGAACCCGCTCGAGCTCCGGCCCTGCCACAACGACTTCCTGCCGGGCAACCTGATCGACGACGGGGCGCGGATGCGGATCGTGGACTGGGAGTACGCCGGCATGGGCGACCCGTTCTTCGACCTCGGCAACTTCAGCGTCAACAACGACCTCGGCGAGGACGAGGACGCGGCGTTCCTCGCCGCCTACGACGGCGTCGGCGCGCCGCGTGCCGACCGGCTCGCGCGGCTGTGCCTGTTCCGGGTCGTGTCGGACTTCCGCGAGGCGATGTGGGGCGTCCTGCAGCAGGGCGTCAGCACGCTCGATGTCGACTTCCGCGGCTACGCGTCCGAGCACTTCGACCGGCTGCTCGCCAACGCGGCGACGCCCCGCTTCGAGCACGCCCTGGGCGCGGTGACCGGCGACTGATCCCGGCGCGCGCTCCCCGCCGGTAGGCTGGGCGCGTGGAGCCAGCCCCGCCGACGCCGCAGCCGCGGCCGTCCCTGCGTGCCGTCGTCGCGACCGTCGTCGTCGCCGTCGCGGCGACGCTCGTCGTCGTGTGGCTGATCGGTGGGCTGCGCCCGCAGGCGCCGGCGACGGGCGTCGTCGACGGCTCCGCGCCGCCGGGAACGGCGGCGCCGGTCCGGTCGTCGTCCACTGCGCCGTCGACATCCACCGCGACCGTCGCCGTCCGTCGCCATCGCCCCGTCGCCCACGGTCGCGTCGTCCGGCGCGCCGTCGAGCCCGCCACCGGCGGACCCGATCCTCATCGGCGCCGGCGACATCGCCACCTGTGACCACAACGACGACGAGCAGACCGCCAGGCTCGTCGCGGACAACGAGGGCATCGTGTTCACGCTCGGCGACAACGCCTACGACGACGGGTCCGCGGCCGAGTTCCGCGACTGCTACGACCCGTCGTGGGGCCGGGTCAAGGACCGGACCGAGCTGCCGGTTCCGGGCAACCACGACTACCACACGCCGAACGCCGCGGGCTATCGCGACTACTTCGGCCGCCGCGCGACCCCCGACGGCGACACCTGGTACTCGCGCGACATCGGCGACTGGCACGTGATCGCGCTCGACGCCAACTGCCGCGAGATCACCGGTGGCTGCGGCCAGGGCTCGCCGCAGCTGCGCTGGCTGCGCGAGGACCTGCGCGAGAGCGACGCGCGTTGCACGCTCGCGCTGTGGCACCAGCCGCGGTTCAGCAGCGGCGAGGAGCACGGGAACGACCCCTCGGTCGCCCCGTTCTGGGACGCGCTGTACGCCGCGGGCGCCGACCTCGTGCTCAACGGCCACGACCACGACTACGAGCGGTTCGCGCCCCAGGATCCCGACGGCAACCGCGACCGCGAGCGGGGGATCACCGAGATCGTCGTGGGCACGGGCGGCGGCGAGCTCCGCGGCATGGGCGGGACGAAGCCGAACTCCCTCGTGCGCCAGGGTCACCTGCTGGGCGTGATCCAGGTCACGCTGCACGCGGACGGCTGGTCGACCCGTTCCTGTCCACCGACGGGTCGTTCGCGGACGAGAGCAGCGGGGCCTGTCACTGAGCGCGTCGCGGGACGGCCCCGCGATGCGATTTCGGCGCGGCTAGGCTTCGGGCGATGGTCGAGCACGCCCGGGCGGTGGTCATCGGCGGCGGCGTCGGCGGCACGTCGATCGCCTACCACCTCGCCGCGCGCGGCTGGCAGGACGTGGTGCTGGTCGACCGCGCGGAGCTCACCTCGGGCTCGACGTTCCACAGCGCGGGGCTGGTCGGGCAGCTGCGTGGATCGGTGACGCTGACCCGGATGATGATGTCCGGGGTCGAGCTCTACCGGCGGCTTGGCCGAGGAGACCGGGGTCGATCCCTCGTGGCACGAGGTCGGATCGCTGCGGCTCGCGTCGTCGGTCGCGCGGTTCGAGGAGCTCCAGCGCCAGGCCGGCTGGGCGAGGACGTTCGGGCTGGCGATCGAGCTGATCACGGCCGACGAGGCCCGGGACCGGTTCCCGTTGATGGCCACCGACGGCGTCCTGGGCGCGCTGTGGCTGCCGACCGACGGCTGGCTCGACCCGTCGAACCTCGCGTTCGCCCTCGCGGCAGGCGCGCGGCGGCGCGGGGTGACGATCCGGAACCACCATCGCGTGGTCGGGATCGGCGTGCGCGACGGGCGGGTCACCGGCGTCGAGGTCGAGCACGACGGCGAGCGGTCGACGATCGAGGCCGAGGTCGTGGTCAACGCCGGCGGCATGTACGCGCCGGAGATCGGCCGGCTCGCCGGGATCACGCTGCCCATCGTGCCGATGGCGCACCAGTACCTGCTCACCGCCCCGATCGCCGGGGTCGAGCCCGGCCTGCCCCAGCTCCGCGACCCGGACAACCTCGTCTACTTCCGCGAGGAGGTCGGCGGCCTGTGCATGGGCGGCTACGAGCGCGACCCGATGCCGTGGGGGCTCGACGGCATCCCGCCCGACTTCAACCACCGCCTGCTCGACGCGGACTGGCCGCGCTTCGAGCCGATCATGGCCGGCGCGATCCGCCGGGTCCCCGCGATCGCGGACGCGCCGGTGACCCGGATGATCAACGGGCCCGAGGGCTTCACCCCCGACAACGAGTTCATCCTCGGCGAGTCCGAGGTGGCCGGCCTGTTCGTGGCCGCCGGGTTCTGCGCCCACGGGATCGCGGGCGCCGGGGGCATCGGGCGCCAGGTGGCCTCGTGGATCGTGGACGGGGAGCCGGAGCTCGACCTGTGGCGGATGGACATCCGCCGCTTCGGCGCCCAGTACCGCAGCCGCTCGTACACGCTCGCCCGCAGCCTCGAGAACTACGCCACCTACTACGACATCCACTACCCGAACGAGGAGCGCCTGGCGGGCCGGCCGCTGCGCGTGTCGCCGGCGTATGCGCGGCTGTCCGGGCTCGGGGCGTCGTTCGGCGAGAAGGCCTCGTGGGAGCGGGCGAACTGGTTCGAGCCGAACGCCGGCGGCGCGGGCGTCGCGACGGCCGCGGATCTCGAGGCGCTCCGGCCGCGCGGCTGGGCCGGCCGGCACTGGAGCCCGGCCATCGGCGCCGAGGCGCTGGCGACCCGGGCGACGGCCGCCCTGTTCGACGAGACGTCGTTCGCCAAGATCGAGGTCGTGGGCCCGGGCGCGGCCGCGCTGCTCCAGTGGCTGTGCGCCAACGACGTGGACCGGGCGGTCGGCAGCGTCACCTACACCCAGCTGCTCAATCGCCGCGGCGGCATCGAGTGCGACCTGACCGTGACCCGGGTCACGCCCGACCGCTTCCTGCTGGTGACGGGAACCGCGTTCGGCAACCACGACCTCGCCTGGATCCGGCGCCATGCGCCGCGCGACGGATCGGTGCTGATCAACGACCTCACCTCGGGCCGGGCCTGTTACGCGCTGTGGGGCCCGCGCGCCCGCGACATCCTGGCCTCCACGACGACCGACGACGTCTCCGACGCGGCCTTCCCGTACCTCACGGCCCGCGCGATCACGGTCGGCGACGTGCCCGTGTACGCCCTGCGGGTCACCTACGTCGGCGAGCTGGGCTGGGAGCTCTACGCGCACGCGGAGTACGGCGCCGCGCTGTGGGACACGCTGTGGAGCGCCGGCGCGGCGCACGGGCTGGTCGCCGGCGGCTACCGCGCCATCGACGCCCTGCGGCTGGAGAAGGGCTACCGCGCCTGGGCGGCCGACATCACGCCCGAGGAGACGCCGTTCGAGGCGGGCCTGGGCTTCGCGGTCGCGCTCGAGGTGGGCGACTTCCTGGGTCGCGACGCGCTTGTCGCCGCGAAGGCGTCGGGGCCGCGGAAGCGGCTGCGCTGCCTCGTGCTCGACGACCCGCGATCGGTCTGCCTCGGCAACGAGCCCGTGCGGGTCGACGGTGGGGTCGTCGGCCGGGTCACCTCCGGCGGCTACGGCTTCAGCGTCGGGCGCAGCATCGCCTACGCCTACCTCCCGCCGGACGTCCCGGTCGGCGCGCGCGGCGAGGTCGACGTGTTCGGGTCGTGGGTCGGCTGCGAGGTCGCGCGGGAGCCGCTGTTCGACCCGACCGGCGCACGGATCCGGGCCTGAGCAGGGCATCATCGGTGCCATGAGCGACGCATCGACCGACGGCTACGGACCGGGCTGGAGCGCCGGCCGCGCGCGCGTCCCGGACGCGCAGCTGCGCGAGTGGCTGGACTTCGCGCTCGACGCCTGCGACGCGGCCGACGCGACCGCCCGCGAGCACTTCCGGCGCGACCTCGATCTCGAGCGCAAGCCGGACCGGACGTTCGTGACCGTCGCCGATCGGGCGATCGAGCGCGAGATCCGGTCGCGCATCCTCGCCCGCTGGCCGGATCACGGCCTGGTGGGGGAGGAGTACGGCGTGGCAGCCGGCGCCTCCGCCACCCGCTGGTTCATCGACCCGATCGACGGCACGCACAACTTCATCCGGGGCGTGCCGCTGTTCGGGACGCTGCTGGCGGTGGAGCACGACGGCGAGATGCAGGTCGGGGTGATCTCGGCGCCGGCGATGCGCGAGCGGTGGTTCGCGTCGCGCGGCGGCGGGGCGTGGAGCGACGGGCCGGACGGACGCCGGGCGATCCGCGTCTCGCGAGTGGCCTCGATCGAGGACGCGCAGCTCGTCTACGGCAGCCACCGCGACAACGTGGCGAGCGGCCTGATGCCCGGGTTCGACGCCCTGATCGACGCCTCGTGGCGCGACCGCGGCTTCGGCGACTTCTGGGGCTACGCGCTGGTCGCCGAGGGCGCGGCCGAGGCCATGATGGAGACCGGGATGCATCCGTGGGACCTCGCCGCGCCGCAGGTCGTCATCGAGGAGGCGGGCGGCCGGGTCACCGACGTGCACGGCGAGCGGCGGATCGACGCCGACTCGTTCGTGGGCTCGAACGGCGTGCTCCACGACGAGCTCCTGCGCCGGCTGCGAGCCACCGCCTAGGCCGGCGTCACCGCGCGCGGCGGAACGTCGCGAACGTCCAGCACAGGGCCCCGATGGCGAGCGCCACGAGCACGCCCAGCAGCGGCTGGCCCTCCGCGAGCCCCGCGCCGATCGCGATCGGGATGCCGAACACCGCGATCGCGCCGAACAGGATCAGGCGCAGCCCGCGCCCACCGGGGAGTGGCGCGTCCGGGTCGATGCCGGCGACTCCCTGGGCCTCGGCCCAGTCGGTGTCGGTCGGCTCCCACGGGTACGGCCCGCGAACGAGTTCGGAGGATTCGGTGTCCACGTCGCCGACCGGCGGCAATCCGAGCAGCGCACGACCAGGGTCGGAGAGCGCCCGCGCGTCATCGAGCGCCAGCAGGTCCTCGGCCACGGCAACGCACACGGCGTCGTCGATCGCCTGGAACGCCGCCACCCGATCGTCGACGTTGCCCGAGCTGACAAGGAGGGCGCCGTAAGCCGCCCCCAGGAGCGACTTGGCGACCTTTGCCTGCAGGGCACCGTTCAGGGGCTCGCGCGCTTCGTCGAGCAGCTCCTCCCGGCCGCTCCGGATCACGGCGGCATCGAGGACATCCAGGAGCCGGTCGCGCTCGTCGGGGTCGGTTCGACCGATCGCGGCTTCAGCCAGCACGCTCGGCGCGAGGCGGTCGATCGCCTCGAAGACGACCTCGACCCGCTGGCGCGCAGCCGCCTCTCCGGGAGTCGACAGGCGGTTGGGTTCGATCACCTCGACGGGTCAGGCGCGCCCGCGAGCGAGCAGCAGGCACACCGCCCCGAGCGCGATGGCGAGGACGACCCCGATGATCGGGTAGCCGGCCGCGATGCCGCCGCCCAGCACGGCAGGGATCCCGAACAGCGCGATCGCTCCGAACAGGATGGCCCGCAGCCCACGCTCGCCGGGCAAGGGCTCGTCGGGGTCGATCCCCACCGCGCGCTCGCGGTCCTCGAACTCGGTCTCGGGCGTCAGGTGGTCGACGTCCGGTGCGACCGCATCGGGCGCCTCGGCGTCGGGGGCGGCGGCCGTCGGTTGGGCGTCGGGCGCTGCGGCGCTCGGCGCGGCAACGGGATCGGCGTCGGCCTTGTTGGGATCGGTCACGAACGGTTCTCCTCGTCAGGCGGGGTCGATCGGGGTTCGCGGCTCGCGCTGCCCGCGTGCCCGCAGGGTGACCGCGAGCGCGAAGAGCGAACCCACGGCGAGGGCGATCATGGCATCCAGCCGCTCCCGCCCGAGGACGAGGGCGGCAACGACGAGCACGATGAGGTCGATCGCGAGGAAGATCACCGCCCGGCGGCCGATCGGCGGCAGCCCGCGGCCCGCGGCCGTCGCCGGATCCTCGCCGGGTCGCCGGCGGTCGGTCCCCTCGCTCATGGCTGCATCGTGCGGTCAGGCGCCCGCCGCGTCCAGTGCCTCGCGCAGGATGCCGATCGCCCGGTCGACCTCGTCGGCCGTCGTCACCAGGGGCGGGATGATCCGGATCACGTTGACGTAGGTGCCGGCCGTGAGGACCAGCAGGTTGCGGGCGAACGCCTCCTGCTGGATCCGCTTGGTGAGGTCGGGATCCGGGACCCGACCGTCGCCCTCGCCGGCCTTCACGAGCTCGATCGCGACCATCAGCCCGAGGCCCCGCACGTCCCCGACCGACGCCCGGCCTGCGCAGGCCGCCCGCAGCCCGTCGAGCAGCTGGCGGCCGCGATCGCGGGCGTTGTCGACGAGGCCCTCGTCCTCGATCACGTCCAGCGTGGCGTTCGCCGCCGCGCAGGCCACGACGTTCCCACCGTAGGTGCCGCCGTGCGATCCGGGCGGCAGCCGGTCCATGAGGTCCTTCCGGGCGAGGATCCCGGACAGCGGCAGCCCCGAGGCGATCCCCTTCGCCAGGACGACGATGTCGGGCTCCACGTCCCAGTGCTGGACCGCGAACAGCTCGCCCGTGCGGCCGAAGCCCGTCTGGACCTCGTCGGCGATCAGGAGGATCCCGTGCCTCGCCGTGATCTCGCGCAAGCGCGGCAGGAACGTCGGTGACGGGACGATGTAGCCGCCCTCGCCGATCACCGGCTCGACGATGATCCCGGCGACCTTGTCGGGAAACACCAGCTGGTGGAACAGCAGGTCGAGTTGCGCCTCCCAGTCGCAGGTGCAGGCGGACGGGTCGTGGGCGCCGCCGGCGGCTCGATAGCAGTACGGGTAGGCCGCGTGGTACACGGACCCGGGCAGCGGCTCGAAGGCGCCCCGGTAGACGTCCTTGGCGGCCGTCAGCGACATGGCCTGGGCCGTGCGCCCGTGGAACCCGTAGCGGAACGCGATGATCGCGGGCCGGCCGGTGGCGACGCGCGCCAGCTTGACCGCCGCCTCGACCGCCTCCGCGCCCGAGTTCGAGAGGAACGCCGACCACGGTCCGCCCGGCAGCAGGTGCGCCAGCCGGTCGTACAGCCGCAGCCCGGGCTCGTGGTAGACGATGTTCTGCTGGCCGTGGAGCAGCCGGGCGGCCTGGTCCTGGATCGCCGAGACCACCCGCGGGTGGGCGTGGCCCGTGTTGGTGACGCCGATCCCCGAGGTGTAGTCGAGATACCGCTCGCCATCGGTCGTCGTCAGCCACGAGCCCTCGCCGCGGTCGACGACCAGGTTGGTGATCCGGCTCCAGACCGGCGGCACGACCGAGCGGTCGGGGAGGGGAGCGGACGCGTCGGGTCCGGCGGACGGTTCGGAGACGGCGGTCATGGCATGTCCTCCCCTGGGGCTAGGCGCGGCGACGCGCGCGGATCGTGGACAGGAGCACTGCGCTCACCGCGACCACGAAGATGATCGTGCCGATGACGTTGACCTGGACCGGCACGCCGACGCGGTTCTTGGCGTAGATGAACATCGGGAAGGTCTGGGCGTTGCCGGAGGTGAAGTTGGTCACGACGAAGTCGTCGATCGACAGGCTGAAGACGAGCAGCCCGGCCGCGATGATCCCGGGCAGGATCAGGGGGAAGGTCACCTTCCAGAAGGTGGCGATCTCGTTGGCGTAGAGGTCCATCGCGGCCTCCTCGAGGTGGCGCGGAAAGCCCGCCAGTCGCGCCCGGACGGTGACCACCACGAAGCTGATGCTGAACATGATGTGCGCGATCAGGATGGTCACCGCGTTCAACGGGAAGAACGGGTCCGTGCCGATCGAGACGAACAGCGTCAGCAGCGAGGCGCCGAGGATGATCTCGGGCGTCGCCATCGGCAGGAAGATCAGCGCGTTCGTCGCCCGCCGGCCACGGAAGTCGTAGCGCACGAGGGCCAGCGCGATCAGCGTGCCAAGCACCGTCGCGAACAGGGTGCACAGGACCGCGATCACGATGCTCAGGGTGACCGCCTCCGGCAGGCCGTTCACGCCGAGCGGATTCAGCCAGTACTTGAGCGTGAAGCCCTGCCAGGTGACGTTGGCCTTGCCGGCCGGGTTGTTGAAGCTGAAGAGGATGATCAGCGCGACCGGCAGCATCAGATAGATGACCGCCAGGATCGTGTAGATGATCAGCAGGTAGCGGTCGAGGAAGCGCCGTAGGACGCCCGCGCCTTGTTGCGGGCGGGCGGTGGTCGCGACGACCGCGTCGCTCACGTCACAGCCTTCCCGTCGACACGTCTTCCGTGCCAAGGACGCGGGCATAGATCGCCACGACGACCAGCACGCCGGCCATGAGCATGAACGAGAGCGCGGCCGCCGTCGGGTAGTCGTTCTGGGCCAGGAACTTGTTCTGGATGACGTTGCCGATCATCCGCGTGTCGGGATTGCCCAGGAACTCGGCATTGATGTAGTCGCCGATCGCCGGGATGAACGTCAGCAGGGACCCGGCGAAGACGCCCGGGAGCGACAGCGGAAACGTCACCCGGACGAACGACTCGGACACCAGGAACCAGCCGATCACCGCGCCCGCGATGGCCCCGGCCGCGCCCATGAGCAGCGGGTTCCACTCGAAGATCACGCCCAGGACCGCCGCCAGGCCGCCGCCCAACGACGGCGCCCACGATCCCGCCGCCCGGCCGCCACGGACCCGCGTACAGGTCCTTCGCGGCCTCGACCAGCCGGACGTCGACCTTCTCCAGTGCGACGTAGATCGGCAGCGTCATGAACGGCAGGAAGTTGTACGTGATGCCGGAGATCACGGCGATCGGGGTGGCCAGCAGCCGGAAGTCCTCGGGGACCACGCCGATGTCCTTGAGCGGCCCGAGCAGCAGGCCGTTGTCGCTCAGGATGATCTTCCAGGAGATCGTGCGCAGCAGGAAGCTCGTGAAGAACGGCGCGACGACGAGGAACAGCAGCAGGTTCTTCTGCCGACCGCCCTTGAACGCGATCGCGTACGCGAGCGGATAGGCGATGAGGAAGGTCAGCAGCGTCGCCGCGCCGGCGTACACGATCGATCGGCCGTAGAACGGCGCGAACTGCTCCAGCGCCGTCGTGTAGTTGGTGTAGTTGTCGAACGAGAACGTGAAGCCCTGTTCCAGCGTCCCCGACCAGAAGGACGAGATGAACATCTGGAAGGCGGGAACCACGTAGAACAGGAGCAGCCACAGGATTCCCGGGCAACAGCAGCGCGTACGGGACGATCCACGAGTGCCGCTTCAGCCAGACGCCCAACCTGGTGCCTCGTTCCGGTCCGGTGCGGTCGATCCGTCGGCGGTCAGCCGACGCCGATCACCTTGGCGAACTGCTCGTTGAAGTACAGCTCATCCTCTTCGGACAGCGCGCCGAAGATGTGCAGCCGCTCCACCCAGTCCGGGGGCGGGATGACGAACTCGTTGTCCGCGGCGGCCGGATCGGCCGCGATCATCAGCTCGTCGGTGCCCTTGACCGGCGAGATGTAGTCCACGCCCGAGGTCAGGATGGCGCTCACGGCGGGGTCGTAGTAGTAGTTGATCAGGAGCTCGGCCGTGCCCTTGTGCGCGGCGGCCTTCGGGATCATCAGGTTGTCCGTCCAGAGCATGCCGCCCTCGGTCGGGAGGCTGAAGCGCAGCGACGGCAGGTCGATCGTGGCCGACGGCATGTCGCCCGACCAGGCCATCGCCAGCACGGCGTCGCCCGAGGTGAGGTCGGTCGTGTACGACTGGCCCTTCACGTCGCGGATGACGCCATCGTCCTTGGCCTTCTGCATGAGGGCGACCGCGGCATCGGCATCGGCCTTGGTGGGGTTGGCCGGGTCGAGCCCGAGGTAGAGCATCGAGAGGCCCATCGCGTCGCGCATCTCGGTCAGGTACTCGACCTTGCCCTTGGTCTTGGGATCGACCGTGTACAGCGCGGCCAGGCTCGTGAGCTCGCCGGTGACGTCCTTGTTGAAGCCCATGCCGGTCGTGCCCGAGCGCCACGGCGCGTGCTGGGCGTTGTCCGGGTCCCACGGCAGGTTCCGGTAGACGTCCTTGAGGTTGGCGATGAGGTTGGGGACGTTGACCGTGTCGAACGCCTCGACCCAGCCGCGGCGGATGAGCTTCGCCGCCATCCAGTCGGTCAGCGTGATCAGGTCCCAGCCGGTGTCCTTGCCGGCGGCGGCCGCGTCCGCGATCTTGGCGACGAACTCGTCGTTGCCGTCGATGACCTCCTGGTAGTTGACCACCGTCCCGTACTTGGCCGTGAAGCCTTCGAGCGTCGGATGCTTCGCCTGGTCGTTGGGGTCGATGTCCATGTAGTACGTCCAGTTCGCCCAGTTGAGCTCGGGCGATGCGGTCGCGACCGGCTCGCCGCCGGCCGCGGCGCTCGCGGACGCGCCGGTGCTCGGCGGGGCGCCGCTCGCCGAGGCGGCCGGCGTCGACGCTGCCGGTGCCGCCGTCGCCGCGGTGCCGCGGGTCCCGCACGCCGCCAGGAAGGCGGCCATGCCGGCCATGGCGCCGCCCGCGAGGACGCGTCGGCGGCTGATCGGGGTCGAGTTCAGGGTGTCGCGATCCACGTTGGAAGCCTCCTCCAGGAATGGGCTGTCACTCGGCCGCCTGCACGGCCGGCTCGCCCGATGCGTCGACGACGAACGTGTGGTCGGGCGACCAGGTCAGGTGCACCTGGTCCCCGCGAGCCCACAGCTCGGCCTTCGTCGTCCGTTCGATGTTCTGCTCATAGACCATGACCCGAGCCCCGCTGTGGGTCTCGACGATGTACTGCGTGCTCACGCCCATGTACGACGCGTCGGCCACGACGCCCGCGAGATGGTTGTGGCCGGCCGGGGTGGGGTCGCCGTCGTGATGGAGGCGGATCTTCTCGGGCCGCACGCCGACGTCGACCTCGGTTCGACCGTAGACCGCGGCCGCCGGGGCGAGGACCATCGTGTCGTCGGCGAGGCGGATGTTGCCGTGGTCGCCCTGGGCGCCCTCGCAGTGCCCGCCGAGGAGGTTGCTGATGCCCAGGAACCCAGCGACGAAGCGCGTCGTCGGCCGTTCGTAGAGCGTCTCCGGGTCGCCCAGCTGCTCGTACCGGCCCCGGTTCATCACGGCGATGCGATCCGACATCGTCATCGCCTCCTCCTGGTCATGGGTCACGTAGATGAACGTGATCCCGACCTCCTGCTGGATCCGCTTGAGCTCGACCTGCATCTGCTTGCGCAGCTTGAGGTCGAGGGCGCCCAGCGGCTCGTCGAGGAGGAGGACGGCCGGCCGGTTGATGAGCGCCCGGGCGAGCGCGACGCGCTGGGCCTGGCCGCCCGAGATCTGGGTGGGCTTGCGGCGCTCGAACCCCGGCAGCTCGACGAGCTCCAGCATCTGGGTGACGCGGCTCTTGACCTCGCTGTCCTTGACGCCCGTGCGGCGCAGCCCGAACGCCACGTTCTCGAAGATCGTCAGGTGGGGGAACAGCGCGTAGTTCTGGAAGACGGTGTTCACGTGCCGCTGGTACGGCGGCAGCCAGGTGACGTCCGTCCCCTGGAGCTCGATCAGGCCCGACGTCGGCTGCTCGAACCCGCCGATCATCCGCAGGGTCGTCGTCTTGCCGCAGCCCGACGGGCCCAGGAGGCTGAAGAACTCGCCCTTCACGACGTCGAGGTCGACGTGGTCGACGGCGAACGCGTCCCCGTAGGTCTTCGTGACCTGGACCAACCGGACGTCGACGTCGCTCACCGGTGGCGATGCTCCTGCTGCGGCGGGCCAGATGCTGGCGATCCGGACGGGCGAAACCCCCGGGCGTCGGTCGCAGCAAGGCCCCCTCGCGCCGCCTCCCAACGCTTCGCACGATAGGGGCGCGTTAAGGGGGTGTCAAATGCACGAACCGGTCCGGATTCGGCGCCATCGGGGTGCGAGATTCGCACGACCGGGATCGCGTGGCCCGTCAATTCGCAGGGATCGCGCCGCGAGGCCCCATGCGCGGGCCGGCACGACTGTCGCGCCCGCCGGACGCGAGGTTCCCGTTCGCGGCGGGCCGAGGGTACGATGGCCACGGGTCGTGCACCGGTCAACGATCCGACCCGCCGCACAGGAGCGAACCCGACCCTGATGAGCGCCATCTCCGAGGCAGCCGTCCTCGATGCCCTCCGCACCGTCCAGGAGCCCGAGCTCGGCGGCGACCTCGTGACCCGGAACATGATCCGGGACCTCGTCATCGACGGCGCCGACGTCGCGTTCACGATCGAGCTGACGACGCCGGCCTGCCCGCTCAAGGACCAGATCGAGTCCGAGGTCCGGCGTGCGCTGGACCCGGTGGGGGTCGCGGGCCTCGCGATCGAGTGGGGCGCCACGGTCCGCCGCGCCACGCCTCGCGCGCCGGAGCAGATCCTGCCCGGCGTCAAGAACGTGATCGCCGTCGCCTCGGGCAAGGGCGGCGTGGGCAAGAGCACGGTCAGCGTCAACCTCGCGGTCGCGCTGGCGCGCGCCGGGGCCGCCGTCGGCCTGCTCGACGCCGACATCACCGGGCCCAACATCCCGATGATGCTCGGCGTGGAGGGGCAGCCGACGTCGAGCGCGAACAACAAGATCGTCCCCCTCGAGCGCCACGGCGTGAAGGTCATCTCGATCCAGTTCTTCGTGCCCGAGGGCCAGCCGATCGTGTGGCGCGGCCCGCTGATCGGCGGCGCGATCTCGCAGTTCCTGCGCGACGTGGAGTGGGGCGAGCTCGACTACCTGGTGATCGACCTGCCGCCCGGCACCTCGGATGCCCAGCTCACGCTGGCCCAGGCGGTGCCGATCAGCGGCACCGTGCTGGTGACGACGCCCCAGGACGTCGCGCTCGCGGACGTGGGCAAGGCGCTCGCGATGCTCCAGCGGCTCAACGTGCCGGTGATCGGCGTGGTCGAGAACATGAGCGCGTTCGTCTGCCCGCACTGCGGGGAGTCGCACGAGATCTTCGGCCGTGGCGGCGGCGAGCGGTTCGCCCAGCAGCACGGGCTCGACTTCCTGGGCAAGATCCCGCTCGACGTCACCGTCCGACAGGGCGGCGACGCCGGCGTGCCGGCCGTCGCCCAGCGCGAGCCGGGGGCGGCCGCGGAGGCCCTCGAGGCGCTCGCCGGACAGGTCGCCGCGCGGATGAGCATCCGGGCCGAATCGGCGCAGACGCCGGTCCTGTCGATCACCTGAGCGGCGAGGCGCCGCGGCCGGCGGCTCGCGCGGCGGTCGTAGGATTTGGCCGTGAGCCAGACGCGACAGGCGACGGACCCGGCCACGCTCCGAGCCGCGCTCGGGGGGATGCCGCTGTTCCACGACCTCGACGACGAGGACCTCGACCGCATCGCGGCCACCGTCCGGACGCGTCGCTACCGGCGCGGGGAGGTGATCTTCCACCAGGGCGACCCCGGCGACGCGCTGCACATCGTGCTCAGCGGCCGGGTCAAGATCTCCAGCCCGTCGGACACCGGCGTCGAGGCCATCCTCGCCACCCTGCGGCCCGAGGAGTTCTTCGGTGCCCTGTCGCTGCTCGACGGGGCGCCGCGCTCGGCGTCGGCGACGGCGGTCGACGCCACGGAGACGCTGATCCTCCCGCGCGAGCAGTTCCGCCGGCTGGTCAACGACGTGCCCGCGATCCGCGACCACGTGTTCGCCGGCCTGGCCCACGAGCTCCGGCGGCTGACCAACCACGTCGAGGAGCTGCACTTCCTGGACATCGCCGGCCGGCTGGCGGCGCGGCTGGCGCGCCTCGCGGACGAGCAGGGTCGCGCCACCGACGGCGAGATCCGGCTCGACGGGCCGATCACCCAGGGCGAGCTCGCGGCCATGGTCGGCAGCACCCGCCAGAGCGTGAACAAGCTGCTCGGCTGGTTCGTCGACGACGGCCTGATCCGCATCGAGCGCGACGCGATCGTGATCGTCGACCTGCCCGCGCTGCGCCGGGCCGCCCGCCGCTAGCCGCCGGAGCGCTCCCGGAGCACCGTCAGCAGCACCGCCGCGCCGTTGATCGCGGCCCGCTCGGCGCCGGTCGTCCCGCGCAGGAACGCCAGCCGGCGCTCCGCGTGCCGGCCCTCGGGCGTCACGATGCCGATGTGGACGGCCGTGTCGTCGCCCGCCGCGAGCGCGCGCAGCGACAGCCCGACGTCGGCACCGCCGGCCGAGCGGACCCGGTCGGCCTCGGCGAGGTCCCGCGCCTCGTCGCGCGGGCCGGTCGCGCGGGTCATCCTCGATCGCGTCGCCGCGGTCCACCTCGGACCGGCGAACCGCCTCGAGCCCGCGCAGCAGGCCGACCAGCGCCCCGCCCGTGCCGGTCTCGGTCGTCGCCAGCGTCCAGCCGCGCGCGTCCAGCGCCTCGGCCAGCGCGCCCGCCCAGGTGACGTCGCCGCGTCCCCAGACGAACTCACCCAGCTCCGCGACCACCACGGCCTCGGCGGCGTCGGCGAGGTCGCGAGCGGAGCGCCCGTCCTCGGCGCGGGCGGAGATGCGGACGTCCACCGCCTCCTGGCGCGCGTAGGTCGCGACGATCGGGTTCGTCGCGCGCAGCAGCGGCTCGCCCAGGCGCTCGGCCACCTGCGACTCGCCGATGCCGGTGAGCCGGAGCGTCCGGACCTCCGTCTCGAGGCCGACGCCCCGGGCCGCCAGCCGCGGCCGGACCTCGTTCGCCCACATCGGCCGCATCTCGCGCGGTGGGCCGGGCAGCGTGACGATGACCCGGCCGTCGGGGCGGTCGACCCACCAGCCGGGCGCCGTCCCGTGGGGGTTCGCCAGGATCCGCGCCGAGGGGAGCGTCCACGCCTGCTTCGTGTTGGTCGCCGGGAACGGCTGGCGCCGGCGCGCCCACAGCCCCTGCAGCCACTCGAGCGTGGCCGGGTCGACCACCGGTCGCTCGCCGCACGCCTCCGCGACCGCCTCCCGGGTGAGGTCGTCGGGGGTCGGCCCGAGGCCCCCGGTGGTCACGACGAGGTCCGCGCGCCCGAGCGCCGCACGCAGCGCGTCGACGACCGTCGCGAGGTCGTCCGGCAGGTTCGAGATCCGGACGACCGTCACGCCCAGGGCGACCATCGACCGGGCGAGCTCGCCGCTGTTGGTGTCGGTCGTCTCGCCGACCGTCAGCTCGGTGCCGATCGCGAGCAGCTCCGCGGTGACCAGCGCGCGCCCGGCTCCGGCGGCCGCCGGTTGAAACGCCGTTGCATCGGCCATGCCGCGAGCGTACTCGACGGGTGCGCCCATCGGGCGCTGCTATAGTCCAAGCGGTCTCCCGAACGCACGCCCACCACGCGGAGGACGACCCCTGGATCCCGATCGGCCCAACCCGGACAGCTCGCGCCCGGCCTCCGAGCCCCCGTCGGGCCTGTTTGCCCAGCTGCAGGCCGTCCGGGTCGCGGCGACCCGCATGGTCCGCGCCCACATCGAGCTGGCGAAGACCGAAGCCAACGAGATCAAGGACGAGATCCTCCGGACGCTCGCGCTCGGCGGGCTCGCCGCGATCGCCCTCATCTTCGTCGTCTTCCTCCTCCTCATCGGGCTGTTCCTGTTCCTCGGGGAGTGGCTGTTCGGGTCGCTCGGCTGGGGCGTCCTGCTCGGGACGGAGTTCCTCGATCGCCAGCGCCGTGTTCGCGGTGCTGGCCGCCCTCCGATCCAGCGGCCTCACCCGCGCGTTCGCGATCGCGTTCGCGGTGGCGCCTGGTCGTGACGATCGTGTTCGGCACGAACGTCCTCAACACCGTCTACCGCCAGATCGCGAGCCAGTTCACGACCGTGGCCGACCCCGGCGACATCTCGTTCGCCTACGGCGCGGCCATCGGGGCCGCGCTGGTCGGCATCGGCGGCCTGCTGCTCGGCGCCCGCGGCGGCACGGCCAGCGGAGCGGTCGGCGGCCTGGTCGGCGGCCTGATCGTCGGCGCGCTGATCGGCCTGCTGGCGGCCGGCCTCGTCCGGCTCGCGATCGATCCCGGCAGCCGCCCGATGGTCGTGGGCATCCTGATCTGGGCCGCGATCGGCCTGATCGTCGGGGCGTTCGTGGGCGGCCGGATGGGCGGCGGACAGGGCGCCGTCGCGGGCGCCGGGATCGGTCTCGTCGTGGGCGGCCTGTTCGGCGCGTTCTCGGCGATCACGTTCACCTGGCACGTCGCGATCGCGATCGGGCTCGCGGTGCTGCTGGGTCGTCGCGCCCGCGCTCGCCGGAGCCTTCGCGGCGAACGGCGGCATCGACTTCGAGGCGCTCAAGGCCCGGTACATCCCGCAGACCACGATCGACACGACGAAGGAGACCATCGAATGGGCTCAGGCACGGATGCCGGGGCGCCGGTCGTGACCGGGCCGGATCGGGACGCCCGGGGCCGGAAGCCCGGAGGCGCTGGCGGAGGCCGAGGCCCTCGCGGCCGTCGAGGCCCGGCTGCTCGTGGCGACGATGCCGCCGGACGACCCGAGGTGTTGGCGGCCCAGGCGCAGGCGCGTTCTCGTGCGCGAGGAGCTCGAAGACGAGCTCGAGCGGCTCGAGGCGGCCGCGCGCGCCGCCGTGGACGTCAAGGCCAAGATCAAGCGCAACCCGGCCAAGGTGGCCGGGCGCCGCCGCCGGCATCGGCTTCCTCGCGGTCGGTGGGCCGCAGAAGGTCGTCCGTCGGACCCGCTACGCGATCTTCGGGCGCCCGGATCCGCTTGCCCAAGTCCTTGCTGCCCGACGAGGTCGACAAGGCGCTGCGGGCGCTCGGCGACGACGGGACGAAGGTGCGCGGCGCGCTCGAGCGAAACTTCGCCGACTACCTCGAGCGACTCGGCGCCGGAGCGGAAGAAGCGGTCCGCTCGCTCGACGGCGTTCTTCTTCCTCCTGCCCCTGACGCGGATCCTGATCCTGCGCTTCGGCCGCCAGATCATCGACGAGATGCTCGCGACGGGCGGCAGCTTCGACGAGCCCAGCTGGCCAAGGTCCGCGAGCGCCGCGCCGCCGAGCGCATCGTCGCGGCCGACTCGTCTCCCCACGACGCCGCCCACGCCGCCCACGCCGCCGACCGGCGCGTAGCGGGACGGGCGACCGCTAGACTCGCCCACGGGCGAGTGGCGGAATGGCAGACGCGCCGGCCTTAGGAGCCGGTGCCGCGTGAGCGGCGTGTCGGTTCGACCCCGACCTCGCCTACCAGCGAGTCGCGCGCGCCGGTCGCCATCCCGGCCGGCCGCGGCGGGCTGCGCTCCGGCCTCGCGGAGCCCACCCACCCTATACTCGCGGTCCGATGCACGTGACCGCGACGCCCGCCCCCAAGAGCTCCATCCTCCTCGAGATCGAGGTCCCCGCCGACCGCCTCGACCGCGCCGTCAGCGACGCCGTCGGCCGCCTCTCCCGTCGGACGCGGGTCGCCGGGTTCCGTCCCGGCAAGGCGCCCCGGCCGATCCTGGAGCGCGTCCTCGGGCCCGGCGCCGTCCTCGACGAGGCCGTCGAGCACCTCGTGCAGGACTCGTACCGCGAGGCGATCGTCGAGCAGGACATCGTCCCGCTGACGAACGCGGACGTGGAGGTCGTCGAGGCCGTCGAGGGCAAGCCGCTCCGGTTCAAGGCGACGGTCCAGGTGCGGCCCGAGGTGGAGCTGGGCGACTACGCGAACTTCAACTTCTCGCCCGAGATCGAGACGGTCGACGACCCGAAGATCGACACCGTCGTCGAGGAGCTGCGCGACCAGAACGCGACGCTCGCGGCCGTCGAGGACCGCGGGGCGAAGGACGGCGACTGGGCGGTGATCGGCTTCGCCGGCACCAAGGACGGCGTGCCGTTCGACGGCGGCACGACCGAGCGGATGCCGCTGATCATCGGCGAGGACCGGCTGATCCCGGGGTTCGAGGCCAACCTGGTGGGCCTGAAGCCGGGCGAGTCGACCGAGTTCGACATCACGTTTCCCGACGACTACCCCGAGGAGTCGCTGGCCGGCCAGCAGGTCCACTTCGCGGTCGACCTGAAGGAGCTCCGCGAGAAGGTCCTTCCGGATGCCGACGACGCGTTCGCGCAGTCGATGGGCGACTACGCGGACCTCGCGGCGCTCAAGGCCGACGTCGGCGAGCGCCTCCGCCGCAACGCGCTCGACAAGGCCCGCCACGAGTTCAGCGACCGGATCATCGAGTACGCCGTCGCCAACGCGACCATCGACCTCCCCGACATCCTGGTCGACCAGGAGGTCGAGGTGATGCACGACGAGTTCCGGAGCACCCTGGCGCGCCAGGGGATCTCGGAGCCCGCCTACCTCAAGGCGACCGAGAAGACCGAGGCGGACCTGCACACCGAGTTCCGGCCGCGCGCCGAGCAGCGGGTCAGGGTGCTGCTGGTGCTGTCCAAGATCGCGGAGACCGAGGGGATCGACGTCCCGGACGCCGACGTCGAGGGCCAGGTCCAGCTCGCCCGCGAGCGCTACCAGGGCGACGCCAAGACCATCGCGTACTTCGAGTCCGAGCGCGGGCGCAACTTCATCCGCAGCACGCTGCGCCGGACGCGGACCGTCGAGACGCTCGTCGACCGCTGGCTCACCGCGCACCCGGAGCACCCGCCGCTGCCGCACCTCGAGGACGACGCGCCGTCGGCGGTGGACGCGCCCGAGGCCGAGGCCGCGGCCGCCATCGACGCCACCGATCCGGGCTCGATCCCGGGCTCGAACGCCGCCGCGACCCCGCCGACCGCGGAGGCCACGGCCGACGATCCGGCGCCGAAGCGGCCACCGCCGACCGCTGACCACCGACCATCCACTGACCATCCACCACAGCACGCACCCGCCGATGCCCGAACCGCCCGACCCAGTGCAGGGGAGACCCCGAATGCTCGTCCCGATGGTCATCGAATCCACCAGCCGCGGAGAGCGCGCGTACGACATCTACTCGCGGCTGCTGCGCGAGCGGATCATCTTCCTCGGCGACGCGATCGACGACCACCTCGCGAACCTGGTCATCGCCCAGCTGCTGTTCCTCGAGTCCGAGGACCCGGAGAAGGACATCAGCCTGTACATCAACTCGCCCGGCGGCGTCGTGACCAGCGGCCTCGCGATCTACGACACCATGCAGTACCTGCGGGCGCCGGTGAGCACGATCTGCATCGGCATGGCGGCGTCGATGGCGGCGGTGCTGCTCGCCGCGGGCGCGAAGGGCAAGCGCTATGCGCTGCCGCACAGCCGGGTGATGATCCACCAGGGCTCGGGCGGCTTCCGGGGCAACGCCCCCGACGCGGCGATCCAGATGAAGGAGTGGGAGTATCTCGTCCGGGTCAACCACGAGATCCTCGCCAACCACACGGGCCAGCCGGTGGACAAGGTGATCCGCGACACCGATCGGGACTATTTCATGGGTCCCGACGACGCGAAGGCATATGGCATCATCGACGCGGTGTACACCCTGACGGGCGACTCGCTGATCGCGCAGGCGCACGACGCCGGGCGGTCGGGCGGCGAGGGACCGGCCGGGGAGGCGGAGACGGACGCGGCCGAGCCGGGTCCCGCGACCGACCAATAGCACAGGGGTAGCAGGGTGCCGGTGACCACCTCGGGCTCGAAGGGAACGAAGGTTCCCTACCGCTGCTCGTTCTGCGGCAAGAGCCAGGAGCAGGTCCGCAAGCTCATCGCGGGGCAGGGCGTCTACATCTGCGACGAGTGCATCAACCTGTGCCAGGAGATCATCGAGGAGGAGATGCTGGAGGCGCCCAAGACGCGCCCGGCCCAGCAGAAGCTCCCGAACCCCCGCCAGATCACCGTCTCCCTCGACCAGTACGTGATCTCGCAGGAGAAGGCCAAGAAGGTCCTCTCGGTCGCGGTCTACAACCACTACAAGCGGATCAACGCCGGGTCCGCGGTCGACGACGTCGAGCTCCAGAAGTCGAACGTCCTGCTGGTCGGCCCGACGGGCTCCGGCAAGACGCTGCTCGCCCAGACGCTCGCCCGGATCCTCGACGTCCCGTTCTGCATCGCGGACGCCACCTCGCTGACCGAGGCCGGCTACGTCGGCGAGGACGTCGAGAACATCCTGCTGCGGCTGATCCAGGCCGCCGACTTCGACGTCGCCCGGGCCCAGCGCGGGATCATCTACATCGACGAGATCGACAAGATCGCCCGCAAGGCGGACAACCCGTCGATCACCCGCGACGTGTCCGGCGAGGGCGTCCAGCAGGCGCTGCTCAAGATCCTCGAGGGGACGCTCGCCAACGTGCCGCCCCAGGGCGGCCGGAAGCACCCCCACCAGGACTTCATCCAGATCGACACGACGAACATCCTGTTCATCTGCGGCGGGGCGTTCGACGGCCTGGAGAAGATCGTCGAGGAGCGGGTGGGCAAGCGCCCGATCGGCTTCGGCTCCGAGGGCGGGATGTCCCGCGCCGACCGGGCCAAGATCATCGAGAAGCTGATGCCCGAGGACCTGCTCAAGTACGGGCTGATCCCCGAGTTCATCGGCCGGCTGCCGGTCATCGTCACGCTGTCGCCGCTGACGGCCGACGACCTGATGCGCGTCCTCGTCGAGCCGAAGAACGCCGTCACCCGCCAGTTCCAGAAGTTCCTGCAGCTGGACAAGGTGGAGCTGGTGTTCACCGACGGCGCCCTCAAGGCGGCAGCCGAGGTCGCGCTGGACCGCAAGACCGGCGCCCGGGCCCTCCGCTCGATCGTGGAGGAGGCGCTGCTCGAGGTGATGTTCGACATCCCGGAGCGCACCGACGTCCGCAAATGCATCATCACCGAAGAGACGATCCGCGAGCGTCGCGCCCCGCTGCTGCTGACGAAGTCGGACGTCGACAAGGGCGTCGACGAGACGAACTACGAGGAGCTGTTCGCCGCCCGCGGCGAGAGCGCCTGACCCTTCGCGGATCTACCGCGGCGCCTGCGCGTGTCCGATCGGGTGGCCTGAGCGGACCCGAGGTCCGGGGTGAACAGCAGCTCGAGGTAGGCGCGCACCTGGAGGAGCTGGCCGCGGACGAGGTCCGGGTCGCGCGTCGCGCGGGCCACGATGTAGGCGCCCTCGGAGGTGCTGAACACGAGGTCCGACAGCGCGTCGAGATCCACGTCGAGGCGAGGCGGGTAGCGCTCGACGACCTCGTCGAGCTTCGCGCCGGAATCGCGTCGCGCCAGGCCTTGACCGACGCCTCGGATCACGTCGATCGCGCCGTCGACGCCCAGCTGGCGCTCGTAGATGAACGTCGCGTACAGGCAGCCGGGATCGTCGGTCGCGAGCTCGTCCAGGTTCGCGAACAGCCCGACGAACACCAGGAGCTGCTGCAACGGGTCGCGTGACAGCTGCTCCGCCTGGGTCCACAGGCGGTCGAGCGTCTCGAGGTCGGCGGTCGCGTACCGGTCGAGGATGGCCCGGCCGAGGTCCGCCTTCGAATCGAAGTAGTGGTAGAACGCGCCCTTGGTGACGCCCGACTGGCCGAGGACCTCGTCGAGCGAGGCCGCCTGCGAAGCCGCGATCGAGCGCGATGTCGGTCGCGACGTCCAGGATGCGTTCGCGCGTGGCGGTCCCGTCTCGCGGCATGGCGTGAGCCTAGCAGACCAATCGGTCGGTCGACATCTCGATCAAATGTCGCATTGACTCGTTGCCGTCGGATCGTAACGTACCGACCAGTCGGTATTGTTCGAAGCGGCACGCCGCACGCACCCGCGGTGGCCGCCCACACTGGAGACCCGATGGAAGTCACCGCGACCCCGCGGCACCACCCCGGCCATCCCCGCCGAGCGCCTGATCCGTCCGGGCGACCCCGCGCTACGACGACGCCCGCCAGGTCTGGAACGGCATGATCGACCACCGTCCGGCCGTGATCGCGCGGGTCGAGTCGACCGACGAGGTGGTCGCGGCGATCGCGCTCGCCCGGGCGGCGGGCCTGCCCGTCTCGATCCGGGGCGGTGGCCACAACGTCGCCGGCCTCGCCGTCGGCGACGGCGCGCTGGTGATCGACCTGTCGGCGCATGGCGGCCGTGGCGGTGGACCCGGAGCGACGCCGCGCCACCGTCGGCGCCGGTGCCCGCTGGAAGGACCTCGACGCCGCCGCACAGGTTCACGGGCTCGCGACGCCCGGTGGCGTCGTCTCGGACACGGGCATCGCCGGGCTCACGCTCAGCGGCGGCCTGGGCTGGCTCCGGCGGAAGCACGGACTCAGCTGCGACGCGCTGGTGGCGGCCACGGTCGTGACCGCCGATGGTCGCGTCGTGCGCGCCAGCGCCGACGAGCACCCCGACCTGTTCTGGGGGCTGCGCGGCGGCGGCGGCAACTTCGGCGTGGTCACCGAGTTCGAGTTCGCGCTCTATCCCGTCGGGCCGGTCGTCGCCACGACGGTTGCCATCTGGCCGATCGACGAGGCGGCGGCGCGTGCTGCGCGACTTCCGCGACCTGGCGCCGACGCTCCCCGACGAGGTCTCGCCGGTCGCCGTGCTGTCGCCCGTGCCCGACGACGAGGCCTTCCCCGCGTCGATCCGCGGCGGCGACGCCCTGTTCATCCTGGCCATGGCCGCGGCGCCGCTCGACGAAGGGGCCGAGCTGGTGCGCCCGATCGCGGCCCTCGGTTCCGGAGCCGCCGTCGACATCGGCGGCCCCACGCCCTACGTCGAGTTCCAGCAGTTCTTCGACGCCGACTACCCGGCCCACACGATGCGCTACTACTGGAAGTCGTCGTTCGCCGACGACCTCACCGACGGCCAGATCGACCGGCTCGTCGGGGCGTTCCGGCGCCGGCCGTCGCACCACTCGACGATCGACATCTGGGCCAACCTCGGCGCGATCTCGCGTGTCTCGAGCGACGACAGCGCGTTCGGCCAGCGCGACGTCGGCCTGGCTGATCAGCCCGGAGTCGAACTGGGAATCGGCGGCGGACGACGCGGCGAACCTCGCCTGGGGCCGCGAGATCGTCGACGGCATCGGCGGCAGCGCCTACCTGAACTTCCCGGGGCTGCTCGAGGAGGGCGAGCAGCAGTCGAAGGCGAGCCACGGGTCGACCTTCGAGCGGCTGGCCCAGCGTCAAGGCCGCCTGGGATCCGGAGAACGTGTTCCGCTTCAACGCGAACATCCCGCCTGCCGCCCCGGGCTGATCGCGCAGGCCGGCCCGGTCGGCGGCGTTCCGGCGAGCCGGATCTCAGCCGGTCTGGGCCAGGCGCACCACCAGCGCCACGAGGACCAGGCCCCCCACGCCGATAGCGAGGCCGCGTCGACGCGCGAACGCGGCGGGAAACCGCACGGCCGGGAGCACCAGGAGGGCGACCGCCGCGTACAGCAGGTGCAGCCCGTCGGCCGGGCGCGAGCCGAGCGCGAGCAGCACGACGCCGCTGCCGATCGCCACCAGGACGACGACGATCGCCCCGAGCACGGCTCGATCGACCGCCAGCCGCCCCGGCCGTCCGAACCGCCACCAGCCCAACGCGACGACGGCGGCGACGACGCCGGAGAACGCGACGACGATGGCGAGGACCCGATGGACGTCGAGGGCTGACATGGCTCCGCGGCTCGTGACCGAGGCGAAACGACGCTGAAACGCCGGAGCGGCGGACCGCGAGAGTAGGATTCGCGCGAGCCACTGGCACGCGATGGTAGACCGGTCGAGCCCATCCAACGCAGGCGTCCCGGGCCCGCCCCGATCCCGATCGGGGCAGCCTGTCTCGGCGCAGCCTGTCATCCGGCGCTCGAGCCGACCCCCGGCCTCACCGACCGCCGCGGCCGCCGTCGAGGGTCCCGTCCGGCCGCCGCCTGCTCGCCGGCTACGTCGCGATCATGACGACCGTCGGACTGGTGCTGACCGCGGCCGGCGGCCTCGCCGGCGGGATCGTGACCGCGCAGGAGACCACGCCGGCCGCCGCCGTCACGGTCGCGGGCCGAGGCGAGGAGCTGTTCCTCACCAGCTGCGCGTCGTGTCACGGCCCACAGGGCGCCGGGGGTCCGGGCGGGCCCGACATCCGGCAGGCTGGCGCCGCGCTCGCCGACTTCGTCCTGCGCACCGGCCGCATGCCGCTCGCCGACCCGAACGCGCCGGAGCTCAGCGGGCCGCGCCGCTTCGATGAGCCGGACACGCAGGCCCTGGTCGAGTACGTGGCCTCGCTCGGCGATGGCCCCGCGATCCCGAACGTGGTCGTGAGCGGCGCCGACGTCAACCACGGCCGCCAGCTGTACGTGGCCAACTGCTCCGCGTGTCACGGTCCGGCGGGCGGCGGCGGCGCGGTCGGCGGCGGGTTCGTGGCTCCCGACCTCACCCTGGCGGGCCCGACGACGCTCGGGGAGGCGGTGATCACGGGCCCCGGGCCGATGCCCCGGTTCTCGTTCGCGCCGGGCGAGCTGAACGACCTGGCCGCCTACGCGGAGTTCCTGCGCGATGCCCCCCATCCGGGCGGCGCCACGACGCCGGCCGTCGGCCCCGTCACCGAGGGATTCATCGCGGGCATCGCGATCCTCGTCCTGCTGCTGGTTGCCCGCTGGGTGGCGGTCCGCCATGAGGGTTCCGAGTGACGCCGCGGAACCCGGCGACGCGGCGCGTCGAGCGCGCGATCGCGGCCGCGTTCGTCGTCGCGGCGATCGCGGGCATCGCCCTCCTGGGCGTCTACCTCGCCGGCGGCCAGACCCAGCTCGAGGCGATCCTGCTCGGGGTCTGCCTCGGCGGCATCGGCCTCGGGATCACGGCGTGGTCGCACTGGCTGCTGCCCGGCAGGGAGCGCGATCGAGGCACGGCACCCGCTCGCCAGCCCCGCCGACGAGTCTCCCGAGCTGGACGACGAGACCGCGTTCATCACCCGCCGATCGTTCCTCATCCGCACGCTGGCCGCGGCGTTCGCCGGCCTCGGCGCCGCGCTCGCGGTGCCCGTCCTGTCACTCGGGCCGGCGCCGGGTCGCACGCTGTTCGAGACGCCCTGGAAGGCCGGGACCCGGGTGGTGGGGCTCGACGGGCTGCCCGTCCGGATCGACGACCTGCCGATCGACGGCGTGCTCACCGTGTTTCCCGAGGGCGCCGTGGGCTCCGCGGACGGCCAGACGCTCCTCATCCGCGTCGCGGACGACCTCCTGCAGCTGCCGCCCGACCGCCTGGCGTGGGCGCCGCAGGGCTGCGTCGCGTACTCGAAGCTGTGCACGCACGCGGGCTGCCCGGTCGGGCTCTACCGTGCGGCCGAGCACAAGCTCATCTGTCCGTGCCACCAGTCGACCTTCGACGTGCTCGCCGGAGCGACGCCGACCTTCGGGCCGGCCGCGCGACCGCTGCCGCAGCTGCCGATCCAGCTGGCCGAGGACGGCACGTTCGTGGCGCTGGGCGACTTCCCCGAGCCCGTCGGGCCGAGCTTCTGGAACATGACCGATGGCTGAGTCGCCCGAACGCCCCGCGGCCGGCGACGAGCGCCCGACCGAGCTCGAGCGCGTCGTCACGTGGGTCGACAGCCGGACCGGGATGGCCGCGGTCACCCGCGGCGCGATGCGCAAGGTCTTCCCGGACCACTGGAGCTTCCTGCTCGGCGAGATCGCCCTGTTCGCGTTCGTGATCCTCCTCGCGACCGGCACGTTCCTGACCTTCTTCTACACGCCCGACGCGCGGGAGACGATCTACGACGGGCCGTACACGGTGATGGACGGCACGCCGATGTCCGCCGCCTATGACTCGGTGATGCGGCTGTCGTTCGAGGTCCAGGCGGGCCTGCTCATGCGCCAGGTCCACCACTGGACGGCCCTCGTGTTCCTGGGCGCGATCGCCGTCCACCTGGCCCGGATCTTCTTCACCGGCGCGTTCCGGCGGCCGCGCGAGATCAACTGGCTGATCGGCCTCGGCCTGCTGCTGCTCGCCCTCGGCGAGGGGATCACCGGCTACTCGCTGCCCGATGACCTGCTGTCCGGGACGGGCCTGCGGATCATCGACTCGGTGATCCTCTCGATCCCGTTCGCCGGACCCTGGGTGGCGTCGCTGTTCTTCGGCGGCGAGTTCCCCACGCCCGACATCCTCAGCCGCCTGTTCGTGTTCCACGTCATGCTGCTGCCGGGGCTGGTGATCGGGGGGATCGCCGCCCACCTCGGCCTCGTCTGGCTGCAGAAGCACACCCAGTACCGTCGCGGACCGGCCCGCGAGGACAACGTGGTCGGGCTGCCGTTCTGGCCCGGCCAGGTCTTCCGGTCGCTCGGCCTGTTCTTCCTGACCGCGGCGGTCGTCACGATCCTCGCCGGCCTGGTCCAGATCAACCCGGTCTGGCTGTACGGCCCGTACGTCCCGTACGTCGCCACGGTGCCCGCACAGCCCGACTGGTACGTCGGCTGGCTCGAGGGCGCCCTCCGGCTCGGCCTGCCGATCGAGCCGACCATCCTCGGGGTCACGATCCCGTCGCCGTTCGTGCCGGGCGTCCTGATCCCGGGCCTGCTCGTCGGCGCGCTGGCCGTCTGGCCGTTCGTCGAGGCTCGGCTGACCCACGACCACGGCGAGCATCACCTGCTCGACGCTCCGTGGCGGACGCCCATCCGCACCGCGACGGGCGCGGCGGCGTCGCGCTGTTCCTCGTCCTGACCCTCGCCGGCGGCAACGACGTGCTGGCCACGATCGTCGCCGTGCCGGTCGAGACCCTGACCGACGTCTTCCGGGTGCTGCTCGTCGTCGCGCCGGTCATCACGTGGCTCGTCGTGTACCGGATCGCGAGGGACCGCCGGGACCGAGCGGACGCGGGGCCCGCGAGCGTCCTGCTCGTGCGCAAGCCCGACGGCGGGTTCCACGAGGCCGATCGGTGAGCGATCCGGATGCGCGTGTCCCGGCACCGGCGGCCTCGCCGCGGTCGCGCTGGCCGTGGCCGCCTGCCTGCCCGCGCCGATGACGACCCAGGGCGAGGACATCGCCGACCTGTACGCGATCTTCCTCGGGGCCGGGATCGTCGTCGGCGTCATCGTCTGGGTGCTCGCGACGGTGGCGATCGTCCGCGGCCGCCGGCGCCGGTCGGACGAGCCGGCGCAGACGCACGGCAACGTGCGCGTCGAGGCGCTCTGGACGGTGATCCCGCTGGTGACGGTGCTCGTGCTGTTCGGCCTGACCATCCGAACGCCTGGGCACGGTGGACGCTCGGGGCACCGGAGGCGTGAACCTGCACGTCACCGCGTTCCGCTGGCAGTGGCAGGCCGTGTATCCGGACGCGGGCGTCCGGCTCGTCGGCACGACGGACCAGCCGCTCGAGGTGGTGCTGCCGGTCGGCACCCCGGTCCACGTCACGCTCGAGTCGATCGACGTCATCCACTCGCTCTACGTGCCCGCCTTCCTGTTCAAGCGCGACGCGATCCCCGGCATGCCATCCGCGTTCGACCTGCAGGTGGTCGCGCCGGGCGTCTACCCGCGGCGCGTGCGCGGAGTTCTGCGGCGTCGGGCACGGACAGATGCCGTTCACGATCCGTGGCGTCGACCGGGCGGCCTTCGACGCGTGGCTCGCGGCGCAGCAGACGGCTGCGTCGCCGTCCGGGAGCGCCGCACCATGAGCGCCGCCGAGACGCCCGTCGTGACGGATGCGCCCGGCGCCGCCGCCGGCGTCGACCTCCTCGACTGGCTGACGACCACCGACCACAAGCGGATCGGGGCCCTCTACATCACGGCGGCGTTCGGGTTCGCGATCGTGGGCGGCCTGCTCGCGGAGATCATCCGGCTCGAGCTCGCGGCGCCGGGCCGCCAGCTGGTCGACGCCTCGACCTTCGACCAGCTGTTCACCGTCCACGGGACCCTGATGCTGCTGTTCTTCGCGGGCCCGCTGGCGATCGGGTTCGCCAACGCGATCGTGCCGCTCCAGATCGGCGCCGCCGACATGTCGTTCCCGCGCCTCAACGCCCTCGTCGTTCTGGCTGTTCCTGTTCGGCGGCCTGATCGTGATGGCCGGCTTCCTGACCAGCGGCGGGGCGGCGGCGGCCGGCTGGACCGGCTACGTGCCGCTGTCGACCGCCCTGTACTCGCCCCAGGCCGGGATGGACCTGTGGATCGCGGGCGTGGCGCTGGTGGGGGTGTCCGGGATCTTCGGCGCGCTCAACTTCATGGTGACGATCTACGGGCGCCGGGCGCCCGGGATGCACATGTTCCGGATGCCCGATGTTCACCTGGACGATCCTGGTGACCTCGGTCCTGATCCTGTTCGCCTTCCCGTCGGTTACCGCGGCGCTGGTGCTGCTGTTCTTCGATCGCCACCTCGGCGCCGGCTTCTTCGACCCGACCCAGGGCGGCAGCCCGATCGTGTGGCAGCACCTGTTCTGGTTCTTCGGCCACCCGGAGGTCTACATCCTCGTGCTGCCGTACTTCGGCATCGTGAGCGAGATCGTGCCCGTGTTCTCGGGCAAGCCGCTGTTCGGCTACCGCTGGATGGTGCTCGCCGTGGTGGCCATCGCGGCCCTGTCGATGGGCGTGTGGGCCCACCACATGTTCACGACCGGGTGGGTCAGCCTCCCGTTCTTCTCGCTGCTGTCGCTGCTGATCGCCGTGCCGACCGGGATCAAGATCTTCAACTGGATCGGGACGATGTGGGGCGGCCGGCTGCGGTTCCCGGTGCCGATGCTCTGGTGCATCGGCGTGATCTACGTGTTCACGATCGGCGGCATCACCGGGGTCATGCTCGCGTCGCCGCCGATCGACTACGGCGCCCAGGACACGTACTTCGTCGTGGCCCACATGCACAACGTGCTCATCGGCGGCTCGGTGTTCGCGGGCATTCGCCGGGGTCTACTTCTGGTTCCCGAAGCTGACCGGGCGGATGCTCGACGAACGCCTCGGCCGGGTCCACGTGCTGCTGTGGGTGGTCGGCTTCGCGCTCACCTTCGTCCCGCAGTACATCCTCGGGTCGCAGGGCATGCCGCGGCGGATCGCCGACTACGCGGCCGACCGTGGCTGGACGGAGCTGAACGCCGTCTCGACCGTCGGCGCGCTCCTGCTCGCGGCGGGGATGGTGCCGTTCCTGGCGGCGGTCGTGCTCGCGTTCCGGCGACCGGCGGACGCGCCGGCGGATCCGTGGGGCGCCAACTCGCTCGAGTGGGCGACGTCCTCGCCGCCGCCGCACCACAACTTCGACTCGCTGCCGCCGATCCGCTCGCTGCGACCCGTGTACGACGCCCGCGTCTCGGCGCTCCGGCCCGGGACGCCACCCACGTCCGTCGGCGGCCTCGGGGCCGATCCCGGTGGGTCAGCCGGCATCGGAGGACGCCTCCTGATGGCCGAGGAGGTGCGCCTGTTCGGCCGCCTGTCGCTGTACGCCCTCGTGGTCGGCACGATCTACTGGTTCGTCAGCTACGAGGTGGCCGGCACGGTCTTGCTGCTGGGCTTCGGGCTGGCGACCGGGCTCGCGTTCATCATCCTCTGGCGCCGCGACCGCAAGGTCCGTGCCAGGGGCCGGTCGGGCGATGACGACGACGGCTCGGTCCGCCCGGACGGACCGTTCGGGGACGAGTCCGGGCCCGTGCCGACGCGAAGCGCCGCACCGCTCGTCGTCGGGTTCGGCGTGGCGGTGATCGCGCTCGGCGGCGCCTTCGGCCCGTGGTTCGTGATCACGGGGCTGGTGCCCGTGATCCTGGGGGCCGCGGACTGGCTCCGGGCGGCCAACCGGGAGCTGGACCAGCGGTCCGAGGCCGACGGCGTCGGCCCGCGTCGGTGAACCACGCCGATCACGTCGCACTCATCCGGTCGGGCGTCGAGGGCGCCGGTCCGCGCTGGCTCGAGCTCGGGGCAGGGGAGGGGGCGTTCACGCTGGCCCTCGCCGACGTGCTGGGCCCGGCGGCATCGATCGTCGCGATCGACCGGGACCGCCGGGCGCTCGAGGCGATGCGCCGGCACGTCGCCGACCGCTTTCCCGAGGCGAGCGTCGAGACCCGGGTGGCCGACTTCACGCGCGGCCTGCCGGACGGCCCGTTCGACGGCGTGCTCGCCGCCAACAGCCTCCACTTCGTCGCGTCGCCCGACGCCGTCCTGGCCGCGATCCACCGGGCGCTCGTCCCGGGCGGCCGGTTCGTGCTGGTCGAGTACGACGCGGACCGCGGCAACCCATGGGTCCCGCACCCGATCTCGTTCGAGCGCTGGCGGCGCGTCGCGCCGTCTGCCGGGTTCACCGAGCCGACCCTGATCCACCGCGTGCCGAGCCGGTTCCTCAACGCGATCTACGGCGCCGGCACGACGACGGGGCGCTGACCCCCGGTGGGATCGAACGGCACCCAGCCGACGCCCGGGAAGTACACCTCGACCCACGCATGCGCCAGGCGGTTGGTGATCGTCTCGACGCCGCCGGTCCGCTCGCCCGGGAGGAAGCCCTGGACGAGGCGGGTCGGGATGGGGTGCCCGGGGATGGCGGCACGCAGCAGGACGGCCATGGTCGTCGCGAAGTGGAGGCAGTACCCGGTCCGGGTGCGAGCGAAGCACTCCACGATGCCGGGGCCGTCGCAGGCCGCCGCGCGGATGTCCGTGTCGTAGGTGAACCGGTCCGAGTCGACGAGATACGACTCGACCGCGGCGGCGATGTCGTACGGGTCGCGCTCGGGCGTCGTGGCCAGGATGGCCCGCAGGAGCTGGTTGGCGGCGGGACCCAGCACGCCTGGCGGGACGGCCGTGTACCGGTCGATCACCGAGCTCGGGTAGTCCTGACCGGCCGCCCGGAGCCGGGTGGCGCTCACGCGTGCGTCGTCGTCGAGCCGCAGGCACGCGCGCGCTGACCGTGTACGTCGTGGTCCCTGAAGGCAGGTCGGCGCCGCCGAACCATCCGTGGTCGCCGATGAGGCGCACGGTCGCGTCGGCATCGACGGCGACGGGCACACCCGGGCTCAGCACCTCGTTGCCCACGAACGCGGACGTCTCGATCGTGACCGTGAGCGGCGACGTCAGGTCGGTCGACGGCGCCTCCTCGCCCGCAGCCTGCAGCGGCTCGCCCGACGGCACCTGGACCGTCGCGACGTCCGACTGCTCCCAGAAGTCCCGGCCGACGCTGTCGAACGTGGCCGCGCGCCACCGGAGGCTCTCCGGTGCGCCGGCGGGCAGCCGGGCGAGGAACGCGACCTCATCCGCGGCCGGATCCGTGATCATCGCCGCGAACCCGCTCGGGTCGATCGACCTGGCGGCCGGCAGCCCGGACCCGCTTCCGACGAGGGTCGACGTCGCGACGATGGCGACCAGGACGATGGCCGCCGGCGCCCACCAGCGTCCTTCCGCGAGCCACGAGAGAGGACGCCGCCCCGCGCGGCCGCCCCGCCGCTGACGCGTGCGCGCCGCCCGGCGGAGCGCCGCCGCCACGTCGTCGTCCGGCGCCCGCTCGGCGCCGTCGGCCAGCCAGGCCGCAAGGACGCGGTCGAGCTCGAGATCCGTGGTCATGCCGGACGCTCCATCGGGATCGGCAGCCGGGCGTCGGCGTCGATCGCCGCCCGCATCGCCTGGCGCGCGGCGTGGAGCCGCGACTTGACCGTGCCCACCGAGATGCCGAGCGCGTCGGCGATCTCGGCGACCGAGAGGCCCTCGTAGTAGAGGAGGACGAGGACGGCGCGCTGGTCGATACGGAGCGCGGCGAACGCGCGCTCGAGCTCGTCGCGCAGCGCGACCAGTGATTGGCTGTCGCCGACCGCAGGCTCGATCGCGGCGAGGTCGATCGACGGCACGGACCGCCGCGCTCGACGGCGGGCGTCGCTGCAGGCGCGAAGCATCACCCGGTACGACCACGCGTCGAAGAGGGCGGTGTCGCGGAGGCTGGGAAGGTCGCGCCAGATCCGGACGAGCGCGGCCTGGAGCGCATCGCTGGCGGCGTCCGGGTCGCGCAGGATGCGCAGCGCCACCGCGTACAGGCGATGGCTCGACAGCGTCGCCACCTGCGCGTACGCGTCCCGATCGCCGCGTTGGGCCCGCTCGACCAGCGCCTCGTCCACAGCTGCTCCCTGGATCGACGCACGTGCGTCGACGTCACTCATCTTGGCGCGCCGATGGGCCGTCCGGTTCGAACTTGCGGGCGGCGGTTCGGCGAGGACCGCGTGGTACACTCCCGCCCTCACGGCGACGACCGAGAGGAGTAGGTCCGGGTCGGCCCCGGAGCGAGCGCGGGACGGTGCGAGCCGCGCGGGCACGACGGACGCGAAGGTCGCTCGCGAGCCGTGCGCCTGGCGCCCGATAGCGCGCCGCGAGGATGCCGGACCGCGGCCGGTCGCGATGAGCGACGGGCACCGGCGTCGAACCAGCAGGTGGTACCACGACCCCGTTCGTCCGCTGGACGACGGGGCGTCGTTGTTTTCGGGAGCCGATCGATGACGCAGCCCCAGCCCGAGCCACGCCCCGCGAGGGCCGAGCCGCTGGCGCGCGCCTACGTCCCGGCCGAGTTCGAGCACGACATCTACGAACGGTGGCTGGCCGCCGACGTGTTCGCGCCCGACGGCGCCGGCTCGACCGCCGATCCGGACCTGCCGCCGTTCGTGATCATCCAGCCGCCCCCGAACGTGACCGGGAGCCTCCACCTCGGGCATGCGCAGCGGACGACGGTCGAGGACCTGATGATCCGCCACGCGCGCATGCTCGGTCGGCCCACGCTGTTCCTGCCCGGCCTCGACCATGCCAGCATCGCGGCGCAGTTCGTGCTCGACGGCATCCTGGCCAAGGAGGGCGAGAGTCGCGCCAGCCTCGGCCGCGAGCGCTACCTCGAGCGGATGCGCGAGTTCATCGACGCGACGCGGACGGTCATCCTCGACCAGCAGCGACGGGTGGGCGGGAGCTGCGACTGGGGCCGCCTGCGGTTCACGATGGACGAGGTGTCGGCGCGGGCGGTGCGCGAGGCGTTCTTCCGGCTGCACGAGCGCGGCCTCGCGTACCGCACCGAGGCGCTGATCAACTGGTGTCCGGGCTGTCGCACCAGCGTCAGCGACCTCGAGACCATCCCGACGCCCGAGACCGGCAGGCTGTGGAGCGTCCGCTATCACCTGCTCGACGAGGCGACGGGGCAACCCGATCCCGAGGCGACCGTCACCGTCGCGACGACGCGCCCCGAGACGATCCTCGGCGACACCGCGGTCGCCGTGCACCCGGACGACCCGCGCTACGCGTCGATCGTCGGGCGCCGCGTGCGGATCCCGTTCGTCGACCGCGACGTGCCGGTGATCGCCGACCCGGTGGTGGACCCCGCCTTCGGAACCGGCGCGGTCAAGATCACGCCCGCGCACGACCACGACGATCACGAGACCGGCCGGCGGCACGGACTGGCGATGCCGACGGTCCTCGACGACGAGGCGCGCGTCGCCAACACGGGCACGCCGTACGACGGGCTGGACCGGTTCGAGGCGCGGGCGCGAGAATCGTCGCCGACCTCGCGGAGCGCGGCGACCTCGCCGGCGAGCAGGCGCACGAGATGGTGATCGGCCGCTGCCAGCGCAGCAACGACATCGTCGAGCCGCGGCTGAAGACGCAGTGGTTCGTGCGCACCGGCCCGCTCGCCGAGCGTGCGCTCGAGGCGACGCGATCCCGGCGCACGACGATCCTGCCCGAGCGTCTCGAGAAGACGTGGGAACACTGGATGACCAACATCCGGGACTGGAACGTGTCGCGCCAGCTGTGGTGGGGCCACCGGATCCCGGCCTGGTACTGCCCGGACGGCCACGTGACCGTGTCCGCGGCGCCCGACGGTCCGCCGGCCTGCGGCACGTGTGGCCGGCTCGCCCGCCGAGCTCGTCCAGGACCCGGACATCTTCGACACGTGGTTCAGCTCGGGCCTGTGGCCGTTCTCGACCCTCGGCTGGCCCGAGCCGACCGACGACCTCGCCCGCTACTACCCGGGCTCGGTGATGGAGACCGGCTACGACATCCTGTTCTTCTGGGTCGCCCGGATGATGATGCTGGGCATCGAGCTCACCGGCGAGCCGCCGTTCCAGACCGTCTACCTGCTCGGGCCTGATCCGCGATCCCTACGGCCAGAAGATGTCGAAGACGAAGGGCAACACGATCGACCCGCTGGACACGATCGAGGTCCTCGGCGCGGACGCGCTGCGCTTCGCCGCTGATCCACGGCACGACGCCGGGCAACGACCAGCGGTTCGGTCCGGCCAAGGTCGAGAACGCCCGCAACTTCGCCAACAAGCTGTGGAACGCGACCCGGTTCGTGCTCGGCGCGCGGCCGACGACCATCGCCGTCGACGCCGAGCGACGCCTGCCCGACGCCGCCCACCTGGGCCCGGCCGACCGGTGGGTGCTGTCGCGCGCGGCCGCGACGGTCGGCGCCGTCGATCGCGCGATGGCCGACTTCAACTTCGGCGAGGTCACCCGCCTCCTGTACGACGCGATCTGGAGCGAGTACTGCGATTGGGGCCTGGAGCTCGCCAAGGTCCGCCTGGCCGACGAGGGTCGCCCCGCGGCCGAGCGCGAGGCGACCTGGTGGGCGCTCGTCGAGGCCCTCGACACGTACCTGCGGCTGCTGCACCCGGTCATGCCGTTCATCACCGAGCGACTGTGGCAGGCGATCCCGCATCGATCCTCGGACCCGGGCCTCCTCATCGTCGCGCGCTGGCCGGGCACGACCGACCGCGATCCGGCCGCCGAGGCCGAGGTCGGGGCGCTGGTCGAGCTCGTGCGGGCGATCCGCAACGCCCGCGCCGACGCGAAGCTCGAGCCGGCCGCGTGGCTGCCGCTCGACGTGTACGTGGAGCCGGAGCTCGGCCACGCGCTGGAGGCCCTGCGGCCGGCGATCGAGCGCCTCGCGCGCGGCCGACCGCTCCGCCGTCACCTCACCCGCGAGGACCTCCACGGCACGGCGGGGACCTCGGGGGGCCTGGCCGTGATCGCCGGCCCGGCCGAGGCGATCGTCGGGATCGGAGCCGCCGATCCGGCCGCCGCCGACGCCGATCGCGCGCGGCTCGAGAAGGAGCTGGCGGACACGGAGCGCCTGCTCGAGGCGGCACGCGCCCGGCTCGCGAACGAGGCGTTCACCTCGAAGGCGCCGCCCGCCATCGTGGCCGGGGCGCGCGCCAGCGAGGCCGAGCTCTCGGACCAGGCGGACCGGCTGCGCGACCGGCTCGGGCGATGATCCGTTCCGAGGTGGGCCGCGGGCGCGGGTCTCGCGCTGCCGATGCCGTCCGCGCGCTGCTACGATCTGTGCGTCCTGTCCGCTCGCGTCCGGAGGAGCCGTGCCCCTCGAATTCCTGAAGCGTCGCGGGGGTGACGCCGAACAACCCGCGCAGGCCGCCGCGGCCAAGGCTGTCCCCGGCCTGCCCGAAGAGGTCGTCGCGCAGGAGTACCAGCTCAAGCTCTACTACGCCGGCAAGTCCAGCGAGGGCGTCCGGCTCAAGGCCGGCCCCCGGGCGATGGCCGAGCTGCCGTCGATGCTGTCGGGCATCGCGCGCGGCGACACCGAGGTCGTCGAGCCGCTGCCGCTCGAGTTCTCGCAGGCGGTGCCCGCGATCGTCCGCCCGTCGGAGGCGATGCAGTGGCTCAACGCCCACCATCACCTCAACCCGGTCACCCGCCACGCCCTGGTGGTGCTGGAGTCGATCGACGCCGTCGACCTCGCCTTCGACACGTTCGCGTGCGGGCTGCTCGACGGCGAGACCGACACCTCCGGCTATCCCGAGTACAACGCGGTCGTCGGCGGCGTGGCGTCCCACTGGGACGAGGCGACGGGCGACATGATCGTCCGCGGCGTCGTCGGCTGGGGCGGTCGGGGCGTGCGCGGCGACACCGATCGCATCGGCAGCCGGATCCTCGGCGGGCTGCTGACGAACATCCTCGCCAACCAGTTCGCCATGGGCCTGACGGCGGTCGAGCGCCCGGTCCCGGCCGCGGGCCGCGGCGGCCTCGTGTGCGCACACTGCGGCTTCGCCTCGGGGCACGAGCGGGCGTTCTACTGCCCGAAGTGCGGGATGCGGCTGCTCCGCGGCTGATCGCCAGACCCGATGCCGATCTACGAGTACGTCTGCACCTCGTGCGACCACCGCGCGGACATCCTGCACGGCATCAACGACCCGACGCCGCAGTTCTGCCCGTCGTGCGGACGCGAGGGGACCATGCGCAAGCTGTTCGCGCCGCCCACGATCCATTTCAAGGGCTCGGGCTGGGCGAAGAAGGACCGAGCCACGCACGCACTCGACGCGAGCCGCGAACGCCTCGGAGTCGAAGACGAGCGACTCGGGCGGGGATGGCGGCGCCTCGAAGGGCGCCACGACGGATGGCGGCAAGTCGGATGGCGGCAAGTCGGACGGCGGCAAGTCGGATGGCGGCACCGGCTCCGCCGAGAAGGGATCGGGCTCCAAGGCGGACTCGTCCCGCTCCGACGCCTCCGGCTCCCGCGCGTCGGATTCCGGCTCGTCGAAGTCGGGCTCATCGAGCTCGGACGGCCGCTGACCGATGCCCTCGGCCGCCGACTGGATCACGCTGGCCGAGGCCGCCGACATCCTCGCCGCGGCCAACGTCAAGTTCCGGCCCGAGACGATCGGCGCATGGGCGCGCTCGGGGCGCCTGTCGAGCATCAAGCTCGGCGGCCGGCGCTACGTCCGGCGGGGCGAGGTCCGGGCGCTCGTCGCCGCGCCGCGCCGGGTCCACGCCGAGGACGTCCAGCCAGGCCTGTTCGAGGACCTGAGCACCTGACGCCATGAGCGCGCCGGAGGGCGACGATCGCGTCGCCCGCCTCCGGGTGCTGGCCGATGGCATCGCCGCGCGACTCGGCGGGGTGCCGGCGGTGCGGCTGCTCGCGGCGGTCTTCGACACGTACGACCAGGCCGGCGGCGGCCTCGTCGCCGGCGGGCTCGCGAACTCGGCCCTGATCGCGCTCCTGCCTGGCCTGCTCCTCGTGCTGTCGGTGTTCGGGCTCGTGGTCACCGACCCGGCGATCCAGGAGCAGCTCGTCGACGCGATCTCGACCGCCTTTCCGCCGCTCGAGGAGTTCGCGGAGACCGCCCTGACGCAGGTCTCGGCCGGCGCGGTGCCGAGCGGGATCATCGCCGTCATCGGCCTCGTGTGGGCGTCGAGCCGCTTCTACTCGGCGCTGGACTACGCGATCGCGAAGATCTTCCGCCAGGCCAAGCAGCGCAACGAGATCGTCCGCACCGTTCGCGGCGTGCTGCTGACACTCCTGCTCGTCGCGTTCCCGATCTTCGTCGTGTTCGCCGGGACCATCGTCCAGGCCCTGATCGACCTCATCCCGGACGCCAACACGAGGGGCGGGATCGCCCAGCTGCGTCGTGCGGCTCGCCGTGCCGGTCGGCACGTTCGCGCTGTTCGTCGTGGCGACGGTGATGGTCTACCGGAACGTGCCGGCCGAGACGGTGCCGGCGATCGCCTGGCGCCGTCCGGCGCTGGTCGTCGGCCTGCTGCTGGCCCTCTTCACCCAGGTGTTCGCGTTGATCGCGCCGCTGATGACCCGGATCTCCGCGCTCTACGGGGCGATCGTCGCCGTGTTCGCCCTGCTGGCGTGGCTGTCGATCGGCTTCAACATGCTGCTGATCGGCGCCGCCTGGACGCGCGTTCGCGCGCTGGCGGCCGCGTCGCCGGATGCGCCGCCGGCAACCGACGACAAGGCGGAGGCGCGGGAGCCCTAGGCCTGGCGGGTGCCGCAGCGGCGGCAGAACCGCGCGCTGGCCGAGAGCGAGAGGCCGCACTGCACGCACGGCTGCGGCGTCGTGTTCGGTGCGGCGTCGACGATCGGGGCGCTCATCACCTCGCGGGCCGAGGCGGCCCACAGGTCCGACGCGTCGGGCTGCGGCAGCAGCGTCCGACCGGCGAGCGTGGTGGGAGCATCGGTGTTCCGGGCGTTGGCGCGCCAGGCGGGGGTCGCGGGCCACTGCGGCTCCGCCTGCGCGGCCTCCTCCGGCGCCACCATCAGCCACGGGGCCGCGCCGGGCACGTCGGCCGGTGCCGGCGTCGGGAACCGGCTCGGGCTCCGCGACGGGCGTCGTCGGCCAGGTGGGCTGCGTGACGACGTCCTCGCGCGGCGCCGCGTCGGCAGCGACCGGCTCGGGCTCAGGTGCCGCGGCGACCGGCTCCGGCTCGGGCGCGGCGGCGACGGGCTCGGGCTCGGGTGCGGCGGCGACCGGCTCGGCTCGGCTCGGGTGCGGCCGCGACGGGCTCGGCCCGGCTCGGGCGCGGCGACGATCGGGCTCCGGCTCCGGCTCGGGCGCGGCGGCGACGGGCTCGGGCTCCGGCGCGGCGGCGACCGGCTCGGCGGCGCCGGCTCGGGCGCGGCGCGACGGCTCCGGCTCAGGCGCGGCGACGATCGGCTCCGGCTCCGGCTCGGGTGCGGCCGCGACGGGCTCCGGCTCCGGCTCGGGCTCGGGCGCGGCGGCGACCGGCTCGGGCTCGTCATGGCGGCGCTCCGCCGCGATCGCGGCAGCGGCCATGGCGGCCAGCTCGTGACGGTCGTCGGCCTCGGCCTCGTGGGCCTCGCTCTCGGCGACGGGCTGCGGCATCCTCGTGCGCCTCGGCGACCGCGTCGACCACGACGGCCGCGGCCAGCGCCTCGGCGACGACCGGCTCGGGTTCCGGCGACGCGGCGACCGGCTCGGGCTCGCGACCGGCTCGACCGGCTCGGCGGGCTCGACTGGCGACCGGCTCGATCGCAGCCTCGACGGGCTCGACCTCCGCAGTGACCGGCTGGATCTCGACGTCCGGCTCGACGATGGCGGCCGCGGCCGCGACCTCGATGGCCGGCTCGGCGACGTCGGTCGACGTCGCCTCGGCTTCCTCGGCGGCCAGTCGCGCCTCGTAGGCCGCGATCGCTTCCTCGAGGCTCTGTCCCGGCGCCACGCCCGAGACGCCCTGGGTCTCGTCCTCGTCGAAGTCGAGGGCCGGGTCCATCACCGCCTCGGCCGTGGCGTCCTGTTCGGCGGCCGAGGCCTGCGCCTCGAGCTCCGCCTCGTCCTCGGAGGTGGAGGCCGCCATCCCCGCGCCTGCGGCATCGACGAAGAGGTCGTCCTCGACCAGCGCGGTCTCCTGCGGAGGCTCCGCGAGGATGGCCTCGGGCTCGACGAATGACGGCTCGTCGGCGAGCACCGCCTCGGGCTCGACGAACGCGGGCTCCTCGGCCGCCGACCTCGCGCTCGCCGCCGCAGCCTCCGCCGCCTCGGCGTCGAGCGCGGCAGCGGCTTCGCGCCACGCCTCGTCGACGGTCAACGCGTGGTCGAGGTCGTCCTCGACCAGGAAGTCGTCGGAGAGCGGGATGTCGAAGGCGCGCGACGCGGCGTCGACCTCGTGCTGCGAGGGGATCTCATCCTCGGCCGCCGGCTCCGCTACGGGGGCGTCGGCGACCGCCTCGGCACCGAGCGCGCGGGCCAGCCGGTCCTGCGAGAGATCGGCCTCGGGCCAGATGTCGGGCTGGACGTCCTCGTGGACGTGACCGTTGCCGGCCACGGCCACCGGCGCGGCCGTGGCGGCCGCCGCCAGCCCCGGCTCCTCGAGCCCGGCCATCGGGGCGCACGTGAGACACCGACCCTCGGACACGTTCCAGCACTCGCCGCACGTGTACTGGCGGCACGTGAGGCAGAAGTTGAAGGTCTTGTGGAACGCGTCGAGCTGGTGCGCGGTCGTCGCCAGCTCCTCCTCGCCGCGAGCGTCGGCCATCGCTTCCGAGAAGGACGCTTCGTCGGACATGACGAAGTTCTTCACGCCCCGCGAGAAGGTCCGGACACGACCGACGCGCGATCGCTGCGGTGCGCTCGATTCGAAGGTGTAGCGGGTGCCGCACCGTTCGCAGAACGACTCGGTGAGGATTTCCGTCATTCAGGCTCTCGGGCAGACGTCATCAACGCCCGATCGAGTTCGGCCGGGCAGGTCCCAGAGTATAACCGCGTCCTCAACGGTCCCCCCAGACCGTGGTACCCCGATCGACCGCCGTTGGTCCCGCGCACCACTTCGGCGCGCGCAGGCACCGGGTCGGGCGTGTCGGCCGGCCGCATGGCGCCGCACGGGCGTGGACGTCTCCCTCTGGTACGGTTCCGGTCCCATGGCCTCCTTCGCCGACGTCGAGCGGTTCTTCGAGCGGATCTTCGAGCGCTCGAGCGCCTCGCTGTTCCGGGCCCGGATCCAGGCGGTGCAGATCGAGCACCGCGTGGAGCGGGCGATGGAGCGCGCGCGATCGCACCAGGGGTCGCGGACGGTCGTCCCCGGCCGCTATCGGGTGCGGCTGAACCCGACCGACCTGTCCGGCATCGCGCCCGAGCAACCGGATGCGGTCGCGCTCGCCGCGCGCCTCGCCGACGCCGCGCTGGCCTTCGCGCGCGCCCATGCCTATCACGTGCCCGCTCGCCCGGTCGTGGTGCTGGTCGCCGACCCGTCCCTCGCGCGCGGCCAGGTCGAGGTGGACGTCGGTCCCGTCCAGGCCGCGGTCCCCACGGTCGAGCCGCAGCCCGCGAGCCAGTCCCTCGTCGCGACGGGCCCGGCACAGGTCGTGGCCGATGCCGTCCCGGTCGGACCCGGCGCGCCGATGGCGGACGGCCTTCAGCTCGCCCACGAGCCCGAGCCGTTCGCATCGCCCACGGTCGAGCCAGCCGTGGTGCGATCGCCCGACCCGGCCCTCGCGGTCGTCGTCGAACCGGCCCACGAGGGCATCCGGGGCGACGGGACGCAGACGCTGGTCTTCCGCCGCCCGGCGCCACCCGCCACGCGCGCGCTGCTGCGGGTCCGCGAACCCGACGGCACGGAGCGCACGGTCGAGGTCGACGGCACGCCGCTGGACCTGGGTCGATCGCCCGACAACCGGCTCGTCCTCTCGGATGCGCGGGTGTCCCGGCGGCACGGGCGGCTGCAGGCCCGGCGCGGGGCGCTCGTGTACACCGACCTCGGCAGCACCAACGGCAGCCGGGTCAACGGGATCCGCGTGGATGAGATCGCGCTGGGCCTGGGCGACCGCGTCCAGGTCGGCGACACGGTGCTCGTCGTCGAAACCCTGCCCGGCTGAACGTGGACGGGTTCGTCCTGACGCTGTGGCTGATCCGCATCCTGTTCCTGGTCCTGCTTGTACGGCTTCCTGTTCGCGGTCGCCCGGATCCTGATGCGCGACCTGCGGGCCGCCAGCAAGGGTCCGGCCGAGCTGGGCCGGCTCGTGGTCCTGGCCTCGCCGCACGGTGAGCCGCCGGTGGCGACGTCGTTCCCGCTCGACGCCGTCACCACGCTCGGCCGCGACGTCAACAACACGATCGTGATCGACGACCCGTTCGCGTCAGCGGAGCACTCCGCGCTGACGTTCCGTGGCCGCGCCTGGTACGTGGAGGACCTCGAGAGCACGAACGGCACCTTCGTCAACGGCGTGCCCGTCGACCGCGTCGCGGCGCTCGGGTTCGGCGACGAGCTCCAGGTGGGCGAGGTGCGATTCCGCCTCGACCGGGGTCGGGAGTGAGCGCGGTCCCGCAGGCCCGGTCGACGCCGCGCTGGACGATCCGACCGCGCATGCGGCGGACAGAGCTCGCGCTGCTCGGCCTGGTCTCCGCGACGCTGCTCGTGGGCGGGGCGTCGCTCGGCGCAAGCCTGAGCGCGCAGCAGTCGCTCCGCGCGGGCAGGCCGGTCGGCTCGATCGACCTCACGCCGCCGGACCTGGCGGGCCTCGTCATCTACCTCGCCGCACTGTTCGTCGTGCATGGCGCGTTCGTCCTCGCGGGGCGACGGACCGACCAGGTCCTGCTGCCGGCGACGGCGTTGCTGGGCGGGATCGGCCTGCTGCTGATGCAGCGGCTGCCGCAGGAGCTCGTCGTCCAGCAGTTCGGCGACGCGTCGTACGGGCTCGGCCAGCTCCAGCTCGGCTGGCTCCTTCTCGCGCTGACCGTCATCGCGGTCCTCGCCCTCGTGGTTCGGTCGGACGCCTGGCTGCGGACCTACAAGTACACCTGGGCCGCGGCCGGGATCGCGTTGCTGCTGTTGACGTTCGTGTTCGGCAACGACGTCAACGGCGCGCGCCTGACGCTCTCGATCGGCCCGCTGTCCGGGCAGCCGTCCGAGCTGCTGAAGGTGATCCTCGTCGTCTTCCTCGCGGGATACCTGTCCGAGAACCGCTCGCTGCTGGCCGACGAGAGCACGCGCATCGGGCCGATCCGCCTGCCGCCGCTCCCGTACCTCGCGCCGATGGTCGCGATGCTCGCGATCGCGCTCGGGATCGTGGTCGTCCAGCGTGACCTCGGCGCGGCCCTCCTGTTCTTCGCGGTGTTCCTCGCGATGCTGTACGTGGCGACCGGCCGCCCGTCGTACGTCGTCGGCGGCTTGCTGCTGTTCGTCGCCGGCTCGTGGGTCCTGTACAGCCTGTTCGACCACGTGCAGGTGCGGGTCGACAACTGGCTCGACCCGTTCCGCGACCCGCTCGGCGCGGGCTACCAGACCGTCCAGGCGCTGTATGCGTTCGCGCGCGGCGGGCTGCTCGGCGTCGGGCTCGGCGCGGGCCTGCCGACGATCGGCGGCCGGCTGCCGGTGCCGGCGGTGCACACCGACTATCCGCTCGCGGCCCTCGGCGAGGAGCTGGGGCTGATCGGCCTGCTCGCGATCCTCGGCCTGTACCTCGTCGTGGTGGAGCGTGGGCTGCGGATCGCCGCCGCGGCGCACGACGAGTTCCGCGCGCTGCTCGCGGCCGGCCTCGCGCTGGTGATCGCGGTCCAGGCGTTCATCATCGCCGCCGGCAACCTCAAGCTGATCCCGCTGACCGGCATCACGCTGCCCCTGATCTCGTACGGCGGCTCGTCGCTGCTCGCGAACGCGCTGGTGATCGGGCTGCTGCTCGCCCTCTCCGACCCGGGCGCAGAGCCGCCGCCGCTGCCGGCGGCGCGCCGGCGCCGGCTGGCCGCGATCCTGCGACGACGCTCAGGGACGCCCGCCGCGGCGGCCTCCGGCGGGGCCGCGAGATGACGTCATCCCCGGTCCGGCGCCCGATCGGCGGCAACATCTGGCGCACCGGCCTCGCGCTCGCCACTGCGTTCGCGACGCTCGCCGTCGGCGCCGGCTGGTGGCAGGTCGTCGACGCGCAGCGGCTGTCGCGGGCACCGGACAATCCCGCCGTCATCGCCGTCGCGCGCCGGGCGCTGCGCGGACCCATCGTCGATCGCGGCGACCGCTGGCTGGCCCGCAGCGAGCGCGACGCCAACGGAGAGGCCGTCCGCGAGTACCGCGACCCGTCGGTCAGCCACGTCGTCGGCTACGCCTCGCGCCAATTCGGGACCGCCGGGCTCGAGCGTGCCTACAACGCCGAGCTCATCGGCCTCGGCGGATCGGACCCGTTCGGCGGGCTGCTGGACAAGTTCGACGCCAGCCGCCGATCGCCGCTCGGCCTCCGGACGACGCTCGACCTCCGGCTCCAGCGCGACGCGGTCGACGCGCTCGGCGACGACCACGGGGCCGTCGTGATGCTCGACCCCGCCAGCGGTGACGTGCTCGCGCTCGCGTCCACCCCGACCTACGACGCGGCTGCGATCGCCGATCCCGACACCGCCGCGCGCGCGTTCGGCGGCGCTGCGCGACGACGAGGACAACCCGCTGCTGCCGCGGGCGACCATGGGCCGCTACGTGCCGGGCTCCGTGTTCAAGATCGTCACGGCGATCGCCGGGCTGAACACGGGGTCGGTCTCGCCCGAGACGACGTTCGAGGAGCAGCCGAAGGCCGAGGACAAGGGCCTGCTGGTCGAAGGCTTCCGGATCCGCGACGGCCACCACCCGCAGACGGGCGACACGCCGCTCGACCTGGTCGGGGCGACCGAGGCCAGCTGCAACATCTGGTACGCGCTGGCCGGGCTCGAGACCGGCGGCGACGACCTCGTCGGCCAGGCGGACCTGCTGGGGTTCGACGCGCCGATCCCGTTCGACCTGCCCACCTCCATCAGCCGCGTGACCGACGGCGACGGTCCGGCGCCCGGCGGCTTCAGCGACGACGTCGAGCTCGCGTCGGCCTCGTTCGGCCAGGGCGAGACCTTCGTCACCCCGCTCCAGATGGCGCTGGTGGCCTCGACCGTCGCGAACGACGGGGTGCTGATGCGGCCCAGGCTGGTGAGCGCGCTGACCGGCGAGGGCGCCGGCATCCGCGACATCCCGACGTCGACCTGGCGCCGGGTCATGGCGGCCGCCGACGCCCAGTCCGTCCAGGGCGCGATGCAGGAGGCGGTCGAGGGCGATCTCGGCCGGCAGTTCACGGCCGGGGCGGCGGTGCCCGGCGTGCCGACGGCGGGCAAGTCGGGAACGGCGGAGCTCGGCGGTTCCGGCGAGCCGCACTCGTGGTTCATCGGCTTCGCGCCCGTGGAGAACCCGCGGGTCGCGATCGCCGTGCTGGTCGAGCAGGGCGGACGGGGCGGGGAGCGCGCGGCGCCGCTCGCCGGGACGCTGCTCCAGCGCTACTTCGAGCTGAACGGCGCGCCGTGACGACCGAGCGCCCCGACCCCGATCCGCGACCGCGCCCGCTCATCGAGCGCATCGGGCTCGCGCTCATCGCGCTGGCCCTCGCAGCGATGTTCGCGCTCGTCTCGGTGGCCTCGTTCATCGGCGGCGAGCCGTTCCTGGGCGTCATGGGCGCGATCGGCTGCCTCATGGTCCTGTGGGTCGGCGGATTGACCCTGTTCCGCGGTTGAACGATTCGGCCGCCGCGCGCATCTATAGAGATAGCAGCGAGGGAGCTGGCAGAATCGGGAACCTTTTCGCGTCAGCGGACGCCATAGAGGGCAGGGCCCGCGAGAACCCGGATCGACGGGCGGCCGTACACTGACTGAGAGGGACGACGTCGCCCGCGCCCCATCTCGCCACCGCGCGACGTCATCGCAAGACCCACCGGCGTCCACAGGCCGGACACGCGAAGCCCGCGGCGTCCGGCCGCACAAACGACGGGAGTCCGATGAGCAACATCCAGCAGGTCGGAGACACGGTCCTCGCCAACGTCGAACGCGTCATCGTCGGCAAGCACCACGAGGTCCGTCTCGCGCTCGTCGCGCTCCTGTGCCGCGGCCACCTCCTGATCGAGGACGTGCCCGGAACCGGCAAGACGGTGCTCGCGAAGGCCATCGCGCGCAGCCTCGGCTGCACCTTCCGCCGGATCCAGTTCACGCCGGACCTGCTGCCGTCCGACGTGACCGGCCTCTCGATCTACAACCAGAAGACCCAGGAGTTCGAGTTCCGGCCGGGGCCGATCATGAGCCAGGTGGCGCTCGCGGACGAGATCAACCGGGCGACGCCCAAGACGCAGAGCGCGCTCCTCGAGTGCATGGAGGAGCGGCAGGCCACGATCGACGGCGTGTCCCACCTCATGCCGGACCCGTTCCTCGTGATCGCCACCCAGAACCCGATCGAGTACGAGGGCACCTTCGCCCTGCCCGAGGCGCAGCTCGACCGGTTCATGCTCCGCATCCGCCTGGGCTACCCGCAGCTGCTCGACGAGATCGTCATCCTCGACGAGCAGAAGCGCACCCATCCCCTCGAGGACCTCACCGAGGTCTGCTCGGTCGAGGAGCTGCGAGCCCTCCAGGCGGGCGTGCGCGAGGTCTACGTCGACCCGGCCGTGAGCGACTACATCGTGCGGCTCGTGTCCTCGACCCGGACCCACCCCGACGTCTACCTCGGTGCCAGCCCGCGCGGCTCGATCGCCCTCTATCGCGCCACCCAGGCGCTGGCCGGCCTGCTGGGTCGGGACTACGTCATCCCCGACGACGTCAAGGCGCTGGCCGAGCCGGCCCTCGCGCATCGCGTGATCATCAAGACCAGCTCGTCCATCCACGACGTCAGCGCGTCGAACGTGATCCGCGAGCTCCTCGACGCCACGCCCATCGAGGCGGCCCGCCAGGTCGGGGGTCCACGAGAGGTCCGCCCGAGCGCCGCCGCCGGCTGATCCCGTCCACCGTCCCGACAGCGAGACCACGGAGGAGCGCTCGCCTTGTTCCGGCGCCTCCAGCTGCTCATCCTCTCGGTCGTCCTGATCGTCGTCGCGTTCTCGGACGGGCGCCCGTTCTTCTTCTTCCTGCTCTACGTCGGCCTGCTGGTCGCGGGCGGCAGCTACATCCTGACGCGCCTCGGCCTGTCCGACCTCGAGGCCGGGTACGCGGTGTCGCAGCTGAGCGGCCACGTGGGCGACAAGCTCCGGGTCACCTACACCCTGCGCAACACGGGCCGGATCCCGAAGCCGTGGCTCGAGATCTACAACCCGACGACGCTTCCGGGGGGACTGCCCGGACGCGCGCTGCTGCTGCGCGGGCGCCAGGAGCGTTCGTGGCTGGTCCGCACGCCGCTCGTCAGGCGCGGCCACTTCCGGATCGAGCCGCTGATGATCCGGACCGGTGACCCGTTCGGGTTCTTCGAGGCGTCGGCGGGCGTCGGGCAGGGCGTGACGCTGGTGGTCTATCCCCGCGTCGACCCGCTTCCCCTGTGGCGGCTGCCACCGGCCAGCGTGGAGGGCGCGCATGCCACCCCGGAGCGGACGCTGCAGACCACGCCGCTGGTGTCGACGGTGCGGCCCTACGCGCCCGGGGACTCGATGAACCGCATCCACTGGCCGACCACCGCGCGGCTCGGCGAGATCCAGGTGAAGGAGTTCGACCTCGAGCAGACGGCCGACGCGTGGCTGTTCCTCGATCTCGACGCTTCGGTCGAGGCGGGCGAGGGCGAACGGTCGACGACCGAGGTCGCCGTGCGTGCCGCTGCGTCGATCGCGGACAAGGCGCTGGGCGAGAATCGGGCCGTGGGCATGTCCTCGAGCGGCCACCGCCTGACGGTCCTGCCCGCGGACCGCGGCGCTCGCCAGCGGCTCAAGATCCTGCAGCTCCTGGCCGCGGTCGAGGCGGATGGCCGGACCCCGCTCGCGGAGGCCCTCGTCACCGGCGTCAGCCGGCTGCGCCGCGGCATGACGGCGATCGTGATCACGGCGACCCTGGACCCGTCGTTCGTGCGGCCGCTGGCGACGCTGCGATCGCGCGGGATCGGCACCGTCGTGGTGTGGCTCGACCACGCGGCCTTCGCGCCGCCCGCGGACGACGCCGCGGCCGAGGTCGCCCGCCAGAAGAGCCGTGCGGTGCGCCACGCCCTGGCGGAGTTCGAGGTGCCGGTCTCGGTGGTCGGGCCCGACCAGGAGCTGGCGGAGGCCCTCGCCCGATGATCGACCCGCGGACCCGCCGGCCCGATGAAGGATGGCTGACCCTCGGCCTGGTGGCCCTGCTGATCGCCGTGCTCGCGCTGGCGGTCGACGACCCGTCGTGGGTCAACGGCCGCGGCCATCTGACCGACGGCCTCCTGCTGCTCGGGATGCTCGGGGTCGCCGTCGGCTTCATCGGCCCAAAGGTGGGCTGGGGTCGCTGGACGACCCACGGGATCGGGGCTCTGTTCGGCGGCCTTCTGATCCCGATCGTCGCGGGCTGGGCCGAGTACCCGGGCCACTCGGTCGGCGAGACGTTCATCAAGACCGCGTCCGGGTCCATCAACGCGTATCTCGACCTCGCCTGGCGTGGCCGCGAGTTCACGGTCCAGGAGGTCCACTACATCGTGGTCCTCGGCATCGTGATCTGGGCGACCGGCCAGTTCGCCGCGTACGCGGTGTTCGGACACCGGCGGCCGCTGAACGCCGTGATCGTGACCGGAATCATCCTGCTCGCGAACATGTCGATGACGTTCAAGGCGGAGCTGCCGTACCTCGTCCTGTTCACCGGGGCGTCGCTGTTCCTGCTGATCCAGATGCACGCGTTCGACGAGCGCGCGACGTGGCTCCGGCGCCGGATCGGCGACCCGAGCACGATCTCGTCGCTCTACCTGCGCGGCGGCACGGTGTTCATCCTGGCCGCGATGCTCGGCTCGCTCGTGCTCACGGCGCGGGCGGCCTCGAACCCCCTGGCCGGGGCGTGGGGCCCGGTCCACGACCAGCTGATCGAGGTGGGCGAGTCGCTGTCCAAGTACCTGCCCGTCGGTGGCGATGCCAACGGGAACGGGGTGACGTTCGGGTCGAGCGCGAAGATCGCCGGCAAGTGGTTCACCGACGATGGCATCGCCTTCACGGCGACGCTGCCGACGACGGAGAAGACCGCCAACCTGTACTGGCGGGCCGCCACCTTCGATACCTTCGTCTACTCGTTCTGGGAGCAGACGGGCACCCACGAGGTCGACGTTCCCGCCGGCGGCGACCTGCTCGCCGGCAGCGCCGAGTCACCCGATCCCGACATCACCCGGACCGTCAAGGTCACCGTCAACCCGCGCGACTTCCGCGGCAACGAGATCCTCGCGCCCGGCGCCCCGACGACCGTGGACCACGACGCCTCGATGGTGCTCAGCGGCAACTTCGGCTGGTTCGGCAGGGGGGAGGTTCCCGTCGGCCAGGTGTACACCGTGTCGGCCCAGGTGCTGGAGCTGAACAAACCGAAGAAGATCAGCAAGAACCTGATCGAGGCCGTGCCGCAGATCTATCCGGCGGAGATCAGCGAGCTCTACACCGACGTCCCGGAGGGTGCCCTCGGTCCCGACGCGGAGGCGCTGCTCGCCCGGGTCAAGGCCAACGCCAAGACGCCAGTACGAGCTCGCCAACGAGATCGTCAAGGTCCTGGGCAACAAGGACGAGTTCACCTACGACACCAATGTCACCGACCTGACCTGCGACAGCGAGAGCCAGGTCGAGTGCTTCGCGCGCTACAAGCGCGGCTACTGCCTCCACTACGCATCGACGATGGCGATGCTGATGCGAGCCGCGTACCCGGAGAACCGGATCCCGACGCGGCTGGTCGAGGGGTTCCTGCCCGGCAAGCGGGTCGGCAACGTCGAGACCGTCGAGAACCGCGGCGCGCACGCCTGGGTGGAGGTCTACTTCCCGGGCTACGGCTGGATCCCGTTCGATCCGACCGGTCCCGGCGTCGGCCTCGCGAACCCGATCCAGACCGGAGCCGTCGTGCCGCCCCTGGCCGCGCCGCCCTCGTTCGACATCGGCGACCGCGGCGCGGACATCCCGGCCACCGCGGGGCGGGCCGAGTGGCGACCAGCTCGAACAGGTCCACACCCGGTGACCGGACGCTGTTCGTGGTCCTGTCCGTCGTGCTCGTCCTGCTCGTGGGTGGCATCGCGCTCGCGGCCTGGCTGCGCGGGCCGCGGGGCGAGATCTCGCCCGACGGCGCATGGGCCTCGCTGTCCAAGGCCGCATCCCGGCTGGGCTACGGGCGACGCGCGAACCAGACCGTGTACGAGTACGCGACGAGCCTCGGCGAGCTCGTCCCGGTCGCCAGGGCCGACCTCGCGACCGTGGCCGACGCCAAGGTGGAGACGTCGTACGCGCGGGCGCGCCTCGGCGGCGACCGGCTCGAGGCGGTGGGCCGGGCCACGCGCCGGCTGCGGGTCTCGCTGCTGCGCCTCGCGTTCCGCCGGGGCCGGCGGTCGCGGAAGCCCAAGGCCCTCCGCTAGAGCGCGCCCGACCTCGTCCGCGCCTCGGCCTCGGCCTGCGCCTCCTCGTCCAGCATCGGCGCGAGATGCTCGGTCAGGTTGTGGGCGCGCAGCACCGCCCGGCCGCCGCGGAACTCCACCACGGAGATCCCGCACAGCGCGAACGAGAAGGTCCAGAACCGGCTGAGCGGGATGTCGAACAGCGTCAGCAGGACGACCTTGAACAGCCCGTCGTGGCCGACGAGGATCGACCACGGCTGGCCCGCGTCGAGCCCGGCGCCGCGATACCCGCCGACCTGGGGTCGGTCGAGGCTGCCACGCGGGTAGTCGCGGCCGAGCCGCTCGAGCATCGTCGCCAGGGCGGGCCGCGCCCGGGCCTGCACCTGGGCCAGGGACTCGCCACCGGGGGCCCACGCCTCGTCCGGCCGGCGTCGCCACGCGGCGAGCTCCGCGCCCCATCGGCTGGCGATCTCGTCGTGCGTCTCGCCCTCCCAGTCGCCCTGGCCGATCTCCAGCAGGCCGGGCTCGGGTCGAACGGCGAGGGGTGAACCGGGCGGGTCGCCGGCGGCCGATCGCCGCCGCCACGAGCGAGGCCGTCTCGGCGGTCCGGGCGAGCGGGGAGTGGACGACCTCGAGCGGTCGGCCGCCCGGGATGGGGAGCATCGGCGACGCGTGCGGCGCGGCGAGACGCCCGGCGGCGAGCGCGGCCTGGCGCCGTCCCGTGTCGGAGAGCGGCGTCTCGGCCTGCCCCTGGAACCGGCCCTCGCGGATGAGCTCGGACTCGCCGTGGCGCAGCAGGACCAGCGTCGCGTCGAGGCCCTCCGGGATGAGCGGGGCGGGGGAGTCCCCGGTCACCGCTCGCCGCCGAGGCGGATCGTCCAGACGTCGATGACCGCGCTATCCGCGCGGATCGACTCCGCGACCGCCGCGGGCACGTCGTCGTCGAGCGCGAGCACCATGAACGCGTCCGCTCGCGGCGCGGAGCGCGCCAGCGTCATCGCGCTGATGTTGACGTCCGCCTCGCCCAGCAGCACGCCGATGCGGCCCATCGTGCCGGGCTTGTCCCGGTGGCGCGTGATCAGCATCGAGTCCGCCGGGGCCAGGTCCATCGCGTGCTCGTCGAGCCGGACGATGTGCGGCTCGCCGTTCGCCACGGTGCCGGCGACCGTCGCCGACTGCCCGCCGGTCTCCGCGGTCACCGTCAGCAGCGACGAGAACGGGCCGGCCGTCGAGGTCTTGCGTTCGACCACCCGGATCCCGCGCGCCCGGGCCATCGTCGCCGCGTTGACGAGGTTGACCCGCTCGGTCGTGGACGTCTCGAGCAGGCCGCGCAGGACGGCCGCGACCAGCGGCGAGGCGTCGTAGGCGGCCGGCTCGCCCGCGATCTCGATGGTCAGCGTGCGCGGCGCGGCGTGCGCGAACTGGCCCAGGAACCGGCCGAGCGTCTCGGCGAGCGGCAGGTACGGCGCGATGGCCTGCGCCGTCTCGGGCGTCAGCAGCGGGGCGTTGACCGCGTAGCGCGCCGGGCGTCCGTCGAGGACCTCCAGGATCTGCTCGGCGACCTCCTCCGCGACCGCGACCTGGGCCTCGGCCGTCGAGGCGCCGAGGTGGGGCGTCAGCAGGGTGTTCGGGGCATCGAGCAGCGGTGACCCGGTCGGCGGCTCCGCCTCGAACACGTCGACCGCCGCCCCGGCGATCCGGCCCGCCTTGAGGGCGTCGGCGACGTCCTGCTCGTCGAGGATCCCGCCGCGCGCGACGTTGAGCAGCATGACGCCGGGCTTCATCCGCTCGATCGCGGCCTTGTCGATCAGGCCCCGGGTCGTCCGGGTCATCGGCACGTGGACGGTGATCACGTCCGCGCGCTCGACGAGGTCGTCGAACGACACCAGCTCCACGCCGACGTTGGCGGCCTGGTCCGGCGTCACGAACGGGTCGGCCCCGAGGACCGCCATCTCCATCGCCCGCGCGCGAACGGCGATCGCCTGGCCGATCTTGCCGAGGCCCACGATGCCGAGGGTCTTGCCGCGCAGCTCGACGCCCGTGAACTGCGAGCGCTTCCACTCGCCGCGGCGCATCGAGGCGTCGGCGGGCGCCGTCCGGCGCGCGAGGCCGTACAGGAGCGCCAGCGTGTGCTCGGCGGCGGCGATGGTGTTCCCGGTGGGCGCGTTGACCACCGTGATCCCGGCCCGCGTGGCCGCCTCGAGGTCGACGTTGTCGACGCCCACGCCCGCCCGGCCCACGACGACCAGCCGCGTGCCGGCGGCGATCAGCTCGGCGTCGACCTGGACCTGGCTCCGGACGACGAGCGCGTCGTAGTCGGGCAGGATCGCCGCGATCTCGGTGCGTTCGAGCCCGAGCCGCTCGTCGACCTCGTGGTGCGCCCGCAGGAGCTCCAGGCCCTCGGCCGCGAGAGGCTCGACGACCAGGATCCTCACGCGGTCACCGCGACGCCGGTGCCGCTCGCGACGAGCGCGCGCTGGGCGGCCGCCACGGCCGAGCCCGGCTCGACGGCGAACCCGTGCTCGACGGCGACGGCCTCGATCACCCCGATCGCGGCCAGGATCTCGTCGGTGGTCACCGAGCCGAGGTGCCCGAGGCGGAAGATGCGGCCCTTGAGCTTGCCCTGGCCGCCCGCCAGGACGAGACCCTGGGCCTTGAGCGCCTTGTTGAACGCCGACCAGTCGAGCCCGTCCGGGATGCGGGCGGCGGTCACCGTTCGCGACGCGACGTCGTCCGCCGCGAGCAGCTCGAACCCGATCGCCCGCAGGCCGGCGCGCGCCATCGCCTGGCAGGCCTCGTGGCGGGTGAACACGCCGTCGCCCTCCGCCTGCATCAGCCGCAGGCCCTCGTCCACCTGGTACATCACGGCGACCGCCGGGGTCCACGGCGTCTCCCCGGCGGCGGCCGTGTCGCGGTGGCGCTTGAGATCGAGGTAGAAGCGCGGCATGCGGGCGGTCTCGCCGGCGGCCCAGGCCCGGGGACCCACCGCCGCCATCGCCATGCCGGGCGCGGACATCCAGGCCTTCTGGGATCCCGTGACGACGAGGTCGAGGCCCCAGTCGTCCATCGCGAACGGCACCGCGCCCAGCGCGGAGATCGCGTCGACGAGGATCAGGGCCTCGGGCGCGGCCTCGCGTGCCGCCGCCGCGAGCGCGGCGATGTCGTTGGTCACGCCCGTGGACGTCTCGTTGTGCGTCAGGAGCACCGCCCGCAGGCCCGGGATCGCGGCCGCGGCTCGACGGACGTCGGCGGCCTGCGCGGCCTCGCCCCACTCGACCTCGAGGCGGGTGACCGCGGCGCCGTAGACCTCGGCGATCTTGGCGAACCGGTCGCCGAACGAGCCGATCGTGACGGCCAGGACGGGGTCGCCCGGCGAGAGCGTGTTGACCACGGCCGCCTCGAGGCCGCCGGTGCCCGCGCAGGTCAGCATGATCACGTCGGCCGAGGTGCCGAAGTAGGGCTTCATGCCCTCGCTGACCCGCAGCAGGAGCGCCTTGAACTCCTCGCCCCGGTGATTGACCATCTGGCGCCCGCCGGCCTCGCGCACCGAGGGTGGCAGGGCGGTCGGGCCGGGGATGCGGAGGTTGGGTTCGAATCGGCTCACGGGGTCACGCTCCTGATCGCGGTGGTGCTCCCCTGATGGTGGCCGAGGTGACGGCGGCCCGTCCAGTCGGGTATATATGACGTCATATGACAACGGTCCGGACGACCCTGCTGCTCGACGCCGACCTGCTCGACCGGCTCGACCGCCACGTCCAGCGCCAGCGGACGACCAAGACGTCGGTCGTCGCGGCGGCCCTCGAGACGTGGCTGGACTCGCACGAGGCCACGCCCGAGTTCCCGTTCCTGGGCATCGGCCGCAGCGCGCACGGGCGGCTGTCGCTCGACGGGCGCTCGATTGCGAGGCGGGAGGCCGGCCGGCGCCCCGGCGACCGCTGAGTGGCGATCCTGCTCGACCCGTCGGCCGTGCTCGCCGCGACCGACACGGCCGACCTCAACCACCGCGCGGCCGTGGCCTGGTTCGAGCGGGTCGACGAGCCGCTCCTGCTGGGCGCGCTCGGCCTCGCCGAGCTCGACCTGCTCCTGCAGCGCGAGCTCGGGCCGGACGCGATGCGGGCGGTGCTCGCCTCCGTCCTGGCCGGATCGATCCGCGTCGTGGCACCGACTCGCGAGGACTTCGCTCGCGCATCGGAGCTGCTGGGCGAGGCGGCCGAGCATCGACCGCGGCTCGCGGACGCCCTGCTGGTGGCGACGGCCGAGCGGCTGTCGATCCGCCGCGTAGCGGCCTTCGAGCGACGGCCGCTCGCGGTGTTCCGCCCGCGTCACGTGCGGTCGCTGGACTTCGAGCCCTGAATCGAAACGGGGCCGGCGTGGCCGGCCCCGTCCTGGGTGCGAAGGGTTGACGCGGATCAGCCGCGCTTGACGACGACCGTGTTGGCCTGGACGTCGTGGAAGCCCTGGCGCTTGGAGCTCTGGGTCACCGTGTAGAGCAGGTAGATCAGGTAGATGAACGCGGCCAGCCCGAGCAGCGACCCGAGCGAGCCGAGCGTGTTCGAGACCGAACCCGAGAACTGGAACACGCTGGCGACCACCTGCGGACCGAACAGGAACGCCCACCGGCGAACCGCCTGGTCACGGGTCAGCGTCGCCCCGTCTGCCGCGTTGACGGTCTCGAGGCCGAGCATCTTCTGTCCCGGCGACGCGCGCAGCGTCTGCCAGAAGTAGACGAAGTAGAAGGCGCTGCCGAGGAGGGCGATGATCGCGATGATCACCGCGATGATGATCCCGATGACGAGCCCGCCGCCCACGGCAATGCCGAACGCGATGGTCCCCAGGATGATCGCCACCAGCGCGATCGCGATCCCGAGGATGATCGAGTCGATGATGTAGGCGATGACACGCATCGTCGTGTCGGCGTAGGCGACACCCGGCGCGGGCCCGGCGGCGACCTGCGCTGTCGCGAAGCCTTGGGTCTGGGGCTGCGGCGCCTGCCAGCTGCTCGGGGGTGGGGTGGCCCCTGCCGGCGGCGGCGTCGTCGGCGGCGGTGTGGGTTCAGAGGGCGGGGGCGTGGGCGCCCCTCCCGCGGGATCCGTCATCGATCACCTCTCCCTCGCGGGCGCGAGCGCGCCGCGTCGGCGAGAAGGATACGGCGCCGGAGCACGTTGCGGAAGCCCCGCGGACACCCGTCCGGTCCGCGCGCACGTCCCGGAAGCGCGGACGACTTGCGCGCGCGTGCGCGCACCCGCCGCTCAACCCGATCGGTTCGGAGGTGAAATGGAACCGTGAATCAGCAGCGTGTCGATTCCCGCGCTCGTGGTGAACCGTCCTCGTTGACAGTGGGAAGAAACCGTTTGGCCACTTTCCGGATTCGTGTCATCATCCCGTGGCTTGCCGCCGGGTTTTGAGCCAGGAGCTTCCATGCGAGTTCGTAGCGCCAAGATTGAAGAGCTCACGCCGAAACCGCGTGAGCGTGCGTTGTCGCCCCGTCAGCTGGCCGCGCTCCAGCGCGAGGACGAGATTCGGAAGGCGCTAGGACGACTGAAGTCCGACGAGGACGTCATCGCGATCGAGCTGGACCCGGCGGAGAAGATCCCGACGATGCGCGCCGCGGTGAAGAAGGCGATTGCCGGATTCAAGCCCGGCACGAACATGGCGATTCGAGGCAGGACGATCTACCTGTCCACCGGCCGCTTGCCCGGCGGCCGAGGCGGCCGCAGGCCGAAGGGAAGCTGAGCGGCCCCGCCCCGCGCGTCGCAGAGCGACCGCCCCGCCCGTCTCTCCGACGGTCAGCCACGACCGGAGGAGCCCAATGACCCGACGCCGCGTCCGGCGACGCCATGCCATCGCCCTGTTCCTCGCCCTCAGCCTGCTGGTCTTCGGCGCGATCTGGCAGAACGTGCTCGGGGTCGGGGACGAGGTCACGGGCACGCTGCACAACTTCGCCCGCCGGGTCGCGCTGCTCGTGGACCCGCCGCCGGACCGGCCGATCGCGGACACGGTGCTCGTCACGCCGCCGCCCGACGACGAGGTGTTGGAGTCCCCGTCGCCGACCGGTCCAGCGCCCACGCTGGCGCCCGGCGAGACGCCCACGCCGGCTCCGACGCGCACGCCGAAGCCCGAGCGGGTCAGCGTCGACGTCAACCTGTTCAAGCGCCCCGAGAACCACTTCATCAGCGAGGAGTTCGACCACACCTGGTGTGCCGTCGCCGGGACGCAGATGGTCCTCGAGATGCACGGCAAGGCACCGCTGACGCTTGCGTTCCAGAAGGATCTCGCGGGGCGGATCGGGGAGTGGGAGAGCCGTCGCGACAGCCGGAACGGGGGCTGGGGCCCGTCGGCGATGGTCGCAGCGCTCAAGGCGTATGGCGTCGACGGCTACGAGGTCCGGGCCTACCGGAGCCGCGGCGACGCGCTGAACGACGCCGCCCGGGCGATCTCGAAGACCCGAGCGCCCGTCATCCTGCTCGCGTGGCGCGGCGCCCACACCTGGATCATGACCGGCTACCGCGCGGACGCCGACCCGCTGGTGTTCGGCAACGCGAAGGTCAGCGGCGCCTACATCAACGACCCCTGGTATCCGCTGGTGTCCTCGATCTGGGGCCCGTCCGACCCGCCCGGCACGTTCGCGGACATGGACGACATGCGGATCAACTACCTGCCCTGGAACCGGCCGGAAGGGAACTACCCGGACCGTGACGGCCTGTTCCTCGCCGTCGTCCCGACGAAGGCCAACAAGAGCTAGCGCCGCTCAGGCGGCGACGGCCTCGACCGCCTCCTCCGCGGGGCGCGAGCGCAGTCGCCACACGAGGGCGACCGCCTGCACGACCGTCCGGACGGCGAGCCCGGCGGCGAACCCCAGCGGGATCGCCACGATCCCGACGACGTTCACGAGTGCGAGCGTCGTCGCGACGGTCACGACGAACCCGGCCAGCGACGCGACGAGGGGCAGCACCGTGTTGTGCGTCGCGTAGAGGCTGCGCGCGAGCAGGTGGCCCAGGGCATCGAACGGGACCGCGAGCGCGAACGCGGCGAGGACCGTCGCCGTGAGCGCGACGTCCTCCGCGTCGAACGCGCCGCCGCCGAGCAGGACCTCGATCGCAAGCGGGCCCACGACCACGAGACCGATCGCCGCCAGCACCGACACCACGCCGATCGTGGCCGCGCTGTTGCGGACCTGCCGGCCGAACGCCTGGCGGTCGCCCCCGGCCCAGGCGGCGGACAGCGTGGGGAACACGGCGAGCGAGATGGCGACGCCGATCAGCGCGACCGGGACGCTCTGGAAGTTGCGGGCGAAGCTGACCGCGGTGACGCTGCCCGCGACCAGGGTGGTCGCGACGCGGGTGAAGAACAGGAAGGTCAGCGGCTCGATCGGGTGGCTGATCATCTTGGGCACCATCAGCCGCAGGAACTCGTGCAGGGAGCGCATCCGCAGGTCGAGCCGGAACCGGACCCGCACGGTCGTGCGCCGGATGCCCACCAGCCGGATGCCGAGGTGCAGGAACGACCCGATCACCGCGCCCACCGCGGCCGCCGCGATCCCGATCCGGTCGTGGAGCAGCACCGTGCCCAGCACGATCCCGACGTTGTACAGGATCGGCGCGAGCGCGTAGAACACGAAGTGTCGCTCGGCGACCAGCACCTCGCCCAGCGCGATCGACGCCGCGAACACGATCGGCGTGATCAGCATCAGCCGGAACAGGTCGAGGTACAGCGCCTGGCTTGCCGCGTCGAACCCGGGCGCGATCAGCTGGACGGTCCATGGGGCGGCGATCAGCATCAGCAGGCTCATCGCGGCCGTGACGCCGACGGCGAGCGTGAGCACCGTCTGCGCGAACCGGGGCGCCGCCGCCGGATCCTGGCGGCCGAGGGTCGTGAACACGGGCACGAACGGCGCCGTGAGGCCGCTGGCGATGAGCACGTCGAGCGCCAGCTCGGGCAGGACGAACGCGGCGTTGTAGGCGTCGAGCTCGGGGCCCGCGCCGTACGTCCGCGCGAAGATGCGGTCGCGGACGAGGCCGGCCGCGTAGGCCGCGAACGTGAGCACCCCGAGCAGGACCGCGCCGGGCGGCACGTAGCGGGCGAACACGGCGCGGAACCGCGAGATCACGTCTCCTCCGCTTGGGCCGCGGCGCGGCGTCGGGGCGTGGACGGGCGGGAGTGGCTCGGTGCGACGGTACGCGATCGGGGCGGGGGCGGTGCGGCGAGGCACCACGCGCGCACCGTCGGCCACACCCGTGACCTCACCCAGGACCACCAAACCGCCCCGGACCGGCGGCGCCCTGGGACCTTGGTCCGGGGTCGACGACCCGGACCGCTGGCGCACCCGTCGCGCGACTGCCCGGTGCGTGCGCGCACTGCCCCCATCGACCGGTGGTCCCGGCGCGGCCCCGCGGGCATGGTGGGCCCGTGGGAACCGCCTTGAGCCGGAGCCGATGACCGCTGCGTCCCGGCTGGATCGCCTGCCGTCCGCCGACGCCGCGCTCGACGATCGCGTCCGCTACCTCATCGCCCTGCGCTTCCTCATCGCCGCGATCACCATCGTGTTCGCGTTCGCGAGCCCGGCAACGCTCGCGCTCTCGTCGCAGACGCTCGTCGCCGCCGCCTGCGCCTACGTCATGGTCGCCCTGGGCGCCATCGTCCTCGGCCGCCGCGGCGACCGGGTGGGCGCCGCGGCCACGATCGGGATGCTGCTGCTCGACGGCGCGTTCCTCGCGGTCGCCGTGTACGGGACGGGAGGCTCGACGAGTCCCTTGCGGTTCCTGCTCTACCTCCAGCTGCTCGCGGTGTCGCTGCTCGCCTCCCCGAAGGCGGGCCTCGCGATCGCGGCCTGGGACACCCTGCTGTTCACCGCCGCGTTCGGGGCCCAGGCCGCGGGCCTGATCGCCCCCGTCGACGCCCGACCGGGCGAGGCCATCGACCTGCGCGTCCTGCCCGTGCTCAACGCCGTCGCCTTCTGGGTGTTCGCCGTGTCGCTCGCGGCGTTCAGCGCCCTCAACGAGCGCGAGTTGCGCCAGCGGCGGGCCGACATCGAGGCCGTCGTGCGGATCGGCATCCAGCTCGAGGACGAGGGGGACCCGGTCCGCCAGGCGGAGATCGTGCTCGAGGGCCTGGTCGGCCGCTACGGCCTCGCCCGCGGGCTGGTGGTCGGCGCCGACGACGACGGGCTCGTCGTCCTCGCGGCGCACGGCCTGACCGTCGAGGCGCGATCCGAGGTCGAGATCGACGCGCTGGTGCGGCGGGCCTGGGCCGCGGGTCGCCCCGTCACCCAATCGCGGCTGGATCGGGCCAACGACCCCGGGCTCGCCGGCCTGCTCAAGGGCGCGCGCCGGCTGATCGTCGCGCCGATGCTGGCGGACGGGCGGCCGGTCGGGGCGATCGTGCTCGAGCGTCGCTTCGGCCAGCGACCGGGACTCGAGCAGCGCACGGCCCGCGTCGCGTCCCAGGTCGCCGCGATGATCGCGGTCAACCTGCGCAACGCCGTGCTCCTGCGCCGCGTGCGCGACGTGGACGAGCGAGACCCGCTCACGGGCGCGCCCAACCGGCGCACGTTCCAGTCGGCCCTCCAGCGGGCGGTGTGGGGCGGCGGCAAGCGAGGGACGCGGACGTCATCGGTCCTGTTCATCGACCTCGACGACTTCGCGGCGATCAACGACCTGCACGGGTTCGCCGTCGGCGACGCGCTGCTGGTCGCGGTGGCCCGCCGGATCGAGTCGCTGATCCGCGACGGCGACGTGTTCGCCCGGCTCGACGGCGACGAGTTCGCGATCCTCACCCACGACGTCTCCGACCTGCGCCGGTCGCGCGCGATGGCCGACCGGCTCGTGGACGAGCTGGGCGCCCCGTTCGTGCTCGACGAGGTGACGCTGTCGATCACCGCCAGCATCGGGATCGCGGGCGCCGACGATGCCGAGAGCGCCGCCGACCTCGCGCGCAACGCGGACTTGGCGATGTACATGGCCAAGGCCGCCATGCGCGGCGGCGTCGCCGTCTTCGATCCCGGGATGCCGCTGGAGATCCGCGAGCGCCGCGAGCTCGCGTCGGACCTCCAGCAGGCCGTGGACCTCGACCAGCTCGAGCTCCGCTACCAGCCGATCATCAACCTCCAGACCAACACGATGGCCGGCGTCGAGGCGCTGGTCCGATGGCAGCACCCCGAGCGCGGCCTGGTCGCGCCCGGGCAGTTCATCCAGATCGCCGAGGAGCACGGGTCGATCCTGCCGATCGGCCGCTGGGTCCTCCGCGAGGCCTGCCGCCAGGCTGCGGCCTGGGCGGCCGAGGGCGTGACCGCCCCCGGGATGACCGTGGCCGTCAACGTCTCGGCGCGCGAGGTCCAGGAGGCCGGCTTCGTCGATGGCGTCCGGGAGGCGCTCCGCGACCACGGGATCGGCGCCGGGACGCTCGTCATCGAGATCGCCGAGGCCGCGCTGCTGCGCGCCAACCCGGCGACGGTCGGCACGCTCCAGGGCCTGCGCGACCTCGGCGTGCGGGTCGTGATCGACGACTTCGGCACCGGCTACTTCCCGCTGAGCCACCTCCGCCAGTTCCCCGTCGACGCGCTGAAGATCGCGCGCGAGTTCACCCAGGAGATCGACGGGGAGTCCGACGCGCGATCGTCGGCGCTCGCCGCGGCCATCGTGGCGATGGCCCGCTCGCTGGGGATGGAGACCGTCGCCGAGGGCATCGAGACCGAGGCCCAGGCCGAGTGGATGCGGTCGCTCCAGTGCACGTACGGCCAGGGCTACTACTTCGACCGTCCGATGCTCCCCGAGGACCTGCCGGCGGTCGCGCGCGTCTCGGTCGCCGCCCTGGCCGAGGAGGCCGCGGAGGCCGAGGCCGTCGCCGAGATCACCCGGGCACGAACGCGACGTCGACGCCGGGCCGCCGAGGCGAACGCCGCGAAGCCGGCGAAGCCCGTCGCGCTGCCGGAGCCCGTGGCGGAGATCGCCCGCTCGCGCCGCCGGCCGCGGACCACCGGCGGCACGGTGACGCGAGCCAAGGGCGCCGCCTGACCTGACCCGGCTCGGGCCGCGCCTGACCGGCGCTGCCGGGCCTGCCCGGCCGGCTTGACGGGCCGGACTGTAACGCGGTTGTCGCACCCGCCAGACGGCCCCGCCGGAGCGCGGGCGAATAACATCTGGTATTCACCACCGGATGAGCCGACCCGGCTGCGCGCGATGACCCTGCTGACCCGAATCCCCCTCTACCCGCTCCTGTTCGCGGCGTACGCGGTGCTGTTCCTGTACGCGGCCAACCTCGCGCTCGTGCTCCCGGTCGATGCGGCGGCGCCGCTGGCTCGCGCGGTCGCGGTCGCCGGGATGCTGTGGGCCGTGGCCGCGGTGATCCTGCGCGACTGGCGGCGGGGGGCGATCGTCGCGACGGCGGCCGTGGTGGCGTTCTTCGCCTACGGGCACGTGTCGGGCGGCCTCTCCGCCCGCGGCCTCGACGACCGCGCGCAGCTCGCGTTGTGGGGCCTGGTGTTCGTGGCGGCCCTGGTGTACGCGATCCGGGCCCGCGGCTCGCTCCCGTCGGTGACGGCGGGGCTGAACGTGTTCGCGATCGTCCTGATCGTGTTCGCCGGGACCTCGATCGTGCCCTACGAGCTGGGTCGCGCCGGGCGGACGCCGATCGCCCTCGCGCCCGCGGTCCTCGCCAACGCGACCACGCGCACGACGCGCGACATCTACTTCCTGATCTTCGACCGCTACGGGTCGGCGGAGTCGATCGACCGCCGGTTCGACATCACGGACAACGACCTGTACGGCTGGCTGCGCGGGCGAGGCTTCCAGGTGCCCGCCCACAGCCACGCCAACTACCGGGCCACCGACTTCTCGCTCGCCGCGACGCTCAACATGCGCTACCTGGACGAGCTCACGCAGACGATCGGCCGCGTCTCGGGCGACCGCACGCCCGCGCAGGCGATGTTCAAGGACCACGCGGTCGGCGAGTTCCTCAAGGCGGAGGGCTACCGCTACTACCAGCTGGGCTCCTGGTTCGGACCGACGCGGTCGATCCCGCTCGCGGACGAGAACCTCGTGCTCGGCGTCACGAGCGAGTTCGAGACGGTCCTCAGCGACACCACGATGGTGCCGGCGATCGACCGGGTGCTCGGCCGGACGACGCCCGAGCTGACGTTCCTCGACCGGCATCGCGAGGGCACCCTGTTCGAGCTGCGCCAGCTGGACCGCGTCGCGACCGCGCCAGGACCGAAGTTCGTGTTCGCGCACATCCTCCTGCCCCACGACCCGTACGTGTTCAAGGCCGACGGCTCGCCGCTGGGCGAGGCGGAGGCGAAGGCCACCGACGAGCGGACGCTGTACGCGGCCCATCTCGCGTTCGCCAACACGCCAGATCAAGCGCATCGTGGGCGAGCTCCTCGCCGGCCCCGAGGAGACCCGGCCCATCGTGATCATCGAGGGCGACGAGGGCCCGCTCATGTGCCGCAGCGTCGACTGCGTCGGGACCTCGGCCGACTACCTGCGGATCCGCCTGGGCAACCTCGTCGCCATGTACCTGCCCGGCGTCGACGTCCAGCTGCCCGACACGTTCAGCTCGGTCAACACGTTCCGGACCGTGTTCCGCGAGTACTTCGGCGCGGACCTGCCGCCGCTCCCGGACCGCAGCTACACGTGGCCCGACAACGACCACATCTACGACTTCGAGGACATCACCGACCTGGTCACCGACCCGGGGCAGTGACCGTCAGTCGGTCGCCGCGTCCTTGCGGTTCGTCTCGCCCAGCTTCTTGCGGTTCTCCTCGCGCACCCGGGTGATCTTCGAGCCGGCGTTCATCGCGTCGACCTGCGGGCCCGGCACGGGATTGCGTCGCGGCTTGCCCCCGTTCGATCGGGCGTCCGTCCGGGCCGCCTCGCGGGCGGCCATGCGCTCGCCGATCGTGCGCTCGTAGCCCTGGTCGGTGGGCAGGTAGTAGCGGCGCTCGGCGAGCTCGTCGGGCAGGTACTGCTGCTCGACGTCGTGGCCCTCGTAGTCGTGGGGGAAGCGATAGCCGACGCCGATGCCGTGGTGCTTCATCCGGCGGTCGCCCGCGTTCTGCAGGTGCAGCGGGACGGGGAGCGAGCCGCGCTCGACGACGTCGGCGACCGCCGCCCAGTAGGCGGCGCCCGACCGGTTCGACTTGGGCGCGGTCGCGATGTACGTGGCGGCCTGGGCGAGGGCGTACTGCGCCTCCGGCAGCCCGATGTGGTCCAGGGCCTGGGCGGCCGCCACCGCGACCTGCAGCGCGCGCGGATCCGCGTTGCCCACGTCCTCGGACGCCGCGATGATCAGGCGCCGGGCGATGAACCGCGGGTCCTCGCCGGCCGCGACCATGGCCGCCAGCCAGTACAGCGCGGCGTCGGCGTCGTTGCCGCGGAGGCTCTTGATGAACGCGGAGACGGTGGCGTAGTGGCCGTCGCCCGCGCGGTCGTAGGCGAGCACCCGCTGCTGGGCGGCGGCCTCGACGTCCGCGAGGGCGGGGGAGACCGCGCCGTCGGCCGACCGGTGGTCCTCGTCCTCGGCGAGCGCGATCGCGCCCTCCAGCACGTTCAGCGCCTGGCGGGCGTCGCCTCCAGAGAGGTCGACGAGGTGCTCGAAGGCCTCCGGCGCCAGGGTCACGCCGCCCGTCGGGCCGAACGCCCCGGCCACGCCGCGCTCCTCGTCCTCGAGCGCCCGGCGCACGATGTTCGCGACCTCGTCGTCGCCGAGCGGCTCGAGGCGCCAGACCCGGAGCCGGGACAGGAGGGCCGAGTTCACCTCGAAGTAGGGGTTCTCGGTCGTGGCCCCGATGAGCGTGATCGTCCCGTCCTCGACGTGCGGCAGGAGCGCGTCCTGCTGGCTCTTGTTGAAGCGGTGGATCTCGTCGATGAACAGGACCGTGCGGCGGGCCTCCAGCGCGAGCCGCTCCTGGGCCTCGGCGATCGCCCCACGGACCTCGGCGACGCCCGACATGACCGCCGACACGGGCCGGAACTCGGCGCCGACGGCGTCGGCGAGGAGGCGCGCGAGCGACGTCTTGCCGGTGCCGGGCGGGCCCCACAGCAGGAGGCTGGCGAGGTGGCCGCGGGCGACCGAACGGCGGAGGGGTCCGCGCTCGCCGACGAGGTGGCCCTGGCCGACGAACTCGTCGAGCGTCCGCGGGCGCATGCGCGCGGCCAGCGGCTGCCGCTCGGGCGGCGGTCGGAACAGGGGTTCGGGCTTGGCGCCGGGGACGCTGCGCCGGGTCGGCATGCGGCGATGGTAAGCCGCGGCGGGTGGACCGCGGGCTCAGGTGATCTTGAACACCCCGGCGACGTCGATCGCGATGTACAGCGCGAACAGCACGATCAGCAGCAGGATCGCGATCCGTGCGATGTCCCGCAGGTCGCGCGCGACGTAGGCGTACTCCTGCGCGTCGTCCAGCGGCCGGGCGGCGCATCGAGGACACCTCGCGCGACGGCCGTGGCGCGCTCCTGGGTTCGGCGGCGGGCGGCCTCGGCCGCCTGCTCCTCGGCGACCAGCTGCGCCTCCAGCTCCGCGGCCCGCTTGAGCTCGGCGTCCGTGAGGCCGGTCGGACGGGGCGTGGCGGCCGCGGTCGACCCGCCCGTGGATGCGGTCGGTCCGGCCGGGCGGCGCGCGATCGGCCGGCGCTGGCCGGGTCGGGAGCTGCCGCGAGCGCGCTTCGCCATGACTGTGGTGACGGTCCTCCTGGGCGGCCGCCGCGTCGCGCGGCGCCGTCGGCGGCAGAGGATACACCGGGCGCACGCAGCCGGGCCGCGACGGAGGGGGTGAGGGTGCAGGACCGGCTGCTAGACTCGGGCCGCCCCGCCCGGAGGAGACCTTGGACGATCTCAACGCGCTCGTCGCGCCGTATCTCGGGATCGCGCTGATCGCCCTCGCCGCCGCCGTGCGTCATCCTCGTCGTCGCCGTCATCGTCCTGGTCCGGCGGACCTCGCGGCTGGATCGCCGGCTGGCCGGCATCACCCGCGGGTCCGATGGCGGCAGCCTCGAGTCGGTCCTCGACACGCACCTCGACAAGGTCTACGAGGTCTCGCACGAGCTGGACGAGCTGGCCGCCAAGACCGCCGTCCTGGAGTCGACCCAGCGGCGCGCCCTGCAGCGGATGGGCCTCGTTCGCTTCAACCCGTTCGAGGACACCGGCGGCAACCAGAGCTTCGCGCTGGCGGTGCTCGACGCGCAGGGCAACGGCCTGATCGTGACCAGCCTGCACTCGCGCGGGGGCACGCGCGTGTACGGGAAGCCGATCACCGGGGGCCGCGCCGAGGCCGCCCTCTCGCAGGAGGAGAGCGAGGCCCTCCGGCTGGCCCTGGCCTCGGGCACGGGACCCGCGAAGGGCGCCTGACGAGTGGCCGGCGCCGTGACACCCGAGCTGGCACGGGCGCGCGGCATCGTCACGGCGTGGCCCCCGACCGATCGCCCTCGACTCCGCCCCGGCTCCCGGATCGCGCCGCCGACGAGGCGCGCCGATCGACCCGTTCGACGAGCTGCTGCGGATGAGCCGGCGCGCGACGCGCGGCGAGCCGTCGCCCCTCGTCCAGATCCCGGTCTGGGGCCAGGAGGCGCCGCATCGAGGTCGCCGCGGACGAGGAACCCGACGGGATCGACGCGCTGCTCGCCGGGCTCAACGCCGAGCAGCGCCGCGCGGTCGCGCACGGCGACGGCCCGCTGCTGGTCGTGGCCGGGGCGGGCACCGGCAAGACGCAGGTGATCACGCGCCGGATCGCGTGGCTGATCGCGACGCGACGCGCGAAGCCGTCCGAGATCCTCGCGCTGACGTTCACGGACCAGGCCGCGGACGAGATGCAGATGCGGGTCGACCAGCTGGTGCCCTACGGGTACACGGACACCGCGATCTCGACGTTCCACGCGTTCGGCGACCGCCTGGTGCGCGAGTTCGCGCTCGAGCTGGGGCTGCCGCCCGACGTCCGCGTCCTGTCGCGGCCGGAGACCGTGGTCTTCCTGCGCGAGCGCGTGTTCGAGCTCGAGCTCGACGAGTACCGGCCGCTCGGCGACCCGACGCGGTTCCTCGACGCCCTCGCGACGCTGTTCTCGCGCGCCAAGGACGAGGACGTCTCGCCCGAGGCGTACCTCGCGCACGCCGGCCGGCTGGCCGCGGAGGTCGCGGAGCAGACGAGCGGCCGTCGACGCGGCGGGCGAGGCCGCGACGGAGGCGGATCGCGACGCCGTGGCCGCGCTGGCGGAGGACGCGCGTCGGCAGGCCGAGCTCGCCCGCGCCTATGCCCGCTACCAGGCGCTCCTCGCGGCGAACGGCGCCATCGACTTCGGCGACCAGGTGTCGCTCGCGCTCCGGCTGCTGCGCGAGTCGCCGGCTGCCCGCGACGCCGTCCAGCGGCGCTTCAAGTACGTGCTCGTGGACGAGTTCCAGGACACCAACCGGGCCCAGGCCGAGCTGGTCGCCCTGGTCGCCGAGCGGCATCGCAACGTGACGGTCGTGGGCGACGACGACCAGTCGATCTACAAGTTCCGCGGGGCCGCCATCAGCAACATCCTCGAGTTCCGCGAGCGCTACCGCCAGGCGCGCGTCGTCGTGCTCCGGAAGAACTACCGATCGCGGGCGCCGATCCTCGAGGCCGCCTACCGCCTCGTCCGGCACAACGACCCGGACCGGCTCGAGGCCAGGGCGGGGATCGTGAAGCGGCTCGACCCGGAGCGAGGCGGCGACGACGCAACCCCGGTTCGCCACGAGGCGTTCGCGACGGGCGCCGAGGAGGCCGACTGGATCGCGTCGGACATCGCGCGTCGGATCCGCGAGGGCGCCCGGCCGCACGACGTCGCGGTGCTGGTGCGGACGAACGCGGCGGCCGACCCGGTCCTGCGCTCGCTCAACCTCGAGGGCATCCCGTGGCGCTTCTCGGGCACCAGCGGGCTGTACGCGCGGCCCGAGGTCCGGCTGCTGCTCGCGTTCCTGCGTGCGATCGCCGACCTCGGATCGTCCGTCGACGTCTACGCGCTCGCCGCGTCGGACCTCTACGGCCTCGGCGCGGAGGACCTCGTCGCGATCGTCAACACCGCGCGCCGCCGGAACCGCTCGATCTGGGACGTCCTCGACGAGCTCCAGCGGCAGCCGGGCATCCTGCGGCTCTCCCCGGAGACCCGCGTCGCGTCGACGCGCCTCGTCGCCGACCTGCGCCGCTACGTCGAGCTCGCGAACGAGCGGCCGGCCGGCGAGGTGCTGTACGCGTTCCTGCGCGACACGGGCTGGCTCGCGCGGCTCGCGGCGGCCGACACGGTCGCGGCCGAGGAGGCGCTGTCCAACGTCGCCCGCTTCTTCGACATCATCCGCGCCCAGTCGGCGCTGCTCGCCGACGACCGGGCCGTGTTCGTCGCGCGCCACCTCAACACGCTGATCCAGGCCGGCGACGACCCGCCGACCGCCGACATCGACCCCGACGTCGACGCGGTCGCGGTGATGACCGTCCACAAGGCCAAGGGCCTGGAATTCCCCGTCGTCTACCTGCCGGGCCTGGTCACCGGCCGGTTCCCCGCCGTCGGTCGGCGAGAGCCGCTGGGCCTGCCGCTCGAGCTGGTCCACGAGACGCTGCCCGAGGGCGACTACCAGCTCCAGGAGGAGCGCCGGCTGTGCTACGTCGGGATGACCCGGGCCCGCGACGAGCTCGTCCTGTCGCACGCGGTCGACTACGGCGGACAGCGGGCGCGACGCGTGTCCCCGTTCGTGCTCGAGGCGCTCGACCTGCCGGTCGCCGATGGCGCTCCCGGCGCGGGGGCCAGGGCCAGCACGCCGCTCGAGCGACTGGCCGTGCCTCGAGCGGACCGAGGCCGCGCCGGCGCCCCGCGTGGTCGTGGCGACGCGCCGCTGACGCTCTCCTTCTACGCCGTCGACGACTACCTGACCTGCCCGCTGAGGTACAAGTACGGCCACCTGCTGCGGGTCCCGATCGCCCCGCATCACTCGCTGATCTACGGATCCGCGCTGCACGCGGCGGTCGCCGAGTTCCATCGCCGGCACGCGCGCGGCGACGTGATGAGCGAGGAGCAGCTGTTCGCCGCGTTCGAGGCCGCATGGACCAACGACGGCTTCCTGTCCCGCGAGCACGAGGAGGCGCGGCTGGCGGCGGGTCGGGAGGCGTTGCGCACTGTTCCGCACGGCACAGCTCGCGCCCGGCGCGATCACCCCCGCGTACGTCGAACGCGAGTTCAGCTTCCTCCTCGACGGCGACCGGGTCCGCGGCCGGATGGACCGCGTCGACATCGTGCCAAGGGATCCGTCGGAGCCCGTCCCGGTCATGGCCGACGACGCCCGGCGTCGGGCGCCGACGTGGTCGAACCGACGCTCGGGCCTCGCGCCGGAGCGGGTCGTGATCACCGACTACAAGTCGTCCGACGTCCGCGACCCCGCGCGGGCCCGCCAGCGGGCGAAGGACTCGCTCCAGCTCTCGATCTACGCGATGGGCTACGAGGCGATGACGGGGCGGCTGCCGGACGCGGTCGCCCTGCACTTCCTCGACTCGGGCCTCGTCGGGACGGCCCCGGTGGACCGGCGCCGGATCGACAAGGCGAAGACCGCGATCCGGTCGGCGGCCCAGGGCATCCGCGCCCGCGACTTCACGGCCAAGCCCGACCACCTGTCGTGCAGCTGGTGTCCGTTCCGCGAGATCTGCCCGTCCAGCGTCGCCCGATGACCCACGGGTCGCTTGCCGACGACGCCGGGCAGGCGATCGAGGGAGTCGTCGCCGGCACGGCGAACGGCGCCGTCGTCGAGGCCGACAACCTCGACGCGCTGCGCGCCCTGCCCGACGGCTGCGTCGACCTCGCCTACGCCGACCCCCCGTTCGCGACCGGCGAGTCCCAGCGGCTGACGTCGATCCGGACCGGGCAGCGGCGACGCGCTTCGCCGTGGCTTCGGCGGCCGCACCTATCGCTACGAGGTCGTGTCCGACCTCGCCTGGGACGACGACCTGCCGCTCGACGCAGCACCTCGAGGCGCTCGGCGCGCGACTGGCCGAGATCCACCGTGTGCTGGCCGCCCACGGATCGCTCTACCTCCACGTCGACTGGCGCACGGCGCACCACGCGCGACTGCTCCTCGACGAGGTGTTCGGTGCCGCGCGGTTCCTCAACGAGATCGTCTGGGCGTACGACTACGGCGGCCGTCCACCGCGACCGCTGGCCGCGCAAGCACGACACGATCCTGTGGTACGCGAAGGGCGACCGATGGCTGTTCGACCGCGACGCGATCGACCGCATCCCGTACCTCGCCCCAGGGCTCGTCGGCCCCGAGAAGGCGGCCCGCGGCAAGCTGCCGACCGACGTGTGGTGGCTGACCATCGTGCCGCCCGGGTCCGCCGAGCGGACCGGCTACCCAACCCAGAAGCCGGTCCGGCTGCTCGAGCGCATCGTCGCGGCGTCGAGCCGGCCCGGCGACCTCGTCGTCGACCCGTACGCGGGCAGCGGGACGACCGGCGTCGCCGCGGCGCGGCTCGGTCGTCGCTGGCTGCTCGTCGACCGCAACCCGCGTGGCGGTCGAGATCGCCCGCAACCGCCTGGCGTCGATCGTGACGTGAGCCGGGAGCCGGCCGGCGACCGACCGTCGCTGGTCGCGATCACGCTCGACTTCGGGAACACCCTCGTGCCCGTGCCGGCGGCCGGGTTGCGCGAGGTCGTTCGGCGCACCGCGACGGCGATGGCGGACCGGCTCGGGCCGTTCGACGCGGACGACGTCCTCGACGCCTGGACCGAGGAGCGCGAGCGGCAGTTCCGCGAGGAGGTGCCGCGCTTCCGCGAGGTCGACCTCGGGGAGCGGATCGTGCGGGTCCTCGCGAGGCTGCGGGGGATGGCGCCGCCCCCGCCCGACGTCCGCTGGGACGATGCCGCGGCGGCCTCGCTGTCCGACCCGGCCGAGGTCGCCTGGTCGATCGAGGTCTACTCGGGCGCCTTCGTCGACGCCCTGCCGCCACCGCCGGGAACGCGCGAGCTCCTCGCCCGGCTCGCGGACCGCCACCGGCTCGCGATCCTCTCGAACTGGCCGCTGGCCGCGACCATCGACCGCTACGCCGAGGCCGCCGGCTGGACGCCGTCGCTGACGGCGATCGTCGTCTCGCAGCGCGTCGGCACGATCAAGCCCCAGCCCGCGATCTTCGCCGCCGCCGCGGCGGCGCTCGGCGACCCGCCGCCCGCGTCGATCCTCCACGCCGGCGACGACTGGGACGCGGACGTCGTCGGGGCCCGCCGGATGGGCTGGCGGGCGGCGTACGTCCTCGGGCGGCCGTCCGACTCGCCGCTGCCGGGGAGCGACCGCGGCGACGGCACGGACCCCGCGGTCCGGCCGGACCTCGAGGTCGCGGACCTGTTCGCGCTCGAGCCCGCGCTCGACCGACTGGAGGCCGCGCGCCGTCGGTAGACTCGCTCGCGATGGAGCGCCGCGACCGCCTCGCCAATCTCGGCCTGCTGGTCGCCGCCGCGGTGGCGTGGGTCCTGGTCGGGATCCTCGTCACGACCCGGGATCCCACCCAGGACTCCATGGCGGGCTACGTCGGGGCCCTGCTGATCGGGCTCGCGGTCGGGATCACCGCCATCCCGCTGTGCTGGCTGGTCGTGTTCGCGCGCCATCGGCGGATCGCCTACCAGGGCGACTGGTTCCGGGCCGCGCGTCGCGGCGGCTGGATCGGCCTGTTCGTGGTCGCCGTCGTGGTGCTGCGCCTGATCGACGCGTTCCAGCCGGCCGTCGTCGTGTTCCTGGCGGCGATCTTCATCGTCGCGGAGGTGACCCTGTCCGCCGAGCGGAGCTGAGCCGTCCGCGGCCGCGTGGCCGCCGCCCGCTCGCCGGGGCGTGCCCGATACGATCTCGGCATGACCGACACCTCCATCGCCGCCCGCCCCGCCGAGCCGTTCGCCGATCTCAAGGCCCGGGCCGCCGACGCCGTCCAGGACGCCGCGCGCCGAGATCCTCGACCTCTCGCACCGCATCCACGCCAACCCCGAGCCCGCGTTCGAGGAGCGCCAGGCCGCGGCGTGGGTCGCCGAGGTCGTGGCCGCGCACGGGTACGCCGTCGAGCACCCGGCCGGCAGCCTCGAGACCGCCGTCCGCGGCCGGCTCACCGGCGGCCTCGGGCCGGACGGGCCGCGGATCGGCATCCTCGCCGAGTACGACGCCCTGCCCGGCCTCGGCCACGGCTGCGGGCACAACACGATGGCCGCCTCAGGCGTGGGCGCGGCGATCGCCCTGGCCGCCGTGCGCGACGCCTGGGCCGGCGAGGTCGTGTTCCTGGGCACGCCGGCCGAGGAGCGGGGCAGCGGCAAGGCGACCATGATCCGCGACGGGCTGTTCGAGGGGCTCGACGCGGCGCTGCTGTACCACCCGTGCGACCGCAGTCACGTCCAGATCGAGCCGCTGGCGTCCGAGGACGTCCACGTCACGTTCACGGGTCTGCAGTCCCACGCCGCGTCCATGCCCTGGGACGGGCGCAACGCGCTCGACGCGATGATCGCCCTGTTCGTGTCGGTCGGCCTGTGGCGCCAGCAGCTGCCCACCCACACCCGTGTCCACGGGATCATCCAGGAGGGCGGGACCGCGGCCAACATCATCCCCGACCGGACCCGGGCCTGGTTCATGCTTCGGAGCGCCGACCAGCGCTACTACGACGTGATGAAGCAGCGGTTCATCACGATGTGCGAAGCCGCGGCCGCCGCGACGGACGTCACGGTGGAGGTCGAGTTCTCGGGCGGCGCGACGACGATGGTCAACAACGACCCGCTCGCTCGGCGCTGGATCGCCAACGCCGAGGCCTACGGGATCGTCGACCAGGGCCCGAACGAGGCGTTCGGCTCGACGGACATGGCCAACGTCTCGTGGGTCGTGCCTGCGATCCACCCGGACCTCGCGATCACCGAGGGCCCGACCCCCGGCCACTCGATCGAGTTCCGCGACGCCGCCGCCCGCCCGCTGGCCGACCGGGTGACGCTGCTGGCCGCGACGCTGGTCGCCCAGACGGCGATCGACCTGCTCCGCGACCCGTCCCTCGTGGAGGCCGCCTGGTCGGACTTCCGGGCCGCCACGAGCGGCTGAGCTGCCCGCGGGTCGTCCGCGGCGTGCGGGGCGGGGTACGATGCCCCGGCGCGCCCCGCTGGACGGCGGACCCGAACCGGCGGCGCGCCGGCTGAGGCGGCGCGGGGACGCTGTGCCCGCACCCGAGCGACGGGTGCCGCCTCCGGAGGACACCGTGGCCGATCGTCCCCAACCACCGGGTGACGTCGACTTCGCGGCGCGCAACGGCTGGGACCGCGCGTACGAGACGTACGACGACTTCGACCTTCCGACCTACGTCGGCCTCCCGACGTTCATGAAGCTGCCGTGGGTCACGGATCCCGACGAGCTGCGTCGCCGCGAGGTGGACGTCGCGATCGTCGGGGCCCCGTTCGACGACGCGGTGACGCACCGGCCCGGCGCGCGGTTCGGACCGCGGGCCATCCGCGAGGCGCAGTACACGTCGGGCTCGATCCACTCGCTCCAGCTGGGCAACGAGCCGTTCGAGCTGCTCAACGTCGTCGACGCGGGCGACGCCAACATCGTCCCGTCCTGGATCGACCGGGCGCACGCGCTCATCTACCGCAAGGTCCACGACGTGGCGGCGACCGGCGCGATCCCGATCGTGCTGGGCGGCGACCACTCGATCACCTGGCCCTCGGCGACGGCCGTGGCAACGGTGCGGCGGCCGGGCACCATCGGGATCGTCCACTTCGACGCGCACGCCGACACCGCGGCCGACGACTGGGGCGTGCTCGCGGGCCACGGCACGCCGATGCGCCGGCTGATCGAGTCGGGCGCGGTCAGCGGCCGCAACTTCGTCCAGGTGGGCCTGCGCGGCTACTGGCCGCCGGCCGACGTGTTCGCGTGGATGCAGGAGCAGGGGATGCGCTGGCACCTCATGCGCGAGATCGAGGAGCGCGGCGCGGAGGCGGTCATCGACGACGCGATCGCCGAGGCCCTCGACGGGCCCGATGCCGTGTACATCTCGGTCGACATCGACGTCATCGACCCGGGCATCGCCCCCGGCACCGGCACGCCCGAGCCCGGCGGCATGCTGCCGCGCGAGGTCCTTCGCGCGGTCCGCCGGATCGCGTCCGCGGTCGAGATCGCCGGCATGGACATCGTCGAGGTCTCGCCGCCCTACGACCACTCGGAGGTGACGGCGATGGCGGGCAACCGCCTGGCGCTCGAGCTGATCTCGGCCCTCGCGGCGAAGCGCCAGGCCGGGCATCCGGTGCGCTTCACCGGTCCCGGCACCGAGCCCGCGTGACCGCCGAATCGGCCGGCGAGGCGCTCGCGCGCCTGTACGACCTGGATCTCGCCGAGGACCCGGGCGACCTCGACCTGTACCTCGCCCTGGTGGCGCGCGTCGGCGGTCCGGTGCTCGAGCTCGCGGTCGGGACGGGGCGGCTGGCCGTTCCGCTGGCGGCGTCGGGCGTCGCGGTCACCGGGATCGACCTCGACCCGGCGATGCTCGCCCGGGCCCGGGCCGCCGCGGACGGCGCCGGCGTCGCCGTCGCCCGGCGGGTCCGGCTGGTCGAGGGCGACGCGCGCTCGATCCGCCTCCCGGACGCCGGGGACTACCGGCTGGCCGTGATCCCGCTCAACTCGATCTTCCTGATGGGCTCGCGACGCGAGCAGGGCGAGGCGATCGCGACGCTCGCGGCCCACCTGGCGCCGGGCGGCCTGGCGGTCGTCGACGCGTGGCTGGTCGACGCGGACGACCTGTCGCGCTACGACGGCCGCCTGTCCCTGGAGTGGGTCCGCGAGGAACCGGGGACGGGACGCATCGTGACCAAGACCGCGAGCGCCGTGTTCGACCCCGGCGGCCTCGTGCACCTGACGACGATCTTCGAGGCGAGCGCGCCGGGCGAGGCCGCCGTCCGCTGGGTCCGCGTCGACTCGCTCCGCCTCGCCGGGCCGGACGAGCTGGTCGCGCTCGCCGAGGCCGCCGGGCTCGTCGTCGAGACGCTGGCCGGGGACTACGACCTCGGCCCGCTCGGGCCCGGCGCCGAGCGCGTCGTGATGGTCGCCCGACGCCCCTGACGCCGCTCGGCCATCCCCCGGGCGGACACCTCCCGATGGGACCATCGGGATCGGGGGAAGGGGTCCTGCCTGCGTGGTAGAGTCGGCCCAATGCCGGATCAACTCCGCCTCCTCGTCGTCGAGGACGTGCAACAGGTCGCGCAGTACATCCGCGGACTCCTGAACTCGCAGTCGACGATCAAGCTGCTCGACGTCGTCACCGACGGGTCGCGGGTCGCCGGCCTCGTGTCGGAGCTGCGCCCTGACGTGGTGCTCGTCGACGCGCTGCTCCAGGGCCGCGTCAAGGGGATGAACCTCGTCGACCAGCTCAACCAGGCGGGCACGGGCGTGCCGATCATCGTCCTGACCGTGCCCCAGCAGCCGGTGCAGGTCGACCCGCGCCAGGGCATCCACGGCGTGCTGTCGATGCCGTTCACCGGCTACGAGCTGGTGACCAAGCTCCAGCAGGTCCACCAGGCGTCCGCGTCGAGCGAGTCGTCAGGCGCGGCCCGGATGGTCACGATCTTCGCGCCCAAGGGCGGGGTCGGGAAGACGACGCTCGCGTTCAACCTCGCGGTGGCCCTGGGACAGCTCGGGCCGCGCACGGTGCTCATCGACGGCAGCCTCCAGTTCGGGGACATGCGGGCGCTGCTCAAGGTGCCGATCGACGCGCCGTCGCTGCTCGACCTGCCCACGGACCGGATCCAGGAGTCCGACCTCCAGGACGTCCTGTGGCGAGATCCGTCGGGGATCGACATCCTGCTCGCCCCGCCGCGCGTCGAGATGGCGGAGATGGTCACGGTCCGCGACCTGGAGAAGACGATCTCGCTCCTGCGCCGCGTGTACGACGTGGTGGTGGTCGACACGCCGGCCGTCGTCAACGACATCAACCTGTCGTTCCTCGACGCGTCGGACACGATCCTCGAGGTCGTCACCTACGACTCGACGACCATCCACAGCACCATGGTCATGGCGGACGCGTTCCGGATGATCGGCTACCCGCCGACCAAGGTGCGCTACCTCGTGAACCGCGCCGACTCCACCGGCGGCTTCGACCCCGAGACGCTGTCGCGCGCCCTGGGCCGGGTGCCGGAGCACACGGTCAGCTCGGGCGGCGCGCTCGTCGTGCGGGCGAACAACGAAGGCATCCCGTTCGTGCTCGCGGACCCCGCGGCCCAGATCAGCCAGGACATCGGCAGGGTCGCCGCCGAGCTCGTGGGTCGGGTGCCCGCCGCGGCGAGCCGGCGGTAGCCGGGCGGACGTGTCGGATCCACGGCCGATCGGGGTCTTCGACTCGGGCGTCGGGGGCCTGACCGTCCTCCGCGAGATCCTCCGCCGGTCGCCCCACGAGTCGACCATCTACCTCGGCGACAACGCCCGCGCCCCGTACGGCGTGCGACCCGACGAAGAGGTCCGGCGGTTCTCCGCGGAATCGCTCGACGAGCTGGCCGCGCGCGACGTCAAGGCCCTCGTGGTCGCCTGCAACACGTCGACGGCCATCGCGCTGCGGGACCTGCGCGCCCGCTACGACCTCCCGGTGCTGGGCGTCGTCCGTCCGGGCGCGGCCGCCGCAGCGCTCGCGACCCGGAACCGCCGGGTGGGCGTGATCGCGACGCCCGCGACCGTCCGCTCGCATGCCTACTTCAACGCGATCAAGGACGAGAACCCGGCGATCGAGGTGTACGAGCACGCCACGCCGCGCTTCGTGCCGATGGTCGAGGCCGGCATCGTGTCCGGCCCGGAGCTCGAGTCGGCCGTCGCCGAGGAGCTGGCGCCGCTGCTGGGCGAGCGGGACGGCGAGGGCGAGTTCGTGTTCCCGCGGCCGCCATCGGCCAAGATCGACACGCTGCTGCTCGGCTGCACGCACTATCCGCTGCTGCGGCCCGTGCTCGCCGAGGCCGTCGGCGACCGGGTGGCGATCGTCGACTCGGCGACCGCCACGGCCTCGTCCCTGGCCGAGCTCCTGTCGGTGAACGGGCTCGAGGCGCCGGGCACGACGCGCGGCACGGCCGCCGACGCGGGCCTGGTGGGCCACGAACGGCCCGACGAGGCGTACGCCGCGCCCGCGACCCACGTCCAGCTCACGACCGGCGACGTCGAGCGCTTCCGGGCCATCGCGACGCGGATGTTCGGCGAGTCGTTCCCGGACGTGGAGGCGGTCGAGCTGGCCGCGGTGGGGGCCGGGCGATGACCGATCGACGGGGCGGCGAGCCGGGCGGTCGCGCGCCGGGTGGCCGCGGCGGCATTCCCGAAGAGCGCCTGTGGCAGGTCGGGTTCGTCGTCGGGTCGGTGATCGGGGCGGCCGTGACCGTCGCCGGCCGCCAGATGGAGCGCTCCGCCCGCGAGGCCGGGCTCGTGGACTGGGACCGGGTCGAGGGGATCGCGATCGCCCGGCTGCGCCGGGCGCCGGGCGCGCTGTCGGCCGGCGAGCTGCACGCGGTCGAGGGCGAGTACGCCGAGGCGATGGCGCGCGTCGTGCCCGCGCTGGGCGCGCACCTCGGGACCGAGCTGCCGGGCGTCGTGGACCGGGTCGCGGTCGTGGACCGGGCGGCGTGGGTCCAGGCCAACACGTCCGCGTTCGCCGGCCTCATCGGGCGGCTCGAGGGCGAGCTGCTGGAGCAGATGCTCCCGCCCGGGAGCGGCATCGCCAAGGCGGCGGTCACGCTCGCCAACCGCTGGATCACGACCCGCCAGCTCGGGCTGCTGCTGGGGTTCATGGGCCAGCGCGTGCTGGGCCAGTACGACCTCGCGCTGCTGACGGCCGAGACGACGCCCGGCCGGCTGCTGTTCGTCGAGGAGAACATCCGGCAGACCGCGGCCACGCTGGGCGTGCCGATCGGGCCGTTCCGGACGTGGATCGCGCTGCACGAGACGACCCACGCGTTCGAGTTCGAGGCGCATCCCTGGCTGCGGCCGTATCTCGCCGACCGGCTCGAGCGGCAGCTGACCCTGTTCAGCCACGGCGCGTCGACGATGGGCCGGGACGCGGCCCGCGCGCTGGGCTCGGCGTTGCGCGGCGACGGGCGGCGGGACGACCAGCACTGGCTCGAGCGCCTGATGACCGACGAGCAGCGCGGGCTGTTCCGCGAGACCCAGGCGGTGATGTCGCTGCTCGAGGGCTTCGGCGATCACGTGATGGACGCGGTGGGCAAGGACCTCGTCCCCGGCGTCGAGCGGATCTCGGCCCGCTTCCACGGCCGGCGCCAGCAGCGCACGACGTTCGAGCGCGCCATGCTCCGGATCACCGGCATGGACCTCAAGATGGAGCAGTACCGCAAGGGCGAGGCGTTCGTGGCCGGCATCGAGCGGCTGGGTGGCGCCACCGCGCTCCGGCGCCTGTGGGACGGCCCCGAGAGCCTGCCGACGAGCGAGGAGATCGACGATCCCGCGGCGTGGGTGCGGCGGATGGGCCTGAACCGGGTGGGTGGAGGCGTCTCGTGACCGATGCCGCGCGGCGCGCGCCCGGGCCGGGATCGGGACCCGGCGGGGTGCCGGCCGCGATCGCGCTCACCCCGATCCTCGCGGCTCGCTACCGGGCCCGGGACATCGAGGCGATCCGGGCGGCGGCCCCCGGTTCCCGGATCGTCACCATCGGCTTCGACGGCCACCCGGACGGTGCCCTCGACGACGTCGAGGTCATGCTGCGGGGGCGGCTGCCGGCGGACACCTTCGATCGAATCCTGGCCCGCGCGCCCGCGCTGCGGTGGGTGCACTCGGCGACGGCGGGCGTCGAGCGCGTCCTGACCCCGGCCAGCCGCGACCGCGGGCTCACGATCACCAACGCCCGGGGCGTCTTCTCGCGGCCGATCGCCGAGTACGTGCTGCTGATGATCCTCGCGGTCTCGCGGCGCCTGCCGCAGCTCCTCGAGCTCCAGGCCGAGCGCACCTGGCAGCCGCTCGAGTCGCGCGAGCTGCGTGACGTGACGGTGGGGATCGTCGGCCTGGGTTCGATCGGCCGCGCGGTCGGCGCGCTCGCGACCGCGTTCGGGTGCCGGGTGATCGCGACCCGACGCCGGCCCGAGGCGGGCAGCGAGGTCAGCGACGGCGCCGGCGACGACCCGGTGCTCGGGACGCTGATGCTCGACCGGGTCCTGCCGCCGGAGCGCCTGCCGGAGCTGCTCGCGGAGTCGGACTTCGTCGTGCTGGCCGCGCCGCTCACCGACGACACGCGGGGGCTGATCGGCGAGGCGGCGATCGCCCAGACGAAGCCCGGCGCCTGGGTGATCAACGTGGCGCGCGGCGAGCTGGTCGACGAGCGGGCGCTGGCGCGCGCGGTCCGGGAAGGCCGGCTGGGCGGGGCGGTCCTGGACACGTTCCGCGAGGAGCCGCTGCCGGCCGGCTCGCCGCTGTACGACCTGCCGAACGTGATCCTGACGCCGCACACGTCGTGGTCGTCGACCCGCGTGCTCGAGCGGTCGGTCGGGCTGTTCTGCGACAACCTCCGGCACTACGCCGCGGGCGAGCCGCTGGTCAACGTCGTGGACCCGTCGGCGGGCTACTGACGGCTCGGCGAGGCTCGCGCCGCCCTGCCCGACGCACCGCGACCCCCACCACGGGCACAATCGGGCGATGCAGATCGCCATCGTGGGGCTGGCCGGGGCCGGCAAGACCACCGTCTTCAACACGCTGACCCGCGGCCACGCGGAGACCGGCGGCTACGGCGCCCTCCAGCTGAACGTCGGCGTGGTCAAGGTGCCCGACGCCCGGCTGGAGAAGCTCGCCGAGGTGTTCAAGCCGAAGAAGATCGTCCACGCCGACGTCACCTACGTGGACCTCCCGGCCCCGCCGGCGTCGTCGGAGGGGCGCGTCGGCACCGAGGAGCTGCCGGCCGAGCACCTCGCCCGGCTGCGCGAGGCGGATGCGCTCATCCACGTCGTTCGAGCCTGGGACGATGCGGCGCACCCGCACCCCGCCGGCTCGGTGGACGCCGCCCGGGACCTCGAGCAGCTCGACCTCGAGTTCATGCTCGCGGACCTCGCGATGATCGATCGCCGGCTCGAGCGGCTCAAGGCGGGCGGCGGCCGCCACGGGACGCCCGCCGAGCGCGAGGCCAACGAGCGCGAGGAGGTGATCCTCGTCCGCCTCAAGGGCGTGCTGGAGGGCGATCGGCCGATCCGCGACGAGCCGCTCGACGCCGACGACGAGAAGGCGGTCCGCGGCTTCCGCTTCCTGACCCAGAAGCCCGTGCTCGTGCTCCTCAACGTGGGCGAAGGGGACCTGGGCGCGGCCCCGGCGCTCGTCTCGACGGTCGGCGGCGGCTACGGGCACCAGCACGCGCTGGTCGACGCGCTGTCCGCCAAGATCGAGATGGAGCTGGGCGAGCTCGAGCCGGACGAGGCGGCGGTGTTCATGGAGGAGCTGGGGCTGGCCGAGTCGAGCCTCGACCGCGTCATCGCGCTGTCCTACCGGCTGGTCGGCCTGATCTCGTTCCTCACCGCGGGGCCCGACGAGGTGCGCGCGTGGCCGATCCCCGACGGGTCGAACGCGGTGGACGCGGCGGGGGCGATCCACACCGACCTCGCCCGCGGCTTCATCCGCGCCGAGACCATCGCCTATGACGAGCTGCTGGCCGAGGGCTCGATGGCCGAGGCGAAGCGCCACGGCAAGGTCCGGTCGGAGGGCAAGACCTACCGGGTGCGCGACGGCGACGTGATGGAGATCCTGTTCAGCCGGTAGTCGGCCGGTCGCCTAGTTGAGGCGGTTGTCGCCGCCCTGGAGGTCGGCCAGGATCGACACGTAGTCGGGATCCGACTCGGGCTCCTCGAGATCCGCCAGGAAGTTCTCGTCGTCGTCCTTCGAGACGTTGACGGCCGCGGTCAGCCGGTCGTCCGAGACCGTGATGAACTCGTAGTCGCGCTCGAGCTCGGCGGCGATCGCCTCGACCAGCGTCTTCTGCTCGTACCCGTCCTGGATCCGCCGGCGGATCGACTGCACGAGCTCGAAGAACTCCTCGGGCTCCATCTCGTCCTCGCGGGCGAGGAGGAGGTCGGCGAAGACGTCGTCGTCGCCCTCGTGCAGCTCGTAGAAGTGCATGATGGGAACCTCGGTCGGGGCGGGATGGACCCGCCGTGGCGGGTTCGAGCCGCCGGGCGCGCGCTGCGGCGCTGTCCGGCCAGTATAGGCGGGGCCCGATCGGGACCCGGCGGAGGCGGAATGGGCGACGCGCCGGTCGTGATCGTGGTCGGGGCGGCCTGCCGGGACCTCGTGCACGACGATCCCCGCGGCTGGCGACTCGGCGGTGGCGTCTCGTATGCCGCGCTGACCCTGGCCAGGCTGGGCCTGCGGGTCGGGGCGTTGATCGGGGCGGATCGGCTCGCGGCGGAGTCGCGGGAGCTGCACCTCCTGCGTGAGGCCGGCGTCGACGTCGTGATCGCGCCGCTGGCGAGGGCGCCGGTGTTCATCAACACCGAGACGCCGGCCGGCCGCATCCAGCACTCGCCGCAGGTCTCGGATCCGGTCGAGCCGGGGGCGCTGCCGTCGACCTGGCTCGACTCGCGCGCGTGGCTGTTCGGGCCGGTGGCGGCCGAGCTGCCGGACGAGTGGGCCGCCGTGCCCGCGGCCGACGCGAGGGTCGCCCTCGGCTGGCAGGGCCTGCTCAGGGTCCTCGTGCCCGGCGAGCGGGTGACGCAGCGGCCGCCTGGCCCGTCGCCGATCGTGCGACGGGCGGACCTCGTCGGCGTCGGCCGTGACGACTTCGCCGGGGCGACGACCGAGGCCGAGCTCCTCGGCTGCCTCCACCCCGGAGCGACGATGCTGCTGACCGACGGCGCGCAGGGCGGCGTGGCGCTCGAGGCCGACGACGATGGCCGTGAGGCGAGGCGGCGGCCCTGGACGCCGATCCCGGTCGACCGCTTCGTCGACCCTGTCGGTGCCGGCGACACCTTCCTCGCGGGCGTGTTCGCCGCGCACGTCGATCCGACGCTCACCGCGGCCGACGGCGGCGCCGATGCCGACCTGCGGGTCGGGGCGGCCGCGGCGTCGCTGATCTGCGAGGGCCCCGGGCTGCTCGGCGTGCCCGAGCGCGACGCCGTGCTCCGCCGGATGACGCGGCCGGCGGCCGCCTAGTCCGCCCGCGTCGTCGCCGGGCCGGGGCCGTCCGCACCGGCGCCTGCGCGACGCCGGACCCGAGCGGTCAGCCTCGCGCCCGCGGCGGACCAGGTCCGCCTCGAGCCGGGGGTGCGGGCGACCCATCGTGCGCATCCGCTCCAGCTGACGCCACGCCGCCCGCGTCGCGGCGAGCGCCCCGCCCGGGTCCGCGAGGCGGTGCTCGCGGAGCTTGGCGACCTCGATCCAGGCGATGACGCCCAACCCGCCGCCCGCGGCCGCCGCGGTCTGCCAGGCCTCGGCCGCCTCGGTCCATCGCCCGAGCCGGCGGAGCACGCGGGCGCGCTCGGCCGCGAGCCGCTCGTCGGTCCATCGGCTGCCGGCGTCCCAGGTCCCGCCGGTCTCCCACGCCGACGGCCCGGGCGACGGGCCCAGCGGACCGCCGCGCCCGTTGGCCAGCTCGCCGCGCCAGCCGGATTGCGGCGGCCGCCCGCCGAACGTCGGCCGGATCGCCGGCGCCCACCACTCGTCGCGCTCCTCCTCGATCCGCTCGCGCGCCAGCGCCGGGTGGACCGGCGTGCGACCGAACGGGTCGCGGACCGGCGGCGGCGACCCGAGCGCATCGTCGAGGCAGGCCAGCGCGTCGTCGTGCCGCTTCGTCCGGCCGTAGGCCCTGGCCAGCCCGGCGAGGTCGCCGCGCGGGGCGTCGTGCCGGGCGGCGCGATCCGCGTACCGCCGCTCGACGTGGGCGAGGAGCAGCCCCAGGCTGCGGACGTCCTTCTCGTTGTGGATCACGACGCCGGCGAGGGCGTCCACCGGCCCGCCCCGCAGGACGTCGAGGTAGATCGACGGGATCTCCCAGCCCTCCACGTCGCCGATGCGGGAGACGCCCAGCAGCTCGCCCTCGACCGTCCGCAGCCGCGCGTCGTCCATGCGGTGCCGGAACACGCGGCGCACGAACGGGAGCAGGTCGAGATGGCCGGCGTGCTCGGGCGCCGCCCGGCCGGCCAGCCGGAATCGGGCCTCGATCAGCGGCCAGTCGAATCCGCGGCCGTTGTAGCTGACCAGCCACACGTCGGGCGTGATCCAGGCGGCGATCTCGGCGAGCAGGGCGGGCTCGTCCGCGTGGTCGGGGAGCAGGAGCTGCGTCTGGCAGAACGCGTCGCCCTCCCAGCGCGCGAGGCCGACGAGGAACGCCAGCGTGCCCGCGGCGGTCGCGAGGCCCGTGGTCTCGGTGTCGATGCACACGAGCGGCGCGTCCGGCGGCGGGTGGCCGGGCAGGTCGCCCAGCCGCTCGCGGTCGAGCGGCAGCTCGATCGGCGCCACCGTCCGGCGCACGACGAACCCGCCGGCGATCTCGGCGACGTCGGCCCCGAGCGCGGCGGCGAGGCGCGCCGCCAGCACGGGGCTCCGCCGGCCGCCGAACGGCGCCCGGGCGGGCGGCTGGTCGGGCCCGACCGGCGGGCCGCCGGGACGCGCGAGCGTCGCCCGCAGGTTCGCCAGCCGGCGCTCGCGGCCGACGCTCGCGGCGGGCTCGATCGTCACGCGACCGCCTGCGCGTCGCGGACCCGGGCCGCCAGGCCGGCCAGCAGCCGCAGCGCGAGCGCCTTGCCATCGACGCCCGGCTCGAGCCGCGGGCCCGGTGCAGGCGGGGCAGCCCGCGTCGCACGGACAGGCGCGGATGAGGTCCGACGCTCCGCGGACGAGCTCGTCGTGGCGGGCGAACAGCCGCTCCGAGAGCCCGACGCCGCCGGGCATCGCCTCGTACAGGTAGATCGTCGGCGCCTCGTGATGCGGCGATCGCACCTGCGAGACCAGCCCGAGGTCACGCGGGTCGACCATCAGCAGCACGGACGCGACCGCCTGGATCGCCCGGCCGGCGCCGATCAGCGCCACGTCCAGCTGGTCGCGTCGCCAGCCCGCGCCGGCGCCCTCCGCGGTCAGCCAGTAGGCGGTGGTCTGGAGCTCGATCTCCGGCAGGTCCACCGGGCCCCAGCCCACGTTCTCGTCGGTGATGAACTTGAGCTTCTTGTACAGGGTCACCAGGCTCGAGACCATCACCTCGCCGTGGACCCGCGAGCCTCCCGTCGCCGGTGCGGACGCGAACACGTCGAGCGGCTTGAGCGTGACCGCGCGGTTGGCGTACGTGTAGTGGTCGGCGTCGATCCTGTGGACGTACGCCTTGCGTTCGCCCCACTCCAGGCGGTCCACGTGGTACTGGACCGACTCGTGCATGTAGATCGCGTGCTGGTGGACGAGGACCTGGGCCGCGAACAGGTCGACCTCGCCGAGCACCCGCGGCCGGTCCGGCGAGGTGTCGATGATCACCACGTTCTCGGGGGCGGCCGAGCGCAGCGAGATCTCCGAGGCCGGGAAGTTCTCCGAGCTCCAGTACCAGCGGCCGTCGTCCGCCTGCCGGACCTGCCCGCCCTCGCCCAGGAACGCGAGCAGCCCGTCCGCGGGCTCCGAGCCGAACGTGTCGCCCGGCTCGAACGGCAGCTCGAACACCGCCGCCCGCAGGTGGGCGAGCAGGACGTGCAGGTTGTCCGGGTCGAGGCGCGCCTCCTCGGGCTCGCTGCCGAGCAGGAACTCGGGGTGGTGGATGACGTACTGGTCGACGGGAGCGGGCGAGGCGACCAGGATCGCGACGCTGACGTCGCCCCGGCGACCGGCCCGGCCCATCTGCTGCCAGGTCGCCGCGATCGAGCCTGGGTAGCCGGCCAGCACGGCCACGTCGAGCCGCCCGATGTCCACGCCCAGCTCGAGCGCGTTGGTGCTGACGACCCCCAGGACCTCGCCGTCGCGGAGGCCGCGCTCGATCGAACGACGCTCGGTGGGCAGGTAGCCGGCCCGGTAGCCGCGCAGGCGGGAGCGCGGCCCGAGGTCCATCCGCAGGGCCTCGCGCAGGTTCGAGAGCATGATCTCGACCGAGACGCGCGATCGCCCGAACACGACGGTCTGGCGACCGGCCCGCAGGAACGGCAGGGCCCATCGCTCGGCCAGCGTGAGCGCCGAGCCGCGCGCCCCGGTGGACCCGTCGATGACCGGCGGATCGACGAGCAGGAGGTGCTTCTCGCCGGCCGGCGCGCCGTTGCGGCTGATCGTGCGCACCGGACGTCCGACCAGCAGCTCGGCGAGCTCGGACGGGTTCCCGATGGTCGCCGAGCAGCACACGATCACCGGGTGGCTGCCGTAATGGGCGCACAGGCGCAGGAGGCGCCGCAGCACGTTCGCCACGTGGCTCCCGAACACGCCGCGGTACATGTGCAGCTCGTCGATCACGATGACCCGCAGCTGCTCGAACAGCTGGAACCACTTCGTGTGGTGGGGGAGGATCGCGGAGTGGAGCATGTCCGGGTTGGTGACGACCACCTGGCCGGCCTTGCGGATCGCCGACCGGATCGGCGCCGGCGTGTCCCCGTCGTAGGCGGCGCTCGAGACCTCGAGGCCGGCGTCCCGCACGAGCTCCGACAGCTCCGCGACCTGGTCCTGCCCCAGCGCCTTGGTGGGGAACAGGAACAGCGCCCTCGCCGACGGGTCCTCGGCCAGCGACTGGAGCACCGGCGCCATGTAGCACAGCGACTTGCCGGACGCCGTGGGCGTGACCACGACGACGTCCTCGCCCGCGTGGATCGCCTCGATCGCGTCGGCCTGGTGGGTGTACGGCCGCTCGATGCCGCGCTTGGCCAGCCCGGCACGGAGGCGCGGGTCCAGCCACGCCGGCCAGTCGCCGAACTGGGCCTCGACCGCCGGCCGGACCTCGTGGTGGACGACGCCGCGCGCGAGCGACGGCTCCTCGAGCAGCCGCTCCAGGACGTCGATGGCGGGCGCGGGGGCGTAGGTGCGCATGTCCTTCTCCGGCCGTGATATGGAACGGATGATCGATTTGCGGCGCAGTCTACGCCACCCTGCAACCCGCGCGTGACAGCTCGGGTGTCACGGGCCCCGATCGGCCCGCGCGGAATCGCGGGCCGGGACCCACCCCGACCGAAGTTGACACTCGAATCGGGCGAAGCTACCCTCGGCCCAATGTCTCGACCCCCGGCACGTCCGACGGCCGCCGATTCCGAACCCGATCGCGCGGAGCGGCCGGAACCGGAGCCGGGCGCCGCGCCGACGCCGGCCGCCACCGCCGCGATCGGCAGCCTCGCCGACCTGCCGGTCGCCGGGCTCACCCGCCGCCGGATCGCACTGCTCATCGGGGCGCTGATCGCCGCCTGGGTCATCGTGCTGTTCGCGCGCCAGGTCGGCGAGGCGAGCGAGGCCACGACGCGGGCCGCGGACATGCGGGCCTCCAACGCGGCGCTGGCGGGTGACGTCGCCGCCGCCCAGCACGAGCTGGAGCTGATCCAGCAGCAGGCCTACATCCAGCAGCAGGCGCGCGAGTACCGGCTCGGCCGCCCACGCGAGATCCCGTTCATCCTCTCGGACGACGCGCCGCCCCTGCCGCCCGACGCCCCGGGCTCGGCGGCCGTCCGGCTGGGCGAGGTGGTCGATCGGCGAACGCCGCTCGACGCCTGGCTCGACCTGCTGTTCGGCTCGCCCGACGACGCCGAGGGCGCGCTGCCGCCCGCCGCCGGCTGACCCGGCGACCGCCAGGGCCCTACCGGAGGATCGCCAGCGCGACCTCCTGGGCCTGCTGGCAGGTGGCCTCGGAGACGACGACGCCGTTCGGCGTCGCCCCGAGGCCCGGTCCGGTGTCCACGCCGCCGAGCAGGCTCACGTAGACCAGGGTGTCGCCCTGGCGGACCAGCACCCCGGACATGATCGCGTTCGAGACGCCCGTGCAGAACGCCTCGTCGCCGAAGCCCGTGAGGTCGCCGCCGAAGTAGCCGGCGTTCTCGATCGTGACGCCGCCGCCCTGGTCATCCGACGTGGGCTGCGCCCGCTGCTTCTCGGCCTGGAACTTCGCCGCCGCATCGGGACCCTGGTAGCGGGCGATGCGGCCGGTGCCGTTCGTGCCGTCGGAGGTGATCCAGCAGTCCTCCTCGTCGGGCATCACGCGCTTGTCGAGGATCAGCCCGATCGTCGCGTCGAAGAATCCCTGGAGGGGCAGCGCCTGGGTGCCCGAGCCGAGCACCGCGCTCAGCTCCTCGTCGCTCACGAACGGGCAGGTCTCGAGGTTGCCTTCCGGGTCGACGCCGATCGACTGGACGACCTGGTTGCCGAGGAAGACCACCGCGGCGACCCCGATGAAGAACAGGATCACGAGCAGGACGCCGACGATCAGGCAGGCCTTGAGGCAGCCGTTGTTGTTCGAGGGCGCGACGGGCTGCGGGTTCCAGCCGGGCGGTGCGGTGCCACCCGGGACCTGCCCGGGCGGCAGGGCGCCGGGCGCCGGGGCTGCGCCCCACCCACCGGCGGCCGGCGGCGCCTGGGGCACGGGAGCCTGCGGCGGCGGTGCGGCCGGGGGCGTGCTCGGGGGAGGCGCGTCGGGCTGTTGGCCCCAACCGGTCGAGGGTGCGTCGGGGGCGGCGGACGCAGGCGCCGCGGGGGCCGCGGGGGCCGGATCCGCCGGGGCGGGCGGCTGGCCCCAGCCCGGCGAGGGGGCGTCCGCGGCGGGTGCGGCGGGGTCGGGCACGGGCTCGGTGGGCGAGGCATCCGCGGGCTGTCCCCAGCCGGGAATCGCGCCTGGCTTCGGCGGCTCGCTCGACATCAGCTCTCTCCCCGTGCGTCCCCGTGGCCGGTGCCGCGCATTGTCCATGTTCGCGGCGCCCGACTCAATGCCGCAGTTCACGTCCGTCGCCACGGCGGGGTCGTGCTCGGGCAGAATGAGGTTGCCTAGTCGCGGCCTCCTCGACGACCACGCGCTCGGGAGGCATCCCCGTCGGATCGACGTCGCGAGGTGGTTGTGACCAGCGTTTCTGGGGTGCGAGAGCCCATCCGTCCGACCCGGGGCGCCTACGTCGCCCTCGGCCTCGCAGCCGTCGTGCTCGGCGCCGCGACCGCGGTCGGCGTGTGGCTCTTCAATCAGGCATTCGGGCTCATCCACGACGTCGTCTTCGACCGGATCGGGGCGGCGATCGCGCCGCTCGGCGCCTGGACGCTCGTCCCGCTCATCGCCCTCGCGGGTGTCGTCGTGTGGCTTGTCGTGCGATTCACCCGACCCGAGGCGTTCGGTGCCCTGCCCCACATCATCGATGGCGTCTTCGAGCGCGACGGGCGCCTGAACGGGCACAACGCGGGCGTGGCGATCTCGGGTGGGGCCGTGGGCATCGGCTTCGGCCTTCCCCTCGGGGCGGACACGCCATCGGCCATGATCGGTGGCCATCTCGCGTCATCGGCGGCGGTGCGACTCGGCTGGCCGGTGGTGTTCGTGCAGGCGCTCGTCGTCGCCGGCGTCTCGGCTGGGATCTCGTCCACGTTCCTCGCCCAGCTGGCGGCCGTGGTCTTCGGGTTCGAGGTGGTGCTCGGGGGCTTCGGGGGACTCGTGTTCGTCGTGCCGACGCTCATCGCGGTCGGGACCGCGGGGCTCGTCACCTATGAGCTCGTCGGCACGCCGGCGACCTACCCGATCCCGCTCGACGCGGTCCACTGGGACCTCACCCTCGTGGCATACATGAGCGCGGCCGTCGTGGCCGGACTGGCCGCGATCGCCTACGTGGACCTCCTGGCGCGCCTCAAGCCGCTCTGGTCGCGCGTGCCGGTGCCGCCGGTCGCCCGAATGGTCCTGGCCGCCGCGCTCGTCGGCCTGGCGGCGATCTGGCTGCCCCAGGTCATGGGCACCGGCACGGCCACGATGAAGGACCTCTTCGGCGGAGCCACGCTCCCGCTGACGACGCTCCTCCTGCTCGCGATCGTCGAGACGCTGCTGACGCCAACCGTCCTGGGCGCAGGGTTCGTGGGCGGGGTCATCGGGCCATCGATGCTGATCGGCTCGACGCTTGGCGCGGCGGTCGGGATCGTGATGATGTCGATCTTCCCCGACGCCGCGCTGTCCCCCGTGGTGTTCGCGATGGTCGGGACGGCCGCGATGCTCGCCGGCAGCTTCCACGCCCCGATCTTCGCGGCGCTGATGATCTTCGAGATGACGGGGAGCTACGAGATGCTGGTCCCGCTCGTGCTCGCGAGCGCCATCGGCTACGCGCTCGCGCATCCGTTCCAGCCCGGATCCGCGTACACCACGGCGCTCCACGGCGCGGGCCTCCGCCTCTCGCCGGGGAGGTTCCAACGACGCGTCGAGCCCGGCGATCCCTGACCGCGGCGACGCAGCGGGCGGTTTGCCGGTCCCCGGCCTGCTCGATACCCTTGGCGGTCACTGGCGGAGTAGCTCAGTGGTAGAGCAGGGGACTCATAAGCCCTTGGTCGGTGGTTCGAATCCGCCCTCCGCTACCAGCCGATCCCGACCCGCGCCCGGGCTTGCGATCCCGGGCGTTTCTCGTGGTCGCGACGGTCTCGCCGCCGTGCGTGACGATTTCTGAACGGGGTTTCAATCGGATCCTTGTCGGGTCCGCGCGACAGGAGCCGGAAGGGCTGGTACGGTCGAAACGATCGGCCCAAGGGCCGGCGAAGGACCCGGCGCTATACTCGCGCCCACCGCCGGCTCGGACCGGCGAGTCGGACTCGGAGGCCTCTGGTTGAACGCAAAGTTCCTGCGCAACGGGATCGTGATGCTCGTCCTCGTGGCGGGCACGGTCGCGCTGCTCTACACGTGGGTCTCGTCGTCGGCCCCCCAGTCCGCCGTGGGCTATTCCCAGTTCTACGACGACGTGAAGGCGGGCAACGTCACCAAGGTCGTCCAGGACGGCGAATCGCTCAACGTCGCGACGAAGACCGGGTCGTACACGGTCGTCGTGCCCAACTCGATCACCGGCGATGTCTACTCCGACATGCAGAAGGCGTCCCTCGCGGGCAACCAGACCACGGTGCCGGAATACCAGAAGAAGCCGACGGCCGACACGTCGTGGATCGGGCTGCTGCTCACCGGGCTGCTGCCGCTGATCGTCATCGGCGGGTTCATCTTCTTCATGATGCGCCAGGCCCAGGGGACGAATAACCAGGCGTTGAGCTTCGGCAAGAGCCGCGCCCGGATGTTCCTCGGCAACAAGACGGTCGTCACGTTCGCGGACGTCGCGGGCGTGGACGAGGCCAAGACGGAGCTCCAGGAGGTCGTGGAGTTCCTGAAGTACCCCGAGAAGTTCAACTCGCTCGGCGCGCGCATCCCGCGCGGCGTGCTCCTCGTGGGCCCGCCCGGAACCGGCAAGACGCTGATGGCGCGGGCCGTCGCCGGCGAGGCCGGCGTGCCGTTCTTCAGCATCTCCGGCTCCGAGTTCGTCGAGATGTTCGTGGGCGTCGGCGCCAGCCGCGTGCGCGACCTGTTCGACCAGGCGAAGCGCAACAGCCCGTGCATCGTGTTCGTGGACGAGATCGACGCGGTCGGCCGCCAGCGCGGCGCCGGCCTGGGCGGCTCGCACGACGAGCGCGAGCAGACCCTGAACCAGATCCTCGTCGAGATGGACGGCTTCGACACGAACACCAATGTGATCGTCGTCGCCGCCACCAACCGGCCCGACGTCCTCGACCCGGCGCTGCTGCGGCCCGGCCGCTTCGACCGCCAGGTCATCCTTGACCGCCCGGACATGAGGGGCCGCCTCGCGATCCTCAAGGTCCACACCAAGGGCAAGCCGCTCGACAAGGGCATCTCGGTCGAGGAGGTCGCGCGGCAGTCGCCGGGCTTCTCCGGCGCGGACCTCGCGAACCTCGTCAACGAGGCCGCGATCCTCGCCGCGCGGCGCAACAAGAAGGTCATCGGGATGAACGAGTTCTCCGAGGCCCTCGAGCGCATCGTCGCCGGCCCGGAGCGCAAGAGCCGCGTCATCTCCGATGAGGAGAAGCGGATCATCGCGTACCACGAGGGCGGTCACGCCGTCGTGCAGCGGATCCTGCCCAAGTGCGACCCCGTCGCCAAGGTCACGGTCATCAGCCGCGGCATGGCCCTCGGCTACACGATGGCCCTGCCCACGGAGGACCGCTACCTCCAGAGCAAGACCGAGTTCGAGGACAAGATCGCCGGCCTGCTCGGCGGCAACGTCGCGGAGCGCCTGGTCTTCGGTGACACGACGACCGGCGCCAGCAACGACATCGAGAAGGCCACCGACCTCTCGCGGCGCATGGTGACCGAGTTCGGGATGAGCGACCGCCTCGGCCCGCTCTCGTTCGGGAAGCGCGACGAGCTCGTGTTCCTGGGCCGGGAGATCGGCGAGCAGCGCAACTATTCCGACGAGGTCGCGAAGCAGATCGACGAGGAGGTCCGCGCGATCATCGACCGCGCCTACGAGCGCGCGACCGAGACGCTGACCACCCATCGGGATCGGCTCGACCGGCTGGCCGAGAAGCTGATCGCCGAGGAGACCGTCGACTCCGAGGAGTTCGAGAAGCTGTTCGACGACCTGCCCCCGAAGCCGTCCCGCCAGGCCGGCATCCCGCGGGTCATCGCCCCAGGCACCGACGGCGGCACGTCGCCCGGCTCTCCCGCGCCGGCGCCCAACCCGTCGCCCCAGCCCGCCTGACCCCAGGCGCACCTCGACCCAGGAAGGGCGGACCCCCGGTCCGTCCTTCGACCGTTAACGGGCTCCGAACGCGCCTGGCGAAGGCGATACGATCGTGTCGAGGGCCCATCCAGGAGCACCCATGACCGACATCCACACCGACGTCGACGCGCCCACGATCGATCCCGCCGTCGACTCGGCGCTGCAGGCCTCCCACGACGCGCGGATCGAGGCCGTCCTCGAGCTCGCGCGGATCCCCAGCGTGTCGGCGCTGCACGAGCACGCCGACGACGTGCGGGCGGCCGCCGAGTGGATCGCGGAGCGACTGCGGCGTCGTCGACGCGACCGAGGTCGAGGTCGTCGCGACCGGGCTGCACCCGATCGTCTATGCGCGGATCCACGAGGCACCCGGGGCGCCGACCGCGATCGTCTACTGCCATTACGACGTCCAGCCCGTCGACCCGCTCGACCTGTGGGAGCACCCGCCCTTCGAGCCGTTCGTGCGCGACGGCCGGTTCATCGGCCGCGGCGTCTCCGACGACAAGGGCCAGCTGGTGATGCACCTGTCCGCGCTGGAGGCCATGCGGACCGCTGGCAAGCCGATCCCGGTGAACCTGACCTTCGTGTTCGAGGGCGAGGAGGAGTTCGGCTCCGCCAGCCTCGAGGCGTGGATCGGCCAGCACGGCGACCGGCTGCAGGCGGACGTCGTCGTGATCAGCGACACCGGGTTCTTCGAGGGCAACCTGCCGGCGATCACGGTCGGGCTGCGGGGGCTGATGTACGCGCAGATCGACGTCGAGCTGTCGCCGGTCGACCTCCACTCGGGCGGCTACGGCGGCATGGTCCAGAACCCGGCCAACGCCCTCGCGACCATCGTCGCCGCGCTCAAGGGTCCCGACGGTCGCGTCCGTGTGCCGGGCTTCTACGACGACGTCGTCCCGCTCACGGCCGACGAGCGCGAGGCGATGGCCGCCCTGCCGTTCGACGACGAGGTGTTCCGGGCGTCGATCCCCGTGTCGGAGCTCGTGGGCGAATCGGGCTGGACGACGCTCGAGCGACGCGGCGCCCGCCCCTCGCTCGACGTCAACGGAATCTGGGGCGGGTTCCAGGGCGAGGGCGCCAAGACCATCATCCCCGCGCATGCGCATGCCAAGGTCTCGACGCGGCTGGTCGCGAACCAGGACCCGGTGCGCGTGTTCGAGGGGCTCCGCGACTACGTCGCATCCGTCGCTCCGACCGGCGTCAAGGTCTCTACGCAGTTCGGCCATGGAGGCCGCCCGAGCCTCACGCCCACGGACCACCCCGCGACCCGAGCGGCGGCGAGGGCGCTGCGCGCGGAGTACGGCGTGGATCCGGTCATGATCCGCGAGGGTGGCTCGATCCCGGTGACCGCGGTGTTCGAGCACGACCTGGGCGTGCCCGTCGTGCTGCTGGGCTTCGCCCAGCCGGCCGGCAACGCGCACGCGCCCAACGAGTGGTTCCTCGTCGAGAACTTCGAGCGCGGCACGCGCGTGATCGTGCGCTTCTGGGACGAGCTGGCCGCGGCCGGCCCGGAGCTCCGACCGGCCTGACCCCAGATCCGGTCGCGGCCGACGCCCACCGGGCCCGCGACGAGGCCGCCGGCGCGGTCGACACCCCGTACCTTCGGACCATCCACGGGCATCGGACCGGGTGACTGTGCGCCGAAAACCCGGTGCTAGGATGCACCCACGGCTACTGCTGGAGGAACACAGATCACGTGACGACCGAAACCGGGGAAGCGGCGAAGGCGGAATGGCGCTTCGAGGGTCCCAACGGGAGCATGGCGCCCCGCTCGGCCATCGACGTGCTGGTCGACCTCAACGACAAGGTCAGCACCGGCAAGGTCGGCGAGTACCAGCCCGTGCCGCTCGGCTTCACGCCGCTCGACAAGACCATCGGCGCCGGCCTCCGGGCGGGTGAGCTGCTGCTGATCGGCGGCGCCCAGGGCACCGGCAAGACGACGATGGCCCTCCAGATGGCGCGCAACGTCGCCTCGGGCGGCCAGGCCAACGTCCTGTACATCTGCTTCGAGCACGACGAGCTCTATCTGCTGAACCGCCTCATCGCGGCCGAGTCGGCGCTTGCGCACCTCCCGCACAAGACCGGCGCCATCAAGATCCAGGACGTCCGCAAGGAGATCCTCGGGACCTGGATGGCCGAGGGCGGCGGCGCCGCGCAGCTGGCCGCCAACCCGCGGCTCCGCCCGTCGCTGGACCGCATCGCCCGCTACGGCCAGAACCTGTTCCTCCTGCGGGGCAGCCAGACCGCCAGCACCATCGACGGCATGCGGCAGCTGATCCAGCAGCACAAGGAGCTGTCCGGCGACCGACGCCTGATGGTGGTCGTCGACTACCTGCAGAAGGTGCCGGTGATCCCGGAGCCCAACACCGAGAGCGAGAAGGTCACCTTCGTCGTCAACGGTCTCAAGGACATCGCGCTGTCGATGGACGTGCCCATGGTCGCGATCGTGGCCGCGGACAAGGAAGGCCTCAAGGCCTCACGCCTGCGCAACTACCACCTGCGCGGCTCGTCGGCGATCAACTACGAGGCCGACATCATCCTGATCCTGAACGAGAAGTACAACATCGTCGCCAAGGTCAACATCGAGTTCAACCCGTACCAGGCGCAGCGCTTCAGGGACTGGGTGATCCTCTCGGTGGAGAAGAACCGTGGCGGCCAGGACCAGGTCGACCTCGAGTTCGAGAAGCACTTCGAGTTCTCCTGCTTCGATCCGAATGGTCGGACCGTGCAGGAAAAGCTCATCGAGGAACGCCTCTACAACGACTGACGCGCGGCGCTGATCCGCCGCCATCGCGGCGTTGTCGCCTGCGTGTCCTCGCTCACGCACCTTGGGGTGCGCTCGCTGCGGGCCTCGGCTCCGCCTTGCGCTGACGGCGGCTGAGCGCCGCGCTCCGTCGCTGGCTAGGGATCGCCTCAGGTTCGCTCGATCCTGACAACCTCGGGCGGGCTGGGCGCTACGCTCGGCGGATGATTCCCTTCGAGTCGCTGAGCGGTCGCGGGCAGCTCGGGCGCCTGAGGCGGCTGGGTCGGGAGGCGCTGACCGCCTTTCCGGGTGACCTGCAGGACGGGCGGCTGACGCTGCTCCGGCACGAGCAGAACGTCACGTTCCGGGTGGATGCCGTCGGGTCGCGACACGTGCTGCGCATCAGCCGGCCGGACCTGCATTCGGCGGAGACCATCGGGTCGGAGATGGCCTGGCTTGCCGCGCTGGCGGCCGACACGTCGCTGCGGGTTCCCGCGCCGGTCCCGGCGCGCGACGGCTCGCTCGTCGTCGCGGCGAGCCACCCGGGCGTCCCCGAGGCCCGCCCGTGCGTGCTGCTGCGCTGGCTCGATGGACGGTTCCTCAATCGGGGCCTGACACCGGAGCACCTGGCGCGGATCGGCGCCGCGCTCGGCGACCTCCAGGTCCACGCCGCCGGCTGGTCGCCGCCGCCGCGGTTCGTCCGCCCGCGGGTCGACACGCTGACGACCGCCGCCAAGCGGGCGAGCCTCGTCGGACCGGCCGCGGCGCAGGGGACCGGGCCGGTGCCGTCCGTCGCGGACGGCGAGCGGGCGACGGCGCTGGTCGCGGAGCACGTCTCGGTCGCCGATGCCCGGGTGGTCGGCGACGCCATCGAGCTGGTCCGCTCGACCACGTCCGCCCTCGCCGCACGCCCGGATGCCGCCGGCCTCGTCCACGGCGATCTCCACCAGGAGAACGTGCTGTTCGACGACACGTCCGTCGGGGTCATCGACTTCGACGACTGCGGCTGGGGCTTCTTCCTCTACGACCTCGCCGTGCCGCTGTCCGAGGTGTCGCTGCGGCCGGCCTACCCGGCGATGCGAAGCGCCCTGCTCGAGGCCTACGCGCGCCGTCGACCGCTGCCCGATGACGCCGGCACGCACGTGGACGCGTTCATCGTCCTGCGCGGGCTCCAGATCCTCGCCTGGGTCCTCGAGTCGCGCGACCTGCCCGCGTTCCGTGAGCGCTGGGCCGACTGGGCCCGCGAGGAGCTCGACTGGCTCGCCGGGCGCGTGGGCCGCGCTATTGTTCGGGCGTGAGCACGGGGAATGCCGAGCAGTTTCCGGGCGTCGTCGAGATCGTCGTCGAGATCCCGCGGGGCAGCCGGAACAAGTACGAGTACGACGAGGTCGCGAAGGTCTTCCGGCTGGACCGGGTCCTGTCGTCGGCGGTCTTCTACAACTTCGACTACGGGTTCATCGAGGGCACGCGGGCGGGGGATGGCGACCACACGGACGCCCTGCTCGTGATCGACGAGCCGACGTTCACCGGCTGCCACGTCTGGGCGCGGCCGATCGGCGGCCTCGAGATGCGCGACGACCAGGGCTTCGACTTCAAGGTGTTGTGCGTCGCGCTGGGCGACCCCCACCAGCAGCACATCGAGCGGCTCGAGCAGGTCCGCCCGCACCGGCTGGTCGAGATCGAGCACTTCTTCGAGACCTACAAGCTGCTCGAGAACAAGGCCGTCGACGTCGTCGGGTGGCGCGATCTCGACCGGGCACTCGAGGTGCTCACCGACGACCGGGAGCGGTTCGCGCGCGAGCACGGTGGCTGAGGGCGATCTTCGCCTGTTCGTCGCGGTGCCGTTACCGCCGCCGGCCCTCGACGCGTGCCGGGCGCTGATCGAGGACGTGCGCGGCGAGGCCAGGGTGAGCGGCGTCCGCTGGGTCCGGCCGGAGGGCCTGCACGTCACGCTCCGCTTCCTCGGCTGGACCGCGCCCGACCGGGTCGCGCCGATCGAGCAGGCGGTCGGTGCGGCGCTCGGCGCGAGCGCGCGGTTCGTCGTCACGCTCGCCGGCGCGGGCTCGTTTCCCGAGGGCCGGCGCCCGAGGGCCCTGTGGATCGGCATCCGGGACGGCGCCGACGAGCTCGCCGACCTCGCGCGACGGCTCGACGCCCCGCTCGCGACCCTCGGCTGGCCGGCCGAGGGCCGCTCGTTCCGGCCGCACCTGACGATCGCCCGGACGGATGCCGCGCACGGGACGGACGGGACCACGGTCGCCGAGGCGCTCGCGGACGCCGCTCGCGCGTGGACCGTGTCGTTCGAGGCGTCGACCGTCGCCCTCTACCAGAGTCACCTCGGGTCGGGCGCGGCCCGCTATGAAGCGATCTCGGAGGTCGCGCTGGCCGGCTGAACGCGAGCGAGACGAAACGCCGTTGCCGCCCGATCGGCGAGGCGCTACGCTCCGCCTCCTTGCAGCCCGATCCCGGAGGTCACCCTCGATGGCCAGCGTCCTTCCCCAGCGGACCCAGTTCGTCCTCGACGAATCCCGGATCCCACGGGCCTGGTACAACATCGCGGCCGACCTGCCGGCGCCCCAGAGCCCGCCGCTCCACCCGGGGACGCACCAGCCGATCGGCCCGGCGGACCTCGCGCCGCTGTTCCCGATGGCGCTCATCCTCCAGGAGGTCAGTGGCGAGCGCGAGGTCGAGATCCCGGATCCGGTCCGCGAGGCCTACATGCTGTACCGGCCGTCGCCGCTGCACCGGGCGCACCGCCTCGAGAAGGCGCTCGATACGCCGGCGCACATCTACTACAAGTACGAGGGCGTGAGCCCGGCCGGCAGCCACAAGCCCAACACGGCGATCCCGCAGGCCTTCTTCAACAAGGAGGAGGGGGTCAAGCGTCTCGCGACCGAGACGGGCGCCGGGCAGTGGGGGAGCGCGCTGTCGTTCGCAGGGGCGATGTTCGGGCTCGAGGTCAAGGTCTACATGGTCCGCGCGAGCTACGACCAGAAGCCGTACCGGCGGATCCTGATGGAGACGTACGGCGCCCAGGTCGTGGCCAGCCCGAGCCCCGAGACCAACTACGGGCGCGCGGTCCTGGCGTCGACGCCGGACTCGCCGGGCTCGCTCGGCATGGCGATCTCGGAGGCCGTCGAGGACGCGGCGACGCGCGACGACACCAAGTACTCGCTGGGCTCGGTGCTCAACCACGTCCTCCTGCACCAGACGGTCGTGGGGCTCGAGGCGCTCGAGCAGATGGAGATGGCGGGCGAGGACCCCGACGTCATCATCGCCTGCGCCGGCGGCGGCTCGAACTTCGCGGGGCTGACGTTCCCGTTCGTCGGCCGCAAGCTGCGCGGGGAGGCGGACTACCGCGTGATCGCCGCGGAGCCCGAGGCGGCGCCGTCGCTGACCCGTGGCGTCTACGCCTACGACTTCGGCGACACCGGCCACATGGCGCCCATCGTCAAGATGCACACGCTCGGCAGCGAGTTCATCCCCGAACCGATCCACGCGGGTGGCCTGCGCTACCACGGGATGGCGCCCCTCGTGTCCCTGCTCAAGGAACATGGCGTCATCGACGCCCAGAGCGTCCACCAGCGGGCCGCGTTCGAGGTCGGCGTCCAGTTCGCGCGGACCGAGGGCATCCTGCCGGCGCCCGAGAGCACGCACGCGATCAAGGTCGCGGTCGACGAGGCTCTGGCCGCCAAGGAGGCGGGCGAATCGCGGGTGATCCTGTTCAACCTTTCGGGCCACGGGCATTTCGACCTCGCGGCCTACGAGACCTATCTCCGGGGAAATCTCGAGGACTACGAGTACCCGGCCGAGAGGGTGGCCGCCGCGCTCGCTGACCTCCCCGCGGTCGGCTGACGACCGCCGAGTGCCGGCCGCCCACCGGCGGCCGACGGCCCTAGGAGCAACGTGCCCAAGCTTGCCTGCCGCGCCTGCGGCCGCCAGATCTACACGGTGGCCCCGCTGGAGTCGCTGTTCGCCGAGGAACGGCGCTGCCCGCGCTGCGGCGCCTACCTCGACGCCGAGCGCCGCGAGCGGGAGCGACGCCTCCGCGTGCGCCGCCAGAACCCGCCCAAGGATCCGGGACCGCCCGTCGAGACCGACGAGCGACGGGTCGCCGAGCGGCGCGTCAAACGACGCCGCACGGCCAGCGGCTAGGGACGCGGGGGGCCGGGATGCGCGTCGCCCTGCTCGGCCTCGGCCTCATCGGGGGCTCGATCGCACGCGCGCTCCACGGGGATCGCGACGGCGGCTGGTCCGTGGCCGCCTGGACGCCCAACGGCATGGCGCCCAAGGTCGCTGCCGGCGCGGGGATCATCGAGCTCGCTGCGCCGTCGCCGGCCGACGCGCTGGCCGGTGCCGACCTCGTGGTCCTCGCTGGCCCACCGCTCGCCTGTCTCGAGCTCGTCGATCAGCTCGGCGAGATGCTCCGCGAGTCCGTGCCGCCCGGTGCCGTCGTCACCGACGTCGTCAGCACGAAGGCGGCCATCGTGGCCGCGGCCGCCCGGCACGGCCTGCGGTTCGTCGGCGGTCACCCGATGGCCGGGCGCGAGGCGACCGGCTTTCAGGCCTCCGACGCGGGCCTGTTCCGGGGCCGGCCGTGGGTCGTCGTCGCGCCGGGCGGCGCGGGCGAACGTCCCGATGCCGACGCGCTCGCGCGCGTCGAGTCGCTCGCCGTCGCATGCGGCGCCCGGCCCGTGCGGATGACGGCCGGCGCGCACGATCGTGCCGTGGCGGCCATCAGCCACCTGCCGCTCGTGCTCTCGGCGGCCCTCGTGGAGGCGGTGGCGGGCACGGAGGGCGACCTGCGCCGCGACTGGCCGGCCGCGGCCGCCCTGGCGGCCGGGGGCTGGGACGGCATGACCCGGCTGGCGCGCGGCGACGTCGAGATGGGCGCCGGGATCGCGGCGACCAACGCCCTGGAGATCGCGTCCCGGCTGCGGGACCTGCGTGACGTCCTGGACGGCTGGCTCGCCGACCTCGAGCGCCAGGGCGGGCCCGACGTGGACGCGCTTCGCGGCCGGCTCACCTCGGCGCGGGACGTGCTCGCGGACGAGGCCTGACGTGGCGACGCCCGGCGAGCGGGTGCTGGTCGTCCCGCGGGCGTCGATCGTGCCCGATCCGGGCTGGACGGGCGTCCGCACCGACGGGGTGGAGACGGCGCTCGAGGCGGTCGCCCGCGAGGGGCGCTTCGTCGACCGGGCGGCGGCGGAGCAGGACCCGACACACAAGCAGGTCATCCCGTACCTCGTCCTCCGCGACGGCGACCGCTGGTTCCTCATGCGGCGGACCCGGGCGGGCGGCGACGCGCGCCTCCACGACCTGTGGTCGATCGGCGTCGGCGGGCACCTCAACCCGGGCGACGGCGACGTCGCGGGCGGCCTGCGCCGCGAGTGGGCCGAGGAGCTGGTCGCGGACTTCGAGCCGCCATTCGAGCCCGTCGGCCTGCTCAACGACGACACGACGGCCGTCGGGTCTGTGCACGTGGGCGTTGTCTACGTCGCGGACGCCGGGGGACGGCCCGTCGCCATCCGCGAGACCGACAAGCTGACCGGGGCGTTCGCGACCATCGAGGAGGTCGCCGCGGTCGTCGACGGGATGGAGACCTGGAGCCGGCTGGTGTTCGAGGCCCTCGCCGCGGCGCGGTGAGATACTCGCAGCGGTCCGATGTCGTCACCACCCGTCGCCGTTCGTCTCGCCCGCTCGCTCGTGCTGCTGGGCGTGCTCGTGGCGGGCCTCGCCGGCGTTGCGCGGGCCGCCGACGGCGACGTCGTCGTCCTGACCGCCACCGGCGTCGTGGACAACGTGATGGCCGGCTATCTCACCGAGGGAATCGCGCAGGCGGCCTCGTCGGGGGCGCCGGCGGTGGTCGTCGAGCTCAATACGCCCGGCGGCAGCCTCGACGCGACCCAGCGGATCACGAGCGCGCTGCTCGAGGCGGACGTCCCGACGATCGTCTGGATCACGCCGAGCGGCGGCCGGGCGGCGAGCGCCGGGACGTTCATCACCATGGCGGCGAACCTGGCCTACATGGCGCCGGGCACCAACATCGGTGCCGCGTCGCCGGTCGGCAGCAACGGCGAGGACATCCCGGGCACGCTCGGCGAGAAGGTCAAGAACGACGCGATCGCCAACATCACGTCGATCGCGGAGGCGCGCGGTCGGCCGGTCGAGTGGGCCGTGTCGACCGTCGACGAGGCGAAGTCCTACACGGCCAGCCAGGCGGTCGCGGCCGGCGCCGTGGACGGCATCGCCGCCACGATCGACGAGGTGCTGGCCCAGGCGAACGGGGAGGAGGTCACGGTCGGCGGGGTGACCCAGACCCTGGACCTCGAGGGCGTGGGCGTGGAGGCGGCCGGGATGAACCCGCTCCAGGGCCTCCTGCACCTGCTGTCCGATCCGAACATCGCGTTCGTCCTGTTCACGATCGGCCTCTACGGGCTGATCTTCGAGCTCCAGAACCCCAACTTCGTGACCGGGATCCTCGGGGCCCTCGCGATCATCCTCGCGTTCATCGGCTTCGGCAGCCTGCCGCTCAACCTGGCCGGGCTGATGCTGATCGTCCTCGGCGTGGTGCTGTTCGTGCTCGAGGCCACCGTCACCAGCCACGGCCTGCTGGCCATCGGCGGGATCATCTGCTTCGCGCTGGGCGCGTCCGCGCTGTACACGGCGCCGGGCGATCCGTCAGAGCCGATCGTCACGGTCGCCCTGCCCCTGATCGTGACCAGCACGGCGACCACCGCGATCCTCATGGGCCTGATCACGCTCGCCGCGATCCGGACCCGCCACATGGCGCCACCGTCGGGCACGGTCGGCAACCCCGTGCCGCTCGGGACCGAGGGCGTCGTCCAGGCCCCGCTCGAGCCGCTGGGCACCGCCTATCTCGCGGGCGAGTCGTGGAGCGCCAGGACCCCGGACACCAGCCCGCTCGCGAGGGATACGCCGGTCCGCGTGGTCGGCTTCGACGGCCTCACCGCCATCGTCGAGCGGGCCGAGGACGCGGCGCCGACCGCGCCACTTCCGTCGGAAGGCCTACCCTCTGCGTGAGGGGCGTCGTCCGCCGCTGCCAACCCGCAGGAGGCATTCGTGGAGCTGATCGTCGTTCTGGCGGCCCTGGCCTTCTTCGGGGTGTTCGTGCTGATCGTCCTGTACCTCTCGGTGCGGGTCGTCCAGCAGTACGAGCAGATGGTCGTGTTCCGCCTGGGCAGGACGAACGAGGGCCTGGTCCGCGGGCCGGGCCTGCGGTTCCTGATCCCGATCATCGACCGCCCGGTGAAGGTGGACGTCCGCGAGCAGTTCATCGAGGTGCCCAGCCAGACGACGATCACCAAGGACAACGCGCCGATCAGCGTCGACTTCCTGATCTACTGGCGGATCGTCGACCCGCTCAAGAGCATCGTCAACGTGGCCTACTTCGCGGGGGCCCTCCAGGGCGTGGCGACGACCACGCTGCGGGCCGTCATCGGCGACATCCTCCTCGACGACGTCCTGTCGCGACGCGACCAGATCAACGAGGTGCTGCGGGTCAAGCTCGACGAGAGCACCGAGACCTGGGGCGGCAAGGTGACCCGCGTCGAGATCCGCGAGATCACCCCGCCGCGCGACGTCCAGGACGCGATGAACCGCCAGCTGTCGGCCGAGCGGACGCGGCGCGCGGTGATCACCGAGTCCGAGGGCGCGCGGCAGTCCGCGATCAACGTGGCCGAGGGCCAGAAGCAGTCCGAGATCCTCAAGGCCGAGGGTGAGCGGCAGGCGGCGATCCTGCGGGCGGAAGGCTTCAGCCAGGCGCTGGAGCGGATCTACTCGGCCGCCCACACCATCGACGAGAAGACGATGACGCTCCAGTACCTCGAGGCGCTCAAGCAGCTCGGCGCGAGCCCGTCGACGAAGTTCGTCATCCCGACCGAGTTCACGCGCCTCGCCGAACGGGTGGGCGACTACGTCGAGGCCGGCATCCATGCCGGAGCCGGCGGCCCGGCCCCGGCGGGCGGGGAGACCGCGTCGGCCGGCGGGGGCAATCCCGGCGCGACCGGCGGTTCGGCGCCGGCCGGCGGGCCAATCGGGCCCGGCTGACGCGACCGGGGCGCTCGCCGGCGTTCGGCGCGGTGGGACCCTCCGGGACCGAGGTCATGTGGAGCGTGGCCGCGTGATCCATATACACTGATTCACGGGGCCGTCGGGGACCGAGCGTTTCGCTCGGATGCCGGTCGTCAGTCCACCTGCCAGGAGAACGGTTTGGCCGGGAAAGTCCTCGTCGTCGATGACGATGCGAGCGTCCAGCGTCTGCTGCAGTACACCCTCAAGCAGGAGGGGTACGACGTCTCGATCGCGGCCGACGGGACCGAAGGCCTGCGGCTGTGGCAGCTCGAGACGCCGTCGCTGATCCTGCTCGACGTAACCCTCGTGCCGATCGACGGCTACGCGGTCGCCACGCGGATCCGCGCCGAGGAGGGACCCGGGTCCCACGTCCCGATCATCATGCTCACGTCCGAGCGAGACGTGCAGCAGAAGGTCCGAGCCCTCCGCGCGGGCGCCGATGACTACCTGATCAAGCCGTTCCACCCGGCCGAGCTGCTCGCCCGGATGAAGAGCCTGATCGCGCGCTTTGCGCCCAGCGACTCGCTCGTCGGTCGGCCGCCGATGGGCCGCATCCACGCCTACTACGGGGCGAAGGGCGGGGTGGGCACGACGACGATCGCGATCAACGCCGCGATCGCGCTCCAGAGCCTCGGGCGGCGGGTGTGCCTGGTCGACGGCAACCTCCAGTTCGGCGACCACCGCGTGTTCCTGGACCTCGGCCTCGACCGCAAGAGCATCGTCGATGTCGTGAGCGCCCCGTCGATGGACGGCGACCTCATCCGCAAGGTCGTCCAGACGCACGACTCGGGCATCGACCTGCTGCTCGCGCCCCCGTCACCCGAGTCGGCCGACCTCGTGACGCCCGGGCACATGCACCAGGTCCTCGAGATCTTGCGCGGGCAGTACGACTACATCATCGTGGACATCGACAAGCGCCTCGACGACGTCAACCTCATGGTGCTCGACGTCGCCGAGACGATCTTCGCGGTCATGACGGCCGACCTGTCGTGCCTCAAGAACGTGCGGATGGTGCTCGACACCATCGGCCACCTGGGCTACGAGCAGGAAAAGCTCAAGCTGGTGCTCAACCGCTCGAACGCGTTCACCGGCATCAACGTGAAGAGCGCGGAGGGCGCGCTGCGCCGCCCGATCGAGCACCAGATCGTGAACGAGTACCGGGGCGCGATCTCCGCCCTCAACAGCGGGGCGCCGTTCATGGCCGGCAAGGCGGACTCGGTGCTCGGCCGGTCGGTGCTCGACTTCGCCCGGGCGGTCGATCGGGCCGACGGGGCGAAGGTCGCGCAGCTGGCCCCCGTCGCGGGGCGATAACGGGCCGCTCGAGGCCTCCATCACGGCTCGATAAGCCGCGGGTGAGTGGGAGCGGCTACCGTGCCGCCCGTGCTCGCGACCCTCCTCTCGGCCACCCTCAACGGCATCACCGGCCGCGTCGTCCGGGTCGAGGTCGACGTCGCGCCCGGACTGCCGGGCTTCACCATCGTCGGCCTGCCCGACGCCGCCCTGTCGGAGGCGCGCGAACGCGTCCGCGGGGCGCTGCGCAACGCAGGTTTCCATCACCCGCCCCGCCGGATCACGGTCAACCTCGCGCCGGCGGAGGTGCGAAAGGCGGGCGCCTCGCTCGACCTCGCGATCGCACTCGGGATCCTGCTCGGATCCGAGCAACTCCGGGCGGCCCGCGGTCGAGTCGGGCTGATCGGCGAGCTCGGGCTCGGCGGCGAGGTGCGGCACGTGCCCGGGATCCTGCCGATGGCGATCGCGCTCGCCCAGCGGGGCGTGCGGCGGATCGTGGTGCCTGCGGAGGCGGCCGCCGAGGCGGCGCTCGCGCCGGGCATCGAGCCGGTCGGCGTGGCGACCGTGGCCGAGGCCGCCGAGGCGATCCGTGCCGCGCGCTCGCGACGACCGCCGCCGTCGCCGCTGCCGCGGGCGAACGTGCTGGCGGTGGACGAGGCGCCGGCGCCGGACGCCCCCAGCGGGACGCCGGACGAGCCGGTGGTCGACCTCGCCGACGTCCGCGGCCAGGCCGTGGCCCGCCGCGCGCTCGAGATCGCGCTCGCGGGCGGTCACGCGATGCTGCTGATCGGCCCGCCGGGGTCGGGCAAGACGCTGCTCGCCCGGACGATCCCCGGGCTCCTGCCCGACCTCGACGATCGGGCCGCCCTGCTGGCGACGACCGTCGCCTCGGTCGCGGCGAACCGCCCGATCAGCCGGCTGGTCCGCCGGCCGCCGGTCCGCCGGCCCCACCACACGATCTCGTACGCAGGCATGATCGGCGGCGGCCCGCGCCTGTCGCCCGGCGAGGTGACGCTCGCGGACCAGGGCACGCTGGTCTGCGACGAGCTGCCCGAGTTCGGACGCGACGTGCTGGAGGCGCTCCGCCAGCCCCTCGAGGACGGCAGCGTCGCGGTGGTCCGGGTCGGGCGTGCCGAGGTGTTCCCGGCCCGGTTCACGTTCGTCGCGGCGATGAACCCCTGCCCGTGCGGCCAGCTGGGCGCGGCCGACCGGGCCTGCGCCTGCCCGCCGGGAGTGCCGGAGCGGTACCTGCGCCGCGTATCGGGCCCGCTTCGCGATCGGATCGACCTCTGGGTGGCGGTCGACCGGGTCCCGCCGGCGGCGCTGATCGGGGGCAACGCACCGGAGGCGTCCGCGCCGGTCGCCGAGCGCATCGGCGAGGCACGTCGTCGCCAGCAGGCGCGATCGGGCGACGTCCCGAACGGCCGCGTCCGGGGCCGCGCGCTCCGGGCGGCGTGCCGCCTCGGTCCGATCACCGCGGCCCGGGCGATCGAGCTCGCGGATCGCGAGGGGCTGTCCGGCCGCGGCACGGAGCGGCTGCTGCGCGTGGCCCGCACGATCGCTGACCTCGCCGGCAGCGACGCGGTGGGCGTGGATCACCTCGACGAGGCCGCGCGCTTCCGCGCGCCGGTCGAGCGCCTGACGCTGCGGGCGGCCGGCTGATGCTCGGCGTGGGCCGTGCCGGGGCGTGGCGACTCGCCGAGGCCGAGGCCGTCGGCATCGGGCCGGGCATGACGGCCGAGGGTGACTCGCTCGGCCCGACCACCCCCGTCGCCCGATCCGGGACGCTGACCGGCGAGGAACGCGACGCCTGGGTGGTGCTCGACAGCGTGATCGGGGTGGGGCCGGTGTCGTTCGCCCGGCTGATCGCGGCCTTCGGCGAGGCACGCGGCGTGCTCGAGGCCGCACGGCGCCCGCGTGGCGCCTCGGCCCTGGTCGCGGCCTCCGCAGGGCTGGGCGACGGATCGCCGACGCTCTCGCGGGCCGTCGCCGACGCCGTGGTCGAGGTGGCCGCCGATCCGCTGCCGGCGCTCGTGGCGGTCGATCGTGCGGGCGTCCGCGCGGTCACCGCTGGCCGACGGGGACTATCCCGGGCGCCTGCGCCGGATCGAGCTGCCGCCACCGGTGCTGTACGTCGCAGGCGATGCGGCCGCCCTGGACCGGCGGCACGCGGTCGCGATCGTGGGCACGCGCCGGCCGACGGCCGTGGGCCGCGAGACGAGCGCCCGCATCGCGGACGCGGTCGCGCTGCTCGGGGCGACCGTGGTGTCGGGCCTCGCGCTCGGGATCGACGCGGCCGCCCACCACGCGACGCGTGCGCGCCGGGGGTACCACGGTCGCGGTGATCGGCGGCGGCCACCTGCGCCTGTATCCGGCGGCCCACCGCGGGCTGGCCCGCGCGATCGTGGCGCAGGGCGGCGCGGTGATCAGCGAGTTCCCGCCCGAGACGGCGCCCAGCCGGGGCACGTTTCCGCGCCGGAACCGGATCATCAGCGGCCTCGCGGACGCGACGGTGGTCGTGGAGGCCGGGGCGCGAAGCGGCGCCCTGACCACCGCGGCCTGGGCGCTCGAACAAGGTCGGGGCCTGCATATCGTGCCCGGTCGCCTCGACGATCCCGCGGTGGCCGGCTGCCTGGCCTTCCTGCGCGAGGCGGGCCCCGAGGCGCGCGTCGTGGCCGGCATCGGCGAGCTGATCGAGGACCTCGGCCTGCTCCCGGGGCTTCCAGCCGCCGCGCGCCTGGGCGTGGGGCGGGGAGGACCGGTGGCCGACCCGGCGGGCGGCGCCGCGGTCGTGCTGGCCGCGCTGCCGACGACCGAGCGCGAGGTGGCCGCCGCGCTCGCCGAGGGGCGAGGTTCCGTGGACGAGCTTGTCGCCGCGACCGGGCAGGCCGGCGCGACGGTGCTCGGTGCGCTGACGGGCCTGGAGCTCCGCGGGCTGGTCGTCGAGACCTTCGGCCGGTATCGACCGGCGGGCGCCCTCGCGACCCCCGCGGTGAGCCCGCGCTCGGGCGCCGCGCGCGCGATCCGGGCGACGGCTCGACCCCAGCGGCGTGCCCGCGGACACGGGTAGCGCGGGGTGGTGCGGTTGCCGACCCGTGGACCACGATGCTACGCTCCCCGAAACCTCGGCAGCGCGACCCCCGCCCCTCGTTCGCCTGCCAATCCCCTTCGCGGCGCGGTTTGCGGTGGGCCGCTGCGAGCGGGATCCGGCACATGGAGGAGTTGTATTGCGGAAGCTCGGCGCGACCGTGCTCGCCGTACCCGTGCTCGCCGCCATCTACCTGGCGGCCCTGCGCGGCCACGGTGGCATTCAGCGCATCGCCGCCGGCCTCGGCGCCGCCGCGATCATCGCCATCGTGGCCGCCGCCAGCCTCCCGCCCGCACGCAGCTCCGCCGTCCCCGCCGCCGCGCCAGTGCCGGTTGCGGCCCAGGTCCTCGACGCCGTTCGGACCGGCCATGCGCTGAGCGCGCCGATCCAGATCTCGTTTGACGCGCCGATGGACGCCGCGTCCGTGGCGGGCGCGCTGCGCGTCACGCCGGACGACGCGATCACGGTGCGGTGGGACACGACGGGCCAGCGCCTCACGGTCGCCCCGGCCGAGCACTGGCGACCGGACACGCTGTACACGGTCACGATCGACCCGAGCGCACGCTCCGAGGCCGGTGGTCGCCTCGGCTCGCCGGTGCGCGCGGTCGTGCTCACCCGCGCGGCCGGCACGGCGACGATCGCCGCGACCCGCGCCCTCGGCCAGCGCACGCGTGCCGACACGTCGTTCCTCATCCGCCTCGACCGGCCGGTCGCCCTCGCGGCGCTGCGCACCGCGCTGCGCTCGGCGCCCGCGATCCGCGGCGACCTGCAGCCGGGTGCCGCCTCGGGCGAGTTCCGCTTCACCCCGTGGAGCCCGCTCGGCGCCGCGACCCGCTATCGCCTGTGGTTCGAGGGCCTCGTGGACGACGAGGGCGTCCCGATCGAGGCCGCCGCGGTGGAGGTCTCGACGGCCAAGGCGCCGTCCGTCGTCCGCTTCCGGCCCGTCAACGGGTCGTCGCGGATCGAGCGCGGCGCGATCCTGTCGGTCCGGTTCACCCAGCCCATGAATCGGGCGGCGACCGCGGCCGCCTTCGCCGTGACCACGGGCGGCCATCGCGTGGCCGGCAAGGTCAGCTGGGCCGAGGACGGGACCGTCCTGGTGTTCCAGCCGGCGAAGCCGTTCGCCTATGGCGCGAGCGTGGCGATGCGCGTGAACGCCGCCGCCCGATCGCGGGGCGGCACGCCGGTGGGCGCGTCGCAGGCGTCGTTCAAGGTCGCGCCGAAGCCCAAGCCTCGCGTGCACGCGGCGGCGACGCCGACCGGCGGCGGCGGCGGTGGTGGCGGCGGGGGCGGTGGCAGCCGCTCGATCCCGCGCTCGGGCGGCGGCGGCGCGGCCAGCGGCAGCTGGGGCGCGGTGGAGCGCTACTACCTGCGGCTGATGAACTGCACCCGCACGGGCGGCTGGGTCAACGGGAATGGGAACTGCAACTCGCCCGGCGGCCGGAACGTGAACGCGCTGTTCATCAGCGACGGCATCTCGGCCCAGGTCTCGCGGCCGTACGCGAAGCGCCTGGCCCAGGGCAACGACTGCGACCACTTCATCGGCGGCACGCCCGGCGACCGCCTCAGCCGCCAGGGCTACAACAGCTACCGCTGGGCCGAGAACCTGGGCTGCCGGTCGGGCAACCCGTTCAACGCGGTCCTCGGCTCCCACCTGTACTTCCAGAGCGAGAAGCCGTACAACGGCGGCCACTACCGCAACCTCATGAACCCCGATTACGACCGGTGCGGGATCGGCGTCTGGGTCTCGGGCGGCCGGGTCCGCCTGGTCGTCGACTTCTACCACCCCTAGCCCCTGTCCGTGCGGGAAACGGGCTAGCTGGCAGCGCTCCCGGCAGCATTCCGGACTTCCGCGTACGCTCTATGTCGCTCTTCGCGAGCCCGCCAGGGCACCGCATTTCCTGCAGCGAAACCCGGCAGGCACGTGGGCCGGCGACCCGACCTCGCCGCTCGCAGTTCTCCGGCGACGATGGGTGAAAGGGTCGCCGGTGATCTACATCGGCAAGGCCGACCTCACCCCGTCGACGACCCTTCGAAAACGTGTGAGTACCTTCCTGCGATTCGGGGCGGGTGGGAATGCGCGCCACCGCGGCGGGTATCCGACCTGGCAGCTGGCTGACAGCGATCAGCTCGTCATTGCATGGCGCATCGTCATGTCGCCCACAGCGCCCAGGGCTGTCGAGATGGAGCTCATCGCGGATCACCGCCGGCTGTTCGGTGAGCGTCCGTTTGCGAACGGGACTGACTGACGCGATCGCCGGCGCACGGCCGTTCGCCGCTTCGCCGTCCCTAGGCCGATCGCTACTCCGGCACCCGCCCCTCGCGGATCATTGCGAGGCACCGCGTCATCTCGCGCACGACCTCGAGCTCGGACTGCGCGACGGCCGTCCAATCCCGCGACCGGTGTCTGAGCTTCGCCCGCTCGCGCGTGTCGAAGGCGTACTTGGTCCACTCGCGCCGGTGCTCGTCATACGTGGGCGGGCCGGCGAACCAGCCGTCCGGCTTCGCGTCGTGGAGCTCGTCCCAAGCGGCCTCGAGGTTGGTCACAGGCCGATGGTACGAGCCGGTCACCGCCGCTCGATGACCGCGGCCCGACGCCGGGGCGCTCTGAGGGCGGGCGAGCGGCCGGCGTAGGCTTCGGCGTCATGAAGCGCGGCCGCATCGGGGCTTGGTTAGAGGCGCGCCTGGCGATCGCGGATCTGCCCGGCGACGACGACGACGCGCGCCTGCGCAAGCGGATGGGCGCGGCGGCCGGCTACATCACGATCGTTGCACCGCTTCCGCTGCCGTTCGAGGCGGCCGGCCAATGGATTGCCGTGCCGGTCGCGCTCGGGCTGTCGCTGTACAGCGCAGTCAACCTCGTCGTGTTGGCGCGCACCCGGAAGTTCGAACGCTACGTCGTCGCGTTGATCGCGGCCGGGCCGGCGTTCGTGCTGTTCGCGACCATCGTCGCGGGTGGCGTGACCTCAGGCAGCGGTGGCCTGGTGTGGGCATTTCTAGTGCCCGGTTACGCGATCCTGGCGCTCGGACCCTTGCGCGCGACGCCCTGGTTCGCCGTCTTCGTCGGGACCGTGCTCATCGCGATCCTCATCGACCCGATCGTCCATGCGGTGATCCCCCCACCGCCATACGTGGCGCAGCTGCTTGCGTTCGTCCCGAACCTGTTGCTGCCGCTGACCGTGGTGTTCCTGTTGCTCCGGCACACGGACGTTCGGCGCCGGGATGCCGAAGCCCGGTCGGAGCGGCTACTGACCAACGCCATCCCCCGGACGATCGCCGACCGGCTCAAGCACGGCGAGGCCCGGATCGCGGATGCCTACCCGGACACGACAGTCGTGTTTGCCGACCTCGTCGGGTTCACGCCGTGGGCCCAGCGCACGGATCCCACGCTCGTGGTCGCCCTCCTCGACGACCTGTTCAGCCGGCTCGACGAGCTGACCGAGGTCCATGGGGTCGAGAAGGTCAAGACCGTCGGCGATGCCTACATGGCGGTCGCCGGTGCCCCAAAGCCGCGTTTGGACCACGCGGAGGCAGCGATCGGCTTTGCCCGGAGCATCCTCCAGCAGGTGGCCGAATGGCGGCACATGCACGAGCTCGAGTTCCAGATCCGGGTGGGGATCGCCAGCGGCCCGGTGGTCGGCGGCGTCATCGGGCGCACGCGGATGCTGTTCGACCTCTGGGGCGACACGGTGAACACCGCCGCGCGGATGGAGTCGTCGGGCGTTCCCGACCGGATCCAAATCGCCGCCTCGACGCGCGCGGCGCTCGACGAACGCCACGCGTTCGAGGCCCGGCAGGTCGACGTGAAGGGCTTGGGGACGATGACCACGTTCCTCCTCGTCCCGGAAGGCGACTCCGCTGCCGGCCATGCCGAAGACCACTAGCCCGCGCCCGCCGGGTCGATCCCGATCGGCCGGCCAGACCGCGACGGGGCGAACGCAAGATGCCCATCATGCGTGCCTTGCACACGCTGGGCAGCCCGGGCTGATACGGGCGACCGGCTCCATCTAAGCTCTCGAAGGTAGGACCGACCAACCTTTGTCGTCGCTCAACCGCCTGAGGAGCCCGGCCAATGTCGGTGCCGATCGAGAGTCGTATTGCGGCCGTGCTGCTGTGGGTCGTCGCGTTCGGATGGGCGCTGCTGCCGACTCCGTGGCTGATGTGGTGGGTGGTCGTCCGTGGTCGCCTCCCAGTCTTGCCGCTCATCGGCGAGCCCAACGGCGGCCCCTTCTACCTCAACGAGTCGCACGCGGTCTTCGTGGTGCTGCTGGCCGCTGCGTTCGTCCTCGGGCTCGTGCAGGCCTGGGCCGGCTGGTTGCTGTGGAACGGCGAGCGGTCGGGTGCTGTGCTGCAATTCGCGCTACTGCCTGTCGAGGCGGTGTTCTGGTATGGGTTCGCGCTTCCCATTCCGCCGTTCCTCGCTCTCGCCCGAGTCATCCTCGTGGTGTTGGCCTGGCCACGATTGGTCTAAAGCCGCATCGGCGCGACGAACGGCGACCGCGGCAGTCCTGCACCCCCTCGCGCAGGTGACCATGCGTGTATTCAGCACGCTGGGCAGACCCGACTTCAGCACCGGCGACGGCCGGGGCGCTAATCTGCAAGATCAGCGGCCTAGGGCGCCATCGCGCAGATCGCGTACGCGCGAACCGCGACATCCAGGTTTTCCATGCCGTGGATCCAGTCAACGCGCCATCCGGTGTCCGTGGGGTAGCTCCCGGCAACGGTGTTCTGCCAGAAGTTGAGGACGTTCTTGTCCTTGAGGTCGGGGAGACTGAAACCGCCACCGATCGGTAGCTTGCCGGCCGGGCAATCCACCGAGAGAGAACCGCTCCGGACGCCTAGCGTCATCGCGCCATCGATCGTGACGACTTCCCGGCCACTCACGCCGGGCTCTCCCTGCTCGCCGGGCTCTCCCTGCTCGCCGGGCGCTCCCGAAGGACCCGGTTCGCCGGCCCCATCCGGCGATCCCGCCGGACCCTGCGGACCGACCGGACCCCGCGGACCGATCGGTCCGCGCTGGTTCCAGGTCAGCTTCTTCTCGGTGCTAAGGCAGCGCTTTCCTGCCTGGTAATCGATGACGCGGATCTTGCCCGAGCGATCCGCGCACGCAACGTAGACCTTAGTGTCGGAGTTCGGGATCGACGCGCTGACGGCGCCGGCCGTAACGAGGAGGAGGATCACAGCGCCGGCCGCGCCAAGCATTCGTCGACCCATGGGAGTCCCTCAGGTGTGGCATCGCGGATCTCCGCAACGACTCCTTGCAGCGTGGTGCCGAGGGCGCCAAAGGAATAGGCAGGTAGTCGGCAAATCGACCCGCGACGAACTGCACAGTTGCAGCAGGGGTGCTTATCTGCGGCTCATCCGGAGATGGTCAGCGCCCGCCGGGCTACGCTGCCAGGCGCCCCGGCTCCGCGCGTCGCGGTCGATCCCGAGCTCCGGCCGGCCAGTACCAGCGACGGCGACCGGGGCGCTCGAGGAACGGCAGCGCTTCGGGCAGCATCGCGGGTGTTCGGGCGCCCGTTCCGGTGCCTCGCGCGTCCCCCTTAACGAACGTGCGCGAACGTCCGTGACCGTCGGTGCGCCTACCACCCCTGATCGCGGCGCCCGGCGTTTCGCCGGGAGGACCATCGGGCGGGTGACCATCGGGCCGGTGACGGCGACGAGGGCCGTGCGCGAGCATCCGCCCATGATCCGAAATGTCGTCATCCATGCCTCGAGCGAGCAGCCGCTGCTCGCGGACCTGTACGACCTGCCGACCGCGGACGATGCGGGGCTGCTGTGCACGAACGTGCGCATGATGGACGGCAAGCGCCCGGTGTTCATCGACGAGATCGCGGCGACGTTCTTCTTCCCCTACCACGTGATCCGCTTCATCGAGATCCCGAAGGGCGCCGTGCCGGCCGGGTTGCGCTCGCGTCGGCGGGGGCCCGACGTCGAGGACGATCTCCCCGCGATCGGCGAGCCCGAGGCCGAGTCGCTGCTCCCGGTCGCGGTCGGCGGGCCGACCGACGGCAGCGGGGACGGGGACCTCGACATCGACATCGAGATCGACGAGGACTTCCTGCGCAAGGTGCGCGACATCTGACCGCCGCCCGGCGCAGCCGCCGGGGGACGATCCGCACCGGGTCAACGGACCGTCAAGGACCCGGTGCTACACTCCGCGCCGCCATGGCCAAGCACCTCGTGATCGTGGAATTGCCCGCCAAGGCGAGGACCATCGAGCGCTATCTCGGCGACGACTACCAGGTCCTCGCCTCGTACGGCCATGTCCGGGACCTGCCCGAGAACCCGGGCAAGGGCAAGTTCGGGGTCGACGTCGACCACGACTTCGCGCCCGAGTACGTGGTCCCCGAGGACCGTCGCCGCCAGGTGTCCGCGATCGAGAAGGCGGCCAAGAGCGCGGTGGACGTCTTCCTCGCCACCGACCTCGACCGCGAGGGCGAGGCGATCGCCTGGCACGTCGCCGAGGCCGCGAACGTCCCGAGCAGCAAGACCCACCGGGTGACCTTCAACGAGATCACCGAGGGCGCGATCCGGGACGCGTTCGCCAGCCCGCGCGAGATCGACATGGACCTCGTCGACGCACAGCAGGCGCGCCGGATCGTGGACCGCCTGGTGGGCTACACGCTCAGCCCGCTGCTCTCGCGCAAGGTCCGGGGCGGCCTCTCGGCCGGCCGCGTGCAGTCGGTCGCCCTGCGCCTGGTCGTCGACCGCGAGCGCGAGATCCGGGCCTTCACCGCGCGCGAGTACTGGACCCTCGAGTCCCTGCTGGCCACGCCCGACGGGAGCCAGGTCGTGGCCGAGGTCGTCCGGATCGGCGGCAAGACGCTGGACGTCGGCGACGAGGCGACGGCCCGCGGCCACGCGGACGCGCTGCGCAAGCTCCAGCCCGTCGTCGACTCGGTCGCCACGCGGCCGTCCAAGCGCAACCCCGCGCCGCCGTTCACGACCAGCACGCTGCAGCAGGAGGCGAGCCGCAAGCTCGGGTTCAGCCCCAAGCGGACGATGAGCATCGCCCAGCGGCTGTACGAGGGCGTCGACTCGCCGGACGGCCACGTCGGCCTGATCACCTACATGCGGACCGACTCGACCGCGATCGCCGGCGTCGCGATGGCGGAGGCCCAGGACCTGATCAAGCAGCGCTTCGGCGAGCGCTACGGGACCGGCAAGGGCCGGGTCTACAAGACGAGCACGAAGGGCGCCCAGGAGGCGCACGAGTCGATCCGGCCGACGTCGTTCCTGCGCGATCCCGACAGCCTCCGGTCCGCGCTCAAGCCCGAGGAGTACCGCCTCTACCGCCTGATCTGGCAGCGCGCGGTCGCCTCGCAGATGGCCCCCAAGGAGCTGGAGACCACCACGGTCGAGCTCGAGGCCGGCGACTACCGACTGCGGGCGTCGGCCACGCGGACGCTGTTCGACGGCTTCGCGAGGGTCTACACCGAGGGCCAGGACGACACCGCCGAGGAGACGGAGCGGACGCTGCCGCCGCTGGCCAAGGGCGACGTCACGCGCGTGCTCGACGTCACGCCGACCCAGCACTTCACCGAGCCGCCGCCGCGCTTCACCGAGGCGACGCTGATCAAGTCCCTCGAGGAGCACGGCATCGGTCGCCCGTCGACGTACGCGGCGACGATCTCGACGATCGTCGACCGGGGCTACGTCCGGATCGAGGAGCGCCGGCTCCATCCCGAGGAGATCGGCGAGATCGTCACGGACCTGCTCGTCGAGCACTTCGGCGAGTACGTGGACCTCGAGTTCACCGCGCGGATGGAGGAGGAGCTCGACGAGGTCGCCCGCGGCGAGCGGGCGTGGGTCCCGCTGCTGCGCGAGTTCTTCGAGCCGCTGCGCATCCGCGTCGACGAGAAGCGCAAGGAGCTCAAGCGCCGCGACTTCACCACGGAGCCCACCGACGAGGTCTGCTCGCTCGGCCATCCGATGGTGATCCGGCTCGGCCGGAACGGGAAGTTCCTCGCCTGCTCGACGTACCCCGAGCACAAGGAGACCCGCCCGCTGCCGGGCGAGGAGACCCCGAAGCTCGAGGGCGACGGCGAGCCGTGCCCGCAGTGCGGCGAGGGCGTCCTGGCGACCAAGCGCGGCCGCTTCGGCGCCTTCGTTGGCTGCTCGCGCTATCCCGACTGCACGTACATCCGCAAGGACGGCCCGCCGCCGCCCGACCAGCTGCCGTTCGAGGTCGTCTGCCCCAAGAACGCGGACGGGAAGCTCGTCGCGCGTCGCGCGAGGCGGACCGGCAACGTCTTCTGGGGGTGCTCGAACTACCCGAAGTGCGACTTCACGACGAATCACCAGCCGACCGGCGCGATCCACGACGCCCACGACGACGGCAAGGGCGCGGTCGCGCGCCGCGGCGAGGGGACGCCCGGCCTGTGCCTGACCTGCGGCGCCGCGGTCGAGCTGCCCGAGGCGAGTCCGGAGGCCGACCTCGCGCTGGTGGGGCAGCGCCTGCCCGGCGGGCCGCCCGATCCGGCGGCGCTCGAGCGGCCGGCGCGTGGCGGCGGGGGCCGTCGGGGCGGGGCCCGTGGCGGCGGGGGAACCCGGCGGGGGACCCGGAGCTCGGGTGGCACGCGATCCGGAGCGGGGACGCGACGCTCGGCGTGATCGGGCCGACGCCGCCGGTCGTCCGGCGGCGGGGCATCATGGTCGCGATGGACGATGCCTGACGAACTGACGGGCCGGGAGGCGTTGCGCCGCTTCATCCGCTCGCTCGAGGCCCGCGACACGTCCCCCCACACGCGCCGCTCGTACGAGGGAACCGTCGCCGCCTACCTCGACTGGCTGGCGGACCGCGGCGACGACTGGCGGATGCCCGGGCGGGGCGTGCTGCGCGCCTATCTCGCGGAGCTGGGCGACGGCCGGGCGCGCTCCTCGGTCGCCCAGCGGCTCGCGGCCATCCGCGCGTTCCATCGCTATGCCGCGAGGAGCGGCCTGGCGCCCGGCGACCCGTGGGGCGCCATCGCGACCCCGCGCCTGCCCAAGGCGCCTGCCGCGGGTACTCGAGGTGGACCAGGTGGAGCGGCTGATCGCGGTCGTCGAGACCGACCTCGATGCGGCCGATGCGGCGGCGGTCGCCGGCGACACGCGCACGAGGGGCATCGCCCGGGTGGATCCGCCGGTCGCACGGGCGATCGCGCTGCGCGATCGCGCGCTCGTCGAGACCGCCTACGCCGCCGGCCTGCGGATCAGCGAGCTCGCCGCCGCGGAGCTCGGCAGCCTCGACCTCCGGCGGGGCGAGCTGCGGGTGCTCGGCAAGGGGCGCAAGGAGCGGATCGGGCTGCTCGGCCGGCCGGCGCGGGAGTCGCTCGAGGCCTACCTCGACGACGGCCGGCCCGCGCTGCTCTCGCAGGCGGCGCCCTTCACTGACGAGCCGACGGCCGTGTTCCTCAACCACTTCGGCGCGCCCCTCGGCGTGCGGGGCCTGCGCGGCCGCCTCGACCGGCTGCGGCGTCGAGCCGGCCTGCCCGAGGGCGTCAGCCCGCACACCCTGCGCCACAGCTTCGCGACCCACCTGCTCGAGGGCGGCGCGGACCTCCGGGTCGTCCAGGAGCTGCTCGGCCACGAGAGCCTGGCCACGACCCAGGTCTACACGCACGTGTCGCCCGCCCGGCTCCGCGAGGCCTACCGCCTGGCGCACCCGCGCGCCCGCGCGACGTGAGCGACGACCCGACGACGTTCGTCGACGTCGTCGAGCCGCCGGAGGGGGGCCTGCCGGCGGCGTCCGTGCCGGCGACGACGCCGACCACGGCCGGGACCGGGCGGATCGGGACCGCGACCCTCGCCCTGGCGCGGGCCGGGTTCATCGTCACGATCGCGTTCCTGATCTCGCGGATCCTGGGCTACGTCCGCTACGTCGCGATCGCCGCGGCCGTCCCGAACGGCTCGGAGCTCGACGCCTTCTTCGCGGCGTTCCGGATCCCGGACTTCCTGTTCCAGCTGGTCGCCGCGGGCGCGCTCTCGTCGGCGATGATCCCGGTCGTCGCGGGCCTGCTCGCGAACGAGGAGGCGGCGCGGGCGTGGCGGGTGGTCTCGACCGTGACCACGCTGATGCTCAGCACCCTCGCGGTCCTCGCGGCCGTCGTCCTGCTGCTGGCGCCCGGCCTCGTGGCGACGATCACGCCCGGCTTCGACGAGCAGGAGCTGCAGCTCACCACGGAGCTGACCCGGATCATGGTCCTCGCGCCGCTGTTCCTGGCCGCGGGGTCGGTGGCCACGAGCGTGCTCAACGCGCGCGGGCGGTTCGGGGCCGCGGCGATGGCGCCGCTCGTCTACAACCTGGGCATCATCGCGGGCGCCCTGTTCCTGGTGCCCGTGTTCGGCGTCGCCGGCCTGGCGATCGGCGTCGTCATCGGGGCCGCCGGGCACCTGCTGGTCCAGGTCCCGACGGTCCGGCGGCTCGGCGTGCGGATCCGGCCGCGGGTCGACCTCGCCGACTCCGAGGCGCGGCACACGCTCGTGCTCATGGCGCCGCGGGCCCTCGGCCTCGGCGCGACCCAGGTCGTGTTCCTCGTCCTGACCAGCCTGGCGTCGACCCTGCCGACGGGGTCGATCGCCATCTTCAACTTCGCGTTCGCGATCCTCCAGATCCCGATCGGCGTGATCGGCGTGCCGCTGGGCGTCGTGCTGCTGCCGTCCCTGTCGCGCGAGGCCGCGACCGGCGGCATCGACGCCTTCCGGCGGCTGCTCGTGCGCGGCCTGTCGATGCTCGCCTACGTGATGCTCGCGCTCACGGCCCTGGGTATCGCGCTGTCGCAGGACACGGTGGAGCTGCTGTTCGGCTTCGTGGGCGTGGGCCAGGCGGCGCTCGACCAGACCGGGACGACCCTCGCCATCTTCCTCGTCGGCCTGACCGCGCACTCGCTGATCGCGGTGCTCGCCCGGGCGTTCTACGCGCTCCAGGACACGGCCACGCCGGTCGTCGCGGCGCTCGTGGCCGTCGGCGTGAACATCGTGGTCGCCGTGGTCCTCATCGGGCCGCTGGGGCTCAACGGGCTCGCGGTCGCCATCGCCACCGCCGCGTGGCTCGAGACGCTCACGCTGGTCGTCCTGCTCCGGCGCCGGATGCCGGCGCTCGGCCTGGGCCACGTCGGCGGCGTGATGCTGCGGACCGCGATCGTCGCGCTCGCGGGCGGCCTCGTCGCCTGGGGCGTCGACCGCTGGCTGATCTCGGTCATGGGCGAGGACCCGGGCCTCGCGCGGTTGCTCGTCCGCATGGTGGTGGCCACGGCGGCGGGCGGGCTCGTGATCCTCGCCGGGTCGCTCGCGTTGCGGATCGAGGAGCCGCGGCTTATCGTCGGGGTCGTGGTCGACCTCGTGCGCCGCCGCGGCCGCTCATGACGGCCCGGGCAGACGACGTCGACCCGGCCATGGTCGCCGCCCGGGAGTCGGCCGACGCCAGCGGCTGGGACGCGTTCGTCGAGGCGAACCCGCTCGGGTCGTACCTCCAGCTCGAGGGCTGGGCGCGGGTCAAGGCGGTCAACGGCTGGTCGGCCCGCCGACTCCGCGACGGGACGCTCGGGGCCCAGGTGCTGCTCCGCCGCCCGGGGCCGCTGCCGTGGGCCTTCGCCTATGCCCCCCGCGGCCCCGTGCTCGATCGCTGGGACGACGACACGATCCGGCGGTTCACGGAGCTCGCCCGCGACGGCCTGCGCGGCGGGCGATCCGGGGCGGGCCGCGTGAGCCATCTCCGGATCGACCCCGAGATCGAGCGCGACGCGGGGCCGGACGAGGGCGGCGCGGTCGTGGGCGCCCTGCGGGCCGCCGGCTGGCGCCCGGGGACGGCGATCCAGCCGGTCTCGACCCGCGCCATCGACCTCGCCGCCGACGAGGCCGCGCTGTGGGGCGACCTGCGCAAGAAATGGCGCCAGTACGTGAACAAGGCGCGCACGGGCGGCGTCCGCGTGGTCGACGCCGGACCCGAGCGGCTCGACGAGTTCTACCGGATCTACCGCGAGACCGCCGACCGGGCGGGGTTCCTGATCCGCGCCCAGTCGGCCTACCGCGACGTGTGGGACGCGTTCGGACCCTCGGGCCATGCCCGGCTCCTGTTCGCGGAGCTCGCCGACGGCACGCCCGTGGCCACGCTGTTCCTCGTCCGGGCGGGCACCCGGGTGGTCGAGCCGTATGGCGGCATGACCGAGGCCGGCGCGGACAGCCGCGCGAACTACCTGCTCAAGTGGGAGGCGATCCGCAGCTCGCGCGAGCAGGGCGCGACGACCTACGACCTGTGGGGCCTCGCCCACGCCGGGATCGCGCACTTCAAGACCGGGTTCGGGGGCCGCGAGATCGCGTACGTCGGGGCGTGGGATCTCGTGCTCGACGCGCTCGGCCGGCGGACGTACTCCGTCGCCCAGACCGCGCGCGTCCGCGTCGCGCGACTGCGTCACGGCGTGGGCGGTGCCGGCGCGGCGTCGGGCTACGCCGGCCGGGCCGGCGACGCGGGCGACGGGGGCGACGGATGACCGCGGGCGCGGTCGAGCTCGTGGGGGAGGCGCTCGCCGACTGGGATGCGCGCGCGGTCGACGCGCCCGGCGGGCACGTCCTGCAGTCGCGGGCGTGGGCGGAGCACCGGATCGCGCGGGGCTGGCAGCCGACGTTCCTCGCCGTGGGCGAGGCCCGGGCCCTGGCGCTCGTGCGTCCCTGGCCCGGCGTCGGCGGCGGGTCGGCCTACCTGCCCCGGGGACCGGTCGGGGGTGGACGGCCGTGGACGGGCGACGGGAGCGGGGGCGCGATCGGCGCGGCGCTCGCGGCCGTGGCCGCGCACCTGGCGGACGGTGGCGTGGACGTGGTCGCCGCGGACCCGGAGGTGGCCGCCGGCGACGCGGGCTACGCGCGGGCCCTCGCCGATGCCGGCTTCCACGCGATCGACGAGATCCAGCCGTCGCGCCACCGGATGGCGCTGGCCCTGCCGGCCGACGGCGATGCCGACGCGGTCCTCGCGGACGTCGCCAAGGCGACCCGGCAGCGCATCCGGCGCGCGGAGCGCGACGGGGTGGCCGTGCGTGCGCTGGGACGCCCGCGCGGCCGGCACGGAGCGCGAGGGGCTCGTGACCGCGACCGAGGCGCCCGAGACCGCCCTGGGACGGTTCTTCGGGCTCCTGCGCGCCACGGGCGAGCGGCGCGGCTTCGGGTTCGCCGGTCCCGACGAGTTCGTCGCCTGGTGGCTGCGGGCCCTGGCCGCCGGCCATCTCGTGTACCTCGAGGCGCGCGAGGGCGCCCCGGACGGCGACGTGCTGGGCGGCCTCGTCCTGTACCGCCACGGCGACCGCCTGTCGACGGCCCACTCGGCGGATCGGGCGGAGCGCCGCCACGACCACCCGGGCGCGATGCACCTCCTGCGCTGGCGCGCGATCGAGCTCGCCCTCGCCGAGGGACGGACCGAGATGGACCTCGGCGGGGCCGACGTCGCCGGGGCCCGCCGCGAGCCGGCGCCCGGCGAGCCGACCCACGGCCTGTACGAGCACAAGCGCTCGTTCGGGGCGACCTGGGTCGCGTTGGCGGGGGCCCAGGAGCACGTCGCCCGGGCGTGGCGCTACGCGGCGGGGCGCACGATCGCGCGGGCGGGACGCGCGGTGGGGCGGGGGACACGCGGGTGACCGGATCCCACGCGGAGACCGGAAGCGAGACGCGCCATCGACCGGCTGCTGGCCGCCGCGGAGCCGGCCTCCCCGCGTCCGCTGGCCGGGCTCATCGACCGCCTCCGGGCCGGTGACCTCGTCCGGGGGGCGCGTCGCGACGACCTGCCGATCGGCGCCGCGGCGCTGCGCGACGTCGAGGTGACCGGCGTGACCGACGACTCGCGTGCGGTCCGGCGCGGGTCGCTGTTCGCCGCCGTCCCGGGCTTCCACGTCGACGGTCACGACTTCGTGACCCGGGCCGCGACCGCGGGCGCCGCCGCGGCACTCGTCGAGCACCCGGTCGCGGGGATCGACCTGCCGCAGCTCGTGGTGTCCGGCTCGCGGGCCGCGCTCGCCCGGGCGGCGGGCTGGTGGTACGGCGACCCGTCGCACGGCCTGGGCACGATCGGGATCACCGGCACCGACGGCAAGACCACGACCTCGTTCCTCGCCGTCGCGGCGCTCGAGGCCGCGGGCGTCTCGACGGGCCTCGTGGGCACGATCGAGACGAAGGTCGGCGCCGTCCGGGACCGGCACGCCGCGCACGTGACGACGCCCGGCGCGCCGGAGCTGCAGCAGGCCCTCGCCGCGATGGCCCGCGCGGGCAACGCGGCCGCGGTGCTCGAGGCGACCTCGCACGCCCTCGCGCTGGACCGCGTGCTCGGCGTGGCGTGGGACGCCGCCGTGTTCACCAACCTCACCCACGAGCACCTCGAGCTCCACGGCACGTTCGAGGCCTACCGGGCGGCGAAGCTCCGGCTGTTCCGGGCGCTCGGCGGCGGGCCGGATGGCGACGACAACCCGGCCAAGACCGTCGCGGGCCGGCCATGGCCGAAGGTCGCCGTCGTCAACCGCGACGACCCCGCCGCGGCGTGGTTCGAGGCCGCCGCCCACGAGGCCGGCGCGACGGTGGTGACCTACGGCGCGGACGCGGCGGCCACGGTCCGGGCGACGGCGGTCGAGGAGGACGCGCGGCGGCTCCGGGTCGCCTACGCCGCCCCGTCGGGCAACGCGCGCCTCGAGCTCCGGCTGGCCGGCCGTTTCAACGCGCACAACGCGCTGGCGGTCGTCGCCCTGGGCGAGGGCCTCGGGCTCGACCCGGCCGCGGTCCGCACGGGCCTCGAGTCGGTCGAGGGCGTCCCCGGCCGCATGGAGCGGATCGACGCGGGCCAGCCGTTCGCGGTCGTCGTCGACTACGCGCACTCGCCGGCGTCGCTCCAGGCCGTCCTCGAGCTGCTGGCGCCGGTCGCCGCCGCGGGCGGGGGCGGCGTGATCGCCGTGTTCGGCTCGGCGGGCGAGCGCGACACGACGAAGCGGGCCGTCATGGGCCGGATCGCGGCCGAACGCTGCCGCCTCGTCGTCGTCACCGACGAGGACCCGCGCGGCGAGGACCGGGACGCGATCGTGCTCGAGATCGTGCGCGGCGCGCAGGCGGCGGGCGGCCGCGCCGGCGTCGACGTGCTGGCCATCGCCGACCGGCGAGCGGCGATCGCGGAGGCCTTCGAGCGTGCCGCGCCCGGCGACGTCGTCCTGTTGGCGGGCAAGGGGCACGAGGCGTCGATCCTGTACGCGGACGGCCCGATCCCGTGGGACGAGGCCGCCGTCGCGCGCGAGGCGCTCGCCGCGCTGGGCTACGGCGGGAGGTAGGACGTGCGAGGCTGCCTGTTCACGCTGATCCTGGGCGCCGTCGTCGCCGCGCTGTTCGTGCTGTTCGCGCTGCCCGCGCTCGCCGCCGGGGCGCTCACGGGCGCCATCACGGCCGCGGGGCTCCAGTCCGACGACACGGTGGTCACCGTCAGCAGCGACCCGCCGACGGACCTGCTCGGCCTGCGCGCCGACCGGGTGCGCGTGCGGGCGACCGACGCCACGTTCCGCGGCCTCGAGATCGAGCGGCTCGACCTGACCCTGCACGACGTCGCCTTCGTGGACCGGACGGCGTCGGCGATCGACGGGCGGATGGACGGCGTCGTGGTCCCGGACGTGGGCGGCCGCCGGCTCGCCCTCGCCTCGATCGGCCTCGCGGGCACGGGCGACACGGTCCTCGCGACCACCACCATCCCGGCGGCGGACGTCGAGGCGCTGATCGCGGACGGCGTCGAGGACGCCCTCGGCTCGCGGCCCACGAGCGTCGCCCTGGCACCGCCCGACCGGCTCACGGTGCGCCTCCTGGTCGCGGTCCGCGGCCGGTTCGTGGTCTCGGCGGCGGGCGACCTCCTGGTGCGGGTCACGAACGGTCCGGCGGAGGGACAGGAGATCACGCTGCTCCGCGCGGGCGTGGACATCCCGCTCCGGCTCACCGACGCGGTCGTCAACGAGGCCGGGGATCTCGAGCTCACCGGCGAGCTCACGATGAGCCTGCTCGGCTGACCGCGACGGGGCGTCGGACGTCGATCGGCGCGAGCGTGGCCGAACGGAGCGCGAACGGGGCCCGGGGGTAGACTCCGCGCATGGCTGAGCCCGTCGTCCGCGATCCCGAGACGCCGCTCGAGGCGCCTGCCGGCGGGAGCACGGCCCGGCGCCGCGGGCCGCGACGATCGCCGGCGACAACGTCGGGAGCCAAGGCGGCGACCTGGGACCTGGACGGGCTGCGGGCGGCGCTCCTGGCGCGAGCTCCATCGCCAGCACCCGCAGGCCGACCTCGAGGCGGTGGAGCGCGCGTTCGACCTCGCCGTCGCCGCCCACACGGGGCAGGTCCGGGCGTCGGGCGAGCCGTACGTCACCCACCCGATCGCGTCGGCGCAGATCCTGGCCGACCTCGGCATCGACCCGGTCGCCGCGACGGCCGCGCTCCTGCACGACGTCCCCGAGGACACCGAGTACAGCCTGGCCGACGTGGAGGACGGGTTCGGCCCCGAGGTCGCCCACCTCGTCGACGGCGTCACCAAGCTGTCCAAGTTCAGCACCCACAGCCACGAGCAGCAGCAGGCCGAGAACATCCGGAAGATGTTCCTGGCGATGGCGGACGACATCCGGGTCGTCCTGATCAAGCTCGCCGACCGCCTGCACAACATGCGCACGCTGAGCGCGCTGGGCGTGGAGAAGCAGCAGCGCATCGCCCGCCAGACCATGGAGATCTACGCGCCGCTCGCGGAGCGGCTCGGGATCTGGCAGATCAAGTGGGAGCTCGAGGACCTCGCCTTCAAGGCGCTCGAGCCCGAGGCGTTCCGCGACCTCGCCCGCCAGCTCGACACCCGGCGCAAGGGCCGCGAGACGTACATCGAGCGGGCGATCGAGGAGCTGCGGCCGCGCCTCGCGGACGCCGGCATCGAGGCCGAGCTCCAGGGCCGCCCGAAGCACATCTACAGCATCTGGAAGAAGATGCAGCGCAAGAGCGCGGCGTTCGGCGAGATCTACGACGTCTACGCCATCCGCCTGCTCGTCGACGAGGTTCGCGACTGCTACGCCGCCCTGGGCATCGTCCACGCCCTGTGGCGCCCGATCCCGGGCCAGTTCGACGACTACATCGCCGTCCCCAAGAACAACCTGTACCAGTCGCTGCACACCGCGGTCATCGCGCTCGACGGCAAGCCGCTCGAGATCCAGATCCGGACCCACGCGATGCACCAGGTGTCCGAGGTCGGCATCGCGGCGCACTGGCGGTACAAGGAGGGGACCAAGGCCGAGCGCGACTACGACGCCAAGCTCGCCTGGCTGCGCCAGCTCATGGAGTGGCAGCGCGACGTCAGCGAGTCGGACGCGACCGAGTTCGTCGAGGGGATCAAGCTCGACATCTTCCAGGACCAGGTCTTCGTGTTCACCCCCAAGGGCGACATCAAGGACCTGCCGGCGGGCGCGACGCCGCTCGACTTCGCCTACCGCATCCACACCGACATCGGCCATCGCACGATCGGGGCCAAGATCAACAACCGGCTGGTCCCGCTCGACTACCGGCTGAAGAACGGCGACATCGTCGAGATCGTCACCACCAAGGGCGAGCACGGGCCGTCGCGCGACTGGCTGAACATCGTCCGGACCTCCCACGCTCGGGAGAAGATCCGGCAATGGTTCAAGAAGAAGGACCGCGCCGAGAACATCGTCCACGGCCGCGAGTCGCTCGAGCGCGAGCTCCGCCGGCTGGCCCGGACGAGCATCCAGGCGGTGGGGCTCGATCGGATCGCCGAGGTCGCGAAGACCTACCAGCACGAGTCGGTCGACGACTTCTACGCCGCCATCGGCTACGGCGCGATCTCGGCCCAGCAGGTCGTCATCCGCCTGGGGGTCGTGGACGACGGCGAGACGTCGCTGCCGACGGTCGCCCCGCAGCAGCCCGCGCGCACCGGCGGCGTCCGGGTCAAGGGGGTGGGGGACCTCCTGGTCCGGTTCGCGAAGTGCTGCCACCCGATCCCGGGCGACCCGATCCAGGGCTTCATCACCCGCGGCAAGGGCATCACGGTCCACCTGGTCTCGTGCCCCACCGTGCGCAACGAGCGCGAGGTGAGCCGCCTGATCGACGTCGAGTGGGAGGCGGCGCCCGCCCAGACCTACCCGATCGCGATCCGCGTCGAGGCCTACGACCGGACCGGGCTGCTGTCCGACATCACCCAGGTCATGGCCGAGAACAAGGTCAACATCCTGGCCGCCAACGTCGGCGTCAACCCGGACCACACGGCCGTCGTGGCGATGACGATCCAGGTCGCGTCGGTCGCCCAGCTGGCCAAGGTGATGAGCCGCGTCGAGCAGCTCAAGGACGTCATCAGCGCCCAGCGGGAGTTGATAGCTAGCGCGCGTCCGCCTCAAGCGCGTGCGGCGACCCGCCGCGAGCGGGCGCGCTCGATCGGGCGCCCCGCTTGCCGCGGGGCGAGCGGCGCGTGCGTCACGAGGGCGGGCGGCGGACGTTGGCGGCGGCGATCGGGCGGCGGTCCGTGCGGGACTCGATGACCATCGCCGCGCCGGCTGCGGCGGATCCAGACCGACGCGCCGGCGCCGATCAGGGCGCACGCGACGCCGCCGAGGATCATCGACTCGGCCACGCCGAAGCGCGAGGCGACCCAGCCCATCAGGAGGCCGCCGACCGGCGTGGATCCGGCGAACACCGTCGTGTAGACGCTCATCGTCCGGCCGCGCAGGTGGTCGGGGACCGCGAGCTGGATCGTCGTGTTGGCGGTGGCCGCCATCGCGATCGCGCCGAGGCCCACGAAGAACATCAGCACCAGCGACAGGAAGAACAGCTGCGACGCGCCGAGCGCGATCTCGGCCACGCCGACGAGCAGCGCGCCGCTCGCGATCAGGCCGATCCGCGAGCGCGGGGAGAACGCGATGTACAGGGCGGCGACCAGCGACCCGAGCCCCGACGCCGCCATCAGGAAGCCGTAGCCGGTCGCGTCCGAGTGCAGCACCTCTTCGGTGAGCGGCGGGATCACGACCTGGAAGTTCATGCCGAACGTCGCCACCAGCCCGACGGTCAGGATGCCGAGCAGCACGAGCGGGGTTCGCCGCACGTAGCTCAGGCCCTCGCGCAGGCCGGTGTACACCTCGCGCGCCGAGGTCGGCCGCGCGATCGGCGGCGCCACCCGCAGCTCGCTCTGGCGCATCGCCAGCAGCGCGACCAGGACCGCGAGGAAGCTGAGGGCGTCGATCAGGAAGGCGGTGGAGATGTCGAACGCGCCGATGGTCAGCCCGGCCACGGCCGGCCCGAGCACGCGGGCGGCGTTGAACATGGCCGAGTTGAGGGCGACGGCGGTGCCGATGTCCTCGCGCCCGACCATCTCGACCGCGAACGCCTGGCGGGTGGGCATGTCGACGACGTTGGTGAGCCCGCCGAGCAGGGCGAGCACCATGACCTGCCAGACCTCGACCGTGCCCGTCGCGACGAGGGCGAACATCGTGAACGCCAGGATCATCTTCATCGCCTGGGTCACGATCAGCGTCTGTCGCTTGGGCAGGGCGTCGGTGATGAGGCCGCCGAACAGGCCGAGCACCATGACCGGGATCCACTGCATGGCCGCGACGACGCCGAGCAGGAACGGGTCCCCGGTGAGCTGGAGGATCAGCCAGCCCTGGGCGACGGCCTGCATCCAGGTGCCGACCAGCGACACGAGCTGGCCGCCGAAGTACAGGCGGTAGTTGCGGTGGCGGAACGCGCGGGCGCCGTAGGCCAACGACAGCCCCGATCCGGGGCGGATCATCGTCCCGCCTCCGGCTCGTGGATCGCGGCGTGCCGGCTCGTCGCCGGGTGATCGTGAGTGGGCTCGCGCCCGGCCGCGAGGTCGTCGAGGTGGCCCGCCAGGTGGGCGCGGCGCTCCTCGGCCTCGCGGATCATCGCCTCGAGGCGCTCGATCTTGAGCCGCAGTGAGCCGACCTGTCGGTCGACGCGGGCGACGGCGTCCTCGAGGATGGCGCGCCGCTCGTTGTCGTCGCGCGAGGTGCGGAACGTGGCCCGGTTGCGCGTGCGCGCCGCCTCGTCCTCGAGCAGCTGCCCGATCTCCGTGAGCGAGAACCCGGCATCGTCCCGAAGCCCGCGGATGAACCGCAGTCGCTCGAGGTCCTCGGCGTCGTACAGGCGGTACGAGCCCTCGGAACGCGCGGCGGGGGCGAGGAGCCCGAGCTCCTCGTAGTAGCGGATGGTGCGCGGCGTCAGCCCGGTGTCGGCGGCGACCTCCTGGATCCGGAGCAGGCGCTCGCCGGCGGCATCCGGGGCAGGGGTGGTCGGGCCGAGGTGGGACATGCGGTCGAGTCTACCAAACCTTACCGTTCACGTAAAGGTTAGGGTCTGGGCGAATTCGGTCGCCACGAAGGTGGGTCCGGACCCTACGATGCGTCGGGCACGGTTCCAACCAGGGCCGATCCGGGAGGCGGGGCATGACAGCGACGGCACGGACATGACCGCGAGTGGGACGCCGGCCAGCGACGCGACCGACGAGATCGTCGACGAGGCGAGCCGGCAGCTCCGCGCGCCCGGCGGCGGCCGGGATCGCGGGCCTGCTGTTCGCGATCCTGTTCACGACGGGCCTGGTCCTGCTCCGGCACGAGGCGATCTACACCGCCGACGACGCCGAGCTCGTCCGCGTTGTACGCGCGCGGCGACGACCTGCGGATCGTCATCGGCGGCCTGTACCTCGCGCCGTTCGCGGGGATCATGTTCCTGTGGTTCATCGCCGTGATCCGCGACCAGATCGGCGAGCGCGAGGACCGGTTCTTCGCCACCGTCTTCTTCGGCAGCGGCATCCTGTTCGTCGCCCTGCTGTTCGTCGGCGGCGACGATCGCCGACGGCGCCCAGCGTCGGCTTCCGGTACCTGGACCAGCCGGCGCCCACCGCGGCCACGATCGACCTGTTGCGCGCGCTCAGCTACACGACGACCTTCGCGTTCGAGAACCGGGCGGCGGGCGTGTTCCTGTTCGCGACCGCGACGATCGGCCTCAAGACCGGCGTGTTCCCGCGCTGGTTCTCGATCCTCAGCTACGTGCTGGGCGCGATCCTGCTGCTCGCCGTGTCGTTCGTGGACTGGGCGATCCTCGTGCTGCCGGCGTGGGTCGCGGTCGTCAGCGTGTTCATCCTCCTCCGGGAGCGCGCGCGGAGCCGGGCCGCCTGATCCACCACGCCGTCCGGCGACCGGATCGCGCCCGCCGACGGCCCTAGACTGACGCCGATGCCCGCCCTCCGCGCCCCCCGTGGCACCCGCGACCTGCTGCCGGCCGACCGGGCGGTGTTCGACCGGCTCGTCCGGACGGGCGCGGACCTCGCCGCCCGCTATGGCTACAAGCCGATCGAGACCCCGATGTTCGAGCAGACCGCGGTCTTCGAGCGGGGGATCGGCGAGGTCACCGACGTCGTCGAGAAGGAGCTGTTCCGGATCGCGCCGCGGACCGAGGAGGCCGAGTCGTGGGCGCTCCGGCCGGAGCCGACCGCCGGCATCGTCCGCGCCTACCTGCAGCACGGGATGCAGACGCTGCCGCAGCCCGTGAAGCTGACGATGACCGGGCCGATGTTCCGCTACGACCGCCCCCAGGCGGGCCGCTACCGCCAGTTCTGGCAGTTCGACGTCGAGGCGATCGGCGACCCGGGTCCCGCGGTCGACGCCGAGATCATCGAGCTCGGCGCGCGCTTCTACGCGGAGGTCGGCGTCGCCGGCGTCGAGGTCCTCGTCAACTCGATCGGCGATGGCACCTGCCGCCCGGCGTACATCGCGGAGCTCACCGCCTACTACCGCGGCCACAGCGACGCCCTGCCCGCGACCGAGCGCGACCGGCTCGAGCGCAACGTCCTGCGCCTGCTCGACTCGAAGGATCCGGCGATGGCGGCGCTGAACGCCGCCGCGCCGCGGATCACCGACCGCCTGTGCGAGGCCTGTGCCGCGCACTTCGAGGCCGTCAAGGCCCACCTCACGGCCGTCGGCGTGCCGTGGCGGATCGAGCCCGGCCTCGTGCGTGGCCTCGACTACTACACGCGGACCGCGTTCGAGTTCTACGTCGCGGGCCGCGAGGGACAGCAGCAGGCCCTGGGCGGTGGCGGCCGCTACGACGGCCTGGTCGAGCTGCTGGGCGGCAAGCCCACGCCCGGGATCGGCTTCGGGCTCGGGCTCGACCGCGTCGCCCTGGTCCTCGCGGAGCAGGGGAGCACCGAGCACGCCGAGCCGGGCCCGCTCGCGGTGGTCGTCGGGGCGGATCCCGACGACACCGTCGCGCGGCTGCGGATCGCGACCGAGCTCCGGGCCGCCCGGCTCCGCGTCCGCGCCGATCTCGCTCGCCGCAAGCTCGGGCGCCAGCTCGAGGCCGCCGGCCGGGACGGCGCGCATTTCGCGGTGATCCTGGGCGACGAGCTCGCGTCGGGGCAGGTGCAGGTCCGCGACCTGCTCGCCGGGACGCAGCGCGCGGTCGCCGTCGACGACCTGGCTCGCGAGCTCGCGCGCGCCGAGGCCGGCCACAAGCACGGCTGAGGATGGAGGCGATGGAGTTCGAGCCCGACGCGATGGTCGCCCAGATCGCGATGGAGTACGCCGCCGACATGGTGGACCTCGCCCGGACCGACGCCGGGGTGGAGCTCGACTTCAGCGTCGACAGCGTGCGCGACGTCGAGACCATCGCGGGCCGGCTCGCGACCGCCAAGCCGCGGTTCGGCCTGCGGCCCCGGGACGCCGACGAGAAGCGCGAGGAGCTCGCCCGGACCATCGGGTTCTACGTCGCGGAGACCCTGCGCCTGTCGTGGGGCGGCGACCACGGCTGGGTGTCCGACGGGGAGGGATCGCGCGTCTACGGGCTGCGGCTGCCCGACGACTCGCTGTGCGTGCCCGTGGCTCGCGCCCGGGACCGGCTCGCGCATGGCGACGTCGCCGATCTCGTCGCCTACGTGGCGGGGTTGCGCCCGGCCTGACGCCCGCTGGGCGATCGAACCGGGATCAGGCCGGCGCGCCGAGCTGCTCGACGACCCTCGCGAGCCGCTCCACGCCTCTCGGACCGCCCGGTGACACGACGACCTGGAGATGGTCGACGCCCGCGTCGGCGTAGGCCTGGAATCCGGCCGCGATCTGCGCGTCGCTGCCGGAGATCGAGCCCGCCTCGGCCTCGGCGCCGTCGAACGCGACGGACACGCCCGCGGTCCGTCCGAGGCTCCGCGGATCGCGACCACGGTCCACGCACACCTGGTCGATGCGGGCGAGCTGGGTCCGCAGCTCGGGCAGTGGGTCGGTCGAGTTGAACGTGTACCAGCCGTTCCACAGATCGGCGTGCTGGACGACGAGCCGATTCATGCGCGGACCCGTGCCCAGCGCGCCGATCAGGATCGGCGGGCCCGACTCCCGTGCCCGCGGCGAGAGCGCACAGTCGCGGGCGGTGTAGAACGTGCCCTCGAAGTCCACCGCGCCCTGCCGCAGGAGCGGTCCGATGATCTGCAGCGCCTCCTCGAACCGCGCGATCGGGCGGTCGAGGGGGTAGCCGAAGCGCTGGAACTCGCTCCAGTGGTCGCCGGCGCCCAGGCCCAGGATCAGGCGCCCGCCGCTGATCTCGTCGACGGTGTCGGCGAGGCGGGCGAGCCGCGCGGGATTGACGTACGCGGTGCACGCGACGAGCGATCCGATGGCGATGCGCGACGTCCGCGCCGCGAGGGCCGCGAGGACGCCCCACGCATCCCAGCAGCCGGTCGCGCCGGTCGTCGGCCGGAGCTCGGGCGGATCGGGCACCTCCCAGTCGTCGTCCAGCAGCATGTGGTCGCAGACCCAGACCGAGTCGAGCCCGGACGCCTCGGCGAGCTCCGCCGTCGCGATGATGTCGGACCACCGGGTCTGTCCGCCGGTCTCCGCCGTGGTCCAGGCCGGGAGCGCGCTCCCCTCGGTCCAGGTCGGGACGAAGACGCCGACCTTGAGGGGCCGGGCCGTCACCTGGCTGTGGCCGACGACCGAGGCTCCGAGCGCGGCGTCCGGGGTCCGATCTCCACGCATGGCTCCTTCGCGACCGTCCCGCCGGGTGACACGGGTGGCATACGATACAGAGCCCGAATCCCCGCCATGGAGCGTCCCTGCACGTGCCCGCCGAAGCCCCGTCGCTCGCCACGCCCTACCGCACCCACACCTGCGGAGCGCTGCGCGCCGACGACGCCGGCCGGCCGGCAAGCCTGGCCGGCTGGGTCCACCGGCGGCGCGACTACGGCAAGCTGACGTTCATCGACCTCCGGGACCGCCACGGCATCACGCAGGTCGTGATCGACGCCGGCGACGCGCCCGAGGCGAGCGAGGTCGCCGCCCGCCTGCGGCCGGAGTTCGTCGTCGCCTTCGAGGGCGACGTGGCGCTGCGCCAGCCCGGGACCGAGAACCCGAAGCTGCCGACCGGCGCCGTCGAGCTGCAGGCCCGCTCGGTCCGGATCCTCAACGAGGCGAAGACGCCGCCGTTCTACCTCAACGAGCCCGACGCGCCGATCGACGAGACGCTGCGCCTGAAATACCGCTACCTCGACATCCGGCGCGACGTCATGCAGCAGCGGCTGCTCCTGCGCAGCCGGCTCGTCCAGGCCATCCGCGAGGTCCACCACGCGAACGGGTTCGTCGAGGTGGAGACCCCCAACCTGATCAAGAGCACGCCCGAGGGCGCCCGCGACTTCATCGTCCCGAGCCGGCTCCAGCCGGGCGCCGTCTACGCGCTGCCCCAGAGCCCCCAGCAGCTCAAGCAGCTCCTGATGGTGGCCGGCATCGACCGCTACTTCCAGATCGCCCGCTGCTTCCGCGACGAGGACCTGCGCGGCGACCGCCAGCCGGAGTTCACCCAGCTCGACCTCGAGATGAGCTTCGTCGACGAGGCGGCCGTCATGGCGTTCGTCGAGGCGATGGTGATCGAGGTGTCGCGGGTCACGGTCCCGGATCGGCCGTTGCGCGAGACGCCGTTCCCGGTGTTCGAGTACGCGGACGCCATGGAGCGTTACGGCTCCGACAAGCCGGACATCCGGTTCGCGATGGAGCTGTTCGACCTCGCGCCCGCGCTGGTCGGCGCCGACGGCGCGCCGGCGTCGGGCTTCCGCGTGTTCGACGAGACCCTGGCGGCCGGCGGGCGGGTCAAGGGCCTCACGGCGCCGGGCATGGGCGGCATCAGCCGCCGCGAGATCGACGAGCTGACCGAGCTCGCCAAGCGGTTCGGCGCCAAGGGCCTGGTGCACCTCTCGGTCGTCGACGGCGGCGAGCTCCACGGCCCGATCGCCAAGTTCCTGTCCGCCGACACCCAGACGGCGATCCGCGACGCCGCCGGGGCGGCCGACGGCGACCTCGTCCTGGTGGTCGCGGACGCGTCGGAGACCACCAACGACGTGCTCGGCCGGCTGCGGGTCGAGATCGGTGGCCGGCTGGGCCTCGCGGACGCCGAGCAGCTCGCGTACTGCTGGGTCCACCGCTTCCCGATGTACAAGTGGGACGCCGAGCACGACCGCTGGGACGCGACGCACAACCCGTTCAGCGGCGTGCTCCCGGACGACGAGGACCTGCTGACGACGCGCTCGGGCAGCCTCGACGAGCGCTCGCCGGACGACCCGGCCGGTCGAGCCCGCGCGATGCAGTACGACATCGTGCTGAACGGCTGGGAGCTGGGCGGCGGCTCGGTCCGGATCTGGCAGCGCGACCTGCTCGCGCGCAGCTTCAACCTCCAGGGCTACACGCTCGACCAGATGAAGGAGCGCTTCGGCGCGATGCTCGAGGCGTTCGAGTACGGCGCGCCGCCCCACGGCGGGATCGCGCTCGGGATCGACCGCTGGGCGGCGCTGTTCAGCCACCAGACGAACATCCGCGAGGTCATGGCGTTCCCCAAGACGCAGTCGGGCTCGGACCCGATGCTCGAGGCGCCGTCGCCGCCCGAGCCGGAGCAGTACGAGGAGCTCGGGCTGCGCTTCGTCGGCGTCCCCGGTCGGAGCTAGCGACCCGTGCCCCCGGCCGCGATCCGGCGGCTGACCGCGGCCGACGAGGCGGCACTCGGCGCGTTGATCGCCCGCGCCCGCGACGCCGGCGAGCTGCTCGGCTCGTCGTCGCCGCACGGGGACTGGATCGTCCGCTACGCGGTCTCCGAGGCCGCCCAGGTGGCCGTCGCCGATATCGGCGGCGCGATCGTGGGCGTGGTCCTGCCCGAGGTCAAGGCGCTGGTCGTGGAGCCCGCCCACCGCGGCCACGGGATCGGCCGGGCGCTGGTCGAGGCGGGCCTCGACATCGAGCGGGAGCGGGGACGCCCGAACCTCCTGCTCGGGCTCGTCCCCGAGGATGCGGACGGGCACGCGTTCGTCGTCGCCACCGGCTTCGCGTTCCACTCGACGCTGTGGGACCTCGACCTCGACCCCACGGTCGCCGTCGCCCCGCCCGCCTGGCCCGCGGACACGCGGACGCGGCCGATCGACCGCGGCCGGGACATCCCGGCGTGGGTGGAGCTGTTCAACGCATGCTTCGCCGACCACGCGACGCCGCTCCAGCTGGACGCGGAGCGGATCCTGGCCGCGCCCGACGACGCGCCGTTCCGGGACGAGGACCTGCTGCTGCTCGAAGGCCCGGGCGGGGAGCTGATCGGCTTCTGCGCGACCGAGCCGAAGCGCGGCCCGGACGGCGGCGTCGAGCCGCGCGGCGAGATCTGGACGGTGGGCGTGCGGCCCGGGCTCCAGGGGCGCGGCCACGGCCGCCAGCTGCTGCGCTGGGGCGTCGAGCACCTCCGGGCCGTCGGCGTCGAGACCGTCACGCTGTCGGTCAACGGCCGCAACCCCCGGGCGCTGGGGCTGTACGAGGCCGAGGGGTTCCATCGCACCTCGACCCGCGAACGGTGGGCCCGCCCCGTGCCACCCGCCGAATCCGAGGAGACGCCGTGAACGAGAGCCGTCCGACCGTCGCGCCGGGCCGGCCGCCCGTCCTGGACGCCATCGGCCACACGCCGATCGTCCGCCTCGCGAAGCTCGTGGAGCCCGGGATGGCCGAGGTGTGGGTGAAGCTCGAGTCCCACAACCCGACGGGCTCGTACAAGGACCGCATGGCGCTCGCGATGGTCGAGGGCGCCGAGGCCCGCGGCGACGTGCACCCGGGCGACACGATCGTCGAGTACACCGGCGGCAGCACCGGCAGCTCGCTGGCCTTCGTGTGTTCCGTCAAGGGCTATCGGCTCCGGATCGTCAGCTCCGACGCCTTCGCCGCCGAGAAGATCCGCACGATGCGAGCCTTCGGCGCAGACGTCGAGCTCATCCCCAGCCCGCAGGGGATCCATCCCGACCTCATCCCGTCGATGATGCGGCGGGCCGCGGAGGTGGTCGCCGAGACCGGCGGCTACCCGACCGACCAGTTCAACAACCGCGACATGCTGGACGGCTACGCGGCGCTGGGCACGGAGATCGCGGACCAGCTCCACGATCGGGTCGACGCGTTCGTCGGCTACATCGGCACGGCCGGCTGCTTCCTCGGCACGACGCGGGCACTCCGGGCACGCGTTCCGGGGGTCCGGCGGGTGGGCGTGGAGCCGGCCGAATCGCCGGTGCTGGCCGGCGGCGAGCCCGGGACGCACCGCATCGAGGGCGGCGGTGCCGGCTTCTGGCCGCCGCAGCTCACCGGTGACGACCTCGACGCCATCGAGGCCGTGTCGACGGACGACGCCATGGCGATGGCGCGTCGCGCCGCGCGCGAGGAGGGCCTCTGGTCGGGCCCCTCGACCGGCGCGAACCTCGTCGCGGCCCTGCGCGTGGCGCGCGAGCTGGGCGAGGGCCGGCGGGTCGTGACCGTGCTCGTCGACAGCGGGCTCAAGTACCTGGGCGGGTCGCTGTACGCGTGAACCCGCTCGCGCTGGCGGTCGAGCATCCGCGGTCGGCGGCCGTCTTCGGGGCGCTCGCGATCGCGATGTCGGGGGTGTTCTACCTGATGTCGGGGGTCTCGCCCTCGACCGGCGTGTTCTGGCGCTGCGTCTACGGCCTGCCGATCCTGCTGATCGTCGCCTGGCGCGAGTGGGGGACCCTCGGGCCGATGAGCCGCCGCGCGGTCGGCCTGTGCACGGCCGCCGGACTCTGCTTCGCCGTCGACCTGATCACGTTCCACTACGCGGTGGACGTGATCGGCGCCGGGCTGGCGACCGTGATGGGCAACCTCCAGGTCGTGATCGTGGCCCTGGCGGCGTGGGCCGTCTTCGGGGAGCGGCCGCGGAACGAGGTGCTGGCAGCCCTGCCGGTCATGATGCTCGGCGTCGTCCTGATCTCGGGCGTGGTCGGGGCCGGAGCCTATGGCGCCAACCCGCAGCTCGGCGTGGCCATCGGCGTGCTCACGGCGACCGCGTATGCCGGGTACCTGCTGATCATCCGGCGCGCGACGCCGGACCAGCGCCCGGCGGCGCCGGTGGCGATCGCGACGGCGGTCACCGCGCTGTGCGCCGGGCTGTTCGGCGCGGCCGTCGGCGACCTCGACCTCACCCCGGGCCTCCCTGCCGACGCCTACCTGATCGCCCTCGGGGTGCTCTCGCAGTCGGTCGGCTACCTGGCGATCCAGGTGTCGCTGCCGCGCCTGCCCGCGGTGATCGCGTCGGTCCTGCTGCTCGTCCAGCCCGTGACCACCGTGTTCCTCGGCGCGTTCCTGCTGCGCGAGCTGCCGTCGCCGTTCCAGCTGGTCGGCGTCGCCCTGGTGATCGGCGGGATCGCGCTCGCGACCGGGTCGCTGTCGCGCGTGCGCTCGGCGATCGCGTCGAGGACGACGCCCGCCTGACGGGCGTCACCGGGCGGCGCGCCGGCCTCAGTCGGGCTGATCGACGTCCGCGACGCCCCACTCCTCGGCGTGCTCGTCCGCGGGTCGCGGCGGGCCTTCGAAGGGCGGCAGGTCCGCGCGCGGCGTCGAGACGTCGTGGGTGACGCCGGGATCGCCGCTGTCGAGGGTCCGGAACGGGACGCCGGCCGCCTCGAGGTCCTCGAGCAGCTCGTGCGGCATGCGCGTGGATCCGAGCGCCCCGAACGCCTCGAGGTGTCGGACGGGGAGGAGGGTCGGCCAGCCGGGCTCGCCGTCCCAGGCCGGTCGCAGCACGCTGTCGCGATCCTCGCCGTGGGCGGCGATCAGCGTCGTCACGGTCTCGGCGTCGACCCAGGCCAGGCGGGCCGGGAAGACCAGGGCGGCGTCCGTGTCGGTGACCATCCGGATCGCGGCCTCGATGCCGTTCACGATCTGGGCGACCGGCCCCCGTTCCGGCGGGACCGGGTCCACGAGCGACGCCTCGGCGTTGGCCAGCGCCGCCGCGACCGCGCCCTCGGGATCGAACGAGCACACGACGACGGGCGTGGCCCCGCCCGACCACGCGACGTCGGCGAGCCGCCGGACGCCGGGCGTCCCGTCCGCGTCGGCGAGCGCCGAGTCGGGACTGGCGGCGAGGATCACGGCGGCGACGGTCACGGGCTCCTCCTGGTGTGCGGCGCAGTGTACCGACGGCGTGCGGCCCGATGGACGGGCGTCGAACCTTTCCGGTCGACGCGGGTTATTGTCCGGTGACGCCCGCCGCGTCCCCTCCGGGAGAAGGTCCGCTGCCCACATCGCTCGGCCTCTGGTCCACCGTGCTCCGACGGAGCCGCGCGGACCTGCCCGTCGTGATCGCGTCGTGGGCGCTGCTGGCGAGCGCGCTGTCGCTGCTCGCCGCGGGGACGCTGTACGCGGACGCGGTGACGCTCGCCGGCCTGCGCCGTGAGCTGCTGTCGGCCCCGGCGGCCGACCGCGCGATCGTGGTGCGCACCCGGGTCCTGCCCGAGCGCCTCGACACCGTCCGCGACGCGGTCGTGCCCGAGCTCCGGGCGAGCCTGGCCGCCACCGGCGGCGAGGTCGCGCAGGTCCTCCAGCCGTCGGCCTACGCGGACGCCGCCGCGGACCCGGCGACGGTGACGGACCTCGTGCAGCCGGCCTCGTTCGAGGGCATCGAGCGGCACGCCGAGCTCGTCGACGGCCGCTGGGCGGAGGCGGGCCGGACGCCGATCGAGGCCACGCTGTCCCAGGCGGCCGCCGGGATCATGGGCGTCGAGACCGGCGACACGCTGACGCTCGCGAACCGGCTGGACCCGGGCCGGGTCGTCGACGTCGTGATCACCGGCACCTGGCGCGCCGACCCCGCCGACCCGTACTGGCTGGGCGACCCGCTCGTGCTCGATGGAACCGACACCAGCGGCCGGTTCACGACGCGCGGGCCGCTGGTCGTGGCCGAGGCGGAGATCGCGACCGGTCCGCTCAGCGAGCCGCTCGACGTCCGATGGCGGGCGATCCCCGACGTGAACGGGTTCCGGCCGGAGGGCCTGGACGCCATCGCGACCGACATCGCCGGCCTGCGCGGCCGGGTGAACGCCGCGCTGCCCGGCTCCAGCCAGGCGTCGGTGTCCACGAGGCTGCCGGACATCCTCGCGTCGGTCGACCGGTCGGTGCTCGTCGCGCAGTCGGGGATCCTGCTCCTGCTCATCCAGTTCGGCGTCCTCGCGGGCTACGCGGTCATCCTGGTCGCCGCGCTGCTGCTCGAACGGCGACGGACGGAGACCGCGCTGCTCCGCTCGCGGGGCGCGGGCACCGGGCACCTGGCCGCGATGGCGTTCGGCGAGGCGCTGCTCGTCGTGGTCCCGGCGACGCTCGCCGCGCCGTGGCTGGCGATGCTGCTCGTGCAGGCCGTCCGCCTGAACCCGGCGATGGCGGGCGTCGGCCTGAGCGCGCCGCTGCCGGGCCCGTCGACGTTCGGGACGGCGGTCATCGGCGGCATCGTCGCGCTCGTCGCCCTGACGATCCCCACGCTGCTGTCCGGGGTGAGCATCGCCGGCGTCCGGGCCGCGATCGGACGCCAGGGCGGCCGGACGCTGCCCCAGCGCCTGGGGCTCGACCTCGCGCTCGTCGCGCTGGCGGTGATCGCGATGCTCCAGCTGCGGCTGTACGGCGCGACGCTGACCCGCACCGCCCGCGGCACGCTGGGCGTGGATCCGCTGCTCGTCGCCGCGCCGGCGATCGGGCTGATCGGGGGCGCCGTGCTCGCCATCCGGATCGTGCCCCGGCTCGCCGAGCTCGCCGAGCAGGCCCTCGCCCGGACGCGCGGGCCTGATCGCCTCGCTCCTCGGCCGCCAGATCGCCCGCCGCCCGCTCCGGTACACGCGGGCCGCGCTGCTGCTGATCCTCGCGGCCGCGCTGGGGACGTTCGCGTCCGCCCACGCCGCCACCTGGACCCGGAGCCAGGCCGACCAGGCGGCCTGGACGGCCGGGTCCGACATCCGCATGGCGCCCGGCGCGCGCAGCGACATCCCGCCGTGGGCGCTGGGCGCCGCGTTGCGGTCCCTCCCGGGCGTGACCGCGGCCACGCCCGTCGTGCGCGCCGCGGTCGACCTCGGGTCGACGATCCGCGGCGGAACGCTCGTCGCGATCGACGGGGCGGCGATGGCCGACGTCGTACGCCTGCGCGACGACGACGCGGGTGCGAACACGCTCGCCGGTCTTCGCGCGCTCGGTGACCGCCGCCCGGCGACGCCCGGCCTCGAGCTGCCCGAGGGCACGCGCCGCCTCTCGCTCACCTACGACTCCGCGTTCACCCCGGTCGAGGACTTCGCGCCCGTGCCCGAGGGGTACGAGGGCCTCACCGCGACGGCGGTGCTGGTCGACGGCGATGGCCGGGTCGTGCGTGTCGGCTCGGAGCCCGGTCCCGTCGGCGTCGACGGGGCGCGCGTCGAGATCCCGCTCACGGGTCCCGACGGCACGACGCCCACCGGGCCGCTGCACCTGATCGGGCTCGACGTCGGCCTCTCGATCGCCGGCATCCCGAACGGGGTCGCGCAGGGGCAGATCGACCTGACCGGCGCCGCCGACCAGCTCGGCCGACGACGGGGACGCGTGGACGCCGCTCGACCTGACCTCGCTGGGTGGCCGCTGGATCCAGGACCAGGGCGGCAACCGCGTGCCATTCGAGCCCGCGCCGGGGCCGGTCATCACGCTGCCGGTCGACCAGCTGTTCGCGTCCTTCGACGCCGGCTGGGAGCAGACCGTGCTGCCCGACGAGCCGGCACCGATCCCGGCGCTCGTGGACCAGGCGTTCCTCGACCGCACCGGCGCCCAGATCGGGGATGCGCTCCGCGCCGCGGTGTTCGGCGTTCCGGTGACCCTCGACCTCGTCGCCCGCGTCGACGCGTTCCCGCCGCTCGACCAGACCCAGCCGTTCGTGATCGTCGACGACCTGGCCATGGACCTCGCGCGCGCCGGGGCCGGCGGCTCGATCGTGGACACCGACGAGTGGTGGCTGTCCGTCGCTCCGGGGGAGACCGCGGCCGTCGCCGCCGCCCTCCGCTCGGCGCCGCTGAGCGCCGACGACGTCGTCGACCGGACGGCCGTCACCGCCGACCTCGCGGGCGACCCGCTCGGCCTGGGCGTGATCGGGATCCTCGGCCTGGGCTCGCTCGCCGCCCTGGTCTTCGCCTCGATCGGCTTCCTCGTCAGCGCGACGGTGTCGATCTCGGAGCGGATCGGGGAGTTCGCGCTGCTCAAGGCGCTCGGGCTCGCGCCCCGACAGCTGCTGCTCTGGCTGTCGATCGAGAACCTGATGCTGCTCGCCACGGGCCTGATCCTGGGCACGCTGCTGGGGCTCCTCCTCGCCTACCTCGTGCTGCCGTTCGCGACGCTGACGCCGACCGGCGAGCCGCCGGTGCCCGCCCCCGTGATCGTGGTGCCGCCCGAGGCGGCCGTCCCGACCGTCGCCCTGGCCGCGCTCCTCGTGCTCGCGACGGTGGTCCTCGCGGTCCGCCAGCTGCCCTCGGCACGCACCAGCGCCGTCCTCCGGGCGAGGGACGAGTAGCCATGCGCTGGACGTGGATGGCCCTCAACCGGATCGCCGACGACCGTGGCGCCACGATCGGGTTCGCCGCGCTCGTGCTCGTCACCGCGCTGCTCGCGGCCCTCGCGCCGCGGATCCTCGCGAGCCTCGCCGACGAGGCGGTGCGGGCCGAGGTGCGGAACGCGCCGGCGGTCGCCCGCTCGATCGTGCTGATCGAGAACCGGGTCTTCGGGGACGGGCCCGCGGACGATCCCCTGGCGCGGGTGCGCGAGGCCGGCGACGACCTGCACGCGACGATCCCGGCCTCGATCCAGGGCCTCGTCGACCGCCGCGACATCGTGGTCGAGAGCGGGCGTTACCGGGTCCAGAAGCCGACCACCGACCCGGCGTTCGTCCGGCTCCGGATCCAGGAGGGGATCGCGGATCACATCCGGTACGTGGCGGGCGTGCCGCCCACGAGCAGCGTGACCACGCGTGACGACGTCGGACCCGAGTCCGTGGACCAGGTGCCCGTCTACGAGGCGGCGATCTCCGCCGACACGGCGCGCCAGTTCGGGATCGCGCTGGGCGAGACGGTGCCGCTGGCGGGCGACCCGGGCGACCAGCTGATCGGCCGGGTCGGCCAGGACCTCTACGCGTTCGCCACGATCACCGGCATCTACGAGGCGCTGGATCCCGACGAGGACTACTGGCTCGGCGATGCCCAGCTGATCCACCCGGTCATCCGGGCGCTGTCGCTCGAGGTGCAGCTGCTCGACGCGGCCCTGCTCGTCGACGACGCGACGCACGCCGGGCTGGCGCGCTTCTCGAGCCCGGCGGGCCAGGGCGTCCGCTACTCGTGGCGTGAGTTCCTCGACCCGCAGCGGATCGACGAACGGTCGCTGGACCGGCTCGTCGCCGACTTCCACCGGCTCCTCGTCGACTACCCGTCGGCGAACGTGACGCCGTCCAGCGACACCGCCCTGCGCACGGGCATGGCGCAGATCCTCGAGACGCACGCGGCACGCTGGGCGGCCGCCGAGGGGATCATCGCCGTGATGGCGCTGGGACCTGCGCTGGTCGGCGTCGCGACGCTGGCGCTGATCGCCGTCCTCGCCGCGCGCCGCCGGCGGGCGACGATGTCGCTCGCCCGCAGCCGCGGCGCCTCGGGCCGGCAGGTGCTCGGTCCCGCGGTGGTCGAGGGCCTGCTCATCGCCGTCCCGGGCGCGATCGTCGCGGCCGGCCTCGCCGTGGCCCTCGTGCCGGCGGCGCTCCTGTCGCCCACGATCGCGGCGACGGCCGCCGTGGTCGCGATCGCGGTCACGGTCGTCGCCGCGACGGTGGTCTCGATCGTGCGATCGCGGGGACCGGCGCCGCGCGAGGACGATCGCGCCGTGCGGCCGGGTCAGCCCGCGACGGCTGGTGCGTCGAGGGCCTGGTCGTCGCGATCGCGATCGGCGGGGCCTACCTCCTCCGGGAGCGCGGCGTGCACGCGGCGAGCTCGGCCGGCGCCGTCGCCGGCTTCGACCCGCTGATCGCGGCGGTGCCGGTGCTGGTCGGCATCGCGGCGGGCATCGTCGTCGTCCGCCTGTACCCGCTCGTCCTGCGCGCCGTGGCGTCGATCGCGCGCCGCGGCCGCGGGTTCGTGCTCGTGCTCGCGGCCCGCCGGGCGACCGAGGGCGGCGCGACGTCGGCCGTCCTGCTCGTGCTGCTCGCGACCGCGACCGTCGCCGCCTTCGCGGCGGTCTCGCTCGACAGCCTCGACCGGGGCGCGGACACGGCGCGCGTGGCAGGAGATCGGTGGCAGCTACCGCCTGCAGGCGCCGACCGGGGCGCTGCCCGCCAACCTCGATCCCGCGGCGCTGCCGGGCGTGACGGCCTCGGCCGGCGTGTTCGAGGGCCCGACGCCGGTCGGTCGGGCGGGTCCCCAGGCGCTGTTCGCGCTCGTCGACGCCGGTCCGATGGCCGCCCAGCTCGCCGGGACGCCCGCCGACCCGCTGTTCCCGCCGGGCTTCACGACGCCCGGGTCGGGCCCGATCCCGGCCATCATCTCGACGACCCTCGCGGAGGCGCCTCGCGGCGTGAAGCTCGGCGAGACGTTCTCGACGAGCGTCGAGGGGTTCACGCTCCAGTACCGCGTCGCGGAGGTTCGCGACGGGTTCGCGGGGCTGCCGCGCGGTCGGTCCTGGGTCGTGGCGCCGCGCGAGTGGTTCCGGGCCCAGGCGCCCGAGGCGCGCCTGGCGTCGACCTGGACCATCGTCGACGCGCCCGCGACGGCACCGGACGACCTGCGGGCGGCCGTGAGCGCGATGTCCCCGGGCGTGATCACCACGAGCCAGGCGGAGCAGGCGGCCGCGATCCGCACCTCGCCCGTGACCCAGGCGGTCCGGGGGCTCATCCTCGCGGCCGCCCTGGTGACGGCCGCCTACGCCGCCCTCGGCGTCGCGGCGGCGCTCGCCCTGTCCGGGATCGCCCGGTCGGTCGAGGTCGCCCGGCTGCGGACGCTGGGGCTGACGAATCGCCAGGCCGTGGGCCTCGCGATCGCGGAGCACGGCCCGGTCACCGCGACGGGCTTCGTGGTCGGCGGCCTGCTCGGGGTCGCCCTGTTCCAGCTGCTCGGGTCCGCGCTCGGCCTGGGCGACCTCGTCGGCTCGCCGGTCGACGTCCCGGTCGTCGTCGGCGTCGGGCCGCTGCTCTTGATCCTGTTCGGCATGATCGTCGTCGTCGCCGTGGGCCTCGCCCTCGGCGCGGCGCTCCAGCGCCGGGTGGCCCCGGCCACCGCCCTACGAGGAAGGTTCGAATGACCGACGCCGTCCCGTCGCCGGCCCAGGGCCAGACGGAGATCGAGGACCTGCCGTCCCGCCGGCTCGACGCCCCGCGGACGGACCGCTCCCGTCCCCTCGGCGCCGACCCAGGAGCCCGGGGTGCCCGCGCCGTCCCGGCGTGCCGCGAAGTACGGCGACGGCGCGGTGATCGCGTGCGACGGCCTCGTCCGGATCTACAAGCAGGCGGAGCTCGAGGTGGTCGCCCTGCAGGGCCTGGACCTCCTCGTCGACGGTGGCGAGATGATCGCGATCGTCGGCGCCTCGGGAAGCGGCAAGTCGACGCTGCTGAACATCCTCGGCGGCATGGACGTGCCCTCGGCCGGCCGGGCGGTGGTCGCCGGCTACGACCTTGGCCGCCTGGGCAACGCCGACCGCACGCGGTTCCGGCGTCGCGTCATCGGGTTCGTGTGGCAGCAGACCGGCCGCAACCTGCTGCCGTACCTGACCGCCGCGCAGAACGTCGAGATGCCGATGATCCTCGACGGCCGGAAGGCGCGGCGGGCCCGGGCGCTGGAGCTGCTCGACCTCGTGGGCCTCAAGGATCGCGCCGCGCATCGGCCCGACCGCCTGAGCGGCGGCGAGCAGCAGCGGACCGCGATCGCCGTGGCCCTGGCGAACGACCCGAGCGTGGTCCTCGCGGACGAGCCGACGGGCGAGCTCGACAGCCAGACCTCGAGCGACGTGTTCGGGCTGCTGCGGCGCGTGAACCGCGAGCTGGGGACGACGATCGTGATCGTGACCCACGACGCGTTCGTGTCCGAGCAGGTGCAGCGCACCGTGGCGATCCGCGACGGCCGGACGAGCACGGAGACGTTGCGCCGGACCGAGCAGACCGAGGGCGGCGACGACCGCGTGATCTCGGAGGAGTACGCCGTCGTCGACCGCGCCGGGCGACTCCAGCTGCCGCGCTCCCACGTCGAGGCGCTCGAGCTCCGGAACCGCGTCCGCCTGCGCCTCGAGGAGGATCACGTGGGCGTCTGGCCGGACCGGCCGGCCGCCGTGCCCGCGGGCCGTCCCGCGGATGCCGACGCCGGGCGTCCGGACCCCATGGATGCGCCCGAGACCGCCGACCCGGAGGCACCGCGATGACCACGCCGTCCGTCGATCGCGGCGATGCCGCGGGATCGGGCCGCCGAGGGCGTCGATGGCGGCGCGATGGTCGAGGTGCGGGGCCTCGTGCGCGACTACCCCGCCGGCGACGACGTCGTCCACGCCCTGCGCGACCTCGACCTCGACGTCGCGCGCGGCGAGCTGCTCGCGGTCCGCGGGCGGTCGGGCAGCGGCAAGACCACGCTGCTCAACCTGCTGGGCGGCCTCGACCGGCCGACGGCCGGCAGCGTGCTCGTGGACGGGACCCGCATCTCCGATCTCGACGAGGCGGCGGCCGCCGGCGTGCGGCGCCACACCGTCGCGTTCGTGTTCCAGACCTTCGGCCTGATCCCGATCCTGAGCGCCGCGGAGAACGTCGAGGTGCCCCTGCGCATGGTCGGCGGCCGATCCCGGCGACCGCGACCGGCGGGTCGCGGAGCTGCTGGACCTCGTGGGCCTCGAGTCGCGCGCCGAGGCACCGGCCGCACGAGCTGTCGGGCGGGGAGCAGCAGCGGGTCGCGATCGCCCGGGCGCTGGCCAACCGCCCCCGGCTCCTGCTCGCCGACGAGCCGACCGGACAGCTCGACTCCGAGACCGGCCACAAGATCATGCTGCTCATCCGGACGGTCGTCCGGGCGGAGGGGGTCACGGCCGTCGTCGCGACCCACGATCCGGTGATGATCGAGGTCGCCGACCGGGTGATCGAGCTGCTGGACGGCCACCTCATCGAGCCCACCCACATCCCCGCCGTCGGGTCCGTCCCGAGGGGGTAGCGGGACCGCGCCGTTCGCCCGAAACGGGCGCATGTGCGACACTTCGCCGGCCCATCCGACCAGCGAGCCCGCTCCGCCATGCCCACCGAGACCACGACCACGACCCCGTCCGACGCTCCCCACCGACCCGCCACCGTCCGCGACGACCTTCGCAACGTCGCGATCGTCGCCCACGTCGACCACGGCAAGACCACGCTCGTCGACGCGATGCTCCGCCAGACGGGCGTGTTCCGCGAGAACCAGGCGGTCGTCGACCGGGTCATGGACTCCGGCGACCTCGAGCGCGAGAAGGGCATCACGATCCTCGCCAAGCAGACGACGATCGACGTCGACGGGGTCCGCCTGAACATCGTCGACACGCCGGGGCACGCGGACTTCGGCGGCGAGGTCGAGCGCAGCCTGCTGATGGTCGACAGCGTCCTGCTCCTCGTGGACGCGGCCGAGGGCCCGCTGCCGCAGACGCGCTACGTGCTCCAGAAGGCGATGGCCCGGCGCCTGCCCGTCGTCGTCGCCCTGAACAAGATCGACCGCTCGGACGCCCGGGCGGCCGACGTCCTCGACGCCGTCTATGAGCTGTTCATGGACCTGGGCGCGGACGAGCACCAGATCGAGTTCCCCGTCGTGTACACGAACGCCAAGCTCGGGACGGCGACGCGCGACCTGGCCACGCCGGGCACGGATCTTCGTCCGCTGCTCGACCTGCTCGTCGACGTCACGCCTGCGCCGGTGTTCGAGGCGGGTCATCCGCTCCAGCTGCTCGTGACCAACCTGAGCGCGAACGAATACGTGGGGCGCATGGCCGTCGGGCGGATCCGCAACGGGACCATCCGCGTCGGCCAGCGCATCGCCGTCGTGCGCGAGGAGGCCGACGACACGGCGGGCGAGATCGAGCCCGGCCGGATGATCACCTTCACCGGGGCGGTGACGAGCCTCCAGACCGCGCACGGGATGGAGCGCATCGACATCCTGGAGGCCGGGCCGGGCGAGATCGTCTCGGTCGCCGGCCTGCCCGAGGTGACCATCGGCGACACGCTGACCGAACCGGGTGATCCGCGCCCGCTGCCGCGCCTCGACGTCGACGCCCCGACGCTCTCGATGACGTTCGGCGTCAACACCTCGCCCCTCGGTGGCCGGGACGGCAAGTACGTGACCTCGCGCCAGATCAAGGCCCGCCTCGAGAAGGAGGTCCTGGGCAACGTCTCGATCGAGGTCCACCCGACCGAGTCCGGCGACACGTTCGAGGTCCGCGGTCGCGGCGAGCTCCAGCTGGCGGTCCTGATCGAGCAGATGCGGCGCGAGGGCTACGAGCTCACCGTCAGCCGGCCCGAGGTGATCCTCCACGACGTCGACGGCGAGGTCCACGAGCCGTACGAGCGGATCACGATCGACATCCCGCCCGACTACATCGGCGAGGTCCAGCAGGCGATGGCCGGCCGCAAGGGCCGGCTCGAGCAGATGACGACCGACACCGACGGCCGGGTGCGGATGGAGTTCGTCCTGCCGGTCCGCGGGCTCATCGGCTATCGCGGCCAGCTCCTCACCGACACGCGCGGCACCGCGCTGCTCCACCAGATCGGCGAGGGCTACGGGCCCTGGGCGGGAGAGGTCACGCATCGCACCAACGGCGTCCTGGTCAGCGACCGTGCGGGCACCTCGAACGCCTACGGCCTGTTCAACCTCCAGGAGCGCTCGGAGCTGCTCATCGGGGCGGGCGTCGACGTCTACGAGGGCATGGTCGTGGGCGAGAACGCGCGGGCCGGCGACATGGACGTGAACCCGGCCAAGGAGAAGAAGCTCACCAACATCCGGACGCACGCCCACGACGAGGCGCTGCGGCTGACCCCGCCGCGGCCGCTGACGCTGGAGACCGCGATCGAGTTCATCGGCGCCGACGAGCTGGTCGAGGTCACGCCGTCCGCGATCCGCCTCCGCAAGCGGCTGCTCACCAAGACCGATCGCGAGCGGGAACGCGGTCGCGCCTACGCCCGCCAGATCGACTCGTAGTCGAGGCCGGTCTCGCGCGCCGTCGCCTCGTGGAGCGCGGCGCCGGCCCATGACCGACGCCGGGCGGCCGTGATCTCGATCGCGACGTCGTCGATCTGGTCCCAGGCCCGGTCGACGGGCCCGACCGCCGCGTCGACGAGGTACTTCGCCCGGATCCGGTGATTGACGTCACGCGCCTCGTCGCCGGTCGCCGTCGCGCGATAGATCGCGGCGGGATCCATCGCCGGTGGTCGCCGGTCGGTCAATGCTGGTGTCCGACGACGACGGCGCGCCGGACGATCGGCTGGGCCGGGACGCGGAGCGACGATGGATCGACGTCCTGCCACTCCGGCTCCGCCAGGGGCGGCTCCGGCCGGGTCGCGCCCGGGGCGGTCCACGTCCAGTGCAGGTCGTCGTCCTCCTGGACGCCCGACGGCCAGCCGAGGTCGGCGGGTGCGCGGAACAGCCCGCTCATCGCCTGCGCACCCGATCCGGACGCGCGCAGAGCGGCGAGCACGAGCGCGACGAAGAGGGCGAGTGCGCCGATGGCCTCGAGGCCCATGCCCTGATTCTCCGCGCCCGGTCAACGCGCGGGCTGATCGCCCTCGGGCGGGGCCGCCGCGTCGGCGTCCGCCGCGGCTTCGGTTGGCGGTTCGGCGCCGTCTGCGGGCTCCGCGGCACCTTCGGCCGCTGGATCCGCGGCGGGCTCGGTCGACGCGTCGGGCTCGGGCGCGGCGTCCGGCTCGGCGCGGCATCCGGCTCGGCGCCGGCTTCCGCGGTGGTGGCGGTCTCCGCGGCACCATCCGGCTCGGCTGCGGCACCGGGCTCGCCGGCAGGCGGTGGTGGCGGCTCGGTCGGCTCGGGTCCGGGCGGCGGCGGCGGAGCCGCGGGTCCCGGTGGCGGTGGCGGCGCATCCGGTCCGCCGGCCGCGGCGGCTGCCGCGGCGCTTCGCTGGCGCATGGCGTAGACGACCGCGATGACGATGCCGATGGCGATCAGGAGCAGCAACAGCAGCGCGGCGAAGTTGCTCAACCCGCTGTCACCCGCGGGAACCGGCACCGCCGGGACGACCGTCAGCACGACGTTCGACTTCGGGTTGTCGTCGGTGATCACCGGCACGCCGGCAGGCGAGTTCCAGAGCGTCGTCCCGTCCCACACCGAGCCACGCGCGACGTAGGCCGCGTTCTGCGTGATCGTGCTCGGGTCGTACGGCACCGAGTACGGGATCGGGACATTCCCGGCCGGCGAGATCAGCTGGAAGCCGATCGTCGCCCCGGTGTTGACGTCGATGACCAGCGACGTCCCGTACGACTCGGGGTCCTTGGCCGGGTCGAGCCCGACACCGGTGATCGTGCCGCTCACCGCGCCCTTGAGCAGGTCCGGCCGGTATTCGAGCTGCAGCTTCACCCCGGTGATCTCGGCCTGCGGCACCTCCACCGGCACCCCCGTCGGCGTCACCCAGGCGGAGTCGCCGTCGACGATGCCCGAGTAGACCCGGTAGTCGTCCTTGTCGTCGACGAGCGCGAACGGGTAGGCGAGCTGGTATTTCACGGGCTGGGGGCCCGGGTTCCTGATCGAGGTCGACGCGATCACCGTTCCGGCCTCAGGCCCCGCGGTGACGTCCACGAGCAGGACGACGGCCTGCGCGTCTGACGTCAGCTTGTGCGGCTCGTCGTACGAGATCGTGCCCTTGATGATCCCCGAGTTCGGCGGCGTGGTCGGCGTGGGCGTCGGGGACGCGGCCGGCGTGGGCGTCGGGCTCGGCGTCGGCGTTGGGGACGCGGTCGGCGAGGGCGTCGGCGTCGGCGTGGGTCGGGCTCGGCGCTCGGCGTTGGGGACGCGGTCGGCGTGGGCGAGGGTGTTGGTGTCGGGGTCGGAGTCGGTGTCGGAGTCGGCGTCGGGCGTCGGGCTCGGGCTCGGCGTCGGTGTCGCGGTGGGCGTCGGCGTGGGGGTGGGCGTCGGGCTCGGCGTCGCGGTGGGCGTCGGCGTCGGCTCGGGGGTGGGTTCGGGCGTCGGCTCCGGGGTGGGTTCCGGGGTCGGTTCCGGTGTCGGCTCGGGCGTCGGCTCCGGGGTGGGCTCCACCGTCGGTTCCGGAGTGGGCTCCGGCGTCGGCTGTTCCGTGGGCGGTGCCGAGGGCTCCGCGCTGGGCACGGTCGACGATGGCGCCGGCGACGGCAGGTCCGCCTTCGAGACCTTGACCGTGACGCCGGTGAGGAGCTCGCCGTTGGTCACCGCGGGCACGCCGTCCAGGCCCGCCCACAGCTTGCCGCCGTCGACGACGCCGGCCTTGGCGACGTACGTGTCGGTCGGATCGATCACGCCCTGGTCGACCGCGATCGAGAACGGGATCGACGACCCGGTGGGTGACGGGATGACCTGTCGGGCGACCATCGTCCCGGTGGTCGAGTCCACGAGGGCGGCGACCGCGACGGCGGACGAGGTCAGCGTCGCCTTCGAGGGCATCGTGATGGTGCCGGTCACGGCGCCCGCGTCGGCCGGTGGCTTGTCAGTGGCGACCAGGGCGACGCCGCTCGTCGGCCCGCCGGTGATGACCGGGACGGGCTCGAAGGTCTGGTACACGGTCGAGCCGTCGATGATCGACCCGAACAGCGCGTAGCTCTGCCGCGGATCGATCGACGAGGTGTCGTAGGCGACGGTGAACGCGACCGGCGTGGTGGCGTTGTCGATCCGCTGGTAGCCCACGATGCCGCCCGCGGTCGAGTTGGCCTCCTGGCCGACGATCGAGAACACGGCGACCGCGCTCGGGCTGAGCTTGACCTTCTCGCGGATCGTGAGCGTGCCGGTGACGGTGGCGGGCTCGGCCGAGACGGGCAGGGCCGGGAGCGCGAACACGGCGACGATCGCGAGGGACAGCAGCGCGAACAGCTTGCGGCGCATGCACCTCTCCGTGGCCGACCGGTTCCGACGTGCTCGAGGCTACCTTGCGGTCGCGGCGGCATGCGTCACGTCATCTGGGGGAAACGGACCGCAGACTACAATCGCCGGGCGATGGCGGTGTACCTGGATCATGCGGCGACGACGCCCCTGCGCCCGGAGGCGCTCGAGGCGATGCTGCCGTTCCTCGGTGGCACGTTCGGCAACCCGTCGTCGATCCACGGCTACGGGCGCGCCGCGCGCGAGGCCCTCGACGACGCCCACGAGCGGCTGGCGCGCTCGATCGGCGCCGAGCCGCGCGAGATCGTGTTCACCGGCGGCGGCACCGAGGCGAACAACCTCGCGCTCAAGGGTGCCGCGTGGGCCGGCCGCGCCCGCGGCCACCGGATCGTCACCACCCCGGTCGAGCATCACGCCGTCGGCCACGTCCTCGACCACCTCCAGAAGTTCGGCTTCGAGGTCGTCGAGGTGGCCGTCGACCGGTACGGCCGCGTGGATCCCGCCGAGGTCGAGCGGGCGCTCACGGACCGCACGATCCTGGTCACGGTGATGCTGGCCAACAACGAGGTGGGCACGATCCAGCCGGTCGCCGACGTCGCGGAGGTCGTGCGGGCACGGCGCGGCGTCCTGTTCCACGTGGACGCGGTGCAGGCGGCGCCGTGGGTCGACCTCGACGTCGCGACGCTCGGCGCCGACCTGGTCGCGATCGCGGCCCACAAGGCCGAGGGCCCGAAGGGGATCGGGGCGCTGTGGATCCGGCGCGGGACGCACATCCTGGCCCAGCAGCACGGCGGCAGCCAGGAGCGCTACCGGCGGGCCGGCACGGAGAACGTGGCCGGCGCGGTGGGGATGGCGACGGCCTTCGAGCTGCGTGCCGGCGAGCGCGCCGACGCTGGTGCCGCAGGTCCGCGCCCGGCGCGATCGGCTGGTCGCGTCGCTGACCGCGATCGACGGTGTCGAGGCGACCGGGCCACCCCGTCGAGCGGCTGCCGCACATCGCGTCGGTGATCGTGGGCCGGGTCGACGGCGGGACCATCACCGTCGCCCTCGACCTCGAGGGGATCGCGGCCTCGACCGGATCGGCCTGCACGAGCGGGTCGACCGAGGTGAGCCACGTCCTGTCGGCGATGGGCTTCCCGTCCGAGGAGGCGCGCGGCGCGTTGCGCCTGAGCCTCGGGCGGACCACGACCGACGCGGAGGTGGACGAGGCCATCCGGGTCGTGCCCGCGGTCATCGCGCGCCTCCAGGCGGCCGCGCCGCCGGTCGAGCGCCGCGCGCGAGCCGGCCGCGACGTCGGACGGGCCGGCCGAGGCCGAGCGGCTCGGGGTGGGCTGATGGGCCGGATCCTGGTCGCCATGTCGGGCGGCGTCGACAGCTCGGTCGCGGCGGCGCTGCTCCACGAGCAGGGACACGACGTGGTCGGCGTCTGGATGCGCCTGCACGACGTGGCCGACTCGTACTCCGAGTTCAAGAAGAGCTGCTGCTCCGCGGACGCGGCCGACGACGCGCGACGGGTCGCCGCGCGACTCGGGATCCCGTTCTACGTCATGAACCTCGAGCGCGAGTTCGCGGCGGGGGTGATCGAGCCGTTCGTCGCCGCCTATCTCGGCGGCCGCACGCCGAGCCCGTGCGTCGACTGCAACAGCTACGTCAAGTTCGGCGCCCTGCTGGGCCAGGCGCGTCACCAGTACGAGTGCGAGGCGGTCGCGACCGGGCACTACGCGCGGCGCGTGGTCGTCGAGACCGAGGACGGGCCCCGGGCGACGCTCGCCCGCGCCGAGGACGCGGACAAGGACCAGACCTACTTCCTGTACGGCCTCCGGCAGGACCAGCTGTGGCACAGCCGCTTTCCGCTCGGCGACCTGACCAAGCCCGAGGTGCGCGCGATCGCGCGCGGCCTCGACCTGGTGACCGCGGACAAGCCCGAGAGCCAGGAGATCTGCTTCGTGCCCGGCGGCGACTACCGCGACGAGCTGCGGTCCCGCGGCGGCTGGGAACCGGCGGCGGGACCGATCCTCGATGCCGACGGCGCGCGGGTGGGGGAGCACGACGGGGCCGCGGGCTTCACCGTGGGCCAGCGCAAGGGCCTCCGGGTCGCGCTGGGCGAGCCGCGCTACGTGTCGCGCATCGATCCGGCGACGAACGCCATCGTCCTCGGGCGACGCGAGGACCTCGAGACGCGCACGATCCCGCTCGACGGCGGCACGTTCGTCGCGGGCGGTCCGCCGGCCGGCCGCGGTCCGGACGGGGCCTGGCGCGCGTTCCGCGCCGAGGTGCGCATCCGCCACCGGGCGGCCCTGGTGCCGGCCACGGTGCGACCGGCGACCCCGACCGAGCCCGCCCGCGGCGGCCGCTGGCTGGTCGAGACCGACGCGCCCGTCTGGGCGATCGCCCCGGGCCAGGCGTGCGTGCTGTACGACGGCGAGCGCTGTCTCGGTGGCGGGCGGATCGCGTCGCCGGCGCACGCGTCGACCGGCGTCTCGGGCGACCTGGCCGCGGCCGGAGCCGTCGCGTGATCATCGGCCCCGCGCTGCCGCTCGCGCTGCTCGTGGGCCTCGTGAACACGGCGATCTACGTGCTGATCCGCGGCGACGCCGGCGGACGGCTGCCGCTCACGTACATCGCCGCCGCCCTCGGCGCGTGGGCCGGGGCCGCGATCGGCGGCCGGATCGGCTTCGACGTCCTGACCATCGGCGACTTCTCGCTGATCCCGGCGACGATCCTGGCCTGGGTGGGGATCGGCATCGTCGCCGTCCTCGCGACGCTCGGCCCGCAGTCCCAGAAGGCGCGCTGATGGCGACGGGCGACCGGCCGTCGGACGCGCCGGTCCGGATCGACGGGCCGCGACCGATGGGCTCGCTGGCCGACCTCTCGGACCTCCTCGGGGGCGACAGCAACCGCTCGCGCCGCTTCCTGGGCGGCCTCATCGCCGGGGCGCTGGTCGGCGCGGCGATCGCGGGCAGCACGCTGCTCCGCCGGCGCCATGGAGGCGGTCCCACCTGATCGCCGCGGGCACCCGGAGGCGGGGTCCCCGTTCGCTACCATTGCGCCGATGGCGAGCCCCACCGAGCAGACGGCGATCCCCTACCTGTCCGCGTCCGAGATCCGGTCGCGGTTCGTGGACTTCTTCGCCGAGCGCGGCCACACCGTCGTCCCCAGCGCCAGCCTGGTCCCGGCGGGCGACCAGACGCTCCTGTTCACGAACTCGGGCATGGTCCAGTTCAAGGACGCGCTGACCGGGGTGGAGAAGCGGGACTACGTCCGGGCCGTGGACTACCAGCGCTGCCTGCGGGTCGCCGGCAAGCACAACGACTTCGAGGAGGTCGGCCGGACGCCGCGCCATCACACGCTGTTCGAGATGCTCGGCAACTGGAGCTTCGGCGACTACTTCAAGCGCGAGGCGATCCACTGGGCGTGGCAGTTCCTGACCCGCGACCTCCAGATCCCGCCGGAGCGGCTCGCCGCGACCGTCTACACCACCGACGACCTCGCCCACTCGGTCTGGCAGGACGAGATCGGGCTGCCGCCGGAGCGGCTCGTGCGCTGGGGCGACTTCCCGGCGGGCGACGAGAAGAACTGGTGGCGGATGGCCGACGTCGGCCCCTGCGGCCCGTGCTCGGAGCTGCACTACGACCGCGGCGCCCACCTGTCCGAAGGCCCCGACTGCGTCCCGGACCACAGCGAGCACTGCCCGCGCTGGCTCGAGGTCTGGAACCTCGTGTTCATGGAGTTCGAGCTCCACCCGGACCGGAGCCTCACGCCGCTCCCGGCCCCCGGCGTCGACACCGGCCTGGGCCTCGAGCGGGTCGCGAGCGTCGTCCAGGGCGTCACGAGCAACTACGACACGGACCTGTTCGCGCCGATCCACGCCCGGATGCGCGAGCTGCTGGGGCACGACCCGGAGAGCTTCGAGGAGGAGCGCTTCAGCTACCAGGTGATCGCCGACCACTCGCGCGCGGTCACGTTCCTCGTCGGCGACGGGGTGCTGCCGTCGAACGAGGGCCGGGGCTACGTCCTGCGGCGAATCCTGCGCCGGGCCGTCCGCCACGGCCGCCTGCTCGGTCGGACCGAGCCGTTCCTGGGCGAGACGGCGACCGTGGTGATCGACACGATGGCGCACGCGTACCCGCATCTCGCGGAGCGGCGCGACGAGATCCTGGGCGTGATCGTGCGCGAGGAGCGGCAGTTCAACCGGACGCTCGAGGCGGGGACGGGCCTGCTCGAGGAGGCGTTGATCCCGCTCACCTCGGCCGAGCGAGTCGTCGGGCGCCAGGCCGAGACGCTGCCCGCCGACGCCCCCGTGCTGCCCGGCGACGTCGCCTTCCGGCTCCATGACACGTTCGGCTTTCCGATCGACCTGACCGTCGAGCTCGCCGCCGAGTACGGGGTGCGGGTCGACCTGGCCGGGTTCGAGGACGCCCTCGCGGAGCAGCGGGCCCGCAGCCGCGCCGGCACGAAGGCCGACCTCGCGAAGACGGCCGAGCTGTCGTCGCTCTACAACGCGCTCCTCGGGCGGACCGGCCCCACCGAGTTCCTGGGCTACGAGGCGACGACCGGCGACTGGCCGGGTGCTCGCGATCCTGCGCGACGGCGTCGAGTACGAGACCCTCGAGGCCATCCCGGAGGTCGAGCTGCGGGCCGACGCCTCGGCGCAGGCGGAGATCGTGCTCGACCGGACGCCGTTCTACGCGGAGAGCGGCGGCCAGGTCGCCGACACGGGCGTCCTCCGGGCGGCCGACGGCTCGGTGCTGTTCGACGTCGAGGACGTCCAGCGGGTCGCCGGCACGCAGACCGCCGGCCTGACCGTCCACCGGGGCGTGCTGCACGGCCGGGTGGCCGTCGGCGACTCGGTGGGGGCGGAGGTCGACGCGGTGCGCCGCGCCGACACGATGCGCAACCACACGGGCACGCACCTCCTCCATCGGGCGCTCCGGAACGTGGTCGGGGAGTCGGCGCGCCAGGCGGGCTCGCTCGTCCACCCCGACTACCTGCGCTTCGACTACCCGTTCGACCGGGCGCTGACCGAGGACGAGAAGCGCTCGATCGAGGGCGAGGTCCGGCGGATCGTCCGCGAGGACCGGCCGGTGTCGATCGAGTGGATGACGATGGCCGAGGCGCAGGGCGCCGGTGCCGACGCGTTCTTCGACGAGAAGTACGGCGACAAGGTGCGGACGATCCGCGTCGAGGGGTTCAGCCACGAGCTGTGCGGCGGCACGCACTGTCGCGCCAGCGGCCAGGTCGGCACGTTCGTGATCACGGGCGAGCGCAGCATCGGCTCCGGGATGCGCCGGATCGAGGCGGTCACGGGCCGGGCGGCCGACGAGCTGATGGACGAGCGGTTCGCGGCGCTCGAGCGGGCGGCGGCCGCCGTCGGCGCGCGGACGCCCGAGGCGCTCGACGAGCGCATCGCGGCGCTCCAGGGCGAGCTGCGAGAGACGAAGCGGCGCCTGCGCGAGGGCGGCGCGGCCGCCCGGCCCAGGCCCGGCGACCTCGTCGGACGCGCCGAGGAGATCGCGCCCGGGGTGCGGTTCGTCGGGGCCGCGCTCGACCTCGAGTCGATGGACGCGCTCAAGGGGTTCGCCAAGGACGTCCGTGGCGCCTTTCCGTCGGGCGTGATCGCGCTGGGGCTCGACGCCGAGGAGCCGCAGCTGTTCGTCACCGTCAGCGACGACCTCGTCGCGCGTGGCATCGCCGCCGGGTCGCTCGTCCAGCAGGCCGTGACCACGATCGAGGGCAAGGGCGGCGGCCGCCCGGAGATGGCCCAGGGCAAGGGTTCGCGCCGTGAGGGGCTCGGAGACGCGATCGCCGCGGTACGGGCCGCGGCAGCCGTCCGCGCCGGCGCGGGTTGACCCGTTGTCGGGACGCTCGATCCCGGCGCTCGCGGCGATCGTCGCCATCGCGGTCCTCGTCCGCGCGATCCTGGCGTCCGGGATCGTGCTGGCCGGATGGCCGGCCTGGACCCTCACCGTCGCCTCGGTGGTCGAGGTCCTCGCCGTCTCGGCCATCGCGGCCGTCCTGTATCCCAGCTATGCGCTCGCCTCGCCGGGTCTCGCGCGTCTCGGCGCGCTCGCCGTGGCGGTGGCGGCGGTCACGCTCGCCGTGTCCGTCGTCGTCGACGTGGCGGGCGCATCGGCGGCCGATCGGCTCACGCTCCTGGACGTCGCGCCGACCGCGGCGCTCGGCGTCTGGCTCGCCGTCGGCGGCCAGATCGCGGAAGCGGGCGAGCTCCTGCCGCGGCGGGTGGCGGCCGCCGGCCAGTACGGCGGCCTCGGACAGGTGCTGGCCGCGGTCGCGGTCGCGATCGGCCAGGGGGCCCGCGAGCTCGCGATCATCGGCATCGTCCTGTCGATCTTCAGCGTCGCGTTCTACGTCGGTCTGGCCAGGCTCCGGGGGCAGGAGTCGTGGATCAGCCGATGGACCCCGCAGTCCACGTAGATGGCGTTCCTGCGACGGATCTGGAACCGCGACGACGGCAACGCGCTCGCCGCCTGCACGGCGCTCGACATCGGGACCGAGTTCGCGAAGGCGCTCGTGTTCGAGATCGACGAGGACGGCCACGGCACGGTCCGCGGCGTGGGACGCAAGCGCCAGGGCCTCAGCCACATGCAGTCGGGCACCGTGGCCGACATCAACGCCGTCGTCGACAACTGCGCGGTCGCCCTCCAGGAAGCCGAGGAGATGGCGGGCTTCCGGCCCAACCAGGTCGTGATCGGCATCGCGGGCGAGCTCGTGAAGGGCTTCACGACGACCATGACCCAGGAGCGCAAGCGGCCCGAGGCCCCCATCAACGACGCCGAGCTCGTGAAGCTCATCGACAGCGTCCAGCGCGAGGCGCTCCACGAGGCCGAGCGCTCGATCACCTGGGAGACGGGGCTGCCGCACGTCGACGTGCGGCTGGTCCACAGCGCGATCGTGGGCGCCTCGATCGACGGCTACGGCCTGACCAACCCGATCGGCTTCCAGGGCCGCCACGTCAAGATCGGCATCTTCAACGCGTTCGCGCCGCTCGTCCACCTCGGGGCGCTCCAGTCGGTCGCCAGCCAGCTCGACCTCGAGCTGCTCGAGGTCGTCGCCGAGCCGTATGCCGTGGCCCGGGTCCTTGGCGCGGACAACGTGCGCCAGGCCGGAGCCCTGTTCATCGACGTCGGCGGCGGCACGACGGACGTCGCGCTGGTCCGCCAGGGCGGCATCGAGGGCACCCGGATGTTCGCGCTCGGCGGGCGCGCGTTCACGAAGTCGATCGCCGATCGCCTCGACCTCCCGTTCCCGCGCGCCGAGTCGCTCAAGGTGGACTACGCGCGAGGGCTGCCGGTCGACCGGCGGGACGAGGTCGCCGAGATCGTGCGCGACGACGTCGCGGTCTGGTCCGCGGGCGTGGAGCTGGTCATGGAGGAGCTGGCCGCGGGCGAGATGCTCCCGTCGCGGATCCACGTCTGCGGCGGCGGCTCGCGGCTGCCGGAGATCAGCGAGGCCATCGCGGCGGAGCGGTTCTGGAAGCGGCTGCCGTTCGCGCGCCCGCCGGAGGTGGCGATCATGGCGCCGGACCAGGTCGACTCGATCGAGGACGCGACCGAGCTCCTCGTCGACCAGCAGGACGTGACGCCGATGGGTCTCGCCTACCAGGCCATCGAGCTCCAGACCTCCGAGGATCCCCTCGACGCCACGCTCCGACGCGTCCTCCGCGCCATGAAGGTGTGACGCTGGACGCCAGCGGCTGGGCGGCGACCTGCGGTGCGCGGCAGGCGTCCAGCGTCCCTCCGCGGTAGGCTGCGGGCCGCATGGCGACCATCGTCTACCTCGACGCCGCGGACGAGATCACCTCCGCCGCCGCACGGATCCGGTCGGCCGACGATTCGCGGGTGGGCCTGGTCCTGCCGTTCGGGTCGCGCGTCGCGACCTCGCGGATCAACTTCCGGCTGCTCGCGCGGGAGGCGATGATCCATGGGCGGCGGCTCGACATCGTCGCTCCGGACGCCTCGGCGCGCGCCCTCGCCGCGTCGGCCGGCCTGCCGGTCTTCGCGTCGGTGGGCGAGTACGAGGAGGCGCTGGACACCGAGGACGACGAGAAGGACGCCCGGCGCGCGGCCTCGCGGGCCGCGGCCGGGCTCGGCGGCGCGGCGGCGCTCGGCGCCGCGGCCACCGCCGGCGCCGCCGCCGAACCACCCGCTCGGCAACCGACGGATGCCGCGCCGACCGGACCGCGGGCGGGCGGCCGTCCCCGGGGAGCGCCCGCGACGCCTCGACCAGGCGACGCCTCGGCCGCTGCCCGGGCGGGGGTCGCGGCCTCGACGGCAGCCGCGGCGACCGGCGCCGCGGGTGACCTCGGCGAGACCGACCTGTACGACGCACCCGGCGCGGTCGGGGCCTCGACGCCGCGCACCGGCGAGCCGCTGCCGGTTGCCCACGGGCGGCGTCGCGGACGACGCCTCGGCGCCATCGCGGGCGTCGTCGCGGTGCTCGCGGTGATCGTCGGGGCGATCGCGATCGGCGCCTACCTCCTGCTGCCGTCGGCCTCGATCAGCGTCACGCCGCGCCTCGAGGCGATCGGCCCCGTGACCTTCAACGTCCGGGCGGATCCGACCACGACCTCGGTCGACGAGGAGGCCGCCGTCGTCCCCGCGATCACCGTCACGGTCCCCGTCGAGACGGAGTCCTCGTTCCCGGCGACCGGCAAGCGAGTCGAGCGGACGCCCGCCAAGGGTGCGGTGCGCTGGACCAACTGCGACCCGACGCGCCCGTACACGGTCCCGTCGGGAACGACGGTCCGGACGGCGGACGGGATCGCGTTCTCGACCGACGAGCAGCTGTTCCTGCCGGTGGCCGTGTTGTCGGGCGGCGGGGCGTCGCCGAGCATCGACTGCCAGTCGAGCGAGGTGACCGTGACGGCCGCCCAGCCGGGTCCGGACGGCAACGTCGATGCGGGGACGATCCGGGTCGTCCCGGCCTCGTACAACCGCAACGTCGTGCGGGTCAACAACCCCGACCCGACGTCCGGTGGCTCGCGCGAGGAGTTCACCCGCATCTCGCAGAAGGACGTCGATGGGGCGCTGGCCAAGCTCGACGACGAGCTCCGGACGCAGTTCGCCGCGGAGGTCGAGCACCCGAGCGGCGTCCCCGAGGGCACCACGCCGTTTCCGGCGACGGCCGTCCTGGGCGACCCGACGCCGACCACCGACCCCGCGAGCCTCGTCGGGCAGGAGGTGGACTCGTTCACCCTGGGCCTGGCCGCGGACGGCACGGTCCTCGCGGCGGACGCGTCGCCGGCCGAGGCGATCGCCGAGCAGCGCCTTCGGGCGTCGGTCGCGGAAGGCCGCGAGATCGTCCCGGACTCGGCGAGCGTGGAGGTCGGCGAGGGCACGGTCGTCAACGGGGTGATCGAGTTCCCGGTCACGGCGACGGCCACGCAGGTCCGGCCGCTCGACGCGGCCGCGCTCGAGCAGTCCGTCCTGGGGCTGCCGCTCGAGCAGGCGCGCGAGGTCCTCCAGCCGTACGGCGAGGTGCGCATCGAGCCCTGGCCCAACTGGGTCACCTCGATCCCGTCGCTCGAGCAGCGCGTCATCCTCACCGTCGGCGAGCCTGCGAACGAGCCGGTACCATCCGCCGGATGAGCCGCATCCTGGGAGTCGACCTCGGCGCGCGGCGGATCGGGCTCGCCGTGGCCGACTCGGGGATCGGCGGCGCCCGCCCGCTGGCGACCATCGCCCGCGCCAAGACCATCGAGGCCGATGCCGACGCGCTTGCCCGCGTGTGCCGCGAACAGGACGTCGTGGAGCTCGTGATCGGCCTGCCGGTCGAGGCCTCGGGGGTCGAGGGCTCGATGGCCGAGGGCGCCCGCGCCTGGGCGACCGAGATCGGCGCCCGGCTCGACCTCCCCGTCAGCCTGCGCGACGAGCGGCTGTCGTCGTTCGAGGCGGAGCGACGGCTCGGCCGGATGCCGCGAGGCCGTTCGGGTGGGGCGCCGTCACGCGCCCAGCGCAACGCGTTCCGGGCCAGGATCGACCGCGAGGCCGCGGCCGTGATCCTGCAGGACGAGCTCGACGCCCGCCACTCGGAGGCGCGGTGAGCATCCGGAGCGGCCAGGGGCCCCGGGACCCCATCAGTCCCGAGGGCCAGGGCCCGGTCCGTCGCGCAAACCCCTATCAGCGCACCGGCCGCTACGGACGCGGCCCGGGCGACCAGCGCCGATACGAGCGGTACGGGGATCGGCGCGGCGGCGTGAGCGGGGTCGTCCGCTTCCTCGTGTTCCTGTTCGTGCTCGCGGCGGTGGTGCTCGTGGTGATGGCGACCGTCGCCCGTCCGCTGCTCCGCGCCGTGGTCGTGCCCTGGGCATGGGGCAACCCCGCGGTCATGGACGTCGGCTTCGTGTCCGATCTCGTCCGCGAGGACCTGGGCGCGGCGCTGAGCGATCCCGCCTCGACGGACGCGACCGAGGTGGAGTTCATGGTCGAGCCGGGCGACACGCCGTCGTCGCTGGCGCCCAAGCTCGCGGAGGCCGGGATCATCGCCAACGAGCGCGCCTTCCTGTACGAGGCTCGCGTCGACGGCCTCACGCCCAAGCTCAACGCCGGCCGGTTCGCGCTCGCGCTCAACCTGACGCCGGGCGAGGTCGTCGAAGGCCTCGTGAACAACCGGATCGAGACGCAGGCGATCCCGGTCACCTTCCGCGAGGGCCTGCGGCTCGAACAGATCGTGGCCAAGCTCGAGACCGTGACCGGCACCGACGTCGACCCGAAGACGTTCTACAACCTCGTCACCAAGCCGCCCGACTCGCTGCTCGGCGACTACCCGTGGCTGCTCGACGAGACCATCCGCCCGAAGGGGGCCACGCTCGAGGGCTTCCTGTACCCGGCGACCTACACGCTCCGGGTCGGCAACGAGGACCCGACCAACGCCGAGGACCTCGTCCGGATGATGCTCGACGCGTTCCACGACCGCGTCGGCGCCGATCGGCTCAAGGTCCCGGACAAGCGTGGCCTGACCTTCTACCAGGTGCTGACGCTGGCCTCGATCGTCGAGCGCGAGGCCGTCCTCGACGACGAGCGGGCGAAGATCGCGGGCGTGTACCAGAACCGGATCGACCGCGTGCCCAGCGTCGCCCACGGGCTGCTGCAGGCCGATCCGACGATCATCTACGCCGTCGACACCGCGAACCTCGGCAAGTTCAGCCCGGACTGGGCGAAGTACGTGTTCTGGACGGTGCCCGAGGGCGGCATCAAGGACCAGGTGCTGCCGGAATCGCTCGCCCCGTTCAACACGTACAAGGTCCGCGGGCTGCCGCCCTCGCCGATCGCCACACCCACCGTCGCCTCGATCGACGCGGCCCTGGCGCCGGACACGAAGAGCAAGTTCACCTACTTCGTCGCGATCCCGGACGGGAACGGCGCCCACGCCTTCAGCAAGTCGCTCGCGGAGCACGAGCAGAAGCTGCGCGAGTACGGCTACTAGGGTGTCCCTCGACCGGGCCGGGTCGCTCCCGGTGCCCGCCGACTTCGCCCCGCCGCCCGACGCGGCGACGCGCGGGCGCTGGCTCGAGGCCGAGCGATCCCACCGACCGGGGCGGCTCGCCGCCCTGCGCTCCCGGATGGCGGACGAGGGCGTCGACGCCTACTTCGGCGCCCGGCGCGAGCACATGCGCTGGCTGACCGGCTTCACCCTCGCCGAGGGCGAGGACAAGGTGTCGGGTCACTCGGGGATGTTCCTGGTCGGCACCGAGTCGCTGACGGTGCTCACGGACTCGCGCTACACGGTGCAGGCGCGGCGGCAGTGCCCGGACGCGACCGTGGACGAGATCGGGTACGACCTCCCGGGCGCGTGGCCGCGGCTCCTCGCATCGACGGATGCGCGCCGCGTCGCGATCGAGGCGGCCGCGGTCTCGCACGCCCTGTGGACGAAGCTCGAGGCGGCCGCGCCGGATGTCGAGCTGGTGCCGGTCGACGGCTGGCTGGACGCGATGCGCGCCATCAAGCGGCCGGACGAGGTCGAGCGGATCGCCGCGGCGTGTGCGGTGGCGGATCGCGCGCTGGCGGCCCTGCTGCCGGAGATCCGGGCCGGCCTGACCGAGGTCGATGTCGCGCTCCGGCTCGAGTGGCTGATCCGCACGGGCGGCGCGGAGGCGCTCGCGTTCGACGTCGCCTGCCTGTCGGGCCCCGAGGCCGCGCTGCCGCACGGCTCGCCGGGCGACCGCCCGATCCGCGCGAACGCGGTCCTGCTGTTCGACTTCGGGGCCCAGGTCGAGGGCTACCGGAGCGACATGACGCGCACGCTGTTCGTCGGCGAGCCCTCGGCGCGCGACCTCGAGGTCTACGACACGGTGAGCCGCGGCCAGCAGGCCGTGATCGACGCGTTCGAGACGGCCGTGCGCGAGGGCGCTCCGCTGCCGAACGGCGTCGAGGCCGACGCGATCGCCCGGTCCGTGATCGTCGACGGGACGCCCGGCGCCTACGCCCACGGCCTCGGGCACGGCGTGGGGCTCGCGACCCACGAGCAGCCGCGCCTCGGCCGGGTGGTCGCGCCCGACCCGACCCCCAGCCCGACCGTGGTGACCGTCGAGCCCGGCATCTACCTCGAGGGCGAGACCGGCGTCCGCATCGAGGACGTCGTCCACATCGATCGCGACCGCGGCCTCGTCGAGCGCCTGACGCGGTTCCCCCGCGACGTCATCGTCCTGCCGGCCTGAGCCTGGTCGCCCTGGTTCGGCGGGCCGGGGACGACGAGCGGCTCTGGTAGCATCCTCCGACATCCACCCGACCTCGCGCGGGGAGTCCGCACGCCTCCCGACCGCGCCACGCGCCACCGGAGCACCACCGCATGATCAGCACCGGCGAGCTGCGCAAGGGTGTCGTCATCGAGCTTGACGGCGACCTCTGGCAGATCCTCGACTACCACCACATCAAGATGGGCCGCGGCTCGGCCCAGGTGCGCATCAAGCTGCGCAACGTCAAGAAGGGCAGCACGGTCGAGAAGTCGTTCCAGGCCGGCGACCGCTGGCCGCGCGCCCAGATCGACCGGCGGCCCGTGCAGTACCTGTATCGCGACGGCGACGACCTCCACTTCATGGAGACCGAGACGTACGACCAGTTCAGCATCCGGGCCGAGACGCTGGACGACGTGGTGGGCTTCCTCAAGGAGGGGATGACCCTCGATCGGACGAGCTACCAGGGCGACACGCTGGGCGTCGAGCTCCCGGTCACCGTCGACCTCCTGGTCGCCGAGACGGAGCCCGGCTACGCCGGCGACACGGCCCAGGGCGCCCGCAAGAACGCGACGATGGAGACGGGCCTCGTGGTCACGGTCCCGCTGTTCGTCAACGAGGGCGACACGCTCCGCATCGACACCCGAACGGGCGAGTACCAGACCCGCCTCTAGGTCCGCACGGCCTCAGGCGGTCAGGGCGGCCGTCAGCTGACCCAGGAGCACGAAGCCGACGGCGACGATCATCGGCAGGACGATCGTGCGTCGTCGCAGCGCCTTGGCATGGAGACCGTTCGCGGCGATCCCGAGCCGCGCCCGGAACGTCGCCAGCGGACGTTGCCAGTCGGGGTCCATCGCCGCCAACGCCGTCCGGCTCGACCACCACGCGACGAGGCCCGTCGGCGGCCAGCCGCTCCGGCGAGCCGTCCAGACCGGTCTCCGCGGCCTGCGATGCGAGCCCCGGCAGGTCCGCCGGGCCGCCCTCCTGCCAGACGATCTCGGCCGCCAACGACGCGCGATGGATGCGCTCGAACGGGCTCGCCGGGCGTCCAGCGCTCGATCTCCGCGCGGGCCTCGCCGTGCTCACCCAGGAAGTTCAGCATCTCGACCCGCCACGGACGGCGTGGCGTCCGACTCCGGATGGCCGACCAGCCACGTGCGGAAGCCCTTGGCCGAGGTGGGGACTCGCCTCGCCCGTCGCCGCCCGGAACCGCGCCGAGCTCGCCGAGCCCGACCCAGTGGAATCCCTCGACCGCGGGCCGCACCTGGGCGGGATCCAGCGCAGCTCGATCTCGGTGCCGATCGCCAGCGACGGCGACCGCAACGGCGAGCTGGAGGACGGGCTGCCCCGGCAGCACGATCCCCACCGTCGCCGCCGCGACGAAGGCGAGGACGAATGCCGGGCCGACGACACCATAGGTCGCCTCGGCGATCAACCGGTGGCCCATGCTGCCCGGGCGGCGCGAACCGGGGCGGCCTACCGGTGCGCCGGGGTCGGGGACCGGGACCGGGTCGCCCGCCGCGATCAGCGCGATGCCGATCAGGAGCGGTCCCAGGCCCGCGAGGAACATCGCCACGATGAGCAGCGTCGCGCCGTCCCTGCCGAGCAGGACCTCCACGATGAACGAGCCCCAGACGGCCGTCCACGGCGCGGCCGCGCCCGTCATCGAGCAGGCCCGCCGCCCGTCGCCGGCCCGTCATCGCGAGCACGATCACGGCGATCAACGGCACGGCGAGCAGCCACATCGACCCGACGACCGTGCCGAGGCTCGGCTGCCGCTGGAGGAACCCGAGGGCCGCCGAGAGCGCGGTGCCCATCACGAGGCCGACGGCGAACACCACGACGGCGAGCGCCAGCGTCGTCGACCGCCCGAGCCCGTGCAGCACGAGCCCGATCAGCCACGCGCCGGCGGCCAGCACCGGACCCGTGGCGTAGAACAGGTAGTAGAGGATCGTCGAGAGGTCGACCTCGGCTCATTCGGGCACGGTACGGGACCCGGCCGATCGTTCACACCCGACATCGGTACCAGTCGAACGTGCGCGCGGTTCGTAGAATCGGGACATGTCGACGATCGGCCGCGGCGGGATCGAGGCGCTGCTCGGCCTGATGGACGAGGCCTTCGACGGGGCCGGGATCGAGGACACGGACGAGAGCCAGGCGCTCATGACGAACCTGGCGACGGTGACCGACGACCAGTGGCGGGCCCGGCCCGACGGTGTGACCCGGACCATCGAGTCGATCGCCCTCCACGTCGGTGCGTGCAAGGTCATGTACGACGACTACGCGTTCGGCGCCGGGCACGCTGCAGTTCGGATCGCCGGCGGTCGAGCCATGGACGGCCGAGGGTCCCGCGCCGATGACGGACGTCCGCGCCTGGCTGCGCGCGGCCCAGGCGAGGCTGCGGGCCCACGTAGCTGATCTGTCCGACGACACACAGCTCGACGTCCCGCGTCTGACGAACTGGGGCGAGCACCGGCCGACCCGGTGGATCGTCGCGGCGATGATCACGCACGACGCCTACCACGCCGGCGAGATCAACCACCTCCGCAGCCAGCTCGTCGGGCGACGACCGCTGGCGCTACGTGCAACTGGGGTTCGGCTGACGCTTCCCGGCCGGACCGGCTCAGCGGGGCGCGGCGCGGGAGACCCTGGCGGCCGCAGCGGCGCGCGCGGCCTTGCCCTCGATCCCGAGCTTCGCGTAGACGTTCGACAAGTGGCGCTCGACGGTGCGCGGGCTCAGCACCAGGGCCTCGGCGATCTCGGCGTTGCTCCGGCCGTCCGCGACGAGCCGCATCACCTCGTGCTCCCGCTCGCTCAACGTGTCGAGGGCCACATCGCGTGCGGTCAGGTGCGACGGCGCGCCCTGGTCCGCCCGGCCAGACGAGGTGGCCGCCAGGAAGGCCCTCAGCTCGACGAAGAAGGGCTGCCAGGCGGACCCACCGGGGACCAGGATGTGGCCCGTCCCCTCGAGCGGCACGAAGTGTGAGCTCGGGATGAGCGCGGCGAGCAGCCTCCCCTCGTCGAACGGCACCACGCCGTCGCCCCGGACGTGCATCACGAGCGTCGGCGTCCGGACGGCCGCACAGAGCGCCGTGACGTCGATCCCGTCGAACATGAGGCGCAGGCGATACGCGATCTCGGGCGTCGCCGAGACGCGCTGGAGCTCATCGAACGCCGCGTACTGCTCGGGCGATCCGTCGGGCAGGAACATGGTGGCGAAGACGCGCCGGAACTTCGGGTTGGGGGTGCCCCACCCGACGCGGATCAGCTCGAGCAGCAGCTCCGCGTCGCGTTGCTGCTCCGGGCTGCGACCGCGGTGGGCATGGCCGCGGGCGTAGCCCCCGCAGAGCACTAGCGCGGTGACACGCTCCGGGTGGCGGACGGCGTACGCGATGCTGATCGCGGCACCCTGCGACATGCCGAGCAGCGCGAAACGCTCGAGCTCCAGTTGGTCGACCACGACCTCGAGGTCGCGGACCATCGCCTCGAACGACATGTCCGCGACCTCCCGGTCGGACAGGCCGGTGCCTCGTTCGTCGTAGCGGACGAGCCGCCGGTCGGCGGCGAGCTCGGCCAGGAAGTCGCGCCAGATCGGGCTCGCCCAGTCGAACTCGAGGTGGCTCAGCCAGTGGGCGGCGCGGACGAGGGCGGGGCCGCTGCCGGTCTCGGCGACCGCGAGCCGAACGCCGTCGGCCGAGGTCAGGAGACGGACCTGTCGACTCGACCCAGGGGTGACGTCCACGCGGGCCACAGCCTACGTGTATCGCGACAGGCTGACCAGCCCGCGATTGGACGGAATTGGGTGGTGCGCCGGATGCCGTCGAGCGGGCACGAACACACGATCGACCGTGCCCCGGCGCCCCCGATCACCAGGTCGGCGGCGAGCCGCACCACTTGGAGAGTCACTGTCATGGTCACCGTCGGTCTGCTGATCCGCCTCTACGCCAAGCCCGGGAAGGAAGCGGAGGTCGAGACGTTCCTCGAGGGCGTCATGCCGATCATCCGAGACGAGCCGGCCACGACCGCGCTCTTCGGCGTCCGCTTCGGGCCCGCGGAGTACGGCATCTTCAACGCCTTCCCCGACGAGGCGGGGCGCGCCGCGCACGTCTCCGGGCTCGCGGCGGCGGCCCTGTTCGGACGGGCCGACGAGCTGTTCGCCTCGGCACCGTCCGTCGAGCCGGTCGACATCCTCGCGGCCAAGGTCCCGGGCGTGGAGGCGGTCCTGAGATGACGACCATGACGGCGATGGCGCGGCTCGCGCCGTCATCGGCGGCCCCGGCGTTTGTCGGGGTCGTCCTGCTCGGGGGCGTGAACGCCGTCGCCGTCCGCGTCGCGATCGGGGAGCTCGGCCCGCTGTGGAGCGCCACGCTCCGGTTCGGGATCGCGGCAACCGTGCTGCTCTCGATCGCCGGGCTGACGCGTACACCGCTTCCGCGGGGACGGGCGCTCGCGGCCAGCGGCCTCTATGGCGCGCTGGGCTTCGCCGGCGCCTTCGGCTGTATCCATTGGGCGCTCGTCCGGGTGCCGCCGGCCGACACCCAGACAGTCCTCGCCATCGTCCCGCTCCTCACGCTCCTGTTCGCAGTCGGCGCCGGCCTGGAGCGCTTCCGCGCCGCGAGCCTCGTCGGCGGGCTCGTCGCGTTCTCCGGGATCGCGGTCATCTTCGGCGAGCGCCTCGGGGCGGCGACGACGCTGCCGCCGCTCTTGGCGGCCGTCGCCGGCGCCGCCTGCATGGCCGGCGGCAACGTCGTCGTGAAGCGCTTTCCGGGCAGCCACCCGGTGGCGAGCAACGCGGTCGCGATGACGGTCGGGGCCGCCCTCCTGCTGGTCGCGTCCGTCCTTGCCGGCGAGGAGCTGCGCGTCCCGCAGGACGCGCGGACCTTGGAAGCCATCGTGTACGTCTCGCTGGCGGGGTCGGTCGCCGTCTTCACCCTGTTCGTGCACGTGGTGGGGCGCTGGACGGCCTCGTCGGCCAGCTACGTGATGCTTTTGATGCCGCTCGTCACGATCGTTGTCGCGTCGGCCCTCACCGGCGAGGCGATCACCCCGCCGTTCGTCGCCGGGGGAGCCTTGGTGCTGGCCGGCGTCTATGTGGGTGCGATCCGACGGCATCACGACCCTCGACCGGCACCCCGCGTGGCGGCGTCGAATCGGCCGCTGTCCGCGCAACCGGGCTGTGCCTAGAGGGCGACCCGGCGACGGCCCGTCCGCGACGTGGGCGGCTCCGATCCGGCACGATTGGAGCCATGAGCTCCGATTCCCCGGACCGAGGGCCCGCAGGGGCTGTCGCTCGGTCGCCCGAGGGTCCGATCCCGGCCGGCACCTTCGGGCTTCAGGTGAAGTCCGTGTCCGAGGTCACGCGCGCCATCCGGGAGCGCGTGCGCGCCGACGACGGGCTGCGGGACCTGTGGGTCGAGGGCGAGATCGGGCGGGTCACGGTGTCGACCGCGGGCCACGCGTACTTCGCGCTCAAGGACGCGAAGGCCCAGCTGCAGTGCGTGTGGTTCCGCGACGAGCGCGTCCGCTCGGCGTTCCAGCCGCAGACCGGGCTCCAGGTGATCGTCCACGGGCGGATGGACGTGTTCGAGCCGCAGGGAGCCCTCCAGCTGTACGTCGACTCGCTCCAGCCATCGGGTTTCGGGAACCTGGCGATCCGGTTCGAGCAGCTCAAGGCGCGACTGTCCGAGGAGGGCCTGTTCGACGCCGCGCGCAAGCGGCCGCTGCCGGACCGCCCCCGCGTGATCGCGGTCGTGACCTCGCCGACGGGCGCCGTGTGGCGCGACGTGTGCAACGTGCTGGCCCGGCGCTGGCCGCTGGCGCGCGTCCTGCTCGTCGCCTGCCAGGTCCAGGGCGACGGCGCCCCGGCGAGCATCGTCGGCGCGCTCCACCGTCTCGAGCGCTGGGTCGGCGAGGCGACCCGCGACGGCCGTCCGGACGAGGCGCCCGCCGTCACGATCCTCGCCCGGGGCGGGGGGTCGCTGGAGGACCTGTGGTCGTTCAACGACGAGCGGGTGGTCCGCGCGATCGTCGCCCACCCGGTGCCGCTCGTGTGCGGCGTGGGTCACGAGGTCGACGTCACGCTGGCCGACTTCGCCGCCGACGTCCGCGCCCCGACGCCGTCGGCGGCCGCAGAGCTGGTCGTGCCGGACCGGGTCGACGCCCAGGCGTCGCTCCGTGCGCGCCGGGGACGCCTCGACGCCCTCGTGATCGGCGGGCTCGGCGGCGCCCGCCGCGAGCTGGTCGCCGAGCGGCGGATCCTGGACCGGCTCGATCCCGCGGTCCGGCTGGCCGAGTCGCGGGAGCGTGCGAGCCTGCTCCTCGACCGGGCGACCCGGGCGACGCTCGCGCGGGTGGCGGGTGCGCGCGCGACCGAGGAGCGCGTGTCGGGTCGTCAGCACGCGCTCGCCGCGGCCCGCGTGGCGCGAGCCCGGGCGACGCTCGACACCTCGGCCTCCGCGCTGGCGGCGCTGGGCCCGCAGGCGACCCTCGAACGCGGCTACGCGATCGCCCGGCGCCGATCGGACGGCGGCATCGTCCGCGACCCGGCAGATGCGCCGGCGGGCACGGGCCTGCGGGTGACGCTGGCGGGCGGCGACCTCGGGGCGACGGTCGACGCCGATTCGGCCTGACGCTGGCGCCGGCCCGCGTCCCACGTATCCTTCACGCCGATGACGACCGAGCCCACGGCGGCACCCGCTGCCGACATCGCGACCCTGACCTTCGACGAGGCCCTGGCGGAGCTGCAGCGCACCGTCGCCGAGCTGGAGGCCGGGGGACAGCCGCTGGAGCGGACGATCGCGCTCTACGAGCGGGGCGTCGCCCTGCACGAGCGCTGCTCGACGCTCCTCGCGGATGCGGAGCTGCGCGTGCAGCAGCTCGTCGCGCGAGCCGGCGGCGCGCTCGCCGCGGTCGACGTGCGGCCCGAGGACGCGGCCGAGGAGTAGGCTGCCGACGGGCCCGGGACGTTTCGTCGGGCTTGATAATCCTGCTACCATCAGATATCACATAACCGTCACCGCGAACCGACGCCCGGCGTCCCACACGCCGGCGCCCGACGGGCAGCCGCCGTGACCTCGCCAGCCAGGAGCCGCCACGTGCCCATCCTCGACCGTCTCCAGGGTCCCGCGGACCTCCGTGGCCTCTCGGATGCCGAGCTCGCCCAGCTCGCCACCGAGCTCCGCGAGACGATCATCCGGACCGTCGCCGTCACCGGCGGCCACCTCGGGTCCTCGCTGGGTGTCGTCGAGATCACGCTCGCGCTCCACCGCCTGCTCGAGTCGCCGCGCGACCGGATCGTGTGGGACACGGGGCACCAGGCCTACGCGCACAAGCTGCTGACCGGCCGGCTCGACCGCTTCCACACGCTGCGCCAGATCGACGGGGTCGGCGGCTTCCCGCGCCGCACCGAGTCGCCCCACGACGTGTTCGACGGCGGCCACGCCGGCACCGGCCTGTCGATCGCCGAGGGCCTCGCGACCGCACGGGACATGCGCCACTCGCTCGAGCGGGTCGCGGTCGTCGTGGGCGACGCCGCGCTGCTGTCGGGCCTCTCGCTCGAGGCGCTCAACGACATCGGCCACCGCCAGAGCCAGCTCCTGATCGTGCTCAACGACAACGAGATGTCGATCAGCCCATCGGTCGGGGCGCTGTCGAAGTACCTGTCCGAGATCAAGCTCTCGACCGCCTGGCAGCAGAGCAAGTCGGCGTACGACCGGATCACCGAGCACCTCCCGATCATCGGGCCGCGCGCGCTCGAGCTGTCGCGCCGGCTGCGCCAGTCGGTCGTGTCGTTCGCCCAGCCGGGCCAGCTGTTCGAGGACCTGGGCATCACCTACATCGGCGTGATGCCGGGTCACGACCTGCGGCTGCTCGAGGAGACCTTCCGGCGCGCCCTGGCCCTGCCGGGACCCGTGATCGTCCACGTGCGGACCCAGAAGGGCAAGGGCTACAAGCCCGCGGAGAAGGACCAGGTCTCCTTCCACGGCGCGGCGCTGCCGCCGATGGCCGTCCCGGCGCCCGCCGACGCCCACGACCAGCTGCACGCGAACGGCGACCCGATGGCGTCCGGGGCCGCCACCGGCTCGAACGTCACCACCGGCCGCAAGGCCGAGGCCGGAGCGCCGCCGTCCGCGTCGGTCATGGCCGACCGCCGCGGGTCGCTGTCGGGTGCCGAGGGCACCGCCGTGCCGCCGGCGGCCGCGACCGCGACGCCGGTCAAGACGCCGAACTACACCGCGTTCTTCGCCCAGGAGCTCGTGGACCTGGGCGCGACCGACCGACGGATCGTGGCGATCACGGCGGGCATGCCCACCGGCACGGGCCTCGCGAAGTTCCAGGCGAAGTACCCCGAGCGATTCGTCGACGTCGGCATCGCTGAGCAGCACGCCGTGACGCTCGCGACGGGCCTCGCGCTCGGTGGCATGCGGCCGGTCGTCGCGCTGTACTCCACGTTCCTCCAGCGGGCCTTCGACCAGACGGTCCACGACGTGTGCCAGAACGATGCCCCGGTCCTGCTCGCGGTCGACCGCGCCGGCCTGGTCGGCGAGGACGGGACGAGCCACCAGGGCATGTTCACGGTGCCGGCCCAGCGGATGCTGCCCAACATCGTGGTCGCGAGCCCGCGCGACGAGCAGGAGCTGCGATCCCTGCTCCGGACCGCGCTCGCGCAGGACCACCCGTTCGCGCTCCACTACCCGCGCGACGCGGGGTTCGGCGTCCCCGAGCGCGAGCCCGAGGTGCTGCCGATCGGCCGTGGCGAGATGCTGCGCGAGGGACGCGACCTGCTGTTCGTCACGTTCGGGCCGATCACCGGCCGCGCGCTGCAGGCCGCGGACGCGCTCGAGGCGAAGGGCTGGTCCGTGGGCGTGATCAACGCCCGCTTCGTGAAGCCGCTCGACCGCCAGCTGATCCTCGACCAGGCGCGCGGCAAGTCGCTCGTGGTGACGTTCGAGGAGAGCGTGGTCACGGGCGGGTTCGGGTCCGCGGTCCTCGAGGCGTTCGAGGAGGCGCGGCTGGCCGATCCCGCCTACCGCTCGATCCCGGTCCGCACCATCGGGATCCCGGGCGACCGGTTCGTCGACCACGGCTCGGTGACCGACCTGCGGCGCCTGATCCGGCTCGACGTCCCGGGCCTCGTCGAGCAGGTCGAGGAGACCCTCGCCCAGCTCGGCGTCGAGGCGCCGGCCCCGAAGCCCGCCTGAGGCCCCGCCGGCCCCACCCGAAGCGCGCCGCGGGTAAGGGCGCGTATGCCACGATACGCAGATGGCGACGGCGACCACGCGTCGGGTGCGGCTCGATCTCCTGCTCGTCGAGCGCGGGCTCGCTGAGACGCGCGCACGGGCCCAGGCGATGGTCCTCGCGGGACAGGTCAGGGTGGGGGAGGGCGACGCCGCCCGGGCCGACCTCAAGGCGGGCGATCTGGTCCCCAACGACGCCCCGGTCTCGGTCGCCGGCGGATCGCGCTGGGTCAGCCGGGGGGCGCACAAGCTGCTGGCGGCGCTCGACGCCTTCGAGATCGACGTCTCCGGCCGGGTCGCGATCGACGTGGGCGCGTCGACCGGCGGGTTCACCGACGTCCTGCTGGACCGGGGCGCCGTCCGCGTGTACGCGGTCGACGTCGGCTACGGGCAGCTCGCCGACCGGCTCCGGCGCGACGACCGGGTCGTCTCGATGGAGCGGGTCAACGCCCGGACGCTGACGGCCGAGACGCTGCCCGAGCCCGTGGACCTCGCGGTCGTCGACGTCTCGTTCATCTCGCTGGGCCTCGTGCTGGGTCCCATCCGCTCGGTCCTGCGCGACGGTCGTGGCCCCATCGTCGCCCTGGTCAAGCCCCAGTTCGAGGCCGGGCGCGCCGAGGCGAAGGGCGGGGTCGTGCGCGATCCCGTCGTCCATCGCCGGGTCATCGGGGACGTGACCGCCCGGGCCGCCGAGCTCGGGCTCGGCACCCGCGGGGTCATCGCGTCGCCGATCCAGGGCCCCGAGGGCAACCGCGAGTTCCTCGTCCACCTCGGGGCCGGGCCGTCGTGCGCCGACCTCGAGCGGCTGATCGACGACGCCGTCGCGGCGGCCTGGGCGCCGGCCGGGGAGGGGAGCGGGTGACGATCCGCCGGATCGGCTTCGCCTACAACCCCACCATCGAGCAGGCGATCGAGCTCAGCGAACGGGCGGCCGGCTGGTGCCGGATGCGCGAGGTCGACCAGTGGGCCGCCGCGGCCGACGACACCGACGCCCTGTGCGCCAAGCTGCCCGACACCGACATCCTCGTCGTGCTCGGCGGCGACGGCACGTTCCTGCGGGCGGTCCAGGCGGTGATCGCCGTCGACGTCCCGATCCTGGGCATCAACCTGGGCAAGGTCGGGTTCCTGTCCAGGGCCGAGACGCCCGAGCTCGAGGCGGTCCTCGAGAAGCTGCGGACGGGCGCCTACGAGCTGCGTCCGCGGATGGGCCTGGTGGGCGCGATCCTGCCGGCCGGACGCCCGGCGTCGCGGACGTTCACGGCCCTCAACGACTTCGTGATCGCGCGCGGCTCGCTCGCCCGCGTCGTGCGCATGGACGTCTCGATCGACGCGTCGCACCTGGCCACGTTCATCGCCGACGGCCTCGTGGTCTCGAGCCCGACCGGCTCCACCGGGCTACTCCTTCTCGGCCGGCGGCCCGATCCTCGACCCGCAGAGCCGCAACCTGGTCGTGACCCCGATCGCCGGCTACCTGTCCGCGATCCGGTCGGTCGTCGTGTCGCCGCACCAGGTCGTCCGCTGCCAGGTCATCGGGGCCGACGAGGCGCTGGTGTCGATCGACGGGCGCGAGGACCACCGGATCGAGGTGGGCGACGTCGTCGAGGTGCGCGCCCTCGAGCGCCCGATCCGCTTCGTCGAGCCGGCCGGGACGATGCCGTTCTGGGACCTGCTGCGGACGAAGGTCCAGCTGCTGCCGTCGTGCGAGGGCCGGGCGTGGCCGCTGAGCGGCAGGACGCCGAGCCGCGGGTGGACCGCGCGGGCCGGCTGCTCGAGCTCGCGGTCGACGACCTGGCGCTCATCGACCGGCTGCGCCTCACGCTCGCGCCCGGCCTCAACGTCCTCACCGGCGAGACCGGTGCCGGCAAGAGCCTGCTGATCGACGCCCTGGGCCTCGCCCTCGGCGCCCGTGCCGACGCGACGCTGGTTCGCCACGGGGCGGAGGGCGCCCGGGTCGAGGCGCTGTTCGACCGGCTGCCGGAGCCGCTGATCGCGGTCCGCGAGGTCGGCGCGAACGGGCGCTCGACCGCGCGACTGGACGACGACGCCGTCACCGCCGGACGGCTGGCGCTGGCCACCGGCCCGCTCGTGGAGATCCACGGCCAGCACGACCAGCAGCGCCTGCTCGACGAGGGCTGGCAGCGCGACCTGCTCGACGCCTACGGTGGCCACGGCGAGCTGCGGGCGATCGTGGCCGGGGCCGTCGAGCGGTGGCGGGCGAACCGGGCGGCCATGGCCGAGCTCGAGATGGACCCGCGCGAGCTGCTCCGCCGCCTCGACCTGCTCGAGCACGAGGCGGCGGAGATCGCCGCGGCGGGCCTGCGGCCGGGCGAGGCCGCCGAGATCACCGGGCAGCTGGCCACGGCCCAGCACGGCGAGACGATCACCGCCGGGGCGATCGAGGTCCGCGAGACGCTCCTCGGCGAGGGACGCGGCGCGCGGGAGCAGGTCGCCCGCGCCGAGCAGGAGCTTCGCTCGCTGGCGCGCCTCGACGGGCGGTGGGGGACGCTCGCGGACCGGCTGGCGGGCCTCGAGGCCGAGGTCGAGGACGTGGCGGCCGAGGCGCGAGCCCTCGCCGAGACCGTGGACCACGACCCGGCGTCGCTGGCGCGGCTCGAGGAGCGGCTGGGCGAGATCCACCGCCTGCTGCGGCGCTACGGCGACGACGAGGCGACGGTCATCGAGCATGGCGAGCGGTCGGCGGCCGAGGCGGAGCGGCTGCGCGGCCTCGAGGACGAGCGCGTCCGTCGGGCTACGGAGGACGCCCGCCTCCTGCTCGAGGTGGCCGACGCGGCCGCCAGCCTCTCGATCCGGCGCGCGGAGACGGGGAGCGGGCTGGCGGCCTCGGTCGGGGCGGTGCTGGCGGAGCTCGGGTTCCCGCCCGACGCCTTCGACGTCGCCCTCGGGCGACGCCCGGCGGCGCGCGACGATCCGGCGGTCGAGGTCGACGGCGACGCGGTCGCGTTCGACGTCACCGGGATCGACACCGTCGTGTTCACGTTCCGGCCCAACGCGGGCGAGCCGGCCCGCCCGCTGGCGCGGATCGCGTCGGGCGGCGAGCTGTCGCGCGTCGCGCTGGCGGTCAAGCAGGTGCTCGCCGAGGTCGACGACACGCCGACGCTCGTGTTCGACGAGATCGACACCGGGATCGGGGGCCGGAGCGCGGATCCGGTCGCGCGCAGCCTGTGGGCCCTGGCCCGCGACCACCAGGTGCTGTGCGTCACCCACCTGCCCCAGATCGCCGCCTACGCCGACGCCCACTACCGGATCGCGAAGCGCGAGCGGGACGGGCGGACCGTCACCGACGTCACGCGGCTCGACCGCGACCAACGCGAGGAGGAGCTGGCCCAGATGATCGGTGGCGCCGCCGGCGGCGAGGCGTCGCGACTGTCCGCCCGCGAGCTGCTCGACCGCGCGGAGGCGTGGCGGGCCGGACGGCTCGCCGACGCGCCCGCCTGAGCCGATCGGCGCGGCGAGCGACAATCCACCCGTGACCGCCGAGACCGCCGGCGCCGGGTCCCTGGACCGGGCGATCGACGACTACCTGAACTACCTGCGCGTGGAGCGCGGCGTCGCCGACGCGACGATCCGCGCGTATCGCGGGGACCTGTCCGACTTCGCGTCGAGTCGCGGGGCGGGTGCCCGCTGGGCGACGGGTCCGGAGATCGCGCAGGGCTACCTGGCGAGGCGTGCCCGGCGGGGGCGACCCAACGACCCCGGCCTCGCCCCGACCAGCCTCCGCCGCCGGGCGGCTGCGATCCGCGGCTTCTACCGGTTCGCCTACGGTGACGGGCTGATCCCGGTCGACGTCGCGGCCCACCTGGAGCTGCCACGCCAGCCGCGCCTGCTCCCCGAGACGTTGACGGTGGACGAGGTCGGGCGGCTGCTCGAGGCGGCCGGCGGCGACGACGAGGACGAGGCGGGCGCGGTTCGCGTGCGCAACCGGGCGCTGCTCGAGCTGCCTGTACGCCGCCGGGCTGCGGGTGTCCGAAGCGCTCGGCCTGGACCTGGGCTCCATCAGCCTCGACGCCGCCTGGGTGCGCGTGATCGGCAAGGGCGACCGGGAGCGGGTGGTCCCGATCGGCGACGTGGCCGTGGACTGGCTGGCGCGCTACCTCTCCTGGCCGCGTGCCGGCTGGCTCGCGGCCGCCCGGTTGTCGGACGGGCCCGTCGTGCCACTGTTCGTGACGCCGCGCGGCCTGCGACTCGGCCGCCAGCAGGCCTGGGCCGTGGCCAAGGCCGCGGCCGGTGATGCGGGGCTGGGGGACCGGGTGTCGCCGCACACGCTCCGCCACTCGTTCGCGACCCACCTGCTCGAGGGCGGGGCCGACCTGCGGGTCGTCCAGGAGCTCCTCGGCCACGCCAGCATCTCCACGACCCAGCTGTACACCCACCTCACGGGCGAGCGGATCCGCGAGGTGTACGCGCGGGCCCACCCGCGGGCGTGAAGCGGTGAGCTACGCCGACTCGCTGCTCTCGCCGGGCGAGCGGATCGTCCGCCGCGGCGGCCAGCATCCGCTGATCATCGTGCGGCGGACGATCTGGGCGCTGCTCGCGCTCGCGGTCGCCGCCGTCATCCTGTACGTCCGGGCGACGGTCCAGGGCAGCTCGCCGGTGCTCGGCCTGCTCGGCTACGTCACGCTCGGGCTGGTCGCGGTCGGCGTCCTCTCGATCGCGTGGTCCGCCCTCACGTTCCGGAGCGAGGAGATCGTGCTCACGAACCGGCGGATCGTCCGCGCCCGGGGCGTGATCAACAAGCGGGCGACCGACGCCTCGCTCGACCGGATCGCCGACGCCGTCCTGACCGAGCCGGTCTTCGGCCGCGTGTTCGGGTACGGCGACCTCGACATCCGGACCGCCGGGATCGCGGGGATCGGCCGGCTGCGGATGCTGCGCGGGGCGAAGGGCTTCAAGACGGCGGTGCTGGATGCCCGGCACGAGCTCGGCCTGGAGCTGGCGCGCCCCACGTCGCCGCCGCTCCGGGCGATGCCCGCGGTCGCGTCGTTCCCGGTACCACCGTCCCCGGCCGCGACGTCCGTGCCGCCCGATGCGGTCGTCGCCGAGCTCCACCGCCTCGCGGCGCGGCGCGCCGCGGGCGAGATCGACCAGGCCGACTTCGATCGCCGCCGCGGGGAGCTGCTCGCGCGGTTGTGAAGTCGGGCCGGCAGGCGAGCGGCGGGTTCCGGCGGTCCCGGCGACCCGGCCGGTACGATACGCGCGACCCGTTGACCCCCCGATCCCGAGGCTTGCGTGCTCGACACGACCGATCTGATCCCGAAGCTCATCACCGTCGCGATCTTCCTCGTCATCGCGTTCCCGGTCCACGAGTTCGCCCACGCCGCGGTCGCCTACCTGCAGGGCGACGCGACGGCGAAGCTGTTCGGCCGCCTGACCCTCAACCCGATCGTGCACTTCGATCCGGTGGGCGGGCTGATGACCGCCGTCTCGGTCCTGTTCACCGGGTTCATCATCGGCTGGGCCAAGCCGACACCGGTCAACCCCGCCAACCTCCACGACCGGCGCAACGGCGAGGTCCTGGTGGCGCTCGCCGGGCCGGCGTCGAACTTCCTGATGGCCCTCGCCGCGGCCGTCGTGTTCCGTATCCTCGACGCGGCCGACGTCGGCCTCACCGGCACGATGGTGGGCTACGTCCTCTACTTCTTCGTCCTGTACAACGTCCTGCTGGCGATCTTCAACTTCATTCCGGTCCCGCCGCTCGACGGATCGGCGCTCCTGTACCGCATCCTCACCCCGCGCCAGGCGTGGCAGATCCGACCCTTCCTGACCCAGTACGGCATCTTCGTCGTGCTCGCGGTTGTCCTCCTGTTCAGCCGTCCGCTGAGCAGCCTCATCACCGGGGTCACCAATGCATTGGTGGGCATCTAAGGCCCGCCAGTTCCAGCGGCACCTCACCGCCCGCGTGCGGCCCGCCGAGCGGGCGGCGCTGGCGGCGTGGCTCCAGCCGCCGGAGCTGGACCTGTTCGACGCCATGCACCTCGCCGACCGGCGCCATGGGCTGGACGTCGTCGCCGGCCTCCGCCGATCGGGCGTGACGGACCGCGACGTGCTGGCGGCCGGCCTCCTGCACGACTGCGCGAAGGGAAACACCGGCGTCTGGCCCCGGGTCGTCTGGTCGCTCGGCGAGGCCTACGGGCCGCGGGTCATCCGCGTCGCCTCGGTCGTGCCCGGTTGGGGCGCCGCCTTCGTCCGGCTGCGCGATCACGCCGAGGCCTCCGCGGCCCTCGTGGAGGCGGCCGGGCTCCCGCCGTTCGCCGCCGACCTCGTGCGCTACCAGGCCGAGCCGCGCGATCCCGAGTACGGCCGGCTGCTCCAGCTCGCGGACGAGGCCGCCTGATGACGGCATCCGCCGCGCCGTCGGTCGCGTTCGGGGAGGGTCGCCGCCCCGAGGCCGCGACGCGCATCACGCTGCCCGCCTTCGACGGGCCGCTGGCGCTGCTGCTGTCGCTCATCGAGGCCCGCCAGCTCGACGTGCTCACGGTGCCGCTGGGGGCGCTCGCCGACGCCTATCTCGACGCGCTGGCGACGCTCGACGAGGACCGCATGGGCCACGTCTCGGCGTTCGTCGCCGTGGCCAGCCAGCTGATCCTCATCAAGTCGCGGGCGCTGCTGCCGCGCCGGCCCGTCGAGGGCGCCGTGGCGCTCGCCGACGAGGGACCCGATCCCGAGGCGGAGCTGCGAGCCCGGCTCATCCTGTACCGCGCCTATCGCGACGCGGGCATGCGGCTGATCGACGGCCCGTGGGCGCGTCACGGCCTGTTCCACCGCGAGCCGACCGCCGCCCACGCCGCGGGGGTCGCCGGCGCCCGTCCGCCGGCCGCGGAGCCGCTGTCGCCCCTGCTGCTCGTCAGGGCGCTCGACGGCCTGGCCCGCATCGTGCCGCCGCCGGCGCCGCCGCCCGAGACGATCCGCCGCACCGTGACGCTCACCTCGCGCGCGGCGATCATCCGCGAGGCGCTGCGGGACGCGCCGCTCGTGGTCCTCCAGGACCTGCTCCGGGGCGTCCGCGATCGGGTCGTCGTCGCGGTGACGTTCCTCGCCCTGCTCGAGCTCATGAAGCGGCGCGAGATCGTGGTCGAGCAGGCCGAGCCCTGGGGACCGATCGTCGCCCGGCGGACGACACCCGCGGAACGTGCCGCGTCGGGCCTGGACACCGCCGACGATGACGCGCCGCTCGACGAGTCGCTGGAGTCGTTCGCGTGATCGAGCCCGACGCCCTCGCCGAGGACGCGCCGGCCGACGACGCGCCCGAGCCGGCGCCGGACGCGGCCGAGCCGGCGACGCCGGCCCTGGGGGAGCTCACGGAGGCCCAGCTCGAGGCGCTGCTGTTCGTCGCCGAGAAGCCGCTCACCCGGCGCGAGATCGGCCTGCTGGCCGGGGTCGACCGGGCCACGGTGGACGCGCGGCTCGGCGACCTCGAGGTGTCGCTGGCCGCACGGGGGATCCGGCTGATCCTGTCGGGCGAGCACGTCGAGCTCACGACGGCTCCCGAGGCCGGTGCGCTGGTCGCCCGCTACGTGGGTGCGGACGCCGTGCGGCTCAGCCCGGCCGCGCTCGAGACGCTCGCGATCGTCGCCTATCGCCAGCCGGTCACGCGGGCGACCATCGAGCGCATCCGCGGCGTCGACTCCGACTACACCGTCCGCGCGCTCCTGCACCGCCGCCTGGTCGTCGAGCAGGGGCGCTCGGATGCCCCGGGCCGGCCGTACCTGTACGGGACCGGCTTCGAGTTCCTCGAGCGGTTCGGCCTGACGCTCGCTCGAGGAGCTGCCGGCGCTCGATCTCGACGTCGCGACGCGGCTGGTCGAGGAGGACGAGGCGGCCGCGGAGGTCGCCGCGCCGGTCGACGTGGACGCGGCAGGCGACGGCGAGCCCTGACCCGTGCCGGCCGAGCGGATCTCCAAGGTCCTCGCGGCCGCGGGCGTGGCCTCCCGACGCGGCGCCGACGAGCTGGTGTCCGCCGGCCGTGTGACGGTCGACGGGCGGGCGGCGGTCCTCGGGGAGAAGGTCGACCCGGCGCTCCAGGCGGTGTCCGTCGACGGGCGTCCGATCGCGAGCGCGGAGGTCCGACCCCTGTACGTCGCGCTCCACAAGCCCGCCGGGGTCACGTCCACGGTCCGGGATCGGCACGCGGCGACCACGGTGGTCGACCTCGTTCCGGCCGACCTCGCCCGCGGCGCGCGCCTCTACCCGGTAGGGCGACTGGACCAGGACTCTGAGGGGCTCATCCTGCTCACCAACGACGGCGACTGGGCCGAGCGCGTCCTCCATCCCCGGTACCGGGTCGAGCGCGAGTACGCCGTCGGCCTGGCGCGGCCGCTGACGCGCGATCAGGCGGAGGCGCTCGAGGGCGGCGTCGAGCTCACCGAGGGGGTCGCGACGGTCAGCGGCCTGCGCGGGCAGACGCACACCGAGGACCGGCTGCTCGCCGAGCTCCTGGACCCGGCCGCGGATCCACGGCTGACCTGGGTCCGGGTCACGATCCACCAGGGCTGGAAGCGGCAGCTACGGCGGATGTTCGGCGAGGTCGGCGCACCGGTCCGGCGGCTGGTCCGCGTGCGGATCGGGTCCCTCCGCCTGGGCGATCTCGCCGCGGGCGACGTCCGGCCGCTCTCGGCATCCGAGGTTCGCCGCCTTGCCGCGAGCGGCCGCTCGGACGGCTGACGCCACGGCGGCCGGCCGGATCCGTGGTCGGTGCGATGCGCGGCCGGTATGCTCGGGCCCATGTCCGCGCCCGCCAGGTCCCAGCGATCGCGAGCCAAGGCCGACAAGGCCGACGAGCGGCGGATCGTCGTCGCGCTCGACGGGCCGGCCTCGAGCGGCAAGAGCAGCGTCGGCGCCGCCGCCGCCGGACGGCTGGGCCTCCGCTTCGTCGACACCGGCCTCCTGTATCGGGCCCTGACCGCCGCCGCGCTGCGGGAGGGCGTGGCGACCGACGACGCCGAGCGCCTCGTCGGCCTCGCCGATCGCGTCACGCTCGCCGACGATGGCTCCGGCCGCCTGACCCGGGTGCTCGTCGACGGCGCGGACACGACGGACGAGGCGCGCGGCCCCGAGGTCGACGCCGCGGTGTCGAGCGTCTCGCGCAACGGCGACGTCCGAGCGGCGCTCCTGCCGCGCCAGCGCGCGCTCGCGGCGGACGGGGGGATCGTGGTCGCCGGCCGCGACATCGGGACGGTGGTGCTGCCGGACGCGGACCTCAAGCTGTTCCTCGACGCGTCCGTCGAGGAGCGCGCGGCGCGCCGGATCGGGGAGCGGGGCCTGGACCCGGCGGGCGACGAGGCCGAGGCCGTCCGCGAGCAGCTGCGCGTCCGCGACGACCTCGACCGGAACCGTGCCGTGGCGCCGCTCCGGGCCGCGGACGACGCGGTGATCATCGAGACCGACGGGAACCCGTTCGAGCTGACCGTCGACATCGTCGAGGCCGCGATCCACAACGTCGAGGCGGCCATCGCGCCGAGGCCGCGGCCGTCGAACGGCCGTCGGAAGCCGGCCCCGGCAACGACCGGACGGCCGGCCGATGCCCCGGTGACGCCCGACGAGCCGACCCCGGCGCCCGCCCCTGAACGCGAGACGCCGGCCGAGCCCGTCCCGGTGGCCGCCGCCTCCGTGCCGCCGACGGCCGAGCCCGCCCGCGCGCCGCGGCCCGCATCGGCAGCCGCCCGCGCCCCGTCGGCACCACGATCGCCGAACCGCGAGCGCGCGATGCAGCTCGACAACGACCTCCCGATCTGGATGCGCATGGTCGCGCTCGCGGCCCGCATCGGCGCCCGGACGTTCGCGAACGTGCGGATCGACGGGCTCGAGCACATCCCGCGCACGGGCGCCGTGATCCTCGCCATCAACCACATCTCCAACGCGGATGCCTTCGTGACGGGCTCGTGGATCACCCCGGCCCTTCGGACCCGCCGGATCCACTGGCTGGGCAAGCAGGAACTGTTCGACTGGCCGGTGTTCGGCTTGCTGGCGGCGCACGGCGGCGTCCACCCGGTCGACCGCTCGACCGCGGACATCGAGGCCTACCGCCTCGCGACGCGGATCCTCGAGGAGGGCGACGTCCTGCTGATCTTCCCCGAGGGCACGCGCAGCCCCGACGGCTCCCTCCAGGAGGCGAAGGACGGCCTGGCGACGCTGGCGATGCGGACGAACGCCGCCATCGTCCCGATCGGGATCAACGGCAGCGACAAGGTCTGGCCCAAGGGGAGCAAGCTGCCCATCCCGATCCCGCGGCGCACGATCACCGTCCATATCGGCTCACCGTTCCGCGTCGCCGACGTCGTCCCTGCGGGGGCCGACCGCCGCGCGGCCAAGAGGATCGCCACGACCGCGATCATGGGCCGGATCGCGGCCCTGCTCGAACCCCGGCACCGGGGTGCCTACGCGGCCGCGGTCGAGGACGACACGGGAGTGGCGAAAACCTGACACCGCCAGGTAGCCCGTAGCGCGGCGCGATCGTCGCGCGTGTGCGACCATCGACACGGCATGGGAACCGTCGAAGACGTCCGTATCGCGAAGCGCACCGGCTTCTGCTACGGCGTGCGCGAGGCGATCGACAAGGCCAAGGAGTCGGCGTCGGCCGGCAAGGCGACGGCCACGCTCGGCCAGGTCGTGCACAACGAGGGCGTGATCCGCGACCTCCAGCAGATCGGCGTTGAGAGCGTCGAGTCGCTCGACGACGTCGATCACGGCGCGGCCGTCGTGATCCGCGCCCACGGCGTCAAGCCCGAGGTGTTCGAGCGCGCCGAGGCGCGCGGCCTCGAGGTCATCGACGGCACCTGCACCTGGGTCATCCAGGAGCAGCGCCAGCTCGAGCAGCTGGTCGAGGACGGCTACACGGTCGTCCTGCTCGGCACGCCGAAGCACCCCGAGGTCGTCGGGCTGCTGGGCTTCGCGCCCGACGCGATCGTGGTCGACGAGGAGGCGGACTGGGACCGGATCCCGCGCCGCAAGCGGATGGCGCTCATCACCCAGTCGACCCAGCCGCCGTGGAAGTTCGAGAAGCTGGCCGCGTTCATGGTCTCGCGGGCCCACGAGCTCAAGGTGATCAACTCGGTCTGCCCGGTCACGATCCGGCGCCAGGAGGACACCCTCGAGACGGCGCGCGAGGTCGACCTGATGGTGGTCGTGGGCGGTCGCCACTCCGCGAACACGAAGGAGCTCACCCGCCTGTGCCAGATCGTCGGCACGGCCGCGATCCAGGTCGAGAACGCCCGCGATCTCGATCGACGAGGCGCCGTTCGACGGCGCACGCATCGTCGGCGTCACCGGCGGCACCTCGACCCCGATCGAGGACCTGCGCGACGTCGCCGAGCGGATCTTCGTCCTCGCCGGCACCGACCAGACCCGCGCCGGGGCCGTCGCGCTCGCGCGCGGCGCGCTGGACGCCGCGGCGCACCCGGCCGGCCGCACCACCTCCCTGCCGTCGCACGCCGCCGCGCCTGCCGCCGTTCCCGCCGGCGCGGAGTAGACCGTGGCCCGCTCCGCCGGCCTGCCGGTCGTCGCCTTCGTCGGTCGCCCGAACGTCGGCAAGAGCACCCTGTTCAACCGCGTCGTCGGTGACGCGCGGGCGGCGATCGTCGAGGACCGGGCCCGGACGACCCGCGACCGCCTGTACGGCGACGCCGAGTGGAACGGGCGGCGGTTCGTCGTCGTCGACACCGGCGGGCTCGAGATCGCGCCCGGCGACCCGATCGAGGCCCAGGTCCAGCTCCAGGCGCGGCTCGCGATCAACGAGGCGGACGTGATCGTGTTCCTGGTGGACGCGGGGACCGGCCCGATGCCGGCCGACCAGGACGCCGCCGAGCTGTTGCGTCGCACGACCAAGCCCGTGCTGGTGGCCGCCAACAAGGCCGACAACGAGAAGCGCGAGCTCGACGCGGCCGAGTTCTACGCCTTCGGCTGGGAGGACACGTTCGCGATCTCGGCCAGCCACGGCCGGGGCGTCGGTGACCTGCTCGACGCCGTCGTGTGGGCGCTGCCGCCCGAGAGCGAGGCGGAGACCGCGCGCAAGGCCCGGGAGGTCGAGGCCGAGGCGTGGGCCTCGGACATGGCCGCGGGTCGGATCGAGCCCTATCTCGGCGGCGAGGAGGCCGAGGAGGGCGAGGACGGCGACGAGACCGACGGCGAGGATGGCGCCGACGGGACCGATGCCGAGGCCGCCCGGTGGGACGCGATGATGGCGGCCGAGGACGACGAGCCGCCTGCGATCGCGTTCGTCGGCCGGCCGAACGTCGGCAAGTCGAGCCTGCTCAACGCGCTCCTCGGCGAGACGCGGACGATCGTGTCCGAGGTGCCGGGCACGACGCGCGACGCCATCGACACGACGATCCCGTGGGGCCGAAGCGAGGTCGTCCTCATCGACACCGCGGGCATCCGCAAGCGGGGCAAGGTCGCCTCCGGACCCGCCGCCGAGCGGTACTCCACGCTGCGCGCGCTCAAGGCGATCTCGCGCGCCGACGTCGCCGTGCTCGTCCTCGATGCCGCCGACGGCCTGACCGCCCAGGACGCGCACGTCGCCGGCTACGTGGTGGAGGAGGGGAGAGGCCTCGTCATCGCGGTCAACAAGTGGGACATCGTCGAGGACAAGACCCACAAGACGTTCGACGAGTTCGCGGCCGGCCTGCGGCGGGAGCTCCCGTTCATCGACTACGCGCCGATCGTGTCGATCTCGGCCAAGACCGGCCAGCGCGTGCAGAAGGTGCTGGAGCTGGCGGTCGAGGTGTGGGGCGAGCGCCGCCGGCGGATCCCGACCGGCGAGCTCAACCGTCTCGTCTCGGCCGCCATCGAGCGGACGCCGCCGGCCATGGTCCGCGGACGCCGCTCGAAGATCCGCTACGCGACCCAGGCGGGCGTCGCGCCGCCGACGTTCGTGTTCTTCGCGACGGACCCGGCGTCGATCCACTTCTCGTACCGGCGCTACCTCGAGAACCGGCTGCGCGATGCCTACGGCTTCGACGGGACCCCGATCCGGCTCGTCTTCCGTGACCAGATCCGGGCGAAGCTTCCTCGGCGTCGGGCGGCGCGCGCCAAGAAGGGCTGATGGGGGCGGCGGAGGGGTCGCGTTCCGGGTTCGGGGACGCGCCCGCGCGGGTCGCGGTCATCGGGGCGGGCGCGTGGGGGACGACGCTCGCCGCGATCGTCGCCCAGCGGGAGCCGGTCACGCTCCTGTGCCACTCCCCGGAGACGGCGGCTCGCATCGCAGACACGCGGCGCAACGAGGCGCGGCTCCCGGGCATCGACCTGCCGGCCGGGATCCGCGCGAGCCACGATCCCTCGACCCTCGCCGACGCGACCGGCCTCGTCGTGTTCGCCACGCCGTCGGCGCACCTCCGGGAGACGGTCGCGCGGGTCGCTTCCCACATCCCCGCGTCCGCCGACATCCTGTCGGTGGTGAAGGGCATCGAGCGTGGCCGCCACCTGCGGATGACCGAGGTGATCTCCGAGGCCGGGGGCATCGATCCCCGCCGCATCGCCGCCCTGTCCGGTCCCAACCTCGCGATCGAGATCGCCCGGCGTCAGCCGGCATCGGCGGTCGTCGCGGCGCTCGACGAAGCCCTCGCGACGCGCATCCAGGCGCGACTGGGTCGGCGCCGCTTCCGGCTGTACGTCAATCGCGACGTGCTCGGCGTCGAGCTGTGCGGCGCGCTCAAGAACATCGTCGCCATCGCGGCGGGCGCGGCCGAGGAGTTCGGGTTCGGCGATAACGGCAAGGCGGGCCTCATGACCCGTGGCCTGGCCGAGATGACCCGCGTCGGGATCGCGGCCGGCGCCAACCCGCTCACGTTCGCGGGGCTGGCCGGGATCGGCGACGTCATCGCGACGTGCGGCTCGCCGCTGTCGCGGAACCACCGGCTGGGCGTCGAGCTCGCGCGCGGCCGCACGTGGGCCGAGATCGAGGCGACGCTGGCCGGCGTGGCCGAGGGGGCGTACACCGTCGACGCGGCCCTCGCCCTGGCCGACGACCTGGGCGTCGAGATGCCGATCGCGCGCGAGGTGCACCTGGCGCTGTTCGAGGGCAAGAGCGTTCGCCGCTGCCTGATCGACCTGCTCGCCCGCGAATCCAAGGACGAGCTCGCCGACTACGACCGCTGGGCGGCGCGGGTCGGCGCCGAGCGGGCCGCCTCCGCCGAGTGAGCCGCGTTGCCGCGGGCTGACCTGGCCCCGCGGACGATCGTTGACGGGAGCGGGCCTCCGACCTAGGTTTCGCGGCGTGGCACGGACCTGGAGCGCGGCGCGACTGGCCACGGGGGCCGGCTTGGTGGCGTGCGCCGCAGGCGTCGTGGTCCTGTTCCTCCAAGCTCTGAGCGAGGTCGCCGCCGATCCGAGCCTGTCCCTCGGAGATGCGTACTGGATCGGCCGCCTGCCGGGAACGGCGATCGGGGTGGACCTGGTGATCGTCGGCGCGACGACCACGCTGATCGCCGGCGGCGCGATCGCCCTGGTCGCCGGAGGGCTCGCCCGCCGATCGGCCACCGCCATCGCCCTCGTCGTGGCCGCACTCTGGTGGCTGCTCGCGATGCAGCCAGCGCCCCAGGGGGCGTATTGCGCCGATTGCCCGTCGCCGACCGCGGATCCCGTGACGATGGCCTACTCGCGACCCGAGTTCGCGATCGTCCTCCTGCTGCTGCCGGCCATCGTCGTCGGCTCGGCCGCTCTCAGCGCTCGACGCCGCCGCCAGTCTTCCGCCCTGCTGGACGCCGCGGCCTAGGCCCCACCGCCGATCAGGACCGGCTGCTACCCTTAGGCGCCTCGGGGCGTGGCGCAGCCTGGTAGCGCACCTGAATGGGGTTCAGGAGGTCGAGCGTTCGAATCGCTCCGCCCCGACCACTCTTCTGAGCACGAAATGGCCCCTCCGGTCACTCCCGGAGGGGCTTTCGTTTGAGCCCGTACCCCCGTCTGTACCCCCATCAACCTGACGAGGCCTCTCGGCTTGGGCCGAGGATCACGTCCATCCGGGCAGCGGTCTCCTCAAGCATCCGAGTCGTGAGGTGGGCGTAGACGTCAGCGGTCGTGGACAGGTCCGCGTGCCCGAGGGATGAACGATGCGGCACCCGCCGCGATAGGACCGATCACCCGAGCGACCTCGTAGGTCAGCTCGGGGTATGTCTCGATACCTCCGCGGCGCGAGACGAAGGTGGCGATCAGGGCGATCGGCACAACGACGATCGGTATGAAGGACACCGCGATCGAGACAAGCAGGTGGGCTGGACCTCGTCCCAGGCGGCCTCGAGGTCGGTCACATGCGGAGGGTACGGCTCTGGTCGGAGGGCGAGGCGTGGAGGCGCGACCGGGCAGCGGGGATGACATAAGGCCTACACCGGGGCCGGCTGACCGACTCCGAGGTCGGCCCGGACTCGGTCAGCGTAGGCCAGCCGGACGACCCGCCACTGCTCGTTCGCCTTCAGCCAGTCGGGGAGGCGTTCAGTTAGCTGGCCCGCGACGAAGCCCAACCGAGCAACTAACAGGGGCCATTCCGGTTCAGTGGCCACGCACGGAAGCACGTCGGACTGTCCGGGACACTTAGAAGGCGGCTGCTCCATCCGCTGAGCGACGCGGGCGCAGTTAGGTGGCCAGTCGATCGACCGCTATCTCCAGCTCCGCCGGGGACACGCCAAGTCACGATCCGCTGGGAGGGCCCGGCGGTAATCGGGCGACTTGTGGCGGACGCGACGAAGACCCATGCTCGGCGGATGAAGGGCCCCTGGGTCTGCGGTTCGTGCCGCTCGATCAATCGACCCGAAAGCGGCCGCTGCTACAGCTGCGGGCAGGGCCGCGCGGCAGATCAGGAGCTCCCTGCCGAGACCACGGCATTGGGGCAGGACAGGACTCGCGGCCTGTTGGGGGCGATGACCACCGTCTGCCCGGCGTGCGGAACCCACCGGGTCGGTTGGTCGAGTGACTGCAGGTCGTGCGGGCTTAGCTTCGACCAGCTTGCGCTCGACGAGGTCACGGCGGCGGCCTCCCGCGGTCCGGGACCACTCGGCCGACTGTTCCTCAGCCGGCTGCCGGTGCTCATCCCGGGCATGCTCCTGCTCGTGATCGCGCTCGTTGTCTTCATCATCGTCGGCGCGCCTGACCTGTCCAGGAGGTAGCTAGGGGAGCTGGCATGCTCAGTCGTACCCGGCCCCTCCGGCTCCGAGCCCGCCGGTGCGATCCCGGTTCGCCGCCAGACCGCGGCGGGGCGACCGGAGGGACCGTCATGCGTGGGTCATGCACGCCGGGCAAACCGGGCGCGACGTCGACCTCGACCCGGACGAAGGCGACGTCGGCTGTTTACATGGGGATGCACTTCCGGCGCGTCCCGATCAGAGGAGGACTTCGGCTTCTACGCCGAGCCGTACGTTAGGACCGGAATGGTGCAGAAGGTCCTCGGCCTATAGCCCAACCCACATGGGCGTGGCCTGCGTCCGGAAACGCCCTTCGCCTACGCAATCGCCCCGGTCCTCGCGTCGAGGCCGGGGCGATTCCTAAACCTGGTGGGGGCGCTGACGACCGCGGCCTTGCAGCAGGCCGACCAGGACGCTGACGTTCAGCCTCCGGGCGAGCAGGAGCGGGTTACATCTGCTGCGTTGCTGCGTCGACAAGCTGCTCCGCACCCTTGCCGAGGGCATCGCGTAGACGGCCTTCGCCCAGGCTGGCGGCCAACGAAGCGAACACGACAGCGCCGGCGACCTGGGCTTCGTTCAGCCTCCACGGCTCAGGGAACGGCCCTTCGTCAGGCCGGGGCCCCGGTCCCGGCCATGGCCACTTGCGCGGCCACATCGTGCCGCACCAGTCGTCGATGATCTCCGACACCCACGCTGGGGATTCCTCGCCGCGAACCTCGGCCTGGACCGCGATCTGAGCGATGCGTCGGGCCATCACGACTGCGCCTGCGACCAGCTCGCGCCCCGGCGGGATTGGCTGCGGGTTGAGCGCAACCGCGTCGAAGCGGTTTAGCACTCCCGGGTCGTGCGGCGGGAAGGCGTCGTATACCTCCGGCCTTGTCCTGCCCAGCAGGGCCAAGAGCTTGACCGTCTGGGAGAGCTCGTTCCATGCCATCGGCGTTCCTCCTTGGACTCACCGGCCCCCCGGCCGTCGCGCGATTATGAACTTGCGGCTTTCACTGGGGAACCTGCCCCGCGCCGACGAGCGGAAGGCACCTCGCAATCTCGCGCACGACCTCGAGCTCGGACTGCGCGACCGCCGTCCAGTCCGGGTCCGGCGCCCGTGCTCGTCGACACGCGGAACCTCAACATGAGTGCCCATCACTTGGGGGTTAGCGGGGGCATGCCATCGGTAGGCTCCGCACCGCGCCCTGGCGTCATCCCCCGACGCCGGGGCGTCGTCATGTCCGGGGACCCCGAGGCCGACTCTGCGCACGCGCGGGCCAAGAATGAACCTTCGAAAGAGGTCTGGCCCCAATCCCTCATGCACCGGCTGTCGAAGCCGCGTCACCGTCACGAGGGAGTCCGACATGAAGCTGGCTGTAGTTGCGATCCTGCTCTTGTGTTCGCTAGCGGGCTGCGGAAGCACGACGCCCACCGCTCCGCCGCCGTCGGCCGCGGGCAGCCCAGCGGCCGCCGACGCCACGGCGTCCGCCGACGGCGACCCGGCTCCGTCCAACTCGGCCGACTCTGCGCCGTCCGCTGTCCCACTGACGACACCCGCGCCCGACCCGGACACGGTCCGGCAGGCAGCCTTGGCCTGGTTCGAGGCGAGGGCCACCGCTTCGCCGGCGATCGACCCCGACAAGCACTATCCGGACAATCTCCGGGGGATGCGGGCCCGCTCCCGAGATATTGCCCAGCACATGGGCCTCTATGTCGCTGCCCTGAATGAGCTCGAGGTCCCCGCTGACGCCGCGGCAGACCTGCAAGAGTTGATCCGGACGGCCACCGTGTACCAAGCCGTGGAGGTCGAGCGATCGACCGCCACGTCCCACCCCGATCTCGCCGGCATGGACAGAGCCGGTCGCAAGGCATTCGACAACTACTTCACGGCGCGGGAACGACTCTTGTGCGACCTCGGAGCGTCGTGCACCACCGATTGAGCGGGGTCGCCAAGCATCCGGGGAGAGGGTGTCCCTGAACGGCTCGAGACAGACAAGGTCCGCGTCCTGTCCGGGGGGAGGATGGACACAACGCGGACCTTGCCCGGTCGGGACCCGCGTCCGCACTCATCTCTCGCAAAAATGGGATCAAGAACGCGGATCTCGTATCTGGTAACGATGCGACCGCAGCCTTGCAGGCCTGTTTGCAAGCCAAGAGCCCGCGTGGTCGCGCCGATTGGTCGAAAGGTCGCTTGCACGCGGGCTCTGTTGACTGACCGCCGCACTTATCGGTCCGAAGGAATGAAAAGCGGGCGAGCCACATGCTCCACGACGGGCGCGGCGGCCGCGTTAGCAGTGGCCGCACGGCTCATCGAGGGGACATCGCAGAGCGCAAACGCGGGCGGCGAGGTCCGCGCCAGTTTGTCGTTCCGGGGAGGAAAACTCGCCGGCGCGGACCTGCCCGTAGTGCAGCGCGGGCCTGCGTATTCGCCGCCCCTGTCAACCGGTCAACGCGGGCCCGTCAGCTGCGGTCCGGGGCCCCAGCCACGGACTTGACGCCATCACAGCAACGACGACGTCGCAGCGTCCTGAATTCTCGGCCTGCTGGCCATGTCAGAGCCGTTGCGGCTACCGGCAGCGGATCACTGGACCGGCAGAGATTGCGAAAGCTTCCCCTTTTCGCCAACGGTCGACCGCGTGGCGTTTGCGAGGCGATCGACACGCCGACGAGGCCGGCCGCCGTCACCGCTCATGACGTGCTGACACAGACTCGAGCGCGATTGATGACATCGGGGGGTCGCGGAGATCCCTTTGATGGACGACCCGGAACTGGATGCCCGACTTGCGGCATCACGCGCACGATCGCTCGGCAGCATCCGGCGGGCGAGAGAGGCAATCCTCAATCAGATCAGCCACAACGAGCGCCTGGCTATGCGCGGAAACTTCGAAGAGATGGCCCGCCGCCGCATCGAAGATGAGCGCCGCGAACTTGACGAGCTCGACAAGCAGGAAGCCGCGCTCGAGGCCGAGCTGGAGCGGCAAAAGGTTCCAGGCGGGCACGGTCCCATCTCGGATTAGTCGCAGACATCGCGCCATCTCCCGAACGACCTCGAGCTCGGACTGCGCCACTGCTGTCCACCCCCGGGTCCGGCGCCCGTGCTTGTGGCGCTCCCGCGTATCGAAGGCGTACTGCTCCCATCCGCGCCGCTCGATGTAGACCGGCGTCCCCGAGGTCCGAGATCTCGTATGCGGCATGCACCGGTGGCCCCGAGGAGTGGATTCCCGTCCCCCGAAGGTGTAGACCTTCCTCGCCGGGGAATGCGGGGTGGTGAACGGAGGCTGCGATGCGCCGGCGAGCCGGGGGAAGGCCAGCTCGCGTCGTGGTGAAGGCGTAGAGGCCGGAAGCCCTTCGTGCGCCCATGCGGTCCGGCCCTGGGGGCGAGGCGGTTAGCACGAGAACCCGGTACAGGAGGATGGAGATGCGCTTCCTACGGTTGGTCCCGATCACGTTGCTCGCGATGGCGGTTACCGCGGGTCCTGCCCTCGCCGACCAGAGCGAGCACACCGCCCGCCTCTCCCTCTCGGTGACGGCTGCCGGCGCTGCGGCTGGCCACCCCGAGCTCCAGAGCGGGCAGGTCGTGAATACGCACACCAGTGGGCCCGTGAACTTCGCGATCGAGGACTACATGATCGGCGGCGCCAAGCCGGACACCGCCTATGCCGTCGTCCTGCTGCTCTTCGCCGGCAGCTGTTCGGGCCCGCTCGCCTTCCCCTTCGCGAATGGCGCCGTGCTCACGACGGACGCGCATGGCAATGCCCACGGACAGGTCAAGATCACCCCTGATGAAGTCGCGTCGTTCGGGCTTCACGACACTGACTGGGGCATCACCTGGACGCTCGTCGCGGGCGGCGTGGCCGCATACACGACGGACTGCAGCCAGGTTCACATCGACTGAGCGGAGCTGCTTTCCGGCGGTTCGCGACTGCAGCAACAGCGCGACAAGCAAGTCAATGCGGCTGGGTGAGCGGCGCGGACCAGGCTCCGGATTGTCGGCGGCGACGGGCGAGGGGCACCACGTCGACCCCCCGGGTTCAAGGCGTGGAACGACATCGCCGACGCGTTCCAGGTGGCACCGGCGATGGCGTTCGGCGGCGAGACGATCGTCCGCAACAGTGACTGAGCTCAGGGCGCGAGTCGCTGCCAGGTCAGCGTGACGTCCGGGCCCGTGTCATCGGTCAGCGTGGTGTTGCCGGCGGGCAACGTGACCGGAGGTTCCTTCCCATCTGGATCGAGGAGGACGATGACCGGCGGTCCGGGCTCGTTGGCAGGTCCCGGCCGGTCGTCCAGGATCGCGATCCGCGTCTGGTCCGGCGACCAGACGGGGATATACCAGCCGTAGTAGCCGTCGAGCACCCGGATTAGTCTGCCGTTCGCATCGGCCACCACAAGTGACGGGCCGACGCCGGTCCCGCAGCGAACGTACGCAAGCATGCTCCCGTCCGGCGACCACACGCCGTTGTTGGCGCACGGCGAGATCAGGCGCTCAGAGGCGCCGTCCTGCCCGACGACGTAGAGCCCGGTATCTTGAAGGTCTTCAGGCTCGCCGGCGCCGATGGCGCCGAACAGCAGCTGCGTGCCATCGGGGCTCCAGTCCGCGTTCGATCCCCTCTCGCCGACCCTCGCGTAGTCGCCGTGGCTGATCCGGTGGGCGTTGGTCCCATCACGGTTGACGAGCCACAGTTCGCGGTCGCCCGCGGCGACCGCAAGTCGCATGCTGTCGGGCGACCAGCTCGGCGTGCCCCCGGCGGAGAAGAAACCGATGTCGGTCGGTGGCCGCGAACCGTCGGCGGGCACGACAAAGGCGCGGCCGTCGCCGATCGTGGTGTAGCTGAGCCACCGCCCGTCAGGCGACCACATCGGACCGACCGCAGCCACGCTGTGGGCTACGACCGACGCGTGCGAGCCGTCGGCGTCGGCGACCACCACGTCCTGGAGCCTCGCCGGGCCGGGGGGCGTGCTCGTCCCGAGCAGGTCGAGGTAGACGAGCTTCGTGCCGTCCCGCGAGAAACGGGCGTCCGGCTGGCCGTGCGAGTCCGGGAGGAGCGTGACCGACGAGGATCCGTCGGCGTTCTCGGTAACGAGCTTGCCATCGTTGATGAACGCGATCTGGCCGTTCTTGGCGAGGCCGAACGGCTGCGGAACGTGGCGCCGGGACCCGGCGATCAGCCCGACCGCGACCAGCGCGGCGACGATCAGGGCAAGGGCGACGAGGAGCGGCACGAGCCGGACCCGGGGCTGGGCGCGGAGGGCGAGCTGCATGGGGAGCCACCTTTCGGAGAGCCGCCAGGCCGGCAGCGGGCGCGCACGCGCGGTCCGCGTGAGCACGCCTGCGAGCAGGTGCTCCGGCTCGCGGACCTGCGCGTCCGCGTCCAGCCAGGCGGTGAGGAGGAGGTCGAACTCGTCGGGCTGCGGGGTGCGCGCGGTCATGCCGGCCTCCCCCCGCGGGCCAATGGCTGCCGAGCGTCGGAATCGAGCGCGGCGCGCATGGTCTGCGTCGCCCGATGGAGCCTTGAGCGGACGGTTCCCCGGGGAACGCCCAGGACCTCCGCGGCGTCGTCGAGCGAATAGCCCAGGTAGTAGTGCAGGACGATCACGGCTCGCTGGTCGGTATCGAGCCGAACGAACACGCGCTCGAGCTCGTCCCGATCCAGCACGCCGAGGTTCGAGTCGGGTTGCGGCGCATCGATTGCCTCGACGTGGATCTCGATGGCCCGCCGCCCGCCCCCTCGGCGCGCCTCGCGATGGCACGCGTTGACAAGCAGCCGGTGGAGCCAGGCCTCGAAACGGTCGGCGTCGCGCAGGCCGTGGATGTGGCGCCAGGCGGCCACGAGGGCCTCCTGGGTCGCGTCCTCTGCCGCGGCCTCGTCACGCAGGATCAGCCGGGCGACGACGAAGAGCCGGCCGATCGAGACGCGCGCCAGCTCTGCGAACGCGTCGTGATCGCCTGTCATCGCCCGCTCCACGAGATCCCGATGCATCGGGCCTCCAGGTGCGCGCGGCCTGGGTGGTCGCGCTACAACCTTATGAGTCGGCGCGCGAAAGGCCAGTTCCCGAATCGCTTTCCCAGGGCGGCTCGGATGGCGTTGACGTCGCCGCCACCGAGGACGATCTGGCCTCGAGCGCCGTCCGGACGTTCGGACTCGATCTCGAAGCACGCGAGCAGCGCGCCTGGCACGCTCTGGCAGCAGTGCTGGTCAACCCAGAAAGTGCGGACGGTCAAGCCGGTGGTTGTCGGCACGAGCGGCAGGCCAAGGGTGGATTTCGACGTCTTCGTCGAGCTCTGGTACCTCGGCAGGGCGCTCACCCGACGGCGCTCCTTGTCGGGTGTGCGTCCCGTCCGGATCAGCCGCAGGCACCGAGCTTGTGAACGACGTCCGAAGTCGTGGCGTCAGGCCCATCGATCCGGTCTCGGCGGTCATACGTGTTTTCGGCACGCTGAAAGCCCGGGCGCGACGTCGACCTTGACCCGGACGACCTGGCCAGCTAGATGCGCGTGGGCCACAGGTTGTCGGCTATTTGCATCGGATGCACTTCTGACGCGGCCCGATCAGGGAAGACTTCGGGTTCAACGCCGAGCCCTACGTCCGGACCGGCTAGGTGCAGAAAATCCTCGGCCTCTAGACCAGATGGACGCGCCTGCCATCGGTAGGCTCCGCACCGCGCCCCGGCGTCATCCCCCGACGCCGGGGCGTTTCCTTGCCCGGCAACCGGGCCAGGACGATTGGCTCCCTAACGCCTCCGGGCTCAGGGCGTTCCAATTCGTGAACCCCCGGGGGATACCAAGGGAGGACCACGCCTACGCCTCGCATCCGAAGCATCGCCATCGCGTTCGTCGTGCTCGGCTTGTCCGCCGGCAGCGCCTTCGCGTTCACCGCGCTCCCCGACGCCGCATCGAATGGCCTGGACAAGGCGACCCAGGCAGCCGGCAAACCCCTTCCGGCCCGACCGGCTAGCCCTGCTGGTCCGCCCGCCGACGAGGCCCCGGCCGTCGTCGCCGAGGAGCCGGCTGATGCGCCCGCGGATCTGCCCGATGCCGCTCAGCACGGTGCCGACGTGTCGGCCGTCGCCAAGGGCGATGATCTGACGCCGGACACGAACCGTGGCGCAGATGTCTCGGCGGTCGCGAAGGACAATCACGGGCAGGCGACAGCTGCCGATCACAAGCCCGCAGACGCTGGTCCTCCAGCGGATCACGGAAAGCCGGATGGCGCCGGCAAGCCCGAAGGAGCTGGCAAGCCCGAAGGTGCCGGCAAGCCGGAAGACCCCGGCCAGCCTGAGGACCCCGGCGCGCCCGACGGCGCAGGAAAGCCCTAGTAGCGTTCAGCCGCGGACGCCCCGGTTGTCCGACGGGCCAGCCGGGGCGTTTCGTTGCCCGCAATTCCCGGTGCGCGGAAGCACCACAGCCTGAACCTTGCGCTCAACATTGCAAGCACAGACGCAAGGTCACCGTAGACACTAGGCCTTGATGAAGAGTTTGAACCGACGCGTTGGCCTGCTCGTGGTGTCGGGCGTCGCGTTGCTCGCGATCGCGATCCCGGTGCTGGCCGCATCGCCATCGGCGGCCCCGCCCAAGGAGTCGAAGTCCGAGAAGCCCGGAAAGGCCGCCAAGGCCGAGAAGGGTCCGGAGACCGCCGTCACGCTCGGGGGCACCGTGCAGAAGTCGGTGGACGCGGGCGATGATCCGACATACACGATGACCGTCTCCGGAACTACCTGGACCCTGTCCGCAGGACCGCCGTGGTTCTGGGGCGACAAGAATCCGCTCGACGCTTTCGTCGGGAAGTCGGTCGTGGTGGCGGGAACGACTCGCGCAGGAGAGGCCGAGGTCGATGTCGAGACTGTCGACGGAACGGCACTGCGCGAGCCGGGGAAGCCGCCGTGGGCGGGTGGGCCTTGGGTCGTCGGCCCGACGCACCCCGGCTGGAAGGACTCGATGGCCGACGGCAAGCCGGGCAACGGTCACGGGCGAGAGGGTGCGCCCGGTCAGCTCAAGAAGGCGTCGCCAGCGCCCTAGCCGGGGACCCGGCCCTCGCCGATCAGTCGCAGGCACCGGGCCATCTCGCGCACGACGTCGAGCTCGGACTGCGCGACGGCCGTCCACTCCCGCGACCGCCGCCCAGCCTTGTGGCGCTCCCGCGTGTCGAAGGCGTACTGCTCCCACGCTTTGCCGTGCTCGATGTATCTCGGCGTCACGTCTGTTCCAGCTGGGCATCGAGTCGATGCACCCGACCTTGGGTTGGGGTGCGTAGGTCAGCCCCTGGCGGCGACCGGGGCTCGCCGCCGGCGAAGCGCAACTGTTGCCCCGATCATTCCGGCAGCGGCAACGATCAGAGTCCTAAGCTGATCCTCGCTCGGACCCGGCGCGACGGGGTCGGGAGCAGCGCTCGTGTCGGGGCTGCCCGCCCGAACGGTCAGGAACATGCCGATCCCTTCAGCATTGTTCGTGCTCCAGTCGCCCGGCTTGCACTCGAGCTTGACGTCGTACTGCCCGGGGGCCAGCTCCGGAACCACGACGGCATAGACGCCGGAGCCAGCCTTCGCTTTTGCTGTCGCGACACCGCGGGAGACATTCGCATCCGTTGGCAGCTGATCGGGCACCGACATGCTGACGAAGGCTGCCGGGAGCTTGGCTGGCGGGCTATCCGTTACGCCGAGGCACGCGTTGTAGATCGTGACCCGCGTCCCCGGCGTCGCGGTGTCCGGATTCAGGAGCAGCGTCGTCGCGGCGGAGACCGAAGCTGGTCCCGCCAACAGCGCCATCACGAGCAGGATGCCGAGACATGCGGCCGACCTCACGACCACCCGGACCGAGCGCAGCGGGACCATAAGAAACCCATTCCTTTCGCCCTGTGACCAAACTCCGCCGGAACCTACGCGCCGGTTGACGGGCCGCCATCCGCGTTGTGACGCCCAGCCTGGGTGGGCGGGCCGACGAACCAGCCGTCCGGCTTCGCCTCGTGGATCTCGTCCCAGGCGGCCTCGAGGTCGGTCACGGAGCCGATGGTATGGCGGTGGTGGACCGCCGCTTCATTCGTCGAGGCTGGGCGAGCGAGCGAACCGAGGCCTTTGCCGTTGCCCGCGTCACAGTCGACCCTCAGATTGCGGTGCGCAACGGCAACGGATCTTGAGAACTTCGTTGACCGGGTGCACCAATCGCCGGAGTATGGCGACATCCCGCGGGAGGTATTGACGCGCCACCGCCAACACGGTTGCCTCGGTTGCGCCGAGCCACTGGCAAGCCCGCTCCGCGGAAGGGGGATCGGAGGGTGGTGCCATGCGCACCGTCGCAACAATCCTGGCGCTCATCGCGATGCTCGTCGTCGGCGTCGGGCCGGTGGCGGCCGACACGACTGGAGGTGGGAACGGTACGCAGGCGACCGCATTCCAGGACGGCGGATGTACGGACAACGCAGATGGCACGGTCACGTGCTCGGGGACCCAGCTCGACGCCTTCAAGGACAAAGTGAGCGGAGACTTCGTCTGCTACGACGAGTTCACGTACACATTCGACCAGGACACCGGGGATCAGCTTTCAAGCTCTGACTCCTCCGGCTGCGCCGACAACACTGGCAACGTCACGGTTGTCAAGCTCACATCGGTCGATCTCGCGTCGACCGACATCGCATTGACAACGTTTAGTTGCGACGCAAACGATTGCACCGAGAGCGACGGAGGCACCATCTCGATCGCCGCGACATGGACCGGGATCGGGAAGACCTTCAAGTCGCGCAGCTCGTCCCACTTCAGGGACGAGTCCTGCGTCGAGGTCGACCAGAGCAAGTCCACGGCACGGAACGCCACGTTCGACGGCCCGTTCGACGCATCGTTCGCGCAGATCTCAGTCGGCACGTCGTCCTTCAGGATCCGCTGCAAGTAGCGCCGCGGATCATCCAGCTCGACCGGATCGGGGACGTTCATCGTCTCCGCTCCGGTCCACGCTTCTTTCACGGTTCCCCCGGATAGTGCCGCTCGCGTACCCACTCTCCGCCCGGAAGCCGGCGGTGTGAGGTCTGGTGAGCGTGGTCCACTGGCTCTGTCGCGCTTCCGGCTCCGCGCCCGCCGGCTCGATCTCGGTTCGCTGGCCTGACCGAGGCAGGGCCGGCGGGCGACCGGGGCGGATCGGCTGAAATCGATGGGCCGCCGGGGTATGGTGGTCGAGGGCACGCTGGAAGTGCTCCGGCTTACCGGGGATGAGTGCGGGGGAGGAGGACCAGTAATGCGCAGGTCACTAGCGGCGCTTGTCACTGGCCTGGTGCTCGTGATGGCGGTAGTGAGCATCACCGCCGCTGCCGGCGGCGGGCGGCCCCTCTCGACGCCGATGTCGGGGGTCGAAGAGGTTCCTGGGCCAGGTGATGCCAATGCCACCGGTCAGGCCGACCTCACGCTCAACCAGGGCCTGAACGACGTCTGCTTCGACCTCAGCTGGGCGAACATCGACGGCACCGTGGTCGCTGCCCATATCCACCGGGCACCCCCAGGCGTGGCCGGGCCCGTCGTCGTGCCCCTATTCAGCGGCGCGTTCAGCGGTACGGACTCGGCGAGCGGCTGCGTGCAGGGTGTCGACCCGGAGCTGATCAAGGCGATCCGCCAAGATCCGAGTTCCTTCTACGTGAACGTGCACAGCGTGGTGTTCCCGGCCGGAGCCATCCGAGGTCAGCTCGGCGACTAGGACGAGGCTGGCGAGGTGACCTGCCGACACCAGTGCGACTACCTTCGAGGGTGCGGGCGGCGGTGACCTCATCACCGAGCGCCAGGACGGCACCTTCGTCAACTCGGACGGCAAACGTAATCGTCGACGGACCAGTGGAGTAACTACGGGCTAGTGGCGCCAACCAGGCGCGCCCTTGCCCCGGCTCCGCACCGCGCCTGACCTCGAGGCAAGCCAGCGGGCGAACCCGGAGCCGTTCATCGCGTGTGGGCAGGTCTACTGATAACTGGGGCGATGACGTGCGCCACCGCCTTGCCGCCGGCGGTCGTTCGCAGCTCGGGGTCGCGTGTGAGGCGCCCGGGTGATGAGGACCCTGTTCGTCGGTCCGTGTCTCCTTCCGACCTGGCCGCACCGCGCCTGACCTCCAGGCAGGGCCGGCGGCGAGCGGAGGCACCTGCGTACCCCAATCCGTACCCGCAAGGCAATCGCAGGGGAGGGTAGTGAGTGGACGCAATGTCACCCGCTGTACGCACGAAACGGCTATTCGTGCGTGACCGGGAACGAAATGGGGTTCAGGAGGTCGAGCGTTCGAATCGCTCCGCCCCGACCGCTCCTCTGAGCACGAAATGGCCCCTTCGGTCGATCCGGAGGGGCCTTCGTTTTGGGGCTTCTACCCCGGTTCTTCCCCCGTCAACCTGACGCGGTTGAGCCTCTAGGCCCGCGGATGGAGTCCATCCCGAGCGGCCGGAGGCGACTTCGCTCTTACCCCGATAGCCCCGAGTCGCCGCGCTGAACCGTCGCACGCGCTAGGACCGGCTCCGTACATTCGCGAAGCCCCCGTCGTGCTCCCCAAAACCCTCGACCGGGGCAGTGCTTGCCCGGATATGCGGACAAGGCCCGCGTCCTGTCCCGTGAGGCGAGTCTGGACACAACGCGGACCTCGCCTCTGTCGAGATCCGCGTCGCACTCACCTCTCGCAAATGGATCAGGAACGCGGATCTCGTATGTGAGTCGGGGCGTTGACGTCCCGACCCTTGGACGAGGTCCGAACTGTCGCCGTCCGGGGTTTGGACCGGCCACAGCCCGGAGTCTCGCCTCTCGGGGTCCGTGGCAAATCGATAGCCCCAGCGATCGAACCACGGACCTCGCCCTAGAAGAACTTAAGACACCGGTGCATCGCGGTCATGACGAGGCGTCATTCAGCCTCACGTCCGGCGTAGGGGCGTACGCCGGCCGCTTCGTTCGACGTCGACCCGGGATCGAACGAATCGACTGCGGCGCCCCCCATCAGGGGTGTAGCGTCCCGTTCGGGACGCGAGAGGGAGCGCCGACGTGGATCGAACGCTCGTCGAACGGGCGATCCAGGGTGACGAGGACGCGTACGCCGGCCTGATGGCCATCGCCGGCGATCGACTCCTCGCGATCGCGTATCGGATCCTGCGCGATCTCCATCGAGCCGAGGACGCCGTCCAGGTCGCCCTCGTCGATGCGTGGCGCGACCTCCCGACCCTTCGCGACGCCGACCGGTTCGAGGCGTGGCTCACCCGAATCCTCGTGCGGGCCTGCTATGTCGAGGCCGATCGGGCTCGCCATTCGAACGCCCTCCTGCGGGCGCTCCCCATCGAGATCGCCGGCACCTCGGACCCGACGTCGACCGTCGTCGACAGAGATCGTCTGGATCGGGGGTTCCGGCGTTTACCGACCGACCAGCGGGCGATCGTCGTGCTCCATCACTACCTGGGATGGAGTCAGCCCGAGATCGCCATCGCCCTCGAGATTCCGATCGGGACCGTGAAGTCCCGTCTCTTCTATGCCACACGGGCCCTTCGCGCCGCCATCGAGGCGGACGACCGGGCTACTGCCGCGGAGCAACCGGCATGACGACCGACGACGACCTCGACCGCCAGATCCAAGCCTACCTGGAATCCGGCCCGGCCGAGCTCACGGATCGAGTGCTCTGGGCGGCCCGTGCCCAACTCAAGACAACTCGACGGCGTCGCTCCGGGTTCGCCTGGCTCGCGCCATGGAGGAACCGGCACATGACCCAGAACCCTCGGCTATGGCTCGTGGGAGCTAGCGTGCTCATCATTGCGATCGGCGTCGGCCTCTTCGGGTCGATCCTCTCACGACCCAATCCTGAGCCGGCCCCCGTGGCCAGCCCCGTGGCCCAGGTCGATGCCTCGGCGCCCGCCAACGACTCCCAGGCGCCGCCCAGCTCCGGTGACCCTGCGCCGTCCGCCTCCGCCGCGCCCCAGCCGACCCCCACGCCCGACCCCGAAGCGGTTCGGGTGGCGGCGGCGGCCGCATTCCATGCGGCGGGTGCGGCCAACCTCGAGGCCTTTAGGGCGGTCCCTTTTGACCAACACCACCTAGCTCAGACCGAGCGAGAGATTGCGGAGACCTGGGACCTCTATATCGCTGCCCTGAAGCAGCTCCAGGTCCCTGACGACACCGCGGCGAACCTACGCGACCTGATCCGGCAGGTCAGGCGGGTCCAGAGGGGAGATCGAGAGGCGTCGGCCGCTGTCGTCGGTTATCAGAAGGAGGACCTTCTCCCCGAGGCGTGGTGGCTTGCTCGACGACACATCCGTAACCGCACGAGCGCGATGGTTGACGCTGCGAACCGCGTCCGGGCCGAGCTCGGCCTGCCGGCCGGCTGCAATCTTGAGTGTCGGGATCAGGGCAGCTACTCGTATCCGTAACCGGCGGAGATCGCGCTTCTCGGCTACTCCGGCCAGCGGCCCTCGCCGATCAACTTCAGACAGCGCGCCATCTCGCGCACGACCTCCAGCTCGGACGCGGCGACCGCCGTCCACTCTCGCGACCGGCGCCGTGCTTGTGGCGCTCCCGCGTGTCGAAGGCGTACTGCTCCCAGCCGCGACGCTCGATGTAGACCGGCGTGCCGACGAACCAGCCGTCCGGCTTCGCATCGTGGACCTCGTTCCAGGCGAATTCGAGACGGGTCACGGCTAGTAGGTGCAGGTCGGACACATCTCACCCGTCTCGACGATGATGAACTTCGAGTGGCCGGCATCGTTGTAGGCCGCGACCACAACGGACTCGTACGTCGTCTCGCCATGGGCCATTACTGACCAACCAATGTTCTCCCAATTGGGCCAGGTCCAACTTGACCTCGCGCTTCGACGCAGGCGCCTTCGCGATGAAGTCGCGGACCGATGGCGGGAGGGGCGTGTGCTCGACCAGGCATGGCCTCTGGCGGGCGACGGGGCGCCCTAGATCGGGTCCGTCATGGGCGGCTGAATTCGGCCGCGTAGAGATGCCACCGACCGGGCACGCCCTTCAGGACGCGGCTGCCACGGTCGCTGAACGCCACGTCCGACCCGAAGACGAGGTCTCGGACCGTGCTGCTGACGAGGATCTCGTCGGCGCCGGCGAGCGCGGAGACGCGGGCCGCCACGTGGACGGCCAGCCCAGTGATGTCGTCGGCAGTGATCTCGATCTCGCCGGCATGCAGGCCGGCCCGAAGGTGGAGGCCGAGCGTCGGCGCGCCTGTCGAGATCTCGCGCGAGGCCTCGAGGGCGCGACCGGGCCCGTCAAAGGTGGCGAGGACACCGTCACCGGTCGTCTTGATCAGGTGACCTCCGGCGCGCTCAACACATGAACGCCCAAGCGCATCGTGGCGGTCGAGCAGCACGCGCCACGCGCGGTCGCCCACCTCAGCCGCGCGCTTCGTCGAACCGACGATGTCGGTGAACAGCACCGTGGCGAGACGACGATCCGGCGTGTGGACCGGATTGGCGCCCGTGACGAACGCCCCGACCTCCGCCACGGCAGCAGCCTGGTCGCCAGCCCACATGAGGTTGTCGATCCCTGGCAGCTCGACGAACCGGGCGCCCTCGATGTGCTCGGCGATGTAGCGACCGAACCGAGGCGCGATCGCGCTCGCGTCGGCGTGCGAGATCACGAGTGTCGGCACGTGGATCGCCGACAGCACGTCCCGAACGTCCAGGTTCAGCAGGTTTCCGATCATGCCTCTGGCGACGCCGGGGCTCGCCGCGAATCGCTCGTACCGGGACCATGACTCGCGCAGGCCGGGTACGGCGCGCATGCTCGGCGCGAAGCTGTCGAGCATCACGCCACGGCCCCATCCCGCCTCCGTCTGGTCGAGTCGCCGGCCGACCTCCGCAGGCGTGAGACCGATCGGATAACCGGGCTCGGCGAGAAGGCGTGCCCAACCGTCGACAACGATCAGGGCGCGCAGGCGGTCGGGATGCGTCGCCGCGAAGACGAGCCCCATCAGGGCGCCGCCGAGGGTCGTGATGAGGGCGGCTCGATCGCTTCGGGCGGCGTCCATGACCGCCCGGACGTCGTCGATCCACGCCTCGAGCGAGGGTAATGACTGCATGGACACGGGATCGGACATGCCGACGCCGCGCTTGTCGAACGTGATGAGACGCCCGATGGACGCCATGCGTCGCCGGAGCTCCGCGATCGGGGGCACGTCCCACTGGGCTTCCTGGTGGCTCGTCCACTGGTCCGCCAGGACAAGATCGATCGCCCCCTCGCCGAGGACCTGGTAGGCGAGGTAGAGGCCGTCGACGCGGGCGTACTGCGTCTCGGGATTCATCCACGCAGGATAGCGATGCGGCATGCCGAACCCTGTCGAACGGTCCTGCGCGAGCGCGGCCTGGAACGCGTGGGCACCACGCCGTCGAGGGGACGCCAGAGCGGCGTCGCGAACACGGTCACGCTGGCGTGACGGATGCGCCGGAAAGCACGATCCTCCTGCCGTGCAGGAAGACGCCCGCTGGACGGACTCGTGATGCCCAGCGACACCGACGAACTCTTCAGGGACCGGGCCGTCAGGTCGTGGGTCGTTGTGCAGGTGGTCGCGGTCCTTGTCTGGCTGGCCGCCATCGGGGTGCTGAGCCTGAACGGCCTCAGCCCTTGGGTCTTCGTCCCGGTCATGGTGCTGGTCGCATTTGGAGTCGCGTACTTGCTCGACCCGCGGCGGTCGTGGTGGGGCACCGGGCCGATGGCGGTGATGGCTGATCCGGCGGCCCTCCACCGATACCGGCGCACGATGTTGCTGTCCGTGGTGGGTGGACTCTGCGTGCTGTTCGTCGTGGTGGCGCTGGTCGTGGCCTGGGGGATCGTCACCCCGTCAAACGTGTAGCGGACGCAGCACGAGCGAGGCCATCGATCAGTGGACGGCGGTAGGCGAGGACCTTGGGGCGCGATCTTCCTTCTGTCGGGACTGACCGCGATGGTTGCGGTCCCCGTCGCACTCGGCTCTGCCGTTCCGCGTTGCATGTCGCGCGATTGACCGAGCACACGGCCGCCGACCTGATTACGATTCCGGCACGCCTTGCGTCCCGCAGGCGAACCCGTCGCGTCGCGTCCCCCGAGCCCCGGCGGAGCCGCCCCAACTCTGCCGGGGCTTTCTCCTACGCTCGGCTCAGGCGGCCGCGGTGCCCGGCTTGAAGACCATGAGCGCGATGATGATGGCGAAGCTCAGCAGCTCGAGACGCGAGACCAGGAAGACGCGGCTCAGGAGTGCGCGCGCCGCCGTCGAGGTGGGCCCTTCGGCTTCGAACAGCTCGGCGATCTTCTTCGTCCGCGGTCCGACGTAGATCGCGCCGGCGATCACCGACAGGATCCACAGGCCCATCGACACCGCCACCCAGGTCTGCCCGAAGCTCCATTGCTGGGCGACCATCGCGGCGCCCGCCAGGAACAGCAGGATCGAGGCGGGCAGGAACACGCGCAGCCCCAGGAACTCCATGTTCCGGCCGAGCTTGGGCAGGTCTGCCGGATCCGTCGAGCGCTCGACGCGCAAGGACAGGAGCTGCGAAAAGAACGCGCCACCGACCCAGATGACGGCGCAAACGATGTGGACGTACAGCAGGACCTGATACACGGACACCTCCCTGTCGCGAGCATACGGCAGCGCACGAGGCCGACGCGCGTACCTGACGCGACCGTCTGGCTAGACTCACGACCCGTGGACAGCTCCGAGGTCCTTCACGTGGTCGGCGCCCTCCGCGAGCGAGGGATCACCGCTGGAATTCAGCGGCGGGTGGGGCATCGACGCCCTGCTGGGGCGGCAGACGCGCCCCCATGACGACGTTGACCTCGGGATCGATGCCGCCACGCTCGAGCTCGCACTGACGCTTCTCGCGGGGATCGGCTACGAGGTGACGGCCGATCAGCGACCCGCCAGGGTCGAGCTGCGTGCCGCATCCGGACGCGTCGACCTCCACCCGATCGTCTGGCAGCCCGACGGCTCGGGGATCCAGGCGGGCTTCGGCGACGAGCGCTTCGCATACCCGCCGGACAGCCTGAGCGCGTCGGGCGTCATCGACGGCGTGCCGGTTCGATGCGCCACGCCCGAGCTGCAGGTCGCGTTCCACAGCCACTACGAGCCACGGGAGCACGACCGCCGCGACATGGCCGCCCTTGCCGAACGGTTCGGGTTGGTCGTGCCCGCGTCCTATTCCATCGACCAGGGCTAGCTCGATGGCCGCGCATCCCCGAGTCGAACCAGCCTCGCAATGGCCTCGGCGGCCTCCGCGGCCGACACGGACTCCGTGTCGATGACCAAGTCGGTGGCCGGGAGGCTCGCCGGCCGGTGGGTCGCGTCGGCGAAGTAGGGCCCGAGGAATGCCGGATCGCGGGAGACGCCCCGCGTCGGGTCACGCCGCGCTCGGCTCAGCGCCTCCTCGTACGAGACCTTGAGCGTGACGTAGAGCGGACTGACGGCCGCGTCGAGCTGCGCCTCGAACGCTGCCCGGTCGCTCGCGAGGTTGAACGAACCGTCGGCGATGACCACGGCGATCCCATCCGACAGGAAGGTCTTCGTCAGGGCACCCATCGCGCGGCGCGCCTGGCTCCACGTGGTCTCGTCGGATTTGGGTCCGACCTCGGTGAGCATGTCGTGGAGCAGGTCGAGGTCGATGACCGCGGTGCGGACGTTGCGCCGAGCAAGCTCCTGGGCAAGGACGCGCGCTGTCGTGCTCTTGCCGCTCGCGATCGGCCCCGTGACGACGATCACCACCTGCCGAGTCTGCACCGTTTTTCGTGCGATTCATCCGCTACGCCGTCTCCCTGGCCGCGGCGACTCCGTGGGCACGCGGCCGTGACCGAGACGTCGCCAGGTGCCGGCCCTGCCACACTGATTGCGCCCCGGCCGCGTTTCCCGCTGGCCGGGGCGATCCCTATCCCGGATCGACGCTCGGGGCCGGTTCTGGGTCGGGGCGCGGGGGCCTTGACGGTCGAATCCATGAGGCGCAGGATTCGCGTGCTCGGTACGACGAGCGACATCGATTGAGAGCTCCAACCGCCCCCGCACGGTGCCAGCACACCGGACGGGGGCGTCTTCATGGAGCCAGCACGAACGTCCCGGGGCGGCAAGCGTCACCCCGCCCCCATGCGCCCCGGTCGGGGGGACCCCAACCTGGCCGGGGCGTCATCGTGTCCGTCGTGCTGCTCTCCGCGAGGGAGGTGAGGCCGGCGATCTGCACATGGTTCCGTCCTGACAGTCCCCCGGCCTCACGCAGAACAACGATCATCGACCCGTCGCGTTTACACCCCGAACGTGTCAGGTTCATCAGGCCGCGACGGTGGGCGTCTGACGTTCGCATTGCACGAGCGGCGGACTGACGGCAACAGCCGCAGGTCGGCTCGAAAACGCGAACGCGACAGGCGTATGGTTCCTGAACTGCCATCTCGGGGAAACTGGAGGCCGGATCCATGCGACGCGCACTCATTGCCGCGACGACCGCGGCGCTGCTCCTCGGCGCCGTTCCGGCGATCGTGAACGCCGCCCCAGCGACGCGGTTTACCGACCACGCCGTGATCGTCGACTGCGGCTTTCTCCAGAACGACGACGGCCTGGTCGAGACGTTCGCCGTCAACAGCACGCAGGACGGCGCATTCGGCGACCTCGTCTTCTGGCAGGCACCGACCACGCCCGAGACGGACGATCCAACGCTCGTCTCGGTCGCGGCCGACGTCTCGGGGACCGACTCGAGCCTGTCCGCGGACTTCACGCTCATCGACCTGGCAACTGAGGAGCCCGCCGGAACGGCCGAGCTGCGCGTGACGCTGGAGCCGAGCGGGCCTGCAGAGCCGATCAACGACCGGTTCAAGGATGGCAACCGCTGGCAGAAGGTCACGGGCACGTTCCAACCGCTGGCCGTCTCGGGGACCGTCGAGGTCCCGGGCGCCGAGCCCTTCGACGCGTCAGGGTGCTTTGCTGGCGTGCAGGACATCCAGTTCTTCGCCACCAACCCGTCGTCGTTCGTCGATCGGTTCGAGAACCTCAACCTCTCCTGCTCGTGGGAGATCACCGGCGGGTTCGTCGAGCTGTTCGCGGGCGGGGACACCTTCGGCGCGTCCGCGGACCTCTTCGTGAGCGACTCCAGCGGCGACTATTCCGGGTTCAACGAGGCGACGCTGACGACCTCGGCCTTCGAAGGCTCGTGGGACCTGTTCCTCCAGCCCGACGGGGAGACCGTCGCCGGGAGCGCGTCGGCGTCAGCGACGCTCGCGGCCAACGGCGACGTGATCCGCACGAAGGACGGGTCACCGCCCAGCTTCGCCCGGTTCGTGACCCAGGAGTTCACCGTCGACGGATCGCTGGACATCACCACCCCGGCGGGCAGCCAGACGCTCCCCATGGATGGCGACCACTGCTTCGCGTCGCATGAGCAGGCCTTTTTCCACCAGGTGAGGCCCAACGGACCGAAGCCCGGTCCGCTGGCGAACGACGACCCGGCCGGCGCGATCGCGGTGAAGCTCGGCAGGACGAACCGGGTCGTGACCGGGGCCAACGCCGAGGCGCCCGAGGCGCCATGCACCGTGACCGACGAGGAGACCCAGGAAACGTTCGAGGTGCCCTTCGGCTTCACGGCCTGGTGGACGTTCACGGGCACCGGCGCTGAGGTGACGGTCGATACGGCGGGATCCACGTTCGATACGGTCGTCGCCGTGTACACCGGCTCGCCGGGGTCGTTCACGCAGGTCGCCTGCGTCGACGACGTCTTCGATCCGACGTTCAGCCTCCAGGCGCGCGCCACCATCCCCACGTCCGCTGGCGTGACCTACTGGGTGCAGGCGGGCGGCTTCGGGGGCGACGCAGGTCGGCTGCAGGTCCAGGTTCGGGCGGGCTCGTAGCCGCCCCGACGCGGGTCCCGGCGGCCGCCGCCGCCGGGGACCGGACCGGCCCGACGTCCGCGCGAGCCGGCGGACGGCGATGACCGTCGACCCGCGGATCGTGGTCGAGGACGCGCAGGCGTACCTCCCGGCGCGCCCCTCGACCATCCGCCTGGCCGCCGACGACGTGGTCCTGCGCCATCACCCCCACTCGCCCCAGTTCTTCTACGGCTCGGCCACTCGTCCGCGCTTCACGGAGGCCAGGCTCGAACAACGCGTGGCCGACGTCCGCGACTGGTTCCGGAGCGTCGGGCGCCGCGACTTCATGTGGATGGTCGGCGCGTCGGCGACGCCCTCGGGGTTGGTCGATCGGCTGCTCGAGCTCGGTGCGTCGCTCGAGCCGGATGATCCCGACGGGAACGCCATGATCCTGGACGTGGCTCCGCCGCTTGCGCCGGCCGGGATCGATGTCCGTCGAGTGGCGACGTTTGCCGACTACGAAGCGTCGATGCGGATCATCTTCCAGGACGCGTCCGCGGAGGCGTGGAGTCAGACGGAGTCGGGACTCGAGGCCGCCTGGGAGGAGGCGCGAGTCGACCAGCAGATGTACATGTTCGTGGCGATCGAACACGGCGAGCCGATCGCCTTCGGGCAGCTCGTGTGGTTGACGAACGGCCTCCCGTACCTGGGTGGCGCCGGGACGCTGCGGTCGGCCCGTGGTCGCGGTGCGTTCCGGGCCCTCGTCCGGGCTCGTTGGGACGACGCCGAGGCCCATGGACAGTCGATCCTGCTCGTCCAGGCGGGGCGGATGTCCTCACCGATCCTCGCCGGGTTGGGGTTTCGGACGGTCGCCACGCTGCAGACGCTGATCGACTCCAGCGATCGACGCTGATCTCGCAGGAGCATCGACTGGTTCGCCGGGTCAAGCGGAGACCCGCGCCTGTCACACCGTCGGGGGACGATGCCTAACGCGGGCCTCCACGCATTCCAACGACGGTTCGCGGCCGCCGTTAGCCCGGGGTGCGCCGATGCAACATCGCTGGAAGGTTCGCCGACGCAAACGGGTGCGTGGGGGCATCTCGCCGTATCGATCGCTGCCGGCTGCGCGTCTCATCGACGAGCAGCCTCTGGGACTGGCCCGGAGGCTGTTCGATTCCCGACCGGGGGCCCGTCCCTCAGCCCGGTCCCTCCTGCTGCTCCGTCTGCACCTCGACCACGTCCTTGAGCTTGTCCAGGTCGGCGCCGGTCTCGCCGTCGCCCGGGTCCCGCAGCCGCGCCTCGCCGATGTCGCCCTCGATGATGTCGCTCGCGTCCCGGTCATCCGGCTGCGGCGGGACCCGGTCCTTCCGCGGTGCCTGCATCGTCTCGTCGCCCACGGGAGCCTCCAGATCCATCTGACCGGGATCGCCCGGCCCATCCGGGAGCGTCCAGGCAGGCTCACGATCCGGGATCGCGCACGCGACGCCGACGTCAGGTGGTTCGTCCCGCGTTGCAATCGCGTCGCGCCAAAGCCACACCAAGAAGGGCCCGCGCACCTCGCCCGTAGGCGACGCACGCGAGCCCGGTTGAGGACCGCGCTGCACTCATCTCCGCATCCAGCGGTTCGAAATCGCGGCCCCGCGTGTGGTGGACCGGCGATCCAGAGGAGGAGTCCGGATCGCCGGTCGCGAGATCAGCGATCGAAGCGGCGGGCAGCGGAGCCGGCCGAGCGCTGGGAGATCGACACGTTGGAGCTGTCGGAGCTCGCGCCGTGGTCGAAGTTCGGGGCGATCATCGGGGCGATCGAGATGTTGGAGCTGTCGGTGCTCCAGCCGTGGTCGAAGTTCGGGGCGACGGCCGGGACGGGCGCGGTCGGCGCCTGCGGCTTGGCCGTGAGCTGCCCGAAGGCGAGCCCCGCGACGACCGCGAGGGCGAGGCCGACGCCCGCGAGGGCGGCGCCGAGCTGGCGAGTGCCGATTCCACCGTGGACGGTGGGGGTCGATGCGGACATTTGGTCCTCTCCTCGGGCGCCGGGCCGGGTCCGAACCGTTCGTTCCATCGGACCGGCGTCCCTGATGACCGCATCCTCGGCGCGGGGGCCGTCCCGGCCATCGGGCAGGTGCCTGACGGAATCGCCGCGCCCTGCCTGAAAGACGCCGGATGATCAGCCGACGATCGGCACGCGCTCCGACGGCCGCGCCGCGATCAGGACGAGGACGGGCGCTCGCCGATGAACGAGAGGACGGCCCAGGCGACGACGCCGGCGCCGAGCAGCAGGGTCGTCGCCGGTGACGTGGTCTCGCGCCACGCGAACAGCAGGCCCAGGATCAGTCCCACGAACAGCGAGCGCGCGGCCAGGCCCACCAGGCCGCTGGTCGACCGTCGCGGTGTCTCGGGCCCGCGGGCGAGCGTCGATCCGAGCTGGAGGCGAGGGCGACCGGGGCGCATGAGCTTGACCGACATCGCGCGCCATCGTGCGGCGCAGTTGATCGGGTGGACCGATCACGCGGGTCGGTCGGTCGTTGCAGGTTCGTCGCAGCCCACCATCGCCGTTGACAGCGGTCAACGGCACGGGCGTCGTGGTCGGATCAGCCGGGGACGGACGTGACCTGGCGCGAGCTGTACCCGTGCTCGGCGATCTCGCCGGCCCGCTCCCGGTAGACCTCGGCGGTCGGCGGGGTGTGGGCGCGGAAGCCCTCCACGAGCCGGTTGTACATCGAGAACCCCGCGGCGATCAGCACGGCCAGCTGGACGTCGCCGTCGGTCGCCCCGGCGGCGTGCGCGTCGGCGATGTCGCCTGCCGTCAGGTCCAGGGGCTGCCGCTGCACCGTTCGGGCGATGTGGAGCAGCGCCCGCATCTTGTCGTCGAGTCCCTCCGACGACCCGCGCTTGATGTCGTCCACCACGGGCACCAGGTCGTCGTCGCCGCCGCGCTGCAGGAGGGCCGTCGCGAACGCGCCGTGGGAGTCCATGCAGTAGAAGCAGTCGTTGGCCGCCGAGACGGCGGTCGCGAGCATCTCGCGGTCGGCGCGGCCGATCGTGGCGCCCGGGTGATCCTTGACGAGCAGCTCGTCCGCGAGGCCACGCAGGTGCAGCCCGAGCCCGGGCGTCAGGTTCAGCGCGGTCAGGATGCCGGGGAGCTCCGGGAGCCCGCCGACGATCGGCTGTTGCTGGGAGCGGACCATGCGCTCGTCGTCGCGTGCCATCTACAGCCTCTTGTGTCGTTCACGGTGGCGATTGCGCCCGCAGTATGCGGGAAAGCACGCCCGCGGGCCTCGCGTCGTGGGACGCGGGGCGGTTGACAGCGCATCGCACGATGACGCGGACGAGCCGCGAGGCCCGCGGTCGGGATGGAGGCGCAACGCGTGACGACGGACGGACCGACGCCGGGCAGCGGCGAGCCGGCGGACGAGACCCGAGTCGACTGGCCGGCATCGCCGCCACCACCCGGGTCGCCGCTCCCCGCGGCCCCGCCGCCTGCCGCGCCGCCCACGCCACCGCCTCCGACCCCCGCCGCGCCCGGGTACGGGGCGCCCGGGACCGCCGGAACCGCCTGGGCCCCGCCGCCCACGGCCGGCGCGGGTCAGTACGCCGTTCCCGGCATGCCGGCGCTCGCGTTCGCGGGTGCCCTGAACCGCCTGGTCGCCTACATCATCGACGGGATCCTGCTGGCGATCCTCGCCAGCGTGCTGTTCGGGTTGATCGTCGCGATCGCGCCCGGCGTGAACGACAGCCTGCTCCCCCGGGCGATCCTCGGGATCGGTCTCGACGCCCTCTACTTCATCGCCTTCTGGACGAGCGACGGCCGCGCGACGCTGGGGATGCGCCTCCTCAAGCTCCAGGTCGGCAACGCCTTCGACGGCCGCAAGCTCGAGCTCAGTCAGGCGGTCCGACGCTGGATCGCGCTCGGCAGCTGGCTGAGCGCGTTCGGCTACTCGACGGTCGCCGCGGGCTACGCCGGGACCCTGCTGTTGATCTGGTCGGTGGTCCTGCTCGCGACGACGATCACCAGCCCGACGAAGCAGGGCCTCCACGATCGGTTCGCGAACAGCGCGGTCGTCCAGCCGGTCGGCGGCGGCAACGGGATCGCGATGGCGTGCCTGCTGATCCTCGGGCTGCTGGTCCTGCTGGCGGTGATCGCCGTCCTGGCCCTCATCTTCCTGGGCGGACAGGTCTCGTCGATCCTGTCCGCGGTCGGCACCTCGGTCCAGCCGTAGGCCCACGACCGCCCGCTGTCGTGGGCGCCGGGATCACCGGTAGACTGGCCGGGTGAGCGACCTGGGGGAGCCGGGCCTCGACCCCGAGCAGGTCGACGGCCGTGGCGACATGGACCCGGAGGCGTTCCGCGCGGCGGCGCACGACGTGGTCGACCGGATCGCCGACTACCTCTCGACCATCGAGGCCTACCCGGTGCTGCCCGCGGTGGAGCCCGGGTCGATCGGCCCCCAGTTCCCGGAGCATCCGCCGGAGCGACCGGAGCCGCTCGCCGACATCCTGGCCGACGTCGACCGGCTGGTCGTGCCGAACGCCACCCACTGGCAGCACCCGGGCTTCCTCGCGTACTTCGCGACCACCGCCTCGGGCCCCGGCATGCTCGGCGAGTTCCTGACGGCGGCGCTCGGCCAGAACCCCATGCTGTGGCGGACGTCGCCGATCGGGACCGAGCTCGAGACCGTGGTCGTGGGCTGGCTTCGCGAGGCGCTCGGACTGCCGTCGACGTTCGGCGGCCTGCTGACCGATACCGCGTCGACCTCGACCCTGATCGCGCTTGCGGCGGCGCGCGAGGCGAGCGGGCTCGATGCCGCGGCGGCCGGGCTGGCCGCCCGGGCGAAGGACGGCGAACCGAGGCTGTACGCGAGCGCCGAGGCCCACTCGTCGATCGAGAAGGCGGCGATGACGCTCGGGCTGGGCCGGGCGGCCGTCGTCAAGATCCCGGTCAACGACGACTACGCGATGGACGTCGAGGCGCTCGCGATGGCGATCGAGACGGACCACCATGCCGGCCGCTGCCCGGTCGCCGTCGTCGCCACGATCGGCACGACGTCGTCCACGTCGGTCGACCCCGTCGCGGCGATCGCCGACGTCGCGGCCCGCGAGGGCCTCTGGCTGCACGTCGATGCCGCGTATGCCGGGCCGGTCGCGATCCTGCCCGAGCGCCGCTCGGCCTTCGCCGGCTGGGAGCGCGCCGACTCGATCGTCGTCAACCCGCACAAGTGGCTGTTCACGCCACTCGACGCGTCGCTGCTGCTGACCCGGCGCCTCGACCAGCTGCGCGCGGCGTTCAGCCTCGTGCCCGAGTACCTGCGGACGCTGGACCGGGCGTCGCCCGTCCTCGACTACAACGAGTTCCAGCCGCAGCTCGGCCGGCGGATGCGGGCGCTCAAGCTGTGGATGCTGCTGCGCTGGTTCGGGCTGGAGGGGCTGCGGCGGCGGATCGCCTTCCACCTGGAGCTCGCCCAGCAGTTCGCCGGGTGGGTCGACGCCGATCCCGATTGGGAGCGGCTGGCCCCGGTCCCGTTCTCGACGGTCTGCCTCCGCTATCGCCCCGCCGCGCTGGCCGGCCGCGAGGACGAGGGCGACGTCCCCGACCTGCTGGACGACCTCAACGCGCGCCTGATGGACTGCGTCAACCGCAGCGGCGAGGTGTTCCTGTCCCACACCCGGCTGCGGAACCGGTTCGCGATCCGGGTCGCGATCGGGAACCTGCGGACGGAGGAGCGCCACGTGGAGCGGGCCTGGGCGCTCCTGCGCCGCGAGGCGGCCCGCCTCGACGCCGAGACCACACGAGGGAGCCACGCATGAGCGAAGCGGTCGAGATCCTGTACTTCTACCGGACGCGCTGGGGGGCGCACGACGAGTTCGTCGACCTGTTCCGGCGCAACCACTGGCCGATCCTGCGCGAGCAGCTGGCCGCAGGCCGGTTCACGGCCGTCGAGATGTGGACGCCGCGCTTCCACGGCGAGGGCCGCGCGGACTGGGACGTGCTGGTCTCGATCACGTACCGCGACTGGGCGGCGATCGAGGAGCACAGCGACGCCGAGATCGCCGCGCGCCTCTATCCCGACCAGGACACGTTCAAGGCCGAGGAGCGCCATCGGTTCGCGCTCCTCGACGCACACTGGGACGTGGTCCTCGAGGCGCGCCCGCTCGAGCGCTGAGGCGACCGGCGTCGATTCACCTAGAAGAGGTGATCCCGGCGCCACCGGCGGTCGTCGATACTGCCCGAAAGGGTTGGGGGACAAGGAGGGAAACCGCATGTGCCTGTTCGCGATTCTCGCCGGGTTGGCGCCCAGGATCGCCTTCGCCATCCTGTGGCTCGCCCGCCCGAACGTCGTGGCGGCCGCATTCGGTGACGTCCTGCTGTGGCCGCTCTTGGGCCTCGTGTTCCTGCCGTTCACCACGCTGATGTACACGATCCTGTGGGGTCCCGGCGGCCTCACCGGCGCCGACTGGCTGTGGGTGGGCATCGCCTTCGTCCTCGATCTCGGGCACTACACGTACAGCGCGTACGGCAACCGGGATCGCCTGCCCGGTGGAACTCCGACCACCACCGCCTAGGGGACGCCGGTCCCGGCGCGTCGAAGCGCGCCTGCCGTTCCACCCGCGATAATGGCGGCCTGTTCCATCCGACACCGGAGGCCGACCAGCCCGTGCCGCCCATCGACGAGCTGACCCGCATCGAGCCGGTCCATCTCGCCCGGCTCGAGCAGCAGGGCGTGTTCACGACCGGGATCCTGCTCGAGGTCTCGGAGACGCCGACCCGGCGCCAGTACCTCGCCGACCACGTCAAGGCGGACCTCACGTCCGTGCTCGACTGGCGCGACGAGGCGCTGATGCTGAACCTCGCCGGGTTCGGGCCCGACGAGCACCAGCTGTTCATCCAGGCCGGCATCGAGGGCCTCCACGACATCCTCGCCTCGGACCTGGAGCCGTTCCGGGCGCGGCTCGGGCGAGCCGCGGTCGAGCTGAACTGGCCGGCCCCGGCGGACCTGATGGTCGACACGTGGTGGGAGCAGGCCCGGACCCTCGAGGAGGAGTAGCCCTCAGGCGCCGGATGGACACCCTCAGGGGCTTCCTCGCGACCCTCGTCGTCGGCATCGCCGCGGCGCTGGTCATCGTCGCGATCGCGATCGTCCCGTTCCTGAATCCCGTCTGGGTGGGCTTCGAGCAGGGTCGCGCCCAGGCCGCCGCGTGGACCGGGTTCACCGAGGCGGACCTGCGGACCGCCACCGACGCCATCCTCGTGGACCTCATCGTGGGGCCGCCGGACTTCGACGTCACCCTCGCCGGCGTGCCCGTGCTGAACGAGCGCGAACGCGGTCACATGCGCGACGTGCGGGGCGTGTTCGCCGCGTTCTACGGGCTCGCCCTGGTCGCGGGTGCCGTCCTCGTCGGGGCGTTCCTGCTGGCCCGCGGTCGAGGGGCGCGCGCGCGGCTGTGGCGGCGACTGAGCCTCGCCGGCCGCGTGATCGCGGTGGCGACCGTCGCGCTCGGCATCGTGGGGGTGCTGTTCTTCGACACGGCGTTCGAGGTCTTCCACGAGCTGTTCTTCCCCGCCGGCTCGTTCCTGTTCGACCCGAGCACCGACCGGCTGGTCCAGCTGTTCCCGGAGTCGTTCTGGGTGGAGTCGACGATCGGGGTCGGCATCGTCACCATCGCGCTGGCCGCAGGCCTGGCGTGGCTCGGGAGCCGCCGGGCGCGGGCGCTGGAGGCCAGCGTGGCCACGTCCGCCGGCGGTCCGCTCGCGGCACCGGTCGCCGAGGGCGGGCAGTGATGAGCGGCGGCATCCCCGTCCTCCGCATCCTCGGCGTCGAGGTCCGGGTGTCGATGGTCTGGATCGTGCTGCTCGCGCTGATCACCGTGGTCGGCGCGCAGCAGGCGGCGTTCGCGAGCCCGTCGCTCAGCCCGGTGATCCAGTGGGCGATCGGCGTGGGCGTGGCGTTGCTGTTCTTCGGCTCGGTCATCGCGCACGAGCTCGCCCACGCGCTCGTCGGCCGGCGACGCGGGGTGCCGTCGACCTCGATCGTGCTGGGGTTCATCGGCGGCCTCGCGCCGCTCGCGATCCAGGCCGACCGTCCGCGGGACGAGCTCGTGATCGCGTTCGCCGGGCCGCTGGTGTCGTTCCTCATCGGCATCGTCCTGCTGCTGGCCGGGATGCTGGTGGGGACCGTGGTGCCCGCGACGGCGCCGGTCGCCGGCGGCCTGGTGGTCGTCGCCGTCCTGAACCTCATCCTCGGCCTGCTCAGCCTCGTGCCGGCGATGCCGCTCGACGGCGGCCGCGTGGTGCGGGGGTTGGCGTGGGCCCGGACGAACGATCGTGACCGGGCGAGCCGCGCGACGGCGCGCGTCGGGCGGATGACCGGCTGGACGATCCTCGGCGTCGGGATCGCGGCCGTGCTGGCCGACTTCGTGACCGAGGGCCTGATCGCGATCGCCCTGGGCTGGCTGTTGAACACGGGCGCCCGGACGGTGGAGCGGCGCCTCGCGCTGGAGCAGCTGCTGCGCGGCGTCAGCGTGTCCGAGGCGATGCAGCGCGACGTGCCGTTCGTCGGCCCGAACCTGACGATCGACACGTTCGCGAACCGGTTCGAGGGTCCCGACGCGGTCACGGCGCTGCCGGTGGTCGACGAGGACCGGGTCGTCGGCGTGCTCGGACGCAAGCGGCTGATCCGGCTGGGACGCCGCCGGTTCGGCCGGACGCGCGTGGACGAGATCATGGCCGCGCCGCCGCAGGTGCCGCTGCTGGCGCCGGGCGACGCGCTGTGGGACGCGGTGGAGCTGATGAACGAGGCCGGGCTCGACGGGCTGGCGGTGGCCGACGGCGGGCACCTGGCCGGGCTGGTCACGCGCGACAGCCTCACGGACACGATCCGCGTCCGCGCCGCGTCGCACGCGGCGGCAGGCGGCTGACGGTGGCCGACGGACTCCTCTCGGTCGAGGCCGCCCAGGCCACCGTGCTGGCCGGCGTCGAGCCGCTGGCCGACGTCGAGCGGATCCCGCCGGAGGCCGCCCTCGGCCGGGTGCTCGCCGCGCCGCTCGTCGCCGGCGTCTCGCTGCCGCCCTGGGACAACGCCGCGATGGACGGCTATGCCGTGCGGGCCGCGGACGTCGCGGGTGCCGGCGCGGACCGGGCCGTGCGCCTGACGGTCGTGGGGGAGTCCCGTGCCGGGTCGGCGCCCGACGCGCGGGTGCTCGCCGAGACCGCGGTCCGGATCGCCACCGGGGCCCCGATGCCCGCCGGCGCCGACGCCGTCGTGCCGGTCGAGATCACCACGCCGCTCGACGCCGCGGGCAACCCCGGGCCGCGTGGCCGGGAGACGCACGGCCCGATCCCTGCCGCGTGCCTCGTCCACGAGCCGGTCGAGGGCCGGGAACGCCGTGCGCACCCGGGGCAGCGACGTCGAGGCCGGGGTCACGGTCGTCGAATCGGGCGTCACCGTCACGCCGGCGGTCGTCGCGCTGGCGGCCGGCGCGGGGGTGGCCGAGATCTCGGTCCGGCGGCGTCCGATCGTCGCGGTGCTCGCGACCGGCGACGAGGTGCGACCGGCCGGCACCGACCTCGGCCCGGCCGGCATCCCGGACGCGAACGGGCCCGGGATCCGCTCGCTGGTGCGCGAGGCGGGCGCGGTGCCGCTGGAGCTGGGCATCGCCGCGGACCGGCTGGAGGACGTCGAGGCGCGCCTCCGACGCGGGATCGCGGAGGCCGACATCGTGGTCGTGTCCGGCGGCGTCTCGGTCGGCCCGTACGACGTCGTGCGCCTCGCGTTCGACGCCGTGGGCCACATCAACCTGTGGCGGGTCGCGGTGCAGCCGGGCAAGCCGTTCGCGTTCGGCCGCGCGGACGTCGACGGCCGGTCCGCCCCGGTGCTCCTGTTCGGGCTCCCGGGCAACCCGGTCTCCTCGTTCGTGACGTTCGAGCTGTTCGTGCGGCCGGTGCTGCGCCGGCTCGCCGGGCAGCCGCGGCTCCACCGGCCCGTGGACCGGGCGGTCCTCGAGGAGGCGGTGTCGAAGAGTCCCGGCCGTCGGGGCTACCAGCGGGTCGCGTCGGTGCGGGATGCGGACGGCCTGCCCGTGCGGGACGAGCGCGGGCGCGTGCGCGTCCGCCTGGCGGGCGGGCAGGGGAGCCACGTCCTCTCGGCGCTGGCCGTCGCCGACGCCCTCGCGGTGATCCCGGAGCCCGTCGACCGGGCCGAGGCCGGCTCGGAGGTCGAGCTGCGCTGGCTCGACCGCGGGTAGGATCGTTCGAGCAGGAGGGTTCATGGATCGCACCGACCCCACGCGCGCCGAACGCCGGCGGCTCACCCACGTGGATCGCCGCGGCCGGCCGCGGATGGTCGACGTCAGCGCGAAGCCGGCCACCGCGCGGCGGGCCGTGGCCGAGGCGGAGATCGCCGTGTCGGCCGAGACCATGAGCCTGGTCATCGACGGCGGCGGCTCGAAGGGCGACGTGCTGACCGTCGCCGAGATCGCCGGCGTGATGGGCGGCAAGCGCACCGCCGAGCTGATCCCGCTGTGCCACCCGCTGCCGCTGACCGACCTGGTCGTGTCGATCACGCCCGATCGCGCGGCCGGCGTGCTCCGCGTCCGCGCCGAGGCGGCGACGACCGCGCCGACGGGCGTGGAGATGGAGGCGATGACCGCGGCCTCGGTCGCCGCGCTGACCGTGTACGACATGGTCAAGGGCGTCGAGCGGGGCGTCGAGGTGCGCGCGTTGCGACTGGTCTCGAAGACCGGCGGCAAGAGCGGCGAGTGGCATCGGCCGCCCAGCGGCGACGGCGGGAGCCCGAAGCCGGGGCGCAAGCCCGGCGATCGCACCGCGGGCCGGATCGGCAAGCGCAGGAGCGCCTGATGGCGGACCCGGCCGCGGCGGGCCGATCGGCGCTGGTGCTGACCGTCAGCGACCGCAGCGCCGCCGGGACCCGCGCCGACGCGTCGGGGGAGGGGATCGAGGCGCGGCTGTCGGAGCTCGGCTTCAGCGTCGAGCGGCGGGTCGTGCCCGACGAGCAGTGGGAGATCGAGCAGGCCCTCGTCTCCGGCACCGCGGCCCACCGGCTCGTGGTGACCACCGGCGGCACCGGCCTGACGCCGCGCGACGTGACGCCGCAGGCGACGGGCGCCGTGCTCGACTACGAGGTGCCGGGGATCGCCGAGGCCATGCGTGCCGAGGGCCGCCGCTCGACGCCGTTCGCGGCCCTGTCGCGCGGCCTGGTCGGCGTGCGGGGCGGCAGCCTGGTCGTCAACGTGCCGGGGTCGCCGCGCGGCGCGCTCGAGTCGCTCGAGGTCGTCGTGCCGCTGCTGGACCACGCGCTCGAGACGCTGTCCGGGCCGTTCGATCACGCCGCGGCCCGCGACGGCGGCCGCCACGACCTGCCACCCGGGGACCTGCCGGCGGACGACGATCCCGGCGGACCGGCGGGCGCCTGACGTGTTCCCGGCCTTCGCGGACGTCCCCGGCTACCCGCTGGTCTTCCCGCTGTTCTGGGGGGCCGCGGCGTTCTTCGTGCTCGCGATGGCCCGCCACCTGCGGGTGTTCGCGGCGGCCCGCAACGCGAGCCCCACCGACCACGTCGGCGCGCGCCTCTGGGGCACGCTCCGGTACGGCATCGTCCAGACCCGGATGTTCCGCGATGTGCGGGCCGGCATCCTGCACGCGGGCATCTTCTGGGGCTTCGTGCTGCTCACGGTCGGGACCGCGAACATCGTGACCGGCGGCCTGATCGAGGCGATCGTCTCGATCCCGCTCGACGGGGCGCTGTGGGCGGCCGTCAACGCGATGCAGAACGTCGTGGCCGTGATCGTGCTCGTGTGCATCGCGTGGGCGTACTGGCGACGCCTGGTGTCGAAGCCGAAGCGGCTGACCTTCAACCGGGACGCCTTGCTGATCCTGGGGATGATCGGCGGCGTCGTCGCGACCGAGCTGCTCGCGCAGGTCTACCAGGTCGCCGCCTACGGCGTGATCCCGGGCGCGTTCATCGCCAACGCCGCGGGCAGCGCGGTCTCGGGCGGCGACCCGGCGACGCTCCAGGCCGCCTTCGCCGTCCTGTGGTGGGCGCACATGTTCCTGGTGGCGGCATTCCTGTGCTACCTCCCGTTCAGCAAGCACCTCCACATCGCGACCGCGATCCCCAACATCGCGCTGCGCAAGGTCCGACCGCGGGGCGAGCTGCCGGCGATGGACCTCGAGGCCGAGGACGCCACGTTCGGCATCCGGACCGTCGCCGACCTGTCGTGGAAGGACCTGCTCGACGGCTTCACCTGCACCGAGTGCGGCCGCTGCCAGGAGGCCTGCCCGGCGTGGAGCACCGGCAAGCCGCTCAACCCCAAGACCTTCATCATGGGCATCCGCCACGAGGCGGTCGACGCCGAGGCCGGGTTCCCCCTGATCCCGAACTCGCCGTCCGTGCGCGCGATGGCGCCGGCCCTCGACGACCGGCTGGGCGCGGACGCGCTCGCGAGGCCCCTGGTCGACACGGCCATCCCGTTCGACGCCGTCTGGGACTGCCTGACCTGCGGCGCCTGCGTCGAGGCGTGCCCGGTGACCATCGAGCACGTCGACAAGATCGTCGGCATCCGCCGCAACCTCGTGCTCGAGGAGAGCCGGTTCCCGCAGGAGCTGACGACGGCCTTCAAGGGCATGGAGAGCGTCGCCAACCCGTGGGGCCAGCCGCCGTCGGCGCGGCTGGACTGGGCCAAGGGCCTCGCGTTCGAGGTCCGGACCGTGGCCGAGGTCCAGGCCGCGGGCGAGCTCGACGCGCTCGAGGTCCTGTACTGGGTGGGTTGCGCGGCCGCGTTCGACGACCGCAACCGCCGGGTCGCCCGGGCGGTGGCGACCTGCCTCGACGCGGCCGGCGTGTCGTTCGCGGTGCTCGGGCAGGAGGAGTCGTGCACCGGCGACCCGGCCCGGCGGATGGGCAACGAGTACGTGTTCCAGATCCTCGCCGGCCAGAACGTCGAGACGCTCAACCGCTACCGGATGGGGGAGCGGACGATCGTGACCGCGTGCCCCCACTGCTTCAACACGATCGGGAACGAGTACGGCCAGCTGGGCGGCTCGTTCACGATCCGGCACCACAGCGAGTACCTCTCGAGCCTCGTGGCCGCGGGCCGACTGCAGATCGGCGCCGACGGGCTGCCCGGTCGGACCGTGACCTACCACGACTCGTGCTACCTGGCCCGGTACAACGGCGTCATCGCGCCGCCACGCGAGGTGCTGGGCGCGATCCCGGGCGTCGAGCTGCGCGAGATGGCCAACAGCGGCAAGCAGACGTTCTGCTGTGGCGCGGGCGGCGGCCGGATGTGGATGGAGGAGACGCGCGGCACGCGGATCAACGCGGCCCGGACCCTCCAGGTGCTCGACACGGGGGCCGAGACCGTCGCGACGGCGTGCCCGTTCTGCATGGTGATGCTCCGCGACGGCCTCAACGACGCGGGGCGGGGGATCGGGTCCGAGGACCAGGTCACGGCCCAGGACATCAGCGAGCTGCTGGCGGCGGCGATCGTCCCGATGGGCGGCCGCGAGGTCCCGGAGGGTCGGCGGCTGCCGGTCGTCTAGCCCGCCGCGACGGTTGCGCATCTATTCACTCGGTGTATAGTTGCGCCGATGTCGACCGCCCACGCGCTCCTCGGCCTGCTCGAGCCCGCCCCGCGCCACGGCTACGACCTGAAGCGGCTGTTCGACCGGTATTTCTCGCCGGACCGGCCGCTCGCGTTCGGGCAGGTGTACGCGACGCTCGCCCGGCTCGAGCGCGATGGGCGAGTCGTCGTCGCGACCGTCGACCGGGCGGAGGGACCCGAGCGCAAGCGGTACGCGATCACGGCGGACGGGGAGCGGGCGCTCGACGACTGGCTCCGCGAGCCGATCGATCCCGAGCCCCACCTCCAGGCCACCCTGTTCACGAAGGTCACGCTCGCCGTGCTGACCGGGCGTCCGGTGACGTCGCTGCTCGACGAGCAGCGACACGCCCACCTCGCCCGGATGCGCGACCTCACCGCGATGCGCCGGGGCGCCGCGCTGCCGATCGCGCTCCTCGCCGACTACGCGATGTTCCATCTCGAGGCCGACCTGCGCTGGATCGAGCTGACGGCCGCGCGAGCCGACGAGCTCGGCCGCCAGATCCCGCCGCTGCTCGCCGACCCGGCCTACGACCGCGCCATCGATGCCACCCCCGCCACCCCCGACGCCGCGGAGACCCGCCATGCATGACCTCGCCGTGCTCGATCCGGCCAGCCGACCCACGCCGACCGCCGGCGACGCGAGCGGGCCGGCGATCAACCAGCCGGCCGTCCTCCGCGGCGAGGCCCTGGTGAAGCGCTTCGGTTCGACCGAGGCGCTGCGCGGGATCGACGTCGAGGTCGGACGGGGCGAGATCCTCGCGGTCATGGGCCCGAGCGGGTCCGGGAAGTCGACGCTCCTGCACTGCCTCGCGGCGATCGTCCGGCCCGACGCCGGCCGGGTGCTGTACGACGGCGTGCGGATCGACGACCTCGGCGAGTCCGCGCGGACGAGGCTCCGCCGCCAGGCGTTCGGCTTCGTGTTCCAGTTCGGCCAGCTGGTGCCCGAGCTGCCGGCGGCCGAGAACGTGGCGCTGCCGCTGCTGCTCGACGGCGTGAGCCGGAGCCAGGCGATGGACCGCGCGGCCGCGATGTTCCCGCGCCTCGGGCTCGAGGGCCTCGAGGGGCGCCGGCCGGGCGAGATGTCGGGCGGCCAGGCCCAGCGGGTGGCGGTGGCGAGGGCCCTCGTCACCGGGCCGTCGGTGGTGTTCGCCGACGAGCCGACCGGGTCGCTCGATTCGCTGTCCGGCGAGCAGGTCATGGAGCTCCTCACCGACGCCGCGCGCGCCAGCGCGACGGCCGTCGTGCTCGTGACCCACGAGCCGCGGATCGCGGCGTATGCCGATCGCGAGGTCGTCGTGCGCGACGGGCGGATCGCGACGGTCGCGGATCGGTGATCCGGCTCGGCCTCCGGCTGGTCGTCGCGGGCGGGCGGTCCAGCGCGGTCGTCATCGGCCTCACGGCGCTGGCCGTGGCGCTCGGGAACCGCGATCCTCCTGTTCGCGCTGTCGTTCGAGCCCGCGCTCGGGACCCGCTTCAACCACGCCGCCTGGCGCGACACCCCGGGCGAGCTCGACCTCGCGACGGCCGCCGGAGGGGCTGATGCTCGCGAGGACCGACGACCACTGGGCCGGCCGGCGACTCGTCCGCATGGACGTCGCCGCCCTGGCCGACGACGCCCCGGTTCCGCCCGGCCTGCCGCAGGTTCCGGCCCGGGCGAGACGTTCGTGTCGCCCGCCCTCGCCGAGCTGCTCGTCACGACGCCGGCCGACGAGCTCGGAGACCGGTTCGGGCAGGTGGTCGGCACCATCGAGCCGGCCGGGCTGATGGCGCCGGACGAGCTGGCGGCGGTCGTCGGGCGCGATGCGGCGAGCCTGCGGGCCGAGGGCGCGCGGGTCGCGACCGAGCTCGACGGCACGCGCGATATCCCCGTCCCGACGAACCCGATGATCCGCGTCCTCGTGGTCCTCGCGCTGGTCGGTGCGCTGGCGCCGGTCGCCGTCTTTGTCGCCAGCGCCACGCGGCTGTCCGCGGCCCGCCGGGAGCAGCGCCTCGCGGCGCTCCGTCTCGCCGGGGCGACGCCGGCGCAGGTGACCCGGCTCGCCGGGGTGGAGGCGCTCGTGGCGACGATCCCCGGGGCGCTGGGCGGAGTGGTCGTGTTCCTCGCGCTCCGGCCGCTGGTCGCGATGGTTCCGCTGGGCCAGGCCACGTGGTACCCGGACACGATCGTGCCGCCGCTGTTGCCCGCCATCGGCCTCCTGCTCCTCGTGCAGGTCGTCGGCGTCGGGGCGGCCGTCGCGGCCCTGCGCCGGGTGACGGTCTCGCCGCTGGGTGTCAGGCGCCGGGAACGGGCGGGCCCGCTCCGGCGTCTCCGCCTGGCTCCGCTGGTCGTGTCGCTCCTCGTGTTCGGCTATGCCGTCGGCCGGATGTCGGCCGCCGTGGGTGACGCGAGCGACAGCACGCTGCTGGTGCTCGGCGTCAGCTTCTTCGGGATCATCGTCTCGATCGCGATCGCGGGGCCGTGGATCACGGCCATCGTGGGCCGGTTGCTCGGGCTCGCGGCACGCGGCCCCGTGCCGCTGCTTGCGGGCCGCCGCCTGGCCGACGATCCGCGCGGCGCGTTCGGCGCCATCGGCGGGGTCGTGATGGCGGTCTTCGTCGGCAGCGCATACCTGTCGATCGCTGCGTTCACGGCCGCGGCCACGCCCACCGACGAGCGGCTCGCGGTCCGACCCGATGTCCTGATCGCCGCCCTGCCCGGCGACGGATCGGGGGCGGCCGATGCCGGACGGACGATCTCGGCGATGGCCGGTGTCGAGGCGGTCGCCGAGATCCGCGAGGTGTCCATCGAGGGCGACGGCACCCGGCAGCTCGGCGTCGTCGCGGCCTGTCCGACGCTCGTCGCCGTGCTCAGTGCCCCGGACCTCGCCTGCGGGCCCGGCCTCGTGCACCTCGGGCCCGGTGGCGCGCCGGTCACCCAGGCGACGGTCCAGACCGCGCGTTACCTCGGCGGCCAGGGCCTGGGCACCTCGTCGATCGGCGAGGCCACGCTCGACGTCACCTCCGGCGACGTCGACCGCTATGCGCCGGCGGGTCTCGCGCCCGAGGCGCGCCTGGCGCTGCCCGCCGTGATCATCGAGCCGGCCGCGTTCGCCGGCGCGACGGCGGCCTTCCCGACGACCCGGATGGCGATCCGCACCGACGGCGATCCGGCGACGATCGAGCGCGTCAGGACGGCCGTGCAGGTCTTGCTGCCGACGTCGGTCGTCCGGACCGTGTCCGAGGCGGCCGCCGACGCCGCCGCGATCATCGTGGAGCTGGGGCGGGTCGTCAGCCTCGGCGTGATCGTCGCGATGCTCCTGGCCGGTGCGAGCCTCGCGATCGCCGTGATCTCCGGGCTCGTGGAGCGGCGGACCCCGTTCGCCCTCCTGCGCCTCGCCGGGATGCCACTCGCCCGCCTGCGGGCGGTGCTCGTCGTCGAGGCTGCGGCACCGCTGGTCGCGGTCGCCACGCTGTCCGCCGTGCTGGGGACGATCGTGGCGCAGGTCGTCATCCGGTCGATCCCGACCCGGGAGGTGCCGTCGCCCGACGTCGGCGTCGTGGGCCTGCTCACGATCGCGACCCTGGGGGCGATCGCGGTCGTCCTGGCCGCGATGCCCATGGTCGGGCGGATCACGGGTGCCGAGGCCAACCGGTTCGAATAGCCTCGCTCGCCTAGCGTCGGCGACGCCCGATCCGCCTGCCGAAGTCCCGGAGCGGCGCCGTGAGCCGCCAGGACCTGGACCGCTTGATCGCGGCCAGCTCGGCATTGAGGCGCTCGACCTCAGTCGGCGGTCGCTTTCGACCCGTGGCCGCTCGGGTGGTGTCGCTCGGACGCTCCAGCACGGCATGGACAAAGTCGTGCGACAGGTCGAAGCGCGGGTAGCGCGACAAGACGTCGTCGAAGCGCTCGTAGAAGCCCGCGTCGAAGGTCGACGGCGTCAGCCACACCCTTCGCTGCCGGAAGCCGAGCGCGTTGAAGTAGGTGAGGTACTCAGCGTAGGTGACCTTGTTCACCCACGAGAACGTCTCGTCGCGGCCGTGGACCGTGCGATAGAACTCTCGCCAGACGTCGTCGCCGAAGAGCAGATGCGGCCACGGAAAGTACACCTGCCGGTACCGATGGGACGCCTTCGGGCCGCGATACAGGTTGGCAACGACATAGGCGACGCCGCCGGGTCGCAGTCGCTCGAACATCGCGTTGAGCATCGCGTGCGGGTGGACGACGTGTTCGAGGACGGCCAGCGAGATGATGACGTCGAACTCGCCGAGGTCGCCCGACGGTTCGTCGCTGATATCCCGACGAACCAGTGTCAGGTCCGACCGAGCGTCTGCCCACGTGTCGTATTCGGCGATGTCGACCCCGACGTACTCGGCGCCAAACCGGTCGGTGAGCACGTCGCCGAGGTGTGCCCGGCCACATCCGACCTCGAGGACCCGGCGGCCGGAGAGATCAAACTGCTTGGCGATGCGGTTGGCACGTCGGTCCGCCTGATCGGTGAGCGATGCCGTGTCCATCGTGCGTGGCCGAGGGACCAGGGGCTTGCTCTCATACTCGCCGTTGAGCTCGAGGAACAGGCCAAGATCAAAGCGCGGAGACCGGTTGTGCAGGCCGTCAGGGCGCGCGGGTTGAGTGTCGGTCACGTCGTTGCTCCGCGGGCAGCTCCGGACTTCGGGTCCGCCGGACAACAGTACGTGAGACCGGCCTCCGCGTGGCCGAGGGCGCAGCAGCCTCCGACCCGAGCAGAAACCTACGAACTGGCGGAGGAGCCGGGCGGCTCGCGCCAGCGGCGGCTTGTCAGCCCTTGAGCGGGCCCCCGCAGCTGATGCAGGTGCGGTCCGTCCACAGGTTGCCCATGCCGCACTTGGGGCAGATCTTGTGCCCCTCGGTGGAGACGGCGAACGGCGACTCCAGCTGCAGCGCGCCGGCCCGGTCGGCCAGCATGCGGTTCCGGACCCGGGCGCCCGCTCCGAGCGCCACGAGGATCGCCAGCCCGAGAGCGAGCAGGAACGACTGGTCCATGCCAAGCCTCGCAAGCGCGGTGCCGCCCCCCGGCGGTCGTGTGGCCCGCGCTGGTCGGGCCAGCCTATGGGCACGCCACCCGGATGTCATCCCTGACGATCGGCCCTCTCGGGCGGGGTCCGATCGGCTGCTACGATGCCTTCCGGTGACGACGCACGCCCCGGCCCACGGCTCGATCCGCCTCACCGAGGACCAGGTCCTCCTGCGCGATGCGGTGCGTGAGCTCGCCGACGAGCAGATCGCGCCACGGGCCGCCGAGATCGATCGCACGGCCGAGTGGCCCGACGACGTCCGGCGGCTCCTCGCGAGCCACGACATCCTCGCGATCCCGTTCGCGGAGCGCCACGGCGGGCTCGGCGCGGACCTCCTGTCGCTGTGCCTGGCGATCGAACAGATCAGCCGGGCGTGCGCCACATCGGGCCTCATCGTCGCGGTCCAGTCCCTGGGCGCGATCCCGATCCAGGTCGCGGGGACGCCCGAGCAGCAGGATCGATGGCTCCCGGGGCTCGCGTCCGGCGACCGGCTCATCGCGTTCGCCCTGACGGAGGCGGATGCGGGCTCCGACCCGTCCGGCCTGCGCACGCGCGCGGTGCGCGACGGCGACGAGTACGTGATCGACGGCGGCAAGCGGTTCATCAGCCATGCGAGCGTCGCGGACTACGTCGTCGTGTTCGCCGTCACCAACCCCGACGCCGAGCGAGCCAGCCGGCGCCTGTCGGCGATCCTCGTGGAGACCGACCGGCCGGGGTTCGCCGTCACCCGCCTCGAGCACAAGATGGGCATCCGCGGCTCGCCCACCGCCGAGCTCGCGTTCGACGGGCTGCGCGTCCCGGTCGCCAACCGGCTGGGCGAGGAGGGGCAGGGCTTCGCCATCGCGATGCAGACGTTCGAGCGGTCGCGGCCCGGGATCGCGGCCCAGGCCGTCGGCATCGCCCAGGGCGCCCTCGAGGCGGCCGCGCGCCACGCCCGGGAGCGACGCCAGTTCGGGAAGCCGATCGGCGAGCTCCAGATGATCCAGGCGATGCTCGCCGACATGGACGCCTCGACGGAGGCCGCCCGGCAGCTGCTGTACACGGCGTGCCAGGAGATCGACGCCGGGGGACCCGACGCCGCCCGGTGGGCCGCCATCTGTAAACTCGTCGCCGGGGACACCGCGATGCGGGTCACCACCGACGCGGTCCAGGTCTTCGGGGGGTACGGCTACGTGGACGAGTACCCGGTCGAGCGCATGATGCGCGACGCCAAGATCACGCAGCTCTACGAGGGCACCCAGCAGATCCAGCGGCTCATCGTCGCCCGCGCGCTGCTCGCGCAGTCCTCGTGAGCGGGGACCGGTCCGGCCAGCCATCGAGCCAGGAGCAGTAACGCCCCGTGCAGATCCTCGTCCTGACCAAGCCCGTCCCCGACCCGGCCGCCGGCGCCGAGCGCCTGACCGGTCCCGAGCTGCGGCTCGATCGGTCCGCATCGCCGACCGTCGTCAACGGCAACGACGAGTACGCGCTCGAGGCCGCGCTCCAGCTGGTGGAGGCCCACGGCGGGGAGGTGGCGATCCTGTCGATGGCCCCGGCCAACGCCCCCGAGACGATGCGCAAGGCGCTCGCGATGGGTGCCCAACGGGGCATCCACGTCACCGATCCGGCGCTCGAGGGCGCGGACCTGCCCGCCACGATCCGGGTGCTGGCGGCCGCCGCGGCCGAGGAGACCTTCGACCTCCTGTTGACCGGGCTCGACACCTCCGACGGGACCGGTGGCGTGGTCGCGGCCGGCGTCGCGCAGCGGCTCGGGCTCCCGCTCCTCTCGGCCGCCGCCGCGATCGAGCCCGACCCCGCGGCCGGGCGCGTCCGCGTCAAGCGGCTGAGCGCCAAGGGATACGACCTGATCGAGGCCCCGATGCCCGCCGTGATCTCGTGCACGCAGGCGCTGGGCGCCCCGCGCTACCCGTCGCTCAAGGGGATCATGGCCGCGCGATCGCGCGAGATCGCGACCCGGTCGCTGGTCGAGCTCGGGGCCGCGGACGACGGCCCGCTGCTGCCCGACGGCGGGTGGCGATCCCGCGTCGTGGCCGCCGACCCGCCACCGGCGCGGGCCACGGGTCGCGTCGTGAAGGCCCCGGCGGCCGACGCGGCCCGAGAGATCGCGGACTTCCTCGCGTCCCGGAGGCTCATCTGATGGCGCCCCGGATCGTCGCCGTGGGCGAGGTCGCGGACGGCGCGCTGACCAAGCTCTCCGCGGAGGTCGCGACGCTGGCCCGCACCCTGGCGGAGGGGGCGGGTGGCACGGCCGTGGGCCTGATCGTGGACGCCGCGCCCGGCGCCGCGGCGGAGGAGCTCGCGACGTACCTGCCCCAGGTCGTGGCCGTGACGTCGGCCCGGGCGGGCACCGAGACCTGGGCGCCGCACGCGGCTGGGGAGGTGGGTCGCCTGATCGACGAGGGCGCGACGCACCTGCTCGTCGGCGCGACGACCGACGGCAAGGACCTGGCCGGCATGGTCGTGGGCCGCTGGACCTGGGGCCTGCTCGCCAACGCCGGTGGCATCGCGTGGGACGGCGACGGCCCGGTGGTCGAGGCGACGGTGCTGGGCGGCAAGGCGATCACCCGCAGCGCGTTCACCGGCGCCAACGGCGTCGTGACCGTCCGTCCCAACGCGACGACGGCCGCGCCCGCGGCCACGCCGGGGTCGGTCGAGGCCCGCGAGGCGGCCGCGGCGGGAGATGGCGCGGCGGTCACGGTCCTCGACCGGGTCGCCGAGGCGGGTGCCGAGGCGTCGCTCGAAGAGGCGCGGATCGTGGTGGTCGGCGGCCGCGGCGTGGGCAGCCCCGAGGGCTTCGCGGTCGTGACCGAGCTGGCCGCGCTCCTCGGCGGGGTCGTCGGCGCCACCCGCGCGTCGGTGGACGCCGGCTGGATCCCGTATGCCCGCCAGATCGGGCAGACCGGCAAGGTCGTGAAGCCGTCGCTGTACCTCGGGCTCGGCGTGTCCGGGGCGATGCAGCACCGGGTCGGCATGCAGTCGGCGGAGGCGATCGTGATCGTGAACCGGGACCCCGACGCGCCCATCGCCGAGATCGCCGACCTGTTCGTCGTCGGCGACCTGTTCGAGGTCGGACCGGCGCTCGTCAGCGAGCTGCGCACGCGGCGCGGCGGCTGACCGGCGGCCGGTCGAGCGGGCGCAGGGCGGGAACGGGACAGGCACGGTGCCGCAGGCCGCGCTCCTCTGGCTCGGGCTGCTGCTGCTCGTCGTGGTCGTGCTGCTGGTGCTGACCGCGCGGCGGATGTCGTCGCTGATCGCCCGGACCCGCGCGCTGGAGACGTTCCAGGCATCGGTCGCCGAGCTCGACGGCGCGCTCGGGACGGCCATCGACCCGCTCGTCGCCCAGCTGGACGAGATCCGGCGGCGCGCCGGCGATCCGACCTCGCTCGCCAAGGGCCTGGACGCGATCCAGGCGGAGCTGCGGTCGCTCGTCCGTCGCGGGCGCGCGCTGCGGCCACCGAAGCTGCTCGCCGACGAGGCGGAGGCCCTGCTCGCCGAGCTCGACCGTGCGTCGCGGGCGGCCGACCTCGTCGAGCACGGCCTCGACGCCCTGCTCGCGCATCGCGGCCACCGCGAGCTCGAGGCCCAGACGTCCCTGAAGCGGGCCGCCCTCAACCTGCGCAACGCCCGGGGGGCCGCGGCGGCGATCGCGCGCCGGGTCGCGGCCGTGCGACCAGCCGACCTGCGCGCGCAGCCCAGCGCCGCCGAGACCGTGCAGGTCCGGGCGCCGTCGGCCATCGGCTTCGACACGTCGGACCTCGAGGATGACGGGGTGCACCCCCGCATGTAGTGGTATCCTCGACCCACACCACTAGGGCTTGTGGTGTGACGAGCTGGAGGGTCCATGCGCTGCCCGCACTGCGGCACCCGTGACACGCGCGTCGTCGACTCCCGTGACCTGGACGAGGCGACGACCATCCGCCGGCGCCGGGAATGCCCGGCGTGCACGACGCGGTTCACGACCTACGAGCGCGTCGAGGCGGCCCGGCTGATCGTCGTCAAGCGCGACGGGACGCGCCAGGAGTTCGATCGCGACAAGCTCGCCGACGGCCTCGGGAAGGCGCTGACGCGCCGCCCGGTCGCGGCCGATGCCGCCGACCGTGCGGCCGACGCGATCGAGGCGGAGCTGCGCTCCTCCGGCCTGTCCGAGGTGCCCAGCTCGCGGATCGGCGCCCTGTCGATGGATCGGCTCCGAGCCCTCGACCACATCGGCTACATCCGCTTCGCGTCGGTCTACCAGAGCTTCGAGGACCTCGAGGACCTCAAGCGCGAGGTCGACACCCTGTTCGCCGAGGGGGTGGCCCCGAAGAAGGCGCGCCGGGCGGGATGAGCGTCCTCGCCGATCGCGACATCCGCGCCGAGCTCGAGGCGGGCCGGGTGCGCATCGATCCCTACGACCCTGCGGACCTCCAGCCGTCGTCGGTCGACCTCCATCTCGACCGCAGCTTCCGCGTGTTCCGCAACAACCGCTACGCGTTCATCGACCCCCGGACGCCGCAGCCCGACCTCACGGAGCTCCTCTCGATCGGCGACGACGAGCCGTTCGTCCTGCACCCGGGGGAGTTCGTGCTGGGGCAGACCCTCGAGTGGGTCGAGCTGCCCGACGACCTCGTGAGCCGGCTCGAGGGCAAGAGCTCGCTGGGACGCCTGGGCCTGCTGATCCACTCGACCGCGGGCTACGTCGACCCGGGCTGGAAGGGCAACCTGACGCTCGAGCTCTCGAACGTCGCCAACCTGCCGATCGCCCTCTACTACGGGATGCGGATCGGCCAGATCAGCTTCTTCCGGATGAGCTCGCCGGTCGAGCGGCCGTACGGGAGCCAGGAGCTCGGATCGAAGTACCAGGGGCAGTCGGAGCCCACCGCGTCCGCGTCGCACGCCGACTTCGAGCGTGGCCGGAAGGTCCGCGTCGGGGCGGAGGACGGATCACGGGACTGAGCGGCGGCGACTGGAGCGCGGACCTCGGTGGCGGCACGACGGTCTCGCTGGTCCAGGCGGGGACGTTCCGGACCGACTCGGGCGCCATCTTCGGCCCGGTGCCCTGGATCCTGTGGCGCGACTGGGCCGAGGGCGAGCTCGACGACAAGCGCCGCCTGCTGCAGGCGCTGAACTGCCTGCTGGTCGAGACGCCGGGCGGGCGGGTGCTCGTGGAGACGGGGATCGGGGAGCGGCTCGACGAGAAGGCGACATCGATGCGGGAGTACCGGGGCTCGCCGGTCGTGCCGGCGATGCGCGCGGCGGGCTTCGATCCCGCGACCGTCGACGTGGTCGCGATGAGCCACCTCCACTTCGATCACGCGGGCGGCCTGCTGCTCGCGGACGGGACGAAGGCGTTCCCGAGGGCGCGCATCGTCGCCCAGCGCGCGCGAGTGGGAGATCGCGCTGGGCGGCAACAGCCGGCTCGTCGCCTCCTACGACCAGCCCGAGCTGCGCCTGGTCGCCGACTGGGGCGCCGAGGGCTGGGCCGAGGGCGACCGCGAGCTGCTGCCCGGCGTGTCGGTCGTCCGGACCGGCGGCCACTCCGCGGGGCACCAGGCGATCGTCGTCCGCGGGTCCGGGCCGGGCGCCCGGACGCTGGCGTTCTTCGGCGACCTGTGCATGCGGCCGTGGGCCGCGAACCCGCGCTGGGTGACCGCGTTCGACGACTTCCCGCTCGACAGCGTCGAGGTCAAGGGCGAGCTGTTCCGGCGCGCCGTCGACGAGGATTGGCTGGTCGCGCTGTCGCACGAGCGCCGCGACCCCGTCGGGCGGCTCGTGGCCGACCGCGACCGGTTCAAGTTCGAGGCGATCTGACGATGTCCGACCCCACGCCGCACGAGATCCTCCGCCCGCTCCGGCGCGCCCGCCAGGTGCGCGAGTTCACGGCCGAGCCACCGTCCGACGCGGCGCTCGACGCCATCGCGGACGTCGGCCGCTGGACGGGGAGCGCCAGCAACACCCAGCCGTGGCGGTTCCTCGTGGTCCGTGACCGGGACGTGCTGCGCCGCCTGTTCGAGGTCGGGCAGCCGCAGACGCGCGCGCTCGGGACCGCGACCGCGGCGATCGCGATCGTCCTGCCCGTGCGCGACGACCACGTGATCGGTGACGCCTACGACGATGGCCGGGCCGCGGAGCGCCTGCTCATCGCCGCGTCGATGCTCGGGCTCGGCGCCGGGATCCAGTGGATCCGGGACGACGTGCTCGACGCGGCGCGCGACCTGCTCGGCCTGCCGCCCGACCGGCGGGTGCGCACGATCATCGCCCTCGGACACCCGACCGAGGCCGCGAGCCGGCCGAAGGCGGCCAGGGGCGAGGCGCGACTCCCGCGCGACCAGGCGATCTACCGGGACCGCTGGCCGGGCTAGCTCGATAGCCCTCGCCTCGCCTCACCGGTCGCTTCGCGCTCACCCGTATGCGTGGTACGTCTACCGGGGCGGAATCGCAGCCGCGAACCGCTGATCACGGCGATTCCCCGATCCGGATATGCGCACCAGGCATGAGGACGATGCCAGACCGAGGGAAATCGGCCATCGACCAAGGTTTCGATGCCTCGTAAACGTGGTGCGTATACGGAAGTCGGGGACATCGCGGCGGAACGGCCGATGGCCGGCCGCTGGCCGGGCGAGGAACGCCGATCAGCCGGGCGCGATCCCGGCGTCCGCCGCGGAGTCCCCGACGGGTCGCAGCTCGACGCCGTCGCCGGCCCACTCGAGGCCGGGCCACCCGGACGCGACCTCGATCGCGGTCTCGAGATCCGGGACCTCCAGGACGATGAAGCCGCCGAGGTGCTCCTTCGTCTCCGCGAACGGCCCGTCCGTCACCAGACCACCGCGGCGGACGGTGCGCGCCTGGCGCGGCTCGCCCAGCTCCTCGCCGCCCACGATGCGGCCGGCCGCGCCGTGCTCGCGGAACCAGGCGATCGTCCGCTCGATCTCCAGCCGTCGCTCCTCCGGCGTCGCGGCCTCCCATGCCGCCAGGTGGTCGTCGCCCTGGTAGGTCAGCATCACGTAGCGCATCGCGGGACTCCTCGTCTGCCGGCCGTCATCGGCCGCCGCAGGCTGGACGACGCGTTCCGGTCGGGATCGACAGGCGGCGCGCCCGTCTCGCTCAGCGCAACGCCTCCTGGGGCAGCCAGGCGTCGATCCGCGCCTGCGCGCCGGCGTCGGTGAGCGGCCCGTTGACGACCTCGAGGATCCGGCCGTCGGGGCCGATGAAGAACTGCGTCGGCAGGGCGAAGACCTTGTACAGGTTGAAGATGTCGGCCGAGGCGTCGAAGGCGATGTCGTATCCGAGCTCGTAGCGGTCGGCGTAGGCCTGCACGTCGTCGGGCGTCGTCTCCTGGACGGCGATGCCGACGATCGCGAGCCCCTTGTCGCCGTATGCCTCGTCCATGTCGCGCAGGACCGGGGTCTCCGACTGGCACGGCGGGCACCACGTCGCCCAGAAGTTGAGCCAGACGAGCTTGCCGCGCAGGTCCTCGAGGCGGACCGGGTTGCCGTCGAGGTCGGTCAGGCCCACGACCGTGCCGTCGGCCTTCGTGACCTCGAACTCGGGCGCCTGCTGGCCCACCTGCAGACCGGGCGTGACGGGGCCGACGATGAACGGCGTCGAGACGGGGATCGGCGTGGCGTTCGCCGGGCCCGGAGCGATCGGGCGGGTCGCGAGCGTCAGGCCAACCGCCGCGAGCACGACCACCCCGAGGATGCCGAGCAGCTGGCGGAGCGTGAACGGGCCGATGAGGCCGCGACGAGGCGGCGGTTGCGGACTCGGTGCGGCGGCCTCCTGCGCATCGCTCATACGAACGAGGTGAACTGGAAGAAGCGGGGCAGCAGGACCAGCAGGTCGAAGATCATCGCCACGCCGATCGCGGCCACGAGCAACCCACCGATCAACGACACCACGCGGCCGTGACGCACCAGGGGCCGCATGAGTGCCGGGGCCCGGTCGTAGAAGACGGCGATGAGCAGGAACGGCACGCCGAGCCCGATCGTGTAGCCGACCAGCAGCAGGGCGCCCTGGAGCTTGGTCGCCGCGACGGCGGCCATCGTCAGGATCCCGCCGAGGATGATGCCGATGCAGGGCGTCCAGCCGATGGCGAAGATCGCGCCGAGGGCGAACGACGTGCCCAGTCCGGCGCGGCCGCCGACGAGCCGGCTGCCGACGCGCCCGCCGACGCCGGCGTCCGCGGGTGCGAGGGCCATGCCGCCGGTCATCGTCGTGACGCTCGCGGACGCACCGGCGTCGAGGGGCCGCCACGAGCGCTCGAGCACCGGGATCCGCAGCAGGCCCGCGAGGCTGAGGCCCATGACTACGAGGATCACGCCGCCGACGATGCGCAGCGTGGGGATGTAGTCGGCGAGCGCGCCGCCCGCGAACGCGGCGGTCACGCCCAGCAGCGTGAAGACCGTGCCGAAGCCGGCGACGTAGGCCGTCGCATGCCGCAGCAGGATCCAGCGCGACGTGGTCAGGCCGGCATTCGGCCTCGAGGCGACGGCGACGGCCGTCAACTGGCCGAGGTAGGCGGGGACGAGCGGCAGCACGCATGGCGAGAGGAACGAGATGATCCCGGCGAGCAGGGCGCCGAGGAAGGTGTAGTCACCGCTCATGCGGCCGGCTCGGCCTCCGGATCCAGCCCGTCCGCCAGCAGGCGCCGGAGCTTCGCCGGGCTGGTCGCGAGCTCGAGCTCGCGCTCGCCCAGGACGACGACAGGGATCGTGAACGCGTAGCGCCGGTGCCAGTCCTCGTCGGTGTCGATGTCGCGCTCGACGAGGTTCGGGACCGGGAGTCCGTGCGCGGACCGGTCGGCGAACAGGCCCTGGAGCGTGGCGCGCGCCTCGTCGCACAGGCCGCAGCCGGTGCGCGCGTACAACACGAGATCGGGGAGGGGAGGCATCACGGCCAGCGAATTGTAGGCGGGCCGCCGGATTGGCCCTATCGGGTTGGAGTCCCGTGCGGTACATTGCGGCGCGCCGGGGTTAGGGGTCGAGGGGTTGAGAGGGGTACGCACGAGGTGATCAGGCCGGGCGCAGCCCGTCGGTTCCGTGTTGTCGGCGCGTCGGTCGTGGCCGCCATGCTCCTCACCACATCCGGGGCCGTCCCGAGCCTCGGTCACGATCCACATCCGGCGAAGCCGATGCTGGGCCGGGAGCGGACCGCCGCCAGCGTCGAAGCGCTGGCCGCCGCTCCGAGCGGCTTCACCGACCAGGTCACCCTCACCGGCCTCAACCACCCCACCGTCGTGCAGTTCGCGGCCAACGGGCGCGTGTTCGTCGCCGAGAAGAGCGGCCTGATCAAGGTCTTCGACAGCCTCTCGGACACGACGGCCACGGTGTTCGCGGACCTGCGCGCACAGGTCGACGACTATTGGGACCGCGGCCTCCTGGGGCTGGCGGTCGCCCCCAACTTCCCGTCCAACCCCTACGTGTACGTCCTGTACACGTACGACGCGCCGATCGGCGGGACCGCGCCGGTCTGGAACGACGCGTGCCCCGGCCCGCTCCCCGGACCCACGACCGACGGCTGCGTCGTGAGCGCGCGGCTCAGCCGCCTGCAGGCCAACGGCGACGTGCAGCTTGGACCCGAGCAGGTGCTCATCAACGACTGGTGCCAGCAGTACCCAAGCCACTCGGTCGGGACGGTGGCCTTCGGCCCCGACGGGGCGCTGTATGTCAGCGCCGGCGACGGCGCGAGCTTCACCTTTGCCGACTACGGCCAGGGGGGCGGGAGTGCGGGCAGCCCGACGCCCGTGAACCCGTGCGGCGACCCGGCCGGGGAAGGCGGGGCGCTGCGTAGCCAGGACGTCCGGCCGGGCCCGACCGGCGGGTCCTACAGCGCGGCCATCCTGGCCGACGGCCCGGCCGCCTACTGGCGGGTCGGCGAGGCGACCACCACCTCGGCCATCGACGAGGTCGGCGGCCGACCGGGCGTCTACCGCGGCGGTGTCGCCCTGGGCGTCGGTGGCGCGATCGTCGCGGACCCGAACACGGCGGTCGACTTCGACGGCACGACGGGCTACCTCCAGCTGGGCAACGACGTCGTCAACGACTGGCCCGTCGGCAACGGGGCGTTCTCGATCGAGCTGTGGTTCAAGCGCGCGGCCCCGACGGGCACGATCCAATACCTGTGGTCGAAGTCCAACCAGGGCAACATCCGGATCAAGGCGGACAACCGCCTGTACATCGACAACGACGGCGTCGAGATCGGCCGCTCGACGACCGCGATCACCGACACCAACTGGCACCACCTGGTGGTCACGCACGCGAACGCGGCGACAGCGGTGAAGTTCTTCGTCGACGCGGTCGACGTGACTGCCAACGTCACTGCGGGCGCATTCGGCACCACGACGAACAGTGCCTGGGTCGGCCGCTACCGCTCGGGGACCGACTACTTTCCGGGCGCGGTCGACGAGGTGGCCATCTACAGCAAGACGCTGACCGCCACGCAGGTCGCCGCGCACAACGCCGCCGGGACCAGCGGCGCCGGTGGCGGCGGAGGCGCGGCGAGCGATCCGGTCACGCTCGACGGTGCGCTCCTGCGCCTCGACCCGGCGACGGGCGCGGCCCTGCCCGACAACCCGAATGCGTCCGCGGCCGACCCGAACGAGCGCCGGATCGTCGCCTACGGCTTCCGCAACCCCTTCCGGTTCACGTTCCGCCCGGGCACGAGCGAGCTCTGGCTCGGCGACGTGGGCTGGGACGCCTGGGAGGAGATCAACCTGATCGCCAACCCGGCGGCGGGCGTGACCGACTACGGCTGGCCGTGCTACGAGGGCATGGGACGCCAAGCCAGCTACGACAACCTCGACGTCGGCGTGTGCGAGCGGTTCTATGCGGCGGGTCCGGCCGCGGTGACGTTGCCCTACTTCACGTACAACCACGGCGCGACGGTCGTCCCGAGCGAGACGTGCCCGTTCGCGAACGGCTCGTCGATCTCGGGCCTCGCGTTCCACAACGGCGGCAACTACCCGGCGAGCTACGCGGGCGGGCTGTTCGTCAGCGACTACACGCGCGACTGCATCTGGTTCATGCCCGCGCTGGCCAACGGGCGCCCGAACTCGGGCCAGGTCAGCACGTTCGTCGCCGCCGCGGCCAACCCTGTCTACCTGACGATCGGCCCGGCCGGCGATCTGGTCTACGTCGACTATGACGGCGGCACGATCCACCGACTCACGTTCAGCGGGGGAGGGGGCAACCTGCCGCCGACCGCGGCGCCATCGGCGACGCCGACCAGCGGCCCGGCGCCGCTCGCTGTCGCGTTCTCGGGCACCGCGTCGACGGACCCGGAGCTCGGTGCGCTCACCTACGCCTGGGACTTCGACGGCAACGGGACCGACGACGCGACGACGGCGACCGCCAACTTCACCTACACGACTCCGGGCACCTACGTCGCGCGGCTCCGCGTGACCGACCCGGGCGGGCTGTCCGACAGCAAGACGGTCACGATCAACGCCAGCAGCACGGCGCCGGTCCCGACGATCACGACGCCGACGACGGCCCTGACGTGGGCGGTAGGCGACAGGATCGACTTCGAAGGCGGTGCCACGGATGCCGAGGACGGCGCGATCCCGGCGAGCCGGCTGTCGTGGTCGATCGTGCAGCGCCACTGCCCCATCAACCCGAACGACTGCCACTCGCACATCGTCCAGACGATCAACGGCGTCACCATAGGCTTCTTCTCGGCTCCCGATCACGACTACCCGAGCACGATCGACATCACGCTGACCGCCACCGACAGCGGGGGCCTCCAGGGCTCGACCACCGTCCGTCTCAACCCCAAGACCGTGACCCTGTCGTTCGCGACCGTCCCCACCGGGCTCCAGCTGACCGTGGGCTCGACGAGCTCCACGGCGCCGTTCACGCGGACCGTCATCCAGGGCTCGAGGAACGGGCTCAGCGCGCTCGACACCCAGACCGTCGGCGGCGTCCAGTACGCATGGCAGAGCTGGTCGGACGGCGGGACGCGCGCACACGACGTGTTCGCGAACGCGTCGGCGACCTACACGGCCACGTACCTGGCGACCAGCGCCGACATCCGCGTCACCCAGTCCGCCGTGCTGAGTGGCACCCGGGTGACGATCACCGCGACCGGAATCAACGGCGGCCCGGCAGCCGCGGCCGGGATGACGCTGACCGACACCCTGCCGTCGAAGCTGACGTTCGTGTCCGCGACGGTCCCGGGCGGGTCGTGCACCTACGCGTCCTCGACCCGGGTTGTCACCTGCCCGCTCGGGACGCTGGCGTCGGGCGCACAGGCGCCCGTGACCATCGTCACCAACGACAACGGCAATGGGAACGTGTCGATCGTCGCCCGCGTGACCACGACCACGGCCGACCCGAACACCGCGAACAACACGGTCACGACGAGCCTCCGCCTGCGCTGACCGGATCGCCGGCGTCCCTACAATCGCGTTCGTGAACGAGCCCAGCCTGTACGACCGCGTCGGCGGATCGCCGTTCTTCGAGCGCCTCGTCGACCGCTTCTACGCGGGGGTCGAGTCGGACGACGTCCTGCTCGCGGTCTACCCCGACCACGCCGATTTCAGCGGCGCCCGCCATCGTCTGACGCTGTTCCTGATCCAGTACTGGGGCGGTCCGACCACCTACAACGACGAGCGCGGACATCCGCGTCTGCGCATGCGCCACGCGCCGTTCGCGATCGGCATGCGGCGAGCGGGACCGCTGGCTGGTGCACATGCGAGAGGCCATCGACGGGTCCGAGGCGTCCCCGGACGCGCGGGCCGAGCTGCACGCCTACATGACGATGGCTGCGGACGCGATGCGCAACCGCGAGGGCCCGGAACCGAACGGGTAGGATGGCCGGGCGCCCCCGTAGCTCAGTGGATAGAGCGCAGCCGTCCTAAGGCTGGCGTCGGCGGTTCGAATCCGTCCGGGGGCGCCACCCAGAGCCCGGCAGCGGACGGCCGGGCTACCCAACAGGGCCGCCCGGCCGTTGGAGCGTCAGGCGGGTTGCGCCCCGGTGGACGGGCTGTCGAGTCGGATCGCCTGGATCCCAAGCGCGAACCACCCGATGAACGTGCATGCGAATGTGACGATCACGAGGGCGTTCCCCCCGACGCCGGAGACCTCGATCCCGATGGCACTGGCGACGGCAACAATGAGGGCAGGGACCGTGAGGCCTGCGCCAACGAGTGCCGCCGCTTCTCGAGGCAGGACCGCGGTCATGTAGGTCACGACCGCAAACAGGACGAAGCCCACCCAGGTGATCACGGTGCCGACGATGAACACCTCCCAAGAGATCCGGCCGAATACCTCGCTGAACCCGATGACGATCATGGCCATCCCTGTGGCGGGCACGAGGAACGCCGCCCAGGCGAGGATCGGATGGGTGCGGGCCTGGAAGGCGCTCAGCCCGGCCAGGGCGACGAGCATGACCGCCGTGCCGACCAGCAGCGTGATGGCTGGCGCGGCCTTGTCCAGGCTGACGAAAGCCTCGGTGGCCAGGACGAACCCGACGGCCCACAGTGCGCCACCAACGATGGCGGCGATGCCGCCGATTCGAAGCGACATGGGGAAACCCCTTCCTTCATGGATGCCGGCGCCGCGTCCACGCAGCCGGAGCTGGGCATCGAGGGCGCCGAAGAGGATGTCCGCGACGTCGTACGGTCCGAGCGGCCGTGCCTCGAGGATGGCCTCGAACTCGTCGCCGTACCGGGCGCGCCAGCGGGCTGGGTAGAGACGGATCAGGAGGGATCTCATGGCTCGGTCTTGCCGAGCTGGCTCAGACCCCGTTGCGCGAAGGCCGACAGGTCGCGGAGCTGCTGCGCGAGGTTCGACGCCCCGACCGCGGTCAACCGATACGGCCGGCGTCGGTCCTCGGGCGGCAACGCCTCGATCAGGCCCTGTTCCTCGAGGCGAACGAGGGCCGCGTACAGGGTGCCGGCGCCCATCGGCCGGCCGGTGCCGCTCTCAACGTCCTGCATGATCGCGTAGCCGTGCTTCGGCCCGTCGCTCAGGCTGACGAGGATAAGCAGCGACGGTTCGGTGAACCGCCCGAATTCGGGGACCCTGGCTTCCATCGGACTCCATCTCTTACGACAGTCGATATATCGATGATCGATATATACGCCCGACTGTGAGCGGTGTCAAGGGGCCTTGATGCACGGCCGCGGCACATGAAACGTCCAGGGCGACCCTCGCCGCTCCGGTGGCGCTGGCCCCCACAGGAAGCACCCGGAGCGGGGTGTCCGTGCTTTACCTCAGGCGGGGGCGAGCGCGTACACCCGGTGCTGGCCGGCAATCCCCTTGAGCTCCACCTCGCGACCCTCGAGGAACGTGACCGCCGGGGTCGAGGCGTGGACGAGCTCGTACACGGCGCTGGACACGAGCACCTCGCCGCCGATCGCCTGTCCCGCGACGCGTGCCGCGAAGTGCACGGTGCTGCCGATGTATTGCTCGGCCTCCTTGATCGCGTCGCCCGTGTGGATGCCGATCCGCACGCGGATCGGCGGCGCGAGGTCGCCGAACTCTCGCTCGATCTCGAGCTGGATCGCCTGCGCGCACGCGACCGCCCGCCGGGCGCTCGAGAAGGCCAGCATCGACCCGTCGCCCTGCGTCCCGGCGACGGTGCCGCCGTGGGCGGCCGTCACCGCCTCGATGAGCCGGTTGTGGCGCCGGATGACCTCGAGCCAGGCCCGGTCGCCGAGGCGGGCGAGCATGGGTGTCGAGTCGACGATGTCGGTGAACATGATCGTGACCGTGCCATCGACGGCCAGCGAAGCCGACAGGTCCGGCCGCTCGCGCTGGATCGTCCGCTCGAGCTCGTCGAGCGAGACGGTGAGCGACCGGCCGAGGGTCTCCAAATTCGATCGCGGGAACGACCAGTGGACGTGGACGACCTTCCACTCCCCTCGCTCGAGGTGGAGGATGTAGGTCGCGCGCGACTCGAGCGCTTCGCCCTCCCAGCTGATCAACTCCTTCACCCCGGCCCAGCCGACCGACCCTTCCTCCCAGGCCTGGATCTCGGTGGCCGTGACCGGGAAGGCGCCGGTCTCCTGCATCTGTCGGGCCCAGATCGCGCGGGTCTCGCTGCCCCGAAACCACGCGGCGGGGTCGGTGCCGATCATCAGGGTGCCAGCGTGGTCGGAAAGCCGCCCGAGGTACGCCTCCTCGTCGCCCGCCGCGATCGCGATGGTCCACCGCTCGACGACGCGACGGATCTCCTCGGAGGGCTCCACGCGGCGCATGGTGCGACACCGATGCGATGGACGCAACCGCCGGTCGGCGTTCGAACCGATCGTCACGCGACGACCGATGAACGGTGTTCCGCACCGCGTAGGCTGCGCGTGTGACCGTCTGCCCCGCGTGCCGCACCGAGTCGACGGGCGGGCGGTTCTGCGCCGCATGCGGGACGCTGCTGCTTGCGCCCCCAAGGCGCCGCAGGGAACGGCGCCCAGTGACGGCGCTCTTCGGTGACCTCGTCGGGTTCACCGCGCAGTCCGAGCTGGCCGATCCAGAGGACCTCGACCGCATGCTTGCGGCCTACTTCGCGATGGCGCGGACGGCCGTGGAACGCCACGGCGGCATCGTCGAGAAGTTCATTGGGGACGCGGTCGTCGGCGTGTTCGGCGTCCCGGTCGTTCACGAGGATGATCCGGCTCGCGCCGTGCGGGCGGGCCTCGAGATCTGCGAAGGCGCCGCGGCGCTGCGGACCGCCGCGGGCGACCCGCTCCGGCTACGAGTCGGTGTCAACACCGGCGACGCGCTCGTGCATCTCGACGTGGATCCCGAGTCCGGCGAGCATCTGGTTGTCGGGGACGCGGTGAACACCGCCGCAAGGATCCAGTCGGCGGCGCCGGAGCAGGGCGTGGCGGTCGGCTTCCAGACCTGGGAGGCGACGCGGATCGGCTTCGACTACGACGAGCTGCCGCCCGCGAACCTGAAGGGCAAGGCCGACCCGGTTCGCCTGTTCCATGCCCGTGGCGAGCGCGTCACGCGCGGGATCGACGCGAATCGCGCGCACGCGGGTGTCTACGTCGGGCGGCGGCGCGAGCTTGCGACACTGCGGGCGGCGTTCGACGGCGTCCGTGCCAGCGGTCGGCCCGCGCTGTCGTTGATCACGGGCGAGGCCGGCATTGGCAAGAGCCGGATCCTCGCCGAGATCGCGGGCGACATCCGGTCCGTCGACCCCAACGCGCCTTGGCTCCAGGGACGCTGCCTCCCGTACGGCGACGGCCTCGGATTCTGGGCGTTGGGGGAGATCGTGAAGACCCGTGCCGGAATCCTGGACGGCGATGACGGGGCTGTCGCAACGGGGAAGCTCGCCGGCATCCTCGAGGGCGAGCCCGATGCCGATTGGCTCCGGGACCGCCTGCTGCCACTGCTCGGTCTCGAGGCCGTCGCGAACGCGGCACGCGACGAACAGTTCGCCGCCTGGAGGCGGTTCCTGGAAGGCTCGGCGGTCACGGGACCGGCGGTGGTCGCGTTCGAGGACGTCCACTGGGCCGACCCGGCGATGCTCGCCTTCATCGAGGAGCTCGCGACTGCGGCGACCGCCCCGCTCCTGATCGTGGTCACCGCGCGGCCCACCGTGTTCGAGGTTGCCCCTGCCTTCTCGACCGCGATCCCGAACGTGGTCCGCGTCGACCTGCAGGCGCTCGACGAGTCGGAGACCGGCGAGCTGGTCGTCGGCCTGCTTGGCTCGATCGTCCCGGCGGAGCTGCAGGGCGAGATCCTTCGCTTGTGCGAGGGCAATCCGCTCTACGCCGAGGAGCTCGTGCGCCTGCTCGAGGACCGTGACCTCCTCGAGCGCAGCGATGGCGAGATCAGGCTACGGGATGGCGCGACGATCCCACTGCCGGGCTCGATCCACGCACTCATCGCGTCCCGTCTTGACACGCTGGATGACGGCGCTCGAACTGTGATGTTCCATGCCGCGGTGATCGGGGCGATCTTCTGGCCCGGCGCTGTCTCGGCCTTGGCGGATGACAACGAACCGGACCTCGACGACACCCTTGCCTTGCTCGAGCGCCGTCGGCTCATCCGCAGGCACGTGGCGTCGTCGATGCAGGGCGAATCGGAGCTCGCGTTCTGGCATGTGCTCACGCGCGACGTGGCCTACGGCTCACAGCCGCGCGAGGCACGCCTGGCGGCCCACCTCGCCGCGGCGACCTGGATCCGAGGCCACGGCGGTCGCCGGGAGGACGCTGCGGGCCTCGTCGCGCACCACCTCGTCACGGCGCTCGACCTCGCGATCGCAACGGGCGACGAGGCTGAGATCGAACGCGTCAGGCCGGAGGCACGCGAGGCACTCGTCCGCGCCGCGTCGAGCGCAATGGCCATCGATCCTTCGGCGGCCACCGGTCTGTACCGCCGGGCGCTCGACCTCATCGAACCTGCAACGGCGGCGCGAGCCGGCCTCCTGCTTCGCTACGGCGAGGCTGCCGAGCGAGCGTCGCTCAATCGCGAGTCACTCGACGCCCTCGAGGAGGCGCTGACGTTCTACCGGGAGGCGGGCGACGTGGAAAGCGTCGCTCGAACGATGATCGCCATGCGCCCTGCCCTCGGTGCATTCCAGGATCCACGCTGGGCGCCGATTGCGCGGGAGGCAGCGCGGATCCTCGAGGAGCTTGCACCGTCGCCCCTGCTCGTCGAGGCCCTGTCGGCGCGCGCACGCTCGTGGCTTTGGGATTGGTCATGGGACCGGGCGCTCGAGGACGCAGATCGAGCGATCGACCTTGCGGCGCGGCTCGGCCTCGCACCGCCGCCGAGCGCGCACGGCATCCGAGGCTGGGCCAGGCTCGCGACACAGGCACCGGGAGGCGTGGATGACTGCGAGCTCGCCATCGGCCTATCCGTTGCGGGGGGCGACTGGAACACCGCCGCGTGGGTGATGACGAACTACGCGACGTTCGTCATGGACGCGGACGGCATCGACCGCGCGATCGAGCTCACTCGCCGGGCCATCGAGATGTGCGACAGCCACGGACTGCAAGCCATGGGCGACATCCACCGCTCCGGGCTCGCGGAGGAGCTCCTGAACGTCGGCCGGTTCGACGAGGCTCTGGAGGTGATCGCTGTCGTGCTGCCGAGCGTGGAGGCGAGCGGCGAGATCATCACGGAGGCGTGGATGCTGGGGATGCGGATCCGCATCGCCCTCGCGCGCGGTGAGTCGGAGGCCGACGCGAGGCTCGTTCGACGCATCCTGGCCATCGGCGACGCCCACCCGGTGCAGGATGACCTGAACCCGCCTCGAATCGATGCCGCCGCCGCACTGGCGGCGACAGGCTCGCGGGACGACGCCGCCCGCTTGTTGGGGTCGGTCGTGAACATGCCGCTGCGCGGCGTCACCTACGAAGCCCATATCGCGCCGGCGACGCGACTGGCACTCCGGCTAGGCAGGCTCGACCTGGCTGAAGCTGCAGTCAGCAGGACCGATGCGTCGCCGCACTTGCGGGTCACCGGAACGGGCGTCCGCGTCGCGAGGGCGGCGATCGCGGAGGCGCGCGGCGACCTCGAAACGGCACTTGCCGGCTACCGCGCCGCTCAAGCGGCCTGGCTCGATCTGGGCTACGTGGTGGAGGCCGGGCTGGCAGACCTGGGTGCGGGCAGGTGCCTGGCATCGTTGGGCGAGCTCGCTGGGGCGAGGGAGCACCTCGCCACAGCGCGCGCAACGTTCGAGATGCTCGGCGCTCGTGCCTGGCTCGGCGACGTCGAAGTCGCGGAGGCCGTCGTCGTCGTCGCGGCCGGACGGTCGTAGACGGCGCGACCCGGCCGTGCAGACGGGTGTGCCCAGTCACCAGACGCGACCTCGAGTCTCGCCCACGCGCCGGAATCACCGCGCAAGCCGGATCCGACCAGACGCATCGTAACCAACAAGGGACTCCTCGGAGATTGCGCATGTCGTTTCAGCCGCAGGTTCGGCTGGTCCCAGCCACGGTGCCGCTGTTGAACGCGCTGAACGAGGACCGCGCCCTGTTCGGCGAGCTGATGGGCTCACCCGCACCGGACGGTTGGCCAGAGTTCCCAGAAGCCATCGGCTTCACCCTGGAGTATCTCCAGAACGCGCCGGAGGAAGATCGCGCGTGGTCGATGCAGTTCTTCGTCGACCCTGCGACCGGGCGCCTCCTCGGCTCGGGTGGCTTCGCTGCCCGGCCTGTCGACCGCGCTGTCGAGATCGGCTACGAAGTCGCCCCCGAGTTCCGGGGTCATGGGTTCGGGACCGCTGCCGCCCGGGCTCTCGTCGAGCGTGCGGCGGCCAGCGGCGAGGTCGATCACGTCATCGCCCATACCCGGCCCGGTCCGAACGCGTCGACGGGCGTGCTCGTGTCGTTGGGCTTCGAGCACGTCGCCGACCAGCAGGACCCTGAGGTTGGCACGGTCTGGGAGTGGAGGTGGACTCGCTTGCTGGTCGAGTAGCCCAGGATGCGGTCACCTGCTGGGTCGGCGACGTGCGCGGCCGGACACGAGTAGCGCCAAGCCGACGTCAACCTGGCGGCTCAGCCCTCGTCGTCCGCGAAGTCCTCGAAGTCGGGCCATGCGGCGATGTCGACACCGTGGTTGTCGGGCGAAGCGAGCGTCCACCAGTTGGGCACGTGCGAATCGTCGGCCAGCCGTCCGCCTGCAGCGAGTGCCGCCGCGACGCGACCCTCGGCTTGATCTGCAGGCACGCTGACGTCGATGTGGGTACGGCCCCGGCCCGGCTTGGGTGGATGGAGCGCCTGGAACGACACATGCGGGTTGCGTCGGTGCCGGTCGACCACGTCCTCATTTGCCCCGAGGCTCCTGTACCCGAGGGCGGCGGCCCAGAATGGACCCACGTCGCTGCCGGCATCCTGGGCGACGGCGATGGCCACGGCCTGCACCTCGGAGGAGTCGGGCTCCAGTTGCAGCGTCCGAGCCGCGGCCGAGACGCGGCGGGCCAGCTCAACATCACGCTCGCTCAGCGCTCCGTACTCGCCGGAGCAGGTCCGGACGGTCACGCCTTCGGGACGCAGGTCCACGTCAGGAAAGTGGCCCACGGCGTCGCCAACCTCGGCGATGGCGGCGACGAACCTGGCGCCATCCGAGAACGATGCGATGCGGTAGTAGGCATGCGCGCCCGAGAACAGGACCCGCCAGTCTTCGACGCCGGCGGCATCGTGGAAGGCTCGTGCCGTGATCCTCTTTTCACGCATCGGTGCACCTCTCGCTTGACACTCTGGCTCGTGGCGAGGGAAGACATCGGCGATGAATCGGCTCGCCGGCGACGACTGGCGGCGGGTTTCGCGTGGTCAGCGAACAGCGCGCCGCGGGTCGGCGCGAGCCGCAAGCCTAGGTCCTGAAGTCGCGAGCCACCAGTTCGCCGAAGGCATTGGTCGCCGTCACGGGACGAGCAGAGCGCTCTCGAGCGACTGACCCGTCTCGGGAGGGAGGTCAAGCGGGAGTCGGCCGTGGGAGGCCACGGGTTCAACCAGCCCTGGCCGATACCCGTCACGGCTCGGCGCACAAGGCGTCAACTCAAGGTGGTCCAAGGAGAGGGTCGATGATCGATGGCGCGCCCGCTCGGCACCTGGCGGCGGTCGGTGTCGCGGTCGCATGCCTCTTGTCCGCGTGTGCGCCGGGCGCGCCATCGGCCTCGCCGCCGGCCCCACCCGCCAGCGACCAGGTCCCCACGCCCTCGATGACGCCCCTGGCGGGCGCGCCGGACGCGACGAGCGACCCAACGCCAGTGTCGCCGGCGCCAACTGCGCCGCCCGACCCCCGCGCGCCGATCGCACCGCCCGGATCGATCATCACCGCGGACATCCGAGACGACGACGGCCTCGTGGCCCGGCTCCGGACATGGAGCCCAGACGGGCTGCTGATCGGCACCCTCGAAGCGCCGTTCGTGCTCGAGGACGGCTGGTTCGCCCTCAGCCCGGTCGTGGCCGGCCCGGACGGGCGCTTGGCGATCTACGTGGCGAGGAAGCTGCCCGACGAGGGCGAAGCGGGCGGGGTCGACGGTACGGCCGTGGTGGACGTGGTCGATCCCGAGCCTCGCCCATCGCGGTGCTCGCAGACGAGTGGGACCCGGCCTGGACGGCCAGCGGCGACCTCGTAACCCGTTTCTCCAGCAGCGGCCCGGACCAGTTCCTGCGCCGGACGCGGGGCCCCGGCGACCCGATGGCCCTGGCCGAGACGACGATGCTGTTCCTCGAGGCCGTCAGCGATCGGCCCGATGCCGCCCTCATCGGGTTCTCCTACTCGCCTGACAACACCTCAATGGGATTCTCCCTGGTGCCGTGGGATGGCGCACCGGTCAAGGTCGATAAGCCGCCGACCGCGATGCTCACGACCGGGGTCGAGCGGATCACCAGCACCTCCGGCGACCGCATCGACACCGAGGTGCTTGAGGGTTCGGGTGAGGAGAAGGGCGTCGTGGTGTGGCAGGCGGCCGACGGACGGCGGTTCCCCTGCGACCTGGTCGGCGACGAGCGCAACGCCTGGTTCGACGTGGCTTGGACGCGAGGTGGCGTGGACGCGCTCGCCACGTCGCGCGACCGGGTGCGCCTTCTGGCGCTGCGCGACGGCGAGCTGGACGAGCGTGTGCTTGCCCGCTTGCCCGACCTCGGACGCGGCCGCCGCTGGTCCATCAGCGTGGCGACCGACGACCAGGTTGTCCTGACGAGCTGGGAGCAGGACCGGACGGGTATCGTCTCGCTCGTCGATGACGACGAACCGGTGCGCTGGATCGACGGTGTCCCCGTCGGTGCGATCCCGGACTGATCGAGCCGCTACCCGACCCCAAGCCGGGGCCGACGGGCCCGCGTGCCAAGCGAGCGGGTCGGGGCCCTCGCTTCGCGCGCCGCGAATTGGTGCGGGGCCGCGAGAAGCTCGACGAGGCTGGCCCTCCCGTGCCCCCTCGGGTCGCCACGGCACGAAGACGCCCCGGTCGGCGGGATCGCCGACCCGGGGCGCATGATGCGTCAGGTGCGTCAACGCGTGACGATGACGGCCTCGAGGTACTCGCTCGGCACGACCATCGTGCCGTCGGTGGCCTGGTTGTACCGGCCGATGAGCTCGAGCAGGTCGGTCCGGAGCGCGTCTGCGCCCACGTCGCCGACCGCGTCGAACGTCTTCAGGATGGGCCCGTAGTAGCGTCGCCAGTACTCGACGAACGCGGACGGGGACCGATCCCGGAACACGTAGTGTCGCCGCTCGAACCGGATTTCGGCGATGGCCTCGCCGAAGAGCTCGTGCAGCCGATGTTCGGTGCCCCACAGGATCGGCGACCGCAGCCCGGCGGGCGGCGGCGCATGCTTGGCGTTCGTCTTGAACAGCTGGCCGATGAACCCTTCCGGAGTGTGGGCGACGAGCCCGATACGGCCACCGGGCCGGACGACGCGAACGAGCTCGCTCGCGGTCCGTTCCTGGTCCGGCGCGAACATCGCGCCGAAGACCGAGCTGACGACGTCGAAGCTGCCGTCGTCGAAGGGCAGGTGCTCCGCGTCGCCGTCGACGAAATCGGCGGCGACGCCCTCGGCATCGGCTCGGCGACGCGCCCGCTCCAGGAGGGACGGGACGTAGTCGACGCCGACGACCTCGGTGCCACGACGAGCGGCGGCCAGCGCGGCGTTGCCGCTGCCCGTCGCCACATCCAGGACGCGTTCCGTCGAATGCAGGTCGAGGGCCTCGATAAGCAACTCGGAAACGATCAGGATCTGGGTCGCGATCATGTGGTAGTCGCCGCTCGCCCAGGTCGCCTGTTGGCGCTGTTTGATGGCGGCCAGATCCGGCGACGGCACCGACGTCGGTGCGTAGGTGGTGGTCATGGTGACCTCACTGCTTGATGCGTGGCGATGACGGTCAGCGGGAGTTCGGGTACATCGCCCGATAGCGGGCTTCCCACTCCTGTGCCTGCTTCAGGACAAGCAGGTCGCGAACGGTCAGGACTTGGGCCTGTGCGCCGGCGCCGTCGACGGCCGTCTGCACGGCTGTGCCGATGACACCGCCGAGCACCGCCGCCGCGAGCGCGATGGCCGCGATGAACGGGGCCGAGACCGAGGTCTTTCGCTGGGTCTGTGCGATCGAAGTCACGTTGGATTCCCTTTCTGGTGGGGCTTCGTGGTCGAGCACCACCTGACCGCATCCTCGACCGAAGCGGCCCCGGAAGAAATCACGGGAATCCCTAGAGTTGTCGCCCGCGCGACGGTCAGGCGCCTACGCGGTCGTCCGCGTCGTCCGCCGGGAGGGTCGCCTCGAGATCGACGCGTGCGAGCTCCGTCCGGGAGTGCACCCCGAGCGCCCGGAAGATCCGGGTCAGGTGGGCTTCCACCGTGTGCACGCTCATGAACAGGGCGCCCGCGATCTCCCGATTCGTCTCGCCCGCGGCCGCGAGCTCCGCGACCCGGCGCTCCGTGTCCGTCAGGGACGAGCCACTCGGGCGTCGGCTCGCCACGCGACCGAGCTCGGACTGCGTGCGCTCGATCCAGATCCCGGCGCCGACTTCCGTGAATCCCTCGAGCGCGCGCTGGAACGCCTCGCGTGCGGCGCCCTTCTGCCGCGCCCGACGCCGCACCTCGCCGAGCGCGAACCAGGCACGCGCCGCGTGGAAGGGCAGCTGCAGCTCCCCATGGATCCGGACCGCCTCCTCGGCGGCGTCGATGGCACCGGCGTGGTCGTTCGCCGCCGACAGGACGAGCCCCCGAGCGAGCTGGGCCTCCGCAAGCGCGCTTGGCGGGCCCCGACGACGAGCGCGCCGCACGACCGGTTCGATCCGGCGCCGAGCCTCGTCGATCCGTCCGAGTCCCACGAGCGCCTCGGCTTCGAGACCGATGAGCGTTTCCCAGCGGACTGGGAGCAGGCGGCCCAACCCGGGCTCCGAGACGACCCGTTCAAGCCGCTCTTCCGCGGCCGCGACGTCGCCGAGCGACAGGTCGAGCATCGCGAGAGCCAGGGGAGCGGCCGTGCGCATCCGCGGCTGGGGGGAGTTCGGGGCGCCCGCCTCGACCGCAGCGGCCAGCGCGCGCGCCGCGTCGACGTCGCCACGCACGACGGCCAGGTTCAGGCGAAGGACCAGGAGGTCCTGCGAGAAGGCGCCCTCGCCGGTCTGCAGGAGTCCCTCCTCGGCCTCATCGGCGATCCGCTCGGTGTCGTCCCACGAACCGGCCTCGAGTTCGATGCCGCCGAGCGAGACGAGCAACCGCGGCAGGCTCGTCCAGTCGCCGCCGGATCGGGCGCTGTCGATGAGTCGGCCGAGCCGCCACCGCGCTTCATCCGCCGCACCCTCGCGTGCAAGGAGCCGCGCGAACTGCAGGTCGGGGTGCTCGATCGCGGGTACCGCGGCGAGCGGCACGCCGAGTGCATCGGCCTGTTCCATCAAGCCGTGCCACGGGCGCCCCAGGCCGAACATCCAGGTCGCCGCGTGCCCGAGCATCTGGAGCTCCAGCGGCGCATCGCCGAGCGCCCGCGACAGGCGAAGCGCTTCCCACATGTGCAGCCGAGCCGGACGCCATCGACGCCAGGTGAGGTGCCCGATGCCCGCGAGCAGCGCGTGGATCGTGACGCGACGTGGGTCGTCGTCGGTCGTCATCGGCATCGCTTCCTGGAGCAGGCGTTCGGTGAGGCCGAGATCCGACTGGTACAGCGCGAGCAGGGCGCGTCGAGTCAGGGCGTCGGCCCGCAGCGGTCCGTCCTTCAATTCGGCGGCCACCGCCCGGAACACCTCGTCAGCCCGATGCATCTCGCCCGACACGATCAGGTGCTCGGCCGCGACCAGGTGCCTGCGGTGCCCGTCGTCGGACGCGTCGACCGGCGTCAGACGCGCCGCTTCCTCAGCCAGCTCCGCCGCCACCTCGGACGCTCCACGTCGCGCGGCCAGCGTCGCGCCGTCTTCCAGTGCGCGAGCGATGGCCTCGTCCGGGCCGGCCGCCGACCGCGCGAGGTGCAGGGCGCGCCCCTCGGGTTCGACGACGACCTCGGCCAGACGTGCGTGCACCCGCCGTCGTCGCTCGGGGTCGGCGCGCCCGTACGCCGCCGCAGCGAGCAGCGGATGGGCGAATCGAACGGAGTCCCCGGTCAACTCGAGAACACCGGTCGACCGCGCATGGTCAAGGCCGACCCGTGCGTGGTCCGCACCGAGCGCGGCCATGAGCACCGGCACGGTCGGCTGCGAGAGCGCCGCGGCGACCACGGCGACCTCCTCCGCCGCCGGATCCAGGGCCGCGAGGCGCGCGCCGATCAACCCATTCAGGCTGCTCGGAACCTCGAGGGCATCCGCGGCGGCCCACGCCCCGCGGGACTGGAGGTCGCGCGCCAGCTCCAGTGAGTAGAACGGCGTGCCGCCCGAGACCGCGTGGAGCCGGGACAGGACGGACCGCGAGAGCTTCAGATCGAGGCGATCGCGTAGCAGCACGCCCGTCTCGTCGATCGACAGCGGGCCGAGGTCGAGGCGCGCGAGATCATCCGGCGGCAGCGTGGCCAGCCAGCGGGGGAGGGGCTCGTCGGGTGTCGCCGCGCGCCGGGCCGCGAGGAAGCCGACCCGCTCCGTGCGCAGGCGCCGGATGGCGAACTCGAGAGCCCGAGCTGAGGCATCGTCCAGCCATGGCGCGTCGTCGATGGCGACAAGTATCGGTGCCCGGGCCGCGGCTGCTCGGAAGACGTGGAGGGTCGCGAGCGAGACCCCGAGCGGTTGCGGTGGTGACGGCGCGGACACGCGCAGCAGCGCCGCATCCAGCGCCTCCCGCTGCGGGTCCGGCAGGTCCGGGATCGGCGGGTCCAGCAAGGACCCAAGCACGTCGACGAGCCCCGCGAAGGCGAGGCCGGTCTCGACCTCGGTCGGTTGCGCCGAGACCACCTGAAACCCACGCGCCCGGGCGACGCGGAGGCCGGCGGTCCAGACCGTCGTCTTGCCGATCCCCGCCGGGCCCGACAGGAGCAGCACCCGAGGTGCTCCGCCGCCGACCGCATCGAGCCACCGCAGGATGCCAGCCAGCTCGGCCTCGCGACCCCGAAGGGGAGCCGTCGGCATCTCGGTCACGTCGATGCGTCACTCCACGCTAGAACTGAACCCAACGGTGCGCCGAGCCTACCCGTTCGTGTCGGTTGCCTGTCAGCGCGCCGACCGCGTGCGGCGCGCCTCGCGTCGCTAGACTCGACTGGCCGGGGCGGCGACGAGTGGGGTTCGGACGAGTTCGCTGCTCAAGGGTGCTTCCTCCTGAAAGGACGGCGGCCCTTCGCGCACCTCAGCTCGATGACGGCGGCGTCCTGATCCTCGGCCATCAGTGGCTCAACCAGCTCCCACTGAGCGCGGACGACGAGGAAGCGCGGATCGAGCGCTCGGCCGAGGTCTATCGCTGAAGTCGGCAAATCCCGGGCCGTCAACCTCTGCCGCGCGCTGTCCCGAGCCCGTCGAGGATCAAGTCAAGGCCGTACTCGAACTCGTCCCCGTAGTCGTAGCCAGGCTTCATGACGTGCTCGCTGAGGAACTCGACGAGGTTGGGGTACTCGTTGACCGGGAACGGCTCGAGCATGGTCTCGGCCACGTCCCCAGCCGTCGCGGGCTCGAACGGGAGGTTGATCCTCGTCAGCGCGAAGCCGTAGATGTAGCTGTCGAGGAGCGAGTACGCGTGGGCGGCCATCGCGACGTCGAAGCCCGCCGCCCGCAGCCTGCCGAGGACGGCATCGTGGTGACGAAGGTTCGCGGGCCCTGGCGTCCGTCGGGCCTCCATCAGACCCACCGCCCACGGGTGGCGCGTCAACGCGTCGCGGACCGCGACCGCCCGCTTCCGCATGGACGTCTTCCAGTCACCGCCGCCTGCGGGCACGCCGATCTCACTGAAGACGACGTCGACCATCCCATCGATGAGGTCGTCCTTGCTGGCGACATGGCGGTAGAGGGCCATCGGCGCGACCCCCAGCATGTCGGCGAGGGTCCGCATCGTGAGGGTGTCAAGGCCGCCGGCATCGGCATGGGCGAGCGCTGCCCGGAGGATCCGCTCTCTTGTCAGGCGCTGTCGGGGTTCCGCATTCGCGACCGCGTCCGTGGCCATTTGTGGCGCTCCTCGCATCGGGCACGGGACATTGAAGGTTGGCCTTGACGGGCGTACAACGTACGCGCTACGGTGGTCAGCGTACACGCAACGGCGTACAGCGTCCAGCATAGCGGAAGCCGGGGGTCACTCATGAAGGCGATCGTCCACGACAGGTACGGCTCGGCCGATGTCCTGGAAGCACGGGACGTCGAGAAGCCGCTGATCGGCGATGGCGAGGTGCTGGTCCGCGTCCACGCGGCCTCCGTGCACGTCGGCGACTGGATCCTGATGACCGGCAAGCCCTTCGTGATGCGCATGGCTACGGGCATTCGCAAGCCCAAGAACGCCGTCCCGGGGACGGACGTGGCCGGGACGGTCGAGGCGGTCGGCAAGGACGTGCAGCGACTTCGGCCGGGCGACGACGTGTTCGGGTGGTGCGCTGGCGCGTTCGCCGAATACGCGAGCGCGGCCGAAGACCAGTTCATCGAGAAGCCGGCCAACCTCACGTTCGAGCAGGCGGCGGCCGTCGGCGTGTCGGCCACCACAGCGCTCCAGCTGCTTCGCGACAACGGCAAGGTCAAGCCAGGCCAGCAGGTCCTCATCAACGGGGCGTCGGGCGGCGTCGGCTCCTTCGCCGTGCAGATCGCCAAGGCCTTCGGTGCCGAGGTGACCGGCGTGACCAGCACGAAGAACGTCGACCTCGTGCGGTCCATCGGTGCGGGCCACGTCATCGACTACACGCGGGAGGACTTCACCGAGGGTGGCCCGCGCTACGACCTGATCTTCGACAACGTTGGCAATCACTCGATGGCCCAGACCCGGCGGGCGCTGACCCCGACGGGGACCCTGATCTCGAACGGCGGCGGGCATGCGGACGGCAAGCTGGCCCGCACGGTGCGGACGATGCTCGTCGCACTGTTCGTGCGCCAGCAGGCGAGCCCGACGGTCAAGACCCAGAACCACGACGACCTGGTGGCGCTCAAGGAGCTCGTCGAGGCCGGGAAGATCACGCCGGTGATCGACGGCACCTATCCCGCTGAGCGAAACTGCGGAGGCGATTCGTCGCGTCGCCAGCGGGCACGCCCGAGGGACGATCGTCATCGACGTGCTCAGCCCGAGGCATGCCCCAACCGCTTCGGCGACGACGGCCGTCGAGGCGCCGGTCGCCGTGCCAGTCTCGGTCTGACCTGATGCAGGGCAAGACCGTCCTGATCACCGGCGGCACAGGCGGCATCGGCCGGGCAGCGGCGGTCGGACTGGCCTCGCTGGGTGCGCGGGTTGGCGTCACCGGCCGCGATCGCGCCCGGGCCGAAGGCGCCGCAGCCGCGATCGCCCGGGAATCGGGCAACCGGGCGGTCGACGTGTTCGTCGCCGACATGTCGTCGCAGGCCGAGGTCCGACGGTTGTCCGAAGAGGTCCTTGGCACATACCCGCGGCTGGATGTGCTGCTCAACAACGTCGGCGGGTTCTGGGCCCACCGCCACCTCACGGCCGACGGATTGGAGCACACCTTCGCCCTCAACCATCTGGCGCCATTCCTGCTGACGAATCTGCTGCTGGAACGACTCATCGCCAGCGCTCCGGCTCGGGTCGTGACCGTGTCGTCCGGCGCGCAGTCCATGGGCAGGATCGACTTCGACGACCTGATGGGCGAAGCCAAGTACTCCGGCCAGCGGGCCTACAACCAGTCGAAGCTGGCGAACGTGATGTTCACGTATGAACTGGCCCGGCGGCTCAAGGGGACCGGCGTCACGGCCACCGTGCTGCATCCCGGCGTGACGCGCACGGGCTTCGGCGCCGAGGATACCGCCCGCGGCTGGGGACCGCTCATCGCGGTGATGCGTCCGTTCATGAAGACGCCTGGTCAGGGAGCCAAAACCTCGGTGTACCTGGCGAGCTCCCCTCAAGTTGAGGGGCTCACGGGCCAGTACTTCTCCAACCGCACGCCGAAGGCGTCTCAGAAGGCCTCGTACGACAGCGCGACCACCGCGCGACTGTGGCAAGTCAGCGCCGATCTCGTCGGCCCGTAGTGGGTGTCGGCGGCCGCGCAACGCCCGATCCGGAAACGAAGGAGCACCCATTGATGATCACGAAGCGCTTCCAGACCGCCGCACTCGGCCTCATCGCCACGATCGCGCTCGCCACGATTGCCCTCGGCGCCGCGTCCGCAGCGACGGCCGAGGCGGCTGGCCTCCGCAACTGCGTCGAGATCACCGGAAAGACGTCCGGCCGGGCCGGCTGCTATGAGCTGGTCTGGGTGAACGGCGTGCAGCGCCGGATGACGTTCTCCAACACGGGCTTCGACGGTGCGACGCCGAAGGCCCTCGACGCGTTCTACGTCCTCGCGCCCCAGACCGACTCCCCCCAGGGCTACCCGCCCAACACCTTCCCGCACGACCATGTCGTCCGTGACGCGCCCGCCGACAACCACGGGGACTACACCACCACGCTGCAGGGCTTCTTCGTCCTGTGCAGCGGTCAAGGCATCACCAGCGGCGCCTGCGTTCCGTCCTGGACGTCCGTCGGCGGGCCCGAGGCGCTGCCGTTCGCGACGACCGTCAACGGCCAGCCCCTGACCTCGACCGAGGCGATCGAGTCGGCCGCCGACGCCGGGCTCGTGGCCCTGATCAACCTCGGCCCGACCGCCGTGATCGTCGGCACGATCAGCGGCCACTGAGACATGACCAGCAACAGCCGCGCCATGACACCCGAACGAGCCACCACCTTCGACCCCACGCGGAGGATCGCCCTTGTTGCGGGCGTCCTGTACCTCATCACCTTCGCGAGCTCGATTCCGGCCGTGTTCCTCCTCGCACCGGTCCTGAGCAACCCCAACTTCATCATCAGCGCCGGCGGCGGCGAGCAGGTCCGGCTGGGCTCACTCCTGGACATCGTCAACTGCCTCACCGCGATCGGGACCGCGGTCGCGCTGTACGCCGTCGTGAAGCGCCAGAGCCAGGGCTTCGCGATTGGTTTTGTCAGCAGTCGCATCTTCGAGGCTGCGGTGCTGATGATCGCCACGGTGAGCATCCTGTCGATCGTGACGCTGCAGAAGCCGGGTGCGACCGGCCCCGAGGCGTCACTCCTGGTCACCGTGCAGCAGACCCTCGTCGCCGTGCGCGATTGGGCGTTCGCCCTGGGCACCGGGGTCCCTGCCCTCAATGCGGCATTGCTCGGCTGGCTGATGTACACGTCGCGGCTCGTTCCGCGTGCCATCCCGGTGCTCGGGCTCATCGGGGCACCCCTGTTCGCCTCCTGGATCGTCGGCTACATCCTTGGCATCACCGACGGTGGGAGTGCGTGGCACGCGATCGCGGTCGCCCCGATCTTCTTCTGGGAGCTGTCGATCGGCCTGTGGATGACCTTCAAGGGCTTCAACCGATCGGCGCCGATCGTGGCAGCCGCCATCGCCGAGTCGGCGCAGACGACGCCAAGTACGCCGCCTTCGGCGCCAGTCAGTGTCGCGGCAGAGGCCGGTGCGGCATGAAGCCCTGATCCACTCAGGTCGCGAGCACGAACGCCTCGACCGGCCGCTCCGGGCCCTTGATCTGGTGGAGTCCGCGATCCTCGAAACGGAAGCTGCTGCCGTCGACCAGCCCGCGCGTGACCGACGAAACGACGATCTCGTGTACGCCTCCCAGGGCCATGATCCGAGCGGCCGTGTGAACGGCGACGCCGCCGATGTCGTTGGGCAGGACCTCCACCTCGCCGGTGTGGATCTGACATGACGCCGTGCCCTGGATCGGCTTCAAGGACGTCGACCAGCGAAAGCCCGGCTCGCGGATGCCGCGCCCTAGCGTCGCGGTCCCGATGTGCCCGAGGTTGACGGTCCCCTTCGGAACCGGCGCACGTCATCCGCTCCAGCGACGCCAGACGCAACCGGAACGCTGACCACGCTCGATTGACGCGGCGACCCGGTGGCGCCTAGGCTCAAGGCGAGGACGCTGCGCAGCATGCGCGAGGCTGCTCGAGGGATGGAGGAGTCGCAAATGATTCGGCGGATCACCGGAATCATCCTTGGGGTGGTTGCCTTCCTGCTCGTGTACTGGCTCACCGGCGGGACGCAGACGCCGTCCAACCCCAACTGGGCACTGGCGATCCTCGTCGGCCTGGTCGTGGCGCTCATCTGGCCGTGGCTCTTCGGCCTGTACATGGTCAGGCGAGTGAAGCGGAACCGCCAGGACGAGATCGATCAGGAAGTCCAGAAGCAGCTCGCGCAGCAGCAGAAAAACCCACCGCCCTCCTGATGCGTTCGGTGCCCCCGAGTCGAACCCGGGGGCGCCACATCACGCCACGCCGGCGGGCTGTCGGCGCACCATCTCGGTGATCCAGATGGGCGCGAAGGGCGAGGTGCAGTTCGGCGGCGTCGGGTAGTCCTTGAGGACCTCCAGGCGCTCGCCGATCGCGATGGCGCGGGCGCGATGCTCGGGGTGATCGATCCCGATCTCGGCCAGACAGGCGTTCATCGCCCACTGCAGCCGATCCGGGGCGTCCTTCATCCCCGCCTCGATGACGTCGAGCAGGCCGTCGAGGTCGAGGCCATCGGGCTGCTTCTCCACGCGTGCGGTGGTCAGCGCCCATCCGGCGCTCGCGACCACCGGATCCGGGTCGGCGAGCCAGGTCACGCGCAGCGCCTCGGCGTGCGGACCCTTCATCACCACGTAGCTCACGAGCCAGTCGTGGACCTTGGGGGTGCGCGCCTCGCGCAGCATGCGGTCCAGCTCGTCGCGCTCGAAGGCCTTGGGGCGGCAGATCAGCGTCGCCAGCAGTCGCGCCTCGGTGTCGCCCGTCGCCCAGAGCTGGCGCGCGAGCTCCTGCTGCGTCTTCAGCCGCTTCGCGAGCTCACGCAGCTTGCCGAGGTTCACGGCGTGATCGTCGCCGTGCCGCTCGTTGACCGCGAGGATCCTCGGGTCTTCGAGCGCGCCCAGCTCCGCCATCACCGCGGCCAGCGTCGTCTCGGTCACCTCGGCCTCCTGTCCATCGCGTCTCGAGCCTCAGCATAGAGGGATCGGCTCCGCTCGACGGTTCGCGGTGCGGTCGCTGACGTAGTGGGCGATCATCGCGCGCTCGACGGGCACGGTTATGCGCCCGCAAGGGTCTCCCGGTCAGGGTTCGACGATGGAGATCAAAGAGACGTTCATCACCGTCAACAGCGCCCTGACCGACCTCGTCCGGCGAGTGCGGCCGGAACACCTGACGCTCGAGGCACCGCCGTATGCCCGGTTCCACGACGGGCAGACGCTCCGTGACTCGCTGAACATCATGGCCTACGAGAACCAGTGTGTCCCGAAGGTGCTCGCCGGCGAAACGGGGCTCGTGACGAACCCGGAGTTCGACGGCGATCTCCTCGGCGACGACCTTGCCGGCAACTACCAGCGGCTCGCCGACGAGGCCAACGCGACCGTCCGCGCCCACGTCGACCTCGATCGGACGGTGCACATGTCCTACGCCGACGTCCCGGCGCGTGGCTACCTGTCCGACATCTCGCTCAACCGGACGATGGCGCTGTACGACGCGGCGGCCCTGACCGGTCTCGAGCCGCACCTCCCGGACGAGGCCCTGCGCGCCGTCCACGAGATCGCGACCGAGAACGGCGAGCTCCTGCGCCAGATGGGGATCTTCCCGCCCGAGGTCGCCGTTTCGAGCGACGCCGACCCCGAGGACCGGTTCCTCGGCTACATCGGGCGGCAGCCCAGGGACCGGTCCGTGCTCGCCGGGTGATCCGTCCGGCTACGAGTCTGTTCGGGCGCTTCTTCACCAGCGTGACGCCGACCGTCTGATCATCCGGACTGACGGACGCCATGGCGTACAGGTGCTTCGCGCTGAGTGTCTGGTGGTGGTTGACGACGAAGGTCGACACCCTCCACTCGCTGGTGATCTCGAAGTCGAAGCCGAATTGGCCCTGGGCCTCGATCAGGGCGCTGAGCGGATCGTGGATGAAGGCCTCCGAATTCGGGCGTGCTGCTCGTGAATCGGTTGGCGATGACCTTGAACGGAACCTCTTCCTGCTCCGGTCTCAATGCCGACAGGCTGAGCTCGGTCCATCCGGCGGGTTGGTTCTCTCGCCGGCCCCTGATCAACCATCGCACCCTCCTCTGAGCCTCGGGCGAGGGACAACGTGGTCGTTCACAGCGCCGAGCGCCCCCGCGTGCTCTGCCGCCGCGTCCGCGAAATCCCTGGCCCCTGCTGGATCGGCGACAACCTCGCGCCGACCATTCGACGCTGCATACTGCGCGCATGAGCGCCGGGGTGTCGAGTCCCCAATTCGTCGGGCGCGCGAAGGAGCTGGCGGCCCTGTCCGACGCGCTCGCCGGCGCGGCCGACGGCAACCCCTCGGTCGCCATGGTCCTTGGCGCCTCCGGCGTCGGCAAGACCCGCCTCGTCACCGAGTTCGGGGATGCGGCCCGGGCCCGCGACATGCGCGTGCTCGTGGGCAACTGCCTCGAGCTCACGACCGGGGATCTCCCGCTCGGACCCGTGGCCACGATCCTGCGCGACCTCGTCCGGACGGTCGGCCAGGATCGGGTGACGAGCGTGCTCGGCGGGGCTCGGGACGAGCTCGCCCGTCTCGTGCCCGCGCTCGCCTCGAGCGACGCTGCCGATGGGGTCGACGACGACCCGAAGGTCGGGGGCGATCCGGACCTGGACCGGCGCGAGGCGCAGTCGCGGCTGTTCGACCAGCTGTTGGACGTGCTGAGCCGGATCAGCCTCGAGAGGCCGACGGTCGCCGTGCTCGAGGATGTCCAGGCCGCCGATCCGGCGACGCGCGACCTGATCGCGTTCCTCCTCCACAACTTCCGCGACGAGCGGATGCTCCTGATCCTGACCTTCCGAACGGAGCACCTCCCGCGGGGCCACGCGCTCCTCGGCTGGATCGCGGAGCTCGGCCGCCACCCCCGCACGACGATGCTTGGGCTGGGGCCGCTCTCGCCCGAGGAGACGTCGATCCAGGTGGAGGCGATCCTCGGGACGACCGCCGATGCGCAGCTCGCCGCTCGCATCTATCGGCGATCGGGCGGCAACCCGCTGTTCACCGAGGAGCTGATCGCGACGGCGGGCTCGGGCTCCGCGACCCTGCCGGACGTGCTCTCCGAGATGCTCCTCGCCAAGGTCCGGGCACTGCCGGATCCGAGTGCCGAGGTCCTCCGGGCGGCCGCAGTCGTCGGCCGACCCTTCGACGAGGGGTTGCTCGCGGCGGTCCTCGGGGGAGGGGAGGGCGACTACCTCGCACCGGTCCGCCAGGCGGTCGACGGCCAGGTGCTCGTCGCCGACGAGGCCGGCTACCGGTTCCGGCACGGGCTGTTCGCCGAGGCGATCGTCGAGGACCTGACCTGGGGCGAGCGGCGTGACCTGCACGCACGGATCGCGGCGGCTCTCGAGGCTCGGCCGGTACCGGCCGATGGCGTCCGATGGGAGGCGGGAGAGGCGGCCAGACACTGGCAAGCTGCCGACCGGCCCATCGAGGCGTACCGGTCCTCGATCGAGGCTGCGCTCGCGGTCACGACGCTCCGTGCCTCGGCCTCGGCACTCGAACACTGGGAGACGGCGCTCAAGCTCCAGGATCGCGTCGAGGCCGGCACGAGGACTGAGATCCTGGCGGCCCACGGACTCGACGAGGTCGATCTCCTCGTTCGTGCCGCCTGGGCGGCTGACCTGGTCGGCAAGCACGACCGGGCCATCGAGCTCGCCGACGGTGCGCTCGCGTTGGTCGACCCATCGAGCGATCCGGCGCGCGCGGGGACCCTGCGGGCCGAGTACGGCCAGCTCCTCTGGTTCGCGGGTCGGTTCGCGGCGGCCGAAGACGCGCTCGACGCGGCCATGGCGCTCGTCGGGCCCGAATCGGCCCAACGCGATCGAGCGCAGGTGTTGTGCGGGTTCGCGACGATGCAGTTCTGGCACGGTCGCTTCGGACCCGCGATCGAGCTCGCCCGCGAGGCCGTCGTGGCCGCCCGTGCCAGCGGCCAACGTGCGTTGGAGGTCGAAGGACTCGAGAACCTTGGCGACGCCCTGCGCTTCACCGGCTCCACGAGCGAGGCCATCGAACGGCTGACCGAAGCGCGCCAGACGGCAGCAGACGCCGGCAGCATCGAGCGGCTCCTGTTCGCGACGGACAGCCTCGCCGAGTGCCTGATCGACGCGGACCGGCTCGAGGAGGCCCTTGCGGCAGCGAACCGGGGTGCCGACGACGCTCGGCGGTTCGGGCTCGATCGACGGTTCGGTGCCATGTTCCGGGGCCAGGCGGGCCTGGCCTTGTTCGAGCTCGGCAGGTGGGCCGATGCCGAGGCAACGATGAGCCAGGGCCTCGACATCGGGCATGGGCGGGTGTGGGGCCTCTCCGTCCGGGCCCGACTGCTCGCCGCGATGGGCCGCGCGGACGAGGCCTCCGCGTCCCTGGCCGCGATCCTCGAGATGTTTCCCGAAGGCCTGCCGGAGCTCAAGCGACTCGAGCTCGTTCGGTCGGGGGTCGATGTGTTCGTCGTCCAGGGTGACTTCAAGGGCGCCGTGGCGATGGCCACGCAGGCGCTCGACGCCGACTACCCGTCCGTCGGGCTCCGCCTGGGGATCGCCGCGGGCGGGCTCCGGGCGGCGGCGGACCTGGCCGAGGCCGCACGGGCACGTCGCGACCGCCTGACGGAGACCGAAGCGACCGCCGCGGGCGAGGTCCTCGGCGGAGAGGTCGCCCGCCAACGGGCGATCCTCGCCGGGTGGGCCGACCCGACCCCGTCCAAGGTCGCCGCCGCATTGCTCGCCGACGCCGAGCTGGCTCGACTCGCGGGCGCCTCGGACCCCGACCTCTGGGCCGCGGTCGAGACGGCCTACGAGCAGGTTCCGATGCCGTTCTCGGTCGCCTACGCGCGCTATCGGCGCGCGGAGGCGCTGCTGGTCAAGGATCGCACCAAGGACATGCCGACCGACCTGCTGCGGGCCGCCTACGCCACCTCGGCGTCGCTCGGCGCTGCACCGATGACTGCGTTGATCGAAGGACTGGCGCGCCGGGCGCGGATCGAGGTGATCGCACCGAGCCTCGAGCCGGTCGAACCGAGCGAATCTCCGGGAACGGCGGCCGCCGGGCGCCGACCGGATGACCTGGGCCTGAGCGCCCGGGAGCTCGAGGTCCTCGCCTTGGTCGCGGACGGCCGGACGAACAGCGAGATCGCCCGAGCCCTGTTCATCACGACCAAGACGGCCTCGAGCCACGTGACGCACATCCTGGACAAGCTGGGCGCGACGAACCGCGTCGAGGCGGCCGTGATCGCCTCGCGCGCCGGGCTCACCCTCGACGTCAACGGCGAGACGACTGCCTGAGCGTTTGGTCCGCCAGCAGTAGCTCATCAACCTCGACGCAGATCACGGTCGTGGCGAAGGGCGGCTAGCACCCGGCGGTCGTGGGATACCGTCCTCGAGGTGACCGACGTCCGCTCAGCCCGACCGTCACGGTGGCGGTACCTCGGCATCGTCGTGCCCGAGCTCGATGCTCGGATCGGCTGGCGACGCCATCGCCGGACGATGTCGGACGCCGAGCTCGTCGCCTGTCGCGACATGCTCACTCGCACCCCAGACGCCGTGGCCGCCTGGAGCGACGGGAACGCGCTTCTCGATCCGATCGACATCGTGACGGTCGACGACCCGGTCCGCCACCTCGCGCGGGTCGGCGGCGGGTGGTGGCTCGACCCGGACGCCGCCCGGTCCCAGCTTGGCCCGTTTCTCGCCGATGGACAGGCCGTCGATTCGGTGATCGTGCTCTATCCGTCGGACGGCGACGCCGGCCTCACCGGCGCATGGGGCTACACCTGGGGCAGCGTCAGCTGGCTCGGCGGGGCCGGCTTCTCGTCGATCGTGTCCGATCCATGGACCGGCTGGGCGGGCATGGTCGACGCCGAGCATGGGTTCGTCCATGAATGGCTCCACCAGGTCGAGGCCGTGTACCGCGGGCGCGGGCTCACGCTCGATGAGCTCCCGACGCTCCACGACGTCGCGGACCGGCGCACCGCCCGGCGTGACGCTCCGGATCGGGACGAGACCTACGTCGAGCACGAGCGACGGACCCGTTCGTGGCGGCCGTGGTACCGCGACTACATGACCGGCACGATCGGGCCGAAGACGGGCGAGCCCCCGGCCGTGCGCGGGCTGACGCCGGAACGGTGGGCGCGTCGGACGTCCCGCTGAGGCTGGAGTCGCTCAGCCCAGCAGCGGGATCGCGATGTCCTCGCAGAAGTCCGCGTAGAACCCCGGATGCGAGCCCGCGTCCTTCAAGAGGCTGAAGCTCCCGTCGACGAAGACGTCGTTGTCGAGGTCGGAGTCGCCCAGCGTGTCGACCACGAAGGTCGTGATCAGGAGCCCTCGGTCCTTGAAGACGACGGCTCCGTTCATGTCGCGAACCGTGAACGGTCGCCCCGACTCCTTGGCCACGAATCTGGTACAGCGTGCCTTCGACGTTCGTGACGTGGAGGTCCTTGTACAGGCCGTTGTGGTCGATCGTGAAGAACTTGCCGTTCGCGCTCAGGACCTCGTGGCTGTCGTAGTTGTCCGACAGGCGCGGTGTGGGATCGCCGTGCTGTCCGGGCTTGAGCATGAACAGCCCACGGAAGGTGACGTCATCGTGGATGGTGAAGCCGCAGTCGTCGAAGTCGAACGAGTCGGTCCCGCTGTAGTGCTCGCGGACGAGCGGCTTGGCTGATGCCGGTGCCGCCACGAGGACCAACGCCGCCGCAATGGCGAAAATCCCCGCGAGCGTGCGGCGGGCGTGCCGGTCTCGAATGGGCCTGGACATGTCGATCCTCCAGCGTCGGGGCGCCTCCAGGTCACGCCGAATCTCGACGACCCGTAGGGCCCTCGACTCATTGGGCGTCCGGGAGCCCGAAAGGGTTCCCAATTTGGTGGGCGGAGGCGCCGCTCGGGTTGTCAGTTCGGTTCGCCTCTTCCCCAACCGGGGCGGACCGCATACGATTTCCCGCGGCTTCGCCCCAGCGTCGGCGGCCCAAGATTTCCAGCCGGCAGGGGCAGGGAAGGAGGGTCAGGGATGACCGTGAACGAGCGACCGGTGGGGGGAACCGCTCCGTCGCTGGAACGCGACGCCATCGGGCTGCCCGAGGTGCTGTTCCAGTCGATCACCCACATGGCGCCGGCGGTCGCGACCGCGCTGTCGATCGGCGCGGCGACCTCGTTCGCCGGTGGGATCACGCCGCTGGCCGTGCTGTTCGCGATGATCGCCGTGCTGTTCACCGCGGTCGCCATGGCCGAGCTCGCGAAGCACCTCCCGTCGGCGGGCGGGATGTTCACCTACACGCGCAACGGGCTCGGCTCGTTCTTCGGCTGGCTGGTCGCCTGGGGGTACGCGCTCGCCGAGCCGCTCGTGATGCCGCTGCTGCTGGGCGGCTTCGGCTTCTACGGCGCGATCTTCCTGTCGACGTACCTGAACATCAACTTCGAGTACGCCTGGATCGCGCTCGCCGTGCTGTGCGGGCTCGTGGTCTGGTTCCTGACCTACCGGGGCATCGGGATCTCGACGCGCACCGGGCGTCGTGCTCGGGGTCATCGAGATCGCGATCTTCCTGCTGGTCTCGGCGCTGCTCATCGTGAACGCCGACCAGAACACCCTGAACGTGTTCCTGCCCGGCGCAGACGGCGTCCGGCCGGCCTTCCAGGGGATGATCTTCTGCCTGCTCGCCTTCATCGGCTTCGAGGCCGCGGCCCCGCTGGGCGAGGAGACGCGGGAGCCACGGCGCACGATTCCGCGAGCGGTCATCTGGTCGGCCGTGCTGATCGGCGCGTTCTACGTCTTCAACTACTACGCCGCCACGGTGTTCTTCGGCCCGGACAAGATGACCGAGTTCTACACGTTCAACGACGGCGACCCGTGGGGCTACATGGCCGAGCAGGTGCTGCCCGGCATCGGCGGCCTGCTGATCATCTTCGCGATCCTCAACAGCTCGCTCGCCAACGCCAACTCGGGGGCGAACGCGGCGACGCGGACGCTGTTCGCGATGGGGCGCGTCCGGCTGCTGCCCCACTGGTTCGCGGCCGTCGGCCCCAAGACACGCACGCCGGTGAACGCCGTCCACTTCCAGGCGATCACCGCGATCATCATCGCCGTCGTCCTGGGCGTGGTCCTCGCCAACGATCCGTATCGAGACGCCGGAGGGCGCCGGGAGCTTCGGCGGCCTCAACGTCTACGTGTTCCTCGGCACGATGCTGGGGCTGATCTTCGTGTTCATCTACATCTGCGTGAACCTGGCCTGCATCGGCTACTTCCTGCGCGTCCGGCGGGACCTCTTCAACCCGATCAAGCACCTGGTGGTGCCGATCCTGGGCGTGGTCGCGATGATCCCCGCCGGCCTCGCGGTGATCGGCGGCCTCACGATCCCGGTCCTGGACATCGAGCTGCCGCCATACGGGAACGCGCTCCAGTACACCGCGCCGATCGTCGGCATCTGGATGCTGATCGGCATCGTCCTGTACTTCGTCCTGCGCTCGCGGGATCCGGAGGCCCTCGTGCGCATGGGCGACGTCTACGGCGGCGAGGCGCCGTCGCCGACCGACTCGGCCGACTGACCCGCCACGGACGCAGGGGCCACGGGCCGGCCGCCGAGCCGGCCCGGCGGCCTCCGCGCTACTCGAAGATCCCCAGCGGGCAGTAGGCCGTGACGATGAAGTTCGGCACGTCCACGATCTCGCTGATCCGCAGGTCGACGGCCACGCTGCACAGCAGGTAGGCCTGCACCGGCTCGAGCCCGTGCTCGCGCACGAGCCAGTCGATCATCCGCCGCACGGCGTCGCGGGCCGCGATCAGCAGGTCGGGCCCGATCCCGTCGGTGGCGTAGCGCGCGCCGTTGCGCAGGGCCGCGTGCGGGTCGGGCGCGGCCAGGAAGGCCGGGGCGTCGAGGTGGAGGTCCTTGCGCACGGTGAGGCGGAAGCGGGCGCGCATCGGCGTCTCGATCGCGGTGCCGGAGACCTCGCCGTCGCCCTGCGTCGCGTGGCCGTCGCCCGCCGACAGGCGCGCGCCGGCGTGGAAGACCGGCAGGAACAGCGTCGAGCCGGCGACGAGGTGCCGGGTGTCCATGTTGCCGCCGTGCACGTCGGGCGGGATCGTGGACAGCGGTCCCGCGGTGGGCGCCACGCCGATCACGCCGCAGAACGGCGCCACCGGGATCCGGATGCCGGGCCAGAACTCCACCCGGTCGGCCCCGGCCACCAGGCGCGTCACCTTGTAGACGGGATCGGGGAAGTCGTCGGCCAGGAGGCCGAAGCCCGGGATCGAGGCGGTCCAGCCCCAGTCCGCCGGCTCGAACTCGAGCAGGTCGATCTGGAGCGTGTCGCCCGGTTCGGCCCCGTCGACCGCCACCGGCCCGGTGACCTGGTCCACGCGGTCGAAGTCCAGGGTGGCGAGGTCGTCGTTCGTCGACCCGGCGTTCAGCTGGCCGAACGAGGCGTCGAGGCAGTCGAGCTCGACGACGTCGCCCGAGCCGAGCGTCGCCACGGCCTCGATGGCCGGATCCCAGACGAGGTGGTTCTGGTCGCGCGAGACGTGAAGCGTCGCTGCGGGGATGCCCATCTGCGCATTCTACGAGCCGGTCAGCGGCGCACGCGGTAGCGGATGTGGGTGGCCTCGGGCGTGTCGATGACGCGGACGATCTCGAGCTCGACGCTCGCCGGCAGCTCGCCGAACAGGCGCCGGCCGCGGCCGAGCAGCAACGGGATCTGGTGGATCTGGAGCTCGTCCAGCACGCCGGCCTCCAGTGCCCGCTGCGCGGTGTACGCGCCGTGGACGAGGACGTCCCGGTCGCCGGCCGCCGCCTTCGCCTGGGCCATCGCGCTGGCGATCCCGTCGGAGACATAGGTCACCAGCGGATAGGCGGCGACCGAGGGACCCGGCGGGCGATGGCTGGGCACGAAGATGGGGACGCCGTGGTGATTGCCGCCCCAATGGTCGACGACCTCGACGGTGCGCCGGCCGGCGAGCACCGCACCGGTCGCGTTGATCTCGTCGGCGAACGCGCCCGGCGCGCCGGAGGTCCGGAACGACTCCTTGTCGGGGCCGAGCAGCCAGTCGTGCAGCCGATTGCCGTCATCGCCGCCGAGGCGGTCGTCGAGGTCCGCGATGTAGCCGTCGAGCGACATCGACATGTAGAGCACCGAGGCAGGCATGTCGACTCCCGTGCGATTGTCCAGGCCCCCGAGGATCGACCACCGGCTACGCGTTGGGCACCAGCGGCGTGACATGGCACGATCTGGGGAAGACGAGTTGACCAGACCGAGCAGGAATCGAGAAGCGCCGCTCCGCCCGGTCACTCCTAGCATGGCCGCCATGGACATCTCCACGACGACGAGAGGAGCGAACATGACCGGCACAACCACCCAAGGCGTCCAGACGCTGCTGCATCCCGTGTCCGACCTCGCGGCGGCGAAGCCGATCTACACCGCCCTCCTCGGCGTCGAGCCGATGGCCGACGGTCCCTACTACGTCGGCTACGAGGCCGCCGGCCAGCAGGTCGGGCTGGTGCCCGGCGGCGGCCCGCAGGGGATGACCTCGCCGGTTGCCTACTGGCACGTCGACGACATCGAGGCGAAGCTGGCCGAGGTGACCGCGGCCGGGGCCACGATCAAGGAGTCCCCGCGCGACGTCGGCGGCGGCCGCCTGGTGGCCACGTTCGCCGACCCGGACGGCAACGTGCTCGGGCTCGTCCAGGACCGGTGACGTCCGACACGATGAGCCAGGCCACCCGAACCGACACGCGTCCGACCGCCCTGCACGCCGCGGACAGCCACGACCAGATCCGCGTGCAGGGCGCGCGCGTGAACAACCTGAAGGACGTCAGCGTCGAGATCCCGAAGCGCCGGTTGACGGTGTTCACGGGCGTCTCGGGCTCGGGCAAGAGCTCGCTCGTGTTCGACACGATCGCCGCGGAGTCGCGGCGGCTGATCGACGAGACCTACTCCACGTTCGTCCAGGTCTTCATGCCGACCCTGGCACGGCCCGACGTCGACGTGCTCGATGGGCTGACGACCGCGATCATCGTCGACCAGGAGCGCCTCGGGGCGAACCCGCGCTCGACGCTCGGCACCGTCACCGACGCCAACGCCATGCTCCGGAGCCTGTTCAGCCGCCTCGGCAAGCCCTCCATCGGTGGGCCGACGGCGTTCTCCTTCAACATCCCGACGACGCGGGCGAGCGGCGTCATGACCGGGCCCAAGGGCGAGAAGAAGATCGTCCAGGACGCCGTGTACCTCGGCGGGATGTGCGCCGAGTGCGAGGGTCGCGGCACCGTCTCCGACCTCGACCTGTCCGTCATCCTCGACGAATCGAAGTCACTCGCCGAGGGAGCCATCCTCGTGCCGGGCTATACCGCGGATGGCTGGATGGTGACCCAGTTCGTCGAGTCCGGCTTCTTTGACCCGGCGAAGCCGATCAAGGACTTCACCGAGAAGGAGCGCCACGACCTGCTCTACAGGCAGACGACGAAGATCAAGGCCAGGGGGATCAACGTCACCTACGACGGGCTGATTCCGAAGATCCGCAAGTCGATGTTCAGCAAGGACGTCGACTCGCTGCAGCCCCACATCAGGGCGTTCGTCGAGCGGGCCGCGGTCTTCAAGACCTGTCCGGCCTGCGACGGCAGCCGCCTGAACGAGGCGGCGCGGTCCTCGAAGATCAATGGCCTCAGCATCGCCGACCTCTGTGCCATGCAGGTCACCGACGCGGCCGAGTGGTTGCGCGGCGTGGACGACAAGGGCGTGGCGCCGCTGGTCGCCAACCTGCTCCACCTCCTGGACTCGTTCGTCGAGATCGGCCTGGGCTACCTCTCGCTCGACCGCCCCTCGGGCACGCTGTCCGGGGGCGAGTCGCAGCGCACCAAGATGGTCCGCCACATCGGGTCCGCGCTGACCGACGTCACCTACGTCTTCGACGAACCCACGATCGGCCTGCATCCGCACGACATCCAGCGGATGAACAACCTGCTCATCGAGCTGCGCGACAAGGGAAACACCGTGCTCGTCGTGGAGCACAAACCCGAGACGATCGTCATCGCCGACCACGTCGTCGACCTCGGCCCTGGGGCCGGCACCGGCGGCGGCACCATCTGTTTCGAGGGGACCGTCGAGGGACTGAAGGCCTCCGGCACGCTCACCGGCCGTCATCTCGACCGGCGGACCGCGCTCAAGGCCGCGGTCCGGACGCCGACCGGCCGGCTCGAGATCCGCGGCGCGGACTCGCACAACCTGCAGGATGTCGACGTCGACGTGCCGCTCGGCGTCCTCTGCGTCGTCACCGGCGTCGCGGGGTCCGGCAAGTCCTCGCTCGTGCACGGGTCGATCCCCGAGGGCGCCGGCGTGGTGTCGATCGACCAGGGTGCGATCCACGGCTCACGCCGGAGCAACCCCGCGACGTACACGGGCCTGCTCGACCCGATCCGCACCGCGTTCGCGAAGGCCAACGACGTCAAGCCGGCACTGTTCTCCTCGAACTCCGAGGGGGCCTGCCCGACGTGCAACGGCAACGGGATGATCTACACCGAACTCTCCTTCATGGAGACGGTGGCGACGCCATGCGAGGACTGCGGGGGCAAGCGGTTCCAGGCCGCGGTGCTCGACCTGCGGCTCGGCGGGCTCAACATCGCGGAGGTGCTCGACCTGCCCGTCGCCGAGGCGCACGCGTTCTTCGCCGACGGCGACGCGAAGACGCCCGCGGCCGCTGCGATCCTGGCCCGTCTCGAGGACGTCGGGCTCGGCTACCTCAAGCTCGGCCAGCCGTTGCCGTCGTTGTCCGGCGGCGAGCGGCAGCGGCTCAAGCTCGCCACCCGGATGGCCGAGAAGGGCGGGATCTACGTCCTCGACGAGCCGACCACCGGGCTGCACCTCGCGGACGTCGAGCAGCTGCTCGGCCTGCTCGATCGGCTCGTCGACTCCGGCAAGTCGGTCATCGTCATCGCCCACCACCAGGCGGTGATGGCGCACGCGGACTGGATCATCGACCTCGGCCCCGGCGCCGGCCATGACGGCGGCCGGATCGTGTTCGAGGGCACGCCCGCCGAGCTCGTCGCCGCCCGATCCACGCTCACCGGCGAGCACCTCGCGGCCTACGTCGGCGGCTGACCGCGGACCTCGTCTGTGGCAGGATCACGCACGTGACCAGCGCATCCGCGACGGAGCAACGCCTGCGCGACCTCGCGTGGCTGCGACGCGTCCGCGACCGGATCGACCGGGAGTACGCGCAGCCGCTCGACGTCGAGGCGCTCGCCCGTGGCGCCCACATGTCGGCCGGGCACCTCAGCCGCGAGTTCAAGCTCGCGTACGGGGAGTCGCCCTACGGCTACCTCATGACCCGGCGCATCGAGCGCGCGATGGCGCTGCTGCGTCGTGGCGACCTCAGCGTCACCGAGGTGTGCTTCACGGTCGGCTGCTCGTCGCTGGGCACCTTCAGCACGCGCTTCACCGAGCTGGTCGGGGTGCCGCCCAGCGTCTACCGGCGCGATGCCGCGCGCGCGACCGCGGGCATGCCGTCGTGCGTGGCGAAGCAGGTGACCAGACCGGTCAGGAATCGAGAAGCGCGGGTGCCCGAGCCGCAGCTAGCCTGACGGCCATGGACATCACCATCCACCACACCTTCCTCCCGCACGACGACCCCGACGCGTCGCTGGCCTTCTATCGCGACGCACTCGGCTTCGAGGTCCGCAACGACGTCGGCTACCGGGGGATGCGCTGGATCACGATCGGCCCGGTCGACCAGCCCGACACCTCGGTCGTGCTGTATCCGCCGCTCGCCACCCCGGGCATCACCGACGACGAGCGGCGCACGATCGTGGAGATGATGGCCAAGGGCAGCTACGCGAGCATCGTCCTGGGCAGCGCGGACCTGGACGCCGTCGTTCGCGCGGCTGGCCGCGACCGGCGCCGAGGTGGTCCAGGAGCCCGCCGACCAGCCGTACGGCGTCCGCGACTGCGCCTTCCGCGACCCGGCGGGCAACATGGTCCGCATCCAGGAGGTGCAGCGGCCCCGGTAGGATCGCCCGCATGGCGTCCTCCCTCGATGTCCGGCTCGCCGACGGCCGGATCCTCCGCGCCCACGACGGCGGCGACCCCGGAGGCGACAGCTCGCTGACCCTGCTCTGGCACCACGGATCGCCCCAGACCGGCGAGCCGCTGGAGCCGGTGCTCGCGGCCGCGCGGGCCCGCGCCATCCGCCTGGTCACGTATGCCCGGCCGAGCTACGGCGGCAGCAGCCCCAACCGTGGCCGCACCGTGGCCTCGGCGGCGGACGACGTGGCGCGGGTCATGGACGCCCTGGACATCGACCGCTTCGCCGTCATCGGGGCGTCGGGCGGCGGACCGCACGCGCTCGCCTGCGCGGCGGGACTCTCAGGACGCGTCGTCGCCGCCGTGGCGCTGGCCTGCCTCGCGCCGTACTCGCGCGGACGTCGACTGGTACGCCGGGATGGTCGCGCCGGGTGGGCTCCGAGCCGCCGATGCCGGTCGCGCGGCGCGCGAGCGGTACGCGGAGACCGACGAGTTCGACCCGAACAGCTTCACCGCCGCCGACTGGGCCGCGCTCGATGGCGCCTGGCGGGCGCTCGGCGCGGACGCGGGCCGGGCCGGGTCCGAGTGGCCGGAGGGCCTCGTCGACGACGACCTGGCGTTCGTGGTGCCGTGGGGCTTCGATCCGTCGTCGATCCGGGTGCCGGTCTGGCTCGTGCACGGCGGCGAGGACCGCGTGGTGCCGCCCAGCCACGCCGAGTGGCTGCTCGACCGCATCGACACCGCGGAGCTGTGGCTGCGGCCGAGGGACGGCCACGTCTCGGTGCTCGGCGCGGTGCCGGTCGCGATGGACTGGCTGCTCGACCGCGCGGGAGCCGGCTGATGGCGAGGCCCGTCCCTCGCCGCCCGGAGCCGCCGACGACGGTCGCCCTGCCGGCCCTCACGCGGCGCGGACGCGGCGGCCCCGAGGCACGCGGCGACTACGAGGCGATCGAGCTCGCCGACCTCGACCTGGCGGGCCGGTCCGCGCAGGGCGCGACGTTCACCGCCTGCCGGATCGCCCGCTGTCACCTCGACGGCCTCGACCTGCGCCAGTCGCGGATGGCCGATTCGCTGCTCATCGACAACGACGCGACGAGCCTCGACGCGTCCGACGCGACCTGGCGGGAGTCGATCGTGTCCGGCGGGCGGTTCGGGGCGCTCGTCGCGGCCGGCGCCACGTGGACCGGCGTCCGGCTGCGGGGCCTGAAGCTCGACTACCTCGACCTCAGCGGCGCCCGGGTCGTCGGGGTCGTGTTCGAGGACGTCGTGATCGGCGAGCTCGAGCTGGCCGGGGCCGACCTGCGGTCGGTGCGCTTCGAGTCGTCGGCGATCGAGATCCTCAACGCGTCGAGCGCGCGCTTCTCGGACGTGGACCTGTCCGGCGCGAGGCTGCGGACCATCGGCGGGATCGCGAGCCTCCGTGGCGCCACGATCAGCCCGGAGCAGCTGATCGACGTCGCGCCGCTCCTCGCCGCGCACCTGGGGATCATCGTCAGCGCCGACTGACGGCACCGGACCCCACCGGATGGGACCGTACTGCCCCAATTTTCCTGTCGTCGGCGGCCCATGCATGCGGCATGATGCGTGGCCTCATGGCCATCGCAGACGACGTCCTCGCCCCGCCGGCAACGGCGCCCGCGACCTCGCGGCCGCGGCTGCTGCCGCGCCTGGTGTTCGGCTTCGTCCTCGGGCTGCTCCTGGTCGGCGGTGCGGCCGCCGCCGGCCTGTATGCCTGGGACCAGAGCTACGAGGGTCGCGTCCTGCCCGGCGTCAACGGCGGCGGCGTGGACCTGTCGGGCATGGACCGCGCGCAGGCGCAGGCCGCGCTCGATGCCGCCTACCTCGACGCGAGCGTCGGCCAGGTCGTCGTCGAGACCGAGGCCGGCGACGTCTCGGTCCCGTACCGCCAGTTCGGCCGCCACGTGGACACGGCCGCCATGGCCGACGCCGCGCTGCGCGCCGGTCGCGAGGGGACCACCGCGGAGCGCGCGCTGGGCGAGATCCGGCTCGGCGATGACCGGCCGCACGATCGAGCCGTCGCTGCTGCTCGACGAGGCCGCCCTGGCCGCGGGGATCCGGGACGCCGTGTCGTGGCTCGATCGCCCGCCGGTCGACGCGCAGATCGTGAAGCAGGCGGACGAGACCTACACCATCCCCGGCCAGCCGGGTCGAGCGTTCGACGGCTCCGCCGCCATCGCCTCGGCGCTCGCCGTCGTGCGCGGTCTGGACGCCCCGCCCGAGGTCCGCGTCCCGGCCGTCGCGACCGTGATCCCGCCCGCCCTGACCGACGTCGAGGTCGAGACCGCGAAGCTGGCGGCGGACCGGATGGACGCCAAGCTCGTGGTCGCGTTCCGCGGCAAGGAATGGAAGATCAAGGCCGCCACGGTTCGCCGGTGGCTCGGCTTCTCGCACGGCGCGGACGGCTCCGTCGCGCCCGTGGTGAACATGGCCGCGATCAGGAAGTCGCTCAAGCCGGTGGGCAAGGGCGTCAAGCGGGCCCCGATCTCGGCCGTCTACTTCAAGTCGGGCGGCCGCGTCGTCGGCGTCGCCCCCTCGAAGGATGGACTGCGGATCGACGCCGCCGCCACGGCCGCCGCCATCGCCCACGCCATCACCGAGCGCGGCAAGGGCGCCGCGGCCGCCCCGGTCAAGGTCCAGGTCGAGAAGGTCGAGCCCAAGCTGACCACCGAGGAGGCGACCAAGAAGGGACCGCTGTTCTCGCTGCTGGGGTCGTGGAAGACCTGGTTCCCCGTGAGCGAGCGCAACTTCTTCGGCGCCAACATCTGGCAGCCGGCCGCGATCATCAACGGCACCGTGCTGTCCCCCGGCGAGCGGTTCGAGTGGTGGAGCGCGCTCGGGCCCGTGACCTCCGGCCGCGGATTCGGGCCCGGAGGGTTCATCGCCGGCAATCACACGGAGCCCACGGGCGCGTTCGGCGGCGGCATGTGCTCGAGCTCGACCACGCTGTTCAACGCGGCGCTGCGCGCCGGCCTCCAGATGGGGGCGCGATCGAATCACAAGTACTACATCTACCGCTACCCGCTGGGCCTCGACGCGACGGTGTCCAAGCTGGCGGGCGGCGGCGGCCAGACGATGTCGTTCACCAACGACATGAAGCACCCGGTCGTGATCCGCGGGATCCGGTACACGGCGGGCGGCCTGGGCTGGGTGCGCTACGAGATCTGGGGGATCCCGGATGGCCGGACCGTGAGCATCTCGAAGCCCTCCGTTGGGAACGTGGTGAAGGCCACGACGCGGACCGAGTACACCAGCACCCTGCCGCGCGGCGTCCGCGAGCAGACCGAGTTTCCGGCGAACCAGATGGACGTGGCCGTCACCCGCGTCGTCCGCCGGAACGGCCACGTCATCCACAGCGAGACCTGGCGCACCCACTACGTGCTCTGGAACGGCATCATCCAGATCGGCCGCTGAGCCGGGACCGGCGGTAGACTCGCCGGGCGCCGGGCTCCCTGCCCGGACGGTCAGCAGCGAGGGCGCCATGCCCGGCATCGTCCCGCGGTGGGAGTGGCGGACGTTCGGAAGCCGCTTCGGGATCGCCGAGACGCGGTTCGCCGACCTGACGCCGACCGGCGTCCAGGAGAGCGACGAGGTGTACCTCGTCGGCGGTGCCGGCGACAACGTCAAGATCCGCGACGACCTGATGGACATCAAGGTCCTGCGCGAGGTCGATGGCGACGGGCTCGAGCGTTGGGAGCCCGTGATGAAGGCCGGCTTCCCCCTCTCGCCCGCGGACGTGGTGCGGACGTTCGAGTCCCTTCGGCTCGACCCGCCGGACCTCGCGCGTGAGGCATACACGTTCCGGCAGTTCGTCGACGAGCTCGTCGTGCCGTCGGGCATGCTGCGCGCCGTCGAAGTGCACAAGCGGCGGGTGCGCTACGTCGTCGGCGGGTGCACCTCGGAGGTCTCGGACGTCGTGGTCGGCGGCATCCCGAGTCGCACGATCGCGATCGAGTCGGAGGACGCCGCCGCGGTCCTGCGCGCGGTCGCCTCCGTGGCGCTCGACGGCTACCTGAACATGAGCTACGCCGTCGGCCTGCCCGCGATCCTCGACCACCGTCCCGAGCGGTTCGCCGTGCTCGACGTCGGCACGAACTCGATCAAGTTCCACGTCGGCGAGCGCCTGGCCGACCGCGGCTGGCGCCGGATCGTCGATCGGGCGGAGATCACCAGGCTCGGCGAGGGCCTGCGGGAGGGCGACGAGATCACGCCCGAGGCGCAGGCCCGGGCGATCGCGGCCGTGGCGGGCATGGTGGACGAGGCCCGGCGGAACGACTGCCGCGGGATCATCGGGGTGGCCACGGCCGGCCTCCGGATGGCCTCCAACGCCGAGGCGGTGATCGAGGCGGTGAAGGCGGCGACGGGCCTCGGGATCCGGACGATCGGCGGCGACGACGAGAGCCGGCTGGCGTTCCTCGCGGTCAAGGAGGGCCTCGGGCTGGCCGACGAGCCGATCGCCGTGTTCGACACCGGTGGCGGCAGCACGCAGGTGACGTTCGGCCACGGCGACCAGGTCGAGGAGCGCTTCAGCGTGAACACGGGCGCCGTGCGGATCACCGAGCAGTTCCACCTCGCCGACGCCGTCACCGACGATCGGCTCGACCAGGCGTTCGCCGCCGTCGCGCACGAGCTCGCCCGGGTGGACGGCCACGCCACGCCCCACGCGCTGGTCGGGATGGGCGGCGCGGTGACCAACATCGCGGCCGTGATGCACGAGATGGCCGCCTACGACCCGGACCGGATCCAGGGGAGCGTCATCAGCCGGACCGAGGTCGACCGCCAGATCGAGGCCTATCGGACGCGCGACGCCGACGCCCGGCACGCGATCGTCGGCCTGCAGCCGAAGCGCGCCGACGTCATCCTCGCCGGCGCCATCATCGTCCGCACCATCATGGACAAGCTCGGCTGCGACTCGCTCACCGTGAGCGACCGCGGTCTCCGTCACGGCGTGCTCGTCGAGCGGTTCGGAGCATGAGGGGCCGGTCCGGTCCCTGGGAAGGAGAGCGATGACGTCCGCAGCCGACGAGCAGCGCCTGGCGGCCGGCATGGAGATCGCCGAGTTGCTCGCGACCATGAGCGCATCCGACTCCGTCGAGCTGAAGGTGACCGTGGTGCCCGACGAGCACCGAACGACGATCGCCAGCCTGGCGATCGATCCCGTCGAAGCGCAGCCGCGCCAGGTGTTCTTCTTCGATACGCCCGATCTCCGGCTCAACCAGGCCGGGGTCGTCGTCCGCGCACGGCGGATCCAGGGCGGCCGCGGCGACACCGTCGTCAAGCTGCGGCCCGTCGTCCCCGAGGAGCTTCCCCAGGAGCTCCGCAGGTCGCCCTCCTTCAATGTCGAGGTCGACGTCCTGCCGGGCCTGATCGGCGTGTGCTCCGCGTCGCTGAAGGGACGCGCCTCGGGCGCCGAGATCCGTGACGCGGTGCGCGGCGACACCCCGCTCCGGAAGCTGTTCTCGAAGGATCAACGCGCGTTCTACAAGCAGCACGCCCCCGCCGACATCGACCTCGACGCCCTCCAGGTGCTCGGACCCACGTTCATCCTCAAGTCGGTGTTCCAGGCGACCTCGATCGTCCGCCGATTCGTCGCGGAGGCCTGGTTCTACCCCGACGGAACCCGGATCCTCGAGCTGTCGACCAAATGCCTGCCGAACGAGGCCGTGACCGTGGCGCGCCAGGCCCGGACGTATCTCGCCGACCACGGCATCAGCGTCGGAGCCGGCACGCAGCAGACGAAGACCAAGACGGCCCTCGAATACTTCGCCGCCCAGCTGCGCGAGGCCGGCGCAGAAAGGTCGGCCGACATCGCCCTTGGCGGGGAGGGTGCCGACGCCGATGGCGAGGCCCTGCCGCCGGACGCCGACGAGGACGACCTCGCGATTCCGTTCGCCGACGTCGACGACGACTGACACGCCCTGAACGTCCGCCCGGCGGGGGGGCGTTGACAGGGGGGCATACAACGGGTGCACGACGCGCACGTCGTCCGTGGCGCGGCCCGATGTCCGCCAGGCGACGAGGTCAGGGGGTGGCGACATGCGGCACGGGTCCGAAAGCTTCTTCATCGTCGGCGAGGGCCTGATCGCGACCGAGGTCGGTGGGCGCAAGGGGACCGAGCCCGACCCGGTCAACGTGTCGGACGACACTCCCGCGCCGCCCGCCCCGCAGCTCCTGGCCGCGGCTGAGGCGCCACCGTTCCGGTTCACCCGCGTGGGCCCGAAGGGCACGCCGCTGAGCGGCACGATCATCCGCAAGGTCGGTCGGGCGATGATCGTCGAGGGCGGCGGCAGCGGCGACATCCCGGCCGGCTACACGTACCTCGGCCAGTTCATCGATCACGACCTCACGATGGACCGGACCACGGTCATGCTCGGCGAGGACGTCCGGCCGGTCGACATGCTGCAGGGTCGGTCGCCGCGGCTGGATCTCGACTCGCTCTACGGCAACGGCCCGGGCGATCCCGTCTCCGCCAAGTTCTACGCGGCCGACGGGCTCCACCTCAAGACCGGGTCGACGATGGCCGAGCCGCCCGACGGCGCCAAGGCGGGGCACGACCTCCCCCGTGCGGGCACCGGCGCCACCAAGAAGGCCAAGCGGACGGCGCTGATCGCCGACCCGCGCAACGACGAGAACCTCATCGTCGCGCAGACCCATCTCGTGCTCATCCACTTCCACAACCGGGTGCTCGACAAGCTGCCGGCGTCCGTCCCGGACACGCAGCAGTTCACGAGGGCGCGCAAGAAGGTGAGCCTCCACTACCAGTGGCTCATCCGGCACGACTACCTGCCGCGGATCTGCAGCCCGGCGGTGCTCAACGACGTGTTCACCAACGGCCGCAAGCTCGTCGAGCCGGCCGCGCCGCCGGACTCCGTGCCGACGATGCCGGTCGAGTTCTCGGTCGCGGCCTTCCGCCTCGGCCACAGCATGGTCCGCCCCACCTACAACTGGAACCGGATCTTCTCGGGCAGCAGCGGGCTCCTGGACTACATGTTCGCGTTCTCCGGCCTGGGCGGGAACCTCGGCGGCCAGATCCGCCTGATCACGAGCTGGGTCGCCGACTTCCGGCGGATGTACGACTTCGGCGCCGGCGGGCACCCGGGCCTCGTCCCGGCGAGCAACGTCAACCGGGCGCGGCGCATCGACACCCGGCTGACCGACCCGCTCGGGCACCTGCCGCCCAGCACGTTCGGGGGGGCGGCCTCGATCCCGTTCGACGACCGGCGCCGCAACCTCGCGTTCCGCAACCTCACCCGGGGCGCGATGGTGAAGCTGGCGAGTGGCCAGCAGATGGTCACCAAGCTCAACAACGTCGGCGTCGCCGTCACGCCGCTGACCAAGGCCCAGATCATCGACGGCAACGGCGGCGCGTCCCTCGACCAGCTCTCGGCGGCCGAGCGGAACGCGGTCGCCGACAACACGCCGCTGTGGTTCTACATCCTGCGCGAGGCGGAGCTGAACAATGGGCGGCTCAACGGCGTCGGCGCACGGATCGTCGCCGAGACCTTCCACCGGGCGATGGAGGGCAGCCGGTTCTCGATCGTCCGCAACACCGCGTTTCATCCGACCCTGGGTCGCAACGACACGACCTTCGAGATGACCGACCTCATCTTCTTCGCGTTCGGTGGCAAGAAGGCCGAGATCAACCCGCTGGGCGGCAACTAGCCACCGCACGCCGCACCGCCCCGCGGGTCCGGCGACCGGCGGCCGGTATCCTCGGCGCGATGGCCGATGACGAGGCGCCTCCCGAGATCCGCGCGCTCGCCGACGCGCGCGCCGCCGCCCGCCGCGCCCAGGACTGGCCGACCGCCGATGCGCTCCGCGCGGACATCGAGGCGGCCGGCTGGAAGGTCGTCGACGCGGCCTCCCTGTACTCCCTCGAGCGGGCCGCGCCGCCGGACGTCGAGGCCGACGGGATCGTGCGCTACGGCGCCAGTGCGTCGGTGCCGTCGAGGCTCGACGAGGCGCCGGTTGGCGTCGCATCGGTCGTGCTCGTGGCGACGGACTGGCCCGCGGACCTCGCGCGTGCCGTCGGGGCGCTGGCCGACCGCTCGCCCGACGGGACCCAGGTCGTGGTGGTCGCCAACGGCCCGTCCGAGGAGCAGGCCGCCGCCGTCCTGGAGTTGGTCGCCGATGGTCCCGGGGCGCCGGGGATCGCGATCGAGGCCGTGTGGACCAGCGACCGCCTCGGCCACGCCGCTGCGCTCAACGCCGGGATCCGGCGGTCGGCGGCGCCCGTCGTCGTCCTCGTCGACACGAGCGTCGAGCCCGCGAGCGACCTGATCGGCCCGCTGGTCGCGGCGCTCGAGGACCCGACCGTCGCGGTCGCCGGTCCGTTCGGGCTGATCTCGGACGACCTGCGCCGGTTCGAGGAGCCGCCGCCCGGAACCGTGGACGTGGTCGCGATCGAGGGCTACGCGCAGGCCTTCCGGCGCGCGGACTACGTCGCCCGCGGCCCGCTCGACGAGCACTTCGCGTTCTACCGGAACCTGGACATCTGGTGGAGCCTCGTGCTCCGGGACCCGTTCGCGGGCGACGAGGACGACGAGGCCGACGGAGACGGCGACGACGACGGGTTCGTCGACCTGTCCGCGATGCCCGCACCGCGGCGGGCGGTCATCGCGGGCCCGGCCGACGTCGTCCGCCACGAGCATCGCGGGTGGACCGCCCTGCCGGAGGCCGAGCGGGAGCGCCTCTCGAAGCGCAACTTCTATCGCCTGCTCAAGACCTACGCGACGCGACGCGACCTGTTGCTCGAGCCCGCCTAGGGCGGCGGCCGTCCGGCCGGGTCAGGGGGTCCGGCGTCGCCAGGTCGTGCCGTCGGGGCCGTCGACCACGTCGATCCCGATCGCGGCCAGCTCGTCGCGCAGCGCGTCCGCGCGGGCCCAGTCGCGTGCGTCTCGGGCCGTGGAACGTGCCTCGAGCAAGGCGGCCGCGTCGGGCGACAGGGCCTCGTCCGCGACCCGGGCCGAGGAATCGTCGAAGCCGTCCCAGGCGCGGTCCAGGTCCAGCCCCAGCACGAGGTCGGCGTCGAGGGCCAGCCAGCGGCGCTCGTCGGGCGCGAGGTCGGGCGAGCGGACGGTCTCGCGGACGACCGCGAGCGCCGTCGGAAGGTCGAGGTCGTCATCGATCGCGGCGACGAACCGATCGTGCAGCCGCCGCCCGGCGGGGGAGAGGGGAGCGGCGGGATCCGCGGCCCGATCCGGGAGCTCGAACGCGAGCGAGGCAGCCGCCGACGTCGCGTCGACCTGGTGACCGGCCACGCCTTCGGCGATGCCGGCGGGCCTCGGTCCGGACGCCCCGGCCCTGAGTGCCGGCGGCGCGGCCCACTGGCCGTCGGGGGGCGGCGGGCCGAGCGCGGCGAGATGCCCGCGCAGCGAGCCGAGCGCCGCCGCGGCCGCGTCGATCGATTCGGGGGAGAAGTTGAGCTTGCGTCCGTAGCGGACCGTCAGCGTCAGGTAGCGGAACGCCAGCGGATCGATGCCGCGGTCCCGGAGCTCGGTGACGCGCTCGAAGTTGCCGGTGGACTTGGCCATCTTCCGCCCCGACGCCAGCAGGTGCTCCCCGTGGACCCAGTGGCGGACCGGCGGGCCGCCGGCGACCGGGGTCGACTGCGCGATCTCGTCCTCGTGATGGGGGAACACGTTGTCGATGCCGCCGGTGTGGATCTCGAACCCGGGCCCGAGATAGCGCAACGCCATCGCCGAGCACTCGAGGTGCCAGCCCGGGAAACCCGTCGCCCCACGGGCTCGGCCAACGGAGCAGGCGGCCTTCCCCGGCGGCCTTCCAGAGCGCGAAGTCGGCCGGATCCCGCTTGTCGGCCTCGACCTCCGAGCGGTGACCCGCCCGCAGGCTGTCGAGGGAGTTGCCCGACAACCGGCCGTAGTCGCGAAAGGAGTCGACGGCGTAATAGAGATTTCCCGATGCCGACAGGTAGGCGTGCCCCAGGGCCTCGAGCCGTTGCGCCAGGTCGAGCATCTCGGGGACGTGCTCGGTCGCCCGGGGGAAGACGTGGGCGGGCAGGATGTTGACCAGCGCCTCGTCCTCGTGGAAGCCGGCCTCGTAGGCATCGGCGATCTCCGCGGGCGACTTCGACTCCAGGCCGGCCGCGACCAGCATCCGGTCCTCGCCACGATCGAAGCGTTCGTCCCGGAGGTGCCCGACGTCGGTGATGTTCTTGACGTGGAGGACCGGGACGCCGTGGTACAGGAACGTGCGACGGATCAGGTCCGCGAGCAGGTAGCTGCGGAGGTTCCCGACGTGCGCCCAGCGGTAGACGGTCGGGCCGCACGTGTACATGCGCACGGGTCCGGCGTCGCGGAGCGCGACGGCCTCGACGCGTCGCGAGAGCGTGTTGCGAAGGGCCGGTCCGGTCGTCCGGGGCGCCGGCGGCGAGGCATCGGTCACCGGGCCATCGTACGGCGGCATGCCCGCGGGAGGCCCGGGGGAGGGCCGCGCGGCGACCCTGCGAGAAATCCCGGGCGACGTGCCATAACGAAACGGCCGAGGGCCCGTTCTCCATGTCAGAGGCCTCGCAGACAGCATCGTTCCCCCGGCGGTGTGGCACGGCGAGGCCTCATTTCCTGCCCGGCGACCGGCGCCGTGGCCTCGACGGGGCGTCCGAAGGGGCTTCCGGCGACCCGCCCGTATACTCCCGCCGTGCGTCGCTGGGTCTGCATCGTGGCACTTCTGGCCGGGTTCTCCGGCGCCGGATACGCGTGGTCGGCGAGACCCAGGCTGCCCGTCCCCATCGAGCGGCTGCTCGATCCGCGCCGACCCGATCCCGCGCTGCCGGAGGGAGCCTGGTGGCGGACGACCTGACCCCTCGCGAGCCCCCGCCGCCGCCCGCGCCGTTCCCGGCGCCGCCAACCGGACCGGACGGGTGGGGGACGCCGGCCGGGCCCGTGTCCCCGCCGTCGGGCCGCCGCCGGGCGATCCTCGCGGCCATCGGCATCCTCGTGGTCGTCGCGATGGCGGTCCGCCTCTGGCCGGCGGACGCCGGCCAGAGCCCCGACCCGGTCGTGGCGGCCGATCCCGACACCGTCACGATCGTCGGCGGCACGCCCGCGTCCATCGACCCGGCCCGCCACGGTGACCTGGGCAGCGCCTCCTACGTCAGCCAGCTGTACGAGTCGCTGACCGCCGTCGACCCGTCGCTGGTCGTCCGACCGGCCCTCGCCGAGTCGTGGACCGTCGACGAGGACGGCAAGTCGGGTGACCTTCACCCTGCGCGACAACCTCGCGTTCAGCGACGGGACGCCGCTCACCGCGGACGACGTGGTCCACAGCTGGCGGCGCCTGTTCACGCCCGGCAACCCGTCGCCGCTGGCGTCCCTGGTCGCGGACATCGTCGGCGCCCGCGACCTCCTCAGCGGCGCGTCGACCGACCCGTCGACGCTGGGCGTCCACGCCGAGGGCGACCGGACGGTCGTGGTCGACCTCGAGCGCGGCGGCGGCAGCCTGCCGACGATCGTCTCCAGCGCCCCGTTCGCGATCGTGCCCCGGACGGTGGACGACGGCGAGATCACGCCCGATCCCGGGAAGCTCGTCGGCAGCGGCGGCTACACGCTCGAACGCGTCGACGAGGACGCCTGGGTCCTCAAGGCGAACCCGAGCTACTGGGCCGGCAAACCCGCCATCGAGAACGTCCGGATGCTGACCACCCTCAACGGCCAGAGCCCGGTCGACGCGTTCGTCGGCGGGGACGTCGACGTGACGCCGATCGGGTTCGTCGACGCGGGCTGGATCGCGTACGACCGCGGCCTCGGTCCGTCCCTGCGCAGCGACCCCTCGCTGTCGGTCACCTACTACGGCTTCGACGTCCGCGAGCCGCCGTTCGACGACCCGCTGGTCCGCCAGGCCTTCGCCAAGGCCGTCGACTGGAAGCGACTCGCCGCCCTCGACGAGCCCGGGTCGTCGGTCGCCGCCACCGGCATGGTCCCGGCCGGCATGCCCGGCGCGCCCGCGGGCGACTTCATGCCCGAGTACGACCCGGCCGGCGCCCGCGAGCTGCTCAAGCAGGCGGGCTACGAGACCGGCGCCGACCTCGGCCCGATCTCGTTCATCGCCAACGGCGCGGGCTACGACCAGGGCATCGTCACGATGCTCGAGCAGAACCTGGGCGTGACCATCGACTACGCGACGATGGACTTCGCGACCTACCAGGCGCGGCTGGCCTCCGACCCGCCGCGCATGTGGAGCATCTCGTGGGTCGCGGACTACCCCGGGCCCAACGACTTCCTGGGCGTCCTGCTGGGCACCGGATCGACCGCCAACCAGGGCGGCTGGTCGTCGCCCGAGTTCGACGCCGCGATCGCCGACGCGACGTCCGCGGCGGACCCGGAGACGGCGACGGCGGCGTACGCGAAGGCCATGGAGATCGTCCGCGACCAGGCGCCGGCGGTGCCCGTCAGCTACGGGACGTCGTTCTCGCTCGTCCGCGACGGGCTGCTGGGCGCGAGCCAGAACGGGCTCGGGATCCTCCGGCTCGCCGGGCTGGCGTGGGCGGACGGCCGATGACCCGCCGAGGCGCGACGGCAGCGGTGCTCGCGACCTGGCTCGCCCTGGCGAGCCTCGCGCTGGGGCCATCGAGCGCCGTGGCCGCCGACGAGGTCTCGTTCGGGAAGCCCGACGCCGTCGCGGACTACGGCAACAAGATCACCTTCACCGTGGACGTCACGCGGTCGGTGCCGCTCGATCGCGTCGAGCTCCGGCTCCAGCTCCCGGACACGATCGGCCCGCTGATCGTCGACGTGCCGGCGCCGGCGGGCACCGGGACGAGCTCGTTGCAGTACGAGCTCGACGTCACCGGCGGGGGACACATCGTCCCCAACACGCCGATCACCGCGACCTGGGCGGCCTACACGGCGCCGGGGGCCGAGCCGGTCGTCAGCCGCTCGGACCGGATCCGGTACCAGGACACGACCAAGGACTGGCGGACGGTCGCGGGCGACCTGATGACCGTCCACTGGTACGCCGGTGGCGAGGCGTTCGGCAAGAAGGCCCTCGACATCGGCGAGCAGGCCATCCGCGACACGGCCGCCCTGCTCGGCGTGACCGAGTCCGAGCCCGTCGACTTCTACATCTACGGCGACCAGGAGTCGTTCCGGTCGGCCCTCGGGCCGGGCACCCGCGAGAACGTCGGCGGCCAGGCGCACGCCGACATCCGGACGCTGTTCGCGCTGATCACGCCCGAGGAGATCGACCAGCCGTGGGTCGGCGTGGTGGTGCCGCACGAGCTCGTCCACCTGGTGTTCGACACGGCCGTCCACAACCCGTACCGGTTCCCGCCGCGCTGGCTCAACGAGGGCCTCGCGGTCTACCTGTCCGAGGGCTACGGCTCGCAGGACCGCGGCCGCGTCGAGTCCGCGGCGTCGAGTGACGAGCTGATCCCGCTGATCGCCCTCGGCGGCCAGTTCCCGACCGACGCCCAGCGCACGTTCCTCGCCTACGCGGAGTCGGTGTCGGCCATCGACTACCTCGTACGCCAGGTGGGCCAGGACGCGCTGGTCGAGCTCGTGACCGCCTACGCGGACGGCCTCACCGACGACGAGGCGTTCCAGCGCGCGCTGGGCGAGGACCTCGCCGCGTTCCAGGCCGGCTGGCTCGCCGACCTCGGGGCCGCCGAGCCGCAGCGCTACGGCCCGGAGCCCGCGCCGGCGGGTCCGCTGCCGTCCGGCTGGGAGGGTCCGCCGCCGGGCGCGGCCGCCTCGCCCGCAGCCGTCGCCGGGCGCGTCCGCCGCCGGTGCGTTGCTGACCCCGGCGCCGGCCGCCTCGCCGGATGGGTCGCCCGCGGCGAGCCTCGGGTTCGCCGTCCATCGGCCCCGTGCTGCTCGTCCTCGCGCTCGTCGCGGCCGGTGTCGGTGCCGTGCTCGCCATCGCGCGCCGTCGCATGGGTGCCGACCCGACGTGACCGCGCTCGCCGCCCGCGTCCGCGCGATCCCGACCTGGCAGGTCACCCTCGGCGTCGCCCTCCTGGTGCTCGGCTTCCTGATCGCGGCGCAGCTGGCCGCCGAGGGTCCGCGCATCCGGATCACCAGCCAGGAGCGGACCCCGTTGATCGCCACGGCGCTGGACCTCCAGGCCCAGCAGGAGGAGCTCAAGCAGCAGATCCTCACGACCCGGGCGACGATCCAGGAGCTCGAGGCCGCCGGCCAGGGCGGCACCACGGTGACCACGGACCTCAACCAGCAGCTCCAGGACGCGCGGGTCGCCGCGGGGCTGGTCGCGATGACCGGCCCCGGGCTGGTCATCCAGCTGTCGGACTCGTCCGCGTCGGTGCCCCAGGGCGACGACGGTCGCGACTACCTCGTGTCCGGGCAGGACGTCCTGGCCGTCGTCGAGGAGCTGTGGCTCGCCGGGGCCGAGGGCGTGGCCGTGAACGGCGAGCGGGTCACGCCCGCGACGGCGATCGTCGACATCGGCGGCAGCGTCCTCGTCAACTCGGCGTACCTGGCGCCGCCGTACCAGGTGGCGGCGATCGGGCGGGCCGACATGTTCGATCGCCTGACCGCGTCACCCGGGTTCATCGACTTCATCCGCGGCCGCGCCGAGACGTTCGGGATCGGCGTCGACTACGCCGCGCTCGACGCCGTCGACCTGCCGGCCTACGCGGGCGCCGTGAACCTGCGCTACGGGCGCCCGGCGATCTCGCCGGCGCCGTCGGCGGCGCCCTGATGCGCCGGCGATCGGCCCGGATCGCCGTGGGGGCGGTGCTGTGCGTGCTCGGCTTCCTGGTGGTGGTCCAGCTGAAGTCGCAGGCCACGGACCAGGGCCTCAACGGGCTGTCGGTCCAGGAGCTGACCGAGCTCGTCGCCAACCTGACCACCCGCAACAACCAGCTGCGCGAGGAGATCCGGGCGCTCGACGCGCAACACGAGGCCGTCGACGCGGCCGTGCAGCGCGGCGACACGTCGGCGGTCCAGGTCCGGGCCGACCTCAACCGCGTCCTCGGCTGGTCGGGCCGCCTCGCGGTGACGGGGGCGGGGATCCGGGTGACCGTGACCGGGGACCTGCCGGGCGACGCCCTTGCCCAGCTGCTCAACGAGCTGCGCAACGCCGGTGCCGAGGCCATCGCGATCGGCGGCACCCGGATCGCGGCGGGCGACGTCCCGAACGGGCCGGCAGGCGAGGTGCTGATCGGCAACGCGCTCCTGCCCGCGCCGGTCGAGCTCGTGGCGATCGGCCAGCCGCAGACGCTGGCGGGGTCGCTGACGCGGGTCGGCGGCCCGATCGCGCAGCTCGCCGCCCGCTTCCCAGACGCCATCATCACGGTCACCGCCGAGGACCGGGTCGAGGTCCCGGCGACCACCCGCAGCCTCGCCCCCGTCCTCGCCCGACCGCGCCTCTGACGGCCGAGCCGCCGAAGTCCGGCGAGTCCGGGCTTGGCCACCCTCTGCTACCCTGCCGGGCGATGTCAGGCCATCCCGTGCTCCCGCTGCTGCTGGGCGACGTGGTCCGGCTCCGACGCCGCCATCCGTGCGGCGGTGACACGTGGCGCATCGATCGCCTGGGGGCCGACATCGGGCTCCGGTGCACGACCTGCGACCGCCACGTGCTGATCGAGCGTCCCGCCCTCGAGCGCCGGATCACCGAGTTCGTCGAGCGGGGCGACCCCGCCATCAGCGCCGCCGTGGCACCACGCCGCCCGTGACGACCCTGCCGCTCGACGCCACCGCCGCGCCGAACGGCGACAACGGGGACGGGGAGCCGGGTGGCGCCCTCGAGGTCTTCCGCAACCGACCGTTCCTGCTGCTCTGGCTCGCCCAGGCGTTCACGCAGATCGGCGGCAACATGGTCATCTACGGCCTGACCGTCATCATCCTCGAGGCGACGTCCTCGAACACGGCGGTCAGCCTGCTGATCCTGACCTTCCTGATCCCGGCCGTGCTGTTCTCGGCCGTCGCCGGCGTCTACGTCGACCGGTTCGACCGGCGCTCGATCCTCGTCGTCACCAACCTGTTGCGATGCGCGCGCGTTCATCCTCCTGTTCCTCGCGGGCGACACGCTGCCGGCGATCCTGGTCCTGAACGTCGTCGTCTCGACCATCACGGTGTTCTTCGGCCCGGCCGAGGCCGCGATGATCCCGTTCCTGGTCCCGCGGAAGCAGCTGCTGGCGGCGAACGGGGTGTTCACGCTCACGGTCAACGCCGCGTTCGCGCTCGGGTTCGCGCTGCTGGGTCCGATCGTCGTCACCCTGGTCGGCGCCCCGGCGCTGATCCTGCTCGTCGCCGCCTGCTACCTCGTGGCCGCGGGCTTCTGCTGGACGCTGCCGCCCGCGCCGCCGACGTCCGACGCGGAGGCCACGCACGGCAGCATGACCCACGACGCCGAGGCGGCGATGGGCTCGACCCTCTCCCAGCTGCGCGAGGGGATCGACTTCATCCGCAGCCACCGGTCGATCGGCTGGTCGCTGACGTACCTCGCGGTCGCGGCGTCGCTGGTCGGCGTGCTGGGCGTGCTGGGCCCCGACTTCGCGACCGACTCCCTCGGCCTCGAGCCGAAGGACTTCGTGGTCGTCGTGCTGCCGCTCGGCTTCGGGATCGTGACCGGCATCCTGCTGCTCAACTCGTTCGGCCACGTGCTGCCCCGGCGGCGGATCATCGAGTTCGGCCTGATCCTGCTCGGGATCATGCTGGTCCTGCTCTCGATCGCGGGGCCGATCGCCCGGTTCGTGCAGCGCGCCGAGACCGCGACCGGGATCACGTCGTTCGCCGACTTCACGTCGCTGCTCGCGATCGTGGTCTTCATCGCGCTGATCGCCGGCATGTCCTATGCGGCCGTCGCGATCCCGGCCCAGACGCAGCTCCAGGAGGACCTCCCGGAGGACGTCCGCGGGCGCGTGTTCGGCGTGCTCAACATGCTCGTCTCGATCGCGAGCTTCCTGCCGATCATCATCGTCGGGCCGGTCAGCGACCTCGTGGGGACGACGACGGTCCTGGTCATCGTCGGCGTCGTGGTGACGCTCGCCGGGGTGCTCTCGATCCTGCGCCGCGGGCCGATCCGGCCGACCGAGCCGCACGTCGACGGCAGCGGGCCGTCGCAGCCGCTCGACCCGATGGCCGTCGCCGTGGGGGCGGGCGTGGACCACGCCGCGCGGCGGTCCGGGGGAGCGGCCGCGACCACGCCGCCGGCCGACGACGCAGCCGCGGAACCGCTGGACGCGGGATGACCGAGCGGGCCGACCTCGTGCTGGTCGGCAGGATCGCGACCCTCGCGGGGTCGGACGGACCGGCGTGGGCCGAGGCGATCGCCGTGCGCGCCGGGCGGGTGGTCGCCGCGGGCGCCGCTGCCGACGTCGAGGGCCTGGCGGGCCCGGGCACCCGCCGGGTCTCGCTCGCCGACGACGAGGTCGCGATCCCCGGGCTGTCCGACGCGCACCTGCACCTGGCCGACGCGGCGATCGAGCGGTTGCAGGTCGAGCTCGAGGGCTGCGACTCGATCGAGGCCCTGATGGCACGGGTCCGGCACGCGGCCGAGGGCGGGGGAGCGGGGTCCGCCGAGTGGATCGAGGGCGGCGGCTGGGATCCCGACACCCTGGGTCGGTGGCCGACGGCCGCCGACCTCGAGGTCGCCGCTCCCGGACGGCGGGTCGCGCTGTGGGCGCACGATCATCACGCGCTGGTCGCGAGCCCGCGCGCCCTCGCGGAGGCGGGCCGTCGACGACCAGCATCGTGACCCGCCCGGCGGCGTGATCCGGCGAGACGCCGACGGCCACGCGACGGGCGTGCTCCACGAGACGGCCACGCGCCTCGTGTCGGCGATCATCCCGCCGCCGACGGCCGCGACGATCCGCGAGGCGCTGCTGGGGCTGACCTCCGACCTCGTCGCGCTCGGGGTGGTCGGCGTCCACGACCCGGGCTCGCTCGGCGCCGCCGGCCGGCCTGGGGGCGCCGATCGAGGCGTACCGATCGCTCGCGGCGAGCGGCGACCTCGCGCCTGCGGGTGCACGTCAGCCTCCGTTGGGAGCAGCTGCATGCCGTGAGCGCCGCCGGGTTGCGCAGCGGTGCCCCGCTCGGGCCGGATCCGCTCGACCGGCTCCGGCTGGGCTGGCTCAAGACGTTTGCCGACGGCTCGCTGGGCTCGCGCACGGCGGCCCTCCTCGAGCCCATGGAGCGGGCGCCCGGTGAGGCGCCTCCGCCCAACGGCGGCCTGGGCGTCTGGCTGGTCCCGCCGGACCGGCTCCGGGAGCAGGCGGCGACGGCCGCGTCGATGGGGATCGCGACCCAGATCCACGGGATCGGCGATGCGGCCGTGCGCGCAGCGCTGGACGCGCTGGCACCGACGGTCGGCCTGACGGCCCTCATCCCGCGCGTGGAGCACGCCCAGCTCGTCGCGGACGAGGACATCGACCGGTTCGCCCGGCTCGGGATCGCGGCGTCGGTCCAGCCGGTGCACCTGCGCTCCGACGTCACCAAGGCGCGCACCCTGTGGGGCGAGCGGGCCGATCGCCGGGCGTTCCCGCTGGCCGCGCTGGCCCGCAGCGGCGCCCTCCTGGCGTTCGGGACGGACGCCCCGGTCGAGCCGATCGATCCGTGGCCGGGCCTCGTGTGCGCGGTCACGCGGTCGGCGCCGACCTGGCCCGCGGGGACGCCGCCGCTCGGCCCGGCGCAGGCATTGCCCTTGTGGCGGGCGATCCGGGCGGCCTGCGTGGACCCGGCGATCACCGCCGGCGAGGCCGACCGCGGGCGGCTGGTGCCGGGGCAGCGCGCCGACCTCGTCGTGCTGCCCGGTGCCGCGGTCGACGAACCGGTCGAGGCCGGCGGGGCCCTGTGGCACGCCCGTCCGCGGCTCGTCCTGATCGACGGCGAGGTCGCGGCCGGCGCCGTTTGAGGCGTGCGCGCGGGGGGGGTGGCGCGACCCGCTGGTGCGCTCAGGCCGGCGTTGGGGCGTCGAGCTTCGCCCGGGCCTCCGCGAACAGCCCGTTGAGGATCCGCGACGTGCTGGGAAAGGCGTGGATGGTCTCGGCGAGGACGTCGACCTTCACCCGGGCCCGGATCGCGAGCACGCACTCGTGGATCGCGGCGGACGCGTCGGGGCAGGCCATCGCCGCGCCGACCAGCTCCCGCGTCGCCCGATCGACCGTGATCGTCACGTGGCCCGTGTCGGCCTCCACCGAGTAGCCCCGGGCGCTGGTCGTGAAGTCGGCCACGCACTCGAACGCATCGAGGCCCGCGTCCCGAGCCTGCGCGAGCGTCACGCCGACCGACGCCGATTCCGGGTCCATGTACGTCGCCCGTGGCAGGGCGCGGTAGTCGGGCCTGATGTCCTCGCCCAGCGCCATGCGCACCGCCAGCTCGCCCTGGTAGTGGCCCTGGTGCGTGTGGAGCTCCGGTCCCGCCGGATCGCCCGCGACCCACAGGCCGTCGGCCACCCGGAGCCGACCGTCGCGCGGGTACGCGTCGGGCCCGGTCACCTCGATTCCGTAGTGCTCCATGCCCAGGCCGGCGAGCGGGAAGTCGCGCCCGACGGCGAGCAGGATCACGTGTCCTTCGGCCGTCGATCCGTCGTCGAGCTCGAGCACGTGTGCCCCGTCCGTGCCGGCACCGGCGCGGGCGCGCTGGGCGCGGACGCCGGTGCGCACGGCGACCCCGTCGCGCTCGAGCGCGAAGCGCACGACCTCGGCGTTGCGCGGGTGCTCCGTCGGCACGAGCCGCGGGCCCGACTGGACGACGGCCGTCGGGACGCCGAAGCGAACGAAGACCTGGGCGAGCTCGCAGCCCGTCGGCCCGCCGCCGAGGACGAGCAGGCTGCGCGGCAGCTCGCGGGTGAGCGTCGCCTGCTCGTTGGTCCACGGATGCGTGTCCGCCAGCCCGTCGATGGGCGGGACCTTCGAGAACGAGCCGACGGCCACGACGACGTTCCGGCCCTCGAGCCGGGTCGCCGACCCGTCCGGCCCGCTGACCTCGACCACGCCGCGGTCCACGATCCGCGCCGTCCCCCGGAAGGTCTTCGCCCCGGCGTCCTCGAGCGCCTTGACGTGGGAGCTGTCGTCGGGCTCGGCGGCGTCGGCCGCGCGATTGACCATGTAGTCGCGCCGCTCGGACGCGCGCCGCCAGGAATAGTCGGCGCCGTCGTGGTGCCGCTCGGCGGCGTGGAGGAGCGCCTTCGACGGCACGCAGCCGATGTGCGGGCACGACCCGCCGAACCAGCGCTTGTCCACGACCGCGACGGACGCGCCGCGTTCGCGAGCCTTGTTCGCGGCGGCCTCGCCGGCCGGGCCGGCGCCGATGACGACGAAGTCGAACGTGGGCATGGGGTCAGCCTCCCGGGGCGCTGGGGGTCGAGCTCGGATCGCCGCGCTGCCGGCGGGCCTCATAGAGCAGCACGGCCGCGGTGATCGAGACGTTCAGGCTGTCGGCGACCCCCAGCATCGGCAGGCCGATGTCGGTCACGTCGCCCGTCCAGGCGTCGGTCAGGCCGCTGACCTCGCTGCCGAGCACGATCGCGACCGCGCCACGGAGGTCGGCTTCGCGCGTACGGGACGGAGGCCCCGACCCGGGCCGCGAGCACGCGGATGCCGGCCTCGCGCAGCCAGGCCCGGACCTCCGTGGTCGGCGCGGCGGCCACGGGGACCGCGAACAGGGTGCCCTGCGAGGCCCGGACGGCGTTGGGGTTGAACAGGTCGGTCCGCGGATCCGCGGCGATCACGGCGTCGGCGCCGGCCCCGTCGGCGGAGCGCAGCACCGCGCCGAGGTTGCCGGGCTTCTCGACGCCTTCGACGACCACGACGAGCGGCTCTGGCGGCAGCCGCAGCGCCGCGAGGGACATGTCCGGGATGCGGGCGACGGCGACGATCCCGTCGCCGCGGTCGCCGTAGGCGAGGCGGTCGACGACGACGTCGGACACCTCCAGGATCTCCGCACCGGACGCGGCGGCCGCCTGGATCGCGGCGTCGCCCTCGGGTCCGAGCCGGCCGCGGTCGACGTAGACCTCGACCACCGCGGCGCCGCCGGCGACGGCACGGGCCAGCTCGCGGGCGCCGTCGATCAGCGTGAGACCGGCCTCGTTGCGGGCGCGCCGATCGCGTAGCGCCGCTGCGGCCCGGACGCGCGGATTGCGTGTGCTGCTCAGCGCGACGTCGGCCACGAGATCATCTTCGCAGACGTCTCAGCGCGCGGGCGAACGGGCCCAACCGCCGAGCCGGAGCACGTTGCCGCTCGTGGCGATCAGGCGCAGCTCGCCGGGCGTCACGGCGATCCCGAGGTGCTCACGGCCGAGCGCGGCGAGCCGCTCGCCGTCGTAGCCGGGCGTGTGCGCGCTGAGCAGCACCAGGCCCGGGCGCGGGCCGATCAGCGCCGCGAGGTCGTCGAGGAGCGGCGGCAGGTCGTCGTCGATCTTCCAGGGTGACCGACCGTGCCCGTAGGTCGGGGGGTCGGCGATCACGCCGTCGTAGGTCCGGCCGCGGCGCCGCTCGCGGCGCACGATGGCCCGCACGTCGTCGACGAGCCAGCGAACCGGGTGCTCGGCCATCCCGGACGCCGCGGCGTTCCGGCGTGCCCAGGCGACGGCCGGCTTGGACGCGTCCACGTGAGCCACGCGGGCGCCGGCTCGCGCGCAGGCGAGGCTCGCGCCTCCGGTGTAGCCGAACAGCGACAGGATCTCGGGCGGCCGGCCGAGCGAGGCGCCGAGCGCGCGGACGACGCCGTCGAGCCAGCCCCAGGTCGACGCGTGGTCCGGAAACACGCCGATCTGGCCGCCGGCCGCCGGCCGGCACTCGAGCGTCAGGCCGTTGGCCTCGATCGTCCACGCGGGTCGATCGCCGCCCCTGGCCCAGCGGCCGTCCGTCCAGCGCAGCGCGGCGCGGCGCCACTCGGCGGCAGGGTAGCGCCGTGGCATGACCGCCCCCGGCGCGAGCCGATCCACCAGGACGTCGCCGAATCGCTCGAGACGTCGTCCGTCGCCGCAATCGATCAGCTCGAGATCGCCCACCCACCCATGGTGGCATGAGCGCCGGTCGCGGCGGGCACGCGGCCGGCCTCGCCCGCTCGTCTCGGATTCCGGCAACCGTGTAACGTCGTGACCTCAATCGGACAGGAGCGGAGGAGCGGTGACGTTGAACGACATGTGGGTGTGTCCCGCGTGCCACTCGCTCAACGTCCGCAGTAGCGGCCGGTGCTACAGCTGCAAGGCGAAGAAGCCGCGCGGAGACGAGGCCCCTGCGGCGGCTGCCGCGACGGTCGGCGCTCCGGCCGGTCCCGAGACGAGGCCGGCTGACCCGCCGACACCGGCGCCCGAGTCCACCGCCGCTCCCGCCGATCCCGCCGCGTCCGTCGATGCCCCGCCCGGGCCGCCGTCGCCACCGCAGGCGGCGAAGCCGGTGTCCGCGCCCGGCACGACCGGGACGTCCGTGCTCTCGGCCGGTGGGATGATCCGGGCCGCGGACATCGCCCCGATCCTGCGCCCCCGGCCCGTCGGCACGTTCGTCTCGCCCGGCGACGTCCGCGACGCAACCGCCCGGCGCCGGACCGGCGCCGACGACGTCGCCAGGCGGCGGATCCGAGGCCGCAACCGTGTCTCCCTCGGTCGCGGGACCCGAGCCGGCGACACCGCCGCAGGCCGACGCATCCGAGGCTCCGGCGGGGGAGCCGGAAGCGCCGGTCGCCGAACCGACGCCCAAGCCCGCGCCGCGAAGCCGATCCCGCTCGCGATCCCAGTCGGCCAAGGCGGCATCGGCGGCCGCGGCGGCCGCTGCGCCGACGAGCGAGGCTGCGCCGCGCGAGCGAGCCCAGTGCGCCCACGAGTGAGGCCGCCGCCGCGGCGAGCGAGGACGCCCCGGCGAGCGAGGACCCTGCCGCCCCGGCGAGCGAGACCGCCCAAGTCCCCGACGGGGGCGTCGACGGCGTCGCGTCGCCGGACCCGGGCGACGAAGGCGGCCGCGGCCGCGACGGCGGCCGGCACGGCGAAGTCGGACGGCACCGCGCGTTCGGCAACGCGACACGACCCACCGGCGCCCGCGGCGGAACCGTCGACCCGACCCCGCACGTCCGGCCGGACCCGGTCTCGCGCCCCCGACGTCACCCCGCCGAGACGTCCGACATCCCGATGGTCGCGCCCGAGGACGACGTTGTCCCCGACCGGCCGCCGCGACCCCTCGCTCGGAGGCGACCGCCGCGGGAAGCGCCGTCCCCACCGAGGCGGAAGTTGCGGCCGCCGTCGTGATCGTCCCGGCGGCGGACGACCGTGTCGCCTGCTCGGCCTGTGGCCAGCCCGTCGCGCGGACGGCCTACTTCTGCTCGATCTGCGGGCACCCGGTGGGGGAGCCGGTCACCCTGGCGTCGTCGGCCGCCGCCGGACCGGCCGCCGCGTCGTCCTCGCGGTTCCCGTTCCGGGCGGTCGCGCTGATCGTCGTCGCGATGGGCGTGGTCGCGTTCGGTGTCGCCCTCATGGCGACGCGGCTCGCGCCGAATGACGGCGCCGCCAGGGGCTCGGACGGCCCCGCCGTCGTGTCGACGTCGACCGGCGCGCCGCACGACCTCACGGTCAATGTCGTGCTCGACCAGACGCTGGGACGGGGCGAGGACCCCTGGGCCAACGTGGCGACCGGGTCCAGGTGCTCGCCGACGGGGACCGCGTTCTCCGACATCCACGCGGGCACGACCGTCACCGTGGCGGACCTGGGCGGCACGGTGATCGCCGAGTCCACGCTGGCCGACGGCCGCAAGGCGGGGCCCGGGCAGTGCCTGTATCGCGCGCAGGTCTCGGTCCCCGACGCGAGGTTCTACCGCGTGGGGATCGCCTTCCGCCCGGGCACGGTGTTCTCGTTCGACGAGCTGACCAAGGCCGGCTGGAAGAGCGACTTCCTGTTCGTCGCCTCGCCCTGACGGCACCCTCGCGCGCGCGGTTCGCGGCTAGACGCCGATGACCCGGATCCCCGCCAGGGACGCCGCCCCGAGGATGCCGGCGACGTTGGTCAGGGCCCCGAACAGGCCCACGCCGGCGGTCATCAGCGCCAGCCGGTGTGGCGAGCCCACCCGTCGCGTGTAGAGCGCGAAGATCACCATCACGGCCAGGAGGCCGAGGAGCTTCGCCGCCGCCACGGGCGCGAAGCCGCCCGAGGCGTAGACCGCGCCAAGTGGACCGAGCTCGCCCTCCGAGCCGGCGACCCGCGCGACCATCCCGAACGAGGCAAGGTCCGCGAGCTGGGCGCCCACCACGAGCAGCACCGTCACCCGCGCCAACGACCGTCGTTGCGACGCCGTCATCTCGTCACCGAATGGGAGGCGGCACCCGCCGCCGGGTCACGTCGATCTGTCGTCCCGATTGTCGCCCAAACCACCCCAACCGTGCAGCACCCCACCGCAGGTTCCGTTGCATCCCCGCACCACCCCGCACCGCACCACCCCGCGCCGCACCGCGGGAAGCTGCTGGCGCACCCCACCGCGAACCAAAATCCGCGCGGCGGTGGTAGGGTCGGGAACCCACGGCCAGAGACGGGAGTCGAACCATGCGCGACGACGAGCTCACCCAGGATCCCGAGGCCACCGCCGACGACGAGCAGCGGCCGGGACAGAACCAGGCGGACGTCCAGAGCGACGCCGGAACGGTCGACCCGAAGGCGGCCAAGTCCCGCCCGATCGAGCCGAAGCCGCACGTCCGCGAGTAGCCGGGGCAGCGGCGGGCCGGTCAGCCCAGGACGAACCAGGTGACCGGCGTGTCGTGGGTGGTCGACGCGACCCTGTTGAGATAGATCCGGGCCTTGCCCGGCGTTGGGTAGTTGCTGCGCACGGCCGCAACGTAGACACCGGGTCGATAGCGCTGGAGCGTCGCCAAGATGCCGAGGACTTCGCGCTGTTCCAACGGCGCCAGTCCAAGTCTGGGGCGGATATCCACGTGACTCCGACCCGCCGGGATGCTCGCCCGGCCGCTCCGGGTAAAGGACACTCGGCCGTTCACGTAGAGGGCCGTGCCGCGCGCGCCCGCCTGGGCCACGACCCCGATCCCGACATCGTTTGGTCCCGCGCCGCTGCGGCCGACGACGCCGGCACCAGCGACCGCCTCGCCAACGACGCCAAGGCCTCCCGCAACGGTGGCCGCACCGTGCACCCCGCGGCCATTCGTGGTGATGCCCTGGATGCCGGTCGAGTAGCCCGCGACATCCGGGTCACCCACGCCCGTGGCGCTGGCGATCAGCGCGGTGGTATCGGGCGTGGTGTTCTCGATGCTGGTCGCGCTGGTTCCGGTGAAGGTGCCGCCGATCGTGATCGGCTCGCCGTTGGCGGCGCGAGTATCTGCCGGCCGGCCCAGGGCATAGGTGGCAAGAGCCGCCAGACCACCGGCCAGCGACGCACCCAGGAACGCGCGTCGAGAGCGCGGACTCGACGTCTCGAGCGCCATGGCGTAGATCCCTCCAGTCGTTCGTCAGCCGTGAGGCGGAGAGCGCTGTCCGCCCTCGCACCGGGCGTCAGCAGTGACGTGCAGGGCGGACAAACGTTTCGCCCCAACTGCCGTCAGCTGTTCGACGGAGTCGTCTGCGTCGCGATCGTCGCGAGGGAGTCGAGCGCGACCTGCGTGGTAGACTGCGCGCCCGACCGGGCGATTAGCTCAGCTGGTTAGAGCGCATGCTTGACATGCATGAGGTCACTGGTTCGAGTCCAGTATCGCCCACCATTTTCGGCCGTCGGCCGGAGCACGAATAGGCAACGCGTCGAGCGGGACGCACCCCACCGGGACGTCGACAGAGAGCCGGGGCCATCGGCTGCAAGCCCCGACGGACACGAGCGGTGACGGCACCACCCGCGAGCGGCCGGCGAACCGGCCCGGGATCCGCCCGTTAGCGCGGCTCGAGCGCACGACGGCGCGGCGGCAACGCCGGGGCGGCCGTGAAGGCGGGTGGAACCGCGGGAGGTCGAACCTCTCGTCCTGTCGGACGGGAGGTTCTGTGATTCTCGGGAGCACGACGATGGCAGACGACAAGGCAGACGACGCGGCGGTCGCGGTGGACGAGGCGACCGACTTCGAGGCGCCCGAACGCGGCTCGGCCGACGAGCTCCTCGACGCCGGCGCCCACGCACCGATCGACGCGATGCGGCACAGCGCGGCGCACGTGATGGCCGAGTCGGTCCTCGGCCTGTTCCCGGGCGCGAAGCTCGGCATCGGGCCCGCGATCCACGACGGCTTCTACTACGACTTCGAGCTGCCGCGACCGCTGACGCCGGACGACCTGGCGGCGATCGAGTCGCGGATGGCCGAGAGCGTCAAGGCGGACCGTCCGTTCGTCCGGCGCGAGGTGCCGTTCGACGAGGGCCGCGCGATCGAGGACGATGCGGGGCAGGCGTTCAAGGTCGAGATCCTCGACGACCTGGCCCGCAAGGCGCACGAGACGGGCTCGCCGATGCCCGCGGTGTCGTTCTACGAGCACGGCTCGTTCCGCGACCTGTGCAAGGGGCCCCATGTCGCGTCGACGGGGAAGATCGGCCCGTTCAAGCTGCTCGCCGTCGCCGGCGCCTACTGGCGGGGCGACGAGAAGCGGCCGATGCTCCAGCGGATCTACGGCACGGTCTGGGAGACGCAGCCCGAGCTGGATCTCTACCTCGAGCGGCGCGAAGAGGCGAAGAAGCGCGACCACCGCAAGCTCGGCATCGCCCTCGACCTCTACAGCTTCCACGATGTCTCGCCGGGGTCGGCGTTCTGGCACCCGAAGGGACAGCGGATCTGGCGCACCCTCGAGGCCGCCATGCGCGAGCTGCAGGAGCGGCGCGGCTATGACGAGGTCTCCACGCCGATCCTCGTGCACGAGAAGCTGTGGCACCAGTCGGGTCACCTGCCGCTGTACGCCGACAACATGTTCCTGCTCGATGCCGAGGGGCAGACGTTCTCGCTCAAGCCGATGAACTGTCCCGAGTCGACGTTCATCTACCGCAGCCACCTGCGGTCCTACCGCGACCTGCCCCTGCGCTACAACGAATACGGGCGGCTGCACCGAAACGAGCGCTCGGGTTCGCTCTCCGGGCTCACCCGCGTCCGCCAGTTCATCCAGGACGACGGCCACATCTACGTCCGGCCCGACCAGCTGGCCGACGAGATCGAGGCGCTCCTCGGCGAGGTCCGCGAGGCGTACGGCTGGGTGGGCTTCGAGCCCCGGTTCGCGTTCGCGACCAAGCCGGACAAGGCGCTCGGCGACCCGGCGCTCTGGGAGCGCGCGGAGCAGCTGATCAAGGAGGCGCTCGATCGATCGGGCATGCCGTACGTGGTCAAGCCCAAGGACGGGACGTTCTACGCGCCCAAGATCGACATCTACATCGACGACGCGCTCGGCCGCGAGTGGCAGATGGCCACGATCCAGGCGGACCTGACGATGCTCCCGGACCGGTTCGATCTGACCTACATCGACGAGCAGGGCCAGCCGCAGCGGCCGATCGCGATTCACCGCGCGATCTACGGCTCGCTGGAGCGCTTCATCGGCATCCTCGTGGAGCACTTCGCCGGGGCATTCCCGCTGTGGATCGCGCCCGTCCAGGCGGTCGTGATCCCGATCGCGGACCGCCACGTCGACGCGGCCAACGAGCTGGCCGCCGAGCTCCGCGCGGCCGGCGTGCGGTTCGTGGAGGTCGACGCGTCCGACAACCGGATGCAGAACAAGATCCGGCTCGCGCAGGGCCAGAAGGTGCCCTACATGCTGATCCTGGGCGACCGTGAGGTCGAGGCGCGGACGACGTCGGTGAGGCGCCGCGGCGCAACGAAGGACGAGGCCCAGGAAAGCCTCGCCTGGGGGGAGCTCGGGGCAAGGCTCGGCGACGAGATCCGCGAGCGACGCGCCCTGTAGGCGCGAAACGGCATCGGGCGGGTCACGCGCCGAACCCCGCCCGGGGATCAATGGGCGGTCGGGCTCAGCTGCCGGGTGGGAGCTGGATCTGGGTCCGGCCGACGTGGACCTCGACCGGCAGTCGGTCACGGATCGCCGCCCACGTCGCATCTGTCAGCCCAAGGTGATGCAGCTTGCGATAGAACACGGCCGCGTCGCTGCCGCCGAAATAGTCCTTCAGCGCCGCCTGGTACTCGGGCTGATCGGTCCGGATCCGCTCGGCGCCTCGAAGGTTGAGATCCGTGTGGTACGACACGCCCGTTGGGCTGATGAGCAGCGGGCATCCGTTGTCGAGCATCCTGCGCAGGGCCCCGGTCAGGATCAGCACGCTCGGTGAGTCCGACGTCGGGCACGTCGCATGCTCGATCCGCGACGCGAGACGCTGCGGCGTCAAAGTCCACGCTTGGGCGCGGCAGCCCGAACGCGTCTGGCCTGACCGCGACGAGGAGCACGCCCGCCAGCCCCACCCCGTACAGGGCGACCGCCACCGATCGCGGTCGGGGCGACAACCGGCCGACGACCTCGGCGACGATGCTGCCGATGCACAACGCGGCGGCCGGTGCCAGCCAGCCGCCGTAATGCGGGAAGAACGACGGGGTGATGAACAGGAGCGCCGACTGCGCACCGAACAGCGCGGCCCATGGGCGGGTGGCCGGCCGGCGCCACGCGAGATACGCCGTCGCGATGACGACGACCGCGAACACGACGAACGGCAACCAGTGGAGACTGGGCCGGTTCGAGGACGACTGCGGAAGCCCTTCGAGGGCCCGGAGACGCCGCAGGATCGACACCTGGTCAGCGCGCCCGTCCGAGCTGGTTGAAGATGACCGTGCGGATCATCCCCGGGCCTGCGGCGAGCACGAACGGGAGGAACACCAGGATCACCGCGGCGATCCCGGCGACTGAAGTAGGCGACCACGGGTCGCAGCCATCCGCCCGGCTGACGGGCCGTCCGGAACAGCAGCAGGATCAGCACCACGGCTGCCGGGACGATCCCCCAGATCTGGATCGTCCCGCAGAGACCGATCAGGGCCCCGGCAACGGCAGCCGTGCGCCAGCCGATCGTCGGCCGGTCGCCCGTGCCGCGGGGAAGGGTCAGGACGAGGAGCGCGATCAACAGCAACGTGTTCTGGGACGCGATCAGCCACGTCGACCGCTCCATCCAGGCCGGCACGATCCAGACCGCGTACAGCGCAGCCGCGGCAAGGGCCGTCGTTCGGCCCGCCCGGGCGCCGACGAGGCCAACGAGGATCGTGTTCAGGCCGCCCAGCAGCATCATGCCGACGCGAGCCGCGGCGAACGCGTTGCCGTCCGACGTGATGGAGCTGAGCGCGGCGAACGGCGTCAGCGCGTAGACGATGCCGGGTGGGTTGAGCATCAGGAAGTCGCGATAGACGATCCTGCCTTGGACCAGGGACAGCGCCGACCCCATGTACACGCCGTCGTCATAGTCGACCATCCCCTGGAGACCCCCGGTCAACAGCACGGGAATCAGGCGGACGAGGAACGCGATCAGTCCGAGTCCGATGAGCTGCCACAGCAGCGCCGGCTCCACGGAGACGGCTCTTGCCAGGGATGCCACGCGACGCGACACGCGCGCCCGGATCGACGGATCGGGCGCGCTGCGACTCACGTTCGATGTCACGCGTCGGGCTCGCGACGCTCACGCTCGACGGTGCCTCCAGCACTGGTCCTGTGGCACCCAGCGGGGCGCCGAGGCCGCTCGCTCTCGACTGATGATCGCACGTCAACCACGCGTCCAGCGTCGGCTCCGGAGTGGTTCGTTCGGGCATCAAATCGAACCCTCGCGGGGCACCCGCGACCCGGTCCCGTTTCGTTGCCGCCGTTCGAACCCCTGTGCTATCCTCCCGCGGCGACCGCGCCGGTCGTGGGACCGTGCGCGCCGCGATCAGCCACCTCGAAACAAAGGGACGTAGCCATCAGCCGAGACCTGCGCGTGAACCAGATGATCCGTGTCCCCCAGGTGCGGGTCGTCGATGATGAGGGCCAACAGCTCGGCGTCATGCCGACACCACAGGCGCTCGCCATGGCGCAGGAGCGTGGGCTCGATCTCGTCGAGGTCGCGCCGACGGCGGCCCCTCCGGTGGTCCGATTTCTCGACTTCGGTCAGTACAAGTACGAGCTGACGAAGCGCGAGAAGGAAGCCAAGCGGAAGCAGCGCGCGGTCGAGTTCAAGGAGGTCCGCCTCACGCCGAAGATCGGCGTCGGCGACTTCACGACGAAGGTCCACCGGGCGATCGAGTTCCTCGAGGATGGCGACCGGATCAAGGTGACCGTCCGCTTCCGCGGACGCGAGCTGACCCATCCGGAGATCGGTCGGACGCTGCTCGCCCGGTTCGGCGATGCGGTGAAGGACCACGGCACCGTCGACCGGACGCCGGTGCTCGAAGGCAAATCGATGTTCATGACGCTCGCCTCGGTTCACAAGCCGAGGGTCCACGAGCACCGCAACCTGGGCCCGCGGCCCGAGGGCGAGGAGCCCGAGGAGCTCGGAACCGAGACCGAGGACACACCGGTGGCGGCGCAGGCCGCACCGGCATCGGAAGCCGAACCGGCCGCGACGGCGCAGCCGGAGGCCGCGCCGGCGAAACCGGTGGAGGCCGCGAAGCCGGCCGCCGAACCGAAGCCCGCGGAACCGAAGCGCCGCCGCCGAAGCCAAGCCCGCGGAATCGAAGCCCGCCGCCGAACCGAAGACCGAAGCCAAGCCCGCCGCGGAGTCGAAGCCCGCCGCCGAGCCCAAGGCGCAACCGGCCGAGCCGGCAGCCGCCAAGCCCGCCGCGGAGCCCAAGCCCGTCGCCGAAGCCGCGCCAGTAGGAGAGTGAGCCCGTCGTGCCGAAGATGAAGACCCACAAGGGGACACAGAAGCGCGTCGGCGTCACCGGCAGCGGGAAGTTCGTCCGCGTCAAGTCGTGGCGCGGCCACCATCTCGAGATCAAGTCCTCGCGCCGCACCCGCCGTTACGCGGGCAAGGCGGTCGTGGGACCCCAGCACCAGGAGCAGCTCCGCCGGCTCCTGCCGCACGCCTAGGAGCATTCGATGGCACGCGTCAAGCGGGGCGTCACGTCCCACAAGCGCCACAAGCGGCTGCTCAACGGCGCCGAAGGGCGGATGGGCACGAACCGCAAGCTCGTCAAGCGGGCCCGCGAGTCGCAGCTCCACGCACTCGCCTACGCGACGCGCGACCGGAAGCAGCGCAAGCGCGACATGCGCCAGCTGTGGATCATCCGGATCAACGCGGCGGCCCGCCTGAACGGGATCACCTACGGCAGGTTCATCGCCGGGCCTCAAGAAGGCCAACGTCGATCTCGACCGCAAGATCCTCGCCGACCTCGCCGTCCGCGACGCCGCGACCTTCGGCCGGATCGCCGAGGTCGCCCGAAGCGCCTAGCGCTCGCCGCCACCTCGTCGGACCCTCGACGTCACTGACGCTCGAGGGTTCGTGATTCTCGGACCTCCACGCGAAAGAGACGCCCAGCCCGATGGAACTCGCCCAGCTGACCAGCGACCTCGAGGCGCTGCGCTCGCGCGCGGTCTCGGCCGCGGCGGGCGCTCCGGACACGGCGGCGCTCGACGCCATCGAGGTCGAGGTCCTGGGCAAGAAGGGCGAGCTGACGGCGATCCTGCGAGGGATCGGCGCCCTGCCCGCCGAGGACCGCCCGAAGGTCGGCGCCATCGCCAACGAGGTCCGCGGCTCGGTCGAGGCCGCGCTCGCCGAGGCTCGCTCGCGGCTGGGCGGCGCCGAGCTCGCGGCACGCCTCGCCTCCGAGGCGACGGACGTCACGACGCCCGGCCGGCCGATCCGGCGCGGCTCCCTCCACCCGATCGTGGAGACGGCCCGCGAGATCGCCGAGGTGTTCGCCCAGTTCGGCTTCGTCGTCTACGAAGGGCCGGAGATCGAGGACGACGTCACCAACTTCCAGATGCTCAACATCCCGCCCGATCACCCCGCGCGGGACCTGTGGGACACGCTCTACCTCGACGTCGGCGGGCGGCTGCTGCGCACCCACACGAGCCCCGGGCAGATCCGGGTCATGCACCAGGAGCGGCCGCCGATCCGCGCGCTCCTGCCCGGTCGCTGCTTCCGGTACGAGGCCGTGGACGCCAGCCACGCGTCCGAGTTCTTCCAGGTCGAGGGCCTGATGGTCGACGAGGGCACGTCGATGGCCCACCTCAAGGGCCTGCTGGACCAGTTCGCCCACGCGATGTTCGGGGCCGACCGGCCGACCCGGTTCCGGCCCGGCTACTACCCGTTCACCGAGCCGTCGGTCGCGTTCGACATCCTGTGCGTCATCTGCAACGGGGCGAAGTGCCCGGCCTGCTCGCGGACGGGCTGGATGACCATCCTCGGCGCCGGCATGGTCCACCCCGTCGTGCTCCGCTACGGCGGGATCGACCCCGAGCGCTACCAGGGCTTCGCGTTCGGGATGGGCGTGGAGCGCATCGCCAACCTGCGGCACGCGGTCGGCGACCTGCGGCTGTACATGGAGGACGACCTGCGCTTCCTCGGAGCCTTCCGGTGACCGCGCGATGAGGGTGCCGCTGTCGTGGCTCCGCGAGTTCGTCGACGTCGAGCTGGACCCCGAGGCCCTCGCCGAACGCCTGACGCTGCTCGGCATGGAGGTCAAGTCCATCGAGCGCTGGGGCGCCGACTGGGAGCAGGTCGTCACGGGCGAGCTGCTGACCGTCGAGCGCCACCCGCGGGCCGATCGGCTGTCGCTGACGACGGTCACCCTCGGCGACGGCAGCGAACCCCTGTCGATCGTGTGTGGCGCGACCAACATCGCCCCTGGGCAGCGGATCCCGGTGGCCCTGCCCGGGGCCGTGCTGCCCGGCAACCGGCGGATCGAGCGGGCCGAGAAGATGGGCGTCGTGTCCAACGGGATGCTGTGTTCGGGCGAGGAGCTGCGCCTGACGAGCGACGGCGACGGGATCCTGATCCTGCCCGCCGACACGCCGCTCGGCGTCCCCCTGGTCGACCTCTACGGCGACGACGTCCTCGACGTGGACGTGAAGCCGAACCGCGGCGACGCCCTGTCGATCCTGGGCCTCGCGCGCGAGGTGGCCGCGGCGACCGGCGCAGCGGGTCCGGTTCCCCGAGGTCGTGCTCGAGGAGGGCGACGGACCCTCGACCGCCGAGCGGCTCGCCGTGGACGTCCGCGACCCGGAGCTGTGCACGCGGTTCGTCGGGCGCTGGGTGAGCGGCGTGACCGTCGGGCCGTCGCCGGATCGCGTCCAGATGCGCCTCCTCGCCGCGGGGCAGCGACCGGTGTCGAACGTCGTCGACGCCTCGAACTACGTGATGCTCGAGCTCGGCAAGCCGATCCACACCTTCGATGGGGGAGCGGTCCACCCCGGTCCCGGCGGACGGCCGACGATCGTCGTCCGGCGCGCGATCCCGGGTGAGCGCCTCGAGACGCTCGACCACGTGCAGCGCGAGCTCACGCCCGACATGCTGCTGATCGCCGACGGCGACGGGCCGATCGGGATCGCCGGCGTCATGGGCGGCGCGACGTCGGAGGTCTCGGACGCGACGAGCGAGGTCGCGATCGAGTCGGCGATCTTCGACCCCGTGAGCATCCGGCGGACGGCGCAGCGGCTCGCGCTTCGATCCGAGGCGAGCAGCCGGTTCGAGAAGGGCCAGGAGCCGCGGATGGCGCGCATCGGCGCCGATCGCACCGCCCAGCTGGTCCGCGAGTGGGCCGGCGGCGTGATCGCCCGCGGCCGCGTCGACACCGCGCCCGACGAGCCGGGCCCCACCCGGGTCGCGTTCCGGCCGGCCCGCGTCAACCGCCTGCTGGGGACGGACCTCGCGACCGACGAGCAGCGCGACCTGCTGGCCAGGGTCGGGATCGAGACCGAGCCCGCCCCCGGAGCGGCCGTCACCGTGGCGCTCAAGCCCGAGCCCCTCGTCGTCGGGCCCGACGAGCCCGCGAGCCAGGGGGCGGACGCCACCACCCTCGACGCGATCGTGCCCACCTGGCGGCGCGACGTGGAGATCGAGGCCGACGTCGCCGAGGAGATCGCGCGGGTGCGCGGCTACGAGCTCGTGCCGTCGGTCACGCCCGACACCGCGATGCCCGCCTTCCGCCCGTCGCCGCTCGAGGTCCGCGAGCTCGTCCGCGACACCCTGGCCGGGGCCGGCCTGACCGAGGTCGTCACGACGGCGCTCGTGTCGCCGCGGCACCTCGAGGTGTTCGGCCGTCGCGGAGCCGGTGTCGTCCGTGGGTGACGAGCCCCAGCCGGCGGCCCGGCCGATCGCGGCGACCAACCCGCTCTCGCGCGACCACTCGATCCTGCGCCAGAACCTCTCGGCAGCCTGCTCGACGTCGTCGGGACGAACCTGCGCCACGGGATCGAGGACGTCGCCGTGTTCGAGATCGGCAAGGGCTACGGACAGGATGGCGACGAGCCGCGCGAGTGGTGGCGGCTGGGCTTCGCGCTGGTGGGGGCGGCCGAGCCCCCGGCCTGGAACCGCCCGTCGCGCCCCTACGACCTCGACGACGCCAAGGGCCTGCTCGAGCTCCTCGCCGACCGCCTGGACCTCGGGCGACCGTCCTACCGCCCCGAGACGGGCGAGGCGGTGTTCCATCCGGGTCGGACGGCTCGGGCGGACGTCGACGACCGCCTGCACGCCCTGATCGGCCAGCTGCACCCGTCGACCGTCGACGCGTGGGAGCTGCGGACGGCGCTGCCGGTGATCGTCGCCGAGGTCGCGATCGCGGGCCTCGCCGAGGGTCGCCTGCTCCCGGAGCGCGCGCCGTCCGTCGGCCGGCACCCGGAGGTGGATCGGGACCTCGCGATCGTCGTCCCGGAGGCGACCCCGGCGGCGGACGTGGAGGCGGCGATCCGGGCCCGCGGCGGCACGCTGCTGCGCGACGTCCGGCTGTTCGACATCTACCGCGGGGTGCCGCTGGCCGGCGGCCGAGAAGAGCCTCGCCTTCCGGCTGCGGTTCGGCGCCGCGGACCGCACGCTCACCGAGGCCGAGATCGAGGCCGCCGTCGGCGCGATCGTCGGCGGGCTGCGCGAGGTCGGCGGCCGCCTCCGGGCCTGATCCGCGACCGACCGCACCGGGCGGTCACCCCCCGAAAGTCCTGACCCGCGGGAGCCATTGCCGCGCCCGTTCGGGCGCTGCTACCCTTCGGCGGAGTTTGGCCCGGAGCGGGCGGGCCTGCCGTCACCGAGGGCTTGTGTGAATCTCGCCGACACCCTGACGCAGATCAACGTCTTCGACGTCGTCGTCGTCCTCTACCTGTTCGGATGGTTCATCCTCGGCTTCATCCAGGGGACCATCCGCCGGCTGCTCGGCATCGGCTGCGCTCGTGTTCTCGTTCTTCCTGGCGCTGCAGCTGAACGCGATCTGGCTCGGCAGCTTCCTGTCGACGAACTGGACGCAGTACCCGAAGGAATACTCGGTGATGATCGGGTACCTGGTGATCTTCATCGCCGCGGTCGTCGCGTTCACGCTGGTGATCCAGGGGACCTACAAGAAGGCGCCGCTGTTCCACAAGTACCCGGTGGTCGACGAGATCGTCGGCGGCCTCCTGGGCATCGTCCAGGGCTTCCTGCTGCTGCTGTTCGTCACGATCATCCTCGACCAGTACTTCCTGTACACGAACATCCCGCCCGCCGACGGCGAGATCGGCGTTCCTGCGCACGTTCTGGGACGCCCTCAACGCCTCCAACACCGGCAACATCCTGCACGGCACCGTGATCCCGGCCTTCATCACGATCTTCGGGCTCCTCATCCCGACCGCAGGTGCACACGGTCTACGGCGTCGCAGTGAGCCGCGGGACCGGGGGGCGGGCGCCCTCCTCCCGGCCCACCTGGCCCTCCGTCGATCGGTCACGGCCCACCGCCGTTCCCGCGCGCCCGTCTCGCTGCCGACACGCTCGAGGCGGCGCGCGCGCTGATCGGCGCCCGCCTGGTCCGTGACGGCGGCCGACGGCGACGAGCCGCGGATCGGGCGCATCGTCGAGGTCGAGGCGTACATCGGCGAGGGCGATCTCGCCTCGCACGCCCGCATGGGCCCGACCGCCCGCAACGCGGTCATGTACGGGCCGCCCGGGATCGCCTACGTCTATCTTGTCTACGGCATGCACCACTGCCTGAACGTCGTCACCGAGCCCGCGGCGCGACCCGCCGCCGTGCTCGTTCGCGCCGTCGAGCCCGTCGAGGGCGTCGGCGCGATGCGCGCGGCGCGCGAGCGTACGGCCCGCGGACCGGTGCGCGCCGTCGGATGCGCGGCTGGCCGCCGGCCCGGGCCTCGTCGCGGCGGCGTTCGACATCGACCGCTCGTGCACCGGCCTCGACCTGTGCGATCCGTCGTCGAGGCTCCGCCTCGAGGCGCGACCCGACGACGAGCCGGCGCCGGCGGTCGTCGCGACCCCGCGCGTCGGCATCGCGTACGCCGGGGAGCCGTGGGTCTCCGTCCCGTGGCGGTTCGTCGCCGACGGCAGCCCGTCGCTCAGCCGCCGCATCCCCGCCGTCACGCGCGCCTGAGCGCCGCGATGGACGCCCGATCGATCGCGCTGCTCGAGTTCCCGGCCGTCCGCGCGCGGCTGGCCGAGCGGACCTCGTTCGATCCGTCGCGTCGCCTCGCGGAGGACCTCGAGCCGTCGGACGACCCGGTTCATCGTGGCCCGCGCGCTGGACGAGACCGACCAGGCGCGCGCGCTCCTCCAGGAACGGCCGGGCGTGGGCATCGGCGCCGCGCACGACATCGAGCCCTGGATCGGCCGGGCCGCGCGCGGCGGGCGCCTCGACCCGATGCAGTTCCTCGAGATCATCGAGACCCTCGACGCGGCGGCGCGCCTCGCCACGTCGCTCGCCGACGAGCGGCGGTCGCTGCTGCGCGACCTCGGCCGCCGGCTGCACCCGCTGCCGGCCCTGCGCGGGACGCTGGGCCGGAGCTTCGACCCGGCCGGGGAGCTGCTCGACACCGCGTCGCCGCGGCTGGGCCCGCTGCGGGCGGCCGTCCGGGTCGCGTACGACCGGCTGCGGCGGCGGCTCGACTCGCTGGTCGGCTCCGAGCTCGGCGGTGCCCTCCAGGAGCCGATCGTGACCCTGCGCAACGGGCGCTACGTCGTTCCCGGTGAAGGCCGAGGCGCGGTCGCGCGTGAAGGGCATCGTCCACGACGCCTCGGGCAGCGGCCAGACGCTGTTCGTCGAGCCGCTCGTCGTGGTCGAGCTGGGCAACGCCTGGCGGGAGGCGCAGGCCGCGTCCGACGAGGAGGAGGGCCGGATCCTCGACGAGCTGTCGGCCCTCGTCGGCGCCAACGGCACGCTCCTGCTCGAGACCCTCGAGGCGCTGGCCCAGTTCGACTTCTGGGCGGCGAAGGCGAACCTCGCCGCCGAGCTCGACGCCATCCGTCCCGAGACGGCCGACCGGCCCGAGATCGTCCTCCTGTCGGCGCGCCACCCGGGCCTGACCGGACGCGTCGTCCCGATCGACCTCCGGCTCGGCGACGGCTACACGGCGCTCGTGATCACGGGTCCGAACACGGGCGGCAAGACCGTGGCGCTGCGCACGGCGGGCCTGCTGTGCCTCATGCACCAGGCGGGGCTGCACGTCCCCGCGGCCGCCGGCTCGAAGCTGCCGGTGCTGCGCGACGTGTTCGCCGACATCGGCGACGAGCAGTCGATCGCCCAGTCGCTGTCGACCTTCTCGGGCCACCTGCGATCGATCATCCGCATCGTCGAGCACGCCGGCCCGGGGACGCTCGTCCTGCTCGACGAGCTGGGCGCGGGCACCGACCCGACCGAGGGCTCGGCGCTGGCCCAGGCGCTGCTCGACCACTTCATCCGCTCCGGGGCGCTGGTCGCGGCGACCACGCACTACGCCGAGATCAAGGTCTACGCCCACGAGACGGAGGCCGCACGCAACGCGTCGGTCGAGTTCGACCTCGAGTCGCTCACGCCGACCTACCGGCTCACGATCGGCCTGCCGGGCGGCAGCCAGGCGTTCGCGATCGCCGAGCGCCTGGGGCTGCCGGAGGCGATCGTCGCCGACGCCCGGGGACGCCTGTCCGAGAACCAGCAGGCGTTCGAGTCCACGCTCGCCTCGATCCGCCGCCAGGAGGGCGAGATCGCCGATGCCGTCGAGCGCGCGCGGGTCGCCGAGGCGAAGGCCGCGGAGTCGATGCGGGCCGCGGACGAGGAGCGCCGCCGGGCGCGCCGGGAGCGCGACGAGGCGGTGCGCGCGGCCCGCGACGAGGCGGAGCGCCTGGTCGAGGACCTGCGCGTCGACGTCGCCGGGATCCGCCGGCGCCTGGAGCGCGAGACCGTCACCGCGCCCGCGATCGACGACGCGCTGTCGCGCGCGGAGCGCGACGCTCGAACGGCTGCCCGCGTCCGAGCGCCCGCCCGAGGAGCGACGCGAGCCCGCCGAGCCGCGGACGTGGCGCCTCGGCGACCGCGCGCGCAGCCGGAGCGGCGGCTGGGAGGGGCGGATCGCGGCCCTCGAGAAGGGCGGCACCCGCGCGACGCTCGAGGCGGGCGGCATGCGCGTCTCGGTGTCCGTCGACGACCTCGAGCCGGCCGTGGGCGGCGGCGACGCCGGCGAACGGCGGGGCCTCAGGGCGCCTCGCGGGGGGCCCGGTCAGGCGGCGACTCGTCCGGCATCGGGGCGCTGCAGCTCGCGAAGTCGCGGACCGTGGCGTCGTCGCTGGACCTGCGCGGCGCTCGCGTCGACGAGGCGCTCGAGGCGCTGTCGCGCTACCTCGACGACGCGGCGCTGGCCGGCCTCGAGCAGGTGGTCGTGATCCACGGCCTGGGCACCGGCGCGCTGCGCGACGCGGTGCGGGAGCAGGCGTCGGCGCATCCGCTGGTCAAGACGTTCCGCCCGGGCGAGCGGGGCGAGGGCGGGGACGGGGCGACGATCGTCCGGCTGTAGCCGTCAGGGCCGGTGCGCCGTTCCCGTTGCCGTTGCCCTCGTTGCCCGGATCCGGGGTCGGGCTCTCCTCGGGCGGCGCCGTGGGGCACGGGTTGAACGGATCGATCGAGACGCACGGCGTCGGGCTCGGGCGGCGGCGCGATCTTGCAGTTCTTGGTCGGCGCGAACCGGCCGCCCCACGACGCCCCGAACGGGATAGAAGCCGCCGCCGTACAGGTACGCGGTGTGGGTGCCCTTCGGCCCGCCCGAGACGCCGGGTCCGCGCGCCGCGCGCGCCTGCCACGCGATGTCCGCGCGCTGCCACGACCGGTAGCCCGTCTCGACGTTGCTGAAGTCGATGAACGAGCGGGTCACCTCCGGCCCGGCGCAGCCCTCGCGCCACCGCAGGCCGGACGACGGCGTCCACCTTGACCGCGGTGCTGACGTCCGCCGACGCGCGCGGGGCGCGTGCCCGGGATGAACAGCTCCTCGACGGTCTTGCGCGTCGTCGGACCCGGGCTTCATGCCCGGTGAACGCGTCGACCGTCGCGGTCTCGAGGCCCTTGGGCCGCGTCCGGCCGAAGCCCTCGACCGGCATGCCCTTGGAGACGTCGGACAGGATCGCCGACCACAGCGGGCGCCGACGTGTCGAGCGACAGCTTGCCGTCGTTGGGCGAGTTGTCGGAGTTGCCCATCCAGACGCCGGCGACGAGCGCCGGCAGGTTCTTGTTCGACGGCGGCGCGAGGAAGCCGTAGGCGTGGACGTCGCGGTTGTCGCTGGTCGTGCCCGTCTTGTAGGCGGCCGGTCGCACCTTGGACCCGGTGACGCCGTCGGTGATCCGCCACTTGCCCCAGAACGGGTTCACGCTGCGGATGGTGTTGCCGGCCAGGATGTCGGTCATGATGTAGGCGGCCTGGCGCGAGGCGACGCGCTCGCCGGAGGCCTTGCCGCTGTTGAGCGGCCAGACGACCTTCCCGTTCTCGTCGGTGACCTCGACGATCGTGTGGCGCGGCATCAGGACGCCGCCGTCGGCGATCGCGCCGTACGCGCTGATCATCTCGATCGGATGCGTGTCGAGCGTGCCGATGCTCTCGGACACGACGCCGCGCTGTCCCGGCGCAGGAACGACAGCCCGTAGTCCGGAACTTGTTGTACGTGTGGTCGATGCCGTTGATGATCCCGGCCTTGATCGCGGGGATGTTGAGCGAGAACTGGAGCGCGCTCCGGAGACGCACCGGGCCGCGCTCGGCGCCGTCGGCCTGGGTCGGGTAGAACGCCCGGGAACCGGGCGACGCGAAGTTGGTCACGACGTCCATGAACATCGTCGCGGCCGTCATCGTCTCGTCGTCGATGCCGGTCAGGTACACCAGCGGCTTGATCGACGAGCCGGGCTGGCGCTAGCCGTCGGACAGGACGTCGAACTGGGGCTGGAACTTCTTGTTGCCCTTGGCCGTGTAGGACGCGGAACCCGAGTAGGCGAGGACCTCGCCGGTCCGGTAGTCCACGACGCCGGCCGCCGCGTTGTGCAGGTTGTGCCCGGCGAGGCCGGTGATCCAGCCCCACTCGCTGCGCGGGATCCCGCGGTTCTTGAGGATCGTGTTGGGGTTCGCGCGAGTTGGGCACGATCGCGGCCGCGTAGACCCACTTCTCGACGATCCGCTGCATGCGGTAGTCGAGCGTCGTGCGGACCGTGTAGCCGCCGGTGTCGATCTTCTCGCACTGGGTGGCGTCGCCGCACAGGATCTCGCCCAGCTCGTCGCGCACCTGCCACACGAACTGCGGCGCGCGCCACTGGTCGGCGGCCTGCGAGGCCAGGACCACGGGCTCGGTCTTGGCGGCCTCGTAGTCGGCCTCGGTGTAGGCCGGGTAGTGCTTGCCCGCGTAGTCGTAGCCTTCGGGCGGGCTCGTGAGGACGCTCCGGGTCTTCATCAGGTCGAGGATGAAGTTGCGGCGCTGGACGATCTCGCTGGTCGGCGGCACGACGAGCCGCTCCTGCTCCTCGCCCTTCGAGTCCTTGTAGGTCTCCTCGACCGCGTTCTTCACCAGGTCGAAGCGGGTCGGGGACTGGGGGATGCCGGCCAGCAGCGCCGCCTGGGCCAGGGTCAGCTCGCCGAGGTCCTTGCGCCAGTAGCTCTGGGCCGCGGCGGCGACGCCGTAGCTCCGGTTGCCGTAGAAGTTCTGGTTGAGGTACTTCTCGATGATCGCCTGCTTGCCGGTCTCGCCCGGGTACGCCTCGGTCAGGCGGATCGACTGGATGATCTCCTTGGCCTTGCGCTCGTAGACGCTGCCCTCGAAGGCGGTCGCGGGGAGGAGTCGAGCCCGGACGAGCTGCTGGGTGATCGTCGAGCCGCCGCGATCGTTGCCCTTGATGGTGTCGATGGCCGCGGCGACGAAGCCGGCCGGGTCGAAGCCGGAGTTCTCCCAGAAGGTCTTGTCCTCGATCGAGGTCGTCGCGTCGATGAGGGCGGGCGGGATGTCGGCGAACGTCACGACCTCGCGCCGGTCGTCGCCGAGTCGGGCCAGCTGGACCTTGCCCGATCGGTCGTACACCGCCGTCTGCTGGGTGAAGCCGAGGTCGTCGAGGGCCTCCTTGGGGTCCTCGAGATCGCGCGACAGGTACGTGTAGGCGGCCACCGATGCGGTGGCGCCGGCCACGCCCAACAGGGCGATGACGGTGAACAGGATCAGGGGGATCGCGACGGCGACGGCCTTGGCCGCGGTCGCACCGTTCCCTCGGGGGCGACGGCGGTCACCGAGCCGGCGACGCCGCTGCCTCCGGAGGCTGGTTTGCATGTCGGCCGTGAAGATACCATGCGAGGGATGGACGCCCGATCGAGCCGATCGGGCCGGACGAACGACGGTTCCGGCCCGCAGCCTGTGACGTCCCGGTGACCGCGACGACCGCCGAGGGACGACGCGACCGGGCTCGGCGGGCTGCTTCCGGAGCTCGAGTGGCGGGGGATCCTGCACGCGACGACGCCCGGGCTTCCCGAGCGGCTCGCCTCGGGTCGGCCGATCTCCGCCTACATCGGATTCGACCCGTCCGGCGACTCGCTCCACGTCGGCCACCTGGTGCCGGTGTTCGGCCTCATCCGGCTCCAGCGGTTCGGCGGCCGACCGGTCGCCCTGGTGGGCGGGGGGACCGGCATGATCGGCGACCCGTCCGGCCGGTCGTCCGAGCGGAACCTGCTCGACGCGGCGACGATCGAGCACAACGTGGCGTCGATCGGGTCCCAGCTCGAGCGCCTCCTGGACTTCTCGCCCGGGCCCACCCAGGCGGTCATGGCCAACAACCTCGACTGGCTGGGCAAGCTCTCGCTGATCGAGTACCTGCGCGACGTCGGCAAGCACTTCACGGTCCCGTACATGCTGGCCAAGGACTCCGTGCAGCAGCGCCTCGAGCGCGGGCTGTCGTTCACCGAGTTCAGCTACATGACCCTCCAGGCCTACGACTTCGCGACCCTGTACCGCGAGCACGGCGTCGAGATGCAGATGGGCGGCGCCGACCAGTGGGGCAACATCACGGCCGGCCTCGAGCTGATCCGGCGGACCAGCGGCGACGCCGACGAGAGCCCGGCCCACGGGATCGCCTACAAGCTGCTGCTCTCGCCGTCGGGCGCGAAGTTCGGCAAGAGCGAGGGCGGTGACTCCGTGTGGCTCGATCCCGACCGGACGACGCCCTACGCCTTCTACCAGTACTGGGTGCAGGCCGACGACCGCGACGTCGGGACGTACCTGCGCTGGTTCACCGAGCTGCCGCGCGAGCGGATCGAGGCGCTGGACGCCGAGATCGCCGGGCACCCGGAGCAGCGCGCGGCCCAGCGGGAGCTCGCGCTGGACGTCACGCGGCGGGTCCACGGCGCCGGACGCCGCCGCCGAGGCGGTCCGCGTCTCGGAGGCGTTGTTCCAGCGGGAGCCCATCACCGATCCCGGGCTCCTGGCCAGCGTGCACGCGGCCACCCGGGGGCCGAGCGTCACGGGCGTCGGCGACGGGGTGGCGGTGCTCCTGGCCGACACCGGCCTGGCGCCGTCGCGCGGCGAGGCCCGGCGGCTGATCCAGGGCGGCGCGATCACCGTGAACGGCGACGCGGATCTCGGACCCGGCCGCCCCGATGCCCGAGGCGATCGGCGGCGAGTGGTTCGAGGTGCGGGTCGGCAAGCGCCAGCGCGCGGTCGTGCGCCTGCTCGCCGCCTGAGCGTCTCGGGATGCGCCACCTCGTGCCCGAGCGAGGCGACCGCGCTGATCCTGCGGGTGGCGCTGCCGCATCGGCTGGAGGCCCTCCGGATGCGGAGTGTCCCCGACGCCGTCGACGGCCTGCCTGCGCACGTCACGCTGGCCTACCCGTTCGCCGAGCCGGCGTCGATCGACGACGCCGTGGCCGCCGCTCGTCGCGCGGGATCGTGGCCCGTCACGCCCCGTGGACGATGCGGCTGGTCGAGCGACGCCGGTGGCCGGACACGCGTCTACGCCGCGATCGAGCCCGAGGCTCCCGCCGTCGCGCTGCAGGCCGACCTGGCCGCGGCCTTCCCGTCCCTGCCGATCTACGGGGGCACGCATCGACGTCTTCGTGCCCCACGTGACGATCGCCGAGGGCGGCGCGGCCGACGACCCCGCGGTCGACGCGGACCCGGGCTGGGACGAGCTGCCGGTGAGCGTGGCCGTCGGCGAGGTCGAGCTGATCGTCCGATCAGGAGCGGCGCGGTGGCACGTCGAGCGTCGATTCCCGATGCGGGGCTGAGCGCGCGCGCAGGACCTCGACGACCGTGCGCGGCTCGAGGCCGCGCTCCGCGAGCAGCACCAGCGCGTGGTACAGCGAGGTCGGCGGCCTCGCCGGCGAGCAGGGCGCGGGTGTCGTCGCGCGCCGAGCCCGCGGCCTGGGCCGCCTCGTCGTTCTTGGCCGCGAGCAGGACCTCCGTGGCCTCCTCGGCGACCTTGCGCCCGGCGAGGTCGACGCCGCCGTCGAGCAGCGTGACCGTGTACGAGCCCGCCTGGCCGGTCGGCGGCACGCTGCCGCGATCGTCGCCCACAGCGACTCCAGCCAGGCGAAGCCCTGGGTGCGCGGCGCGATCGTCGAGGTGCGCGCGGGATCGGCGTCGGCGTCGAAGCACGATCGGGTGCCGCGATGACAGGTCGGGCCCGCCGGCTCCACGCCGAGCAGCAGCGCGTCGCCGTCGCAGTCGATCGCAAGCGAGCGCAGCCGGAGGACGTTGCCCGAGCTCTCGCCCTTGCGCCACAGCCGGCCGCGCGAACGCGAGTGGAAGTGGACCTCGCCCGTCGCCAGCGTGGCCGCCAGCGCCTCGGCGTCGAGCCAGCCGACCATCAGGACCCGGCCGTCGGCCTCGTCCTGGACGACGCCGGCGACGAGCCCGTCCGAGCCCCACGTGACGTCGGCGGGATCGAGGCCCGCGTCGAGCGCGACGGGCCCGGCGGCCACGCCGGTCATGCCGCCGCCCCCGAGCGCAGCAGCCGGACCGGGAGGCCCGCCGCGGCCATGGCCGCCTTGACCTCGCCGATCGAGACCTCGCGCCGGTGGAACATGCCCGCGGCCAGCACGGCATCCGCACCGCCCTCGCGCACGGCCGCGATGCAGTCGGCGGCCCCGGACGCGCCGCCCGACGCGATCACGGGGACGGAGACCCGGTCGCTGATCGCCCGCAGCAGCTCGACGTCGAAGCCGGTCCTGGTGCCGTCGCGGTCGATCGAGGTCACCAGCAGCTCGCCCGCGCCGAGCTCGACGGCGCGGACCGCCCACTCGATCGCGTCGAGCCCCGCCGGCTCACGGCCGCCCTTGACCACGACCTCGTAGCCAGATGGGTGGGTCGCGTCGACCGCGATCGCGTCGGGCGTCGATGGCCACCACCACGGCCTGGCTGCCGAACCGCGCCGCGCACGCCGTCACCAGCGCCGGATCGGCGACCGCCCGCGTGTTCAGGCTGACCTTGTCCGCGCCGGCCCGCAGCACGTCGCGCATCTCGTCGACGCTCCGGACGCCGCCACCGACCGTCAGCGGGATGAACGCCCGCCGCGCCGTGCGCTCGACGATGTCGAGGAGCGTGGACCGGCCCTCGGGCGCGGCGGTGATGTCGAGGAACACGATCTCGTCGGCTCCCTCCCGGGCGTACCGCTCCGCGAGCTCGGGCGGATCGCCCTCGTCGACGAGGTCGACGAACCGCGTGCCCTTGACGACGCGCCCGTTCGCGACGTCGAGGCAGGGGATCACCCGGCGGCGGAGCATCAGGCGGCCACCCGGTCGCGGGCCGCGATGCCGACCACGTTCGCGATCAGGCGCAGCCCGTCGTCGCCCGAGCGTTCCGGGTGGAACTGCACGCCCAGCAGGCGGCCGCGGGCGACCGCCGAGACGAACGGCCGGCCGTGCTCCGTGCGGGCAAGGGCCGCGTCGGCGGCGGCCGGTGCCGGATCGCCGACGTACGAGTGGACGAAGTAGAAGTCGGCGCCGTCGGGGATGGCGTCGAAGGCGGGGTGGGTCCGCGTCCGGACGACCTGGTTCCAGCCGATGTGGGGGAGCGTCGGGGCGTCCTCGAGCCGGACCGTGCGGCCGGGCAGGACGCCGAGCGTCTCGGCGCCGTCCTCGTCGCTGCCCTCGAACAGGAGCTGCAACCCGAGGCAGATGCCGAGGAACGGGCGGTCCGCGGCGATCCAGTCGCGGATCGGCTCGACGAAGCCCGCCGCGCGGAGCCGGTCCATGGCCGGCGCGGCCGCGCCCACGCCGGGCACGACGAGCAGGTCGCTGCCCTCGAGCGCATCGGGTCGGGTGGCGCGCCGCACGCGCGCGCCGGCGGCGACCAGCGCCTGCTCGATCGAGACGAGGTTGCCCGCGCCGTAGTCGACCACCGCGACCCGGACCGGTGCCGCGCTGTCCCCCGTCACCCGAGCGAGCCCTTGGTGGACGCGACGCCAGCTCGCCGGGGATCGGGCTCGCACGCCTCGCGGAGCGCTCGGCCGAGCGCCTTGAACGCCGCCTCGGCCAGGTGATGGTCGTTTCGCCCGCCGCCCGACACGTGCAGCGTCGCGCCCGCGGTGCGGGCGAACGCCTCGAGGGCGTGATCCACGAGCTGGAGCGGCAGCCCGCCGGCCCGCTCGCCGCGGAACGCGAGGTCGATCACGGCGTACGGCCGCCCGCCGACGTCCACGACCGCGGTCGCGAGGGCCTCGTCCATGGGCACGGCGCTGTCGCCGAACCGGCGGATCCCGGCCCGGTCGCCGAGCGCCTCCGCGAACGCCGCCCCGAGCACGAGCGCGACGTCTTCCACGGTGTGGTGCTCGTCCACGTGGAGGTCGCCGGTCGCGCGAACCTCGAGGTCGAACAGGCCGTGGTGGGCCAGCGATCCCAGGAGGTGGTCGTAGAACCCGATGCCGGTCCCGACATCGGCCACGCCCGTCCCGTCGAGGTCGAGCGCGATCGGTCACCTCGGTCTCGCGGGTGCGGCGAGCGACCCGAACGCGCCGGGCGGCGCGCTCCTGGACGTCGATGGTGCCGAGCGGGGTGGTCATGCGGCGGCGTCTCCGTCGGTGGCGGGGATCGGGGGCAGGGTGGGGGCGATCTCGGTCGCCGCCGCGATCAGGCGATCGTCCTCGTCGGGCGTCCGGACGGTCACCCGCAGGCAGAAGGCGAGCGGATGGCCGTGGCCGAACGTGCGCGGGACGAGGCCGCGGGCCATCAGCGCCAGCGCCGCGGCCTCGGCTCGCTCGGGCGTCACGAGGTCCAGGAGCACGAAGTTGGTCACCGAGGGCTGCGGCCGGAACCCGGCGGCCTCGAGCGCCGCGATGAGCCTGGGCCGTTCGCGCGCGACGCGATCGACGTTCGCGCGCATCCCCGCCTCGTCGCGCAGCGCCGCGGCGACGGCCGTCGCCGACACGGTGCTGATCGAGCCCGGCGGACGGTAGAGCGCGATCCGCCGCAGCGTGTCGGGTGCCGCGATCGCGAACCCGACCCGCAGTCCCGCCAGCGCGTACGCCTTCGACGCGGTCCGCACGGCGACCACGTTGGGGTGCCGATGGCGCAGGGCGATCACGGACCGCCCGGTGAACTCGCTGTAGGCCTCGTCGACGACCACCGCCGGCACCGCGGCGCCCGTCCGCGGTCGCGTCCGCGCGGACGCCGTCGAGCAGCGACTCGATGGATCCGTCGGGCTCGAGGCGGCCCGTCGGGTTGTTCGGGTTGCAGATCCACACGAGCGCCGCGCCGCGCGCGGCCTCGCGGACCCCTGCCGCGTCCATGGCCCAGCCCTCGTCCCGGCCCAGGCGCGGGACGGCGATCACGCGCCCGCCGCGCTGCTCGGCGTGGATCCGGTACATCGGGTAGGTCGGCACCGAGATCACGGCCGCCTCGCCGGCGGGCAGGAAGGCCTTGGTGCACATGTCCAGGATCTCGTCCGCCCCGGCGCCGGGGACGAGCTCGTCGGTCGCGACGCCGTACACCGCGGCGGCCGCCTCGACGAGGTTTCGGTAGTCGCCGGGCGGGTACTCGGACAGGGTCGTCTCGAAGCGGCCGGCGGCGAGGAGGCCGGCGACCAGCGCCGGCGGGGCGGGCGACGTGTTGAGGTCGAAGCGCAGCACCTCCGACACGGGAATGCCGAAGCGCTCCGCGACGCCCTCGTCGGTCGCCTCCCAGCTGTACGAGGCCGGATCCGTCGGGGACGAGACCGCGAACGGGCTGGGGCTCATCGGGCGGACTCGTCGGTCGCGGCGTCGTCGAAGCGGGCCTCGACCGCGTCCCGGTGCGCGAGCAGGCCCTCGGCCTCGGCGAGCGTGCGGATCGTCGGCCGGAGCCGGGCCAGGCCCTCGCGGGTGATCCGCTGCACCTGCGAGAACTTGCCGTAGGTCTCCACGGCCAGCGGCCCGCAGGCGCGCGCGAGGCCGCCCGTGGGCAGCACGTGGTTCGCGCCCGACGCGTAGTCGCCGGCGGACTCCGGGCGACCAGCGGCCGACGAAGATCGAGCCCGCGTTGCGGATCGAGGCGACGGCCGCCTCCGCATCGGCGACGTCGATCGAGAGGTGCTCCGGGCCGTAGCCGTCGACGAAGGCGATCCCCGCGGCGAGGTCCGGGACGAGCACGATCCGGCCGTGGTCGGCGAGCGCGCGGGCGAGGATCTCCCGGCGAGCGGCCGTCGAGAGCCGGCGGCGGACCTCGGCCTCGACCGCGTCGGCCAGCCCCTCGTCGGTCGTGACCAGCAGGGCGGGGGAGTCCACGCCGTGCTCGGCCTGGGTGATCAGGTCCGCGGCCACGGTCGCGGCGATCCGCGGTGGCATCGGCGAGGACGAGGCCCTCCGACGGGCCGGCGGGCAGGTCGATCGCGACGTCGCCGACCAGCTCGACCTTCGCCGCCGTCACCCAGGCGCTGCCCGGCCCGACCACCAGGTCGACCGGCGCGAGACCCTCGTCGGCGAGCCCGTAGCCCAGGGCGCCGATCGCCTGGACGCCGCCCGCCACGAGCAGCGCGTCGACCCCGAGCAGCCCGGCCGCGCCCAGCAGCACCGGGTCGACGCGGCCCTCGCGATCCGCGGGCGAGGCGACGACGATCGAGTCGACGCCCGCGACCTGCGCCGGCACCACGGTCATCACCAGCGACGACGGATACGGGGCGGACCCGCCGGGCACGTACGCGCCGACGCGGGCGACGGGGAGCCAGCGCCGCTCGATCTCGACGCCATCGACGATCGAGGTCCGGGTCGACGCGGGGCGCTGGGCCTCCGCGAACCGGCGGACGTTGGCGATCGCTGCTGGCCAGCGCGTCCCGCTGCGCGACCGGGAGGGCGTCCGCCGCCGCCGCCAGCTCGGCGCGGGTCAGGAGCAGCCGTCCATCGGGCCGCCCGCCGCCGAAGCGCGCGGCGGCCTCGCGGACCGCCGTGGCGCCGCGGGCACGGACGTCGGCGAGGATCTGGCGCGCCGCCTCACGGACCTCGGGATCCGGCACGGCGCCGCGCCGGAACAGCGCGTCGCGCTCGCGGATGGACCGCCTCGTCGGGCGTGCGCAGGTCGAGGCGGCGGAGCGTCAGCGACTCCGCGGCGACGGCCGTCACGGGAGGATCTTCTCGATCGGCAGGACGAGGATCCCCGACGCGCCGGCGGCCTTGAGCCGCGGCAGCAGGCCCCAGACCTCGTCGGCGCCCACGACGGCGTGGATCGCGATCATCCCGGCGTGGGCGAGCGGGATCACCGACGGCGACTCGAGGCCCGGCAGGAGCGCCTCGAGCTCGGCGAGGTGCGTCGACGGGGCGTTCATCATCAGGTACTTGCGACCACGGGCCGCGATCACCGCGCCCAGCATCGTCACGATCGCGTCGAGCTCGTGCCGCGCGCTGCCGGATCGCCGACGGGTTGGCGACGAGGACCGCCTCCGACGCCAGGATGTCGCCGATCGGCCGCAGCCCGTTCATCGCCAGCGTCGAGCCGGTGGAGACGAGATCCACGATCCCCTCGGCGACGCCGAGGCGCGGGGCGACCTCGACGGCGCCCGACAGGGGGACGACGTCGACGGCGATGGACTGGCCGGCGAAGAACCGTCGGGTGACGTTGGGGTGGGACGTCGCGACGCGCCGCCCGGCGAGATCGGCGATCGACCCGTACGGGGAGTCGGACGGCACCGCCGCGGCGAGCCGGCAGCGGCCGTAGCCCAGCTCGCGGACGACCGGGAGCTCGGCGCCGGTCTCGGCGAGCAGGTCGCCGCCCGTGATCCCGAGGTCGGCGACCCCGTCGCCCACGAACTCGATCACGTCCGCCGTGCGCACGAACAGGATGTCCAGGTGGTGGTTCTGGACGCGCGACACGAGGCTGCGGTCGTGCTCCTCGAACACGAGGCCGGCGTCGTGGAGCAGGGACAGCGTCGGCTCGACGAGGCGCCCCTTGTTGGGCACCGCCAGCCGGAGGCGCTCCCTCATCGCCCGGCGTCCGACGCGGTCGAGCCCGCGGCATCGGCCGTCGCGCCCGGGTCGTCGCCGCGGGTGCGCTCGAGCATCAGCCGGTAGCCGCCCTCGCCGTGATGGAGCCAGGAGGCGATGCGGGTGATCGTCGCCGTGCTGGCCCCGGTCTCGCGCGAGATCTCGGCGTAGTGCATCCCCGAATCGAGCAGCCGGACCACCGCCCAGCGCTGCGCGAGGTCGCGCAGCTCGCCCAGGGTGCACAGGTCGCGCAGGAACCGGCCCGCCTCGTCGGCGTCCTCCAGCCGCAGCAGGGCGTCGATGAGCGCGTCCGTCTCGGGCGTCCGCCAGTCGTCGGCCACGGGTACGATGCCTCCACTCCGGTCTGTCCGCGCCGTCAGCGGGCGGGGATCGGCGATGCTACTGTAGTAGCGTGCTAATACGCTAGCAGTTGGGGGGAGCGCGTGTCAACGATCGGCGGCCCGGTCCCGCTCGCGGTGTTCGAGCTGCTGCCGGCGATCGACATTCGCGGCGGACGCGTGGTCCGCCTGCGTCAGGGCGACTTCAACCGCGAGGTGGCCTACGAGGCCGACCCGATCGCGGTGGCGTCGCGGTTCGTGGCGCAGGGCGCGACCTGGCTGCACGTCGTCGACCTCGACGGGGCGCGGGACGGGGAGCCGCGCCAGCTGGACACGGCGGCCGAGGTGGTGGCGGAGGTGCACGGGCGCGCGCGCGTGGAGCTGGGCGGGGGACTCCGGACCGCGGTCGCGGTGGCTGGGGCCATCGGCACGGGGGCGGCGCGGGTCACGGTCGGCACGGCGGCGCTGACCGATCCCGAGTTCGTCCGCTCGATCGTGGCGCGTCACGGCCCCGAGCGCGTGGTCGCGTCGATCGACGTGCGCGACGGCGTCGCGCTGGGCGAGGGCTGGCGCCAGGACGCGGTGGGCCTGCCCGCGGACGAGGCGATCGAGATGCTCGCGGCGGCCGGCGTGACGACGTTCGAGGTGACCTCGATCGCGCGCGACGGCCTGCTGGAGGGCCCGGATCTCGAGCTCCTTCGGTCGCTCGTGACCCTCGGGCAGGGCCGGATCATCGCGTCGGGCGGAATCGCCTCGATCGACGACGTGCTGGCCGTCCAGGCGATCGGCTGCGCGGGAGCGATCGTCGGGAGCGCGCTCTACGAGGGCCGGTTCGACGTCGGCGCCGCGATGGCCGCCGTGGGCAACGCGGGGCGCACCGGCTGACCGTGGGCGACGCCGGGGCTCAGTGCCCCTCGGCGTGCTCCTTCTTGTGGGCCTCGACGATCTTGTCGGCGAGGTACGACGGCACGTCCTCGTAGTGGTCGAGCGTCGAGGTGAACGTGCCCCGCCCGCCGGTCAGCGACCGCAGCTCGGTCGCGTACGAGAACAGCTCCGCCTGCGGCACGTGGGCGGAGATCACCTGCTGCCCGTTCGCGCTGTCGAGGCCGAGGACGCGCCCGCGGCGGCCGTTGAGGTCGCGGTTGACCTCGCCCATGTACTGCTCGGGGACCGTCACCTCGACGGCCATGATCGGCTCGAGCAGGGCCGGCTTCGCCTGGAGCACGCCGTCCTTGAGCGCCATCGAGGCCGCGATCTTGAACGAGAGCTCGTTCGAGTCGACCGGGTGGAACGACCCGTCGTAGAGGGTCGCCTTGAAGTCGATCAGCGGGTAGCCGGCGAAGACGCCATCGGCCGCCGTCTCGCGGATGCCCTTCTCGACGCCCGCGAAGAACCCGCGCGGCACCGACCCGCCGACGACCTTCTCGGCGAACTCGACGCCCGCACCCGGGCTCGGCTCGAGCTCGATCCACACGTCGCCGAACATGCCGTGGCCGCCGGTCTGCTTCTTGTACCGGCCGTGGGCCTTCGTGTTGCCCCGGATCGTCTCGCGATAGGGGACCGTCGGCGTGCGGGTCGCGATCGCGGCGCCGAACTTGCGCTTGAGGCGCTCGGTGATCACCGCGACCTGCGCCTCGCCGATCGTGCGCAGGATCTGCTCGCCGGTGTCGCTGCGCTCGACGCGCGCCGTCGGCTCCTCCTCGAGCATCCGCTGGAGCGCCGGGCCCATCTTGTCGAGGTCGCCCTTCGACACCGGCTCGATCGCGACCTGGAGCGTCGGCTCGGGGAAGTCGATCGGGCCCAGCTTCAGGCGCCGCGTCCCGGGTCGTGATCGTGTCGCCGGTCTCGGTCACGCCGAGCTTGGCGACCGCGCCGATCTCGCCGGCTCGCAGCTCGGGCGCGGGCTCCTGCTCCTTGCCGTGGAGGTACAGCAGCTGGCCGATGCGCTCGTCCTCGCCGCGCTCGCTGTTGAACACCGTTCCCTGGCTCTTCAGCGTCCCCGAGAGCACGCGCAGGTAGGTCAGCCGCCCGACGAACGGGTCCGCCGCGGTCTTGAACACCCGGACGAGCAGCTGGCTGCCGGTCGCCGGGACCTCGACGTCCTTGCCCGCCTTGTCGGTCGCGGCGTACGGGCCCTCCTCCTCGGGCGAGGGCAGGTAGCGGACGATCGCGTCGAGCAGCGCGGACAGGCCGATGCCCTTCGCCGCGGACGCGACGAGCACGGGCGCCAGGATCGATTCGCGGACGCCCTTGTGGAGGCACGCGTCGAGCTCCTCGTCGCTGACCTCCTCCTCGCCGAGGTACTTCTCGAACACGACGTCGTCGGCCTCGGCGGCCGCCTCGAGCAGCTGGTCGCGGCGCCGGGCGACCTCGGCGGCGAGCTCGTCGGGGACGGGGATCTCGACCTCCTTGCCGCCCTCGAACCGCCACGCCTTGCGATGGACGAGGTCGACGTAGCCGCTGAACGTGTCGGCGGCCCCGATCGCCAGGTGCAGCGGCGCGATCTTCGTCCCGAACGCCTCGCGCAGCGCGTCCAGCGCGGCGCCCGGATCGGCGTTCTCCCGGTCGCACTTGTTGAGCACGAAGCAGGCGGCGGTGTTCGTCGCCCGGCCGACGCCCACGGCCGCCTCGAGGCCCGCCTCCACGCCGCCCGACGCGTCCATCACGAACAGGGCGGCGTCCGCGGCGTGGAAGCCCTGGATCATCTCGGCCGTGAAGTCGGGGTAGCCGGGCGTGTCGACGACCGTGATCTCGTGCTCGCCGTGCTCGAACGTCCCGACCGCCAGGCTCAGCGACTGGTGCCGCTTCTGCTCCTCGGGCTCGTAGTCGAGATGGGCCGTCCCGTCGTCGACCCGGCCCAGCCGGGGGATCGCGCCGGCCCGGAAGAGGACCTGTTCCGCGAGCGTCGTCTTGCCGGCTCCGGCGTGGCCCGCGAGCACGACGGAGCGGATGTGGGCGAGGTCGTGGCTCTTGACCGTCATCGCGCGCTGTACCTCGTGGTGACTCGGAATCAAGGGTCACGAAGACGGGGCAGGGCGATGGGAACGTGAGGTGGCCGGCACCGGTCGACGAAACCCGTTGGGACCGATGATATCGGTATACTCCCGGCCGATGTCCGGACATTCCAAATGGTCGACGATCAAGCGCCAGAAGGGCGCCAACGACGCCAAGCGCGGCGCCTTGTTCACCAAGGTCGCCCGCGAGATCGCCGTGGCGGCGCGTGCGGGCGGCCCCGACCCCGATGCCAACTACCGGCTGCGACTGGCCGTCGACAAGGCGCGCTCGATCAACATGCCCGCCGACAACATCAAGCGGGCGATCGAGAAGGCGACCGGCGGCGGGGACGACGTCCAGTACGAGGAGATCGTGTACGAGGGCTACGGCCCGGGCGGCGTCGCGGTGCTCGTCGAGGCGGCGACCGACAACCGCAACCGCACGGCGGCCGAGGTGCGCTCGATCTTCGCCAAGACGGGCGGCCAGCTGGCCGGATCGGGTGCGGTCGCGTGGCAGTTCGAGCCGCGCGGCCTGATCACGGTCGACCGGGCGAACGCGGACCCGGACGAGATCGCCCTGGCCGCGATCGACGCGGGGGCGGTGGACGTGGACACCGACGTCGACCCGATGGAGATCTATACCGAGCCCGGAGACCTCGAGAGCGTGCGCAAGTCGCTCGAGGCGGCCGGCGTGGGCGTGGACGGGGCCGAGTCGGCGATGCTCGCCAAGCAGACCGTCAGCCTGGATGCCGACCACGTGCGCAAGGCGCTGCGGCTGGTCGAGCTGCTCGAGGACCTCGATGACGTCCAGCGCGTCACCGCCAACGTCGACATCCCCGAGGAGCTGATGGCCGAGGTCGCCGGGTGATCGTTCTCGGGATCGACCCCGGGACCGCGGCCCTCGGATATGGGATCGTCGACCGGAACGGCGGCGGGCTGCGCGCGATCGACTTCGGCTGCCTCACGACCAGCGCCGACCTGCCGCTGCCCGAGCGCCTGGTCCGGATCCACGACCTCGTCGCGGAGCTGATCGAGACCCACCACCCGGCCATCGTCGCGGTGGAGCGACTGTTCTTCTCCAAGAACGTCCAGACGGCGTTCGCGGTGGGCCAGGCGCGCGGGGTGGTGCTGCTCGCAGCCGCCCAGGCGGGCGTGACCGTGCGCGAGGCGACGCCCAACGAGGTCAAGATGGGCGTCACCGGCTACGGCAAGGCCGAGAAGGGCCAGGTCGCGCGGATGGTCTCGGTGATCCTCGGCCTTCCCGAGATCCCGACCCCCGACGACACCGCCGACGCGCTCGCGATCGCGATCTGCTGCGCGAACGCCGAGCGGACCGGGGACCGCCTCAACGGGCGCGGCGCCAAGACGGCCGGGGTCCTGGATCGCGCCGCGGTCGCGCCGATCACCCGCGGCGAGACCCCCTACGAGCGGTCCGTCCGCGAGGCGCTCAGCCGCGAGGCGAAGGCCGCCGGCGCGGGCTCCGGTCGGCGTCAGCCCTAGGCCCGCGCGATGATCGCCTCGGTCGAGGGCGTGGTCGGGGCGATCTCCGCGGATTCGCTGGTCATCGAGGTCGGCGGCATCGGGTATCGCGTGTTCGCCTCGCCGTCGGTGATCTCGACCGCGGCACCGGGGGGCCGGATCAAGCTCCACACCTACCACCTGGTCCGCGAGGACCAGCAGGCGCTGTTCGGATTCCGGTCGCCCGAGGAGCTCGGGTTCTTCAACCTGCTGCTGACCGTGACCGGGGTCGGGCCCAAGGTGGCGATGGCGATCGTCGGCTCGCGCCCGACCGCCGACCTCCAGCTCGCGATCCTCCAGCAGGACCAGGCGGTGCTGGTGTCGATCCCGGGGATCGGCAAGAAGCTCGCGGAGCGGATCATCTTCGAGCTCAAGGAGAAGGTCTCGGCGGCCGGCGTGGCGGCAGGCTCGGCGGCGGCGGTCTCGAGTGCGTCCGAGGGCGAGGTCGTCGGGGCGCTGCAGGCCCTCGGCTACTCGCCGGGCGAGGCGCGGGAGGCGTCCCGGCTCGCCCTCAACGACCCCGCGGTGGGCTCCGGGCTCGAGGAGCGTGTCAAGGCGGCGCTCCGGACGCTGCTCAGGGACTGAGCCGCGCGTGATGCGCAGGGACCCGATCCGGCGGCCATCGGCCAGGGCCGCGATCGGCGTCGTGGCCATCCTGGTCGCGAGCCTCGCCATCACCGGCTGCGCGAGTGGCTGCCCGTTGGCCCTGCTCCAGGGCACGCTCGTGGCGGCCGACGGTGAGCTCGTCGTCGAGGGCGACGAGGCGGGGGTCGCCACCCATGTCACCTGGCCGTTCGGCGTGGGTGTCCGCGACGAGGGGGGCGAACTGGTGCTCACCGACATCCTCGGCACGGTGAAGGCTCGCGAGGGCGACGTCGTCGGGATCGGCGGTTCGTCGACCAACGACGGGTCCTGGGTCGCCTGCGGCGACATCACGGTCACGGGCAGGGCGACCCCGAAGGCACCGAACGAATGACTCTGGCCGCGTTCGAACATCTGTGCGAAATGGCGTCGATGCTGGTAGACTCCGCGCGATGACCGACGACGGCCTCAGCCTCCTCGCGGCCGGCGCCAGCGACCCCGGCGAGGTCGCCGTGGAAGGGTCGCTGCGCCCGCGCACGCTGGACGAGTACATCGGCCAGCGAGAGGTCAAGGCGAGCCTCGACGTCCTCCTCCAGGCGGCCAAGGGGAGGGGAGAGGCGGCCGATCACGTCCTCCTCTACGGCCCGCCGGGCCTGGGCAAGACGACGCTCGCCACGATCATCGCGCGAGAGCTCGGCGTGAACGTCCGCTACACCAGCGGCCCCGCCGTCGAGCGGGCCGGGGACCTGGCCGCGATCCTCACCGCGCTCGACGAGCGCGACGTGCTGTTCATCGACGAGATCCATCGGCTCAACCGCGCCGTCGAGGAGATCCTGTATCCCGCGATGGAGGACTTCGCGCTCGACGTCATGATCGGCAAGGGTCCGAGTGCCCGGAGCCTGCGCCTCAGCCTCAAGCCGTTCACGGTGGTCGGCGCGACGACGCGGGCCGGCCGGATCAGCGGCCCGCTCCGGGACCGCTTCGGCATGACCTACCGGCTCGACTTCTATGGCGAGGACGAGCTGGCGGCGATCGTCCGTCGGTCGGCCGGCATCCTCAACGTCGAGATCGACGCCAGCGCCGCGCAGCTGATCGCCCGCCGCGGCCGCGGCACGCCACGCATCGTCAACCGGCTGCTCCGCCGGGTTCGCGACCACGCCGAGGTCCACGGGGACGGCACGATCCACGAGCAGGCCGTCGCCGAGGCGATGGCGGTGCTCGACATCGACGACCTCGGCCTCGATACCACCGACCGCAAGCTGCTGGCCGCGATCGTGCAGAAGTTCCAGTCGGGCCCGGTGGGCGTCCAGGCGCTGGCCGCGGTCCTCGCCGAGGAGACCGAGACCATCGAGGACGTGTACGAGCCCTTCCTGCTGCGGCTCGGGTTCCTCGACCGGACCCCGCAGGGCCGGATCGCCACCGAGGGCGCCCGCCAGCACCTGGCCGCGCTCGGCTACGAGATCCCGCCGCCACGGCGCTCGGAGCCGGACATGCCGGCGCTGTGGGACGACGTCCCATCGCGCTGACCGTGGACAGCTACGAGCCCTTCGGTCGCGTCCTCATCGTCATCGGCCTCGTCATCGCTGCCGCCGGCGCGGTGATGGTGTTCGGGTCGCGGATCCCGATCCTCGGCCACCTGCCGGCGACATCACGATCAAGGGCGAGAACGTCACGATCTTCATCCCGCTGGGGACGATGCTGGTCGTCTCGATCGTGGCCTCGGTCGTCCTCAGCCTGCTCGCGCGCCGCTGACCGTGACCGGCGCCGCCAGCTTCGAGGTCCTCGTCCCGCCGCCCGCCGACGGCTCGACGCGGGCGCGGCTCGGGCGCCTGACGCTGCCGCACGGCGTCGTGGAGACGCCCCAGTTCATGCCGGTCGGCACGAACGCGACCGTCAAGGCGCTGCACCCGGACGAGGTCGCCGACGCCGGCGCGACGATCGTGCTGGCCAACACGTACCACCTGTATCTGCGCCCCGGCCATGAACGCATCGAGCGCCTCGGCGGGCTGCACGGGTTCATGGGTTGGGACCGGCCGATCCTGACCGACTCGGGCGGCTTCCAGGTCGTCTCGCTGGGCGACCTGCGGGTGATCGACGACGACGGGGTCACCTTCAAGAGCCACCTCGACGGCTCGATCCACCGGTTCACGCCGGAGCACTCGATCGCGGTCCAGCAGGCGCTGGGCGCGGACGTGGCGGTCGCGTTCGACCAGCCGGTGTTCCCGAGCTCGTCGAAGGCCGTCGTCGCGGACGCGATGCACCGCACCCATCGCTGGGCCGAGCGGTCGCTTGCGGCGCACACCCGGCCCGACCAGGCCCTGTTCGGGATCGTCCAGGGCGGCCTGGATCGCGAGCTGCGCGCCGAGTCGGCACGGTTCATCGCCGACCTGCCGTTCGACGGCATCAACATCGGCGGCCTCGCGGGCGACGAGACGCCCGACGAACGGAACCTCACGCTGGACGAGACGATCCCGTTCCTGGACGGCGATCCGCGGCCGCGCTACCTGATGGGCCTGGGCTCGCCGCTCGACCTGCTCGACGCCGTCCACCGAGGCATCGACCTGTTCGATTCGGTGCTCCCCGCTCGAGTGGCGCGCAACGCACAGCTGTGGGTGCCGGGCGGCCGCCTGAACCTCCGCAACGAGCAGTTCCGGGACGACCCGCGGCCCGTCCAGGACGACTGTCCGTGCCCGCTCTGCACGCGCTTTTCGCGGGCGTATCTGGCCCATCTGTTCCGGGCCAAGGAGATGCTCGCGTACCGGCTCGCGACTTGTCACAACCTCACCTTCACCCTAGACTTCATGGTCAGGATCCGGGCCGCGCTGCGCGCCGGAACCTTCCCCGTCGAGACCCCCCGGCTGCGCTCCCGCGCCGTTCGGATGAGTGGCGGTGAAGGCACCGCGAAGCCGGCGTGAAGTCCGTGTCGGTACCGTCAGCATTGCGTGGAGGCGCGAAATGGGATCACGGGATCGCCCCCACAAGGAAGTCAAGAAGAAGCCCAAGGACAAGTCCTCCCAGCCCAGCCTGTCGCCGCTCTCCGAGCCTCCCCAGCAGGTGGAGGTCATCAAGAAGCAGCGCAAGCCACGATGGGATGAACCGGAGTCCAGCGAGGGCTAGGCGTCTGGCGGACGGGGACCGGGTCCCGCGCCGTCGAGTCGGCAGCAGCCGCACGGAGCGAGGACTGGGATGACGATCACCGGCAAGGAGTTGGACGCCCGCAACGGCGGGACCGAGAAGGCCGTCGCCGAACGAGGCAAGGCCGTCAGCGCCGCGATTCTCGCGATCGAGAAGCAGTTCGGCGCGGGCTCGATCATGAAGCTCGGCTCCGCCCAGCGGCAGCAGGTCGACTCGATCCCCACGGGCTCGATCGCGCTCGACCTCGCGCTCGGCGTCGGCGGCATCCCCCGCGGCCGGATCACCGAGATCTTCGGCCCCGAGTCGTCGGGCAAGACCACCGTCTGCCAGCACGTCATCGCCGAGGCCCAGCGGCGCGGCGGGATCGCAGCGTTCATCGACGTGGAGCACGCCCTGGACCCGGGCTATGCGCGGGCCTGCGGCGTCAACGTGGACGAGCTGCTCGTGAGCCAGCCGGACACCGGCGAGCAGGCGCTCGAGATCACCGAGACCCTGATCCGGTCGGGCGGCGTGGACATCGTCGTCCTCGACTCCGTGGCGGCCCTCGTGCCGCGGGCGGAGATCGAGGGCGAGATGGGCGACAGCTTCGTGGGCATCCAGGCCCGGCTGATGAGCCAGGCCCTGCGCAAGCTCACGGGCGCCGTCAGCCGCTCGAACACGTCGCTCGTGTTCACCAACCAGCTGCGCGAGAAGATCGGCGTGATGTTCGGCAACCCCGAGACGACGCCCGGTGGCCGCGCGCTCAAGTTCTACGCCTCGGTCCGCCTCGACATCCGGCGCGTCGAGACCATCAAGACCGGGACGGAGTCGGTCGGCAACCGGGTCCGGGTCAAGGTCGTGAAGAACAAGGTGTCGCCGCCGTTCCGCGTCGCCGAGTTCGACGTGATGTACGGCGAGGGCATCTCGCGCGAAGGCGGCCTGCTCGACGTCGGCGTCGCGATGGACGTCGTCACGAAGACGGGCGCCTGGTTCACGTTCGGCGAGACCCGCCTCGGGCAGGGCCGCGAGGCATCCAAGGACTTCCTCAAGGGCAACGCGGACGTCTCGGCCGAGATCGACCGGCGCATCCGGTCGAAGATCTCGGAGGTCACGCTGCCGGTGGAGGGCATCGAGGAGGCCGAGTAGGCCCAGCCGGCCGCGTCGGTGCCGCGGCCGGGGTGATGGAGTCGAGGGTGCGATGAACCTGGCGACGCTGCCGGGGCTCCTGGGGGTGCTCCACGCGCTGGCCGGAATCGGCTTCATCGTCGGACTCTTCGGGCGCTGGATGGTGCTGGCGGCGGCCGAGCGGGCCGAGACCCCGGCCCAGATGCGCCTGCTGACCCGGGTCGCGGCGCCGTTCGAGACCCTGGTCATCGTCGGTTCGCTCGTGGTGTTCATCCTTGGCATCCTGACGGCCTGGGCCCTGGGCCTGCCGCTGCTCGGGCCGTTCGTGGGCGCGGGCGCGAACTGGCTGTTCGTGTCGCTGGTGCTGTACCTCTCGGTCCTGCCGCTGGTCCCACTGGTGTTCCTGCCGCGCGGCCGGGTGTTCGAGGCGGCGCTCGAGGAGGCCGAGGCCGCCGGCGTCGTCACGGACGCGCTGCGCCAGGCATGGTCGGATCCCGTCACCCGCGCCGCGCACGTCTACGAGCTCACCGCCGTCACGATCGTGCTCGTGCTGATGCTCGCCAAGCCGTTCTGAGGTGGACGACGGTCCGCGCGCGCCGGCCACGGGCCGACGGCGCGAGTCGTTCCAGGAGCGGCGCGAGCGACGGGCCGCGGTCGAGGACGTCGCGGACGTGCTGGAGGCGGCGGCGCGGTACCTCGAGGCCCGCCCGCGATCCGTCGCGGAGGTCCGGCGGCGGTTGACCACCGCGGGCTACCGGATGGCCCTCGTCGAGGCGGCGATCACGCGGCTGGGCGAGCTCGGCTACCTCGACGACGACGCGTTCGCCCGGACGTGGGTCGAGTCCCGCGACCGGGCCCGCCCGCGCGGCGAGCTCGCGCTGCGGCGGGAGCTGCGGCTGAAGGGCGTGGACGATGCGCTCGTCCGGGCGGTCCTCGACGACCGGCGACGGGGCGCGGAGGACGCGACCGCGGACGGCGACAGTCATGTGAACCCCGACCGGGCGGCGGCGGATCGCCTGCTGGCGCGGCATGCCAGGTCGCTCGCGCGGGTCGCGGATCCGCGGGTTCGACGCCAGCGCGCGTACGCGCTCCTCGCGCGCAACGGGTTCGATCCCTCGACCGCCGGCGAGGCGTCGCGCGCGATCCTCGAGGTCCCGGATCCCGATGCCGACGAGCCGCAAGAGGCACCGCCCGACGGCTGAGGGACGGGCCCGGCGACCGGGCGATCGGCCGGTGCCGGTTCCGGGACTCCGTAGTAGGCTACGGCGATAACCGGACGCGGACCCGAGGGCCGCCTCCGGGCGAGCCGTGGCACCGGCTGGAAGCGGGTGGAGCGTCGTCAAACGCCTGCCCGGTCCCGAGCCCAAGCGATCGCCGGTGCGGCGTAGCCCGAACCTGATACGCCAACGCCTCCGGCGGCTCCGTCCGCCGGATGGGAGGAACCGAAGATGGAACTCGCTGTCGCCGTTGCGGCCGTCGTCGCCGCCGTCGTCGGCATTGCCGTGGGGTTCGTCGCCCGCGGCATGTGGTCGTCCCAGACCGTCAAGTCCGCCCAGGACAAGGCCGCCCGGATCGTCGCCGAGGCTCGGACCCAGCAGAAGGACATGATCCTCGAGGCGAAGGACGAGAAGCTCCGGCTGGGCCGCGAGGCCGAGGACGAGGCCCGGGCGAAGCGGACCGAGCTCCAGAACCTGGAACGCCGCCTCCTGGCGCGCGACGAGCAGCTCGACCAGCGCGCCGACCTGCTCGAGGAGAAGAGCCGCAAGATCAACGACCGCGAGCGCGACCTCGAGACGGAGCGCGGCGAGCTGACGCGGCTCATCGGGGAGCAGATCGTCGCGCTCGAGCGCGTGTCCGGGCTGTCGGCGGAGGACGCGAAGGGCGTGCTGCTCGAGGCGATCCGCGAGGAGGCCGAGCACGACGCGGTCAAGCTGTCGCGGGCGATCGAGCGCCGCGCACGGGAAGAGGCCCAGGAGAAGGCCCGCGAGGTCATCGTGACCGCGATGCAGCGCGTGGCCGCGGACCACACGGCCGAGCACGCCGTGACGGTCGTCCACCTGCCGAGCGACGAGATGAAGGGCCGGATCATCGGCCGCGAGGGCCGCAACATCCGGGCCCTCGAGCAGGCCACCGGCGTCGACCTGATCATCGACGACACCCCGGAGACCGTCGTGCTGTCGGGCTTCGACCCCGTTCGCCGCGAGATCGCCCGCCTGTCGCTGACGAAGCTCATCGCCGACGGCCGGATCCATCCGGGCCGCATCGAGGAGGTCGTCAACAAGTCGAAGGCCGAGGTGGACCTCGTGATCCGCCAGGCCGGCGAGCAGGCCGCCTACGAGGCGGGCGTCCCGGGCCTCCCCGCCGAGCTGGTCAAGCTCCTGGGCCGGCTCAAGTACCGCACGAGCTACGGCCAGAACGTGCTCGTCCACAGCGTCGAGACCAGCCACCTCGCGGCGATCATGGCGGCCGAGCTCGGCGCCGACATCAACGCCGCGAAGATCGGTGGCCTGCTGCACGACATCGGCAAGGCCGTCGACCACGAGGTGGAGGGGCCGCACGCCGCCATCGGCGCCTCCATCGCGCAGAAGCACAACATGCCGATGAAGATCGTGAACAGCATCGCCGCCCACCACCAGGAGGTCGAGTTCGCCTGCATCGAGGCGCCGATCGTCCAGGTGGCCGACGCGATCTCCGCGTCCCGGCCGGGCGCCCGCGGCGAGACGATGGAGACCTACGTCAAGCGGCTCGAGGACCTCCAGGGCATCGCCGAGAGCTTCGCCGGCGTCGAGCGCTCGTTCGCCGTCCAGGCCGGGCGCGAGGTGCGCATCCTCGTCCGCCCCGAGGAGATCGACGACCTGTCGGCCACCCGGCTCGCCCGCGACATCGTCAAGAAGATCGAGGACAGCCTCACGTACCCGGGCCAGATCAAGGTCACCGTGATCCGCGAGACCCGCGCGGTCGAGTACGCGAAGTAGCGTCGCCTGCCGAGGTGGTCGGCGGAGTGCAGGACATGCGTCGGACGATCGGTCTCGTCACCGTCGCCCTGGTGCTCGCGGGATGTGCATCGAGCGCGCCCGCATCGGTACCGAACGCCGTCGGGTCGGGATCACCGGAATCCCGCACCCCGGATCCGGCCGCGTCCCCGTCGGTGTCTTCGTCGACGGGGCCGTCCCCGTCCGCGCCCACGGGCGGGCCGTCCGGCGTGATCGCGATGGGGCACTCGGGCCTGACGGGCGAGGGCACGGGCGGTACGGCCATGGCCGAGAACTCCTGGGCGACCGGGACCTCGCCCGACGTCAAGAGCGTCTACCTGCGGCTCCAGGACGCTCGCCCCGACATCGCCGGTAGGGCGGCCAACGTCGCCCATGGCAGCGCGTCCGCGTCCGAGCTGCCGGGGATGGCACGTCAGGCGCTCTCGATCGTCCCGACTCCGGCACTCGCCATCATCCAGACGATCGACAGCGACATCCGATGCGATGGCACCGACGAGGAGCATGTGCCGGAGGTCGGCGGATCCGTCGCGGAGGCGCTCGACCTCATCACGACAGCGTCACCGGACGTGAAGGTTCTGGTTGTCGGCCAGCTGGGCCGGCCGAGCATCCCGTTCGTCGAGGAGCTCATCGCGCACGACCCGAGCGTGGTGGGGCCGCTCAAGGAGGGCGGGATGTGCGCATTCCTCGACGCCGACGGCCAGCCGATCCAGGCCAACTTCGACTACCTCACCGGGATCATCGACGCGTACGAAGCGGAGCAGGCGCGGGTCTGCGCCGCCGTCTCGCAGTGCCGCACGGACGGCGGCGTGCGCGCGGCCTACGTCGACACGCTCGAGAACTTCTCGCCCGACTACAACCACCTCAACCTCAAGGGCCAGGCCGCCGAGGCCGAGTTGATCTGGCCCGTCGTCAGCGAGATGTTCGCGCCTTGATGGTTGGCGACATGCCCAACGGGTGACGCGCGACGCTCGTCGCCGGGTATCCAGAGCCGAATGCCGCGATCGAGCCCTTGCTAGGCTCACATCGTGCGAGCGACCGATCTCTCCGGACATCGCTGAGCCGTGACGCTCGGCAACCCGCCCAATGGCGACGCGCCGCGTCCGCCGGGCGCGACGCGGATCCTGATGATCGGCGACATCATCGGCAAGCCGGGCCGGGTCGCCGTGGAGCAGGTGCTGCCGGGCATCCGTGACGAGCGCCGGATCGACTTCGTCACCGCGAACGGCGAGAACGTGGCGGGCGGCATGGGCCTCACCCAGTCCACGGCCGAGGCGCTGTTCGATGCCGGCGTCGACGTGATCACGTCCGGCAACCACATCTGGGACAAGCGCGAGATCTACCCGTACCTCGAGTCGAGCGAGCGGGTGCTGCGACCCCTCAACTACGGCACCCACGAGGTCCCGGGTCGCGGCTGGGGCGTGTTCCACGCGCTGGACGGCAACGAGCTCGCGGTGATCAACCTCCAGGGCCGCACCTACATGCAGCAGATCGAGAACCCGTTCACCGACGCCGACCGGCTGTTCGACGAGGCGTCCGAGCCGCTGCCGCCGATCCGGCTCGTGGACTTCCACTGCGAGCTGACGTCGGAGAAGAACGCGCTCGGGCTGTACCTCGACGGGCGCGTCTCGGTGGTCGTGGGCACGCACACGCACGTGGTCACGGGTGACGAGCGGATCCTGCCCAAGGGGACGGCCTATCTCACCGACCTGGGCATGACCGGACCGCTGTGGAGCGTCATCGGGTTCGATCCCGCGACCGTCCTGCCGCGGTTCATCAACGCCCTGCCGACGCGGTTCGAGGTCGGCGTGGGTCCGGTGGTGCTCAACGCGTGCCAGATCGACGTCGACCCGGCCACCGGTCGGGCGCTGCAGATCGAGCGGATCCAGCGCCTCGTCGAGGTCTAGACCCGTGACCGCCCGCCACCAGCCGACGACGGGCGACTGGGAGATCGATCCCGAGGCCGGCGGCTCGATCGGCGACTTCCACGCGCACACGACGCGCTCCGACGGCGTCCTCGAGCCGGCGGAGCTCGTGCGCCAGGCGGCGGAGGCCGGCGTCCGGCTGTTCTCGATCACCGACCACGACAACCTGGCGGGCTACCGCGAGCTGGCCGGGACGCCGGGCATCCCGGCCGGCCTCGACCTCGTCCCGGGCGTCGAGATCAACGCCGTCACCCGCGGCCTCGACATCCCCGGCGGCGAGCTCCACGTGCTCGGCCTGGGTGTCGATCCCGACGACGAGGCGTTCGAAGTGGCGCTCGCCGGGCAGCGGGCGGCGCGGCGGGCCCGGTTCGTGGCGACGCTCGACCGGCTTCGCGAGGCCGGGATCGGCGTGGACGCGCAGGTGGCCGCGCTCGACCTGACGCGCGACGACGCGCTCGGCCGCCCGACGGTGGCCCGCGCCCTGATCGCGGCGGGTCACGCGACCAGCGTCGAAGATGCGTTCGCCCGGTACCTCGGCTGGGGCATGCCGGGCTACGTCCCGCGCCAGGGCCTCGGCCCCGTCGAGGCGATCCGCGCGATCCGGGGTGCGGGCGGCATCGCGTCGCTGGCGCACTTCCCGGAGGCGACCACGCACCTGGCGCTGCTGCACGAGCTCGTGGACGAGGGCCTGAACGGCATCGAGAGCCACCACTGGTCGTTCAAGCCCGAGGCCCGGGCCGCGGTCGGCGCGCTCGCCACGTCGCTGGGCCTCGTCGAGACCGGCGGCACCGACTACCACGGCGACTTCGGCCCGTACCCGCTCAGCCACGCGGGTCTGGTCCTGCCGGACGCGCTCGTGGAGCGATTGCGGGCGGCACTCGGCCGCTGATCGTGCCGCCGGCGCGGCCGAATCGGGCGCGCGGCTGCACTACCATGTGCACCCGCATGGCCACCCGATCGCTGCCCGTCCTCGACATCGCCCCGCCGGTCGCCGGCGCAGCCGGCCCGCGCGACCCGTTCGTGCCCGAGGACGCGCGCCTGGAGCAGTTCCGCCCCGAGGTCCGCGCCCTGCCGTCGTTCTTCGTCTGGACGCTCGGCTGCCAGATGAACAAGAGCGACTCCGAGGAGATGGCGGGCCGGCTGCTGGCCGCGGGCTGCGCGGAGGCGGTGTCGATGGACGCCGCCGACCTCGTCGTGATCAACACCTGCGCGATCCGCGAGGCGGCCGAGGCCAAGGTCATCGGCCGCCAGGGGCACCTGAACCGGCTCAAGGCCGCGAACCCCGGCCTGCGCGTGGTCATGACCGGCTGCTCGGTGCGCGAATCGAACCGTGCGGGGCTGGCGCGCCGCTACCCGGCCGTCGACGTGTTCCTGCGGCCGGACGAGGAGCCCGAGCTCGTCGACCGCCTGGGCCTGGCGTCGGCACAGGGCCCCGTGGGCGCGGTCGATGGCGTGGCGTTTGCGATGACGGCCGCGACGACCCTCGTCCACGGGGCCGCGGTCTCGGACGCCTCGCACCTGGTGCGCGCACGGGCCGACGCGATCGCGGGCGGCGCCGTCTCCCGGCACTCGGCGATCAGCGCCTGGCTGCCGATCATCTACGGCTGCGACAAGACCTGCACCTACTGCATCGTCCCGTTCAGCCGCGGCCCGGAGCGCAGCCGACCGTTCGACGAGATCGTGGACGAGGCGCGGGCCCTGGCCGCCGCCGGGTACCGCGAGGTCACGCTCCTCGGGCAGAACGTCAACAGCTACGGCCACGACCTCGAGCCCGAGCCACGCTTCGGGCACATCCACACCGCGCGGACGGTCGGTCGCCGGCAGGATCGCGAGGGCCGGCCCGACCTCGCCGAGCTGATCCGCGCCGTGGACGGGCTGCGGACGGCCGACGGGGCTCCCGCCATCCCGCGCCTCCGGTTCGTGACCTCCCACCCGTGGGACCTGTCCGACCGCCTGATCGAGGCGATGGCCGACGTGCCCGTCGGTGTGCGAGGCCCTGCACCTGCCGGTGCAGTCGGGCAGCGACACGATGCTCCGTCGGATGGGGCGCCAGTACACGATCGACCACTACCTCGAGCGCCTCGGCCGGATCCGCGAGGCGGTCCCCGGGATCGCGCTGTCCACCGACGTCATCACCGGCTTCTGCGGCGAGACCGACGCGGAGTACGAGGCGACGCTCCGGCTGCTCGAGACCGTCCGCTACGACCAGGTCTTCGCGGCCGCCTACAGCGAGCGCCCGGGCACGCCGGCGACGCGCCTCGCGGACGACGTGCCCACGGCCGAGAAGCGCCGCCGGCTGGTCGAGCTGCTGGCGCTCCAGGAGGGCATCGGGCTCGAGCGCAACGGCACGTGGGTGGATCGGACCACCGAGGTCCTCGTCGACGCGGTCGTCCCGCCTCGGGCCCACGACCACGACGACGAGGAGGCGGCCGGGACCGCCGACTCGCGCGACGTGTTCGCGCACCTGCCCGATGGCGTGGCCCATCTCGCCGGCCGATCGCGCGAGAACAAGCTGGTGCACGTCGCCGGGTCGCCCTCGCTGGTCGGCTGCCTGGTCACGGTTCGGGTCGAGCACGCGGGGCCGTACGCCCTTCGCGGGGCGCTCGCCTGACGCTCGCACCGCTCGTCGTCATCGGCGGCCCGACGGCGACCGGCAAGACCGGTCTCGCGATCGATCTGGCCGAGCGCGTGATCGCCGGTGGGCGCCCGGCCGAGGTGATCTCCGCCGACTCGCGCCAGGTCTACCGCGGCCTCGACATCGGGACGGCCAAGGCGACCGCGGAGGAACGGCGCCGGATCGTCCACCACGGCCTCGACCTCGTGGACCCTGACCAGCCGTTCAGCGTGGCTGCGTTCCGGACGCATGCCCTGGCTGCCCTCGGCGACCTCGCCCGGCGGGGCGGGATCGGCATCCTCGCGGGCGGGACGGGGTTCTGGCTGCGGGCGATCATGACCGGCCTCGACACCGACGCGCTGCCGTCGGATCCCGAGGTCAGGGCGGCCGTCGAAGGCGACCTCGAGCGCGACGGCCTGGACGCGCTGGCGGCGCGGCTCGTCGACGAGGCGCCCGGGCTCGCGTCGGCGACGGACCTCCGCAACCCTCGGCGCGTCGTCCGGGCCCTCGAGATCGCCACGCTGCGCGGAGATGCGCCGCTGCCCGCGGCCGTCGGCTATCCAGCGCCCATCCTCGGTCTGCAGCTGGTCGTCGAGCCGCGCGAGCACGCCCGTCGCATCCTGAGCTCGCGCCCGCGGGCAGTTCGCGGCCGGCCTCGTCGACGAGGCGCGCGCCCTGCGCGAGCGCTGGGACCCGGGCCTGCCCGCGTTCTCGGCGATCGGCTATCGCGAGAGCTGGGCGGTGCTCGACGGCGCGCTCACGCGGGACGCCGCGATCGAGCTCGACGCCCGGCGCAACGTGACCTTCGCGAAGCGCCAGCGCACCTGGTTCCGGCGGGAGCCGGGGCTGGCGATCGTCGACGCGACGGGCGATGCCCGGCACGCCGGCGTTCGAGGCGCTCGACGGGTTCCTCCGTGCGCTCGGAGACCAGCCGGCGTCGGGGAGGGGAGCGGGTATCCTACTGCCGCCATGAGCCCCCGAGAGACGATCGACCTCGCGCCGCCCGTCGAGAAGGCGTTCCTGGTCGCCGTCGACACCGGCGACGACCAGGGCTGGACCGCCGACGACAGCCTGACCGAGCTCGCCGCCCTGGCGACCACGGCGGGCGCCGACGTGGTGGGCGCGGAGTGGCAGAACCGGCGCCATGTGGACCCGAACTGGTACGTGGGCAAGGGCAAGGCCGAGGCGCTGGCCCAGGCGAAGTCGGAGACCGGATTCGACCTCCTGGTCGCCGACGACGAGCTCAGCCCGGCACAGCAGAAGAGCCTCGAGAGCCTGCTCAACGTGAAGGTCATCGACCGCAGCCGGCTCATCCTCGACATCTTCGCCCTGCACGCCCAGACCCACGAAGGCCGCCTCCAGGTCGAGCTCGCCCAGCTCGAGTACCAGCTGCCCCGCCTGACCCGCCTGTGGACGCACCTGTCGCGCACGCAGGGCGGCATCGGGTCCCGTGGTCCGGGCGAGTCACAGCTGGAAACGGACCGCCGGATCATCCGCGAGCGGATCAAGAAGATGAAGGGTCGGGTCGAGGACGTCCGGCGCCAGCGCGAGACGACCGCGCGCGGTCGCGACCGGCGCCTGTACCCGACCGTCGCGATCGTGGGCTACACGAACGCCGGCAAGTCGACCCTGCTCAACGCGCTCGTCGGCAGCGAGGTCGCCAAGGCCGAGGACAAGCTGTTCGCGACCCTCGACCCGACGTCGCGCCAGGTCAAGCTCGGTGACGGCCAGACCGCGATCGTCACCGACACGGTGGGCTTCATCCACAAGCTGCCCCATCAGCTGGTCGACGCCTTCCGCGCGACGCTCGAGGAGGTCACCCGGGCCGACGTGCTGGTCGAGGTCGTCGACGCGTCCGACGGGCACGCGCCCGAGCACCGCGCGACGGTCCAGACGGTCCTCGACGAGCTCGGCGCGGGCGACAAGCCGCGGCTCGCCGCGTACAACAAGGCCGACCTCCTGTACCCGGGCGCCGACGGGTCGCACCCGGCGCCGGCCGTGAGCGGGCAGGTCCTGGTCTCGGCCGAGACCGGGTTCGGCCTCGACACGCTGCGGGCCGAGATCGCGGCGCTGCTCGCGTCGCTGTGGGAGGACGTGGACGTCGCGGTGCCCTACGCCGCGGGCGAGCTGCTCGCGCGGGTGCGCGAGCGCGGGACGGTCGACGTGGAGTACCGGAACCGCGACGTGCGGGTGACGGGGCGGATGTCGCCGGGCCTGGCCGGGGAGCTGCGCGCCGCGTCGGAGCGCTGGGAGGCGTCGCTGGCCGCCGAGGGCGTGGCGTCCTGAGCGAGACGATCGGCGCGGGCCTGGTCCGGCGGGCCGGCTCGGGACGGACGGCGACCGGCGACCGCGTCTGGTGGTCCGTCGCCGAGGGCCGGCGCGGCCGGCGGTGGCGGGAGGCCATCGTCGGCGACGCGGGCCTGCGGCACTCGCTGCTGTTCGAGACGGCGGCCGACGGCTCGTTCAGCCACCTGGAGCTCTCGACGCCGGCCGGGCTCCTGACGCTGCACCCCGAGGGCGACGGCACGCTCCACGGCAACGCCATCGAGGCGGGCGGGATCCGGCACGTCGTCGGCCTGCCCTGGGATGCCGGTGGCGTGGTGGACATCGAAGGGTCGTCGGTCGCGGGCGCGGCGGGTGTGCGCGGGCTCGCCGGCGAGCTCGAGTCGGGCGGATCGGCCCGACGGTCGGTCCTCCGGATCACGGCCGGGCTGCTGATCACCACCGGGCCTGGGGTGGTCGAGCGCATCGACGCCGAGACGTGGCGGGTCGCGGGCGGCGTGCCGTTCCGGATGGATGCGACCGGGCTGCCCGTCCTGACCGACGCCGAGACCTGGCCGCTCGAGCAGGCGGAGCGGCGGCCGATTCCCGGTAAACCTCGGCCTGAGAGCCCCATTCGTGGATGCGCTGTGGACAAGATCGGCCAACGGGACGTGCATCTCGCAAACTCGTGGATAACGCCGTTGTGGGCACCGCGGCGCGTCCCGTATGGTTCGTCTTGCCCGAAGGGGCAGCTGAACTGAAGACGGAGCCGACGGTGCTTGCATCGACGGAAGACCGGGTCAGGACGGAAGTTCCTTCGGGCGTTTTGCTGTCTCGCGCACGCCGCGAGCCCGGCCGCCCGGTAGCCTGAGCCGGTGACCCCTGACCTCGGCCCCGCGGTCCGCCAACGCGTCCCGCACCCGGACCTCACCGCCGACGCCATCCGCGCCGGCCTGGCGTCGATCGCGCCCGAGTTCGTCGGCAGCCGCCAGCTCGTCCACGAGGGCCTGTCGGCGCTGGCTGGCCATCCGGTCATCGTCAAGGTCGAGACCGAGAACCCGGTGGGCTCGTTCAAGGGTCGCGGGACCTGGCTTGCGGTGCGACGTCTCGCGGCCCGCGGCGTCGTCGGGCCCGACCGCCCCGTCGTGGTCGCCTCGAGCGGCAACTTCGGCCAGGGCGTCGCCTACGCGGCCCGGGCGGCGGGCGTGGGCGCCGTCGTCTTCTGCGATGCGGCCGCGAACCCGCGCAAGGCGGATCGGATTCGCGCCTTCGGGGCGGACCTGCGGCTGATCGGGCGTGACTTCGACGAGGCGAGGGCGGCCTCGGAGGCGTTCGCCGCGGACCGCGGCCTGACCCTCCTGGTCGACGGCGACGACGTCTCGGTCGCGGCCGGGGCGGCGACGATGGCGCTCGAGGTCACCGATGCGATCGACCGCGGCGAGCTGCCGCCGATCGCGAACGCGTACGTCCCCGTCGGCAACGGGGCGCTGATCATCGGCGTCGGGGCCTGGCTCCGCGAGCGGGGAGGGGAGGGGGTGGTCCGGGTGGTGGGCGTCCAGTCCGCGGCGGCTCCGTCGATGACGCGCTCGTGGCGCGAGGGGCGGATCGTCGAGACGCCCGACGCCGCGACGTACGCCGAGGGCATCGCGACGCGCGTCCCGGTGCCGAACGCGCTGACGCTCATGGACGGGCGCGTCGACGAGATGCTGCTGGTGGGGGAGGGGGAGCTGCATGCCGCCCAGGCGGTGCTGACGGCGGAGCTCGGGCTGACGGCGGAAGGCTCCGCCGCGGCCTCGTGGGCGGGACTGCTGGCCGATCCGGATCGCCGGCCGGGCGCGTCGCTCGTGATCGTGACCGGAGGAAACGTCGCCGACGGCCCTGCCCTCCGGTGAGCGGTCGCCGGCCCGACTCCCGGTCGCCCCAGCCGCCCGAGTGGCGTGCGGAGGTGGTGGTCGACGAGGCCCTCGTCCGCCGGCTGCTCGGGGAGCAGTTCCCGGATTTGACGGTGCAGGGCGTCCGTCCGTTCGCGGAGGGCTGGGACAACGCGCTGTGGCTCGTCGACGAGACGACCGCGTTCCGGTTCCCGCGGCGGGCCATCGCGGTCCCGGGGCTCGAACGCGAGATCCGCGTGCTGCCCGGGCTGGCCGGGTCGCTGCCGCTGCCGATCCCGACGCCCGCCTGGGTCGGACGGCCGTCGGTCGCGTTCCCGTGGCCGTTCTTCGGGTCCCCACTGCTGGCCGGCCGCGAACCGGCGTCCGTGCCCCTCGACGACCGGCGGGCTGCCCTGGGCGCCGGCCTCGGGTCGTTCCTCGACGCGCTCCACACCCGGGCACAGCTGGCGCGCCACGGGGCCGACCTCCCGGTCGACCCGATGGGCCGGGCCGACATGTCGATGCGGGTGCCGCGGACGCGCGAGCGGCTCCGGCAGCTCGCATCGGCCGGGCTGTGGTCACCACCGCCGGCGGTCGAGGCCATCCTGGTCGCGGCGGACGAGCTCGGCCCGGCGGACGGCCTCGTGCTCTGCCACGGCGACCTCAATATCCGTCACCTGCTGGTCGACGGGGACGGGGTGCCGGCGGCGGTGATCGACTGGGGCGACGTGTGCACCGGGGATCCGTCGATCGATCTCGCGCTGTACTGGAGCCTGCTCGACGCCGCCGGCCGGGCCGCGTTCCGGGCCGCGTACGGCGCCGCCGAGCTCACCGACGATCGCCTGCTGCGGGCACGGGTGCTCGCGCTGTTCCTCAACGCCGCCCTGGCGCAGTACGCCGACGACATCGGCGACCCGGAGCTGCTCGCCGAGACGCTGGCCGGACTCGAACGCACGCTCGTCGACGACTAGCGCGGCGCTAGGCGCCGAGCTCAGACGCGGGCGAGGAACTCGAGGACGCGCTTCGTCAGCAACGCCGTTGCCTCGGGGTCGTAGGAGGGGAGCGAGCTGTCGGCGAAGTAGTGCTGGTCGCCGGGATACAGGAACAGCTCCGCGTCGTCGACCGCTGCGACGAGCTCGCGCGCGGCGTCGACGTCCCCCTCGCCGACGAAGATCGGGTCGTTGTCCATGCCGTGGATCTGGACCGGCACCCCATCCGGCCACGGACCGAAGGCCCAGTCGCCGGTGATCGGGATGCACGAGTAGAACAGGAGCGCGCCGCGCGCGCCGGGTCGCGTCTGGGCGAGCTCCTGGGCCACCGCCTCGCCGAAGGAGAACCCGGCGTAGACGAGGTCGTCGGGCAGGCCGTCGGCGGTCTTCACGCCACGGGCACGCAGGTCGTCGAAGCCGCTCGCCTGCACGAAGGCCATCCCCTCGTCGAGCGAGGGAAACGTGCGGCCGTCGAACAGGTCCGGCGTGTGGACCGTGTGGCCGGCGGCGCGGAGCTGGTCGGCGAATGCCAGGACGCCCGGCGTGAGGCCCTGGGCGTGGTGGAACAGCAGGATCTCGGTCATGGCAGCCTCGTGACGCGGTTTCGCTCAGTCGAAGACGGATCGGCTTCGATCCGCGTTCAATGATCCGCCCGATACATGACAGGCGCGGGCAGGAACGCAGCGAAAGGCGCCGTCACGACGTGCGACGGCGCCTCTCGGCTGTCTGGTCGACGTACCCGGCGAGGCCGGATGCGCCAGCGCGGTCACCGCGCCATGCGCAGGCGGTTCGAGGCGGCCCCGCCACCCGAGGCACCCGATCCACCGTGGAGGCCGGGGAGCTGCTCCGGCGCCTCGACACGCGTCGGGGTGTACGGGATGCCGGTGTAGCCACCGACGCTCTGGAGCTGCCGGGTCGGGGTGTACGGGATGCCGGTGTAGCCACCGACGCTCTGGAGCTGCCGGGTCGGCGTGTACGGGATGCCGGTGTAGCCACCGACGCTCTGGCCCAGGCTGCCGGGTCGGCGTGTACGGGATGCCGGTGTAGCCACCGACGGCCGCGCCCAGGCTGCGGGACGGCGTGTACGGGATGCCGGTGTAGCCACCGACCGAAACCGTGACTCCCTGGCTGTCCGTAGACGGCGCGGAGAGCACGCCGGTCTGTCGGACGATCGCCGCCCCGACGAGGAGCGCAACCGCCAGCACCAGAGCGCCAACCGCGATACCGATCCGACGGCCGTCGGATGCTCCCGGAGCGACGCGGGGTGTTGCTGCGGACATCTAGACCTCCTTCGACGCCGCCCGTGCGCCCGTCCTTCGGGCTGTCGCGGCGTCGTCTCGTGACTTCGCCATCCTCGAGTCACGGGAGGTCGCGGCCATCGGGCACGTGTCCGACGTGGGCACCATCAGGTACCTGAAAGCCCGGGACGGCCCGGGTCGCGCGGGCTCGGCGCGTCGAGCTCGGTTTGCCAGCGCGAACCCCGGGCCCTACCATCCCGAGGTCAACGGCGCGTGATCTGCGCAACAACGCCTGAGCACGAGGCCCACTGCTTGTCGGACGCATCCGCCTCGGAGCTGACGCCGCACCGTCACCGGCGGCCGCGGATCCGTCGGGTCCTCCGTGCGCTCGCCTCGCCGTCGAAGTTCGCCGTCGTCGGCATCTTCGGCATCTTCGTGAACCAGGTCGCCCTGTACGTGTTCACCGAAGGCCTCGGGGTGTACTACCTGCTGTCGGCGGTGCTCGCGTCCCAGGTCTCGACGCTCAACAACTTCCTGCTGATCGAGCTCTGGGTGTTCCGCGGTCGCGAGACGCGCGGCAACATGCTCCTGCGGTACCTCGCCTACAACGCGGTCAACGCGGCCACGCTCGTGATCCGCCTGCCCGTGATGTACGTGATGACGGATGTGGGTGGGATCAACTACCTGGTGTCGAACCTGTTCGCCATCGGCGTCACGTTCGGCGTCCGATACCTGGTCGCCGACAACTGGATCTGGGCGGGTCGGGATCGCCGCGACCAGCAGGCGACCCACGGCGCCTACCAGTACGACATCCACGGGCTGCTGCGCGTCCAGTCGCCGGTCGCGCTCCCCGAGCTGTCGGCGTTCAACGTGTCTGAGCCCGTCGAGCCCGACCTCGTCATCCGTCGCCGCTGGATCGGCGGCCGGCCGCGCCTCCGGATCAGCACGGCGCTCGACGGCGGTGCCATCCGGTATCGCGAGCAGCTCGGCGCGCTGGGCGCGGCGTTCGATGTCCGCACCCCCTCGGCGGGGCCGGGTCCCGTGGTCCTCGACGCCAACTGGCTGCTCGTCTGGTCCCACCACGTGCTGTACACGAACATGGTCGAGCCGCTCCTGCGGTTCATGCTCGTCTCGCGCGGCTACGTCCTGCTGCACTGTGCGGCCGTCGACTCGGATCAGGGCGCCGTCGTGATGTCGGCCCTCACCGACACGGGCAAGACCAGCACGGTGCTGCGGCTCCTGATGCACCGCTCGTGGGGGTTCCTGTCGGACGACATGGCCATCATGGCGCCCGACGGGACGGTGATCGGGTTCGCCAAGCCCATGACGCTGTCGTCACACACGATGAGCGCGGTCAACGAGGGCGCCCTGCCGCTCGCCGATCGCATCATGCTCGGCATCCGGTCGCGCCTGCACTCCCGGGAGGGACGCGCCGTCGGGCACGCCATGGGGCGGATGCCGGTGCCGATCGTCACCGTCAACGCGTGGGTGCAGCTCCTCATCCCGCCGCCCAAGTACCACGTGACGTCGCTCATCGACTGCGATGTCGTGGACCGGTCCGCGCTCGACAGCGTGATCCTGATGGAGCGCGGCGAGCCGCTGGCGGAGACACCGACCCTCGAGGCGACGCTCGATCGCCTGCTCGCCAACACCGACGACGCGTACACGTTTCCTCCGTTCGCCTCGATGGCGCCGCTCCTCCAGATCGACGGCGAGGACTACGACGCGCTCCGGGCCCATGAGCGGGACCTGCTCTCGGCCGCGGTGGACCGTGCGTGGCGGGTGCGCATCCGCGTCCGCGGTCACAACTGGTCGGACCTGATCCCGACGCTCGTCGCGGACAAGGTCCCGGTGCTCGAGGCCGACCCGCGGGTCGATGCCGAGGACGAGCCGGCGATCGGGGACGCCGTCGAGACGCGGACGGCGCCGGCTGGCACCGGCCCGCGCTAGGCCGCGAATGTCGTGGTTCCAACGGATGCCGCCGGCTCGCTGACCGACACTCGCGACCGACCCGGGCGGACGTTCGTCCTCGGGCTCCTCGGCCTCGCGCTCGTGGCGTTCCTCGTGCGCCTCGTCCCGGTCCTCCTCGGCGGGGGCCTGACCGGCCGGCTCGGCTTCGACGACACGGTGTACTTCAGCGCGGCGACGGCCATCGTCGAGGGCCGCCTCCCGTACCGTGACTTCAACAGCCTCCACCCGCCCGGGATCTTCTACCTGCTGTCGCCCTTCGCCGCGCTGGGCGCCGTCACGGGCGAGTCGACCGCGTTCGCCATCGTGCGAGTCGCGTTCATGGTCCTCGGGGCGGTGAACACCATCCTCGTCGCGCTGGTCGCGCGGCGAGCGGGGACGCCGTCGGCGATCTGCGCGGCGGTGCTGTATGCCCTGTGGGTCGTCCCGGCCCAGTTTGAGCGGACGACGTACCTCGTCGCACCCCAGGGCACGCTGCTGCTCATCGCGCTGCTGGTGCTCACGGGCCGGGAACGGGGCGAGCTCACGCGCTCGGCGGGTCGCCGTGGCCGGCGTGGCGATCGGCCTCGCGGGCGCCATCCAGGTGTGGACGGTGGTGCCGGCGGCCGTCGTGTTCGGCTGGCTGCTGCTCACGTTCCGCACCGAGCCGCGACGGATGGTCCGGCTCGCCGGTGCGTACGTCGCGGGCGGGGTCGCGACCGTGCTGGTGCTCCTGCTGCCCTTCCTCGTGACCACCGGCCCGCGGATGATCCAGATGTTCGTGTTCACCCAGCTCGGCCGGACGGGCGAGTTCCACACCGGTCGCGCCGAACGGCTGCGGCTGCTCGGGGGCCTGCCCGACAACTCACGCCTCGCGAACCTGATCCCCGATGCCGCCGTGATCCTGGTGTTCCTCGCCCTGGCCGCCCTGGTCGTCGCGGTGGCCTGGAAGCGACGCGAGATCCGCCTGTGGGTCGCGATCCTCGCGGCGCAGACGGCGTTCCTGATGATCACGCCCGTGTTCTACCCGCACTACGGCGGGTGGATCGCGCCACAGGCGGCACTGGCCATCGGTGCCAGCCTGGCGACCGTCATCGACTGGGTGGCCGGCCGGTTCGGACCCAATGGGCGCCGGCTGGCCATCGCGATCGTCGCGATCGGGTTCGCCGGGCTCGCGGTCCTGACCCTGCGTCCGGATGGCGAGCCCGTGCCGCTCAGCGCCACCGTCCCCGACCTGAGCGGCGCCCGGTGCGTCACGGCCGACGCGCCAATCGCGCTCATCCGGACCGAGACCCTCCGCCGGTCGCTCGAGAACGGCTGCCGGCTGCTGCTCAACCCGAACTCGCTCTCGCACGTCTTCAACGCGGAGCGCAAGGGGCGCAAGCTGCCGCGCCGGGCGTTGCCCGAGTACCAGCAGGCCATGGCCGACTACTACTCGTCGGGCGATGCCGTGCTCATCCTGCGGCCGAACAAGGCGGCGCTCAGCCCCGAGACCTGGGCCGCCATCAAGGCCGAGCTGCCGATCGAGCGCACGGTCGGTCCCGTGACGGTGCTGCTGCGGTCCGAACCGTGACCGGCCGGCGCTGAACCCGGGGTAGGGGACCGCCCTCGCGGGGCGACCTGCGCTACCGTTCGAGGCGGGTTGGGCCGGGTATGGCGCCGCCGCCGGACGACGGGCAGGGGAGGATCGGGATCGCTCGTGGACGCGACGCGCTTTGGCACCGGCCTGACGTACCAGGCCTTCAAGGACTCGATGACCCAGAACCGCGAGCGTCTGGAGGCGGCCGAGGCGGCCGTCGTCCTCGATCCCCGGGACCTCGAGTACTTCCGCTCGCTGCGACCGCTCTCGTGCGCCGCCCTGGTCGAGGACTGGTGCGGCGACGTCGTCGCCAACCTGCCGGTCGTCGCGGCCCTGGCCCGTGAGGTCGCGCCGACCCTCGACCTGCGCTGCTTCATCAAGGCCGACGTGCCCGACCTCGCGACCCGCTACCTCAACAAGGGCCGCTTCGAGTCCCTGCCGGTGTTCGCGTTCTTCGACGCCGACTGGGACGAGGTCGGCGTGCTGATCGAACGTCCGGTGGCGGTGACCGAGCGTCGCGAGGAGGACCGCCGGGCGGTCTACGCGTCGGACCCCGAGTTCGGTTCGCCCGATGCGCCGGCAAGCGAGCTGCCCGACGACGTCCGCACGCGCCTCCTGGGCGAGATCCAGGCCAGGCGGACCGCGAGCATCCCGTGGGCGAACCGCCAGGTGGTGGTGGCCATCCGCGACGCCATCGCCCGGGCGCCGCAGGTCGGCGAGCGCGTCCCGCACACGCGATGAGCGCGCGGGTCCGGATCGTGTACTGCGCCGAGTGTGGCTATGAGCCCCAGACCCTCGCGCTCGCGGACGCCCTGATGCGCCGGTTCGGCCACGAGCTGGCCTCGATCGAGCTCGTGCCGTGGCTCGACGGCACGTTCGAGGTGTCGGTCGACGGCCAGCTCGTGCATTCGATGGCCCGCGACGGCGGGTTCCCCGAGCACGCGACGATCATCGACGCCGTCACCGCTGGCCTGGCCGCGCCCGGTTGAACAAGACGCAGTGCGAGGTCTGCGCCTTCGGGCTCCAGCACTTCCGATAAGGTGAGTTATGTCGCGCCGCCGCACGCGCCCGGCTCCGCGCTACCCGTTCGCTACCCTCGACCCGTGACCAGGTACGTGGTGCTCCTGCGCGGGATCAACGTCGGCGGCAAGAACCCGGTGCCGATGGCGCGCCTGCGCGAGGTGCTCGGCGAGCTGGGCTACGAGGATGTCGCCACGTACATCGCGAGCGGCAACGTGATCCTCAGCTCCAAGCATGGGCCCGATCGGATCAAGCGGGAGATCGAGGCAGCCCTGCCGAAGGCGTTCAAGCTCCACTCGGAGCTCATCGCCGTCCTGGTCGCTGACCGCGGCCCAGCTCCGGGCCGTCGTCGCTGACCGGCCGAAGGGCTTCGGCGATCAGCCGGGCAAGTACCACAGCGACGCGATCTTCCTGATGGGCATCGACGCGACCGCCGCGATGGAGGCGTTCGACCCACGCGAGGGCGTCGACGCCGTCTGGCCGGGCAAGGGCGTCATCTACTCGCAGCGGCTGAGCGCCCAGCGCACGAAGAGTCGCCTGAGCAAGATCGCGGTCAGCCCGCACTACAAGTCGATGACGATCCGCAGCTGGGCGACGACGACGAAGCTCGCGGAGCTCGTGGAGGCGCCCGAAGCCGGGGCCTGATCGTTCACCGAGCGCGGCTCCGTCAGGCCGCCAGCCCGTCAGCGCTTCTTGCCGCCGGCGAACGGGATCTTGGCAGCCTGCTCCATCCAGGACGCGAGCTGACGTTCATCGATGTCGTCGACCGATTCCAGCTCGACACCGCGGGTGGCCTTGCCCATGCCGGTCGGCGTCACCGGCGGTTCCGGCTCGAGGTCGGTTCCACGGATGAACATGACCTTCACGTGGCCGACGAAGGCACCGGACGCGAAGCACCAGCCGCCGTCCACGCCGTAGTACGCCATCCCCCACTTCACCGCTCGCCGGAGACCCGGCAGCGTCCTGGCGGCCAGGGCATCGACCTGCTCGGCGATGCCGCGCTGCGGCTGCGGCAGGCTGGCGATGTAGGCGAACACGGGCGCGTCGCCGTCCGCCGCCTTCGCGTCGCTCGCCTTGCCCGTCATGCCGGTGCGTAGCTTGGCTTCCGTCATGGGAGCTCCCTCCCCTACCCGCTCGCGCCCGCGCCGAAACAGGCCGGCGTCAGGACCCCCTGGTCCCCACCACGGTGACACCGTCCACCGCTGGGTAGTTCGAGTAGTAGCGCTTCCGCCAGTGGAGCTTGCCGTGGTCGTAGATCGACACGGTGGTCCACACCCTGGCGCCGTTCACCGCGGAGTTGTTGAAGAAGACGTACCCCTTCGGCTTGGTCGGATCCTGCACGGTCCTGTGGACCGCGCGCTCGCCCGGCTGGATGACCGTGTTGCTGATCTTGGCCTGCCGGTGGTTCGGCACGCTCCAGATCTTGAACGTGAGCCACCGCTTGCTGCTGTTTCCGGTGACGGTCCGCGTGATCAGGATCGGGTAGGCCGTGTCGTTCTTGAAGCTCATCGTCTGCTTGGTCTTGCCGACGATCCACACCGTGGCGTCGAGGCCCGGCGGATACCGGTCGATGAACTCGTTGTGGTTCTGTCGGGCGCCCGGGATCATGCCGGCCCGGAACGCCGCGTTGAAGAGCGTCGTGGACGTCGTGCAGATGCCGCCGCCGAATGCGCCGGTGACCGTGATCTTCCCGCCCTCGATCGCGTTGCCCGGCCCGGTGCCGGGGGCATCGTGCAGGTCGCCGACCACCTTCCAGAAGTCGAACTTTTCGCCTGCCGGCACGACCGTGCCGTTGATCACCGTGGCCGGACCCTCGATGTTCCCGCCCCAGTGGTTGTTGATGATGACCCAGTAGTAGACGCTGTAGTCGCTGATCATCTTCATCTTTGGGGCGAACTTCTTGGCGTCCGCGGTTGTCAGCTTGGGGTCGACGGCCCTGACGACCGCCGCGACGGGCTGGGCCGGCGTTCCGGCCTGGCGGGCTCCGATCTCGCTGATGATCGCAGCCTTCGTGTCGAGAATCTTGAGCGTGCGCCCCTCGCGGCTGGTCCCGGTGGCGACGACGTGTCCGTTGACCATCTTGAGGCTCGCGTCGCGCACTTCCTGCTTGACCTTCGGGGCCAGTTTCTTGAGCATCGGGTCGAGGCCCGCCTCGTCCAGGACCGGGGTGATGCTCCCGTCGGCCGCGGTCGAGAACGAGATCAGCGCCGCGAGGCTCGTGCCCGCGATCGTCCAGTGTTCCTTGCCCCGGGCGAGGACCACGTCGGCGACCATTCGATCCGCGGCCGCCTTCGCCGCCTCGGCCGAGGCGGTGGAGACGGCGGGCGTCAACGACCCGACGGGCACGTCCATCGCGATCGACGCGGGCGTGCCGAGCGCCGCAAGCTGCTGGTCGAGCGCGGTCTGCAGGGCCGCCTGGTCCACGGCGCGACCGTCCTTCGCCGGGGAGACGCTGAACGTCCCGTCGCACCGGCCGACACGGAGGCGTCGACGGGGGTCTGGTCGATCGTCGTGGCGAGGGTCTCGACGGCGGCCGCCAGCTTGTCGCGGTCGTAGGTCACGGCGGAGCCGATGGTCGTGCCGTGGAACGCGGCCTGGGGTGCGCCGATGAGGTTCAGGATGGGCAGGCTCTGGCGGCCTGCCGCGAGTGCCGCGTCGACCACCGCCGCGGTATCGGGGCCGCGGCCCACGTCGGCGTAGCTGATGGTCGTCGTCTGGCCGTCCGGGCCGGTGAGCGTGATCTCCCCGGTGCCGAGCGACCCATAGGCGCTCGCGATCGCCGCCTCGGCCTCCTCGCGGGTGAGGCCGCCGAGCTGCGTGCTGCCGACGCTGACGCCGGGCAGGACGCGGCCGTCGTACTGCTGGGCCCAGGCGTACAGGGCGCCGGCGCCGAGGCCGACCGCGAGCACGAGGCCCACGACGAACGAGACGCCGAAGCGGAGGGCGAGCGACCGTCGGCTCCGCCGGGGCCGTGCCGGGGGCTCGCCGTCGGTCACGGCGGCCGCGAGGGGCTGGACCGGCACGGCGTCGATGGCGGGCTCGGACGTCGGCGACGTGTCCACCGGGGCGGTGTCGGTCGGCTCGCCCGGCACAGGTGCGTCGACCAGCGTCGGCGTCGGCGTCGGCCGACGGTGCCTTGGGCCGGACGAGCGCCGCAAGCTCGGGGTTGCCGGCGGGCGTCTCGCCGTCGGGTGTGGAGGCGTTGGCAGCCGGGTCGGCCGCGGAGTCGGGCAGGTCGGTCATTAAGTGCTCATACGCGGTCGGCCGGGGCCTGGGTTCGTCCCTGGCTGGCGCGACATGATTACGCGTGCACGCGAATTCTGTCACGTGACGGTCGCCTTTTGCAGGCGGGACTGGGACGCGGGACGCCCCTCAGACGTTGCGCGGCAGGACCTCCGCCCTCGGGTGAGTAGGCGGTGGCGCGCCCGCCCTCGCGATTGGTAGGCTTGCCGATGCGATCGTGCGCACGGGCAGGCAGGGGGAAAGGAAGGCGACAGTGTCGGACATCGACCTTCAACAGGCGGAAGCCGCCGTTGCAGCGGCCAAGAAGAAGGCCGCCGAGATCGGAACGAAGATGGACATCGCCGTCGTCGATGCCGGTGCCAATCTGAAGGCCTTCGCGAGAATGGATGACGCCTGGCTGGGCTCGATCGACATTTCCATCCGAAAGGCACGAACGGCCAGGTTCTTCAACATGCCATCCGGCGATATCGGTGGTCTTTCACAGCCCGGCGGCCCGCTGTTCAACATCGAACACTCGAACGGAGGCCTCATCACGTTCCCGGGAGGTGTGCCGATCAAGAACACGGCCGGGGAGATCATCGGGGCCATCGGCGTCTCGGGAAGCAGCGTCGAGGACGACGACGCGGTCGCCCGCGCTGGAGCGTCCGCGATCGGCTAGCGCCGGATCGGCACAACCTGTCGGGCGGACGATCGGGCGCCGCCTCGATCTGGGTGTTTGGGCGCACCGTTGCGTCTGCGCGTGACGAGGAGAAGTCATGTCTGCGAACCGGGTCGTCAAGTTCCAGGGACCGGGCGAGGTGGTTGTCGAGCCGATCGATTACCCCAAGCTGGAGATCCCGCCCGATGTCGCTCAGTGGCTTGGCATCGGCGCGAAGGCACCACACGCGGCGATCCTGAAAGTCGTCTCCACGAACATCTGTGGCAGCGATCAACACATGGTCCGCGGCCGGACGACCGCTGCGATCGGCCAGACCCTGGGCCATGAGATCACCGGCGAGGTCGTCGAAGTCGGAGACGACGTCCTCTTCGTGAAGTCGGGAGACATCTGCTCCGTGCCGTTCAACATCGCTTGCGGACGGTGCCGGATGTGCAACGAAGGCAAGACGGGTGTCTGCCTCAACGTCAATCCAGCGCGGCCGGGCGCGGCCTATGGCTATGTCGACATGGGCGGATGGATCGGCGGGCAGGCCGAGTACGTGATGATCCCGTTTGCGGACTTCAATCTGCTCAAGTTCCCAGATCGCGATCAGGCCCTCGAGAAGATCCGGGATCTCACGATGTTGTCGGACATCTTCCCCACTGGCTACCACGGCGCGGCTACGGCCGGGGTGACGACCGGCTCCACCGTCTACGTGGCGGGAGCCGGACCAGTCGGATTGGCGGCCGCCTACGCGGCTCAGCTCCTGGGGGCGTCGATCGTCATCGTCGGGGACCTGATCGCGGATCGACTGGCCCAGGCCCGGAGCTTCGGATGCGAGACCGTGGACCTGAGCCGCGATGTCGCCCTCGCCGACCAGATCGCCGAGATCACCGGTGAGCCCGTCGTCGACGCCGCTGTCGATGCGGTCGGCTTCGAGGCTCGGGGCCACGGCGCCAATGCCGGCGAAGCACCGGCCACGGTCCTCAACGATGTCATGGGGATCAGTCGCGTCGGGGCCGGGATCGGGATCCCTGGGTTGTATGTCACCGGCGATCCCGGGGCGTCGGACGATGACGCCAAGATCGGCCAGCTCAAGGTGCGGATCGGCCTGGGCTGGGCAAAGTCGCACCGCTTCCAGACTGGCCAGTGTCCCGTGAAGGCCTATAACCGCCTGCTCATGAACCTCATCCTTGCGGACAAGGCGCACATCGCCAAGGCGGTCAATGCGACGGTCATCTCGCTCGACGACGCGCCCGCGGCCTATCGCGAGTTCGACGGTGGCGCCGCCAAGAAGTTCGTCATCGATCCACACTCGATGATCACCGCATAGGACAAGTACTGGACCTGGATCCGGGACCGAAACCGGTCGTTGAGCGGACGGCGGATCCGGCCGACGATGTCGCTCGCAGGCCGAGATCTGGCAGCGCGTCAGCCGGTCACCGGCAACGGAGGGCGGAAATGACTCACACGACCAGCACCGCGGCGGTCGGTCGACCGTGATCTGCCCTCACCGCGATCACCATCACCCCGATCCGCGTCGCCGACCTGCTCGCCGAGGACGAGCGGATGCCGGTCAACGTGCACGTCATCGACCATCCCGATGCACGCGTGCTGGTCGACACCGGCATGACGGAGCTGCACCCGGCGGTGGCCGACATGGATCCGCGCCTCCGCCCACTGAGCGAGCAGGACTTCGACCTCGCCGGGATCGACATCGTCGTCAACACCCACCTGCACTTCGACCACTGCGGCGGCAACCACCTGTTCGCCGGCAGGCCGATCTACGTCCAGCGCCGGGAGCTCGACGATGCGCGCAGCCAGGACGACTACACCATTCGCGACTGGGTCGATGCGCCCGGCGTGGGGTTCGTGCCGGTCGACGGCGAGCTCGAGCTGCTTCCCGGGCTCCGCCTCGTCCCGGCGCCGGGCCACACCGACGGCACGCAGGTGGTCGTCGTCGAGACTGGCGGGCGTCCGGTCGTCATCGCCGGCGACGTGGCCGTTTGGTTCGGCGAGCTCGATGAGCCGCACACCGAAGGCCAGCACCTGGTGCGCGCGCTCGACCCGAGCTGGTCTGGCTCGCGCACGTGGACGAGCCCTGGCGACCCCCCGCCGGCGTCTGATCTCGCCCGACGCTAGAGCGCCTTCGGCAGCTCGAGGTCCAGCTCGAGGACGTTCGCGACCCCGGGCAGGACGAGCGACCGGAAGGCGTGGTCGACCTGTTCGGCGGGCAGGTGCTCGTTCTCCTCGCGCATCCACCAGTCCATGAACCCGATGAACGTCCCGACCAGGAAGCGCACGACGGTCTCGAGCCGGAACGCGTCCAGCTTCCGCCCGGCCTGGAGGCGGGACAGCTCGGCCCGGGCGAGATCCTCGAGTCGCCGAGTCGTCTCGCGACGGGCCAGCGCACCGCTCTGGCTGCTCGCGACCGCCTTGAACAGTCGCTTCCCCGAGCCGAAGTGGCGGAAGAGCTCAAGCGTCCAGCCAAACGCCGGGTCGTCGGGCTTCCAGAGCTTCGCGTCGGGCGCCGGCATCTCCACGTCGGCGAGGATCGCCATCAGCAGGTCGTCCTTGTCGAGGAAGTGCGCGTAGAAGGTCGACCGGCCGACGTCGGCCCGATCGATGACGTCCTGGACGGTCACGGACTCGTAGCCCTGCTCGAGGATCAGGTCGGTGAGCGCCTCTTTCAGCGCCCGCCGCGACCTCGCGACTCGTCGATCCGGCCTCGCTCCCCCACCGTCGTCGCGCCTGATCGCCATCGCATCGCACCCGTTCCCGCACATCTGCCCGCGGACCGTCCCGCATCGAACACGTCGGGCCGCCTTGTCGGTTGACCGGCTCGACGTAACCGCACATGGTGTCCGACAACGGACAGGCTAGCAGGAAACGGAGGCGGCGACGGTGGGCAGGATCATCGTGAGCGACAACCTCTCCATCGACGGCGTCATGCAGGATCCGGCGGGCGACGAGGGCTTCGACCGCGGCGGCTGGGTCGGGGCGATCAAGGACCGCCCGGAGCTCGGACAGCTGGCGCTCGACGACGCGCTGGGCAGCGACGCGATGCTGATGGGCCGTCGGACCTACGAGTGGTTCGCCGGTCGATGGCCGTCCCGCAGCGGCCCGCTCGCGGATCGGCTGAACGGCATGCCCAAGGTCGTCGTCTCGTCGACCCTGCGCGACCTCGCCTGGGACAACTCGACGTTGCTCACGGGCGACCTGCTGGACGGCGTCGCGAGCCTCAAGGACCGGATCAGCCGGGACATCCTCGTGACGGCCAGCTCGCGGATCGCGCTCACCTTGCTGGAGCACGACCTGGTCGACGAGCTGCGACTGAAGGTCTTCCCCGTGGTGCTGGGCGCCGGCCAGCGCCTCTTCGGCGAGACGAGCGCCCTGAAGGCGATGCGACTCGTGGACGCCCGGCCGATCGACGGGGACACCGCATACCTCACCTACGCGCGAAGGGACTGAGGACATGACCACGACCAACACGGCACATCGGATCGGGACGCGCGACGAGTGGCTCGTCGCCCGTGAGGCCCTGCTCGCCCGCGAGAAGGCGCACACGCGGCAGGGCGACGAGCTGGCGCGCGAGCGGCGCTCCCTCCCCTGGGTGCGGGTCGAGCAGGACTACCGCTTCGACACCGAGGATGGCGAGCGGACGCTGGCCGAGCTGTTCGACGGTCGCTCGCAGCTCCTCGTCTACCACTTCATGTTCGGGCCGAGCTACGACGCCGGCGACGCGGTGAACTCGTCGATCGCCGACACGATCGACGGGCTCCTCCCCCACCTCCACGCCCGCGACGTGACGTTCGTGCTCGCATCCGGGGCGCCGATCGAGAAGCTGTCGGCGTACCGGGACCGCATGGGCTGGGGCGTCCCGTGGGTATCGACCGCCCGCACGACCTTCAACGTCGACCTGGGCTTCTCGCACTCCGAGGCGGACGGTCGCGAGGTCGTCGAGCAGATGATCGGCAGTGCGGGGGTGCCGCCGATCGTCGAGCACAACGCGCGCCTCGCCGGGACCGACGCCGCGGGCTACATGACCGAGAGCCCGGGCTTCAGCGCCTTCGTCCTTGACGACGGCGCGGCGTACCACACGTATTCGACCACGTGGCGCGGCCTGGAGTTCCTGATGGGCTACTACCCGATCCTGGACCACGCGCCGAAGGGCCGCGACGAGGGCGCCGCGTGGCAGCTCTGGCTCCGCCGCCACGACGAGTACTGATCCGACGTCACCGGTCGACGCCATCACTCGCCCGAGGAATCGCCGGGGGACGTCACGCAAGATCGAGCCGGCCGCGCAGGTGAGCCGGTTCGGGTAGAGCGCGGAAACCTGACAGGCTTCAGCTCGCCGCGTCGGGCGGCCTTGGTTTCGTACCGGACTGCTTGCCGGCGACTGGTGCCGATGCAGCTGTCGACGTTGACTTGCGTTTGCCCTTGGAGCGTTGCTTGGGCGCTGCGGCGGCCGCGCGATCGTTGGTCACGGGTCCCGGCTTCGACTCGATTGTCGGGGCGCTCGTCTGCGCGGCAGGAGCGGGAGATGCTCGCACCAGAGATCGGACGATCAGCCACCCGATGGCCCATCCGATGAGCCCAAACACGATCATCGTGAGGTACACGGGCACCTGTGAAACGAGGACTGGTGTTGACCCCGATTCCGTTGATCGGATCGTAGGTGAGGCCGCCGTCGCACATGTACCTGACGTAATGCTCGACGTCCTGGAGGAGCGCGCGAGAGCATCCAGCCGGCGGTGCAGCAATCGTGTGCTCGGCGACCCATGGCCCGACCGCCAAGGCTCCGATCGCGGCGCAGATGCCGCTTCCTCCGACCTGTTGAGCGGTGTACTGCGTGGCGCCGGCGATGAAGCCCATCGGCCTCCTTCAACGTGACTCAGTGGCCACCCAGTGTGCCGCGACGGGAAGTCGGCATGGATGTCGTCCGACCATCGACCCGCTGCCGTCCCCGTGACGCCTTCTCACCACCCATTGGCAACGATTTACCCTTAGGAGCGTGTCGACGAGCGTCGCGAGGCCGGATGCGGCTCGCCTCTGGCCGGTCGGGCTCGTGCTCGTGCTGCCGCTCCTGGGGCTGGCCGTGCTGCTGGTCCAGCCCGAGCTCGACATGGCCTGGGAGCATCACCCGAGCCACTTCTGGATCGTGCTCATCGCCGCGGCGGTCGAACGTGGTGCTCGCGTACGTGACCAACATCGCGGCCGGCCGCTATCGCGATGCGCGGCTCACCCTGATCTCGCTCGCGTTCCTGTCGACCGCCGGGTTCCTGGGGTTGCACGCGCTGGTGACGCCCGGCGTCCTGCTCGACAGCCCGAACATCGGGTTCGCGATCGCGACGCCGGTCGGGCTGATCATCGGGTCGGTGTTCGCGGCCGCGTCCGCCACGCCGCTCGCGGGTCCGCGGGCGATGGACGTCCTCCGCGTGCGGACCGTCCTGCTCGGCGGGCTGATCGTGCTGATGGTCGCCTGGGCCGTGTTCTCGATCGCCCGGCTCCCGCCGCTCGACGGCCCTCCCCCACCCCGCGAGGGCGGCGGCATCCTCGACGTCCTGTCCATCGTCGCCATCGCGCTGTTCGCGTTCGCCGCGGTCGCAGCTCGTGCGGTTCTGGCGGTACCGCGGCGAGACGATCCTGCTGGCGACCGCCGCCGCCGTGGTCCTGCTCGCGGAGGCGCTCATCGCGATCCTCGTCAGCCGGAACTGGCACTACAGCTGGTGGGAATGGCACCTCCTCCTGCTGGCGGCGTTCCTGACCATCGCGCTCGCGGCGCGCAACGAGTACCGGCGGAGCGGCTCGCTGACCGGCGCGTTCGGCGGGCTGTACCTCGAGGCGACGCTCGCGCGAGTCGATCGCTGGTACGCCGGCGCGGTGGCCTCGGTCGCCGCCGCACAGGCCTCCGGCGGCACGACGGACGACGTCCTCGCCGAGCTGCGGCGCGAGGGCGCCACGGACCAGGAGCTGACGCTGCTCTCGCAGACCGCGCGCGAGGTCAGCCGGCTCGACGCGAGCTTCCGCCCCTACCTGCCGGCCGTCGTCACCGAACGCGTCCGACGCCGCGCCACGGCCTCCCCGGTCGCGACGATCGGCGACGAGCGCGTCGTCACCGCGATGTTCGCGGACCTCGCCGGGTTCACGCCGTTCAGCGAGCGCCACGAGCCGCGCGAGGTGGTCGAGATGCTGAACGCCTACTGGGCGGCGGTCGTGCCCGTCGTCGATCGCGCGGGCGGCACGATCGAGCACTTCGCCGGTGACGGCGTGCTGACCGTCTTCAACGCCGCGGGCGACCAGCCCGACCACGCCCAACGGGCCGCTCGCGCCGCGATCGAGATCCTGACGGTCACGCGGGACATCGCCTTGAGCCATCCCGGCTGGCCGATCTTCCGGATCGGCATCAACACGGGGCCCGCCGTCGTCGGCGTCATCGGGACGGCCGAACGGCGGAGCTTCGCCGCCATCGGCGACCCCGTGAACACCGGGGCCCGGCTGCAGACGGCCGCGGAACCGGGGCAGGCGGTGATCGGCCGGGCGACCTGGGAGGCGCTCGATGACCCGACGGCCGGCGTGCCGCTGGGGGCGATCCGCGTGAAGGGCAAGCGCGACCCGGTCGAGGCGTGGCGCCTCACCCTGCCGGGCTGACGGTCACGACGCTCCAGCCAGCGTCGCCTCGTTGGTCGCGATCAGCTCGTCGATGAAGCGCTCGAGGTCGCGGTCCGAGACCTTGCGGCCGGCCTCCGCCTCGATCCGCTCGCGCGCCAGCCGCATCACCTCGGCCTTGGGAACGCGGAAGCCGTCGACGATCCGCATCCCGTCGATCTCGCCGTCCTTGATCCTGTCGCGCACCGTGCCGGGCGAACGACCGAGGACCCAGCTCACCTGTTGGGTGGACAGATAGTCGTCCACGATCAGGCCTCGACGCCTTCGGGCTCCCCCTCCCCTTCCTCGGGTGCCGCGGCCATCCGCTCCGTCCGGCTCAGGTGACTGGCCTCGACGAGCGTCGGCTGGCCGTCGCGATCCTTCCAGCGGGTCTGGAGCTCGACCTCGTCGGTCTCGCCGACGAGCCGGACCACGACGTTGTAGCCCGATCCGCCCTGGTCGACGGAGACGACGGACGACTCGTTGGAAGGCAGCGGCAGCAGGGCCAGCACCTCGCCGAGGTTCCGCTGGAGCTCGGGGCTCATGTACGCGGTCGCGCGCGGGATGTCGCCCGGCGTCGAGCGCATCGCAGAACGCCGTGGCACGGTCACGCACCGTTTCGACGTCCATGGCACATCCTCCTTCGAGCGATGGCCTGACTTCACCAGAGCCTGACCAAACGCCAGGTAAACCGCGGGTCCGCGAACCCGTTGCAGATGTCGGTCGAATTGAAGCGCCACCAGTGCGGCAAGTCCCATCGCGTCGGACCACGCCCGCTCGTATCCTTCGATCGTGATCGAGCCGCCGACGCGCGCAGAGCTCGAAGCCGCGCTCTGCTGGGAGGCCAGCGATCTTGTTCCCGGGCGTCCGGCGATGACGGCGTTCCGGCAGCGCACCCGGCTCAACCAGGCGCGGTGGCGCGAGGGCGAGGGCCACCCGATCGGGTCTCAGCCGTTCGCGCCGCGTCCGGGCGTCGATCCGAGGCCGATCGGAAGTCGGATCCCGCTGGCGTACGGCCGTGAGACGGGGGCGAACTTCGTCACGACGGCCGCGCTCGAGGCGGTCAAGGCCCGGACTGCCAACGTCGAGCGCGAGCAGAGCATCGACCACCAGGGCCTCTGGGCGGACCTGCTCTCCTCCGAGGCGCTCGCATTCAATCTGTTCGGCGACCTCGCCGCCGACCCCTCGCGGGCCGACCGCCTTGTCCGTGCCTGGTTCGCCGACGCGCCCGGCCGCGTCGTGGAGGTCCGGTTCCTCCACTCGCCCGGGCGCCTCGAGCCGCAGTGGCTCAACAGCCTGCGGCAATTCGATGCGGCCATCGTGCTCGCGCGGGAGGACGGCTCGCACGGCATCGTGGCGGTCGATGTGACCTACCACGAGCGCCTGAAGGCGGAGACGCCGAAGCCCGAGAACGCTCTGGCGCTACCGCGAGGTGCACGAGCGATCGGCTGCGTTCCGGCCAGAGGCATTCGAGCGGGTCAGGGGCCGCAGCGACCTGTGGTCGCCCTGGCTTGAGCACCTGCTGCTGCTGTCGATGCTCCAGCACCCGGGTGGCGCGTTCACATGGGGCAGGTACGTGACCGTCCATGCGGCCGACAACGTCGATATGGCCGAACGTTCCGTGCGCTACGGCGGCCTGCTGGCGGACGCGACGACGTTCTGGTCGACCACGCTCGAGGAGGTTCTCGGGACCGGCGCTCTCCCCTCCCCGGGCGTTCGAGCCCTTCGGGGTCGCTATCTGCACCGGTAGCCGGAACGGCTTCGAGGTCGCAACCGCGAGTGTCTATGCTGCGCCCGAGGGAGGTGAACGTGAGCGAAGAAACGCAGCCTGGGGGCGCCCAATCGCCGGGTCCAGGGCCAGATCCGGGAACCCAGGGGGCGTCTGGGCCGCCCGGCGTCGCGCCCGAAGCCGCGCAACCGACCAAGACGAGCCGACGGCCCGCGATCATCATCGTCGGCGTCATCGTCGTGTTCCTCGCGGTCGTGCTGTTCGCCGTGCGGAACAACGCATCGGCCGACGAGCTCAAGGTCGGCGACTGCCTCAACCTGCCGAACGGGTCGTCGTTCCAGACCGTCGAGAAGCAGGCCTGCGCCGAGAGCCACACCGCCGAGGTCATCTTCGTGGGTGAGTACACGGGGACGACCTACCCGATCTCGCTGAGCCTTGACTCGTACATCGAAGAGCAGTGCGTTCCAGCCTTCGAGGCCTACGTCGGACGCGCGATCGACTCGGAGCCTGAGCTCTCGCTCGGCTACTTCCACCCGTCGCACGATGGATGGGATGGCGGCGAGCGGACGATCACGTGCTATCTCACGCAGCCTGACGAGAGCCCGATGACCGAGTCGGTCAAGGCCACGTAGCCCGCTGGCGCGACGTTCGCGTCGTGGGAACGTACCGGTTCAGCGTTGACGCGGCTCTCGCGCCGGCCGAGGCGCTGATGCTGTGGGCCAACCTCGATCGTGTCACCGAGTGGATGGCCGGCGCGACGAGGGTCAGCGACGTCACCGGGCGACCGGGCCGCACCGACTTCACGCTGCCTGGGCACACGCTCCCGCTCGTGATCGCGCCGGGATCGCGGTACACGCTCTGGTTCGGCCGCCGTCCCGTCCGGATCGAGGTCCTGCCGCTGCACGATGTGCGGGCGACGACCGCGTATCGAACGCGCGTCGATGGCGCCGTTCGCGGTGGCGAGACGTTCGTGAGGTTTGAGCCCCAAGGCGGCGGGTCGCGTGTGACGCTCGAGGTCCGGACCGAGGGCCTCCTGCCCGGGATCGCCGGCCGACTCCTCGCGACCGGCTCCTACCGCGGCAGCTTCCGAGGCCAGCTCCACTCGTTCGCGCGGCTCGCCGAACGCGAGCGCCTGAGCAAGCTGATCATCTGAGGCCCGGCGCGGGCGTCCAAGGTCCATCATCCACCTGATGACACGACGTCAGGTGATGGTCGTCGCCGCGGCTGCAGCCCTCATCGCGGGGGCATGCTCGAGTTCCGCGTCGACTGCGTCACCCTCGGCGGCGCCAGCATCGGCGACGCCCTCGGCGATGACACCGTCGACCGCGGAGCCACCGGGGACGCCGGCCGCAGGTGCAAGTTCCCCCGCGGAGCTCGTCGTCGGCGGAGATCGCCCGGTCACCGTACACGTGCCGGCGTCGTATGACGCAAGCCGGCCCGCCCCGTTGCTGATCCTCCTGCATGGCTACACGGGGTCCGGCGACGAGAACGTCGCCTACTTCGGTCTGGCGGCCGCGGCGGAGCAACACGGGTTCGTCTATGCCGCCCCCGACGGCACGATCGACGGCGACGGGAACCGGTTCTGGAACGCGACCGACGCGTGCTGCAACTTCGATCGCGGGGACGTCGACGATGTCGCCTACCTGTCCAGCGTGATCGCCGAGATCCAGGGCGCACTTGCCATCGACCCGAAGCGGATCGCGGTCGCCGGGCACTCGAATGGCGGGTTCATGTCGTATCGGATGGCCTGCGAACGATCCGACATCGTTGCCGCGATCGTGAGCCTGGCCGGCGCCACCTTCGCGGACCCCGCCGACTGCAAGCCGGGTGAGCCGGTGTCCGTCGCCCAGGTCCACGGCACGGCCGACGACACGATCCTGTTCGGCGGTGGCGGTCCGCTCACCGACGTCACCGGGCCATACCCGGGCGCCGAAGCGACGGCGTCGACGTGGGCGACGTACGACGGGTGTGGCTCCAAGCCGTCAGGGCTCAGCACGAAGATCGATGTGGACGCGGAGCTTTCTGACGGCGCGGACCCGGCGGAGACGTCCGTGCAGGAGTGGTCGGGATGCGAGGCCGGCGCGACGGTCCAGCTGTGGACGATCCCGAACGGCGGCCATGTACCCGCACTCACGCCGGCATTTGCGGACGCGGTCGTCCGCTTCCTCGCCGAACATCCCAAGCCGTAGCCCGCTCGGTCGAGACGTTCTCGACAGCTGCGGCGCTACACGCACTCGGCTTCGCCGTCGCGCGTAAGGCGATCGACAACGGCGTCGGCGGTCTCGAAGGCGCCCTCGACCCAGGCCCCGTGACGAGAGAAGACTTCACCGCAGAGATGGATCGGCAGATCTGGGTCCGGCTGCGCCGCGAGGTCGATCATCTCGTCGGAGTTGTTCGCCGAGCGCCAGAAATGCCAGGCGACTTCGCGCGAGTCCGCGCCCCAATGCTGGAACGCGGATCCGATCGGAGCGGCGGGGACCTTGGCGCCTGGATGGGCTGCCGCCAGCCAGTCACGCACCGCCGCCATCAGGCGTGGGGCGGCCGGTGCTCCCCCGCTTCGGCCTTCGGCCAGGCCAAGGATAGGCTCGTTGTGGCCCGCATCGGTGAAGGCGGCAAGGATCGGGGCCGGCCGGCCGATGGCGTCGTCGAAGTAGAAGACCTTTCGGTTCGGCAGATCGGTCGTCGTCCTGCGGCCGGTCGGGGCATCGACACCGTCGCGCCACCACGGTCGGTCGTACCAGCAGTAGAGCTTGGTCCCCGGAAATCCCTCGATCGACCCGTAGAGTCGCTGCCAGGTCGGCCCGCTGACGACGGGCGATGCGACAGCAAGCGCTTGAAGGGCAGGGATCGGCAGCGTCAGGACCAGCCGCCGCGCCTGGACGACCGAGCCATCGGCGAAGCGGATGGTGACGACTCCCTCCGCCATCTCGACGAGTTGCACGTCGCGCCCGAGGCGGACGGTTCCGCCGAGAGCCGCGAACCGCGCCGCGAGCTCGCGCGGGATCCGGTCCATTCCATCGACCGGCACGCGCGCCTCGCCTGACGGGTAGCCGGTTCCCATCATGTATTGGATGGCGTCGCCGGCGTTGTGCGGGCGGATGCCGGAGTCGTACCCGAACGCGTCGGTGACGAAGCGATGAGCCTGCGGGCTCAGGATGGTCTCGACCGCCTCGCTGATCGAATAGTCGGTGAGTAGCCGACCTCGGAAGGTCGCCGTCGCCCGGTGCCGACGCCAGCCGGCCTCGTCAAGCTCCAGAGCCTGGGGCACGATCCTGAGAAGCGCCCCGCGCATGAGATCGGCAGCCGAGCGCCCCGACTCGCCGGCGGGCATGTCGTAGCCGCGGCCGGCAATCGGATCGTCAGGTCCGCCGCCGACCACGCCGCGGAGAAACGATCGCTCGGTGTGGTCGGCGGCATCGAACGGCCGGGTGTCGATCCCGAGCTCGTCGATGACGGACTGGACCAGACCGTGGCCGGTCATGTACCGCATGCCCCCGAGCTCGATCGGGTTGGCGAGGCCTTCCACCGATATGGACCAAAGCCGACCACCGATCCGGTTCGAACGCTCGAAGATCGCGATTCGCCAATCCGGACGTGCCTTGATGAGCCGATGCGCGAGGTAGGTCCCTGCGGCGCCGGCGCCGACGACTGCGACGTCGAGGACGCCGTTGTCGAGAGGCGTGGCAGGCCGCGTCACGTCGTCCAGTATCGCGCACCAAATCGGGCATGCGATGCTCGCGGCGCCCTCGTCCGGGGCTTGGTCGCTGGCGTCCGGATCGCGCCGATGCTCGGGGACTCGGGCGTCATTCCCCGGCGTTGCCAAACGTGGCTCGCCCGGCCGCTCGATAGGTCTGGAGCATCACGCCGGACGCCGTCGAGAGCGATTCGACCAACTCCAGGGCGTGGGTCTGGCCGTTCTCCGGGAACAGCCGCAGCCCGTCGCCCACCACGACCGGGTAGATCCGGAGGTTGAGCTCGTCGACGAGGTCGCGCTCGAGCAGCCACCGAAGCAGGTCGCCGCTGCCATGGACCTGGAGCTCGCGCCCGGGCTTCGCCTTGAGCTCGCGCACCGCCGCCTCGAGGTCGCCCTCGATGACGTGCGTGTTCCAGCCCGGATCCTTGAGCGTGGTCGAGGGAACGTACTTGGGCAGGACGTTGATGCCGTGGGACACCGGATCGCCGCCGTCGTGGTGCGGCCAGTAGCTTTCGAAGATCTGCCACGTCTTGCGCCCGAGCAGGAACGCGTCCGCGCGCTCGAACCAGGAGGTGAGGAAGCGCCAGCCCTCCTCATCGCCGTATGGGGCGGTCCACCCCCCGCGCTCGAACTCGCCGCCCCGGTCCTCGTCGGGGCCTCCCGGGCCCTGGTACACGCCATCGAGGGTGAGCATCATCGAGGCCGTCAGCTTCATGGTCATCTCCAGTGTTTGGAACGCTCGTCGTGGACGTCCCTCACCCCTTCAACGAACGGGCCTGCCTCGATTCCGACACGATCGCGCTCGTTTGCACTCGCGGTCCGCGCAGGCTCGCCGTGAGGGGCCGCACCGGCGGCTAGTGCTTGCGGGTCGCCGCGAGCGAGCCGAGCGACGCCGCGTCGAGCGCCTCGGGCGGGACGCTGGCGACCCGGGCCGGCGTGCGAGCCCATAGGGTCGCGGTCCGCTTCCCGTGCTCAAGGGACGCTCGTTCGCCCACGACCGCGCCTGGGCCGATCTCCGCGACCGCCGTGTCGTCGACCTCGACGACGAAGATCCCGTCGAGGATCAGGAAGACCTCGGTGCCCGATTCGCCCTGGCGGACGAGGGTCTCGCCCTCGGGCACGGTCCGGATCGCCGGCTTGGCACCGCCGTGCATGATGGCGCCCGATAGTGAGCGCTCGAGGGCCGACTCCACGGCCGCGGTGACGGCCGGGGAATCCTGCGTCCCCCACGGTGTCCGGTCGCCGAAGGAGTGGTGGAACCAGCTCGCGAAGTCGATCGTCGCGGACTTCTCCACGAGCGTGCCGTCGTGGTCGTAGATCCAGTGTCGCGGGAACGGGCTGGCGCCCACGACCTCGTGGCGGGACGTGCCGTCGGCATTGATCGTCAGGGCGAGCGTCGTCCATGCGATCGACGGCCACAACTGCACGAACGGCTTGTGCGGGATCGGCCGGGGGGTCGGCAGGCCCATCCGGCCGCCGACCGTCTGCACGAAGCGCACCGACGTCTGCCCGATCTCGGGTTCCTGCTGGATGTCGGGCAGGTGCACCGCAGGGAACCGCATCGCTGCGGCGCCCACGCGCACGGTCGTGGCGCCGATGTGACCCGTCCCGAGATGGCCGGCGCCGACGATCCGGCCATCCTCGACCTCGATGTACGCCCGCAGCTCGTTGGCCTCGCGGAACCGGTCGCTCGTTCGAAGCGCCTCGAGGTCCTCGAGTCGGTCCGGCGGCGGCTCGTCGTAGTGAGTGACGCCAAACCCGAAGGGAAGCTTCGACGGGCCGGTGATCGATTCGGATGGGATCCACGAGATCGCGGTGACGGACGACTCGAAGCGCTCGGTGGCCACGGAGCGGTACCTCGTGTGTGACGGTCCTGGAGCCCCGGCTGGACCATCATTCTCACCGGTCCACCGCCGTCGCGTGCGGGGAGCCTGACGGTTGCCCCGGCGCAGGCCCTGGAAACCGATGCACGCCGGGGGACCGGGCCGGTTACCCTCGGCCGATGGACGCGTTCGTTCGGTTCGCCCAGCCGTGGATCGATCGCGCCGCGAGGATCGGCGCCGATCCGCTGGACGACGACGAGACCCGGCTGCGCAAGGCGCTGCTCGTCGTCGTCTGCATCCTGATCCTCCCGATCTCGCTCGCCTGGGGCGCGATCTACCTCGCCCTCGGCGCGCTGGCGGGCCTCATCGCGTGGCTGTACCTGGCCATCTCGGTCGGGGCGATCGCCGTCTTCTCGCGCACCCGCGACACGGAGTGGCTGCTGCGGGTCGAGCTGCTCGACATCCTGCTCGCCCCGACGATCTCGATGGCGTTCGTGGGCGGCTTCGTCGCGTCCGGCGCCGTCGGGCCTGTGGGGCATCCTCGCCCCGCTCGGGGCCCTCATCTTCAACGGCGCGCGGTCGGGCGTGCGCTGGTTCGTCGCGTTCCTCGCGGTGTTCATCGTCTCCGGGACCGTCGGCGAGCTGGCCGGCAGCGGGCCGACCTTCCCGGCGTGGTTCGCGCCCATGATGATCGCGCTCAACGTGACCGTCGCCGGCGCCGTCGTGTTCGGGCTCCTCGTGCAGTTCGTCCGCCAGCGCGAGGAGGCGGTCGCGGCGCTGCGGATCGAGCAGGACCGTGCCGAGACCCTGCTGCTGAACATCCTGCCCCGGTCGATCGCCGACCGGCTCAAGGCCGACAGCCGCGACGATCGCGGACCAGTTCGCGGCGGCGTCGATCCTGTTCGCCGACGTCGTCGACTTCACGCCAGCTCTCGAACCGCCTGCAGGCCGCCGAGGTGGTCGAGCATCCTCGACCACCTGTTCACGCACTTCGACCTCCTGGCCGATCGCTACGGCGTCGAGAAGATCAAGACGATCGGCGACTGCTACATGGTCGCGGCGGGCGTGCCGACGCCGCGGGCGGACCACGCCCGGGTGATGGCGCTGATGGCCCTCGACATGCGCGACGCGATGCGATCGCGGGACGCGGTCGGCCACCTGGGCCTCGAGATCCGGATCGGGGTCAACTCCGGGCCGGTCGTGGCGGGCGTCATCGGGCGCAAGCGCTTCCTGTACGACCTGTGGGGCGACGCGGTGAACATGGCGAGCCGGATGGAGTCCCAGGGCACGCCCGGGCAGATCCAGGTCACCCAGGCGACGTACGAGCTGCTCCGGGACGAGTTCGAGCTGGAGCCGCGCGGCACGGTCCCGATCAAGGGCAAGGGCGACGTCGAGACCTGGTACCTGGTCGGGCCGCGACCGGCGCAGGTCGCGGTCGCGAGCTGAGCGCCGGGCATTCGCCGACCGACTACGCCCCGGCGCCGGCACCCATCGCGACCGTGCCGTCCGACACGACCGGCGAGATGAGGCCGAAGACGTTGCCGTGGCTTCGATCACGGGCCGCAGCTCTTGGGCACGCTCGCCTCGTCCGAGGCGCCTGCAGGTTCGGTCAGATCCGGGAGCGTGTCCCACCACAGCGCGACGGGAAGGCTGCTTCCGTCGTCCCCCTTGACTCGCTGGCCGTAGCCGACGAGGGTGCGGTCCACGACCAGCAGCTTCGTCACCATCGCCGCCTTGAACTCATCGGTCACCTTCATCCGATCCCACGTCAGGCCATCCGCCGACGTCCACGTGTGGCCGGCGAACGGCCGCTGGTCGCCGCAGGTCTCGCCGGGGAGCGAGCCCACGAAGCCGACGGCGACGTACCCGGCGTCGTCGACGATCACGTCGGAGTCCACGTCGGGTCCCGGAACGCCCTTCGTCCAGGTTCGGCCGTCGGCCGAGGTCCAGGCGCGGTTGTCGCCGAGGGCGACCCAGCCCCGGGCGCCACCCGCGACGCGCCCGATCGAGGCGACGTCGGGCAGCGCGCCCGTGCGCGTCCACTCCGCTCGACCCGTCGTCTCCCAGATGGCCGGCGGCTTCTTCTCCCCCTCCGAGACGAAGGCGATCGCACGTCCGCCATCCGAAGCGACGGCCTCGAGCCCGCGTGCGACCGTCACCCCGCTCTCGTTGGTCGCCGCGAGCCACTCGACGCCATCGGCCGACGTCCAGAGCCCCTGCGCCTCGTTGTCGTCGGACCGCCAGCCGAACCCCACGAGCCCGCTGTCCGTCGTGACGAGCTGTGAGATCACCGCCTTGCTCAGGCTCGGATCATCCACCGGCTGCCAGTCGCGCCCGTCGGTCGACGTCCAGACCGCGGCGTCTTCGTCGGAGTCGTTGAAGCCTGCGACGACGAACCCGGGGCCGCCCGCCGTCAACGTCAGGATGCGGTCCTCCACCGGGAACTCCTTGGCCAGCGTCCACGACGTGCCGTCGTTGGACCACCAGACGGCCGAGTTCGGTGAGCCCTCGTCGACGTACGGCAGGGACGCGAGGAGGACGTACCCGTCGCCGACCCGCACGACGCCCAGGATCGCCTCCACCTTGCCGATCCCCGTCAGGTCCTCGGCGTTCCACTTGATCGCGAGCGTGGTCGCGGCCGCGGACGACGGCGCCGTGCTGGACGCCTCGGTCGGCGATGCCACCGCGCTCGGAGTCGTCGACGCCGACGGACTCGTGACCGGCCCGGGCGCCGCCGGGCTCGACGGCGGCGGGGTGGCCTCTGGGGTCGCGCAGGACGCCGCGATCAGCGCGACGAGCCACAGGCCGGTCGATCGCCTGGCGCGGTGGCCGCTCATCCGCATCTGGTCGTCCCCCACCGGGTTGCCGATGCCCAAGCCTAGGCGGGCGGCGCAAGCGGGCGCGGGCGGATGGACGTTCGTCCATGCCGCGATGCGGACGCGCGTCCGGGGAACAGCCGCGACCCGGCGTGCACGCTGGTGTTGGCCGCTCCGCATCCGTCACGCCCATCCATCCAGGAGCCACCTTCATGCGCCGCATTGCCCTCCTCGCGCCCGCCGTGCTCGTCCTCGCCGCCGCCTGTTCGACCGGCCAGGCCGCGGCCCCCGCCCCGTCGGCGGTCCCCTCCCCGACCGCCACGCCGGGACCGACCGCGTCGCCCGCCCCCGTGGTCACGCCCCTCCCCTCCCCCGTGGTCGACCCGTCCCCGGTCGTCACCCCCGCCCCCGTCATCACGCCGGCCCCGACCAAGGAACCGGCGCCCGCGATGACGAAGCGCGAGCAGAAGCTCGTCGCCTCGCTTCGCCCCGACGTGGCGGTGAACTGCGTGCCGCGCCGCACCAACCTCCCCAAGGGCGCGGTCCGGGCCATCGAGTGCTTCCCCGACGATCCGCTCGTCGCCCGCGTCGGCGTCTACGAGTTCGCCTCGATGAACGAGGCGGCCTACGCGTACATGACCCGCATGGCCTCGGCCGGCGTGGACGTGAACGCCGGCGACTGCAACCGCGACAAGCCGGGCGAGCAGGCCTGGATGGCCGGCGACGGCGAGGCCAACTACGACGATCCCGGCGTCTTCAACTGGGAGAACGAGGCCCTGATGCCGGAGCGGATCGGCTGCTTCGTCAACGAGGCCGGCGTCGCGAACGTCCGGGCCACCTGCGGCGACACCTACGTGGGCGTGCTCGGCAAGGGCAAGGACCTGTCGGACCTCACGGACTGGACGTGGGCCTACCCGCAGGGATACGAGGCCGGCACGCCGGACTCGCCGGGCATCTGCGTCAACGGGCGCTGACGCGCCACCGAACCTCTCGCGCCTCATGAGCGACGCCGTCCGGCGTCGCTCGTTTGGCGTTGGCCGCCCGCGGCGCCGTCAGGCGGTCGCGCGGACCGGGGCAGTCGCGGCGACCGCGTCGCGGGCGGTCAGGACGAGCGGTCCGTCGGCGGTGATCGCCAGGGTGTGCTCGACATGAACGCCCCGCGACCGGTCCGTTGATCGGATCGTCCAGCCGTCGCGGTCGATGACGATCCCCGGGCTGCCCGCGAGGAACCACGGCTCGATCGCGATGACGAGCCCTGGCTGCACGGCGAGGCCCCGTCCCGCGACCCCGTCGTTCGGCACGTCCGGCGGCCCGTGCATCGCTCGCCCGACGCCGTGCCCACCGAACGCGGTGTTGACCTCGTAGCCCGCGCCCCGGATCACGCCCCCGACGGCCGCCGAGATGTCGCCCAGCCGGTTGCCCGGCCGCGCGGCGGCGATCCCCGCGGCGAGCGCCCGCTCCGCGGTCTCGATCTGGCGCAGGTCCTCGTCCCGTGGCGTCCCGACCGGGATCGTGATCGCGGAGTCGGCGACCCAGCCGTCCACCTCGGCGGCGAAGTCGAGGCTGACGAGGTCGCCGTCCCGGAGCCGCCGGTCGTGCGGCAGCCCGTGGAGCACCGCGTCGTTGACCGAGACGCACAGCACCTTGCCGAACGGCATCGCGCCGAACGAGGGGTGGTAGTCGATGTAGCAGCTCGTCGCGCGGCGCTCGCGGATCATCTCGTGCGCGATCCGGTCGAGCTCCAGCACGTTGACGCCGACCCGGGTCCGCTCGGCGAGCTCCGTGAGCACCGTCGCGACGAACCGGCCGGCGGGTCGCATCGCCTCGATCTCGTCGCGGCTCCGGAGCTCGATCACGCCCTGATCGTAGCGAAGGCTGGCGCGACGCTCGGCGGGGGCCGCTCAGTCGTCCGCCGAGATCGTGAGGGTCGACGGCTGGCCGGCACGCTGCCGGCCCTCGAGGCGAACGGACCAGCGCTCGCCGAGGATCCCGGCGAGATCGGCCGGGTCGTCCGGATCCGCACCCGACTCGAGGAGCTCGCGGGCGGCCTGACCCCGGATCCGCTTGGCGTCGACGTCGCCGATCCGGCCGCGAGTCGCCGATCGATAGTCGACCTTGAGGATCACCGTTCGATCGGCGAGGCCCGTCGGCGTGCCCATGGCCAGATAGCTCGACGAGCGCAGGTCGACCACGACGCCCGGTCCCGCGGCCTCGGCGAGGACGTCGGGCAGGACCGCGCGCCAGGTGGGCTCGAGGCGGTCCATGTCGACGAGCCGCGAGCAGATGTGCAGGCGATACGACGGGATCCGGTCGCTCGGCCGGAGCGCGCCCCACAGCGCGGAGGCGACGACCACGGCTGCGACCGGCCTGGGCGCTCGCCGGCGCGGACAGCGTCGGCGCGTCGAGGCCGCCGTGGAGCGGCCCGGTGTAGACCTCGAGCACCGGGCGCGCCGGCTGCTCAGGGAGCCAGGTGTTGCGCGCGACCTCGGCCGCCCTCGAGGGCCGGGTGTGCAGTCGCCGGAACGCGTCGGGGCGCGCGCTGGTCGCGACCAGCGCCTCGAGGATCCGCTTCCGCGTCTCCGTGAGGTCCGGAAAGGACAGCTCGCCGAGCACGACCGGCCGGCCGTCATCGAGCGGTGGCGCCTTCGTCTCGGACGGCGGCAGGACGATCAGCATGGGTCGTCCGACCAGGCGTAGCGGACGTCGGGCTGGCGCTCCTCGTTTCCTTCGCCGGCCGTGAGCTCGACCGGCTCGAAGCCGTTGCGCTCGTAGAAGCGGCGCGCACGATCGTTCACCTGGAACGTCCAGAGCTCGAGGCGGCCGGCCGCGCGTGCCTTCGCGAGGTCGACGAAGCGCCGTCCGATCCCCTCGCCGACCCGTTCGGGCGCGATGTACAGGTGCTCGATCCAGCCGGGCGTGAGCGACAACATCCCGACGACGCGCGAGTCGTCGATCGCGACCCAGCACTCGGTGGTCGGCACGACGTCCTCGGCGATCCAGGCCCGGACCTCGTCGTCGGTGTGCACGGTCGGGAAGGCCGGGTACGTGGCGTGGAACGCCGCCAGGAAGACCTCGCCGACGTCCGCGGCGTCATCGCTGGTGGCGCGCCGGAGCTCGAGCATCGAACCGAAGCCTGCCCGGTCAGGCCCGCTGGGACGGTCGGGGCTCGAACACGACCACGGCGGTCTCGCGCGATCGGCGCGCGGCGTAGCCGTCGAGGTTCGCGTTGCGCCGTTCGATCTCCGACCAGAGGCGGGCGCGCTCGTCGCCGGTCGCGATCCGGGCGTGGATCTCGCGATGGCCGTCGGGCAGGTCGATCGTCGCGTCGGGGCTGGCCTGGAGGTTCAGCCACCAGGCCGGCTCCGGCTCGCCCCAACCGTTCATCGCGAGCGTGAACAGGTTCGGCCCGTCCTCGAAGTAGCCGAGCATCGCGACCCGCTCGGCGCCCGACTTGCGACCCGTCGTGTGCAGCCGCAGCGTCCCGTAGGACGTCTCGGTCGGCTTCCCGAGACCCAGCCGGCCGCCGGTGATCGCGTAGAGCGCGCGATGCACGGCCCACGCGGCCCGGATGAACCAGCGCGGCGGGAGGAACGGGGATCGCTTCGTCTGGCTGCTCAACGCGACGAGCATAGGGTCGCGTCGGGCCGACGACCAGCGCCTCGCGTGGGCGAGACGCTGGCCAGGCGACGCGGTCGGATCGTCGTCAGAACGAAAGGTGACCCTTGTAGATCGCGCAGCCGTTGGGCAGGTCGTGCATCTGGAGCACGCCGCTCACGCCGGCGAACCCGCCATCGCCGCGGACGATCGGGTGGTGGCATCGCCCGTGGACCTCGACGCCGTCGACGATCTTGTAGGTGAAGACGTACTCCGTCTCGAAGGTGCCGCACCGCGTTCCGTTGAGACACCCGGAGAACACCTCGGTGCCCGTCGCGCGGAAGGCGCCGGACGGCGTCTCGTTGTGGATCGTCCACTCGGTGATGTACCAGCAGCCGTCCAGGTTGCCGGTGACCGTGTACGTCGCGACCGACGCGTACGGCTCGGTGCAGGTCCCCGCCGTGTCCGGCGTGAGCATTCCCGACACCTGGGTCTGCGATCGTGCCGCGACCGGCGTGGTCGCCAGCGCGAGGACGAGCCCCGCGAGGCCCAAGGCCAGGCCGATTCGGCGAACTGCGTGCTTCGTCACCATGCGTCTCCCGTGCGGTCGATCCCCGGACTTGACGCCGGCAACAGTCCAGCGACCAGACCCGAGGCACCAGAGACGGAATGCATGGAACCGGGGCGAATCGGACATCTGCCCGCTGAGCCCGTGATGCGTATTCAGCCCGCGGCGAGACCCGTCCCCGGGCGATCCGCGTACGGCGCGATGGTGGCGAACTTCCGGCGGTACGCGGCCGGCGTCAGGCCGGTCTTGCGCTTGAACAGGCGGCGGAAGAACGTCGGGTCCTCGTAGCCGACGCTGAATCCGACCTCGTCGACGGCGATCGAGCTCGACTCGAGGATCCGCCGCGCCTCGTCGATCCGGATCTCGTGCACGTACTCCATCGGCCGCCGGCCGGTCGCGGCCCGAAAGCGACGGCCGAAGGTCCTTGGCAGCAATGCCGACCGCTCGACCATCGCCGCGACCGGGTTGTCGGTCGCGTAGTTGTCGGCGATCCAGTCCTGCGAGCGGAGGACGGCCGAGTCGGTGGGGTCCGTCCGCCGGACCATCGCCGCGTACGGAAGCTGTCCATCCTGGTGCCCGGCGAAGAGGTAGACCTTCGCGGTGCGAACCGCGTGCTGCGGACCGCACAGCCGGGCGATGACGTACAGGGCGAGGTCCTGCCAGGCCGTCACGCCGCCCGCCGTGACGACCCCGTCCGACTCCGCCCCGAGGACGAGGATCGCGGCCGTGTCGAAGGCCACGCGCGGATACTCCGACCCGAACATGCCCGCGTAGGCCCAGTGCCCGGCGCAGGGCCGGCCGTCGAGCAGGCCCGCCTCCGCCACGAGGATCGAACCGGTACACACGGAGGTGATGAGCGATCCCGCGGCGTGCATCGTCCGGAGCCAGGCGGCCTCGCGATCGAACCGGCCGTGGGGTGCCGAGGTGATCGGCGCATACAGGTCGCAGACGATGACCACGTCGTAGCCGTCCTCATCGTCGATGGTCGCGTTCGGCTCCACGAGCACGTTTCCGAAGCACCGGAACGGCTCGGCCTGTGCGGCGACGATGGTCACGTCGAGCAGCGGTTCCCCGGCCTCCCCGGTCGTCATGTCGAGGTAGACGGCGCCGACCGAGACCAGGACGTCGTACAGGCCGAACAGGATCGCGGGAGACGTCTCGGGTGCCGCGAACAGGGCGACTCGAGGCTTGCGCTCGCTACTCAACGCGATCTCCTCTCCTTGGGTCGTCTACGTTTCGACTGCGTACAGCCGCCACTCGCCGGGCACCCCCTTGAGGATCTGGTACGCCAGATGGAGATCGCCCAGACGCGCGTACCGGGTCTCAGGGACCATCGCTCGCCGGCCTGCCTAGCCGTTCAGCCAGGCCCGGACGCCGGCGACGTGCTCGTCGTGGAGATGGCCCGTGAAGTCGATCGTCACGAGCGGCGCGCCCAGCCAGGAGAAGGCATCAGGGTCGGTCAGCAGGTCGTCGGGGAGCGTCTCGATGGCGGCGATGAGACGGTCGTAGGACGCCTCGTAGTCCCCCACCAGCTGGTCCGGCGCGCGGTCCCGATACTGGTCGTGGATCCAGACGTTGATGGCGTCGGGGTCGGGACCGACGGCGTCGAGGGCCGCGTCCTCGGTCTCCAGCTCGGGCGGCCAGGGTGGGGCGGGCTCGGGTGCCCCGCTGGCGGCAGCGCCGATCCGGGCGATCGTCCGGTTGCGCCAGGCGAGGAGGTGCCCAGCGAGGTCGGCGAAGCTCCAGTCCCCCATCGGCCCAGGCGCCGCATACCGCTCGGGCCCGACCTCGGCGGCGAGGTCGCGCCAGAACTGCTGGTCCTTGCGGATCGCCGCCGCCTGCTCCGCTCTCGTTCGCATCTTCCGAGGGTACGACCTAGCCGCGCCTCGCGAGCGAGGCCAGCCACGCGTCCCGGTCGAGCGGGCTCGGGCCCGAACGCTCGCGACGCGGCGGGTTCTCGCCGCCGACGGGCTGGTACCCGCCCGGACGGGTCTCGAGGACCCCCTCCCCCATTGACAGGCCGGGCAGCTGGTGCTGGAGCGTCCGCACGCGGGCGACGGGCAGCACCGCACTCGCCTTGGTCACGCCGTTCGCGGAGAACTGGCCGGTCACCCGGCCGCCGAGCCGTCCGAGCGCGCCGAGGACGCCCGGCGCGGTCACGCTCGGCATCTCGAGGGCGAGGTCCGAGAGCGGCTCGCAGACCCACGTCCCTGCCCGGTCGAGCGCCGTGGTCAGCACGAGCTGCGTGAGCCGGCGGAAATCGGCAGCGGAGGTGGCCGGTGAGGCATAGCCGGACTCGGTCATCGTGACCCGGCAGTCGGTGACCTGCCAGCCGGCCAGACCCTCCGTCAACGCCTCCGCTACGTAGTGCTCCATCTGGACCAGAAAGTCCTCGACCGACTTGAACAGATACAGCGGGACGTAGCGCGCCTCGACATCGCTGCGGAATTCGATCCCCGATCCGAACGGTGCGGACTCGATCCGGAGTGCCAACGTCGCCATGAACGGGTTCGTGCTCAACGGCGAGCTCCGCCCGGTGATGTTGGTGTGCGTCTTGGCGTGGATGACCTCCTCCGCCTCGCCGACCTTCGCCGGGCGCTCGATGCACACCACCGTCGTCTCGCGGAAGTCGGCGGCAATGCCATAGTCGCGCTCGAGCGTCGCCCCGATGACCTCCTTCTGGACCTCGCCGTAGAGCGAGACCGCGATCTCGTGCCGGTGCTCGTCCTGGCGCACATCGATGAGCGGATCCTGCTCGGCGAGCTGGCCCAATGCCGCTCGTAGGCTGCCCTGTTCCTCCGGCCGTAGCGCGAAGACAACGGCTTCGAGGGCCGGCCGCGGGAACCGCGCCGTCTCCTCCTGACCCGGCGGCGGATCGCCGATCGCGTCGCCGACCCGGACGGCGCCGAGGCCCCGGATCGCGGCCATCTCGCCGGCCGTGAGCGTGTCGTGGCGCGGGGCGCCTGCCGGCGCGAACACCTTGATCGACGTCGGCTTCGCCTCCTCCCCTCCGCCGACGCGGACGCGCTGGCGCGGGCGCAGCGTGCCGGCAAACAGGCGCGCGTACGCGACCCGCTCGCCCGCGGGCGTGCGCTCGATCTTGAACACGCGGCCGGAGACGTCGGCGTCCGGGTCGCCGTGCGTGCCGGAGAGGAGCTCGTCGACGCCCGCGAGCAAGGCGTCGATCCCCTCCCCTCGCGCGGCGGAGCCGAAGAACACCGGGTGCACCCAGCCCTCCCGCGTCTGCCTGGCGAGCTGCTCTCGCAGGCGCCCGTACGGGAGGGCACCGTCGTCGCTGACGAATGACCGCAGGATCGCCTCGTCGTGCTCGGCGAGGACCTCCGCGAGGATCGTCGCGTGCTGGTCATCGGACGTGATGAGCGGCGGACCCATCGGCACGACGCCGGGCGCGAGCCGCCGCGCCATGGCGGCGAGGACACCCTCGGGATCGGCCCCAGCCCGGTCGGTCTTGTTGACGAAGATCAGGGTCGGGACGTGGAGCCGCCGGAGGGCGCGGAACAGCAGCGGCGTCTGGGGCTGGACGCCCTCGACCGCGGAGACGACCAGGACCGCGCCGTCGAGCACGCCGAGGACGCGCTCGACCTCCGCGATGAAGTCGGGGTGGCCCGGCGTGTCGACGAGGTTGACCGCGAGGTCGCCGACCAGGAACGAGGCGACCGCGGACCGGATCGTGATGCCGCGTTCGCGCTCGAGGTCGAGCGAGTCGGTCTGGGTGGTGCCGGCGTCGACGCTGCCGACGCGATCGATGGCGCCGGCGATGAAAAGGAGTCGCTCGGTGAGGGTGGTCTTACCGGCGTCGACGTGCGCGAGGATTCCGAGATTGAGCGTGCGCATGGGACCTCATGCCTTCCAAGGAGGTAACGACCTTCTGGCTGGACATGGGTGCTCCCATCTCGCTCCTTTCTCGCTGACAGGCTGCGACTGCGTCCTTCAGGTTTGCACGCCCGGTCAAGGCCCTCCTCCCTTTCAGGTAGACCGTCAGCGAGGCGTCGGACAGATGCCAGATGGCCGGGGAGTCACCGTCGACGAGGATCGCAGCATCGAAGACGACGGTGCGCGTGGCCCGACCAACGGGAGCCTGACCGGCGTCGATGGCAACCAAGTGGGGGAAATCGCATGGACACGAAGGCCGACGGTCGGCTGGCCGACCGGATCCTGCATCGGCCACTGCCGGCGTGGCGCGACGCGCATGTGCACCGTCGTCGGTGGACCGTGAGCCTCCGCAGCCGGACGATCCTGTCGAGGCAATCCGTCTACGGCCTGCATGGCTATCGAACCTATCGGGCGTTCCAGCTCCGCTCGACCTACTCCGAGATCGAGATGGACCTGCGGAGCGTCTACGAGCACTTCGCCGACAAGCCGTGGTTCGACACGGACAGTGCCGCCGAGGTCGTCGCGATCCTGGACAGCTCCTTGCACGAGCTCGAACAACCGGACCCCAACGTCGCCGTCGTCGACGACGATCTCGGGCGGGCCCGTCGCCTCATGGTGTGGGTGAGCCCGCCTGAGTGGGTCGATGGTCGCAGCAAGGACATCGCCGTCCAGCTACACCGGTCGCGAGTGCCCGAGGCGCAGCGCTTCACGCTGGACGCGCCGAACACCGATGCGAGGCGATTCCGGCTCGACGAGGCCATCGGGATCCTCGATCGCCTCGAGACGTCCCAAGCGATCAACAAGGGCCTCCAGGTCAGGCGCCTCGAGCTGATCCGTAACGTCGGCGTGGTCGCCGTGCTCCTGCTGATCGGCTTTGCGCCGATCCTCGTCAGCAGCTCCAGCCAGGCGCTCTGGGGTCGTGCGGACCTTGGTGAGCCGGCGCAGGTGAGTGCCTGGCTGACAACACTCGGGATCGGGCTCCTCGGAGCCGTCGGGGCGCTGCTCAGTGGGCTCCTCCAGGTTCGGAGCTCGCCGGTAACGTTCGCGGACTACGAGGTTCGCGGCATCGAGGTGGCGCTCCGGGTCCTCGTTGGCTCGGTCGTCGCCGTCACCGTGTACTACCTGCTGTCGTGGCGGGCAATCCCGATCGACGTGACGTCGGCAGGCACCTTCCTCGTGGTCGCGTTCATGTCGGGCTTCTCCGAGCGCTTCTTCCTCAAGCTGCTCGGCCTCGACGCCGCCGCTCAGGCGGACAAGCGGCAGGTAGACACCGCGGCCACGAGCCGGCCGCCGATGCCGATGGCTCCGACGTCGGCGTAGGCTGTTCGCGCAGAGGGCGCTTGGTCGTGGAACCAGGCGCCCTCGCTCAGCAGCTGCCGTAGACGTACGCCGCGTCGGCGGGCGTTACGAGCTCGAGGTCGCGGAGGATGATCGACAGGTCGGGGTACGCGGCGCAACCGGCGTCGAAGTCGCGGCGGCGGTATTCGATCACGAGAACGTCGTTCCCGTACGCGCCGATGTAGGCGTCGCACTCCGACCACCGGTTGCACTCCTCGGCGACGGCGAAGTCGGTCCCCATCTCGGCGCGCCGGCCGACGATCTCGGCCGAGTTCTTCTGCGCGATGGCCAGGCCGTTGGCGTGCGCCGCGTCGGCGTAGAGGCGCACCAGCTCGACGGCGTCGTCCTCGTCGATCAGCCCGTGGGTACGCGTGAACGTGTCGAGGTTGTCGACCTCAACGGCGTCGAACCCGTCGGCCGCGCACTCCGCGATCCAAGCCCCGACGACGCCCGCCAGCGCCTCGCGGTTGGCGGGGGTGGTCGGATCGAGCATCAGCTCGTCCCAGTCGCGGTCGATCACGACCTTGCCCTTGTCGTCCCGCAGCAGGAGGTCGGGATGATACGTTCGCCACCAGGACTCCTCACCGGGCTGGACCTGGAACCCGTTGACGTAGCAGATGTTGAACAGCCGCGGCGCAGGCGCTGCCGTGCGATCGCGGGACACGACCGTCACCCCGGGCGGCGGCGGGTAGGCGCCGCCGAGCTGGTAGTCGAAGCCGGCGTTCGAGGGCGGCAGCCGGATCGCGGACGTCGACGCGCTCGGGACAACGCTCGCCGGTGGTGGTGGCGACGCGGCGGGGGTCTGCTCGATTGCCGATGTCGCCTGCGGGGGTGTTGCGGAGGGCGTGGTGTTCGATCCACAGGCCACGAAGGCCCAACCGAGGGCAATCGTCGCCAGCGCCAGCCGGACGCGGTCAGGCACGAGGCTCCGATCGGCCCATGGCGGCGCCGAAGTCGGCCCAGGTGATCACGCCGTCGAGGTAGGTCGATGTCCCGGGCCCCTGCAGCTCGGCCGCCGCGGACGCGATCGCGCCGTAGGCGGCCCGGGCGAGGCTCCCTCCCGTCGAGATGCGGCGCACGCCGAGCGCAGCGAGCTCGGGGATCGCCGGCCCGGATCGCATCGCGAGCACGTTGACCGGCAGCTCGACCGCCTCGACGAGCCGCCGGATCTGCTGCGGGTCAACCAGTCCGGGCGCATACACCACCTCCGCCCCGGCGTCGCGATAGGCGCGGAGTCGGGCGATCGTGTCGTCCAGGTCGTCGATGCCGTGCAGGTGGTTCTCCGCCCGGGCGGTCAGCACCACGCCGTGGTCGCGGGCCGCTCCCGCGGCGGCTGCGACGCGTGGGACCGAGACCTCGAGAGGATCGATCGCGCCCGTCGCGGGATCGAAGTCCTCGATCGAACAGCCCGACGCGCCGGCGACGGCCAGCAGCTCCACGGTCTCGGCGACGCCCGCCGGGTCGTCCCCGAAGCACCGCTCCGAGTCGACGTTCAACGGCACGTCGACGGCACCCGCCAGCGCCGCCACGTGCTCGAGCAGCTGGTCGCGGCCGACGTCGTAGTCCGCGCGACCCAACGACGCCGCGAGGCCCGAGCTGGTCGTCGCGAGCGCCGGAAAGCCCATCGATGCCAGCAGCCGCGCCGAGCCGGCGTCGAACGGGTTGGGCATCACGAACAGGCCATCGCGATGCAGCGCGCGGAACCGGTCGCGGCGCTTGGACCAGGTCGCGGTCGACGTCATGGGGATCTCCCGTGCGGCGTGTGGAGAGCCATCGTCGCCGAGTCAGGCCCGGATCGCCTCCTCGAGCGTCATCGCCGCCCCGGCGGCACGCGCCCGGTCGAACGCCGGTGCGTCCATCGCCGCCTCCAGCGTCGCGAGCGTCTGATCGTGCTGCTCTCGCTCGTCGGGCGGCCACTCGCCGCCCGCCTGCTCCAGGAGCGCGTCGGCGGCGCCGAGCAACGTGGCGGCCCGAGCCAGGTCGCCCTTGGCCGCGACGACCGCGGCGAGCCCGTTCAGGACCCAGGCGGTGGTCATCGGGTCGCGCCGCTTGCCCACGATTGCGAGCGCCTCGAGCGACAGGCCCTCCGCCGTCTCCAGGTGGCCGAGCCGCCGCTCCACGATGCTGAGGTTCGACGCCTCCACGAACACGACGAACTCGTTGCCCCGCTCGCGCGCCCGGGTCAGGCGCGCACCCATCACCTCGCGTGCGCCCTCGAGATCGCCCGTCATCTGGAGGGCCACCCCGAGGACGTGCTGCGCGCTCGACCGTCCCGTGCTGTCGGGCAGGCCGTCCGTGCGCACGAGCGCGTCCCGCAGCAGCGGGATCGCCGTCGCCGGGTCTCGGGTCAGCGCGATGCGTGCCGACCCCGCGAGCACCAACGCCACGAGGTCCGCATCGCCGATCCGCTCGGCCGCCGGGAGCGCCTCGTCGAACCGGCGCTCGGCCTGGTCGTAGCGACCGGCCCAGAACACGAGGTACCCGTGGTCGTACAGGCCGCGCGCCCGCGCGGCGTCGCCGCCTGCCGGTGACCGGAGCGCGGTGTCGAACCACGCGTCGCCGTCGTCGATCCGCTTGGTCGCCAGCCAGAACGGCACCAGCGCCGACGCCAGGCGGAACGCGTCCTCGGGGTGGTCCCGGTCGAGCAGCCAGTCCAGGGCCTCGCGCATGGCCGGGTACTCGGCCTCGACCGCCGCGATCGTCGACGCGTCGTCCCGGCCGCGCATCCTGACCCGTGCGGCCTCGGCCTGCTCGATCAATGACCGGGCCGTTGCGTCGTCCATCGCTGAATCCTACGCAGTGGCTGCTCCAGGTTCGAGGAGGGCTTGACGCCAAGTTCATACAACCGTATGGTTGTATCAATGACCGCCACGTTCGAGCCCGACCAGATCTTCTCCGCCCTCGCGGACGCGACCCGGCGCGACATCGTCCTGCGCGCGCTGAGCGGGACCGAGGGCGTGGCGGAGCTCGCCGGCCACTACCCCATGAGCTTCGCGGCCGTGCAGAAGCACGTCGCCGTCCTCGAGCGGGCCGGGCTGGTCACCAAGCAGCGCACCGGCCGCCGCAAGGTCGTGCGCACGAACATCGAGGGGCTGCGCCTGGCACGCGGCGTCCTCGACGAGTACGAGGCGCTGTGGCGCGGCCGCATCGATCGGATGACCGACCTCATCACGCGCAGCAAGGAGATCGTCGGATGACTGTCACCGCCGTTCACAAGGACCCCGAAGCCCTGACCCTGACCCTGACGGCCGAGTTCGAGGCGACGCCGACCCGCGTATGGGAGCTGTGGGCCGATCCGCGCCAGCTCGAGCGCTGGTGGGGGCCACCCACCTGGCCGGCCACCTTCACGGCCCACGACCTCGCGATCGGCAGTCGTGTCGAATACCACATGACCGGTCCGACCGGCGACGAGGCCGCACGGCTTCTGGGACATCGTCGAGGCCGATCCCCCGCATCGCCTCGTGTTCCTCGACGGGTTCGCCAACAACGACGGCACGCCGAACGACGAGTTCCCGCGCAACGAGGGTCGCGTCACCATCGAGCCGATCGATGCGGGCCACACGCGGATGTCGATCGAGAGCCACTTCCCGAGCACCGAGGCCATGCACCAGGTCATGGCGCTGGGCATGGAAGAGGGCCTCACCCAGGCCGTCGGCCAGATCGACGCCATCCTCGCCGAGAACACGACCACGACAGGAGCAGCCCGATGACCACGATGACCGAACAGATGACGAGCACGATCGACGCGCCGGGTGCCGTCCTGACCTACGACGTCCGCGGCGCCGACTCGGACGCCATCGCGCCCGTACTGCTGCTGATCGGCTCGCCGATGGGCGCCAGCGGGTTCGGCACGCTCGGCAGCCACTTCCCCGACCGCACGATCGTGACCTACGACCCGCGTGGCGTGGAGCGCAGCACGAAGACCGATCCGTCGAGCGAGTCGACGCCCGAGCAGCATGCCGACGACCTGCACCGGATCATCGACGAGCTCGGCAGCAACCCGGTCGACATCTTCGCGAGCAGCGGGGGTGCCGTGAACGCGCTGGCCCTCGTCGCGAAGCATCCGGAGCAGGTTCGGACCCTCGTCGCCCACGAGCCGCCGCTCGCCTCGATCGTCCCCGATCGGGACGGCGCGCTGGCGGCCTGCGCGGCCGTCCGTGACGCCTACCAGCAGGACGGCTTCGGTGTCGGGATGGCGCGCTTCATCCTCGTCGTCGGACACCAGGGGCCGATGACCCTCGAGTTCGCCAGCCAGCCCGATCCGGATCCGGCCATGTTCGGCCTGCCCGCAGAGGACGACGGCAACCGGACCGACGCGCTGCTGCACCAGAACATCATCACGTGCACGCACTACGACCCGGACTTCGTGGCGCTGAAGGCGGCCTCGACCCGGATCGTGATCGGCGTCGGCGCGGAGTCGGTCGGCCAGCTCGCCCACCGCGGCGGCGTCGCCGGCGGCCGAGCGGCTCGGCACCGAGGCCGTCAGCTTCCCGAGCGACCACGGTGGGTTCCTCGGCGGCGAGTATGGCCAGCGCGGCGACCCGGACGCCTTCGCGGCGAAGCTGCGCGAGGTCCTCGCCGAAGCCTGACCCGCCGGCGTCCACGTATCGAAGCTCTCGCGGAGCGGCCTCGCCCGAGGTCGCTCCGCATCCGTTTCCGCGGCCTACTGCGCTGAGGCCTCGAACAGCTCCCACTCGCCCGGGACGCCCCGGAGGCTCACGGTCCCGAGGGACGTGAACTCGAGGTCCGTGCCGGTCGCCAGCTCGCGGACGGTCCGCGTCACGACGACCTGTCGCTCTCCGGCTGCGGCGAGCGCGCGGGCCGCGATGTGGAGCCCGATCCCACCGAGGTCGGTGCCCCGGAGCTCGACCTCGCCGGTGTGGATGGCGGCGCGGATGTCGAGACCCTGACGGGCGAGCGCGCCGCGGAGCGAGAACGCGCAGCGCAAGGCGCGGGTCGGCGCGTCGAACGTGGCGAGGCAGCCGTCGCCGGTCGACTTCACCAGCTTGCCGTGCCAGCGCTGGATCTCCGTGCGGGTGATCTCGTCGTGGCGGTCGAGCAGCTGGCGCCAGGCCTTGTCGCCGATCGAGGCGGCACGCCCGGTCGAGTCCACGATGTCGGTGAACAGGACCGTGGCGAGGACGCGGTCGGTGTCCATGGCCGCGTGGAGCGACTCCACCTGTTCCGCGGTCCACGAATAGGCCTCGACGTACTTGCCATCGGGCGCCTCAGTCTCCGGCTCGTAGACGAGGAGGACGGCACCAGAAGGGAACGTCCGGGCGCTCATGAGTCGCAGGTACCGCAGGTCGGACTCGTCGCGGAACAGCCGCTTGCCGCTGCCGAGCACGACCGGGAACACGATGATCCGGTACTCGTCGACGAGCTGGGCGCTCATCAAGGCCGCGACGAGGTCGGCGCTCCCGTAGACGAGGAGCTCACCGTCGATCCGGGCCTTCAGCGCCGCGGCCTCCTCCACCGGGTCGCCGGGCAGGATCGTCGTGGGGGCCCAGTCCGCGTGGGTGAGCGACTTCGAGACAACGTACTTGGGCAGCTCGTTCACCCGCCGGCCGAACGACGCCTCGTCCTTGAGGGTTGGCCAGAAGGCCGCCCAGATCTGGTAGGTGGTGCGGCCGAACAGGAGCGCCGTCGGCCGCCGCCAGCTGGTCCCGGTTGAACACCTGCATGTCGTCGTCGCTGAGCCGCAGCGCCCAGGCGTTCCGGCCGCTCCGGTGCTCGTCGAACCCGGGCGCCTCCATGACGCCGTCGACGGTCATGAACTCGGTGACGACGAGCCGGCCCATCGCGTCGGACCCTACAGGATCGGTCAGGCCTTGGGGCGTTCGCGGATGACCTTGCGGGCGTCCTTCTCGAGCTCGATGCCCTTGTAGGCCGCCTGGCGGACGAGGCCGTCGCCGGTCCAGCCCGCGAACTCGGCGCGGACGACGAGCTCGGGACGAAGCCAGTTGGCGTTGCGCGCGGCGGCCTTCGGCACCGGCGGCGTGAACGGCGACGCGTCCGACGCCAGCGGCCCCAGCGCGGCGAGCAGCTCGGCTCGGCGGTCCGCCGTGAATCCCGCCCCGACCTTGCCGGCGTATCGGAGCTCGCCGCCCTCGTAGACCCCGACGAGGAGCGCCCCGAGGTCGATCGCCGTACCGGTACCGGTCGCCCAGCCGCCGACGACGAGCTCCTGCTCGGGCCGGATCTTGACCTTCTGCCAGCGGTCGGTGCGCTTGCCGGGCACGTACGGCGACCGGCGATCCTTGGCCATGATCCCCTCGAGGCCCCGGGTCCGGGCGGCCTCGAAGAACGCGATCCCGTCGGCCTCGATGTGCTCGCTCAGCCGCACCCGCGGGTCCGTCCGCATCACCGAAGCCAGGAGCCGACGGCGTTCCTCGAGCGGCTCGTCGAGGAGCGACCGGCCGTCGAGATGGAGGAGGTCGAACACCTCGTACACGAACGGGTTCGGCTCGGCGGCCAGTCCCTTGCCCTTGATCCGCGCCTGGAGGAGGGCGAAGTCGGGCTCGCCCGCATCGTCGAGCGCGATCACCTCGCCGTCGACGACCGCGCTGCGCGCCTCGAGCCACGTCGGCGGGTCAAGGAACGGCCCGAAGTAGCGCGCGGCGTCCTGCTCGCCCCGGGTCCACAGCCGGACGTCGTCGCCGTCGACGACGGCCTCGACGCGGAACCCGTCCCACTTGACCTCGAACAGCCAGTCGGGGTCGTCGAACGGCGCCGCGACGAGCGTCGCCAGCATCGGCGCGATGAATCCCGGCTTGATGGGTCGGTCGTCCTTGGCCATCCTCCTCATGATGCCCCGTCGCGCGCCCGGCCCGGTGCCATTCGCAGTACTGTCGACCCAACACCACGGGGAACGATTGATGGGCTCACGGCACCATCGCACCAGGTCGACGACGATCTCCTATCCGGCCTCGACCGTCGCCGTCGCGCTTCGTCCGGTCACCGGATGGCGCGTGGGGCTGGCGGTCCTCGCGCTGGCGGCGGGAGCGGTCGCCTCGGTGACCGTGGCATGGCCGGCGGCGATGGTGCTCGCCATCCTTGCGGTCGCGATCGACGTCCCCACCGGGCCGCCGTTTGCCCTGCATCGCGCCGCGGCCCTCGTGGCGACGCGCCGAGGAGCGCCCCGACGCGGCTGGCGGCAGTTCCTGCCGCTCGAGCGGGCCGGGCCCGAGATGATCCTCAATCGCCCGTTGAACGGGCTGCTCCTCGCCATGCTGCTCGCGTCCGTCGTCCTGCTCTTCGTGGAAACGGCGGTGGCCGTTGCCCTCGCGGCGGTGCTGTGTGCCACGTATGCGTGCCTCGGCCGCCCGGAGCGGGCCTGGGTTCCGACGAAGGTGCTCGCGGCCTACGCGCAGCTCGCCGCTCCTGCCCCCGGTCGCGTCGCGGCGGCGCCCTTGCCCGCCGGGCGGAGCGCGGCGGTGCCGGAGGCACGATCGAGCGACCTCCTGCCCCTGACCGGACCGCAGATCCTCGCGCGGATCGATGCCATCGCCGGCGAGGCGCGTTCGACGGTGCCGGCTGAGGCCGCGGCAACGCTGCAGCGCATCCGGCTCGTCGCGCGCGAGGCGTTGCCCGCCGATGACCGGCCGCTCGACTTCACCGACCAGGAGACCTGGCTGGTCCGCCAGGCCGCCTGCGACTACCTCCCGACCGCGATCGAGCGATACCTCGCCCTGAAGCCGGCACTGCGGGGCCGGCGCGGGCCCGACGGGCGGAGCCCGGACGACGTGCTGGTCGACAGCCTGCGGGCGATCGAGGGCTACTTCGCCGAGGCGGTCATGCGCTCCAACGAGCGCGACACGATGGCGCTGCTCGCCTACGAGCGATTCCTGCGGGACCGCCTTGCCCGTTCCAGCGGGCTCCGGGTCGAGCCCGATCACCGCCAGGCCGAGCCCGAGAACGCACGCGCTCGCGAGCGGGTCTAGCCGCCTCCGGCATGAGCGACTCGCTGCGGGTGATCCTCGAGATCGGCAAGAAGCGCCGGGTCGCCGCGGGCGCGATGGACTGGCCGGGCCTCGATCGCTGGGGGACGTCGGAGGACGACGCGATCGAGAAGCTGCTGTCCTACCTCCCCCGGTACGCCGACGTGGCAGGGCGGGCGGGCCTGGCGACGGCGTTCGCCAAGGCACGCGACGTGGAGGTGGTCGAGCGCGTCCCCGGCTCGAGCTCGACCGACTTCTGGGGCGTCGCGCACGTGCCGTCCCAGATCGAGATCGACGTGCTGCCGTCCCGTGACCTGGAGCGGCGGCTCGACCTCCTGCGCGCCTGCTGGGCGCGGTTCGACGACGTCGCGGCCGGCGTCACCGGGACGCTCGTGCCGGGACAGCGCAGCGCCGGCCGGACCCGCGAGCAGATCATCCGGCACGTCTACATCAACGAGCCCGAGCAGTACTCGCGCAAGGTCGAGGTCCGGACGCCGCCCGACGCGGTCATGACCCCGGACGGCCGCAAGGACCACCGCGCGGCCTATCTCCACGCGATCCGCGCCTACAACGCCGAAGGCCGGCCGGCGCGGACGTGGCCGATCCAGTTCCTGGTCCGGCGCACCGCCCAGCACGTGATGGATCACGCCTGGGAGCTGGAGGACCGCGACCCGGACCGTTCCGGGCGTTGACCGGGCTCAGCGAATTTTGGGGTACCCAAGGCAGAGGAGAGCCCCGTGGGCAAGGTGGTCATGTACAGCTCGGTGTCGGTGGACGGCTTCATCGCGGACGAGAACGACCAGCCCGGACCGCTGTTCGACTGGTTGTCCAGCGGTGACGTCCCGTTGGACGAGAGCGGCGAGGTGAAGGTGTCGCAGACGTCCTACGACTACACCCGGCCGTACTGGGACCAGATCGGGGCGACAATCGTCGGCCGCCACGTCTTCGACATGACGGACGGTTGGGACGGGAAGCCTCCGGGCGGGATCGACCACGTGGTCGTCGTGACGCACCGGCCGGCGCCCGAGGGCTGGGACCCCGAGGCGCCGTTTCACTTCGTCGACGGCGTCGAGGCCGCTATGGCCAAGGCGCAGGAGCTTGCGGGTGACCGCATCGTCGAGGTCGCCGCTGGCGACGTCGGTGGCCAGGTGCTTGCCGCGGGCCTGATCGACGAGGTGCGCATGGACGTCGTACCCGTCGTGTTCGGGTCGGGCAAGCGCTTCTTCGGGTCGGTCCACGCGCAGCAGCTGCTCGGGGATCCTGACGTGGTGATTCAGGGCAACCGGGTGCTTCACCTGAACTATCAGGTGCGCCGTTGACCACCCGGTTCTTCGCCCGGTGATCTCGGTCTCGCGACGTGGAGCTCTACGCGGGCTGCAGCTCCCCGACCTCGCGAAGCGCCTTCTCGATCACTTCGACGACGACGTCGGGGTGCGAGATCATCGACACGTGCGAGGCGTCGACCTCGGTGATCTGGGCGCCGGCGTTGCTGGCCATCGCGCGCTGTGAGGCCGGCGAGATGATCCTGTCCTTCGTGCCGATGATCGCCCAGGCCGGGATGTCCTTCCAGGCCGGCGGGCCGGACGGCTCGCCGAGTCCCGCCAGCGAGGCGGGTCGCTGCACCGCGGCGATCAGGGCGGCCTCGTCTGCGGACACGTCGTTCGCGAAGCTCTCGGCGACCACGTTCGGCAGGAGGTACGTGTCGACCACCTCCGGCGGGGCGCCCGGGATCGGGAACGAGCTTGAAGACCGCCGTCGGGTTGGTCAGCGCGGGGGTCAGCGCGGACTCCTGGCCGGCCAGTGCGACCGCAGGCTGTCCCTCATCGGGGATGAACGCGTCGACGTACACGAGCGCCTTGACGTTGGTTGACCCGGTCGCGGCGTTCGTGATCACGAACCCGCCGTACGAGTGCGCGACGAGCACGACCGGACCGTCGACCGTGTCGAGGTAGGTCCGAACCACCGCCGCGTCGGCGACGACGCCGCGCAGCGTGTTCGGCAGCGCGACCACGGCAGTGACCGGCCGCGTGGAGGCGCTGGATCACCCGGGTCCAGCTCGATGCGTCGGCCCATGCGCCGTGGACGAGGACGATCGTGGGCTTGTTGGCGGTCATCAGACTCGTGCCTCCCCTGTCCGCTCGGGCCGCGTCCCGGTCCGTGAGCGAGGGGCCAATCGTAGGCGCGGCCTCCCGCCACCCGTGTTTCGGGGGCGTTGCGATTCGGACAATTCCGCGCCGACGCTCGGTGCTGCGGAACCCCCGCGATCCGGCCGGTGTAGACGTGCCGTGAGCAGGCTTCGACCGGCGGTCGCCATCGGGCTGGCGCGTCGTGCTGCTCGGCTGTGCCGGTGACGGACCTCCAGAAGGACCGCCCACGCCGGACTCCCCGTTGTCCCGGTCGTCGCCCAGCGCGAGCCCCGGCGGCGGGGCGTCGCGGGTCGTCCACGACGACGGCACCGCACCGGTCAGCACCGGGGAGCCGATCGCGATCGATGACCTGGCCGGGCGGATCGTGTTCGACGACTTCGAGGACGTGTTCGCGATGGACGTCGACGGCTCGAACGTCGTCGAGGTCGCCGGGGACCCGGCGGGGTCCGAGTTCGACGGCGCATGGTCGCCCGACGGCCGTGGATCGTGTATCGCGACTCCACGCGCGGCATCAACGACGACGACGAGATCTTCGTGGCGCGGGCCGACGGCTCGGAGCGGCGGAACCTCACCAACGACCCGGCGAACGACTGGGGACCGGACTGGTCGCCCGACGGGACGACGATCGCGTTCAACTCGGACCGCGACGGCGGCGCGCTCCGCGGCTATCTCGTCGACCCGGACGGCACCAACCTCCGCCCGATCGACGTCGACGCCTGGGTCGAGTACCCGTCGTTCTCGCCCGATGGCACCCGGATCGCGTTCATGGGCCACGCGGGCTCCGCCTACCGCATCTACGTCGCAGACCTCGCATCGGGCGCGGTCCGCCAGCTGACCGACGGCCCCGGCAACGACGGCTGGCCCGCGTGGTCGCCCGACGGCTCGACGATCGCGTTCACGTCCGAGCGGGACGATTGCCGGTTCGCGCCACCCGACGCGGACTGCTGGCGAGGCGAGCCCGACGACGCGCATCGGGACACCTGGCTGGTGGACTGCCGACGGCTCGAACCCGCATCGCGTGTCCCCGGAGACCGGCCAGTTCGTCGCCTGGTCGCCCGACGGCCGATACCTGCTGGTCTCGGGCCGCGCGCTGTACGTCGTGCGGCCGGACGGGAGCGGGCGGCTGGAGCTTCGCGCCGACGGGATCGACCGGCCGCTCGGCGGCATCCCGGACTGGCGCTGACCAGCGCGGCGAGCCGCGAGATCGCCTAGTCGCGGAACTCCGTCGTGGCGATGTCCGCCTCGTTGCCCGCGGCGTCGGCGAGCGTCCACCAGGCGGGCGCGCGGTCGTCGCGGACCATCCGGCCGCCCGCGGCGAGGGCCGCGGCCACGCGCGCCTCGGCCTCCGCGGTCGGCACCCAGACCGCGATGTGGATCGCCCCGCCGCCGTCGGCGCGCGGCTCGTCCATCGCCTCGAACCAGAACGCCGGGCCCCGCCCGCGGGGGTCGACGAGGTCCTCGTCCGGGCTGTCGGGACGCGGATCGTAGCCGAGCACGGCACGCCAGAACGGCATGACGTCGCCGCACGGCGGACGCACCCGGGATGACGAGGACCGACTGGACCGCCGACGGGTCCGCGGACCAGGCCGAGGTCCCGCGCGACCCCGGAGATCCGTCGGGCGACGTCGACGTCCCGCGTGGTCATCCCCATGAACTCGTCGTTGAGAGTGACGAGCCGCACGGTGACGCCGTCCGGCCGCAGGTCGACGTCGGGCGCATGGTCGTCGATGTCCGGCAGCTCCCCGATGGCCCGGACGAGCCGCGCGCCGGCGGCGAACGAGCCGGTCGGGAAGAACGCGCACGCCCCGTCCCCGATCACCCGCCAGTCACCGACGCCCTCGGTCTCGTGGAACGCGCGGATCGTCAGGTGGTCGCTCATGCCGCGCTCCGGTCGGACGACGGGCCGGCGGCGACTCCCGGTCCCGCGGCCCAGTCGAGCACGCGCAGCGCCCGGAGCGTGTTCCAGCGGCTCGGCTTGCCCTCGCCGTCGTCCATCTCGAGGTGGGACCGACCCTCGTGGACGTTCTGGAGCGGCCACCGGCCGTCGGCATCCCGGTTGCCCTCGACGACCCCGATCGCCTCCGCGACTCGCTCGTCGGCGTCGACCCCCGCCTCGCGCAGGTGCTCCAGCCCGCGCAGGACGTCGTAGTGGTACCAGGTCGGGAACGAGAACTCGAGCCAGGCTGGGATCGATCACCTCGCCCGTCGACTTCCGACGGAACAGCCGCCGGTCGAGCATGTACGCCTCGCCGCGACGCCGGGCCGCGGCCACGTCCGCCGAGCCGCCGATCGCCCGCTCGTGCTCGAGCAGGCCCTCGACGACGTTGATCGTCGTCCCGAACGACGACACCGTGGCGCCGTTCTCGACCTCGCAGTTCCAGCCGCCGTCGGGGAGCTGCTCACCGAGCAGCCGCTCGACGAGCGGCGCCACGTCCACGCCGAAATACGAACCGGTCGCCACGACGTTGCCGTTGATGCACGGCTCGACCTCGCCCTCGAAGAAGCGGTTGTCCGCCCACGGCGTCTCGAACTCGGGATCCCGCCAGATCACGTGCTCCTGCACGAGCGCGATCGCACGCCGGGCCGGCTCGCTCGCCGGGATCGAGCCCGAACCGCCGGAGCAGCTCCAGCGAGTGGAAGGTGTCCGTCCAGTCGTGCGACCACGCCCGGCCGCCCCATTGGCCGTCGCTCGCCTGGAGCGCCAGCAACCGCGCGCCCCAGCCCTCGGTCGCGACCCTCGCTCGTTCGGCGGCGACGCGCCCCGCCGGCTCGTGCGTGAGGTCGCGCATCGCCTGCCAACGGATGGATGGATCGGATTCGAGCAGCCAGTCGACAACGGTCATCTCGGCTCCTTCGGATGGGCCTGGTCGTTGCCCCAAGGGTGGGCCGTGTACGTGACATCCTCCGGCAGGATTGCGTCGCTGTCAGGTGGCCTCGAGCAGCGCGGCGGCCCGGCGGGCGATTTCGGGCCAGCAGGCCGGACTCGAAGGCGCCCTCGATCGAGCCCTCGACGAAGCGGTCCGAACGGACGATCGCCGTCAGCAGCCACGCCAGTTGCTCCGGAGACGCCGCAGCGACCGCGTCCGGGTCCGAGCGCATCGCCTCGCCCTCGGGCGTGTCGAGCCAGGTCCGCCAGTCGAAGCCCGCGACGACCCAGCCTCCGCGCCCGACGGCGGCCTGGAACGCGTGGCCCACGGGCCCGAACACGTAGTAACCGAGGCTCATGACCCCGTCGCGTTCCGGCGGGACTTCCCAATGGCCGAAGTCGGCGCTCGGCGCCTCGAGCAGCGGCACCAGATCGGCAAGCTGACGGAGGCGATCGTCGAGGTCGGGCACGCGGCCATTGTGAAACCGCGGCTGGGTACGATGCCGCGATGAGCTTCGACTACGAGGAAAAGCCGTCGAGCTCACGGTTCGTCGACGTGTTCTGGCGCACCGTCGACACCAGCGACGGCACCTACCTCGCGGCCGCCGATGCGTGCTGGGACATGATCTTCATCCGCGGTGCGGACGGAGCCCGGGCGCTGCTGAGCGGGCCATCGTCGACGACCCAGGAGGTCCCGTACCGGGCGGGCAATCGGAACGTCGGCATCCGCTTCGTTCGCGGCTCGTTCCTGACCCACGTGCCGGCGACCGTGATGGTCGACACGACGGTCGCGCTCCCCATGACGCCAGACGGCCTGTTCGTCCTGGCCGGCACCGAGTGGTTGGTCCCCACCTACGAGACGGTCGAGGACTTCGTCGCGGAGCTGGAGCGGCGTGCGCTGCTGAGCGACGACCCGCTGGTCATGTCGGCGCTGCACGGCGACCGGCCGACGGCGTCGAGCCGCTCGGTCCAGCGGCACTTCCTCCAGGTCACCGGGCTGACCGAGAAGCGGATCCGGCGGATCGTCCGCGCCCGCGAGGCGGCCGAGCGGCTGCGCGCCGGCGAGTCGATCCTCGACGTGACCCACGACCTCGGCTACGCCGACCAGGCGCATCTCACCCGCGACCTCAAGGGTCTCACCGGGTACACGCCGGGCCGCACCAAGGACCGCGACGAGCCGATCTGACGCGGTGGCGCTTGGGTTCAAGACCCAGACCGGGACTTCCGCTTGTATATGGGTTGCCCACCCCGCACCGAGGACCGACCCGTGGACTTCACGCCCTTCACCATCGACGTGTCCGACCCGGACCTGGAGGATCTCACCTCGCGGCTGCGCCATACCCGCTGGCCGTCCGAGGTGGTCACCGACTGGAGCCGCGGCGTGCCGACGGCCGAGGCGAGGCGCCTCGTCGACCACTGGACGGGCGCGTTCGACTGGCGCGCCCAGGAGGCCCGCCTCAACCAGTTTCCGCAGTTCACGACCGAGGTCGACGGCCAGCGGATCCACTTCGTCCACGTGCGATCCGGTCGAGCCCGGCGCGACGCCCCTCCTCCTGCTGCACGGCTACCCGAGCTCGTTCGTCGAGGCGACCCGGATGATCGGCCCGCTCGTCGACCCGGTGGCGCACGGCGGCAGGCCCGAGGACGCGTTCCACGTGGTCGTCCCCTCGCTGCCCGGGTTCGGGTTCTCGACGCCGGTGAGCGCGCCCGGCTGGGCGATCAGCGAGTCCGCATCGGCCTTCGACCGGATCATGCAGGCCCTCGGCTACGACCGGTACGGCGTCAGCGGCGGCGACATCGGCGCCGGCGTGGCGGAGCAGCTGTGCATCCAGGGCGGCGAGCGGGTCATCGGCTCGCTGGTCGTCACCGACCCCGGCGCCATCGCGACCGAGTACACGCCACCGACCGACCACCTGTCCGACGCGGAGAAGGAGCGACTCGCGGGCCTCAAGGCCGCCCGGGCCGAGGACTTCGGCTATCTCGGCGTCCAGACGACCCGCCCGCAATCGATCGCGTACGGGCTGACCGACTCCCCGGTCGCGCAGCTGGTCTGGATCGTCGAGAAGTTCCAGGAATGGACGGACCCGTCGAAGGCGCGGCTCGACGACGCCGTCGACCTCGACCAGCTGCTCACCCTGGTGAGCGTCTACTGGTTCGGCGGTGGCGGCACGGGCGCGGCGAACTTCCTGTACGAGGCGGCGCACGCCGCGGCCGCCTGGGGCCAGACCCACGACCGGCCGCAGGGCTTCGTGGCCTTCGGCGACGAGCCCCTCATCCGCCGGATCCTCGACCCGCAGGAGGCGCTCCCCTACTGGAACCAGCACGCGGCCGGCGGTCACTTCCCGGCGATGGAGGTCCCGGACCTGCTGGTGGGCGACCTGCGGATCGTTCTTCGCCGGCCTGCGCTGATGTCAGTCGTCGCGGGCCAGCCCTGCGGCTATCGGCCGACGGACCCCGGCGCAACGTGCGGACGTACGACTCCGACGACAGCTTCGGCGATGACGAAACCGATGGCCAGCGAGATGGCGAGGATGAGCGACGCCATTGCGGGACCTGGACCCCCAGTTGAAACAAGGTCGCTGTTCTTGCCGGTCTCATCCAGCAGGAACGCGACGAGGCCTGCGGCGAGTCCGACGATTGCAGCCTCGGTCCACCGATGGGTTGCGACGTAGCTCCACGCCGGGACATTCGTGATCCTCAGCGATAGTCGGGCGAACTCGATCACGGTCGCGACGATCGTTGATCCGACCACGACGCCGATGATCGCACCCGTGATATCCACCGGACCGGATTTCGGCACGTAGAGGTTCAAGACGACCAAGCTCGCGAATACAGCGCCGATCAGCGACCCGAGCAGGCCGCGCGCCACGCCTCGCCCCATGTCCAGGACGAATGCCCGGTTACCAGCGCGAGTTGGCACGGGCGCATCGACCGACGCGACCACTGAATCGCTCTGCTCCGCTGTCGGCTTCGACATGACGGTCGCCTTGGCCAGAACAGGCGGCCCCGGCTCCGCGTGCACCGGTGCCTCGTCCCCAAGCGCCTGGGAGGCGCGTTGTGCGACGCGGCGGCTGTCGTCGGTAGTGAGTGTCTGGATTGCCGCCGTCGCCGCTTGCGCCGTGCGCTTGTCCGACGATGTCCGAATCCGCTCGAGGTCGATGATCGCGTCGAGGCGGTCGATCGGCTCCCCGCTCTTCAGCAGCAACTGCACGCGCTCCGGGAGGAGCTTGACGCTCGGAACGCGTGTGCTTCGTGCGATGACCCAATCGCCGGTCTGATTGACGGCCGATTTTGTCGGCGTCTGCGACGGAGAGGTCTCGCGTACCCGACGCTCGAGGTAGTCGAAGAGTTCGTTGATCGAGACGCTGCCGTCCTCGTCCTGGTCGGCCTCGCCCGTCCGTAGTCCGTCCACGAGCGCCTGCGTGAACGGTGACGGACCCGGTGGCACGCCGACCTGTTGCCCGCCCTCGAACGAGTACTGCATCGCGTCCGACGCCGTGATCACGACCATGCCCCGACCCGTGAACTGATCCTTGACGCCCGCGGTGTCACCTGCGGCGCGTCGGGTCATCCCGGAGCTGAACGCCCCGGCGAAGCAGCAGTCGAGGAACAGCGCGATCCGTTCGGACCGGCAGCGGTCCATCAGGCGGTTCACCCAGCTGGCATCGATCCCGGTCGACATCAGCCGGTCGAGCTTCGTGTCCGACGCGGCGAGGAACAGTTGGCCATCGTCGTCCTTGAGGCCGTGGCACGAGACGCTGACGAGCAGGAGGTCGTCCCGGGACCGGTCGGTGAAGAACGCCTCGAGCGTCTCGCGGATCAACGCCGACCGAGCGTTGAGCAGCGTCTTGACCTCGAACCCGCCGATGTCCTGGGACCCCAGCACACTCTTGAGCGCCGCCGCATCCTTCGCGGGTCCCTGGAGCGTCGCAAGACGGGAGTCGGCGTACGTGCTCGTCGCGACGATCAGCGCACTCCGACCAGCCGCCATCGCAGTGCGCTCGTCAAGACGCGGGTTGCGGGTGACGGGCCATCCACGCGCCGATCACCTTGTGTTGGTCGGCTTCGGACATGCCGGTCAGCTCAAGGGTGTCGTCGCCGATCGTCAACTTCGCCGTCCGCTGCGGCGATCTGGCTGCCCAGGCCTGGACGACCCCGATCACCTGCGCGAGGACCGGACCGGCCTTGCCGAACTCGACGATCAACTGGCCGATGATCGCGAGGTCGACGCCGCGAGCATCCGCTGGTGCGGGTCCTGCCGACGGTCGGTCGACGCGGTCGACATCGAGGCGAAGGAGCTCGCGCCGGAGTGCGGCGGTGAGCTCGTCGAGCTCCGCGGCTGAGGCACCCTCGCCGGCGTCCAGGCTGATATCGAGTTTGTTGTCGTCCGGGTCCAAGGCGACCCCTCACCCGCAGGAGTGACGATCGTACGCTTCGGCGCAAGAGCCTCCTCCACCCCCTTCGCCGCACCTGTCATCGGGCTTCGCCTTCGCCCCTTGACGCGCGGGGTTACATGGGATGTAGGCCCCTGTCCGCGCGCTACCCAGCACCCACCCCACCCTATCCCGTGGAGGTCACGTGCCATGAGCAGCCCAGTTCGGCGTTCCCTCGTGCTCAGCGCAGCGATATCGCTGTTGCTTGCGTTCACGGCCTTCTCGGCGCCGGTGCTCGCGAAGAAGCCACCCATCCCCGGGAATCCGACCAACACGCGGGTCGCCGGCATCGACGTCGACGCCGCCACGATCCCGTTGCTGCAGAACCTGATGGACCACCATCGGCTCAAGTCGGCCCAGCTCACCAAGTTCTACCTGCACCGGATCAAGAAGCTGAACCCGCTCCTGCACGCGGTGATCACGGTCAGCCCGACGGCCAAGGCCGACGCCAAGGCGGCCGACAAGGCGCGCAAGCGCGGCGTGCGGCTGCCGCTGCTGGGCATCCCGGTGATCGTCAAGGACAACGTGAACACGACCGGCATGCCGACGACCGCGGGCTCGTGGGCCCTCGCGGGCAGCAGCCCGACGGACGCCTTCATCGTCCAGCGGCTGCGCGCAGCGGGCGCCATCGTCATCGCCAAGGCCAACCTGTCCGAGTGGGCCAACTTCCGGTCTGCGCCCTCGTCGAGCGGCTGGAGCGGCATCGGCGGCCAGACGAACATGGCCTACGTCCTCGACCGCAACCCCTGCGGCTCGAGCTCCGGCACGGGCGTCGGCGTGTCCGCCGACCTCGCAACCGTCGGCGTCGGCACCGAGACCGACGGCTCGATCGTCTGCCCCTCGGGCGCCAACGGCATCGTGGGCATCAAGCCCACCCTCGGCCTCTGGAGCCGAGCCGGGATCGTGCCGATCTCGGCCGACCAGGACACCGCCGGCCCGATGACCCGTAACGTCACCGACGCCGCGGTCGTGCTGGGCGCCGTCACGGGCATCGACGGGGACGACCCGGCGACGTTCGAGCAGGCGGGCCACGCGCTGACCGACTACACGCCGTTCCTCGACCGGCACGCGCTCGAGGGCGCCCGCATCGGCGTCCTCCACGAGGGCACGGTCTTCCCGCCCGGCGCGCCCACGCCCGAGATCGACGCGATCATGGCCGACGTCATCGACACGCTCGAGGACCAGGGCGCGACGGTCGTGGACCCCGCCGAGATCCACCTCGGCCCGTGGGCCGACGCGGAGTTCCCGGCCCTCCTGTGCGAATTCAAGAGCGACATCGCGAGCTACCTCGAGACGTACACCGCCGCAAGCTACCCGAAGACGCTTGCGGACCTCATCGCATTCAACGAGGCCCACACCGACCTGGAGGGCCCCGGCGACGAGATCCCGTGGAACAACGACCTGTTCGAGGCGGCCGAGGCGACCGGCGGCCGCGACGCCGACTGCGCGGCGCAGCGGGCGATCGCCACGCCGGGCGCACGCGAGGCCATCGACGCCGCACTGGCCGAGAACGACCTCGACGCGATCATCGCGCCGACCAACAGCGCGGCCTGGAAGACCGACCCGGTGAACGGCGACGACCTGTCGCTGTTCGTCGGCTCGTCCAGCCCGTCGGCGGTCTCCGGCTACCCGGACGTCACCGTGCCGGCCGGGTACATCGGCCCGCTTCCGATCAACGTCTCGTTCATCGGGACCCGCTGGGACGAGGGGCGGCTGATCGGGTTCGCCTACGACTTCGAGCAGGCGACACAGGTCCGGGTGCCACCGCAGTTCCTGCCGACGCTCGGCGCGTCGGCCAAGCCCGGCCACGGGCACCACGGCATCGACCCGGCCGATCGCAAGCAGATGAGGATGCTGCCGCTCCGGTAGCCACCCTTTGGGCGGCGTGGTGCGATGCCACGCCGCCCTGGACCCGACGCCATGACCATCCGGGCCTTCTACGATCGCTGGCCGCAGTACAACCGGCGCCTGACCGAGGTCGTCGCCGCCATGACCGACGAGCAGCTGGCCATCCGGCCGTCTCCCGAGCGGGACCCGATCTGGGCGACCGTCGGGCACACGGCGGGCGGGCGGGCGTACTGGCTGTGCGGCGTGCTCAAGGAGCCCGGCGCCGAGGCGACGCCCTGGCCCGACGCGCTGACCTGGGACGGCTGGGAGGACCATCCCGACCACCCGCGGACCGCGGCCGAGCTCGTGTGGGCCCTGGACTCGACGTGGGCCGTGATCGACCGTGTTCTCGACACCTGGGCGCCCGAGATGCTGCCCGAGGAGGTGGAGCGCTGGTACGGCGACCAACGCCAGCTCCACTCGCGCGCGTCGATCCTCCAGCGCCTGCTGACCCACGACGCGTACCACTGCGGCGAGCTGTCGCAGACGCTCGGCATCGAAGGACTGCCCCAGATCGACCTCTGGCGCCCCGACGCCTAGGCGAGCGGCTGACCGTTACGCGCCGGCCGGCGATCCAGTCACGGCCCTGCGTGCGAACGCCAGCATGCGTGCCTGGTGTTCGATCGCCAGCTCGTCGCCCGCGCCCATGTGGCCCGCGTCGAACCACTCGATCTCGACCGGGTGGTCGCGTGACCGGAGTCGCTCGACGTAGCGTTCGACCGAGCGGGCCGGCGTGCGGGTGTCGTTGCGCCCCTGGATGATCAGGACCGGCGCGCGGACCGCGTCCACGTAGGTGATCGGCGAGCCTGACCGCATTGCGTCTACCCGCTCGTCGGGATCGCCGCCGAAGAGCATCCGCTGGTACGCGCGGAGGAGGTCGCTCGAGTCCTCGTAGTTCATGACCCAGTCGGCGATCGCGACGCCGGCCATCCCGCCCGCCCATAGCTCGGGCTGGCGTCCGAGCCCCAACAGCGTCAGATAGCCGCCGTACGACCAGCCCGTGAGCAGGATCTGGTCCGGGATCGCGATGCCACTGTCCGTCAACCACCGATGCGCCGCCGCCAGGTCTTCGATCTCGAGCTCACCCAGGCGCCCCCAGATCGAGTGCTCGAACTCGCGCCCGAACGTCGTCGAGCCCGCGGTAGTTGAGCGAGAGCACGGCGAAGCCCTCATCGAGGAATGCCTGCGCCGCCGGGTGGAAGTTGGCGGCGGTCGCGGCCGTCGGGCCACCGTGCGTCTCGAGGACGACCGGATACGGCGGCTCGCCGTCGGGCACGCCGAGCCAGGCCTGCAACGGCGTCCCGTCCGTCGACGGAAAGGACACGCTGCGGAGCGAACGACCCGGCGGCACCTCGCCGCTCGCGAGGATCGTCCGGGTCTCGCGGCCCGTGCGGGGATCGAGCCCGATGAGCCGGCGCGGTTGGCTGAAGTCCTCCCAGCGGCACACGATCTCCGAGCCGTCGGGCCGGTAGTACGAGGCGGCGTACCGCAGGTACCCGATCATGGCGCCGGCCGGATGCTCGAGCTCCCGGACCGCGTCCAGCTCGAGGTCCCAGACCAGCAAGCGCTGTTCGGCCTGGTCGATCCGGCAGAGCAGGACCTCGCGGCCATCGGGTGACCAGTCGAGGCCGACGATGTCGCCGGCGGGGGCGTCGGCGGGGAGATCGCGGCGATCGCCCGAGTCCACGTCCCAGACGATGGCACGCTCGCGACCCGTCGCGTTGCTGGTCGCGAGCAGCCGATGATCGCCTGCGCGAGGGGCGAACGAGTGGGCGACGATGCTCGTTCCGGTTCCGTCCCAGAGCTCCGGTCCCGGATCGCCACTAGAGGTCTGCGCGGTCAGGACGCTGAACTCGAGGCCCGTGGAGCGATGCGCCGAGCTGAAGGCGGCCAGGGTCCCGTCCGCGCTGAGCGCCAACGAGCCGAGCCCGCTCGCCGAATGGTGCACGCCCCGCAGCTCGCCGACCCGGCCGGCATCGTCGATGACACCGACCCGGACGACGAGCCGGTCGTCGGAGGCCGTGATGCACGCGACCCGACTGCCCACGCGGCTGAACGCGACTTCCTCGGACGCATACGGAGCCAGGCCGGGCGTCATGTCGACGGGCTCGCCGCCGCCTGTCGGAAGGAGCACCCAGTGGCCGATCTCGTTGCCGCCCGTGTCCGCGAGCCAGGTCACCCAGCGGCCGTCCGGCGAGAGCCGGCCAAGCATGCGCCCGTCGGGTTCGAAGGTGAGCTGGGTCAACGCGTCCGAGACCGTGTCCCAACGGTAGAGCTGCGGGACCCCGGTCGCGTTCGAGGAGACGAGGCCGATCTCGGGTGCATCGATCGCAATCTCGCTGAACAGGATCGCCGGAGCGCGAAACCGCCGCTCCCACTCGGGATGGACGGCGGATCGCGGATCAGGGGACGTGACGGACACGGTGAGGTCCTCCAGCTGTCGCGGCGGATCCATCATGCGCCCGCGACGCCGCCGGCGATGCCGCCGTGCGCTAGGCTCTGGCCCCGCTTCGTCACCCACGAGGTCTCCGTTGCCCGCCGTCCAGCCGCTCGACAGCATCCCCGTGCTCGCGTTCTTCGGCCTGTTCGCGCTCGTGACGCTCGGGTTCTACGAGGTCGGGTTCCGGGTCGGCCGCTGGGTCCAGGATCGAACCGCGGACGTCGTCGAAGAAGGTCCCAACGGCGTGCTTGTCGGCTCGATCGTCGCGCTGATGGCCTTCCTGTTGGCGATCACGACCGGCATGGCCTCGGACCGGTTCGACGCGCGCCGCCTGACCGTGATCGAGGAGGCGAACGCGATCCAGACGGCCTACCTGCGCGCCGGCTACATCGCCGAGCCGGGGTCGAGCCAGGCGCGGGCGCTGCTCGAGTCGTATATCCCGCTCCGGATCACCACCGGCGATCCGGCCGCGGTCGCGGCCGCCATCGCCCGTTCCGAGGAGCTCCAGCGCCAACTGTGGGCGGTGGCGGAGACTGCCGCGCGCCAGGACAGCTCGGACGTCACCGCCCTGTTCGTCGAGTCGATCAACGACGTGATCACCGTCCACGAGCGGCGAGTGACGGCAGGCGTCTACGCGCGCGTACCGCCCACGATCCTCTGGGTCCTCGTGCTGGGCTCGGCGCTCAGCCTCGGCATGGTCGGCTACAGCGCCGGCATCACCAGACGGCGGAGCCCGGTGACGGCCGCCGCGCTGATCGTCGCCCTCGGTGCCGTGCTGACGCTCGCGATCGACCTGGACCGGCCACGGGACGGGTTCATCCAGGTGAGTCAGCAGCCGCTCGTCGACCTCCAGCGGCAGATCGAGGGCGCGCCGTAGCCGTCAGGCCGTCGTGATCCCGGCGAACGGTCGGACCTCGATGGGCGTGTCGATGGCGAGCGTGACCTTGCCCGCCCACTCGGTCGCCGCGTCGAGGTCGGCGGCCTCGATGATGTAGAAGCCGCCCAGGAACTCCTTGGTCTCCGCGTACGGTCCGTCGGTCGTGCGGATCCGCTTCTTCGACGGTCGCACAACCCGGGCTCGATCCGGGCCGTCGAGGCGGCCGCCGAACAGGAACGCGCCCGCGGCGCGCATCTCCGCCTCGAGCGCGTTGACGCGTGCGAAGCCGCGCTGCATCTCCTCGTCGGTCATCCGACGGGTCAACGTCTCGGGCGACGTGTGGACGGACAGCAGGTAGTTGGGCACGGGAGGCTCCTCGGATTGGGCGGGGCAGTCGCCCGCCGCTCAGTCGGGTGACGACCGGCCGGCATGGCGTTCGACATTTTGGCGGGCGATGCCCGCGACCGGTCGACGCCGTCAGCCGCCGCTCAGCTCGCGGGACACGTCGACCGATGCCGCGTTGAGCTGGAGAACCATGCTGCCCGAGCTCATGCTGAAGGCGGTGATCGTCGCACCGTGGAGGGTCAGCTTCGTCGGGCCGAGGGTGATCACCACGGTCCCGAACTGGCTGCCGGTCGACGCGGCATGGACGAGCCGCGCATCCGCCTGGCTGGCGGCGAACGTCACCGAGACGTCGCGCGGCAGCTCACCGGGCCGGATGGGCCCGCTGTTCCCGATCGAGGCCGACTCGATCGGGAGGTTGAGCTTGAGCTCGGGGATCGAAATCGCGCGGCCCGCCGCGTTTCCGGAGTCGGCCGGGTCGCCCACAGGCGGTGCGTTCGGCGCCTCGCGCTGGACGGTGCTGACGGCGCCCGCTGCCAGCAGCTCCGAGACCGCGCGGTTGCCGGCGCGGGCCTGCAGGTCGAGGATCGGCTCCGTGGCGGATCCGTCCGACGCATCGTCCCGCGGCGCCGCTCGCCGCGTGTCGGGCTCCTCGTCCCACCTGCGTCGCCGCTGACCGTCCACGTCGACCTCCTGCGCGCCTTCGCGCGCCCCGCCTATGCCACGAGCCGCTTGTAGCGGATGCGGCGCGGCTGGTCGGCGGCCGTGCCGAGCTCCTTGTGCCGGAACGCCTCGTAGTCGCTCACGTTGCCCTGGAAGAAGCGGACCTGGCTGTCGCCCTCGAAGGCGAGGATGTGGGTCGCGATCCGGTCGAGGAACCAGCGATCGTGGCTGATGACGACGACGCAGCCCGGGAACGACTCCAGCCCGGCCTCGAGCGCCCGCAGGGTGTCGACGTCGAGGTCGTTCGTGGGCTCGTCGAGCAGGAGGACGTTGCCGCCGCTCTGGAGCAGCTTGGCCAGGTGGACGCGGTTCCGCTCCCCGCCCGACAGCTGGCCGACGAGCTTCTGCTGGTCGGTGCCGCGGAAGTTGAAGCTCGACACGTACGCGCGCGCCGGAACCTCGCGGTTGCCGACCTTGACGACCTCGACGCCGTCCGTGATCTCCTCGAACACCGACCTCTCCGCGCGCAGCTCGTCCCGGCTCTGGTCGACGTAGCTCAGCTGGACGGTGTCGCCGATCGTGATCGACCCGGCGTCGGGCGCCTCCTGGCCGACCAGCATCCGGAACAGCGTGGTCTTGCCGGCGCCGTTGGGGCCGATGATCCCCACGATCCCAGACCGCGGCAGCGAGAACGTGAGGTCCTCGATCAGCAGCCGGTCGCCGTAGCCCTTGCGCACGCCGGCGGTCTCGATCACCTGGTCGCCGAGGCGGGGCCCGGGCGGGATCGCGATCTCGAGCTCGCGCGACGTCTCCTTGGCGTCGTTCGCCTCCGCCAGCAGCTGCTCGTACGCCGAGAGCCGTGCCTTGCCCTTCGCCTGGCGTGCCCGGGCACCCATCCGCACCCACTCGAGCTCGCGGGCGAGCGTCCGCTGGCGGGCGTCGGCGGTCTTCTGCTCCTTGGACATCCGATCGAGCTTCTGCTCCAGCCAGCCCGAGTAGTTGCCGGAGAACGGCACGCCGCGTCCGCGATCGAGCTCGAGGATCCACTTGGCGACGTTGTCGAGGAAGTACCGGTCGTGCGTGACGGCGACCACCGTGCCGCTGTACTCGTCGAGGAAGCGCTCCAGCCACTCGACGGACTCCGCGTCGAGGTGGTTGGTCGGCTCGTCGAGCAGGAGCAGGTCGGGGTGCTGGAGCAGCAGCCGCGCGAGCGCCACCCGGCGCTTCTCGCCACCTGACAGCGTCGTCACGTCGGCGTCGTCCGGCGGGCAGCGGAGCGCCTCCATCGCGATGTCCACGTTGCGCTCGACGTTCCAGGCGTCGGCGGCGTTGATCCGGTCCTCGAGCGCGGTCTGCTCGGCGCCGATCGCCTCGTAGTCGGCGTCGGGCTCGGACCACCTGGCCATGACCGCGTTGTACTGCTCGAGCAGCGACTGGACCTCACGCACGCCGTCCATGACGTTGCCCTTGACGTCCTTCGCGGGATCGAGCTGTGGCTCCTGGGACAGGTACCCGGCCGTGAAGCCGGGCGTCAGGCGGGCGTCACCGGTGAAGCCGTCGTCCAGGCCGGCCATGATCTTCAGCAGGCTCGACTTCCCCGCCCCGTTGGGCCCGATGACGCCGATCTTGGCGCCCGGGTAGAACGAGATCGAGATGTCCTCGAGGACCGTCCGGTCCGGCGGGTAGTGCCTGGCCAGGCGGTAGGTCGTGTAGATGAACTCGGCGGGCATCGGTCAAGGGTATCGCCCGGCGACGCCCTCTCGTCGGCACGACACGAAGACGCCGCCCCGGGGTGGGACGGCGTCGATCTCCGTGTGCATCGCGGCTCCCCCACCGCCGATTACCGGTCGATCCGGCCCCGCATCAGCCCGGGGCTGTCGTTGGTCACGGGGTTGGCACCGGTGGGTGCCGTGGGGGCGGTGGTCGAGAGCCGGCCGACGCCGGCGACGAGCACGAGCGCCAACGCGATCGCGGCGACGAGCCCCGCGGCGAGCTGTCGGGTGCCCGCGAACGACCTGGTGGACGGAGACGATGCGGCCATGTCGAGCCCTCCTGTCGCGCCGGCTGGACCCGATCCTTCGCGTCCCTGCACCGGCGAGCTGACCCCTGCATCGTCGAGCCCGGCGGCGGCTACGCCATCGGGCAGGCGCCGCGGTCGGCCATCGGGATTTCACGGCCGGGGACGGTCGAACGACCGATGTGCCCTCCATGGCGGCGTCGCCTGGGGGCTGGACACCGGCGCAGCGGGTCGTACCGTTGCCCCAGATGCGGATCCTCGTCGTGGGTGGCGGCGTCGCCGGCCTGTCGATGGCACGGGCGTTGCATCTGCGCGGCCTGGACAGCGAGATCGTCGAGCGCGACCCGGCCTGGCGCATCGCCGGTGCGGGCGTCTACATCCCGGGCAACGGCATGGCCGCGCTCGACCGCCTCGGGCTCGGCGACGCCGTTCGCGCACGCGGCGCCATCGTCGAGCGCCGCCGGCTGTACGACGAGCGCGGTCGATCGTTCATCGACTTCGACGAGGCGGGCTTCTGGCGTTCCGTCGCGCTCCCGGTGGCCCTGCACCGCGTCGACCTGCACGACATCCTCGCCGACGGCGTCGAGGGGGTGCCCATCCGGTTCCGGACGACCGTCGCCGAGCTCGACGACCGCGGCAACGCGGTGACCGCGACCTTCAGCGACGGCACCCGGCGCCAGTACGACCTCGTGGTCGCCGCCGACGGCATCCACTCGTCGATCCGCGAGTCGGTGGTCGGCGGCCCGCGGGCGACACCCGCCGGGCAGGTGGGCTGGCGATGGATCCTCGACGGCCATCCCGAGATCGCCGGCTGGAACGGCTGGCTGTCGAAGGATCGTGGGTTCCTCGCCCTGGCGATCGGTGGCGGCCGCGTCTACTGCTATGCCGACGTGCGCCAGCGCGAGGCGACGGATCCGACGGGCGGCGATCCCGCGCGGCTCGCCGCCATGCTCGCGGAGTTCGGCGACCCGGTGCGCGGGCTGCTGGCCCAGATGCCGCCCGCCTCCGAGGTCTGGTTCTCGCCCATCGAGGAGGCGGCCCCGACGTGGTCGAAAGGCCGGGTCGTGCTCGTCGGCGACGCGGCGCATGCAAGCTCGCCCAACATGGCCGAAGGGGCGTCACTCGCGCTGGAGGACGCGCTCGTCCTGGCGGAGGAGCTCACGGCGGCGCCCACCATCGACGCCGCCGTCGCCGCATTCCGGGATCGACGGACGGCGCGCGTGACCTGGGTCCAGGAGACGTCACACCGACGCGACCGGCTGCGCTACCTCCCGCCGGCCGTGCGCCGCGTCACGATGCGCGTCGCCGGCCAGCGGATCTTCCGGGCCCACTACCGCCCGCTCCTCTCGCCGCCCTGAGGCCGCGGGGAGCTCCGGGCGCGAGCTACGGCCGGTAGAAGTCCGTCACCACGCGGGTGCGGCCGTTCTCGCGCCAGATGCCGACGCCGGCGGACCGATAGTTCGAGTTCTTGATGTTCTTCCAGTGGCCGCCGCCGTAGCTCTTCTCGGCCTGCATCGAGCGGTGGCTCTGGAGCACGGCCGCGTACGTGCCGGCGTAGTTGTTGCAGCCGACGTTCTCGCCCCACCACGACGGGTGGTAGCCGGCCCGGCGCAGCCGCGCGCCCGGGTCGCCGTGGCCGCACTCGTTCTGCACGGCGAGGTGGCGGGCCCACCTGCGGGCGACGTTCGAGATCCCCGAGCTCAGCTTGAGCGGGGCGACGTACTTCGAATACCGTCCGCTGCCGTAGCCGTCGCAGTGGCCGTCCTTCTTGACCCAGCCACCGGTCCGCGTGCAGTTCACGAGCTTCATGTAGTAGGTCTCGACGCTCTCCCACTTGGCTTCCAGCGCCATGGTCGGTGCCGGTGACACGGCCGACAGGGCGAAGCCGAACATCGTGGCGAGCATCGCGGTGGCGATCACGACCGCGAGTCGCGTCTGGAGTGACACCCGCTGGGTGCCGATACGAACCGATCCCACGACCATTCCTCTCTACCAGGGCGCCGCGGGGACGACCCGCGTCGGCGAAGTTCGGCCACCTGTCGGGTGGCAGCGCGACCCCCGGGGGTCGGGAGAGACCCTATCGCACGGGTCGACGATCCCGCCAACGCGAAGGGCACGCCACCGTACGGACGTACCTGTTCACGGGCGCACAAGGGCCCACGCCCGGCCCGCTTGCAGACGCGTGACAAATGTCGGATCGGCGCCGATGACGTTCGACCGACGACGGCGTTCCGGGTGCCGGGCACCGTAGACGACTCGCACAGGGGGAACCCGCCATGCTCCAGACCGTCGACGACGCCGCGCGGCGCGCGGCGCTGATCCGCTACCTGTCCAACGAGGGCGTCGACCGCGACGCGTCGCACGAGCTCTACCACGAGGACGCGATCCTCGAGTTCCCCCAATCGGGCGAGCGCTTCGTCGGGCGCGACACCTTCCAGGCGTGGCGGGAGCAGTACCCGACGCCGACCCGGTTCCGTCTCCGGCGCCTGCTCGGCCAGGGCGACTTCTGGAGTGCCGAGCTGCTGGTCGCCTACGACGGCGCACCGCCCATGTTCGGCCTGGGCCTGTACGAGTTCCGCGACGAGCGGGTCGCGCGCGAGATCATCTACGTCATGGCGGGCTGGGACGCGCCCGAGTGGCGCGCCTCGTGGAACACCCCGTTCGACCGGCTGGCCTCGATCGACCCGACCGACTTCCGCGAAGGCTGAGCCGTTCGGGCTCGACGCGCTGCTCCCTTCACACGGCGGCTGAGCGAGCGACCCGAAGGCCGCCGGCGGTCCTACCGGAGCATCAGCTCGAGGAACGCGAGCACGTCCGAACGCTCGTCGATGAGCTTGGACACCGGCTTGCCCATGCCGTGCCCCGCGTCGGTGTCGATGCGGATCAGGATCGGCGCGTCGCCCGCCTGGCACGCCTGCAGCGCGGCCGCGAACTTGAACGAGTGCCCGGGCACGACGCGGTCGTCGTGGTCGCCCGTGGTCACCAGCGTCGGCGGGTAGTCCACCCCGGGCCGGCAGTTGTGGAGCGGCGAGTAGCGTCGGAGCGTCCGGAACTCGTCGGGGTCGTCGGGCGAGCCGTAGTCGCTGGTCCAGCCCCAGCCGATCGTGAATCGATGGAACCGGAGCATGTCCATCACGCCCACCTCGGCGATCGCCGCGCCGAACAGCTCCGGGTGCTGCGTGATGCTGGCGCCGACCAGGAGCCCGCCGTTGGAGCGGCCGCTGATCCCGATCCGTTCCTCGCGCGTCCAGCCCGAGGTCGCGAGCCATCTGGCGCAGGCGGCGAAGTCGTCGAACACGTTCTGCTTGTTGGCCAGCCGGCCGGCGTCGTGCCACGCCTTCCCGTACTCGGAGCCGCCCCGGAGCGACGCCACCGCGAGCAGGCCGCCACGCTCCATCCAGGCCAGCCACTCGGGCTTGAAGCCGGGGCCCGTCGCGATCTGGAACCCGCCGTAGCCGTAGAGCAGCGTCCGCACGTCGCCGGTCGGCTCGAGGTCGCGGCGCCGGGTCAGGAACAGCGGCACGCGGGTGCCGTCGTCGGAGGTCACGAAGACCTGCTCCGTGACGAAGTCGTCCGGATCCCAGGCCAGGTCGCGGGCGCCGACCTCGCGGACCGCGCCGTCCGCCAGCCGCACCGCGAGCACGGTCGACGGCGCGCGGAAGCTCACGAAGCCGAGATACAGCTCCGGGTCCTCGCGTCGGCCGGCGAGGTCGTCGACCATGCCGATCCCGGGCAGCGCCACGTCCATCACGAACCGGCCCGTCGAGCTCGAAGATCGCGAGCCGGTGGTGGGCGTCGTGGAGGTAGAGGCAGGCAAGCCGGTCCCCGGCCAGCACGACGTGCTCCAGGGCGTCGCCCGCCTCCGGGATGAGCTCGTCGATCCGCGAGGGATCGTCCGCGTCCACCGCGATGACGCGGCTGAGCGGCGCCTCGCGGTTGGTCCGCAGGATCACGCGCCGGCCGATGGTCGCGACGTGCTCGTAGTGGGCGTCGGCCGCCTCGAGGAGCGGTCGCACGATCGCCCGATCGACGCCGTCGGCGAGATCGGCGACGAAGATGCGCGTCTCGGGGTCGGTCCCCCGCTCGATCGTGACGACGAGGAGCCCGCCGTCCTCGGAGACCTCGGCGTCGAACAGCCACTCCGGTTCGTGCGGGGTCGAGAACACGACGGCGTCGCCCGCCGGATCGGTGCCCATCCGGTGGTAGCGCAGCTCCATGTCGCGGTTCGGGGCGTCGTAGGCCGCATCGGCCGGCGGCTCCGGGTAGCGGGAGTAGAAGAAGCCGGCGTCGTCCTTGGTCCACGCCGCGCGCGTGAACTTGCTCCACGGGATGCGATCGGGCAGCACCTCGCCCGTGGCCACGTTCCGAACGGTCCACGTGCGCCAGTCGGAGCCGGCATCGCTGATCGCGCAGGCGACGAGCTCGCCGCCGTCGCTGACCTCGATCGCCGACAGTGTCGTCGTGCCCTGCGTGCTCAGCGCGTTGGGATCGACCAGCACCCGGCCCTCGTCGTCGGGCGATCCGGCCGTCCACAGCACGTCCTGGTCCTGGAGGCCGGTGTTGCGCAGCTGGAACCAGCGATCGCTGCGCCGCCATGGCGCGCCGGCCCGAGGAAAGTCCCACAGGCGCGCCAGCCGGGCGCGGATCTCGTCGCGCGCCGGGGACCCACCGAGAACCGCCTCGGTCAGGGCGTTCTCGGCCTCGATCCAGGCGCGCGTCGCCGGGGCGTCGCTGTCCTCGAGCGGCCGGTACGGATCCGCGATCGCCGTGCCGTGGTAGTCGTCGACCTGGTCCGTGGTCGGCGGCGTCGGGTAGGTCAGCCGGGCCAGCTCCACCATCAGAACGTGACCATGACCTTGCCCATCGACCTCCGCTCGTCGACGTATCGCAGGGCGTCCACGACCTCTTCGAACGGATACCGGCGGTCGATCCGGGGCACGAGGCTGCCGGCCGCGTAGAGGTCGCACAGGGTGGCGACGTCCTCGGGCTTGAACGGCTTCCAGCCGAGCATGAGCCCCATCGTCCGGCTGCCGGCGAGCGTGGCGACCGATCCCACGGTCAGCGCCTGCAGCAGGTCCAGGCCCGAGCCACCGAGCGTCACGTACACGCCGTTCGGCCTGAGCGCCCGTCGGACGTCGAGGATCGAATGGTGCGTGTCCGTGTCGAGGATCCAGTCGTAGCGCTCGCCCGTGGTGGTGTAGTCGACCGTCGTGTAGTCGATGACGTGGTCGGCGCCGAGCGACCGGACGAAGTCGAGCTTGCCGGGGCTCGCGACGCCGGTCACCTCGGCCCCACGCGCCTTTGCGATCTGCACGGCGAACGGTCCGACGTTGCCGGACGCGCCATCGACCAGGACCCGCTCGCCGGGCCCGACGCTGCGATCGCCGCTGCGGAGTCCCTGGAGGGCCAGGATGGCCGAGTGCGGCAGGGTCGCCGCATCCTCGAACGACATCGCGTCCGGGATCGACTCGAACACCGTCTCGCGGGCGGCCGCGTACTCCGCGAAGGCGCCCATGCCGTGCACGTACAGGTCGGCGAAGACACGGTCGCCCGGCCTGAACCGGGTCACCGACGATCCCACGGCCTCGACGACGCCCGCGGCATCGGCCCCCAGCCGCGGGCTCCTGGGCCGCAGGAGGCCGTAGGCGACCCGCACGACCCACGGCTTTGCGTACAGGGTGTCGAGATCGGCCCGGTTGACGGACGCGGCCTTGACCTTGACCAGGATCTCGTCGTCGCCGGGCAGCGGGATGTCGACGTCGCTCAGCTCGATGACGTCGGGCGAGCCGTACCGATGGCGGAGTGCGGCCTTCATCGCCCAGGTCCCTCGGGGTCGTCGGGCTGCGCCGCGGCCTCGGGGTGCTCCGCCGCCTCGGCCGCCTTCCGCTGGCGGATGACCTCCAGGTCCTGCTTGGCCTTGCGGTCGAAGTACGGGATGAGGAACGGCAGCATCACGAGCCCGGCCACGAACAGCGGCACGAACAGCATCAGCACGTCGCCGACCCCGTCGCCCAGCGACAGCCGGCCGAGCACCTGGGCGGTCACGATGTAGCCCACCGCGCCGGCGGGCAGGGAGAGCACCGCGAGCGCCTCGGGCATGTACCGCATGCGCAGATCGTAGCGGTGCCCGAACGTCGGGGCATACCATCCGTCGGGTCCGTCGGCGCGCCATCGCTCGCCGATCCGTCAGCAGCGAGCCGAGCGCCCGGAGGCCGAGGGTTGAGCAACAAGCACCACACCGAGAGCAGTCACTCGCACGATCAGAAGCGGAAGGAACACGACCGCAAGATGCGCGAGTACGAGCACGAGACGACGGCGTCCAACCCGTGGCACCAATCGAAGAACGCCCGCATCGGGATGTCGGTCGTCGCCGTGGTCGCGGTCGTGTCGATCACGCTGCTGTTCATCTCGGGCGCCATCAAGTGGTAGCCGACGAACTGGGGAGGCGTCAGTCTCGAGGCGGCCGTCCGGCGAGGCCCAGCAGCCCCGCGACGCGCTCGAGCTGCTCGGTGCCCTCGCCGACCGTTCCGGCGAACAGGATCTGGTCGGCGCCTGCGCCCTCGTACGCCTTGACGCCCTCGAGCACCTCGTCATCCGAGCCGAACAGCACGCCTCCGCGCACCGCCGCGTCCTCGTCGCGACCGTATCGCTCGTCGCGCTGCCGCTCGTCGCGGACGAGGCCGACATGCGCCGAGCGGCGGATCGCCTTGGGGTCACGGCCGACCTGCGCCGCCTCGCGCTCGAGCACCGCGACCTTGCGCGCGTAGTCCTCCGGCGTCGGGCCCAGCGGGGCGTCCCAGCCGTCGGCGATCCGCCCCGCCAGCGGGATCACGCGCTTCTCGCCCAGGCCGCCGACCCAGACCGGCACGTGCTCCTGGATCGGACGCATGCCGACCGACGCGTCGTGGAGCTGGAAGTGGTTGCCCTCGAAGCTGAACCGCTCGTTGTGGAGCAGGCCGGCCAGGCACTCGACGCCCTCCGCCAGGATGTCCATCCGCTCGCGCAGCTCCGGAAACGGCAGGCCGTAGGAGTCGTACTCGGGCTTCGCCCAGCCGGCCCCGAGAGACGCCTCGGCGCGGCCACCCGAGAGCTGGTCGATGGTCGCGATCGCGTTGGCGAGGACCGCGGGTCGACGGTAGCCCACGGAATAGACGAGCACGCCGATGCGCACCTGCGACGTCACCATGGCGAGCGCGGAATGGCTGGCGACGGAGTCGTAGGAGCCCGCTCCCTCGGTTCCGCTGATCGGGTAGAAGTGATCCCAGACGGAGATCCACTCGAAGCCCAGCGCCTCGACCGTCCGCCAGTAGTCGAGGACGTCCTCGATCGGCGAGCCCTCGGTTCCCGCGTGCACGCCGTATCGAGTCATCGTCATCGTCGCCTCCCGTCCGTCCGTCGCCGGACCGCAAGCGTAGGATGCCCCGAGGTGGAGGATCAGCCATGGTCGACGACGGGCCCGCGATCCGGCTGAGCTCGGAGCCGGACGCCTCGCGCGAGGACATCGACGGGGTCCTCGACCGCATCAACGCCTGGAACGTCGAGGTCACCGGGATCCGTGACTTCCACCAGGTCGCGATCTTCCTGCGCGACGACGCCGGCGCGATCCGCGGCGGGATCACGGGCGGCGTCTGGGCCGGCTGGCTCCACGTCGTGGCCCTGTGGGTCGACGAGGACCTGCGTGGACGCGGGTTCGGACGGCGGCTCATCGAGGCCGCGGAGTCCGAGGCGCTCGCCGCGGGCGCCCACAGCGCCTTCCTCGAGACGCACTCGTTCCAGGCGCCGGAGCTCTACCGGCGGCTGGGCTACGAGACCATCGCCGAGATCGATGACTACCCGCCCGGAGGGTCGCAGCTGATCATGCGCAAGCGGCTGCGCTGAGGGTGATCGCTGAGGGCGGCGGTCGGCTTGCCCCCGGGCGTAGCATCGAGCGGCGATGGCGAGGGACCAGGGGGAGCCACTGCTCCGGGTCGACAGCTTCGAGGTCCGGATCGGCGATCGGGAGCTCGGGTTCGCCGAGGTGGGCCGGCTGAGCTCGGAGACCGACCTCGACGGCGACGAGCCCGGCCGCAACCGGTTCGCGACGCTCGTCCTGCGACGCGCGATCACGACCTCATCCGAGCTCTTCGACTGGCGGCGGGCGATCGTCGCCGGCAAGGACGACCGGCGCGACGTCACGATCCGCCAGCTGTCCGCGCCGGGCGGCAAGGCGGTCAACGCGTGGCGCCTCGTCGGGGCGCGGCCGGTCCGCTGGTCCGGGCCCGCGTTCGACGCGATGCGCGCCGACATCGCGTTCGAAGAGATCGAGCTCGTGTTCGACGACCTCGTCTGGCTGGCACCACGCACCGGGATCCGGGGAGGCTGAGATGGCTGTGCTTCGCGACCGTCCGTACGGTCAGTTCAACTTCCTCGTCGACCTCGGGACCGGGGTGACCGAGGGACCCGAGGCGGGCTTCCAGGAGTGCAGCGAGATCTCGATGAGCGTCGACGTCATCGAGTACCGGAACGGCAACGACCGGGAGAACGGGCCTCGCAAGGTCACCGGCCTGAACCGGGTGTCCGACGTCACCCTGCGGCGCGGCATCATCGGCTCCCTCAACCTGTACTCGTGGCTCGACGAGGTCCGCAACGGCGACCAGAACGCGCTCCGGACGGTCACGATCAGCCTCCAGAACGAGGACCACACCGCGATCGTGATGACCTGGAAGCTCCTGCGTGCACGACCCGTCAAGCACACCAGCGGCCCGCTGAACGCCAAGGGCACCGACGTCGCGATGGAGGAGCTGGTCCTCGCCTACGAGCGCCTGGAGCTCGAATAGCGCGAGCCATCGGGCGGCCGGCCGCCAGGGCGTGGAACCCAGGTCACTGACGCGGGCCGCGCGCGCCCGCACCCTGCGCGCCATGGGGAGATCGGGCGTCGACTTCGTGATGCCCGCGGTCGGACCGTGGGCCGGACGCTTCGGCGGCCTCCGCGACGACCCGGACTGGGACGCCGCGGCCGTCGATGCCCTGCGGGCGCGCGAGTACGCCAGGCTGGACGACCTCGACCAGGTCTATCTCGACTACACGGGCGGCGGCGTCTACGGGGCGTCCCAGCTCGGCGAGCACCAGCGCGCTGCTCCGGACGGGCGTGTTCGGCAACCCGCATTCCAACAGTCCGGCGTCAGATGCCACGACGGCGCTCGCCGAGGACGCGCGGGCGGCGGTCCTGGCGTTCCTCAACGCGTCGGCGGACGAGTACGACGTCGTGTTCACGGCCAACGCGAGCGCGCGCGCTCCGCCTGGTCGGCGAGGCGTACCCGTTCGATGCGGACGGGCACCTGCTCCTGACCGCCGACAACCACAACTCGGTCAACGGGCTCCGCGAGTTCGCTCGCGCGCGCGGCAGCGCGGTCGCCTACGTCCCGCTCACGACGCCGGACCTCCGTGTCGATGACGCGGTCCTCGCCCGGGCGCTCGCGGATGCGCCGGCCGGAGGGCGACGCCTGTTCGCCTATCCCGCGCAGTCCAACTACTCGGGCGTCCGCCACCCGCTGGACTGGATCGATGGCGCGCAGGCACGCGGCTGGGACGTGCTCCTCGACGCCGCGGCGTTCGTGCCCGGGAGCCGCCTCGACCTCACGGCCCGGCACCCGGACTTCGTCGCGATCTCCTGGTACAAGGTCCTCGGCTACCCGACCGGGATCGGCTCGCTCGTCGTCAGGCACGAGGCGCTCGAGCGGCTCCGCCGGCCATGGTTCGCGGGCGGCACCATCGGCCTCGCGTCCGTCGCGGTCCAGCGGCACACGTGGGGCGAGGGCCACCTCGCCTTCGAGGACGGCACGGTGGACTACCTGGGCCTGCCCGGGATCACGATCGGGCTCCGGTACCTCGAGTCCATCGGGCACGCGACGATCCACCGCCGCGTCCAGTCCCTGACCCGCCACCTGTTGCGCGAGCTCGCGGCCATCCGCCACGTCGATGGGGCGCCGGCGGTCCGCCTCTATGGTCCGGCCGACGACGTCGACCGCGGCGGCACGATCGCGTTCAACGTGCTCGACCGGCGGGGCGGTGTCGTCGGCTACCGGGACGTGGAGCGGGCCGCCGGCGAGGCGCGCATCTCGATCCGTGCGGGGTGCTTCTGCAATCCCGGCGCGAGCGAGGCCGCCAGGGGCATCACCGCCGAGGACATGACCCGGGTCTTCGCCCTCGGCCACCAGCCCCGCCCCGACGAGCTCGAGGCGATCCTGCCCGGCAAGGCACTGGGCGCGGTCCGGGTGTCGGTCGGGGGTCGCGACGACGGAGCGCGACGTCGAGCGGTTCCTGGCCTTCCTCCGCGAGCTCGTCGCGCGCGGCTGACCGCGAACCCTACCCTGCGGTGACGAGGACGGTGTTGCCGTCCGGGTCGTCGATCAGCGCCATCCAGGCGTCGAAGTCCGTCCGGAACGGCGCCCGGCGGCCGAGTGTAGCCGGCAGCCGTCAGCTCCTCGTACTTGGCGTTCACGGCCTCGTCCCCATCGACGAAGAACTCGAGCATCGTCCGCGCACCACCGCTGGGCGGACGGCGATCGGGATCGTGCTTCACGAACGTGCTCGTCAGGACGAGGTTGTGGCCGCCGCCGAGGTCGACCACGACGTCACGCCGCCGGTCCACGTCCTCGGGAAACACCACGCCGAGGCGGCGGTAGAAGGCGACCGACCGGGCCAGGTCCTCGATCAGGAGGACGACCATCGTGAACCGCGGACTGCTCATTGATGCACCCTACCCGAGGCTGGATCCCTTCGACCCCGCTCGTCGTCGCCGGTCGCCGCAGATTCGACCGTGACGCCCGTCCTCGTCCCGCCATGGCTCCGGCCGAAAAACTGGCGGCTGCATTGCAACCCAACTGATTGACTGCGCAACTATCTATCGAGTAGGATGCCGGCATGCAGTTCGGAATCTTCAGCGTCGGCGACGTCACCACGGACCCGACCACGGGCCAGACCATCAGCGAGCACGAGCGCATCGAGCAGATGGTCGCGCTCGCCCTGGCCGCGGAATCGCTCGACCTCGACGTGTTCGCGACCGGCGAGCACCACAACCCGCCGTTCGTCCCGTCGTCCCCCACCACGTTCATGGGCTACGTCGCGGCGAAGACGAGCCGGATCATCCTGTCGACCGCCACGACGCTGATCACGACCAACGACCCGGTCAAGATCGCGGAGGACTACGCCTACCTGCAGCACCTCTCGGGCGGGCGAGTCGACCTCATGATGGGCCGCGGCAACACGGGCCCCGTGTATCCCTGGTTCGGGCAGGACATCCGCAACGGGATCCCCCTCGCGATCGAGCACTACGCGCTGCTGCATCGCCTGTGGCGCGAGGACGTGGTCGACTGGCAAGGGCGCTTCCGGACGCCCCTGACGGGCTTCACCAGCGTGCCGCGGCCGCTCGACGGGATCCCGCCGTTCGTGTGGCACGGGTCGATTCGCAGCCCGGAGATCGCGGAGCAGGCGGCCTACTACGGCGACGGCTTCTTCCACAACAACATCTTCTGGCCGTCCGATCACGTGCGGCGGATGGTCGACCTCTACCGCCGGCGGTTCGAGCACTACGGCCACGGGCCGGCCGACCGGGCCATCGTCGGCCTCGGCGGGCAGGTCTTCATGCGCGCCGACTCGCAGGCGGCGATCCGCGAGTTCCGGCCCTACTTCGACCACGCGCCGGTGTACGGCGGCGGACCCTCCCTCGAGGACTACATCGCCCAGACGCCGCTCACCGTCGGCAGCCCGCAGCAGGTCATCGACCGCACGATGGGCTTCCGGGAGATCGTCGGCGACTATCAGCGCCAGCTCTTCCTGGTCGACCACGCGGGGCTGCCGCCCAAGGTCGCCCTCGAGCAGCTCGAGATGCTGGGCACGCTTGTCGTTCCGGTGCTCCGCCGCGAGTTCGCCGCCCTCAAGCCGGCGGACGTGCCCGAGGCGCCGACCCACGCGAGCCTCAAGCTCGCTCGCGAGCTCGGTGGCGCCACGGATGCCCCGGTGGCCGCGACCATTGCCGACGATCACGACGTGACGTCGGAGCCGGTCGCCGCCGCGGAGCCCGTCAACGTCTCATGACCCAGCGCCGCCTGGTCGTCGTGACCGCGGGCCTGAGCCAGCCGTCATCGACGCGCCTGCTCGCCGATCGGCTCGCCGACTCGACCACCGAGGCGCTGGCCGCGGCCGGTGTCGACACCGTGACCGAGGTCATCGAGCTTCGCGACCACGCCAGGGCCCTCGTCGACCACCTCCTGACGGGGTTCCCCAGCCCCGACCTCCGGGCGGCGATCGATCACGTGCTGGCCGCCGACGGCCTCGTCGCCGTCAGCCCGGTCTTCAACGCCGCCTACAGCGGCCTGTTCAAGCTGTTCTTCGACGTCCTCGAGCTCGATTCGCTCGACGGCGTCCCGGTGCTGATCGGGGCGACGGGCGGCACGACCCGGCATTCGCTCGCGCTCGACCACTCGCTCCGACCGCTGTTCGCCTATCTCGGCGCCCTCGTGCTGCCGACCGGGGTCTACGCGGCCGCCGAGGACTGGGGCCGGGCCGACGACGCCGCTCCGATCGGCGCGCGCCTGGCGGACCGGATCGGTCGAGCCGGACGCGAGCTGGCCACGGCGATGGCGGCGATGCCGCGGACACCGGTCGTCGACCCGTTCGCCGCGCCGCCGGAGTTCGCCAGCCTGTTGCGCGAGAGCTCGACGCCGGAGGCGGACCCGAGGACCTGACGCGGCGTTGCAACGCCGCCGGTCGTTAGCCGGGGTCTTCGGCTCCCGCTGGGTCATCGGCCTGGCCGTCGCGCGGCACTTCCACGACCGGGCGGACGTGCGAGTTGAGCGCGAGGGTGACCCGCCACGCACCGTCGGGGTCGCGACGGAGGAACAGCACGAGGCGCCCGCGCACGTCACGTGACGGCCGCTCGTCACGGGCGACGAGCGTCTCCGTATAGACCGACAGCGTGTACGCGCGCTCGCCGTGGACGTCGACGATGCGGCGCTCCGCGAGCCACGACGAGCTGTCGTATGCGGCGAACAGCCTCGACCAGTGCGCGCGGATCGCCACGCGCCCATCGATCGCCTCCCCGTGCTGCAGGAGCAGCTGGGCATCGTCGGCGAACGCCGCGGCCAGGGCTTCGGCGTCCCCGGACGCGAAGGCCGCATCGAACGCTTCGAGCGCCTCGCGAACACCGCCCTCGCCGCCCGGTTCCACGTCCACCATCGGTGCAGGCTACTCGACGAGTCGGCGTGCGACGACACCCGCTCCTTCCGTCCACCGCGGCAGTACAGTGGCCGCCTGCGGCGCCTGGGCCGATCCCGGCCGGCGCGCAGGCAGCGATGAGGGATGCCGAACGCATGACCGACGAAGGGGCTGACGCGCGAGGCGCCGCCGCGGGTGAGGCCGACTCGGCCGCGATCGGCCACCCGACGACCCCCGAGCTCGTCCCCGACTGGCTCGTCAACCTCGCGGCGCTTGGCTGGCGCGTGTTCGTCATCGCCGCCCTCGTCGTGGCCTTCTGGCTGCTGGTCTCGGTCCTCTGGGTGGTCACCGCGTCGATCCTGGTGGGCATCGTGATCGCCGCGTTCTTCGCGCCCTACGCGCTCCGCCTCCGCGCCCGCGGAAGGTCACGGACCGCCGCGGCCGCGATCGTCTGGGTGGTCGCCCTCGCGATCGTGGGTGGCGCCCTGCTGCTGCTCGGCCTGGCCATGCTCCCCTACGTCGTCGAGCTCGTGCAGCAGTTGACCGCCGGCATCCAACGCCTCCAAGCGGACGTCGCCGCGCTGGACCTCCCGCCCGCGGTCGTGACGGTGCTCGACGCTCTGCTCGACGGGATCGGCGACGTGCTGTCTGTCATTCGCGAGGTCACCGGCGGCTTCGTCGGGCAGATCGTCAACGCCGCGGCCGGCGTGGTAACGGTGATCATCCTCGCCGCCTTCCTCGTGTTCTTCTTCCTCCGCGACGGCGACCGGGCATGGGTCTGGATCTTCCAGAACGCGAGCGACCAGAAGCGCGAGCGGATCACGAAGGCGGGCGACGACGCCCTGTGGCGCGTCGGCGGCTACCTGCGCGGCACGACGATCCTCTCGGCGGCCATCGGCGTCACCGACTACATCTTCATGGTCATCCTCGGCGTGCCGCTCGCGCTGCCGCTTGCGATGCTCGCCTTCTTCAGCGGCTACATCCCCTACTTCGGCGGCTTCGTCGCCACCGGGATCATCGTCATCGTGACGTATGCCGCGCTGGGGATCGGTCCCGTGGTCGCGCTGCTCGTGCTGATCGGGATCCGCAACGCGATCCTGGGCTACGGCGTCCGGCCGACCGTGTACGGCAAGAGCGTCCACATCCACCCGGCGATGGTCCTCGTCGTGCTCCCGGCCGGCTACGAGCTCGGGGGGGTCATCGGGCTGTTCGCCGCCGTGCCGGTCGCCGCCATCGTGTTCGCCGTCGCGTCTGCGACCATCGACATCCTCGATCCCGGGCCGATGCCGCAGCTCCCCGCCCTCGTCCCGTCGTGGCTGGATCGCGTCGCGGCGTGGAGCTGGCGGATCCTGGTCGCCGTCGGGCTCGCGGGCCTGTTCATCGGCATCTTCGTGGCCATGCCGCTCGTCGTGATCCCGGTCGTCCTCGCGTTGATCCTCGCGGCCACGCTCGATCCGCTGGTCCTCCGGTTGATGCGCGGCGGCCGCTCACGGACGGTCTCGTCGCTGATCGCCGTCGGCGGGGGCTTCCTCGCCATCCTCGGGGTCCTCGCGATCACGGTCTATTCCCTCGTGAGCCAGGCCGGGGACCTGAACACGACCGCGGTCTCGGGCGCCGAGACGGCGAGCAACGCCGTCGGCGGTCAGCTCGACCTGGTCAAGCAGGCGGTCACGGGCGGCGGCAACGTCGTCCTGGGCGTGATCCACGGTGCGCAGGTCGCGACGCAGGTCGGCGTCATCGTGATCCTCAGCGCCCTGCTCTCGTTCTACTTCCTCGCCGACGGCGGCAAGCTGTGGGGCAACGTGCTGCGCCGCGTTCGGGCCGACGTCGCCCCCGAGGTCGACGCGGCGGGCAGCCGAGCCTTCGAGGTGCTGGGCGGCTACATGATCGGCACCGGAGCGATCTCGTTCGTCGGGGCCGCGAGCCAGCTGGTGATCATGCTCGTGCTCGGGATCCCGCTCGCGCTGCCCGTGTTCGTCCTGTCGTTCTTCCTGTGCTTCATCCCGTACATCGGCGGCTTCGTCTCGACCGGGATCGCCCTCCTGATCACCGTCGCCGTCGGATCGACTGCCGACATCGCGATCATGATCGTCTGGACGCTCGTGTTCAACATCGTGACCGGGCAACATCGTCACGCCCCTCGTGTACGGCCGGATGGTGCACCTGCACCCGGCCGTCGTGCTCGTGGCGATCCCGGCCGGCGCCGCCCTCGCCGGCATGCTCGGGATGTTCATCGTGGTCCCGGCGATGGCCGTCGTCGCGTCGACCTGGCGGACCGTGCTGGCCGTCATCGGCGTCCACCGGCGGACCGGTTCGCTGGGTGCCCCGACCCCGCCCGACGACGAGTCAGCCCTGCCCGCGCCCGATCCGCGGCCGCCGGAGGCTCCCGCACCGGAGCCCGCCTGAACCGCCGGGGCCGGCGCCGATCCGATTCCGCCGACGACGCGTACCCTGCAGCACAGGCGCCGGCACGCGGCGCCGCCGACCGGAGTCCCCATGCGCGCGTCCCGACTCGCCATCGCCCTGATCGTCGCCCTCCTCGGACTGGTCTGGCTCGCCCAGGGGACAGGGCTGATCGGCGGCAGCGCGATGAGCGGCAGCACGTTCTGGGCGATCGTCGGCGCCGTCCTGCTGGTGGTGGCCGCGGCGATCGCCGTCCGGGAGTGGCAGGCGTCCAGGACGTCCTGACCCGCCGCCGGCCGCGCGGGTCGGTGCAACCCGTCGGGCGAATTCGGGTGTTGTCACCCACGACGACACCGACCGACGAGGTTCGCGATGGCCAGCGATGCGTGGAAAGATGACCCGGTGAGTGGACGGCGGGTGCGACCGTGAGCCGGCGAGGCCTCGTGCTGTTCGTCTCGATGGCGATCATCTGGGGCATCCCGTACCTGTTCATCCGCGTCGCGGTCGCCGAGATCACGCCGCCCGTGCTCGTCTTCCTGCGGACCCTGATCGCGACGGCGATCCTGCTGCCGATCGCGCTGTGGAAGGTCGACCTGCGCGCCGTCCTCGTGCACTGGCGCTGGGTGGCCGCCTTTGCGGCGATCGAGATCGCGATCCCGTGGGTGCTGCTCGGGTCCGCGGAGCAGCACCTGACGAGCTCGCTGACCGGCCTGCTGATCGCCACGACGCCGCTGATCGGCACGATCTTCGCGCTGCTCACGGGCGGCACGGACCGCCTCAGCCGCACCGGCGTCGTCGGGCTCCTCGTGGGGCTCGTCGGCGTCGTCGCGATCGTCGGCGGCGACTTCGACACCAACGACGTCGTGGCGCTGGCCCAGGTGTTCCTCGTCGCGGTCTGCTACGCGATCGGCCCCGCGATCCTCGCTCGGCGGCTCGGCGGCGTCTCGTCGCTCGGGATCATGGCCCTGTCGCTCGCGGGCTCCGCGCTCCTGTACGCCCCCGTCGCCGCGCTCCAGTGGCCGGCTGCCGTCTCGACGAACGTCGTCGTCTCGATCCTGGTCCTGGGCACCGTGTGCACGGCCGCGGCGTTCATGCTGTTCGCCGCCCTGATCGGCGAGATCGGCCCGGTGCGCGCGACCGTGATCACGTACATCAACCCGGCCGTCGCCGCGATCCTCGGGGTCGCCGTCCTCCAGGAGGTCTTCACGCCGGCGATGGGCGCCGGGCTGGCCCTCGTGATCGTCGGGTCGGCGCTGGCCACCCGGCGGCCGACGCCCGCGGCCCCGCCGGAGGCGAGCGCCGCGGCGATCAGCGCGACGGCCGAGCCCGAGGCGGGCTACGGCGGCTAGCCCGGGTCGCGACGCCGCCCGGTCGCTCCCCTACCACGGCCGCGACCAGACGTAGACCTCCCCGCACGCACACAGGTACGTCCACCGCTCCGACCGGGCCTCGCCCAGCGGCTGGACGACGGTCGGCGTGCGGTCACGCTCGGCACGCAGCGTCCCGTTGGGGTGCCGGTGCCAGACCGTGGGGAACTGCTTGGGACCCGTCTTCGCCTCGACCACCCACTCTGCCATGGGCGGGATGATAGAACATCTGTTCGCTTATCGGGCGAGCGCGCGGAACCGCTGCTCGTGACCGACGACCAGGACGCTGTCCCCCTCCGCGATCTGGGTCTCGGGCGGCGGGTCGAGGTGCACCCGGCCCTCGTGCTGGAGGCTGACGATCCGAACGTCCGGCGCGGCCCGCGCCACGTCGCCGATCGTCCGGCCGACCATGGCCGGCCCGATGGTCAGGTGGACGGCGGCCACGTCGCCCGACAGGCGGATGAAGTCGATGGCGCCCGCGAGATCGATCGTGTGCGCGATCCACGTCGCGACCTGGAGGTCCGTGTACACGACGCGTTCGGCGCCGACGCGGCGCAGGATCTCGCCGTCGAGCTCGCTCAGCGCGCGCGCGACGATGGTCTTGGCACCCTCCCGCTCGAGGATCATCGTCGCGAGGATCGTCGCCGACGGGTCGAGCGCCACGACTGCGACGTCGAAGTCGGCGGGGCCGACGGCGCGGATCGCGTCGACGTCGATGGCGTCCAGCTCGACCGCCTGGGTGATCCGGGGCGCGAGGTCCGCGACGATGCGGGGGTCGCGGTCGCAGCCCATGACCTCGTGACCCAGCGCGGTGAGCTCGTCGGCGACGATGCTCCCGAAGGTCCCCAGCCCGATGACCAGGATCTGCTGTCCCATCACCCCTCCTCGTCGGTCGTCATCAGCCCACCCGCACAGTCTGCTCCGGGAGCCGGATGGGATCCGACCGCTCGGCCCGACCGAACAGCAGGATCACCAGCGCGATCGGCCCGACGCGTCCCAGGAACATCAGCAGCGCGAGGACGATGCTCGTCAGGTCCTCGTGCTTCGCTCGACCACCGATCGAGAGGCCGACCGTCCCGAAGGCGGAGACGGTCTCGAACAGCGCCGCGCCGCCGCGGAAGTCCGCCGTCGCCGCGACCGCCAACGACCCGAGGAAGACCGCGATCGTCGACACCATGACCACGGTCACCGCTCGGGCGATGGTGTCGACGGCGATCCGGCGGCCGAAGGCCTCGGGCTCCGACCGGCGAGTCGCGGTCGCGACGACCACGAGCAGCAGGACCGCGATGGTGTTGACCTTGATCCCGCCGCCGGTCGAGCCGGACGCCGAGCCGATGAACATGAGGGCCGAGGTCACGGCGTCGCTCTCCGCGTGCATCGCGCGCATGTCCAGCGCGGCAAAGCCGGCGCTCCGCGGCGTCACCGACGCGAACCACGCGTTGGTCACCTTGTCGATCAGGCCCAGCGGCCCGAGGGTCCGGGGGTTCGTCCACTCGACGATCCCGATCACCACCGCGCCGCCGACGATCAGCAGCAGCGTGGTCAGCAGCACGAGCTTGGTCTCCACGGCGAGCCGCCGCGAGCGCCGGCGGGCGACCAGGTCGCCGGCGATCAGGAAGCCGAGGCCGCCCACGATGATGAGGGCGCCGGTCGCCAGCAGGACGAGCGGCTGGCCGGCGTAGACGCCGAACCCCCGTCCCCGCCGGCGATGTCGAAGCCCGCGTTGTTGAACGCGCTCGTCGCGTAGAACACCGACTCCCACAGCGTCCGGGCCGGGTCCCCGCCCTGACCCGTCAGCGCGAACACGGCCAGCAGCGCCAGGACGCCGACGACCTGGCCGACGACCGCGAAGGTGAACGCCCCGCGCACGACCCCGCGCACGCTGCCCAGCGAGCCCCCGAACGCGTCGAGCACGGTGGCCCGGGACGCCAGGCTGGTCCGTCGGCCGAGCAGCACGGCCAGGGTGGCCGAGGCCATGATGCCGAGCCCGCCGAGCGCGATCAGCACCGCGATGGCGAGCTCGCCCCAGAACGACCAGTGGTCGGCGGTGTCGAACACGACCAGCCCGGTGTCGGACGCCGCCGACACCGAGGTGAACAGCGCGTCGACCGGCTCGGTCCACTCGCCCCGTTCGCTCGCGATCGGGGTCATGAGGAACACCGCTCCGATCGCGATCAGCGTGGCGAAGCCGACGAGCACGGCCGTCGCCGCCCGGACAGGCGTCGGACGCCCGCGCAGGGTCCGCGGCCGCGGCGCCGGCCCATCCCGCGATGCGAGCCGCCCGGCGTCGTCCATCGTGGCGGCCGCGGCGTCGCCGGCGTCAGCCGGCGAGCGACTCCAGGTAGAGCTGGGCGGCCATGATGTCGGCGATCTCGTCGCCCGGGTTGTCCAGCTCGGCGATGTACCAGTGCACGCGCGCCGCCCGGCCGGCCTCGACGATCGCGGGAAAGTCGAGCACCCCCGATCCGGCGGGCACGTCCGTCGGCGGGTCGCCGTCGCTGCGGTCCTTCATGTGCAGCATCCGGACCCGGTCACGTGCCGCCCGGATCGCGGCCACGGGATCGCCGCCGCCGATCGACACCCAGTAGACGTCGACCTCGATGTCGACGCTTGGCGGGAGCTCGGTCAGCAGGACGTCGAAGGCGGTCGTCCCGTCGAGCGGGGCGAACTCGAAGTCGTGGTTGTGGTAGCCGAGGTGGAGGCCGTGGTCCGCGAGCGTCTCGGCCAGGCGGCCGAGCTCGGCGGCGAACGCCCGCACGCTCTCGACCGAGACCCGGTCGGCCTCGGGCATGGAGGGGACGACGATCCGCGGGCAGCCCAGGGTCCGGAGCCGGTCCGCGACCGCGCCCGGATCCGCGCGCAGCCGGTCCATGCCCTCGTGCGAGCTGACCGGCGCGAGGCCCGCCTCGTCGAGCCGCCGGGCGAGCTCGTCGGCCGGGACGTCGTGGAGCGCCGCCAGCTCGACCGACCGGTACCCCGCATCCGCCACGGCGGCGAGCGTGCCCGGGAGGTCCGACGCGAGCAGCCGGCGGACGGTGTAGAGCTGGAGCGCGATCTGGTCCTGACGCATGGCCAGAAAAGTACGGCATCGAGGCGTGCGCGTTCGAACCGCGCCCGCAGCCCGGGATCACGTACGCTCGGGTGCCATGGAGCCCATGGGGATCGGCATCGTCGGCACCGGCAACATCGCGGGCGGCTACGCGAGGAGCATCCCGACCTACCCGGAGGTCCGCCTGGTCGCGGCGACGGACGTCGATGCCGCCAAGGCGGCGGCGTTCGGCGAGGCGCACGGGTGCCGGATCCACGCCACGCTCGAGGACCTGCTCGTCGATCCCGAGGTCGACATCGTCGTCAACCTGACCGTCCAGCATGCGCACCACGCGGTGACGAAGCGCGCCCTCGAGGCCGGCCGGCACGTCTACAGCGAGAAGCCGATGGCGCTTCGGCCGGACCAGGCCCGGGAGCTGATCGACGTCGCCACGCGCCACGGCGTCCGCCTGGCCTGCGCGCCGGCGACCTTCCTGGGCGAGGCGCAGCAGACCGCCGCGGCCTGGATCCGGGAGGGCCGCCTGGGCACGATTCGCGCGGTCTACGCGGACGTCAGCCACGGTCGCATCGAGAGCTGGCATCCCGCCCCGCAGCCGTTCTTCGACGTCGGCGTCCTGGTCGACGTCGCCGTCTATCCGCTGACGCTGGTCACGACGATGGTCGGGCCCGCGCGCACGGTCCGCGCGTGGGGCTGGGACCTGCTCGCCGACCGAACGACGGTCGACGGCACGCCGTTCCGGATCGGCTCGCCCGGACCTGATCGTCGCGGCGCTCGAGCTGGACGGCGGGGCGGTCCTGCGGCTGACCTCGAGCTTCTACGTCGGCCGGCCCGCGAAGTTCCGCGGCGGCCTCGAGTTCCACGGCGACGACGCCTCGTTCGCCCTCGGCAACTTCCAGGAGTTCAACGCCTCGGTCGAGGTCGGGCCGTACGACGGCGACTACGCCCCGGTCCCCCACGTCCGGGAGCCGTTCAGCGGGATCTCCTGGGCGCGCGGCGTCGCGGACCTCGCCGCCGCGATCGCGGAGGCCCGGCCCCACCGGGCATCGGCGGCGCAGGCGGCCCACGTCGTCGACATCCTCGACGCCGCCGCGCGGTCGATGGCCGCCGATGGGCGGCCGGTCGAGGTGACCTCGTCGTTCGAGCCGCCCGCGCTCATGCCGTGGGCCGTCCTGCCGGGGTCGTGACCGAGACCACGGTCCCCACGGGTCCCCTGGACCCGACGCCCGAGGTCCTGCGCCTGGTCGACAGGGTGCTCGGGGCGAACGTGATCGGCGCCTACGCCCACGGTTCCGTGGTGCTGGGACGGCTGCGCCCGCTGAGCGACGTCGACGTGCTCGTCGTCGCGCGCCGGCGCACGACCGATGCCGAGCGACGGGCGCTGGTCGACGGCCTGCTCCGGATCTCGGGTCGCTGGCCGTCGAACGACCGGCGCCCGGTCGAGCTCACGGTCGTCGCCCAGCCCGACGTCCGGCCCTGGCGCTACCCGCCGGTCATGGACCTCCAGTTCGGCGAGTGGCTGCGCGCCGCCCTCGAACGCGGCGTGCCGCCGGATCCGCCGTCGCCGACGCCCGACCTCGCCCCGGTGCTGGCGATGGTCCTGGCGGGCAACCGTCCGCTCCTGGGTCCGCCGCCGGCCGAGGTCCTCGATCCGGTCCCGCCCGGCGACCTGCGGCTCGCGATGCGCGACGTGGTTCCCGGCCTGCTGCACGACCTCGACGGCGACGAACGGAACGTGATCCTGACCCTCGCCCGCGTCTGGACCACGCTGGCCACGGGCGAGATCCGATCGAAGGACGCCGCCGCCGACTGGGCGCTGGAGCGGCTGCCGGACGAGCATCGCGCCGTCCTCGAGCATGCGCGGACCGTGTACCTCGGCGAGGCCGACGAGGACTGGTCCGAGCTGGGTCCCCGGGTGCGTCCGCACGTGGACCACGTCCTCCGACAGATCGACGTGTTGGCGCCGGCAGGCGGGTAGGGTCGTCGCCGATGGCGCGGCGCCCGGCGTCGGGTGCAAGATCGATCGCGACACGCCACACGACCTGGAGGAGCTCCGATGCCGCTCGAGACGGGCGACCTGCCGTGGAACGAGCGGGTGATCGAGGACTTCCGCGCCAACGGCGGCCGGGTCACCTTCCCGCCCTATGTCGGCGCGAACCTGCTGCTGCTGACCTCGACCGGCGCGAGATCGGGTGCGCCGCACGTCGCGCCGCTGGGCTACACGCGCGACGGCGACCGCTACGTCGTCGTGGGCTCGAACAGCGGCCGGCCCGTGAACGCCGACTGGGTGGCGAACGTGCGGGCGAACCCCGACGTCACCGTCGAGCTCGGGGGCACGGCGTTCAACGCCAGGGCGCGGGTCGAGGACGGTGCCGAGCGCGACCGGCTGTTCGCGGCCCACGTCGCCGCCCTCCCGCACTTCGCCAAGTACCAGGCGATGACCGAGCGCCAGCTGCCGGTCGTGACGATCGATCGGGTCCAGTAGGCGTCCGATGCCGCTCACCGGCGAGTACGCACCCGGCCGCGCGAAGTGGGCCCGCACGCAGGCCGAGCGGTACGAGGCGACGGGCGGCGCGGAGGCCGGCGACCTGCGCGGGCGACCCGTGATCGTCCTCACCTCCGTCGGCGCCAGGACCGGCAAGCTGCGCAAGACGGCGCTGATGCGCGTCGAGCACGAGGGCGACTACGCGGTCGTCGCCTCGCTCGGCGGCGCGCCCAAGCACCCGGTCTGGTACTACAACCTCCGGCAGGAGCCGCACGTCGAGCTCCAGGACGGCCCGGTCAAGCGCGACTACCTGGCCCGCGAGGTCACCGGCGACGAGAAGTCGACCTGGTGGGCGAGGGCGCTCGAGGTCTGGCCCGACTACGCCAAGTACCAGGCGAAGACGGATCGCGTGATCCCGGTGTTCGTGCTCGAGCCGATGGCCTCGCCCGGCGACGCGAAATGAAGGGCCGGCCGGTCGCCGGATAGCGAGCCCCCTCGATGCGCCGGGGCTGCCTTTAGGGCGACGCTGGTCCCGCAACCGAGGACGACCGATCCTCGCTCGAAAGGGACCCCATGACCGCGATGCCCATGACCGTGCCCGCAGCGCCGGCCCCGACACCCGATCTCAGCGCGATCAAGGCGCGCCAGCAGGCCACCTGGTCCAGCGGCGACTACCACATGATCGGGACGCAGATCCAGGTCGTGTCGGAGCTCCTCATCGAGGCGCTCGACCTCCGATCGACCGAGCGCGTGCTCGACGTGGCGACCGGCAGCGGCAACGCGGCCCTCGCCGCGGCCCGCCGCTCGTGCGACGTGGTCGGCGTCGACTACGTCCCGTCGCTGCTCGCCCGCGCGCGGCGTCGCGCGGACGCCGAGGGCCTCCCCGCCGAGTTCGTCGAGGGCGACGCCGAGGCGCTGCCGTTCCGCGACGGCGCGTTCGACGTGGTGACCTCGGTGTTCGGGGCCATGTTCGCGCCCAACCAGGAGCAGACGGCGGCCGAGCTCGTCCGTGTCTGCCGGCCGGGCGGCCGGATCGGGCTGGTCGCCCATACGCCCGACGGGTTCATCGGCCAGCTGTTCCGCATCAACGCCCGCCACGTGCCGCCGCCCGCCGGCCTCCGGTCGCCGATCCTGTGGGGCACCGAGCCCCGCCTGCGCGAGCTGTTCGACGGCCAGATCGCGGAGCTCCGCGCCGTGAAGCGCCAGTACGTCTTCCGCTATCGGTCGCCGAGTGCCTATCTCGACTACTGGCGCCGGTTCTACGGGCCGACGCTCAAGTCGTTCGAGGCGGTCGGCGAGGCTGGGCGCGAGGCCCTCGAGCAGGACCTGCTGCAGCTCATCGCCAGCTTCAACCGTGCCGACGACGGGACGATGGTCGTCCCGACCGAGTATCTCGAGGTCGTGATCGTCAGGCGCTAGTCATCGTGGCGGTCGCCGACCCGGCGGCCGCCACCCATGGAGCGGGGCGTCGGTCGAAGCGTCTGGGCATCGGCCGGCGCCCTTCGCCGCCCCGGCGACGGCTAGGCCGAGCCGTTCGACGCCTCGCCCATCTGGCGATCGGTCATCGGCGCGGTCTTGGCCATCCCGTTGACGGTCTCGAGGACGATGCGGACGGCGATCCCGTGGTCGATGGCATCGCGGACGCGCGCGAGCTCGATGACGAGGGCGAACGCGCACGTCGGCGGCCACTCGTCGGTGGGCATCTGGTGCTCCGCGAAGACCGCCCGGACGGGGCCCCGCAGCTCGAACGCCTGGCGCAGCGGCTGAACGGCCGGCCGGTGGTCGTCCGGGACGGTCAGCGCGACGAACCCCCAGGGCGTCGACGGGCCGTCGCCGCCGACGGACGCCGCGAACGACCGCATCGGCTCGTCGATGGCCGGGAACTCCGCGTCCGCGTAGCCCTGCGCGAGCGCCCCGCCGCGGACGACCCCGAAGACGCTCAGCGCGGCGGAGGGCCAGTCCGTCGCGTCCGCGCACAGGATCGCGTTGACCCGGTCGGACAGCACGGGCGACCCCGGCGTGAGGTCGTGGTGCTCGAGGTCGAAGTCTCCGGCGGCCGCGATGCACGCCTCGCCGCAGGCCGCCGCCGCGGCGCTCAGCAGGTCCTCGACCCGGATGCGGCCGTCCTCGCCCTGCACCTTCGCCTCGAACAACGCGCTCAGCGCGCTGGCGGCCTCGCGCATCCCGTCGGGATCGTTGGGTGGGCGCTCCGGTGACGGCCTTGGCGCCTCCCGCTGGTCCTCCTTCGATCGACGGCCGAACCACGGCATGCGATCTCCCCTCCATGCGGTGTGCCCACACTACGCGCCCGGCGCGCGCGGATGGCGCCTCGCGCGCTAGGGAACACGCCGCATCGGGGGACCTACCGCTTCGGCGGGGTGCGATCGCGACGCCGGTGCAGCGCGGCGAAGAACCCGTACGGCTCCCCGGCCGGGTCGTCGGCGTCCTTGAGCTCCTCGACGAGGGCCTGCAGGCGCTCCTCGAAGGACTCCCGGGCCTCGCGCTGGAGCCGCGTGGCGAGGCGCACGGACCATGGAACCTCCGAGCCCGGGGACTCCGCGACCTCGGCGCGGAACGCGTCCACGAACGCCAGGGTCATCGACGGGCTGTCGCCCACGTCGACCGTCCACGACTTGCCCGTCGCCCGATACGGCCGCTCGGTCGACCCCCGCCTGCCCCGCCGTTCCGGTGCCGGCTCGAGGAACCCCGTCTCGACGAGGAGCCGGACGTGGTGCAGCACGGTTCCGGCGTCGCGGTCCAACGCCGTCGCCAGCTCCTCGTTGGTGAGCTCGGTGTCCAGGCACAGGCGGAGGATGCGCAGACGCAGCGGGTTCGCGAGCGCCCGAGCCTCGTCGGGGGTGGCCGGCCGGCGTTCCATGTGGGCATCGTCGCCTAAGTGGTTGACTGTTGTCAACCGGTTGGCTATGGTCAACCAATGACGACCGCACCGAGCTTCGCCGCCCGAGCGTCGGGCAACCTGGGCGCCAACTACTGGCGGCTGTGGTCGGCCTCGGCGGTCTCGAACCTCGCCGACGGCGTGTTCTGGATCGCGTTCCCGCTGCTGGCGATCAGCCTCACGGACTCCCCCGCCCTGATCGCGGGCGTCGCCGTCGTCGGACGCCTGCCGTGGCTGATCTTCGTGCTGTTCGCGGGGGCGCTCGCCGACCGCCTCGACCGCCGCCGGACGATGTTCCTCGTCGCGCTCCTGCGGAGCGGCGTGGCGGCCGTGATCGCCCTGTCGATCGTCACCGGCTTCGTCAACCTGCCCCTGCTCTACGTCGCGGCGTTCGTGCTCGGCGTCGGCGAGACCCTGTTCGACACCGCCGCCCAGTCGATCATGCCCAGCGTCGTCGACCGGGACCGGCTCAGCCAGGCGAACGGCCGGCTGTACGCGGTCGAGCTGACGATGAACCAGTTCGTCGGGCCGCCGGTCGGCGGGATCCTGGCCGGGGTCGCGATCGGGTTCGCGTTCGGCGGCTCGGCCGTGGCCTTCGCGATCGCCGCCGCCTGCCTGGCCCTGCTCACCGGCTCGTTCAAGCCGGCGCCGCGGGCCGAGCAGACGAGCGTGGTCGCCGACATCCGGGAGGGGCTCCGCTACCTGTTCGGGCACCGGCTGCTGCGCACGCTCGCGATCATGGTCGGGACGATGAACCTCGCCTCGTCCGCGGTGTTCGCGATCTTCGTGCTGTACGCCGTGAGCCCGGGCCCGATGGGTCTCGACGCGCTCGGATTCGGCGTGGTGACGACGGCGTTCGCGATCGGCAGCCTCGTCGGGTCGCTGGCCGTCGAGCGCGTGGAGGCGCGGCTGGGGCGGTCCCGGGTCCTGCTCCTGACGGTCGTCCTCGGCGCGATCACCGTCGTCGTGCCCGGGCTGACCGCGAACGCGTGGGTCATCGGCATCGCGTTCGCCGTCTGGGGCTTCGGGATCATGATGTGGAACGTCGTCACGGTCTCCCTGCGCCAGCGGATCGTGCCCGACGCCCTCCTGGGCCGCGTGAACGCCAGCTACCGGCTGTTCGCGTGGGGCACGCAGCCGATCGGCGCGGTGCTCGGCGGGCTGATCGCGGAGGCGTTCGGCCTGCGGGCCGTGTTCCTGTTCGCGGGCCTGATCACCGTGATGCTGCTGTTCGCGCGGGCGATCATCTCCGACGCCGCGATCGCCGCCGCGGAGGTCGAAGGCGCCGCGGAGGCATCGCGGCTGGCTTCCACGGGCGCACCGGCGGGTGCGGGCTCCGTCTAGGCCACACGCGGCTGCCGCACCGCGTTCGCGCGTCGAGATGCGCACCCGCTGGCCCGGCAGCGGTCGCCGTCACCCCTACGACGCGCCGTTCCTCGCGGCCTACCAGCGCTCCCATGTGTCCTGCGCATCGCGCTGGAGCCAATCGGCCCCTGTCACGGACCCGACCGTCGCTTGAAGCCCCTCGGTACATGTGGTGCGCATACGAAAGGACCTTGCGCCGACGACCGGCTCCGGCCATCCTGCGCCCATGAACGACGACCGAAGCCGCGGCTGGTTCCTCGCCGGACTCGCGCTCTCGATCGCGGTCGTCACGGTGATCGCGATCCCGCTGCTCGCGCCTCGCGGCATGACGTCCGGCCCGTCCTCCTGGGAGGGGCTCGCCTACCGCTTCGGCCCGCTCGTCGCCGAGGCGCTGGCGATCGCCGGCCTGATCTGGATGCTCCACATCTGGCGCGGTGCCGGACGCGACACCCCGGCGGCCTGGCGATACCGCGACGAGGCCGAGACGACCCTGGTCGGCGAGCCGCGACGCGACGAGGCATCCGACGAGCTGCCGATCGCGGACATGCGCGCTCCAGGCTGGCTGCTGGCACGGATGGAGCTGGCCGTCGCGGCCATCGTGGTGCTGTTGATCCCGATCCTGTTCCTCGGCACCCCGATCTTCAGGGACCGCTCGTGGGGGGCCGGGGGATCCTCCGAGCTCCTGGGCGTCGTGGCGAACGGCTTCGTGCTGGCGGTCACCGCCGAGGCGCTCGCCATCACCGGGCTGCTCTGGATGGTCAGGATCTGGCGCGGCCCGTTGCGCGACCAGGTCCCGGCGTGGCGATACCGCCGCTAGGCGTCAGGCCGTCGCCGGCTCCATCTTCTCGACGAACGGCGCGCGCCAGGCGGGCGCCTCGAACGGGTTCGCGAAGTACTCGGTCATCCGCGAGACCTTGTCGTCGCGCAGCTCGCCGACCCCGACGTAGCTGACCGGCACGCCGTCGCCGTAGTCGATGGTGCCCTCGATCACGAACGTGTTGTCGCCACCGAGCATCCGCCGATACTTGAAGGTCGGCTTCGTGCCCGACATCTCCGGATAGCTCGACGCCATGCGGAGCGACGCCTCCTTCGTGAGTCGCTCACCGGACTGCGGCCACTCCTCGACGAAGTCGTCGGTCGCGTACTCCTTGATGAGCTCCGTCATCCCCGCGAAGTCGCCCGAACCGAGCGCCGCCTCGAACTTCGCCGCCATCTCCGCGATGCCGCCCATCGGTCCACCTCCTGCTGCGTGGGCGCCAACAGTGGACCTCCGCGAAACCGGCGACAAGACGGTTATCCACCGTCGTCCTGGCGGGCGGCGTCCCGCGAGGTGCGGCTCGGTTCCGCCTCCGGCGCGCCGGGCCCCACGTTTGGGTTAGGGATCGGGAGCGCCCCCTGCCCTAGAGTTCCCTCGCACCGTCAAGAGGGAGTGACGTGGACGTCCAGAGCGCGCTGTTGGTCCTGGCTGTTGTCGCCCTGGCGCTAGGCCTGGGGTTCGTGTCCTGGTGGGTCGTGCGGCGAGACAGGCGACAGGATCTCGATCCCACGTCCGACACGGCGACGCTGACGTACCGCGGTGGTGCAGCCGACGCGTTGGCACAGTACGAGCTCGACAGCGCAAATCGCGCCCTGCTGGATGGACTTGGGTACCAGTCGGTCGGCCAGACCTACGCTCGCGGCAAGTGGAGCTCGCTGGAGATCGCGATCGCCTTTCTGCTCATCTTCGTCGGGGGCCTCGGCCTGATCCTTCTCCTGGTCATGTCGTTCGCCCGACCAGAGGGAACCCTCACCGTCGATTTCGAGCGCCGCTAACTCTCGATCCTAGATCAGCGCCGATCGGCGAAGCGCGCGGTCGCGTCCAGCAGGAGCCGGTCCATCTCCTCATCACCGGAGTGTCCGCCGGGGATGAACGTCAGCTCCGACCCGGGCCATGCCCGGGCGAGCGCCCACGCGACGTCCGGCGGTCCCGAGAGGTCCAGCCGCCCGTGGAGCAGCACGCCCGGGATGTCGGCCAGACGATGCGCGTTCGCCAGCAGCTCGTCCTCGTCCAGCCACGCGGCGTGCGCGAAGTAGTGCGTCACCAGCCGCGCGAACGCGATCCGGTATCGCTCGTCGGCCCAGCGCGGATGCGGGACCGGGTAGCCCTCCTCGAGCGACAGGATCGCGTCCTCCCAGGCCGTCCAGTCGAGCGAGGCCTGGATCCGCGTGGCGGGATCCGACGACCCGTTCAGGAGCCGGTCGTAGGCCGCGACCAGGTCGTCCCGGTCCGCCTCCGGGACCGCGTCGCGGAACCGGGCCCACTCCGCCGGGAAGAACCGGCCCGTCTCGTGGGCCAGCCAGTGGACGTCCGCCCGGCGGGTCATCGTGATCGAGAGCAGGATCAGCTCGGTGACCCGCTCGGGGAACCGCTCCGCGTAGGCCAGCGCGAGCGTGACGCCCCACGATCCGCCCCAGACGAGCCACCGCTCGACCCCCAGGTGCTCCCGCAGCCGCTCGATGTCGGCGATCAGGTGGTGGGTCGTGTTGGTCGCCAGGTCGGTCGAGAGGTCCCCGGCGTGGGGCGTGCTCAGGCCGCAGCCGCGCTGGTCGAACTGGATCAGGCGATAGCGATCGGGGTCGAACCACTGCCGCCGGCCGGGGCTGCTGCCGCTGCCCGGTCCGCCGTGGAGCGCGACCGCCGGCTTGCCGTCGGGGTTACCCGAGGCCTCCCAATAGACGCGTTGGCCGTCGCCGACGTCGAGCATCCCGGTCTCGTACGGCTCGATCGGCGGGAACGGGCGCGGTCGCATCGGCCGATGATGCCACCGCGCGACGGGGCGCCGAGATGCCCCCCGGCGCGTTGGCTAGCCCGCGGCGGGCGTGATGCGGATGACCGGGATGACCCGGCCGGACTTCTCCGGGTACTCGGCGAAGTTCGGCAGGGCTTCCACGTGCCGGTCCCAGAGCCGATCGCGCTCGTCGGGACGCACCAGGGCTGCCGTCGCCTCGCCCGTCCGGTTGTCGACCTCGATGGTCACGTGCGGGTCGGCCTCGACGTTGTGCACCCAGGCCGGCGTGGTCGGCGATCCACCGGCGGTGCCGGCGACGATGTAGTCGCCGCCGTCGGTCGTGTACGTCAGGATCGCGCGCCGCGGCTCCCCGCTCTTCGCCCCGCGCGAGGTCATGATCAGCAGCGGATGGCCGGCGAGCGGGCCGCTCGTGACCGCGCCGCCGTGCGCCCGCATGTCGTCGATCATCGCGTTCTCGAACGCGTCCTTGTCCCAGGCCATCGTCGTGCTCCCTGCCGCCACGGCGGCGAACTGAAGAAGTTGCGTATGCAACGATGCCATGCGCGGCGGATCCCCGCCACTCGTCGGTCTATCGTTGGGCCATGACCTCGTTCCCGAGCTCGGACACCGCCATCACCCACATCCTCATCGCGTCCGACATCGAGCGGTCGAGGGCGTGGTACCTCGACGTCCTTGGCGCGACGCTGTATCGCGAGTACGGCGGCACGTCGGTCGTCCTGAGCTTCGCCGGGGCGTGGCTGCTGCTGACCACCGGCGGCCCGCCCACCGACGACAAGCCGGGCGTCACCCTGGCCGCGCCGGCGGATCCCGCGACCCTCGATCACCTGTTCACGATCCGGGTCGACGACTGCCGCGCCGTGTACGAGACGCTCCGCGCGCGGGGTGCCACCTTCCTGACGCCACCCGTGACGAGCGGTGCGGAGACCCGGGCCTTCTTCCGCGATCCGGACGGGCACCTGTTCGAGATCAGCGAGTACCGGGCGACGACGTGACTCGGGCGACGCCGTGACGCGCGCACCCAGGCTGCACGCCATCCGGCCGTTCACCATGCGGATCGTCAATCCGGTCACGCGGCGCTTCGCCGGGCGGCTGCCGGGGTTCGGGCTCCTGACCCACGTCGGGCGCACCTCGGGTCGGGCCTACACCACGCCCATCAACGTCTTCCGGCGCGGTCGCCACCACCTGTTCGCGCTCACCTACGGGTCGGACGTCCAGTGGGTGAAGAACGTCATCGCCGCCGGCGGCTGCACGCTCCGGACCCGCGGGCGGACGTTCCGGCTCCTGGATCCCGAGCTCATCACCGACCCATCGCTCCGGTTGCTGCCGCTGCCCGTGCGGCTGTTCCTGCGGCCGATGCGGGTGACCGAGGTGCTCCGGCTCCGGGAGGCCGACGCGCCGACGACCTGATCGGGCCACCGGATCGCCGCGCGACCCCTTGCATCGGGTGCGAAGATGCGCGCATGGTCGAGTACGGGAACGGGGTCGGTCAGGCGACCGGCATCAGTGGCGGCGGGGGCGGCGGCGGGACGACGGACCTCGGCGCGGGCGCGGCGGCGTTCGTCAACGACGCGGTGAACACCATCTCCGCGCTCCCCCCGACGACGCTCGTGATCATCGCGGTCCTGATCTTCGTCGGCCTGATCATCCTCCGCCGCGCGTTCTGAGCGCCCCCGCCGATCAGGCCGGGCGGACGACGACCACCTCCAGCCCCTTCTCCCGGCCGCGGACGTCCACCGTGCGCCGCTCGAGGTCATCGCCGGCCACTCGCGCGCGCTGGGCCGTGTCCGCCGAGACGAGCAGCTCGCCGGCACCGGCGAGCGACGCCAGCCGGGCGGTGGAGTTCACGACGTCGCCGAGGGCCGTGAAGTCCGAGATCTCGCCGCTCGATCCGACGCTGCCCACATAGGCCACCCCGGAGTGCACGCCCGCCCCGACGGGGATCGGGCCGGACGCGGTGGCCTCCGGCCGGCCGGCGGCGATCAGCAGGTCGCGTCCCGCCTCGACCGCGAGCGCGGCGTGGTCCGCGCCGGCGAAGCCCGGGATGAACAGGCCGATCGCCTCGTCGCCCACGAACTTGTCGACGATGCCCTCGTGGTCGGCGATGGCGGCCGCCGCGAGCCGGTAGAAGACGTGCAGCAGGGCCGAGAACTCGGCCGGCCGGAGGCGCTCGCCGATGCCGGTCGAGCCGCGGATGTCCGCGAACAGCAGCGAGATCTCGACCTCGGCGCCGCCCGGTCCCTGCTTGGTGAGGGCGCCGATGCACGCCTTGCACAGCTGCGGGTTCTTCTCCCACGGACCGAACCAGGGTCGGAGCACGAACCCGCCGAGGCCGCCGAACGGCGCGTGGCACATCTTGCAGCGCGGGGGCGACGGGATCCGCCGGAACGCCTGGCGAAGCCGCTGCGGGTCGGGCGACTCGCCGGCGAGCATCGCCCGCCACTGGTCCTCGTTCGTGGGCGTGGTCACGCCCGGAGTGTAGGCGCGTGGTACCGCGGCAGGGTCCTAGGCGGCAGTCCCGTCGATCGCCCGGCGGACGCGGGCGGCGAGCTCGACGCCGGTGTACGGCTTCTCGAGCATGTCGAGGCCCTCGACGCGCACGCCGCGGTCGGCGAGGGCGTCGGCCGTGTACCCGCACACGAACAGGGTCGGTGTGCCCGGCCGCGCCTCGCGAACCGCGTCGGCGACCTCCGTCCCGATGCCGTCCGGCAGGACGACGTCGCTCAGGAGCAGGTCGATGGACCCGCAGCGATCGATGTGGTCGATGGCCGCGCGGACGTCGTGCTCGACGCACACCGCGTAGCCGAGGTTGGCGAGCGACCGCCGCGCGAAGGCGGCGACCGCGGGCTCGTCGTCGACGATCAGGATCGACTCCGTGCCGGCGGGCCTGGCCTCGGGCTGCGCGCCGCCGGCGTCGACCTGGGCGCCGATCAGCTCCGGCAGCAGCAGCTCCACGGTGGTGCCGCTGCCCGGCGACGACTCGAGCCGGACATGGCCGCCCGACTGGCGCATGAAGTCGCGCACCATGGCGAGCCCGAGGCCGGTGCCGCGGCCCGCCTCCTTGGTGGTGAAGAACGGCTCGAAGGCGCGGCCGATGACCTCGGCGCTCATCCCGCTGCCGGTGTCGCTGACGGCCACGGCGACGAACGGGCCGGACGCCTCCGGATCCTCGGGATCGTCGCCGGCTGCGAGCCGGACCCGGCGCGTGGAGACCGTCAGCGTGCCGCCGTCGGGCATCGCGTCGCCGGCGTTGACCGCGAGGTTGATCACGGCCTGCTCGAGCTGGCCGGCGTCGACGCGGGCGACCAGGGCATCGTCGGGCTGGCGAACGTCGACGTGGACGTCGCGATCGAGCAGCCGGTCCAGCATCGGCCGCAGGTCGGCCACCGTCGTCCGGATGTCGGTGACCGTGGGCTGGAGCGTGGTGCGGCGGGCGAACGCGAGGAGCTGCCGCGTGAGCTGGCGCGAGCGGTCGACGACGTCCACGATCGTGGCCGCGTCCGCGCGGACCGCGTCGGGGTCGGCGCGTCTCGTCGCCGATGAGCGTGGCGAAGCCGCCGATCGCCGTGAGGGTGTTGTTGAAGTCGTGGGCGATGCCGCCCGCGACCCGCCCGATGGCCTCGAGGCGCTCCGCGTGGGCGAGCTGCGCATCGAGCGCGACCCGCTCCGTCACGTCGGCCAGCTGGCCGGCCAGGCCGAGCGGCCGCCCGGCGTCGTCGCGCAGGACCGAGCCGTAGATCTCGACCCAGACCTCGCGGCCGTCCTTCGTCAGGCGGCGCACCCGCTCCCCGCGGGCCACCTCGCCGGCGATCGTGCGCTGGATCCGGTCGGCCGACGTCGCCCGCTCGTCCTCGGGCACCATCGCGATCGGCATCGGATGGCCGATCAGCTCCTCGGCGGTCCAGCCGAAGATGCGCTCGGACGCCGGGTTCCAGATGGTGACCGTCCGGTCGAGCGTGAACGCCTGGGTCGCCAGCGGCGACGCGTCGACGATGGCGGACAGCAGCGTGCTGGTGCGCTCGAGCTTCGCCTCGGCCGCGTTCCGCGCCGCGATCTCGGAGGTGGACGCGGCGAGGGCCGCACGCAGGGTGGTCGTGGCTCGCCAGCCCAGGGCCAGGGCGAACGCGACCATGGCGGTGAAGGCGGCGATGGTCACGGCCGTCGCCGTGCCCATGAACAGCACGCTGGCAGGCCCGATGAGCACGGCCAGCGACACGCCGACGGCCGCGACGATCACGCCCAGGAGCGACGCGACGCGCAACTGGCGTGAGTCGAGCGAGCCCTGGATCAGGGCGACGCTGATCAGTGGAAGCACGACCGCGATGGCCATGCCGTCCGGGAGGACGGCGCCCGCGACGATCGCCTCGACGTTGATCATGAGCGCGGCGGCGAACAGGTACGGCCGCCGCCACAGCGCCGCGCCAAGCAGCCCGACGATGACCGCCGGCAGCAGGACGCCCGCCAGCACCAGGCCTGGGCCGATGACGGGAGCAAGGGCGAGGCTCACGATCGCGCCCAGGAGGGCGAGGAGCGGCGCCCCGATCAGCGCGACCCGCAGCCACGCGTGCTCGCGCGATGGCAGCAGGGCTTCTGCGTGGATACGTGAGGACGCGGCGCGGAGACGGAACACGGCTGATCGAGATCCTTCGTCGGACAGCCGCAACGACCGGCCAACCCCGACCGGAACCTGCAACTGAACCCCGTCAGCCTAACAGTTTCGATACAGAGCGTCGAGTATCTAATATGGTAAAGTCGCCGACATGTCCGAGCCTCCGGCCGAGTCAGCGACAGGGTCCAACGGACGCCATCGGGGTGGTCGGCCGAGGCTGCCCGACACCGATCGGGCGATCCTGCGGGCCGTCGGCGAGCTGATGGCCGAGCAGGGCGTCAGCGGCACGACGATCAACGCGGTCGCCGCCCGCTCCGGCGTCGCCCGGGGCACCGTCTACCGGCGCTTTCCCAATCGATCCGCGATGATCGCGGCCGCGGTCCGCGCGTCCCGCGACTGGCGGCCGATCGACGTCGGCGACGACATCGAGGCGAACTACCGCGAGCAGGCCGAGGAGGCCCGTGCGGTGCTCGCTCAGCCCGCCTTCCAGGCGATGATGCCCGCCCTGCTGGAGATGGGCCTCAACGGCGAGGCCGACGACGAGGTCCGATCGACCGTCTTTCCCCGCCGCCGCCAGATGGCCGAGATGTACGCGCGACTCGCCGGGCCCGCGGGCTACCGGACGGACATCGCGCCCGAGCTGCCGAACGACCTCCTGGTGGGGGCGATGATCTACCGCCTGCTGTACGAGGGCGCCCCGCCGCCGAGCCACGAGGTCCAGGGCATGGTCGACGTCATCCTCGACGGCATCCGCCGGCGCGAGGACGGGGCCCGCGATTCCGGGTAGGGTCGGCGGCATGCGACTCGGCTACGGGCTGCTCTCCGCGCAGCGCCATCCCGACGATCCGCGGCCCTGGGCGGCGCTCTACCGCGAGGCCGTGGACTACGGCGTCCTCGCGGAGGCCGCCGGGCTCGACTCCTTCTGGACCAGCGAGCACCACTTCGTCGACGACGGCTACCTGTCGGCCCAGCTCCCGGTGCTCGCCGCGATCGCCGCGCGCACCGAGCGGATCCGGCTCGGCACGGGCGTGCTCCTGGCTCCCATGTTCGACCCGCTGCGCCTCGCCGAGGACGCCGCGACCGTCGATCTCCTGTCTGGCGGGCGGCTGATCCTCGGCCTCGGCATCGGCTGGCGCGACGAGGAGTTCGACGGGTTCGGCGTCCCGACGAGCGAGCGCGGACGTCGCCTGGAGGGGACGATCGCCGTCCTTCGCCAGGCCTGGGGCGACGGGCTGGTCACCGGCGACGGCGACCGGTTCCGGTACCCCGATCCCGGCCTCAACGTCACCCCCAAGCCCGTGCGTGGCGCGGCCAGCCCGATCTGGATCGGTGCCGGCGCCGAACCCGCGGTCCGGCGGGCGGGCCGGGTCGCCGACGGGTACCTCGGCAGCAGCGCCTCCCCCGCGGCCATCGCCCAGCGCGCCGCGTGGGTGCGCGACGAGGCCGCGGCGAGCGGCCGGGACCCCGCGACGGTCGAGGTCGGCGTCCACCGGATGACGTTCGCCTGGCGCGGCGGGGACGCGTGGCCGCGCGTCCGGGACGCCGCCCACTACATGAGCTGGAAGTACGAGGACATGAGCCAGGCGCGGGGATCGATCGAGCGCCGCCGGCCGCCGGCCATGGACGCGGCGGCCGAGGCCGCGCTCCGGTCGCGCGTGATCGCGGGCACCCCCGAGGAGGTCGCGGACGCGATCCGGGCGTACGCCCCGACGCTCGGCGCCGAGGGGTCGTTCGTGTTCCGCGGCCACTTCCCGGGCCTGGACCCGGCGATCCAGCGCGAGGCGTTCGACACCCTGGTCGAGGAGGTCGCGCCGCTCCTGCGCGCCTGAGGCCGTCACGGCTTGCGCCGTGGCCCACAATGCGCCGATGCACGTCGTCGCCATCGTCGCCGCGGTCCTCGCGGCCCTGATCCACGTCTGGTTCTTCGTCCTCGAGAGCATCCGCTTCGAGCAGCCGGCCGTGTTCGCCCGCTTCGGGCTGCGATCGGCGGAGGACGCGGCGATCGTGCGGCCCATGGCCTTCAACCAGGGGTTCTACAACCTGTTCCTGGCGATCGGGATCCTTGGGGGTCTCGCGCTCGTCGCGGCGGGCCAGGTCGACGCCGGCCGCGCCATCGTCCTGTTCGCCTGCGCGACGATGGTCGGCGCCGGCGTCGTCCTCCTGGCGAGCAACCGCCGGTTCCTGATCGGCGCGTCGCTCCAGGCGTTTCCGCCGCTGGTCGCCCTCGTCGCGGGCCTGCTCCTGGCGCCCTAGCCCGCGAGGAAGATGTCGCCGTCGGACAGGCGGCGGCGGAACCCGCGCCGCTCGATCACGGCCAGCACGGCAACCGGCAGGTGGTCCGTCCACACAAGGGCGAGCGCGGGGTCGTCGATCCGGTCGGCGGTCGCGATCAGCTCGAGCACGGTGGCGGCGAGCTGATCCGGGACGAGCCATTCCTCGGCCTTCGCCCGGCGCTCGAGCAGCTGGCGTCGATGTCGCTGGCGTGGCGTCAGCTCCGTGATCGTGGGATCGCCGCGGCGCTCGATCAGGCACAGGCGATCGAACGCGCGCAGGGTCTCCTCGCACAGCCGCCCGGAGCTCACCGTGTCGGGCATCCAACCTCTCCAGCCGCCGGCCCCGTCGGCCGGCCGACGGGCACCCGCCCACGCATCGACGGCGCCCATCCCGCGCCGGCGCCAGCATAGGCCGCGACGCCATGGCGATGGCGCCCGTCGCGCAGGCCGCTCAGGGCAGCGGCTCGCCCGCCCGGAACGCGTTCATCAGCTCGGTGTAGGCGGGCAGGCCGCGCTCGTAGCCGATCGCCCAGAACCCGGAGCCGGCGAGGCCTCGCTCCCGGGCGAGGGCCAGCTTCGTGGCCAGGGTCGCGGGCGAGTCCACGTAGACCGCCTCCCAGCGGACGTCCGCCGGCTTGGCGGTCGGTGAGGCGGCGGCCGACGCGCTCGCGGCGGGTCGACGCGTCGGCGACGCGGCGGCGGACGGGCTCGTGGCCGGAGAGCCCGACGCGAGCGGCGAGCCGGCGGGCGACGCCGGCGCCGACGGCGAATCCACGGGCGACAGGGTCGCCGGCGGTCCGATCGACCCATCGGAGCCGAGGGCATAGACCTCGACCGACTCGATCTCGTCGCGCTGCGGGACGGCGTCCTCGTCGCGCAGGAGGTCGAGGTGGTTGCGAAGGATCCACGACTCGCCCCGGCCGGTGGACGGGGCGCCGATCTCCGGGCCGACGACGGGCCAGGTCACGCCGTACAGCGGCAGCCCGAGGAGCAGCTTCTCGGGCGGCACCCCGACCGCCGAGTACAGGTCGAGCGACCAGGGCAGGTCCATGATCTCGCCGTCGCGCCGGTCGAGCGGCGAGGTCGCGCCGGGCGCCGAGGCGCCGGTCCGGTAGTCGTAGGCCATCAGGAAGATCCGGTCCGCGCCGGCCTGGTTCGCGGCCGCGGCCATCGCGACGCCGAGCGTGTTGGCCTGGGTCGCCACCGAGACCTGGTCGTCGGGATCGGCCGCCACGAGCGCCGCCCGCAACCGCGCGACGAAGCCGTTGTAGGCGGCGGTCAGCAGCGGATCGAGCGCCTCGATGTCGACGTTGACGCCGTCGAGGCCAAGCTCGCCAACCGCCTGCACCAGGGACGCGATGACCGCGTCCTGGAGGACCTCGTTCTCGAGCAGCTTGCGGTTGCGGCCCACGCCGAAGCTGGAGTAGACGAGCTCCACCCGGGTGTCCCGCCGGTGCGCCTCGTCGACGATCGCGCGACCGACGTCTCCGGTGATAGCCCGATAGCCCGGCGCGGAGGTCCGCAACGACCCGTCGGCCCCGTGGGTGACGCTGAACAGGCCGATCGTCGTCAGCGGCGTGTCGGCGAGGTGCGCCGCGATCCCCTCGTCCATCTCCCAGTAGGGCACGAACCCGTACAGCTCGTTGCCGGGCTCGGGCGGCGGCCCGGCCGAGGCGCTGGGCTCGGGGACGATCGCCGCGTCCGATGCGGCGGGCGCCGTCGTTGCGACCGGTGGGGCCTCCTCGCAGCCGAGGGCGACGACGGCGACGAGCAGCAGCGCGACCGCGGGCAGGCGGCGGCGGACGGCGGCCCCGGGGGTGGTGGGAGCGCGGCTCGGGCGGCTCAGGCGAGCGCCGCCAGGAACCGGAACACCGGGACGGCGGACCCGTAGCCCTCGGCCAGCAGGTCCGGGAGCCGGGGCGAGCAGACCTCGTCGTCGGTCAGCCGGCGTCCGAACACCACGTCCTTCCAGCGGAGGCGCTCGGCCTCGGGGTGGTCGGCCGGGAACCCGGGTGGGACGCGCTTCAGGGTCTCGTGACTCCGGACGCCGCCGAAGAACGCCGTGAACGCCGGATCCTCGAGGGCGGCGTGGACCCGGTCCGGGTCGTCGACGAGGGCCCGCCGGAACGCGTCGAGCTTCGGCTTGGAGGGCATCCACATGCCGCCCCCGGCGTACATCTCCCCGGGTTGGAAGTTGAAGTACGCGCCGTTGCCGTGCGGGCCGTCGTCGTCGCCCTCGGCGCTCGTCCCGGGCGCGGGCATCGAGCCGTCGGCCCCTCCGACCCACGGCATGCTGGCCCCGATGTGCGTCTTGTAGGGCGACTTGTCGCGGGAGAAGCGCGTGTCGCGGTAGATGCGGAACGGCGACCGCTTGGGATCCGCGACCAGCGGGATCCGCCGGCCCTCGAGCTGCTGGGCCAGCGCGACCATCAGCGACTCCATCGGCTCCTTGACCAGGCGCTCGTAGTCGGCCTTGCGCGGCTGGAACCACGCGCGGTCGTTGTTGGCGGCGAGGTCCGCCATGAACTGGATCGCCTCACCCGTGAACCCGGCGAAGGTCGACGTAACGGCCATCTGGCGCCTCCTGGTGCGCCCCGGAGTCTACGCCGGGTGCCCGGATCGCCCGGTCGCGCGCGTGCGATGCTGTCGCGATGACCGCACGCCCGGCTCTCGCGATGGACGGCTATCCGGTCCCGCCGCCGACGATGACCGACCTGTACGAGCTGACCATGGCCGCGGGCTACTGGAAGCTCGGCCGGCTGGACGAAGAGGCGATCTTCACGCTGTTCTTCCGTCACGCGCCGTTCGACGGCGGCTTCACGCTGGCGGCGGGGCTCGAGGGCGTGATCGCGTTCATCGAGCGCTATGCGTTCTCGCCGGCGGAGCTCGCCCACCTCGAGGGCCTCGTCGGCAACGACGACCGGCCGCTGTTCGAGCCCGCGTTCCTGGACTACCTGGGCCGGCTCCGGCTGCAGGTGGACGTCGACGCGATGCCGGAGGGCACGCTGGCCTTCCCGCACGAGCCGTTGCTGCGGGTGAGCGGTCCCCTCCTCCAGGCGCAGCTGCTCGAGAGCGCGCTCCTGAACCTGGTGAACTACCCGACGCTCGCCGCGACCAAGGCCGCCCACGTCGTGCTGGCCGCCGGCGGCGCGACCGTCATGGAGTTCGGGCTGCGCCGCGCCCAGGGCCCCGACGGCGGCCTCACGGCGTCGAGAGCGGCGTACCTCGGCGGCTGCAACGCGACCTCCAACGTGCTCGCTGGGCGCCTGTTCGGGATCCCCGTCCGCGGCACCCACGCGCACTCCTGGGTGCTGTCGTTCGCGAGCGAGCAGGAGGCGTTCGACGCCTGGGCAGAGGTCATGCCCGGGAACGCCGTGCTGCTCGTCGACACCTTCGACACCGAGGAGGGCATCGCGAACGCGATCGCCACCGGCCGCCGGATGCGCGAGCGCGGGCAGCGGCTGGCGGGCATCCGCCTGGACTCCGGCGACCTCGCCTACCTGTCGGTCCGCGCCCGCGAGATGCTGGATGCGGCCGGGTTCGAGGAGACCCAGGTCGTGGCCTCGAACGACCTCGATCCCGCCACGATGGAGTCGCTCCAGGCCCAGGGCGCCCGGATCGACAGCTGGGGCGTCGGGACCAAGCTCGTGACCTGCTACGACCAGCCGGCGCTCGGCGGCGTGTACAAGCTGACCGCGATCCGCGCGGCCGGCGGCGCCTGGCGGACGCCCGTCAAGGTCAGCGCGGACACCGCCAAGATCACCGTGCCTGGCCGGCTTGGCGTTCGCCGCTTCTACGACGCCGACGGCACCGCCCGCGCGGACATGATCTGGGACGAGCTGGGCGAGGTGGACGGCTCACGCGTGATCGTGGACCCGGTCGACTCCCATCACCGGCTCACGGTCGACGCCGCCTGGACCGCGCGAGAGATGCTGGTGCCCGTGTTCCGCGGCGGCGAGCGCGTGTACGACCCGCCGGCCCTCGCCGATGCGCGCGACCACGCCCGGCACGAGCTGGGCACGCTCCACCCCGCGATCCTCCGCCAGCTCCGGCCCCACTGGTATCCGGCCGGGCTCGAGTGGGGCCTGCACGCCCGGCGCGAGGCCCTGATCGAGGCCGAGCTGTCGCTCGAAGCCGCCTCGACCTAGCGTTCGCCGTCAGGCGCGGCCGATCGCGATCGCCACCCGCCCGAGGGATGCCACGAAGACGGCCAGCGCGATCGCGAAGATCGCCAGCGCGACCGGTGCGGAGAGCACGATGACCGCCGGCGGCCTGGTGAGCGACGCGACGATCCCGGCGATCCCGGCCGCGAGCCCGGCGACCGCGATCGCGGCGTCGACCGCGGTGAACCCGACCCGCCGGTACGAGGTCCGCGGGCCGGTCCCGAAGCCGCGCGACTCGAGGCTGATCGCCAGCTGTTGCACTCGCTCCACCGTGCTTGCGAAGACGGGCACGAACGACGGGATCAGGGCGGACAGGCCCGAGCCGCGCATGGCGCGGGCGCGCTGGGCGGCCAGGACGAGCCCGACCTCGCGCTGCAGCACCGGCACCAGCTGCAGGGTCAGCGCGATCATCAGGTTCAGGACGTACGGGACGCGGAGCCGGGCGAGGGCGGCGAACAGGTCCGAGGGGTGGGTCGTCTGGAGGACCGCGATCGCGGCGACCTCCATGGCCACGATCCGGAGCACGAAGGTCAGCCCGCGAGCCACGCCCTCCACCCAGACCGTGAACGGGCCGAGCGTCGCGGCCGGCGTGCAGGCCGCGCCGCAGGCCACGGGCGCGATCGCCTGCACCACGAGGATCGCCGCCGCCAGCGGGGCGAGCACGGCGATCGCCCGGGCCAGGCGGCCGGCGATGCCCGCCGTCGCCGCGACGACGACGCCGGCGGCCGCGATGCCCGCCGAGGGCGACCGGGTCGAAGGACACGAACGCGAACGCCACGACGGCCAGGAGCCAGGCGAGCTTGGGGATCGGGCTCAGCCGGTGCAGCCACGACCCGCCCGCGGCATAGCCCAGGGGCGTCGTCGCGGCCGTGCCCAGGCTCACGACGGACGCCCCGATCCGGGGGCGCGCGCGGAGCCGTCGCGCAGCGCGGCGGCGACCTCGTCGATGCCGAGCGCGACCCACGGGCGCGCGGGGCCGTCGAGCCGCAGCGCCAGCCGGGTCACCTGGGGCGGCCGGAGGCCCGCGCGGGCCAGGACCCCGGCATCGGCGAAGACGGCGCGCGGGCCGTCGTCCGCGATCGGCCGGCCGCCGTCGATGACCACGACGCGGTCGGCGACGTCGGCCAGCAGGCGCATGTCGTGGGTGATGCACACCACCGCGGTGCCGCCGTCGCGGAGCTCGCGCACGAGGCGCGTCACCCGGTCGGCGGTCCGGTGGTCCTGCGCCATCGTGGGCTCGTCGAGCACCAGGAGCGGCGCGCGCATCGCCACGGCCGACGCGATCGTCACCAGCTTCCGCTGCGCCCGGCCCAGGTGGTACGGGTGCTCGTCGAGGACATCGCCGAGGGCCAGCCGATCCGCCGCGTCGGCCACTCGCCCCGCGACCCCGTCGGCGTCGAGGCCCAGGTTGCGCGGCCCGAACGCGATCTCGGCGCGGACCGACGACGCGAACAGCTGGTGGTTCGGGTGCTGGGCGACGTAGGCGGCGTGGGCGGCCAGCCTCCGGACGGGGTTGCGGGCGGTGTCGAGGCCGTCGACCTCGACGGTCCCCGATGCCGGCCGGAGGAGCCCGTTCATCAGCCGCGCGAGCGTGGACTTGCCCGAGCCGTTGGACCCGGCGATCCCGAGCACCTCGCCGGCCGACGCCTCGAGCGAGCAGCCATCGATCACCAGCGGGCCGCCGCGCGCGTACCGGAACGAGACGTCACGGATCGTCAGGATCGAGCGTGTGTCGGCAGCCGACGCGTCGATCGGGCCCGCTCAACCGGCCGCCTCCAGCCACGCGACCGCGTCGTCGACCGTGACCGGGAGCGGCCCGCCGTTTGCGACGTGGAGGGCCGCCGCGAGCGTGGCGACCTCCGGCAGCCGGACGCCGGGCGCGGGAGCGTCGGGCGCCGCCAGCCGGCCGATGACCTCGCGCGGCACGCCGTCGGCGACGACCGAGCCCGCCTCGAGGACGACGAGACGGTCCGCGACGGCGGCGAGCGCCTCGACGTCGTGCCCGGAGACGATCACGGTCAGGCCGTCCTCCCGGCACAGGCGGCGGGCGATGTCCAGCACCGAGATCGCCCCCGCCGGATCGAGGTTGGCCGTCGGCTCGTCCATGACCAGGATCGACGGGCGCATCGCGATGGCGCAGGCGATCGCCAGGCGCTGCTGCTCGCCGCCGGAGAGCGTCATCGGGTCGCGGTCCGGGAGGCCGCCGAGGCCGACGGCCGCGAGGGCGGCCTCGATCCGGGCCGGCATCTCGCCGGGCGGCACGGCGAGGTTCTCGAGGCCGAGCGCCACCTCGTCGGCCGCCGTCGGCTGGCTGAGCTGGGCCTCCGGGTCGTCGAACACGAGGGCGACCCGGCGCGCCATCTCGCGCACCGTCGTCGCCAGCGGGTCGGATCCGGCGACCCGCACCTCCCCGCTCCGGTCGCCCGGCAGCAGGTGCGGCACGACGCCGTTGAGGCAGAGGCACAGCGTGGTCTTGCCCGCCCCGTTGCCGCCGACGAGCCCGACCAGCTCGCCGCGGCCGATCTCCAGCGACACGTCGCGCAGCGCGGGCGTCGCCGCCTGGGCGTGGGTGAACGTGAGATGCCGGATCGCGACGGCGGCGTCGTCGGCCATGCGCGGCGGCCGCGGCCTCAGGCGGCGGGCGACGCGGGCGCGAGCACCAGGAGGTACACGAGCAGGATCGCCACGCCGGCCACGGTGCCCAGCGTCGCCACGAGCAGGGTCCGCATGCCCACCTCCGCGGGCAGCACCAGCCCCTGCGTGTAGCGCGGCGGCAGCGCACGGATGATCGCGAGGCCCACGAAGCCGGCGATCACCTTGTCGGCGATCGAGACCAGGATGTTCGAGGCGAACACGGCCGCGAAGATCGCCTCGCCGGCCCCGAGGAAGGCGGCGGTGATGACGTCCGACGCGTGGCCCGTGGCGCCGCCGTACACGTACAGCACGATCGGGGCCGCCACGATCGCGACGACCAGCCCGACCAGCACGTTGAGCCCGAAGTAGGTCGCCGGGTTGCGGCCCATGCCGAACGTCCGCACGCCGTAGCCCCAGACCAGGGCGCCCGCGACGTTGACGAGGGCGAACGGGATGTTGCTCGGGCCGTAGATCGCGGCGCCGCCGATGTTCGCGAGCACCCCGGTGAGCGCGCCCCACCACGGTCCCAGCACGATCGCGGCCACGCACGTGCCGATCATGTCCATGAACGTGGGCAGCCCGAGCAGCCCGTTCAGCCAGCCGCCGACGATGTCCAGCGCGGCGGCCGCCGGGACCAGCGTGACGACGAAGGTCGTCGGGATCGCGGGCGCCTGCGCGCGCGCCAGCGGCGCGGTCATCGCCTGCTCCTGCTCCTCGCTCCCGCCACGACGCGTGGCGCTGGCCACACGGTAGCGGCTACGCCCCGCCCGTGAACGGCGGCTCGTCCGGCCGGAGCTCCCGGAACCGCAGCGCCGACCAGGTGTCGTCGACCGAGACGTTGGTGATCGGCCGGAGGCCGTATGGCGCGATGATCCGCCACAGGCTGTCGCGGTTGATGTCCGCCCGGCCGCCCTTGGGGTACAGGACCCAGACCACGGGGATGGCCTTGAACGCCGCCGCGTCCGCGTCGAACGCGCTCCGACGGCCGCGGCGTCGTCGACGAACACCACGGCCACCCGGGCCTTCGCCCCGGCGAGGCGCCCGTCGCGATCCGGGCGCCGTCGGGCAGGGGCCCGAGCAGCGGCGCCCGGCGGCGTCCGAGACCCAGATCGTGTCGCCCGCCTTCAGCAGCAGGCGCGCGGCGAGCGGTCGCTCGCTCACCGTCCGTCGGCGGCAGGCGGCACGTTCTGGTTGCGGTGGAACAGGTTGTCCGGGTCGTAGCGTCGCTTGGTCGCCGCGAGCCGGTCCCACGTGCGTCCCGGATACGCCTCGCGGATCCGCTTGGGCTCGTCGGCGAGGAAGTTCACGTAGGCCCCGTCGCGCTGCTGGAGGGCGCCCATGAGGTCGATCACCCAGGCCTCGCGCCGCGGCTTGTCCTCGTCGCCGAGGTAGAACGAGGCGACGTTGACCAGCATCTTCCGATCGCGATGCGCGTACGCGGTGGCGTCGGGATCGATCCGGGCCATGGCCCCGCCGAGCACCCGCAGCTGGGCCACCCGCATGGGTGCGTCCGAGGCCCCCAGGCGGTCGACGATGGTCGCCGCCAGGTCGCGATCGAAGCGGTCCACGAAGAACGTGCGGGCGATCGCGAGCGGGTGGTAGTCGGGATCCTCGGGCGGGTACATGGCCGTGTACGACTGCGGCTGGACCATGTCCGCGATCGGGGTCGCGAGGGCCCGGAACGGCGCCATCGCCGCCTCGCCCTCGTCAACGGGACCCGACCAGCAGAGCAGGCCCATGATCACGAGGCTGCCGTGGAGCGCCTCGGGGACGAACGGCATGGGCGGGCAGTTCATGACGTTGGCGATGGTCGACAGCTCGTCGGGGGCCGCCTCGGCGGCCTCGATGAACCCGGTGATCGTGTCCACGGTCGCGGGCAGGATCAGCATGCCGCCGACCATCTGCGGCAGCGGGTGCAGCCGGAACCGGAACCGCGTCGCGACGCCGAAGTTGCCGCCGCCGCCGCGGATCGCCCAGAACAGGTCGGGCTCGTGATCCTCGTCGACCTCGTGGACCTCGCCGTCGGCGGTCACCACCTCGGCCGCCAGCAGGTTGTCGATCGTCAGCCCGTACTTGCGCCCGAGGTAGCCGATACCGCCGCCGAGCGTGATCCCGGCGATGCCGACCGATCCGGTGTCGCCGAAGCCCGTCGCCAGGCCGAGCTCCGCGGCGGCGCTCGTGTACTCACCGGCGGTCAGGCCGCTGCCGGCCCACGCCGTCCGCGACGCCTCGTCGATCTGGAGGTCGTCGAGGTCGCGCACGTCGAGCACGATCCCACCGTCGGCGGTCGACTGCGCGGCGGCGCTGTGGCCGCCGGATCGCACCGCGAGGTCGAGGCCGGTGTCGCGCGCCAGCCCGATCACCGTCCGCACGTCGTCGACGTCCGCCACCCGGACGATCAGCGCCGGCCGGGGGTCGTAGCCGCCCACCACCAGGACGCGGTCGGCGTCGTACTCGGCGTCCCCGGGGGCCGTCACGCGACCCCGGATCCGGGCGCGGACCTCGGCTGGATCGAGCTGGTCGAGCTGCTGGGTCTGGGGAGTCATTCGCATCCTCCTTCGATCTCTGTCCTGAGGGTACCGGGGGTTCGATGAACGGTCATCACCGCCGCTGCCCGAGAACCCGGCGAACCCGGCGGCGGTAGGCTAGGAGGACCGCAGATCTCCGATGCATGCGAACGGGAGCGTCCACATGAGCCAGCGCTGCGTCCTCCTCGTCGGCACCTCCAAGGGGGCGTTCGTCCTCGACGGCGACGCCGCTCGGCGGGACTGGACCCTGCGGGGCCCGTTGTGCGAGGGATGGCCGATCCACGACGTCTCGGTCGAGCCCGGCACCGGGGCCATCCTCGCCGGCGGCGGCAGCCCGTGGTACGGACCGGCCGTGTGGCGCAGCGACGACCTCGGCGAGACCTGGACGCACTCGAGCGAGGGCCTCACCTACGGCGACGACGGACCGAAGATGCAGACGGTCTGGAACGTCACGGCGACGCCCGACGCCGTGTACGCGGGCGTCGAGCCGGCGGGCCTGTTCCGGAGCGCGGACGGCGGTCGCACCTGGGCGCACGTCGAGGGCCTCACCAACCACCCGACGCGGTCGGCGTGGGAGCCGGGCAACGGCGGGCTGATCCTGCACTCGATCGTCCCCCATCGCAGCGACCCGGATCGGGTGTGGGTGGGGATCTCCGCGGTGGGCGTGTTCGAGACCCGCGACGGCGGGGCGACGTGGGACACCCGGAATGCGGGCGTGCGGGCCGGCTTCATGCCCGACCCGTTCCCGGAGTTCGGCCAGTGCGTGCACAAGCTCGTGATGGCGGCCGACGGCGGCGAGCACCTGTACCAGCAGAACCACTGCGGGGTCTACCGGTCCGCGAACGGCGGCGAGCAGTGGGAGGAGATCACGCCCGGGCTCCCGTCCGAGTTCGGCTTCCCGATGACCGCCCACCCGCGCGACCCGAAGACCGTCTGGACGATCCCGCTCAACGGCGCGGACCAGGGCCGGTTCATGCCGGACGCGTCGGCCGCCGTGTGGCGGACGCACGACGGCGGCGACACCTGGATCCGGTCCGGCGAGGGCCTGCCCGAGCGCGACGCCTACGTGGGCGTGCTGCGCGAGGCGATGGCGAACGACGGGATGGATCCGGTCGGCGTGTACTTCGGCACCAGCACCGGCCAGCTGTACGGCAGCGCCGACGAGGGCCGGACGTGGTCGCTGATCGCGGACAACCTGCCGCCGATCTGGTCCGTCGAGGCGACGCCGGTTGGCTGACCCGGCCGGCCCGGACGCGAGCGGCACGCCGTCGCCGGTCGACCCCGCGAGTCGCCCGGCCGCCGTCGTCCACCTGCCGCGCAGCCTCGTGGCGCTGTTCCCCGGCACGGAGCGCCGGGTGGACGCGCGCGGGGCGACCGTGGCGGACGTGATCGCGGACCTCGACCGCCAGGTCCCGGGCATCGCGAGCCGCCTGCTCGACGCCGGCCCGACGATCCGGTCGCACCTCAACGTGTTCGTGGCGGGCGAGCGCGCCGGGCTGCAGACGCCGGTGCCGGCGGGCGCGGACGTGCACATCATCCCGGCGGTGTCCGGGGGCTGATCACGGCCTCAGGCGCCCTCCGGGCGGTACGGCGCCTCGTCGTCGATGTTGCCCACGAACTGCGGCAGGCGCTCGTGGCCGAGCTGCTGGCGGATCGCCTGGTTCTCGCCCGTGTGGTACCAGTAGTGGTAGATCAGTCGCTGGACCATGTTCCCGAACGTGACCGCGATCGGGCGGCCGTTCGTCGTCGGGTGCTCGAGCAGGCGCGCCGACGTGAGCGTGTCGAGCCATGCGTCCGCCTCGCGAGTGATCGACCGCCAGGCCGAGAGCACCTCCTTGAGCTCGGGCGTGCTGCCCGGGGCGCCGACGGCGAACCGTTCCGCGATGTCGGGGAACGGCGTGACCCCCGACGCGCGGGTCAGCAGGTAGCGCTGCTCCTGCCAGGCCAGGTGGCCCACGTTCCAGGCGATGCAGTTCATGGGCCCGAGCCGTCGTCGGGCGTCGTCGGCCGAGACGCCCCGGACCCCGCGCAGGAACTCGGCGCGAGTGAATCGGAGCTGGGCGACCAGCGGATGGGGCTCGCTCATGCGGCCGACGTTACGCGGCCGGCGGGACAGGACGTGACAGGTTCCGCTCGTCCCGCCAGGCCAGCCAGTCGGCGGCTCGTTCGACCGTCCAGTCGGGGCCGTTGAACCCGAGCGTGAACTGCGTGAAGCCGAGCGCGAGGTAGCGCTCCGCGTCCTCGCGCAGGAACCGGTCGAGGTCCTCGGGCTCCACCCCGAGCCCCCACTCGATCTCGGCCGGGTCGCGGCCCTCCTCGGCGCACCACCGGCGAAGGGCCTCGACCTTGGGCACGAGCTCATCCGGTCGTTCCGGGAACGAGGCGTGCCAGCCGTCGGCATAGCGGGCGACGAGCCGCAGCGTGCGCTGCTCCCCGGTGCCGGCGATCAGGATCGGCATCCGGCGGAGCGGCGGCGGGTTCAGCGCCGCCAGCCGGCGCTGGATCTCGGGGATCGAGCGCGACAGGGTGGTCAGCCGGTCCCCCACCCGCCCGAAGTCGTAGCCGTACTCGTCGTAGTCGCGCTGGAACCAGCCCGCGCCGAGGCCCAGGATCACGCGGCCACCGCTGACGTGATCGACGGTCCGCGCGATGTCGGCCAGCAGCTGCGGGTTGCGATAGCCGATGCACGAGACCAGCGGGCCGAGCTCGACGCGCCGGGTCGCGTCCGCCCACGCGGCGAGCAGGCTCCAGCACTCGAAGTGCTCGCCGTCGCGCTCGCCGTAGAGCGGGAAGAAGTGGTCCCAGGTGTAGAGCACGTCGAAGCCGAGCTCGTCGCTCGCGACGGCGGCGGCGCGGAGCCGTGGCCAGCGCGCCCTGCTGCGGGTGGAGCTGGGCGGCGATGCGGATCGGATGCACGTGGTCCTCCGGGGCATGCAGGCACGGCCGCCCCGCACCTGCGGGGCCGCACCTCACCCTACGCTCTCAGGCGCCGCCGGGGATCAACCGGCCGGCGGCTCGGTCTCCGGCAGGGTCCAGCCAAGGAGCCGCAGCACCTCGTCGGTCACCTCCGCGGGCGGCCGGTCGGCGTCGACCACCCAGTCGGCCGGCATCGCCTCGGCCGCGCCGCCGGCGAGGTCCTGCGTCGCGACCTCGAGGTCGTCCGCGCGGGAGGCATTCGGGTCGCCCGCCAGGCGCGCGCGGATCACCGCCAAGGGCACCTCCAGGCGCACCACGACGAGCGGCATCCCGAGCGCGGCGCGGATGCCCGCCAGCTGCGCCTCGCTCCGGACCGTCCCGGCCAGCACGAACGACCGAACCCCGACCTCGACGTAGTTGGCTCGCACCGCGGCCAGGTTGGCGTTGCCGATCCGCGGGTCCTCGTGCTCGTCCCAGTCGATCGGGGCCCCGAACCAGTTGAGCCAGTCGAGGTCGATGGCCGCCGCCGGGACGCCGGCGGCATCGAGCCGGTCGACGAGCTCGACGGCCGTCGTCGACTTGCCGGTGCCGTACACGCCCGACAACAGGACGGCCCGGGCGTCCGCGGGGATGGCGAGCCTCGCGCCCTGGCCGCGCGCACCCCGCCCTGGCGCGTCCGGCGGCGGTCGCCGCCAGCCCGCCAGCACGGCCGCCGCCTCGTCGGGCGACGCGCGCTGCGCCGCGGTCTGCTGCTGCCGCCGGTCCTGGCTCGAGGTGTGCGCGTACCCATCGAGCCGGTCGCGCAGGTCGGTGAGGCGAGCGAGCTGGCGGCCCTCGACGCCGGGCCACCCGGGCGTCGTGGCGCGGACCGCGATCAGCGCCAGCAGGTGGTCGAGGCACAGGGGCGCCGAAGCCACGGCCTCGGCCCATGCCGGATCGGACGTGTGGCGGACGGTGCTGTCGGCGACCGCCGCGTCCGCGCTGGCCGCCCGCTCGCACGCGGGGCAGGCCGGTGGTCGGGCCGCGTCCTGCACGCGCCGCGCCCGGCCACGGCCGTTCGACGACGTCGCGGCCTCGAGCTCGCGCAGGCGCGGCGCGAGCGTGGCCCGCAGGAGGATCGCGGCCCCGAGGCTCCCCGCCCGGCGGCGGTCCGCGTCGAGGATGGCCGCCGCGTGGCGGCCGCAGAACCCGCGCGCCGTGTCGAGGGCCTGGCGGAACGGGACGTCGTTCACGCTCTCGGCGAGGATCGACTCGAGGTAGGCCGCCTCGGTGCGTGTGCGTTCGCGGCACAGCGGGCATCCGGGCTGCCCGAACGCGTCCGCGAGATGCACATCGGCCCCGGTTCGGACGGGCAGCCGGGCCGGCTGGGGCCTGCTCACGGGGCCATTGTGTGGTGTCGGTGGGCCGGGTGCCACCCGCCGAGGCAAGGGCAACCCCCCTGGGGCGTGCCCCTAGAGGATCGAGACCGCGACCACGATCAGCCACGTGATCGCCGCCGCGTAGTGGGTTCGCTCGATGACGCCGAGCGCGACGCGTCGGATCCGCGGCGCCACGAGCGCGATCCCGGTCGCGATCGCGGACAGCGACACCACCCGGCCCAGCGGGTCGAGCACGGCGGGCTCGCCCGTGTAGTCGAGGCTCGAGGCCGCGAGCGCGATCGACGCGAAGGCCGTCCCCGCGAGGAGCATGTGGATCCGGCCGCTCCATGACATCGACCGGATCCCCGTCGGCTCGCGATCGATCATGAACCCCGAGATCAGCAGCCGGACGACGCCGTAGACCACCAGCCAGGTGAGCGACTGGGCGTCGGTCTGTTGCGCGAGCCCGGCCGCGATGAGCAGCGCCCCGGCGCCCTGGAGCACGACCATCGTGCGATAGCCCAGGTGGTACCGCGTCCACCCATAGTCGCTGACGGCGTAGCGGATCGGATTGAGCCCGGTCGGGACGAGGTGCAGGGCGACCAGGATGACGCCCGACGCGGCCACGCAGACGAGGCCGACGAGGGCGGGTGTCATGCGGCATCCTAGGCCGCCCCGCAGGCCTCCCCGGCCGGTGTTCCGGTTCGGGCCACGAGGCGTCGGTCCGCGCTCGTCGCGTCGATCGTCGGCCACGCCCGGCGCCACCCGTCGGATGACGATGGGACCGGGTGGGTCTGGGACCTTCCAGTGATGTCGCGCGGGCCGGCCGTGGCCAAGGATGGCCGCAGCCCAGACCGGCCCAGCCACCCCGTACAGCCCTCGCCGGTCACCAACGGAGTCCCGCCGGCTTGCGACGCCTGTCCTCGGCCATCCTGGTCGCCCTGCTGCTCGGTCTCAGCCTCGCCGCCCTGCCGGCGCGGGCCGGATCGACGGCCAAGGTCGTGATCGTCGTGGGCCCGGTGGGCGATCACAACGCCCACTACAAGGCCGACGCCCGGGACATCGCGGACGAGGCCCGCCGGCACACGTCCAACGTCGTCACGCTGTTCACGCCGAAGGCGACCTGGCCCGCGGTCAAGGCCGCCGCGCAGGGCGCGAGCGTGTTCGTGTACCTCGGCCACGGCAACGGGTGGCCGAGCATCTACCCGCCGTTCCAGACCATCACCAAGGACGGCCTCGGGCTCGACCCGCAGAGCGGTGCCGACGGCGACAAGCACGTCTACTACGGCGAGGACTACATCCGGAACAACATCCGGTTCGCGCCCAACGCGGTCGTGCTGCTCTATCACCTCTGCTACGCGTCCGGGAAATACGGAGCCCGGCCTGTCGCAGGGCACGTTCGCCGAGGCGCGGCAGCGGGTCGACAACTACGGCGCCGGGTTCATCGGTGCGGGCGCCCGGGCGGTGATCGCCGAGGGCCATCCGGCCCACCCGGCGACCAACACCATGCGCCAGCTGTTCACGACCAACCGCACGGTCGACCAGGTGTTCCGCAACGCGCCGACCTGGCACGGCCACCTCCAGGGGCCGTACGACTCGCAGCGGACGCCCGGCCTTCGCTTCCAGCTGGACGCCGACACGTCGGCGCCGTCGGGCTTCTACCGCTCGGTGGTCGGCGACCTGGGCCTGCGGGCCTCGGCCGTGACCGGCGCCCTGCCGATCCCGACCGACGGCCGGCCCGCGGACCTCGTGGCGCCCGGGGGCCGCGGAGGTGGTCGCCGCGGACGGCGTCGGGCTGTTCGCGTCGCTGGCCAAGGCGCAGGAACCGGGCACGACGGCGGCCACGTCCGTTCCGAAGGCGACGCGCCTGCGGCTCAGCCGCCGAGGAGGCGCCCGCGGCGGACGGCACCCGCGTGTTCGCCGCGACCGACCTCGGCACCTCGGCCACGGGCTACGTCCGCGCGACCGGGCTGGCGCCGCGCGACTCGACCCCGACCGTCGCCTGGTCACTGGATCGCAGCGGAGCGCTGCTCTCGCCCAACGACGACGGCCAGGGCGACGGGCTCGTCGTCGCCGCGCGGCTCTCCGAGCGGGTCGAGGCGACGCTGACGGTCCGGAACGCCGGCGGGTCGGTCGTCTGGTCCAAGACCGCCGAGGCCGACATCGTCCGGTTCTCGTGGGACCTGACGAACGACGCCGGCAACGTCGTCCACGACGGCGCCTACACCTGGACCCTCAAGGCTCGCGACGACTGGGGCAACCCCGGGGTCACGGCGAACGGCGGCTTCACGCTCGACGCCACGCCGCCGACCTCGAAGGCCACCCAGTCGTCGACCGAGGGTCTCGACGGCTGGCGCGTGTCGCCGGTCGACATCCGCCTCACCGCGACGGACGCGCTGTCCGGCGTGCGCTCGATCAGCTACCGCCTCGACGGCGGCGCCGCGAAGACCTATGGCGATGGCCTGCGGGTGAGCGCGAACGGCAAGACGACCGTCGAGTACCGCGCGACGGACAAGGCCGGGATCCGCGAGCCCTGGCACCAGCTCACCTTCCGGATCGACACCCGCGCGCCGACGATCGGGGTGGCGATGAGCGGGACCGCGGGCGACGTCGCCGGGATCTGGCGGGGCGCCGTCACCCTCAAGCCGTCGTTCGCCGACGGCGGCTCCGGCGTCGCCGGCCGCCTCGTGAGCGTCGACGGTGGTCCGGCGACGGCCCTGTCGGGCGAGTCGGTCGTCGTGAAGCCGGACGGCACGCACGTCGTGGCGTTCACCGCCACCGACGTGGCGGGCAACCAGGCGACGGTTCGCCGCTCGTTCACGATCGACACCGTGGCCCCGGTGGTGACGGCCGACGCCGGCGGGTCGAAGCCGGCGACGGTCACGCCCAACGGCGACGCCGTCGGCGAGGTCGTCGGCCTCCCGTTCACGGTCTCCGAGGCGTCGACGGTCACGGCGCGGATCGCAGGCCCGGGCGGCACGGCCGTGAGGACGCTGTCCGCCGACGGCGGCGCGGGCCGGATCTCCTGGGACGGACGCACGGCGACCGGCAGGCCCGTGCCCGACGGCCGGTACACCGTCGCCCTCACGGCCCGCGACGCCGCGGGGAACGTCGGCGAGCCCGCGACCCTCGAGGTCGACGTGTACGCGGCGCTCGCGTCCGTGACCCGCTCGCCCACCCTCTTCTACCCGCAGGACGGCGACGCGCTGGCGCGCAGCTCGACGGTCTCGTTCCGCCTCCTGTCACCGGCGACGGTCACCGTCAAGGTGCTCGACGCCCGGGGTGACGTCGTGCGGACGGCCTACGCCGACCGGGCGCTCGCTGCCGGACCCGTCGACCTGGGCCTGGAACGGCAAGGTGACCGGCGGGGCGTTCGCGAAGCCGGGCCCCTACCGGATCGCCGTGACGGCCACGAACGGCACCCAGCGGGCGGGCCAGTCCACCACGGTCGAGGCGGCCGCGTTCCGTCTCGCCGCGTCGGTGACGACGGCCGTCCGCGGCCACGCGCTCACGTTGACCGCCCGGTCCGCCGAACGGCTGTCGACGACGCCGGTCGTCGTGGTCAGCGAGGCGGGCGTGACGCCTGGACGGTCCGGATGACGAAGACGACCGCGACCACGTGGACCGCGACGATCACGCCCAGGCGCGCGGGCGATCCGGGCACCCTGGGCCTCACGGTCAAGGCCCGCGACGAGGCCGGCGGGCGCAACGCGAGCACCCTGAAGCTGGGCCTCGCTAGGCGCTCCGACCGGGAAACCGACCCCTTGCCGGGAATTGCCAGCGGGGGGACAATGGTCGGGTCAATCCTCCTCCCTCGCGCGGAGGTCCCGGAGGTCCCGGAGATGACGATGCGAACGGCCCCAGGGCACGGCTCGCAACGGCGCTGGCGGCTCGAACGCTGGCTGCCGGCGAGCGAAGACGCATCGCGCGGAGCCTCGAATTTGGCGACCATCCCACGCGCGGGCAACTACTCGAGCGACACCCGCGCCGGCTGACCCTGGCGGTCCGGGCCACGTGACCCGGAACGCCGTGCACGACGGGGCCGGTTCTGCGCCCGGCCCCGGACGATCTCTCGACCGTCGTCCGTGCGGACGGCGGTCTTCGTTGTCCATCGCGGGCGCCTAGACTCCCGCGGGATGGAGGATCTGCTCGGACCGGTGACGGATGCGACCAGCGACGCGGCGGGCGCGGCGGTGGTCGTGGACGGCGACCCGCTGGCCCTCGGCGCGGACGAGATGCGCCGGATGGGCTACCGCGTCATCGACATGCTGGTCGAGCGGATGGTCGGGCTCGCCGACGGGCCCGTCCTCCGGACCGCGTCGCGACCCGAGATGGCCGCGCGCCTCGACGAGCCGGCTCCCGACGGCCCGCGCGACTTCTCGGGCCTGATCGATCGCCTCGACCGCGACGTCCTGCCGTTCGTGGGGCACTTCGACCATCCTCGGTTCTTCGGCTACATCCCGGGCGCCGGGACGTGGCCTGGTGCCCTTGGCGACCTGATCGCCGCCGCGACCAACGTCGACGCCGGGGCCTGGCGCGAGGCCGCCGGCCCGAGCCAGCTCGAGCTCACCGTGCTCGACTGGTTCCGCGACTGGGTCGGGTATCCCGCGTCCGCCGCCGGCGTCCTCGTGTCCGGCGGGTCCGCCGCCAACCTCACCGCGATCGCCTGCGCCCGGGAGGCGCTCGTCGGGCCGATGTCCGCGCGGATCGTCGCCTACGCGAGCGACCAGACCCACTCCTCGCTGGCCCGGGCCGCCCGCCACCTCGGCTTCCGTCCCGACCAGATCCGGGTGCTGCCGACCGACGACCGGTTCCGGATGCGACCGGACGACGTCGCCGCCGCGATGGATGCCGACGTCGAGGCCGGCCGCCTGCCGTTCCTCGTCATCGCCAACGCCGGCACGACCAATACCGGGTCGGTCGATCCCCTGCCCGAGCTGGCCGCGCTGTGTCGCGAGCGGGGCGTCTGGCTGCACGTGGACGGCGCATACGGCGCCTTCGCCGTGCTGACCGAGCGACGTGATCCGCCTGTGTGTCCTCAACCACTCGTCCGCCTGGGCCGACGTTGCGTATGCCCTCGATCGGGTCGCGACCACGCCGCTCGACGGGCCCGGTCCGGTCGACGACTCGGCCAGGCGGGCCGGGCGGCAGGCCGCGGTCGAGGTCGCGTGGCTCGACGCGCCCGCGGTGGATGCCGCGTGGCTGAGGCGCATCCCGCTGTTCTTGGAGGCGCCGCCGGAGCGCCTGGAGCGGTTCCTCGGCCTGGGTCGCGAGGAGTCGTACGAGGCGGGCCAGGCGGTGACCGAACGCTGGTCGCTGGCCCGCACGTTCTACGTCGTGGTGCGCGGGCGGCTCTCGGTGCGGGTCGGCGATCACACGGTCGACGAGCTCGGGCCGGGCGACCACCTCGGCGAGATCGCCGCGATCGATTGGGGACGGGACTTCAGCTACGGCCGCACCGCGACGGTCGTCGCCACCGAGCGTCGACGCTGCTCGCGTTCCCGGCCGCCGCCCTGCGCGAGCTGATGAGCGAGGTCCCGGACGTGGACCGCGCGGTCCGTCGCGTCGCGCAGGCGAGGCTCGCCACCCGCTGACGACCGGAAACGCCGGAGCCCGCCGGCACGGTCCGACGGGCTCCGTTGGGGTCGCGTTGGCCGGCGGGTCAGTCGATCGCCGGCTCGTGGGGCCTCAGGCGGGGGTCTTGGCGGGCAGCCAGCCCGGCTCCGGGTCGCCGAACTTCGCGAGCAGGTAGTCCCGCGACGCCTCGACGGCCTTGCGCGGCGCGTCGAGCGACGCCGTGAGCCGGAAGTCCTGCTTGAGGATCTCGCCCTCGACGAGGACGGTCTTGACGTTCGACACGTCGGCCGCGCAGACCACCGCCCCGACCGGGTCGATGATCGGCGCGACGTTCACCGCCGAGCCGTCGATGATCACGATGTCCGCCTGCTTGCCGGGCGTGATCGAGCCCGTCCGGTCGGCGATGCCGGCGACCTGCGCACCGCCCAGGGTCGCCCACGAGAGCACCTGGCGCGAGGTGATGAGCCCCGGCGACGCCTCGAGGCCGTCGAGGTTGGCGTCCCACGCCTCCTGGTGCTTGCGGCCGCGCTCCGAGCCGAAGATCGAGCGCATCTGGGTGAACTGGTCGGACGGCGCGGTCGTGGCCACGTCGGACGAGAGGCCGATCGGGAGGTTGTGCGCGAGCGCCGTCACGGCCGGCGCCCAGCCATGGCCCATCTGGACCTCGATCTGCGGCGCGAACGACACGTTGCCGCCCGAGTCGCGGGCGAGCGCCCACTCCTCGTCGGTGAAGTGGGACGCGTGGACGTACGTCGTGTTCGGGTACAGCAGGTCCATGTCGCGCAGCATCGTCACCTGCATCTTCGTGTACCCGAACCGGTCCATCGCGACGTGGACCGTGATGTTGAGCCCGAGCTCCTTGGCCAGCTCCCAGTCGTGGCGGACGACGTCGGGCTTGCAGAAGTTGGGCCCGCGCGTCGCGAGCGCCATCGTGATCCGGGCGTCGTCGGAGTTGAAGTACTGCTTCCGGATCCGGCGCGCGTCGGGGCCGTCCGAGGTCAGGACGCTGCCCGCGTAGTCGGGCCCGAACCACCAGTCCACGAGGGACGTGTTGCCGAACCCGTACGCGTAGACCGACCGGATCTTCGACTCCTGCAGCCCGCGGATCCCCGCGTCGGCGTGGTCGGGGGTGTTGATGATGTGGGACCAGTCGACGAGCGTCGTGATCCCGGCGTTGAGGCACTCGAGCGCAGCCCCACAGGTTCCCGGCGTACACGTCGTCGGGCCGGTAGTGCGGCGCGAACTTGTCGAGGATCGACCCGAAGTACGTGATCAGCGCGAAGTCGGGCGCGCTCGTCCGGATCGACGTCTCCCACGTGTGGCGGTGGGTGTCGATGAAGCCCGGGATCACGATGTCGCCGGCCGCGTCGATGACCTTCGCGCCGTCGGCCGAGAGGTTGGGCCGGACGTCGGCGATCTTGCCGTCGTCGATGAGCACGTCCGCCTGCGGCAGCTCGCCGATGCCCTCGTCCTGCGTGAGGACGATCCCGTTCTTGATCAGGATCCGGTCAGCCATGAATGCCTCCTCTGTGCGACGTGATACTGGTCGGACGGTCTCAGCCCGGCGTCCCCTCCTCGTTGGCGCGCGGGCCTCCGGCCGCCACCGGCCGCCTGGCCCGGCCGCGCAGCTCCTCCGCCACGGTCGAGAAGTCGTTGCCGCCGCGCCCGTCGGTCGAGGCCGATCGGATCATGGCGAGGTTGATCGTCGCCTGCGGGACCTGGAGCCCGAGCGACTCGGCGAAGGCCGTGATCAGCCGCAGGTCCTTGGCGGCGAGGTCCAGCGAGAACGCCGTCGGGGTCCCCTCGGGATCGAGGAACGCGGCCCGCTTGTACCCGACGTACGGCGCCGCGACGGCGCTGGTCGCCAGCACGTCGTAGGCCGCCGCCCGGGAGATCCCGGCCAGCTCGGCGATCGCGAGCCCCTCCGAGAGCGCCCCGTTGAGCCCGAAGATCACCGCGTTCACGGCGAGCTTCATGGCGGCCCCGGTGCCCAGCGGCCCGAGGTGGAAGATCGCCTTGGCCAGCGGTTCGAGGGCGGGCCGCGCGCGATCGAGGTCGGCCGCCTCGCCGCCGACCATGAGCGTCAGCTGCCCGGACTCCGCGGTCGCCGTGGAGCCGCTGACCGGCGCGTCCAGCAACCCGACGCCGAGGGCGCGGGCGGTCGCGTCGAACGCGCGCAGGGCGTCCGGCGTCACCGTGGACAGGTCGACCAGCACCGACCCCGGGCGCGCGCCGGCGAGCAGCCCGTCGCCACCGCCGTAGACGTGGGCCACCGCGTCGTCGTCGGCGAGCATCGTGATCGTGACGTCGGCCGCCTCGGCCACCTCGCGCGGCGATCCGACCACGCGCGCGCCCACCTCGGCCGCGAGCGCCTCCGCCTTGTCCGGGCTGCGATTGGTCACGACCAGCGGGCGGTCCGCGGCCGTCAGCGCCCGCGCCATCGCCGAGCCCATGCGCCCCGTGCCGACGAGGCCGACCGTCGGGGCGTCGGCCGTCCGTCACTTCGCGTCCTCGAGCCGTCGGTGGACGGTGTCGACGATGCGGTCGACGGTGGGCAGCGCCGCGTCCTCCAGGGCCGGGGCCGCGGCCAGCGGGACGTGCGGCGTCGTGATCCGGACGAGCGGCGCGTCGAGGCTGTAGAAGCCCTCGTCGGCGACGAGCGACACGATCTCGGCGCCCCAGCCGCACAGGCGCGGGTTCTCCTCCACGGTGAACAGCCGGCTGGTCTTCTCGACCGACGCGAGGATCGTGGCCACGTCGAGGGGCACCAGCGTCCGCAGGTCGATGACCTCGGCCTCGATCCCCTGCTCCGCCGAGAGGCGTTCGGCGGCCTCGACGGCCCGGGGCACCATCGACGCCAGCGCGACGATCGTGCAGTCGCCGCCCTCGCGGACGATCGCCGCCTGCCCGAGCGGCACCACGTGCTCCCCGTCGGGGACCTCGCCCTTGGTCGCGAGCAGCGACTTCGAGGCGCAGAAGATGACCGGGTCCGGGTCGCGGATCGAGGCCACCATGAGGCCCAGGACGTCCGCCGGGGTCGACGGCGCGACGACCTTCAGCCCCGGGATCGCCATCGCCCAGTTCTCGATCGCCTGGCTGTGCTGGGCGCCGAACCGGAGGCCGGCCCCGTTCGCCGTGTGGATCACCAGCGGCAGCGAGACCTGGCCGTCGGTCATGTAGCGCGTCTTGGCGATCTGGTTCACGACCATGTCCCAGGTCACGGCGAAGAAGTCGCTGAACATGAGCTCCGCGACCGGTCGCAGCCCGGTCATCGCCGCGCCCATCGCCGCGCCCACGATGGCCTGCTCGCTGATCGGCGTGTCGCGCACCCGCTTCGGCCCGAACTGGCCGAACAGGCCCTCGGTCAGCTTGAACACGCCCCCGGCCGCGCCGACGTCCTCGCCCAGCAGCACGACCGACGGGTCGCGCTCCATCTCGCGGGCGATGCCTGCGGCCACCGCCGCGCGGTAGGTCAGTTCCGCCACGAGGAGCCTCCGTCGGCCCAGACCTGGGTCTCCAGCACCGCGGGATCGGGCTCGGGCGCGTTGCGGGCCTCCTCCTCGCCCGCGGCGACCATGGCCGCCGACTCGGCATCGATCGCGTCCAGCGTCGCCGCATCCACGCCGGCCGCCTCCAGGCGGGCCCGATACGTCGGCACCGGGTCCTTCGCGAGCCACGCGGCGAGCTCGTCGTCGGGTCGGTACTTGCCGGGGTCCGCGCGCGAATGGCCGCCGTGGCGGTACGTCTCGGCCTCGATCAGCGACGGCCCGTCGCCGGCGCGGGCCCGCGCGAGGGCCGTCATCGCCACGGCGTACACGGCATCGGCGTCGTTGCCGTCCACCACGATCGGCTCCAGGCCGTACGCGCTCGCCCGGTCCGCCGCGGGCCGCGCGACCGCGGTCACGCTGTCGATCGCCGTGTACTCCATGTAGCGGTTGTTCTCGCACACGAACACGACGGGTGCCTTCCACACGGCGGCCAGGTTGAGGGCCTCGTGGAACGCGCCGATGTTGGTCGTCCCGTCGCCGAAGAAGCACACGGCGACCTGCTCCGTGCCGCGGTACTGGGCGGACCAGGCGGCCCCGAGCGCGATCGGCAGGTGGGCGCCCACGATCGCGTAGCTGCCCATCATGTGGTGCTCGACGCTGGTGATGTGCATCGAGCCGCCCTTGCCGCCCATGAGGCCGCCGGCGCGGCCGAACAGCTCCGCGTACAGCCCGCCCATCGACGTGCCGCGGGCCAGGGCGTGGTTGTGGCCGCGGTAGGTCGCGAACGTCCAGTCGTCCGGGCGCATGGCGACGCCGAAGCCGGCCGCGACCGCCTCCTGGCCGGTCCCGAGATGCGTCGTCCCGCGGACGAGCCCCTCGAAGAACAGCTCCTGGGCGCGGGTCTCGAACCGGCGGCACTCGACCATCGTCCGGTACAGGGCGAGTCGGGTCTCCAGGTCCGCGGCGGGGGCGGCGGCACGGGACGTGGCCATGACGACCTCAGTACGCGTTGGCGACGAACAGCTCTTGGGAGGGGAACTTCGTGATCACCTGCGGGCCGTCGGCCGTGATCACGACCTCTTCCTCGATCCGCGCGGCCGAGTACCCGTCCTTGGCCGGGCAGTACGTCTCGAGCGCGATGACCATGCCCTCCTTCAGCTCGACCGGGTGGTCGATGGAGTTGAGCCGGCTGATGATCGGCCGCTCGTGCAGGAACAGGCCCACGCTGTGCCCGAACTGGAGCCCGAAGCACTCCATCTCGTTCGCGAAGCCGAAGTCCTCCGCCTTGGGCCAGACCTGCGCGACCTGGTCGGTCCCGACGCCGGGCCGCATGAGCTCGATCGAGGCGTCGATCCACTCGCGGGCGCGCTTGTAGGCGTCGCGCTGGGCGTCCGTGCCGCGCCCGACGACGAACGTCCGGTAGTAGCACGTCTTGTAGCCGACGAACGTGTGGATGATGTCGAAGAAGGCCTGGTCGCCGGGGCGGATGATCCGGTCGCTGAACACGTGCGGATGGGGGCTGCAGCGCTCGCCGGAGACCGCGTTGATGTTGTCGACGTGCTCGGAGCCGAGATCGAACAGGAATTTCGTGACGTTGGCCACGAGCTCGCTCTCGCGCACGCCCGGCTTGAGCTGCTCGGCGAGCATCTGGTAGGCGCCGTCGACCATCGAGCAGGCCGTGTTCAGCAGCATGATCTCGTCGATCGACTTGACCTCGCGGGCGTCGAGCATCACCTGCTGGGCGTCCCTGACGGTGATCCCCTCGGCCTCGAGGGCGGCGACCATCGGCGGCTCCGCGATGTCCACGCCGAGCGGCATGTCCAGGACGCCCTCGGCGCGCAGGATCTCGCACAGCTCGCGCGCGGCGCGGCGGAACAGCCCGGCGTCGGGCGCGACCGCGCCACGCAGGCCGATCATCCCGGCGTGGACGTTCTCCTGGGGCAGCCACGGGCAGTTGAGCCGGTGGTGCTTGGCGGCCGAGCCGAAGTCCCAGATGTGCGGGCTGCCGCCGCGCGTCTGCAGCGCGTAGCGGGTCATCTTGTCCCGCGCCCACTCCCCGATGTGCGTGCTGGTGGCGTACCGGATGTTGTTGAAGTCGAACAGCAGGACGGCGCCGAGGTCGGACGCCTCCAGGGCCGCCTTGGCGCGCCCGAACCGGTAGGTCCGGAGGCGATCGGGGTTGACCCGCTCCTCCCAGTCGACGGTCATCGCTCCGGGCGACGCGAACGTCCTCATCGGATCCTTCCCTGTGGGCTCGGGCGGTCACACGGGATCGCTTGCCGTTCACTAATGCTACACACACGCGTTGCCGACGCAACTCGTTCGCATCCTTCGACAGGTAGGATGGATCGGCCAACAGCAGCGATGGAGAGCGCGTGGGCCTGGAGCGGCGAAGCGGAGCGTCGGAGCCCGAATACGCCGGCATGGGCGACCGTCTCCGCCAGGCACGCCGGGCGCGCGGCCTGAGCCTGCGGCGGCTGGCCGAGGTCGTCGGCGTGTCCCCGAGCCTCATCTCCCAGGTCGAGACCGGGCGCGCGAAGCCGTCGGTCAACACGCTCTACGCGCTGGCCAACGAGCTCGGCGTGTCGCTGGACGTCCTGCTGTTCATGGACACCCAGCCGCCGGTCGAGGACGGGGGCGACGACGCCGTCCTGGCCCAGACCGCGACCGTGCTTCCCCACGATCCCGTGCAGCGCGCCGCCTCGCGATCGAGCATCCGCCTCGGTTCGGGCGTGGTCTGGGAACGGCTGACGACGGAGTCGATCCGGAACGTGGACTTCCTGCACGTGACCTACGAGGTGGGCAGCGAGTCGAGCCCGGCCGAGGCGTTCCAGCGCCACTCCGGGCAGGAGTGGGGCTACATCCTGAGCGGGACGCTGACCGTGCGGATCGGCTTCGACGAGTTCGTCCTCCAGCCGGGCGACGCGATCAGCTTCGACTCCGCGACGCCGCACCGGCTGTTCAACGCGGGCGACGTGCCCGCGCGGGCCGTCTGGTTCGTCCAGGGTCGCGGATCGGTGGACGTCGTCAAGCGCTGACCGTCCCGCCGTTCGCGGGCCGCCCGGGACGGCCCAGGGCCCCCGCGACGGTCTCGCCGAGGTGGTCAATCCCTTGCAACGGGGTTGCAATCCGGCTTGACAGGTGTTCACTGGCTTTGCACACTCGCGGTCATCGTGGCACGCTCGCGATGACCTTCGTCGTCGGCGGCATCGGCGCGATCGCCACCCACGGCAACCTCATCGTGGTGTTCGATCATCCCGAGTTCAAGGTGTTCGCCGCGACGAAGATCGCCGGGATCTCGACGGCGGCGTGGATGATGATCGCGTTCGCCATCGCGACGGCGATCCTGCTGAGCCGGACGACGTTCGGCCGGTATGTCTACGCGACCGGCGGCAACGCCGAGGCCGCCCGGCTGGGGGGCGTGCGGATCAACACCGTCCGCGTCGCGACCTATGCGCTCAGCGGCGCGGCCGCGGCTCTCGCCGGGACGCTCGACGCATCGCGCGTCCTGAGCGCCCAGGCGTCCGCCGGCGACTTCCTGACGTTCACCGTCCTCACCGGGATCATCGTGGGCGGGACGAGCATCATGGGCGGCGAGGGCTCGGTCCAGCGGACGGTCATCGGCTGCCTGTTCGTCGCGCTCATCGCGAACGGCTTCAACCTCCTCGGCCTCGACCCGTACTACCAGCAGATCACCCTTGGCATCATCCTTCTCCTTGCGGTGGGGACCGACGCCTGGTCTCGCCGCCAGGCCTGAGCGTCAGCAAGCGGGGTTCAACGCGTGGTCTACGTCGGCCGCATCGACTGGTCCTTCGCGGACCGACCCATCGCCGCCTCCGCCACCTCGAGCGGCCTCGCCCGCGAGGTCCTCGTCGGCCGCGACCAGGGAGCCGTCCACACCGAGCTCGCCGTCGGGACGCTCGCGCCGGGCGGCTGGCTGCGGCGGCACGTCCACGCGTTCGAGGAGGCCCTGTACGTCCTGGCCGGCGAGCTCGCGATCGAGATCGGCGGCGTCGCCCATCGGCTGGTCGCCGGCGACTTCTGCCTGATGCCGATCGGGACCTGGCACGCGCTCGCGAACGCGGGCGACGAGCAGGTCCGCTGGCTGTCGGTGAACACCCCACTGCGCGTGATGCCGGGCTCGGGCCGCAAGGACACGTTCTTCACCCGCGGCGCGTTCGACCCCGAGACCCTGGTCGCCAACGCCGCGCGCCCCCGGTTCGGCGACCCCGCGGTCCGCCTCGTCGGCCACTACGACGGGACGCCGCCCCAGGCCGAGGCGCTGGCGGTCAGCGATCCCGCCCGCGGCCGCAAGCCGGCGGGCATGGACACGGCGCTCCTCGCCTACAGCGGGATCTCGGTCAAGATGCTCGTCGACCGGGTCTTCGGCGCCGACCTGCTGACGATGTTCACGGTCGACTACGAGATCGGCGGCTCGGCGCAGCAGCACGACCACCCGTTCGAGGAGACCTACGTGTTCCTCGCCGGCGAGGTCGAGGCCGAGCTCGACGACCAGGTCATCACGCTGCGACCCGGCGACGTCGTGTTCGCCGGGGTCGGCAGCCTGCACGGCTTCTACAACACTGGGACGGAGCGCGTCCGCTGGATCGAGACCCAGGCGCCGCAGCCGCCGGTCCGCCATGCCTATCGGTGGGCACCGACGTGGCGCAAGTTCGAGGAGGACAACGATGTCGAATGACGGGGCGGTGGTCGTCGTCGGTGGCACGCGGGCGATCGGCCTGGAGCTGGTCCGGCACTACGCCGGTCAGGGCCGCGAGGTCGTGCTCACGGGGCAGTCGCCGGAGAACGTCGAGTCGGCCGTGGCCGAGATCGGCGGCAACGTGCGTGGCGTGGTGTTCGACCTGTCCGAGCCGCATGCGATCGGTGCCGCGCTCGCCGACGTGGGTCCCGTCGACCGGCTGGCCCTGGTCGCGATCGACCGCGACCAGAACCGGGTCGACGAGTACGACATCGACCGGGCGATCCGGCTGGTGACCCTCAAGCTGGTCGGCTACACGACCGTCGTGTCGACGCTACGCGAGCGGCTGTCGGACACGTCGTCGATCGTCCTCTTCGGCGGCATGGCCAAGGAGCGCCCGTACCCCGGGTCCACGACCGTGACCACCGTCAACGGCGGCGTCGTCGGGCTGACGCGCACGCTCGTCGAGGAGCTGCGCCCGGTCCGGGTCAACTCGATCCACCCTGGGGTCGTGGGCGACAGCCCCTACTGGTCGGGGAAGCCCGCGGCGATCGCGAAGTACACGGCCGAGACGCCCACGGGGCGCCTCGTGGAGATGCACGAGATCGTCGACGCGACGGTGTTCCTGCTCGAGAACGGTGGCGTCAACGGCGTCGAGCTGATCGTCGACTGCGGCTGGCACTGCCGCTGACGGTGTTGACGAGCGCGGCCCGCATGCGGACGATCTCGCGATGGACGACGAGCTCGACCCGCGCGAGGTGGCCCGCGACCGGCGACGGGACCACGACGCCGAGGCCGCCCGGCGCGCGCTGATGAAGCCCGGGATGGGCAAGGTGTTCAAACAGATCACCGACTCGTGGGGCGAGAAGGTGTCTCCCGATCAGAAGCGTGCGCGGAAGGGGACACAAAAGAGGCCGCGATAGCCCACGTCGAGGCTTGACGTTCCGTCCCCTGCGTTGCCTACTTGCGCGTGCACCTCCCGCCCCAACTGCGCGGCCGTTCAGAGGGGACCCTTGTTCGCCCGACGACCGCACGGTCACAAGCCACAAACCTGGATCGCGGCACGGCCTGATCGCGGTCGCGATGCTGGTGGCGGCATGTGCCTCCGGCGGACCGCCGGCCGCGAGCCCGACCGCTGTGCCGCCTTCAGCGGAGGCCTTCGACTCGCCCGCGCCCACCGCCCAATCGTCGTCCTCGCCGGTCGTCGAAGCGTCGCCTGCGGGCGATGGGCGGCTGCGACTGGTCGCAACGCACGGCGTCGAGAACATCCCGGGATTGGCTGTCGCGGGGTACCTGACGGCGGGCCCAGACGGTCGACTGTACGTCACGAACGGTGCGTCCGAGATCCTCGTCCTGGATCGCGAGGGGAACGTCGTCGACCGGATCGGCGAAGCGGGCACGGAACCCGGGCAGTTTGACTTCCGGCGGCATGCAGGCGAACCCGACAGCGACCTGGGCAGCATCGCATTCGCGGACGATGGCTCGATCTACGTGGTCGAGGGCGGCAACAAGCGCGTCCAGCGGTTCGACGCGTCCTGGACACCGAACGGCAGCTGGGGCACGGAGGGATCGGGACCCGGCCAGTTCCTCGAGCCAATCGGTATCGCGACGTCCCCGGCCGGCGAGGTGTTCGTGGTCGACGATGTGCGTGACGACATCCAGGTGTTCACCCCCGACGGCGAGTACCTGCGCACGATCGGGCGCCACGGCTCGGCGGACGGCGAGATGGCATTCACGGGCAACATCCGGTTCGCTCCCGATGGGAGCCTCGTCAACGCGGACTTCGACAACGCTCGAGTCCAGGCGTGGGACGACCAGGGAGCCTTCAAGTGGACGACCGGCTCGCGCGGTGTAGAGCCCGGCCGCTTTGTCGAACCCCAGGATGTCGCCTTCGGGCCAACCGGCGAGCTGTTCGTCGTCGACGACAGCCGCGTGCAGGTGTTCGACACCGAGCGCAACGTGATCGCGACATGGCCCGACGCACCGTCGCCGGAGCACCTCGCCTCGATTGCGATCACGGGCGACACCCTCTGGGTGCTCGCTCCCTACCTCCCCGGCATCTACGAGATCGACATCTCGGGCCTCACCGACCGCTGAGCCCGTCGCGAGCTCGTCCGGGCGTGCGACGCGCGATCAGCGGGGCACGGGACGCGTGAACCGCCCGTCGTCGGTCCGGTCCATCCGGCGGACCTCGACGACCGACGCCGGATCGATCGGCCCGTACACGTGCGGGTACCGTCGCTCCGGGTCGTCGAACCGCCACGGGCTGCCCGTCCGCTCGAGGTCGAGCGTGAGCAGCAGGAAGGGCCGCGGGTCGGCGGCGTAGAACCGGTTGGCCACCGCGACCATCTCGTCGTCGCCGTCGGTGCAGTGGACGAAGCCGTCGTCGGCGTAGGCGGCGGGCAGGTACGGCGTCGCCGGGTCGTGCGCGTCCCAGGTCGCTTCCGGGACGAGGTGGAGCGTGTGGCGCGGCACCGTGGATCGTCAGCCCGTCGCCGGCTGGTCGACCGACACCCACCGGCGGTCCAGCGCCAGCTGGATGACCGTCGGCCCGGACGCGGCGAGGGCGGTGCGCAGGGCGGGCTCGAAGCCGGCGTCGGTATCGACCCGTACGCCCCGGGCTCCACACGCCCGGGCGGCCGCGGCGAAGTCGATCGGGCCGAGGTCCGTGCCGGGCGCCGACGGGCTGCCCTCGCGGACCTGGTGGGCGTGGATCATCCCGTACTGCTCGTTGTCGAACACGATCGCGACGACGTGGGCGCCCTCGCGGACCGCCGTCTCGATCTCGGCCAGCGTCATGCCCATGCCGCCGTCGCCCAGCAGGGCCACGACGCGTCGCTCCCGGTGGACGAGCGCCGCGGCCAGGGCCGCGGGCAGGCCGTAGCCCATCGCACCCGAGGTCGGACCGAGGAACGTCCCGGGGCGGCGGAAGCGGAAGCCGCGGGCGGCCCAGCCGCCGAAGGCCCCGGCGTCGGTGGTGAGGATCGCGTCGTCGGGGAGCAGCCGGCGGAGCTCGGCGATGATCCGGCCGGGATGGACGCCGGGGCCGTCCCAGGCGGTGCCCTCGACGTCGGCCGCGGCCTCCCACGCCGCGCGGTCGGCCCCGTTGTGGCCGTCGCGCGCGGCGACCGGGGCGGCGACCAGCACCGCCTCCTTGAGCCGCGCGACGGCCGCCCGGAGGAACGCCCGCGCGTCGGCGCGGATGGCCCGGTCCGGCGCAGGCGAGCCGCCCACGGCCGCCGTGCGGGGCTCGAGGTCCACGTGCATCCAGCGCTGGCCCGCGGCCGGCACGCTGTAGCCGGCCGTCGTGACCTCACCCAGCCGCGACCCGATGACCAGCACCGCGTCCGCGGTCCGCAGCCGCTCGCGGACGACCTCGGGGCTGCCGTAGCCGGCCATGCCGAGGTACAGCGGGTGGTCGTTCGGGATCACGTCGCCCCGCCGCCAGGCGGCGATCACCGGCACGTGCAGCAGCTCGGCGAAGCGCACGAGGTCGTTCGAGCAGCGGGCCCGCAGCACGCCGGCGCCGGCCAGGATCACGGGTCGCTCGGCGGCCGCCACGAGGTGGAGCACCGCGCGGACGTCGGCGACCGCGGGCACGTCGGGGTGCGTGCGGACGATCGGGGCGCGGGTGCCCTCGGGCAGGGGCAGGTGGAGGACGTCCTCGGGCAGGGCGAGGAGCGCCGGGACCGGGGCGGCCCTCGACCGTCGCCCGGACGGCCGCCTCGAGCGTCGCCGCGGCCGTCGCCGGGTCGTCGACCTCGCCCGCCCACTTGGCCAGCCGGCCGATCGTCCCGACCAGGTCGACCTCCTGGAACGCCTCGCGCCCGCGGACGCTGCGATCCACCTGGCCGACGAGCACGAACATCGGCGTCGAGTCAGCGGTCGCCGTGTGGATTCCGATGGCGAGGTTCGCGGCGCCGACGGCGCGCGTGCCGAGGCAGGCGGCCGGACGCCCGGTGAGCTGGCCGTAGGCCTCGGCCGCGAACGCCGCCGCGCCCTCGTGGCGGGTCGCGACCACCCGGATGCCGGCCGCATGCAGCGCATCCAGGACGGGCAGGAAGCTCTCGCCCGGCACGGTGAAGGCGAGGCGGACGCCGGCCGACCGCAGCGTCGCCGCGATGAGCTCGGCCACGGTCGAGGGCAGGGCCGGTTCCGCGCCGTCCGCCGAGGACTCGGGTTCGTCGGCCTGCCCGTCGTCGTCGGCGGGCTCGGCGGCGCTCACGGCTCGCTCGGCCACCTCCGGCTCGGCCGGCACGGCCTCCGCGAGGTCGGGCTCCGGGCCGGTCGCCGTGTCGGGCGCGCCGGCGTCGGCGCCTGCGGGCTCGGCGACTCGCTCGGCCTCGACGGCGTCGGCTCCTGCGCGCTCGGCCGCCGCGGCGTCGGGTGCCGGCTCGGCCGCCTCGGCCTCGGGCGCCGCCGACTGGGACTCGGTCAGCGTCGCATCCATGACGCCGACGGGCGCGGCCGCGTCGACGGCCTGCCCGTCGGACGGTGCGTGGGCCGGGGCGTCGCCCGCGGGCGTCTCGTCTGCGGCGCGGGCCTCGGGGTCGATCGGCTCGTCGACGTGGGGCTGCATCGGGACCTCCTGTGGTCCGGCCTGGGCGGCGGTCCGTCCGTGGCCGGGGCGTGCGAGGCGGGTCTACGGGCCCGCGGGAGTGGGCGGCGGGATCAGCGCGGCGAGCATCCCCGCGACGACCACGACGGCGACGATGAGCATGACGATCCTGGTGGTGCGTCCGGATCCGGGCATCGGCGCGATCCTAGCGGTAGTTCTCGAACTGGAGCGGGACGTCGACGTCCAGCTCCCGCAGCCAGCCGATGACCTTCTGCAGCTCGTCCTTGCTCTTGCTCGCGACGCGGATCGCGTCGCCCTGGATCCTCGGCTGGACCTTCGGGAACTCGTCCCGGATCTGCTTGACGAGCTTGCGGGCGAGGTCGTCGGTGAGCCCGCGACGGAGGCCGATGTCCTGGTGGACCTTGTTGCCGCCGGCGGGGACCACCGCGCCCCAGTCGAAGATCTTCAGGGACAGCCCGCGCCGCACCGCCTTGGACTCGATGAGGTCCTTGACCGCCCGCGCCCGGAACTCGTCGTCCGTGACGAGCACGACCTGCGTCTTCTCCTGGGTCAGCTGGACGGTCGCGCCCTTGAAGTCGTATCGCTGCTGGACCTCGCGCCGGACCTGGTCGAGGGCGTTCCGCAGCTCCTGCTCGTCGAAGTCCGAGACGAGATCGAACGAGACGTCGCCCGCCATCGCTTGTTCCTCTCAGCTCGCGAGGTGCTCGCGAGTCACTGTCCACAGCCGCAGGCGCCCGATGCGCCCGTCCTCCCCCACCTCGGCGGAGAGGAAGCCTGCCTGCCGGACCTTCGCATCGTCCCCGACCCGGTTCCAGCTGGCGTGCCAGGCGGCGAGGACCGTCTCGCCCGAGACCCAGTGCCGCTCGATGGCCAGATCGTAGTAGCGCTCCGCGTCGGCCGCCTCGAGCAAGTATGCCCGCAGCGCGTTGTGCCCGACGAGCGGCGGCTCGAACGGGTCGAGCCCGAGCTCCGCCTCGTCCGCGAACAGCTCGACGAACGCGTCGCCGTCGTAGCGCTTGCGCGCCCTGGTGTACGCCTCCAGCAGGTCGAAGGCCTGCGGGTACGCGATCGTCATCGTGCCTCCAGGTGCTCCAGCAGCAGCTCGCCGATGCGATAGGAGCGGCCTCCGCCCATCACGAGGACCGCGTCCCCGGGCCCGACCTCGCCGGCCAGCCAGGCGGCCGTCGCCTCGACGCTGCCCGGTGCCGCGACCGGGATCGCGGGGTTGCGCGCCGCGACCGCCGCGGCCAGGCCCGCCGCCGAGCTGATCGACGTGTCCGGGTCGCGGCCGGCCCAGATGTCGGCGATCGCCACCGCGTCGGCGGCGGCGAGCGCGTCGGCGAAGGCGTCGAGCAGCGCCGCGGTCCGATGGTAGGTGAGCGGCTCGTAGACCGCCCACACCCGCCGCCCCGGCTCGCGCTGGCGGACGGCCGCCAGCGTCTCGCGGATGGCCGTGGGGTGGTGGCCGTAGTCGTCGTAGACCGCGACGCCGGCGGCCTCGCCCTTGCGCTCGAGTCGACGCCCGACGCCGCCGAACCCGGCGAGACCCGTGGCGATGGCCCCGGCGCTCACCCCGACGGCGGCCGCGGCACCGGCCACCCCGAGCGCGTTCGCGGCGTTGTGGCGACCCGCCGTCGGCAGCCGCACGCGCGTGGGCCCGGCCAGGGGGTCGAGGCCGGAGATCTCGAGCGTCGTGGCCTCGGGCTCGGAGGCGACGATCCGCCCGAGCAGCGCGTCCGCCCGTCCGGCGGCGCTGGCGAAGCGGTCGGCGATCCCGCGTGCGTAGCCACCCAGGCGCTGCGGCGCCGCGTCGACCAGCGCCGTGGCGACGATCCGTCCGGGCCAGTCCCCGAGCCGTCCGACGAGCTCGGCGACGCCGTCGTCGGCCGCGTTCGCGACGAGGACGAGGTGATCCGCGTCGCGTCCGGCGGAGTCGCCAGCGAGGCGGATCCAGCGCTCGAAGGCGGCCAGCACGGCCGCCCGATCGGCGAACACGTCGGGGTGATCCCACTCCGCGGACGTGAGCACGATCACCGACGGCCGGTAGGCGTCGAAGTTGCCGGCGTACTCGTCCGCCTCCACGACGAACGTGTCGCCTTCGCCCCGGCGCGCGGTCGCCGGGACGCCGAACCCGGTCAGCGACGCCGGCAGCAGCGCGCCCACGAACGCGCCCGGATCGCGGCCCGCCGCCGCGAGGACGTGCACCAGCCAGCCTGCCGACGTGCTCTTGCCGTGCGTCCCGGCGATCCCGATCAGCCGCCGACCGGCGGCCGCGTCGGCGACGACCTGCTGCCAGGGCTCCAGCGGGACGCCGAGGTCGCGCGCCGCCGCCAGCTCGGCGTTGCCCGGGTCGATCGCCGTCAGCGCCTTGGTCACGGCGAGCCTGGCGGGCCGGTCGCGCGTGACGTGGGATGGGTCGTGGGCCGGCGCGAGGTCGATGCCGGCCGCCTCCAGCGCGGGCGTGTACGGGCTCGGTCCGCCCGGATCGCAGCCGTCGACCGCCGCTCCCGCCCAGCCCGCGAGCAGCGCCGCCGCCGAGGCCCCGGCGCCGGCCGCCCCGACGACGTGGATCCGCTCCCCCGCCCCGATCGGTCGCGCCGCGCGGGCGGCGGCGAGTCCTTGCCCGATGTCCGCCGCGTCGCGGACGCTCACCCGCGCCGCCGCGCCGTCGCGGCGGGCTGCGCCGGCTCGTCGGCGGCGCCCGCATCCCCGGGCGCGCCGTCGACGCGTTCCAGCAGCAGGTCCAGCGCCGCCCGAGCCGAGTCGCGCTTGTTCTCGGTGCGGTCGCCCGGCCACAGGAAGCGCCGCACCGTGGGCTCGCCGAGGCCGGCGACCGCCACGTAGACGAGGCCCACGGGCTTCGCCGCGGTGCCGCCGTCGGGGCCCGCGACCCCGGTCACGCCGACCCCCAGGTCCGACCGCAGGCGTGCCCGCGCGCCCTCGGCCATCGCGATGGCGACCTGGGCCGACACCGCCCCGTGCGCCTCGAGCACCTCGGCCGGCACGCCCAGCTCGCGCTCCTTGACGGGGTTCGAGTACGCGACCACGCCGCCCACCAGGTAGGCCGAAGAGCCGGGCACCTCGGTGATCAGGTGAGCCACGAGGCCGCCCGTGCACGATTCGGCGGTCGCGACGCGTCAGGCCCCGCGCCACGCAGCGCGCCTGGAGGCGCTCGGCGAGCTCGACGAGCGGGTCCGCCACGGTCAGGTCCGGTCGGTGCGGACCGGATCGTCGGGTGGCGCGAACAGCCACGTCTCGGGATTGCTCTCCTTCGACATCCGCCCGAGGTCCTCCCCGTTGAGCGTGAACAAGGTCGCGCTGGACTTGCCGGTCCGCACCTCGATCGTGTTCTTCGCGGTGAACGTCACGACCTTGCCCGGGTCGTAGACCCGGCCCGCCGCCCCGGTGACCGGGGACACCTTGCCGTCCACCCAGACCTTGAGCCAGGCCCGCGAGCCCTTGATCTCGACGACCAGGTTCACGCCCTTGTACTTGATCGAGACGTTCCGGTTGAGCGTGACGGACTTGCCTTCGGCCGAGGTCGCGGTCACCACGACCTGCCACTTGCCCGCCGCGAGGTCGAGCGGCTTGTCGAACGAGCCGTCGGACGCGACGGCGACCGTCACCGGCCCCACGTCCGGCCGGCCCGCGGCCGCGGAGGGCAGCGGGCTCGTCGCCGGTGCGCCATCGGCGGCCCCGGTCAGGATCGCCGAGATCGAGACCGTCTTGGCGTTGGTGGTCGAGCCCTTGACCGGGATCGCGCCGTTCTCGAACTGGGCCCCCTCCGCGGGCGAGTCGACCGTGAGCGTCGGCGCCTCGACGACGTTGAACGGGACCGTGATGAACACGCGCGCCGGGGTGTCGGCGGTCTTGCCGGTGTCCGGGTCCAGCGCGTTGATGTCGAACTGGTTGCGGCCCCGCCGCAGCTCCACGTCGACGCTCCAGCGGCCGGCGGAGTCGGCCGACTCTCGGTACGGCTGCTCCATGCCCGCCGCGGCGACCGTGATCGTCGCGTTCGGGATCGACGTCCCGCGCAGGGTGTACGCCGTGCTGTCCTCGGCGACGTCGATGACCGCCTGCCCCGGGTCTGTCACGGCGAGCGTCGGGGGCTTGGCGAACCGGATCAGCTGGACGCCCATGAACACGGCGAACACGGCGATCAGGACGGTGAGCAGCGCGGCCACCACGACGGCCGGCGAGAACGTCAGGCCCTGACGGGGCGACTCGATCGGCTGCGGGACCGCGAGCACCGGCTCGGCCGGGATCGAGGCGTCGCCCCGCTCGCGCTTCCACTGGCGGATGACGTCCTCGGGGTCGAGGCCCAGGTAGAGCGCGTAGTTGCGCAGGAAGCCCTTCGTGTAGACGGCACCCGGCAGCTCGGCGTACTCGCCCTGCTCGAGCGCGGCGAGGTAGCGGGCACGGATCTTGGTGTCCCGCTCGGCGCGGTAGAGGTCGACGCCCTTGCGCTCGCGCGCGCCGAGCAGCCGCTCGGGCAGCGTCGGCCCGGCGTCGGCGAAGCCCTCACGGGCGGCGTCCGCACGCGCGTCGACGCGACCTCGTCGCAGCTCGTCTCGCGTGGTCATCCGTCGTCCTCGTCCTCGTCGCGTGCGGTCGTATCGTCACGTCGCAGGACCACCCGGGCGTTCGATCCGTCGAACGCGCCCACGTACCCTCGCGCCTCCAGCTGGTCGATGATCCGGGCGGCTCGGGCGTACCCGATCTTGAGTCGCCGCTGGAGGAGCGACGCGGATGCACGATCGTACTCCCGGACGACGGAAACGGCATCGGGCAGCAGCCGGTCCGCCTCCTCGTCGGCGAGATCGTCGGTCGAACCGGTCGACTCGTCGTCGCCCGCGATGATCGCGAGGTCGTAGTGCGGGTCGTCGATCTGGCCGCGCCACTGGTCGGTGATGCGGCCGATCTCGGCATCGGACACGAACACGCCCTGGAGGCGCATCGGGCGCGGCAGGTCGGACGGCTGGTAGAGCATGTCGCCGCGGCCGATGAGGTCCTCCGCGCCGGGCGCGTCGAGGATCGTGCGGCTGTCGATCTGGGACGCCATCGCGAACGCGATCCGGCTCGGGAAGTTGGCCTTGATCAGCCCCGTGACGACGTTGACCGACGGTCGCTGCGTCGCGAGGACCATGTGGATGCCGGTGGCGCGTGCCTTCTGGGCAAGGCGGACGATCGGGTCCTCGACGTGCTTGCCCTCGCGCATCATCAGGTCGGCCAGCTCGTCGATCACGATGACGATGTACGGCAGCCGGTCGGCGGGATCGACCCGGCTGTCGTTGAAGGCGCGGATGTTGCGCGCGGTCGCGCCCGCGAACCGGCGGTAGCGGTTCTCCATCTCGTGGACCGCCCACTTGAGCGCGGCCTTGGCCCGCTCGGGCTCGGTGATCACCGGGACCAGCAAGTGGGGCAGGCCGTTGTAGCCCGCCAGCTCGACCCGCTTGAGGTCCATCAGGATCATCCGCGTGTCGTCGGGGGTGGCGTTGCACAGCAGGCTCGTGATCAGGGCGTTGACCATCACGCTCTTGCCCGAGCCCGTGGCGCCGGCGATCAGCAGGTGGGGCATCTTGGCGAGGTCGACCGCCATCGCCTTGCCGGCCACGTCGCGCCCGAGCGCGAACGTGAGCGTGGAGCCCGAGCCCGCGAAGTCGACCTCGTCGAGGATCCGCCGCAGGGCGACGACGTTGAACTCCTTGTTGGGCACCTCGATGCCGACCGCGCTCTTGCCCGGGATCGGCGCCTCGATCCGGATGCTCCGCGCGGCCAGGGCCATCGAGAGGTCGTCGGACAGCGCCTCGATCCGGCTGACCTTGATGTGCGGCGCGGGCGTCACCTCGTACTGGGTGACCACTGGGCCTGCGTTGCGGCCGGTGATCCGGGCGTCGATGTCGAAGCTCTTGAGCTTCTCGATGATCCGTGCCTCGTTCCACGCGTGGACCGCGTCCGCGTTGGCGCCCGCGGCGGCCGTCGGCAGCTCGCTCAGGTCGAGCAGCTCCTTGGGCGGCAGCACCCAGGCGATGGCGTCGCGGCGGGCCGGCGAGTCCGATGCGTCGGTGACGTCCTCGGGGTCGACGACCCCGTTGGTGGCCGGCGCGGGTCGCACGGCCGCGGCGGTCGTCGTGGCGACGGCGGTCGCGGCGCCGACGCCCACCGGCGAGCGCAGCGGGGCGATCGTCGCCGAGGTCGGCGCGGGCGACTGGAGGCCGTACGGGGCCCCGGCGTCGGGCTCGCCGCCCCAGACGCCCGTCTGGCCCGGCGCCTCGCCGGGGGCCAGCTTCGGGCTCCGGCCGCGACGCCCGGTGTCGGCGGCCATCACGCCCACGCCGGCGGCGGCCGCCGCCTTCGGGTCCACGCCCTTGGCGTCGGCGGGTCCCGCGGCGTCGGGCGCGCGGGTCGTGCGGTCCTGGAGGGTCGTGCCGGCGGCGCGCGCCGCCCGGGTCGCGGGCGACAGCAGCGCCCGGAGCGGCATGTCGAAGGCGATGAGGAGCCCGGCGATGGTGATCCCGACCAGGATCACGAACGCGCCCGGCGTGGTCAGCGCGGGCTCGAGCGCGTTCACCGAGAACCGCCCGATCCGCCCGCCGGTGAACTCGCCCGAGAAGTGGATCAGCTGCATCAGGCCCAGGACGCCCACGTAGGCCATGCCGATGCCGAGCAGCGTCCGCCCCCACGGCGCCCCCGGCTCCTTGCCCGGACCCCACTCGAGGTACCAGCCCGACAGCAGCAGGACGAACGGCAGCAGCCAGCGGCCGGTCCCGAAGTACGGCACCGAGAGGTTCCGCCACCAGTCGGTCAGCGCACCCTGGCCCGGGAGCATGAGGGCGATCAGCGTCACCGCGCCGAGGACCAGCAGCACGATCCCGATCAGCGACCGGACGACCGCCGGCGAGACGCCGAGCGACAGGCTGGGCACCGAGAGGCCGCCGCGCTTCTTCGCGCGGGAGGCCTGGGCCCGGCGGGCGGTCGTGGAGCGAGAGGCGGTCGTGCGTCGCCGCGTCGCCATCCGCTAGACCTCGACCACGACCGGGAAGACCATCGGGCGCCGCTTCGTCTGCTCGTACAGGAAGCGCGACACGCCGTCCTTGATCTGGGCCTTGAGCAGCGCCACCTCGCTGATCCGGTCGCCGGGCTGGTCGAGCGCCTCGCGGATGCGGCGGATCGCCTCCTCGATGATCGGGTCCTCCTCGTTGCCGTGGACGAAGCCGCGGGTGATGATCTCGGGCCGGCCGACCACCCGCCCGGTCTGCTTGTCCACCTGGACCACGACCATGAACATGCCGTCGTTCGCGAGCGCACGGCGGTCGCGCAGGACGACGTCGCCCACCTCGCCCACCGACAGGCCGTCGACGTACACGTAGCCCGCCGGGACCGGCTGGCCGCGTCGCGCGGAGCCGTCGGCGAAGATCTCGATGGGCGTGCCGTTCTCGATGATGAACACGTTCTCGGGCTTCACGCCGGTCTCCGTCGCGAGGCGGCCGTGCTGGACCTGCATCCGGAACTCGCCGTGCATCGGGATGAAGTAGGTCGGCTTCGTGAGCCCGAGCATGAGCTTGAGCTCCTCCTGGCTCGCGTGACCTGAGACGTGGGCGCGCTTGATCGTGTGGTAGTACACGTTCGCACCCGCCTTGAACAGGTTGTCAATGGTGCGGGCGACGTATTCCTCGTTGCCGGGGATCGGGCTGGCCGACACGATGACGGTGTCGCCGGGCTGGATCTCGACGAACCGGTGGTCGCGGTTGGCCATCCGCGCGAGGCCGGCCATCGGCTCGCCCTGGGCGCCGGTCGTGGCGATGACGAGCTTGTCGTCGGCGACGTCCTTGATCCGGTCCTTGGCGACGATCGAGGACGGCGTCGTAGGTCAGGTAGCCGAGGTCGGTCGCGATCTTGAAGTTCTGCTCCATGGAGCGGCCGATGACCGTGACCTTGCGGTCCATCTCCGCCGCCGCGTCGAGCACCTGCTGGATGCGCGCGATGTTGCTGGCGAAGGTCGCCACGATCACCCGGCCGTCGAGCGGCTCCATGATCTCGCGGAACGCGTCCCCGACGGTGCGCTCGGACGGCGTGTAGCCCGGGTTCTCCGCCCGCGTCGAGTCGGACAGCAGGCAGATGACGCCCTCCTCGCCGAGGCGGGCGAGGATGTGGAAGTCGGACAGCTTGCCGTCGACCGGCGTGTGGTCGAACTTGAAGTCGCCCGTGTGGACGACGATGCCGACCGGGGTCCGCAGCGCGATCCCCATCGCGTCCGGGATCGAGTGGCCGATCCGGAACGGGACCGCCGTGAACGGGCCGAGCTGGAGCTCGTCGCCCGGCTCCAGCTCGAGCAGCGGGTTGTTGTGGAGCTTGTGCTCCTTGATCTTGTTGCCCAGCAGGCCGCGGGCGAGCGTGCTCGCGTAGACCGGCACGCCCGGGAACTCGGGCAGCACGTACGGCAGCCCGCCGACGTGGTCCTCGTGCGCGTGCGTGATGAGGAACGCCTTGACCTTGTGGCGGTTCTCCTTGAGGAACGTCACGTCGGGCACGACGAGGTCGATGCCGAACATCTCCTCGTCGGGGAACATGAGGCCGCAGTCGATGACGACGATGTCCTCGCCGTACTCGAAGCAGTACATGTTCTTGCCGATCTCCCCCACCCCGCCGAGCGGGATGATGCGGAGGGGCGTGTTGGGATCAGTCACGGTCGTCCGTCCTGCCGTCAGAACAGCGTCAGCTGGGCGGCGTCGTCGGCCGATGGATCGAGGATCTCGGCGGCCAGGTCGGCCGTCGCGGCGAGCTCGGCCGCGGCGTCCTCGGCGGCCGACAGGTCGGCGGGCGTCACCAGGTCGGCGGCCGGCGGCGCCATGTCGGCGATCGCGGTCGTGGCGGCCATCACCGCGGCGTCGGTCGACGAGCGTCGCTCGCGGGCCTGGATCAGCACGCCCGGCACGAGCGCGATGTCCTGGTAGCTCTCGCGCTCCAGCGCGGCCGTCCGCAGCGCGGCCGCCGGGTGGTACATCGCGAACGCGAGCGCGCGGGTCGGGCCGAGCTCGGGATCGACGGCGGCGGTCGTGCCGTGGACCTGGCCGATCCGCGCCCCGGGCATGAACGTGCCCATCGAGTAGCGGCCCAGCGTGACCACGACCGCCGGGTCGAGCGCCTCGAGCTGGCGCCGCAGGTACGGCGCGCAGGCGGCGATCTCGTCGGGCTGGGGGTCGCGATTGTCCGGCGGCCGGCACTTCACGACGTTGGTGATGTAGACGTCATCGCGTTGCCAGCCGATCGAGCCCAGGAGCTGGACCAGCAGCCCGCCGGCGCGACCGACGAACGGCCGGCCCTCCCGGTCCTCGTTCATGCCCGGGCCTTCGCCTACGAACACGACCTCGGTGTCGGGGTCGCCCTCGCCCGGGACCGCCTTCGTCCGGCCTTCGTGCAGCCGGCACCGGGTGCAGTCCCGGACCTCGGTGGCGATGGCTTCGAGCGCCGCCTGGCGCTCGGCACGCGTCACGCGGGTCGTCCCCCGGACGCCCCGACCGGTTCCCGTGCGACCCGCGTCCCCGCGGCGGACCGCGAGCCGGCCTGCGACGCGCGCTCGCTCGCCTTCCGGATCCAGCCGCGCGCGACGAGCGCCTCGGCGATCTCGACCGCGTTCGAGGCGGCGCCCTTGCGCAGGTTGTCCGAGACGACCCAGAACGCGAGGCCGCGATTGCCGTCGATCGACGGGTCCTGGCGGACGCGTCCGACGAACACGTCGTCGGACCCGGCCGCGGTCTCGGCCAGCGGATATTCGTTGGCGGCCGGGTCGTCCTGGACCACCACGCCAGCGACCGCGGCGAACAGGGCCCTGGCCTCGGCCGGCGTGATCGGCTGCCGCGTCTCGACGTGCACGGCCTCGGAGTGGCTGATGAACACCGGCACGCGGACCGCCGTGCACGACAACCGGAGCTCGGGCAGGTGCAGGATCTTCCGGCTCTCGGTGACGACCTTCCACTCCTCCTTCGTGTACCCGTTGTCGAGGAACACGTCGATGTGGGGCAGGGCGTTGAACGCGATCGGGTGCGGGTAGACGCTGGCGACCTTGGGTCGACCCTCGGCGTGCGCCTTGACCTGCTCCTCGAGCTCGACGATCGCCTTGTGGCCCGTTCCGGCCACGCTCTGGTACGTGTCGACCACGATGCGCTCGAGCCCGACGGCGTCGCGGAGCGCCATGAGGGGCGGCATGAGCTGCATGGTCGAGCAGTTGGGGTTCGCGATGATGCCCTCGTGCCAGGCGAGGTCGTCCGGGTTCACCTGGGAGACGACCAGCGGGACGGCCGGGTCCATGCGCCACGCGCTCGAGTTGTCGATCACCGCCGCACCGCGGGCCGCGGCCTCGGGCGCCAGCGCCTTGGAGGTGTCCGCCGCCGGCGCTGAACAGGGCGATGTCGACGCCCTCGAAGGCGTCCGGCGTCGCCAGCCCGACCTCGAGCTCGCGGTCGCCGACAGTCAGCCGCCTGCCGGCCGAGCGCTCGGACGCGAGCAGCCGCAGCTCGGTCATCGGGAACGCCTTCTCGATCAGCACCTGGGTCATCGTGCGACCCACGGCGCCGGTGGCGCCGACGACGGCGACGGTCAGGGATTCGGGGCGGGTTTCGGGCATGGTCCGACCTGCTAACGACTGGTTGTCGGGCACCGGCGGAGTATACCAGCGGGCTCCGGCCGGACCCGGGGGTACGAACGGCGATGCGCGCCGTCAGGCGGCGCGCACCCCGAACGTCTCGAGCTCGGCCTGGAGCGTCGTGGCGACCTCGCGGGCGATCTCGACGAACGCGAGCGAGGCCGGCGATCGATACCGGTCCCGGTGCCAGATGATCGCGACGCGACGGGGCGGCAGGTCCGTCGGGATCACGACGACGGCCGGATCGGCGGTATCCACCGCGAGCAGCGGCACCAGCGCGGTGCCGAGGCCCGCGCCGGCCATCGCCTGGACGGTCCCGTTGTCCTCCGAGCGGAACACGAAGTTGGGCTCTCGCCCGCGCGCGCGCAGGTACTCCTCGACCCAGCGCGTGCTCCGGCACGACCGGAACCCGATCAGCCGCTGGTCCGCGATGAGCTCGATTGGCGGCGTGCCCGTCAAGCCGGCAAGGGGCCCGTCCGCGGCCGTCACCAGCACGAAGGGGTCCCGGAGCAGCTCGACGGCCTCGAACGGCCCGTCCGGGATCGGGAGCACGCCGAACGACAGGTCGAGGCGACCGGGCTCGACGAACTCGAGCAGCCCCTGGTCGCTCGCGGCCTCCAGCAGCTGCACCTCGACGCCCGGCCAGGCCTGACCGAATCGCCCGATGATCGCCGGCAGCACGCGTGTCCCGACGCTCTGGTAGACGCCGACCCGGAGCGTCCCGGTCTCGCCCGCCGCGTAGGCGAGCAGGTCGGCCCGCGCGGCCTGGAGGCGGTCCGCGATCGTCTCGACGTGCCGCAGGAGCAGGCGGCCGGCTTCGGTGAGCTCCACGGTCCGCCGGCCGCGCGACCGGTCGAACAGTCGGACCCCGAGGGCCGCCTCGAGCGACATCACGTGCTGGCTGACCGCCGGCTGGGTGTAGTCGAGGGCGTCGGCGGCGCCGTGGAACGACCCTTCGGTGGCGACCGCCCGGAAACTCAGCAGCTGGCGCAGGCTGAGGTCGGCGAGCGCGTCGGGGGGCACCGCTCCCGCGGTGAGGCCGCCGGGCGAGTAATCAGTTGCCATGATTACTTATAAGAACACATCCGATTGCTCTGATCAATCCCCTGGCGCAGCATGACCTACATGGAACTCCTGATCGCCGTCCTGCTGGTCACCATCCTCGGACTGCTTGCCACGGTCGCCGGGTTCGATTCCCGCGACTTCGACCCCCGGGTCCAGCCCATCACCTGGTAGACGAGATCCGGTACACGCCCCCGGCGCGGACGCCCGGGGGCGTCGTCGCGTCCGCCCCGCGAGGTGGCGATCGCCGACCCCGATGGCGCATGCTGCGGAGACCGAGCCGCAGCTGGAGCCGCCGATGGACGACCGCACATCCGCATCCGCGATGGAGCACCCGGGGCCGGCGGCCGCGCGGGGTCGTGATGGAGACCGGCTTCCATCCCCGGTGGACGATCCGCGCGCCCTGACGATCCTCACGACCGAGCACTGGAGCCTGCTGTCGGCCCGATCCCTCGTCTACAACGAGGCCTTCTCCCGCGCCGGCATGTTCCTGAGCTTCCTCGCCGCGACGCTCGTCGCGCTCGGCCTGATGTCAGGCGCGATGGGCTTCAGCAACGAGTTCATCGGGATCTCGGCGCTCGTGCTCGGCCTGGACCTGTTCATCGGGCTCGCGACGATGGGCCGGGTCGCCACCGCCACGAGCGAGGACATCCGGTTCCTGCAGGGGATGAACCGCCTGCGCTACGCCTACCACGAGACCGTGCCCGGACTGGAGCCGTACTTCATCACGGGCCGCTACGACGATGTCCTCGGCGTCTTCGGCACGTACGGCGTCGACGTGCAGGCGATGACCTGGCGCTCCATCGTGCACGGCTTCACGACCGTGATCGGCATGCTGGGGGTGATCAACGCGGCGCTCACCGGCGTGGTCGCCGCCTGCCTCGCGATCCTGGCACTCGGCGAGGGCATCCAGGCCGTCGCGATCGGTGTCGGCGCGTTCCTCATCGTGCTCGTCATCAGCGTGGGCGTGTCGGCCCGCGTCATCGCCGCGACGGTCGCGGGCCTGAACCCAAGGTTCCCGAGCCCCGGAGGCTGATCGGGCGGGCTACTTGACGACGACGAAGGCGTCGACGTCGATCATCTTCCGTCCTGGCGTGGCGAGATTGACGACCTTGATCGTGTGCGTCCCGTTCGAGGCCCAGGCCTTCGCGAACACGATCCGTCGCGAGCTCGCCGCCTGGCGGAGGTCGACGGTCCGGACGTAGGTCCCGTCGATGAAGACCTTCGCCTTGCCGAAGCCGCCGCCCACCGTCGCGACCCAGCCGACCGCGCGGCCCGAGAACCGGTACCTGACGCTCGCGCCCGCCCGATCCGTCCGGCGGTAGGCAGTGGCCGGAGGCCGCGGCTCGACGACGTCGTCGTCCAGTGGCCGTGCCAGCGCAGGGCCGACGACGACTGCTCCGTCCGCCCGACGCGGAACGTGGCGCCCGTTGCGTCCACGGACCTGATGGTGTGGCTGCCGCGCACCAGCCCCCGGAATTGAACGAGCCGCCGGCGTGGCCGGCGGCTCGAGTCGTGTTGTCGGGCGGGGCGACTACTTGGCGAGGTGCCGCTGCATCGCCGCCTTGCGCGACAGGTTGACGCGGCCCTGGCGGTCGATCTCCATGACCACCACCATGACCTCGTCGCCGACGGACACGACGTCCTCGACGCTCGGCACGTGGTAGTCGGCGAGCTCGCCGATCCGGACCAGGCCTTCCTTGCCCGGCAGGATCTCGACGAAGGCGCCGAAGTTCATGAGCCGGGTGACCTTGCCGAGGTACAGCGAGCCGACCTCGACCTCGCGGGTCAGGCTCTCGATCCACTGGATCGCCTTGCGCGAGTTCTCGCCGGAGACGGCCGCGATCTCGACGGTGCCGTCGTCCTCGACGTTGATCTCGGTGTCGGTCTCCTCCTGGATCTTGCGGATCATCGACCCACCCTTGCCGATGATCTCGCGGATCTTCTCGGGGTTGATCTTGATCGTGGTGATCCGGGGCGCGAAGTCGGACATCTCCTGGCGGGCCGACGGCAGGACCGCGGTCATCTTGTCGAGGATGAACAGGCGGGCGGCGAGGGCCTGCTTGAGGCCTTCGCGGATGACCCGCTCGTCGATGCCCTTGACCTTGATGTCCATCTGGAGGGCCGTGATGCCCTCCGTGGTCCCGGTCACCTTGAAGTCCATGTCGCCGATCGAGTCCTCCTTGCCGAGGATGTCGGTGAGGACCACGAAGTTGCCGGTCTCGCCGTCGAGGACGAGGCCCATCGCCGCGCCGGCCACCGGCGCCTTGATCGGCACGCCGGCGTCCATGAGCGCGAGGGTGGAGCCGCAGGTCGACGCCATGGACGTCGAGCCGTTGCCCGCGACGACCTCGGACACGAGGCGGATGACGTACGGGAACTCTTCCTGGCTCGGCAGGACCGGGAGCAGCGCGCGCCCGGCGAGGTTGCCGTGTCCGATGTCTCGGCGCGACGGGCCGCGCATCGGCTTGTTCTCGCCGGTGCTGTAGGGCGGGAAGTTGTAGTGGTGGAGGTAGCGCTTCTCGGTCTCGGGGCTGATCGTGTCGATCCGCTGCACGTCCGAGGACGCGCCGAGCGTGGCGACGGTCAGCGCCTGGGTCTGGCCGCGGGTGAACAGGCCGGAGCCGTGCGCGCGCGGGAGCAGGCCGACCTCGACCGAGATCGGGCGGATCTCGTCGGTCGCCCGGCCGTCCATGCGCAGGCCCTCGGCGAGGACCAGCTTGCGGACGGTCTTCTTCTGCACGAGCCCGAACAGGCTCTTGCTGACGCGCGCCTCACGCTTGGCGGCCTCGAGCAGCTTCGCCGACTCCGCGGCGTCCTGCTTCACGGCACGCGTCGCCGTCGTGATGCCCTCGGCCAGCCCCTCGAGGCGCTTCGGGAGGTCGTTGCCGAACCAGATGAGCAGCTCGGCCGTGGCCTCGGCATCGGGCAGCGCGCGGTGGCTCGCCTTGAGGTCGATCCCGAAGAACGCGGCCAGCGTGCCCAGCTTGTAGTTCTCGACGTCGGGATACCCGTCGCGGGCGATGACGAGCGTGTCCAGGTAGCTGCCCTGGACGATGCGGGTGCCGTCGCCGAGGGCCTCCTCGAGGAACGCGATGTCGAAGCCGACCGAGTGGCCCACGAGCAGCGCGTCGCCCACGAAGTCGAGCGCCTTGCGAGCCGCCTCCGCGGGGGTCGGCGCGCCCTTGACGTCCTTGTCGGTGATGCCGTGCATCTGGTTGCCGACGATGGGGCGCCCGGGGTTGACGAAGGTGGACCACTTGTCGGTGACCTTGCCGCCCTTGACCCGGACCGCGGCGACCTCGACGAGGTCGGCCATCTTGGCATCCGTGCCGGTGGTCTCGACGTCGACGACGACGAACTCGCCGCCCGCCTTCGCCAGCTCGGCGAACTTGAGCACGGAGTCGGTCGCCGGCTCGAGGTACGGCAGGCGCTTCGGCTTGCCGACCAGCTCGCGCAGCTTCTCCTGCACGTCGATGAGCGGCAGCGAGCGACCGGTGGGCGAACATGATCGCCTCGGCCATGACGTCCTCGGGCAGGATCTTCACCCCGGCCTCGACCATCATGATCGCGTCACGCGTGCCCGAGACGACGAGGTCGAGCTCGGAGTCGGCCAGCTGGCTCGTCGTCGGGTTGAGGACGAACTCGCCGTCGATGCGGCCCACGTGCACGGCCCCGATCGGGCCCTGGAACGGGATCTCGCTGATCGTGAGCGCCGCGGAGGCGGCGATCGTGCCCAGGACGTCGAGCTCGTTCTCATGGTCCGTCGAGAGGGTCGTGATGACGATCTGGACGTCGTCCTTGTAGCCCTCGGGGAACAGCGGGCGGATCGGCCGATCGGTCAGCCGGGCGGCGAGCGTCGCCGCCTCGGACGCGCGGCCCTCGCGCTTGATGAATCCGCCCGGGATCTTGCCCGCGGCGTACATCCGCTCCTCGAAGTCGACGGTGAGCGGAAAGAAGTCCAGTCCGGGGCGCGGCTCGGACCGGTTGGCTGTGCCGAGGACCATCGAGTCGCCGTAGCGGGCCGTGACGGCGCCGCCTGCGTTGCCGGCCAGCCGGCCGGTCTCAATGGTCAGCGTTCGACCGCCGAACTCGATCTCGAGTGTGGTGGGAGTGGGCACGTGTGAACGACCTCCTTGGTCGTGCGTGTCTGGAAGGTCTGCGGTGTGGCGGGGCGGCGCTGGAGTCCGGATACGAACGACCCCGGGTTCCCGACCCGGGGTCCGTATGCGGCGAGTCCTAGCGGCGCAGCCCCAGCGAGCCGATGACGGCCCGATAGCGCGTGGCGTCCTTCTTCACGAGGTACGCGAGCAGGCGCCTGCGCTGACCAACGAGCTTGAGGAGGCCGCGGCGCGAATGGTTGTCCTTCGGGAAGCGCCGGAGGTGCTCCGTCAGGTCCCGGATCCGCTCCGTCAGGAGCGCGATCTGGACCTCCGGGGAACCGGTGTCGCCGTCCTTGACGGCGTACTGCCCGATCACCTCTTGCTTCTTCTCCCGCGCGAGCGGCACTCGATCCTCCGACACGAACGATGGCGTGACAATATTCCTTGTTCTTCGACCGGCGGAGAATAGCAAGGGCGCTTGATTCCGGCAAACGTGGCCCGATCCGGGCGAGCCCCGTCAGCCCGTCAGCGCGAGGGCCCGGTCGGGCCGCAGCAGGAACGGCGGCAGGCAGGCGGCGAGGTTCGACAGCGGCAGCACGTCGGGGTGGAGGTCGATGCCCAGGGCGTTGCCCATGAACGCGCGCCGCGCCTGGATCCTCGCCCACGCCCCCGGATAGGCGGCCGCGAACGACGCCCGCAACGCGTCGTCGGCGAGCGCGATCCCGTCCTCGATGTTGGTCGTGAAGTAGGGCGTGCCCGTGGCCGGGATGATGTCGACCTGCATCGCCATCCCCGAGCGGAGCTCCACCGTGGAGTCCCGCCACACGGGCGAGTTGACCCACTCGTCGAGGTGCAGCTGGTGACCCGGGTTGAGCCCGATGCCGAAGAACGGGTCGCCCAGCCGTCGGTCGATGATCTCCTGCAGGGCGCCGCCGGCCTGTCCGACGTGGAGGGCGCCGTACCACTCGGCGACGGCCTCGAAGTACGGCGCGACGAGCCGGTCGACGTAGTCGCGCGTGCCGTCCGGGAGCTCGTCCGCGTCCTCGACCACCCAGCCGGCGCGGCACGTGAGCGCGCCCCAGATGCCGAACGCAGTGGTGAACGGCTCGCCGCGCCCGATCGGCCGGTCGGCCGGGCTGAGCAGCCCGAGGGCGGCCCGCGGCCCCGCCGTGAGCATCAGGTGGCACGAGAGCGGCATCCCGTTCCAGCGCAGCAGCCGGACGGCCTCGGCCTCGGTCATGCCGGGCTCGAGGCCGGCCAGCAGGCGGCGGATGCCGTCGGAGGTCTGGCACGACGCGTGCTCGAACACCGCGAGCTGGTCGACATCGTTGATCACGCGCAGGCCGTCGGCCGGGTCGATCAGCAGCCCGTTGGCGTTCCCGACGGAGCCCGAACCCCCGGTCAGCGATCGGAGCTCGTCCACGATGAAGGCTGGGACCTCCATCGTGCCGGGATCCGTGTAGGTCTTCCAGCCCAGCACGCCGACCCGGGTGCCGGCGGTGATCCCCTCCCCCGCGAGGACCTCCCGCAGCGGCCGGGACCGGTCGCGCGGCTGGCTGGGCAGGCTGAAGTCCTGGAACCGCTCGCGCCGCATCGGCAGCGGCGCCGCGCCGGCCATCCCGTAGCACTCGTTGCCGGTCAGGACCAGCGGATCGCCGTCGGGCCCGACGATCAGCATCGCCTCCTCGAACCGGGGGTCGAAGCCGGTCAGGAACGCGAGGTTCGCGCTGTGCTCGCGGTCGGCGTACACGACGAGGCGGTCGTACCCGGCGGCGTCCGCCCGGGCGCGGAACGCGTCCAGGCGCTCCCCGTACCGCTCGGCCGGGAGCTCCGGACGCACCTCCGGCATGCCGAAGTCGGGCAGGTCGACCGTCGTCAGCCGTGCGCGTCCCATCTGGATCCTCCTCAGCCCTCGGGCGGCGTCCACGGCGCCGGCGACGCCGACCCGCGCTCGATGTCCACGTACTCGGTTCGCCGGGACCGTCAGCCACGGCCCGACCTCGCCGTCCGGCCAGGTCACGCGGAGGCGTGCCTCGGGTGCCGGGCCGAGACCGACATGCTGCCAGCCCAGCTGGCCGCCGATGTGGCCACCGCCCACGGTCAGCTCCTGGCGGGTCGTGATCGTCCCGGCCTGGGTCTCGATGACCGCGCCGATCGCGTCGCGATTGCCGCCCGGCTGCGCCAGGCGGTACGCGATCCAGTTGCCCATCGCGGCCGGCGCGTCGGCGGTCCCCGTGCCGACGTTCCGCCAGACCCGCGCGGGGGCGGCGAGGTTGGCCTGGACGAGGTCGAGCAGGCCGTCCTGGTTGAGGTCGACCAGCGCCGCGCCGCGACCGCGGTCGAAGGCCACGATCCCGGCCGCCTCGGCGCCCTCGACGAACGTGCCGTCGGGCTGCCCGAGGAACAGGTTGCTCGGGTCGCGCATCGCGTAGTCGGGGACGTCCCCGACGTTGCCCTTGGACACGTAGAGGTCCGTGTAGCCGTCGTTGTTGACGTCCTGGAACTCCGGATGCCACGCGGTCGACGGCAGCGAGTCGCCGCCGGTGTACGGCTGGGTCGCCGTCACGCCGCGGGCCAGCGCGATGTCGCCGTACGCGGGCCGCGCCGGACCGTCGAGCAGGGTCTGCAGCTTGTTGTCGCCCTGGCTCGTCAGGTAGACCTCCGGCAGCCCGTCGCCGGTCAGGTCCCGGCTGGCGATGCCCATGCCCCAGATCTGCATGCTCGCCCAGCCGTCGGCGGCCGTGTACTCGCGCGGAGCCTCGCCGGGCGCGACCCGCCACAGCTGCTCCTGCCCCACCGCGTAGTAGTGGCGGTCGTTGCTGACCCGCAGGTCGCGGCGGCCGGAGCCGTCCCAGTCGCTGAACAGGATCGACAGCGTGCAGTACCCGGGCGCGAGCGCGATGGGCGCCGCGTACCCGTCGCCGCCCGCCGCCGGCCGGAACAGCTCGTTGTCGGCGCAACCCGACCCGACCTCGCCGTCCGGATCGAGCGCCACGTAGTTGCCGAAGGCCAGGGTCGGCAGCGCGGCGTCGCCCTCCCAGGTCGCGCTGAAGGCGGTCGTCCACGCCGGGCTCGGCGCGACGTGCCACGCGGCATCGGCGGCCTCGAACCGGCAGTCACCGAGCCCGCGGTACAGCCCCGACCGTCCGACGCCCAGCACCGCGAGGTCCGTCACGCCGTCGGCGTCGACGTCCAGCGGGTAGGCCCCGGTGACCGCGTCGAGGTCGACGCCCGAGCCGTCGACGGGCGCGAACGCGAGCGGCCCGCCGGTGCGGCTCTCGTTGCGGTAGAGCGCCGCCGGATGATCGCCGCCCCCGAGGTAGACGTCGGGCCGCCGATCCCCGTCACAGTCGAACACGGCGACGCCGCCGCCGGTCAGGGCCGTCAGGCCGCCGTCGGTCGTGTGCGCGATGCCGGAGGCGGCGGTCTCGTCGACGAACCGTGGCGCGCCGGCGGTGGACGGGGTCGACAGTCCGCGCCAGGCGACGACTGCGCCGGTCGCCCCGATCGCCACGACGACCACCAGGCCGAGGGCGATCCATCGGGCGCGGCGGCTCATCCGGGCACGGCCCGGGGCGACGTCTGTCTGGACATGGGGGGCGATGGTAACGGGGCGTCGCCGATGGCGCGGGATCGGGGCCGGGAGGGCGGAGCCCGCCTGTTCGCCGGGGTCAGGCCCCGGCGGCGAACAGCGCCTCGATCACGCGCAGGTTGGCGACGGCGTCACCGGGTTCGACCGGCAGCGGCGCCCCATCGAGGATCGCGTCGGCGAAGCGGTCCGCCTCGCAGCCGTACGGGTCGGCCGGCTCGAACGTCAGCGTCTCGGTGGCCGGGGCGACCGGCGGATCGCCGCCCGCCGTCACGAACACCCGTGTCGGGCGCTCGGGCGGGATGTTGAACGGGATCTCGATCGAGATCCGGCCCTCGGTCCCGTACACGTGCACGCGCTGGTCGGTCTCGGTCCGCGTCGAGCACGTGAACGTCGCGACGCCCGACTCGAACTCGAGGATCCCGCTGGTCAGCACGTCGACGCCGAATGCCGGGTCGCGCCGGATCGCCGCCTGGACGCGGACCGGCTCGGCGCCGAACAGCATCCGCGACAGGTTGACCGAGTAGCAGCCGATGTCGTACAGGGCCCCGCCGCCCGATGTCGAGGATGTTGCGGATGTTGGCCGGGTCGTCGTTGAAGTAGGAGAACCAGCTGTCGACCGCCGCCAGCCGGCCGATCCGGCCCGAGGCGACCAGCTCGCGCACCGCCAGCCACGAGGGGTGCTGGCGGTACATGAACGCCTCCATCAGCAGCACGCCCGCGTCGCGACAGGCATCGATCATGCCCTGCGCCTCGGTCGCGGTCAGCGCCAGCGGCTTCTCGCACAGCACGTGCTTGCCGGCCCGGGCGGCCGCGATGGTCCACGGCGGCGTGCAGGTGGTTCGGGAGCGGGATGTAGACGGCGTCGATGTCGGGGTCGGCCAGCATCGCCTCGTACGACCCGTACGACCGCTCGATGCCCAGCCGCGCCGCCACGCCCGTCGCGCGGCCCGACTCGCGGGACGCGATCCCGAGCACCTCGCTGCGCGGCGATCGACGCAGGCCCGGGATCACCTTCTCGGTCGCGATGTTGGCGGTGGACAGCACGCCCCAGCGGACGCGATCGCGCGCTCCAGGCCCCATCCACGCACCTCCCCGCGGGCGGCCTCGGAGCACCCCCGCTCCGACTTGACACGGACCCGCGTTTGCTGGAGTCTGGCACACGTTTGCAAGAGAGGATCACAAACCTTGCGAGTGGGTCGCGTCGACGTCGGGCAGCGCAGCGAAACGGTCCATCGATCGAACCTGAGCGCCATCGTCCGCCGCCTGCACGAGCAGGGCCCGCAGTCCCGGTCCGAGCTGGTCGCGGCCACCGGCCTCACCCGCAGCGCGATCCGCGCGCTGGTCGGCGAGCTGGCCGCCGCGGGGCTGGTCACCGAGCGTGACGCCGTCCGCCTCGGGACGCCGGGTCGTCCCTCCCCCATCGTCCGGCTGAACGCGACCGGCGCCGTGGTCCTCAGCCTCGAGATCCTCGTCGACTCGATCGCGGCGGCGATCGTCGGCCTGGGCGGCGAGACGCTGGAGCACGTCCGGCTCGACCGGCCGCGCCGCGAGCTGCTCCGTCGACGACGTGGTCGCCGACCTGGCGGCGCTGGCCGCGGACCTGCGCGCACGCGGCGACTGGCCGATCGTCGGCATCGGCGTCGCGGTCGCGGGCATCGTGCGGCGGACGGACGGCCTGGTGTCGATGGCCCCCAACCTCGGCTGGATCGACGTCCCCCTCGGGGCCCGCCTCGCCCGCGCGCTGTCGGTGGCGGTGCCGATCAGCGTGCTGAACGACGCGGACGCGGGCGTCCTGGGCGAGCACCGCCGCGGGGCGGCGGTCGGCGTCGACAACGTGCTGTTCGTGTCGGGCGAGGTCGGCGTCGGCGGCGGCCTGATCGTCGACGGCCGGCTGCTCACCGGCGCCGGCGGGCTTCGCCGGCGAGATCGGCCACGTCACCGTGAACCCGGCCGGGGCCGCCTGCCGGTGCGGCTCGATCGGCTGCTGGGAGACCGAGGTCGGCGAGCGCGTCCTGCTCGTCCGCGCGGGTCACGCCGCCGACGAGGGCCGGGACGGCATCGACGCCGTGCTGCGCGACGCCGAGGCGGGCGACGCGACGGCGCTCGCGGCCATCGACGACGTGGGCCGCTGGCTGGGCATCGGGCTCGGCGGCCTCGTGAACGTCCTGAACCCGCGGCTGGTCATCCTCGGCGGCCCGAACGCCCGGCTGCTGCCCCTCGCGCGCGAGCGAATCGAGGCCGAGCTCGAGCGTTACGCCCTCCCGGCGTCGCGCTCGCAGGTCCGGATCGTGCCGGCGGAGCTCGGCGTCGACGCGCCGCTCGTCGGGGCGGCCGAGATGGCCTTCGATCCCCTGCTCTCCGATCCGGCGGCCTGGTTCGGCCAGCCGGACTCCGCGCTTCACCTGGCGAGCGCCTGATGCGGCGCTCGCGATCCAGCTCCACGGAGGCGTGCGTCGCCGAGAAATCGGCGACGGGCATGAAAGGGGTTTGCCTAACGATGTAGCCTACGCGCCGGAAGCAGCGCTTTCGTTGATGACGATGTCAATCGTCACTGGAGGAGGACAACAGCGCATGAACATTCGTAGGCTCGCCGCAGGCGTAGCCGTCACCGCGGTCATCGTCGGTGCGTGCTCGTCGAGCGGTGGTGGTACCGCCGCACCGAGTGCCGCCGCGAGCGGCGCCAGCGCCGCCGGCTGCAAGGTCGGCGTGTCCTGGAACAACTTCAAGGAAGAGCGTTGGGCCAAGTGGGACGAGCCCAGCATCAAGGCGGTCGTCGAAGGCGCGGGAGGCTCGTACGTCGGCACCGACGCGGGCTCGTCCGCCGAGAAGCAGGCGACGGACGTCGAGCAGCTCATCACCGATGGCGCGAAGGTGATCATCATCCTGGCCCAGGACGGCACGGCGATCCAGCCGACCGTGCAGGCCGCGGTTGATCGAGGCATCCCGGTCATCGCGTACGACCGCCTGATCGAGAACGAGAAGGCCTTCTACGTCACCTTCGACAACCCGCTCGTCGGCGAGCTGATGGCGAAGGAGATCGTCAAGGTCGTGCCCAAGGGCAACTACGTGATCATCAAGGGCAACAGCGCCGACGCGAACTCCGACTTCCTGCGCTCGGGCATCGAGAAGGTCATCGGCGCTTCGGTGACGTCCGGCGACATCAAGATCGTCGGCGAGGACTACACCGACAACTGGGATGCGGCCATTGCGCAGACCACCATGGAGCAGTATCCTGACCGCCGAGGACAACAAGATCGACGCTGCCATCGTGCTCAACGACGGCATGGCCGGCGGCGTCGTCGCGGCGCTCAAGGGCCAGGGCCTCGATGGCAAGGTCCCGCGTCACGGGGCAGGACGCGACAAGGCGGCCCTGAACCGTGTCGCGCTCGGCACCCAGCTCGTCAGCGTCGGCAAGGACGCTCGCGTGCTCGGCGACGCGGCCGGCAAGGCCGCCGTCGCGCTCTGCTCGGGCACCGCGCTCGCCGACGTCCCCGACGCCGTCCAGTTCGAGACGCCCGAGAAGAAGATCAAGATGAGCTCCATCTTCCTCGCGCCCGAGCCCATCACCAAGGCCAACCTCCAGGACGCCATCGACAACGAATGGATCACCAAGGAGGATCTCTGCAAGGACGTGCCCGCCGGGTCCGTCCCGCCCTGCTAGGGATCACCCCCAGCGCGGTCATCCTCGCGCCCTGCTCCGCCGACGCGGAGCAGGGCGCGTCGCTATCCCCTGGCAATGAGGGATCCGCTCGATGAGCCAGAGCACCGTCGCCGCAGAGGTCGGGAGCCACTCCCCCTCGGTCCATGCGGTCGATCTTGCTGTCGATGGAGATCGACACGCGGCTGCTGGGCCTGATCGTGGCAACCATCGTCATCTGGATCGGGTTCAACATCCTGTCCGGCGGGTCGTTCCTCACGGCTCGCAACCTGTGGAACCTGTCGGTCCAGTCGGCGTCGGTCGCGGTCATGGCCACCGGCATGGTCCTGATCATCGTGTCCCGGAACATCGACCTGTCGATCGGGTCGATCCTCGGCTTCACCGGGATGGTCATGGCGCTGATGCAGGCCGAGTGGCTGCCCAACACGCTCGGCCTCGGCCTGAATCACCCACTGACCTGGATCATCGCCCTCACCGCGGGCATCGCTCGTCGGCGCGGCCATCGGCGGCCTGCAGGGTGTCATCGATCGCCTACGTCGGGATCCCGTCGTTCATCGTCACGCTCGGCGGGCTGCTCGTCTGGCGCGGGTTCGCGTGGACCCTCGCCTCCGGTCGGACGATCGCCCCCCTGGATGCCGTCTTCCTGCTGCTCGGCGGCGGACCCAAGGGCTCCGTCGGGGCCACCATCTCGTGGATCATCGGCGGCCTCGCCTGTGCCGGGCTCGTCTACGCCCTGATCACCGGCCGCCGACGTCGACGCCGCTACGGCTTCCCGGTCCGGCCGATGTGGGCCGAGGTCACGATCGGCCTGGTCGGCTGTGTCGCCGCCCTCGGCGCGGTCTGGATCGCCAACAACTACTTCTGGCCGGAGGGCCTGGCACGTCAGTTCGCCGCGGACAGGGGCCATCCCTGGCCGGAAGGCGGACTGACAGATCCCGACCGGCATCGCCAACCCGGTCCTCATCGCGATCGGCGTGACGGTGGTCATGACGATCCTCGCCACGCGGCGTCGCTTCGGTCGGTATGTCTACGCGATCGGCGGCAACCCCGAAGCGGCCGAGCTGGGTGGCATCAACACGCGCCGGATCATCATGATGACCTTCGTCCTCATGGGCATCCTCGCGGCCTTCAGTGGCGCGATCTCGATCGCCCGCCTCGAGTCTGCGGTCGTCGGCCTCGGCGTCGGGGCGGAGCTGGCGGTCATCGCCGCGGTGGTCATCGGCGGCACGTCCTTCGCAGGCGGCATCGGGACCATCCCTGGTGCGGTCTTCGGCGCCGTCCTCATGCAGTCGCTCCAATCGGGCATGGCCCTCCTGAAGATCGACGCCCCGATCCAGGACATCATCGTCGGCATCGTGCTCGTGACGGCGGTCGGCCTCGATACCGTCCTCCGACGCCGAGCTGGGAGACCCTGATGGCACTCGCCGAGTCCGGCACGCCCGAGCCCCTGCGGCCACAGCCTGAGGCAGCAGGTCCCTCCGCTGATCCGGTCGTGGTCCCACCGGTCGCCACCTCCGTCGGGACGGCGCCGCTCGTCGAGATGCGCGACATCCGCGTCTCGTTCGGCGGCGTCCATGCCGTGGACGGGGTGAACGTGGATCTGCACGCCGGCGAGGTCGTCGGCCTGGTCGGCGGCAATGGCGCCGGCAAGTCGACGCTGATGCGGGTCCTGTCCGGTGCCCACATCGCCGACTCCGGCCAGATCCTGATCGACGGCACGGAGGTCACGATCAACAACCCGCGCGACGCGAAGGCCCTGGGGATCGAGACGATCTACCAGACGCTCGCGCTGGCCGACAACGTGGACGCGGCGGCGAACCTGTTCCTCGGCCGCGAGCTGACGACGCGCTTCGGGTCACTCGACGACGCCGCGATGGAGTCCGCGACCCGCAAGGTCATGGGCCGTCTCAACCCTCGATTCAAGAACTTCAAGATCCCCGTCAAGTCGCTGTCGGGTGGCCAGCGCCAGTCGGTGGCCATCGCCCGGGCGATCCACTTCAACGCCCGGATCCTGATCATGGACGAGCCCACCGCCGCGCTCGGGCCCGGCTGAGACCGCCCAGGTCCGCGAGCTCGTGGCTCAGCTCAAGGAAGAGGGCATCGGGATCTTCCTGATCAGCCACGACATCCACGACGTGTTCGACCTGTCCGACCGGATCACGCGTCATGCTCCAGGGCAAGCTCGTGGGCACCGTGAACAAGGACGACGTCACCAAGGACGAGGTCCTCGCGATGATCATCATGGGCAAGAAGCCGGACGAGGTCTCCAAGACGGAGCTCGCCGAGCTCCACGGCTAGCGGCGTCTCGCGCGACCGACCCGCTACGAGGCGCCGGAACGAGGGCGCCAGCGCCGGGTACAGCTCGCGGTAGCGCGCGTGCAGGTCCGCGTAGCGGCCCGCGTCCGGACCCGGGTGCGGCGGTCGGGGTCGCGACGACCACCGCGTCGGCCGCCGCCTCGACCGACGGGAACCACCCGGCGCCGACCGCCGCCAGCAGGCCGGCGCCGAACGCCGCGCCCTCGGTGGTGCTCACGGTCGCGATCTCCGCCTGGAGCACGTCGGCGAGCACCTGCCGCCACAGGCCGCTCGCGGTCCCGCCGCCCGACGCCCGGATCTGCGCGGGTGCGGGCATCCCGGCGGCGGTCATCAGGTCGAGGCCGTCGCGCAGCCCGAACGCCACGCCCTCGAGCACGGCCCGGGCGAGATGCCGCCGGTCGTGGGCGAGCGTGAGGCCGACGAACGCGCCGCGCGCGTGCGGGTCCGGGTACGGGCTGCGCTCGCCCGACAGGTAGGGCAGGAACAGCAGGCCGCCGGCCCCCGCCGGCACCTCGGCGGCGCCGTCGACGAGGTCGTCGAACGAGGCCTCCGGCGCCACGGCGTCGCGGAACCAGCGGAGGCTGCCGGCGGCCGACAGCATCACCGACATCATGTGCCACCGGCCGGGAACGGCATGGCAGAACGCGTGCACGCGTCCGGCCGGCTCGAACAGCGGGCTGTCGGTCGTCGCGAACACCACGCCCGAGGTCCCCAGCGACAGCGCGACGCGTCCGGGCACCACGGCCCCGACGCCGACCGCGTTGGCCGCCTGGTCCCCGCCGCCGGCCATCACCGGCGTCCCGGCGCGCAGGCCGGTGGCCGCGGCCGCCTCCGCGGTGACCGTGCCCGTCACGTCCGGCCCCTCGAACGTCGGCGGCATCCACGACGGGTCGATGCCCAGCGCGTCGAGCATGACCGGGGACCAGTCACGCGCCGCGAGGTCGAACAGCAGCGTGCCGGCGCCATCGGCCTTGTCCAGCGCGTAGCCGCCCGTCAGCCGGAGGCGCACGTAGTCCTTGGGCAGCAGCACGTGGGCGACCCGCCGCCAGACGTCGGGCTCGTGGGCCCGGACCCAGGCCAGCTTCGGCGCGGTGAACCCGGTCAGCGCGTCGTTGCCGGTGATCTCGACGAGCCGCTCCGGGCCGACGGTCGCGCGGATCGCGTCGCACTCGGCTTCCGTGCGCTGGTCGTTCCACAGGATCGCGGGCCGGAGGACCTCGCCGGCCGCGTCCAGCAGCACGAGCCCGTGCATCTGCCCGGTGAGCCCGACGCCCTCGACCTCGGCCCCGGACACGCCCGCCGCGGCGAGCGCCTCGCCGATCGCCGCCCGGGTTCCCGCCCACCACAGGCGCGGGTCCTGCTCGCTCCACAGCGGTTGCGGCTGCTCGAACCCGTAGCCGGACGTCCCGATCGCCCGGACGCTCCCGGTCGCGTCGAGCACGACCGCCTTCGTCGCCGTGGTCGAGACGTCGATCCCGAGGACGACGCCCATCGGTCAGCCCCGGTCCGCCCGGTCGACGGCCCAGATCCGCTGGTTGACGAGGTTCTCGAGCCGCTCCTGCGAGCCCGACGCCCGCACCGGGTCGATGCTGCCGTCGGCGACGCGGGCCTCGAGGTCGGCGAGGCTCAGGGAGCCGCCCAGGATCGTCGTGCCCAGCTCGCCGTCCCAGCCCGCGTAGCGCCGGTCCCGGAGGCCCGCGAGCTCGCCTCGCTCGACGAGGTCCGCGGCCACCAGCAGGGCGCGGGCAAGCGTGTCCAGGCCGCCGATGTGGGCGTGGAACAGGTCGCTCCGGTGGGTGCTCTGGCGGCGGAGCTTGGCGTCGAAGTTGAAGCCCCCGGGAGCGATCCCGCCGGCGCGCAGGATCTCGAACAGCGGCAGGACCAGGTCCTCGACCGAGTTCGGGAACTGGTCGGTGTCCCAGCCGTTCTGCGGGTCGCCCCGGTTGGCGTCGACGCTGCCCAGCATCCCGTTGGCGGCGGCGAACGCGACCTCGTGGTGGAAGCTGTGCCCGGCGAGGGTCGCGTGGTTGGCCTCGATGTTGGTCCGGTACTCGCCCTCGAGCCCGTTCCGGACGAGGAATCCGTGGACGGTGGCGACGTCGTAGTCGTACTGGTGCTTGGTCGGCTCCATCGGCTTGGGCTCGATGAGCAGCTGGCCCTCGAAGCCGATCTTGTGCTTGTGCTCCACGACCAGGTGGAGGAAGCGAGCGAGCTGCTCGCCTTCGCGCCGGAGATCCGTGTTGAGGAGCGTGTCGTACCCTTCTCGGCCGCCCCACAGGACGTAGTTCTCGCCGCCGAGCCGCTGGGTGACCTCGAGCATGTGCTTGACCTGCGCCGCGGCGTACGCGAACACCTCGGGGTCGGGGTTGGTCGCCGCGCCCGCCTGGTAGCGCGGGTGGGTGAACAGGTTGGCCGTGCCCCACAGGAGGCGGACGCCGGTCCGCTCCTGGTGGCCGGCGGCATCGTCGGCCAGGGCGTCGAGGTTCGAGCGGAAGGTCCGGTAGTCGTCGCCCTCGGGGGCGACGTCGCGATCGTGGAAGCAGTAGTACGGCGTGCCGAGCTTCTCGAAGAACTCGAACGCGACGGCCAGCTTCGACCGCGCGGCCGCCATCTCGTCATCGGTGGCGGCGAGCCACGGCCGGTCCAGGGTGCCGATCCCGAACATGTCCATGCCGGGCCAGGCGAACGAGTGCCAGAAGCACACCCCGGGCCGGAGGTGGTCCTCCATCCGCGTGCCGAGCACGAGCCGGTCCGGCTGGTACACCTTGAACGCCAGGGGGTCGTCGCTGTCGAGGCCGCCGAACGGGATCCGACCCGTCACCTCGGTGAAGAACGCCTCGCTCACGCCCGCTCCTCCTCGCCCGCCACTTGCCCGGCGCCGGCGCGCCCGGCCGAGTTTGTTAGACGATATCACAATCCCGGTCGTCCTCGATCACGCCGGGCCCTCGAACTCCACCCTCGTCCGACCGATTCGGAGCGCCCCCGGCAGGATGACGCCCCCGCCCAGGACCCTGACCTCGCCCTCGGCGATGGGCGACGCTGCCCCGTCCGATGAACCCGCTCCGATGCGCGCGCGGTATCTGGCTTCTGGGGGCAGGGCGACGGGAAGCGGGAACCGGAGCACGCTTCCCTCGCCCGCCCCCACCGCTTCCCCCACGACGGCGTGCGGCCGCCCCAGCTGCCGCGCCGCCGCCTCGAGGTTCCCGGCCGCGATGTCGGCGCGGATCTGGGTGCTGCTCACGGGTCGCCCGTCGACCTCGAACGCCGGCACGACGACGACCTCGAACCCTCGAGCGGCCCCGAGCGCCGCCAGGGCCTCGGGCGTCCCCGCCCGCTGGTAGCCGAAGGCGGCGTCGGGCGTCATCAGGAAGCCGTCGAGACGCGTGCGGGCGGCGATCCGGTCGACGAACGCCTCGTACGGGGTCTCGCGCAGCGCCCGGTCGAAGTGGACGACGACGGTCGTGCCGACGCCGGCGGTCGCGAGCCGGTCCAGGCGCTCGTCGGGGTCGCACAGGATCGGCGGGGCGCTGCCCGTCAGCACCTCGTCCGGGTGGTGGTCGAACGTGATCACGACGGGGTCCGCCGACCGGCGGGTCGCCTCGGCGACGAGGTGGTCGAGGAGGTAGGCATGACCGCGATGGAGGCCGTCGAACACGCCCACGACGACGAACGCGGGTCGCGACGACGGCTCGATCCCATCGAGCCCCATGACCACCCGCACTCAGGCGCCCTCGGCGACCGGCTCGGGTGCGGCGTCCGGTGCGGCGTCCGGCTCTGTCTCCGGCTCGTGTCCCGGCCCCGGTGCGGTCTCGGGCACGGCAGGCGGCTCGGCCGTGGGTGCGGTGCGACCCCCGGCGCGCCCCGCGGCACCGAGGTGCGTCTCCGGTCGCTCGACGAGAACCTTGTGCGGATGGAGCGCCCCCGAGACCGCGCGACAGACGGCCGCGACCCGCCCGTCCGGCCCGACGGCGAGCACGACCGGGGCATCGCGTGTCGGGAGCGCCGTCTTGGGGGCGGTGATCAGCCCCTCCCCGAGCCGCCGGATCTCGTCGTCGGTCACGACCGCGTGCGGCAGGTCCTCGAGGCCGGCGTCGATCGGCCGCAGGATCCGCTCGACGCCCGCCGGTCCGTCGCCCGCGTGGGCGCGAAGGTCGTCGAGGGCGATGGCGTCCTCCAGTCGGAAGCCGCCCGACGCGGTGCGAATCAGGGCCCCGAGGTAGGCACCGGTGCCCAGGTGGGCCCCGAGATCCCGGGCGAGCGACCGCACGTACGTGCCGGCTGAGCAGGCGACGTCGACGATCGCGATCGGACGGGCCGGGTCGGCGTCGTCCCACTCGACGAGGTCGAAGGCGTGGATCACGACGTCGCGTGCCGGCAGCTCCACGGGCGTGCCCGAGCGCGCCAGCTGGTAGGCCCGCCGGCCGGCGATCTGCACCGCGCTGTAGTCCGGCGGGACCTGGCGGATCGGGCCGGTGAACGCGGCGAGGCCGGCGACGACAGCTTCGCGCGTGGCCGGAGGCCCGTCGACCGGCGTCCGCTCACCGTCGATGTCGTCGGTCGTCGACCGGTCGCCGAAGCAGATCGTCGCGCGGTAGCGCTTGGTCGAGCCGAGGTGGTATTCGACGAGGCGCGTCGCGCGGCCCAGGAACACCGGCAGCACCCCCGCGGCGAACGGGTCCAGGGTCCCGCCGTGCCCCACCCGCCGGGTGGACGACAGTCGCCGCACGAGGCCGACGACGTCGTGCGAGGTGGGCCCGGACGGCTTGGCGACGATCAGGACGCCGTCGAGGCCGCCGGAGCGTCCGCCCCGGGTCACCGCTGGACGGCCGCGGCGAGACGCGCGGCCTCGGCGCCCACGGCGGCGGCCGCCTGGTCGAGGGGCAGCGCGACGGTCGCGCCCGCCGCCCGGGCGTGTCCCCCGCCACCGAACGTTCCGGTCAGCACCGTCGCGTCGACGCCGCCGGGCTTCGTCCGGACGCTCAGCCGGGTCGTCCCGTCCTCCTGGGCCTTCAGCAGCATCGCGACCTCGGCGGACTCGGACTGGGCGAGCAGGTCGATGATCCCCTCCGAGTGCGCCGGCAGCGCGCCGGTGGCCTCCAGGTCGCCGGGCTCGAGCGTCGACCAGATCAGCCGCCCGTCGGGCGACGTCCGGAGCCGGTCCAGCACCCGCCCGAACAGCCGCAGCTGGGCGTCCGGCTTCGAGCGGTAGAGGCGGCGCGAGATGTCGGACAGCGGCGCCCCGGCGTCCACGAGCGCGGCCGAGACCGCCAGCGTGCGCGGCGTGGCGTTCGGGTGGGCGAACGTCGCCGTGTCCATCACGATCCCGGCCATCAGCTCGGTCGCGAGTGCCCCGTCGGCGAGGTCGAGCGGGATGCCGAGCCGGACCGCGAGCAGCGCGGTCATCTCGCAGGTCGCCGCCGCGACCGGGTCGACCCAGTCGGCCGGACCCTTGGCGTCGTTCGAGGCGTGGTGGTCGACGACGACCCGCGGCAGGTCGCGGAACAGGTCGGGATGCCGTCCGGCGACCCCACCGACGCGCTCCGCCGTCGCGCAGTCGGACAGCACGAGCAGGTCGTAGGCGACGCCCGGATCGGGCGCGAGGCGCACCCGCTCGACCCCCGGCAGGAACGCGTACAGCGGCGGCGGGGCGTCCGAGAACAGCGGTGTCGCGCGGCCGCCGAGCGACTCGACGATCCGGCACACGGCGAGCGTCGCGCCGAGCGTGTCCGCGTCGGGGTTCTCGTGCCCCACGGCCAGCACCTCGCGGGCCCCGCGCAGCCGGGCGATGACCTCGGGCGGGACGGCCTCACCGGCCAGGGCCGCGAGATCGACGGGCGCGGTCATCCGCGGCGATGGGCGGGCTTGCCCGACCGGTGCCGCTTGCCGTGTCCGCCGCCCTTGCCGCCGGCGCCGCCCGGCCCGCGACCCCCCGCACGGGACGGTCCCGGCCCGTGCCGTCGCGAGGATGGCTTCTTCGGTCCCGGCTCCGCGGCGGGCTCGGCCGGATCGGCGGTGTCGCCCTCGTGGGGCAGCCGCCGGACGGGCGTCGGGAGCGACTCCTCGAACGGCTCGATCGCCTGCGGGTCGGCGCCCGCCTCCAACTCGTTGAGCAGGTGCAGGACGCGCGTCCCGCGCTCGGCGGAGTCGTCGAGCCGGATGTGCAGCTCCGGGATGCGCTTGATGCGCAGCCTGCGGCCGAGCTCGTGGCGGACGAACGGCATCGCCGCCTGGAGCGCCCGGACCGTCTCGGTGCTCTCGGCCTTGCCGCCGATCACGCTGACCCAGACCTTCGCGTGGCGGAGGTCCGGGGCGGTCTCGACGTCGGTGATGGTCGCGAACCCGATCCGCGGGTCCGCGATCTCCTTGGACAGGAGCGCACCGATCTCCTGGCGCAGGAGCTCGTCGACGCGCTCGGTGCGCTGGCTCATGGGCGCGAGTGCCTCAGCTGACGACCCGGCTCCGGGTCTGGTTCGTGAAGCACTCGATGATGTCGCCTTCCTCGAGGTCGTTGTAGCCGGCGAGGCCGATGCCGCACTCGAAGTTCTGGGCGACCTCGCGCACGTCGTCCCGGAAGCGACGCAGCGAGTCGATCTTGTCGGTCTCGATGACCTTGCCGCCGCGCCAGACGCGCGCGCCGCCGTTGCGGACGATGCGCCCGTCGGTCACGTAGCAGCCGGCGATGACCGTGCTCTTGCCGACCCGGAAGATCTGGCGGACCTCCGCACGGCCCTCGACGACCTCCACGATCTCCGGCTCGAGCAGGCCCTTGAGGGCCGCGTCGATGTCGTCCGTGAGCTTGTAGATGATGTCGTAGAGCCGGACGTCGACGCCCTCGCTCTCGGCGGCGCGCCGCGCGGTCTCGGTGATCGAGGTGTTGAACCCGACCACGATCGCGTTCGACGCCGTCGCGAGCATGATGTCGTTGTCCGTGATGTCGCCGTTGGCCTCGAGCAGGATGTTGATCTTGACCTCGTCGGTCCCGAGCTGCTCGAGCGCGTGGGTGATCGCACCCAGCGAGCCCGACACGTCGGCCTTGAGGATGATCCGCAGCTCCTTGGCCTGGCCGGCCTGGATCTGGCGGTAGAGGTCCTCGAGGGTGGCGCGACCGCCGCCCCCGCCCTCGCGCGCCGCCTGCTCGTTCTTGCGGGTCTCGACCTGGGCGCGGGCGGCCTTCTCGTCGCCGACGACGCGCAGGACGTCGCCCGCCTCGGGGACGTCGGACAGGCCCAGGATCACGACCGCGGACGACGGCCCGGCCTTCGAGACGCGCTTGCCGGCGGCCGTCTCGAGCGCCTTGATCTTGCCGAAGGTGTTGCCCACGACGACGATGTCGCCCACGCGCAGCGTGCCGGTCTGGACGATCAGCGTCGCGACCGGGCCGCGACCCTTGTCGAGCTGGGCCTCGATGACCGTGCCGACCGCGTCGCGCTTCGGGTTGGCCTTGAGCTCCTGGAGGTCGGCGACCAGCAGGATGATCTCGAGCAGCTCGTCGATGCCCTGGCCCGTCTTCGCGCTGACCGGGACCAGCGGCGTATCGCCGCCGAAGTCCTCGATCACCACGCCCGCCTCGGCGAGCTCGGTCTTGACGCGATCGGGGTTGGCCTCCGCGCGGTCGATCTTGTTCATCGCGATGACCAGCGGCACCTTGGCCGCCTTCGCGTGGCTGATCGCCTCGAGGGTCTGGGGCATCACGCCGTCGTCGGCCGCGACGACGATCACGGCGATGTCCGTGACGCGTGCGCCGCGGGCCCGCATCGAGGTGAACGCCTCGTGGCCCGGCGTGTCGAGGAACACGATGTGCTTGCCGTCCTTGGTCGTGACCTCGGACGCGCCGATGTGCTGGGTGATGCCGCCGCGCTCGCCCGACGCGACCGTGGTCGAGCGGATGGCGTCGAGCAGGCTCGTCTTGCCGTGGTCGACGTGACCCATGACGGTCACGATCGGGGCCCGGGCGACGAGGTCGGCGTCGTCGGCCTCCTCGAACAGGACCTCCTTGGCCGCCTCGGCCGGCGGCCCGCTGCCGTCCTCCTCGTCGGTCGTCGGGGCGGCCGCGGTGGGCTCGGCCACCTCGTAGCCGAGCTCGCTCGCGACCAGGGACGCGGTGTCCCGGTCGATGAGCTGGTTGATGGTCGCGAAGATCCCGCTCTTGATCAGCTCGCGGATGATGTCCGCCGGGCTGGTCGCGAGCAGCTCCGCGAGCTCCTTGACGGTGATCGTGCCCGGCAGCTCGATGGGGCCTCGCTCGACCGGGTCGACGACCTGGACCGCTCCCTGCGGAAAGGCTCCGGTTCGTCGCTGCGGCTTGCGGGGCCCGCGTCGTCCGCGGGTGCCGCTCCTACTCCTGGCCACGGCTTCCTCCTTGATGGTCAGTATCGATGCTGGGGGCCGACGACGAGGCGCCGGCGTGGGTGGTGGCGATGGTGGGGACGTCGGGACCGGCCGAGAGCCGGGCCACGAGGTCCGCGGGGATGGTCGTCTTCAGCGCGTGCTCGAGGGCCCGCTTGCGGGCCGCCGCGTCCCAGCAGGACGCGTCCCGGCAGAGGTAGGCGCCACGACCGGCGGCCCGGCCGGTCGGGTCGATCGCGACGGCGCCGTCGGGCGCGCGCACGATCCTGACCAGCTCGCGCTTGGGTCGCGCGGTGCGGCAGGCGACGCAGCTCCGGGTCGGGGTCGGTCGCGGCGCGGGTGCCCGGGTTCGCCCCGGTGCTGCCGGCGCTACGACGACACCTCCCCGTCGGTCGTCGCCTCGACAGCAGTCGGCTCGGCAGCGTCGGCCTTGGCCTTCCGGACGCGCTTCGGCTTCGCAACGGCCGCCTCGGCCTCGGCCGCGGGCGCTGCGGCAGGCGCATCGCCGTCGGCGGACGCCGCGGCCGCGGCCTTCGTGGTCCGCTTGGCCCTGGGCTTCGCGGGGGCCGGGGCCGCATCGGCGGCGTCCGACCCGTCGGCGGGGGCCTCGGCGCGGCCGGGGTCTCGGCGACGGCGGCGGCGGCGGCCGGTTCGGCCGCCGGGACGGCGGCACCGGCCGCTGCGGCGGGCTCGGCAGCCTCCGCGGGGGCCGCGTCGGCCGCGGCGGACGGAGCGCCCTCGTCCTCGGGGGCGGGCGCGACGTCGCTGCGAATGTCGATCCGCCAGCCGGTCAGGCGCGCCGCCAGGCGGGCGTTCTGGCCCTCCCGGCCGATCGCGAGCGAGAGCATCCGCTCGGGCACGGTGACGTTGGCGATCCGGTGCTCGGTGTCGATGTTGACGCCCAGGACCTGGGCCGGCGACAGCGCGTTGGCGACGAACAGCGACGGGTCCTCGTTCCACGGGATGACGTCGATCTTCTCGCCCGCCAGCTCGGCCACGACGGCCTGCACGCGAGCGCCCCGCTGCCCCACGGTCGCCCCGACCGGATCGAGGCCCTCCTGGCGCGACGCGACCGCCACCTTGGACCGGCTGCCGGCCTCGCGGGCGATCGCCTTGACCTCGACGGTGCCGGCGTGGATCTCCGGGACCTCGAGCTCGAACAGGCGCTTCAGGAAGCCCTTGTGGGTCCGCGACACGAGGATCTGCGGTCCGCGCGCCGACCGGCGCACCTCGAGGACGTAGGCCTTGACCGGCTGCCCGATGCGGTAGTGCTCGAGGGGGCTCTGCTCGCTCGTGGCGAGGATCGCCTCCACGCCCTTCCCGACGTCGAGGATGATCGCCCGGGGCTCGACGCGGCTGACGGAGCCCGTCAGCAGCTCGCCCTCGCGGTTCGCGAACTGGTCGAAGACCTGGTCCCGCTCGACCTCGCGGATCCGCTGCAGGATGATCTGCTTCGCGGTCTGCGCGCCGATGCGGCCGAAGTGCTCGCCGTCGAGCTGCTCGATCTGGATCACGTCGCCGGCGCGGGCATCGTCCTTGGTCTGGCGGGCCTCGTCGACCGTGACCTCGACCATCGGGTCCTCGATCTCGTCGACGACGTAGCGCCCGCGATAGACGTCGATCCGGCCGCTGTCCGGCTCGACGCGCACGAAGATGTCCTCCTCGCCGGCGACCCGGCGATAGGCGGCCTGGATGCCTTCCTCCAGGGCCCGGACGAGCGCCTCGCGCGAGACCTGCTTCTCGGCGTTGAGCTGGAGCAGCGCACCGACGAAGTCACGACTCATCCTGTGCCTCCCTGCATCCTGCTCGATGGCGGCGAAGCCCCCGTGACACGAAGAAACGTGGGTTGGTCACCCACGTTCCGAGGCGGCCTCGCGTTATTGGCCGAAAGTATACACCCGGACCCGTGGACGCCCACGCTCAGCGAGGGCCCCGTCGTGCAGCGCCGGCGCCGCTCGCGACGCCCTTGGCGGGGGTCGATCTCAGACGGCGGCCGGCTCCGGGGCCGCGGCGCCGTAGCGACGGTCCACGTAGTCCTCGAGGATCGCGATGAACTCGTCGACGATGTGGTCGCCGCGGAGCGTCCGGTCGAGCCGGCCGTCCATGAACACCGGCGCGACCGGTGATTCGAACGTGCCCGGCAGGCTGATCCCGATGTCGGCGTGCTTCGACTCGCCGGGGCCGTTGACGACGCAGCCCATGACGGCCACCTGCATCTCCTCGACGCCGGGGTGGCTCGCCTGCCACTCGGGCATCCGCGCCTTGAGGTGCTCGGTGATCTCCTTGGCCATCTCCTGGAAGTACGTCGAGGTCGTGCGGCCACAGCCCGGGCAGGCGGAGACCTGGGGCAGGAACGAACGCAGGCCCATCGACTGCAGGACCTGCTGGGCGACCTCCACCTCGAGCTCGCGGCCGGCGCCGGGCTCCGGCGTCAGCGAGACCCGGATCGTGTCGCCGATGCCCTCGTTGAGCAGGATCGCGAGGCCGGCCGTCGAGGCCACGATCCCCTTCATCGCCATGCCCGCCTCGGTCAGGCCGAGGTGGAGCGGGTAGTCGGATCGCGGCGCCAGCCGGTGGTAGGTGTCGACGAGGTCGCGGACGCCGGACACCTTCGCCGACAGGATGATCCGGTCGTGGCCGAGGCCCGTCTCCTCGGCCAGCTCGGCCGAGCGCATCGCGGACTCGACCATCGCGTCGATCATCACGTCGCGCGCGTCGCGCGGCTCGGCCAGGCGCGCGTTGGCCTCCATGAGATCGGTGAGCAGCTGCTGGTCGAGCGATCCCCAGTTGACGCCGATCCGGACCGGCTTCCCGTTCTCGATCGCGACGCGGACGATCGTCTGGAAGTGCTCGTCGTGGCGCTTCGTGCCGACGTTGCCGGGGTTGATCCGGTACTTGGCGAGGCCCGCGGCCATCTCCGGATAGTCCACGAGCAGCTTGTGGCCGTTGTAGTGGAAGTCGCCGATGACCGGCACGTCGACGCCGAGGTTGTCACGCAGCTTGCGCAGCATGTCGGGCACCGCCGCCGCCGCCTCGTCCGTGTTCACGGTCACCCGCACGAGCTGCGACCCCGCGTGGGCCAGGCGGGCCACCTGGAGCGCCGTCCCGTCCGGGTCGGCCGTGTCCGTGTTGGTCATCGACTGGACCACGACCGGGTGCGCGGAGCCGACCAGCACGCCGCCGACGTCGACCGACACCGTCGGTCGACGGACCGGTCTGAGCTGGTCCGGCGACGTCACGGGGTGCCGCTCACCTGCTTCGCGATGTCGAACACGGTGATCCAGATCAGGAACGTGAACAGGGCCACGAACCCGACGGCGTACGTCAGCTGCTCGGCGCGCAGCGAGATCCGGCGACCGTAGCGCGGGATCGCCTTGAGCACGATCACCAGCATCCGGCCACCGTCGAGGGGCGGGAACGGGAGGATGTTGACCAGGGCGAGGTTGGCCGACAGCAGCGCGGTGAGGTAGATCACGTACAGCGGCCCGAGGCCCCACAGGACGTTGCCCAGCTCGACCGCGATCCCGACCGGACCGGACGCCGGCGGCGTCGCCGTCGGGTCGGTGACGATCGAGCGGGCGAGGTCGCCCAGCCCGACCAGGATGAGGCTGAACGCCTGGACCGTGCGCTTGGCGCCGGTCTGGACCGCTTCGACGAACGTGTTGTCGATCTTGCCCACGGTCGACACGGCCGACGCCCGGATCCCGAGCGCCCCCGGCTGATCCAGCGTCGGCGTCCGCAGCACGACGGCGACGTCGCTCCGTGCTGCCGTCGGCGTGGAGGATCCCGAGCGTCGACGGCCTGGCCGCCGTTCGCCTGGAGGTCGAGGATCGCCTGCTCCGGGTTGGCGAACGCGGAATAGCGCGTGCCGTTGATGGTGACGATCGTGTCGCCCGCGACGAGGCCGCTGGTCGCGGCCGGCGCCCCCGCGACGACCTCGCCGATCCGGACGCCGATCTGCGGCTCGCCCCACAGCGCGAGCCCGGTGAAGATCACGAACGCCAGCAGGAGGTTCATCGCGACCCCCGCGACCAGGATGCCGAGCTTCACCGGCAGCCGGGCGCGCGAGAAGGCGCGCGGGTCGTTGGCGTTGTCGCCGTCCTCGCCCTCGAGCTTGACGAAGCCGCCGATCGGGAGCCAGTTGAGCGTGTAGACGGTCCCCTGGCGGCTCGTGTCGAGCTCGGCCGCCGTCTCGATGAACGCGGCGGCCTCGGGCGAGCCGGGCTCGATCCCCGGCGGCAGCGCGGGTGGGACGAACGGCCGCGCGAGATCCTCGGGGTCGGGCTTGCCGCGCCCGAGCACCTTCGCCCGCGGCGGGAAGCCGATGCCGAACTCGAGCACCCGCACCCTCGCCCATCGGGCGGTCACGAAGTGGCCGAGCTCGTGGATCAGGACGAGCGCGCCCAGGATCAGGATGAACAGCGAGGACGGTGACGAAGGACTGCGCGAGCTCGATCACGCGCGGACCTCGTCGACCGGTCCGCTCGCGAAGGCGGCCCGCACCTCGGCGTCGAGGGCGACCAGCGCGTCGAGGTCCGGCGCCTGGTCGGGGCCCTGCCCGATACCGCGTCGACGGCCGCCTCGAGCAGGCGCGGGATGCCCGGGAAGTCCAGGCTGCCGTCGAGGAACCGGGCCACCGCGACCTCGTCGGCCGCGATCAGCGTCGCCGAGGCGCGGCTGCCGGCCCGGCCGGCCTCGCGGGCGATCCGCAGCGCGGGAAAGCGGGCCTCGTCGGGCGCGCGGAAGTCCAGCTGCGCCGCGGCGACGAGGTCCGGGGGCGCCGCCGGTGACGGGAGGCGCTCGGGGTGCGTGAGGGCGTACTGGATGGGAAGTCGCATATCGGGGGTGCCCAGCTGGGCCTTGAGCGAGCCATCCACGAACAGGACGGCCGAGTGGACGACGCTCTGGGGATGCACGACGACGTCGATGGCGTCGTAGCCGACATCGTACAGCCAGTGTGCCTCGATCACTTCCAGGCCCTTGTTGGCCAGGGTCGCGGAATTGATCGTGATCTTCGCCCCCATCGACCAGGTCGGGTGGCGCAGCGCCTGCGCCGGCGTCACCGTCGACAGGGCGCCCGGGGCGTCGAGGAACGGGCCGCCCGACGCGGTGAGGACCAGGCGAGCGATCGCTTGCCGCGGCTCCCCGACCAGGCACTGCCAGATCGCCGAGTGCTCCGAGTCGATGGGCCGGAGCCAGGCCAGCGGCGTCGCCAGCGGGTCGGCGGGACCCGCCGTCGACCGCGCGTTCCGTCGCCCGCGCCCGGGCCTCGGGCATCACGAGGTGCCCGCCGGCGACCAGCGTCTCCTTGTTGGCCGTCGCGACGACCTTGCCCGCCCGCAGCGCGGCGAGCACCGGGCGCAGCGACACGACCCCGCCCGTGCCCACGACCACGAGGTCGACGTCGTCGCGCGTCGCGAGCGCCTCGAGCGCGTCGCTCCCGCCGATCCGGGTGACCCCGGCCGGGAGGTCCAGCGGCGCCCCGTCGCCGGCCAGGCTGACGACCGCCGGCCGGAGGCGTGCCGCCTGGGCGCTCAGCTCGCCGGCGTTGCGCCCCGCGGCGAGGGCCACGACGTCGAACCGGTCCGGGTGCCGCTCGAGCACGTCGACCGCCTGCCGGCCGATGCTGCCGGTCGAGCCCAGGAGGGCGACGCGCACGCGCGGCCGGTCGCCCGGCGACCCGGGCGGAGGGTCAGCGGGCGAACGCGAGGACATACAGCGCCACGACGGGGCCCGCGAACAGGAACGAGTCGATCCGGTCGAGGATGCCGCCGTGGCCCGGGATCAGGGTGCCCGAGTCCTTCGCGCCGGCGGCCCGCTTGAGCATCGACTCGGCGAGGTCGCCGGCCTGCGCGGCGAGGCCCAGGAGCGGGCCCAGCACGATCGCCCCGAGCGGCGGCTGGCCGAGCCCGACCAGCATCAGCGCGACCACGATCGTGCACGCGATCAGGCCGCCGACCAGGCCCTCGATCGACTTCGAGGGCGAGATGTGGGTCAGGAACTTGTGGCGGCCGATCTGGCTCCCGACGAGGTAGGCGCCGGTGTCGTAGCTCCACACGCCGAGCACCAGCAGCAGGATCCAGCCGCGTTCGGAGCCGACGCCGGCGAGCGGCGCCGAGGCCGCGACCGCGGGCGCCATCGTGGCCACGTGGAGGACGAACGCGATCAGCCCGACGTACAGGGCCCCGAACACCGTCGCGATCCAGGCCACCAGGCCGTCCCGGGGATCGGGCCGCACCAGGCTGCCGACGCCCGCGAGGACGGCGCCGATGGCCACCAGGACCATCCCCTTCTCGGCCTCGGGGACGAACCCGGCCTGGAGGACGAGCGCGATCGCGATCGCGGTCCCGAGCAGCGCGAGCGACGGATAGCCCGCCGACCGCAGGAGGCGGAAGAGCTCCATCCCGGCCAGGCCAGCGACCAGTGCGAGGACGAGCGCCACCGCCTGGAGGCCCAGGAACAGGGCGACCAGCAGGACGGGGACGAGGACGAGCGCCGAGAGCGCGCGGGTCCGGAGCACCGGGCCGGCCGCTAGCGCCCGAACCGGCGCGTGCGGCTCGCGAACTCGAGCAGGGCCTCGTCGAACGCCTCGGGTCCGAAGTCCGGCCACAGGCGCTCGCTGAACACGAGCTCGGCGTAGGCGCACTGCCAGATCAGGAAGTTGCTGATCCGCTGCTCGCCGCCGGTCCGGATGACGAGGTCGGGGTCGGGCAGGCCGCCCGTGTAGAGCGCGTTGCTGATCGTCCGCTCGTCGACCTCGTCGGGTGGCGTCCCGGCCGCGGCGATCCGGCGGAAGGCATCGACGATCTCGGTGCGGCCCGCGTAGTTCCAGGCGATGTTGAGCTGGAGCCGGGTCCCCTCGGCCGTCCGGTCGAGCGCGGCACCGATCGACGTCCGCGTCGAGTCGGGCAGCTCCTCGAGACGGCCGAGGAGGCGGACCTTCACCCCCTGGGCGGCCAGCTCGTCGGTCTCGTCGCGGATCGCCTGGCCGAGGAGGTCGAACAGGCCGGCGACCTCCTCGTCGGAGCGGGCCCAGTTCTCGCGGCTGAACGCGTACAGGGTCAGCATCGGCACCCCGCGTCGCACCGCGTGCCGCAGCAGCTCGCGGATCGCCTCGACGCCGGCCGCGTGGCCCTCGAAGTCAGGCTTGCCGCGCGAGCGGGCCCAGCGGCGGTTGCCGTCCATGATGATCGCCACGTGGCGCGGCAGCTCCTCGGGCGGCAGCAGCGCGGCCTCCGGCGCCTCGGCCGCGACGTCGGGCGGCTGGGCGGCATCGACGACGGGGGCGGCGTCAGCGGAGGCACCGGCCGAGCGGCCCGCCGCGCCCTCGTGGGCGAGCGGCGGGGCGTCCGTGGGCCGGGCGAGCGAGCGATCGAGCGGCGCCTGGGCCACTAGACCTCCAGGACCTCCTGCTCCTTGACGTCCCCCAGGCGATCGACGTCGCCGACCACCCGGTCCGTGAGCTTCTGGAGCTGGTCCAGCTCGCGCCGGGACTCGTCCGTCCCGACGTCGCCGTCCCGCTCCTCCTTCTTGATGGCGTCGGCGGCCTCACGGCGGAGGTTGCGGATCTCGACGCGGGCCTCTTCCATCCGCTTGTGGACGCTCTTGACGATGTCCCTGCGACGCTCCTCGGTGAGCGGCGGGATGTTCAGCCGCACGAGCGTGCCGTCGACGTTCGGCGTGAGGCCGATGTCGCTCTTCTGGATCGCCTTCTCGATGGCGCCGATCACGCCCCGGTCCCACGGCTGGATCACGATCTGGTGCGACTCGGGCACGCTGATCGAGGCGAGCTGGTTGAGGGGGGTCTGGGTGCCGTAGTAGTCCACGGTCAGCCGCTCCACGAGCGACGTCGACGCGCGGCCGGTCCGCAGGCCCTGGAAGTCGCGCTCCATCGCCTCGACCGCGCGCAGCATCTTGCGCTCGGCGCCGGCCAGGATCTCGCTGGTCATCCGGTGACTCCTCCACGCTGCGCGGAGATCAGGGTACCCACCGGCTCGCCGCGGGCAACCCTCGAGATGTTGTCGGGGGCGTTGAGATCGAACACCACGATCGGCAGGTCGTTCTCGAGGCACAGCGACACGGCGGCGGCGTCGAGCACCTTGAGCTGGTCGCGCAGCAGGTCCTGGTAGCCCAGGCTCGCGTAGCGGGTGGCGTTGGGATCGGTCATCGGGTCGGCGTCGTACACGCCGTCGACCTTGGTCGCCTTGAGCAGCACCTCGGCCCCGATCTCGACCGCGCGCAGGGCGGCGGCGGTGTCCGTGGTGAAGTACGGGTTGCCGGTGCCGGCGACGAAGATCGTGACCCGCCCCTTCTCGAGGTGGCGCACGGCGCGGCGGCGGATGTAGGGCTCGGCGATCTCGTTCATGGCGATCGCGCTCATCACCCGCACCGGCACCCCGGCCCGCTCGATCGCGTCCTGGAGGGCCAGGCCGTTCATCACGGTCGCCAGCATGCCGATGTAGTCGCCCGTCGCCCGGTCCATGCCGCGAGCGGCCGCGGCGAGGCCGCGGAAGATGTTGCCGCCGCCGACGACCACGCCGACCTGGACGCCACTCGCGTGGACCTCCGCGAGCTGGCGCGCGACGAAGGCGCAGAACTCCGGGTCGACGCCGTACTGGCGCTCGCCGAGCAGGGCCTCGCCCGACAGCTTGAGCAGGATCCGCCGGTAGCCGGGCCGGCGCCGTGCCCGGGGCCGCGGGCCCCGTGCCGTCGCCGGACCCGCGACCATCGTCGGTCACAGCTCCTCCCCGATCTCGAACCGCGCGAAGCGGCGGACGCGGATGTTCTCGCCGATCGTCGCGATCGACTGCGTGATCAGCTCGCCCACGGTCATCTCGGTGTCGCGGAACGGCTGCTCGGTGAGCACGACCTGCTGGAACCACTTCTTGAGCTGGCCGTCGACGATCTTCTCGCGGACGCCCTCGGGCTTGGCCTGGACGGCCTCGTCGGCCAGCAGGGCGGCCTTCCTGGCCTCCAGCTCGGCCTCGGGGATCGACTCGATCGTCGGGTACTCGGCGTGCAGCGCGACGACCTGCATCGCGAGGTCGCGGACGAGCTTCTGGAACTGCTCGGTGCGGGCGACGAAGTCGGTCTCGCAGTTGACCTCGACGAGCGCGCCGATCCGACCGCCCATGTGGATGTAGCTGCCGACGACGCCCTCACGAGCCTCCCGGCCGGCCTTCTTGGCCGCGGAGGCGACGCCGCGCTCGCGCAGCAGCGCGATCGCCTTGTCGAGGTCGCCGTCGGTCTCCTCGAGGGCGCGCTTGCAGTCCATCATGCCCGCGCCGGTTCGCTCGCGAAGCTCCTTGACGGCGTCGGCCGTGATTGCCATGGGTGTCGTGCTCCTGTGTCTAGCGTACGGCGCGCGCGGAGCGCGCCGCGGGGTGATGCGAGGTGATGGCCGGCGCCGCGAGGGCGCCGGTGCCGGCTCAGCCGGCCGACTTGCCTTCGGGCGCCGGCTCGGCGCCGTCGGACGCATCGGCCGTGGCGTCGTCCGAGGTCGCCGGTTCGGGCGTCGGAGCTCGCCTTCGCGGCCGCCTTCGTCGCCAGCCTTCGGAGCCGCCTTCGGCGCCGCGGTCGGCCGGGCGCTTCGGCGGTCGGGGCCTCCTCGGTCGCCGGTGCGGCCGTGGCGTCCTCGGTCGCCGCGACAGCCGTGGCGTCCTCGGTCGCCGGTGCGGCCGTGGCCGGTTCGGCGCTCTTGGCCTCTGCCGGCGTCGCGCGTCGACGGCGGACGGCGCCGCCGTTGGTCGCGGCGGCCGCGTCCGTGGCCGGTCGCGCGGATCCCGGCAGCAGGTCGTCGTCGTCGAGGTCCGGGTCGAACGAGAGCGTCCCGCCGGCGGCGAGCTGGGCGACCAGGTCGGCCGCCGCGGTCTCGTCGAACTCGGGCTCGTCGATCGCCGACGCCTCGGGCGCCTCGGGCTCGGACGCGGCGCGTGCGGCGCGCTGGCCCGCACCCTCGATCGCCGCGTCCGCGACCAGCTGGCAGAGCAGCCGGATCGCGCGGATCGCGTCGTCGTTGGCCGGGATGATGTAGTCGAGCTCGTCCGGGTCGACGTTCGTGTCGCCCGTGCCGATGACCGGGATCTCGAGCTTGTTCGCCTCGGTGACGGCGATGCGCTCGCGGTGCGGGTCGACGATGAAGATGGCGCCGGGCACGCGCTTCATCTTGCGGATGCCGCCCAGCATCGCGTTGAGCTTGTTCAGCTCCTCGGTCAGCCCCGCGGCCTCCTTCTTGGGCAGCCGGTCGAAGTCGCCGGCGAGCTGCCGGGCCTCGAGCTGGTCGAGCAGGCCGATGCGCTTCTTGATCGTGACGAAGTTGGTGAGCATGCCGCCCAGCCAGCGCTTGGTGACGTACGGCTGGCCGGCGCGGATCGCCTCCTGCATCACCGGCTCCTGCGCCTGCTTCTTGGTGCCGACGAACAGCACGCTCTCGCCGCGGGCGACGGTCTCGGTGACGTACTCGAGCGCCGTGTCGAGGCGCTTGACCGTCTGGGCGAGGTCGATGATGTGGATCCCGTTGCGCTCCGCGAAGATGTACGGGCGCATCTTGGGGTTCCAACGGCGCGTCTGGTGGCCGAAGTGGACGCCGGCCTCCAGGAGCTGGCGCATCGAGACGGTGGGCACTGGGACCTCCTGCGGTTCTGCCTCCGCGGATCCCCTGCGGGGCCGACGGCAGGGTCTCGCGACCTGGCCGCTCCGGCACCGTCCCGCCCGGGACCATGATCCGCGTGTGTGCTCCGCACCGGGTCAGCGACTCGGACGCGGGCGATCGTTCGTACCCCGGAACCTCCGGAGCGGCGGGGAGTGTAGCACGGGTCCACGCTCCAGCCGATCAGGGCCGGAACCCGCGGTGGTGGCGGATCGACGGCCTTCCACGCGGGTCGAGGTCGACCGCGACGAGGTCGATCCGCAGCGGCAGCGGCGGGATCGGCGTGCCGTCCGGGAGCGTTCCCGCTTCGAGCAGGGCCCCGATCGCGCGCCGCATGGCCAGGCGCTTGCGCCGGTCGATCGTCTCCTCGGCCAGCCCGAAGTCCCGCCGCCGGCGCCACCGGACCTCCAGCACGACCAGCGTGCGCGGCGGTCCGGGGTCCACGGCCACGAGGTCCAGCTCGTCCCGGCCGAGCCGGACGTTGCGTCCCAGGATCGTCCAGCCCGCCCCGGCCAGCCGGGCGGCGACCAGGCGCTCCGCGGCGGCCCCGGCCCGCTGGGTGGGGCCGGCCGGGTACGCCATGGCGCCCAGCATCGGGTCGGGCGCTTATCCCGGGCTTACCGAGGGGCTACGGCGCGCCCACCGCGAGCGGCACCTCGTCGCCCGACGCGGGATCGCCGTCCCCCATCGGGACCGCCATGAGCTCGCCGGCCCCGGCAGCGGCGAGGAACGCGGCGTCGTCGTCCATCGCCTCCGAGGCGTCCGCCGGGTTCGCGGCCTCGGGGTCGAACAGGCCGAGCTGGTCCCCGGCGAGGAGCACCTGGATCGCCTGCCAGCTGCGGCGGTGGTGCGGGGTCAGCCCATGGGCGCGGATGGCGTCCCGGTGCTCGCGGGTCGCGTAGCCGGCGTTGCGGTCCCAGCCGTACTCCGGGTAGCGCCGGGCGAGGTTGTGCATCATCCGGTCGCGGACCGTCTTCGCGATGACCGAGGCGCAGGCGATCGTGTAGACCCGCGCGTCGCCGTCGACGATCGACGTGTACGGCCCGACCTGCGCCTCGAAGTCGGCGATCCGGAGGCCGTCGACCAGGACGTGGTCGTGGCCGCCCAGCCGGCCGATCGCGCGCCGCATCGCGAGGTGGGTCGCGTGGTAGATGTTGAGGCGGTCGATGTCGGCCACGGACGCGGCGCCGAGCCCGATCGCCACGGCCCGGCGACGGATGATCGGGGCCAGCCGCTCGCGCTGGGCGGCCGACAGGGTCTTCGAGTCGCGGACGCCCGGGATGCGATGGCAGTTGGGGGGCATGATCACGGCCGCCGCGACGACCGCGCCGCAGGTGGGCGCCACGCCGACCTCGTCCACGCCCGCGATTCGGGTCGCGCCGCCGCGCCACAGGGGGCGCTCCCAGCGCAGCGTCGGGACGATCACGGCCATCGGACGCTAGCGTACCGCTCCGCGCCCGACGCAGTTCGATCGCCGGCCCGGACATGGCGCGACCCCCGGCTGGCCGGGGGTCGTCTGGTCGCTGCTCGCCGGGCGGATGGCCCGGCCCGGCTGGGCCTAGCGGCGCTCGCGGAGCGTGGTCGCGGCCTTGCCGACGCGGTTGCGGAGGAAGTACAGCTTGGCCCGGCGGACCTGGCCGTGGCGGACCACCTCGATCCGGTCGATCCGGGGGCTGTGGAGCTTGAACGTGCGCTCGACGCCGACGCCCGATGCGATCCGGCGGACGGTGATCGTCGACGCGATCCCGCTGTTCCGCACGCGCATGACGAGGCCCTCGAAGACCTGGACGCGCTCGCGGTTCCCCTCGACCACCTTGGCGGCGACCTTGACGGTGTCGCCCGGGGTGATCTCCGGGAGGTCGGTGCGCAGCTGGTCCTGCACGATCTCGTTGAGCACGTTCACGGGTACGGGTCCTTGTTCGCTGAGGCCGGCAGCCGCGGCGGCGCGCGGCGCACGGGTCGGAGGGCGGCGCGCCGGAGGCGGCAGGCCGACGGCGGAGGATAGCACGGCGGGTGCCGCGTGTCAGGCGTCGGCGGGCTCGTCGCCGGCCGGCGCCGGGACGCGATCCGCGGGCCCCGAGGCGGCGTCGTCGCGGACCTCGTCCAGCAGCCGGCGCTCCTCGGGCGACAGCGCACGCCCGTCGAGCAGGTCCGGCCGCCGCTCGAGCGTGCGGCGCAGCGACTCCCGGAGCCGCCAGCGACGGACCTCCTCGTGGTGGCCGGAGACCAGGACCGGGGGGACCGAGACGCCGTCGAACGTCGCCGGGCGCGTGTACTGCGGGTATTCGAGGAGGCCGGCGGCGAACGACTCCTCGGCCGTGGAGGCCTCGTCGATCGCGCCGGGGAGCAGCCGCAGGACCGCGTCGACGACCACGAGCGCGGCCAGCTCGCCGCCGGTCAGCACGTAGTCCCCGATCGACAGCTCGCGGTCGACCATCGACCGGATCCGTTCGTCGACGCCCTCGTAGCGGGGACACAGGAGCACGAGGTGCCCGGCGGCCGCCAGCTCCTGGGCGGTGGCCTGGCGGAACACCTCCCCCGCGGGATCGAGCAGGATCACGATCGACTCGGGGCGGCGCAGCTCGGCGAGCGCCTCGGCCACGGGCTCCGGCCGGAGCACCATGCCGGCCCCGCCGCCGTACGTGTAGTCGTCGACCGTCCGGTGCTTGCCGCGGCCCCAGCGCCGGAGGTCGTGGACGCGGACCGTCGCCAGGCCGCGCTCCAGGATCCGGGCCGGGATGCTCTCGCTCAGGGGGCCCTCGACCATCGGCGGGAACAGCGTGAGGACGTCGACCTCGAGGGTCACGACGGGTCCGGCTCGCCCGGCGTGGACTCCGACGGGGGCGGGCGGGACGGGTTCTTCGGCCGCCGGTCGCGCGGCCGGACGTAGTCCTCGGCCTCGACGGGCCGGGCGTCCAGGTCGAGCGCCTCGAGGTCGACGACCATCTCGCCCCGTTCGGGCGCCAGCTCGATCACGAACCCGTGCACGCCGGGAACGTCGAACTCCCCGCGTGGCCCGCGGACGACGAACACCTCGGTCTCGCCGGCGCGATAGAGCTCGACGATCGTGCCCAGCGCCTCTCCCGACGCGGATCGGACCGCGAGGCCCTCGAGCTCGTCCCATCGCCAGCGGCCGGGCTCGCGCGGCTCGTCCGGCGTGTCGATCTCGAGGTAGACGCCGCGCAGGGCTTCGGCGGCCGCGCGATCGGGGACCTCGCGGAACCGGAGCCACCAGCCCGGGCCGTCGGCGACCGCGGAGGCCTCGGTGACGGTCAGGCCTCGCGACGAGCCCTCGGGATAGACCACGGCGCCCGGCACGAATCGGTCGTCCGGGCGGTCGGTGAGCAGCTCGATGCGGACCTGGCCGCGCAGCCCCCGCAAGCCGCGAACGAGCCCCACGGTGAGGCGCTCGGGCACGGCCGTGGCCGCGGCCGGACCGACGGCGGGCGCATCCGGCGCCGGGGCGCGCGTCCGCGGGGACGCGCGGCCGCCCGACGGCGTGGAGGGAGCCAGGGCCTGGACCCCTAGATGATCTCGAGGCTGACGGGCTCACCCGTCCGGGCGGAGGTCACCTTGAGCAGGGTGCGCATCGCCTTCGCGACGCTCCCGTTGCGCCCGATGACCTTGCCCATGTCGGACTCGGCCACGTGCAGCTCGATGATGGTGCCCTCCTCGCCGTTGACGACCTCGACCTTGACGGCCTCGGGATCGTCGACGAGCGACTTGGCGACGTATTCGACGAGATCGGCGGCTGCCATCGTCGCTCCCCTACTTGCTGACGCCGGGGATGACGCCGGCCTGCTTGAGCAGGCGGCGGACCGTGTCGGACGGCTGGGCGCCCTTGGCGAGCCAATCCTTGGCCTTCGCCTCGTCGACGCTCAGCTCGATCGGATCGGTCCGCGGGTTGTAGTGCCCGATGGTGTCGATCGCGCGCCCGTCGCGTGCGGATCGACTGTCGGCCACGACCAACCGATAGCTCGGCTGCTTGGTCGCGCCGACGCGGGTGAGTCGGATGCGGACGGCCATGTCTGGTGTTGCTCCTCCTGGTTCACCGCCTCCCTCCCTGAGAGGCGGACGTTGGGCAAGGGTCGGGTCGTGGGCCGGGGCTAGTTCCCGGTCACGCTGAGGACAAGCGTGCCCTCGTCGATGTCACCGGCGACGCTGGTCGCGATGACGCTGTCGAAGGCCTCGAGATAGGGCTTGAGGTCTGACTCGTACTTGGCCTTGTCCTCGCCCGAGAGCATCGGCTCGGCCAGCCCGCGAACGCCGGCGATGTCGAGCCAGAACAGCGTCGTGTTGACGCTGTCCACCCGGGCGATGGCGTTCTTGAACTGGTCGGTCGAGGCGAGGTTGGCGCCCGACGGGGCATCGATGACGGCCTTCACGAAGTCGACGCTCGTGCCGAGCACGACGACCGAGTCGGTCACCGCGTAGGCGAGCTTGAGGTCGCCCGGGACGTCGACCCCGGCGGCCGCGCCGGCGAGCCCGCCGAGGCCACCCAGGTCGACCACGCTGATCGTGGCGCCGTTGTACGACTCGTCGGTGATCGTGATCCCCGAGCCGCCGCCGGCGAGCTCGATGAACCCGCGCAGCTGCGTGAACAGGCGGCCGGCGTCGGCCGAGCTGGTCGGCACGACCACGAGGCCGCCCGCGACGGAGCCGTTGGTGTCCGTGACCGCGATCCCGGCCTCACCGATCCAGCCGACGACCGCGTCGAACCCGCCGACGAGCTTGAGCGCGTCGTCGATCTGCTGGACGCCGTCGCTGAGCGACGCGTCCGAGGCGAGCAGCGCCTTGAGGCGCTTCAGGCCGCCGCCGAGATCCTGGGCGTCGACGAGCGCGACGGTGTCGGCCGGGACGAGCGAGGGCAGGGTCGACTGGGCGTTGGCGGCCGGGCCGAGCTTCTCGATGTGCGGCTGGCGCGTCTCGAACACGAGGGCGCCGTTGTCCGCCTTGAGCGCGGAGGCCATCCAGGGCGGGTAGAGGTCGTCGAGGAACGCCGGCAGCGAGGCGACGGGCATGCCCTCGACGGACGGGGCCATCGCGGCGGCCGCGTCGACGATGGCCTCGGTGTCCGTGTAGGCGAACGCCAGGCGGTCGCCCGTGAGGGTCGCCGAGGCGGTCTGGAACTGGGCGTTGGTGTTGAGGCCGCTCTTGCCGGCGGTGTCGATCGCGGCCTTGACGGAGGCGACGTCGCCGAGGGCCAGCACGGGACCGGTGACGGCGTAGGCGATCTGCACCTTGTCGGCCATGACGGTGATGTCCGACGCCGGCTTGACGATGGTGATCGTGACCCCGTTGTAGGTCTCGGTGGTCGACGAGGCGCCGGTCTCCTGGAGCACGCCGGAGGCCCACGCGCCGGCCTTCGTGGCGTCCTTGACGCTCGCGAGGGCGAGGAAGCGGGCCGATTCGGCGTCGGCCCCGGTCGGGATCGCCCCGACGCTCACGCTCAGCTGCCCGCCGAACCACGGCTCGATGTCGGCCGTGTAGGACTGCTTGCCGTCGGACGCGCGCCCGACCAGCTGGTCCAGGATCTCGTTGATCTTGGTCGGGAACGCGGCCTGGTCGTCGAAGCCCGGGAAGGCGCTGACGACCTTGGCCAGCTCGGCCTGCTGGTTGCCGGGGAGGTCGAGCCGGAGCTCGGTGTAGGCCACGCTGTCGGCCGGCGTCCACGCGAGGACCGACGGCGTGCCCGAGGCCCCGGTGAGCAGCACGGCCGCCCCTGCCGCCGTTCCGGCGACCAGGGCCACGACGACGAGCGCCACGATCCACTTGAGCGGGCTGCGGCGCTTCTTCGCCCCCGACGCGGCCACGACCGGCGCGGTCGCGACGGACGGATCGGCGGGCGGAGCGAACGTCGGCATCGCGCCCGGCGGGGGCGGCGCGGCGGGCGCGGGCGGCGGCGGTGTAGGGCGACGTCGCGTCCGGCGCGGCTCCGACGGGCGGGGCGGGTGGCGCGGGCGGGGTCACAGCCGGCTCATCCGGCGGCGGCGTGAAGTGTTGGGTCGGGTCCTGGTCGGTCATGTCGTCGTCGTTCCCTCTACCGGCGCCCGATGAGCTGGCCCATCGCGGCGCGACGGCCCCCCGCTCCCGAGAGCTGTTTCATGAGCTTCTGCATCTCAGCGAACTGCTTGATCAGGCGATTGACGTCCGGGAGCGACGTCCCGGACCCGTTGGCGATGCGGCGCCGGCGCGAGGCGTTCAGGACGCCCGGCTCCCGGCGCTCGCGCGGCGTCATCGAGAGGATGATCGCCTCCACGCGCCGCAGGTCGCCGCGATCGACGGCGTCCTGGGCCTCCTTGGCCATGCCCCCCATGCCGGGGATCATCGACATGACCTGGCCCATCGGGCCCATCTTCTGCATCTGGCGCATGGACGCCAGCATGTCGTCGAGCGTGAACGCGCCCTTGCGGACCGACTCCTCGAGCTTGGCGGCCTGCTTCTCGTCGAACGCCTCCTGGGCGCGCTCGGTGAGCGTCACGATGTCGCCCATGCCGAGGATGCGGCCGGCGAGGCGGTCGGGGTGGAACACCTCGAGCGCGTCGGTCTTCTCGCCGGTGCCCAGGAACTTGACCGGGATCCCCGTGACCGCGCCGATCGACAGGGCCGCGCCGCCACGCGCGTCGCCGTCGATCTTGGTCAGGACGAGGCCGGTGACCGGGACGGCGTCCGCGAACCCCTGGGCGACGGTCACGGCCTCCTGGCCGGTCATCGCGTCGACGACCAGCAGCGTCTCGACGGGCTTCACGGCGGCGTTGATGCCCCGGATCTCGTCCATCAGCGCGTCGTCGATCGTCAGCCGGCCCGCGGTGTCCACGATCACGACGTCCCGGCCGGTCCGCTTCGCCGCCTCGATGCCGCCCCGGACGATGTCGATCGTCGGGGTGCCGGCCGGGGCGCGGTGGACCGAGATGCCCAGGGACGTGCCGAGCGTCTCGAGCTGGTCGGCGGCGGCCGGGCGATACGGGTCGGCGGCGACCAGCATCGGCTGGCGGCCGAGCTTCGCGACGTGCTTCGCGAGCTTCGCGGCCGAGGTCGTCTTGCCCGAGCCCTGGAGGCCGACGAGCGCGACGACCGCCGGGCTGCCCGACAGGCGGAACGTCCGGTCGCCGGTGGACAGCAGGGCCGTCAGCTCCTCGTGGACGATCTTCACGACCTGCTGGCCGGCGGTCAGGCTCTCGAGGATCTCCGCCCCGACGGCCCGCTCGCGCACGCGCGCCACGAAGTCCTTGACCACCTTGAAGTTGACGTCGGCCTCGAGCAGCGCGAGGCGGACCTCGCGCATCGCCGCGTCGACATCGGCCTCGGACACGCGGCCGCGGCCGGTGAGCCCGGCGAGGGTCTTGCGGAGGCGGTCACTGAGGCTGTCGAACATGCGGAGAACACGACCCAGGGCTGTCGGTTGAGATCAGGCCGGACGGCTGCCGCCGCTCGGGTGGTGCGCGGGTTCTGGCGACACCGAGGCGGTGGGAGTGTACGTCATGGCCTCGCGGGGCGTGCCTGACCCGAAGGTCGTGGGCGGGCGGGCAACGGGCGCCGGAGGGCCGGCGCGCGGCCGGTACCCTTCGCGCGGTGACCGCGGACCCCCTGCTCGATCCCGTCCCACCGACCCACGACGTCACCCCCACGCCCGGCCTGTGGCGCAACGGGGCGTTCATCCGCGTGTGGGCGGCCGCGACGATCTCGGTGTTCGGCAGCTTCGTCACCCGGATCGCGCTGCCGTTCGTGGCCATCCTGACGCTCCACGCCGGGCCGATCGAGGTCGCGGTGCTGCGCAGCCTGGACCTCGTCGCGGCGCTGCTGGTCGGGTTCGCGGCCGGCGCCTGGGTCGACCGCCTCCGACGGCGCCCCGTCCTCATCTGGGCCGACCTCGGTCGGGCGGTGCTGCTGGGCAGCATCCCGGTCGCGGCGATCGGCGGCTGGCTGACGCTCCCGCAGGTGTTCATCGTGTCGGCCCTGGCCGCCGTGCTGACCACGTTCTTCGACGTCGCCGACCGCGCGTACCTCCCGACGGTCGTCGGCCGCGAGGACCTCGTGCGCGCCAACGGCGCGCTGGCCGCGACGAGCTCGGCGGTCGAGTTCGCCGCGTTCGGCGTCGCCGGGTTCCTGGTCAACCTGCTGACGGCGCCGATCGCCATCGCCATCGACGCCCTCTCGTTCGTGGTCTCGGCCGTCCTGCTGGGCACGATCCGCCGCCCCGAGCCGCCGCCACCGCCCGCGTCCGAGCGCGAGCCCGTCATGCACGAGATCCGCGAGGGCCTGCGGCTCGTCGTCCGTGACCCGGTGCTCCGGGGCCTCGCCTGGGGGACGATGGGCCTGGCGGCGATGTGGGGCGTGTTCGGCGCGACGTGGCTCCTGTTCGTGACCGACGACCTGCGCCTCGACCCGGCCGTGATCGGCGTCGTCGCGGCGCTCGGCGGCTTCGGCTCGCTGCTCGGGGCGCTGCTCGCCGAGCGGGCGGTCGGCCGCTTCGGGCTCGGGCGCGTGGTCATCGTGTCGCTGCTGTTCGCCGCGCTGGGCAACCTGCTGATCCCGCTCGCGCCGCCGGGGCTGCCGCTGGTCGCGATCGCGTGCCTGATCGGCCAGCAGCTGATCGGCGACACGGCCGTGACGGTGTTCGACGTGACCGAGGTGTCGGTCCGCCAGGCGCGCGTCGGCGATCGACAGCTGGGGCGGGTCAACGCGACGGTCCGGGTGGCGATGGTGATGGCGCAGCTGGCCGGCACGCTCGTCGGCGGGGTGCTGGCCGAGGTCATCGGCCTCCGCGGGGCCGCATTCCTCGCGCCGGTCTTCGCCCTGCTCGGCGCGTGGGCGATGTTCCGATCACCCGTCCGGGGGCTTCGTCCGGCTGCCGTCGGCCGCCGACGCCTGACCCGGCGCTCAGTCGAACAGCGCCTCGACGAAGCCCTCGGGATCGAACGGCAGGAGGTCGTCGGCCTGCTCGCCCACCCCCACGAAGCGCACGGGCACCCGGAGGTCGTGCTCGATCGCGAACACGATCCCGCCCTTGGCCGTCGAATCGAGCTTCGTGAGCACCACGCCCGTCAACCCGACCGCCTCGTGGAAGGCCTTGGCCTGGGCCAGGCCGTTCTGGCCGGTGGTCGCGTCGAGCACGAAGAACGTCTCGACCGCGGCGCCCGGGAGCCGCTTGTCGATGACCCGCCGGACCTTGGCCAGCTCCTCCATCAGGTTCGACTTCGTGTGCAGCCGGCCGGCGGTGTCGGCGATCACGATGTCCGCGTGCCGGGCGACGGCCGCGTCGAGGGCGTCGAACACGACGGCGGCGGGGTCCGCGTTCGGGGCATGGGCGACGATCTCGCTGTCGGTGCGCTGCGCCCAGATCCGGAGCTGGTCGATCGCCGCGGCGCGGAACGTGTCGGCCGCGGCCAGCACCACGCGCCGGCCGTTCGAGCGCTCCCGCGCGGCGAGCTTGCCGATGGTGGTCGTCTTGCCGGTCCCGTTGACCCCGACGACGAGCACGATGGCGGGCCCACCCTCCACCGCCGGGCTCGGCTCCCAGTGGGCCGCATCCCGTTCGGCCAGCAGCGCCGCGAGCTCCGCGCGGACCGCCTCCTCCGCCGCGACGTCCCGCCGCTTGCGCGCCCGCTCGACCAGGTCCATCGAGAGCTGGGCGCCGACGTCGCCCGTGATCAGGACCTCCTCGATCGCCTCCCAGTCGGCCCCGTCGCTCCCGCCGAACGCGCTCCGGAGCCGGGCGCCGAAGCCGGTCCGCGACTTCTCGAGCCCCTGCTCGAGCTGCTCGCGTTCGCGCTCGCGCCGAGCCGCGTCCGCCTTCTCGGGGGTGTAGTCGGACCCCCAGGCCCACTGGACCTCGGGCTCGGGCTCCGGCGCGCCGACCGGGACCGGGACCGCCACCTGGCCGAGGATCGCGTTCGGTGAGGCGGCGAGATCGAGCTCGAGCTCCGACGGCTCCGGGATCGGCACGTCGTCGGGCGAGGCGGCGCTCCGCCACTCGTCGCCGATCAGGTCGTCGCCGGCCTCGGCGTCGTTCGGCGCATCCGGCCCGGGGGCCGGCTCGCTCGACTCCGGGGCCGGCTCGTCGGGCTCGGGGACAGGCTGGTCGGGGGGCTGCGGCTCGGGCTCGGGAGCCTCCTCCGAGGGCCCGCGACGGAAGAAACGCACGCGATGGCTCCGCTGCTAGCCGGGCTCGCCGGCGAGGACCGCGCGGGCCTCGGTGCGGCGATCGTCGGCGATGGCCTGGGCCTCGTCGAGGCGGAGGCTGATGACCCGGCTCACGGAGTCGTCGCCGACGGTGACGCCGTACAGCGCGTCGGCGACCTCGATCGTGCCCCGGTTGTGGGTGATGACGATGAACTGCGTCTGCCGGGCGAGCGCCTGCAGGGCATCCGTGAAGCGGCCGACGTTGGCCTCGTCGAGCGCCGCGTCCACCTCGTCCAGGACGCAGAACGGCGCCGGGCGCACCTCGAGCATCGCGAACAGCAGCGCGACGGCGGTCAGCGCCCGCTCGCCGCCCGAGAGCATCGCCAGGGCCTGCGGCTTCTTGCCCGGCGGCCGGGCGGTGATCTCGATCCCCGTCGTCGCAAGGTCGGCCGGGTCGGTGAGCGAGAGCTTGGCGAAACCCCCGCCGAACAGCTGCTGGAACCGGGCGTCGAACGCGACTTCCAGCGCGGCGAACGTCGCGCGGAACTGGGTCGCGATGAGCTCGTCCAGGTCGGCGATCAGCGAGCGGGTCCGGGCGATCGCGTCGCGCAGGTCGCGATGCTGGGCCTCGAGCGTCTCCAGCCGGTCGCGGACGGTCCGGTACTCGTCCACCGCGAACGGGTTGGCGGCGCCGAGCTCGTGGAACCGGCGACGCAGCACCGCGAGCCGTCCGGGGGTCGGCGGCTCGACCTGCGGCGGCTCCGCCGACCAGGCCGGCGCGAGCCGTTCGAGCGCCGCCTCGAGCGCCGCGCCCTCGGCCGAGCCGTCGCCGGCGGCGTCGCCCGTCTCCGCACCGGTGTCGCCGGCCGCTCCGGGAACGATGGTGACGTCGGTCCCCTCGGGCGCGACCGTCGACCCCGGCTCGGCGTCGATCCCGGCCGCCTCGGCCAGGTGCCGCAGCCCGACCTCGCCCATGCCCGCGAGCTCGACCAGCACCTGCTCGCGGAGCGACTCGAGGTGCAGCCGCGCCTCCATGGCCGCGACGTCGGACGACCGCGCGCGGTCGTCGCCGACGCGCAGCCGCTCGCGTGCCGACGTGGCGGCCCGCTCGGCATCGGCGAGGCGGGTGCGCTCGACCCGGTCATCGGCGAGCAGGGCCTCGATCGCCTCGCGCGCGCGAGCCTCGTTCGCCACGCGACCTCGGCGATCGCGGCGGCGACGGCCGTCCGGTCGGCGGTCGCGACCTGCTCGCGCTCGTCGAGCGCCGCGAGGTCCGCGTCGGCGGTGGCGATGCGCCGCTCGGCGAGCGAGGCCGCCGCCTCCGCGCCGGCGCGTCGGGCCTCGGCGTCGCGACGGATCCGGTCGTGGGCGCCCGCCTCGCCCGCGAGGCGATCGCGCCGCGCGCGGAGCTCGGCCAGCCTGGCCTCCCAGGCCCCGATGGCCTCGGACTCGGTCGATGACCCGGGTGCCGTGGCGCTCGCTGAGGTCCCGCCGTTCGCGGGTCCGTCCGTCGGCGCGTCGTGCGCCGCCTGCATCGCCGCGAGCCCGCCACGCGCGCGATCCAGCTCGGACCCGAGGCGATCGGCCTGCGATCGCAGCCAGGCCGCCTCGCGGGCGGCCGCCTCGAGCGACCGGCCGGCGCCGCGCTCCGCCTCCTCGGCCCGGCGCCGTGCCGCGGCCGCCGACTGCTCCGTCGCACGAGCCCGCTCGAGCGCCTCCGCGGCCCGGGCGACCCGGGTCTCGGCAGGTCGCCAGCCCTCGGGCGGCCTCGTCGGCCTCGCGTCCGAGCGCCGCGGCCTCGCGACCCAGGCGATCGGCCTCGGCCCTCGCCTCGAGCGGCGACTCGCCGCGACCGATCCGGATCGAGAACGGATCGAGCACCGCGCCCCCGTCGCGGGTCACGACCAGCCAGCCCAGCGGCAGCACCGCCTGGACCCGTAGCGCCGCCTCGAGGTCGGGCACCCACGCCGCCCGGTCGAGCAGCGCGCGAGCCGCGCCCGCGGCGTCGCGCCGGACGGCGTCCCGGAGCCGGCCACCGCCGGTCGCGCCGAGCGCGTCCTCGAGCCGGCGAAGCTCCGCCGGCGTCCCGCCACCGGGTGCGCGGTCGGCCGCATCGATCCGCTCGCGGACGGCGAGCTGGCCGCGCTCCGCACCGAGGCCGGCCGCCGCGGCCTGCTCGACGACATAGGCACGCGCGAGCTCGCCGAGGGCCGCCTCGACCGCGGGCCGCAGGCCGGGGTCGACGCCCAGCTCCTCGTCCACCCGCTTCCCGCCCACCTTCCGGGCCGCCTTCGCGATCCCGCGGGCCTCCTCGTCCGCCAGGCGCTGCTCGATCGACGCCAGCCGGCCGGTCGCGGCCGCCAGCGCGCTGCCGGCCCTCGCCGCCCGGTCCGACGCGGCGCGCCGCTCGCCGTCGGCCGCGTCGGCCTCCAGCCGGGCCGCCTCGCGCGTGCGCGCAGCCGTCGACTCCGCGTCCGTGGCCGCTCGCGAGCGTCGCGCGCGCCGCCTCGATCGCCGACTCCAGCTCCGCGGCACGGACGGCGGCGGCGTCGGCCCGCGTCGCCTCATCCGCGGCCCGTCGCTCGAGGTCGGCCAGCCGCCGGCGGGCGGCCTCGGCCTCGGCCGTACGGGCGGCCTCCGCGCGCCGAAGCGCCGCCAGCTCGTCGCCCCGGGCGCGGCTCGCGGCCCGCAGCTCGCCAAGCTCGGCCAGGCCCTCGGCGAGCGCCCGGTCGGCGTCGGCGAGCGCGGCCTCGAGCGCGAGGTCGGGCTCGGGGACCGGCTGGGCGAGTCCGCGGCGATGCGCCTCGAGGTCGGCCTCTCCCGCCGCGCGTTCGCGGGTGATGCGCGCGCGGTCGCGCCCCGCGGCCTCGAGCTCGCCGATCGCTCGCGCCTCGCGCAGGCCGAGCGCCGTCCGCTCCGTGCGAACCGCCTCGTAGGCACTCCGTCGCTCGCCCTCGAGCTCCGCGCGGGCGGCCATCGACGCCGCCACCTCGGCGACCTCGGACTCCGCCTGCTCGAGCGCCGCCAGCGCGAGCCCGCTCTCGGCGCGCAGCGCGTCGCGCCCGCGCTCGGCGGCCGCGGCCTGGGTCGCCGCCTCGTGCCAGCGGGCGTGCGCGGCGACGATCAGCGCGGCCGCCAGCTCCTCGCCGGCCGTCAGGCGGGTCGCCTGCTGCTCGGCCAGCTGACCCAGCCGCCGCGCCTGGGGGCGGAGCTCGGCGAGGATGTCCTCGACGCGCGCCAGGTTGCCCTCGGCCTCGCCGAGCTGCTCCTCGGCCTTGCGCCGCCGGCGCTCGTGGCGCCGGACGCCCGCGACCTCCTCGAACAGCGGACGACGCTCCTCGGGGCGCAGCGCCAGGGCCTGGTCGACCATCCCCTGGCCGATGAACAGGAACGCGTTCTCGGCCAGGTTCGCGCTGTCGAGCAGGTCGACGAGGTCGCGCAGGCGCACGCGCTGGCGATTGAGCAGGTAGTCGTTCTCGCCCGACCGGTACAGGCGGCGGCCGAGCTCGACGACGCTGTACTCGACCGGCAACAGCGCGTCGCCGTTGTCGAGCACGATCGTGACGTCCGCCATCCCCTGCGCCGAGCGTCGCTCCGAGCCCGCCCAGATGACGTCCTCGGACCGGCGGATCCGGAGCGACCGGCCCTGCTCGCCCAGCGCCCAGCGCAGCGCGTCGGCGAGGTTGGACTTGCCCGAGCCGTTGGGTCCGACGACGGCGCTGATCCCGGGCCCGAACTCGACCAGCGTCCGCTCGGCGAACGACTTGAACCCCTGCACGCGCAGGCCCAGCAGCCGGGCGGGCGCGCTCATGCGGTCGTCCCCCCGCCGCCGTCGGGCGCGGACTTCGCGAGCTTCGCGATGGCGCGCTCGCGCCGGATCACCTCGAGCGCCTGCGCCGCCGCCGAGGTCTCCGCGATCCGCCGCGACGGGCCCTCCCCGACGCCGAGCGTCCGGCCCTCGACCTCGACCTCGATCCGGAACTGCTTCTCGTGGTCCGGTCCGACCGCCTCGACCAGGCGGTAGACGGGCCGCTCGCCGGTGGTCCGCTGGGTGTGCTCCTGGAGCCGGCTCTTGGGGCTCTTGAGGGTGGTGATGGCGTGGTCGGCGGCGAGCTCCTCCGCCGCCAGCTCGTGGATCCAGTCGCGGGCGGCGTCCCAGCCGAGGTCGAGGTAGATCGCCCCGACCAGCGCCTCGAACGCCGACGCCAGCAAGGACGGCCGGACGCGCCCGCCGCGCTGGGCCTCGCCCTCGCCGAGGAGCAGGAACGAGCCGAGGTCGAGGCGGGTCGCCAGGCGGGCGAGGCCGGGGGTGCTGACGATCGCCGCGCGCCGGGCGGACAGGACGCCCTCGTCGTCGGCCGGGTGGCGGCGGTACAGCGCCTCGGAGACGGCGAGGCTGACGACGGCGTCGCCCAGGAACTCGAGACGCTCGTTGTGACCCGCCGCGGCGTCCGGGTGCTCGTGCAGCCAGCTGCTGTGAACGAGCGCCTGAGCCAGCAGGTCGCGATCGTGGACGGCGAGTCCGAGACGCTCCGTCAGTGCATCGGCCGGGTGCATCGCACCCCCGGTCGAGGCGTTAGGAGGAGTGCTCGTCGATGTAGTCGACGGCGTCCTGGACGGTCCGGATCTTCTCGGCATCCTCGTCGGAGATCTCGGTCCCGAACTCTTCTTCGAGACTCATGATGAGCTCGACCAGGTCCAGCGAGTCGGCGTTCAGGTCGTCGACGAACGAGGCCTCGGGCGTGACCTCCGCCTCGTCCACCCCGAGTTGCTCGATGACGATCTTCTGCAGCCGATCGTACGTGCTGGCCACTGGCTCCTCCTGGGCTACCGGGTGTTCCTATCGAGTTGCGTCGATGTCGCGGGCGACTCGCCCGAGCACGCCGTTCATGAGCCGCCGCATCGGTTCGCCTGAATAGGTCCGTGCCAGCTCGACCCATTCGGCGATCGCCACCCGGGCCGGCGTTGCGGGCGAGTGTAACACCTCGCCTAGGCCGCAACGCAGCAGCGCGCGGTCCATCCGGGCCAGCTGGACGACCGGATATTGGGGGGCCACGGCGGTGATCTGCGCGTCGAGCGACTCGCGATTCGCGACCACGTTGGCGACGATCTCGCGGGCCAGGGCAGTGGCCTCAGGGTCGCCCTCCAGGGCGAGGTGGCGCTCGAGGATGGCGTCCGCTGTCCGTTGCCCGAACTCCGCCTCGAACACCGACGCGAGCGCGAGCCGGCGGCCTGCCCGGCGGCCCCGGATGCGGGCGTCGCCGGCCGGATCCCGCTTCGCCCGGCCGCCGTCAGGCGCCGACGCCATCGACCAGAACGGTGACGGCTCCGAGCTCCATGCCGAGCAGCCGCTCGACCGCGGCACCCACGGCCTGGCGGACCTCGGCGGTGAGCGGGACCAGCGGCTGGCGCGGCCGGGCGACGAGGCGCACGGTGACGTCCACGCGACCGTCGCGGATGCGGACGCGGATCGGCGACCCGCCGAGCAGGTCGCGCCAGCGCGGCCCGCCGCGCCCGACGCGCAACACGCCCGGCACCTCCAGCGCGGCCAGGCGCACCGTCTCGCGGATGACGCCCGGACCGACGGACAGCATCGGCGACGTCACGGGATGGCCTCCGAGATCACGGCCGGCGCCGCGGAGACGCCCGATTCGTCGGGCGGCTCGCCGCCAAGGGCCTCCCCGATCCGCTCCGGCACGCGCTCCCTGGCGGTCGCCGCCCCGACGCGGACGGCGTGCTCGATCATGCGCCGGCGGGCGCGCCCGTGGGTGATGATGACGGCGCCGCGCACGCCCAGCAGCGGCGACCCGCCGACGACCTCGTAGTCGAACACCCCGCGGATGCGGCGGATGCTCGGCCGCATCAGGACGTACGCGAGCCGGCCGCGGATCGACCCGCTGAACTCGGCCCGGAACAGGTCGAAGATGAACCCCGACAGGCCCTCGAAGAACTTGATCACCACGTTGCCGAGGACCGCGTCGCACACGACCACGTCGGCCATCTGGCGGGTCAGGTCCTTGCCCTCGACGTTGCCCACGAAGTTGAGGTCGGTCTCGTCGAGCAGCTCGGTCGCCCGCTGGATCCTGGCGTCGCCCTTGCCCTTCTCCTCGCCGATGGACAGCAGCGCGACCCGCGGCCGGTCCACGCCCAGCACGCGCTCGGAGAAGATCGCGCCCATCCGGGCGAACTGGGCGAGGTTCTCGGCCGTGGAGTCGGGATTGGCGCCGATGTCGAGCAGCACGAACGGGCGTCCGGCCGAGATCATCTGGACGGCGAGGGCCGGGCGCTCGATGCCCGGCAGCGTGCCGAGGATCAGCTTGCCTGCGGCCATCCCGGCGCCGGTGTGGCCCGCGGTCACGACGGCGTCCGCCTCACCCGACTTCACCAGCCCGGTCGCGACCACGATCGAGCTCTGCTTCTTCCGCACCAGCGCGCGCGCCGGGTGCTCGTCCATCCCGATCAGCTCCGGGGCGTGCACGATCCGCGCGTTGGCCGGCAGCTTGCCGGCATAGGACTGCACCACGGGCTCGTCGCCGACGAGGATCACGGTGTCTGCGGGGTTCGCGCGCGCATACGCGAGGGCACCGGGCACGACCTCGGCCGCGCCGTGGTCGCCGCCCATCGCGTCGACCGCGATCCGGACGCCGGGACCGCCGCTCGAGCTGAGAACCGGACCGTCCGCGCCAGCGTTCATGGGGCGCCTACGCGGTTACGCGGACTCCTCGCCCGGGCTCCCGACGGGCTTCGGCTCGACGGCCTGGCGGCCGTTGTACCACCCGCAGGCCTTGCACACGCGGTGCTGCAGCTTGGGCTCGTGGCAGTGCGGACACTCGATGAGCGTCGGCAGGGTGATCGCGAGGTGGCTCCGGCGCTCCATCTGCCGCGCGTGAGCGACCTTTCGCTTCGGCACACCCATGTCGGTCTGTTGCTCCTTCGGGACGGTCAGGCGGGCGCTCGCCCGCGACGCGGTCTGGTGGTCGATGGCTCCCGGGGGCGATGGGCACGCGCACGCGCAACCGCTGGGTTCCGGGGCCGAGCGGGGAGTCTACCCGCTATCGGCGTCGGCGTCGACCCGGAAGCCCCGCAGCACCTCGAGCCGCGGGTCGATCGGCGCGTCGTCGTGGACGTGCCCGGGCTCGAGCCGCTCGCCGCACTCCGGGCACAGTCCCGGGCAGTCCGGCTCGCACAGCGGGGCGATGGGCTCCTTGATGTTGATCGCCTCGATCACGAGCGGCCGCAGCTCCAGCTCGTGGTGGTTCGTGAGGCGCGGCTGCTCCGGGTCCCCGTCCTCCTCGAGCGGGACCGGAAGGCCGCTGCCGAGGTCGATCGAGGGCAGCACCTCCTCGTCGATCCGCATCTTGATCGGCGTCACGACCGGCCGGAGGCAGCGCGCACAATCGCCGGCGATCGCGGTCGTCAGGCGGGCGTCGACGATGAGGCCGCGGTTCGTCCGCGACAGGCGCAGCGACCCGGACACGGGCTCGGCGAGGACCAGGCCGTCGCCGGGATCGACGTCGACGCGCTCGATCGCGTACTCGCGGACGGTGCCGGGCGGCTCGGCCATCAGGCCCGACAGGGCGAACGTGAGCGGGTCGCCGCTCGTGTCGACCGGGTGAGGCCGGCGGGTGCCCGGCGAGGTCATCGCCGGACCGCGGCCGCCTCCTCCTCGTCCTCGACCATCTCGGGGAGCTCGAGGGGCATGTCCTCTTCGTAGTGCTGGTCCACCGGCGCCTGGGGGGCGTGAGCGACGCGCCGCTCGTCCAGCATCGAGATCCCCCGCTCGATGCTGTGCAGCGTCCGGGTCACGTCCGCCTCGAGGCCCTCGAGGACCCCGGCGGCATAGTCGTCGGCGCCGGCTCGCACGGCGGCGGCGTCGTCCTCGGCGACGCCGATGATCCGGCGGCTCTCCTCCTCGGCGGCCTCGGTGAGGCCACGCTCGTCGATCAGGAACGCGGCCTGCTCCTGCGCACGGCCCACGATCCGTTCGGCCTCGTCCTGGGCCTTCTCGATGATCCGCTCCCCCTCCTGGTTGATCCGTTTCGCCGCGCGAACTTCTTCGGGCACGGCGACGCGGAGCTCGTCGATGAGGTTGAGGGCGGCGTCCCGATCGATGATCACGTTTCGCGTCATCGGCAGTGACTTGCCGTTCGCGATCAGCGATTTCGAGCCGCTCGACGAGGAAGATGATGTCCAGCGGTCGGCCTCCGGTGCGCGTCGGTCCCGGCGGGACGGTTCCCCGGATTATGGCACGCGCGGAGCCGCTACCCCGGTCGCGCGGGCAGCGCGCGGCGGAGCGCGTCGGCCGCGGGAGCCGGCACCATCGCCGACACGTCGCCGCCGAACAGGGCGATCTCCTTGACCAGGCTCGAGCTGATGTAGCTGTGCTCGAGCGAGGTCATGAAGAACACGCTGTCGATCTCGGGCGCGAGCATCGTGTTGTTGTGCGCGAGCTGGAGCTCCGCGTCGAAGTCGGCGATCGCGCGCAGGCCGCGGACGAGGAACGCCGCGTCCACGGTGCGGCAGAAGTCGACCGTCAGCCCGTCGAAGGTGCGGACCTCGACCCGGCCGGCCAGCTGCGGACGGGCGTCGATCGCCGCCCGGATCACCGCCACCCGCTCGTCGGCCGGCAGCAGCGGTGACTTTCTCGGGTTGCCGAGCACGGCGACGACCACGCGCTCGAACACGCGGGCCGCCCGTTCGATCACGTCGAGGTGGCCGTTGGTGATCGGGTCGAACGAGCCCGGATAGACCGCGACGTTCACCGCTCGAGCTCAAGCCTCCGCGTGGCGGTAGAAGGTGAGGGCCGTCTCGCCGAACCGGCGCTCCCGGGCGGATGCTAGCAGCCCGATCCGGGCCGGCGGGGCGTCGCGCCAGAAGTGCTTCGCGACGACCTGCCCGGCGGGCGCGAGGTGGGGCCCGATCCGCTCGAGCGCCGCGTGGAGCGCGGCCGTGTCCTCGTACGGCGGATCGAGGAGGACGAGGTCGTACGGCCCGCCCGCAGCCGCACCGGCGGGGTCGTCCAGCCACGCGATCGCGTCACGGGCGACCACCCGCGCCAGGCCGGCCAGCCCGGTGCGCTCGAGGTTGCGGGCGATCACCCGCGCGGTGGCCGCATGGCGCTCGACGAACACTGCTCGCCCGGCGCCGCGCGAGAGCGCCTCGATCCCGCCCGCGCCGCTGCCCGCGAACAGGTCGGCCACGACCGCGCCGTCGAGGTCGGGCTCGAGGATCGCGAACAGCGTCTGCTTGACCCGGTCGGCGAGCGGCCGCGTCCCCGGACCGGGCGCGTCGAGCCGGACGCCCTTGGCGCTGCCCGCGATCACACGACCGGCGTCGGCCATCCGCTCGTCCCGGGTCGTCCGGACCGGCTCAGGCCGCGCTCGCCGCGCCCGCCGGATCGCCGGCGAACACGTTGCGCAGCCAGCCGGCGGCCAGCTCGTGGGCCAGCGCCGGACCGCCCTCGGTGAGCTCGCCGTCCTCGCCGACGAGCGCCTCGGCGTGGACGCGGGCGCGCGCGGCCAGCTCGCGATGCTCCGGGTTGGCGAGCGTCGCGACGCGCAGGCGCGGCAGGCCGCTCTGCGCGAGGCCCAGGACGTCGCCTTCGCGGCGCAGCTCGAAGTCGCGCTCCGCGAGCGCGAAGCCGTCGGTCGTCGAGGCGACGGCCTTGAGGCGCTCGTGCTCGGTGGTGTCCTCGGCCGCCGTGCTCACGAGCACGCAGAACGACGCGTCGGTCCCCCGCCCCACCCGGCCGCGGAGCTGGTGCAGCTGGGCCAGCCCGAACCGGTCCGCGCCCTCGACGACCATCATCGTCGCCTCCGGCACGTCGACGCCCACCTCGACGACGGTCGTGCCCACCAGCACGTCGAGGTCGCCGTCCCGGAAGCGGGCCATCTCTGCATCGCGGTCGACTGCCTTCAGGCGCCCGTGCACGAGCCCGACGCGGAGCGGCGCGAGCAGCGCCGTCAGCCGCTCGTACTCGACCTCGGCGGCCGCGGCCCAGGCCGTCTCGACGTCCTCGTCCGGCAGCTCGTCGTCGCCCTCGAACGCGTCGCCGTCCGCGTCATCATCGTCCGACCCCGCCTTCGTCGCCGCCCCGATCCGCGGCACGACGACGAACGTCCGGCGCCCCGCCGCGGCCTCGGCGCGGACGCGCTCCCAGGTGCCCTCGAGGTCGTCCGGGCGCCGGATCCCGGTCCGGATCGGGACCCGCCCGGCCGGCGCGGTGCGGAGCGTGGACACGTCGAGGTCGGCGTACAGGACCTGGCCCAGGGTGCGCGGGATCGGCGTGGCCGTCATCAACAGCACGTGTGGGGCGCCGCGGGTCGCCTTCGCCTCCAGCGCCCCGCGCTGCTCGACCCCGAACCGGTGCTGCTCGTCGACCACGGCGAGCGCGAGGTCGGCGAACGACACGGACTCCTGGAGCAGGGCGTGCGTCCCGACGACGATCGCGGCCTGTCCGGACGCCAGCGCCTCGTTCGCGTTCCGCCGACCCTCGCCCGACAGCGAGCCCGTGAGCAGCGTGATCGGGAGCCCGAGGTCCTCCAGGAGGGAGGACAGCGTGGCGTGATGCTGGCGGGCAAGCAGGTCCGTCGGGGCGAGCAGCGCCGCCTGCCGCCCGGCGCCGGCCGCCGCCGCGAGGGCCCAGGCGGCCACCGCGGTCTTGCCCGACCCCACGTCGCCCTGGACGAGGCGCAGCATCGGGACCGGCCGGGCGAGGTCGTCGCGGATCTCGTCGATGGCGACCGCCTGGTCACGGGTCAGGGCCGCCGGCTCGCCCAGCTTCCGGGTCAGCGAGGCCTCCAGCGCCGACCGGATGCGGCCATCCGCACCGGCGTCCGCGACGACGGCCAGCGTTCGGTCGCGGCCGCGAGCCCGCCGCCGCGCGACCATCCCCAGCTGGAGGGCGAGCAGCTCGTCCAGCGCCAGGCGGCGGAGGGCAGCGTCGCGTGTTTCGAACGAGGTCGGGTAGTGCGCGTGCTCGAGGGCCTCGCCGATCGGCGGCACGTCCTCGGCGGCCCGGATCGGCTCCGGCAGGTACTCCGGGTAGTCGTCCCCCGCCCGGTCCAGGGCGACGCGCATCGCGGCGCGCAGGCGGTTCGCGGTGATCCCGCTGGTCAGCCGGTAGACCGGCACGATGCGACCGACGTGCAGGAGGTTCGCCGCATCGGCCGGCTGGAACTCCGGGCCCTCGAACACCAGCTCGCCATTGCGGTGCTTGACCTTGCCCGAGACCAGGAGCTCGTCCCCGGCGCGCACCCGGCGCTCGATGTACCGCCGTCCGAACCAGGTCGCGATCGCGAAGCCGGTGCCGTCGGTCAGCCGGGCGGTCGTGACCTGCACCCGCCGGCGCCACGTCTGCTGCACGGAGATGTCGATCACGCGGACCTGGGCGGACGACACGGTGCCGTCGTCGACGTCCCGGATGTCGGCCAGCGTCCGCAGCTCGCGCAGGTCGTCGTAGCGGCGAGGCAGGTGGAACAGCAGGTCGCGGACGCTCTCGATGCCCATCCGTCGGGCCACCCGGCGCAGCCCGGCGACCTGCTGGATGCCCGACTGCCCGACCGGCGACGACAGGAGCTCGCCGAGGGTCGCCGGGCCGGCGGCGACCACCTTGGGCTTCAGCGAGCGGCTGCCGCGCGCCGGCGCGGCGCGACGACGCTGGGCCTCGCTCATCGCCAGGGAGCCTCGCCGCCGCTCACTCGGCGGAGACGAGATACCGGTAGTGCGGCTGGCCGCCGTGGATGACCTCGACGTCGACCCCCGGGCTCAGCTCGCGCACCCGGAGTGCGAGGGTCTCGGCCTCGTCGAGCGTCGCCGACTCCCCGTAGTAGATCGTCAGCAGGCCGAAGCCGGGCTCGAGCCTGCCGAGGCCCGCGAGGACCGCCTTCTGCGGGTCGTTGTCGACGGCGAGCAGGCCGTCGTCGGGATCGAGCACGATCGTCTGGCCCTTCTTGACCTTGCGCCCGGACACCGTCGCGTCGCGCACCGCCTCGGTGACCTGCATGGTCTGGATCGCGCGGCCCGCGGCGGTCATGGCCTCGGCGTTGGCGGCGGCGTCCTGGGCCGGATCCAGCTCGAACAGGGCGGCGACGCCCTCGGCGCAGTTGCGCGTCGGGACGACGCTGATCTTCCGTTTGGTCATCGAGGCGACCTGGCGCGCCGCCAGCACCACGTTGGGGTTGTTGGACAGGATCAGCAGCTCCTCGGCATCCGTCGCCTCGACCGCCTCGAGCAGCTCGCCGGTGGACGGGTTGGCGCTCTGCCCGCCGCTCACGACCTTGAACTCGCCGTACTCGCGGAACGGCGCCGCGGTGTCGGTCAGGACCGCGGCGAGGCCGTCGGACGGGGCCACGACGACGATCCCGAGTGGCAGGCGCGTCGCGGGCTCGCCGGCGCCGTTGCCCCCGGTCGCGGACGCCCCGTCCCCGACCGCTCCGACGAACGCCGCCGCCCTGGACTCGCGCACGTCGTGGGCCTGGCTGTCGAGGTTCTCGATCGTGATCCGCGACAGCGTGCCCACCGTGAGGCCGTAGGCGATCACGCCGTCCGGCCGGTCGTTGTGGACGTGGACCTTCGCGAGGCGGCCGTCGCCGGCGACCAGCACCGAGTCGCCGATCGACTCGAGGTGCGACTGGATCGCCGGGACGTCGAGGGGGATGCCGGCCCGCGCGCGCAGCAGGTACACGGTCTCGTACCCGAACTCGCCCTCCTCGGTTCCGGGGGCGGGCTCCGGGCCCGGCTCGTGGTGGGCGGCGTGGACGGCCACCTGCACGGCGGACTGGACCTCGCCGTGCTCGACGATCGTGCCCGGCGCGATCGGCCGGCCCCGCGCCGCCTCGAGTGCGCCCTGGAACAGCCGGAACAGGCCCTGCCCGCCCGAGTCGACGACGTGCGCCTCGCGCAGGACCGGCAGCAGGGACGGCGTCTTCGCCACGGCCCGCTCCGCCGCGTCCACGGTCGCCGCGAGGACGGTCTCCACGTTGTTGTCGCGCTCGGCCGCGGCGATGGCGGCGGCAGACGCCTCGCGGATCACCGTGAGGATCGTGCCCTCGACGGGCTTGGCGACGGCCTTGTAGGCGGTCTTCGTCCCGGCGTCGAGGGCATGGGCGAGGTCGAGGCCGTTGAAGCGCCGCTTGCCGGCGAGGCCGTGCGCGATGCCGGCCAGGATCTGGCTGGTGATGACGCCCGAGTTGCCGCGGGCGCCCATCAGCGCCCCGAAGCTGACCGCCTGCGCGATCCGCTCGGCGTCCGCGCCGGGCGCGACCCGATCGGCCTCGTCGAGGGCCGCGTGGACCGTCGCGAGCATGTTCGTGCCGGTGTCCCCGTCCGGCACCGGGAACACGTTGAGCGCGTTGATCTCGTCGACGTGCGCCTCGAGGCTGGCGACCGCGCTCCGGAACGCCGCGAGGAATCCGGCCCCGTCACACGAGCGACGGGCCATCAGGCGACGTCCGTCCCGCTGCCCGCGAGGTCCGAGGTCCGGGGCTCGTGCGACCCGGGCGCCGTCTCCGCGACCGGGGCGTGTCCCGGCTCGTGGCGGAGGTGGCCGATGCGGATCGAGACCCGATCCGGCTCGCGGCCCAGCGCGTCCACGATCGCGTAGCGCACGGAGGCGTCGACCTGGCGGGCGACCTCGGCGACGGGCAGGCCATACGCGACGTCGAGGTCGAGGTCGACCGTCAGCGCGTCGCCGACCTCGAGTCGCAGCCCGGGCGATGCGATGCCGAGGCGTTCCAGCTGGCGTCCGAGCGGACCGCCACCGGAGAAGCCGGAGACGCCGTACGTCGACAGCGTGGCCCGGCGCACCAGGTCGCGGATGGCTCGCCGCGTGACGAGCGAGCGTCCGGGCGTGGGATCGGCGGACACGTGGGCGACGTCCCTCCTCGCGGCACTGGCCGGTCAGGAACCGCGACCGGACCTCCGGGCGGGCGGGCCGAAGGCCTGTGCTACGATACCAGCCCGCTCGTGCCGGACCCCAGTTCCGCGCGGGCTCGTCACGGCCCATTCCGAGGAACGAACGAGACCATGGCTCGCAGCTGCGCCATCTGTGGCAAGGCGTCGATGGGTGGCTTCAACCCGCAGTCGTCGGGGATGAACCGCGTCCGGGCGCACCGCCGCTACCAGCCGAACCTCCAGCTCACCACGCTGACCAAGGGCAGGACCACCACCAAGGTCCTCGCCTGCACGCGCTGCCGGCGGACGCTCACCAAGAGCTCCCGCTAGGCGCCGGTCCCGCCGCCAGGACGCCGGCAAGCGACCTCAGCTTGCCGGCTTCGTCATGTCCGGGGAGCGGCGGTGTCGAGCCAGATCGTGAACGGGCCGTCGTTCACGAGCTCGAGCTCCATCTCCGCCCCGAACTCGCCGACGGCGGTGCGCACGCCAAGTCCCTCGATCCCCGTCGCCACCCGGAGCCACAGCGGACGCGCGAGCTCGGGTGGTGCGGCGTCGGTGAAGCCGGGCCGTCGCCCACGGCCGGTGTCGGCGTAGAGCGTGAACTGGCTGACGACGAGGGCCTCGCCGCCGACGTCGAGCAGCGACCGGTTCGTCCGCCCCTCGTCATCCTCGAAGATCCGCAGCTCGCAGATCCGGCGGGCCAGCGCGTCGGCCGTCGCGGGGGTGTCGCCGTGCCCGACGCCGAGCAGCACGACGAGGCCGCGTCCGATCGTGCCCACAACCCGCTCGCCGACCCGCACCTCGCCCCGGGTCACCCGCTGCAGGAGGGCGCGCACCGTCAGGTTCGGAGCGGGCCGGCGGTCCCGCCGAGGGTCGCGGAGCGGGCGGCGTTCGCGATCGAGCGGATGCGCTCGACCTCGGCGGCCATGTCGTCGGCGCGGTAGAGGGCCGACCCGGCGACGATGACGTCGGTGCCGCCGCGGCCGATGACCTCCGCCGTCTCGACCCGCCCGCCGCCGTCCACCTGGACCTCGCACGCGCCCGCCGGGTCGAGCCGGTCGCGGCTCGGCAGCAGCTTGGCCTCCGCGACGTCGCCCATGAACGCCTGGCCGCCGAAGCCCGGCTCGACCGTCATCACCAGCACGATGTCGAGCAGGTCCCGGTAGCCGTCGAGGGCCTCCAGCGGGGTCGCCGGCTTGACCGACAGCCCGGCCGAGCGCCCGGCGGCGCGGATGGCGCCCAGGGCCGGCCGGATCTGGGCTGCGTCGACCTCGACGTGGAAGGTGATCGAGTCGCAGCCGGCATCGAGGAACTCGGGCGTCCAGCGCCCGGGCTCGGAGATCATCAGGTGGGCGTCGAACGGCAGCCGGGTCACCCGCCGGACGGCCTCGATGGTCTTCCAGCCGAAGGTGATGTTGGGCACGAAGTGGCCGTCCATCACGTCGAGGTGGATCCGGTCGGCGCCCGCGTCCTCCGCCCGACGGATCTCGTCGCCGAGGGCCGCGAGGTCGCTGTCGAGGATGCTCGCGGCGATCAGGACGCCCGCGGGCCGCCGGCTCTCGCCGGTCATCGCCCGCCCACCGTCGGCTCCCCCACCCCGGCCGGGACGGGGTCGTGGCTGCGCTCGCCGCGCAGGGCGGCCGCGCTCTCGGCGACGAGGCGTTCGCGGCGGCGACGGACGACGATCGGCGCGGGCTCGCCCGCGTGCTCGGCGGCCAGCTGCCCGCACGCGGCACCGATCTCGGTCCCGCGGTTGACCCGGATCGTCGTCTCGATGCCGGCCGCGCGCAGCCGGCCGGCGAACCGCTCGATGGCCGGGATCGGCGTCCCGGTCCACGGCGTGTGCGCGACCTGGTTCATCGGGATCAGGTTCACGTGCGCGTGATCGCCGCGCAGCAGCTCGCCGAGGGCGTCGGCGTCGAGGTCCGTGTCGTTGATCCCGTCGATCATCGTGACCTCGTAGGTGACGCGGCGTCCGGTCGACGCGGCGTGCTCGCGCGCGGCCTCGACGACCTCCTCGACCGGCCAGCGCCGGTTGAGCGGCACGAGCACGTCGCGCAGCGCGTTGCGCGCGGCGTGCAGGCTGACGGCGAGCGTGAACTGGGGGCCGAGCGCGGTCAGGCGCCGGATCCCGGGCACGACGCCGGACGTGGACACCGTGATGTGGCGGGCGCCGAGCCCGAGGCGGCGCGGGTCGTTGAGCGCGGCGATCGAGTCGAGGACCCGGTCGAGGTTGAGCAGCGGCTCGCCCATGCCCATGTAGACGACGTTGGTCAGCCGCCTGCCGTCCGCGGCCAGGGCGCGGGCCGCGTGGCGGACCTGGTCGACGATCTCCGCGGCCTGGAGGTCGCGCTCGAACCCGAGCTCGCCGGTCGCGCAGAACGGGCAGCCGACCGCGCAGCCGGCCTGCGAGCTGATGCACAGGGTGTGCCGCTCGCGCGAGGCGCCGCGCGCCGGGTAGTGCATCAGCACCGACTCGATCAGCTGGCCGTCGGCGAGCGTGTGCAGGACCTTCTCGGTCAGCCCGCCGTCCGCCTCGCGGACCTCGCGCTCGACCGCGGAGTCGAAGCGGAACGCCTCGTCGAGCTCGTCCCGCAGCGGAGCCGGGAGGGTGAGGATCTCCGAGAACGAGGACTCTCGGCCCGTCCAGGCGGCGTCGAGCACCTGGCGGGCGCGATAGCCGGGGTGACCGCGCTCCGTGAACCACGCCTCCAGGGCTTCGGGCGTGACGCCGCCGATCCCCGGACGCGCGGTCCGTCGTTGCTGCCGTCGCGTCATCCGCCATCGCCGTCGATTCTGACACGCTCGCCACCAGGGTCAGTCGGGCAACGGGGTGCGCCGGCCGCGCAGGTAGTCCGCGCCGGGCATCGGGCGACGCCCCGGCGGGGTGACCTGCTCGAGCACGAGCCGTCCATCGGCCGTCGTCAGCGCGGGCCGGTCGTCGTGGCGCACGAGGCGTCCCGGGACGTCGCCCGGTGCCGAGGCCGCGACGGAGGCGGCCCCGACGACGAGCCGCTCGCCGTCGGCCTCGAGGAACGTCCCGGGCCACGGCAGGTAGGCGCGGACGCGTCGCTCGAGCTCGGTCGCGGGTCGGGCGGGATCGAGCCGGCCGTCCTCCCGGCGCAACGGCCGGGTCATCGTGGCGCCGTCGTCGGCCTGGGCGGTCGCGACAAGCTCGCCCCGCAGCCACGGATCGAGCGACCGGTCCAGCAGCCCGGCGGCGAGGATCGCGAGCCGCGCCTCGAGCTCCGGCGCGGCCTCCGAACCGGCGAGTGGCACCCGCTCGACCGCGACGACCGGGCCCGTGTCGAGTCCCCGGTCCATGCGCATCAGCGTCACGCCGGTCTCGCGGTCGTCGGCGAGGATCGCGGCCGGGACCGGCGAGGCGCCGCGGTGCCGGGGCAGCAGCGACGGGTGCAGGTTGAGGGCCCCGAACGACGGGTCCAGGAGCGCCGCGGGGACGATCTGGCCGTAGTCGGCGAGCACGACCAGCCCCGGGCGAAGGCCGAGGATCGCGGCGACGGCGTCCGGATCGCGCAGCCGCGACGGCGCCAGGACGGGACCGATGCCGGCCTCGTGGACGGGCGAGCGCTCGAGCCGCAGCTTGCGCCCGGCGGGCCTCGGCGGGGCGGTGACGACCCCCACCAGCTCGACCGATGGATGCGCGGCCAGGGCACGCAGGCTCGGGACGGCGAACGCGCCGCTGCCCAGGAAGACCGTCCGGACGCGATCGACGCCCGGCGGCCGCTCGGTCACGCGAGCGCGCTCGTCGCGCTCCGGACCTCCGCGTCCTCGTCCTCGTCGTCGCCCTGGCCGACGGGGATGAGCTCCTCCATCGAATCGAGGTAGTCGATGTACAGCTTGCCGTCGAGGTGGTCCAGCTCGTGCTGCAACGCCCGCCCCAGGAGGCCGGATCCGGAGACCTTGTACTTCTTGCCGGTCCGGTTCTGGGCGACGATCCACACGCGCTCGTGCCGGGTCACGTAGGCCACGTAGCCCGGGATCGACAGGCAGCCCTCGAGGTCGCGATCCTCGCCATCTGTCCGCACGATCTGCGGGTTCACCAGCTCGTACAGGCGGTTCTCGACCTCCACCACGCAGGCCCGCAGCGGTTCCCCGAGCTGCGGCGCCGCGAGGCCCACGCCGGGGGCGTCGCGCATCGTCGCGGCCAGGTCGTCGAGCAGGCCGTGGAGGGACTTGCCGAAGCTGTCGACGGTCTCGCCCTTCAGCCGCAGCCGCGCGTCGCCGAGCATCACGATGGGTCGAACGGTCATGGCGGCTGAGTATACGGAATGGGCGCCGGCACTCGGCCGGCGCGCCTCCGGGCGACCGCGCCCGGGTCCGGACGGTGCTTCAGCTCGCCTGGTCGGCGGCGTCGTGAACGGCATCGGCGGCGTCGTGGGCCGCATCGCCTGCCGCGTCCGCCACGTCGCCCGCCGCGTCGCGGGCGGCGTCGGCCGCGTCGCCTGCGGCATCCGAGCCGTTCGTCGCGGCCGGGTCGGCGTCGGACCGCAGCTCGGCGGCGACCGCCGTCGCGCGATCGGCGAACTTCTGCCCGTACTCGGTGGTGACGTCGGCGGCCTTCTGCGCGAACGGGCCGGCCTTGGTCGCGGCGATCGCCGCCAGCTCGGCCGCCTTCGCCCCCACCTGCTTGGCCACGGGCGCGGCCTGGGTGGCGATGTCCTGGATCATGACCTCGAGCTGGCTGATCCACTCCCGGGCCTTGGCCCCGCCGTCGGCAGTGCCCGCGTCACCCGCCGCCCCGTTCGGTCCGGCGTCGCCCGTGTCGCCGGATCCCGCCCCCGACCCCGGGGTGGGCTCGTCGGCCATGGGATCGTGGCTCGACGAGGTGGCGTCGTTCGGCTGGTCGGTCATCACGGGACTCCTTGCCCTCACGGGCGGGATCGGCGGCTCGGCATGGGTGGCTGGGGACCATTGTCGGCATCGGATCGAATCGTGCACGCACGATCTTGGTACCGATCCGGGTGCAAGCGCATCACAGCAGGCTCTCGGGATCGACGTCGATCGACCACGGCGAGCCCGGCAACGGGTCCAGGAGCGCGACGGGATCCGGTCCCCGGAGGACGACGTTGTATCGCCAGCGGTCCGCCCGGCGGGCGACGTAGGCGGGCGCCGGCCCGACGACCTGGACCGCGCTCGCGACGCCGACCGTCCGTTGGCGGAGCCGGTCCGCCATCGCGATCGCCTCCGCCTCGGCCGCGTCGCGGTCCTGGAGGCCGACGGTCAGCTTGACGAGGCGACCGAACGGCGGCGAGCCGAACCGCTCGCGGAGGGCGAGCTCCTCGTCATAGAAGGTGGCGGCGTCGCCGTCGACCACGGCCCGCACGGCGCGGTGCTCGGGCCGATAGGTCTGGATGAACGCGACGCCCGCGCGATCCCCCCGCCCGGCCCGTCCGACCGCCTGCGCGAGCAGCTGGTACGTCCGCTCCGAGGCCCGCTCGTCGGGGAGGTTCAGGGCGATGTCGGCGGACACGATGCCGACCACGGTGACCTCGGGCACGTCGAGGCCCTTCGCCACGAGGCTGGTCCCGACCAGGACGTCGAGCCGGCCCGCCGCGAACGCGTCGAGCACCCGGTCGGCGGCACCCTTGCGCTCCACCACGTCGCGATCCAGGCGGCCGACCCGCAGCCCCGGGAACCGCTCGCGCACCTCGCGCTCCACGCGCTCCGTGCCACCGCCGAGATACCGGATCCGCGGGGAGGCGCAGGCCGGGCAGCGCGACGCGGGCGGCCAGGCCCGGCCGCAGTGGTGGCAGCGCAGCGACGTCCCGGCGCGGTGGTAGACGAGCGGCCGGTCGCAGTCCGGGCAGGCCTGCACGTGCCCGCAGTCGCGGCACACGACGACCGACGCCGTTCCCCGCCGGTTGATCACGAGGATCGCCCGGTCGCCGGCCTCGACGTCGAGGGCCGTGAGCGCCGCGGCGAGCGGTCCCGACAGGAGCCCGCGGTTGCCCGCCGCGAGCTCGGCCCGGAGGTCGACCGCGGTGACCTGCGGCTCCGTGCCCGCCGGGCGCGACGGCAGCACGGCGCGCCGGTACCGGCCGGCTCGGGCGTGGCCCACGCTCTCGACGGACGGCGTCGCGCTCCCGAGGACGACCGCGGCGGCGGCGATCCGGGCCAGCTCGAGCGCCGCGTCGCGAGCCTGGAGGCGCGGCGTCCGGTCGCTCTTGTAGGCGGCGTCGTGCTCCTCGTCGACGATGACCAGCCCGACGTCCGCGAGCGGCGCGACGAGCGCGATCCGCGTCCCGACCACGACGTCCGCCTCGCCCGAGCGGATGCGGCGCCACTCGTCGGCGCGCTCGCCCTCGCCGAGGGCGGAGTGCAGCAGGGCCACCCGGACCGGGAGGTCGGCGCGGAGGCGGTCGACGATCGGCGTCGCGAGGGCGATCTCGGGGACCAGCAGCAGCGCCGGCCGGCCGGCGGCGAGGCAGGCGGCGATGGCCTCGACGTAGATCGCGGTCTTGCCGCCGCCGGTCACGCCGTCGAGGAGCGTCGGCGTCGGGTCGTGGCGCGCGACGGCCTCGACCACGATCGCGACGGCACGCCGCCTGGGCGCCGGTGAGGCCCGAACCCACCGGCCGGGCGCCGCGGATGCCTGCGGGCCGGCCGGCCAGCGGCCGCCGCGGTCGCTCGCGGACCTCCGCGCGGAGCAGCCCCCGGCGGACGAGCCCGGCGAGCGACGACGCGCCGTGCCGTTCCGCGAGCGGCGCGGCCGGGATGCCATCGGGCGCGGGTGCGGCGTCGGCCGCGAGCTCCCGCAGCGCCGCGACCTGGCGCGGCCCGAGCGGCCGGCCCGGCGGACGTCCGCCCGCGGCCAGCGTGCCGGCGGCGGCCGCCCCGTCCGGCGTGAGCCACAGGCGCCGCTCGTAGCGGGGGCCGACGGCGGCGACCAGCAGCGTCCAGGTGAGGTCCACCAGCCCCGCATCGGCGAGCGACCGCAGCCGGCGGAGCAGCGCGGCCCGGCCCTCGGGGGTCGACAGGTCGCGGACCGGGCGCGGCCGGCCGGCCAGCTCGTCCAGCAGGTCGAGCTCGGCCGGGTCGAGCCCGGGCTCGGGACGGCCGAGGCGCGCCTCGCCGTCGGGCGTGACCTCGGCCAGCAGCTCGAGGCGCTCGAGCATCCCCGGCGGGAGCATCGACCGGATCACGGTCGCAAGCGGGGCCAGGTATCGATTCGCGATGGCCGCCGCGAAGCGCAGCGAGAGGGGCGGCAGCAGCGGTCCGTCGCTCCGGACCCGCGCGGCGACCGGCCGCAGCTCGGGCGCGTCGGCGCCGGCTCGTGCGATCCCGGGCCCGACGACGACGCCGATCGCCTGCCGCCCGCCGCGCCCGAACGGCACCAGCACCGCCTCGCCGGGCTCGAGCGGACCCAGCGCGCCCGGCACGCTGTACGTGTACGTGCGCGGACCGGGCCCCGCGGGGGCGTCGACCGCGACCTCGACCCGGGCGTCGTCGTCGTCCCGGTCGGTCGGCAGTTCGAGCATCGTGGCCACCGGCGCCTGCCGCCTAGGTGATCCGGATCCGCCGGTCGCTGTTGCGCCGCTTCTCCTGGGCGATGATCGCCTCGATCTCCGCGGCCGTGCGATCGATCTCGCCCGTCTCGTTGACCACCACCTGGTCGTAGTCGCCCTGGCGCGCGAGCTCGATCGCGGCGTTGCGCTGGCGGATCTCGAGCTCGTCGGCCGTCTCCGTCGCCCGCGAGCGGAGCCGCTGGAACAGGGCCTCGAGGCTGGGCGGGACGATGAACACCAGCAACGCATCGGGCACGCGCTCCTTGACGACCCGGGCGCCCTGGACGTCGATCTTGAGGATCACGTCCCGTCCGGCGGCCAGGGCCCGGGCGACCTCGCGCCGCGGGGTCCCGTACCAGTTGCCGTGCACCTCGTTGGCCTCGAGCAGCTCGTCCGCGTCATGGAGCGCGTGGAACTCGGTCTCGGTCAGGAAGTGGTAGGACACGTCCGGAACCTCGCCCGGTCGCGGCCCACGAGTCGTGCACGTGACCACGTAGTGGTAGTCGCCGCCCTCGCTGGGATCGCGTGCCCGTAGCGCGTCGATGATCGTGTCCTTGCCCACGCCGGACGGGCCGCTGATGATCACCAGGAGGGCCCCCGGAGCGCCCAGCAGCGGCTCCGGCTCCGTCACCCGGCGCCTCCCGGCAGCCGGCGTCCCGCCGAGGCCTCGCCCGCGCGCAGGCCCTCGAGGACCGACTCCAGGGCCTCGGGCAGCGGCGCCTCGGCACGCACGAGCCTGGCCGTGGTGGGCGACACGAGCTCCAGCCGCCAGGCGTGGAGGAACAGCCGCTCGAGCCCATCGGGCCCCCGGCGCGCCGTGCCCGTGCCGTAGACCGGGTCGCCCGCCACCGAGTGGCCGAGCGCCGCGAGGTGGACCCGGATCTGGTGGGTCCGCCCGGTGACGAGGTCGAGCTCGAGCAGCGTCCAGTCGGAGAACCGCTCACGCACGCGGTAGCCCGTCGTCGCCTTGCGGCCGTCGGGCACGATCGCCATCCGCTTGCGGTCCTTCGGATCCCGTCCGATCGGCGCCTCGATCCGCCCGACCGTCGCCGACACGGAGCCCTGGACCAGTGCGAGATACGTCTTGCGCACTCGGCGGGCCTTGAGCTGGGCCATCAGGGACGCCTGCGCGGCGTCGTTGCGGGCGACGATCAGGAGGCCCGAGGTGTCCCGGTCCAGCCGGTGGACGATGCCCGGCCGCGCGACACCCGCGATCCCGCCGTAGTGGTCGCCGCGCGCCATGAGCGCGTTGACCAGCGTGCCCTGCCAGTGGCCGGGGGCCGGGTGCACCACGAGGCCCGTGGGCTTGTCGACGATCAGCAGGTCATCGTCCTCGTACACGACCGACAGCTCGATCGTCGGGTCGGGCTCCAGATGGTACGGGACCTCGGGCGGCGGGACCTCGAGGGTCACGCCGCCGCCGCGGACCTCGGAGTTGGCGCGCAGCTGGCGCCCCGCGTCGTCGACCAGGCGTCCCTCGGAGATGAGCTTCTGGACGTACGACCGCGACAGGCCCGTCCGATCGGCGACGAAGCGGTCCACGCGCCGCACGACCTCGCCCTCCGGGACCAGCAGGCGGCGCGGGCCGGGCGGGATCGACGGCTGCGGGGCCGGCGGCTCGAACCCGGGCTCGAGGTCGTCGTCCTCGACCTCGTCGTCGGCGCCGCCCTCGTCGGGCCCGGCCACCGCGTCGGGCCCGGCCTCAGCCATCGGGCGCCCAGTCCCCGATCTTCGGGAACACGGCCATCGCGATCAGCAGCACGATCGCCGTCGAGATCGCGGCATCGGCGAGGTTGTAGGTGTAGAACCGCCAGCTCCCGATGCCCATGTCGACGAAGTCGATCACGGAGCCGTACTGCAGGCGGTCGATGAGGTTCCCGATCGCCCCGCCGAGCAGGAGTCCCAACGCGATCGTCACGACCAGACCCCGGCCTGCCTTCGCGTGGTAGAAGACGATCACGCCGAGCACGATCAGCGACACGATCGCGAACGCCCCGGCCGACTGGGGCAGCATCCCGAACAGGATCCCCGAGTTGCGCCAGTGGATGATCCGGACGAGGTCGCCGACCAGCGCGACGCTCTCGCCGATGTCGAGGTTGGCGACGATCCACGACTTCGCCAGCTGGTCGAGCACGACGACGCCGATCGCGATCGCGAAGAACAGGACCCAGCGGCCGAGCGACGGTCCGCGCCAGGTCGTGGTCGTTGCCGCCGCGGAGTCGGGACCGGCGGCCGCGCCGTCCGCCGGCATCGCCGTCGCGTCCGCGCCCGCGGCGGATCCCTCGCCGGCCTCGAGCTCGGCGCTCGTCACCGGGTCATCGATCGCCATCGGACCGCCGAAGCGCGATGCGCACCTCGCCCCCCTCGAGGCGCACGACGCCGGCGGTGACGCCCGCCGGCGCGGCGTCGCGCCGGACCTCGTCGACGAGCGTCTCGAGCGCCAGCGCGTCGAGATGGGGCTCGACGTCCGGTGCCAGGCCGTCGACCCAGAGCACGATCCGGTCGTCGAGCTCGAGCTCCGCGTCCTTGCGCAGGTCCTGGACCGCGCGCTGGAGCTCGCGGGCGTCGCCCTCCGCGACGAGCTCGGGCGTCAGCGTCGTGTCGATGATCGCGACCAGGCCGTCGTCGTGGGCCACGGCGGTGCCGGGTCGCGGCGTCGCCTGGATCTCGACCTCCTCGGGCGCCAGCGTCTCACCCTCGATCGTCACCGAGCCATCCGGATGGAGCTCGAACCGGCCCTCGCGAGCCGCCGCCATCACCGCCGGGATCTTCGCGCCGAGCCGCTTGCCCACCTTCGGCAGCAGCACCTTCAGGCCGCGATCCACGAGCTCCGATTCGTCGCCGATCAGCTCGACGGCCTTGACGTTCGCCTCGGCCCGGATCAGCTCGAGCAGGGCGTCACGATCCGCGAGCGTCGCGCCGGGGAGCGCGAGCCAGAGTCGGGCCAGCGGCTGCCGCACCTTGAGGCCCGCCTGGCCGCGCAGCGTCCGGGACAGGTCCACCGCGCGCCGGGCGACGCCCACCGCCGCCTCGAGCGGCTCGTCCCGCAGGCTCGCCAGCTCCGCCGCCGGCCACGGCGTCAGGTGGACGCTGTCGGGCGCGTCGGGCTCCGCGCCCGCGACGAGGTTGCGATACATCGTCTCACCGAGGAACGGGAGGATCGGCGCGATCGTCCGGGCCAGCGCGACCAGGGCCGCGTGGAGGGTCGCGAACGCCGCGTCGCGATCGGCGCCGGAGCCGCGCGACATCCGCTTGCGCGACAGCCGCAGGTACCACGTGGACAGGTCGTCGATGTGGGCGTCCACGACGCGGGTCGCCGCCTGGGCGTCGAAGTCCCGCAGACGGGCCTCGACCTCGGCCGCGACGGCGGCCGATCGCGACAGGACCCAGCGGTCGAGCGACGGGCGCTCGGCAGCGGGCGGCGCCCCCGATGCGGGCGTCCAGCCTGCCAGGCGCGCGTAGGTCACGAAGAAGGCGTACACGTTCCACAGGACCAGCAGGCCGCGCCGCGCCTCGTCCGCCGCGTGCCAGCCGAACAGGATGTTGTCCTCGGGCCGCGAGGACGCGTACATCCAGCGCATGACGTCGACGCCCATCCGCTCGGCCGCCTCGTCGAACTCGATCGCGTTGCCCCAGCTCTTGTGCATCGGCCGCCCGTCCCCGCCGAACAGCGTGGCGTAGCCGAAGATCGTCCTGAACGGCTCCTCGCGCCGGAGCACGGTCGACATCGCGAGCATCGCGTAGAACCAGTTGCGGAACTGCCCGGGGAAGCTCTCGGTGATGAAGTCGGCCGGGAACCACTTCGCCCAGTACGCCGGGTCCTCGCGGAAGTGGAGCGTCGAGAACGGCACGATGCCCGCGTCCAGCCACGGGTTGCCGACGTCCGGGATGCGCGTCGACCGGCTCGCCGCACGACGGGCAGGCGATCTTCACGGCGTCCACGAACGGCCGGTGCGGCGTGTGGCCCTCGAACGCGTCCCAGCCCTCGATCGCGCGGCGCTCGAGCTCCTCGCGCCCGCCGATGACGTCGAACGTGCCGCACTCCCGGCAGTCGTAGATCGGCAGCGCGAGGCCGTAGTAGCGCTTCTTGGAGATCATCCAGTCGCGCATGTTCAGCAGCCAGTCGAGCTCGCGCTCGTAGCCGAACCCCGGGATCCAGCGGACCCGGTCGACGACCTCCATGATCTGGTACCGGAGGCTCGCGTCGACCTGCGCCTTGGTCAGCGTCTCGCGGGGCTGGTCGTAGACCTCGCCCATGCTGATGTACCACTCGTCGACGAGCCGGAACAGCAGCGGCGTCCCGCACCGCCAGCAGTGCGGATAGCGGTGGCTGTAGGCCTCGAGGTGGTAGAAGAACCGCCGCCGCTCGAGATCGTCGATGATCGCCTCGGTGACGGCGGGCGCCTCGCGTCCGCTGAGCCAGCCGAAGCCCGGGTGGTAGCGCCCGTCCTCATCGATCGGACCCACGACGGGCAGCCCGAGCGAGGTGCCCAGCTGGAAGTCCTCCGCGCCGCAGCCGGGCGCGATGTGGACGATCCCGGTCCCCTCCTCCTCGCCGACGTCCGACCAGGCGACGACGCGATGCTCGTAGCCGGCCTCGGCGAACGCGTCCCGCACGACCGGCAGGTCGTCGAACGGCCCCGCGTAGCGCCACCCGACCAGGTCCGCGCCGGCCGCCTCCTCGACGACCTGGAACGGGCCCTGGAGGACCTGCTTGAGCGTCCCGCGGCTGAGCCAGAACTGGTCCTCGCCCTGGCGGACCTTGACGTAGCGCAGGGCGGGCCCGACGGCCGCCGCGACGTTGGCGGCCAGCGTCCAGGGGGTGGTCGTCCAGACCAGCAGCGACTCACCCGGCCGGTCCAGGAGCGGGAGCCGCACCGTGAGCCCCGGGTCCTCGCGATCCTGGTAGCCCTCGTTCATCTCCATCTGCGACAGGCCGGTCCCGCAGCGCGGACACCACGGCATCGTGTCGTGGCCGCGGTAGATCCAGCCGCGCCGGTGGCACTCGGCCAGGAAGCCCCAGATGAGGTCGTTGTTCTCGTTGCTGAACGTGAAGTAGCTGCCGCCGACGTCGGGCATGCCGAGACGGCCGACGATCATCTCGACCGTGTCGGTGACCGGGCCGTCGGGGCCCTCGATGGTGGCCGTCCGGGCGGGATCCTCGGCCAGCAGGTCGCGCAGGCGCAGCAGCTCGGCCGGGTCGTTCCAGTCCATCCAGTACCCGAGCCGCTGGCTCTGCTCGGTCTGGCGGGCCGCGAAGGTCAGCACGCGCTGCTTGCACAGGCTGACGAACTCGGCGATCCCGTACGCCTCGATGTCGCGCTTCGAGGTGAAGCCGAGGTCGCGCTCGACGTTGACCTCGACCCACAGGCCCTGGCAGTCGAAGCCGTTCTGGTACCGCTGGTCCTCGCCCAGCATCGCGTGGAACCGCTGGTACAGGTCCTTGTAGGTGCGGCCCCAGGCGTGGTGGACGCCCATCGGGTTGTTGGCGGTGATCGGCCCGTCGAGGAAGCTCCAGCGGGGTCCGCCGGCGTTCTGCGCCCGCAGCCGTGCGAACGTCCGTCGCTCCGCCCACTCCCGGAGCAGGGCGTGCTCCTGGGCGACGAAGTCGGGTCGGCTGGAGACGGGGTCGAACATCGGGCCTCGAGGGTCGCGGACCGCGGCCCGGACCGGGCCTGCGAGCGGGTGACCAGTCTATCGGCTCACGGGGTTCGACCGGCCTCGACGGGGCGGGCACGGCCGCTCCCAGCCCGAAACCGGGACGGGACGTATCATTCCGCGCGATGTCGTCACCCCAACGCGCGCCGCGGGCGCAGACGCCCCGCACGCGATCCGCGTTCGCGGCGGCCTTCCTCTCCCTGATCTTCCCCGGGCTCGGCCACGCCTACGCGGGCGCCTACCCGCGGGCGCTGGCCTTCGCCGCGCTGCCGTTCCTGCTGATCGCCCTGGCCGGCGGGATCTTCATCCGGGTCGACCGGCTGGACCTCGTGGGCTTCATCGTCCAGCCCCAGGTGCTCGCCGGCATCTTCGTCGTCAACATCCTGATCCTGATCTACCGCATCGTCGCCGCCGTCGACGCGTGGAACGTCGCCCGCTACCTCAACGAGGTCGACGCGTCGGGCGGCGGCCACCTCGGCAAGTCGAAGCTGCCGCTGAGCCCGCTGTCGGTCGCCGGCCTGCTGGCGGTCCTGATCGTGCTCGGTGGCGCGCACATCGCCGTCGCGCGCTACGACGTGCTGGCCTACGACCTGGTCAACTGCGTGTTCAGCGAGACCGATGACCCGCAGTGCGACGCGCCGGCGGAGACTCCGGACCCGGGCGAGGCCAACGCGCCCACCGAGTCGCCGGCCGCGAGCGACGAGCCGACCGAGTCCGCCGCCCCGCTCGAGACGCCGCAGAGCAGCGCCCAGGGCACGATCGCGCCGGAGCTCCCCGCGTGGGACGGCAAGCAGCGCCTGAACATCCTGCTCGTCGGCGTCGACCAGCGCCGCGGCGAGGCGTTCTTCAACACCGACACCCTGATCGTCGCCTCGATCGACCCGAAGACGGGCGAGGTCGCGATGTTCCAGGTGCCGCGCGACACGGTCGACGTGCCGGTGCCGGCCAACGCCCGGTCCGTCTGGGGCAGCGTCTACCGGGGCAAGATCAACTCCTGGTATGCGCAGAACCGCAACCGCTCCGACCTCTGGCGCGGCACGAACGACAAGGTGCGCGGCTTCAACGCGCTGAAGGCCCTGCTGGGCGAGCTGTACGGCCTCGACATCCGCTACTACGTGAGCGTCAACTTCGAGGGCTTCCGCGACGCCGTGAACACCCTCGGCGGGCTCCAGGTCAACGTGCAGATCCCGGTCGCCGAGAGCGACTACCCGGTCGGGGGCGGCGTCACCCGCGTCTACATCCCCGCCGGTCCGCAGCACATGAGCGGTGGCGATGCGCTGATCTACGCCCGCTCGCGCCACCGCGCGCAGGGCGGCGACTTCGACCGCGGCCGTCGCCAGCAGCGGGTGCTGCTGTCGCTCAAGGAGCAGATGAACGTGCGGCGCCATCATGGACAACTTCCAGGGCCTGTCGAAGGCCCTCAAGGAGTCGGTCCGGACCGACGTCCCGTTCAGCCAGGTGCCCAAGCTCCTGTCGCTGGCGGACAGCATCGACACCAAGAACATCCGCTCGTACGTGTTCTCGCCGTCGTTCTACGCGAGCGAGTCGCTGGCGTCGTCCCGCGGCTACATCATCCAGCCCAACGTCGTCCGCATCCGCAAGGCGGTCAAGGAGGCGTTCTCGACGCCGCCGGCGCTGCTCGAGCTGCGCGAGCGGCTGGGGGCGGAGGCCGCCAGGGTCTGGGTGCTCAACGGCTCGGGCCGGCCCGGCCTGTCCGCGAGCAGCGCCGACCGGCTCGCGTACGACGGGCTCGACGCGTCGGCGCCGAACCAGAAGGCGGACCAGACCGGCTCGACGAAGATCGTCGTGTACAACGGCGCCGAGGCCGAGATGCCCGAGACGATCGCCTACCTCGAGAAGCTGTTCAAGACGAAGGCGACGATGGTCGACGATCCGAAGGTCACGGTCGACCTGATCGTCACGCTCGGGCGCGACGCGCCCAACCTCGAGATCGACCCGGTCGGCTGACCGACCGGCGGCTCGCCTAGCCGATCGGCGTCAGCCAGCTCCGGTACTCGGGCAGGTTCCCCCGCACCGCGTCGAAGTAGCGCTGGCTGATCAGCCGCGCCACGGGGCCGATCGAGCCGTCGCCGACCGGCCGGTGGTCCACCTCGACCACCGTGCTGACCTGGACGCCGGTCCCGCACAGGAAGACCTCGTCGCAGACGTACAGCTCGGACCGGTCCATCGAGCGGATCTCGACCGGGATGCCCGCGTCCTGCGCCAGCTGGACGATCGCCTTCCGGGTGACGCCCTCGAGGATGTCGTCGGACACCGGCGGCGTGAGCAGGACGCCGTCGCGGACCATGAACAGGTTGGCCGCGGACGCCTCCGAGGCGTGGCCGCCCGGCGTGAGCACCAGGGCCTCGTCGAAGCCGTTGAGCTCGGCCTCGGACTTCTGGAACGCCATGTTCACGTAGCCGCCGACGATCTTGCCCCGCGCGGGCAGCGCCTCGTCGGCGTTGCGGCGCCAGGTCGAGGTCATGATCCGGACGCCCTTCTCGATGTCGATGTAGTTCCCGAACGGCGTCGTGATCACGTACAGCTCGTGGTCGAGGTGGTGCAGGCGGACGCCGATCGCGCGCGTGCTCTTGTAGTACGAGGGCCGGATGTAGATGTCCTCGCGGAACGCGTTCCGGCGGGCGGTCTCGACGACGATGGAGACCAGCTCGTCGACGGACGGCAGGCCCTCCATGAGCAGCATCTTCGCGGAGTTGCGGATGCGCTCCATGTGCTCGCGGACGAACAGCCCGTACAGCTGGCCCTGGGCCTCGTTCCAGTAGCCGCGGATCCCCTCGAACGTCGCGGTCCCGTACATGAACGCGTGGGTCATGATGCTGACCTTCGCGTCGCGGAGCGGGACCCAGTCGCCCTCGAAGTAGGCGATCAGGTCGTCGAGCGACCTGGCCTCTGCGGGCGCCGCGGGGGCGGGCGCCGAGGCGGACGACTGCTTGGTGAGCATCGGCTGCGCTCCACGTCGCGTGCGGCACGAGGCCGCGGGGGGTTCGTTCGTGCGGCCGATCCTAGCACGCGACGATCGGGGGTCATCCCGGACGATCGGGCCCCGTCAGCCGGTCGGGATGACGCCCGCGATCCCGAGGCCGACGAGCACGAGATAGATGAGGTAGAGCAGCCCGCCGACGAGCAGCCACTTGCCGTCGAGCCGGCCCATGCGCCACATCGGGCCGAAGATCGCCGCGACCGCGAGGAACGTGATCCCGGCCGAGAGGAACGCCAGCAGCGAGTCCTCGCTGATGTGCCAGGCGGAGCCCGCGAAGATCAGGGCCACGAACGTCGGGAACGCCGACTGGAACACCATGGCGCCCGTGATGTTGCCCATCGCGAGCGTGTCCTTGCCCTGGCGGACCCAGATCAGCGAGTTGAACTTCTCGGGCAGCTCGGTCGCGATCGGCGCGATCACGAGCGCGAGCAGGAGCTCGCTGATGCCCAGCGTCGTCGCGAGCTCCTCGACCGCGCCGACGAACAGCCAGGCGCCGCCGATGATGCACGCGAGGGCGACGATGACCTGGACGTTGACGACCCGCAGGCGGGGCACGGCCGGGTCGTCGCGATGCGCCGAGCGGTCCATGCGGTGGAAGCGCAGCGGCGCGAGGTCGTCCTGCTCCTCCTCGGCCTCCTCGTCGAAGTGGCCCTTGACGTACCAGACGTAGATCCCGATCAGGACGAAGGCCACCGCGTACCGGATGAGGTCGAGCTCGGGCGGCAGGAACGCGGTCGCGATCGCGAGGCCGTAGGCGATGAGGAAGTACCGGATGTCGTGGACGAGCACCTCGGTGTCGACGACCATCCGGGTGTCGGTCGCGCGCCTCGACCGGAACGCGATCACCCCGACCCCGGTCACGAACATCGCCAGCGTCGAGAGCATGAACGGGGCGCCCAGGATGGCCCCGACGCCGACGGCGTGGGTCGCCTCGCCGCCGCCGCCGAAGATGATCGCGATGACCGGGATCATCGTCTCGGGCAGGGCCGTGCCGACGGCCGCCAGCACCGAACCCACGGCGCCCTGGGCGAGGTTGAGCTTGCGCCCGAACCACTCGATGCCGTTGGTGAACAGCTCGGCGCCGAGCAGGATGACGAGGAACGCGATGATCAGGATCGCGATGTCCATCAGGCGCCCACCTGCGAGGCGACGACAAGCGACAGGGCGACCACCAGCACCACGAGCGCGGAGATCAGCGCGAGGCGTCGCTCACCGGACGCGAAGAAACCCGCGCCGGCGACCACGACGCGCCCGATGGGGAGTGTCATGACGACCACGATACCGGCCCAGATGAATCCGGCGGGCCGGAGGCTCGCCACGTCGGACGGGATGGCGGCCGGGTCGAACGCCGGCGCCGTGTCCAGCGCCAGCGGGTCGATGCCCTGCGCGAGCATCCCCAGCACCCCGACCAGGATCAGGCCGACGGCGAGGTAGGTCCCGGCGACCAGGATCCGGGCCACCAGGGTCTCGATGGCATCGGCCACCTGCCGCGAGGACGGACGGCCCTGGTCCACGCGACGCGGTCCGGCGCTCATCCCAGCCCCAGGGCGCGGCGCGCCATCTCGAACGCCGTGTACAGGACGACCACCACGAACAGCCAGCGCAGGATCCGGACGTCGATGCGGCCGGCCACCCGCGAGCCCACCGACGCGCCGACGAACACGCCCAGGGCCGTCGGCCCCGCGAGGAACGGGTCGATCTCGCCCCGCAGCAGGTAGATGACCGCCGACGAGGTGGCCGTGATGCCGATCATCATGTTGCTGGTCGCCGTCGCGACCTTGAGCGGGACGCCCATCGCGACGTGCATGACCGGCACCTTGACGATGCCGCCGCCCACGCCCAGCAGCGCCGACACCACGCCGGCGCCGACGGACGCGAACATCCCGAAGCCCAGCCGCCGGACGCGATAGTCCTCGCCCGAGAGCGTCTCGGTGAAGGTCGGCGTGCGCGGCGGTGACCGTGTCGACCGCTTGCGGCCCGAGGGCCTGCGGGTCGGGGGCGAGCGGCTCGGCGCGTGGCGGCGGGGAGGTCAGGATCGGCGGGCTCCTCGTCGTCGGTCGCCCGCCCGGGTCCCGTGGCTCCCGGCCCGCCCGCCGGGGCCGAGCGGCCCTGGCGGATCATCGAGATCGCGACCCAGGTCAGGACCACCGCGAACAGCCCCGCGAGGACCTGCTCGTCGAGGACGAAGGCGCCATGCCGCCCACCAGGGCGCCCATCGCGGTGAACAGCTCGAGCACCATGCCGAGCCGCAGGTTCGCCACGTGCCGCCGCAGGTACACGCCGGCGCCCGCGGTCGAGGTCACGATGACGGCGACCAGCGACACGGCCACCGCCTCGCGCAGCGGCACGCCGAACGCGAGCGTCAGCAGCGGGACGATCAGCAGGCCGCCACCGAGCCCGAGGAGGGACCCGAACATGCCCGCCGCGGCACCGCCCGCGACGAGGATCAGGCCGGCCGTCACCGGGCGAACGCGGTCGGGGGCAAGGACCCCCGGGGGACGCGGCCCGGGGTCACCGGGCTAGGGGCGGAGGTGCTGCGGCGCGTACGGGAGGAGCGCCACGTGCCGGGCCCGCTTGAGGGCGATCGCGAGCTCGCGCTGGTGCGCGGCGCACGTGCCGGTCTTGCGACGCGGCTCGATCTTGGCCCGCTCGGACAGGTAGCGGCGGAGGCGGTTGACCTCCTTGTAGTCGATGACCGCCGTCTTGTCGGCGCAGAAGGAACAGACCTTCCGCCGACGTCGATCGCGGTAGTAGTCGTCGCGCTTCTTCGACTTGGGGGGCATTCGTGGTCTCCTGGTGTCGGCGGTGGTCGCCCGCCTTGCGGCTCGTGGCCGCGGGAAGGATCAGGTGGTCGAGGTCAGAACGGGAGGTCGTCGAGGTCGTCGTCGCCGGCGGGCCGGGTCGGCCGGACGGGCGCGCCGCCGCCTCCGCCGCCGCCGCCACCGCCGCCTTCGCCGCCGCCGCCCTCGCCGCTACTCGGGGCGCCGAAGCCGCCGGACGGGGCGTTGAACGACCCCTCCTCGTCGCGGGCTCGGGCCTCGAGGCTGACGACGTTGTCCGCGGTGATCTCGAGCGAGATCCGCTTCGTGCCGTCGCGGGCCTCGTACTCGCGGGTCCGGAAGCGGCCCTCGACGAACACGCGGTTGCCCTTGCGGAGGTTCTCCGCGGTCCGCTCGGCACGATCGCCCCAGACGGTGATCCGGAACCAGTCGGTCGCCTCGACCCACTCCCCGGTCTGCTGGTTCTTCGTGCTCTGGTTGACCGCGACGCTGAACTCGGTGACGGGACGCCCGTTGGGCGTGTACCGCATCTCGGGATCACGCCCGAGGTTGCCGATGATCATGGCCTTCGAGAACGACGCCATTGCCGGCTCCCTGCTCTAGTCGATGGCCGCTGGCGCGGCCTCGCTCTCGGACTCGTCGATCTGCTCGCCGGTCTCCTCGTCCTCGACGTCCTCGGCGGACGGGAGGTCGGCGTCGACGTCGGCGTCGACATCGACGTCCTCGGCCTCGGAGCCAGCGGCGGCGTCGCGCCGGGTCTTGATGGGCTTGATCGTGCGGGTCACGAGGTAGCGGAGCACGTCCTCGGTGATCTGGAGGCTGCGCTCCAGCTCCGCGATGGACTCCGCCGGGGCCTCGAAGACCACGATGTGGTACGAGCCCTCGCGGTAGCGATCGATGGGATACGCGAGCCGGCGGCGGCCCCAGGGAGCGACCTTGACGATCTGCCCGCCCTCGGCGACGACGTAGCGCGTGGTGCGGTCGATGACCGCGGAGGCCCGCTCATCCGGCGCATCCGGCCGGAGGACGAGCATGAGTTCATAGCGGCGCACGGCCTGCTGATCTCCTTCCAATGGGATCTGCCCCGCTGACGGCATGCCGGCACGGAGCCGAAAGGACCGCGGAAGGATAGCACGGGGGTTCGTCACGGCCCTGTGGCCGCCACCCTGTATTCTTCCCGCCGAGATCGTTCAGGTCGAAGCCGACCACAGCCTCGGGGAACATGTTGCAGCTCTCGATCCTCCTCCTCGCGACAGACCGCGTCGCGGGCGAGGCCCTTTCGGCGGCCCTCTCGAAGCCGGGCAACGGCGTCACCACCGTCGCGGACCCGGTCGACCTGTTCGCGTCCGCCCCCGGCTACGGCCTCGTGGTCGTCGACCAGGTCCCGGCGCCGTTCACGGTCGCCGCCGTCATCGAGGAGCTGCGCCGCGACGACGCGACCAAGGCGATCCCGGTCCTGGCGGTCGCCCAGGCCGACGACCTCGAGGAGCGGATCGGCCTGCTCGAGGCCGGCGCCGACGACGTCATCACGAAGCCGTTCGACCAGGCCGAGCTCGAGGCCCGGGTCGAGGCGCTGTCGCTGCGCTTCCAGCGGTCGAAGGAGAAGTCCGTCGTCGCCGTGACCGCCATCGGCGACCCGCGCGGCCGGCGGATCGTGTCCGTGTTCAGCCCCAAGGGCGGCTGCGGGACCACGACGATCGCGGTCAACCTCGCGCTGCTGGCCGGCGAGCGCAACCCGGGCGGCACGCTGCTCATCGACCTCGACCTGTCGTTCGGGCAGGTGTCGTCGCACCTCAACCTGCAGCCCAAGCAGAGCCTGCTCGAGCTCGCCCGCGACGACGCCGCCCTGCGCGAGCCGGAGCTGTTCCGGACGTACGCGCTCCAGCATCCGAGCGGGATCAGCGTCCTGGCGGCGCCGCCGGCGCCCGGCTACGCGTCGCTGATCGACGCCGGCCGCGTGGAGCTGGTGCTCGAGCGGGCGATCGAGGCGTTCGACATCGTCATCGTCGATGCCGGCACCACGATGGACGAGAAGATGTTCGCCATCTCCAGCCGCTCGGACACCGTCGTGATCCCGGTGCTGCCGGAGATCCCGGCGCTCAACGCCGTCCGCCTCCTGATGGAGCAGCTGACCGATACCGGGGCGTTGGGCGCGACCACCGTGTTCGTGCTCAACAACGCGTTCGCGCGCGACCTGCTGAAGCGGTCAGACATCGAGAACGCGCTCGGCGCCCAGATCAGCGCGGACCTGCCGTACGACTCGATCGCCTACCTCAAGGCGGTCAACGAGGGCAATCCCGTCGTGCGCAGCGCGCCCAAGTCGATCGGCCGCCAACGGCCTCCGCAACCTGTCCGACATCGTGCTCGGGCCGCCGCCGGCGAAGGCGTCGCCCGACGGCCTCAACGGCTCCGAGCCGGCAACCCAGAAGGAGCGCCGCGGGCTGTTCGGGCGCCGCCGCTAGGCTGCTCGCTTCTCCGTCGCGGCGCCGCCGGATCCCCCGGCGGGAACGTCAGCGCGCGATGGGCAGCGGCAGGTCTTCGGCCAGCACGCGGTAGCCGGATCGGATGGACCCGTCGCGCGCGACCTCGAACGTGTTCCGCTGGACTCGCTGGTCGACCACCAGCGTCAGCTCGACGTGGTACCCGCCCCCCGACGGCTCGGCCACGGGCGGCTCGATCGGCTGATCCGCCTCGAACCGAGCGCGGTTCGCCTCCTCGGTCGTCGATCCGGGCCGCCACCGGAGGTCGCCGGCGTCGCGAACCTCGCGGACGATGACCCCCGGCCCGCGCGTCAGCTCGAGGAACGCCTGGACGTACGCGAGGGCCGTCTCCGGATCCCCGATGTCCGCACCGGCCGCCGCGACCAGATCGAAGAACGCGGGCTGGTCGTCGCTCAGCACGCGGACGGTGCCGTCCGGCCAGGCGCCCACGTAGGCCTGCATCGGATGGTCCGGGTCGTCGTCACGCACGAGCCACGCGATCTCGTCCGCCACGCCGGGAATGGGCACCGGCCGCAGGACCGCGGTGCCCGCGGTGACCGCGGGTCCGAGGCCCGCGCCGACGGCGTCGGCCACGCTCGCCGGGTCGGGCCGGCTCACCCGGCCTCCTCGCCGGTCACGCTCGGGGACGGGGTCGGCGGGTTGTGCGCGCCGTCCCAGGTGTTGCCGTAGTGCTGGGAGTACGTGAGCGGGCCCGTGGAGGTCACGAACGTCCCGTCGTAGAACCAGTTGGTCACCAGGTTGTCCCGCGTGTGCGTGCGGCAACGGGTGTTGATCTCGGCCCGGCTCATCGTCGGGTTGCTGGCCTCGAGCGCATCGCGGTGAACATAGAACGCCGCACGATATTGGTCGATCAGCCCCTGGTTGATGCCCGATCCGGCCATGCTGTGTCCGGCGGTGGTCATCGGCACCGCGCCCTCGATCTGGCGGACGACGGCCTCGGCCTCGTCGGCGATCTTGGCCCGGATGTACTCGTCGCGGCCGAGCGCGTCCACGTCGGCCGCGTTGCCGGACTTGAAGGTGTTCGCGTGCTGGGCCTCGTGCATCATCACGAGCGTGGCGGCATCGACGGACAGCGTGCGGTTGATGAAGATCGAGCCCGCCCGATGGAACGAGCCCGTGCCGGTGAACTCGTAGTCGACCGGGATGTCCCACTTCCGGAGGATCCGGATCACCCAGCGGCCGGTGTCGGTCGTCGCCAGCAGCTCCTCGATCTGCTGCCGCCGATCGGGCGGGCGCAGCAGCCGCTGGGCGCGTGCGAGCTCGGAGCCGCTGAGGTCGTCGTTGAGGTCGGCGTCCAGCGTCCGGCCCGTGAGTGCCCGGTACGCCGTCGTGAGTGCCGTGATCCGCGCGGGATCCTGGCGGAGCTGGCCCAGCGCCGCGTAGATCGCATCCTCGTCCGTGCCGAGGCCCTCCATCGCGTCCCGGAGGCGCGTGGCGAGCGCGCGTGTAGTCGAGCCCACCGCCACCCGTCCCCGTGCCGGTCCCCGTGCCCGTGCCGGGCTCGATGTCCTCCGCGAGTGACGGGCCGATGTGGCGCTGGACGGCCGGCCGCCGGGTCGGGCCGGCGCCCAGAGCCGTCCTCCGCGACGACGGCGGGCCAGGAGGTCGCTGACCGCGCGATTGCCGACCGCGCGCTGGAGGGCCGCCACGTCCCGGGACTGGATCGGCGCCGGCACCTTCGCCGGATCGGTCGCGGTCACCGGCGCCGGTGCCGGAGACCGAGGTCGGGCGCGTCGAGCGTGACCGCGGCCGGCTCGACGCGCGCGTGCGTCGCCGACGCCGCGTCGTCGCGACGTTCGAGGGCGAGCTTGCCCGCGGCGCTTGCGCTCATCCGCGGCCGCAGGACGACCGACGATCCATCTGGCCCGAGTCTAGGACCGCCAGCCGGCGGCGCCTACGGCCGGACCGCTCGAAGAATCTGCCCGATCGGGCCGTCGCGTTTGCTGATGGTGCCGAGGGCGAGATTTGAACTCGCACGGGGTTGCCCCCAGCGGTGTTTAAGCCGCCGCGTCTGCCGGTTCCGCCACCTCGGCCCGCGAGTCGCAAGCCAGCGCCATCGTACGGCGCGGGAGGCCGGGATCTGGTCAGGTCGTGAGGTTGATCATGAGTCCGGATGATCGCCTCGGGCGAGGTGCCGGCGTACGACCCGGTCGCGCGAAGTTCCCTGCTTGAGCGTTTCAGACTCACGCTGGCTGGTTGATTGTTGCGTGATTCCCGACGTCGACACCGCGCGCCTCCACGTCAGGACGAAGAGGCACAACGATCACGAGGCCGACGCGTGTTGAGGATCGTGATCGACACCGTGACCAACGGGTCGGCTCCGAATGGATAAATCATCATCAGGAGCATCGGAGAGATGTTGCGTACCGCCGTGGTCACCTCGGTCGCATGCCTAATTCCCACGTCTTTGACTCGAAGACTGGAAACGAGCAGGAAGCCACACCCGAGGCCGATGAACGGGCCGGCAAAGGCCGCGATGTAGCTCTCGGTGCCCCAGGTCTGCACGAACAGATCCCAGTACGCGACCAGCGTGAAGTTGAGATTGAAGAGCAGACACAGAATTGCAACTCGGACAACCCACCGTGCCAATCGCGGCGTCAGGTCGGGCCACCAGATCCTGAAGCCGCACCCGAGGACCAGCGGCAGGAGCAGGAAGAGCAGCAGCGGCCAGGCGATCTCCCAGGCAGAGACGCTCGAGTTGCGCGTCAACCGCTTCGATCGCGAAGGGCAACCCTAGCGGGAGGGCGATCAGGGTCGCGACGGTCAAGACCACTAACAGCGTGGTCGCGATGCTGACATCCGCCTTGGCTAGCCGGGCGAGGAGCGGGGCGAACGGCATGCCCGCGCACAGGGCTGCGATACAGAACCCGACCTTGATCTCTCCGGGAATGCACGAGGCGATCGTCAGCAGATAGCCGATGAACAGGAGCGGGATGATCACGAAGTTGATCACCAGCGCCCACACGACAACCTTCCAGTGGGCAGACGGCTCGCCGCCAGCTGCTTGCCGACCGAAAGCCTGAGGCCTAGCCCGAACGCGTTGAAGATCACGAACGAGCACGCCAAACCCGTTGATCAGGTCGCTGTCGACTCGCCGGAGTCATCGTCGCTCCCTTCGCTGATCGGCCGACCCACGATGTGGAGCCCATTCTGCCCCTCAGCCGTCACCGCTACGGGCTGGACTGGCGGCAGTCGCGTCATCTGGGCTCGAGGTCGTGCGCGAGATGCTCGTTGCCTCGGGCCGATCGGGCGCGTCCCTCAGAAACCATGAAACGGGCCCAAGAGGGCCCGATTCGTGCTGGATCAGGTGGAGGCGACGATCGGATTCGAACCGATGAATAGCGGTTTTGCAGACCGCCGCGTTAGGCCTCTTCGCCACGTCGCCGGGTCCGGCGTCGTGTCGCCGGTATGGTGTCTGGTTGGCTGCCCCTCGAGGATTCGAACCTCGGCTAACGGATCCAAAGTCCGCTGTCCTACCACTAGACGAAGGGGCAGCGGTGCCGGGAGTCGAACTCGGTGCGGGGGGAAATGGAGCGGAAGACGGGACTCGAACCCGCGACCCTCACCTTGGCAAGGTGATGCTCTACCAACTGAGCCACTTCCGCTCGAAATGCGCCGATCGGCTGGTGGTGCCGAGAGCCAGATTCGAACTGGCGACACCGCGATTTTCAGTCGCGTGCTCTACCAACTGAGCTATCTCGGCCCGTTCCCGGGTCCCCCGAAGAGGGCCCGTCGGCGGGGCGCAGAATACCATGGCCCTCGAACGAGCGACAAGGCGAGCCACGCTCGGCTGAGCGTCCGCGAGCACGCGCGCAAGGCCCTCCCCTACCCCGTCTGCGGGAAGGGTCCCGGCGGCGGGGCCGGGGGTCCGGACGGGTTCGCCGGACCGGCAGGATTCGCCGACGCCAGGCCGAGGACCAGGTTCGGGTCCTCGATCGGCGGCTGGCCCTGCAACGAGCGCAGGCGGTTGATCCGGTCCATGACCGGGGGGTGGGTCGAGAACAGGTTCGACGACCTGCCCGACACGCCCTTGATCGGGTTCTCGAAGTACAGGTGCTGGGTCGCCCGGTTGGCGACCTCGAGCGGCTCCTGGTCGAGGGCGATCTTCGCCAGCGCCTGCTCGAGGCCCAGCGGGTTCCGGGTCAGCTCGACGCCCGCCGCGTCGGCGAGGTACTCGCGCTGGCGGCTGATCGCCAGCTGGACGAGCCGGGCGAGGATGGGCGCGAGGATGGCCAGCACGATCGCGACCGCGAAGACGATGATCGGAAGCCCGCCCCCGCCGCTGTTCGAGTCGTTGCTGCGCGACCGCCGGCCGCCGCCCCCCAGAACGGTGAACCGCAGGAAGAAGTCGGCCAGCAGTGCGATCGACCCGACCAGCACGCCGACCATCAGCGAGAACCGGATGTCGAAGTTCCGGACGTGCGACAGCTCGTGGGCCATCACGCCCTGGAGCTCCTCGCGATCGAGCTTCTGGAGCAGGCCCGTCGTGATCGCGACCGACGCGTGCTGCGGGTCGCGACCGGTGGCGAACGCGTTGGGCGCGGTGTCGTCGATGAGGTAGACCTTCGGGCATCGGCACGTTCGCCGCGAGCGCCATCTCCTGCACGACGTTGTACAGCTGCGGAACGGCCTGGGGATCGATCTCCTTGGCGCCCGAGACCCCGAGCACGATCGAGTCGCCGGCGTAGTACGCTGAACAGCGACGCGATCACCCCGAGCGCGACCGCGATGGCGAGCGACGGGAGGGCCGCCCGCGGGTCGCCGGTGACCGCCCAGCCGATGAACAGCCCGAGCGCGCCCAGCAGGACGATGACGGCCGCGGCGAGCAGGACCGAGTTGCGCTTGTTGGCGCCGATCTGCTGATAGAACGTGCCGGCCACGGGCGGTCAGGCGATCTGGACGGCGGCCGCTGGCGGGTGGCTCGACGCCGGCGTCAGCTGAGGCTCAGGTCGACGGTCGGGACCGCGTCGGCCTCGGGCTCGGCGTCGAAGAACTCGCGCTTGTGGAAGCCGAACGGGCCCGCGATCAGCGCGGCCGGAAACGTCTGGATCCCGTTGTTGAAGTCCAGGACCGTCGCGTTGTAGTGCTGGCGCGAGAAGCTGATCTGGTTCTCGGTGGTCGTCAGCTCCTCCTGGAGGCGCATGACGTTCTCGTTGGCCTTGAGCTCCGGGTAGTTCTCGACGACGGCGAACAGCGAGCGCAGGGACGATGTCAGCGCGTTCTCGGCGCTCGCCTGCTGGGCCGGGCCCTGGGCGCCGGCGGCCACCGCGTTGGCGCGCGCCTCGGTGACCTCGGTCAGGACCTTCTGCTCGAACCCCATGTAGCCCTTGACCGCGTTGATCAGGTTCGGGATCAGGTCGTGGCGACGCTTGAGCTGGACCTCGATCTGGCCCAGCGCCTCGTCGATCCGGTTGCGCTTCGTGACCAGCCCGTTGTACAGGGACACGAGGAACAGCGCGATCACCACGATGACCGCGATGACGATGATCACGGTGAGATCCATGCAGCCTCCTCGAGTCCGGCGACGTCCCGGCGCCCTGCGTCCAGCATACCGCGACGGCCGCAGGCCGACCCGCGGGACGGCCGGTGCCTAGCGATCCGGGCCGGCCTCCACGCCGGGCGCCGGGAACCGGACGGTGACCGCCGCCTGGTTCGCGCTCGCGGCGCCCAGCGCCCATCGCACGAGCGCCGCGAACACGACGACCGTGGTGACGATTCCGACGACGACGGCGACCGGCGTCGAGCCACCCACGGCCAGGAGGATGAGCGACGCGAGGACGCCGGACACGACCGCGAGCACCATCCCGACGAGGCCGAGCGACGTGGAGATGCCGTAGGCGACGTTGCCGATGGTGGTCGACGTCGAGGCCTCGTTGAACCCGTAGCTCCCCATCACGCTGGGCACGTCGTCGTAGGTCCCCGCGGTGATGAACGGCGTCGACCCCGGCGCGACGCGGATGTAGCCCTGGCGGATCCGGTTCATCGCCTGCATCGCCCACAGGTCCTCGCGGCCCGTGTCCGCGACGCGCCGGAACGTCGCGATCCCGATCAGGACGTCGAATGCCACGACGATCATCGCGATGAACAGGACCTCCTGGCTGAACCCGAGCGCCGCGCCGAGCAGCGACAGCCCGACGAACGACATGCCCAGCGCCTGGAGGAACATGCCGGCGCGCGTGAAGGCCTCGTTGTAGGCCAGCGACCGGGCGGACACCACGCTCGCATGCTCCGCCATCAGGACCTGGAGGACCGCCATGTCGCCGGCAACCGCGGGATCGACCGGCGTCTCGGCCGGCTCGTCGTCGTGCATGTCCGGGATTGTGGCGGGCCGGGCCGGGCCGCGCCATCCCGCGGCGCGCGTCGGGCGAGGTTCAGGCTTCGCCCGACAGGTCCCGGTCCTCCATCTCCCAGGCGTGATCGAGCATGTGGTACGCGCAGCGCCGGATCAGGAACTGGACGGTCCACGCCCCCGCGGACGGGCCCCGCGCGTTGAACTCGCGGATCCCCGCGCAGTAGCGCGTCGCGGTGGGCGCGGATCGCCTCCGGGTCGCCCAGGGCCTCGAGCGGCGTTCGCACGCCGACCTTCTTGGCGTGCTCGTCGATCTCGGCGCCGTTCGCGTGGCGGACGATCCGGTCCCGGTCGCGGCCACCGCCGCGCGGCCCCTTCCGCAGCTCGGGCGAGACACGCGAGGCGACGTCGTCGAAGTACGTCCAGCACGCCCGCAGCAGGGCGATCTTGCGCTCGCACTCGGCGTCGCTCATCTGCTCGTACTCGGGCGCGGCCGTCCTGCCCGAGACGTGCCGTAGAAGTCCCCCATCCCGGTGCCGTCGAGCCGCTCGACGACCTCGAGCTCGCCCGCGGCCGCGAATGCGTCACCGAGGCCCGCCAGCTCCGCGACCGGCGCGTAGCGCGGTCGGTACGACTCGAGGACCGCCAGCACGTCGTTCCCGTTCCTCGCGCTCCGGTCCCAGCCGGGCCAGTCGAACGCGGACGCCACCGCCCGCTTCTTGCCCTGCTCGACCATCACCCGGACCGGATCCGACATGGTCGCCAGCGTACGCCAATCCGCGTCCGAACGTGACAGGAATGGATCGGCCCCGACGCGTCGTCGGGGCCGATCGGCAGGTCAGTGGGTCCGGTTGGGGTTGGGAGGCAGGAACGTCCGGTTGGGGTTGCAGGCCACGCCGGGGTTCCCCGCGTGGGGGTCGGCGAGACCGAGCTTGACGTCCTGGCCGAACGACTGGGACTTGCCGCCGGGACCGTTGGGACCGGAGCCGTCCAACGGCGCCGTCGGATCGTCATTCAGGCCAGAGAACGAACACCACGATCGGCCCTGGTTCTGATCGCTGTTCTTGCCGCTGCCCGTGACCTCCCCGGCCATGGCCACGGATGCGGACAGGGCGAGGACCACGGCGGCTGCTGAGACACCGAGTCCGACCCGTGCAATGCGACGGCGCGCCATCGGCGAACCCTCCTACCGGTGAGGTCGGTCTCGCCATTGGCTTCCGGCACGAGTCGGGCGACCGCTCGATGGGGACCGTGCCGGTGGAACTCCCCCGGTGGCTCCCGCCACCCCTCCGCTCGTCGGCATCATCGCGATCACGAGGGGGTTGTGCCAGAGGTGTTCGCGTTACGTGTTGCCGCGACGCACCGGCCGGCGCACGCGCGGTCGCTACCGGCCCGGGTTGCCGATCCTTCGCGCGCTGGACGGCGTCGTTGTAGTTCGCGTGGGCGATGCCTTCGTCCACGTCGGCGAGGGCCGAGGTGGAATCGGCGTCGGCCCGGTCCGCTGTCGTCGCGAGGACGACGGCCTTCGCGGACGCGGCCGTTCGCATGGCTGCGGCCTCGGCGAGCGTCGAGGCCTCGAGCGCCGTTCTCGACGCCGTTGCGGTCGCGTTGGCCGCCTCGGCCGCATCCTCGGCGGCGGTCATCGCCGCCGCTGCCGCGACCTTCCCGCGCCGCGCGACGGCCGCGGCCTGCTCGGCGGCCCGCCACTCCTGGAGGGCGGCGTTGGTCGTCGGGGGCTTCTCGTCCTCACTCGCCATGGGCGTCCGCCTCTCCATGCTTCGCTGACCCCGGGCCGACAAGTCTACGCCCGCCGTGGACGAGCTCAGCGGGGCGGGAAGGAGCGCACGCGCTCGACGCGGAGCACGTGCGGCAGCGCCGCGATGTCGCGGGTGCCGTCGGCACGCGGGAACTCGTAGACGTCGAGCATGAGCTGCACCGGGTAGTCGATCGACTGGACGACGGTCTTGACCCATCGCCCGTCCACGAAGAACCGCACCCGCTCCGGCGTCCACTCGACCGCGTACGCGTGCACCTCGGTCAGGTCGCCGGCGATGCGGACCTTCTCGAAGTCGGCGTGCAGTCGCGGGTCGTTCTGCGGCTTGACGCCGACGCCCACCCAGCCGCCGGCGTCGTCGAGGTCGCTGCCGAAGATCTCCGCGATGCACAGCTCGCCGCTGTCGTCGGGCTGCGCCTCGAACCCGATCGGCCAGAAGGCGACCATGGCGTCGGGGTGCCGGATCGCCGCCAGGCGCACCTCGATCACGCCGTGGCGCACCAGCCACCCCCGATGCTCCGGCTGCGCCTCGCGCACCACGAGCCCGGCGCGGAACCGATGCTGGCCCAGGTCGCTGCCGACGGGCCCGGAGAACTGGCCGGTCTGCAGGTGCGAGACGCGGATGTCGCCGTCGAGGTCGGGGGCCCAGGGCGCCGTGTCGGGATCGATCCGCAGCTCCAGGCCGTGCTCGCCGACGCTCCATCGCGCCGCGGTCGCCTGGCGTGACGACCAGTGCGGGTTGTAGAACGGCAGCCAGCGGCGGAGGTCCAGCGTGGCCCCATCGAACCGCTCGTCGACGTCGGGCACGCGACCCGCGAGGTCGAGCGGGGACACGTCGAGCACCCACGTGTTGAACGTCAGCTCACCGCCGCGCCAGGGCGCCGTCGACGACCCTCGGTGTTCGAACCCGGCGCCGCGGCACAGTGCGTTCGAGGCGGGATTGTCGATGCCCGGATAGGCGACGAGCAGCGCCCGTCGGCCATCGTCGGCCACCATCCGGGTCAGCTGGCGCAGCGCCTGCGTCGCCACCCCGCGCCCCTGCCACCGCGGGCTCGACGCTCCAGCCGGCCTCGAACGCCGGCACCCCGTCGTGCTCGACCTGCCAGTAGCCGATGCCGCCCGCTGGCACGCCGTCGACGTCGATGCGCAGCATGCACGCCTCGCCGGCCTCGTTCAGGCGGAGATAGCGGGCGTGTCGCTCGCGCAGCTGCCTCGTCGGTCTCGGGGCCCCCGAGGTTGGCCGTCATCTCCGGCGTGTTCGCGCGTTCCAGCACCGGGAGGTCGTCGGGTCCCCAGCGCTCGAGCGTGATCTCCATCGCGCCTTCGTCCATGAGGGGTGGTGGGCGGTGGAGGACTCGAACCTCCGACATCCTCGGTGTAAGCGAGGCGCTCTGACCAACTGAGCTAACCGCCCGGAAACGACGAGCGGGCGGCCGATGCCGCCCGCAGGTGGGTCAGGAGAGTGGTGCCCAGGCCGGGACTTGAACCCGGATGAGTTGCCTCATACGCCCCTCAAACGTACGCGTATACCAATTCCGCCACCTGGGCCCATGTGCGGCCGCGGCTTCGACGTCGGGGATGGTACCGAGGGAGGGACTCGAACCCACACGACCTTGCGATCACTAGGTCCTGAACCTAGCGCGTCTACCATTCCGCCACCTCGGCCCGACCGACCACCGATCGGCAGCCCGAAGGCCTACCGGTCCGCGGCGAGGCGCCATGCTAGCACATCCCAGAATCGGTCCCCGGGGCCCGCGATGAGCCTCGCGGTGGGTCCGTCGACCCCTCGAAACAGCACGCTTTCGCTGTGCCAGGCGATGGGCAGCAGGGGCTGGCGCTCGGCCAGTCCGGTGAGCAGCTCCCGCCACGCGGTCGCCCGGTTCTTCGGCTCGCCGGGCTTGCGGGCCGTCTCCAGCAGCGCGTCGAGCGCCGGGTCCTGGTAGCCCGACAGGTTGGTGCCGGATCCGCGGACCTGGCTCGAAGCGAGCAGCGGATAGAGGTCCGGCTCGAGGCCCATCGTGATGTCCAGGGCGGCCGCGGCGAACTCGCCGGTGCGCAGCTTCCTGGCCAGGTCGGCGGCGGGCGTCTCGGTGACCTCGGTCTGGATCCCGAAGTCCGTCCAGGCCTTGGCGATGGCGGCGGCCGTCGCTGCCAGCCCGGGGTTCGCCTCGGCTGGGACGGTGAGCAGCCCGAGCTTGTACGGGGCCTTCCCGTCCTTCGCGGTCCAGACGCCGTTCTTCTTCTTCCAGCCGGCCGCGTTGAGCAGCTTGGCCGCCGCCTTGGCGTCGAAGGCGACCGGCGCGGCCGCCTTCGCATCGAAGGCCCACGACACCGGCGAGACCAGCGTGTCGGCCGGGATCCCGTCGCCGCCCAGCGCCGTCTCGACGATCGCGTCGCGGTCGAGCGCGCCGAGCAACGCCTTGCGGACGCGCGCATCGCGCAGCTCCGGATGCGACGCGCGGAGGTTGAGCATGACGGTCGCGAGCGTCGTCGTCGGATAGCGGAGGCGGTCGACGGCGGGGTCGGTGGCCAGCGCGGCCGAGGTGGCGGGCGCGAGCCCGGCGACCCCGTCGACCTCGTCCGCCGCGAACGCGTCGGCGGCCGCGGTCTCGTCGTCGTAGAAGTGCATCTCGATGCGCTCGAGGTACGGCAGGGCCAGGGCCGGGGTCGACGTCGGGGCCGGCGTCCCCAGGGCGTCGAGCGATGGCGTCGGCCCGGCCGGGGGCGCCGACTCCTCCCGGCGTGCGAGCGCAGCAGGGAGCAGCATCGGCCTGCTGGTCGTCCAGCTCGATCAGCTGGTACGGCCCACTGCCCACCGGCGACGTCGCGAACGGGCTCGTCGCGAGGTCGGCGAACGGGACGTCTGCCAGCAGGTGCGCCGGGAGCAATGGCTGGGTGGCGGCCGCGAGGAAGCCCGCGATCGGCGTCGCCACCTCGAGCTTGACGGTCCGCGGGTCGACGGCCGTCGCCGTGACGTCCGCCCACGCGCCGGCCATGGCCCCGGCGGCCTCGGGGTTCTTCAGCGCCTCGACGGTGTACACGACGTCCTCCGCCGTCACCGGCTCGCCGTCCTGCCACACCGCGTCGTCGCGGAGCGTGAACGTCCAGGTCTTGCCCTTGTCGTCGGTCGTCCACGACTCGGCGAGATCGGGCTCGTAGGTGTTGTTGGGCCCGAGCCGGACGAGGCCGCTGAAGATGAGCCCGACCAGGGTGCGCTCGGACCGGCTGCGCGCGAGCACGGGCATGATCGCCTGGGGGGCGCCGACGACGCCCTCGCGGTACGTGGCCGGGGGCGGCAGAGTCGGCTCGGGCGTCGGCTCCGGGACGGCCGCCGGCGCGGGCGCCGGCAGGGCGATGACGCCGCCGAGGACGACGAGCGACAGGACGAGGACGACGACGACCGCGTTGTCGCGGCGGGTGATCGACATGTTCGACGTGCGGCGGCGGGAGGAGGCCGCGCCCGCTCTCTCCGGTTGGGCTACGAGGTCGGCGGTGCGATGAACGCCACTAGCGCGAACACGATGAACAGCACCAGGAGGACGATCGTGAACTGCCACAGGCGGCGTTCGATGCCGCGGCGGCTGCGATAGACGGCGGAGTCGCCGCCGAAGGTCCCCGACAGGCCCGTGCCGCGCGCCTGCAACAGGATGGCGGCGATCAGGGCGATGCTGATCAGGATCTGGCCGATGGCCAGGATCGGGTTCACGGGTGTGTTGACCTCCGGATGGTGACCGACCGGGATGGTAGCAGAGACCGCCCGCTCACTCCGACCCGGGATCCGGGTCGAGCAGCGATCGCCCGGTCATGCCCGGCCAGCGCGGCAGCCCGGCGATCTCCAGGATCGTCGGCGCGACGTCCGCGAGCACGCCGTCGCGCAGCGTCCGGCCGCGGAGCGACCGCCCGGCGGCGAGCAACGGGACGGGGTTGAGGGAGTGCGCGGTGACGGGGTCGCCGTCGGGCGTGCGCAGCTGGTCCGCGTTGCCATGGTCGGCCGTGACGAGCAGCGCGGCGCCGGGGCCGGCTGGATCGGCCGCCTCGACACGCTCGACGGCGTCGGCGACGTGCCCGAGGCAGCCGTCGATCGCGTCCAGCGCGGTCAGCGTCGCGTCCCACACCCCCGTGTGGCCGACCATGTCCGGGTTGGCGTAGTTGGCGACGATGAAGTCGTAGCGGCCGGACTCGATCGCGGCCACCAGCTCGTCGGTCACGCCGGGCGCGCTCATCTCGGGCTGCAGGTCATAGGTCGCCACCCGGGGCGACGGGACGAGCCGCCGCTCCTCGCCCGGCCACGGGGCCTCGCGGCCGCCGTTGAAGAAGTACGTGACGTGGGCGTACTTCTCGGTCTCCGCGACGTGGAACTGCGTCCAGCCGGCCTCGGCGAACGCCTGCGCCAGCGACCGCGCCTCCTCCGGACCGAACGCGACCTCGACCGGCAGGCCCGCCTCGTACGCGGTCATCGTGACGACCAGGAGGTCGCGTGGCGGCGCCTCGCCGTCGGGGCCCGAGCGGTCGAACCCGTCGAACGCGGGATCCGCGAGCGCGTGCGTCAGCTGGCGAGCACGATCCGCCCGGAAGTTGACGTGGACGATCGGGTCGCGGTCCCCGACCGTGCCGTCGACCCCGTCGATGACGGTCGGCACGAGGAACTCGTCGGTCTCGCCGCGGGCGTAGGCGGCCTCGATGGCGGCGGTCGCGCCGACCGCGTGGACGCCGATCCCGTGGACGATCGCGTCGTAGCCGCGCTCGACCCGGTCCCACCGCTGATCCCGGTCCATCGCCCAGTAGCGACCGCCGACGGTCGCGATCCGGACGTCGGGATGGACCGACTGCAGCCGTGCCTCGAGCTCGCGGACGAACCCGAGCCCGGAGCTCGGCGGCGTGTCGCGGCCGTCGAGCAGCGCATGGACCCGGACCGACGGCACGCCGCGCTCGGCGGCGAGCCGCACCAGCGCGACGAGGTGGCGATCGTTGGCGTGGACGCCGCCCGGTCCAACGAGGCCGACGGTGTGCAGGCGCCCGGTCTCGACGGCCCGCGCGCAGGCGTCCAGCAGCGCGGGACGCTCGTCGAACGAGCCGTCGGCGATCGCCGCGTCGATCCGGGGCAGGTCCTGGAGGACGGGCCGGCCGGCCCCAAGGTTCAGGTGCCCCACCTCCGAGTTCCCCATCTGGCCGGGAGGCAGGCCCACCGCGCCCTCCGAAGCCTGGAGCACCGCGTGCGGCCAGCGATCGAGGAGGGATCGCCAGCGGGGCATCGCGGCCGCGGCGATCGCGTCCGCACCGGGGTCGCGGCCGATCCCGAAGCCGTCGAGGACCACGAGCACGATCGGCCGCGGCCGGGCCCCTTGGGTCGCCGGGGCCTCCGTCACGCGCCGAGGCCGCGGGCCGCCGCGGTGATCCCGGCGCGGGCGACGATGCCGGCCATCTCGTCGGGCTTGAGCGACGCCCCGCCGACGAGGGCGCCGTCGATCGCCGGCTCGGCGAGGAACTCCGCGATGTTCGCGGACGTGACGCTGCCGCCGTACAGGACGGGCGTCTCACCCGCCACGGCGCCCCAGCCCAGTCCGTCGAGCGCCGCCCTGATCGCCTCGGCCATCGCCGCGGCGTCCGCGCCGCGCGCGTTGCGCCCCGTGCCGATCGCCCAGACCGGCTCGTAGGCGATCACCAGCCCGGCCGCGGCCAGCGCGCCCGCGTCGCGCCCGTCGAGCGCCCCGCGCAGCTGCCCGCCGACGATCTCGGTCGCGCGGCCGGCCTCCCGCTCGGCCAGCACCTCGCCGACGCACAGGACCGGCCGCAGGCCGGCATCGACCGCCCGGTCGAGCTTGCGGCCGATCAGGTCGTCGCTCTCGCCGAGCTGCGCGCGGCGCTCCGAGTGGCCGAGGATCACCCACGTCGCGAGCCCCGCCAGCATCGGCGCGGACACCTCGCCCGTGAAGGCGCCGGCCAGCTCGTGGTGGACGTTCTGCGCCCCGACCGCAACGTCCTCGGACCCGAGCGCGTCGCGGACCGCGGCGAGGCAGACGTACGGCGGACAGATGACCCGGGTGACGCCCGGCTCGCGCGTGCGAGCCGCGATCGTGCGCGCCAGCTCCCCGGCGTCGGCGGGCGTGGTGTTCATCTTCCAGTTGGCGGCGATCACGACCGGGCGCATCGCCTGATCATGCCAGAGGCCGGCGGCCGGTCCGGGCCTAGCGGAGCGACGGCGCCGCCGCGCTCGCCCGCCGTCCACCCCGGCCACCCGCGGAGCGACCGCCGCGGAGGCCGACGCCCTCGTCGTCGTGGAGCGCCAGGCGTTCCACCCGGTCCAGCGCCCGCTGGACCGCGGACCGGTGCAGGTCGAGCCGGGTCGCGATCTCCGACAGCGAGGCCTCCGGGGTCTCGCGCCTGGCCTCCGCCACGGCGCGCACCGTCCGCGGCTGCTCCGCGAGCCGCCCGTCGGCTTCGAGCGCGTCGATCGCCGCGAGCTGCCGCCCGGACGCCGCCACCGACCGCTGGAGGTTCGCCGACTCGGCGTTGAGCACGCGGTTCAGCTCGCCGCGAAGGCTCCGGGCGACCTGGCGCGCCTCGAGCTCGAGCAGCGACGCGCTCGCGCCGATCCGGCCCAGGAAGGCGGTGATCGACTCCGCGCTCTTCCAGGTCACCACGCCGTGGCCTCGCCGCACGCGCCACGACGCGGGCAGGCCGACGTCGCCCAGGCGGCTGGCCAGCACGGGCGCGTCGTCGATCGGCACCACGAACTCGAGGTGCGCCCGTCCGCCGGCCAGGCTGAGCGAGCCGCGGGCGAGGAACCGGCCGCGCAGCCAGGCCAGCCGGCAGTGCTCGGCGACGGACGACCAGGCGAACGGCGTCGCCGGCAGCTCGAACGTATGCCGGGCCCGGGTTCCCGGGTGGACCGAGCCCTCGACCGCCCGACCACCCAGCCGGACGACCAGCCGGGCGACCACCGGCTCGCGCGTCTGGATGCGCGGGCCGAGCCCGGCGATCTCGGCCAGCCGGTCGCACGGCCGCGCGGCGTCCACGGCCGCGAGCTCGGCCCGCAGGGCGTCCACGAGGTCACGGTCGGTGCCCGACATCAGCGATCCGCCGAACCCGGTGCTCAGGCCGTCCGGTCGTCGCGCGACAGGTTCGGCCGGCGGCGGTGGCCGCCCTCGCGCTCCCAGGCGCCGATGACGGCGGCCGCGAGGCGCTCGGGATCGTGGTGGTGGGCGTTCCCGGGGTCGACCAGGTCGTCGAGCACCAGCCGGGGGCCCGGGCTCGCCGCCGAGGGCCAGCGGAGCTTGACGGGCTGTCCCTGCCAGCCACTCGGGGCGTCGGCGTCGAACCGGTTGTTCGCGAGCACGATGTCCGGCAGGGTGCCCGCGCCGTGGCGCGCGAGGGCGTCGAGGTGGTCGGCGAGGTCGAAGCCGCCGGTCTCGCCGGGCTGCGTCGCCACGTTGCACACGAACACGATCAGCGCGCCCGACGCCGCGATCGCCTCCCGGATCCCCGGCACGACCAGCGCGGGCAGCAGGCTGGTGAACAGGCTCCCGGGGCCGATGACGATGAGCTCGGCATCGGCGATGGCCTGGAGGGCGTCGTCCGTCGGGCGGACGTCCTCGGGCGTCACCCAGACCCGGTCGACGTCGTTGGTGACGGCGATCCGGCTCTGGCCGGCCACCTCCGTCCCGTCGTGGAGGCGCGCGCAGAGCGTGATGACCGTGGGGGTCGCCGGCACGACCCGGCCGCGCACCGCGAGCACGCGGTTCATCACGCGGACGGCCTCCTCGAAGTCGCCGTGCTCCAGCTGGACGAGCGCCGCGAGCAGCAGGTTGCCGACGGCATGGCCGCCGAGGCCCGCGGGGGGCGTCTCCGGGTCCCGGGAGATCGGGCCGGGCGACGCGGCAGCTGAATCCACCTGCGCGCCGACCGCGGGCGTGACGCCCGGAAACCGGTACTGGAGCAGGCGGCCCATCAGGGGCTCGGCGTCGGCCAGGGCGACGATGCAGTTGCGGATGTCGCCGACGGCCGGGATCCCGAGCTGAGCCCGCAGCACGCCCGACGAGCCGCCGTCGTCCGCGACGGTCACCACGGCCGTCAGGTTGGAGGTGTGCTCCTTCAGGCCGCGGAGCATGGTCGAGAGCCCGGTCCCGCCGCCGATCGCGACGATCCGCGGTCCGCGGGCGAGGAAGCGCTTCTGGTAGATGACCTCGACCATCGGCTGCTCGCCGTCCCACGCCTCGAACGGGTCGACGATCGCGCGGATCAGGCGATACGCCCCGTACCCGAACAACGACACCCCGAGGACGCCGGCGATCAGGCCGCGCAGCTGGTACGGCAGCCACTGGAGGGTCAGGACGTCGACGACCGACGACAGCGTGCTGGACGGGTCGATGTCCGCGGTCACCTGGCGCAGGACGTGCGCGACGCCGATGGCGATCAGCAGCAGCCCGGCGAACGCGACCACCAGCCAGCGCTTGACCCCGATGCCCGGCGTCAGCCACCGGCGCAGCTTCAACGCTCGAGCTCCCGGTGGAACACCGAGACCGGCCCGAAGTCGCGCTCGCGGAGCCACGTCGCGAGCTCCTCGGAGATCACGATCGATCGGTGGAAGCCGCCCGTGCACCCGATCGCGATGGTCAGGCGCGTCTTGCCCTCGTCGACGTACGCCGGGATCAGCAGGTCGAGCAGGTCCTGGAGCTGGGCGAGGAACTTGGCGGCGATCGGCTGGCCGAGCACGAACGCCCGGACCTCGTCCGTCAGGCCGGACGACGTGCGCAGGTCCTCGATGTAGAAGGGGTTGCGCATGAACCGGACGTCGAGCACGAGGTCGGCCTCGAGCGGGACGCCGAACTTGAAGCCGAAGCTGATCAGCTGGAGGCCGAGCCGGGTCGACGACTGGACGTCGCCCAGGCGAGCGAAGATCCGCTCCCGCAGCTCGCGCAGCGAGAGCTCGCTGGTGTCGAGCACGACGTCGGCGTCGGCGCGCACGGAGTCGAGCAGGCCGCGCTCGAGCTCGATCGAGGCCGCGATCCCCCGCTCGTCCGCGAGCGGGTGGCGGTGGCGGGTCTCCGAGAACCGCCGGATCAGGACGTCGTCCCGCGCCTCGAGGAAGATGATCACCGGGCGGATCCCGCGGCCCTCGAGCGCGCCACGCATCGCCCCGAACGCGAGGGGGACGTCGCCGGCGCGGACGTCGAGCACGATCGCCGTCCGGGCGAACCGGCGGGGGTCGCTGGCCAGCAGGTCCGCGAGGTCCGGCAGCAGCTCGCCCGGCAGGTTGTCGACGACGACGTAGCCGAGGTCCTCGAACAGCTTGGCGGCGGCCGTCTTGCCGCCGCCGGACATGCCGGTGACGACCACGACCTCCTGGGTCCGCTCGCCGGCCGTCGCGGGCGTCGCGGGCGCGGCGGTGCCGATCGTCGCGCCGCGGTCGTCGTCCATCACGCGCCGCGGGTCCGCTACTTGCCGCTGCGGGCGATGAAGTACACGGTTCCCTCGAACAGGAGGTACATCGTGAGCCCGAGGACGATCGGGCTGACGATGTCGGTTCCCGGCGTGATCGCCGCCGCGAAGACCGCGATCACCAGGATCGCCATCCGCCGCGCCCGCTTCAGCCGCTCCGAGGTGACGATGTTCACGCGCGACAGGCCGAACAGCAGGATCGGGAACTCCATCACGAGGCCGAAGGCCAGGAACATCGTGGTCACGAAGTCGAAGTAGTTGCTGGCGGTGATCAGCGGCTGCAGGTCGGGCGTCGAGAAGCCGATCAGGAAGGTCGCGGCGAACGGCAGGACGAAGTAGGCGATGCCGACGCCCAGGGCGAAGAAGACCAGCGCGAGGGGGATCCACGGACGGACCAGCCGGCGCTCCTGGTCGGTGAGCCCGGGCGCGACGAACGCCCAGACCTGGTACAGGATCACGGGCATCGCGAGGATGATGCCCACCACGATCGAGATCTTGAGCCGGATCGAGAAGGCGTCGCCCAGGCCCGTGTAGTACAGCGGCTGGTCGCCGGGGATCGGGGCCTTGAGGACCGCGACGATCTGGTCGCCGAAGTAGAAGCCGACCGACGACGCGATGGCGACGGCGAGCAGGACCTTGACGAGGCGGTTGCGCAGCTCGGTGAGATGGCCGACCAGCGACATCTCCGCGACGGGGGCACCCGCCGGCGGCGGGGCCGCCGAGCCGGGATCCGGCGCCGGCACGCGAACGGGGAGGCCGGCGTCCCGGACGGCGTCGGCGTCAGCCATCGGAGCTCCTGCCCGGGGTCGGGCTTACGCGGTGGGCGCGGCCTGCTCGTCGGAGGTGGCGGCCGTGGCCGACGCCTCGGTTGACGGGGCGGCAGGGACCGGCGCCTCAGGCTCGGTCTCGGCGGGAGTCGGCGCCTCGGCGGGAGAGCCGGCGTCGCGGCGACCGGCTCGGCGGTGGCCTCGCTGGCGATGGCCGCGGCGACCGGGGCCGCAGCGACCGGCGGGACGGGCGTGCTCGAGGCGGAGGGGGCCGGCGCGGCCGTGGCCGCGGCAGGCGCGGTGTCGAGGCTCGTCGACTCCTTGACGTCCGTCGCCGCCTTGCGGAACTCCTTGATGCTCTTGCCCAGCGCCGCCCCCACGTCCGGGAGCTTGCCCGGGCCGACGACGATGAGCGCGATGATCAGGACGATGATGAGCTCACCGGGTCCGATGTTGAACGGCATCTCGTGGATCGACCTCGTGGTGAATCCGTGCGGCACGGGCCGCCTCGGAAGGGCGTCAGGGTAGCACAGCGAGTCGTTTGGCCCACTCGGCGGCGGCCGCCGCGAGGCGCTCGCCGGGATCGGCCGGGGCCCCGTCCGACGGAGGCGTCGAGGGCCGCTCGCGCGATCCCTCGGGAGACGTTGACGAGCAGGCCGCCACCGGGCAGGCCGGACGCCGGCGGCGCGGTCGCGGGACCCGAGCCGAGCACGGGGGCGATCTCGCCGCCCTGCGCGCCCACGCCGGGGACGAGGAACGCGAGCCCAGGCGCGATGCCGCGGACGGCGGCCAGCTCGTCGGGGGCGGTCGCCCCGATGACGAGCCCGACGGTGCCGCCCGGGCCCCAGCCGACCGCCAGCCGGGCGACGCGCGCCCAGAGCGGCTCCGTCCGGCGCCGCCGGCCACCTCGAGGCCCTGCACCTCGGCCGCGCCGGGGTTGGAGGTCCGGCACAGGACGTAGGCGAACCGGTCCGCACGCGCGAGCAGCGGCGAGATCGCCTCCTCGCCCAGGTACGGGCTGACGGTGACGGCGTCCGCCCCGAGGACATCGAACAGCGCCACGGCCTGGCGCTCCGCCGTCGAGCCGATGTCGCCGCGCTTGGCGTCGGCGATGAACGGCACGTCCGCGGGGACGGCGGCGCGCAGGCGCTCGAGCGCGGCGATGCCGGCCGAGCCGAGCGCCTCGAAGAACGCGAGGTTGGGCTTCACGGCCGCGGCGACCGGGAGCGCGGCCTCGACGATCAGGCGCGCGAACCGCTCCACACCCTCGAGCGTCGCCGGGAACCCGTCGGGCAGTGCCGCCGGGTCCGGATCGATGCCCACGCACAGGACCGATCCGGTCGCCGCGGTCCGCGCGCCCAGCCGGTCCAGGTACGAGGTCACGACGGCGACGGCGACTCGGCCGGTGCGGCGGGCGAGGGCGTCGCGAGGTCGGCGGCGGGCACGAACCAGTCGGGGCGCGAGACGCCGTCGAGGCCCGCCGCGGTCGTCAGGTCGAGCGTCTCCTTGACCGTCCACGACGGCCCGGTTCCCTCCAGCTGGGCCATGCGGAGGTCGATGACCTGGCCCGCCACGTGGAGGTACGCGACCTGGTCCCCGCGCGGCGACCACGTGGGCGCCCAGCTGTTGCCGTCGTCGGTGAGCCGCGCCAGCTCCGCGCCGGTCGTCGCGCTGAGGATCACGACGTCGGTCCCGAACGCGCTGGTCTTGGTCGCGGCGATGTACTTGCCGTCCGGGGACCAGGCGGGGTACAGGTAGCCGGGACCGGTCACCGCGCGGGCCTTGTCGGTGTCCCGGTTCCAGGCGTAGATCCGCGGCGTGCCCTTGGCCCCGTCGCGATCGTTGAGCACGTACAGGAGCCGGCGTGCCATCGGGCTTCCACGCCGGGTCCTGATGCCCGAGCGGCGCGACCTGGTCGAGCTTGAGGTCGTCTGATCTTGTCGGTCTTGGTGTCGTACAGCTTGAGCGTCACGTCGCTCCGGGTCGGATCGGGCAGGTCGGTCGCCATCGCGACGTAGCGGCCGTCCGGCGACACCACGGGCTCGCGGATGAACCCGTTCCACTTGAACGGGCCGGCCGGGTCGACGAGCCCGTCGAGCAGCCGGTCGGTCTTGCCGTTGGCGACGTTGACGCGCATCAGCGTGGGCACGTCGAGCTGGTAGTTCTTGACCTCGTTGTCGATGCTCCACTTGCCGTCGGCCTTGCGTGTCCGGACGAAGTACACGGACTGGCCGTCCTCCGCGAACGAGGGCATCGAGTCCTGGACGTCCTTGCCGGGCGAGGTGATCTGGGTGGCCTGGTCGCCGGTCTGGACCCAGATGTTGCCGGCCTTCGCGTAGACGATGGTGCCCGGGACGGTGATCCCGGTGTCCGGCGGTGGCGTCGCGACGATCACCTCGTTCGACGGCGTGGCGGTGCGAGCGGGGACGTCGTCCGACGCCTGCGGCCCGCCGTTCCCGCCGCCGCCCGGGCTGAACGGCAGCTCGCCGTTGGTGATGTTGAGGGTGACGATGGCGAGGACGAGCAGCCCCACGATCGAGATCGCGGCCGCGATCGGCACGCCCTTCGGCAGCAGCCCGTACGGGTCGCGGGCCGGGCGGCGCGGCGGCTCGGGGCGGGCGCCCTCGCGCGGCGGTTTGGTCATGCGACGCCTCCGCCGGCGGGGGTCGCGACCTCGACGGCGACCGGCCTGGCGACGGCGTTCGCCGCCGCCCGGGCCAGCACCTCGGCCGCCCGCGGATGGGCACCCGACGCCGAGACGTCGCGGACCTCCAGCTGGAGCGTCTCGAGGCCGCCGAACGTGCGGCTCGCCAGGCGGGCGACGACGTCGACGCGATCGCCCTCGGACAGGCCCTCGGCGAGATCCGGGCGCCCGAACGCGATGCCGTCGAGGACGTCGACCTCGCGGCGAAGCACCAGCTGGGTATGGCCGCCGTTGGCGGCCCGAACACGTTGCACGGTCAGGCCAAGGACGGCGACGAGCGGCTCCGGGTTGCCCGTGCCGCACGGGGCGAGACGGGCGAGATCCCGGTAGAGGCCGTAGTCCACGAACCACGACGGCAGGGCGAGGTCCACGTCGAGGGGTCGTCGCCCGTCCTCCGGCGTCGCGGACGCCGCCTCCGCGAGGAACCGATCGGCGAAGGCCTCCCAGCGGTCGGCGGGCAGCTCGAACCCGGCCGCGGCGGCGTGGCCGCCGTGACGCAGCAGCAGGTCGTCGCACGCGTCGAGGGCCCGCGCGAGGTTGAGCCGCCCGTCGCTGCGGCACGAGGCCCGGACGACGTCGCCGTCGGGCGTCGAGAGGATCGTCCCGACGATCGCCGGTCGCCCCGTCTCGTCCGCCAGCCGGCCCGCCACGAGACCGACGATGCCGACCGGCCACGGACCCACGGCGAGGAGCGCGGCGCGGTCCGGCCCACCGGCCGTCCGGATGGTCGTCTCGGTCTCCGCGGGCCCCTCGAGCCAGCCCTGCTGCCCGGGTGCCTGTCGCGGGATCGGGCATCCCGAACGCCGCCCGCGCCTCGGCGATCGCCGCGCGCATGAGGTCGCGGCGGGTGCTGTTGGCCTCCTCGAGCACCGTGGCCAGCGCGGTCGCCTCGTCGGGGGTCGCGGCGAGCAGCAGCCGGGCGGCGTCCAGCGCCTCCCCCACCCGTCCGGCGGCGTTGAGCCTCGGCGCGAGGACGAAGCCGACGGTCTCGAGGTCGACGCGCGGCCGGGCGGACGCCGGCGCGGGCCAGGAGGGCGGCGATGCCGGGCCGGGGAGCGGTCCGCATCCGCTCCAGGCCGAGCTGCGCGATCGCCCGGTTCTCGCCCAGGATCGGGACCATGTCCGAGACCGTGCCGATCGTGGCCAGGTCCGCCAGCTCGAGCGCCTCGGCCTCGGCGTCGGCCAGCTCACGCAAGACCAGCCGCGCGACGGCGAACGCGACGCCCGACCCCGACAGCCGGCGGTCCGGATACGCGGCGTCGTCGCGTTGCGGGTTGACGAGGGCGACGGCGGCCGGCAGGACGTCCGGGAGATGGTGGTGGTCGGTGATGATCACGTCGATCCCACGGCCCGCGGCCGCCGCGATCTCCGCGACGCTCGTGGACCCGGTATCGACGGTCACGACCAGCGTCACCCCGTCGCGCGACGCGGTGTCGACCGCGGCCATCGACAGGCCGTGCCCTTCCTCGAGGCGGCTCGGGACGTACGGGACGGTGTCCAGGCCCAGGCGCCGGAAAGCCAGCACCAGCTGGGCCAGGCCCGTGAGGCCGTCGGCATCGAAGTCGCCGAAGACCATCACCCGCTCGCGCCGCTCGACGGCGAGCCGGATGCGCGCGACCAGGCGGTCGGCGTCGGGCAGCAGCCGCGGGTCGTGCAGGCCGTCCGCCGCGGGCCCGAGGAACCGGGCCATCGCGGCCGGGTCGGCGATGCCGCGTCGGGCGAGGACCGTGGCCGCGAACGTCCCGAGGCCGAGCTCGCGGGCCGCCGCGCGGACCTCGGGAGCGAGGTGGAGGGGCTCCGGGAACACCCAGCGGTGACGCGCGTCGATCATCGCCGCGAGGATGCCATGCGTGCCTTACCCCGGGCTTGCCGGGACGGGCGGACGGTCGAAGGAACTGGACCCGCGGTGCGCACCGACGGGCCGAATCGGGTCCCGGCCGCGGCCGGGTCCCACGATCACGTGGCGGGTCGGCGGCTTGGGCGAGCCGCGTGCTCGGCGGCGCGCCGCCGGTCGTCCCGCTGGTGCCACACGACGAGCAGCGGCGCGGCGTTGAAGATCGACGAGTACGTCCCCGAGACGATGCCGAGCAGCAGCGCGAGCACGAACGTGCCGATCGCGTCGCCGGCGAACAGCAGCAGCGTCAGCAGCGTGATGACGACGGTCAGGCTGGTGGTGATCGAGCGGCCGAGCGTCTGGAGGATCGAGTGGTTGACGATCCGGTCGAACGGCTCGCCCACGTGGCGCGCGCGGTTCTCGCGGATCCGGTCGAACACCACGATCGTGTCGTGGACCGAGAAGCCGATGACGGTCAGCATCGCGGTCACGAACAGGCCGTCGATCTGCATCCCGGCGAACGTCCCGAGGATCGCGAACGCGCCCACCACGACCAGCACGTCGTGGAGCAGCGCGACCAGCGCCGTCGTGCCCATCCGGAAGTCGCGGAAGCGGTAGGTGATCCAGAGCAGGATCCCGATCGAGCCGACCAGGATCAGCACCAGCGCCTGCGTGATGAGGTCGCTCGAGACGACGGCGCCGACGGACGACAGCGACTGCCTGCTCGGCGATCGTGCCGAGCTGCGCCTCGAGCGCGACGCGGGCCTCGCCGAGCTTGCCCTGCGTGGGCAGGACGCCGCCGGAGCCGGTCGAGGCGCTGGGGCTCGGCGCGACCGCCCCGGCGGACGCGGAGGGCGAGGCGCTGCCGGACGGCGCGGGGGACGCGGAGGCCGCGGGCGACGCGGACGCGCCGGGCGAGGGCGACGGAGACGCCGAGGCGTTGGCTGATGCCGCGGGCGACGACGAGGGACCGGCGGATGCTGCAGGCGACCCGGAGGCGCCGGCGCTCGCGCTCGGAATGGGCGTGGGCGTGGGGGCCGGGGCGGCGAGCGCCGCCTCCTTGGTCCGGATCTCCATGAAGCCCTGGCCGGTCTGGGTGACGTTGGCCTCGATCCCCTGCCCCTCGAGCACCTCGCGCACCTGGTCGGGGTTCACGGCGGGATCCTCGAACCGGATCGTCCACACCGTGCCGCCGGTGAAGTCGATCGCGAACTGCAGGCCCACCTTCGGGTTCACGAAGCCGCCGATGATGAACAGCAGGCCCGGGATCGTGAGGATCAGGGACAGCGCGAAGAACCAGCGGCGCTTGCCGATGATGTCAAACACGCCCGCGCGCCTCGCCTCGAACGCGGCTGGTCGTCGGACGCGCCAGGAACTCCTCCTCGGTCACCCCGTACAGGCTGGCCTTCCGTGCCCATGGCTGGGCGACGACCACGCGCAGGACCGACCGGGTCACCGTGATCGCGGTGAACATCGAGACCAGCACGCCGACGATCAGGACGAGGCCGAAGCCGCGGATCGTCGACGACCCGAACAGGAACAGGATCAGCGCGGTGATCAGGCTCGACACGTTGGAGTCGAGGATCGAGTTCCAGGCACGGTTGAAGCCCGCCTCGATCGCCGCCGGCAGGCTCTTGCCCACCCGCAGCTCCTCCTTCGAGCGCTCGAAGATCAGGATGTTGGCGTCGACCGCCATGCCCACCGAGAGCACGAAGCCCGCCACGCCCGCCAGCGTCATCGTGACCGGGATCAGCCGGAACAGGGCGTACACGAGCAGCGCGTAGAAGATCAGCGCGCCGCTCGCCACCACGCCCGGCAGCCGGTAGTGGACGACCATGAAGAAGATGACCATCAGGATCGCGATCAGGCCGGCGATCAGGCTCTGGTGCAGGAAGGCCTCGCCGAGCGTCGGGCTGACGGTCGTGTTGGCGAGCTCCTGGATCGGGAACGGGAGCTGGCCGAACTGCAGGATCGTGACCAGGTTCTGCGCGGCGGCGAGGGGGTAGCCGCCGATCGTGCTGTTCTGGCTGATCTGGACCTGGCCGCCGGGGATCGGCTCGTTGATGCTCGGGGCGCTGATGATCTTGCCGTCGAGCACGATCGCGAAGATGTCGCCGGTGTGCTCCGCAGTGTAGGCCGCGAACAGGTCCTTGCCCTCGGGCCGCAGCGTGAAGTCGACGGTGCGCTGGCCGGTCTGGTTCGCGCCGATCGAGGCGGCGGCGATCTGGTCGCCGGAGAACAGGATGCAGTTCTCGGTGACCTCGGCGCTGCAGGCCGTGGCCAGGGTCGCGGCCGGGAGCTCCGTGCCCTCGCCGGGCGGCTGCGTGAGCGCCCCGAGCGGGACGAAGTCGAGACGGCCCGTGGTGCCGACGAGGTTCCGGATCTGGTCCGCGTTCTGGATGCCCGGCATCTCGACGACGATCCGGTCGTTCCCCTGGACCACCACCTGCGGCTCCGCGACGCCCGACTTGTCGACGCGGTTGATGATGATCTGGCGGAGGACCGCGAGGTCGTCGCGCGACGGCACCTTGCCCTCGGCCGGCAGCACCTGGTACTCGATCCGCAGGCCCCCCTGCAGGTCGAGTCCGAGCTTGGTCTCCAGGTACCGGGTGGTGCCCGCGTCCTGGCCGCCAAGCGACGGGAGCGGGACTCGCACGAAGTCCACCAGGATCGCGAGCACGCCGATGACGATGATCAGAATCGGGCCGGCGCGTCGCATCGGGGCGGGATGATACAGGCCTCCGACGTTCCGCGCCGGACGCCGCTCGATCCACGTCCGCGACGCGCCCATCGGCCGTCGCGCCCGGGTCCCCCGGCTCTCAGGCCTCGAGGTAGGCCTTGATCTTCTCCGCCAGGTTCCGGCTGATCCCGGGCACCGCGGCGATCTGCTCCACCGGCGCCTCGCGGACCCGCTTCGCCGAGCCGAACACCTTGAGCAGCTCCCGGCGCCGCTTCGGCCCCACGCCGGGCATGTCGTCGAACGCCGAGCGCGTCGCCCGCTTCGCCCGCAGGTTGCGGTGGTACGTGATCGCGAACCGGTGCGCCTCGTCGCGCAGCCGCTGCACCAGATACAGCGCCTGGGACGTCACCGGCAGCAGCACCGGCTCGGGCCGGTCCGGGAGGACCAGCTCCTCGCGCTCCTTGGCCAGGCCGGCCAGCGGCAGGTCGTGCAGGCCCAGCTCGTCGAGCACCGCCTTGGCGGCGTTCACCTGGGCGCGCCCGCCGTCGACGATGACGAGGTCGGGCATCGCCCAGCGCAGCTCCTCCTCGTGGCCCTCCTCGCCGCTCGCGGTGCGCCGGAACCGGCGGCGCAGGACCTCCTGGTGGCTCGCGACGTCGTTGGCGCCCTCGACGGTCCGGATCCGGAAGCGGCGGTACTCCCCCGTCCGCGGCCGGCCCTCCTCGAACACGACCATGCTGCCGACCGACTCCCGGCCCTGGAAGTTCGAGATGTCGTAGCACTCGATGCGCATCGGCGGCCCGACCAGCCCGAGCGCCGCGGCCAGCTCCTCGAGCGCGCCCAGCGTCCGCCCCTGGTCGGCGAGCCAGCGGGCGGCCTCGCGCGCCAGCGCCTCGGCGGCGTTGCGCGTGGCGAGGTCCATCAGCGCCCGCTTCTCGCCGCGCTGCGGCGTGCGCAGGCTGACGCGGGCGCCGCGGCGCTCGGCCAGGAACGTCTCGAGATCGGCCGTGTCCGCGAGCGAGCGCGGCACGAGGACCTCGCGCGGGACGCTCGTCGCCTGGGCGTAGTACTGCTCCAGGAAGCTGCCGAGGACCTCGTCGTCACCGGTGTCGCGCGGGGCGTCCAGGAAGAACACGTCGCGGCCGAGCATCTTGCCGTTGCGGACCACGAACAGCTGGACCGCCGCCTGGTCGTCCTTGCGGGCGAGCGCCGCGAGGTCCAGCTCGGTCCGCGCGAACGCCGCCATCTTCTGGCTCTCCATCGTCCGCTCGATCGCCCGGATCTTGTCCCGGACGACGGCCGCCTTCTCGTACTGCTGCTGCTCGGCGGCGAAGCCCATCTCGTGCCGGAGTCCGGCGACCAGCGCGTCGGCGTTGCCCTCGAGGAACAGCTCGACCTGGCCGATGTCGCGGCGATAGGCCGTCTTCGACACGGCCTCGATGCACGGGCCCTGGCAGCGCTTGATGTGGTACAGGAGGCAGGGACGCGGGAGGGCGCGCTCGCCGTCCTTGATGTCGATCGTGCAGGTCCGGAACGGGAACAGCCGGCGCACGAGGTTCATCGCCTCGTCGACCGAGCTGGCCGAGGCGTACGGGCCGAAGTAGCGGCTGCCGTCCTTGGGCAGCTTGCGCGTCCGTTCGACCCGCGGGAAGTCGTCGCCCAGCGTGATCTTGATGTACGGGTAGCTCTTGTCGTCCTTGAGGCGGATGTTGAAGCGCGGCTTGAAGCGCTTGATCAGGTTCGCCTCGAGGAGCAGCGCCTCGGACACGGAGTCGACCTCCGTCACCTCGATGTCGGCGACGCGGTCGATGACCTGGCGGATGCGATGGATGTCCGCCGAGCTGCGGACCGACTGCTTCTGCCAGTAGCTCCGGACGCGGTGGCGCAGGCTCTGGGCCTTGCCCACGTACAGGACCTCGCCCTTGGCGTTCTTCATCAGGTACACGCCGGGGCGGTCGGGCAGATTGGCGAGGGTCGCGGTCAGCTCGGGGGTCACGCCCCGATTGTGCGTCAGGTCCGGGTCAGGTGATGGCGTGAACCCCGTTGGGCACCGGAGCGCCGGCGCGCCGGCGCCCGGCGCCGGCTCAGCTGACGAAGGCCTCCCCGCGGCCCCGATGCCCGCCCCGGCCGCTCGTCGACGAACCGCACGCCGGCGGCCCCGGCGGCGGCGCCGTCGACGACGACCACCAGCCGCCAGCACCCCGCACCGAGCGACGTCGGGCGCACCAGCACCTGCCAGCGTCCGCCGTGCCAGCGCATGGCGCCGAGGTCGACGGACCGCGTCACCGCCGCGCCGCTTCGGCAGGCGCTGACCTGCTCGGCCCGTAGCGCGGGGCCGGACTGCCCGCCGGCCGGCACCAGTCGCGCACCGGAGACCGCGACCTCGACCTTGACCGGCAGCGTCCGCCCGAGACGGGCCATCGCCCAGCCGCGGCCGAGGGGCCGGTCCCAGCGGACCCCGTCCCGGTCGCCGGCGGCGCCTGGGGCGGCGTGGGCGTGGGCTTCGCAGACGGGGCCGGGTCGGCCGACGGGGTCGGCGTCGGGGTCGGCATGGGCGTCGGCGTCGGCGTCGGCGTTGGCGTCGGCGTGGGCGTGGGCGTCGGCGGTCGGCGTGGGCGTGGGCGTCGGGGTCGGCGTCGGAGTAGGCACGGGCGTCGGGGTCGGCTCGGCCGTGGGCGTCGGAGTAGGCACGGGGGTCGGCGTCGGAGTTGGCGCCGGAGTTGGCGTGGGGGTCGGGGTCGGGGTCGGGGTGGGCGGCGGCGGGTCGTAGCTCACGACCACGTCGAACGTGCCGGTCGCGCTGTTGCCGGACGCGTCGGTCGCGGTACAGGTCACGGAGGTCGTGCCGACCGCGAAGGTCGAGCCCGAGGCCGGCAGGCAACCGACGACCGGCGCCGGATCGACCACGTCGGACGCCGACGGGGTGGCGAACGAGACCGCGATGCCGTCCGGACCCGGCGCGCTCGCCGACGGCGAGGGCAGGCCGCCCAGGTCGGGGGCCGTCGTGTCGACGACGGTGACGGCGAACGAGCCAGTCGCGCTCGCGCCGGCGGTGTCGGTCGCCTCGCACGCAATCGTCGTCGTGCCGAGGCCCAGCAGGTCCCCGGGTGCCGGCGTGCAGTCGACGGCAGGGTCGGGATCGTCCTCGGTGTCGGTCGCCGTGGCGACGAACGCCGCGGTCCAGCCGCCGGTCGTGTTGCCCTCGACGGTCGTGTTGCCGGGCAGGTCCAGCTCCGGCGCGGCGTTCGCGGCGACCGACAGGACGATCTGTGCGAGGGTGCCGCCACTGACGCCCCCCGACGGCGCCTTGGTGTAGGTGACCCGGTAGACGAGGTTCGAGCCGCCCGTCGTCGGTGCGGTCACGGTAACCGTCGACGGCGACGAGGATCGGAGCATGGGATCGTCGACGCACGGCTGGCCCGCCGCGGGCCACGTCGGCGGCACCGGCCCGATCGTCCCGGGAGTCGCGGAGATCGATCCGCCGGTCGGGGCGGTGGCGGTCGGCGTGAGCGTGATCGTCGTGTTCACCGGCGAGTGGTTGGTGCCGGTGCACAGCAGGTCGAACGCGATCTGGACCTGGTGGCTCGAGCCCGCGGCCACCGTCCCGAGGTTGATCAGGCCCTGGTTGCCGGCGACGACGACGTCGGCGTCGGCGGAGACCGAATCGGCGAACGCCGTTCCCGAGAGGGCCAGGGAGAGCGCAACGGCGCCCGTCAGGACGCCGGCGAGCCGGTGGTGCATCGACGCTTCGCTCCAGCGATGGGACCCGCACAACCCCGTGGTCCGATGGGAGCGACGATGCCGGTGCGATCACCCGTTCGGAATGGCGAGGTCGTCCCGAACGGTGCGTGCAGGCGCCCCCCGTCGGTACCGGTGCAGCCACGCACATTCGGCGGAGGCGAGGCCGGCGAGAAACAACAGGGCCGGCCCGACGGGCCGGCCCTGGTTGCGATGGACTGGGTTGGACTACGGCCCGACGATTCGTCCCTGGACGCTCGACGAGACCGGCGAGTGCGCGGCGATGTAGTCGATGGCGACCTGGAGCAGGTCGTCGCCCGGCTGCTGCACGTTCGTGCCCTGACCGAACACGGTGTATCCGTCGCCGCCGGTGTACATGAAGTCGTTGGTCACGAAGCGGAGCGTATCCGCGTCGCCGAGCGGCGTCAGCGTCCCTGACGGGCCGTTCGGCGCCTTCCACACGCCGTCGATCACGGGTTGGCTTGGCGTCGACGAGTCGCAATGGAACTGGACCTTGATCCCGGACACCTGCGGGAAGCGGCCGGTGTTGATCAGCGGGTTGCAGAACGCGGAGAACCCGTTGAGGAACCCGGTCTTCACCTGGGCGCCGGTGAGCGTCTCGATGACCGTGCGGTTGCTGAACGGCAGCACCGCGAACATCTCGCCCCAGGTGATCTCGCACGGCTGCTCGCCGGCCGACGGCGGCGTGCACACGACGTCGACGCGGATGCCGCCGGAGTTCGTCCATGCGGCCTCGACGCCGGGGTACTTCTCGCGCATCGCGTCGGCCACGAGGTTGCCCAACGCGGACTCGTGGCGTCGGGTCGGATCGCGAAGGATGTCGGACGCCTGGGTCCCGATGACCTTGTTGCGCAGGACCGCGGTCTGCGCGTTCGCGTCGTCGATGATCGCCTGGACGTCGGCTCGCGGCGCCACGCCGATGGTCTTCGCGACGCGGGTCGCGCCGCCGGCCCAGTCGACGTCCCCGCCCCGCACCATCAGCTGCAGGACCGAGTACGACGTCCCCTGGTTGATGCCCTCGACGACGAGGATGTTGCCGCGCATCAGGTTCGAGATGCGGTGCGTGTGGCCGACGATCATCGCGTCGATGGTCGTGTCCTGGAGCTGGTCGGCGATGCCCAGGATCGGGCCGGTCCACGGCACGCCCGCGGCATTGCCGATCGGGTTGAGGCCGTCCGCCGTGCCCTGGTGGATCACGACGACCTGGACCTTGACGCCCTCCTTCTTGAGCCGTTGCGACTCGGCCTTGATGCGGGTGGCCTCGTCGAGGAAGGTCAGCCCGGCCGTCGCATCGGCCGAGACGAGCTCCGGGGTCGACTGCAGCTCGGCGCCGATGACGCCGACCTTGACCCCGTCCACGTTGAACACGACGGACGGCGTCACCCAGTCGGGCGCCTGGCCGGTGGCCGTCTCCACGATGTTGGTCGCGAGGAACGGGAAGTGCGCGCGCTCCTGGTGCTTGAGGAGCCGCTCGACCCCGTAGTCGAACTCGTGGTTGCCGTACGAGGTCGCGTCGAGGCCCCACGCGTTCTCGACGTCGATCGCGGGCATGTCGTCGAGGAGCGCCGAGTTGGCCGGCGAGGCGCCGACGTTGTCGCCGCCCGCGAGGATCAGGCCGCGGCCCGGCAGGGCGCCGAGGTCCTCGTCGAACATCGTCGCGAGGTATGCGGCGCCGCCGACCTGGGCGTTGAGCGCGTTGTCGAAGGCCAGGTTGGCCGGGTCGAGCTGGCCGTGGAAGTCGTTGATCCCCACGATCGAGACGGGCTTGATCGACTCGCCGCCCTTGAGGATCTCGGTCAGCACCCGGCCCTGGCTCTGCTGGGGCTCGGGGATGTCGAGGATGTAGGCGAGGGTCGGCGCGAGGTCGATCGTCCGCGCGGTGACGGGACCACGGTCGATGCCCGGGCCGTCGGCGAGGAAGGTCGCCCGCATGTTGATGTTGTTGGCGAGGTCCTGGACGGCCGGCACGTAGCCGTGCTGGCCGAAGAAGTGCGACGGGGCGATCAGCGTGCCCGGCGTCGCCGCGTCGAACTGGTAGGGCGGGAACGAGAAGGCGACGACGTCGCCTGTCCGCGTGGGATGGCTCATGTCGGCCGTGCTGCCCGGTCCGTTGGGGATGTAGCGGGCCTCGGCCTTGGTGAACACGCGGTCGATGACCTTCCAGTCCTCGGCCTTGCCATCGTGCGTCCAGTCGTTGGTGTCCGTCGAGCGCCTTGTAGGCGTCGATGATCCTGGTCACGGTCTTGCCGACGTCGGCCGCGGGGATCTGCGTGAAGGGCGCGGCGGGCGCCACGTTGACCGGGTCGCGGCCCACGACGTTGAGGTAGACCTGGAGCGCGCCGCCGGCCCAGCAGGCCTTGGCCGAGCCGATGGTCTCGCCGGTCGCCGTGCGGCAGTTGGACGTCTGCGGTCGCGACAGCAGGCCGAGGTCGACCAGCGGCTTGCTGGCGTCGATCGCCAGGAACTGCGGCGCGAAGCCGTGGTCGGACGACGACGAAGGTGACCGGATCGCCGCCGGCCAGCCGCTGTGCCAGCTCGAGCGTCTCGTCGGCCTCGCTGTAGGCGTTGCGGATGAATCGCTCGCGCTGGACCGCGCGGCCGTCGGGACGCCGTTGAGGTCGACGTCGTCGTAGGCCGGGTTGGCCGCGCCGTTGGGGAGGGTCTTGGAGACGAGGCCGAGGAACTGGTGCTGGAACTCGTCCGTCGTCGGGACGCCGGCCAGCAGCAGGTCGGGGTGGTAGGTCTTCATCACGTACTTGAGCATCGGCTGGTGGCCGGTCGCCCAGTACAGGCCCTGCTCGACGTAGGTCTCCTCGCTCGTGACCCCGGACTCCAGGATCGCGAAGTCGGCCGCCGTCGATGTCGGGAACGTCTGCGCGAGGTACTCGGCGAAGTCGCCGGTGAAGCCCGGCTCACCCTTCCAGGTCGGCCAGCGTGGCGATGGCCCGACTGACCGACGTGTGGAACAGCCGCACGCGCGACAGGTCGGGCGTGAGCTCCTCGACGCGGACGAGCATGCCCGCGGTCTTGCCGTCGAGGGCGCCGCCCTGGATCTTGACCTTGACGTCCGCGAACACGCCCTTGCCGATGGTGGCGACCGCGTCCGCCGCGCTCTTCGTGCGGGAGAACAGGACCTTGTCGTAGTTGGTCTTGCTGTCGTTGGTGCTGTCGAAGATCCAGGCGTTGAGGCCGTACTTGTCGGTCCCGAAGTCGAGGACGCGGAGGCGCATCTCCTGCGCGGGGCTGAACGTCTGGGGCAGGTTGCCCGACCAGCCGGTGGCGGGGGTGGGCGCCGCGGCCGGGAACGGCGCGATGTCCGGTGCCGCGCCCGGGATCACGAGCCCGTTGGGCGTGTCGAACTGCAGCCCGAAGCTGCCGATGAAGGCCGGGTCGTCGAACAGGACGTCGCCCGGCTGGCCGACGAAGTTGGTGCTGACGCCGCGACCCGAGCCGAACGACTGGAAGTCGATCGTGGGGCCCTGGATGCTGGCGTTGGCGCCGCCGGCCCACTCGACCTGGGCGACCTTGAGGCCGCCACGCTCTGCGGCCTGGGCGATCGACTCCGCCTTGAGCACGCCGGAGGCGAACGCGGAGGTGCTGTTCGCGAAGACGTTGCCGTTGACGTGGAACGTGTTGTTGGTCGAGGCGTGGACGCCCGGCCAGGCGCCCGTCGCGAGGCTGTACCAGCCCGCGCCGGTGTTGGGCGGCGCCTGGGTGAGCAGGCCGTTGCCGGACGCGTACGTCCCCTTCTTGAGCATGGAGCCCATCGTGGGCATCAGGCCCATCGACGCGTAGCGCGCGACGAGGTCCTGCCGCATGCCGTCCGAGGCGAAGAAGACCGCGTTGTCGCTGTGGCGTCCGTCGTCGTTGTCGTGCTGGTGGCGATTCGCGGCCACGGGCGCGACGAGCGTCGACGCGAGCACGCCGATGGCTGCGACGGCCACGGCCGTGCGCCGAATCAGGGAACGAACCACGTGAAACCTCCATTGCCGGCTGGGACACGAGCGGGCGGGGGCGGAGCGCGGGCCGGCGGGACTCCCGGGTCTCACCAGGCCGAATCCACGGTGTGGGACCGACGATATCCGACCGTTAACCATCCGTGAAGGCTGTTTTGTCATCTCATTTGCGATCCGGCGATGAGCCGCGGATGAGTGGGAACGACGACGATCACGCGGTGACAGGACGCACCACGAATCCGGCCGTCGTCGACCGTCTCGGGCGCCTGGCGTCGGACCAGCGGGCTGCGGCGACCGCGCCGCCCGGACCGGTGCTCTGCGTTGCTCCCGCGGGGTCCGGCAAGACGACGACGCTCGTCGCGCGGGTCGCGTGGCTGGTCGATGGCGGGGCGGACCCGGGGACGATCTGCGTGGTCGCGTTCAACCGTCGCGCCGCGGAGGAGCTGACCGCGAGGCTCGACGGGGCGCTGGAGCCGCTCGGGTGGGCGGCCGGGTCCGTGCGCGTCCGGACCTTCCATGCGCTCGGCCGGGAGCTGCTCGCCGAAGCCGGCGTCTCCATCGACCCGTTGATCGATCGCGACGCGCTGCTGCGAGCGCTGATCCCGCAGGCGGGCGCCGCGGACCGTGGACGGCTCGACCTCGCCTTCTCGCGGCTCAAGCTGGACCTGCGGGTGAGCGCGGAGGAGGTCGCGCGCGACCCGGCTCCCGGTCCCGTCGCGTCGGCGTTCATCGCCTACGAGCGGGCGATCGCCGAGCTCGGCGGCGTCGACTTCGACGACCTCGTGGTGCGGGCGCTTCGGCGCCTGCAGGACGATCCGGACACGCTCGCGCGTTGGCGGGCGAGGTGCGCCCACCTGCTGGTGGACGAGGCGCAGGACCTCGACCGGACGCAGCTGGAGCTCGCGCTGCTCCTCGCGGCGCCGGCCAACAACGTGTTCCTGGTCGGCGACGACGACCAGACCATCTACGGCTGGCGGCTGGCCGACGTGCGGCGGGTGCTCGGACTGGCGGCCTCGCTGCCCGGGCTGCGGCGCGTCGACCTCGAGACCAACTACCGGTGCCCGCGGCCGGTCGTCGAGCGAGCCGTGCGCCTCGTCGAGCACAACCGGGAGCGCTTCGCCAAGCGGATCCTGGCCGGCCCGCGGGCGGCCGGGAGGCTCGTCCTCGCACCCGACGCGTCCGACGACCTGGTGCGGGTGATGCGTGCGATGCGCGGGTGGCCCGACGACGGATCCACGCGCGCCGTCCTCGCCCGGACGAACCGGGAGCTGCTGGGTGCCGTGGTCGCGGCGATCGAGCTCGGCATCCCGTTCCGCGCGCCGGACCTGCCGCTGACCATCGAGGACGACCGGATCGACGACCTGCTCGATCGGGCCTTCGGCGCGGTGGTCCCCGGCGGCGCGGACCCGCGTCCGCCGCTGCTCGCGCTCGGGCGGCTGCGAACCGAGCTCCGCGAGGCCGCGGCGGCCGACGCGGCCGCCTCGGGCACGCGCCCGGCCGAGCCATCCGACGGGCCGACCGCACCCGACCTCGCGACGGCGCTGCTCGGCTGGTCGGCAACGCTGCCCACGATCGCCGACCTGCGCTCGGCGATCGTCGCGCGCCGGCGACGCCTCGCGGACCTGCGGCGGGACGACGCCTCGCTCTCGCTCGCCACGGCGCATGGCACGAAGGGCCTCGAGTGGGACCACGTGGTCGTGCTCGCCGACGGCTTTCCCGGCCGGCGGTCCATCTCCGACGCGACCGAACCGGAGCGGGCCATGGAGGAGGAGCGGCGGCTCGCGTACGTCGCCTGGACGCGGGCCCGACGCTCGCTCACGCTCCTGTTCGACCCGGAGGCCCCCTCGCCGTTCCTGCTGGAGGCCTTCTCCCCCGCCGAGCTGGGCCTGTCCCCGGGCGCCGTCGCCGCGTAGATTCGGCGTCAGCGACGAGCGCCCGCCGCTCGCACGACCCGGAGAGCCGCATGCCGACGCTGCGCGACGGAACGGAACCCATGATCGCCCACGGCTCCGTCTATCTGCGCGCGGCCGAGCGCGCCGACATTCCCCTGTTCGTGACCTGGTTCAACGACTACGGCACGTCGCGGACCCTGTCGATCCGCTCGCCCATGTCGATCCCGTCCGAGGAGCAGTGGTTCGAGCACGCCGTCGCCGACCAGGGACGAGGCGGCTACCACTTCGTGGCCTGCCTGGTCGCCGACGACCGGCCGATCGGGACGATCGGGCTGTTCGACCTGGACCTCCTCAACGGCAGCGCGGGCCTGGGGCTCTCGATCGGCGCGGCGACGGATCGCGGCCAGGGCCACGGCACCGACATGATCACCGCGCTGCTTCGCTTCGCGTTCGGCAGCCTGCGGCTGGAGCGGGTCTGGCTCGACGCCTACGACTTCAACGCGGACGCCCACCGCCTGTACCAGCGGCTGGGCTTCGTCGACGAGGGCGTCGCCCGCCACGCCGTCTACCGCGAGGGTCGGCACGTCGACCTGTTCAAGATGTCGATGCTCGTCGACGAGTGGCGCGCCAGATACGGGCAGGAGCCGCGCGGCCTGACCGCTAGCCCTCGACCTCGCGACGCGCGATGGCCTTGAGCAGCCGGTCGAGGGCGTCGAGGAGCGGCTCGGTCACGTCCTCGGGCAGCGTGTCGCGGATCGAGTCCTTCGGTCCATAGGCCGCCCGCGCGCGCAGCACGGTCCGGCGCAGGTCGGCGACGTCGTCGTCGCGCAGGCGGTCCGGCAGCGGCTCGAGGTAGGCCACCCAGCGCGTCGCGCCGAGGTCGCGGGCCGACGCCAGGAGGCGGTCGGCGGCGCGGGCGGCCACCATCGCGGCCTCGTCGATGGCCGGGTACTGGTGGCGCGCGCTCGCCCGGGCGGCACCGGGCGGCCGCGGACCGGGCTGGGCCGTGGTCACAGGTCCGAGAGCGAGGCGCTCGCGACGGTCGAGTCCGTCGGCCGGACGAGGACCAGCGCGAGGCGCTTCCGCTCCGACCCGTTGACGAGGATCCGGAACGAGTAGTCGCCGGGCGACGGGAACGTCAGGTTCCAGAGGTCGATCGAGAAGGTCAGGATCGCGTCGCGGCCGTCGGGGTGGCCGCGCGCGAGGAGGCTGCCGGTGGCCCCGGTCACCTCGTGCCCGTCCGGGTCCAGGAGCACGATCCGGAGCTCGTGCTCGCGATCGGTCTCGGGCGCGGTGACGAGCAGGCCGACGACGAGCGCGAGGTGCGGGTGCCGCAGCGGGAACGTCCGCCCGCCGATCCGCGTGATGCCGCCGCCCAGGACGTGGAACTTCTGCCCCGGCTGGGTCTCCGCCGCGTCGGCGAGGAAGGCGTAGTCGATCTCGGGCATGGAACCATCGTAGAGGGTGGCCGGCGCCGGCTGCGGCCCTAGCGGTCGCCCGCGGAGCGCGCCGCCGCCACGCGCTTGCGCGACGGGGCGATGTCGATGGCCACCGCCTCGCGGCCGTTGCCGCCCGGGCCGGGCCGGCCCGCCTCGTCCGCGAACGTGACGTCGCTCAGCGGCACCAGCGGCTCGCCGCGCAGGACGCGGGCGAGGTACTCCCCGGTGGCCGATCCCGCGGTCTCGGCGACCCGCTCGGGCGTCCCCTCCGCGATCACGAGCCCGCCGCGGAGCCCGCCCTCCGGGCCCAGGTCCACGATCCAGTCGGCGGTCTTGATGACGTCGAGGTTGTGCTCGATCACCAGCACCGTGTTGCCGTTGTCGACCAGCCGGTGGAGGACCTGCAGGAGCTTGTCCACGTCGGCGAAGTGGAGGCCCGTCGTGGGCTCGTCGAGGAGGTACAGGGTCTTGCCGGTCGCCCGCTTCGAGAGCTCGGTCGCGAGCTTCACCCGCTGGGCCTCGCCGCCCGACAGCGTCGTGGCCGGCTGGCCCAGGTGGATGTAGCCGAGCCCGACGTCGAACAGGGTCTGGAGCTTGGCCTTCACCGTGGGCACGGCCGAGAAGAACTCGTTCGCCTCCTCGACCGTCATCTCGAGCACGTCCGCGATCGAGCGCCCCTTGTAGTGGATCTCGAGCGCCTCGCGCGTGTACCGCTTGCCCTTGCACACCTCGCACGGCACGTACACGTCGGGCAGGAACTGCATCTCGATCTTGATGATCCCGTCGCCCTTGCAGTTCTCGCAGCGGCCGCCCTTGACGTTGAAGCTGAAGCGGCCGGGCTGGTAGCCCCGGACGCGCGCGTCCGGCGTGCCGGCGAACAGCTCGCGGATCGGGCCGAACAGCCCGGTGTAGGTCGCCGGGTTGGAGCGCGGCGTCCGGCCGATCGGGCTCTGGTCGATCTCGATGATCTTGTCGATGTGCTCGACGCCGTCGACCCGATCGTGGGCCCCGACGGTCTCGCGCGACCCGGTGAGCTCGCGGGCGAGCGCCCGGTACAGCACCTCGTCGATCAGCGTGGACTTGCCCGAGCCCGAGACCCCGGTCACCGCGATGAACGTCCCGAGCGGGAACTTCACGTCGATGTTGCGCAGGTTGTGCTGGCGCGCCCCCTTGACCACGAGCGACTTCCCGTTGCCCCGGCGGCGCCGGGCCGGGATCGCGACCTGGCGATCGCCGCGCAGGAACGCCCCCGTGATCGAGCGCGGCTCCGCGAGCATGTCCTCGAGCGACCCGTTGGCGATGATCTCGCCGCCGTGCTCCCCCGCCCCGGGCCCGATGTCGATCACCCAGTCCGCGGTCCGGATCGTCTCCTCGTCGTGCTCCACGACCAGCACCGTGTTGCCCAGGTCCCGCAGCCGCGTCAGCGTGGCGATCAGCTTCGCGTTGTCGCGCTGGTGGAGGCCGATGGACGGCTCGTCGAGGATGTACAGGACGCCCATCAGGGTCGTGCCGATCTGCGTCGCGAGCCGGATCCGCTGCGCCTCCCCACCCGAGAGGCTGATGCTCGCCCGGTCGACGGTCAGGTAGTCGAGGCCGACGTCGACCAGGAACCCGAGCCGCGCGATGATCTCCTTGAGGACCTGGCGGCCGATCGTCCGCTCGCGCTCGGTGACCTTCGCGCCGAGGGTCGCCGCCCAGTCGAGCGCCTCGGTCACCGAGAGTGTCGCGACCTCGGAGATGCTCCGTCCGTCGACCGTCACCGCCAGCGCCTCGGGTCGCAGCCGCTGGCCCTTGCACGTGGGGCATGGCTTCTGGACCATGAACTTCTCGAGCTCGGTCCGGATGTACTCGGACTCCGTCTCCTTGAACCGCCGCTCGAGGTTGGTCACGACGCCCTCGAACGTGGCCACGTAGCTGTTCTCGCCGCGCTCGTGCCGGTAGCGGACGACGACCTTCTCGTCCTTGGGCGCGTAGAGCAGGTACTCGATGGCCTCGTCGGGCAGGTTCTTGACGGGCACGTCGATCCGCCACCCGCGCGACGCGAACACGGCCTCCGTGATCTTCATCCGCCACGAGATCTCGGTCGGCATCTTGTTCCACGGGACCAGCGCGCCCGCCTTGATGCTCTTCGACCGGTCCGGGATGATCAGGTCGGGGTCGATGACGAGCTGCGTCCCCAGGCCCGTGCAGGTGGGGCACGCCCCGTGCGGCGAGTTGAACGAGAAGCTTCGCGGCTCCAGCTCGTCGATCGTGTTGCCGTCGTAGGGACAGCTGTAGCGCTCGCTGAAGCGCCGCTCCGGGAAGGCGGGCTGCTCGCCGTCGCGCGGCGCGGGCGCGATCACCACGACGCCCTCGCCGAGGCGCAGCGCGGTCTCGATCGAGTCGGCGAGGCGTGACGAATCGGGATCCGGGAGGGCCTCGCCGGTCGACGGGTCGATCGGACGTCCCGCCTCGTCGCGCGCCCACGCCTCGGGCGCCTCCGCGCGCCGGACCACGAACCGGTCGACGATGACCTCGATGGTGTGGCGCTTGTAGCGGTCGAGCGTCGGGGCGTCGGTCAGGTCGTACTGCTCGCCGTCCACGCGCACCCGGACGAAGCCCTGCTTGCGTGCCCCCTCGAAGACCCGGTCGCCCTCGGTCTTGCGGTCCTTGACGAGCGGCCCCAGGACGAGCAGCCGCGTGCCCTCGGGCAGCAGCTGGACCTGGTCGACCATCTGGCTGACGGCCTGGCGCTCGATCTCGCGCCCGCACACGGGGCAATGGGGGTGGCCGATGCGGGCGAACAGCAGCCGCAGGTAGTCGTAGATCTCGGTGACCGTGCCGACGGTCGACCGCGGGTTGCGCGACGCGCCCTTCTGGTCGATCGAGATGGCCGGCGACAGCCCGTCGATCTGGTCGACGTCGGGCTTCTCCATCTGGCCCAGGAACTGCCGGGCGTAGGCGCTCAGGCTCTCGACGTATCGCCGCTGGCCCTCGGCGTAGATGGTGTCGAAGGCGAGGCTGCTCTTGCCGCTGCCCGAGAGGCCGGTGATGACAACCAGCCGGTCACGCGGGAACGCGACGTCGACGTTCTTGAGGTTGTGCTCGCGCGCTCCGCGCACGACGATTCGATCCTGGGGCACGCAACTAGTCTACCGGATGTGCGTGAAATCGAACAGGTGTTCGTGTCAGAAACCGGGCCCCCGCGGGGACCTGCGCGGCGCCGCCGTCAGTAGCCGGCGGAGGCGCTCGGCGCGGTCCCGTCGCTGCCGCTCGACGGCTCGCAGATCTTCCAGGCGCCGTTCTCCTGCTTGAGCGTCATGGTCTCGTTGAGCGGGATGCCCTGACCCCCGCCGATCGAGTCGAGCAGCTGGTCGATCTGCTCGTCGGTCATGGTGATGCCGCCACCCTGGGCCTCCATGACCTGCTTGATGATCGGCCGGATCTTCTCCTTGTCGAAGGTCATCTTCATCGTCCCGGACACGGGCACGGTGGCGGTGTCGCCGGTGACCGCCGCCGTCCCGACGGTGACGCCGCTGGTGTCGATCGTGACGGAGTCGGCGAGCGCGGCGGCATCGACGCCGGGGATCGACGCGCCGAAGGCGTTCGACAGGTCCATCTGCTCCTTGACCTGCTCGACCTGCCCGGCGCACGCGAGGGCTCCGAGGCCCTCGATGTCCTTGGCGGCGGTCTTCGCGAGCGCATCCTTGACGACCGCGGCCGGGTCTCCGCCTGCGGCGGCGCCGGCGCCTCCGGTTCCGCCGCTGCACGCGGCGAGGAGCATCGGGACGATGACGATCGCGGTGAGGATCCGCGCGGCGACGTGGCGGCGCGGGCGAGGCAGGCTGTCCATGACCCCAGCCTACGCCACCCCGGTGCCGGCTGGCGAGGGCCCGTTCGGGCAGCGATGGGGGCTCGACCGGGCGTCAGGGCCGCCGGCGCTGGCGGACCATCGCCCGCGTGTCCGGCACGAATCCGAGCTTCGCGTACCAGACGTCCATCCCGGGCGCGGCGCTGAGCGCGAAGCGCACGTCGTCCCGGCCGTCCATCAGCGCGTGCATCAGCCGCTCCCCGACGCCGAGGCCCTGGTATCGGGGGTGGACGACGACCGTGGCGATGTGCGCGTACATCGCGCCGTCGGTGAGCGCCCGTGCCGTGCCCACGAGGTGGTCGCCGTCCCAGGCCGCGGCGAACTCCGGCGTGCCCGTCGATGGCCCGGCCGAGCGCGGCCGGGTCGACCGTTCGCCCGTCCCAGCCCACCGACCGCAGGAGCGCCACCATCGCCGGCGTGTCCGGCCGGCGGTCGAGGCGGACGTCCACGCCGTCGCCGGTGCCGTCGGCCCGGGCGAGCCGGCGATCCAGCTCCCAGAGGTGGTCGAACGCGTGGTAGAGCGACCTGCGGACGACCTTCGCCAGGGTCCACGTCTCGCCGTGCTCGTCCGTCACCTCGCTGCCGTCGTCCTCCTCGCCCAGCGACGACAGGCGATCACGCGCCCAGGCCTGGGCGGCCTCGAGCGACCCGGTCGCCGTCGGCTTGTCGAGGTCCGGGTCGGGCGCGCGCCCCTCGAGCTGCCCGACGTACCACGCGGCCGCCCCGGCCACGTGCCGGAGGACCGCGTCGGCCGTGCGCTCGCCCGTCGCGTCGTCCGTGCGGCAGCGGACCATGACGGTCCTCGAACCGGTCCACGGCGGCGGCCAGCTCGAGCAGGTCGTCGGCCAGCCATCCGAGCCGGCGGACGGCGGTGGCCACCTCGTCGGCGGTCAGCGGCCGGCGGTCCCACGGGAAGGTCGCGTTGACCTCGTAGCCATCGGCCTGGCGGATCGCGGCGGTCTCGCCGGCGACCTCGACGCGCGCCAGCGATCCCAGCCCCAGGTCGTCGCCGTGGCCCTCGAGCCACTCGCGGGTCCGTGCCGTCGCCGTGAGGATGGCGCTGAGCGCGCGTTGTGGCGTGCCGACCGCCGCGAACACCCCGGGCACGTCCACGAGCCACGCGCCGAGACCGCCGCCGTCGTAACCCGGCTCGAGCCAGACACCGAGCGTGCGCAACCGCGTTGCGTCTGGAGTCCGTGGATCCACGGTCCAAATCTACCGGGACCGCCGGGGGGACCGTTCAGTACCCGCGGGTGCGTCGGTTCTGGCGCTGGCCGGTCCGGCGGCGGATGTTCGGCGTGACCGTCACATCCCACGTCGGCCGGTCGAGCCAGCGTGCCTGCCAGCCGCCATCGTCGTCGTCGTGCTCGTCGCGAATGCCGGGGAACAGCTCCGCGGCGACGCCGACCGAGCCCTCGTCGGTGTCCACGCCACCTGCCGGCTCCTCGCCCGAAGGCAGGACCACGACCTCGGTGACCTCGAACGACGGCTCGCCCGCACCCGGGCCGCCCGAGCCGGGTCGATGGGCGGCGGCACGCTCCTTGGCCGGCAACGCCGCGTCCCGGGCGGCGCGCTCGGCGGCGCGGGCCACGAGGACACTCGCGTCCTCGTCGAGGACGCGGAGGCGGATCTGCTGGATCTCGTCGCGCAGCGCGGCCGCCCGCTCGAACTCGAGCTGCTTGGCCGCCGCCCGCATCTCGGCCTCCATCTTCGCGACCAGCCGCTCGACCTCGGCCTTGTCGGCCGCCTCGAGGTCCCGCGCCCGGCGCTCGGACGAGTACATGACGGTCTTGTCGGCGACGGCCCGCAGCCGGTCGTTGATGTCGTGGATGCCCTTGATGATCGTCTGCGGCTCGATGCCGTGCTCCACGTTGTGGGCCTGCTGGATCGCGCGCCGGCGGTCCGTCTCCTCGATCGCGACCTTCATCGACTCGGTGATCGTGTCGGCGTACATCACCACCTCGCCGCCGGTGTTCCGCGCCGCCCGGCCGATCATCTGGATCAGCGACCAGGCGCTGCGCAGGAAGCCCTCCTTGTCGGCGTCGAGGATCGCGACGAGCGTCACCTCGGGCAGGTCGAGGCCCTCGCGCAGGAGGTTGATGCCGACGAGGACGTCGTACACCCCCAGCCGCAGGTCCCGCAGGATCGCGACCCGCTCGAGCGTGTCGACCTCGCTGTGGAGGTACTGGACCTTGACGCCGAGCTCCTTGAGGTAGTCGGCGAGGTCCTCGGCCATCTTCTTGGTCAGCGTGGTGACCAGCGCCCGCTCGCCGCGATCGACCCGGCCCCGGATCTCCTCGAGGAGGTCGTCGATCTGGCCCTCCGTGGGCCGCACCGTGATCGGCGGGTCGACGATGCCGGTCGGGCGGACGAGCTGCTCCACCACGCGCTCGCTCTTCTCGAGCTCGTACGGCCCGGGCGTCGCCGAGACGTAGAGGGCCTGGTTCACGTGGACCTCGAACTCCTCGAACGTCAGCGGCCGGTTGTCGAGGGCGCTCGGCAGCCGGAACCCGAAGTCGACGAGGATCTCCTTGCGCGTCCGGTCGTTCTTGTACATGCCGACGACCTGCGGGATCGTCATGTGCGACTCGTCGACGATCAGCAGCCAGTCGGGCGGGAAGTAGTCGAGCAGCGTCCACGGCCGTGAGCCGGGCTCGCGCTGCGAGAGGTGGCGCGAGTAGTTCTCGACGCCGCTGCAGTAGCCGAGCTCGCGCAGCATCTCGAGGTCGAAGGTCGTGCGCTGGCGCAGCCGGGCCGCCTCGAGGGCCCGGCCCTCGGCCTCCATCTGCCCGACCCGCTCCTCCATCTCCGTCTCGATGGACGCGACGGCCAGCCCCAGCTTGTCGCGTGGCGTCACGAAGTGCGTGGCCGGGTAGATGTTGAGCTCCTTGCGCTCGGCGAGCAGCTCGCCCGTGAGCGGGTCGATCTCCGTGATCCGCTCGACGTCGTCGCCGAAGAACTCGACCCGGACGATCTCCTCTGACGAGGCCGGTCCGATCTCGAGCGTGTCCCCCCGGACGCGGAACCGAGCCCGCGTGAGGGCCGCGTCGTTGCGCTGGTACTGGAGGTCGACGAGGTGGCGGAGCACGGAGTCCCGCCGGTACTGCCCGCCGACCTTGAGCCGCAGGATCGTCGCCCCGTAGTCGACCGGCGCCCCGAGACCGTAGATGCACGACACCGAGGCGACGATGATCACGTCCCGGCGCTCGAACAGCGCGTGGGTGGCGGCGTGCCGCAGCCGGTCGATCTCCTCGTTCCGCGACGAGTCCTTCTCGATGTACGTGTCCGAGCGCGGCAGGTAGGCCTCGGGCTGGTAGTAGTCGAAGTAGCTGACGAAGTACTCGACCGCGTTGTCCGGGAAGAACTCGCGGAACTCGCTGTACAGCTGGGCCGCGAGCGTCTTGTTGTGGGCGAGCACCAGGGTGGGCTTCTGGTGGCGCTGGATGGTCTCCGCCATCACGAACGTCTTGCCCGTGCCGGTCGCGCCCAGCAGCGTCTGGCCGCGGATGCCGCTGGCGAGCCCTTCCGTCAGCCGGTCGATCGCCTGGGGCTGATCGCCGGTCGGCTGGAACGGGGCGACGAGGCGGAAATCGGGCACCCTGACATCCTAGCATTGGAACGCCCGTTCGATCACCTCCGGCACACACCCCACCCCGCGCCACCCGATGGTGCCGGGGGTCGCGGGACCTATGGGGCATGTCGACCGGCCGGTGCGCCGACGCACTCTGGGCCCGCGCCAACCTGCCCTGAGGTTCCCGGGCGCGGCACGCCGACCCCTCGACGGGTCGACACGGAAAGGCTGTTCATGGAGCTCGAGTACAAGGACGACCGGCGCAAGGGCCGGTTCGTGATCCTCGCCGGCGTCATCCTCGCGCTGGTCGCCGGTGGCATCGCCTTCTACACGGTCAACCAGGCCCAGCAGTCGGCGAACGACCCCGCGACCAGCAAGATCAGCCTCGTGGTCGCGGTGAACACGATCCCCGCGCGCGAGCCGGTCAAGGCCGCCGACGTCGTCGTCCGCGAGGTCCCCCTGGACCCGACCAACGCGAACGGCGTGATCACCGACGCGAACCTCGTCGTGGGGCGGATCGCCGCCGTGACGATCCTCCAGGGCCAGCTGGTCACGACCAACATGCTGGCGTCCGCGACCGAGGGCGCGGCCTTCTCGATCCTCCAGCCCGACGAGAGCTTCGGCCCCGACTCGGAGGCGTGGCGCGCGATCTCGATCACGGTCTCCGACGACCTCGCGGTCGGCGGGATGCTCACGGTCGGCGAGAGCGTCGACGTGTTCGTCACGACGGTCGTCGCCGTCCCCAACGACCTGACGGGCAAGTACATCTCCGACCGGTCGACGAAGGTGACCTACCAGGACGTCACGATCCTCGCGCGCAAGGAGGAGTTCTACATCATCCGCGCCCCCGTGGACGTGGCCGAGGAGATCGCCCACCTCCAGGCGACCGGCGCCGCGACGTTCAGCCTCGCGCTGCGGCCGCTCGAGGACCAGCGCCAGGTCGACGCGACGGCGCTCGGAGAGACGACGACCAAGATCATCCAGAAGTACGGCCTGCCGATCCCGGAGAACATCGTGCCGGGGTTCCGGCCCGCGCCCACGGCGACGCCCGCTCCGAGCGAGAGCGCCGATCCGGCCGCGAGCGGCGACCCGTCCGCGAGCGCCGGCCCGCCCGACCTCGGGGCCCCCGCCGCACCCTCTCCCGCACCCTCCGCCTCCCCCGTCCCCTGACGGCGGTGCGGCCGCGCAACCGGGGACGAGTGCCTGCCGCCACCCGTACCAAGTGACCATGCCCGACCGGTCGAATCCGGCCGCCCCGACCCCTACGCTCCGAACCGATGCCGAACCTCATGCCCCGCGCGGGGCGTGACCGGCAGCCAGCTCGAAACGAGACCATGCAGCCCAGGTCCCGACACCCCGTCGCCAAGCTCGTGGGACGGCTCCTCGACCGACGCGCTCGGTCGCGTGGCCAGGCCCTGGTCGAGGTCGCGCTGGTCCTGCCCGTGATGCTCCTCATCCTCGTCGGGGCGGGCGATCTCGCGAGGGTGTTCAGCACCCAGGTCTCGCTCGACACGGCGGCCCGCGCAGGCGCCCTCGAGGCGTCCGTCCATCCGACGTCCTACCAGGCGGGCGCGCCGTGCAACGCGGACACCAATCGCGTCGTGTGCGCGGTGCTGACGGAGTCCGTCGGAGCCTCGACCACGATCACCTCGTCGGACATCACCCTGGTGTGCACGCCGTCGCCGTGCAGCGAGGCCCTGGGACACTCGGTCACGGTCGAGGTCAGCGGCACCGTGCCCCTGCTGACGCCGTTCCTGACGCCGATCCTCGGCAGCCAGAGCGTCGACGTGACGTCGAGCGCCACGGCCCAGCTTGCCGTTCGGCCCAACGTGTCCGCCCCGACGCCCACGCCCGCCCCGGGGGCCACGCCAACCCCGGCGCCGACGCCGACCCCGACGCCCTCGCCAACGCCCACCCCGACGCCGACCCCGACGCCGACCCCGACCCTTGCGCCCGGCGCCACGCCCACGCCCGTGCCGACCCCGGCGCCCACCCCGACGCCGACGCCGTACTGCATGCCGCCCTACGCCGACTTCTTCGTCAGCCCGTCGACCGGCAGGAAGCGGAAGACCGACTTCCATTTCACGGACCTGTCGACGACTGAGCCCTTCTGCACGCTCACGTGGTCGTGGAACTTCGGCGACGGCGCGGGCGACTCGCTGTCGACCCTGCAGAACCCGGATCACCAGTACCAGACGCGGGGCACCTGGACCGTCACCCTCGTGGTATCCAACGCCGGCGGATCGGCGACCAAGGTCCGGTCGATCACGGTGACCAATTGAGGGGGGCGGCTCGCCGTCGGCCGGGCCGCGCCGGCGAGCGCGGGCAGGGCCTCGTCGAGTTCTCGATCGCGATCACCGTCTTCCTGCTGTTGGTGATGGGGGTCATCGACCTTGGCCGGGCGGTCTACCAGTTCAACGGCGTCGCCCAGGCCGCTCGCGAGCTCGCGCGTGTGACCAGCGTCCATCCCGGCGGCACGCTCGGCACGAGCGGCGAGGCGACCTCGACGTTCGCCACGCAGCGCGGGCTGGTGCCCGGGCTCGGGACGCCCGCCTATGCCTGCATCGACATCGCCGGCGCCGCCGTCACCGGGCCGTGCAACGGCGGCAACTGGGTCCGCGTGACCATCAACTCGTCGTTCATCCCCGTGACCCCCCTCGCCGGGCTGCTCGGGACCGTCACCTTGACCAGCTCGGCGAGCGCGAAGATCGAATGACAAGGAGCAGGGCGATGTTCAAGGCGCGACCGGCCGAGGGGCTGCCCGACGAGGCGAACGCGGGGCAGGTCCTGGTCGTGTTCGCCCTGTCCCTGATCACCCTGCTCGGATTCGCCGGGCTCGCGCTCGACGGCGGCTCGACGTTCGCGCAGAAGCGCAGCCAGCAGACGGCCGCCGACATGGCGGCGCTCGCCGGGGCCAATGACTACCTCGTGAACGGGGATGACTCGCAGGCGGTGACGCGCGCCGAGACCGTGACCGCGAGCAACGGATTCACGCACGCCTCGGGCGGCACGACGGTGACGACGGATCTCGACACGAGCAACGGCATCGCCGTCACGGTGACGATCAGCTCCCCGCACCACAACGCCATGGCCGGGCTGCTCGGGATGCCCACCTGGATGGTCTCGACCACGGCCACGGCGCTCGCGGGCTTCCCGGACACGGCGTACGGTGCGTCGCCGTTCATCTTCCCCGCATCCGCCTTCCAGATCGACGGAACGCCGAAGTTCCAGAGCTCGATCGACTTCGGGGAGACCAACGGCGACGTGCCCACGAGCCTGCTCGACTTCGCATGGACCAACTACGGCACCGGCAACGTCAGCAACCCCGAGGTCAGGGACATCATCGAAGGCACGACCACGATCAACAAGACGCTGGCGTTCGGCGAGTACATCGGGCAGCACAACAACGGCAACCACACGACGCTCTACGACCCGGTCAACATCTACCTCGCCGGCCTGGACGTGCCCGCGGCGATCGTCGATCCCTACGGGAACTTCGTCGGCTGGGCCACCTTCCACGTGAACAGTGCGACCGGCGGCACGGACAAGCACATCAACGGCTACTTCAAGAGCTCGTTCGAGAGCGCTCGGCTGTCGATCACGGGCTGCTCCGCCAATGACTGCCCGCGCTACTTCGGTTCGTACATCCTCAAGCTGACGAACTGACCGCGGCCCGGAAGAGGGCCTCGACCGCCGCGCGGGTTGCATCGGCCTCACCCGAGCTGTCGACGATCCGCGTCGCGGCGGGCGCGAGGCGGTCCGCCAGGCCGGCCTGAGCCGCCATCCGCCGCTCCGCGTCGTCGGCCGACGTCCCCCGGGCGAGGAGCCGGTCCCGCTGGGTCGCGGCGTCGCAGGTCACCAGCCAGACCTCGTCGCACAGGCTCGCCAGGCCGCCCTCGACGAGCTTGATCGCCTCGATCACCACCGCGACGGCGCGCGCCGCATCCGCCTCGGCGATGGCCTGCAGGATCCGCGGGCGGACGGCGGGATGGACGATCGTCTCGAGCTCGCGCAGCCGCGCCTCGTCGGCGAACACGATCCGCGCCAGGGCGGCGCGGTCGAGCGTCCCGTCGGCGGTCGTCACCGCGGCCCCGAAGTGGCGGATCACCTCGTCATGGGCGGGCTGGCCCGGCGCCGTGACGGCGCGCGCGACGTCGTCCGCGTCGATCACCACCGCTCCCCGCTCGGCGAGCCAGCGAGCGACCTGCGACTTGCCGCAGCCGATCGGGCCGGTCAGCCCGATCCGTATCGCGCGCGGACCGGGAGCCGCATCGTCGACGGCCGGCGCCTCGGGCTCGTCGCCCGTCTCGCCGGTCACGGCGCCTGCTCCTCGAGCTCGAGCCACGCGTCCTCGGCCTCGGCGAGGGCCCGCTCCACGTCGGCGAGCTCGCTCGTCACCCGGCGCAGCTCCACGAAGTTCCCGGCCACGGACGGCGTGCCCACCGCCAGCTCGAGCTGGCTGCGCCGGAGCCCCAGCCGCGAGAGCTCGCCGTCGAGGGCCTCGCGGCGGCGGCGGTACGCCTCCTTCGAGAGCTTCGGGCGCGACTTGGCCACCCGCTTCGCAGGGACGGTGGCCGCCGGCGCCAGCGTCGCCGTTGCCGTGGCCACGCCGGCCGCCGCCGCCGGCTCGATCCGTGCCGTCGCCCGCGAGCCAGCCGGCTTGCCGCGATTCGCCCGCCGGGCCGCCTCGGCCTCGACCGTCCAGCCGTCGGCGACCGCCGACCGCCAGGCGCGGTACCCGTCGTCGAACGGCACCGCCAGGCCGTCGTCGACCACCCACAGCCGCTCGCAGATCGTCTCCAGCAGGCGCCGGTCGTGCGACACGACCACGATCGTGGCCGGCGCCTCGGCGAGGAACGCCTCGATGGCCTCCCGCGCGGCGATGTCGAGGTGGTTGGTGGGCTCGTCGAGGAGCAGGAGGTTCGACGGCAGGATGCCCAGCAGCGCCAGCTCGAGCCGCGATCGCTCGCCACCGGACAGCAGCCGCACCTCCTTGAACACGTCGTCGCCGCGGAACAGGAACCGGGCCAGGTAGCCGCGGGCCTCGCCCGGCGTGACCGGGATCGCCTCGAGGATCGCGTCGAGCACGGTCGCCCCGGGGATCGCGGCATCGCGCAGCTGGGCCAGGTAGGCCGGCGAGACGTTGTGGCCGAAGCTGATCGTGCCGTCGAGCGCCGGCAGGTCTCCTGCGATGGTGCGCAGGAGCGTGGTCTTGCCCGCCCCGTTCGGGCCCACGATGCCGATCCGTTCGCCGCGGCGGGCCGCGAGGAACGCGGACCGGGCGACCGTCACGGGCTCGGCCGCCTCGGAGCCGTCCGGGCGGAGCGCCCCACGTCCCGGCAGGTAGCCCACGGCGAGGTCTTCGAGCCGGATCACGAGCTCGCCCGACCGGACCGGGCCGCCCGCGAGCGCGCTGCCGGGCAGCTGGAGCGACTTGCCGGCCCTCGGCGTCTCGACCCGCTGCTCGCGGAGCCGCTCGAGGCGGGCCTCGTGCTCGTGCATCTTCACGTGCTTGCGCTGGCTCCGGTAGCGCTGCACGAGCTCGACCTCGCGCTGGATCGCGTCCTCGTGCGACTCCGACTCGCGCTCGGCCCGGGCGTCGCGTTCGACCCGCTGCCGGTGGTAGGCGCTGTAGTCGCCGCGGAACATCGTCAACCGGCGGTCGCGCAGCTCCCAGACCCGCGACACCGTGGCGTCGAGGAACGCGCGGTCGTGAGACGCGACCAGGAGCGCCCCGGCCCGGCGGCGGAGGTGCTCCTCGAGCCACTCGATCGCCCCGATGTCGAGGTGGTTGGTCGGCTCGTCGAGGAGCAGCAGGTCCGGGTCGGCGATCACCAGCCGGGCCAGGGCCGCGCGTGTCTGCTGGCCGCCCGAGATCGCGGTGGGCGGGCGCGTCCACTCGTCACGGGCGAAGCCGAGGCCCGAGAGCGCCTCGTCGACCCGCTGGTCGAGCGTGTAGCCGCCGAGGACGTCGAACCGGTGCTGGAGGTTCGCGTAGTCCTCGCCCGCCGCGTGACCCTCGTGCTCGAGGCGGGCCACCTCCTCGGCCATCCGCTCGAGGTGGGCGGCCCCGTGGCGCACGGCGGAGCGGAGGTCGGGCGCGGCCATGAACGCGTCGTCGAAGTGGGCCTCCTGGCCGAGGAGGCCCAGGGTCAGCCCGCGCTTCCGGTGGGCCGACCCGCGGTCCGGCTCGTCGCGGCCGGCCACGATCCGGAGCAGCGTCGTCTTGCCGGCGCCGTTCGGGCCGACGAGGCCGACGCGCTCGCCGGGCGCGATGGCCGCGGTGATCCGGTCGAGGATGACGAACGTCCCGACCTCCCGGACGACGGCGTCCAGCCGGACGAGGCTCACGCCCCGCTCCCGGCGCCGCGCCGCGCCGCCTCGCGGCGGGCGGCCGCGGCGGCCGCGGTGCGGGTCGATCGCCGTCGGGCGCGCTCCGCCTCGGCATCGGTCCGGCCCAGCGCGCCGTCGCCGTCCAGGTCGACCCAGCGCCGTCCGGCGCGCACGCCGGCCGCCCGGCCGGGGCGGGGCGTCATCGTCCGCAGGATCGTCGCGGCGCCCGCCCGATCGCTCGCCGGCAGCCGCTGGCACCACGAGCAGAAGTGCGTCGCCCGGATGCCGACCACGATCCGACGGATCGGGCGGCCGCAGCGGCGGCACGGCCGTCCGGTCCGCTGGTACACGTCGAGGTGCTCCTGCATCTCGCCGTCGCCGTCGGGCGCCGTGTAGTCGTCGATCGAGGAGCCGCGACGCTCGACCGCCTCGGCGAGCACGGCGACGACGTGGCGGTACAGCGCCCGCTCGTCGGCCGGGCGCAGGGTGCGGGCAGTGCGCAGCGGATGCAGCCTCGACCGCCACAGCGCCTCGTCCGCGTAGATGTTTCCCACGCCGGCGATGAACGCCTGGTCCACGAGGAGCGGCTTGAGGCGCGCGCGACGCCCGCGGATGCGCTTCCGGAACTCGCGCAGCGTGAACCGCGGGTCGAGCGGCTCGGGGCCGACCTGGTCGAACGGGTCGTCGTCGGCGCCGTACAGCCCGACGCGCCCGAACTTGCGGATGTCGCGGAACCGCAGCTCGCGCCCGTCGTCGAGCGCCAGCGCGAGCCGCTCGTACGGATCGCGGGCGAGCGACGCCGGGACGACGAACAGCTGGCCCGTCATCTTCAGGTGCACGGTCAGGAACGCCCCGCCGGACAGGTCGAGGATCAGCTGCTTGCCGCGCCGGCCGATCGCCTCGACCCGCCGGCCGGTCACGCCCTCGGCGAACCGTGCCGGGTCCTCGTCCCGCAGCGTCCGCACCCAGCCGACGCGCGCGCCGGTGATCCCCGGGCCGGACCCGTTGCCGGACGGCAGCAGGCGGCGTCGGAGGTCGCGCGCGACGGTCTCGACCTCGGGAAGCTCAGGCATCGTCGAGACGATAGGGCAGGCTCCCGTCGCGCGCCGCGGGAACTCGGGCACCATAGGGCGGCCGATGATTCCCTCCGTCACCCCCGCACGGGCCCGATCGGCCCGGATCGCCGTCAGCACCCTGTTCTTCGCGAGCGGCGTGCTCGTCTCGTCCTTCCTGCCCCGGCTGCCGGAGATCCGGGACGGGCTGGGCCTGACCAACGCCGAGCTGGGGGCGGCGATCGCCGCGCTGCCGATCGGCGGTCTCCTCGCCGGCGGGTTCGCCGGCGTGCTGATCGCGCGCTTCGGCAGCGGGCGGGTGGGCGCCGTCGCCGGTGTCGCGGCAGCGCTCGCGGTCGTGGCGATCGGCCTCGCGCCCTCGTGGCCGGCGCTCGCGTTCGCGTTCCTCGTCCTCGGCGTGTTCGATTCGGCGATGGACGCGTCGCAGAACTCGCACGGCGTCGGCGTGCAGCGCGTGTACGGGCGCTCGATCCTGCAGGGGCTCCACGGGATGTGGGCCGTGGGCGGACTCACGGCCGCCGCCGTCGGCGCCCTCGCTGCATCCGCCGGCATTCCCGTCGCGGCGTACCTCGGCGCGGTGGGGATCGTCGTCGCCATCGCGGTCGTCGTCGTCTCGGGACGATTCCTGCCGCGGGAGATCGCCGATGCGCGGGGTGCCGAGGATGCCGATGCGCCGCCGCTCCGGTTGCAGTCCCTGCCGTGGCTGCTGCGGATCCTCGCGCCCATCGCCCTGCTCGGAATCCTGTGCATCCTCATGCAGAGCGCCGCCACGACCTGGAGCGCGATCTACCTCGCCGACGACCTGGGCGAGCCGGCGGGCGTGGCCGCCGCGGCCTTCGTCGGCTACATGGCCGCGATGGTCTTCGGCCGGTTCACCAACGACCGCTGGATCGACCGCTGGGGCCCGACGTGGGTCGTGCTGGCCGGGGCGGTGATCTGCGTCGCGGGGATGGCCACGGCGATCGCCGCGGTCCCGATCGGCGCGTCGTGGCCGGCGTTCCTGGGCTTCGCGGCGGTGGGCTACGGCTCCGCGTCGATGTTCCCGGTGATGGTCGGGGCGGCCGGGACCCGGCCGGGCATCCCGGCCGGACACGGCATCGCGATCTCGACCTGGCTCGTGCGCCTCGGCCTCGTGATCGCCCCGGCGGTCATCGGGATCACCGCGGACACCCTCGGCCTGCAGGTGGCGCTCCTGATCCCGCTCGCGGCGGCCGTCGCCATCGCCGTCCTCGCGCCCGTCCTCACGGCGACGCCGCTCGGCCGTCGCACGACCATCGTGGAGGCGCCCGTCATCGGCTGACCCGCCCACCTCCGGTCATCCGAACGACGCGGCCGCTGGCGGCGTCGGGCACCATTGTCCGACGTGAGCTCATCGTCCCCGGTCGATCCCCGTGTCTGGCGCGCCCGCATCGGCGTGAGCCTGCTGTTCCTCGTGAACGGGGCCCTCGTCGCGAACGTGCTCCCGCGCCTCCCCGCCATCAAGGCCGGGCTCGACCTGTCGAACGCCGAGCTCGGGGCGGCGATCGCGGCGATGCCGATCGGCGGCCTGCTCGCCGGGGGCTTCGCCGGAGTCCTGATCCACCGCTTCGGGAGCGGGCGCCTCGCCGTGTCGATCGGCACCGTCTACGGGCTGCTCCTGGTCCTGGTCGGCCTCGCGCCGTCGTGGCTCGCGCTGGCGGGATCCTTCCTCGTGCTCGGCGCGCTCGACGCGACGATGGACGCCGCGGAGAACGCGCACGGGATCGCGGTCCAGCGCCGCTACGGCCGGTCGATCCTGCACTCGTTCCACGGCTGGTGGAGCGCCGGCACGATGCTCGGTGGCGCCATCGGCGCGATCGCCGCGGCGGCCGGCATCCCGGTGGCCGTGGACCTCGCGGTCGCGGGCGTGGGGCTCGCGATCGTCGCGCTCGGATCGTCGTTCCTGCTGCTCCCCGACGTCGAGGCCGACGCCCCGGAGCCGACCGACCAGCCGGTCGAGCGGATCCACCTGCGCAACGCGCCGAGGCTGCTGCGGCTGCTGGGACCGGTCGCGCTGCTGGGCCTGCTGGGCGTGATGCTGGAGGACGCGGCGCAGACCTGGAGCACCGTCTACCTCGTCGACGTCCTGGGCCTCGCGGCCGGGATCGCGGCCGTCGCGTTCGTCCTGTACACCGGCGCGATGACGGTCGGCCGGCTCACCAACGACCGCTGGGTCGACCGCTGGGGCGATGCGCGGATCGGCCGCTGGGGCGCGGCGCTGGCGGCCGTGGGGCTCGCGCTCGTGGCCCTGGCCGGGCCGACGGGCATCGCCTGGATCGCGTTCGTCGGCTTCATCGGCGTGGGCGTCGGCGCCTCGTCGATGTTCCCGCTGATGGTCGACGCGGCCGGCTCTCGCCCGGACATCCCGGCGGCGCACGCCGTCGCGATCGTGTCCTGGCTGGCGCGCGCCGGGTTCGTGATCGCGCCGACGCTCATGGGGATCGCGGCCGACGCGTTCGGCCTCTCCGTCGCGTTCCTGATCCCGCTGTCGGCGGCGCTGCTGGTCGTGATCCTGGCCCCGTCCCTGCTGGCCGGCTCGACCCCGTCGCCCGATCGCCAGCTGGTCGAGCCGACCGGCTACTGAGGCGTCGTCAGACGCCGATCGCCTCGGGGGCCTCGCCCGCCTCGGCCAGCACGGCGTCGCGCCGCGAGACCGGCGTCATGCCCTCCCACGAGTCGCCCACCTTGACCTCGACGGTGAGCGGGACCGACAGCGGCAGGGCGCCCTCCATCGTCTCGCGCAGGACCGGGATCAGCCGGTCGACCTCGTCGCGCGGCGCCTCGAGCAGCAGCTCGTCGTGGACCGAGAGGAGCACGCGGGAGCGGAACGACCCGTCGCGCAGCGCCTGGTCCGTCCGGATCATCGCGATCTTCACGATGTCGGCCGCCGTCCCCTGGATCGGCATGTTGATCGCCATCCGCTCGCCCGCGGCGCGCAGCGACGGGTTCCGCGCCTCGAGCTCGGGGATCCGCCGCTTGCGGCCCAGCAGCGTCGCGACGTAGCCCTCCTCGCGCGCCGTCTCGCGGATGTGGTGCATGTAGCGGCTGATCCCGCCGTAGGCCGCGAAGTAGGAGTTGATGAACTCCTGCGCGTCCTGGCGGCTGATCCCGGCCCGCGACGAGAGCCCGAAGTCGCTCATGCCGTAGGCCAGCCCGAAGTTGACCATCTTCGCCATCGACCGCTCGTCGGCGGTCACGTCGGCGGCGTCCTTGCGCAGCACGCGGGCCGCGGTCTCGCGGTGGATGTCCGCCTCGCGCGCGAACGCGTCGGCGAGGTGCTCGTCGCCCGAGACGTGGGCGAGGATCCGGAGCTCGATCTGGCTGTAGTCCGCGGCGACCAGCGTCGTGTCCGGCGAGCCGGCGACGAACGCGTGCCGGATGCGCCGGCCCAGCGGGGTCCGGATGGGGATGTTCTGCAGGTTCGGGTCCGACGAGGACAGGCGCCCCGTGGCGGCGACGGCCTGGTGGAACAGGGTGTGCAGGCGCCCGTCGGGGCCGATCAGGGTCGGCAGGGCCTCGACGTAGGTCGAGCGGAGCTTCGTGTAGATGCGCCACTCGAGGATCGGCTCGATCGCCGGGTGGACGCCGCGCAGCTCCTCGAGGACCGACGCGTCCGTCGAGTAGCCGGTCTTGGTGCGGCGACCCTTGGGCAGGCCCAGCTCGACGAACAGGATGTCGCCCAGCTGCTTCGGCGAGCCGATCGTGAACTCGTGGCCGACCGCCGCGTAGATCTCGCCCTCGAAGCGCGCGATCTCGGCCGCGAACTCCCGCTCCAGCTCCGCGAGCGCGGCCCGGTCGAGCGCGATGCCGGCGGCCTCCATGCGGGCGAGGATCGGGATCAGCGGCAGCTCGACCTCGGCGAACAGCCGCTCGACGCCCTCGTCCCGCAGGGCCTGCTCGAGCGACGGCCGGACGGCGAGCGACGAGAGCGCCTCGAGCCCGGCCGTCGCCACGGGCGGCAGGCCCGCCGCCGCGGGCGGCAGCACCAGGTCCAGCCGCTCCCCGACGACGTCGGCGATCTTCTGGGCGCGCAGGGCGGCGTTCACGAGGTAGGCGGCGATCTGGGTGTCGAAGTCGACGGCCGGCGGCGTCGCGCCCGGGTCCTCCCCGAACCGGGCGGTCAGCAGCGGCTTGACGTCGTGGCCCACGAGCCGGGCGTCGATCGTCTCCAGCAGGTGGCGCAGGGCGAGCGAGGCGTCGACGCCGTCGGCGGCCACCACGCGGCCGTCGGCGCCCGCGACCGCCAGCGACAGCGGCGCGCCCGCGAGCGGCCGCGGGTCGTCGACCACGAGCCCGGTTCCCACCGCCGGCTGGGCACGGAGCCACGTCTCGAGGCCGGCGACCCCCGCTTCCTCGACCACCTCGATCCGGCCGGGGTCCACGATCGCGGCCGCGAGCGCACCCGGGAGGTCGCCGGAGGCGGCGGCGATCGCCTCCGCGCGGGCCTCGACCGCGGGCGACGTCGCGGCGATCCCCGGCGGGTTGCCGCCGCCGCGCGGCGCGGAGACGACGTCGAAGTCCATCGAGAGCTGCAGCGAGCCGGGATCGACGGGCTCGGTCCCCCGGCCCCCGCCACGGCTGACGCCCTGGGCCGCCGGGAACCCGGCCTCGCGCAGCTCGCGCATCGCGGCCACGGCGTCCTCGGGCCGCTCGCCGACGAGCGGCGGCAGCCGGTCGATCAGCGTCCGGAACTCGAACTCGCGGAACAGCCGGACGACCTCCTGGCGGTCGTACTCCCCCACCCGCCCGCGGCTCGGGTCCAGGGTCACGTCGACGTCGCGCACGAGCCGCATCAGCTCCCGGCTCTCCAGCACGGACTCGCGGTGCTCCTCGAGCGGCGCCCGCAGCTTCTCCGGGGTCACGTCGTCGAGATGGGCGTACAGCTCGTCCAGCGAGCCCCAGGTCGCGATCAGCTTCGACGCCGTCTTCTCGCCCACGCCCGGGATGCCCGGGATGTTGTCGGTGGGGTCGCCCTTGAGCGACTTGTAGTCGAGCATCTGCTCGGGCCTCAGGCCCCAGCGCTCCTCGATCTTCGCGAGGTCGTAGGCGACGGTGTTGGCGATGCCGCCACGGAGCGAGACCATCAGCTTCGTGTGCTCGCTGACGAGCTGGAGCATGTCCAGGTCGCCGGTGAGGATCGTGGTGTCGAACTCGAGGTCCTCGGCCTGGCCGACGAGCGTGGCGATGGCGTCGTCCGCCTCGAACCCCTCCTGCTCGTACTCGGGGATGTTCAGGGCCCGCACGACCTGCTTCACCTTGGGGATCTGCTCGCGCATGTCGTCGGGCATGCGGGTGCGGGTCGCCTTGTACTCCGCGTACCGGTCGTGGCGGAAGGTGCGCGACGGGAGGTCGAAGGCGATCGCGACCCGGTCGGGCTTCACGTCCTGGATCGCGCGCAGCACGATGTTGGTGAACCCGAACACGGCGGTCACGAGCTCGCCCTTGGAGGTCGTCAGGGGCTGCTCGATGAGCGCGAAGTAGCCGCGGTAGATGAGCCCGTTGCCGTCGAGCAGCAGGAGGCGTTCCATCGGCTCCGAGCGTGCGGGGTGGGACGGGATCAAGTGTAGCCGCGGCGGGTGCCACGGCTCGTCATGTTCCCCCGCCGCGTCGCGTGACACCGGCACCGGCTAGCATCAGGCCATGCCCTCTCCGCGCCGCGTCGGGATCATCACCGCCGGCGGCGACAGCCCGGGCCTCAACGCCGCGATCCGAGGCTTCGGCAAGACCGCCATCGGGTACGGCATGGAGGTCGTCGGGTTCCGGGACGGGTTCCGCGGCCTCGCGGAGGACCGGCGGGTCAAGATCGATACCCGGGCGCTGGCCGGCATCCTGACGATCGGCGGCACGATCCTCGGGACCAGCCGCGACAAGCCGCACCGGATGCTCGTGGACGGCGAGGTCAGGGACATGATGCCGGCCGTCCTCGAGACGGCGGCGAACGCGAACCTCGACGCGCTGGTCTGCCTCGGCGGCGGCGGCACGGCCAAGAACGCGCTGCGCGTCTCGAAGGCCGGGCTGAACGTCGTGATGCTGCCCAAGACCATCGACAACGACCTCGCGTGCACCGATGCCACGATCGGGTTCACGACGGCGCTGGAGGTCGCGACGGACGCGATCGACCGGCTCCACAGCACCGCGCACAGCCACCATCGGATCATCGTCGCGGAGCTGATGGGGCACGGCGCCGGGTGGCTCGCGCTCGGCGCGGGGCTGGCGGGCGGCGCCGACGTGATCCTGATCCCGGAGATCCCGTACAAGGTCGCCTCGATCGCCGCGGCGATCAAGGAGCGAGCGCGGCGGAGCAGCAACTTCAGCATCGTCGCGGTCGCCGAGGGCGCGCGGAGCGTGGAGGACGCGTTCGCGATGGGCCTCGCCGAGGGCCGCGCCCAGCGCGCGAAGGACCCGGTCGCGCGCGACGCGGCCAAGGCCGAGATCGAGCTGCTCGAGGCGCAGCACCAGGGCAACACCCTGCGGCTCGCGCACCAGCTGGAGCAGCTCACCGGCCTCGAGTCCCGGGTCTCGATCCTCGGCTACATCCAGCGCGGCGGCACGCCGTCGCCCGTCGATCGCCTGCTGGCGACGCGCCTCGGCAGCGCCGCCGCGGACCTCGTCGAGGCGGGCACGTTCGGCGTGATGGTCGCGGCGCGCGGCGATGAGACGGCGGCCGTACCGCTCGACCAGGTCGCCGGCCAGCGCAAGCGCGTGCCCGCGGAGCATCCGTGGGTCGCGGCGGCCCGCCACGTGGGCACCTGCCTCGGCGACTGACGCGCCGGTCTGCGTCAAAGCCCCATCGCGCGCGCACAGGATCTGCACATCCGCGATCGATGATCGAGGTCGTCAAACGCCTCTCGGGCGCCGGTCGCAGGACCGCCGCCTCCCATCGATCGGAGCCCTCTCCCATGCGCGGCTTGTTCACCTTCCTCATCGCGACCGTCGCCGCCCTGGTCGGCGGCGCGATCGGCTTCCAGCTCGGCGTCACGTCGAACATCGGCGCGGCGGGCGGCACCGTCGTCTGGCACGCCGGCTTCCCGTTCTTCGGCTGGCTGTTCCCGTTCGTGTTCTTCTTCCTGTTCATCGGCCTGCTGTTCGCCGCGTTCGGCGGCCGGCGCCGCGGCTGGGGCGGACCCGGCTGGGGCGGATCGGGGTGGGGCCCGGGCTATGGCCCGACCGGCGACCCGAACGACCCGCGCCGGCAGTGGATCGCCGACGCCCACCGCCGCCTCCACGAGGAGGAGGCGCGCGGCAGCGGGACGAATCCCCCGACGGCGCCCCCGACCGCCGGCTGATCCCCTCCCCTTTCCCCGACGCCGGGCGGGTATCCTCGCCCGGCGTCTCGCCGTTTCCGGAGCGTCCCGTGCGCACGATCCTGGTCATCGAGGACGAGCCGCAGATCGCCTCGCTCGTCCGCGACTATCTCGAACACGCCGGTTTCGCCGTGATCACCGCGGGCGACGGGTCCGGCGGCCTCGCGCTGGCGCGCGCCCGGCGGCCGGACGCCATCGTCCTCGACCTCGGCCTGCCCAAGATCGACGGCCTCGACGTCGTCCGCAGCCTCCGGCGCGACTCGACCGTGCCGATCGTGATCCTCACCGCCCGCGGCGACGAGGTCGATCGGATCACCGGGCTCGAGCTGGGCGCCGACGACTACGTGGTCAAGCCGTTCAGCCCCAAGGAGCTCGTCGCGCGGGTGCGTGCGGTCCTCCGGCGGGCCGAGGCCCCGCCGGTCTCCGACGAGCGGATCGTCGCGGGCGACCTCGAGCTCGACCTCGCCCGGCGCCGCGTGACGGCCGCAGGCCGGCGGATCCCCCTGACCCCGACCGAGTTCGAGCTCCTGGCCACGCTCGCCCGCGAGCCCGGACGCGTCTGGACGCGATCGCAGCTGCTCGACGCCGTCCACGGCTTCTCGCTGGAGTCGTACGAGCGGGCGATCGACGGCCACATCCGCAATCTGCGCCGGAAGCTGGAGTCCGCCCCGAGCGCGCGCCAGTACGTCCGGACCGTGCACGGCGTCGGCTACGCGCTCGAGGAGCCGGCCGGGTGACCGACGGCGACCCGCCGGACAGCCCGCGCCGGACCGCGTCCGGGCGCGCGGCATGGGGCGGCGGGCCGTGGGGCGGACCGCCGTGGGACGGCTCGCGGCGGGGTGGACCGCCGTGGCGGCATCGGCGGGGCGGTCGATCCGGCTTCGGCTTCGTCGGCTGCCTGCTGCTCGCGCTCGTCCTGTTCGTCGGCATCGTCACGGCGGCGGCCACGTGGGTCGCCGCGGTCCTGCTGGGCGTGGTCGCCCCGGGCGCGGCGCCGCCGACGGCCACCGCCGTCGCGGTCGTGGTGGTGCTGATCCTCGCGATCGTGATCGGCGGCCGGGTCTTCGTGGGCACCGTGCGCCCGATGGCCGAGCTGGCGGCGGCGTCCGAGCGCCTCGCCGACGGCGAGCCGGACGTCCGCGTGGAGCCGCGCGGACCCGGGCCGGTGCGCCGCCTCGGTGCGTCGTTCAACGCGATGGCCGAGCGGCTGGACCGGTCGCGCGACGACCGGCGGGCGTTGCTGGCCGACGTGACCCATGAGCTCCGGACCCCGCTGACCGTGATCTCCGGCGGCCTCGAGGCGATGCTCGACGGCGTCCATCCGATGGACGAGGATCACGTCTCGCCGATCCTGGCCGAGGCGATCGTGATGGACCGGCTGCTCGACGACCTCCGGACGATCTCCCTGGCCGAGGCGGGGGCCCTGCCCCTCCACCGGGAGCCGGTGGACCTGGTCGCGATCGCGACCGAGGTGGTCGCCGCGCAGCGGACGGTCGCCGATGCCCGCCGGGTCGCGCTCGTGACGGCCGGTGACGCATCGGTCGAGGCCGACGTCGACCCGGTGCGCGTGCGCGAGATCCTCGTCAACCTGGTCGCGAACGCGGTCCGCCACACGCCGGCCGGGGGGCGGGTGACCGTCGAGGCGCGGTCGCTTGGCGCGGACGCGCTGCTGACGGTGATCGACACGGGCGAGGGCATCCCGCCGGACGAGATCGATCGGGTCTTCGACCGGTTCCACCGTCGGTCCGACGCCGGCGGGAGTGGGCTGGGGCTGACGATCGTGCGCGACCTGGCTGCCGCGCACGGCGGCAGCGTCGAGGTCGAGAGCGACGGGGTGCCCGGCCGCGGCTCGACGTTCCGGGTGCGGCTGCCGAGGCGGCTGTAGCCGGCGGCCGGCCGATCAAACGATCGGGCGGTTCAGGCGAGGCGGCGCGACGCCACCCGGAGGCCGATCAGGGCCAGTCCGGCGACCAGCGAGGCGAGCGCGAGGATCGGCAGGATGGGGTTCCCGCCCGCAGGCAAGCCGCCCGATGGGACGGCCCGATCGCCGTCGGCGCTGACGCCGAGCGCGCCGCTCGTGGCGCCCCCTTCGTCGCCGGGGCCGGCGGCCGCTGGCGATGCGGCTGGATCCTCCGCCGAGACGGCGCTGTTCCGGGCCGGCGACGCGGCCGCGCCGCCAGGCGATGCGTACAGGAGCTCCGGAGCCGTCGAGGCGGGTGCCGACGCCGCCGGAGCCAGCGCCGGCGCCTGGGCCGCCGCGGATGCCGCCGCCGGCGAGGCCTTGGGCTCGTCGGCGGACGCCGGGGCGTCGCGGATGACCGCGGTGTCGGTGCCGGTCGCGAGCTCGGCCGGTGCGGCTCCGCGCGGCCCCGGCTCCCGCGGCCGGCGCGACGGGGGCGGCGGATGCGGCGGCGGAGGTCCCCTCGGACGTGGTCGCTCCGGCGCTGAACAGGCCGCCCGGGCTGGCCAGCAGGAGCCCGGCCAGGCCGGCCGCGGCGAGCCCGGTGCCGAGCGGGGCCGCCAGCCGGAAGCGGGGCGAGGCGAACGCGGCGACGAGGCCCCGCCAGCCGGACGGTCGGAGGGCGTCGGCCTGGTCGGGGGTGAGGCGGAAGTCGCGCGGGCGGGCCGGGAGCGGCAGCTCGGGCAGCGCGGTGCTGATCGCGCGCAGGTCGCGGTGGAGCGCGGCACAGTCGGCGCACTCGGCGACCAGCGCGGTCGCCTCGTCGAGCGCGGACCCGGTGGCGTCGCCCGCGGCGAACGCGGCGATCAGCTCCGGGTCGTGGGTGGCGTGGTCGGGCAGGTGGGGCATGTCCCTGCCCTGACGGCGCCCGGGCCCGTGCGGTTCCGACCCGATCCGCGCGTCAGGCGCTGGTCAGCCGGCGGGCGACCACGCGGAGGACGACGAGCGCGACGCCGAGCAGCAGGAGCGCGGCTGAGGCCACGAGCCAGACCGGGGTCCCGGGGACTGCCGTCGCCGGCGCGTCGACGAGGCGCTCCCCAGCCGCCGCGGCGTCGGGAGACGCCGACTCGGCCTTGATGGCGAGCTCGCGGTCCGGCGTCGCAGCCGCTTCTCCGCCGGCCGGCACGCCGCCCGCGAGGCCGGCGGCAGGGGCCGCGGACGCCGCGGCGCTGGCGGCGGCGACATCGGGGCCCGGCAGCTGGAGGGCGTCGGATGCCGCGTCGAGCTCCGTGCGGGCCGCGGGCGACGCCGCGGGCGCCGGCGACGCGGCCGGCGCGGCGAGCGCGGCACCACCCGCGTTGCCCTCGGGTGCTCCCGCGGCCCCGGCTCCCGCGGCCGGCGCGACGGGGGCGGCGGATGCGGCGGCGGAGGTCCCCTCGGACGTGGTCGCTCCGGCGCTGAACAGGCCGCCCGGGCTGGCCAGCAGGAGCCCGGCCAGGCCGGCCGCGGCGAGCCCGGTGCCGAGCGGGGCCGCCAGCCGGAAGCGGGGCGAGGCGAACGCGGCGACGAGGCCCCGCCAGCCGGACGGTCGGAGGGCGTCGGCCTGGTCGGGGGTGAGGCGGAAGTCGCGCGGGCGGGCCGGGAGCGGCAGCTCGGGCAGCGCGGTGCTGATCGCGCGCAGGTCGCGGTGGAGCGCGGCACAGTCGGCGCACTCGGCGACCAGCGCGGTCGCCTCGTCGAGCGCGGACCCGGTGGCGTCGCCCGCGGCGAACGCGGCGATCAGCTCCGGGTCGTGGGTGGCGTGGTCGGGCAGGTGGGGCATCAGCCGTCCTCCCCGCGGAACAGCGCCATCGAGCCTTCGAGCCGGTCGCGCAGCGCGAGCCGGCCGCGGTGGATCCGCGACTTCACCGTTCCGAGCGAGACGCCCGTGAGGTCGGCGATCTCCTGGTAGTCGTAGCCCTCGACGTCGAACAGCACGATCGCGTACCGCTGGTCGGGCGTGATCGACGCCAGGGCCGCGGCCAGGACGCGCGACCGTTCGCCGTGCATCGCCGTGCGCAGGGGATCCGCGTCGGGGCCCGCCGGCGGCTGCCAGCTCTCGTCCTCGAGCTCGGGATACGGCTGCGACGGGCGACGCTTCTTCAGCCGCTGCTGGTCCATGGCCGCGTTGATCGCGATCCGGCTCAGCCACGACCGGACGCTGCCGCCGCGGAACGCGCGCATGTTGCGGTAGGCGGAGAAGAACGCCTCCTGCACGGCGTCGGCGGCCTGGTCGCGGTCCGGCACCATCCGCGCGACGAGCGCGTAGAGGTGATCCTGGTAGCACTCGACGAGGCTGTTGAACGCCTCGAGGCTGCCATCGCGCGCCTGCTCGAGGAGCACGAGGTCTCGGCGCTGGATCGGGTCGTCGACGGCCTCGGACGGGCGGACGTCCTCCACGACGGGCGCGGCCCTCCTGGCGGGGATCGTAAGGCGCGGCGAGTCTAGCATCGGGTCCCGGTACCGACGCCCGGCCGGGCTTGGTGTCCGGCCATGACGTGCCCGCCCTCGACGCCGTGACGGCGCCCGCGGTTCCGAGCCCGCGCGGCGCTCCGCTAGGATTCGCAGCGCGGGCCGAAGTGGCGGAATGGCAGACGCGGCGGTCTCAAACACCGCTGAGGGCAACCTCGTGTGGGTTCGACTCCCACCTTCGGTACCACGCCTGGCAGCGGCGATGTCCGCGCCGATCAGGGCGCGGACGACTCCTTCTTGAGCTGACCGGGCGCGTCATCGCGGCCGTGACCGTTCCCGGGCTTGCCGTCGGCCATCCAGTCCTTCCAGCCGGGGTGCGTCGGGCCCACGACCCACGGTCCGCCGGCCCAGGGCGGTCTTCCCGGTCCGCGCAGCGCCGTCCCGTCGATCGTCTGGACATCGACATCGGTGCCGTCAGCGTCGGTCGTTCCGACCACGGCAACCGACTTCCCGACCGAGGCGGCCAGCGGGTTCTTGTCGCCCCAGAACCACGGCGGTCCAGCAGACAAGATCCAGGTCTTGCCGTCGGCGGTCAGCGTATAAGTCGGGTCACCGCCCTCGCCCACCGAGACCTGCACGGGGCCCTTGAGGGTGACGGGCGTCTCCGGGCCCTTCTCGGCCTTCCCGGGCTTCTCGGACGTCGACTCCTGGTCGGGGCCGCGGATGGCGAGGCCGCCAGGACCGGGATCGCGATGGCCAGCAACGCGATACCGGTCGCCAGGAGCAGGCCGACCCGCCGGTTCATGCCCTTCATGAGCCAATACTGGCGCTGCGTGCACGCGACGTCGAGGCGTGACCGGGCGGTAATGGTGCTTCCGCGCACCGCGGATAATCGACGCATGTCCTGGACACGCGACCCACGGGTTGACGCCTACATCGACGGGCTGCCCGACTGGCAGCAGGCGATCTGCCGGCGAGTCCGCGAGCTCGCCCACGAGGCCGACCCCGAGCTCGTCGAGACCATCAAGCGGACCGTCCAGCCCTACTTCGTGCTCGACGGCAACGTCGCCGCCCTGCTGTCGGCCAGGGACCACGTGACGGTGTTCCTGTACGACGGGGGCATCGCACCCGACCCGCAGGGCATCATCACCGGTGGCCACGGCAACGAGACCGGCCGGATGATCGCGATCCAGCGGGACGAGCCGATCAACGAGCCGGCCATGCTCGAGCTCTTCCGGGCGATCATCGCGGACAACCGCGCCGGTGGCTGGCGCAGGCTCAAGGCCCGGACCGACGCGAACGGCACCACGATCGAACAGGAGCGCACCACGCGATGACCGAGACCCTCCCCGCGAGCCAGGAGGTGCCCGACGACGTCGAGATCGAGCCCCTCTACGTCGTCGAGGTGCCGTACACGCCCGAGGCGCGCGAGCGCCGCCCCGCGTTCCGCCGCCAGCACCTCTCGAGGATCGCGCGCCTGATCCGCGAGGGCCGGATCGTCGAGGCCGGCGGCAGCGCCGACTTCCACCATGCCGTGCTGCTCATTCGCGCCGCGAGCGAGGCCGAGGCGCTGGCGCTCATCGAGGAGGACGTCTACACCTCCGGTGGCGTGTGGCACTCCCCCGTCGCGCGCCCGTTCGGCCGCGTGGTCCCGCGCCCGGCGACCTCGGGGTAGACTCCCGGCGCAATCGCCATCTCACCCGGAGTCCCGATGAGCTTCCTCTCGCGCGTCTTTGGCCTCGATGCCCCCGCCTCCCCCGACGCGCCCGTCGACCCACACAAGCCGATGCCCGAGGCCACCGCGGCCGACACGGAGAGCGTCCGCCTGATCTCCAAGCAGCTCTCGGCGATGCCCCCGGCGCGGGCGAGGTATTTCGCCGCGTTCGCCTACCTGCTCGGCCGGGCCGCCAACGCCAACCTCGCGGTGAGCGAGGCCGAGCTCAAGGAGATGGAGGTGCTGGTGACCGAGACCGGCGGCCTCGACGCGGACACCGCGCACCTCGTGGTCGTGCTGTCGGGCGCCCAGTCGGGCCAGTACGGGGCCACCGAGGACTACCTCGTCACCCGCGAGTTCAAGGCGATCTCGACGATGGAGGAGCGCGAGCTGCTGCTCCGGTGCTGCTTCCTCGTGATGGCGGCCGACGACGAGGTCGACGAGACCGAGTCGTGGCTGGCGAACCGGCTGGCCGAGGAGCTCGACATCGAGCGCCCGGACCTCAACCGGATCCGCGACGAGTTCCACGACCAGCTCTCGAGCGTCCGCGAGATCCGGCGGTACGCCGCGAACTGACGTCCCGCGTCCCGCTCGCCGCGGGATGGACGAATGACGATGGCGGTCGCCGACGACCGCCGATGGCGGGCGCGTCCCCGTCCCCCGAGGATCGCGGCAACCCCGGTCGCATCGGCCGGATCACTGGGAGAGCCGCCACGATGTCCGCTTCCGTCTCCGCCGCCCCGTCCACCCCGTTCTTCACGACGGCCAAGGCCCAGCGAGGCCTGGTCTCCCGCCTGATCGCGGGCGTCCTGTTCGTCACGACCAGCCTCGTGCTCGCGGCCGCCGTCCTCGGGCTGAGCGTCGCCAGCGCGATCATCGCGCGTGGCACGGTCCTCGCCGATCCCGGTGACGTCGCGCTGATCCAGGCCCTGACGCCGCTGTTCGCCCTGTTCGGCGTCATCGCCGCGGCCCACCTGGTCGCGGGCATCGGGATCGCGTTCGGCAGCCGCCAGTCGGCCGCCCTCGGGATCGGTCTCGGCGTCTTCGACGCGGTGGCAGGCGCGGTCGGGCTGTTCGTCGCTGCGATGAGCACCCGGAACCAGGCCGACGGGGTGGGCATCGCGATGACGTTCCTGGTCATGGGCATCGTGCTCGCGGTGGCCGCTCGCGCCGCCGACTGGAACACGCACTCGCCGATCGAGGCCGACTAGCTCCCCGTCCTGCCCTCGCGCATCCCGGCGGTCGCCGTTCGTTCCGGCGGCCGCCGTTCGATTCCGGTCGCTTCAACCGTCCAGCCGGCGATGCGTAGCACGCATCGTTCTCGGTCTGGCGACGCGGATCCATGCGTCGCGCGCATGAACTCCGACCGATCGGGCCGACGACGAAGAGAATCGACACGGATCGATGCGTGGCCCGCAGCAAGTCGTGCACGTCGACCGGGTTCGATGCGTGGTGCGCGTGGAGCGGCCTGGGGCGCGGCGGGGCCGCTGAGCGGCGGGCGACGCGACCTGGCGGCCGAGCCGGGCGCGTCAGCCCAGGCTGAGCTCGATCACGCCGTCGCCCACGCGGCGGCGCATCTCCGCCAGCAGCTCGGCGTCGTAGGCGACGCCCCGGAGCTCCATCGGCAGGGCCGACCCGCCGGGCGCGGGCACGTGCACGACGACCCGCGTCGCGCCCGGCCGCTCGCGAAGCACCGCCTTGAACGCCTGCATCGCGGTCACGACGCGCTCCGAGCCGGCATCACGCGCGAACCGCACGTTGAGCACCGCACCTGGCGACGCGTCGACGGGCTCGCTGGGCGCCTGGGCGGCCGCCGCGGCGAGGTTGCGCAGCTCGTCGGGCAGCGGCGGCTCCTCGGCCTCGGCCACGCCGCCCGCCAGCGATGCCGACGCGAGGTCGGGCGGCTCCGCGTAGGTCGGGATCGGCTCCGCCGGGGCGATCTGCGGCAGGTCATCGTCAGCTTCACGCGTCGGCGACACGCGCAACGGCGATTCGCCGCCCGACCCGGCAGCCACGGCCGCACCCAGGCCGGGCCCGACCGCCACCGCATCCCGGCGGCCCCCGTCGCCGTTTCCGTTGCGGTAGCCGCCCGGGCCACCGGGTCCGCCGCGTCGCCCGCCGCCCCGCCGGTCCAGCGCGCCCACCTCACGGGCGAACGCCTCCGCGCCGCGATCCGCGACCGTGTCCCAGTCCCACACGGCGTCCGCGAGGAGCGACGCCTCCTCGCCCCGGTGGTCGACCCGGCCCGCGACCAGCAGGATCGCGCCCTCGCGCCATTGGCCGAGCGTCTGCTCGTAGGTCCGCGGGAAGACGACGACCTCGACGGTCCCCTGCAGGTCCTCGACGGTCACCACCGCCATCGTCGACTTCGACTTCGTGATCACGGTCCGCGACCCGGTGACGATCCCGCCCACGACCACCCGCTGGCCGTCGAGCGACTCGTCCTTGAGGTCGCCCGAGTACGCGGTCACGAACTGCCCCACCCGCTCGGCGACCTCGCCCATCGGGTGATCGGACAGGTACAGGCCCAGCAGCTCCTTCTCCCAGCGCAGCCGCTCGCGGACCGGGGTCTCGGGCGTCACCGGCAGCGGCCGCTCGAGGATCGCCGAGTCGTCGCTCGCCATGTCGAACAGCGACGTCTGGCCGGTGATCCGGTCGCGCTGGGTGGCCTGCCCGGACGCGAGCGCGTCATCGAGCCCCAGCAGCAGCTGGGCCGGATGACCGAACACGTTGAGGGCGCCGACCTTGGCCAGCGACTCCAGCACCTTGCGGTTGGCGAGCCGCAGGTCGACCCGCGAGCAGAAGTCCGTCATGGAGCGGAACTCCCCGCCGGACTCTCGGGCCTCGATGATCGACTCGATCGCGCCCTCGCCGACGTTCTTGACCGCCAGCAGCCCGAAGCGGATCGAGTCGCCCTCGACGGTGAACCCGAGGCCCGAGCGGTGGACGTCGGGCGGGCGGACCTCGATGCCCAGCCGCCGGCACTCGACGACGGCCGCGGCGACCTTCTCCGCGTTGTCGCGGAACGCGGTCAGCACCGAGGTCATGTACTCGACCGTGTAGTTGGCCTTGAGGTACGCGGTCTGGTACGCGATCAGGCCGTAGCACGTCGCGTGCGCCTTGTTGAACCCGTAGCGCTCGAACGGCTCGAAGGCCTTGAACACGGCGTCGATCACCTTGGGCTCGACGCCACGCTCCGCGGCCTGGGTGACGAACTTCTCCTTCTGCGCGCGCAGGACGGAGGACTTCTTCTTGCGGATCGCGTAGCCCAGGGTGTCCGCCTCGGGGCCCGTGAACCCGCCCAGGGCGACGGCCGCGGACATGATGTCCTCCTGGTACACGAAGATCCCGTAGGTCTTCTCCAGGTACGGCTCGAGCAGCGGATGGAGGTAGGTGACCGCCTCCTGGCCGTGCTTGCGCCGGATGTAGGCCGGGATGTTGTCCATCGGGCCCGGGCGGTAGAGCGCGACCATGGCGGCGAGGTCGAAGACCGACGTCGGGCGCAGCTCCCGGACGTAGCGGCGCATGCCCGCGGACTCGAGCTGGAACACGCCCGTCGTCTCGCCCGAGGCCAGCAGCTCGAACGTCGTCCCGTCGTCCAGCGGGATCGCGTCGAGGTCGACATCGATCGCGCGGTTGTCGTGGATCAGGTCGACCGCCTTGCGCAGGATCGTGAGGTTGGACAGGCCGAGGAAGTCGAACTTCAGGAGGCCGAGGGCCTCGATGCCGTGCATCTCGTACTGGGTCATCAGCGCGTCGGAGTTGGTCGCGCGCTGGAGCGGCATGAGCTCCGTGAGCGGCTCGCGGCTGATGACGACGCCCGCGGCGTGCGTGGAGGCGTTGCGGGCGACACCCTCGAGCTGGCGGGCGAACCCGATCAGCGTCTCGACCTGGGTGTCCGTGTCGTGCATGTCCTTGAGCTGGGGCGACATGACGAGCGCCTCGTCGAGCTTGATGCCCAGCTGGTTGGGAACGGCCTTGGCGATCCGGTCCACCTCGCCGTAGCCCATGCCCATGACGCGGCCCACGTCGCGGATCGCCGCCCGGGCGAGCATCGTGCCGAACGTGATGATCTGGGCGACGTGGTCCTGGCCGTACTTGCGGCTGACGTAGTTGATGACCTCGTCCCGGCGCTCGTCCTCGAAGTCGACGTCGATGTCGGGCATCGTCACGCGGTCGGGGTTGAGGAACCGCTCGAACGGCAGCCCGTAGTCGATGGGGTCGACCGGCGTGATGCCCAGCGTGTAGGTCACGATCGAGCCCGGGGCGCTGCCGCGGCACGTGGTCGCGATCCCCTGCTCCCGGGCGAACCGGACGAAGTCGGCCACGATCAGGAAGTACCCGGCGTAGCCCATCGAGATGATCACGCCCAGCTCGTAGTCGAGCCGCTGCTGGAGCTCCGGGGTGATCGCGCCGTAGCGCCGCACGAGGCCGGCCTCGCACTCCTTGCGCAGCCAGGTCTCGACGGTCTCGCCGTCGGGCACCGGGAAGTGCGGGATCCGCAGCTCGCCCAGGGGGAGGGCCACGTCGCACATGTCGGCGATCCGGCGCGTGTTGCGCAGGGCCTCCGGCTGGTCCGGGAACAGCGCGGCCATCTCGGCCGCCGTCTTCAGGTAGAAGTCCTGCGTCTCGAACTTCATCCGGTTGGGCGTGTCGAGGTTGTTGCCCGTGCCGACGCACAGCAGGACGTCGTGCGCGGCGTGCTGCTCGCGATGCACGTAGTGCAGGTCGTTCGTGACGACGAGCGGCAGGCCCACCTCCGGCCCCAGGCGCAGCAGCTGCTCGTTGAGGCGCCGCTGCTCGGGGATGCCGTGGTCCTGGAGCTCGAGGTAGAACCGGTCCGGCCCGAGGATGTCGCGGTACTCGCCGGCGACCGTGCGGGCGAGGTCCCAGTCCTCGGCCTCGAGCGCCTTCGGGATCTCCCCGCCCAGGCAGGCGCTCAAGCCGACGAGGCCCTGGCTGTACTTGGCCAGGTGCTCGCGGTCGATCCGCGGCTTGTAGTAGAAGCCGTCGATGTGGGCGTCGGTGAGGAGCCGGCAGAGGTTGCGGTAGCCGGTGAGGTCGGTCGCCAGCAGCACGAGGTGGAACGGCTGGCTGTCCGCGCGTGGGTCGCGGTCGGTCATCCCCCGGCGGGCGACGTAGGTCTCGACGCCGATGATCGGCTTGATGCCCGCCTTCGTCGCCGCCTGGTAGAACGCGACCGACCCATAGAGCGCCCCGTGGTCCGTCACGGCGAGCGAATCGAAGCCGTGGCGGACGGACGTGTCGACGAGGTCCGTGATCCGCCCGAGCCCGTCGAGCAGGCTGAACTCCGAGTGGGTATGGAGGTGGACGAAGTCGTTCGGGGCGATGGTCGTCACGGGGGGTCCATGGTAGCCCGGCGAGGCCCCAGGAGCGGGCTCTTCGGCCGGCTGACCTGCAGGCATACTGGTCGACGGTCGGACGATCTCCGGGTCACGACGAGGGAGGCGACACATGCGACCCGTCTACCTGCCCGCGGATGGTGTGTTCCTGCGCTACCTCGAGGTCCCGGGCGACGATCCGCCCCTGGTGTGGCTGCATGGCTGGCAATGCTCCTCGACGGGAGAACTGATGCCGGCCGCGGTCCAGCGTCCGCTGCGTGGACGCCGCTCGCTCCTGGTCGACTTCCTGGGCCACGGCTACAGCGACAAGCCGCATGCCTTCGGGTATCGGCTCGAGGATCACGCGAGGACGATCGTGACCCTCGTCGACGCTTTGGAGCTCGGCGAATGCGGACTCGTCGGCCACAGCATGGGCGGTGCGGTCGCGATCCTCGTGGCGGCGGCTCGGCGCGCGGTCGTGTCGCTGCTCGTCATGGCCGAAGGCAACCTCGAACCCGGAGGCGACGGCGGTCTGGAGGGGCAGGGCGAGGCCGTCTTTGTCGATGGTGGCTTCCGCGAGCTCCTCGCGCGCCAGGAGGAGGAGGCGGTTGCGAATCCGGTCGGCCTCCGAGCGGCCCACGTCGGGATCACGCGACTCGTGGAACCTCGCGCGATCTACCGCGAGGCGGTTTCGATGGAGGTCGAGACCACCCCGACCCTTCGATCGATCCTGGGGAGCCTCGACATCCCACGCTGGTTTCTGCTCGGCGGACTGAGCGATCCGGAGCCCGAGCTCGAGCAGGAGCTGACGGCGATCGGTGTCGGGTGGAAGGTGGTCCCGGAGACGGGACACGCGATGGGATTGCAGAACCCGCTGGGACTCGCGCAGGCCGTCTCCGAGGTCTTGCCGGTGGCCTGGGCGAGGTAAGCCTCCGCGCTCGCTGATCGGGCGAGATCCGCGCCGAACCAGACGGGCGACTCATCACCTCGACGTCCCGATCGTGACGCCCTAGGAGCCGGTCACCTCGCCGTCCGGGTCGAGCGCCAGCGACGCCGAGTTGATGCAGTAGCGGAGCCCGGTCGGGTTCGGGCCGTCAGGAAAGACGTGGCCGAGGTGGCCGCCGCAGCTCGCGCAGTTGGCCTCGGTGCGGGTCATGAACAGCGAGCGGTCGGTCTGGGTGTCGACGGCGTTCGCCTCCGCGGGCGCGAAGAAGCTCGGCCAGCCGGTCCCCGACTCGAACTTCGTCTCGGAGCGGAAGAGCTCCGCGCCGCAGCCGGCGCAGCGGTACGTCCCGGAGCGGTGCTCGTCCCACAGCGCGCCGGTGAACGCCCGTTCGGTCCCCTTCTCGCGCAGCACGCGGTACTGCTCGGGCGTGAGCTCGGCTCGCCACTCGGCGTCGGACTTGGCGACCTTGGTCGATCGTTCGGTGTTCATGAGCATGTCCCTTGTTCCGCGCGCGATTTATCGTGGCCCGCTCCGCTCCGCCACTATGCGCGCTGCCCATGACGGAACGGTGACCTCGCCACGGCTCAGCCCTCCGGGCCCTCTCCGAAGCGTCCCCGGTGGTCGAGCGGGATCAGCGGCTTCTCGCCGCGCACCTTCAGCTGCTGGACCGCCCACGTGTTCCCGTCGGGGTCGGCAAAGCCGAAGAACGTGCCGCCGTCGTCGGGCGAGAACACCATGAGCTCGCTGCAGTCGACGCCGCGAGCAACCAGCTCGGCCCGCGCCGCGCCGGCGTCGGCGACAACCAGCTGCAGACCCTTGATCGAGCCCGGCGCCATCTCGTTCTGGGACGGCAGGTCGCCGAACACGATCGAGCAGCCCGAGCCGGTCGGGGTGAGCTGGACGACGTGCATCTGCTCGTTGCGCGTGTCGTGATCGAGGTGAAAGCCCACCCGGTCGCGGTAGAAGGCGATCGAGCGGTCGATGTCGCTCACGGGCAGGATGACGACCTCGAGCGTCCAGTCCACGGCGCATCCTCTGATCGGGCTGTTGACGTCCGATCATCGCACCCGATGCAGGCGCGAGCCACAATCGCGCCATGACCCGGCCGTCATGGCACACGCCGCCCGACGCCGCCACACGCGCGTGGATCGAGCGCGCGGCCGGGCCCGAGTGGCGCGTGATCCGGGCCAACCGGCTGTCTGGCGGGATCGCGGCGGGCGTCGACGGCGTCACCCTCGTCGGGCCGGCGGGCTCGACCCGCCGCCTCGTCCTCAAGCGCTGGCTCCGGCCGGGTTGGGAGGTCGATGACGCCCAATACACCGCCGCGCGCGAAGCCGAGGTGCTGCGCCGGCTCGCGCCGACGCCCGTGCCCGTGCCGCTGGTCGTCGCGCTCGACGAGGACGGCGCCGAGGCCGGCGCCCCGGCCATCCTCATGACCCACGTCGACGGCCGTCATCCGTCGCTCGCTGACGAGGGCCGGCCGGCGCGGATCGCGGCGATGGCCGAGGCGCTCGTCGTCGTGCATGCGGTCGACCGCGGCATCCGCGACGTCGTCGGCGAGTTCGAGTGCTACACGGACCTCGACCGCGTCGTCCCGCCGCCGGGTGCCGGCCGGCCCGGACTCTGGCGGACGGCGATCGAGCGTGTCGCCGCCGCGCCTGCGGCCGGGCCGGGCGTCTTCCTGCACCGCGACTATCACCCGTGGAACACGCTGTGGGACGGTCGCCGCCTGGCGGCCGTCGTCGACTGGACGAACGCGTCGTGGGGCGAGCCGGCGATGGACCTCGCGCACTGGCGGGCGAACCTGGGCACCGTGCACGGTCTCGAGGTCGCCGATCGCGTCGTCGACGCCTACGCCGCCGCCGGCGGGAGCCCCGCGGATCAGGCGTGGTGGGACGTCCGGATCCTGCTCGACTTCATCGGCGACGAGGACTGGTCGGGGCCGCACTCGATCGCGACCGCCGAGGCCTACCTCGAGGCGCTGCTCGAACGGTGGTGACCGACGGCTCGGACGCCGCGGGACAAACCGTCGACGGCGCGCGCGGCAGCTCCCCGGTACCCTCGCGTGCCGTATGGACGAGCGGGACGACGAGCGGTTCGAGGGCTGGGTGGCCGACGCGATCGACGCGCTGCCGGAGGTGTTCCGCGAGCGACTCGGCAGCGTGGCCATCACGATCGAGGAGTGGCCGTCCGCCGCGCAGCTCGCGGCCACGGGCGCGCCGGGCCTCTACGGCGTCTACCAGGGGGTTCCGCGGTCAGCCTACGGCGCGGAGGGCGCCGCCCTCCCGTCGCGGATCACGATCTTCCGCGGGCCCATCGAGCGGTCGTTCCCCGACGAGGCGAGGCGCCGGGCCAAGGTGATCGACACCGTCCAGCACGAGATCGCGCACCACTTCGGGATCTCGGACGCCCGCCTGCACGAGCTCGCCGACGGGCCTGCCGGCACGGGCGGGCACGGCACCTGAGCGCTGCCATACTCCGCGCGTGGACGCCCAGATCCTGCTCGTCGAGGACGACCCCTCGATCCGTGAGGTGACCGCCCTCGGCCTCGGTGCCGCCGGATTCACCGTCACGACCGCCGAGGACGGCATCGAGGCCATCGAGCGCTGGCGTGCGGACCGGCCGGACCTCGTCCTGCTCGACATCATGCTCCCCCGGCTCGACGGGCTCGAGGTGTGTCGGGCGATCCGCCACGAGTCCACGACCCCGATCGTGATGCTCACGGCGCGCGGCGACACGATCGACGTGGTGGTGGGCCTCGAGTCGGGCGCCGACGACTACGTCCGCAAGCCGTTCGAGATGCCGGAGCTCGTCGCCCGGGTCCGGGCCGCCCTTCGCCGCCGGACGGCCGACGCCGACCCCGCCGGCGGCGCCGAGACAAGCGACGTCGTGATGCTCGGCGACCTGCGGATCGACCTCGCGGGCCGCACCGTGGACCGCGACGGACGCGACATCCCGCTGACGCGGACCGAGTTCGACCTGCTCGTGGAGCTCGCCCGGCACCCGGGACAGGTGATCACGCGCGATCGGCTGCTCGATCGCGTCTGGGGCTACGACTACCTCGGCGACTCCCGGCTGGTCGACGTGGCCGTCGGCCGCCTGCGAGCCAAGGTCGAACCCGATCCCGCCGCGCCCGTGCTGGTCCTGACGGTTCGGGGTGCCGGCTACAAGGCCGCGCGTCCGACGGGCTGAGGCGAGCGCTCGCTCGTGACGAGGGCCTGAGCATGGGCGGCATCCGCACCCGGCTGGCGGTCACGCTGGTCCTGCTGGTCGCGTTCACCGTCGCCGCGATCGGAATCGGGGTGTTCGCGTTCGTCGAGAGCTCGCTGCGGGACCGCCTCCTCGCCGACGCCCGCCACCAGGCGGACTTCAACCTGTCGGTGCTCCTGCCGGCGGCGGATCCGCCGCCCACCGACGCGGGGTCGTTCGCGGCCAGCGGCCTGCCGGACGCGTTCAAGCTGCGAGGCGACGTCGACACGATCGCGGACTTCGGCGACGGCAACCCGTACACCCCGGCCGGCCTGCTCGGGGCGCTCGACCAGCTCTCGCCGGACCTGCGCGAGCTCGTCGGCGAGGGGCAGCTCGCCTTCGCCTGGCAGACGCTCGCCGGCGAGCCCGTGCTGGTCGTCGGCGGCGCGCCAGGCGGCATCGCCCGACATGTACTTCGTGTTCCCCGCGACCGACGTCGAGGCGGCCCTGGCCCAGCTGCGCCTCGGCCTCGTCGCCGCCGGGCTGGGTGCTGTGCTCGTCGCGCTGATCACGGCCGGGTTCATCGCCCGCGGCATCCTGCGGCCGGTGGACGCCGGGGCGCGGGCCGCGCGCCGGATCGCCGACGGCGACCTGACCGCCCGCGTCCCCGAGGGCGGACGCGACGAGTTCGGGCGCTGGGCCGCGGAGTTCAACCGGATGGCGACCACGCTGGAGCGGACGGTCGGGCGGCTCGAGTCGGCGCAGCAGCAGAACCGCAGGTTCGTCGCCGACGTGTCGCACGAGCTCAAGACGCCGCTCACGGCGCTCGTGGCAGAAGCGTCGCTGATCGAGACGGGAACCGACGGGATGACGCCCGACGCGCGGCGCGCCGCCGAGCTCCTGGTCGCCGATGTTCGCCGGTTGCGGACGCTGGTCGACGAGCTGATGGAGATCTCCCGGTTCGACGCCGACGCCGAGCGGCCGGTCCTCGAGCCGCTCGACCTGCGCCGGCTCGTGTCCGCGATCGTCGCGGCCCGCCTCCCCGCAGCCGCGATCGCGCTGCCCGCCGACGCCGTGATGGTGGAGTCCGACCCGCGTCGGCTCGATCGCATCCTCGGCAACCTCCTCGACAACGCCCGCGACCACGCGCCCGACGGGCCGGTCGAGGTCTCGCTGACCCGGACGGCCGAGGGCGCCGTGATCGTCGTCGCGGATCGAGGTCCTGGCGTGCCGCGCGAGGCCCTGCCGCACGTGTTCGACCGCTTCTACAAGGCGGACCCCTCGCGACGAGGCGGCAGCTCCGGCCTGGGCCTCGCGATCGCGGCCGAGCACGCGGCCCTGCTCGGCGCGACGCTGCGGGCGAGGGCCCGTCCGGGCGGCGGCCTCATCTTCGCGCTCACCCTGCCCGTGACCGAACGGTTACCGGCACGCGATGACGGCGACACGATCGGGATCGACGCTGTCGCCGCATCGGAACCCGCACCACGGACGTCGACGTGACCCGTCTGCCCAGGCCGTTCGTCATCCTCGCCCTCGCGGCCATCCTCGTCGGTGCCTGCGCCCCCGCGTCGGGCGCCCTCGGCACGCCGGCCACGCCGCCCTCCACCGAGATCCCGTCGGTGGACGTCCCGACCGACGACGCCACGCCCGACCTGACCTCCCCGTCGCCCAGCGCCGAGCCGACCACGGCGCCCACGGCGTCAGCAGGTCCGGCGGCCAGCCCGTCGTCGGCCCCCTCCGAGGCGCCGACCGACGAGCCCACCGCGGCGCCGACGAAGAGCCCGAAACCGCCGACCACGTCCGGCGACACCACGATCGTGCGCGCCTACTTCTTCCTCGGCAGCTTCACCGACAACGCCGGCCTCGTCCCGGTGCTGCGCGAGGTCCCCGCGACCCAGGCCGTCGCCACGGCCGCGATGCGTGCCCTGCTCCGGGGACCCAACGATGCCGAGATGGGCGCCCGGCCCGCCATGTACACCAACGTGCCCGAGGGCACCCGGCTCCTCGGGCTCTCGATCGCGGACCGGGTGGCGACCGTCGACCTGTCGCGCGAGTTCGAAGCGGGCGGCGACCGGGCGTCGATCCTGGGGCGCCTGGCGCAGGTCGTGTACACGATCACCCAGTTCCCGACCGTGGAGCGGGTGAAGATCGAGCTCGACGGCGAGGCCGTCGACACGATCGGCAACGCCGGCGTCGACCTCGGTCACGGCCTGGACCGGGCAGACTTCACGGACCAGCTGCCGGCGATCTTCGTCGATCGGCCCGCGTGGGGCGCGGCGCTGGGTCATCCGGGGCGCGTGGCCGGGATGGCCAACGTGTTCGAGGCGACCTTCCTGGTCCGGCTCCTCGACGCCAATGGCTCGACGCTTGTCAACCGCCAGGTGATGGCGAGCTGCGGGACCGGCTGCTGGGGCACCTTCAAGGTGGACCTGTCGTACGACGTGAGCAAGGGCCAGTACGGGACGCTCCGCGTATACGACCGCTCGGCCAAGGACGGCAGCCCGGAGAACGTCACCGAATATCCGGTCTGGCTGACCCCGAACCGCTGACGTCCGGCCTCAGCCCGTCGCGAGCAGCCCTCGGACGACGGGCTCGATCCGCTCGCTGACCCAGCGGCGGTACTGGGCCCCCGACGGGTGGAGCCCGTCCGACGCGACGAGCGCCGGGTCCCGGCCGGCGTCTGACGAGATGGCGAGGATCCCGTCCACGAACGCGATCCCCCGCGCCGCGCACTGGTCGGCGAACGCGGCGTTGCACCGGACGATGGCCGATCGCCGCTCCACCGGCTCGCCGAAGGCCGCGCCCATCGGCGTCACGGTGTAGTCGGGCGTCTCGACACCCAGGATCCGGGCCGCCGGCAGTCGGGCGAGGCAGGCGTCGAGGATCGCCGCGACGTTCGCCCGGAACTGCGCGTCCGGGATGCCCTGGACCGCGTCGTTGGCCCCGACGAGCAGCGAGACGAACCCGAGGTCTGCCTCGCCGTCGAGCAGCGGTAGCTGGTCGCGCCGGACCGCCGCGGAGCTCGAGCCGTTCACGGCGTGGTTGGCGACGAGGAGAAGCCGGGGCCCGGGCGGCGGATCGGCGTCGAGGGCGGCCACGAGCTGGTCGGGCCAGCCCTCGCCGGGATCGACGGACGTCCCGATCGTGTACGAGTCGCCGAGCGCGACCCAGCGCAGGACGGCGGGCTCGCTCACCCGGACGCGGCGATGGCGTCCACGAGCAGGTCCACGAACCGCTCCCGGTCGAGCGCGAGCGCGACGTCGGCGTTCGGGTCCGGGCCCGCCACGCCCCGGGTGTCGACCACGGTGCGGCCGCGGGTCAGCTCGCCGGTCGTCTCGACGTCGACCCGGTACGGCTCGGTCGTGACGAGGCCCGGGACGGCGACGTGCGCCACGGCCACCGCGTCGTGGATCGGCGAGCCGTGCCACCCGTATCGCTCCCGGTGGTAGCGCGCGTAGAAGCGGAGGAGGTCGGCGAACACGTCGGCGACCGGCGTGCGCAGCGCCGCCAGCCGGTCGATGTCGGCGTCGAGGAACAGGGCCTGGTGGGTGACGTCGAGGCCGACCATCGTGATCGGCAGGCCGCTGCGGAACACGATCCGCGCCGCCTCCGGGTCCACCCAGATGTTGAACTCGGCGGCCGGCGTCCAGTTGCCCTCGCGCACGGCGCCGCCCATCAGGCAGATGTGCGCGATCTTCGACGCCAGGTCGGGCGCGGCCAGCAGCAGCTGGGCGATGTTGGTCAGCGGGCCGGTCGGGATCAGCGTGACCGGCCCGGGTGCGGCCTCGAGCGTCGCCCGCAGGAACGCGAGCGCGCCCTCGGGCCGGACCTCGGAGCGCGGCTCCGGGAGGTCGGCGCCGTCGAGCCCGCTCTCGCCGTGGACGTCGTCGGCGATCTCGAGCGGCCGTGCGAGCGGGATCGCGGCCCCGGCCGCGACCGGCACGTCGGTCCGGTCGAGCAGGGCCAGGACCCGGAGCGTGTTGCGGGTGGTCTCGCGCAGCCCGACGTTGCCGCCGACGGTCGTGATGCCGAGCACCTCGAGCTCGGGCCGGGCGAGCGCCAGCGTGATCGCGAGCGCGTCGTCGTGGCCAGGGTCGCAGTCGAGGAGCACGGGGATGGCGGCGGTCACGGCAGGCTCCCGAACGCGTCGACCAGCAGCGCCGCGAAGCGCGCCCCGTCGATGGCGATGCCGACGTCCGCGTTGGGCGTTCGGCCGTCGCGACGCAGCCGGTACGGCTGGCCGTCGCAGACCGTCCGGCCGCGCGCCGGCCCGTTGGTCGTGTCGAGGGTCACGTGGTACGGCGCGACGTCCACCAGGTCCGGGATCGCCAGGTGCGCGATCGCCACCGCGTCGTGGATCGCCGTCACCGACGACCCGGACCACTGGCGATTGCGATCGAGCGCGAAGTCCGTGAGCTCCGCGGCGATCCGGCCGGAGCGGGTGCCGGTGTCGCGCAGCGCCTGCGCGTGCGACCGGTCGAGCAGGGCCTGGTGGGTCACGTCGAGGCCCATCATCGTGATCGGGACGCCGGATCGGAACACGACGTCCGCGGCCTCGGGATCGGCGTAGATGTTGAACTCGGCCGAGACCGTCGTGTTCCCCTCCCCGATCGAGCCGCCCATCAGGCACAGGTGCGAGATCTTCGGGACGAGGTCCGGGTGCAGCCGCAGGAGCAGCGCGATGTTGGTGAGCGGCCCGATCGGCGCGATCGCGACCGGCTCGGGGCTGGCGGCGAGGAGGCTCGCCATGAGGTCGACGGCGTGGGCGGCGTGGACCGCGGACGTCGCGGGGTCCAGGCGCGTGTCGCCGATCCCGCTCTCGCCGTGGACCTCGGTCGCGCGCACCACCGAGCCGAGCAGCGCGCCCGCGGCGCCCTCGGCGACCGGCACGTCGTCGGCGCCGAACGCGTGCAGCAGCCGCAGCGCGTTCTCGGTGCAGTGGGTCACGTCCGCGTTGCCGCCGACGGTGGTCACGGCGAGGACGCGCAGCTCGGGCCGGGCGACGGCGAGGCCGATCGCGAGGGCGTCGTCGAGGCCCGGGTCGCTGTCGATGATCAGCGGCAGCGGATGCTCGACCGTGCCGTGCGGGCGCCGTCCGGGGCGTCGCCGCCACGCCGTAGAACGGTCGGCCGGGCGCGGACGTCGCCGCGCTCGTCGCCGTAGCCCGCGCTCACGCTTACGTCGGCCGGCGAGGCGGACCGGGTCGCCGTTCGGCCGTTCGCATCAGCCCTGTTCGTACGGCTGGCCGGCGGCCGCCGGCCCGCGAACCCGTCCGACGACGCCCGCGACCACGATGATCGTGACCAGGTACGGGACGCTGTTCAGCAGCTGCGGCGGCACGTCGACGCCGAGGATGGCCAGCAGCGTCTGGGTCGTGCCCGCGAACCCGAACACGAGCGCCGCGCCGAGGGCGCCGACCGGATGCCACGCGCCGAAGATCATCGCCGCGAGGGCGATGAAGCCCTTGCCGGCGACCATCTCCATGCCGAAGTTGCCGGCGACCGACAGCGACAGGTAGGACCCGGCCAGTCCGGAGATGAGCCCGGCGAGGAACAGCGCCCGGTAGCGGATCGAGATGACGTCGATGCCCACGGTCCCGGCCGCGGCCGGCTTCTCGCCCGAAGCGCGCAAGCCGGAGGCCCCAGCGCGTCCGGAACAGCATGTAGGTGAGCACCGCGACCATCACGTACATCACGTACACGTAGGGCTTCGCGGCGAAGAGGATCGGGCCGAGGATCGGGACGTCGGCCAGCAGCGGCACGCGCCACGGTTCGATGGTCGGCGGCGTGTTGAGCTCCGTGTTCCGGCTCAGCACGCGCAGGAACAGGAAGTTCGTGATCCCGACCGCGCCGATGTTGATCACCGTCCCCGAGATGATCTGGTCCATCTTGTGGCGGATGCCCATCCAGGCGAGGAGGATCCCGACGCCGCCCGCAACCAGCATCGCCGACGTGATGCCGATCACGACGGCGATGAAGTCGTTCCCGGTGAGGAGCAGACCGACGCTCGCTGCGACCGAGGCGACGCACGCGCCGATCAGCATCTTGCCCTCGAGGGCGATGTTCAGCATGCCGCTGCGCTCCGACAGGATGCCCGCCAGCGCGCCCAGCGTGAGCGGCACGGCGAACTCGAGGCTGCCGGCGATCATGCCCGTCAGGTTCGCTGGCTTGCCGTTGAGGACGGCGGCGAGGAGGGCCGCGACCCATGGCCAGACCAGCAGCAGCAGCCACGGCCGCCACCAGAACGGCGCCCCGCGCAGGAGCTGCAGGATCGCGATGAACCAGCGACGTCACGCCGGCGACGACCCACAGCACGCCGACCGGGCGTCTGCAGGACGATGCTCTCGCCGCCCTGCTGGTCGACCCAGAACGAGAACGTCGCCGTGGTGTTCAGGCTCCGGCTCCCGAGGTAGAAGGCCAGGAGCCCGAACGCGAACAGGATGGCGGCCCGGATGCGTGCATCCCTCGTCGCTCGCCGCGCGGCGAGGCCCTCGCCGGTGGCCACCGGTACGGTGTCGGTCGACGGTGGTCATATCGGCGCCGTCGGCGGGTGCGCGACGACGGCCTCTTTTGCCGGATCGACGACCTTGATCCGCCAGATGCGACCGGATCAGGTTGGGCGCCGCGACGAACAGGATCACCAGGGCCATGATGAACCCGAGCAGGTCGAACGGGATCCCCGACTGGATGCCCATCGACTTGCCGCCCGACGTCAGCGCGCCGAACAGCAGCGCGGCGAGCACGACGCCACCCGGTCGAAGACCAGCCAGCAGGGCGAGCGCGATCGCGGTGAACCCGATGCCGCCCGACAGGTCGGGCGAAAGCTGGCCGACGGTGCCGATCACCAGGAACGAGCCGCGCCAGGCCGGCCAGCGCGCCCGACAGGGCCATCGCGAGCATCATCGAGCCGCCGGCGCTCATGCCGGCGTATCGCGCGGCCGTCAGGTTGAACCCGGAGGCCCGAAGCTCGTAGCCCTTGGTCGTGCGGAACAGGAGGAACGACACCGCTCCGGCCATCAGGAGCGCGATCACGAAGCCGTAGTCGAGGCGGATCGCCGGGCAGGTTGAGGATCAGCGGGATGTCGACGAAGTCGGACATGGGCCTGGAGACCGGCGCCGTGCTGCCTGGCCGTCGCAGCTCGTCCGAACGCAGGGCGAGGAAGACGATCTGCGCCGCGACGTAGTTGAGCATGATGGTCGTGATGACCTCATGGGCACCCGTGCGCGCCTTGAGGACGCCGGGGATGAACCCCCAGAAGGCGCCGAACAGGACCCCCACCGCGACCGCCACCAGGAGGATCACGAACGACGGCGCCTGGCCCTGCGAGCGCGAAGGCCGCGAGCGTCGCGCCGAGGGCGCCGATCATGAGCTGGCCATCGACGCCGATGTTGAACATCCCGGCGCGGAACGAGATCGCGACGGCCAGCCCGGTCAGGATCAGCGGGGTCGCCGCGACGAGCGACTCGGTCAGCGGTCGGACCGCCGTCGCGATGTCCGTGATGTTCCCGGTCTCGAGCGCCGCCAGGATGCGCGCCGGATCGCCGAACGCGCCGGACAGCATCGCTCCGTAGCCCGCCACGACGCCGCCGGCGGCACCGCCGATGGCGCCGAGCGGATCGGTCCCGATCCTCGACAGGTTCGTGAAGTCCGTGAGGACGATCACGATCGCCCCGAACCCGAGCGCGGTGACCAGTGCCAGGATCGGCACGAGGGCGCGGCGCCCGAAGGCCTTCAGGGTCGTCATGCCGCGGCACCCTCGCCGAACTCGGCGCCACCCATCAGCAGCCCCAGCTTCTCGTGCGTCGCATCGGCCCCGGACACGATGCCGACGATCTTGCCCTCGAACATCACCGCGATCCGGTCGCCGACGGCGATGACCTCGTCCAGCTCCGTGCTCACGATCAGGATCGCCGCCCCGGCGTCGCGCTGCTCGACGAGTCGCCGGTGGATGTACTCGATCGAGCCGACGTCCAGGCCACGCGTCGGCTGCGCGGCCAGCACCAGCTTCACCGGCACCGAGAACTCGCGTGCGACGACGACCTTCTGCTGGTTGCCGCCCGACAGGGAGCCCGCCAGCGTCTCGATCGACGGCGTGCGGATGTCGAACTCCTTGACACCCTTCGCTGCGCCTTCGTTGACGGCCTCGCGATTGATGATCCCGCGACGGCTGTACGGCTCGCGGTGGTACGTGTCGAGGATGTAGTTCTCGGCGACGGTCATCGTCGCGATCAGCCCGTCCCGACCCCGGTCCTCCGGGATGTGGGCGACGCCCAGGTCGGAGACCTCGCGAGGCGTGGCGCTTCTCGATGTGGTGGCCCGCGATCGTCGCCTCGCCGGTGTCGAACGAGCGCAGACCGGCGATCGCCTCGACCAGCTCGGTCTGCCCGTTGCCCTGGACGCCCGCGATGACCACGATCTCCCCGGCCCGAACGTCGAGGTCGACGCCGTTCACCGCGAGCTCGAGACGGTCGTCGCGCACCTGCGCGCCGCGGAGGCTGAGCACGACGTCGCCCGGCTTGGCGGGCCCCTTGGGCACGATCAGCTCCACGTCCCGGCCGACCATCATGTTGGCCAGCTCCTGGCGGGTGGCGATCTTGGGATCCGCCGTGCCCGCGACGCGTCCCGCGACGCAGGACGACGACGTCGTCGGCGACCTCGATGACCTCGTTGAGCTTGTGGGTGATGAAGATGATCGTCGTGCCGGTCGCCGTGAGGGACCGGATGATCCCGAACAGCTCCTCCGTCTCGAACGGGGTGAGCACGGCCGACGGCTCGTCGAGGACGAGGATGTCGCTCTGGCGGTAGAGGGCCTTGAGGATCTCGACGCGCTGGCGGACGCCGACCGGCAGGTTCTCGATCCTGGCATCGGGGTCGACGCCGAGCTTGTACTGGTCGGACAGGTCGACGATCCGCTTGCGTGCGGCGGCCCGATCGAAGGTCCCGAACCGGTTGCTGACGGTCTCGGAGCCGAGGGCGACGGCCTCGACGACGTCGAACACGGGCACGAGCATGAAGTGCTGGTGGACCATCCCGACGCCCGCGTGGATGGCAGCGGCGGGATCGTCGAACGACCCGCTCCTGGCCGTCGATGACGATCGATCCGGAGTCGGGCTTGTACAGGCCTGACAGGATGTTCATCGAGCGTCGTCTTGCCGGCGCCGTTCTCGCCCAGCAGGCCCGAGCACCTTGCCCCGGTCCGCCGCGATGGAGATCCCGTCGTTGGCGAGGACGCCCGGAAACCGCTTCGTGATGTCGCGAAGTTCGAGCCGCATCAGCAGGGCCTCGACATCAAGGAGTCCGCCCCCGGTCCGCGTCGCGGTCCGGGGGCGGTCGTTGTGGCTCTACGTTCGCACGCGCCTGGCTAGCAGCCGCGTCCGAGGAAGGTGCAGACCTTGACGCTGCCGTCGGCGATCGCCGCCCTCAGCGTGTCCAGCTCGGTCTTGGTCTCGGCCGAGATCTGGCTGTCGAACTCGTGGAAGGGCGAGAGCAGCACGCCCTTGTTGGCGAGCGTGCCCGGAGTAGTCCTCGCCGCCGAGGTCGCCGGCCGAGGTCTTCTTGATCACGTCGAGGACGGAGACGTCGATGGCCTTCTGAGCAGACGTGAGGATCGCAGCCGCGGACTCCGGGATCGTGATCGCCTGGTCGTTGTCGACGCCGATCGCCCACTTTCCGGCCGCCAGCATCGCCTTGATCGTGCCGTTGCCCGTCTCGCCCGCGACCGGGTGGACGATGTCGACGCCCTGATCGAGGAAGGTCTTGGCGAACTGCTCGCCCTTGGCCGGGTCGTTCCAGGTGTCGGTGCCACCGCTGCCGCCGACGAAGGTGCCTGTCGTCGTCGGATCCGGCAGGGAGCCGTCCCAGCCGAGGACCTCGACGTTCTTGCCCTTCTGCTTGTTGTAGTACTGGACGCCGGCGTAGCAGCCGTCCATGAACCGGGTGACGCCCGGGAAGGCCAGGCCGCCGTAGGTCGCGACCTTGCCCGACTTGCTGAAGCTCGCGGCGAGGTAGCCGGCGAGCATCGCGGCCTGGTCGACCTGGTAGTCGAGGCCGGTGAAGTTCGCGGGGACGCCGGGGGGCGGATCGTCCGCGGTGCCGGGGGTGAAGTCGGCGCCCGCCGAGTTCCAGGTCGCGTCGACCTGTCCGAACGCGATCGTCGGGGTTGGCGAGCGTCGCCTTCGCGGTGGCCGAGCCCTGCAGGAAGCCGACCGTGATGATGGTCTGGCAGCCCCCGTCGATCAGGCGCTGGATGTTGCCCTCGTAGTCGGTCGAGCCCTGCGCCTCGGCCGACTGCGGTCTCGAAGCCGAGGGCCTTGGCGTCGTCGAGGCCCTTCTTGGCGAGGTCGTTGAAGCCCTTGTCGCCGAGACCGCCGGTGTCGAACGCGACGCAGGCCTTGTAGTCGGTGTTGAGCGCCTCGGACGGGGCCTCGCTGGCGGCGCGGAGCGGCTCGCTGGCCGCCCGGACGGCGCCGCGGCGGACGGCGCCTGGAGCCGGAGCGGACGTTGCGCCGGACCCCGAACAGGCGCGATGAGGATGGCCGATGCCGCGCCGAGCGCGATCAGCCTGCGTGTATACCTGCAACGTGCACTCCTCCTGTGATCCCGGACACCCCTCGGCTGCGGGCCGGGTCGAGCCGTAGAGTACGGCAATCATGGGCCGTGCGCGACGCCGCAGTTGTCCACAACTTCAGGCGTGAAACGGGCTCCGCGGCGGGCTGCCATGCAAGTTCGAGGACGTGGGCCGCGCGGGACCGGCAACGGGAGCTCGAACCGATGGCGACGCGGGACGCGGATCGGGACCTCGTGGCGGCGCTGATCGCGATCTCCGAGGACCGGTTTCCGGTGCCGCTGCTCGACGACGACGGCATCCGGGACCTGCTCCGCTCGCGGCCGCGGATCGCGCTCGTCGGGGCGTCGTCGAACCCCGCCCGACCGTCCCACGGGGTGATGCGGAGCCTGCGCCGGGCGGGCTACGACGTCGTCGCCGTGAACCCGCGCGAGTCGGAGATCGACGGCGAGCCGTGCTACCCGACCGTCGCCGAGGCCGTGGCGGCGACCGGGCCGGTCGACGTCGTCGACGTGTTCCGCCGCGCCGACCTGTGCGTCGAGCACGCGCGCGAGGCCGTCGCGGTCGGGGCGCGCTGCCTGTGGCTCCAGCTGGGCATCGCGAACGAGGAGGCCGGCCGAATCGCCCACGAGGCGGGCCTCTCGGTGGTCATGGACCGGTGCACGATCGTGGAGCACCGTCGCGTGGGTCCCGGCTGAGGCCACGGGTCGCGGCATACTGGCCCGATCCCGCGCGCCGCGTCGACCGGCGGACCGCGCGCCACCGGAGGACCCGATGCCGCAGATCCACCTCCACGCCGAGCCCGGCGACTATGCCCCCGTCGTGCTGCTGCCCGGCGATCCGAACCGATCGACGCGCATCGCCGCCCGCTTCGACGGCGGCCTGGAGGCCAGCCGGCTGGTGACCTCGCACCGCGGCCTGCTGGGCTACACGGGCACCGTCGACGGCGTCCCGGTGTCGGTCCAGACCACGATGATGGGCGCCCCGACGACCTCGATCGTGGTCGAGGAGCTGCTGATGCTCGGCGTGACCACGTTCATCCGGGTGGGCACCACCGGCGGCTACGCGCGGACCGCGATCGGCGACGCGGTGGTCGCGATGGCCGCCGCGGCCAACACCGGCGTGGGAAGCGTGCTCGGCGGCGGCGAGGCGACGGCCCCGACGGCCAGCCTCGACGTCGTGCTCGCGCTGGCCGACGCGTCGCGGGCCCTGGGACTCACGACGCACGTCGGACCCGTGGTCACCGGCGACGTGTTCTACGACCCGAGCCCGGGCGGCGCCGGCCGCTGGGGCCGTCGGGGCTACCTGTCGGCGGAGATGGAGACCGCGGCGCTGTACCTCATCGCGATGCGCGAGCAGGGCAAGGGCCGGCCGGTGCGCGCCGGCTGCATCCTCACCGTGTCCGACGTGATCTCCGACCCGGCGGAGGGTGGAGCCGCGCGCGAGGGCGGCTCCGAGACCTGGTTCCGGCCGCCCGAGGACGAGGTGACCCGGCGGGTCGACCTCACGATCGGCGCCGCGCTGGCGGCCGCCGCGGCGCTCGGCCGGGGCTAGCGCGCCAACCCCGAGCCCGCCGCTACTCGACGAACGAGAGGCCCAGCTCGAAGTCGGCCAGGAGGTCCTCGACGTCCTCGCAGCCCACCGAGACGCGGACCAGCCCGTCGCGCTTCGGCTGCGGGTAGACGAGCGTGAACACGTCGCCCAGGCTGACCCCGATGTCGCACAGCCGGAGGTGGTCCGTGAACGCGGACATCGCCGGCACGCCGCCGCGCGGCCGGAACGTGACCATCGCGCCGTAGCGGTCGCCCAGGAGCCGCGCCGGCGACCGCGTGGTCCGGGTGCGACGCGAGGCCCGGGTAGCGGACCCACTCGACCCGCGGATCGGCCTCGAGGAACGCCGCCAGGCGCGCCGCGTTCGCCGATCCCTTCGCCGACCGGAGCGGCAGCGTCCGCACGCCCCGGAGCACGAGGAAGCTCGAGAACGGGCTGGCCGCCTGGCCGAACGTGTCGGTCTGCTTGCGGATCGGGGCGATCAGCGCCGTGGAACCGGCGACCACGCCGGACACCGCGTCGCCGTGCCCGGACAGGTACTTCGTCGCCGCGTGGAGGACGAGGTCCGCGCCGTGCTCGAGCGGCCGGAGCAGGGCCGGCCCGAGGAACGTGTTGTCGGCGACGACGGTGATCCCGCGGCGATGGGCGAGCGCGGAGATCGCGTCGAGGTCCGCGATCCGCAGCCGCGGGTTCGTCGAGCACTCGAGGAACAGCACCCGCGTCGCCGGGGTGATCGCCGCCTCGACCGCCGCCAGGTCCGTGGTGTCGACCGCCGTGACGTCGATCCCGCGCTTCGGCAGGTCCTCCTCCATCAGCACGGTCGTGATCGCGAACAGCTCGTCGCCGACGACCAGGTGGTCGCCCGACCGCAGCAGCGCGAACAGGGTCGCCGCGACCGACGCCATCCCCGACGCGGCCACGACGCAGTCCTCGGCGCCCTCGAGGGACGCGATCTTCTCCTCGAGCGCCCGGTTCGTCGGGTTGCCGGTCCGCGAGTAGAAGTAGGCCGTCGGGTCCCAGGCCATCGCCCGGTCGACCGCGTCCTCCTTCTCGGCGGCGGTGTCGAACGCGAACGTCGCGGTCGCGTAGATCGGCGTGTTGTGCGCGTGCGTGACGGGATCGGGGCGCTCGCCCGCGTGGATCGCCCGCGTGGCGAAGCCTTCCCCGTGCGTTCGCTCCCGCATGCCGCGCCTCGTGCTCCGATCGTCGGTCCGACGCCGCCGGTCGGCCAGCGGCCAGTCTAGGGTCTGGGCCGGACCCGACGCGGGCGGGCCGATCGGGCGGCCGGGCGGTGCCCTACGATTCGGCCGTGGACCGGGCGGACTGGTGGACCGAGCTCGACGCCGAGGCCGTGGCGGCCCTGCGCGACGTCTGGGTCCCGGTCGGCCTGCCGGGCTTCTCGGGCGAGGCGAAGCATCGACGCGGGACCGTGCTCGACGAGCGGTTCGGCGCCGACGGCTGGCGGATCGGGCACCTCGTCCGCGGCCGGATCGTCTCGCCCGCCGACGCGATCGTCGAGTACGAGGAGGCGTATCGGCGCTTCCTGCGTGACCGGCCGGCCCTCGTCCGCTTCCTCGTGACCGTGTGCGGCAACGTCTACGACGACCGCGTCGAGAACGTCCACGAGCCCGACGCGTACGACCAGCCCGAGACGATCCAGAACCACTACCAGGACATCTCGGTCCGGCGCGTGATCGCCGAGCTGGTCGAGGACCCCGCCTGGCCCGACGTCGTCGCGACGGCCGCCGAGACCGTGGACATGGTCGACCTCGGCACGGGCGAGACGCACGCGGCCCCGCGGGCGGCCGGGTTCCGGGGCCGTCACCTGCTCCAGATCCGCGACCCCCTGTCGCCCGGCTACGTGCTCAACCCGGCCGTCGTCCCGGTGCACGACCCCTCGCTGATCACGACCCTCCCCGAGCGCACCGAGTGGTACCACCAGGAGGGGTGCGGGCACCTCTCCGTCGAGGCCTTCTGGCAGATGAGCAAGGTGGTCGAGGTGCGCTACGACCGGTTCCTCGCGCTGGGCGACGACCGGGCACGGCCGCTCGCGGACCTGTGATCGCCGGCCCGCGGCTCCTGCTGGGCGCGCTGAGCCTCGACATCTATCTCGGGCGGGACCTCGTGCTGCCGGGCGGCGGCGTGCTCAACATGGCCTGGCAGTGGCGGCGGTCCGGCGTCCCGTTCCGGCTGCTGACGCGCGTCGGGGACGACCGGCCCGAGGTGTTCCGCGCCTTCCTCGACCGGCACGGGATGCCCGTCGGACCGGGCCTCGTCGTGCCCGGTCGGTCGGCGTCGATCGACATCGTCATCCGGCCCGACCTCCAGCCGCACATGGACCACTACGTCGAGGGGGTCTGCGCGTCGTTGCGCCTCGGGCCGGACGAGGAGGCGCTGGTCCGCGAGGCCGAGGGCGTCCACCTCGTGCTGGTCGAGGGTGCGATCCGCGAGCTCCGTCGGCTGGCCGCGGACGGGCTGACGCGCGGCGTGGAGGTCACGGCCGACTTCCTCGGCTTCCGCCACTACACGCTCGAGCGGTTCGCCGACACGATGACCGACGTCGACGTCGGGTTCGTCGGCTGGCCCGGCGGACCGGAGGACCCGGAGGTCGACGGGATCCGCGCGGTCGCCCACCGGCTCGGACGGCTGGTCGTGGTGACCCTGGGGTCGCAGGGCGTGCGGGTCTTCGACGGGCGGCCCGGCGGCGACGGTGACCGGTTCGTCCCGGTCGAGGCCGTGCCGGTCCGCGGCACGACGCTCGGCTGCGGGGACGCGTTCATCGCGGGGTTCCTCGAGTCGTGGCGGTCGACGCGCGACGTGGCGGGGGCCGTCGAGCGCGGCAAGGCGCTCGGCGCCGAGGCGACGGCCTGGCGCCGTCCCCTCCCCGACGAGGCGTACGGGCCCGAGGCGGCGCTGGCGCTGCTGGCCGCCGACGAGGCGGCGCTGGCTCAGGCCGAGGTCTCGCCTACCGGAGGATGAACCCGATCACGATCGAGGACGACGCCCGCGATGATGATCGCGCCGCCCATCTGGGCCTGGCGGCGGAGGATCTGCATCGCGACCGACGCGCCAGTCTTGGAATCGTCGGACCGCAGGCCGCCGCGCCACGCCTCGTAGCGGGCGACGTTCGCGTCCTGCTCCTTGAGGGCCTTGTACCGCTGGTATGGGCCGTAGGCGCGCTGCACGCCGACGACGATCAGGACGACGCCGATGACGATCAGCGACCAGGGCGAGCACGGCCATGCGGTCAGGCGCCCGCGTCGAGGCGCTGCTTGACGAGGACCGTGACGCGCGCCGCGTCGGCCGCGCCGCCGGTCGCCTTCATCACCTGGCCCACGAAGAAGCCGGTCACCGGCTTGCCCGCCCGGTAGTCCTCGACCGCCTTGGGGTTCGCGGCGATGACGGCGTCCACGTGCCCGAGCAGGGCCGCGTCGTCCGAGATCGGGCCGGGCCCGGCGCCCGCGAGCAGGTCGTCGGCGGACGTGCCGTCGGCGAGGTGACGCTCCAGGAGCTCGCGGCCCGCCGGGCGCGAGACGCGACCCTCCACGATCGCGTCGAGCAGGGTCGCGATCCCGTCGGGCGTCGACTGGCCGGCGGTCCCGTCTGCGTTGAGGCCCGTCGCCTTGGCCGCCCTCGCGTGCGCGCCGGTGACGAAGTTCGAGACCTCCTTCGCCGGCAGGTCGGGACCCGCGGCCGAGATCGCCTCGAACGCCCCGGTCATCCCGGGATCGGCCACGAGCACCGCGGCGTCGTAGTGGGTGATGCCGAGGGCCTCGTAGCGTGCCCGACGGGCGGCGGGCAGCTCGGGCAGCGTGCCGCGGAGCTCGGCGATCCACGGCGCGTCGACGCGGAGCGGCGGCAGGTCGGGCTCCGGAAAGTATCGATAGTCGTCCGAGGTCTCCTTCGCCCGCATGCGATACGTGGCCTGCCGGCCGTCGTCCCAGCCGCGCGTCTCCATCGTCAGCGGATCGCCGGCGTCGAGCGCCGCGGCCTGCCGCTCGATCTCGAACGCGATCGCCCGCTCCACGGACCGGAACGAGTTCATGTTCTTGACCTCGACCCGCGTCCCGAACGGCTCCTCGCCGCGCGGGCGGAGGGAGACATTCGCCTCGACCCGCATCTGGCCACGCTCCATGTCCGCGTCGCTCGCCCCGATCGCGCGGAGCAGCAGCTGGAGCTCCTCCGCATAGCGACGCGCCTGCTCGGCCGTGCGGATCACCGGCTCGGTCACGATCTCCATCAGCGGCGCACCCGAGCGGTTGAAGTCGACCAGCGTCGCCCGGCTGCCGCCGGCGCCGGCGGTGTCACCGTGGACGAGCTTGGCCGTGTCCTCCTCGAGGTGCGCCCTGGTGATATCGACCACGAACGGGCCGTCCGAGGTCTCGATCGACAGCCGCCCCCGGGCGGCCAGGGGGATGGCGTACTGGCTGATCTGGTAGCCCTTGGGCAGGTCGGGATAGAAGTAGTTCTTGCGCTCCCACTGCGTGCGCTCGGGGATGTGCGCCTCGATCGCGAGGCCGGTCGCGATCACGAACTCGACCGCACGCCGGTTGATGACCGGCAGCGCGCCGGGCAGCCCGAGGCACACCGGGCAGACGTGCGTGTTGGGCGGCGCCCCGTCGTAGGCCGTCGAACAGCCGCAGAACATCTTCGACGCCGTCTTGAGCTGGCAGTGGATCTCGATGCCGACGACGGCCTCGTAGCGGTCGAGCACGGCGGCGACCCGTTCGGCGGTCGCCGTCACGGGGCGACACCCACGCGTCCCTGGAGCGCCATCCCGGCCGACGCGAGGAACAGGCCGTACATCGCCACGACCAGCCACCCGAGCGACACGGCCACGTTGCGGACGGCGATCCGCACGCGGCTCCGGGTGTAGACGGGCCGCGTGCCCTCGATGAGCGTCCGCGTCGGGTCGCCCTCGCGGATCAGCGGCGCGATCGCCGAGCGGGCCGCGACGTAGCTCCGCCACGCGGCGTACGTCGCGGCGGCGAGTCCGGCCACCAGGGGGACGCCCTCGAACACGGGCCAAGTTTGGCACAGCGGCCCGGCGGCGGGCTCGGGTGCCGCGCCGGGCCGATCGGTCGCTCCGGCGCCGCGTCGCCGCGTTCGTCTCGGGCCGGGTGCCCGCGCCTTCCAGAGGCGTCCACACGGGTTGTGCCCGGGTTGCCGATCGGCGTGAACACGACGCGGACATTCGTGAGAGCGCTCTCTTGACAAGGGGGAGTAGTGTTCCGAAATCAGCGTGAGAGCGCTCTCATGGAGGACGGATTGACGACTCCCGGTCGTGACCAGCGCACCGGCGGCGCAACCCTTGAGCAGGTGGCCAAGGTTGCGGGCGTCTCGCGTGCGACGGTCTCCCGGGTGGTCAACGGCTCCCCCCGCGTGAGCGGGGACGTGCGGCGCGCCGTCGAGGCCGCCGTCGACGAGCTGGGCTACGTCCCCAACCGGGCCGCCAGGAGCCTGGTGACCCGCCGGAGCGACTCGATCGCCGTCGTCATCGCCGAGCCGAGCGGGCGCGTGTTCTCCGATCCGTTCTTCCCTCGGCTCCTCCGCGGGATCAGCGCATCGCTGTCCGCGCGCGACCTCCAGCTCGTCCTGCTCATGCCGTCGTCCGTCAGCGAGACGCATCGGACGGCGGACTACCTGGCCGCCGGCCACGTCGACGGCGCCCTGCTCGCCAGCCTCCACGACGACGACCCCCTCCCCGGCCGGATCGCCGAGGCGGGCATCCCGATGGTGGTCTCGCCGCGACCGCGGCGGCCGATGTCGGTCAGCTACGTCGACGTCGACAACCGCGGCGGCGCCAACAGCGCCGTCGCCCATCTCGTCGGCCAGGGCCGGCGGGTCATCGCCACGGTCGCAGGCCCCTCGGACATGGCGCCGGGCGTCGACCGACTCGCCGGCTACCGCGACGCCTTGCTGGACGCCGGCCTCGGCTCCGACCCCAGTCTCGAGGCGGTTGCCGACTTCACCCAGGAAGGCGGCGCGAGCGCGATGCAGAAGCTGCTCGCCGCGCGCCCGGACATCGACGCGGTGTTCGCCGCGTCGGACCTCATCGCGGCGGGCGCGCTGTCCGTGCTGGCCGCCGCCGGTCGTCGGGTCCCCGAGGACGTCGCCGTCGTCGGGTTCGACGACTCGCCGGTCGCGACCAGCACGCGTCCGGCCCTCACCAGCGTTCGCCAGCCGATCGAGGAGATGGGCCAGGAGATGGCCCGCCTGCTCATCGACACCGTCGAGGGGGCGGAGCGCGCGCCACGGCGCGTGATCCTCGCCACCGAGCTCATCCGTCGGGCCTCGAGCGCCGGGAGGCGTTCGCCCTGAGCCGGCCGGCGACCGGCGGGTGACGGCTTGTTGGGAGACGTCACCCCATCCATTTCGGCCTCACTCATCGAGGTAGGAGATCCGAGGAGATCTCGAACAGGAGGAGTCGATCGCGATGTTCCAGTCTCGATCCGGTCCGCGAGCCCTCGTGGGCCTCGCGGGCGTCGTCGCCATCGTGTTGGCGGCATGCACGAGCTCGACCGCGACCCCAGCCCCTAGCGTCGCCGCGCCCAGTCGAAGCCGCCGTGGCTCCGAGCGCGACCCCCGAGCCCACCCCGCTCGTCACGCCCGAGCCCATCGACGCCAGCGTGCCCGGCCCCAACGGCGGCCAGATCATCCGCTGGTTCGTCGGCCTCGGCGCGGGCGGTCAGCCGCAGCAGATCCAGGTCCAGACCGACTTCGTCAACAAGTTCAACAACGATCCCGCGAACAAGGACAAGGCGTACATCTCGCTCGAGATCTACGACAACAAGGTCGCGGCCAACATCCTCAAGACGCAGATCGCCGCCGGCAACGCGCCGGACATCATCGGGCCGGTTGGCGTCGAGGGGCTGAACCTGTTCATCGACCAGGTGGCCGACCTGCAGCCGCAGATCGACTCGACCGGGTACGACATGAGCAAGTACCCCGAGGCCCTGGCCAACTTCTTCAAGATCGGCAAGGGCGGCGCCACGATCGGCGTGCCGTTCGGGACCTACCCGTCCTTCCTCTGGTACAACAAGAAGCTGTTCGATGAGGCCAAGCTGGCCTACCCGCCGACCAAGGTCGGCGACCTGTACGAAGGCAAGCCCTGGGACATGGCCGCCGTTCGCGACCTGGGCATGAAGCTCACCGTCGACAAGAACGGCAACGACGCCACGAGCCCGGACTTCGATCCGGCCAACATCGTCCAGTGGGGCTTCGACTCCCAGTGGGCCGACAACGCCCCGACGGCTGAGACGGCCCTGTTCGGCGCCGGCTCGTTCCTCGCCGACGACGGCAAGACGGCCCAGATCCCTGACCCGATGCGGACCGGCATCCACTGGTTCAACGACGGCGTCTGGAAGGACCATTTCATCCCCACCCAGAACCAGGTCAACAGCGACCTGCTGGCCAAGGGCAACCCGTTCCAGTCGGGCAACCTCGCCATGACCGAGATCCACACGTGGTACTCCTGCTGTGTGAACCCGGCGGCGCCGGCCAAGCCCATCGTCGGTGACAACTTCGGCTGGGCCGTCGCCCCGTCGTTCAACGGCACCACCACGGCCAAGCTGCACGCCGACACGTTCAGCATGCTCAAGACCACCAAGCACCCGGACGAGTCGTTCGCCGTCCTGTCGGCCCTCGCGGCCTCGGGCGACCTCGCGACCATCTACGGCGCCATGCCGGCCGACCCGTCCCAGACACAGCCGTTCAAGGACGCCATCGAGGCGGCCTATCCGAAGGCTGATCTCGACTGGGCCGTCCCGGAAGCGATGCTCGAAAACCCGGACATCCCCAACCACCAGGCCTGGGTCCCGGACTATGCGAAGAGCAAGGCTGCCTGGCAGAAGTTCGGCGTCGGCTACCGCACCGCCGAGAGCGCGGACATCGATGCCGACCTCGACGCGCTCAAGGACACCCTCCAGGGCATCTTCGACGCTGCCCCGGACAAGAACCCCTAGCCAACCCCTCCTCCAGCGGCCTCCCGGGGCGGTTGCCCCGACCACCCGGGAGGCCGATCCTTTCCCCCACCCATCCGAAGCGCGGACCACGGAGCCCGGACCCGCCGATGAGCGCGACGATCGAGGAACTGCCCACGACGCCCGTGCCCGCCGGACGCCCGTTCGTGCTCCGTCCGTCCGTCCGCGAGGCGCTGTGGGGCTTCGTGTTCATCGGACCGTGGCTGATCGGCCTGGTGCTGTTCATCGCCGGTCCAATGATCGCGTCGTTCGTGATGTCGCTGACCGACTTCAATCTCGTCCATCCCGAGACGATGAAGTTCATCGGCATCGACAACTACATCCGGATGACGAACGACCCGACGATCGGCCAGTCGCTGATCTCGACCCTCAAGTTCGCCTTGCTCGCCATCCCGATCACGATGGGCGCGAGCCTTGGGTTCGCGCTGCTGCTCAACCATCCCAGGATGCCGGCCAAGGGCCCGCTCCGCGCGCTGGTCTACATGCCGATCATGATCCCGCTCGTCGCCTCGACGCTCGTGTGGATCGGCTTCCTCAACACCGAGACCGGCTGGCTCAACCAGATCCTGGGCTCGCTCGGACTCCCCCAGCCCGACTGGATCAACAGCGAGACCTGGATCTATCCGGCGCTGTCGATGATCGGGCTGTGGGCGATCGGCAACTTCATGATCATCAACATCGCCGGCCTCCAGTCGGTACCGACCGAGCTGTACGAGGCCGCGAAGATCGACGGCGCGGGCATCTGGCAATCCTTCCGCCGGATCACGATCCCGCTGATGTCGCCGGTGCTCTTCTACAACCTCGTGATCGTCCTGATCGGCACGTTCCAGTACTTCACCCAGGCCTACGTGATGACCAACGGGCGGGGTGACCCGAACAACGCCACGCTGTTCATCAACCTCGTGCTGTTCCGCGAAGGCTTCGTGTTCAACCACATGGGCTATGCGGCGGCGATCGCCTGGCTGTTGTTCGTCATCGTGCTCGTGCTGACCCTGCTCCTGTTCGCCTTCGCCCGGCGGCGGGTGTACTACGCGGGTGGCGAGCGATGACGGCCAGCGCCCAGACCCAGGACTCCCGCGACGAGGCCCGCGGCCGGGCCTTCAGCGAGCGAGGGCCGGTCGCGCGTTCGTACCGCAAGTTCCTCGGGCGATCGATGCTGCTGATGTTCGCGCTGATCATCATCAGCACCCTCCTGCTGCCGATGCTGTACATGGTGACCACGGCGTTCCAGCAGCCCGGCCAGTCGACGACGCCGGGCGCGCCGGTCTGGCCGGCGTCTCCGCAGACGGCCCAGTACGAGGGCCAGGACTACCCCGTCTACACGGTCCCGTTCCCGGACGGGACGACCAAGCAGCTGATCCTCATCGAGCCCGGCCGGGAATCGAGCGTGTTCATCGACCCGGCGGCTGCCAGCCCGACGCCGATCGAGTGGCAGGGTCGCTGGCGGACGCTGGAGCAGGCTTGGACGTTCGCCCCGCTCATCGACAACTTCACGACCGCCTGGAACCAGCTCAACTTTCCGCGACTCCTGCGCAACACGTTCGGGATCGCCCTGCTGAGCACGATCGGCGCGGTGCTCTCGTCGATCCTGGTCGCCTACGGCTTCGCGCGCTTCCGGTTCCCGGGCAAGAACGCGCTGTTCGTCGTGCTGATCGCCACGATCATCCTGCCGTTCCAGGTCACGCTGCTGCCGCAGTACGTGCTGTTCACCTGGCTCGGCTGGAACGGGACGTGGCTGCCGCTGATCATCCCGCACTGCTTTGCCAACGCGTACAACGTGTTCCTGCTGCGCCAGTACTTCATGTCGATCCCGCGCGAGCTCGACGAGGCCGCGATGATCGACGGCGCCGGGCCGTTCCGCATCCTGCGCTCGATCATCGTCCCGCAGTCGATCGCCGCGATCACCGCGGTCAGCCTGTTCCACTTCTTCTTCGCCTGGAACGACTTCTTCATGCCGCTGCTCTACCTCGGCAGCAAGCCCGAGCTGCAGCCGATGTCGATCGCGATCCAGCAGTACAACGCGCTGTACGCGAGCCAGCCGACGCTGATCCAGGCCTCAGCGCTGCTGACGATGGCGGTGCCGATCATCATCTTCCTGTTCGCCCAGCGCGCGTTCATGCGCGGCGTGGTCGTGACCGGCGTCGACAAGTGAGCGCGGTCGAACGGGGCGAGGTCGAGGGATCGACGCCACCCGCGCCCGCGAGCGGCGGTCACGCGGACACGGATCACGGCGGCGACGACTGGCCGGCCATCCCGGCCGCCGCGTGGAAGCGCGGGATCGGCGTCCCCGGCGAGCACGTGGGTCATGCGCGCGTGGAGCTGCCGATTCTCGACGACGGCGAGTTCTCCGGCGTCCCGATCGGCGGGCTGGGCACGGGGAGCATCGGCCGGACCTACCGCGGCGACGTCGCCCGCTGGCACCTCGAGGTGGGCAGCCACCGCCACGAGCCCGTGGCGGCCGACGGGTTCTCGGTGTTCGTGGGTGGCCCCGACGGATCGCGCGCCACCGTCCTGTCGGCCCTGCGCCCGGCCGCGCTGCCGGCGTGGGGCTGGACGCTGCCCGTGGGCGGCGGGACGTACCACGCGCTGTTTCCGAGGGCCTGGCAGGACTTCGCGCCTGAGACGCTGGGCGTGCGGCTGGTCGGCGAGCAGCTGTCGCCGGTGATCGGCCGCGACCTCGAGCGGAGCGCCCTGCCCGTCGGGGTGTTCGAGTGGTGGGCGGAGAACCCCGGGCCCGACCCGTTGACGGTCGGGCTCCTGTTCACGTGGGCCGACCCGTTCGCGGCGACCGGCCCGGCCGCGCCGCGTCCCCACCGGGTCGTCGAGGAGGACAGGGCGATCGCGGTCGAGTTCGGCGACGCGGCCGACGACGCCCCGACCGCGCTGCGTGGGTCACTCGCGATCGCGGCGCTGGGCGGCGACGGCGTGGAGCTGAGCGCGCGCGCGACGTTCGATCCGGTCGCCGACCGGGAGCTTTGGCCGGACTTCGCCGCGGACGGGCGGCTGGAGCCCGGGGGCTGGCCATCGGAGGGCGGTCGGCCCGCGGATCGGGCGTCGGGCGCGGCGGTCGCCGCGACGTTCGTGCTGGATCCCGGCGAGCGGCGCTCGGTGCGCTTCGCGATCGCCTGGGACCTGCCGGTGGTGGAGTTCGGCGCCGGCCGGCGGTGGTGGAAGCGCTACACGAAGGCCTGGGGCCGGAGCGGCACCCGCGCCGTGGACCTGGCGCGCCACGCCCTGGCGGAGGCGCCGGCCTGGCGGCGGGCGATCGAGGCGTGGCAGGCGCCCTACCTCGACGACCCGGCCCGGCCCGACTGGTACACGATGGCGCTGTTCAACGAGCTGTACTTCCTCGTGGACGGGGGCTCGTTCTGGGAGCACGGCGAGGTCGGCGGGCCGGTACCCGAGGACGACGACGTCGGGCGGTTCGCGCTGCTCGAGTGCGTGGACTACCCGTTCTACGACACGGTCGACGTGGACTTCTACGCCTCGTTCGCCCTGCTCGAGGTCTTCCCCGAGCTGGAGCAGCGCGGGATCCGCGACCTGCTGGCGGCGATCCCGGTCGACCTGCCCGAGATCGTCCGGATCGAGGCGTCCGGCGCTTCGGCGCCGCGCAAGGTGGGCGGGACCGTGCCCCACGACGTCGGCGGCCCCCAGGACGATCCGTTCATCCGGCCGAACTGGTACACGTTCCAGGAGGTCAACGAGTGGAAGGACCTGGGCCCCAAGTTCGTGCTCCAGGCGTTCCGCGACGCGATCACGGCGGGGCCCGGGGCGGGTGATGCCCTGATCCGCGACGTCTGGCCGACCGCCGACGCCGTGCTCACGCGGCTGGCCAAGTTCGATCGGGACGGCGACGGCCTGCTCGAGCACGACGCCCGGCCCGACCAGACGTACGACACCTGGCCGATGCGGGGCCCGTCCGCCTACGCCGGGTCGCTGTGGCTGGCGGCCGTCGCCGCCGCGGAGGAGATGGCGCGCCGGCTCGGCAACGACGAGGCCGTTGCCCGCTGGGAAGGCTGGTTCGAGCGCGGCCAGGTCGCGTTCGACCGGCGCCTGTGGCGCGGCGACCACTACGCGTACGACGACGGCGACGGCCCGAGCTCGGACAGCGTCATGGCCGACCAGCTCGCCGGCCAGTGGTACGCGGACGTCACGGGCCTCGGCGACCTGATGCCGCCCGACCAGGTGGCCACGGCGCTGCGGACCATCCACCGCCTCAACGTCTGCGCGTTCGCCGACGGGCGGATGGGCGCGGTCAACGGGATGCGGCCCGACGGGACGGTCGACCCCTCGAGCGAGCAGTCGGCCGAGGTCTGGGTGGGCACGGCCTACGCGCTGGCGGCGTTCATGCTCGGACGCGGGCTCGACGCCGAGGGCTGGGAGACCGCACACGGCGTGGTCGCCACGACCTACGAGCGCGGCCTGTGGTTCCGGACGCCCGAGGCCTACGACCGCGAGGGCAACTTCCGGGCGACGATCTACCTCCGCCCGCTCGCCATCTGGGCCATCGAGGAGGCGCTCCGGCGGCGGGCCGCCGCCGACTAGGTGATCGCCAGCATCCAGGTGCCGGCGATCACCGGGCCGAAGACCTGGAAGAGGGCGCGCCGGAGCGGACGCGCGATCGGCCCGAGGCGGCGCACGACCGGGTTCGACGTCGGCCGACGGACGTTGAGGCTGCCGACGTCGAGGTAGCGCCGGTACACGTACCGGATCGCGCCCAGGACGTGGTAGCCCGCGGTCCAGGCGACCGGCACGCGGACGTCGCCCCACTCGGGCGGCAGCTCGTAGCCCCACCGGTGCATGAACGGCCCGAACACGCGCACGGCGTGCGGGCGCAGCTCCGGCGGGTAGTACTCGAGGTAGTGGCCGCGCCCATCGGTCGGGTTGACCATCGGCAGCGGACGGACCTGGGGCAGCCCCAGGCGGCGCAGGACGCGGGCGAAGTCGTCCTGCAGGCTTTCGAACCGGATGAGGTCATCCATCCGTGCGTGGTGGATGAGCATGTCGTTGTCGTACGGGCGGCGATGGTAATGCCGCAGGAAGGTGGAGAAGTCCGCGTGCTCGGCGGCGACCTCCACGAACGCGTGCTGCTGGCGCTCGGCCAACCGCTTGAACCTGCGGCTGTACTTGTGATGGTGGTCGGTGCGGTACTTGCAGTACAGGCTCACGCGTTCGTCGAGCGGGTTGCGCAGGCCCGAGAACACGAAGTAGCGCTTCTGGTCGGGCGTCGCGGCCCGGAGGAAGGCCGCGTATGTCGCGTGCCGGTCGAGGATCGGCTGCCCGCCGTAGAACGCCGTCAGCTCGTCGCGGATCGCGGTGCAGGCCGTGTGCGGCTGCTCGACGAACACGTAGCGGTGCTCATCGCTGATGATCACGCGCCGATTGTACGAGCGCGCACAACCCCCGGCTGACGCTTCAGGCCGGCCGGACCCGCTCGACGAAGCGGCCGATCCGGGCCAGGGCCTCCTCCACCTGCTCGTACGCCGTCGCGTAGCACATGCGCACGTGCCCGGCGCCCGAGGGCCCGAACGCGTCGCCCGGCACGACCGCGACCTTCTCCTCGCGCAGCAGGCGCTCGGTGAACTCGTCCGAGGTCAGGCCGGTCGACGAGATGTCCGGGAAGGCGTAGAAGGCGCCGCGGGGCTCGAAGGTCGCGAGGCCGATCCGGTTGAGCCCGTCGACCAGCAGCCGCCGTCGGCGGTCGTACTCGGCGACCATGGCCTGCACCGCGGGCTCGCCCGCCTGGAGCGCGGCCAGGGCGGCGTCCTGGGCGACCGTGGGGGCGGACATGATCCCGTACTGGTGGACCTTCACGATCCCCTCAAGGATGGCGGCCGGGGCGCACATCCAGCCGACCCGCCAACCGGTCATCGCGTAGGCCTTCGAGAAGCCGCCCATGAGGATCGTCCGGTCACGCATGCCCGGCAGTGAGCTGAACGCGCGGTGGCGGTAGGTGCCATAGGCCAGCCGGTCGTAGATCTCGTCGCTGTACACGAGCAGGTCGTGGCGCTCGACGATCCGGGCGAGCTCGTCCTGCACGTCGTCATCGAGCACGGCGCCCGTCGGGTTGGCGGGGTAGCCCAGGAACAGGGCCTTCGTCCGCGGCGTGACCGCGGCCTCGACGGCGGCCGGGTCCAGCGCGAAGTCGTCGGCGGCGCGGGTCGGGACGTGGCGGACGACGCCGCCCGCGAACACGATCGCCGGCACGTACGCCACGTACGACGGCTCGTGGAGGATGACCTCGTCGCCCGGGTCGCAGGTCGCCCGCAGCGAGAGGTCGACCGCCTCCGAGGCGCCGACGGTGATCAGGATCTCGGTCGCCGGGTCGTAGTCGACCCCGTAGCGGTCGCGCAGGTGCGTCGACAGCGCGTTCCGGAGCTCGAGCGTGCCGAAGTTGGACGTGTAGTGCGTCCGTCCCTCGCGCAGGCTCTCGACGCCCGCCTCGACGATCTCGCGCGGCGTGTCGAAGTCGGGCTCCCCCACCCCGAGGCTGATGACGTCGTCCATCGTGGCCAGGATGTCGAAGAACCGGCGGATCCCCGACGGCGGCACCGCGAGCACGCGCTGGGCGAGCGCCCGTTCGGCGAGGGGCGCGCGGGCGGTCTCGAGGTCGGTCATGGTCCCGGAAGGGTACGCGATGGACCGCGCTCAGCCGTGGACGGCGGCCGCGCCGGCCCGCTGGGCGGGCGTCGCGATCGCCGGGTCGTCGAGCTTGGCGAGGTCGTGCGGCTCGATGGAGCGCCAGTCGGCGTCCGCGGTGATCCCCTCGTACGCGCGGGCGGCCCGGAACAGGTCGGCCTCGGACCACGCCGCCCCGATGAGCTGGAGGCCCACCGGGAGGCCCTCCGACAGGCCGCACGGCACCGAGATGCCCGGCAGCCCGGCCATGTTGACGGGCAGCGTGCAGGCGTCCGAGAGGTACATCTGCACCGGGTCGTCCATGCGGGCGCCGAAGCGGAACGCGACCGTGGCCGACGTCGGGGCGATCAGCGCATCGAACCCCTGCTCCCACAGGTGGTCGAAGTCGCGCTTGATCAGCGTCCGCACCTTCTGGGCCTTGAGGTAGAACGCGTCGTAGTAGCCGGCCGACAGCGCGTACGTGCCGAGCATGACCCGCCGCTTGACCTCGGCGCCGAAGCCCTGCCCCCGCGTGGCGAGGTAGTTGGCCAGGTAGTCGTCGCCGCCGCGGACGCTGAACCCGTAGCGGACGCCGTCGTAGCGGGCCAGGTTGGCCGAAGCCTCGGCCGGCGCGACGATGTAGTACGTCGCGAGGCCGTAGTCGGTGTGCGGGAGGCTGACCTCCTCGACGGTCGCGCCGGCGGCCTCGACGGCGGCGACGGCCTCGCGGATCCGGGCCTCGACCCCGGGCTCCATGCCCGGCAGGAAGTACTCGCGCGGCAGCCCGAACCGGCGGCCGCGCAGCCACGAGGCGGCCTCGTCGTCGGAGGCGGGCAGCGAGACGAGGTCGTCGGGGACGTCGATCGGCGCCGAGGTGGAGTCGCGGTCGTCGCGGCCGGCGATCGCGTGCAGCAGCGCCGCGGCGTCGCGCGAGTCGCGGGCGAACGGGCCCGATCTGGTCGAGGCTGCTGGCGAACGCCACGATCCCGTACCGGCTGACGCGGCCGTAGGTCGGCTTCATGCCCACGACCCCGCACAGCGCGGCCGGCTGCCGGATCGAGCCGCCAGTGTCCGTCCCGATGCCCGAGCGGCGCGTGGAACGCCGCCACCGCCGCCGCCGAGCCCCCGCTCGAGCCGCCCGGCACCCGGTCGAGGTCCCACGGGTTGGCGGTGGGCCCGAACGCCGAGTGCTCGGTCGACGAGCCCATCGCGAACTCGTCCATGTTGGTCTTGCCGAGCACCACCGCGCCCGCGTCGTGGAGCCGCTCGGTGATGTGGGCATCGAACGGCGAGCGGTAGCCCTCGAGGATCCGCGACCCGGCGGTGGCCTGGCCGCCGGCGACCGAGACGAGGTCCTTGAGCGCGACCGGGATGCCCAGCATCGGGTGGAGGGTCGCGACGGCGTCGGCGCCCTCGGCGCGCGCCGCGAGGACCCGCGCGTCGGCCGCGTCGGCCTCCGCCAGCGCGCGGTCGTCGTCGATCGTCAGCCAGGCGTTGAGGCCGCGATCGGTCGCATGGGCCCGCGCGAGGTGCGCCGCCGTGATCTCGCGCGAGCTGATCTCCCCCGCACGCAGCCCGTCGGCGAGCTCGTGGGCGGTCCGCCGCGTCAGGTCGTCGGCGCCGGCCACCGTCAGGCGCCCTGGTCGCCGCCGAGGATCGCCGGCACGACGAAGAAGTCGCCCTGGCGCTCGGGGGCGTTCGCGAGGACCGCCTCGGCCGGGAGCGACGGCATGGCGACGTCGTCGCGCAGGATGTTCTCGAGCTCGATCGTCTGGGCGGTCGGCGGGATGTCGTCGGTGTCGAGCTCGGCGAGCTTCGCGTACTGGTCGAGGATGTGGTTGAGCTGGCCCTCGAGCCGCGTGAGCTCATCCTCGGTCAGGCCGAGGCGCGCGAGGTAGGCGACGTGGACGACGTCGGCGCGGGTCAGGGAGGCCATGCGCCGATGATACGGGGCGCCCGCGCCGGCGGGTCGGTCCGCGGCGACCGGTCAGTGGCCGTGCGGCATGTCCACCCCGGCCACGTGGTCGAGGGCGTCCACTGTCCGCGGGCACCACCGGGGCCGGCGCGTCGATCGCGGGCTCCGGCGCGGTCACGACCGACACGCCGCCGTGGACGTGGGCACCGGTCCCGTGGGTGCGGGCGAGGAACTCGATCGTCCGGGGATCCTGTGGGCGCGTCGATGACCGCCTCCGGTGGACCCACCTCGACGAAGCGCCCCTCGTCGATGAAGTACACGCGGTCGGCGGCCTCGCGGGCGAAGGCCATCTCGTGGGTGACCACGATCATCGTGGCGCCCTCGTGGGCCAGCTCCTCCATCACCACCAGCACCTCGCCGACCAGCGTCGGATCGAGCGCCGAGGTCACCTCGTCGAACAGCAGCACCTTGGGCTCCATGGTCAGGGCCCGCGCGATCGCGACCCGCTGCTTCTGGCCGCCGGACAGGCGCGACGGGTACTCGTCCCGCTTCTCGCGCAGGCCCACCTTGTCCAGGAACTTCTCGGCGGTCGCGATGGCCTCGTCGCGCGGCACGCCCTTGACCCGCACCGGGGCCTCGATGAGGTTGTCGATGACCCGCAGGTGCGGGAACAGGTTGAACTCCTGGAACACCATCTGGGCGCCGAGGCGGATCTGGCGGATCTGCTCGCGATGCGAGCGGTCGCGCGGGTTGAGCGGGTCGGCGTCCACGCGGATGCCGCCGACCTCGATCGCGCCCATCGTGGGCTCCTCGAGGAAGTTCGTGCAGCGCAGGAGCGTGCTCTTGCCCGAGCCCGACTTGCCGATCAGGCAGATCGTCTCGCTGGGGTAGACCTCCATCGTGCAGCCGCGGAGCACGTGGTTGCTGCCGAAGAACTTCTCGAGGCCCAGCACCTTGACGATCGGCCGGGCGCCCTCGGGGGTCATCACGCCGGGCTTCGCGAACGGGTCGCGGATCGAGACGGCGTCGGGGGCGTCGAACCCCGGGATCGGCTCGATCGGGCCGAAGCCGCCGACCTCGGCCGGGTTCATATCCGCACGTCGCTCTCGCTCAGGCGCCGCTCGATCCGCTCCTGGATGACCGAGAACACGATGGTCAGCACCCAGTAGATGAGTGCGGCCACGAGCAGCGTCTCGAACGAACGGAAGAATCGGGATCCGGTCGTGCTCGCGCGCCAGAACGTCTCCTGGATGCCGACGTAGGCGACCAGCGCGGAGTCCTTGATCATCGAGATGAACTCGTTGCCGATGGCCGGGATCACGATCCGCGTCGCCTGCGGCAGCACGATCCGGCGCATCGTGAGGCGCCCGGTCATCCCGAGCGCCGCGGCCGCCTCGATCTGGCCGCGCGGGATCGCCTGGATCCCGGCCCGGAAGATCTCGGTCATGTAGGCGCCGTAGTTGAACGCGAGGCCGAAGATGCCGCACACGATTCCGGGCAGGACGATCCCGAACTGCGGCAGGGCGAGGTACCAGAAGATCAGCTGGATGATGAGCGGCGTGCCGCGCACGATCGAGACGTAGAGCGTCGCCGCCGCATAGATCGGCGCGACCCGCGACAGCCGGCCGAGGGCACCGATGACCGCGAAGATCGTCGCGAAGAAGATCGACAGGACGGACACGAAGATCGTGATCCCGACGCCGCCGAGGATGAACGGGCCCCACTCCAACATGAAGTCCGCGTGAACGTGCCCGGTGGCCGCGATCGCGATGACCAGACCGCCGACGAGGATGAGCCAGGTCGCGATGAACTCGAGGCGGAACCGGCGGCGATCCCGAGCGCGCGACTGCGCGATGCGCTCGACGACCCGTTGCGGGGTCTCCTCGACGCCCAGCGGGACGAACGTCGGAGCGGTCCGGGCGGTCCGGAACATCACGTCTCCCGAGAAGGCGATGGGGGCGCCGTTCGGCGCCCCCATGCAGACCTGTGCGTTACGCGCAGCCTACTGCGTCGGCGGCTCGGTGAGGTCGATCTTGAACCACTTCTCGGACAGGGCCTTCAGGGTCCCGTCCGCGTGCATCTCCTGGATGATCTTCGTGGTCGCGGCCGACGAAGTCCGTCGGATCGGGCCCGCTCTTGTCGACGGCGACCGCCAGCGGCTCCTGGTAGACGGGGTCGCCCACCTTGATCAACGGGAGGCCGGCGTCGATCGCCCCCTGGACGGTCGTGCTCGAGCTGAGGAAGCCCTCGAAGTCGTTGCGACCGGAACCCCAGAGCTGCGGGCAATCCGCGTCGGTCTTCTGGGTCGTGGCCTTGACGCCGGCGGGCGGCGTCGTGGTCGGCGACAGGGTGCCGAAGTCGAGCTGCTTGCCCTCGAGCCAGTCGAGGTAGGTCGTCGAGGCGCCGACGCAGACCGTCTTGCCGGCCAGGCCCTCGAGGGTCGTGATGCCCGACGCCGTGCTGACGGCCATCTGGGCGGGCGTGTAGTAGTACGGGTCGGTGAAGTCGAAGATCTTCGCGCGGTCGGACGTGATCGTCATCGAGCCGACGCTCGCGTCGAAGCGTCCACTCCAGCTCCCGGCGGTGATGACCGCCCAGTCCTGGGGGTTCCACTCGACGGTGACGCCGAGTCGCTTGGCGATCTCGGTGCCGACGTCGATGTCGAAGCCTTCGAAGGTGCCGTCCTTCTTCAGTACCGATTGCGGCGCGTAGTTCGCATCCGTGGAGGCCACGAGCTTGCCCGCCTTCAGGACCTTGTCCAGCAGGCCGCCGGGGACCGGCGATGCGACGGCCTCGCTGGCGGCCTCGCTGGGCGCGGCCTCGCTGGGCGCCATGGATTTCAGCGGCCGACGGCGCCGTGCTGGGCGCCGCCGTGGGTGCGCTCGATGCCCCGGCGCCACCCGACGAGCAGGCGGCGACGATGATGGCGACCGAGCCGAGCAGGGACAGTCGTCCTCGCAGCGTCATACAGAACTCCTCCTTCAGCGAGCGGCCCCGAATGCGGGGGCCGACCCGACCGCCGAGATTATGCCCCGGTTCGGGGTTTCGTCACGGTGCGGGCTCGGGATCGGGTGCGGGTCGCTCGCCCGCCAGCAGGCGCCGGAAGCCGTCCTCGTCGAGGACCGGGACGCCCAGCTCGGTCGCCTTGGCCAGCTTCGATCCCGCGCCCGGACCCGCGACGAGGTAGCTCGTCTTCTTCGACACCGACGAGCCGGGCTTGCCGCCTGCGGCACGGATCGCCTCCTCGGCCTCCTCGCGGCCGTAGCCCTCCAGGGTGCCGGTCACGACCACGGTCAGGCCCTCGAGTGGTCCCTCGCCCGCGGCCTCGCCGATCGCCGGCGCCTCGGGCTCCACCCCGACCTCGGCCAGCTCGTCGAGCACCCGCGAGGTCGCATCGTCGGCGAACCAGCGGGCAACCGACTGCGAGACGGTCGGGCCCACGCCCTCGACCTCCGCGAAACGGTCCGGATCGTCGCGGGCGACGACCCGCAGGAACGCCCCGATCCGGGCCAGCCAGTCCGCCTTCGGCTCCGGGGGCACCTGGCGCGTCACCCAGCGGGCGAGGTCGATCGCGGTCGTCTCGCCGACCTGCGGGATGCCCAGCCCGTTCAGCACGCGGCCGAGCGGCCGCTGCTTCGAGCGCTGGATCGAGCCGTACAGGTTCTCGGCGCTCTTGCGCGCGAACCGGTCGAGGGACTCGAGGTCCTCGACGCTGAGGCGGTAGAAGTCGGCCCGCGTCTTCACCAGGCCCCGCTGGAGGAGCTGCGACAGCACCGCCCAGCCGGCGCCCTCGATGTCCATGCCGCCCCGCCCGACGAAGTGCTGGAACTCCTGCGAGACCCGCGCCGGGCAGGCCAGGTTCGGGCAGTAGTGGCGGACCGCGCCCTCGTCGCGCACGATCGCCGTGCCGCACACGGGACACGCGTCGGGCATCTCGAACTCGCGGGCATCCGGCGGCCGCTTCTCGAGGATCGGTCGGACGACCTCGGGGATGACGTCGCCCGCCTTCTGGAGCACGACGGTGTCGCCGATCCGGATGTCCTTGCGGCGCACCTCGTCGAGGTTGTGGAGCGTGGCCCGGGCGACGGTCGAGCCCGCCACCTTGGCCGGCCGCAGGTGCGCCACGGGCGTGAGCGTCCCGGTCCGGCCGACGTACGGGACGATGTCCTCGAGCAGCGTCTCCACCTGCTCGGGCGGGAACTTGTACGCGATCGCCCAGCGCGGGGCCCGGCTGACCATGCCCGAGGCGCGCCTGCTGGTCGAAGCGGTCGACCTTGAGCACGACGCCGTCGGTCTCGTAGGGCAGGTCGTGGCGGGCCTCGCGCCAGGTCTCCGTGAACGCGATGACGCCCTCGATGTCGAGCCCCGCCTCGCGGTCCGGATTGACCGGGAAGCCGAGGCCCGCGAGGCGGTCGAGGGCGGCGCTCTGGCTGTCGACCGTGTCCCCGTCCTCGACCAGCTGGTACAGCCAGGTGGTGAGCTGGCGGCCGGCGGTCACGGCGGGGTCCTTCTGGCGCAGCGACCCCGCGCCGCTGTTGCGGGGGTTCGCGTACAGCGGCAGGCCCAGCTCCTCGCGCTCGGCGTTGATCCGGGCGAACTCGGCCTTGGGCATGAACACCTCGCCCCGCGCCTCGAGCGTGGCGGGCTCCGGGAGGCGGTCCGGGATCGCGGTGATCGTGCGCAGGTTCGGCGTCACGTCCTCGCCGGTGGTCCCGTCGCCCCGCGTGGCCCCGATCGCGAACCGGCCGCGCTCGTACTGGAGCGAGATCGCGAGGCCGTCGATCTTGAGCTCGGCGACGTAGGTCAGGTCCTCGGCCGGCTCGGGGGCCGGCGGCAGGCCCAGGCCGCGGCGCACGCGCGTGTCGAAGGCGCGCAGCTCGTCGTGGCTGAAGGCGTTCGACAGCGACAGCATCGGCCGCCGGTGGCGGACCTCGGGGAAGCGGCCGCCCGCCGGCGCGCCGCCCACCTTCTGCGTCGGCGAGTCGGGGGTGACGAGGGCCGGGAAGGCGGCCTCGAGCGCGACCAGGCGGCGGAACAGCTGGTCGTACTCGGCGTCGGACAGCTCCGGCGCGTCCTCCTCGTGGTACAGGCGGTTCGCGCGCCGCACCTGCTCGACGAGGTCCGCGTGCCGGGCCTCGGCGGCGTCGGGCTCGAGCGACGCGGCCTCGTCGACGAGCGCCGGGTCGACGGGGAGCGACTCGGTCACGATGCGCACGGTCACGCGAGCCCGAACTGGTCCACCGCCATCGAGGCGACGTGGTCGCCGATCGCGAGCGACGCGGTCGCGGCGGGTGACGGCGCGTTGCGGACGTGGATCACCGATGGCGCGGAATCGAACACGAAGTCGTCGACCAGGTCGCCGGCCCGCGAGAGGGCCTGACCGCGAATGCCGCTCGGCCCGAACGTGATGTCGTCGCCCCCGACGGCGGGAACGTAGCGCTGGATCTCGGCCAGGAACGAGGCCTTGTGAACGTCCCGCCAGAACTCGGCTGCGCCCGTTCGCCAGTGGCGTCGGGCCAGCTTCCAGAAGCCGCGGTACGAGACGACGTCGGCGAGGTCCCGCAGGTTCACGTCCCGACGACGATAGCCCTCGCGGGCGAAGGCGAGCACGGCGTTGGGCCCCGCCCACACCTCGCCGTCGATGCGCCGGGTCAGGTGGACCCCGAGGAACGGGAACCGGGGGTCCGGGACCGGATAGATCAGTCCGCGGACGAGGTGGCGCGCCTCCGGCAGGAGCGAGTAGTAGTCGCCACGGAACGGGATGATCCGCACGTCGGCGGGGACCTCGGTCGTCCGCAGGCGGTCCGACTGGAGCCCGGCGCACACGATCACGTTGCGGGTCACGATGTCCCCGGCCGTGGTCGCGACGACCCGCTCGCTGCCCGGTGTCGCGGATCCCGGTGACCTCGACGCCGAGCTGGATCTCGCCGCCCATCGCCCGGATGTCACCGGCCATCCGCTCGCTCACCCTGACGAAGTCGATGATCGCGGTCCGCGGCGACCACAGCGCGCCGACTCCGGCGACGTGTGGTTCGATCTCCCGCATGCGTTCGGCGCCGACCTCCTCGAGGCCCTCCACCTCGTTGGCGAGCCCTCGCTCGAGGAGCGTTCGCATTCGTGGGAGCTCGTCCTCACCCAACGCGACGACGAGCTTGCCGACGTGCTGGACCGGGATGTCGTTCTGGACGGCATACGCCTCCATCGCGGTCTTGCCGGCACGGCACAGGCGCGCCTTGAACGACCCCGGCGCGTAGTACAGGCCCGCATGGAGCACGCCACTGTTGTGACCGGTCTGGTGCCGGGCCAGTGCCGGCTCCTTGTCCAGCAGCCTGATCTTCAGGTCCGGCCGGCGCTCCAGGAGCCGCAGCGCGGTTGCCAAGCCGACGATGCCGCAGCCGACGACGACGACGTCTGTCATCCGGGCGGCTCGCCTGGCTCGACGTGGCGCCGCCCGATGTCCCGGATCCGCGCGGTGCCCAGCAGGGCCATCGACCGCTCGATCTCGTCGCGCAGGATCTCGAACGCCTTGGCGACGCCCGCCTCGCCGGCGCACGCGAGCGCGTACAGGAACGGCCGCGCCGTGAACACGGCCGTCGCCCCGAGAGCGAGCGCGATCAGCACCTCCGGGCCCCGACGAACGCCGCCATCCAGGTAGACCTCGGCGCGCCCGTCCACGGCGCGCACGACCTCATCCAGCACCTCGATCGAGGCGGCCGTCCGGTCCAGCTGGCGGCCGCCGTGGTTCGAGACCCACACGCCGTCCGCGCCGTGCTCGACGGCCAACTCGGCGTCCTCGCCGGTGAGGATCCCCTTCAGGACCAACGGGAAGTGACGACCACGACCGGATCTCGTCGAGGACATCCCACGTGAGCCCGACGCCCCGCATGTCGAGGTTGTCATCCATGTCAGCGGTCTCGCGCCACGTTTCGCGTTTCGGCAGGTTGGCGTACGCGTCCTCGCCCGGATCGAAGGTGCGGCGGATCACCTCGTCGCGGTAGCCGAGGACCGGCAGGTCGACGGTGAGGCAGATCGCCTCGTAGCCGGCCGCCTCGGCACGCCGCACGAGCTCGCGACTCACCGACCGGTTGCGCTGGACGTACAGCTGGAACCAGCGGCGGCCACCAGGTGCGGCCTCGGCGACATCCTCGATCGTGTTCGAGGCGGCCGTGGACAGCACGTGGAGCACACCGGCGGCCGTCGCGGCGCGCGCGGTGGCCTTCTCACCCTCCACGTGGGCCATGCCGTGGAGCGCCGCAGGGGCGATCCCGATCGGGAGCGCAGCCTGCCGCCCGAGGATCGCCGTGGATGCGTCGACGGCGCTGACGTCGACGAGGACCCGCGGCCGGAGCCGGAACGCGTCCCACGCCTCGATGCCGGTCCGCAACGTGTGCTCGTCGCCGGCGCCGCCCGCGTAGTACTCCCAGGCGGCGGGGTGGAGCCGCTCGCGCGCCGCGACCTCGAAGTCGGCGAGTCGAACGACGGCCGCGAGGTCGATCGGCGGGTCGGCGGAGGGCGGGTAGGCGAGCTTGGGTCGCGATCCGGCGGTCACGCTCCGCAGCATAGGTCGCCCATCGGGGGCCGTGCAGTGGCGCCGGGTGGCGTGAGCGCCTAGCCCACGACCTCGAGGTTCGCGAGGCTGGCCAGCATCGTCTTCCGCCCGACCGCCGGGTCGCGGAAGGCCACGGTGACCTCCTCGTCGTCGCGCGTGAGCTTGGAGGTGACGACGATGCCCTGGCCCCAGCGGGCGTGCTGGATCCGGTCGCCGTCCCGGTAGCGACGCTCGCCCGGCACGATCGGTCGCGGCGGGACGGTCCCGCCGGCCGCGCGCGGCTGGGGGCCCAGCGAGCCCGACGGCGCGCCCGCGGCGAACGCCTCGCGCTTGGCCCCGAGGTCGCGGGAGGGCCGGAAGGCCTCCCCGGGTGCCGGCGCGCCGGGCCGCCCGCTCCCCTCGCGATAGGCGCCGCCACCCGACCGGATCGCCTGCCCGAACCGCGATCGGCGGTCGCCGAACACGAGGTCGGGATCGATGTCGCCGGCCTCGCCGCCGCGATGGAGCTGCGGGCCGACCATCAGCTCGGCCGGGATCTCGAGCAGGAACCGTGACGGGACGCTCATCCCGCCGCCGCCCCACGTCGCCCGGCGCCAGGCGTGCGACAGGTACAGCCGGCGCTTGGCGCGGGTGATGCCCACGTAGGCGAGCCGGCGCTCCTCCTCGAGCTCCTTCTCGTCGTCCAGCGCCCGGTTGTGGGGGAACAGGCCCTCCTCGAGGCCGGCGATGAACACGACCGGGAACTCGAGGCCCTTCGCGGCGTGGAGCGTGATCAGCGTGACCGCGTCGGCCTCGCCCTCGTACGCGTCCTGGTCGGCGACCAGCGCCGTCTCCTCGAGCAGCCGGTCCAGCGCGTCGTCGGGCGACAGGTCGTCGTAGCGCGTGGTGACCTGGCGCAGCTCGAGCAGGTTGGCCCAGCGGTCCTCCCCTTCCTCCGAGCCGTCGGCGAGCATCGACCGGTAGCCCGAGGCCTCCAGGACCTCGTCCAGCAGCTCGGGCAGCGGCAGCACGCCGATCCGCGTCCGCAGGCGGCGGATCAGCGCGGCAAACTCGGAGATCCCGGTCCGGATCCGCGTCGCCAGTCCCTCGACCTGTCCCGCGGCCGCGGCCTCGATGGCGGCCCAGGTGTTGTCCTCGTGCGCGACCGCGTAGCGGCGCAACGCCTCTACGCTCTTGTCGCCGATCCCGCGCGCCGGCACGTTGATGATCCGCTCGAACGAGACCAGGTCCGTGTCCGACCGAAGGACCCGGAGGTACGCGAGGGCGTCCTTGACCTCGCGCCGCTGGTAGAACCGGGTGCCGCCGACGATCTGGTAGCGGATGCCGTAGGTGAGGAACTTCTCCTCGATCGCCCGGGACTGGGCGTTCATCCGGTACATGACCGCGACGTCCTTGGCCCGGAGCCGGCTCGACTCGTCGTCGTCGGCCCGGCGGGTCAGGACCGATCCCCGCCCGCCCACCAGCCCGTCGATCTGGCGGACGATCCACTCGGCCTCCTCCTCCTCGTTGAAGGCCTCGAAGCGCTGGATCGGCACGCCGCCCTGGTTCTCGGTCCACAGCTTCTTGTCCGACCGCCGCTCGTTGCGCGACACGACGGCATGAGCCGCATCGAGGATGAGCTGGGTGGAGCGGTAGTTCTGCTCGAGCTTGACGACCGTCGCCTCGGGGTAGTCGCGCTCGAAGTCGAGGATGTTCTGGACGTTCGCGCCGCGCCAGCCGTAGATCGACTGGTCGTCGTCCCCGACCACGCACAGGTTGCGATGGGCCGCCGCGAGCGCCCGGATCCACAGGTACTGCGGCCGGTTCGTGTCCTGGTACTCGTCGACGTGCAGGTATTGCCAGCGCGTCTGATAGGCCGCGAGCGTGTGGGGCGACTGCTCGAACAGCTCGACCGCACGCAGCAGGAGGTCGTCGAAGTCGAGCGCGTTGGCGGCCCGCAGCCGGTCCCGGTAGCGAGCGGCGAGCCGGGCGATCACGCGTTCCCGGTGGTTGACCGCGTGCTCCGCGAGGAACGCCTCGTCGAGCATGTCGTTCTTCGCCCGGCTGATCGCGCCGAGGATCGCGGCCGGCCGGAACTCGCCGGTGGCCGGCAGGTCCTCCTCGGCGAGGATCCGCTTCATCAGCTGCTGCTGGTCGTCGGTGTCGTAGATCACGAACCGGCGATCGAGCCCGATCGCCTCGCCGTCGAACCGCAGCACGCGGGCGCACAGGGCGTGGAACGTCCCGGCCTGCACACCCTTGCCGTGCTCGCCGACGAGCGCCGTGATCCGCTCCCGAAGCTCCCCGGCGGCCCGGTTGGTGAAGGTCACGGCGAGGATCCGCCGGGGCTGGACCGCCTTCACGCCGATCAGGTAGGCGATCCGGTGGGCGACCACGCGCGTCTTGCCGGAACCGGCCCCGGCCAGGATCAGCAGCGGGCCCTCGGTGGTCGTGACGGCGCGGGCCTGCTCGGGGTTCAGGCGGCTGACGATCTCCTCGGCGCGCGCGGCCCGGCGGGCCTCGATCGCGGCGGCGACCGCCTCCGGATCGAGCGCGGGCCCGGCGCTCGCCATCTCGGGTGCCTCCGGGAGGTCGCGTAGCCACGCGGGCTCCTCGGGAACGGTCTCCACGGCGGCCGCCGTCGCCCCGGTTGCCGTCGCCCCCGCGGGAGTCTCCCCCGCGGGAGTCGCCCCTCCGCCGCCGGATCGGAGGCCCGATCGGCCACGGGCGGCGCCTCGCCGAGGTCGAGCCACGTGCCCTGCCCCTCGGGCTCGGCGCGGCGCGTGCGGCGACGCTTGACGGGCTCGTTGGGCGGGCTGGGACTCACCCGCCCATTCTAGGTTGGGGCGGCCTATCGACCGGGTGCCGGGGGTGGAAGGTTGCCGCCGCCCGAGGGCGCGGGCTGCGCAGGCGCGGGGTACGAACCCGGATAGGCGCCGGGTGCGCCGTAAGCGGCGGGGTAGCCGTACGCGTAGCCGCCACCCGGCGCCGCCCGGCGTCGACTCGAGCTGGATCTCCACGCCGCCGACCCAGCCCGCGACGAGGTTGTAGATCGCGCACGCGATCGCCGTGAACACCCAGCCGACGATCGCGTAGAACGCGACCACGAACAGGGCCAGGATGAGGACGCCGACGATGCCTGCGCCGACCTGGCTGTCGATGGTGCCACGCGGGCCGATCGCCACGCCAAGCGCCCCGAAGAGGACGATGAACGCGGCAAAGAACAGCGCGATAAACGCGTATAGCGCGGCCACCATGTTGGCGGTGCGGATGATCCCGAAACGCCGGATGCGGACCATGGGCGTGCTCCTGCTGCGGCTGAGAGGGGTGATTCCGAGTCTACGCTCGCCCCCTCATGCCGCGGCCGCGCGTGGTCAGCCGGACGACGCCTCCGGCGAGGGCTCCGTCTCGGACGGCTCCTCGATCACGATGTCCTCGTCCCAGCGGCTGGCGTCGATCACGGTCCGGATGTCGACGGTGCCGTCCTCGCTCGTCGCCTCGGCCACGAGCTGGGCGGGCCGGAGCGTGAGCGCGTCGGTCTGCAGCGTGATCACGATGTCCACCGGGGGCAGCTGCTCGGCGCGCTCGTGGGGAAGCATCAGCCCGAGGATCGTCACCGGGTCCGAGCCCGCATCGAGCGTGATCTCGTGGCACCGGCCGGATCCGCTGGCGCAGGGCACGTCGCGGGTGGTTGCCGTGGCCCCGGGCGTGGCGAGGTAGGCGCGCAGGCGGTCGACCAGCGTGAGCGGGTTGATGTCGACGCCGGCCTCGGCGGAGGCGCCGCCCAGGGACGCGCGCGCCCACGGCTCGTCGGGCGCGGTCCGGTACCAGGCCCCGTCCCACACGGTGACGGTGTCGAGCTCGACCTCGAGCGGCTCGCTCGCGAGGTGGGTCTTCGTCTTGGCGTCCTTGGGCCGGATGTCGATCTCGAGCGTCGTCCCGTCGAGGTCGATTGACGGCTCGGCGCGACCGACCAGCGCCCCGGGGATCGTGCCCGACACGGTGCCCTCGAAGTGGACCGCGTCCGCATCGAGGGTCGCCTGCAGCGAGCGGGCGAGCATTTCCTTGGGATCGGTCACCTGCTCCGGCGGCGTGGCCGACGCTAGCGGCCCCACGCCGAGCACCGCCCCGGCCCCGAGGAGGGCGATCGCCCCGATGGCCACGGCGCCAAGCCCGGCCCAGACGCGGGTGTTGGACATGACGTTTGATAACTCCGTGGCGGGCCTGCGCGGGCTCCGGTCTCTCTCGTGTCGGCGTACAGGCTCGGGCCTGAGGGGCGATTCGGTCAAACCGCGCTCGACGACCCGAGGCCACGCGCAACAACCCCGAGGGTCGCACGTCAGCACGCCGAAACCTGTCAGGAGATCAGCGCAGGCACGCCCGCAGACATGAAACGGCCCCCGGAGGCGGTGCCTGCCGGGGGCCGTGAGCTTGCGAGGTTGTGGCCGGACTAGAAGTCCATGCCTCCGCCGTGGTCGTGACCGGCGCCGGCGCCGGCCTTGTCCTTCTCCGGGATGTCGGTCACGAGCGTCTCCGTCGTGAGGACCATCGCGGCGATGGACGCGGCGTTCTGGAGCGCCGAGCGGGTGACCTTGGCGGCGTCGACGATGCCCTTCTTGAACATGTCGCCGTACTCGCCACGGAGGGCGTCATAGCCCTCGCCGGTCTTGAGGCCGCGCACCTTGCTCACGATGACCTCGCCGGACGCACCGGCGTTGTCGGCGATCTGCCGGGCGGGCGCCTCGAGCGCCTTGCGGACGATGTCGACGCCGACGCCTTCGTCGCCGTCGAGCTTGAGCTTGTCGAGCGCCGGGATCGCCTGGAGCAGCGTCGTGCCGCCGCCCGCGACGAGACCCTCCTCGACGGCCGCACGGGTCGTCGAGAGCGCGTCCTCGATGCGGTGCTTCTTCTCCTTGAGCTCGACCTCGGTGGCCGCGCCGACCTTGATGACGGCGACGCCGCCGGCCAGCTTGGCGAGGCGCTCCTGGAGCTTCTCCTTGTCGTAGTCCGAGGTCGTGTCCTCGATCTGCGCCTTGATCTGCGACATGCGCGCCTTGATCTGCTCCGGCGAGCCGGCGCCGTCGACGACCGTCGTGTCGTCCTTGGTGGCGACGATGCGGCGGGCCTTGCCCAGGTCCTCGACGGTGACCGAGTCCAGCTTGCGGCCGATCTCCTCGGAGATGACGGTGCCGCCGGTCAGGATCGCGATGTCGCGGAGCATCTCCTTGCGGCGGTCGCCGAAGCCCGGCGCCTTGACCGCGAGGACCGAGATCGTGCCCTTGAGCTTGTTCACGACGAGGGTCGCGAGCGCCTCACCGTCCACGTCCTCGGCGATGATCAGCATCGGCCGGCCCAGCTGGACGGCCTTCTCGAGGCCCGGCAGGAGGTCCGGCACGGCCGAGATCTTCTTGTCGGTGATCAGGATGAGCGCGTCCTCGAGGACGGTCTCCATCCGGTCGGGGTTGGTCACGAAGTACGCCGAGATGTAGCCCCGGTCGAACTGCATGCCCTCGGTGTATTCCTTCTCGAGGCCGAGCGACTGGCCCTCCTCGACGGTGATGACGCCGTCCTTGCCGACCTTGTCCATCACCTCGGCGATGATCTCGCCGACCTCGGGATCCGCCGCGGAGATGGCCGCGACGGCCGCGATCTGCTCGCGGGTCTCGACGGGCCGGGCGGTCTTCTTGATGTCGGCGACGATGGTGTCGACGGCCTTCTCGATGCCGCGCTTGACGACCATCGGGTTGGCGCCGGCGGTGACGACCCGCAGGCCCTCCGCGACCATCGCCTGGCCGAGGACCACCGCGGTGGTGGTGCCGTCGCCGGCGACGTCATCGGTCTTGGTCGCGACCTCCTTGAGGAGCTGCGCGCCCATGTTCTCGAACGGGTCCTCGAGCTCGATGTCGCGAGCGATCGTGACGCCGTCGTTGGTGATCGTGGGAGAGCCGAACTTCTTGTCCAGGACGACGTTCCGGCCCTTCGGACCGATCGTGACCCGGACGGCGTCGGCGAGGCGATCGATGCCCCGCTTCAGGGAGCGACGAGCGGTCTCGTCGAAGATGAGCTGCTTGGCCAAGTCGTGGTCCTCCGGAAATCAGGCGTGCTGAATGGGATCGTTTGGTTTCAGTCCTCGACGATCGCGAGGATGTCCTTCTGGCTCACGATCAGGAGCTCGTCGCCCTCGATCTTGAACTCGGTCCCCGCGTACTTGGCGTACAGGACCTTCTGGCCGACGGAGACGTCGATCGCCATCCGCTTGCCCTCGGTGTCGAACGCGCCCGGTCCGACGGCCAGGATCTCGCCCTCCTGGGGCTTCTCCTTCGCCGTGTCCGGCAGGACGATGCCCGACTTCGTCATCTCCTCGCGGGGGGTCGGCTTGATGACGACCCGGTCGCCCAGCGGGCGAAGCTTCGTCTTCGAGGCGGTGGCCAACGTGCAATCCTCCTCTGACGGCCGCGAACCGGCCGTCGTGCCAATGCTGTGAACGGGTGGTCGAGCGCGTGACCGGGGTCCGCTGACCGGTCACGCCGGCCGCGCCGGGGTGTCGTCCCGGGGGCAGGTTCGCCGGCCGCAGCCAAGTGGCTTTAGCACTCTCGCCGTTAGAGTGCCAATCTATCCCACGTCGATCGCCGCTGTCAACCGAAAAACAGATCGTTCACGGTGCCCGCAGGGCGCGCGGGCGCGCCCGCGCGAACGTGGCATCGTAGGCGGCTACGAGGCCGTCCCCGAACGTCTCGAGCCCTTCCTCCCCCACCCCGCGCCGCTCGGCGACCCAGCGGGCGGTCAGGTCCACGAAGGCGGGCTCGTTGCGAGACCGGGGGGCGCCCTTCGGCGTCAGGAACGGCGCGTCCGTCTCGACGAGCAGTCGGTCCGCCGGCACGAGCGCCGCCACCTCGGCCGACGCTTCCTCGCCCGCGCGGAACACGAGCCCCGAGCAGCTGACCGCGAGGCCCAACGCGAGCACCTCCCGGGCGTAGTCGACGGGTCCCGAGAAGCTGTGGATCACCGCCGGCGGCCGCCCGCCGAACGCCCGGCGCGCGGCATCGCCGTCGAAGCCGGCCCGACGCAGCTCGTCGACGAGGGCGTCCTGGGCCTCCCGCGAGCCCGCCTTCGAGCGGCAGTGGAGGATCGCGGGCTTGCCCGTCTCGAGCGCGAGGGCGAGATGACGGCGCAGGTTGTCCAGCTGGGCGTCCCAGGGCGAGAACATCCGGTCCGAGTCCAGCCCCGTCTCCCCGATCGCCACGACGCGCTCGTCTCGCGCCCACGCCTCGATCGCGGCCCGATCGTCGTTCGTCGCCTTGTCCGCGTCGTGGGGGTGGACGCCCACCGCGGCGTCGAGCCAGCCGTGCCGCTCGACGAGCGCGAGCGCTCGCGACGAGGAGGCGTGGTTCCAGCCCGGCACGAGCAGGCGCTCCACGCCCGCGATCCGCGCCGCCCCGAGGACGAGCTCGACGTCGTCGGCGAACCGGTCGGCGTTGACGTGGCCGTGGGAGTCGACGAGGCGCACGTCTCAGGCCGGCTGGGTCTCGATCGCCTCGGTGTCCACGCGTGGGAAGAGCGGCACCGGCGTGCCGATCACGCGGCCCGGCCCGGCGTCGGCGCCCCAGGCGAGCCCCTCGAGGATCGGTGGGCCGTCGTTGCCGTCGGCACCGTACGGGTACGCGTGGCCCAGCTGCTCCAGGATCCGGGGCGCGATCGAGGGCATGAAGGGCGCGACGGCCAGGCCCACCAGCCGGCAGGCCTCGACGAGGTCGCCGAGCACGCCGCGCAGCCGCGCAGCCGCGGCTTCGTCGCCCGACTGGGCCGCCTTGTTGAGCGTCCACGGCTGCTCGGAATCCACCGTCTTGTTCGCGGCGCCCACGAACGCCCACAGCTCGCCCAGGGCGTCGTGGAGGAGGCAGCCCTCGAGCCGCTCCCGAAACCGCTCGAGCGCACCGGCCCAGCCCGCGCCGAGCGGCGAGTCGCCGGCCGGTCGCGGCGCCGGGCGCTCCCCGTCGAGGTAGCGGTTGACCATCGAGACCGTGCGGTTGACGAGATTGCCGAAGTCGTTGGCGAGGTCGGCGTTATAGCGGCGCACGAACGAGTCCCACGACACGTCGGTGTCGCGGTCGAAGGCCACCTCGCGCAAGGTCACGTAGCGAGCGCCGTCGGCGCCGAACGCCGCCACCACCGCATGGGGGTCGAGGAAGTTGCCGCGGCTCTTGCTCATCCGCTCGCCCTGGACCAGCAGCCAGCCGTGGACCCAGACGTGGCGCGGCGCCTCGAGGCCCGCCGCCCAGAGCATGGCCGGCCAGTAGATCGTGTGGAAGCGGGCGATGTCCTTGCCGATCACGTGCAGGTCGGCCGGCCACCAGCGGCCGAACGCGTCCTGGTCGTCGGGGAAGCCCGCGCCCGTGATGTAGTTGATCAGGGCGTCGAACCAGACGTAGATCGTCCCGGCCTCGGGGTCCCAGGAGCCGTCCTCGCGCTGGGCCGTCTCGCCGTTCTCGGCGATCGGGAACGGGATGCCCCACGCCGCTCCCGCGCGGCTCATCGAGAAGTCCTCGAGGCCCTGGCGGATGAAGCCCAGCATCTCGTTGCGCCGGTAGTCGGGCTGGACGAAGTCGGGATGCTGCTCGTAGTGCTCGAGCAGGCGCTCCTGGTAGGCCGACAGGCGGAAGAACCAGTTGCGCTCGGTCAGCCACTGGAGCTCCACGTCAGGGTGGTTCGGGCATTGCATCCCGCGGGCCGTCTCGAGCAGGTCCGAGGTCGCCATGAACCCCTCGTTGGGGCAGTACCAGCCCTCGTACGTGCCGAGGTAGATGTCGCCGTTGGCGTAGGCGCGCCGGACGATCTCCTGGGCCGACCGGTAGTGGTCGGGGTCCGTGGTCCGGATGAACCGGTCCGGGCTGATCAGCAGCGCATCCTCGGCGGACCGGAACAGCTCGACCTTCTCGTCCACGAACTCGCGCGGCGTCCGGCCCTCGGCCTGCGCGGACTGGGCGATGTTGACCGAGTGCTCGTCGGTGCCGGTCAGGAACCGGGTGTCGTCGCCGAGCATGCGGTGCCAGCGCGCGATGACGTCCGCCCCGATGACCTCGTACACCGTGTGCAGGCCGGGGGCGTTGTTCGCGTACGCGATCGCGGTGGTGAGGTAGTACCGGCGGCGATCGGACATGGCGCTCGATCGTAGCAGGGGGTCAGGCGGCGTCGACCGCGGGCTCGGGCGTCTGGCGCGCGGCCGGTGTCTCGCCCGCGGGGACCGCCAGCGGGCGGCGCAGGAGCAGGACGACCGCCACGAGCGCGAGCGCGAACACGACGGCGCGGCTGACGAACGCGGCGTGCGAGCCCGGCATGAGGTCGGTGGCGCCGGCCGGGATCGCGAGGTCGAAGGCGGCCGCCGGGATCGCGACGCCGAACGCCGAGCCGACCTGGCGCAGCGAGTTGAACACGCCCGCGGCGATCCCGGCGTCGGCCGGCGCGAACTCGGACAGCGCGGTCATCGTGCTGGCCACGACGCCCAGCGACATCGGCACCCCACCCAGCGCCGCAACGGCGGACACCACCAGCAGCGGCGTCGTCGGGTCGAACGCCAGCGTGAGCAGGGCCGCGACGAGCGCGAACGCCAGGCTCAGCACCATCATCCGTGGCGCTCCGAAGCGGGCCACGATCGCCGCGCCCCGCGGGAAGATCACCGCGGCCAGCAGGGGCCACGGCAGCAGCACCAGGGCCGTCTCGGTCGGGGTCAGCCCGCGCACCTCCTGGAGGTACACCGCGAGCTGGACCGACCCCGACAGGATGCCGAACCACGCCGCCGCCCCGACCAGCGTCGACACCACGAAGGCGCGGCTGCGCAGGATCTCGAGGCGGACGGCGGGCTCGGGCGTGGACCGCTCGCGCCACACGAAGGCGGCCAGCGCGAGCGCGCTGACCGCGAACCCGCCCAGCACGCCGATCGAGGTCCAGCCCCACGCGTCGGCCTGCAGGAGGGCCCCGTTGATCCCGAGCAGCACGAGGGTCCCGAGCACCAGCGCCGGCGCATCGAGCGATCGGCGGCTGCCGCCCGTCGCCCGCGGGAGGATCGCCCACGCCGCGAGCGCCGCGACGACGGCCATGGGCACCTGCACCCAGAACATCCCGGGCCAGCCGATCAGCGACGTCAGCACCCCGCCGACGATCGGCCCGACCACGGCTGCCGTCGCGCCGGCCGCGAAGTAGAGGCCCAGCGCGCGCCCGCGAGCGGCGCCCTGGAACGACGCCGAGATCGACGCGAGGCCGATCGTCAGCAGGGCCGCGCCGCCGACGCCCTGGGCGACGCGGCCGGCCAGCAGGACGCCGTACGACGGCGCGAGCGCGCTGATCGCGGCGCCCAGGGCGAACAGCAGGCCGCCGATGGTCAGCACGGGGCGGAGGCCGTAGCGGTCGCCGAGCCGCCCGACGGCCAGGATCGAGACCGCGAACGGCAGCACATAGGCGTTGACCGCCCAGGCCAGCGTCGACTGGCCGACGTCGAACGCGTCGCCGATCACCGGCAGCGCGAGGTTGACGATCTGGAGGTCGAAGTTGGCCGTGAAGGCCGCGAGGACCGAGACCGCCACCAGGGCGCCGGGGCGGCGGATCGCCGGCGCGGCCGGGACCGCCGGGGTCATGGCCCGGTTTCCACCTCGGCGAGGGCCGCGTCGAGGATGTCGCCGCACATCGCGCGACTGACGGCGGCGTGGACGGCCGCGGCTCGCGGGTGCGGGCCGAGGGGCTCGCGGACACGTCGCAGGGCGTCGAACGCCGCGGCGATGGGTGGCGGGATGGTCCGCCCCGTGGGCACGCCGACCGCGACGGTCGACGCCATCAGCAGCTCGATCGCGAGGACGTCCTGCAGCAGGTCGAGCGCCTCCTCGCTGCGCTGCGCGGTGAGGACGGCGTTCGTCGCGTGATCCTCCACGCCCAGGTCGAGCGCCCCGAGGTCGAGCGTCGCCGGCTGCGCGGCGAGGCGGAGCTCGCTGTACCGGGTCGCGGCCGTGTAGCGGAGCAGGCCGCCGCCCTGCTCGATCAGGTCCCCGACCGACTCGCCCATGAACAGGCTCGCGACGGACGACCACAGGTGGTTCATGCGCCGATCGGACAGCTGGCCGACGTGGGCCATCGCCGGCCGGAGGGCGTCCAGCGCGAGCGCGAGCGCCATCGGGTGGAAGTTGCCGTTGCTCAGCATCCGGCCGGACTCGACGTCCACCAGCGGGTTGTCGTCCATCGCGTTGAGCTCGATCGCGACGGCCCGTTCGAGGATCTCGATGAACTCGCGGAACGCGCCGTGGACCTGCGGGCCCACCCGGAACGAGAGCGGGTCCTGGACGGACGCCGGGGCTCCCGGCGCGAACAGGCCGCTGCCGTCGAGGAACCCACGGATATCCGCTCCCGCGGCGAGCTGACCGGGCACCGGCTTGGCGGCGAGGACGGCGGGGTCGAGGATGGATGGGTTGCCCGACAGGACCTCGAGCGAGGCGGCGAGCACGAGGTCGGCAACGCGCGCCAGGCGTCCCGCGTGCTCGGCCACGATCGCGGCCTGCCCGATCGACACGCCGTTCGCCGAGATCAGGGCCAGGCCGTCCTTGGGTTCGAGGACGACGGGTTCGAGGCCGGCCCGCGCAAGCGCCGTGCCGCCCGGCAGGACCTCGCCCGCGAGCTCGGCAAGGCCCGTCCCGATCAGCACCTGGGCGATCGCGGCCATGTGCATGAGGTCCGACGCGCCCACCGAGCCGGTCCGCGCGACGACGGGCGTCACCCCGGCGTTGAGCAGCGCCGCCAGCCCCTCGGCGACCGCCAGGCTGGCCCCCGCCCCGCCGCGGGCGATCCCGTTGAGCCGGACCGCGATGGCGGCCCGGACGACCGGGGTCGGAAGCGGCTCGCCGATCGCGCCCTCGTGGGCGGCCACGATCAGCTCCTGGTAGCGGCGGAGGGTCTCGCGCGGCACGCGCTCGTCGCGCATGTGCCCCAGGCCCGTGTTGAGGCCATAGATCAGCGCGGGGCCGTCGACCAGCCGGTCCACGATCTCGCGCGACGCCCGGATCCGCTCGACGGCGTCGGGCGCCAGCTCGATCGACGCGCCATGCGCGACCCGCAGCAGGTCCTCGACCGACAGGTCGGCCGTCGAGATCCGGACGGTGGAGCCGGCGACGATGGTCATCGGGCCGATTGTCCCCGTTGCTGGCGAGCGGTCAAGGGCCGACGCGTCAGTGGCGGAAGTGCCGGGTCCCCGTCACCAGCATCGCCGCGCCGGCCGCCTCGACGGCACGCAGCACCTCGGCGTCGCGCATCGAGCCGCCGGGCTGGACGATGGCCGTCACGCCGGCCCCGAGCAGGAGCTCCGGGCCGTCGGCGAACGGGAAGAACGCGTCCGAGGCCGCGGCCGCGCCACGAGCCCCGTCCTCGCCCTGGAACTGGCGCGCCTTGTCGACGGCCTGGCGGCAGGCATCCACGCGGCTGACCTGCCCCGAGCCGAGCCCGACCAGCATGCCGTCGCGGACGAGGACGATCGCGTTCGAGACGACCCCGCGGCACAGGCGCCAGGCCAGGTCGAGGTCGGCTCGCTCGGCGTCCGTGGGCGGGCGGGTCGAGAGCTGGGCCCAGGCGTCCGGATCGTCCGGCTGGCGATCGGGCGCGGTCACCAGGACGGCGCCACCGGCCGTGCGCACCGAGCCCAGGTAGTCGATCTCGAGCAGGCCGCGGGCCGTCAGCCCACTGCGGTCGGCGGACGCGTCGAGCGACGGGTCCACGACCAGGCGCAGGTTGGGCTTGCCGGCGAGGACCTCGAGCGCCGCATCGTCGAAGGCCGGTGCGACGACGACCTCGAGGAACAGCGACGTGAGCCGCCCGGCGAGCTCGCGTTCGACCGTGCCCGTGACGGCGACCACGCCACCGAACGCCGAGACCGGGTCGCCGGCGAGCGCGGCATCCCAGGCCTCGACGAGGGTGGAACGCTCCGCCGCCCCGCACGGGTTGGTGTGCTTGACGATGACGACGGCGGGGCCACGCAGCAGCCGGGCCAGCGAGGCCGCCGCCGACGCGTCGAGGACGTTGTTGTAGCTGAGCGCCTTGCCCTGGAGTGGCGGCTCGCCGCTCGCGAACGGGCCCTCGGCGGCGCGTGGCTCGCGGTCCGTGCGCCGGTACCGGGCGGCCGGCTGGTGGGGGTTCTCGCCGTAGCGGAGGGTGTCGACCTTGGCCATCGAGATCGTCAGCACCGGCGGGTACGGATCCTCCGCGCCGGGCAGCCCCGGCTCGGCCGGGAGGTCGACGCCGGCCTCGCGCATCCGGCACGGCAGCTCGGCGGCGATCCGGGCGTCGTACGCGGCCGTGTGGGCGAACGCCTCGACGGCGAGGGCCGAGCGAAGCCCCAACGGGATCGCGCCGTGTTCGTCGATCGCCGCGAGGATCGCCTCGTAGCGGGCGGGCGAGGTCATGATCGCGACCGAGGCGTGGTTCTTGGCGGCGGCCCGGACCATCGACGGCCCGCCGATGTCGATCTCCTCGACCAGCTCGTCGAACGACAGCCCGGGCTTCCGGGCCGCCTCGGCGAACGGGTACAGGTTGACGACGACCAGCTCGAACGGCGCGATGCCGGCGGCGGCGAGGGCCTCGCGGTGGTCTGCGCGCCGCCGGTCCGCGAGGAGGCCGGCATGCACGCGCGGATGGAGCGTCTTGACCCGCCCGTCGAGCATCTCCGGGAAGCCGGTGACCGCGGCGACGTCGGTGACCGGCAGGCCCGCCTCGCGCAGCGCGCGCGCCGTGCCGCCCGTGCTCACGAGCTCGAACCCGCGGGCGACGAGGCCCGCGCCGAGCTCGGCGAGGCCGGCCTTGTCGGACACCGAGAGCAGGGCGCGCCGCGGAACGGGCAGGTCGTCGAACGCCTGCGCCGTGAAGGACCCGGATCGCGGATCGATCGCCCCCGCCAACAGCGCGGCGACCACCCTCGGCAGCAGCTGGTGCTCGGCGGCGTGGATCCGATCGAGCAGCGTCGCCTCGTCGTCGCCGATCAGGATCGGGACCGGCTCCTGGGCGACGATCGGGCCCCCGTCGAGCGTCGCGTCGACCAGGTGGACGGTGACGCCGGTGATCGCCACCCGCGCGGCGAGCGCGTCGCGCACGGCGTGGAGGCCCGGGAACGCCGGCAGCAGCGACGGATGGACGTTGAGGATCCGGCCCGGAAACGCCGCCAGGACCTCCGGCCCGACCAGGCGCAGGTAGCCCGCCAGGACCACCCCATCGGGCGCGACGGCCGTGAGCGTCTCCGCGAGCGTCGCGTCGTCGCCGCCGGACACGAGGGCGGTCTCGATCCCCTGCTCCGCCGCCCAGTCGAGCGCCGGGCAGGCGCGATCGGCGAACACCAGCTCCACCTTGCCCCCGACGGCGCCCCGCTGAGCGGCCGCGACGAGCGCCCGCAGGTTCGACCCGCTGCCGGACACGCCAACGGCGATCCGTTGGGTGCTCATCGCGTTACGTCGCCTCCGCGTAGCGGTGACCACCGAGCTCAGCCGCGTCGACCACCTCGCCGACGATCGAGGCAGGGATGCCGCGCTCTCCGGCCAGCGCGACCGTCAACTCCGCCGCCGACGCCGGGACCACGATTACCATGCCCAGGCCGCCGTTGAAGGTCGCGCGCAGCTCATCGTCCTCGATCCCCCCGAGTTCGGCGAACAGGCGCATCACCGAGGGCACTGACCAGCTGCGCGGGTCGAGGCGTGCGCCCAACGCGGGCGGGAGCGCGCGCGCAACGTTGCCGGGCAAGCCACCTCCCGTGATGTGGGCGATCCCGCGGATGTCGTGGCCATCCGCAACGAGCGCGGCGCGGATCGCGAGGACGTCCCTCGCGTAGACGCGCGTCGGCGTGAGCAGAACGTCGCCAATCGTCGCGAGCGCATGATCGGGCTCGTGTTCGAGGCACGCTGCGGCCGCGGCGTCCCCGAGGATCCGCCGGAGGAGCGACTGATATGGCGCCCTGAGGTCGAGGTCGTGCTCCGCGACCAAGGCACGGACGAGCGAGAACCCGTTCGCGTGCAGGCCATTCGCTGCGAGACCCACCATCGCGTCGCCCGCCCGGGCCGTGCTGCCGTCGAGCAGCTCTCTCCGATCGGCCACGCCGATGCAGAACCCGGCCAAGTCGAACTCGCCAGCCTCCATCAGGCCCGGATGCTCGGCCGTCTCGCCGCCCACGAGCGCGGCTCCCGCCTGCCGACAGCCGTCGGCCACGCCGCCCACGAGCTCGGCCACCTGGTGCGGATCCAGGCGCCCGACGGCGATGTAGTCGAGGAACGCGACCGGCTCAGCACCCGCGCAGACGACGTCGTCGGCGCACATGGCGACGAGGTCGATCCCGATGGTGTCGAACCGGCCGAGCGCGGCCGCAATCGCCGTCTTCGTGCCCACCCCGTCGGTCGACGAGACGATGACCGGCTCCCGGATGCCATCAGGGATCGTAAACGTCGACCCAAAGCCGCCGATGCTCCCGAGGACCTCGGGTCGCCGCGTCGACTCGACGGCCGCGCGCATCAGTTCCACGGCACGGTCGCCGGCCGCGACGTCGACTCCTGCCCGGGCGTAGGCCACGCGCGTGAAGGTCCCCCGCTCGCTCATCCGCGGGCACCGCTCCCGGCGGGCTCGGTCTCGAGCAGGAACTTGCGGGCGGTGACGTCGTACGGGACGGGCTCCGGGTAGTTGCCGTCGAAGCAGGCGAAGCAGAACCGGTCGTACGGGAGATCGAGCGCGTTCAGCACGCCCCGGATCGACAGGTAGCCGAGCGTGTCCGCGCCGATGAAGGCCCGGATCTCCTCGACCGAGTGGGTCGAGGCGATGAGCTCGGTCTCGATCGACGTGTCGATGCCGTAGAAGCAGGGGTGGTAGATCGGCGGGGCGCTGATCCGGACGTGGACCTCGCTCGCGCCGGCCCGGCGCAGGAGGCCGACGATCTGCTTGGTGGTCGTGCCGCGCACGATCGAGTCGTCGACCACGACGAGCTTGCGGCCGCGCACGACCTCGCGCAGCGGGCTGAGCTTGACGTTGACCCCCCGCTGGCGCATCGCCTGGCTGGGCTGGATGAACGTCCGCCCGCTGTAGCGGTTGCGGACCATGCCTTCGCGATACGGGGTCCCGGACGCCTCGGCGAACCCCGCGGCGGCGGGCGCGCCCGTGTCGGGCACCGGCATCACCATGTCGGCCGGCGCCGGGTGCTCGATCGCGAGCTCCATCCCCATGTGCCGCCGCGCCTCGTACAGGTTGCGGCCCTCCATGTACGAGTCCGGGCGGGCGAAGTAGATGAGCTCGAACACGCACAACGCCGGCGTCGCCTCGGCGTAGCGCACGGAGACGGGCTCGCGGCCCGGCTCGAGGACGACGATCTCGCCCGGCTCCACGTCCCGAACGTACTCGGCGCCGACGATGTCGAGCGCGGCGGTCTCGGACGCGAGGATCCAGCCGGCCGTGTCGTCGCCCCACAGGCCCGGCCGGTCGACGCCGTCGTCGGTCAGCGGCAGCCGCCCGAGCACGAGCGGCCGGAAGCCGTGCGGGTCGCGGACGCCGATCACCTTGTGCTCGTCGAGGATCACGAGGCTGAACGCGCCGCGCACGCGGGGCAGGACGCGCCGCAGGGCGCCGACCGTGTCCTCGGCGGGCTCGTCGGCCAGGAGCGCGGTCAACAGCTCGGTGTCCGTGCTGGCCGGCAGGCGGCCGCGGCCGCCCTCGAGCTGGCCCAGCAGCTCGCGGGTGTTGACGAGGTTGCCGTTGTGGCCGATCGCGAGCGCGCGGCGCGGGCCGAGGCGGAGCGTCGGCTGGGCGTTCTCCCAGACCGTCGAGCCGGTCGTCGAGTAGCGGCAGTGGGCGACCGCGAGGTCGCCGGCCAGCGACGGGATCCGCCGCTCGTCGAGGACCTGGCTGACCATGCCGAGGTCCTTGTAGATCATGAGGTTCCGGCCGTCCGACACCCCCACCCCGGCCGACTCCTGGCCGCGGTGCTGGAGCGCGAACAGGGCGGTGGCGGCGACCGCGGCCGCCTCGTGGCCGCGATCCGGCAGGACGACGCCGACGACGCCGCACATCAGGTGGGATCCTCCCACCCGAGCGCCCGTGGCAGGCCGTGCTCCCAGGCGTGGCGCAGGTCGTCGATCGCCACGTCGAGCGCGTCGGCGATCCGGCTCCCCCGCTCCTCCGCGGCGCCGGTCGCGCCCTCGCCGGCGAGCTCGATGACGAGCCGTGGGCCGCCGGTGAACCCGAGCTCGTCGCCGGGCAGCCCGTGCTGGCGGGCGAGCAGGATGAACGCCGGGACGTGGCGCGGGGCGATCTCGACGATCAGGCGCGATGGGCTCTCGCCGAACAGGCCGACGGCGGGCGAGTCGCCCACGGTGAGCCGGAGCTGCGCGCCGCGATCGCCCCAGATCGCCATCTCGGCGACCGCGACGGCGAGGCCGCCGCCCGCGATGTCCTGGCAGCTCTCGACCAGGCCACGATCGACCGCCTCGCGGATGAACGCCTGGAGACGGCCCTCGCGGGCCAGGTCGAGCGCGGGCGGGCCGTCCTCGGGCGCCGCCCCTGCGAGCCGCGCGTACTCGCTGCCCGCGAGCCCGGCGCCGGACTCGCCGACGATCAGCACGGCGTTCCCATCCTCGCGGAAGGCGGGGCCCACGCGCTTCGTGACGTCCTCGAGCAGGCCGACGACGCCGATCTCGGGCGTGGGCGCGATCGCGGACCCCGGCGCCTCGTTGTACAGCGACACGTTGCCGCCGGTGACCGGCAGCTCGAGCGCGATGCAGGCGTCGGACAGGCCGCGGACGGCCTCGCTCAGCTGCCAGAAGGCCTCGGGCCGGGTCGGGTCGCCGAAGTTGAGGCAGTTCGTGACGCCCAGCGGCCGGGCGCCGGTGATGGCGACGTTGCGCGCGGCCTCGGCGACCGACATCGCGGCCCCGAGCCACGGGTCGAGGAGGCCGACCGGCGCGTTCCCGTCGGTCGAGGCGACCAGCGCCTTGGTGGTGCCCTTGATCCGCAGCACCGCGGCACCATGTCCCGGGCCGGCCACCGTGTTCGCCTGGACGTTGGTGTCGTACTGCTCGTACACGCTGCGGCGCGACGAGAGGTTGGGCGACCCCAGCAGCGCCTGGAGGACCGCGCCCGGGTCCTGGCCGCGCAGCGGGAGCGAGTCGACGGGCTCGAGCGGCGCCCCGGGCGCCGGCGCGGCACGTCGACGGGTCGGCGGTCGGGACTCGCGCTGGAACACGATCGCGCCCGAGGCGAGGGCCGCGGCGGGGATCCGGGCCAGCTCCCGGGCGCCCGCGACGGGCCGCCCGTCGGCGTCGAGCGCGCCGGCGCCGTCGGGTCCGGTGAGCACGACGATCTCGGGCTCGGGCGAGACGCGGCCGATGATCGCCACCGGCAGCTCCCAGCGCTCGCACACGGCGCGGACGGCCTCCCAGCGCGCGGGCTCGACGATCGCGAGCATCCGCTCCTGCGACTCGGAGATCATCACCTCGAACGGCTCGAGGCCCGGCTCCCGGCGCGGGATCGCGTCGAGGTCCACGAGCATGCCGGTGCCGCCGCGATCGGCCGACTCCGACGTCGCGCACGTGATCCCGGCCGCACCGAGGTCCTGGATGCCGACGACGAGGCCCTTCGCGATCAGCTCGAGGGTCGCCTCGATGAGCAGCTTCTCCGCGAACGGGTCGCCGACCTGGACCGACGGTCGCTTGGACGGGTCCTGGTCACCGAACGTCGCGGAGGCGAGGACCGATGCGCCGCCGATCCCGTCGCGGCCGGTCGCCGACCCGTACAGGACCACGAGGTTGCCCACGCCGTCGGCCGCCGCGCGGGTCAGCATGCCGTCCTCGAGCAGCCCGATCGCCATCACGTTGACCAGCGGGTTGCCCTGGTACGACGGGTCGAACACGAGCTCGCCGCCGACCGTGGGGACGCCGACGCAGTTGCCGTACCCGCCGACCCCCCGCACGACGCCGTCGACGAGGTGTCGCGTGCGCGCGTCGGACGGGTCGCCGAACCGCAGCGCGTCGAGCACCGCGATCGGCCGCGCGCCCATCGCGAACACGTCGCGCAGGATCCCGCCGACCCCGGTGGCCGCGCCCTGGTACGGCTCGACCGCCGACGGGTGGTTGTGGGACTCGATCTTGAACGCGACGGCGAGCCCGTCGCCGATCGAGATGACGCCCGCCTGCTCCCCCACCCCGGCGACGACGTCGCGACCCGCGGTCGGCAGCGTGGCCAGCAGCGGCCGGGAGCTCTTGTACGAGCAGTGCTCGCTCCACATCACGCTGAACATGGCCAGCTCGAGGTCGTTCGGGTCGCGACCGAGCTTGTCCCGGATGGCGTCGAGCTCGACGTCCTCGAGGCCCAATGCGCGATGCAGCGGGGCTGCCGCCGTCGCCGTCACGCGGGCGCCCCCGCGAGGGCCGGACGCTCGACGCCCGCGATCGACCCGGTCGTCGCCCACTCGGCCGAGCTCACGACGAACGAGCGGATGATGCCCAGGCCGTCGTCGGAGCCGAGGATCGCCTCGGACGCCGTCTCCGGATGGGGCATGAGGCCCGCGACGTTGCCCGCGGCGTTGCGGACGCCGGCGATGCCGCGCAGCGAGCCGTTCGGGTTGCCCGGGTCGTCGGGTCCGGCGACCGAGCCGTCGGCGTTCGCGTAGCGCCAGAGCACCTGGCCGTCGCGCTCCAGCGCGTCGAGCGCCGCGTCGTCCGCGTAGTAGCAGCCCTCGCCGTGCGCGACCGGCATCCGCAGCGGGCGCCCGTCGAGCTCCCGCGTGAACGGCGTGTCGAGCTGCTCGGGCCGCAGCGTGACCTCTCGGCACACGAACCGCAGCGCGCGGTTGCGCAGCAGGGCGCCCGGCACGAGGCCCGCCTCGGCGAGGACCTGGAAGCCGTTGCAGATCCCCAGCACCGGCCCGCCGCGCTCCGCGAAGTCGGCGACCGCCCGCATGACCGGGCTGAAGCGCGCGATCACGCCGGCCCGGAGGTAGTCGCCGTACGCGAACCCGCCCGGCAGGAGGATCCCGGCGACGCCGTCGAGGTCGGGCGACTCGTGCCACAGGATCACGGGCTCGGCGCCGGCGATCGTGATCGCGTTGACCGCGTCGATGTCGCGATTGGAGCCCGGGAACAGGACGATGCCGATCCGGGTCGTCATCCGCCGCCGCCCCGGCCGCGGTCGGCGCCGGATCGTCCGCGACGCCGAGCGGCTCGACCTCGAACGCCTCGATCAGCGGGTTCGAGAGCAGCTCCGCGGCCAGCCGCTCGACGACGGCCCGGGCCGCCGCCTCGTCCGCGGCGGCGACCGTGAGCTCCACCCGCCGGCCCACCCGGACGTCGGCCACCCCGGCGATGCCGAGGTGTGGCAGGCTGCGCTCGACGGCCCGCCCCTGCGGGTCGAGGATGCCCGGCTTGGGCGTCACGTTGACGGCGAATCGGAAGCTGCGGTCGGGGTGGCTCATCGGGCGATGACGTCCTCCGTGAGATAGCGGTCGAAGCTGGCGCCGGTGATCCGCTCGAACGCCGCCACGTAGCGGGCGCGCGTCCCGGCCACGACGTCCAGCGGGAGCTCGGGCCCGGGTGCCGTCCGGTCCCACTCCTGGCGGAGCAGCCAGTCGCGGACGTACTGCTTGTCGAAGCTCGCCTGCGCCCGGCCGGGCTGGTAGGCCTCGGCGTCCCAGAAGCGGCTCGAGTCCGGGGTCAGCACCTCGTCGATGAGCAGCAGCTCGCCGGACGGCAGCAGCCCGAACTCGAACTTGGTGTCGGCGAGGACGATCCCCGCCCGCTCGCAGACCTCGGCGCCGTGGCGATACAGCGCGATCGACACGTCGCGCACGCGCGCGGCCAGCTCCGGCCCGATCAGCGTCTCGACGCTCTCGAACGGGATGTTCTCGTCGTGCTCGCCCATCGGCGCCTTCGTGGCCGGCGTGAAGATCGGGGCCGGCAGCCGGTCGCTCTCCCGCAGCCGGGCCGGGAGCCTGATCCCGCACACGGCGCCGTCGTCGAGGTACGCCTTCCACCCCGAGCCCGAGAGGTAGCCGCGGACGACGCACTCGATCGGCAGCACCTCGGCCAGCCGCCCGAGCATCATCCGGCCGCGCAGGGTCTCGGCCACGTCGGGGTCGCCGTCGGTGATCTCGGCCGGGACGTCGGCCGGGTCGGTCGACAGCAGGTGATTGGGCACGATCGCCGCCGTCTCCGCGAACCAGTAGCGCGAGAGGCCGGTGAGCACGCGTCCCTTGTCGGGGACGGGCGTGGGCAGGACCACGTCGAACGCCGACAGGCGGTCCGACGCGACCAGCAGCAGCCGGTCGTCGCCCACGCGATACAGGTCGCGGACCTTGCCGGCGCGGACGAATGCCTCAGCCAGTCGCACGGACGACCTCCAGCCGGTCGAGGCGGGCGATGACCTCGGGCACGTGGCGAAGCAGCGTGGCATCGTCGAAGCAGGCGTCGAGCTCGGCCAGCGGCAGCTTCTGGGCCACGACGGGGTCCGTCGCGAGCAGGCGCTGGAGGGGCACGCGCTCGTCGGCGGCCCGCAGGGCGTTGCGCTGGACGATGCCGTAGGCGTCCTCTCGCGAGAGCCCGCCACGCTCGACGAGGGCCAGCAGCACCCGCGACGACGCGTGCAGGCCCAGGCCGCGCTCGATGTTCTCGCGCATCCGTTCCGGGCGCACGACCAGGCCCTCGACCAGCGACGTCGTCCGGACCAGCATGTAGTCGAGCAGGATCGTCGCGTCGGGCAGCGCGACGCGCTCCGCGGAGCTGTGGCTGATGTCGCGTTCGTGCCACAGGGGCTGGTTCTCGAGGCCGGTCTGGGCGTAGCCGCGCAGCAGCCGGGCGAGCCCGGCGATCCGCTCCGACAGGATCGGGTTGCGCTTGTGGGGCATCGCCGAGCTGCCCTTCTGGCCCGGCTTGAACGGCTCCATGACCTCGGCGATCTCGGTGTGCTGGAGGTTGCGGACCTCGGTCGCGAGACGCTCGAGACTGCCGCCCAGGATCGCGATCGCCGTGAGGAACGCCGCATGCCGGTCGCGCTGGACGATCTGGGTGCTGACCGGGTCGACGCGCAGGCCGAGCTCGGCCAGCACCTCGGCCTCGATCTCGGGCGCGAGGTGGCTGTAGGTGCCGACCGGGCCGCTGATCTTGCCGGTGGCGATCTCGACGGTGGCCTCCGAGAGGCGGTGGCGGCCGCGCGCGACCTCGAACGCCCAGCCCGCGCACTTGAGCCCGAACGTCGTGGGCTCGGCGTGGACCGAGTGGGTGCGGCCCATCATCACGGTGCCGGCCTCGATGCGTGCCCGGCTCACGAGCGCGGCCGTCAGCCGGTCCGCGTCCTCGGTGAGGCGACTCCCGGCGGCCCGCAGCTGCAGCGCGAGCGCCGTGTCGACGACGTCGCTGCTGGTCAGGCCGAGGTGCAGGTACCGGCCGTCGGGCCCGACCGTCTCCGCGACCTGCGAGACGAATGCGATCACATCGTGGTCGGTGGTCCGCTCGATCTCCGCGATCCGGTCGACGTCGACCCGCGCCCGGGCCTCGATCCCGGCCAGGGCCTCCGGCGGCACGAGGCCGCGTCGGGCCTGGGCCCGGCAGACCGCGAGCTCGACCTCGAGCATCCGCTCGAAGCGGGCCTCCTCGGCCCAGACGGCCCCCATCTCGGGCAGCGTGTAGCGCGGGATCATGACGGCGCTCCGGCCGGCACCGGCAGGTCCGCGGCGATGTCGCGACGTCGCTGGAGGCCGTCCCAGGAGATGGCGTTCGCGGCCGCTTCGGCGGCCTCGCGGGCGGCGGCGAGGTCGCGACCGCGCCCGACGACCGTGAGCACCCGCCCGCCGTTGGTGCCGTAACCGCCCTGCGGGCGCCCGACCGTCCCGGCGTGGAACACGATCGCGCCGCGTGCCTCGGCCGCCGCGAGCCCGTCGATCGGGTCGCCGCGGCGCGGGTCGCCCGGGTAGCCCTTCGCCGCCAGGACGATGCCGACCGCCGCGTCCGGGAGCTCGGGGAGCCGAGCGGGCGCGTCGGCGGGAAGCCGGCCGCGCGCGGCGGCGAGCAGCCACGGCCCGAGCGATCCGGCGACCCGCGGCAGGATCACCTGGGCCTCGGGATCGCCCAGCCGGACGTTGCACTCGAGCAGGACCGGGCCGTCGGCGGTGAGCATGAGGCCGGCGTAGAGGAATCCCCGGAACGGGGTGCCGCGGCGGGCCATCTCGGCCAGGATCGGCCGGTGGACCGTCTCGAGCACCCGCTCGACGGCCTCGGCGTCGAGGTCCGGCAGCGGCGAGTACGCGCCCATGCCGCCGGTGTTCGGCCCGGCGTCGCCGTCGCACAGCCGCTTGTGGTCGCGCGCGGCCGGGAGCGCCACGGCCCGGGTCCCGTCGCAGATCGCGATGACGCTGGCCTCGCGGCCCTCGAGACGCTCCTCGATGACCAGCGCCGGGACGTCGGCCGGGCGGCCGGCGAGGAACGACGGCACGAGCCCGATCGCCTGCTCGGCCGACTCGGTCACGATCACGCCCTTGCCCGACGCGAGCCCATCGGCCTTGAGCACGGCGCGTGTGCCGCCGTCCGCGAGCTCGCGGACGTAGTCGATCGCCGCGTCGTCGTCGCCCGCCGTGAACGACCGCGCCCGGGCCGCCCGGACGCCCGCACGCCGCGGCCACCTCGTGGCAGAACGCCTTGGAGGTCTCGAGCCTGGCCGCCTCGCGGTCCGGCCCGAAGACGGCGATCCCGGCGTCCCGCAGCGCATCGGCGACGCCGGCCGCCAGCGGCGCCTCGGGCCCGACGACCACCAGCTCGGAGGCGTGCTCGCGCGCGACCGCCACGACCGCGGCCGGGTCGAGCGGTTCGACGGCACCGACCCGGACGTGCGGCTCGCCCGAGATCCCCGCGCTGCCCGGGGCGACCAGCACCTCGTTCACGCCCGGCTCGCGGCCGAGCTTCCAGGCGAGCGCGTGCTCGCGGCCGCCGCCGCCGACGACGAGGATGCGGGTGGGCATCACGAGCGTCATCGGCCGGTCATCGCGGTCAGGCCGTCGCCGCCGGGCGGTGGCGCTTCGGCCGCCAGGCCCGTTCGATGGTCTGGGTCCGCTCGGGACCGACCGAGACGAACACGATCGGCACACCGCCGGCGTGCGACTCGAGGGCCGACACGTAGCGGCGCGCGGCCTCGGGCAGGTCCGACAGGCTGCGGACGTCGTGGATCGGCTCCTCCCAGCCCTCGAACTCCTCGTAGATGGGCGTCGCGCGCGAGAGGGCGGAGCCGCTCGAGGGCCAGACGTCGACCCGCCGGCCGTCGATCTCGTAGGCCACGCACAGGCGGATCGTCTCGATGCCCGACAGGATGTCGAGCTTGTTGAGCACGACGGCGGTGTTCGAGTTCACGGCGACCGCGTAGCGCATCGGGACCGCGTCGAACCAGCCGACGCGACGCGCGCGCCCGGTGACCGTGCCGAACTCGCGACCCCGCTCCGCGATCCCCTTGCCGGTGTCGTCGAACAGCTCGGTCGGGAACGGCCCGGAGCCCACCCGCGTGGAGTAGGCCTTCATCACGCCGATGACCTCGTCGACCTGGAGGGGGCCGATGCCGCCGCCGGTGCACGCGCCGCCGGCGACCGGGTTGGACGAGGTCACGAACGGGTAGCTGCCGTGATCGAGGTCGAGCAGCGTGCCCTGGGCGCCCTCGAGCAGCACGTGGTCGCCGCGCCGCAGGGCGTCCTGGACGAGCCACGTCGTGTCGTCGAGGTGCGGCGCGAGGCGGGCGCCCCAGGCCGACGCCTGGTCGACCAGCGCGTCGACCGTGAAGCCGGCCGCGCCCATGGCGTCGAGCAGCAGGTTCTTGTCGGGCAGGGCGCGCGCGATCCGGTCGCGCAGCACCTCGCGGTCGCACAGGTCCTCCATCCGGAGGCCGAGGCGCCACGCGCGGTCGCCATAGGCGGGTCCGATGCCCCGCCCGGTGGTGCCGACCTTGGCGCCGCCCAGGCGCACCTCGTTGGCCCGGTCGAGGGCCACGTGGTACGGCATGATCACGTGCGCGCTGCGGCTGACGCGGACCTTGGACACGTCGATGCCCTTGGCCATGAGCATGTCGAGCTCGGCGATCAGCGTCGCCGGGTTGACCACGACCCCGTTGCCGATGACCGACGTGATGTGCGGGTAGAGCACGCCCGACGGGCAGAGCTGGAGCTTGAGCGTCTCGTCGCCGACCACGACCGTGTGGCCGGCGTTGTCGCCGCCCTGGTAGCGGACGACCATCGCGACGTGCTCGGCCAGGAAGTCGGTCGTCTTGCCCTTGCCCTCGTCGCCCCATTGGAGGCCGACGATCACGGTCGCCGGCATCAGCGGCGCCCGGACACGAAAGAACCCCGGTCGGGGCCGGGGTCCTGGATACACGTCTCCCGCGACAGCCCGCGGGCGCTCACGCGGGCCGGGGGGTCGAAGGTGCGAGCCCGTCTCACGGGGCGGACGCCGCGCCTCCCTCGGGCAATGGTGATCTCCTCCATCGCGGGACTGGCCCCGCGGGGCCTCGAGGACGGGCCGAGTATAGCCAACCCGACCCCTCGCCTGCGGGTCGCCACGGTTCGCTCCGTGCGCGACCTCGGTCGCCGGCCGTCCGGATCGGCGCCGTCTTCACTCGGCCGGTGCACGCTGGGCGGGTAGGACTGCCGACCCGCCTCGCCCGATAAGTGGCCGTGAAGCGGCCGTCGCTACCGTTCACCGTGCCCGTCAATTCCAGCCGGCCCCGCCGACCCGTCGCCCCGCCGAGGCCCGCACCGCCGGGGCCGGCAACCCAACCGCCCGCCGAATGTCGATGCCCGCCGCCACGCAGGATCGGCCGCGTCAATGCCGCGCAGGAAGGCGCGGTGCGGCCCGGTCGGAAGGAGACACGGACCGATGAACAGGGTCCTCATCACCGGGCGCCTCACGCGCGACCCCGAGCTGCGAACGACCGCCGGCGGCAAGGCGGTGGCGCAGTTCTCGGTCGCCAGCCACGAGTACGTCTCGGGCAAGGAGAAGTCGGAGTTCCACAACGTCGTCTCGTGGGACCGCCTCGCCGAGACGTGCGGCCGCTACCTCGGCAAGGGCCAGCTGGTCGCGGTCGAGGGCCGGCTCCAGACGCGCTCCTGGGACGACGACAAGGGCGCGCGCCACTGGAAGACGGAGATCGTCGCCAGCAGCGTCGAGATGCTGTCGGGGCGGCGCAAGAAGGACTACGCGGCCGAGACCGCGGCCACCGCCCTCGAGGCCCAGGCCGTCGCCGAAGGGTTCGCGTCCGATGCCGCCGAGCCGATCGCCGACGAGGCGGGGTTCAGTGTGGATCCCGGCGGCGACGAGGACGACGAGGAGGAGGACGAGCTCCTCGAGGAGGCGGTCGCAGCCGCCTGACCACCCGAACGCTCCTCCCCGGCGACGGCGCGGCTCCCCCTCCCGCGCCGTCGCCGCCTCGCCGCTCGCGGCTCCACGTCCGAGTCCGCGACGATCGCGCCATGACGTCGTCGTTCGCGCCCGGTACGCGCGCCAAGGGAGCGCTGCTGCTGGCGGACATCTCCGGCTACACCGGGTTCCTGCAGGGCGTCGCGGACGCTCACCACGCGATCATCGTCGAGGCCGAGGAGCCCCCTCCCGCGTACGCGGTCCTGTCGAAGCTCCTCGACACGATCGTGGCCACGCTGTCGCCGGCGTACCGGCTCGCGAAGTTCGAGGGCGACGCGGTGTTCGCCGTGGCGGACGACGCCCCGCCGCGGGGCGACGACGTCCTGGCGGGCCTGCGGCGGTGCTACGCGGCGTTTCGCGAGGACCTCGGTGCGGCCGGCACGCAGTGGACCTGTACCTGCGACGCCTGCGCGAGGATCGGGACCCTGGACCTGAAGTTCATCGTCCATCACGGGGCCTTCGTCGTGCAGCCGATCGCCGGCCACCAGGAGCTGCTCGGGCCCGACGTCAACGTCGTCCACCGCCTGCTCAAGAACCACGCCCGGGACGCGCTCGGACCGGTGCCCTACGCGCTGCTGACCGACGCCGCGGTCGCCGCCCTGGACGTGCCGACGGACGGGATGCTCCCGCTCGAGGAGACGTACCCGGACACGCCGGCGATCGGCGTCCGCGTCGTGGCCCTGGCGTAGCCGTCGGCCGTCACGCGACGGACGGGGATCAGCCCCGGTAGAGGTCGCGTCGCGGCAGGCCCGTCTCGGCGGCGACCTGGCGCGCGGCCTCCGCCCGGGACGCGCCGTCCGCGACGAGGGCGTCCACGCGAGCGCGAGCCGCGAGACGCGAGGCCTCGCTGGGTTCGACGGGATCGGCGACGCTCGCCCAGCCCACGACAACGACGAACTCTCCCCGGGTGGGGATCGCGCCGTCCGCTGCATCATTCGCGAGGGCATCGAGGGATCCGCGAACGATCTGCTCGTGGAGCTTGGTGAGCTCGCGGCACACGGCGCCGGGCCGGTCGCCACCGCACGCGGCGGCGAGGTCGCGCAGGGTCGCGGCGACCCGGTTCGGGGCCTCGAACAGGACGCTCCCGCGCTCGTCGGCCGCGATGCGCGCCAGCCGCTCGCGTCGCTCGCGGCCCGACCGCGGCAGGAAGCCCTCGAACGACCAGCGCGGCCCGGCGACGCCCGACGCCGCGACCGCCGCCAGCACGGACGACGGGCCCGGGATCGGCACGACCGTGCCGCCGGCGGCGGCCCAGGCCGCGACCAGCCCCTCGCCGGGGTCCGACACGACCGGCGTGCCGGCGTCGGTGACGAGGGCGAGGTCCAGCCCGCCGGCCAGGTGGTCGAGGAGCTCGCGCTCGCGCGCGGGTCCGCTCCGCGCGTGGTAGCTGACCGTGCGCGTCGCGCACCTCGTACCGGTCGAGCAGGCGCCGGCTGATGCGCGTGTCCTCGGCCGCGATCAGGGGCACGGCGCGCAGGACCTCCAGGGCCCGCAGCGTGACGTCGCCGAGGTTGCCGATCGGGGTGGCGACGACGTACAGCGTCCCGCCGGCCGATGACGCCCGCGTGGCCTCGTCCGGCACCGTCAGGGTCGAGCCGAGCCGGGCCGCCGTCGCGGGTACAGGTAGTCGACGCCCGCGGTCCGCGGCCCGAGCTTCGCGATCGGCGGCACCTGGCGCTTGAACTCGGCGCCCGCGATCATCCGGTCGACGCGCTCGACGGTGTCGCGGTCGAAGCCCATCGCCACCATCTCGTCGACCGAGCGCCGCTTGTCGACGCGCCAGAACAGCAGCCGGTCGAGCTCGTGATACGTGAACCCGGCCTCGGTCTCGTCGGTCTGCCCGGGCCACAGGTCGGCGGACGGCGCCTTGCGGATGATCGCCTCGGGGACGCCGATGTCGGCCGACAGCTGGCGGACCTGGCTCTTGTACAGGTCCCCGATCGGGTTGAACGCGCAGGCCGAGTCGCCGAACAGCGTCGTGTACCCGATCAGCGACTCGGTCTTGTTGCCCGTCCCGACGACGAGCCCGCGCCAGCCGACCGACCGGTCGTAGAGCATGCTCATCCGCATCCGGGCCATGAAGTTCCCCCGCCGCAGCGGCGAGGCCTCGAGGCCCTCGGAGCCGGCCGCGCCCGGCACCCCGTCGGCGCCGAAGTACCCGTCGACCATCGGCGAGATGTCGACCAGCTCGGACGCGCAGCCGAGCCGCCGGACCACCTCCTCGGCGTCGCCGCGGGAGGCCGGCGACGACGTCCGGTAGGGCATCAGCACGGTCAGCAGCCGCTCGGGGCCGATCGCCTCGGCCACCAGGTACGCGACCAGCGCGGAGTCGATCCCGCCGGACAGCCCGAGGACCGCGCGCTCGAACCCCGCCTGGCGCAGCTGGCCGCGGATGAAGTCGGCGATCACGCGCCGCGCGACGCCGGTGTCGATCGCGAGCTCGTCGGGCAGCACGAACATGGCCGCGTCGGTCATCGCTCGGCCCCGGCCTCGGCCGGCTCGACCGCGACGTCGAACCCGTCCTGGGCGCCGTGCTCGGCGCCGGCGTCGTGGCGCCAGGCCGGACCGCTCGGCGATCAGGCGGCGCCACTCGCGGGCGACGAGCTCAGGGCGCTCGTCGCGCAGCAGCGGCAGCGAGATGCGCTCGCGGCGGACGTCAGCGAGGTCGATGTCGGCGAGGAACAGGCCCTCGTCGAACAGCGGCGCCGAGAACACCGCCGCCCCGCTCGGCGCGATGACCTCGGAGCCGCCCCAGAACGAGACGGACTCGTCGACCCCCACCCGGTTGCAGAACACCACGAACGACGTCGTCAGCTGGGCGTACGTCCGGAGCAGCGTCCGCCACGAGCTCGCCGTCCCGAGGCCGACCTCGTTGGTCGACGCGAGGTCGCGGCCCGGCGACGACGACACGTTGACCAGCAGCTGGGCGCCGTCGATCGCGAGCACCTGCGGGGTCGCGAGGTGCCAGAAGTCCTCGCACACGGCCAGGCCCACGCCCACGCCCAGCCGCGACGACACCGCGCGCAGCTGGTCGCCGGGGGCGAAGAACCGCCGCTCGTCGAACAGGCCGTACGTGGGCAGGAACACCTTGCGGTGGACGTGCCGGATCTCGCCGTCCTCGATCAGCGCCGCGGCGATGAACAGCCGATGGTCGCCCGACTCCTCGACGAACGACACGACGGCCGACAGCCCGTGCGTCCGGCGCGCGAGCGACGTCAGTCTCGGGTCGTCGAGGCGCATCGCGACGTCCGCGGCCAGGTCCTGGAGCTGGTACCCGGTCAGCCCGAGCTCGGGGAACACGACCAGGCCCGCCCCCGCCGACCGAGCCTCCTCGAGCAGCTCGCCATGGCGCGCGAGGTTCGCCTCGAGGTCCCCGAGGCGAGGCGCGAGCTGAGCGAGGGCGATGCGCAGGGGCTGCACGGGGCGAGCATAGCGAGTCGAACCCGGGCGACCGAACGTCGCCGGCCGTGAACGCGTATGGGATCATGAACGAGGCCGTCGCTCCGGCGTCCGGCGATCGTGGCTGCCACGTGCAATTGGTGGCCCATGACGCCGGTTCGGCGCGGTGCTAGGCTTCCCGCCACCCGCCGCGTCGGCGCACGCCGCGTGGGGGGCCAGCGCTCCGCGTCACCGGACCCCTTGGCCGCGGCTCGGAGCACCAGAGGAGGAGTAGGCAGTATGCCCCGATCACCGAGGTGGTCGCGGACGGCGCTGGTCGCCGTCACGACGATCGTGCTCGCCGCGTGTAGCGGAGCGACACCGAGCGCAAGCGCGCCGGCCGCACCGAGCGCCGCACAGAGCGCCCCGGCATCCGCACCCGCATCCGCAGCCGCATCCGAAGCCCCGTCACGGAAGCCGTTCGCCGTGTCGGCGGTCTATCCCGAGACCGGCGAGGCCCCGTGCAACACCGAGGGCTACACGGGCAGCATGAAGAAGATCACGGCTGTCGATCCGCTGACCGTGCAGTTCGATCTGTGCGGACCGGACCCGGCCTTCCTGCCCAAGGTCGCGTTCCAGGTGTTCGGCATCCAGGACACCGACTACCTCGCGGCCCACATGGCTGACAAGTCGATCCTCGACCAGCCGAACGGCACCGGCCCCTACAAGCTCTCCGAGTGGAGCAAGGGCAACCGGATGGTGTTCGAGGCGAACCCGGACTATTGGGGCGCCAAGGCGCTCACGCCGGGTCTCGAGCTCCACTGGAGCGATGAGGCCGCCCAGCGGCTGCTCGAGCTGCAGTCGGGCAACGTCGACGGCATGGACAACCCGGGCGCCGACGACATCGCGAACATCCAGGCGGACAGCTCGCTCAAGTTCAACGTCCGCGAGCCCCTCAACACGTTCTACATCGGCTTCAACAACCAGCTGAAGCCGTGGAGCAACGAGAAGATCCGCCAGGCGATCGCCATGGGCATCAATCGCCAGCAGATCGTCGAGAACTTCTACCCCGAGGGGTCGGAGGTCGCGACCCACTTCACCCCGTGCAACGTGCCCTTCGGCTGCGAAGGCGACGCCACGTGGGACTTCAACCTCGACGAGGCCAAGCGCCTCCTGGCCGAGGGCATGGCTGAAGAGGGCATCACCAGCCTCGACACCAAGCTCTCGTTCCGCTCGGCCGTCCGCGGCTACCTCCCGGACCCGCCCCAGGTGGGCACCGAGATCGTGAACCAGCTGAAGCAGAACCTGGGCATCAACGCGACCCTTGACCTCATGGAGTCAGGCGCGTTCCTCGACGCCGCCGCCGCGGGCACCCTGCCGGGCATCTACATGCTCGGTTGGGGCGCGGACTACCCGGATCCGACGAACTTCCTCGACTATCACTTCGGTGCCGGCTCGGGCAAGAAGTTCGGCAAGCCGTTCGACGACGTCGCGGCCGCGCTCCAGAAGGGCGCGACCTCGCTGTCCGACGCGGATCGGCAGGCCGCCTACGCCGAGGCCAACAACCTCATCAAGCAGCACGTCCCCGCGGTCATCGTGGCCCACGGCGCCTCCGGCACCGCGTTCAAGGCGGACGTCGAGAACTCCCACACCTCGCCCCTCGGCAACGAGGTCTTCTCGGTCATGAAGGCGGCCGACCGGCCCAACCTGGTGTTCGTCCAGAACGCCGAGCCGCTCAGCCTCTACTGCGGCGACGAGACCGATGGCGAGTCGCTCCGCGCATGCGCGCAGGTCAACGAGGCCCTGTACGCGTACGAGGTCGGCGGCACCGAGGCCGTCCCGGCCCTCGCCGAGTCGTGCACGCCGAACGCCGACGCGACGTCGTGGACCTGCAAGCTGCGGGCCGGCGTCAAGTTCGGGGACGGTGCTGACCTCGACGCCACCGACGTCGTGACCAGCTATGCCGCGCAGTGGGACACCCAGCACGCGCTCCACGTCGGCCGTTCCGGTGCCTTCGAGTACTGGCCGGGCCTCTGGGGTGGCTTCCTCAACCCGCCTGCCAGCTGATCGACCCTCGATCCGGCTGACGCACATCGAGCGGGGGCGCCCACCGGGCGCCCCCGCTCGTCTATCCTCGACCCGGCGAACCGTGCTCCCCTGCTGACGGGACCGACATCGCGTGACCCGATTCCTCACTCGCCGGCTCATCGTCACGATCCCAGTCCTGTTCGGGATCGTGTTCATCGTGTTCGCGCTCGCGCGCGTGATCCCCGGCGACCCGTGCCGGGCGGTCCTCGGCGAGCGGGCGACCGACGCCGTGTGCGACGACTTCATCCACCGCTACGGCCTCGACCAGCCGATCTTCATCCAGTTCGGCCTGTACCTCCAGCAGCTCGCGTCGGGCGACCTTGGGTCGTCGATCAAACACTCGCGGCCGATCACGACGCTCCTCGTCGAGCGCCTCCCGACCACCCTCGAGCTGACCTTCTGGGCGATGGTGTTCGCGACCATCGTCGGCATCCCGCTGGGCCTGCTGTCCGCGGTGCGCCGCAACTCCAAGGCCGACGTCGGCACGATGGTGTTCGCGAACCTCGGCGTCTCGATCCCCGTGTTCGTCCTGGGCCTGCTGCTCGCGTACATCTTCGCCCTCATGCTCAAGGACACGCCGTTCTCGCTCCCGCCATCGGGCCGGTTGAGCTCCGGCGTCGAGGTCGAGCCGCTGGTCGTGGTCTGGGGCCTCCAGAGCCTCCAGGGCCCACCGCGTGCGGTCCTCGACTTCGTCTCCGGCATCTACACGTTCAGCGCCCTCATCTCGGGCCAGTGGGGCCCGTGGGCCGACGCGGCCCGGCACCTGATCCTGCCGGCGATCGCGCTGGGCACGATCCCGCTCGCGATCACCGCGCGGATCACGCGCTCGAGCCTGCTCGAGGTCCTGGGCCTCGACTACGTCCGCACGGCGCGGGCGAAGGGCCTCAAGGAGCGATCCGTGATCCTCCGCCACGCGACGCGCAACGCGCTGCTGCCTGTCGTGACGGTGATCGGGCTCCAGCTCGGCGCGCTGCTGTCCGGGGCCGTGCTGACCGAGACGGTGTTCAACCTGTCCGGCGTGGGGCGGACGATGTTCGAGGCGATCACCGGGCGCGACTACGTGGTGATCCAGGGCTTCACGCTGATCATCGCGCTGTTCTACGTCCTGGTGAACCTCCTCGTCGACGTGTCGTACGGCATGCTCGACCCGCGGGTCCGCGCGCGATGACCGCCCGCACGACCACCCCGGCGACGCCGGCCACGCCGGCCGGTCCCGGGTCGCCGTCCACGACGCCGCTCGACCCCGCGCTCGCCGGCGAGACGCTCGCGACGGCGAAGCCGTCCAGCCTGTGGCGCGACACCCTCGGCAGCGTCTTCCGCCAGCGGTCCGCGGTCGTGGGCATGGTCGTCCTCTCGATCCTGATCCTGATCGCGGTCTTCGCGCCGGTGCTCGCGCCGTTCAACCCGGACCAGTCCCTCCTGGGCACCGAGCAGGGCGTCCAGAAGCGATCGGGACCGTGCGTCCACCTCCTCGGCTGCCCGGAGACCCAGCCCCAGCACATCCTGGGCACCGACGGCAACTTCCGCGACGTCCTGAGCCGGGTGATGTACGGCGGGCGCGTCTCGCTGCTGATCGGGTTCGCGGCGGTCGGGTTCGCGATCCTCATCGGCACCGTGATCGGCGCCGTCGCCGGCTACGTGGGCGGCTGGAACGACAACATCCTGATGCGGTTCATGGACGTGCTGCTGGCCTTCCCATCGCTGCTGCTGGCGATCGCCATCGTGACCGCGCTCGGGCAGAGCTATCTCAACGCGCTGCTGGCGATCAGCATCGTCACGATCCCCGTCTACGCGCGGATCGTGCGCTCGTCCGTGCTCTCGGCCCGCGAGGCGGACTACGTCACCGCGAGCCGGGCGCTGGGCGAGTCGGGCTTCGGGATCCTGCGCCGGCGGATCATGCCCAACGCGATCACGCCGATCATCGTGCAGGGCACGCTCGGCGTCGGCGGCGCCGTCCTCGAAATCGCGGCCCTGGCGTTCATCGGCGTCGTCGGGATCGGCGCGGCCGAGTGGGGCTCGATGATCTCGCTCGAGCGCAACCAGCTGTTCAACGCGCCGCACGTCATCCTCGTGCCGGGCATCGCGATCACGCTCACCGTCCTCGCCTTCAACCTGCTCGGCGACGGCCTCCGCGACGCCCTCGACCCGCGGCTCAACCGGTGAGCCGGTGAGCGACCCCCGCAACGACGCCCCGGTCGCCGACCTGACGGACATCGAGGCGCTCGGCACCAGCCTCGACCAGACGGTCATCGAGGAGATCGCCCCGGCGGCGCTCCGGCGCGGACAGCGCGGTGACCGCCTGCTCGACGTCCAGGGCCTGCGGACCTCGTTCTACACGCGCGACGGCGTCGTGCGCGCGGTCGACGGCATCGACTTCCACGTCAATCGCGGCGAGATCATGGGCCTGGTCGGCGAGTCCGGCTGCGGCAAGAGCGTGACCAGCCTCTCGATCATGCGGCTCGTTGCGAACCCCGGGAAGATCGAGGGCGGCCAGATCGTGTTCGACGGCAAGGACCTGCTGGGCCTCTCGGGTGACGAGATGCGCAAGATCCGGGGCAACCGGATCAGCATGATCTTCCAGCAGCCGCAGTCCTCGCTGAACCCGGTCCAGGACGTGGGCTCCCAGATCGCCGAGGTGCTCGAGCTGCACCGAAGCATGAGCGAGAAGGCGGCCAAGGCCCGCTCGGTCGAGCTGCTCAAGATGGTCGGCATCCCCGACCCCGCCCGCCGGGCGAAGGCCTACCCGCACGAGATGTCGGGCGGCATGGCGCAGCGCGTGATGATCGCCATGGCGCTCGCCTGCGAGCCCGAGCTCCTGATCGCCGACGAGCCGACGACCGCCCTGGACGTGACGATCCAGGCCCAGATCCTCGACCTCATGCGCGCCCTGCGCGAGGAGACCGGGACCGCGATCATCCTGATCACGCACGACCTGGGCGTCGTGGCCGAGATGTGCGACCGCGTGGCCGTCATGTACGCGGGCGAGATCGTCGAGCAGACGGACACGATCACGCTGTTCCGCAAGCCGCTCCACCCGTACACGCGCGGCCTGATCGCGAGCATCCCGCTGGTGGGCGACGTCCGCGACGAGCTGTCGGTCATCCCGGGCAACGTGCCCAACCTCGTGGACCTGCCGCCGGCGTGCCGCTTCGCGCCGCGCTGCCAGGCGCGGATCGAGCAGGACGTGGTGCTCGCGACCGAGGCGCACCCGGATCTGCTCGCCTACGGGTCGGGGCACGACGTGCGCTGCTGGCTCTACCACGACGGGACGGGCGCGCTGAAGCCCGAGCCGAGGCTGGGCGAGCAGCTCACGAGCGACACGATCGAGGCCGTCGTGGCGGCGATCGAGCCCGACGCGGCCTCGGCCGGCGTGACGACGAGCGTGGCCGCGACGCCCGGGTCCGCCCCGACCGCCGACGCGGAGCGGCCGCTGGTCGAGGTGCGTGACCTGGTCAAGCACTTCCCCATCCGCGGCGGCTTCCTGAACCGGGAGGTGGACGTCGTCCAGGCGGTGTCGGGCGTCTCGTTCGAGGTGCGCCGCGGCGAGACGCTCGGCCTCGTGGGCGAGTCCGGGTCGGGCAAGACCACCGTCGGGCGGCTGCTGCTCCGCCTGATCGACCCGACGTCGGGCACGATCATCTTCGACGGCACCGACATCACCCGGCTCAAGAGCGGCAGCCTCAAGCCGTACCGGCGGCGGATGCAGATCATCTTCCAGGACCCGTACGCGTCGCTCGACCCCCGGACGCCGATCGGCGACAGCATCGGCGAGGGCCTGCGGATCCACGGGATGGGGACGTCGTCGGAGCGGGCCGAGAAAGTGCGCCGGATGATGGACCTGGTGGGCCTGATGCCCTACCACGCCCGGCGCTACCCGCACGAGTTCTCGGGCGGCCAGCGGCAGCGGATCGGGATCGCCCGGGCGCTGGTCGTGGAGCCCGAGCTCGTGGTCTGCGACGAGCCCGTGTCGGCGCTCGACGTGTCGATCCAGGCCCAGGTGCTCAACCTGCTCAAGTCGCTCCAGCGGGAGCTCAACCTGACCTACCTGTTCGTCGCCCACAACATGGGCGTCGTGGAGCACATCAGCGACCGCGTGGCGGTCATGTACGTCGGCAAGATCGCCGAGGTCACCGACCGGACCACGATGTTCCGGGCGCCGCTCCATCCGTACACGCAGGCGCTGCTGTCGGCGATCCCCGTCCCGGATCCCGAGCAGCGGCGGAAGCGGGTGATCCTCAAGGGCGACGTCCCGAGCCCGGTCCGGCCGCCGTCGGGCTGCCGGTTCAACCCGCGCTGCCAGCTGCGTGCCGGGCTGGGCGGCCCGATGCGCTGCGTGGAGGAGGAGCCGATCCTGCTCGAGGCCGTGGCGCCGCCCGCGAGCCACCTCGTCGCCTGCCACTTCCGGGGCGCGGGCGCGCTCGGCGAGGCCGAGGTGGCCGAGCTGCCGGCCGACTGGGCCGAGGGCTCGGACGGCCTCGGGCCCCTGACCGAGACCGGCCCCCAGCCGGCCGGCACGACCACCACCCCCAGCGGCGCGAAGCCCGCGTGATCCGCCGCGCACGCGCGGCGCTGCTGCTCACGCTGGGAGCCGTCCTGCTGGCCGCCGCCTGCGACGCCGGTCCCGTGGTCACCGCGCCGCCGGCCGGGCTGAGCCCGTCGCCGGGGCCGTCTGGCTCGGCGGAGGCGCCGACCGAGGAGTCGTTCCGGGCCGCCGCCTGGCCCGAGGCAGGCTCGGCGTGCGGCACCGAGGGATACACCGGGAACCTCGGGCGGATCGAGACACCGGACGCGCGGACGGTGGTGTTCACGCTGTGCGAGCCGGACGGGGCGTTCCTCGCCCGCGTCGCGCACCCGGCGCTGGGCGTCCTGGACACGGCCGCGGTGGAGCGGCTGGCGACGAACCCCGACAGCGCCCGCTCGCTGTCGGGCACCGGGCCCTACCGCATCGACAAGTGGACGCCGGGCGAGAACGTGCAGCTCGCCCGCGTCGGTGAGAAGGCCGCGCCAGCAGGCGGCCGTGCCCACGCTCGTGCTCACCTGGGCGGAGGACCCGACGCAGCGGACGATGCGGCTCCAGTCGGCGACCGTCGACGGGATCGACGCGCCGGGTCCATCGGACCTCGACCGCATCTCGACGCTGCCCGAGCTGGGCGTCACGCCCCGCGACGGGCTCGCCACGGCGTACCTCGGGTTCGGGACCGGCGACGGCCTGGGCAAGGTCGCGGTCCGCAAGGCGCTCGGCGCGGCGCTGGACCGGGACACGCTCGCCAGCGAAGCGTTCGACGCGGGGACCAAGTCGGCGACCCACGTCACCCCGTGCGCGATCGAGGGTGGCTGCGCGGGGGACGAGTGGTACGGGTTCAACGCCCCGGCCGCGACGGCCGCGCTCGATGCCGCCGGGCTTCGACGTCGAGGCCACCTCCATCCTCCACGTTCCCGATCGGCCGGTGCCGGGCCTGCCTGACCCCGCCGGGCTCGCGGCCGCGGTCACGGCGCAGCTGGAGACCAACATCGGCCTCGCGACCAGGATCGACACGATGCCGGTCCGCGACTACCTCGACGACCTGGCCTCGGGCAAGCTCGACGGCCTGTACCTGGGCGGCGTGGCGTCCGACATCGCCGACCCGGGCGCCTTCCTCGCCCCGCTCTTCGGGAGGAGCGTGAAGTCGACGCCCGCCGCGCGGGCCCCCAAGGCGGCCGACGCCATCGACACGGCCGCCGCGACGGCGGACCCGGCCGAGCGGGCCGAGGCGTTCGGCAAGGCGAACGACGCGATCCGCGACGCCGCCGCCATCGTCCCGCTGGCCCACCCGGGCTCCGTCGCGGCGTTCCGCACCGACGTGACCGGGGTGGTCACCTCGCCGCTCGACCTGGACCCGCTCGGGGCGTTCACGCCCGGGGACCGCAGCCAGCTCGTGTTCATGCAGGCGACCGAGCCCGAGGGGGCCTACTGCGGCGACCAGCCGACTGGCGACGCCTACCGGCTGTGCGGCCTGGTCCTCGAGGGCCTGTACGGGTTCGCACCGGGGACGATGACGATCGAGCCGCGACTCGCCCAGGCCTGCGATCCGGACCCCCAGGCGCGGACCTGGACCTGCACGCTGCGGCGGGACGTGACGTTCGACGACGGGGCGCGCCTCGACGCCGGCGACGTGCTCGCGTCGTACGTGGCGCAGTGGGACCGCTCGGAGCCGCTGCGCCAGGGATCGGACGCGCCGTTCACCGCGTGGAACCAGCTGTTCGGGGACACGATCGGGCCGTAGCGGGCCCTACTTCACCAGCAGTCGCTGCATCAGGAACGCCTGCTCGACGAGCGGGGCGAGGATCGGCCGGACGTCGCCGTAGCTCGCCAGCCCCGCCGACAGCGTCTTGGCTCGCGGACGAGATCCCGGCGGCGTCCTGCGCCGTGATCGCGTCGCGCAGCCCGGCGGCGCCTTCGGTCATCTGCGGCAGGGCCTCGTCATAGCGTTCGACGAGCTCGGCGGTGGCCGGGTAGTCACGCAGCTTGTCGACCTGCGCCGGGAGCTGCGCGAGGACCGCGGCCAGGCCGTCGGCGGCGCCCCAGATCGCCGCCAGGTCCTCGTTCTGGGCCGCCGCCCCGAAGTCGGCTCCGGCGCTCTGGATGTCCCGGTCTGCCGTACCGAGCACCAACAGGCCCTCGACGACGCTGCGCGGCCAAGGCGAGGGGTTTGCAGCGGCGCCTGGCGAGCGCGAGGCGGCCGGCGCGCTCGGGGCCGCGGTGTCTCCCGGGGGCGACGCGGACGACGCGTGTGTCGCCGAAACGGCGGACGAGCCGCACGCTGCGGTCGCCAGCGCCAGCAACAACGCCGGAATGATGAGGCTCGTCGCGGTGGCCGCCGATCGACGCGGCCGGTCAACGAGACCGGCGCGACGCGGGGACCGGATCACTCGTCGTCGAGGGCCGCGGGGACGATCGCCGGGGTCTCGGCCGCAGCCTGCGACACGGTCGTCGCGCTGAGCTCCTCGGCCCAGTGGCACGCGACCCGGTGGCCCTCCTGCCCGAAGCTGCGCAGCGGCGGCTCGATCGTCGAGCAGTTCTCGGGGTTGCCGAGCCGCTCGCGCAGCCAGCAGCGGGTGTGGAACCGGCAGCCGGACGGCGGCGCCGCGGGCGACGGGACGTCGCCCTTGAGCACGATCCGCGACTTCCGGCGGCGCGGGTTCGCCTCGGGGATCGCGGACAGCAGCGCCACCGTGTACGGGTGGCGCGGGTCGCGGTACAGCTGGTCCACCGATCCGATCTCGACGATCTTGCCCAGGTACATCACCCCGACCCGGTCGGAGAAGTACTGGACGACCGAGAGGTTGTGGCTGATGAACAGGTAGGTCAGGTGCAGCTCGCGCTTGAGGTCCAGCAACAGGTTCAGGACCTGGCTCTGGATCGACACGTCGAGCGCCGATACGGGCTCGTCGGCGACGATGAAGTCGGGGCTCAGCGCGAGCGCGCGGGCGACGCCGATGCGCTGCCGCTGGCCACCGGAGAACTCGTGGGGATAGCGCCGCGTGTACTCCCGGCGCAGGCCGACCAGCTCGAGCGAGTCCTCGACCCGCTTGTCGCGTGCCGCGCGGTCGGTCAGGCCCTGGGCCAGCAGGCCCTCCCCGATGAGGTCCGAGACGGGCAGCCGCGGGTTCAGCGACCCGAACGGGTCCTGGAAGATGATCTGCATCCGCCGCCGCAGCGGCCGCATGTCGTCGGGATCGGCGTCCGCGAGCTCGTAGCCGTCGAACACGACCCGCCCATCGGTCGAGGGCGTCAGCTGGATCACCGTGCGCCCGAGCGTGGTCTTGCCACAGCCTGACTCGCCCACGAGGCTGAACGTCTCGCCGGGCATGATCTCGAAGTCGACCCCATCGACCGCGTACACCGTCCCGATCTGCTTGCGCAGGACGCCGCCGTAGATCGGGAAATGCTTCTTGAGCCCCTGCACCGTGAGCAGCGGCTGGCCGGCGATCAGGTGGGCCGGCTTGGCCGCCTCCGCGGCGACGACGCCCATCACGACCGGCGAGCTCGCGGCGGCCATCGGGTCGTCGGCCTCGGCCATCGCGGTCGCGACGGCGAGCGCGTCGGCGCCGGCCGCGATGCTGGCCTTGGCCGCCGCGGCCTCGGCAGCCGCGTCGCTGGCCCTGCGCTTGGTCTCACCCACGGAGTCGACGACGAGCGTGCGCGCGGCGATGTCCTGCCACGCCTTTCGGCGGGGATCCACGAACACCCACAGGAAGCCGATGAACAGGGCGGCGGCGCTGAACACGAACACGATGTAGCGCTTGATCGCGTTGCCCCAGGTCAGCGGGTCGTCGTTCTCCTCGTGGACCACCTGGAGGTGGACCGGCCGCATGCCCGGCGTCACGCCGCCGTGGCTCCAGAAGTAGGCGAAGTAGCCGAGGTTGACGATGATGCCGCCCGCGATGCCGGCGTAGAAGAGCAGCGAGCCCAGGCCGCCGCTGATCGCCGAGCTTGCCGCGATGCCGACCAGGACGAGGGCCGCGGCCAGCGCGCCCGACAGGACGACGTCGAGCAGGTAGGCACCGGCCCGGGGCGCGTAGTCGGCGAGCGCGGGTCCGCTGCTGACGAACGCGGGCTGACGGGCGCCAGCGGCGGGCCCGCCGATCAGCGGCGCCGCGATCGGGCGGGCGCCGGATTCCTCGGCCCTCAGCGGGCGCTCGCGCTCGCCGTTGAACCAGGCTCGCCCGCGAGCGAAGTGCCACACCGATGCGATCGCGAACACCAGCGGCGGCGTCAGCAGCAGCTGCAGGAAGAAGATCGCGTTGGCGTCGTCCGACCGCGACTGCATCGTCACGATCAGGTACCCGAAGATGATGGCGAGCAGCAGCCCGGCGCCAACGGCGATCGCCCACGACCAGATCTGGCGGTTCCGGGTCAGCCGCGTGATCCCGTACAGGATCGCGACCAGCGGGATCGTGATCAGGGCGAAGGGGATGAAGATGCCGAGCCCGCCCTTGATCCCGATGATCACCCCGAGGCCGATGGTGAACAGCCCGGTCAACGCATAGCCTGCCACGCCCAACAGCAGGGCGCGGCCGTTGCGGATCGCGGGCGGCGGCCGGCGCCGCAGCTTGCGCCGGACGATCGGGTCCGCGACGACGGGGGTGACGGCGTCGGCCGCTGATGTCATGCCGGCCGGTTCCCCACGGGGGTGCGCCCGTAGTCGCGACCCGTGGTCATGTTCCGCTCGTGGGTGGCGATCGCGTCCGCGAGGCGCGCGCCCTCGGCGGCCAGGTGGAGATGGCACCGGGCCTTCCGGTCACCGCTCTTGACCGGGTACAGCTCGGGCACCACCGTCCGGCACGTGTCCCAGGCGTAGGGGCAGCGCGGCTCGAAGCGGCACGCAGGCGGCAGGTTGAACGGCGACGGCACCGTCCCCTTGATCGCCGACAGGCGGCCGCCCCGCTTCTCGACGGTGGGGATCGACTCGATCAGGCCCATCGTGTACGGCATGCGCGGCTCGAGGAGCACCTCCTCGACCGTGCCCTGCTCGACGATCTGGCCCGCGTACATGACGATCACGTTGTCGACCATCTCGGCCACGACGCCGAGGTCGTGGGTGATCAGCATCAGCGCCGCGTCCGTGCGCTCCTGGATCGCCTTGAGCAGCTCCAGGATCTGGGCCTGGACGGTCACGTCGAGGGCGGTCGTGGGCTCGTCGGCGATCAGCAGCTTGGGCTCGCACGAGAGCGCCATCCCGATCATCACGCGCTGGCGCATGCCGCCGGACAGCTCGTGCGGATACTGCTTGGCCCGCCGCTCCGGGGTGGGGATGCCCACGAGGCGCAGCATCTCGACCGCCCGGTCGGCGGCTTCCTTCTGGCTGACCTTCTTGTGGAGCTTGACCTGCTCGGCGATCTGGTCGCCCACCGTGAACACCGGGTTCAGGCTGGTCAGCGGCTCCTGGAAGATCATCGCCATCTCGTTGCCGCGGATCTTGCGCATCCCCTCGTCGGGCAGCGACAGGATCTCGCGGCCGTCGAACCAGACCTCGCTGTCCGTGCCGATCTCGGCCGGCGGGATGTCGAGCAGGCGCATGATCGTCATCGCGGTCACGCTCTTGCCCGAGCCCGACTCGCCCACGATGCCCAGGGTCTGGCCGCGCTGCAGCGAGAACGAGATGCCGTCGACCGCCGGCACGACGCCGTCCATGACCTTGAAGTGAGTCTTCAGGTCGCGAACGTCGAGCAGGAGATCGTCGGCGGGGGGTGCCCCGAGGCCGGGGCGAAGGGTCGAGGTTTCGGTCATGCGCGGGATCGCGGATCGAACGCGTCACGCAGCCCGTCACCGACGAAGTTCACGGCCAGCACCGTCACGATGATCGCGAGACCCGGGAACAGCGGCCACCACCAGTTGCCCTGGGTGATGAACTGCAGCCCGCCCGACAGGATGTTGCCCCAGGTGGGCGAGGTCGGATCGACGCCGAACCCGAGGAAGCTCACGAACGCCTCGGCGATGATGTTGCCGGCCACGATCAGCGATGCCGCGACGACGATCGGGCTCAAGGCGTTGGGCAGGATGTGCTTGAAGATGATCCGCCGGTCGCGGACGCCCACGGCGTGGGCGGCCTCGACGAACTCGCGCTCGCGGATCGACAGGAACTGGCTGCGCACGAGGCGGCTGACGCCCATCCACGAGAACAGCCCGAAGATGACGATCACCACCGTGACGGTGCCGTTGCCGAGGAACTTCGAGGCGACGAGGATGACGAACAGGATCGGCAGGCTCAGCATCACGTCGACGATGCGCATCAGCAGGTTGTCGGTGATGCTCCCGGCGAACCCGGCGATGGCGCCGACGAACGTGCCGATGATCACGCCGATCGCCATGCTCGAGAACCCGATCAGCAACGAGGTCCGGGCGCCGTTGACGACGAGCGTGAGGACGTCGCGCTGGAGGCCGCCGGTCTCCCCCATCGGGTGCTGCAGGGAGGGCGGACGCCCCGCGCCGACGATCTGGTCCGGTTCCGGGATGTCGGTGAAGCTGAACGGCAACAGGACCGGGCCGATGATCGCGACGCCGAGGAGGAACGCGACCAGCCCGAGGCCGATGAGCGCAAGGCGGTGCTTCCTGAACTTGCGCCACGCCAGCTGCCACTGGTTGAGGGACTTGAGGCCGACCTCGTAGTCGGCGGGCGCGGCCTGGGTGTCGACGACCGCCGCGACCTCGACCGACGCGGTGGTCAGCGGCTCGATGTTCTGGGCCATCGTGCCGACCTCAGTACTTGATGCGCGGATCGACGACGCCGTACGCGACGTCCGCGAGCAGGTTCGCGAGCACCACCATGACAGAGGTCACGAGGAGCACACCCATCAGGATCGGGTAGTCGAAGCTGCGGGTTGCGTCGATGGTGAGCTTGCCGATGCCGGGCCAGGAGAAGATCGTCTCGGTGACGATCGCACCCGTGAACAGGAACGGGATCTCGAGGCCGATGTTGGTGATCACCGGCAACAGCGCGTTGCGCAGCGCGTGCTTGAAGTTGACGACCCGCGGCGGCAGGCCCTTGGCCTTCGCGGTGCGGACGAAGTCCTGGCCCAGGGACTCGAGCATGCTCGCCCGGACGAACCGGCTGTCACCCGCGATGTTGACCACGACGAGCGTGATCAGCGGCAGCAGCAGATGCTTGCCGATGTCGCCGATCGCCGCCAGCGTGTTCTGGGAGAAGTACTGCCAGTACTTGTCGCTCCCGAACGGCGGCGAGGCGCGGGTGTCCGTCATCCCGCTGGCCGGCAGCCAGTGGAGCGTGCCCGCGAAGATGAAGATCAGCATGATGCCCAGCCAAAAGGTCGGCATTGCGAACCCAACGTACGAGAAGACCGTCGCGCCGTTGTCGAACTTCGAGTAGCGGTGGATCGCCGAGTAGACGCCGAGGACGATCGCGATCGAGATCCAGACGATCAGCGCGGCGCCCGCGAGGATGAAGGTCGGCAGTGCGGCGGCCGCGATCCGTTCGCTCACCTTCTCGCCGGAGTTGAGCGAGTACCCGAAGTCGCCGTGCAGGACGCCGTTGCTGGCGCCGCTGATCGCGGTCGGCAGGAAGTTGGGCCATCCCGTCGGGCCGAGGAACGCGGCCGGCGTCGGCAGCGAGCCGAGCACCGTTCCCTTCGTCTCGGGGTTGCAGAAACCCATCCAGCGGCAGTACTGGATCGGGATCGGCTGATCCAGACCCCAGGCCTCCATGAACTTGGCCTTCTGCTCGGCGGTGATCTTGGGGTTGTTGGCGAACTTCGCCGTCGGCCCGCCTGGCGCGGCGAGCAGGATGCCGTAGACGACGATGGTGATCCCGAACAGGACGGGAATCGCCTGGATCACGCGTCGGATCACGAACTTCAGCATCGGCGTTCGCCTCACCCGGAGCGGGAGCTGATGGACCCGCCCGATCGGTCGTGCCGAACGAGCGGCGGTTGCGCGGACAGTACACCCACGGCGGGCATGCCCGCTGGTAGAGGAACGGGGCGCCCGGATGTCCGGGCGCCCCGCTCATTCGCTTCGAACCGTTGGCTCGAGCTAGTTGCTGACGAACCAGTCCTCGCCGTTCCAGTTGGAACCGGCAAGCGTGCCGTTCGCGGCGTAGTTGCCGAGACGCGGGTTGTGGAGCTCGACGTTCTTCCGGTAGTACAGCGGGATCTCGACCGTCTTGTCGACGTAGAGATCCTGGAACTGCCCGGCGAAGTCCTTCACCACTTTGAAGTCGACGTTGTCCCGGATGCCGTCGAGCGAAACGTCCAGCTCGCTGTCGCTGACCTGGGCGTCGTTCGCGCCCGTCGGGCGGAACTGGCTGCTGCTGTAGCTGGTGTAGTTGCCCAGCGGGTCGATCGAGGAGAGTGACGCGTGCTCCGCGACGTCGAAGTTGCTCCGCGACAGGTTGCACGGCACGTCGTTGGTCGACTCGTTGTAGTCGGCGAAGATGTCGTCCGGCGACACCGGGTTGATGACGCTGTCGATGCCGACGTTCTTGAGCCATGCGCTGACGAGCGCCAGCGTGTCCTGGCGGACCTGCCGGGTCGTGGTGCACAGCTCGATCTTGGCCTTCAGGCCGTCCTTCTCGACGATGCCGTCGCCGTCGGAGTCGGCCCACCCGCCGTCGGCGAGGATCTGCTTGGCCTTCTCCGGGTCGAAGTTCGTCGGGGCGGCGTCCTTGTAGAACCAGGCCGACGGGCTGGTGTTGGTGTTCGCGACCGCGGCGTTGCCGCCGAGCAGGCGCGTGTTGATCTCGTTCTTGTCGATCGCGTAGGCGATGGCCTGGCGGATCGCCGGATCGGCGGTCGGGCAGCCCGTGCCGCGGTCCTGCGACCGCCGGGTTGCGCGAGCAGCCACCGGTGTTCGGGTGATCGCCGGCCTCGTTGAACGGCCCGGGCGACCAGTTCGGGCGCAGGTACTCGTACAGCAGCGCCGGGATGGCAGAGACCTGGTCGCCCAGGTCCTCGACCTTGGGGATGTCCGAGTCCTGGAGGTCGTAGGCCACGTCGATCTCGTTGTTCCGGTAGCCCGCGATCATCGCGTCCGGATCGCCATACCACTTGAACACGACGGAGTCGAGGTTGGCCGGCTTGCCCGTCGCCGGGTTCTGGAAGTGTTCGTTGCGCACCATGCGGAGTTCGGCCGCGGGCGTGACCGACTCGAACTTGAACGGGCCCGACACCGGCATGTTGGCGATCTCGTCGGGGCGGTAGCCCGCGCCCTTGACCTGGTCGGCCACCGGGATCTTCTCGAGGTAGTGCCGCGGCATCGGCGCGATGTACTGGGACAGGTAGCCCTCGAACACCTTGCTGTAATGCATGACGATGTCGGTGTCCGTCGGGCAGTCGATCGCGGTGGTGACGTCGAAGCCGGCCAGCACGACGCCCGTGTTGTCCGGGTCCATCGCCCACTCCCACGCGTACTTGAAGTCGTCGCACGTGAGCGGCTCGCCGTCCGACCACTTCAGGCCGTCGCGGAGCTTCCAGGTGACGGTCATCGCGTCGCCGTTGTCGCCCGGGACCTTCACGCCACCATTCTCGGTGGTGGGGATCGGTTCGGCGGCGAGCTGCGGGATGTACTTGAAGTCGTCCGTGATCTGCAGGAAGCTGTGGTTGGCGAGGGACGAGACGTTGCCCTCGGTGACCTGGGCGAAGTAGTACGGGTTGAACTGGGTGGCTTCCTGCCAGTCACCGATGATGACCGTGCCACCCTCGGCGGTCGCAGGTTCGGCCTTGTAGGCCGTCCCGAAGAGGTTGATCTCACCCGTGTCGGCCGATGCCGACGGTGCCTCGCCTGACGGGGCTTCCGCGCTCGCCGGGGGGGCGGACGGGGCGGCCGTGCTGGCCGGGGCTTGGGTGGCGCTGGTGCCGCCGCAGGCCGCGACCAAGATGGCCGAAACCGCGAACAGGCCCACCAATTTCCGCATCAAGGCTCCTCCAAGCTGCGTAGGGGTCCTGAAACTGACTCCCTGGCAGTCCGCCCGGCCCGGTCCCCGCCCGCCGACACACAAAGGTCGAAGAATGGGAGGGGTTTCGTGCGCGAACGCGCACGACAGCGGCCGATGGGGACTGCGCTGGGCGCGAGGATCGCTTACCGCACCGCGGGTGTCAAATGCCCGACCTTGCCGACAGGCCCGAAGGTCCCGGCGGGCTCAGGACGGCGCTGGGCCGCGCTGCGACGCGTCGGTCGCTGGCACCTCCTTCCACGGCCGGATCAGGCCGTCGGGGTAGCGGAGCGGCAGGCTTCCGGCTGCGGCCACGGACTCGCTCGTCGGGTCGCGCCGCCAGGTGTGCCTCGGCGACTCGCCACGCGGCCGCCGGAGCCGATCGGCTCTTCGACGGGGCACCGGCGTCGAGCGAGGTCGACGACGGGGGTCGGGGCAGGACCACGAGCCCCACGATCGCCGCACAGGTGACCAGGCCCCCGATCTGGAGCCGCCACGACCAGCCGCTCGGACGCGGGGTCGGCGGGACGACCCGGGCCACGTCGACCACGGGCACGGGGACGGCCGCGAGCTCGCGACCGGCGCGTCGGAGCGCCACGATCGTCAGCGCATACTCCGCCATCTCGTCCGCGCATCGCTCGCAGCGCGCCGAGGTGGTCCAGGGCCGCGGGCGTGCGCGGACCCCGCTCCCGTCGGTCGACGAAGTCGATCAGGGCGGTGCGATGCCGCCGGCAGGCCGATCCGGGAGCGATCATGGGTTGCCGAGCTTCGCGCTCTCGGCCGCCGTCTCGCTCCACGCCCCGCCGAACCGGCGGTCGGCGTTGAGCCGGCTCGCGGAGGTCGCGCAGCGCGTGGTGGATCCGGCTCTTCACGGTGCCCAGCGGCAGGCCGAGCGCGTCGGCCGTCTCCTGGAGCGACCGGCCCTCGAGGTAGTACAGGATCACGACCGACTGGTGCTTCGGAGACAAACCGGCGATCCCCTCGCGGACGATCTGGCACAGCTCCGACGACTCCGCGCTGGCATCGGGTCGGACGCCGCCGTCGACCAGCCGCTCGGCGACGATCTCGGTCACGGGCTCGCTGCGCAGGCGCCTCCGCCCCAGGCGGCTGTAGCACAGGTTGAGCGCGACCTTGTGCAGCCACGGCAGCGGCGACACGTCCGTGTGCAGGCGGCGCCGATGGGTGTACGCACGCCCAAAGGTATCCAGGAGCACCTCCTCCGATGCTCCTGGATCGCCCGTCAGCGCCAGCGCGGCCCGATAGACCGGTACCCGGTACCGGTCGAACAGCTCGGCGAGCGCATCGACGTCGTCCTCCGCCATGCGGCGCAAGAGATCGGCGTCGGGGGGCGCGATGTTGTCGGCGCGGGTCTCGCGGTCGATCGGTGCGTTCTCCGTGAGCGTCAGCGCTCCCTCGTAGCCAACCATACGTGTCGGCGCGAGGAAAGGTTCAACTCCGTATCCAGCGCTAGTCCGGGCAGGGGGTCTCGGCGCCCGTCATGCCACGCCAGCGGAGGTTGGGCTGGCGCGCGGCGGTCGCCTCGTCGAGGCGCCGGACCGGTGCGTCGTGCGGCGCGGCGGTCACGAGGTCTGGATCGGTCTCCGCCTCGCGCGCGATCTCGATCAGGGCGTCGGCGAAGCCGTCGAGGGTCTCGAGCGACTCCGTCTCGGTGGGCTCGATCAGCATCGCCTCCTCCACCGTCAGCGGGAAGTAGATGGTCGGCGGATGGTAGCCCTTGTCGATGAGGCGTTTCGCGACGTCGAGGGTGCGCACGCCCGTCCGCCGCTTGAGGTCCGCCGCGGACGCGACGAACTCGTGCTTGCAGGCGCGGTCGAACGGGATCCGGTACGCCGTGCCCACCCGCGCCTTGAGGTAGTTCGCGGCCAGGACCGCGTCGTCGGACACCTCCCGCAGCCCGTCGGCGCCGTGGGCCCGGAGGTACGCGTACGCGCGCACGAGGACGCCCGTGCTGCCGACGAACGAGCGCATCCGCCCGATGGACGTCGGTCGCTCGCCCTCGGCCTCGAGCCGGAACGTCGCCGTCGTCGGCCCGCAGGACGCGGGGCGCGGGCAGGAACGGCACCAGGGCCGGCCGCACGCCGACCGGGCCGGCGCCCGGGCCGCCGCCGCCGTGGGGCGTGCTGAACGTCTTGTGGGTGTTGAAGTGCATCACGTCGAAGCCGGCCTCGCCGGGCTTGAACCGCCCGAGGATCGCGTTGAGGTTGGCGCCGTCCATGTAGGCCAGCGCTCCGGCCTCGTGCGTGGCGTCGAGCAGCTCGCCGATCCGGCGCTCGAACAGCCCGAGCGTCGAGGGGTTGGTGATCATGATCGCCGCGGTCTTCGGCCCGAGCGCCGCCCGGAACGCGTCGAGGTCGACGCCGCCGTCGGCCGCCGACGGGATGGTGATCGTCCGGAAGCCGGCCATCGTCGCCGTCGCCGGGTTGGTGCCGTGCGAGGAGTCGGGCACCAGGACCTCGGTCCGCTCGAGGTCCCCGCGCGACCGGTGGTACGCGCGGATCATCAGGATCCCGGTCAGCTCGCCGTGGGCGCCGGCCGCCGGCTGGAGGGTGACCGCGGCCATGCCGCTGATCTCGGCGAGCAGCGCCTCGAGCTCGAACAGCAGCTCGAGGGTGCCCTGGGCGACCGCGTCGGGCGCCATCGGGTGCAGGCCGGCGAAGCCGGGCAGCCGGGCGGCCCACTCGTTCAGCTTGGGGTTGTACTTCATCGTGCACGAGCCGAGCGGGTAGAAGCCCGTGTCGACCGCGTAGTTGAGCTGCGAGAGGTTGACGTAGTGGCGGACGACCTCGGGCTCGTTCAGCTCCGGGAGCGCCGGCGGCGTCGCCCGGCGGGCCGCGGCGGGGAGGCGGTCGAGCGCGTCGGCCGGCGGGTGCGGAATCTTGCCGCCGCCGCGACCCGGGCGGCTGCGCTCGAACAGGGTGGGCTGCAGGCGCTCGCCGACGACGCTCATCGCACGGCCCCCGCGACCGCGACGCCGTCGCCGTGCAGCTCCGCCGCCAGCGACGACGCGAAGCGCTCGATGTCGGCCGGGGTGGTGACCTCGGTGGCGCACACGAGCAGGCCATCGGCCAGCGACGGCTCGTCGGGCAGGAGCGACGCGGTCGGGATGCCGGCGAGCACCCCGCGATCGAGGAGCCGGGCGTGGACCGCCGCGGCATCGGCGACGCGCACGACGAACTCGTTGAGGTAGGGCGCGGCATGCAGCCGTGGCGCGCCGGCCGCGGCGAGGGCCGTCTCGAGCTCCGCCGCCCGCGCGGCGCCCAGCGCGGCGACGTCGCGCAGGCCGTGCGGGCCCACGGTCGCGACGTAGATCGACGCCGCGAGCGCGAGCAGGGCCTGGTTGGTGCAGATGTTGCTGGCGGCCTTCTCGCGCCGGATGTCCTGCTCGCGCGCGCGAAGGGTCATCACGAATGCCCGCTTCCCGTCCAGGTCCGCGGTCATGCCCACCAGCCGGCCGGGGATCTGGCGGACGAGCGCGTCGGTGCAGGCGACGATCCCGAGGTACGGACCCCCGTACTGGAGCGGGATGCCCAGCGGCTGGCCCTCGCCCGCGGCGATGTCCGCGCCGTACTCGCCCGGCGGCGCGAGGACGGCGAGCGACACGGGCTCGATGACGCTGACGAACAGCGCGCCGGCGGCGTGCGCGAGGCGCCCGATCTCCGGCATGTCCTCGAGCAGGCCGAGGATCGACGGCTGGGCCGCGACGACGCCCGCGACCGGACGGTCCGCGTCGGCGAGCAGCCGCTCGAGCGCCGCGAGGTCCGTGGTGCCGGCGGCCGGCCCGTCGGCGACCAGCGGGACGTCGTCGACCCGGAGGCCCGCGCCCTCGGCGTAGGTCGCCAGCGTCTGCCGGTAGTGGGGATGGACGCCGCGCGAGACGAGCAGCCGGTCGCGGCGCGTCGCGCGGCAGGTCATCAGCGCCGCCTCGGCGGTCGCCGCGCCGCCGTCGTAGTGGCTGGCCGAGACCACGTCGAGCCCGGTCAGCTCCGCGAGCAGCGACTGGTACTCGTAGATGCTCTGGAGCGTCCCCTGGCTGACCTCGGGCTGATACGGCGTGTAGGCCGTGTACCACTCGCCGCGCAGCAGGAGCTGGTCGACGGCGGGCGGCGTCCAGTGGCGGTAGGCGCCCGCGCCGAGGAAGCTCGCCAGGTCCACGCGGTTGCGTGCCGCCAGCCCCGCCAGGCGCGCGCTCAGCTGGAGCTCGGGCTCCGCGTCGTCGATCCGCAGCGCGCTCGCTCGCAGGCCGGCCGGGATGTCCTCGAACAGGTCGTCGACCGAGGCCACCCCGATCGTGGCGAGCATCCGGGCTCGGTCGTCGTCGACGTGCGGCCCGTACGGCATCGGTCAGCCCTCGGCGACGAGCGTCTCGTAGCCGGCGGCGTCGAGGAGGCCGTCGACCTGGGTCGCATCCGCGAGCCGGACGCGGACCATCCAGCCCTCGCCGAACGGCTCGCTGTTGACCAGCTCGGGCTTGTCGGCCAGGGCCTCGTTGATCCCGGTCACCTCGCCGGCCACGGGTGCGAACAGGTCGCTGACGGCCTTGACGGACTCGACCACGCCGAACGTCGCGAACTGCTCCAGCGTGCGGCCGACGGCCGGCAGCTCGACGAACACGATGTCGCCCAGCTGGTCCGCGGCGTACTGCGTGATGCCCACGGTGGCCTCGTCGCCGTCGAGGCGGACCCACTCGTGCTCCTTGGTGAACCGCAGGTCGTCGGGGACCATCAGTCGGGCTCCTCCGTCATCGGCGTCGGGTGGCTCCCCGGGCCTTTAGGCCTGGCGCTTGTAGAACGGCAGCGGCACGACCTCGGCGGCCACCGGCGCGCCCCGGACCTCCACGGCCAGCATCGTACCGGGTCCCGCCTGCGGCGGCGGCACGTAGGCCATCGCGATGGCCGTCCCGAGCGTCGGCGACATCGTGCCCGAGGTCACGGTCCCGATCGGGCCCGGCGGGGTCGCCGGCGGCTCCACGCCCTGGCCGGCGAGCACCGGGTAGCCGTGTCGCGCGATGCCCCGATCGCGGATCCCGAGGCCGACCAGCTGGCGCTGCACGCCGTCGCGGACGACCCGCTCGAGCGCGGCGCGGCCCACGAAGTCGCCGGCCTTGGACAGCTTCACGACCCGCCCGAGGCCCGCCTCGTAGGGGTTGGTCGTGCGATCCAGCTCGTTGCCGTACAGCGGCATGCCGGCCTCGAGCCGCAGGGTGTCCCTCGCCCCGAGGCCGACCGGCACCTGGCCGTGCGGCCGGCCCGCCTCGAGCAGGGCGTCCCACAGCTCGCCCGCCCGGTCGACGTCGACGAACAGCTCGAACCCGTCCTCGCCCGTGTACCCGGTGCGCGCGACCTGGGCGGGGATCCCCGCCACGACGCCCTCCGCGATCCCGTAGTAGCGGATCGCGTCGAGGTCGAGCTCGGTCAGCGGGCCGAGGATGTCCAGCGACCGCGGGCCCTGGACGGCGACGAGGCCGGTGGCCAGCGAGCGGTCGTCGAGCACCGGCCCGGAACCCGTCGAGCCGCTCCGCCAGCGCGTCCGAGACGGTTCGCGCGTTGGAGGCGTTGGCGACGACCATGAACCGGTCCTCGGCCAGGCGGTAGACGATGAGGTCGTCGAGGATCCCGCCGTCCGGGGCGCAGATCATCGAGTAGTGGGCACGCCCGACCGCGAGCGAGGGCGGGTCGCTGACGAGGGCGCCGGCGAGGGCGGCGCCCGCGTCCTCGCCCTCGACGACCAGCTCGCCCATGTGGGACAGATCGAACAGCCCGGCCGCCGATCGGACCGCCCGGTGCTCCTCGATGATCCCCGAGTACTGGATCGGCATCAGCCAGCCCGCGAACTCGACGATCTTCGCGCCCAGGCGCTCGTGGCGGTCGAGCAGCGGCGTCTGCAGCGGGGTGGCGGCCTCGGTCATCGCGGCACCGCGCTCACGCGGTCGCCGGGAACGAGCCGTCGGCGGCGGCCTCGGCCGCGCGGGCGACGAGGTCGCGCTCGGTGTCGAAGGTCAGCAGGCTGGACGCATCGTCGAAGGCGACCCAGCGCACCTCGGCGAACTCGTGGTCATGGCGCGCGAGGTCGCCACCCGTCGGGACCATGAGGAAGTAGTGGACGGTCTTGTGGATCCGCGTCCCGTTCATCACGAACGTGTACTCGATGAAGTCGAGCGGGCGGACGATCCGCACCTCCAGCCCGGTCTCCTCGCACACCTCGCGGATGGCGGTCTGCTCGGTGGTCTCGTCGGGGACGGGCGTGCCCTTGGGGAGCGTCCAGGTGACGCCGTCGCGCTCCCGCCGTCGCTTGCCGACCACCAGCTCCGGTGTGCCGTCGGTGTACCGGATGACGATGCCACCGGCAGAGGTGGCCGTGGCCTGCCTCAGGCCGGCCACGCCGGCGCCACGGACGAGCGGCGCGATCCCCCCGACCGGGTGGAGCTGGTCCAGCGCATCCGCGCGGCCGGCGCGGGCCGGCCGCTCGCGCTGGGACGCCCGGGCTCGATCGTCAGCGCGCGCCACGGCGCGCGGAGCGCGGTCAGCGGCCCGACGTCGGGGCGACGCAGGACGGTCCGGCGCCCTGACGCGGCGATGAACGCCGACGACGGGCTGAGTCCGAGACGCCGCTCGCGTGCCCTGGCCGAAGGGTGGACGTACCGGGCCGGCCAGGCCGCGTACCGAGTGGCGATGCTGTGCTGCATTCCGGCATCCTACCGCGTCACGGACGGCCTGCAAGTGCGGCTCGCAGCCTGTCCGCAGACTCCGGTGACACGGCGCCCCGGCCCGCCGCGATCGCGGCGTCGCGCTCGAGCAGCGCCCGGTACACCGGCAGGGCATCGGGCGCCCCTGCCCGCAGGGCCTCGAGATGCGCGTCGATCGTGCCCACGTCGCCGCGCACGGCCGGCCCGGTGAGGGCGGCGCCGATCCCGAGCGCGCCCGCGTTCGCGACCGCCTGCTCCAGCAGCGGGAGGTAGATCCGGAGCGCGCCCGCCTCGTCGAGGCCGAGCAGCCCCGCGATCTCGCGGATCGTGTCGAGCAGCGCGATCGCGCCGCCGGCCGCGAGCACCGCCGCGGCGTGGTAGGCGGCCTTCGACCCCGCCGGCAGGCGCACGGGCACCGCGCCGATCGCCTCGGCCATCTCGGCGAGGTGGGCGGCCAGCTCGTCGTCGCCCTCGATCGCGATCGTCGCGCCGGGCAGGGCCGCCAGCGCCCGGTCGAGGTCGGCGAAGGCGACCAGCGGGTGGAACGCGCCGGCCTGGGTGCCCGCGGCCATCGCCGGCCGGAGCGCGTCGGCATCGAGGACGCCGCTCGTGTGGATCATGGCCTGCCCCGCGTACAGCCGGAGCGATTTGGCGACCTCGACGATCGCGTCGTCGGGGACGGCGAGGATCACGAGCTCGACGTCGTCCACCAGGGCGTTCGCCTCGGCGAACCCGCGCGCCCCGGTGACCCGCTCCCGGAACTGCTCCCGGCGAACCGGGTCCCGCGACGCGACCGCCCCGACCGGCCAGCCCGCCCGGTCGAGCGCGATGCCGAGCGCGGTCCCGACCGGCCCCGCGCCGACGATCCCGACCACCGGGCGCTCGCCGGGACCCGCGTGGGCGTGCGGATGGGCGTGGTCGCTCGCGTGTTCGACGTCGCCGTGGCGATGGTGGCCGGGCTGGACGGGATCGAGCGCGACGCCCTCGTCGTCCAGCTCGCGCAGCGTCTCGTCGTGCTCGGCGTCGCGCCGCTCCTGCGCCCGGCGGATGACGTCGTCGGTCTCGTCCCACGCCCTCACCGCGACCTTCCCCGTGCCACCCGGGGCGACGCGCGGTACGCTTCCATGCGACGAGTGTAGCGAGCGGTCCGAGGGCGCACCCCGATCGCCCGATTTGACATCGGAGGATCCGCACGTGCCCACGCGTAATGCGTTCGGGGCCCGGGCCGCACTCGGTCCCGGCCTTCCCGACCTGTACCGGCTGTCCGCGCTGCCCGCCTCGGGCCTCGCGCTCGGCGTCGATCTCGGGCGATCGCCCGTCACCCTCAAGATCCTGCTCGAGAACGCGCTGCGCCACGCCGGCGGCGGCATCGTGCGCGAGGAGGACGTCGCGGCGCTCGGGGCCTGGCGGCCCGGCGGGGCGGGCGAGGCGGAGATCCCGTTCATGCCCGGGCGCGTCGTGCTCCAGGACTTCACGGGCGTCCCGGCGGTCGTCGACCTCGCGGCGATGCGCGACGCGATGGCCGACCTGGGCGGCGACCCGGCCAGGGTGAACCCGCTGGTCCCGGCCGACCTCGTCATCGACCACTCGGTCCAGGTCGACGCCTGGGGCGGCGCGGGCGCGTTCGCGATCAACGTCGAGCGCGAGTACGAGCGCAACGGCGAGCGCTACCAGCTGCTGCGCTGGGCCCAGACGGCCTTCCGCGACCTGCGGGTCGTCCCGCCCGGGACCGGGATCATCCACCAGGTCAACCTCGAGTACCTGGCCACGGTCGTGGCCGACCGCGAGGACGAGGGCGGCCGCGTCGCCTTCCCCGACACGCTCGTCGGCACCGACTCCCACACGACGATGATCAACGGACTGGGCGTGCTCGGCTACGGCGTGGGCGGGATCGAGGCCGAGGCGGTGCTGCTCGGCCAGCCCCTGTACCAGCCGATGCCGCGGATCGTCGGCGTGCGGCTCACGGGCGAGCTGCCCACGGCGTCCACGGCGACCGACCTCGTCCTCGTGATCACGGAGATGCTGCGCGCGTTCGGCGTGGTCGGCTCGTTCGTCGAGTTCGCGGGCGACGGGCTCGCCGGCCTGTCCCTGGCCGACCGCGCGACGATCTCGAACATGAGCCCCGAGTTCGGGGCGACGGCGACGCTGTTCCCGATCGACGACGAGACGCTCACCTACCTGCGGCTGACCGGTCGCGCGCCCGCGCGCGTGGACCTCGTCGAGCGCTATGCGAAGGCGCAGGGGCTGTGGCGCGAGGCCGGCAACGGGCCCGAGTTCGACGTCGCGCTCGAGCTGGACCTCGCGACGGTCGAGCCCTCCCTCGCCGGGCCGCGCCGGCCGCAGGATCGCGTGCCGCTGGCCACGGTCGGCGACAACTTCCGTGCCGCCTTCCCGCAGGCGGAGGGCGTCCCCGCCCGCTCGATCCCCGGCGCCGGCGACGCGCCGCCGTTCGGCCATGGCTCCGTCGCGATCGCGGCCATCACGTCGTGCACGAACACGTCCAACCCGACCGTGATGGTGGGGGCCGGGCTGCTCGCCCGGAACGCCGTCGCCCGCGGGCTGCGCGTCTCGCCCACCGTCAAGACCTCGCTCGCGCCCGGATCCAAGGCCGTCACCGGCTACCTCGAGAAGGCCGACCTCATGCGGCCGCTCGCGGCGCTCGGCTTCTCGCTGGCGGGCTACGGCTGCACGACGTGCATCGGTAACTCCGGCCCCCTCGCCGAGCCGGTCGCGCAGGCGATCGAATCGGACGAGCTCATCGTCGCGGCCGTCCTCTCGGGCAACCGCAACTTCGAGGGGCGCATCCACCCGCTCGTGCGGGCGTCGTACCTCGCGTCGCCGCCGCTGGTGGTCGCGTTCGCGCTCGCCGGGCGGGTCGACGTCGACCTCTCGACGGAACCGCTCGGGATCGCCGACGACGGCCGACCCGTGATGCTCGCCGACATCTGGCCGTCGCCGGCCGAGGTGCGCGAGGTCATCGCGGGCTCGATCGACCCGGAGCTGTTCCGGACGACCTACGCGTCGGTGTTCGAGGGCGACGAGCGCTGGACGGCGCTGCCGATCCCGTCGGGCGACCGCTACGCCTGGGACCCGTCGTCGACCTACATCGCGCGGCCGCCGTTCTTCGAGGGCCTGACCGCCGAACCCGCGCCGCTGGCCGACATCGACGGCGCCCGCGTGCTGGCGCTGCTGGGCGACTCCGTCACCACGGACCACATCAGCCCGGCGGGATCGATCGCCGCCTGGTCCCCCGCCGGCGAGTGGCTCCAGGCCCACGGCGTCGGGCCGCTCGAGTTCAACTCGTACGGCGCGCGCCGCGGTCACCACGAGGTGATGATGCGCGGCACGTTCGGCAACATCCGGCTGCGCAACCAGCTGGCCGACGGCCGCGAGGGCCCGTACACGCGCCACCTCCCCGACGGCGAGGAGGCGTTCATCTACGACGCGGCGATGCGCTACCGCGACGAGGGCGTGCCGCTGCTGGTCATCGCGGGCCGCGAGTACGGCTCGGGCTCCTCGCGCGACTGGGCCGCCAAGGGCACGACGCTGCTCGGCGTCCGCGCGGTGATCGCCGAGAGCTACGAGCGCATCCATCGCTCGAACCTGGTCGGGATGGGCGTGCTGCCGCTCCAGTTCCTGCCCGGCGAGAACGCGGCCTCGCTGGGCCTGACCGGGCGGGAGGCGTACTCGATCCACGGGATCGCCAGCATCGGGCCGCGGCAGGAGGTCGCGGTCTCGGCCCGCGCGGACGACGGCTCGGACCGCCGGTTCCGGGCGATCGCGAGGCTCGACGGGCCGATCGAGGTGGACTACCTGCGCCAGGGCGGGATCCTGCCGGCCGTCCTGCGGCGTCTCGCCGGCAGCTGATCGGGGCTCCCGAGAGGAGTCCCGCTCCGACACGCCGCGGAGCCCCCTGGAGAACGGCCAGGGGGCTCCGCGTGAGCAGGGTCCGCGACGGGTCCGGGGAGGAGGCCGTCCCGCGAGGACATCCTTCAGGGCTTCGACGCGACGTATCCCCGGGCTGTGACGCAACAGCGCCGTCCCTCGACTTTTGTGCGCCGGCTGCGCACACTGCCGTCGCGCGGTCGCGGCTCGGACCAACCCGCGACCACGGCAGAGGGAGGCGATGGGAGCGCTTCGGCACGTCGGCGTGTCTCGTCCCAGGGTCGACGGCGCGGGCCGGGTTACGGGTGCCACCCGGTACGCCGCTGACGAGCCGCGACCCGGCCTCCTCCACGCACGGATCGTCTCGTGCCCGTACGCGCACGCCAGGGTCGTCGGGATCGACCGGCGTGCCGCCGAAGCGCTGGCCGGCGTCGTGATGGTCCTCACTGCCGACGATCTGCCGATCTCCGGATCGGGCGACGATCGCTGCTTCGAGCCCCTCGCCCGCAGCGAGGCCGTGTTCGCGGGCCAGCCCGTCGCCCTGGTCGTCGCCCGCTCGGAGGCCGTGGCGGAAGACGCCGCGGCGCTGGTCGAGCTGGACCTCGAGCCGCTCGAGCCGGTCGTCGATCTCCGGACCGCGCTGCAACCCGATGCGCCGCTGGCCCGCCTCGAGCCCGTCGAACAGGACGACGCCGGCAACGTGTTCGACCGGCAGCGCGAACGACGTGGCGATGCCGAGGCCGTGCTCGCGGCCTGCGAGGTGATCGTCGCCGGGTCGTTCCGCGCCGACTGGGTCTACCAGGGCTACCTGGAGCCGCACGCCGCGACCGCCTGGCCCGAGCCCGACGGCGGCCTGAGCATCCTCGCCGGCACCCAGTCCACGTTCGCGACCCGGGACGCGATCGCGACCATCTACGGCCTGCCGACCTCGCGCGTCCGGGTGACCGCCGCCCCGCTCGGCGGGGCGTTCGGATCGAAGCAGGTGGTCATCGAGCCGCTGGTCGCCGGCGCCGCCCTGCGCCTGCGGGCTCCAGTGCGCCTGGTCCTGACCCGGACCGAGGACTTCGCCGCAACCAACCCATCGCAGGCCATCGAGGCCGACCTGCGGATCGGGGCGACGCGCGACGGCCGGCTCGAGGCGGTGGCGGGCAGGCTCCTGTTCGACGGCGGCGCGTTCCCGGAGCACTCGTGGCAGTGGTTCGCGGCGGGCCTCGCCACGGGGCCGTACCGCTGGGCGGCGTTCGACGTCGAAGGCGTCGGCGTGCGCACCAACCGGTTCCCGACTGGGCACTATCGGGCGCCGTCCGGCCCGCAGGGGGTGTTCGCCCTGGAGTCGCTCGTCGACGAGCTCGCGAGTCGGGTCGGTATGGACCCGATCGAGCTCCGCCTGGCCAACATCGTCGGCGAGGGCGATCCGATGGTCGATGGGTCGCCCTGGCCGGGAATGGGCATCCGCGAGTGCCTCGAGCGGCTGCGGGCGCACCCGCTGTGGGCGGCTCGCGACCGACTGGGCCCGGACGAGGGCGTCGGCGTCGCGGCCGGGGTCTGGCTGGGCGCGAAGCAGCCCGCCGCGGCCACGTGCCGGCTCGAGCCGGACGGCACGATCACTGTCGTCACCGGCGCCGTCGACATGAGCGGCAACGCCACGACCTTCGCAGCGATCGCCGCCGAGACGTTCGGCGTCCCGTTCGAGTCGGTGACGGTCGTGTTCGCCGACACGCAGTCCGGGCCGCCGTCCCCGCCGAGCAACGCAAGCGCGATCACCTACGCCGTCGGCCCGGCGATCGCGTCCGCGGTGGCGGAGGCACGGGACCGGCTCCTGCGGGTCGCCGCGGCGGAGCTCGAGATCCGGCCCGAGGACCTCGACATCGTGGACGGGATCGTGATCCCGCGCGGCTCGCCCGGGTCCGGGCGTCCGGTCGCCGAGTTCGCGCGGGACCTGAGCGAGACGTTCAACAGCGAGCACCCGCCGGTCGAGGGCCATGCGGCGGTCGCCCACGCCGCCCTCGCCCCGTCAGCGATCGCCGCGCTCGCCCACATCGCGCTCGACCGGGACACGGGCGCGGTGACGCTCAAGGGGTATGTCGCCGTCCAGGACGTGGGCTACGCGCTCAACCCGGCCGTCGTCGAGGGCCAGCTGCACGGCGGCTCGGTCCAGTCGATCGGCCGGGCGCTCGTGGAGGCGCTTGTCCACGACGACCAGGGCCAGCTGCTGACCGGCACGCTCATGGACTACGCGCTCCCGAGAGCGTCCATGCTCCCGGACCTCGACGTCTCGTGGGTGGAGGTCCCGGCGCCCGAGGGTCCGTTCGGGGCCAAGGGCATGGGCGAGGCCCCGATGCTCCCCGCCCCGCCGGCGATCGCCAACGCGATCGTGGCGGCCTCGGGACCGCGGTTGCGGGAACTCCCGATGACAGCGAGGCGAGTCTGGGAGGCGTCGCGTGCGGTTGGCGACGAACGGCCCTGATCGCCGGACAGGGCGGGGTCGAGGGCAGGTGGTGGGCGATACTGGGCTCGAACCAGTGACCTCACGGATGTGAACCGTGCGCTCTGACCAACTGAGCTAATCGCCCGGGGCCCGATCGGGGAGCGCATGATACCGCGGACCGGCGGCCGGTCGCGACCGCGGCACGGCCCCGCCAATGGTCCGCGCCGTGGTCAGAGGCGGAGCCCGGGCCAGCGCTCCTCGATCGTCTCGGGCGCGACGCCCTCGATCATCAGCAGCTTGGTGCGGCCGCTGGCGCCCGCGATGAGGTGGACGGCGCCCTTCGGGATCCCCAGCTCGGTCGCGATCAGGCGGACCAGCGCCTGGTTGGCCGCACCCTCGACCGGCGGCGCGGAGACCCGGGCCTGCAGGACCCCGTCGACCACGCCCTCGACCCGGTCGGCGACCCCGCGCGGGGTGAGGCGGACGGCGAAGCGGACGTCACTCGGGCTCACCGGCCTCCGAGTCTACCAGCGCTGCCTCGCCCGATCCGTGGCGGTGCTCGTGGCCCGCGCCATGGTCGTGCGGCCGCTCGCCGAACAGGGCCCGTCCGACCCGCACGATCGTCGCGCCCTCCTCCACGGCGACCTCGAAGTCGTCGCTCATGCCCATCGAGAGCGCGGGCCCGAGCCGGGGGTGCCCGGCCCGGAGCTCGGCCGACAGCTCGCGCAGGGCGATGAACGTCGGGCGGGCGGCGTCGGCCGACTCGACCAGGGGGCCGATCGTCATGAGCCCGTCGACGCGCAGGGCGGGCAGGTCGAGGATCGCGGCGAGGTCGCTCGAGACCCCTTCCGGCGTGAAGCCGGCCTTCGACGGGTCGTCGGCGACGTTGACCTGGAGCAGGACCGGCAGCGGACGGCCGGCCCGCCGCTCGGCGGCGAGGCGGTCGAGGCGTCGCGCGATCCCGAGGCCGTCGACCGACTGGACCGCGTCGAACAGCTCCACGGCGCGGCCCGCCTTGTTGGACTGGAGCGGCCCGATGAGGTGCCAGGTGCCGCCGCGGGTCGCGGGCACCTTGTCGGCCGCCTCCTGGACGCGGTTCTCGCCAAGGGTCGCGAGCCCGGCCTCGATCGCCGCCTGGACGCGGGGCGCCGGCACGGTCTTCGAGACGGCGACCAGCGTCACGCCCGCGGGGTCGCGGCCGGCACGCGTGGCCGCGCGGTCGATGCGCTCGAGCACCCGGTCGCGGGCGGCCGCGAGCGACGCGACCTCGTCGGCGCTCATGGGTGCGGGGTCCTCGGCGGCCGGGCGGTCACTCGGGGTGCCGCCCGGCGATGACGGCTAGCGGCGCCGGAGGAAGGACGGGATCTCGAGGTCGTCGGCGTCGTACGAGGCGGGTCGCTTCGCCGGGGCGGGCTCCCCCACCGACCGGGACGGGGCGGCCGCGGCGGCCTGGCCGTTGGCGTCCAGCCCGTCGGGATCGACCTCGGTGCGCTGGCGCTCGAGCTCCTCGAGGAAGTCGCGGGCGGGCACCGTGGCGCCCGCGCCGGCCGCGCCCGCGGCCGCCGGGGCCGTCCGGACGGCGCCGGCCGGGACGCGCTCGGGCTGCTGGGCCCGATCCGCGGCGGGGCGACGACGGCCGTCGAAGCCGGTGGCGATGACGGTGATCATCACCTCCTCGCCGAGCCGCTCGTTGAAGCTCGTGCCGAAGATGATGTTCGCCTCGGGATCGGCCGCGGCACGGATCTCCTCGGCGGCCTCGGTCACCTCCCACAGGGTGAGGTTCGAGGAGCCGGTGATGTTGAACAGGATCCCCTGCGCGCCGGCGATGTTGATCTCGAGCAGCGGGCTGGCGACGGCCTGGCGGGCGGCCTCGAGGGCGCGGTTCTCGCCGGTCGCCCGGCCGATGCCCATCAGCGCCGAGCCCGCGTCCTTCATGATCGCGCGCACGTCGGCGAAGTCGAGGTTGATCAGCCCGGGGACCGTGATGATGTCGCTGATCCCGGCCACGCCCTGGCGAAGCACGTCGTCGACGACGCGGAACGCGTCCACGATCGAGGTGTTCTTCTGGACGACGTCGCGCAGGCGGTCGTTGGGGATCGTGATCAGGGTGTCGACCTTGGCCTTGAGCTCTTCCGAGGCCTTCTCGGCGACGAGCTTGCGGCGGCTGCCCTCGAAGCTGAACGGCTTGGTGACGACGCCGATCGTGAGCGCGCCCTGCTCCTTGGCCAGCTCCGCGACGACCGGGGCCGCGCCGGAGCCGGTCCCGCCGCCCAGGCCCGCGGTGATGAACACCATGTCCGAGTCGACCAGCGCGTCCGCGATCTTGTCGCGGTCCTCTTCGGCCGCGCGCTGCCCGATCGACGAGTCGCCGCCGGCGCCGAGGCCGCGCGTGATCTTGTCCCCGATCCGGATCTTGTGCGGGGCGTCGGACTGGAGGAGCGCCTGGGCGTCCGTGTTGCAGGCGATGAACTCGACGCCCATCATCTCGGCGCGGATCATCCGGTTCACGGCATTGCTGCCGCCGCCGCCGACGCCGATGACGCGGATGAGGGCGAAGTTCTCGGAGTCGGACCGCAGGGCCATCAGCGCTCTCCCTGATGTGTCTTCGATAGGGGCGACGGGCGACTGACGGCCACTCGTCGCGCTGGGGGGCGTGCCGGTCCCGGGTCCGGCCTCGCGTTCGGGGCTGCAGGCTAGGGCGGGAGTATACCCACGGCACGTGCGTGCCTGTCCACGGCCGGCCGGGCGCCCGCGTGCTCGGCTCGACGATCGCCGGTGCCTGCGGGCACCGCGGAGCGGTGGGGTCCGGTGACCTCGGCGACGGTCAGCCGGCGAGGAAGCTCAGGCGGACGTGGCGGGTCGCGTTGTCGGCGTTGGGATCGAGCAGCGCGATCGACTGCCAGGTGCCCAGGGCGAGCCGGCCGGCCAGCACCGGGACGGTGATCGACGGCGCGGCCAGGAGCGGCAGGACGTGGTCGGCGCCGTGGCCGGACGAGCCGTGGCGGTGGGTCCAGCGATCGTCGCGCGGCAGCAGGCGGTCGAGCGTGTGCATCGCGTCGGTGTCCGAGCCGGCGCCCAGCTCGAGGATCACGACGCCCGCCGTGGCGTGGGGGACGAACACGGACAGCAGGCCGTCGCCTCCGCCGGCGGCCTCGGCCGCGAACCGCGCGCAGGCCGGCGTCAGGTCGGTGAAGCCCCGGTCGCGCCCGGTCCGCACGTCGATCTCGATGGAGTGCACGTCGGTCCTCGGCGCTGCCGTGGTCGCCGCCATCTGCCCGGGCTCCCGCGAGCGATGCTCCGCGGTCGCGACGGACTCGACGGAAAGTTGGGAACACCTCGGCCGACCGGACGCTCAGACTGGATGACGCGGCCATCCATGACCGCGACCGAAGTAGGGTCGACCGTGGACGAGCGGACCTCGTGGTCCGCGCACAGGAGGGCAGCGTCGAGGCGTTCACGGCGCTGACGATCGCCGCGCGCCCGACAGCTGTCTCAGCGTCGCGCGGATGATCCTCCGCGACGACGAGCTCGGCCGCCGACGCCCTCCAGGACGCCCTGCTCCGGGCCTGGATCGACCTGCGGGCGCTGCGCGACCCGAGCGGTTCGACCCGTGGCTGCGGCAGATCCTCGTCCGGGCGTGCTACGGGGCCGCGCGGCGGCGGCGATCGCGCGGCGTCGTCGAGATCGCGCTCGACCCCGACTGGGAGCCGCCGCTCATCCGGTGGCCGGCGACGACTCGCCTCGGCGGTCGTCCTGCGAGACCAGCTCGATCGCGCGTTCCGACGCTGTCGCCCGACCAGCGCGCCGGTTGTCGTACTCACCTCTACCTCGGCCTCACCCTCGTCGAGGCTGCCGACGCGCTCGGGATCCCGCTGGGCACGCTGCGTTCGCGCCTGCACCGGGCGCCGGGGCGATGCGCGCCGCGGTCGAGGCCGACGATCGCAGCCGATGCTCGCCACGGAGCTCGTCCGCATGACCGCCGACGACCCGTTCGACCGGACCCTGCGGCGACTGGCTCGCGCTCGCTCGAGGGCGACGAGCCGGCCGGACCTCGGCGACACGTCGTCGAGGGCGCGCGGTCCGCGGCGCCAGCGGCGTGGGCGGCTCGCCCGCGCCGACCTGGCCGTGGTCCTCCCGGCGGACCGGCTCGCTCCCGGCGGCCGGCGTTGCGCTCGTCATCGTGGTAGCGGTGGCGCTCGCGACCGTGATCACGATCGGCCTCCTCGCGGGTGGTACGCGGCGTCCCAAACCGTCCCGGCACCGGTCCCGTCGGTCGTGCCCGCGTCCGAGCGCGGCCCTGCTCGCCCCGGCGTTCGCCCGGGTTCGTGGGCGCCGGTCGACTCCCCGGGCCTCCTCCCCGGCGGCCTCGCGCGGCGGATGCCGACTGCGGCCGGACCATGGTCATCGGCGAGGAGGTGCGACTGTTCGACCCGATCGACGGGACGTGGACAACGATCGCCCAGCCGCACCTCGCGCGTCGATCACCGGCCGTCGCTGGTCTGCCGGACGGCAGGGTCCTCATCGCGGGAGGCCAGCCCATGGACACGGATCTAGGCTCGACAACCGAGTCCGCCGAGCTCTACAGCCCAAGGGCGGACCGCTGGACCGAGATCGACTCGATGGCCACGACGCGCGCCTTCGGAATGACCGCGACCACGTTGCGAGACGGGCGCATCCTGATCGTCGCCGGCACGGAATACGCCGCGCTCCCGTCGGCCGAGCTGTTCGACCCGGCCAGTGGGATCTGGACCACGACCGGTTCGATGCACGAGGCCCGGTCCGGCCACACTGCCACGCTGCTCGCCGACGGCCGCGTGCTCGTCACGGGCGGCTCGATCGTCCACACGTCCGCCTTGAGAACAGCCGAGATCTTCGATCCGGCGACCGGCGCCTGGTCCACGGTCGCCCCGATGTCGGCGGAGCGGACCGGGCACACCTCGACCCTCCTCGACGACGGCTCGGTCCTCGTCACTGGTGGCCACCTGGCGACCGATGACGCCTCGCTCACCCAGGAGTTCACCGCCTATCCCCTTGGCGATGGTCCGCTCGCTTCGGCCCAGCGGTTCGATCCAGCGACGGGGCGCTGGACGCCCGCCGGGACCATGGCCGTCGGCCGCTACGGGCACACGGCAACCCTGCTGTCCGACGGGACGGTCCTCGTCGCGGGCGGGGTCACGGCCGACGGGTCGACCCCGACCGCCGAGGTGTACGACCCGGTCGTCGGCACGTGGCTCCCGGCGGCCGACATGAGCCGGGCGCGACACGGGCAGGTCGCGGCCGGGCAGCCGGACGGCTCGGTGCTCGTCGTGGGCGGCGATCAGGCGGGCGGCCGCGCGAGCGCGGAGCGCTTCGTCCTTCCCTAGGGGAAGATCGAGCGGATCGCGTCGCGGATCCGGCCGAGGCCGCCGCCGCCGGGCGCCGACTCGTAGCGCAGCGGCTCGCCCTGGGCGACCTGGATCGCGCCCCAGCGGAGCAGCCCCACGGCGGTCGAGAACGACGGGTCCTGGATCGTGTCGACCAGGCCGGCGATGCCGGTCGGCGCGCCGACCCGGACCGGCATCTGCAGGACCTCGCGGCCGAGCTCGGCGGTGCCCGCGAGCTGCGCCGCCCCGCCGGTCAGGATGATCCCGGCCGGCAGCATCCCGTGGCCGCTGCGGGCCATCTCGCCGCGCAGGAGCTCGAACGTCTCGCGCATCCGGGCCTCGATGATCTGGCACAGCTCCTCGCGGCTGACCGTGCGGCCGGCGTCCTCGCCCATCACCGAGACCGCGATCTCCTCGTCGGTGAGGTCGCGCAGGTCGCAGGTGCCGTGGCGGACCTTCAGCTCCTCGGCCACCTGGAGCGTCGTCTTGACCCCGATCGCCACGTCGTTGGTCACGTTGTTGCCGCCCACCGGCAGCACCGAGGTGTGGAACGGCGAGCCGTCCGCGAACAGCGCGAGGTCGATGGTGCCGGCGCCGACGTCCGCGACCGCGACCCCCAGCTCCTTCTCCGTCTCGGTCAGCACGGCCTCGGACGACGCCAGGCCGTCGGCCACCAGCTCGTCGATCTTGACGCCCGCGAGCTGGACGCACTTGGTCAGGTTCTGGACCGCCGTCGCCGAAGCGGTGACGATGTGGGCCTCGACCTCGAGCCGCAGCGCGCTCATCCCGAGCGGGTCCTTGACCCCTTCCTGGCCGTCGACCGTGAAGCCGCGCCGCTCGACGTGCAGGACGTCGCGGTTGTTGGGGATCGAGACCGCGCGCGCGACCTCGATCGCGCGGCTGATGTCCTCGCGGGTGACCTCGCGGTGGTGCGCGGTGACGGCGACCTGGCCCGTGGAGTTGAGGCTCTCGACGTGGTTGCCGCCCACGCCCACGAACGCGCGGTCGATCTTCCAGCCCGACAGGCGCTCGGCGCGCTCGACGGCGTCGGCGATCGAGCGGACCGTCTGGTCGATGTTGACGACGACGCCCTTCTTGAGGCCCGATGCCGGAACCGTGCCGTGGCCCATGATCGTGAGTCGACCGTCTCGCCCGACCTCGCCGATCAGCGCGCAGACCTTGGACGTGCCGACGTCGATGCCGACCAGGACCGCTTCCCGTTCCACGTGCCTGTCGTTCCTCTCTAGATGAAGTGCCGCCGGATGAGCGCGACGTTGTTGAAGATGCGGAACCCGAAGTTGATGAGGGCGACGAGGTAGAGGTCGAGGCTCAGCTTGTCGCCGATGAACACGAGCAGGACGGCGACGACCGCGTTGACCACGAACCCGCTGATGAAGATCCGATTGTCGTAGACGCCGTCGAGCTCGGCGCGGACGGCCCCGAGGACGGAGTCGAGCGCCGCCAGGATCGCCACGGCCGAGTACCGCGAGAGCTCGAAGCTGACATTGACGTTGAGGATGAGGCCCGCGACGACGCCGACGAGAAGTCCCACGAGGGGCAGGAGCACGGGCGGGCAGCCTCCGTCCGGGTGAACGTTCCTGAGAGGCTACCAGACCCCCGACCGCGCGGAGACCGTGCGGACGGACGACGCGGCCTCACGGCGCAGGGGTCGCGGCGTCGCCGCCGGGCCTCGGCGTCCGGTCAGGCTTGGCCGAACGCTCCGGCTTGGGCGTCCGCTCGGGCTTGGGCGTCCGGCCGGGTTTCGGCGTCTTCGTCGGTGACTCGGCCCCGTTGCCGGGCTTCGACGACGGGTCGGCGTCGCGCGGGATCCGGGTGCCGCTCCGTTCGTCGGCCAGGATCACGCGCAGGACCGTCTCCTCGCCGACCTGGGCGAGCATGCTCCGCAGCAGCCGGACCTGGCCCGGGATGAGCTCGGTCGTCCGGAGCGTCGGGGTGTAGAAGCCGAACACCGCGGACCAGCCGACGGGCTCGGCCTTGAGCGTGAACCCGACCTCGTCGTCGAGCGTGATCTCGAACCGCGCCGCCGCCGTCCCGAGGTCGGCCGGGCGGAGCGAGCCGAGCCGCCGGGCGGCGTCGAGCAGGACCGGGTCGAGCGTGGCCCCGAGGGCGAGGACGCCGGCCACGACCCGCTGGTCGTCGACGACCGGCAGCTCCGCGGCGGCCTCGGGCGACGTCTCGTCGACCCGGCCGAACAGGAGGCCCTCCTCGTCGACGAGGTAGCGGTCGGCCCCGACCTGCCAGACCAGCAGCCCCTCGCGCTCTGCGACGTCGACGCGGACCTCGTCGGGGAGCGCCACGGTCACCGACGCGCCGCGGATCGCCGGGATCACCGACAGCCGGCGGGCGAGCTCGTCGGTGTCCAGCAGGAACAGGTTCTGCCCCTCGGGGAGGTCGAGGGCCGCCAGCACCGCGTCCTGCGGCGTCCAGGTCACGCCCTCGATCTGGGTCCGCCGCAGCGCGAACGCGCCCGAGCTGGTCGCCCCGTACAGGCCGGCGAGCCCGACGACGAGCGCGAGCAGCGCGGCGGCGCGCGTCGGGGTGAGCCCCGCGGACCGTCGTCGGACCGATCGCGCGCGACGGACGCCGCCCGACGGACGTCCGCCCGCGCGGGGCACGGCGGGCGGTCGCGACTTCGAGCCCGTCGCCGACCGGACGGCGGTGCCTCGGCGCTGCATCAGCGCGGCAGGTCCGCGGCGGACAGGCGGCCCCGGACGCGCGACGCCGCTCGCGCCAGCGCGAGATCGAGGACCCGCCGGCAGACCGCGGCGAAGTCGTAGCCGGCGGCGGCCGGGAGCGTCGGGAACAGGCTGATCGGCGTGAAGCCCGGGATCGTGTTGATCTCCGAGACGACCAGCTCCGGACCCGCCAGCAGGAAGTCCACGCGCGCGAATCCCTCGCAGCCCGTCGCCCGGTAGGTGTCGCGCGCGAGCTTGAGGATCGCCGCGCGCTCGATGCCGCTGACCTCCGCGCTGGTCGACGTCTCCGACAGCCCGGCCGTGTACTTGGCCGCGTAGTCGTAGAACTCGTGGCCCGCGACGATCTCGCCCGGGCCGTACAGCTCGAGCGCATCGGGCTCGTTGCCGATCACGGCGACCTCGAGGTCGCGTGCACCCGCGAGGTAGCGCTCGACGAGCGCGAGGTCGTCGTAGCGGAACGCGGTCTCGAGGGCCGCGGCCCGCTCTCCCGCCGCGTGCGCCAGGGTCATCCCGACGGACGACCCGAGGCGCGCGGGCTTGACCATCAGCCGGGCGTCGCCGCCGCCCGCGGCGAACGCCTCGAGCTCGGCCAGCACGCCGTCCGGGTCGCGCGCCCAGCGCGCGGCGCGCACCTCGCGCCAGTCGACCACGGGGATCCCGAGCCCCCGGACGAGCCGCTTGAACACGGCCTTGTCCATCCCGACCGCGGACGCCGTCACCCCGGAGCCCGTGTAGGCGAGGCCGGCCGCCTCGCACAGCGCCTGGACCGTGCCGTCCTCGCCGAACGGGCCGTGGAGGGCGATGAACGCGACGGGCGGCACGTCCGCCGCGGCCAGCCGGTCGAGCGCCGCGGCCGCGCCGACCGGCCCGTCCGCGCCCAACGCGACCGGGTCGTCGTAGGCCGCCTGCGGCCGGCCATCGCGGCGATGCCCGTCGGGCAGCCGCCACCAGCCGCCGTCGAGGTCGATCAGCCACGCCTCCACGGGGTAGCCCGACGCGACGAGCGCGTCGGCGATCGCGGTCCCCGAGACGATCGACACGTCGTGCTCGGCGGACGGCCCGCCGAGGATCACGGCGACCGGCGTCGTCGAAGGATCGTGCGCGAGGGGCGGAACGGCCACTACGTGGCCCACCCGGGCATCAGGCGCTCTCCTCGGGCGGCCAGCCGGACCAGTCGCCGGCGAACTCGATCTCGAACGCGAGGTCGACGCCGTGACGGTCACGGACCTGCGTCCTGACGAGCTCGCCCAGCCGGCGGACGTCGGCCGCGGTCCCGCGCTGGTCGTTGACGATGAAGTTAGCGTGCTTCTCGGACACGACCGCGCCGCCGATGCGGGTGCCCTTGAGGCCCGCCGCCTCGATCAGGCGGCCGGCCGAATCGCCGTCGGGGTTGCGGAACACCGAGCCCGCCGACGGCAGGCCCAGCGGCTGGTGCGCCTGGCGCCAGCGCCGGATGTCGTCGAGCCGCGCCTTGATCACCTCGGGGTCGTCGCGCCGGAGCGCGAACGTCGCCGAGAGCACGACCTCGCCGGGATCCCCGTGGGCCGCGGCGGCCGCGGCCTTGAAGCGGCTGTGGCGGTAGGCGAAGCCGAGCTCCGCCGCGGGCAGCTCGCGCTCCGAGCCGTCGGCGAGCACGACCGTCGCCGACGCGAGGACCCCGGCCGTCTCGCTCTCGTGCGCGCCCGCGTTCGCCCACACCGCGCCGCCGACCGTGCCCGGGATCGCGAGGCCATACTCCAGCCCACCGAGGCCCGCCTTCTGGCTCTCGGTCGCCGCCCGCGCCATCGGCACCCCGGCATCGGCGTGGAACGCCTCGCCGTCGACGCGGGTGGCCTCGGCACGGACCTGGACCGTGAGGCCGCGCACGCCGGCGTCGGCGATCACGAGGTCGCTCCCCCGCCCCAGCAGGAACAGCGGGAACGCTCGCGCGCGCGCGTACCGAACGAGGCCGCGCAGCTCGAACAGGTTGTGGGCGACCGCGAACAGGTCGGCCGGCCCGCCGACGCGCATCGTCGTGAACCGCGCCAGCGGCTCGTCGCGCGACGTCTTGACCCCGATCCGGCGCTGGATGTCCGACCCGACGGCCAGCGCGTCGAAGCCCGCCGCGGGACCGGTCGCGGGCGTCCCGGTCACGTGCGCGGACCCCTGGCGACGGCTTCGACCTCGTCGTGGGTCGGCGGCGGCTCGCGGTGAGCGAGCGCGAGGACGAGGTCGGCGACCGCCGCGGCGGCGTCGGGGCGGGCGAGATCGCGCGCCGCGGCGGACATCGCGGCGTGCGCGGCCGGGTCGGCGAGCAGCCCCGCGACCTCGACCAGGCGGTCGGCGTCGAGGTCCTCGTCCTCGATCAGGATCGCGGCACCGGCGGCGGCCTGGAGCTCGGCGTTGCGCCGCTGGTGCCCGGCGGCGTGCGGGTAGGGCACGATCGCCATCGGCAGGGCGAAGGCGGACGCCTCGGCGATCGTCGACGCGCCGGCCCGCCCGACGGCCAGGTCTGCGGCGGCGAGGGCCGCGGTCATGTCGTCGCCGTGGAGGAACGCGTGCGGCCGGTAGCGGTCGCGGAGGTCCGCGGGCAGCGCCTCGCGCGCGGTCAGGGCCGAGGCGTACCCGGCGTCGCCGGTGACGTGGACCACGCGCACCCGCTCGACCAGCCGCGGCAGGGCGGCGACGACCGCGTCGTTGATCCGCTTCACGGCCTGCGAGCCGCCGAACACGAGCAGGATCCGCTCGCCCGGCCGGCCGCCGAACCGCTCCCGCGCCTCGTCGGGGTCGACGCCCGCCAGCGACCGGATCGGGGTCCCGGTCACGTACGAGCGCCGGTCGTCGAGCGCGGCGGCGGTCTCCGCGTAGCTCACCGCGAGCACGCTCGCGAGGCCCGCCACGAAGCGGACGCTGCGGCCCGGCACGACGTTGCCCTCCCACAGGACGCTCGGGATCCGGAGCAGCCACGCGGCGAGCAACGTGGGGATCGCGACGTAGCCGCCGGTCGTGAAGATCGCCGCGGGGCGGCGGGCGACCAGGAGCGCGAACGCCTGCGGGACCGACAGCCCGAGGCGGATCGGGTCGAGGACCAGGTGGGCGTCGCGGCCGGCCGAGCGGAGGGAACGCAGCAGCAGACGCCGCAGCGGGATCCCGGCGGGCGGCACCAGCGTGGCCTCGAGGCCGCGATGGCCACCGAGCCAGGCCAGCTCAGCCGCGTCGGGTCGAGCGCGAAGCGACCGGGCGACGGCGAGGGCCGGGTAGATGTGACCGCCCGTTCCCCCGCCCGCGATCAGCAGGCGCATCGTTCCAGGTTCCTTTCTCGACCGTCTCCCGGGATACCGACAGCAGGATCCCGATCGCCGCGAAGCTGATGATCAGGGATGACCCGCCCGCGGAGACGAAGGGCAGCGGGATGCCGGTCACGGGGATCAGGCCCACCACGACCGCGATGTTGATGAACGCCTGGATGCAGATCCAGCCGGTGATCCCTGCCGCCAGCAGGGCGCCGAAGGTGTCGGGGGCCCCGAGCGACGTCCGGATGCCCAGGTAGCCGAACACGAGGAACAGCAGGATCACCAGCCCGGCCCCGAGCAGGCCGAACTCCTCGCCGATGATCGCGAAGATGAAGTCGTTGGACGCGTTGGGCAGGAACAGGCCGCCGGCCAGCCGGCTCTCCCCCAGCCCGGCCCCGACCAGGCCGCCGAGGGCCAGCGCGAGGTAGCCCTGCACGCTGTGGAACCCGAGGCCGGTCTGGTCCTTCCAGGGGTCGATCCACGCACTGATCCGGTCCATCTGGTAGCCGCGCAGGAACAGCAGCAGGACCGCGGGCACGGCGGCGGCCGCGAGGGCGGCGAGGTGGATGAGGTTCGCGCCCGCGAGGAAGAACAGCGTGAACGCCGTGAACGCGAGCACGGACGCCGTGCCGAGGTCGGGCTCGAGCAGCACGAGCAGGACCACCGGGCCCGTGATCACGAGGAACGGCAGCGTGCCGGCCCACAGGCTGCGCACGCCGCTGCCCCGCTTGGCGAACCAGTGGGCCAGGTACACGACCAGCGCGAGCTTCATGAACTCGGCCGGGTGGACGGCCGGCAGCGGCCCGACCTTGAGCCAGCGCGCCGACCCGCCGACGACGATGTTGATCGGCTCCACGAACACGAGCAGGAGGCTGACGATCCCGATGATGAACAGCGGCACCGACGCGACCCGCAGCCAGCGGTAGTCGATCCGCATCATCGCGACCATCGCGACCATCCCGAGCGCCGCCCACTGGATCTGCGGGCCCACGATGGCGAACGTGTCGTCGCGCTGGAGGAACGCCTTCATCGCCGATGACGAATAGACCATCAGGATCCCGATCGCGGCGAGCGCGACGATCGCGACCAGGATCCCGTACTCGGGCTCGTGGCGCTCGCGCTGGAGCGTGATCTGGGTCCGGGGCGCCGTCCGCGGCACCGCGTTGCGCGGCGTCGGACGGACCGCGGTGACCGGCGTCGTGCTCATCTCGCCTCCCCCAGCCGGGCCACGGCCGCCACGAACGCGCGGCCCCGGGCGGCGTAGTCCTCGAACATGTCGAACGACGCGGCGGCCGGGCTCAGCAGCACGGTGGCCACGGTCCCGGGCGGCCGGTGGGTGAGCGCGTCGTGGGCCAGCCGGTCTGCGATGGCGACGGCCTCGTCCATGGTCTCGGCCCGCACGGTCCGGGCGACGCCCGCCTCGGCCAGCAGGCCCTCGAGCGTCGGGCCGCTCTCGCCGATCAGCACGGCGGCGGACGCGGTCTCCCCGGCGACCGCGGCGAGCTCGCGCAGGTCCACGCCCTTGTCGCGCCCGCCGGCGATCAGCACGACCGGCGGCTCGAACGCGCGCAGCGCGGCGATGACCGCGTCGGGCTGGGTGCCCTGGGAGTCGTTGACGAAGCGCACGCCGTCGAGGAGCCCGATCGGCTGGAGCCGGTGCTCGACGCCGGTGAAGCCGGCCGCCGCCCGCCGGATGGCGTCCGGCGCGACGCCGAACAGGAGGCCGACGGCGATCGCCGCCAGCGCGTTCGACACGTTGTGGCGGCCGGGGATCGCGAGCTCGTCCACGGGCATGACGCCGCCGCCGGGACCCGTCGCGGCGATCCCGCCGCCGGCCAGGGGCAGGCGCTCCACCGCGGCGGCCACGATCCAGCCGTCGAGGACGCCGAGGCCGCCCGCGACCGGTCGTTCGTCTCGGTAGAGCACGGCCGGCGCGACCCCCAGGCCCGCGTAGCCGCCCACCACCGGGTCCTCGATGTTGAGCACCAGCGCGCCGTCCGGGTCGACCAGCTCGGCCAGCCGCCGCTTGACCCGCCGGTACGCCTCGACCGATCCGTGACGGTCGAGGTGGTCGGAGGTGACGTTGGTGTAGACCGCGACCGTCGTGCCCCGGGACAGCGTGGGGAGCTGCAGCTCGGACAGCTCGATGACCACCCGGTGGTCCGCGGTGAGCTCGGGCAGGCGCTCGATCAGGGGCACGCCGATGTTGCCGCCCAGGATCGCCGGATGGAGCGGATCCGCGGCGAGGATGGCGTGGGTCAGGGCGGACGTCGTGGTCTTGCCCTTGGTCCCGGTGACCCCGATCGTCGGCGCCGGGCAGAGGCGCAGGAACAGGTCGGCCTCGGCGACCAGCGCCGGTGCGGTGGGATCGCCCGCCGCGCGGCGGGCGACGAGGGCCTGGAGCTGCGCCCGGAGTCGCGGCTCGGTCGTCGGGTAGTCGGGCGTGATCGAGGGCGAGGTCGCCACGAGGGCGGCGTCCACCCAGGTCGACGAGGGGTCCACGTCCGGTCCCAGGCGGAGCGAGACGTCGCGCCCGTCGAGCTGGGCGATCCCGCGCTCCAGGTCGGCCGCGGGGCGGCCGTCGTAGACCGTGACCCGGGCCCCGGCATCGGCGAAGAACCGGGCGAGCGCGATCCCGCTGCGGGCGAGCCCGAGGACGGTGACCGGACGGCCGGCGAGCGTGCCGTCCGCGGACGTCCTCGAGGCGGAGGGCATCGAGGTCGATCGGGCGGTGGGTCGTCATCCCGGTCGTCGGCATCTCAGGCGAGGGCATTGATCGAGGCCAGGAACAGCGTGACGCCGAGCAGGCCGGCGAGGATGCCCACGATCCAGAACCGGAGCGTGATCTTCTCCTCGTCCCAGCCGCCGAGCTCGAAGTGGTGGTGGAGCGGGGCCATCCGGAACACGCGCTTGCCGCCGGACAGCTTGAAGTAGCCGATCTGGATGATGTCGGACAGCGTCTCGAGCACGAAGATCAGGCCGATGATCGGCAGCACCAGGATCTGGCCGGTGATCAGGGCGATGACCGCGAGCGTCGCCCCCAGCGACAGCGATCCGGCGTCACCCATGATGATCTGGGCCGGGTGGACGTTGAACCACAGGAACCCGAGCAGCGCCCCGATGATCAGTGCGCACAGGAGCGCGATCTGGGGCTGGGCCGGCACGTTGAGCAGCGCGATGATCAGGAACGAGACGAAGGCGAAGGCGAGGGTTCCGCCGGCGAGCCCATCGAGCCCGTCGGTGATGTTGACGCCGTTGGACGAGGCCACGATCGCGAACGCGGCGAAGAAGATGTAGACGATCGGGTCGATCGGCACGTCGCCCAGGAACGGCACCCGGATGCCGGTGATCTGGTACGTGTTCTGGATCTGGTAGGCGACGACGAGCGCGACCACCGACTGCCAGAGCAACTTCTGCCGCGGCCGGATCCCGTCTCCGGTCCGCGCGTTGAGGTAGTCGTCCGCGGCGCCGAGGAGACCGACGAACGCCAGCGTCGCGAGCGGGGCGATGACGCCGCCCTCGGGGGGCCAGTTCAGGACCAGGAAGATGACGATGACCACGACGATCACGAGGAGGCCGCCCATCGTCGGCGTCCCCCACTTCACCATGTGGCTCTGGGGACCCTCCTCGCGGATCTGCTTGCCGAAGCCGGCGTGACGAAGGAGCCGCATGTAGGGCGGCATCAGGATCACGACGAGGGCGAACGCCAGCAGCAGGCCCTGGATCAGCTGCAGCGTCACGCGCCGGGCTCCGGTCCGCCCAGCGCCGCCACCAGCCCCTCGACGACCCGCTCGAGCTCGATGCCGCGCGAGGCCTTGACCAGCACCGCGTCGCCCGGCGCGACGACCTCGGCCGCGGCGACGACCGCCGTCGCGGCGTCCGCGACGGCGATGACCGACCCCGCCGGCAGGCCCGCCCCGAGCGCGCCGTCGACGATCCCGCGCGCCCGTCCGCCTGGCCCGCCGTCGACGACGATCAGCGTGTCGAGCACTCGCCCGGCGGCCTGCCCGATCTGGAGATGAGCGGCGTCGTGGGCGTCGCCGAGCTCGCGCATCTCGCCGAGGACCGCGATCCGGCGATCGGCCGGCAGGCCGGCCAGCAGGTCGAGCGCGGCGAGCATCGAGCCCGGTGCGGCGTTGTAGCTGTCGTCCACGATCACGGCGCCGCCCGCGCGGATGACCGTCGATCGATGCGCCGCCCGCGACGGCGTCGCGAGTCCCGGCACGACCTCGTCGAGGCTGAGGCCGGCGGCCAGCCCGGCCGCGGTTGCGGCCAGGGCGTTGTGGACGGCCAGGCGCCCGAGGGCCGGGATCGCCACGGCCCGCTCCCCGGCGGGCGTCACGAGCCGGAAGCGCATGCCGTCGAGCCCGCTCGACTCGGTGCCGTCCGCGCGGACGTCGGCGTCGTCGGCGAAGCCGTAGGTCATCGTGCGCGCACGCGTGCGCGCCGCCATCGGGCGGACGCGCTCGTCGTCCGCGTTGAGGATCGCGAGGCCGCCGTCCGCGGCCGGCGGCAGCGCCTCCAGCAGCTCGGCCTTGGCGTCGACGATCGCGTCGAGCGACCCGATCCGTGACTGGTGGACCGGCTGGATCGCCGTCACGATCCCGATCTCCGGCAGCCCGATCGCCGCCAGCTCGCGGATCTCGCCCCCGACGTACATGCCCATCTCGAGGACCGCGGCCGCGTGCTCCGGGCCGAGCCGCAGGACCGTCAGCGGCAGGCCGACCTCGTTGTTCTGGTTGCCCTCGGTCCGGAGCGTCACCAGGCGGCGCTCGAGCACGCCCGCCACGGCCTCCTTGGTGGAGGTCTTGGCGATGCTCCCCGTGATCCCGATGACCAGCGGGTCGAACCGGCGGCGCCAGGCGGCGGCCACCGCCTGCAGCGCCCGCAGCGGGTCGTCGACCAGCACCACCGACACGTCGCCCAGCTCGTCCAGCGGCGCCTCCCCGGCGCCGGCGTCGGGCAGCCGGCCGACCAGGAGGGCCGCGGCGCCCGCCGAGGCGGCCGAGGCGAGGAAGCGGTGGCCGTCGGTCCGCTCGCCGGCCAGCGCGGCGAACAGCATGCCGGGCTCCACCAGGCGGGAGTCGACGGCCCCGCCGCGGATCGGGCGATCGCTGTGCCGGACGAGCGTGCCGCCGGTCGCGGCGACGAGATCCGCCGCGGAGAGCGCGGGAGCGTCGCCCGACATCACGCGGCCGAGTGTCGCATAGGCCGCGGTCACGGGCGGACGTCCGCATCGGCCGGCACCGACTCGTTCTCGGGCACGAGGAACGGCGTGCTGATCGAGTCGTGCGCGATCCGGCGGAACAGCTCGAACGACATCACGGGCATCTCCAGGTGGCCGAGTCGGACGACCGTGGGCGTCCCCTCCTCGATCCGGACCGCGACCACGAGGTCGGGGTGGGCGGCCTTGCGCCCGATGTACCCGACGAACGAGTAGTTGAACTTGTTGACCTTCCACGCCTTCTTTTCGGCGTCCCAGATCTGCGCGGTGCCCGTCTTGCCGCCGACCTCGAAGCCCGGGATGAGCGTCCGGTCGCGGTAGAAGTCGACCTTGGTGATGACGTGCTGCATCAGCTCCTGGAGGGTCTCGGAGAGGTGCGGCGACATCACCCGGCCGCGGTAGATCGGCTGCGTCTCCGAGTCGCCCACGGACCGCACGACCCGCGGCTGGACCAGCGTCCCGCCGTTGACCATCGCCGAGTACGCCTGCGCCAGCTGGATCGGGGTCACGGCGATGCCCTGGCCGAACGCGCCGTTCGCGAGGTCGATCTCGCGCCACGGCGTGGTGGCCGGGTCGCGGACGATGCCCGGCACCTCGTTGGCGACGTCGATCCCGGTCGCCGCGCCGAAGCCCATCCGGCGCCAGGTCTCGTACAGGATCCGCGACGACTCGCGCGTGTTCCGCCCGAGCTGGAGGGCGACCTTGGCGGCGACGACGTTGCGCGAGTACGCGACCGCGTCGCGGAATGACATCCGGCCCATGGCCAGGTGGTCGGCGTCGTCGACGTGGGCCCGGCCGCCGTCGACCCACAGCTTGCCGGTGTCGGTCAGGCGGGTGCGGGGCGTGAAGCTGCCGCGGCCGATCGCCGCCGTCGCCGTGAGCATCTTGAACACCGAGCCGGGCTCGTAGACCGTCGACACGATCGGGTCGACGAACCGCTCGGGCGACGCGGCGGCGATCGCCTGGAAGTCGTTGGCGTCGTACGAGGGATAGCTGGCGTAGGCCACGACCTCGCCGCTGTAGGGGTCCATCACGACGGCCGAGACACGCTTGGCGCGATCGGCGATCCAGGCGGCCAGCAGCTCCTGCTCCACGGCGACCTGGAGCGAGGCGTCGAGCGTCAGGGTCAGGTCCTGGCCCGGGTATCCCGCGTCAAGCACCGTGGACGAGTCGGGCACGGGGTTGCCGGCGGCGTCCTTCTGCGCGGCCACGACGCGCGGCATGCCCGCGAGCTGGTCCTGGTAGAACTGCTCGATCCCGTACTGGCCCTGGCCGTCACGGTTGACGAAGCCCAGGATGTGCGCGGCGAGCGTCGTGCCCGGGCCGCCGCCCGGCTGCGGGTACATGCGCACCGGCTCGGGCTCGAGCAGCAGCGCCGAGAGCGCCGGGCTGTCGCCGGTGCTCTCGGTCCGGATCTGTGCGGACACCGCCGGGTCGAGGTCGCGGGCGAGCACGACGTACTCGCGCTCGGACAGCATCCGGGTCGTCAGCTCGGCCGCCGCGTCGCCGGTCAGGCCGAGGATCGCGACCAGGCGTTCGGCCACCGCCTGGCGACGCGCGACCGGCAGCAGCTTGGGATAGGCGGCCAGTCGGTCGCGCGAGACGCTGGTCGCCAGCACGACCGTGCCCGTCCGGTCGTAGATCGATCCCCGGTTGGACGGAAGCTCGTACCGCATCGACGACTGCTGGACGGCCATCGCCGACAGCTCGTCCCGGCGCGCGACCTGCCAATAGGCGAGGCGCAGCCCGAGGCTGCCCGCCACCAGCGCGAAGGCGACGAGGACGAGCAGCGCGCGGGCACGGGAATCGGTACGGCCGAGCATTCGGGTCCGACGCTCCTAGCGCGCCGGGATGATTTCGGGTTCGGGAAGCGGCCCGAGGCCGGCGTCGATCGCGAACTTGCGGATCGCGGGCGCCTTCCCCAGGCGGTTGAGCTCGTTGCGCAGGTCGTCGGCCTGCGCCTGCAGTCGCTGCTGGTCGATGGCGAGCCGGTCCATCTCGTAGCCGGTCGCCGAGACGCGGATGTCCTGGGACAGCGAGAAGAACGCCGCGGCGAACGCGATCACGATCGCGGCCAGCAGGATGGCGAGGCGGGACGGGCCGCGATGGGCGCGGACCGCCGACCGCAGCTGTCGCCGCGGCAGCGTCGGTGCCGGGACCGCGACGCGTGGGCGGCGCGGCAGGACGATGGTGCGCTGGCGCGCACCCTGGTAGACGGCCACGTCAATCGCCGAGGGCGTAGCGGAGGCGCGTGGACTGCGGGTCCATGAACGAGAAGCGATCGCTCATGGCGCCGGCGTCGTCGAGGACGCGCTCGTCGCCCTCGTGCTGGTGGTCGCGCTGGCTCCGCTCGTGCAGCTCGTGCTGGCGGCGGCCGTAGCTCTTGCGACGGTTCGACTGGTGGCGCTTGCTCACGGGACTCCTCCTCCGTGGGCGGGGCCGGCATCTGCCGGGAGTGGATCGACCGGTCGTCGTGACGGGTCGGCGGTGACGGGGTCGGCTCTGCGTCGGTCGATGGCGTCCCGGCTCAGGCGGCCAGCCGCTCGGCGGCGCGCAGGCGCGCGCTCCGGGCTCGGGGGTTGGCCTCCACCTCCTCGGCGGTCGGGGTCATCGACGGCCGGGTCACGAGGCGCAGCCGGGGCGACCGGCCGCAGACGCAGACGGGCGCCTCCGGCGGGCAGGTGCAGCCCCGGCGCTCCGCGTTGAAGAAGCGCTTGACGATGCGGTCCTCCAGCGAGTGGTAGGACAGGACGACGAGGCGGCCGCCGGGTCGCAGGAGGTCGACCGCGGCGGCCAGACCCTCGTGGAGGGCATCGAGCTCTTCGTTGACGGCGATCCGGAGCGCCTGGAAGACGCGGGTGGCCGGGTGGATCCGACGCCGCTGGCGGGGGTTTCCGGGCGACACGGTCTCGATCAGCTGGGCGAGGTCCTCGGCCGTCTCGACCGGGGCCGTCGAGCGCGCCGCGACGATGGCCTTCGCGATCTTCCACGCCGACGGCTCCTCGCCGTAGCGACGGAACAGCGCGGCGAGCTCGTCGGCGTCGAGGGTCGCGAGCAGCTCGGACGCCGGCACGCCGCGCGATGGTGTCGAAGCGCATGTCCAGCGGTCCGCCGGTGCGGAAGCCGAAGCCCCGCTCGCGGTCGGCGAGCTGGAACGAGGACAGGCCGAGGTCGAACAGGGCCCCGTCGACGACGTCGAAGCCCGCCGCCGGCGCGACCTCGGCCAGCTGCCGGAAGTTCGCCTGGCGCAGGACGAGCCGGTCGCCGTAGGCGGCCAGCCGGAGGGCCACCCGCTCGATCGCGGCCGGGTCGGCGTCCAGCCCGAGGACGCGGCCGTCGGGCTTGGCGGCCTCCAGGATCCGCTCGGTGTGCCCACCGCCGCCGACCGTCGCGTCGATCTGGAGACTGCCGGGGGACGGTGCGAGCGTCCCAAGGACCTCGACCGGCATCACCGGCAGGTGCCCTAGCTCCATCTCTCCTCCACGAGTCGGTTGCGGATCCCGAGCGGACCCTGGAAGCGCATGTGGTGCGACGTCAGATCCCCAGGCCGGCGATGGCGCGGGCGAACGCGTCGGGGTCGTCGAGGCTCCGGCTGTACTCGGTCCAGCGGGCCGGCGCCCAGATCTCCGCGTGGTCGCGGGACCCCAGCACGAGCGCCTCGCCCTCGAGGCCGGCGAACTCGCGCAGGCCCTGCGGGACCAGCACCCGGCCCTGGCCGTCGAGCTCGGTCTCCATCGCCCCGCTGAACAGCTGGCGCTGCAGCAGGCGGGCGTTGGGATCGGTCATCGGCAGGCTCCCGACACGGGCGGCGAGCTCACCCCAGGCGGTCATCGGGAAGATCGCGAGGCAGCTGTCGAGCCACCGGGCGACCACGGCGCCGTCGGCGAGCTGCCCGCGGAATCGCGCGGGGACGGCGATCCGTCCCTTGCCGTCGACCGCGTGACGGTACTCACCGGTGAACACCGCTCCCGTTCACTCCTGACGTCGAATGGCGGCGGGTGGACCGATCAACCCGGGGATGGATCGCCGCCTGTCGGGTCAACCCCGGCGGGCGGCTGGTTCCCCACTTTCCACCACTTTGCGCCACTTCCGGGCATCATAGCGCGCGCGCGATGGCCCGTCAATGGGGAAATCGCACGGCGCGGGCGCCACCGTCGCCGCGCGACCGGACAGGCCGTGGCGTCGAGCTCCGTGACTCACGCGGCGGGTCGTGGAGCCGCCGCTCGGCCGTGCGGGCGACCGCGTGCGTCAGACTCGGCGGCGCGTGGCGCGCGTGCCGCCTGCACGGCGATCGCGGCGTCCGACCCTGACGCGAGTCAAGCGACGCGCGGTGACCGGGACCGCTCGGCGATCGCGGGCTAGCGCCTGGGCGGCGGCATCCGGATCTCGTCGCCCTGGCGGAGCCGGGCGCCCTGCGCGTACCGCGGGTTCCAGTCGTAGATCACCGCGAGCGGGATCCCGAAGTAGTTGGCGATGCTGTACAGGTTGTCGCCCGAGCGGACCGTGTAGATCCAGCAGTTCTTCTGGTTGGGGCACGGCTCGAGCAGCTTGTAGCGGTCGCTCCGGTCGGCTTCTTCGTCGGCTTCGGCGTCGGCTTCTCGGTCGGGGCGACGGTGGGCGCGGTCGTCGGGGCGACGGCCGTCGATGCCGACGGTGCGGGCGTGGGCGACGGGGTCGGTGACGGCGACGGGGTCGGCGATGGCGACGGCGACGCGCTCGGCGACGGGCTCGGGCTCGCGCTTGGCGAGGCGACCACCTCGGCCGACGCGGACGCGACCTCCGACGGCTCGGGTGTCGGCTCGGGCGTCGCGGTCGGCGCTTCGGGCGACTCGGTCGGCACGAGGGCGATCACGGACGAGGCTCGGCGCCGCGGCGACGACCGGCAGCTCGATGCCGCCACGCTGGACGACGAACCCGAACGAGATCCCGGCCGACAGCACCAGCACCAGCAGGGCGGCGACCGTCGCGCGGGGCACGGCGCTCGTGCGCGTCGAGCCCGGATCCTGGAGCGCCATCGCGCCCTTGAGGTAGCGCGGGCAGTCGGCGTGGGCCGCCCGCAGGCAGACCAGCTCCTGCTGGCGCGCCGACTGGGGACGGGGCGCATCGATCGCCACGCAGCGGTTGCCGTCGTCCGGCTTGAGGAGCGGCGCGACCAGGTCGCCTTCGAGCTCGAAGCGGAAGAACGGGCAGACCGCGGGATCGGGCGAGCGCGTGGCGTCGTCGACGATCGGCAGCGTCGGCGCGGGCGGGCGGCGACGGGGCGTTGCCGGCCTCGGGATCGACGGCGGGCTGGCCATCCGAGGGCGGCGTTGGAGACTCGCTCAGATCCAGCCCTCCCGGTGAGCTTGAACGGCGTACCCCCCGACGGCCGGGAGTCTAGTACCTCCTGCACATTGCCGGGGCGGAATCCATGGTGGTAGGCTGCGCGTCCCGTTCGAGCGAACGAGGACCGGCGAACGTGATCGTTGCGCCGGCGCACCGTCACTGGAGGCGACACCCCGAGGTCATGGCGCTCCCGCTACCGGCTCCCGCGACCTCGCAGAGCCCCGACCTGGATCCGTCGCGCCTTGCGCCGCACCGGATCAAGCGCTGCACCTACCGACGGCTGATCTCGCTCGATCGCGCCCGCGAGCGCATCTACGAGGTCGAGTGCCTGTTCCCGGACCGCAAGGTGCCGATCCCGCTCGGCGACCTGGACTCGGCGCTGCCGATCTGCAACGCGTGCGCAGCGGCGCACATCTTCCGGCCGGACGAGGACTGACCCGAGTCCTAGTCACCGATCTGCAGCGAGTCGAGCATCGGCTTCGTCCGCGCCATCGCGGCGTCGAACTCGTCGATCGGCCCGCCGGTCGTGATCACGAGGTCGGGGCCGTCCATGGGCACGACCGTGAACCGGAGCCGGGTCCCCGGCGGGATGTGGAAGTTCCCGGTGGGGAACGCGAACAGGTCGGCCTGCTCGACGATCCTCGTTCGTGACGTCGATCGAGGTTGCCGGCCGTGAGTCGACGGTGGTGCCTGCGGGCGCGGCGGCCGTGAGCAACGGATAGCCGCCCAGCCACGCGACGAGGTCGTCCGGTGCATCGATGACGGCGCCGTCCGGGCCGACGACCTGTGAGATCCGCCCCGCGAGGAACATCGTCCCCTCGCCCGAGTCGTCCTCGAGCGCGAGCTCGTCCTCATCGTCGTCGAACAGGACCTGCCAGCCGTCGTCGTTGATCGGGAACGTCAGGCGTGGCCGAAAGGCCGTCGTCGTGTAGGTGCCGGCGTCCGGGAACCCGGCCTTCAACGCAACGGGTCCGCTTGGGCTGGCGTGGGCGCGCTCCAGCGGGGGTCGGCGGCGCGACGCCGGTTCCGCAGCCGCTGACGACAGCCGCGATGAGGATGGCTCGGGATACGCCAACGAGACTTCGCACAGTCCCCTCCCGCCGCATCGGGAGGCCTGCGTGACGGTCGGGCGTTCTCCGCGATGCCCGCGCATCGTGCGCGCTGCGCGACCCGGACGCAAGGATTTGGCAACGGCTCGCATCTCCTGCGACGTGACGCGAGGCTCCGCCGGACAGGCGCCCTAGAGGTCGCGTACCAGGTAGACCGCCTCACCTTGCTCATCCGCGGTGGTGTGGTGCGTGCGGAACCCGATCTTCTCGAGCACTCGGAGTGACGCCGCGTTGCCTGGATCCACGGTCGACCAGAGACGGTGTCGACCCGTCGCGGCCGCGGCATCCACGAGGGCCTGCGCCGCTTCCGTTGCGTAGCCGCGTCCGTGGAACCGCCGAAGCAGCTCGTAGGCGATCTCCGGTTCGTCCAGGCTGCAACGCCCGATGACGAGGGCGCAGTAGCCGATCACGTCGCCTTCCGCGCGACGACAGATCGCGAGCGCACCGATGCCGATCTCGATCGTGAGGTCCCGGAATCGGGCGAGCCGCGTCGTCGCCTCCTCGAGCGTCGGCATGTCCTCCCCGCGTTCGCCGATCAACTCTCGGTACCAATCTGCGTCGCGCTCGTCGCGGAGCCGTAGGGTTAGCCGCTTGGTCTCGATGGCAAGCGACATTGGTTGCCACGCCACGGCATTCATGGTAGTTGCCCGCCAGGCGGCGGTCGGCGCGCACGATCGCATCGAGCCGGTCGTTGACCTCGGCCCAGGTCGGAGTGCCAGCGAGAGCGGCCTGTAAGCCGAGTTCTGTGCCGCGGCGAACCGCGACGACGGTCATCCATCTTGGCCGCCGGTCACCCGACGGCTCGTGCAGCCGACCCGAGGGCTGGGCAGCGCGCCTCTCCCCGGCGAACCGGGGTTGCGCCCTCCTATTTGGCCTTGCTCCGGGTAGAGTTTGCCGCGTTTCACTCCGGCCCCGGAGGGCCGGCATCGTCACTGTGGCACTGGTCCTCGCCTCTCGGCGGACGGGTGTTACCCGCTACCCTGCGCTGTGGAGCTCGGACTTTCCTCACGCGCGACGGTTGCCCGCCGAGCGCGCGACCGTCCGGCCGCCTCGCTGGCCCGCGGATTGTAGGCCACGGACGTGGGTCGACCCCGAGCAGGCGCCCGCGAGCCGAGAACGAGCCGGAACGCGAGCTACGCCCGTCGGGCCCTCGCGACGCGGGTCGGTCCGCCCGCGGCCACCCGGTCGAGCGCCTCGTTGGCCAGCCGGTCGGCCGTCGAGTTCTGGGCCCGCGGCACGTGCGTCGCCGACCAGCGCTGGAAGCCGCCCAGCATCGACTTCGCCTCGGCCCACAGCGGCTGCAGCTTGGCGTCCTTGACCCGCCACCGGCCGTGGAGCTGCTCGACGATCAGCTTCGAGTCGAGGAACAGGTCCACCTTCTGCGCCCCGAGGCGCTGGGCGAGCTCGAGCGCCCGCAGCACCCCGGTCCACTCGGCGACGTTGTTGGTCTGGACGCCCAGCGCCTCCGAGATCGTCGCGTCCGGAGCGGCCACCGGGTCCAGGGCGTCCGCTCGCGAGCCGTCGATCAGCGCCGCCCCCAGCGACGCCGGCCCCGGGTTGCCGCGGGCCGCCCCGTCGGTGCGGATGACGAGGTGCGGGTAGACCGGGAGCGTCGGCTCGTTCAGGCGCGACGCTCCACGATCGCCGCCGACACCTCGAGGATCGCCTGGGTGACGTGGATGCCCCGCGGGCACGCGTCGGTGCAGTTGAAGATCGTGCGGCAGCGCCACACGCCGTCCTTGTCGGCGAGGATCTCCAGCCGCTCCTCGGCGGCGTCGTCGCGGGTGTCGAACACGAAGCGATGGGCGTTGACGATCGCGGCTGGCCCGACGTACGAGGGCTGGGCCCAGAACGAGGGGCAGGACGAGGTGCAGGCCGCGCACAGGATGCACTTGGTCGTGTCGTCGAATCGCTCGCGGTCGGCCGGCGACTGGCGCCGCTCGCGGGCGGGCACCGGCGCGTCGTTCTGGAGGTAGGGCTGCACGCTCTTGAACTTGGCGAAGAACCCCTCCATGTCGACCACGAGGTCCTTGATCAGCGGCAGCCCCGGGAGCGGCGCGACGGTGATCCGCTTGCCGCCCAGCTGATCGACGCGGATCTTGCACGCGAGGCGGTTGCGGCCGTTGATCAGCATCGCGTCGGAGCCGCAGACGCCGTGACCGCACGAGCGCCGGAACGTCAGCGTCCCGTCCTGCTCCTCCTTGACCTTGTGCAGGAGGTCGAGCACGCGGTCCATCGGCTCGGCGCGCACCCGGTAGGTCTCCTGGTGCGGCTTCTTGTCGACCTCGGGGTCGTAGCGCAGGATGCGCAGCTCGGTCTGCATCGGCTCAGTAGACCCTGGGCTTGGGCTGGAAGGTGGTGATCGTGACCGGCTTGTACGACAGCTGGATCGCGCCGTCGCGCAGGGTCGCCAGCGAGTGGGTCAGGAAGTTGGCGTCGTCGCGCTCGGGGAAGTCCTCGCGGCTGTGGGCGCCGCGGCTCTCCGTCCGGGCGAGCGCCGCCACGACGGTGGTCTCGGCACAGTCGAGGAGATAGCCCACCTCGCGGGCCTCGAGGAGATCCGTGTTGAACGTGGATCCCTTGTCGTGGACGACGACGCGCGAGAACCGGTCGCGCAACGCCAGGACCTCCGCCCGGGCGCGCCGCAGGCCGGTCTCGTCGCGGTAGACGCCGACGTCCTCCATCATCATCGCGGCGAGGTCGCGCCGGATCTGCTGCGCCCGCTCCCCCGACTTGTGGGCCTGCATGGCCGCCAGCTCCGCGCGCGCCGGCTCGGTCGCGTCCGGGTCGACGTCTGGCAACCCCGACGCCCTTCACGTCCTCGGCCATCTGGCGGCCCGACCGGCGGCCGAACACGAGCAGGTCCACGAGCGAGTTCGTGCCCAGCCGGTTCGCGCCGTGGACCGACACGCAGGCCGCCTCGCCCGCCGCGTACAGGCCGGGCACGATCGTCCCCTCGGCGTCGCGGGTCACGCGCGAGTGGAGGTCCGTCGGGATGCCGCCCATCGCGTAGTGCGCGGTCGGCTGGATCGGCACCGGCTCGGTCAGCGGCTCGACGCCCTGGTAGACGCGGGCGAAGTCCGTGATGTCGGGCAGCTTCTCCTCGATCACCTTGCGGCCGAGGTGGCGGACGTCGAGGTAGACGTAGTCCTTGCCGTCCACGCCCCGCCCGGCGCGGACCTCCTGGACGATCGCGCGGCTGACCATGTCGCGCGGCGCGAGCTCCATCAGCGTCGGCGCGTAGTCCTCCATGAACCGCCGCCCCTCGCCGTTGACGAGGTAGCCGCCCTCACCGCGCGCGGCCTCGGACAGCAGCACGCCCAGGCCCACGATCCCCGTCGGGTGGAACTGGTAGAACTCCATGTCCTCCATCGGGATGCCGTGGCGGTAGGCCAGGGCCACCCCGTCGCCCGCCAGGCTCCAGGCGTTCGAGGTCACCCGGAACATGCGCCCGAAGCCCCCCGTCGCGAGCAGCACGGCCTTGGCCCGCAGGACCTCCAGCTCGCCGTCCGCGATCTTGTAGGCCACGACGCCGGCGGCCCGGCCGCCGTCCCCGAGGTCGCCGCCCTCGGAGAGGAGGTCGACGACGTGGTACTCGTCGTAGAACCGGACGCCGTGCTTGAGGCACTGCTGGTACAGGGTCTGCAGGATCATGTGCCCGGTCCGGTCGGCGGCGAAGCACGAGCGCTTGACCGGCCCCTCCCCGTAGTTCCGGGTGTGGCCGCCGAACCGGCGCTGGTCGATCCGGCCGTCGGGCGTGCGGTTGAACGGCAGGCCCATGTGCTCGAGCTCGATCACCGTCTCGATCGCCTCGCGCGCCAGCACCTCCGCCGCGTCCTGGTCGACGAGGTAGTCGCCACCCTTGATGGTGTCGAACATGTGCCACTCCCAGTGGTCCTCCTCCTGGTTGCCCAGGGCGGCGCACACCCCGCCCTGCGCGGCGCCGGTGTGGGAGCGGGTCGGATAGAGCTTGGTCACGACGGCGGAGTCGACGCCCGCCTTGGCGAGCTCCAGCGCGGCCCACAGGCCGGCCCCGCCGGCGCCGATCACGAGCGCGTCGTGGGATCGGGTCATCGGCCGCTCACGGCACCGGGCCGCTCGGCAGGGTGACGATCACGATCGTGCCCAGCGCGAACAGGACGATCGCGCCCAGGTACAGCAGCATCGTCAGCACCGTCCGCACGCCGCCCCGGGTGTAGTCACCGACGACGATCCGCAGGCCCATGAAGCCGTGGAAGACCACGAACGTGAGCATCAGCCAGTCGATCGTCCGCCACGCGAGCTCGCCCCAGCGCTCGGTGATCCAGGCCGAGTTCTGGGCCGACGGGTCCGAGAGGAAGTGGGTGATCAGGTAGTGGCTCAGCGCGGTCACGAACAGCCCGAGGCCGGTCAGGCGCATGCCGTACCAGACCGCGAGCTCCCAGCCGCCGCCCTGCGGCCTCGCCGATCCGGATCGGGTCACGCGGGCCATCACGAGCCTCCGAACGTGAACGGCGGCTGGAGGCCGAAGGCCGGCGCCATGATCTGGACCGCCACCGGGATGCCGATGATCACGAACAGCACCCAGCAGGCGTACCAGAGCTGGCGGTGGTAGCGGGACATCGCGGGCCAGAAGTCGATGATGATGATCCGCAGGCCGTTCAGGGCGTGGTACAGCAGCGCCGCGCCCAGCAGCGTCTCGAGCACGCGGCCGATCGGGCTCGCGTACACCTGCAGGACCTCGTCATAGAGCGTCGGGTTGGCGCCGACCAGCCAGATGTCGAAGACGTGGAGCAGGATGAACACCCAGATCGCCACGCCCGAGATGCGGTGGAACGCCCACGCGAGCATCCCCTCGCTGCCCCGGTACCGCAGCATCGGACCTCAGCCCTTCCGTGCCGTCGTCCGCGCCGTCAGGAGGCGGCGGGGGTCGACGCGCCGAGGCGGTCGATGATCGCGTCGGCGTAGGCGGCGGTGCCCGCTGGGCCGCCGAGGTCGGAGGTCGTGTGGGTGCCCTCGGCGATCACCGCGCGCAGCGCCGACTCGACGCGCTCGGCCGCGGCCTGTTCGCCGAGGTGCCGGAGCATCAGCACGCCCGACAGGATCAGCGCGGTCGGGTTCGCCTTGTCCTGGCCCGCGTACTTGGGCGCGGAGCCGTGGACGGGCTCGAACACGGAGGCCTCCGTCCCGATGTTGGCGCCGGGCGCCACGCCGAGGCCGCCGACCAGCCCGGCGCACAGGTCGCTGACGATGTCGCCGTAGAGGTTCGGCAGCACCAGCACGTCGTACAGGTCGGGCTTCTGGACCAGCTGCATGCACATGTTGTCGACGATCCGGTCCTCGAACTCGATCCGGCCCGCGTAGTCCGCGGCGACCGTGCGGCAGCTCTCGAGGAACAGCCCGTCCGACAGCTTCATGATGTTGGCCTTGTGGACCGCCGTGACCTTGCGGCGGCCGTTGGCGACGGCGTACTCGAACGCGAACCGGGCGATCCGCTCCGAGGCGGCCCGGGTGATGATCTTGATGCTCTCGGCCGCGTCGGGCCCGACCATGTGCTCGATGCCCGCGTACAGGTCCTCGGTGTTCTCGCGCACGATCACGAGGTCGACGTCCTGGTAGCGGGTCTCGACGCCCTGCAGGGAGCGGGCCGGGCGGAGGTTCGCGTAGAGCCCCAGCGCCTGGCGGAGCGTCACGTTCACGCTCCGGAACCCGCCGCCGACCGGCGTCGTGATCGGGCCCTTGATGGCGACCCGGTTGCGGCGCACCGACTCGAGCACGTGCTCCGGGAGCGGCGTGCCGTACTGGGCGATCACGGCCTCGCCGGCGTCCTGGACCTCCCACTCGAAGTCGACGCCCGACGCGTCGAGGACGCGCCGGGTGGCCTCCGCCAGCTCCGGCCCGATGCCGTCGCCGGGGATCAGCGTGACGCGGTAGGGCATGTGGCCATTCTACCGACGAGGTGCGGGCCGGGACGGCCGCGCCCGGCTGGGCACGGCCCGCCCGTCGGAGGCGCTCGTCAGGGCGCCCGTCGCTGGATGTCGATGGACGTGAATTCTCCGCGCCCGACCCAGGTTCCCGGCGAACCGTCCACGGGCAGCAGCCAGGTCGTCTGGTTCATGCTCGTTGGGCTGTCCGGGTACGACGCGAGGATGGACGTTCCGTCAGGCGTGAAGGCCAGCCCGACGAACGCCTCATCGCTCCCGTTCTCGGGCAACGCCATCGTGGGACCGAGGGGCACGGCCGGGGCGTGTCCGTCGATCGGCGCGACCACGACCTGATAGCCGTTCTGCACCGAGCTCAGGCGATGGAGGAGTGGGTAGACGAGGAGGCGACCGTCGGGCGAGAAGGTGCCGCCGCGCGCGGACGTCGCCGGCGGGATCGGCAGCGCGCGCTCGGTTCCCGTGTTCAGGTCGAGCAGCCAGATGCGCGCGCCTTCGTCTCCCCAACGGGTGACGGTCATCGTCGCGCCATCCGGTGACATCGATGCGCCGCTGTCGCAGTCGCAGATCGGGATCTGCGTGTTGACCTGGCGGAGCCCGGTCCCGTCCGGGCCGGACGGCGAGCACCGCATGCCGCACGCCGTCGTCGCCTCGGAAGACGATCTCGTGGCCGTCCGGGGGACGCCACGCGATGCCGCCGCATCGGACGGACGAGCCGACGTCGAGGGCGGTCGATGTGCCGGTCGCGACATCGAGGACGTTGAGCAGCCCATAGCCGCTCGGCAGTTGGGTCGTATAGACGATCCGGCTCCCATCCGGGGACCAGTCGGACCAGCAGTTGCCGTCGACCGGTCCCGTCAGCTCCCTGATGTCCGAGCCGTCGATCCCGGCGACCAGGATGGACAAGGGCGGGTCCGGGTCGTCGACGTGGCCGGCCGGGATGCGCGCGAACGCGAGCCGGGTGCCATCCCGGGAGAACGTTGCCCCGAAGTCGTACTCCGGGCCGGTGATCAGGGGCAACCGCTGACCCGTCGGGATGTCGTATCGGTAGATGTCGCCGTCCTCCGCATAGGCGACGGCGCCATTGGCGGCGAGCCCGAACGGGGGCGCGGGTCGAGTCCGTTGCCCGGCGGTCAGGAGCGCGACGCCGACGACGGCGATCAGGGCGAGGACGATCAGGAACAACCAGCCCAGTCTCGGCTGGGGTGCGAGGCGAGCCGTGGTCTGCACGGGGAGCCACCTTTCGAGGCTCGACCATGCCGGGCGCTGCCGCCTCGTGGACGTCTCCTGCAGGACCGCGTCGAGGTGTCCGGGCACGCGGTGCGCGGCGTACTCGTGCAGCCAGTCGGAGACCATCCGGCCGGGATCGTCGTGGGCGTTCATGCCGGATGTCCTTCGCGCATCTCGGAGCCAGGGCGAGCGTCGGCGTCGAGCACCGCTCGCATCTGCTTGAGGCCCCGGTACAGGCGCGACTTCACGGTGCCCAACGGGATCTGGAGCGTCGAGGCGACCTCCGCGAGCGGCAGGTCGAGGAAGTGATGCAGGACGATGACCGCCCGCTCCTCGGGCGCGAGGCGGCCGAAGCCGCGCTCGAGCTCGTCGCGATCCACGATCGTCGACGTGGCGTCGGCGGTCGCGGGCTCGATCGTCAGGCCGCCGATGTCGACATCGAGGCGATGACGCTTGGCCCGGCGGATCTCGTCGGTGCAGGCGTGGATGAGCAATCGGTAGAGCCAGGCGTCGAACCTGGCCGGGTCGCGCAGCGTGGGCAGATCACGCCAGGCCCGGACAAGCGCGTTCTGGACGGCGTCCATCGCCAGGTCCGGATCCCGGAGCATGAGCCAGGCGGCGGCATCGAGGCGGGAGATCGCGGCGCCTGCCAGCACGGCGAAGGCGTCATGATCGCCACTCCGCGCCCGCTCCACGAGGTCCGTCGACATCTCGCACCTTGGCGGTGACGCGACTCGTCTGGCCGCGTTCACGAGTATGGCGATCCGGGTACAGCGTTTGGCTTCACCTTGCTGGCAGGGCCAGCGCGAAGGCGCTGGCCGGGCGGCGCGGGGCACGCCGCCCGGGCAGACCTTGAGCTACGGGGCGAGGCGTTGGTACACGGCGAACGACAGCTCGCCGCGAGCCAGCACCGATGGCGGCGAGCCATCGATCGGCAGCATGCGTGTCACCAGCTCCGCGTCGTCGTTGGCGATGACGGCCTTGCCGTCGGGCGTGAATGCGTAGTTGCTGAGAGACGGTTCCCCTTGACCCCAGGCGACCGGGGTCCCGAGCCCGACGCCCGTCCCGCTGCCATCGGCCGGTGCCACCACCAGTTGCAGCTGATTCGCGGCATCGATCCGCAGGTAGGCGATCTGCGTGCCATCCGGGGAGAACACGGGCCCGCGCTGGGCCGCGCCGGCGGGCGCGGGAAGCTGCCGGTCGGTCCTCGTGGCGAGGTCGATGATGTGGACCTGCCAGCCGCCGACGAGGCCGGCATCGTGGTATGCGACGCTGATGCCGTCCGGCGAGACGGCGACACCCTGGAAGTCCTGGGCATCGGCGGCGGGCCGGGTCGAGATCTGGCGCAGGCCGGACCCATCCGAGCGCACGGCGAAGATGCCCGATGGCGGGTCATCCTGGGTCAGCTGCTCGCCGCGGAAGACGATCTCGTCACCTTCCGGTGGCAGCCACGAGATCGCGTGGGCCGGCCGGCCCACGTCCAGGCTGCGCCGGCCGGACCCATCCGCGTTGACCACCTCGATGACGTGGCCGTTGCCGCCTGGTGCCTGGGCAATGATCGCGATCTGGGTCCCGTCCGCCGACCAGTCCACCTGGTCGAGGGCCGGGACGCCGGGCGTGAGCTCGTGCACCCCGGTCCCGTCGGCATTCGCCACGACCAGGATGAGGCCGCAGTCGGGCTGTCCGCAGCCGTCCGGTGCCCCTCTGAGGAACAGGAACCGCGTCCCGTCCCGCGCGAACAGCGGACCAAAGTCGAATGACGGGCCACCGATCAGTGGCGAGCTGGCATCCGTGACCGGGTCGAGGCCGGCGATGTCGCCGTCCGCGCTCGAGATCAGCACGCCGTTGCGGGCCAGCCCGTAGGGAGCCGGCAGGCGCGGCTGGCGAGACCCGGCGGCGACGATGGCGAGCCCGACCAGCGCCAGGACCAGCAGGCCGATCAGGATCACCCGGCCGAGCCGGGGCGGCGCGAGCGTGCTCGCGCGAGTGGTCAGGTCCACGGGGAGCCACCTTTCGAGGCTCGACCACCACGGCCGCTGGCGGGTGACCGCGGTCTGCGCCACGACCTCCCCGAGGTGATCGGGCAGGTGGTAGGCGGACTCGGCGTCCAGCCACTCGGAGAGCTCGAGCTCGAGGCGATCGACGGTCGTCATGCCGGGCGGCCCTCCATCGAATCGAGGTCGGTGCGGGAGTCGGCGTCGAGCGCCGCCCGCAGCTGGCTCAGCCCGCGATGGACGCGGGACTTCGCCGTGCCGAGTGGGATGCCGAGCGCGGCCGCCGCCTCTGGCAGCGACAGGTCGAGGTAGTAGCGGAGGACGATGAGGGCCCGTTCCTCGGGCCCGAGGTGCACGAATCCGCGTGCGAGCTCGTCGCGATCGACGACCGTCGGCTCGGGGCCGGCGACCGTGCCCGCGTGGAGATCGATGAAGGCGATGTCGACGTTGTGCCGCCGCGTCCGCCGCGCCTCATCGATGCAGGCGCGGACGAGCAGACGGCGAAGCCACGGGTCGAATCGGTCGGGATCCCGGAGCGTGGGCAGATCACGCCAGGCCCGGACGAGCGCGTTCTGGACGGCGTCCTTGGCCAGTTCGGGGTCCCGCAGGATGAGCCAGGCGGCCGTGTCCAGGCGCGGGATCGCGGCGGCTGCCAGCGCGGTGAAGGCGTCATGATCGCCACTCCGCGCCCGCTCCACGAGCTCTCGCTGCATCACGGTCCTCAGCGATGGCGCAGCCACTCGGCTGCACTCGCCCGCATATGGCGAGGCAAGGCGACCGATTCGTTCCCGAATCGTCGTCTGCGCAGCATGTCACGCGCCCGCCGCGTTAGCCCGCCTCCACCTCAGCCCGGTGTGCCCGATGCGGCCGGTATGATCGAGTGCCCGCCCCGGACACCCGTCCACGAGGTCTGCCGTCGCGTGAAGATCCACGAAGCCGACGCCAAGTCGCTGCTGGTCGCCCAGGGCCTGCCCGTCCCGGAATGGGAGGTGGCCCGGACGCCGACCCAGGCGCGCGCCGCGGCCGTGCGCTTCCTCGGCGACCGGTCGAACGCCACGGGCAAGGTCGTGATCAAGGCCCAGGTGCTCGTCGGCGGCCGCGGCAAGGCGGGCGGCGTGCGGCTGGCCGGCACGGCCGACGAGGCCGAGGACGTCGCGGCGCAGATCCTGGCCCTCGAGATCAAGGGCCTGCCCGTTCGGCGGGTGCTGGTCGCCCCGGCGGCCGAGATCGTCAAGGAGTACTACCTCTCGGTCGTGCTCGACCGGGCCACCCGGCGGCTGATGTTCATCGGCTCGGCGGAGGGCGGCGTGGAGATCGAGCAGGTGGCCGTCGACAACCCCCACGCGATCGTCTACGAGCACGCCGACCCACTCCTCGGCCTGCCCGACTATGCCGCCAGAGAGCTCGCGTTCAAGGTCGGCTTCGGGCCCCACTGGAAGGCCGGCGCGGCGGTCGCCAAGGGCCTGCTCAAGACGATGCTCGCCTTCGACGCGGACCTCGTGGAGATCAACCCGCTGGCGGTGATCCGCGAGCACAACGCGGACGGGTCGGAGGTCGAGCGCCTCGTCTGCCTCGACGCCAAGATCACGCTCGACGACTCGGCCCTCGCCCGGCACCCGCAGCTCGAGGCGCTGCGCGACCTCGACGCCGAGGACCCGACGGACGTCGAGGCCCGACGCTACGACCTGACGTTCATCAAGCTCGCGGGCGACATCGGCTGCATGGTCAACGGCGCCGGGCTCGCGATGACGACCATGGACCTCGTCAAGCGCGCCGGCGGGCAGCCCGCCAACTTCCTCGACATCGGCGGCGGCGCGAAGGCCGACCGGGTCGCGGCGGCCATGCGGCTGATCCTCGACGACCCGAACGTCAAGGCGATCCTGGTCAACATCTTCGGCGGCATCACCCGCGGCGACGAGGTCGCCCGGGGCCTGATCGAGGCGCGTGCCCAGCAGGAGCGCGAGGTGCCGATGGTCGTCCGGATCGTGGGCACCAACGCGGCCGAGGCGGCGGAGCTGCTGGAGGCGGCGAGCTTCGTGACCGCGGCCAGCCTCGACGAGGCGGCGGCCAAGGCGGTCGCGGCGGCGAAGGGGGCCGCGGCGTGAGCATCCTGATCGGCCGCGACACGCGGCTCGTGGTCCAGGGCATCACCGGTCGCGAGGGCGAGTTCCACAGCCGGGCGATGGTCGAGTACGGCACGCCGCTGGTGGCCGGGGTGACGCCGGGCAAGGGCGGCCAGCTGGCGATCGACGGCAAGGTCCCGGTCTTCAACACCGTCGGCGAGGCCGTCCGCGAGACCGGGGCCAACGCGTCGTGCATCTTCGTCCCGGCGGCCGGCGCGCCCGACGCGGTCCTGGAATCGGTCGCGGCGGGGATCCAGACGATCTTCTGCATCACCGAGGGCATCCCGGCTCTCGACATGATCCCGGTCGTCGAAGAGGTCCGGCTCGCGGGCGCCCGACTGATCGGCCCCAACTGCCCGGGCGCGACCTCGCCCGGTCAGGCCAAGGTGGGCATCATCCCGGGCTCGATCCATCGCGAGGGCCGGGTGGGTGTCGTGTCCCGCTCCGGCACGCTCACGTACGAGGCGGTCCAGGCGATGACCGACGCGGGCCTCGGGCAGTCGACGTGTGTCGGGATCGGCGGCGACCCGGTGATCGGGACGCCGTTCGTGGACATCGTCCGCATGTTCGCCGAGGACCCGGACACCGACGCGCTGGTGCTGATCGGCGAGATCGGCGGATCCGCCGAGGAGGAGGCCGCGGTGTGGGCCGCCGAGCACCTCCGCGACGTGCCCAGGGTCGCCTTCATCGCCGGCCGGACCGCGCCCGAGGGCAAGCGCATGGGCCACGCGGGCGCGATCGTCTCGGGCGGGCGGGGCACGGCCGCGTCCAAGGTCGAGGCACTCGAGGCGGCCGGGTTCCGGGTCGCCGATTCGCCCACCGAGCTGCCGGCGCTGCTGCGCGCCGCCGGCTACCGCGGCTGAGGCGCTCGCTCGCCCGATGCAGCAGACGGACATCCGGTACCTGTTCGACTTCGACCGCTGGGCGACCCGCCGGGTGCTGTCCGTGATCGACGGGCTCCCGGAGGCCGTCTGGGGCGCGACCGGCGTGATCGGCGACCGCGGCCTGGGCTCGATCCTCGTCCACCACCTCGGTGCCCACCAGCGCTGGCGGCACGGGCTGTCGGGCAGCGACCTCACACCGCGCCCCGAGCGCGAGCCGCTCCCCTCGCCCGCGGGCCTCGCCGAGGCCTGGGCCCACGAGTGGGACGACCTCGACGCGTGGCTGGACACGATCACCGACGCCTGGCTCCTCGAGCGCGACGAGAACGTGCCCTTCTGGCAGATGCTCGCCCACGTCGTGAACCACGGGACCCAGCACCGCTCGGAGGCGGCGACGCTCCTGACGGCGGCCGGACGGTCGCCGGGCGACCTCGACATGATCTTCTTCGCCGAGGAGCTCGCCCGCTCGGAGGGCTGACGTCGCGGAGCGCCTGCCGCGACCGTAGACTGGACCGATGGGCAGCCTCATGGACCTCGTCGCGGGCGACGCGCGCGAGATCCTCCTCGCCCTCAGCGTCGACGACATCGGTGCCTTCGACGACCGGGAGCGGTTCGTCGCCCACCTGCCGCTCGGCGGCGGCCTCGACCCGACGTGGCTCGACCTGTTCTCGGAGGCGGTCCGGTCGGTGACCGACCACGAGGACCCGGTCGACTTCCTCGACGCCCGCCGGGAGCTCGAGTTCGGCGAGACCGACCTCGAGCGGATCGTGGAGCGCGTCGACGGCGGCTGGGTGTCCGCGGTCGCGCGGGTGCCCGACGACCAGCTGGGCGCGCTGGCGGGGCGCTGGATCGGGCTGCTCGAGGAGGAGCTCGGGCTGCTGCCGCGCGAGGAGAAGCCCTGGATCCGCGACCTCACCGGCCAGATCGTCGACTTCGCCCGCCGGTCCGACCGGGCGCCCGACGTCGTGTTCGCCTGGGCCTTCTAGAGGAGCGACATGGCCACGTTCGACGAGCGGGCGCGGGACTGGGACACCGAGGAGCGGCGGGAGCGCGCCGGGGCGGTCGCCGCGGCGATCCGCGACGCCGTCGACCTCGGCGACGCGCCGCGGACGATCGAGATCGGGTCCGGGACCGGCCTGCTGGGGCTGGCGCTCGTCGACGACCTGGGGGACCTGGTGCTGGCCGAGCCGTCCGCCGGCATGCGCGAGGTCGCGCAGGAGAAGATCACGCGGCTCGGACGCCCGGGGGTGGCCACGATCCCGTTCGACCTGCTCAACGACGCACCGCCGACGCCGCCGTTCGACCTCGCGATCTCGCTGCTCGTGCTCCACCACCTGCCCGATCCGCAGGCGGCGCTGGCCGCGATCCTCGCCCTGCTGCGGCCCGGCGGCCGCGTGGCCCTGTCCGACCTCGACACGGAGGACGGCAACTTCCACGACGAGGAGGCCGAGGGCGTCCACTTCCACGGCTTCGACCGCGACGAGCTCGAGCGGACCGCGCGCGAGGTCGGGTTCGAGGACGTCGCGCTCGTGACGGCCACGACGTGGGTGAACGAGCGGGGCGACTACCCGCTGTTCCTGCTCACCGGGCGCCGGCCCTGACCCGCGTCGGCGCCGGTCAGCCGGCGCGGTAGCCGAGGGCCGACCAGGCCGGGCCGCCGGGCACCTCGATCAGCTCCACCAGCACGCCGTGGCACGAGCGGGGGTGCAGGAACGCGACGGGCCCCTCCGCCCCCTTGCGGGGCGCGCTGTCGATCAGCTCCACCCCGTCGAGCTCGAGGCGGAGCAGCGTCTCGGCCAGGTTGTCGACCTCGAAGCACACGTGGTGGAAGCCCTCGCCCTTGTTGGCCAGGAAGCGCGCCACGCCGGTCGTGTCGACGGTCGGCATCACCAGCTCGACCTTCGACTCCCCCACCGGCAGGAACGCGATGGTCACGCCGTCGCCCTCGATCGGGAGCACGAGCTCGACCGGCAGGCCCAGCATGTCGCGCCAGAAGGCGAGCGCCCGATCGAGGTCGGCGACGATCACGGCGACGTGGTGGACGCGCCCGAGCTTGCGAATGGTCTCGGGCACGCTGGTGACCCTGGGCTGGGCCGGCATCGGGGCCTCCTCCTCAGACGGTGATCAGCTCGCGGTGGACGCCCCACGAGGCGCGCAGCCGATCGGAGATCTCGCCCACGGTGGCGTAGGCGTCCACGGCCTCGATGATCGCGGGCAGCAGGTTCGCCTCGCCCCGGGCCTCGTCGCCCAGGCGCGTCATGGCGGCCTCCCAGGCGGCCGCGTCCCGCTCCGCGCGGACGCGCCGGACGCCCTCGATCTGGCGCCGCTCCCCCTCGGGGTCGATCCGCTGGATCGCCGGCCGGACGCCCTCGTCGCCGTCCTGGAACCGGTTCACGCCCACGACCACGGTGTCCCCGCGCTCGACCTCGCGCTGGACCCGGTAGGCGGACTCCTGGATCTGGCGCTGCTGGAAGCCGGCCTCGATCGCCGCCAGGGTCCCGCCCAGGGCGTCGATCTCCTCGAGGTAGGCGGTCGCGGCGGCCTCGACCTCGTTCGTGAGCGACTCGACGAACCAGCTCCCGGCCAGGGGGTCCGGGGTCTCGGTGACCCCGGCCTCGTGGGCGATGATCTGCTGGGTCCGGAGGGCGAGGCGGGCGGCCTCCGCGGTGGGCAGCGCCAGCGCCTCGTCGCGCGAGTTCGTGTGCAGGCTCTGGGTGCCGCCGAGCACGGCGGCGAGGGCCTGGATCGTCGTCCGCACGACGTTGTTGTCGATCGATTGGGCGGTCAGCGACGATCCGGCCGTCTGGGTGTGGAACCGGCACATCATCGAACGGACGTTCGATGCGCCGAAGCGATCGCGCATGATCCGGGCCCACATCCGGCGGGCGGCCCGGAACTTGGCGACCTCCTCGAACAGCTCCGACCAGGCGGCGAAGAAGAACGACAGGCGGGGCGCGAAGTCGTCGACCGCCAGCCCGCGGGCGACCGCCGCCTCGACGTAGGCGATGCCGTCGGCGAGCGTGAAGGCGAGCTCCTGGGCGGCGGTCGCCCCCGCCTCGCGCATGTGGTAGCCGGAGATGCTGATCGTGTTCCACCTGGGGAGCTCGCGGGAGGCGAACTCGAACACGTCGGTCACGAGCCGCATCGAGGCCCGCGGCGGGTAGATCCACGTGCCCCGGGCGATGTACTCCTTGAGGATGTCGTTCTGGGTGGTCCCGCTGACGGCCTCCCGGGCGACCCCCTGCTTCTGGGCGGCCGCCACGTACAGGGCCAGGAGGATCGGGGCGGTGGCGTTGATGGTCATCGAGGTGCTGACCTCGCCCAGCGGGATGCCCCCGAACAGGACCTCCATGTCGGCCAGCGACGAGATCGGGACCCCCACCCGGCCGACCTCGCCCTCGGCCTCCGGGGCATCGCTGTCGTAGCCCATCTGGGTCGGCAGGTCGAAGGCGACCGACAGGCCGGTCTGCCCCTGGCCGAGCAGGTAGCGGAAGCGCTCGTTGGTCTCGGCGGCGGTCGCGAAGCCCGCGTACTGGCGCATGGTCCAGAACCGGGACCGGTACATGGTGGCCTGGACGCCCCGCGTGAACGGGAACTCGCCGGGCAAACCGAGGTCCCGGTCGGGCTCGAACCCGTCGAGGGCGTCCGCCGTGTAGACGTCGTCGATCGGGATCTCGGACGTGGTGGCGAAGGCCTCGCGGCGCTCCGGGGAGCCCGCCAGGGCCTTGGCGCGGGTAGTGGCGCGCCAGCGCTCGACCTCGTCGCTCACCGGACCTCCTGACTGATGACCACGAGCAGGTCTCCGACCTCGATCTTGACGCCCTCGGCAACCCCGACGCGTTCGATGGTGCCATCCCGGGGCGCCCGCAGCTCGTTCTGCATCTTCATGGCCTCGACCACGAGCAGCTGCTGCCCGGCCACGACGCGGTCGCCGGCGACCACCGACACCGCCGCGACCTTGCCCGGGATGACCGCCCGGACCTCCAGCGGTCCCCCGCCGGCCGTCGCCGATCGCCCGCGCGTCGCCCGTTCCCGCAGGGCGGCCCGCCGCTCGGGCTCGACCTCCACCTCGAACCGGAAGCCGTCCACCAGGACCTCCCGGGCGACCGGCCCGCCCGATGGCCGCCGCGGCGCCTCGAGGATCACCGCCGTCCGGGCGCTCCCGCGCTCCAGCACGTGGCGGCCACCCCCGAGGTCCTCGAGCGCGGCGACGACGGACTCGCCGTCGACGACGGCCTGTCTTTGCGCAAGGACAGCGACCGTCACGGCCGGCTCGTCGCCGGTCGAGGATCCGACCGCGAGCCTGGCCCGCACCGCTGCCGGCTGCGCGATCGCCGGCGCTTCGCGTGTCGGCGCCTCGCCTGCCTCCGGCGGACCCTGACCGTCGAGCCGCTCGACGGCCGGCGCCGGCCGCGCCGTCAGCCGGGCCATCGGTCGATGCCTCGCGCACGGCCCTCACGCCGCCAACCGGCGGTCGTCGATCCGGGTGCCGTCGTCGTCCCGGGTGCCATCGCCGTGCCGGTGGCAGATGCCAGTGCGACGGCGGTCGGGCCGTCCGGCGCACCGGAACCGCGTCCCGCGGACAGGGCCGGCTCGCCCGCCGCGAGTCCGGCCGCGAGCAGCGCCGCGGCCAGGGCGTCCCGTCGCGCCGCCTCGCCATCCCAGTTCGCGTCCACCCAGCCGGTCGAGAGGTCGGCGGCCCGGAACGCGGCGCTCCGGGCCACGAAGCGATGGAACGGCAGCGTCGTCTGGACGCCGCCGATCTCCGTCTCGTCGAGCGCGCGCCGCAGGCGGTCGATCGCCGCGTCGCGGTCCGAGCCGTACACCATCAGCTTGGCGATGAGGTTGTCGTAGTCGGGCGGCACGCGATCACCGGCCTCGATGGCGGTGTCGACGCGGATCCCCGGCCCGGCCGGCATCACCCACCGGCCGACGCGACCCGGTGTCGGCGCGAAGTCGCGCGACGGATCCTCGGCGGTGATCCGGACCTCGATCGCGTGACCCGCGGGCTCCGAGGCGCGTCCCGCGGCCGCGACGACGTCCTCGCCGAGCGGCGCTCCCGACGCGACGAGGAACTGCTCGCGCACGATGTCGACGCCCGAGACCAGCTCGGTCACGCCGTGCTCCACCTGGAGCCGCGTGTTCACCTCCAGGAACCAGAACCGTCCGTCCGGGTCGAGGAGGAACTCGCAGGTCGCGGCGTTGCGCAGCCCGGCCTCGGTCCCGAGCCGGACGGCCATCTCGTGGAGCTCGAGGCGCTGCGCCACCGACAGGCCGGGCGCGGGCGCCTCCTCCACCAGCTTCTGGTGGCGACGCTGGAGCGAGCAGTCGCGCTCGCCGAGCGCGACCACCCGGCCGTGCCCGTCGGCGATCAGCTGCACCTCGACGTGACGAGCCGGCAGGATCTCCCGCTCGAGGTACACCGAGCCGTCACCGAACGCCGACGCGGCCTCGCCCGAGCCGGCCGCCAGGGCCGCAGGCAGGTCCGCCGCCCGGACGACGCGCCGCATGCCGCGGCCTCCCCCACCCGCCGCGGCCTTGACCAACAGCGGAAAGCCGATCCCCTCCGCGATCGCGACGATCGCGTCGACCTGGTCCGGCCGATCGACCGGTGCCGGCTCCAGCGTCCCCGGCACGGCCGGGACACCGACCCGCGCCGCGAGCCGTCGCGCGTGCAGCTTGTCGCCGAGGGCGTCGATGGTCGCGGGCGACGGCCCGACGTAGACGAGGCCCGCCTCCTCGACCGCGCGTGCGAACGCCGCCCGCTCGGCCAGGAACCCGTAGCCCGGATGGACGGCCTCGGCACCTGACGAGACGGCCGCCTGGACGACGCGATCGATCCGGAGATAACTCTCGGCCGGCGACGCGGGTCCGAGCCGGACCGCCTCGTCGGCGAGCCGGACGTGGGCGGCGCCGGCGTCGGCGTCGCTGTAGACCGCGACCGACTCCATGCCCAGGTCGCGACATGCCCGGATGATGCGGACCGCGATCTCGCCGCGGTTCGCGACCAGGACCCGGCGGAATGGCGGCGACGTCGGTGTCATCGCCGGCCCCGACGGCGCACGTCTTTGCACAAAGACGGCGGCCGGCGGTCCGCGTCAGAGCGGGATGTTGCCATGCTTCTTGCGTGGGTTCGTGTCCTGCTTGTCGGCGAGCACCTCGAGGGCGCGGATCAGCCGCGGGCGCGTCTCGCGCGGCAGGATCACCTCGTCGATGTAGCCCCGTGCCGCGGCGATGTACGGATTCGAGAATTCGGCCTCGTAGGCTTCGACGAGTCGACGCCGCTCGGCATCGGAATCGTCGGCGCCGGCGATCGCGTCCTTGAAGATGATGTTGACCGCACCCTCCGCGCCCATCACCGCGATCTCCGCCGTCGGCCACGCGAAGTTGAAATCGCCGCGGATGTGCTTGCTGCTCATGACGTCGTACGCGCCACCGTAGGCCTTGCGCGTGATGACCGTGACCTTGGGCACCGTCGCCTCGCAGTAGGCGTAGAGCAGCTTCGCGCCGTGACGGATGATCCCGCCGTGCTCCTGCGCGACGCCGGGCAGGAACCCCGGCACGTCGACGAAGGTGACGAGCGGCACGTTGAACGCGTCGCACGTCCGAACGAACCGCGCGGCCTTGACCGACGCATCGATGTCGAGCGCGCCCGCGAGCACCGCGGGCTGCTGGGCGACGATGCCCGACCGCGCGACCGCCGAGCCGGGCGAACCCGACCAGGATGTTCGCGGCCCACGCCGGCTGGATCTCGAGCAGCTCGCCGTCGTCGACGACCCGTCGAATGACGTCGTGCATGTCGTACGGCCTCGACGAGTCGTCGGGCACGACCGCGTCGAGCGCCGCGTCCATGCGATCGCGCGGATCCTGGCTCTCGATCGTCGGCGCGTCCGCGAGGTTGTTCTGCGGCAGGTGCGCGAGCAGGCGGCGGACGGCGTCCATCGCCTGGGCCTCGTCGCCCGCGGCGAGATGGGCGACTCCGCTGCGGCCCGTGTGGACGGCCGCGCCGCCGAGCGCCTCCGCGTCGACCTCCTCGTGCGTCACGGCGCGCACGACGTTCGGTCCGGTCACGAACATGTAGCTCGTGCCCTCGACCATCACGGTGAAGTCGGTCATCGCGGGCGAGTACACCGCGCCGCCGGCGCACGGGCCGAGGATCACCGAGATCTGGGGCACCACGCCCGACGCGAGGACGTTGCGCAGGAAGATCTCCGCGTAGCCGCCGAGCGACGCGACGCCCTCCTGGATCCGCGCGCCGCCGGAATCGTTGAGCCCGACGATCGGCGCGCCGACCTTCATCGCGAGATCCATGATCTTGCAGATCTTCTCGGCGTACGCCTCGGACAGCGAACCGCCGAAGACCGTGAAGTCCTGGCTGTAGACGAACACCAGGCGGCCGTCGATGGTCCCGTGACCCGTGACGACGCCGTCGCCCAGGACGTGTTGCTCGCCGAGCCCGAACTCCCGCGCCCGGTGGGTGACGAACGCGTCGAGCTCCACGAACGAGTCCGCGTCCAGCAGCAGGTCCAGCCGCTCGCGGGCGGTGAGCTTGCCCCAGGCGTGCTGTCGCTCGACGCGGATCGCTCCCCCGCCCTCGAGCGATTCCGCGCGCAGCTGCTCGAGCCGGGCGATCCGTTCCGCGTTCGTCGACACGTCCGAGGGTCCCTCCGCTCGTGGGCCAGGCGGCGTCCTTGCGCAAAGACGCGATCGGCTGGCCGCCATCATAGGTCCGCTCGGGACCCGGGCCACGTGTCGTCGCTGCAGGCCCGCACACGGGCCACCGCCCGTGTTGTCGGGGCGTCAACGGCGGATGAACGGTCGTCCCGGCGCGTTATCGGTGATGCGGCGCGGCGCCGGACGGCCCCGCGCGAAGGCATGGATATCCACAGAACGGTGCACAACTCGGTCATTGTGTGGACAACCTCGTCGGACGGCGACTTGGGCCGCGGGGTAGGATTTGGCCACGTTCGCCGACCTGCCGGCTTCCGTCGCGCCCCAGGAATCCCGAGGTGACGCCCTTGACCCACGTGATCGCGATCGCCAACCAGAAGGGCGGCGTTGGCAAAACCACGACCGCGATCAACCTCGCGGGGGCGCTCGCAGAGGACGGCTTCCGCGTTCTCCTCATCGACATCGATCCGCAGGCCAACCTGACGGCGGGCGTCGGCATCAACCTCAACACCGTCGAGTGGTCGGTCGCGGACGTGCTCGCCGATGGTCGCGCGACGATGGAGCAGGTGATCCTGCCGACCGAGACGGCGGGCATCGACGTCGTCCCGGCGCACATCGACCTCGCCAGCACGGAGGGCGAGCTGTTCACCGCCCTCGGGCGCGAGACGATCCTGCGCGAGGCGATGCGCGACGCGATCCAGCCGTACGACTACGTGCTGATCGACTGCCCGCCGAACCTCGGCCTGCTGACGGTCAATGGCCTGGTCGCGGCCGACAGCGTGATCATCCCGGTCCAGACGCAGTTCTACGCGATGAAGGGCCTCAACAACCTGGTCAAGGTCATCAACGCGATCCGGCTCAAGCTCAACAGCGATCTGCGCATCCTCGGCCTGCTGCCGACGTTCTACGACGGCCGCACAAATCTCGCGCGCGACATGCTCGACGAATTGCGCGTGGTGGGCGACCATCACGTCTTCAGCTCCATCATCCGCAACACCGTGAAGCTCGGCGAGGCCCCGCTGGCGGGCCGGCCGATCACCAGCTACGCCGGCGCATCGGAGGCCGCCCGAACCTATCGCGAGCTAGCCCGGGAGGTGATCGATCTTGGCCAGGCCTGACTTCCGCGCCGCCGCCGCGCGACGACTGTCGGAGGACCGCGAGCTCCCGCCGGCGATCGTCAGCCTGCTGTCCCCCGAGACCACCCATCCGTCGACGGGCGTCAAGCTGGTGCCCATCGACCGCATCGAGCCCAACCCCGAGCAGCCACGACTGGCATTCGACGAGGCGACCCTCGAGGAGCTCGCGGCCTCCATCCGCGAGCACGGCGTCCTCCAGCCCATCCTGCTGCGGCCGATCGACAACGGCCGGTTCCAGCTGATCGCCGGCGAGCGCCGCTGGCGGGCGTCGAAGATCGCGGGTCACCCGACGATCCCGGCGCTCGTCGAGGACATCGACGACGACACCGCGCTCGAGATCTCGATCATCGAGAACCTGCAGCGCGAGGACATCTCGCCCCTCGACGAGGCGGCGATGTACGACCGGATGATCCGCGACCACGGGTACAGCATCCGCCGGCTCGCCGACAAGTTGGGCAAGGACAAGGGCTATCTCGAGAACCGGCTTCGGCTCGCCGACGCCCCGCCCGAGGTCCGTCAGCTCGTGTCTTTGCGCAAGGACACCCTGTCCCACGCCTACGAGCTGATGAAGGTCGAGGACCCGAAGAAGCGCCGCCGGCTGGCCGACCAGGTCGCCCGCGGCGAGCTGACGCTGGTGAAGCTCCGCGAGAAGATCGAAGGCCGGCCGGCGCGGGTCGCCCCGGAGGGCGAGCCGGCCGAGGTCGTCGCCGAGGAGGCGCCCGCCGAGGTGACCGACGGCTGGGACCATCGCGAGCGGGTCGGCATCCCCATCGCGGACGACAGCCTCGTGGCCGCCAAGCAGCAGCTCAACGACGCCGTCGAGGACCTGCTGGGCGTCATCCGGAGCCAGGACGTCCTCGACGCCATCGGGCCCACGGACCGGGCGAACCTCGCCAAGTACCTCACGATCGCCAAGATCCGGCTCGAGAACGCGATCGCGGTGATCCGCACCGGAGACGCGGAGCGGTAGGTCCCGGGCCGCCCTCGCGGACACGAAGAAGCCGGCGCCGAGGCGCCGGCTTCCTGCTGTCGGCTACGGGTTGCGGGTCAGTGGCCCTTCGCGGCCTGCCGCTCGGCCTTCGCCGCGTCCCGGGCCGCCTTGCGCTCGGCCTTGGCGGCGTCCCGCTCGGCCTTCGCAGCATCCTTGTCGGCCTGCTTCTCGGGGTCGTGACCCTTGCCCGGCTTGGCCGCGGCGCACGCCTCGGGCGTGACCGTCGTCCAGTCGATCGTGGCGAGGGTCGCGTCCTTCAGGTGGGCGACGCACGAGACGAAGGCGCCGTGGTTGCGGAAGCCCTCGGGGGTCTCCATCTTCGCGGCGGCCGAGACGAGCGCGCCATGGGTGTCGCCGTCGGCGGACTCGGCATCCACGTCGGCGTCCTCGGACGGCTCCTCGGTCTCGGGGGCCTCGGTCTCCTCGTCCTGATCGACGTCCTCGTCGGCATCCTCGGACGGCTCCTCGGTCTCGGGAGCCTCGGACTCATCTTCGTCAGCCCCGTTCGTGGGCTCCTCGGCGTTGGGCGCGTGCCCGCCGGCGGGCTGCGAGAGGGGCCCGGTCGCCAAGGCGATGGTCGCCGACATCGCGAGCACGACGATCGCGATGGCAAGTCCCCGGAAGCGGCGGATCAGATCGGTCAACGGAATGGTCCTCCTGTACCTGTCACGAGGAGTAACGACCCGGCGCACGAGCCTGTTAGGGGTACATCGGTCACCCGAGCACCGGGACCTCGGGGCGTGCACCGGCGCACCACGACCGATCCGGGCATGGCCGCCGGGCTCCGGACGCCGCCCATCAGGCGGGCGTGGAGCCGCCGGAGGCCGCGCTCAGCGCCCCCAGCCACGCCACCGCCAGCAGGCCGGCGCCCACCGCCTGGATCTCCCAGGCGAGCTCACGCCAGCCCGGTCCCCCACCCCGGTAGACCGCGGCCAGGCCGACCAACGCCCCGGCGAGCGGCACGCACGCCGTGACGAGCACCGCGAGCGCCCAGCCCGTCGGGGCACCCACGACGGCCGCGGTCGCGAGCGCCAGCAGCGCGACCACCCCCTGGAGCCCGAGTGCGAGCCAGGCCGATCGCCGGAGGCCCAGCGCGACCGCGATCGAGTCGATCCCCGCCGCCTCGTCGCGCTCGACGTCCACGAGGGCGTTTGCGATCGCCAGGGCGGCCCCAGCGTTCGCCGCGGCCGGCACCAGCACGAGGAACACGCCGGGCAGGCTCCCGGCCGCGCCGTACCAGCCGAACACCGGGAGGAGCGGGATCCCGACCGCGAACGGGAGCCACGACAGGGTCGTGCCCTTGGCGCGGAGGTCGTACCACGCGCCGATCGCCAGCACCACGCCCGCCAGGAGCACCAGGGCGAGCCCGCTGGGCAGCGCGAGCGCGAGGCCGGTCAGAGCCGCGACGACCACGATCCCGCGGGCGCCCTCGGGCGTGACCAGGCCGGCCGGGATCGGCTTGTCCGGCTTCCCGATCCGGTCCACGGGCGCGTCCACGAGGTCGTTCAGGCCTCCGATCGCGAACTGGAGCGCCGTCATCGACGCCCCGAGGCGCACGGCGGAGCCGGTGTCGGCGCCGGCGACGAGCGCGACCAGGGCCACCACGGCGCCGTCGAGGATCGACGGGAAGGGGTGGACCAGGCGGACCACCCCCTCGGCCATCGCGCCGAACGGCGGGCGAGGCGGCGGCGGCTCCGGCTCGGGGGGCTCGTCGAACGCGGTCAGCGGGTCGACCGCCATCGGCCCGTGATGGTGAGGCGCGGACGACGCCTGGGCGAGCGCGGGCTCGGCGGCGCCTCGCTCGTCAGACGTAGACGAGCTCGTTGAAGTTCGCCACGAGGTACTCGATGAGTCGCTCTCGGGCATCGCCAACCTGCGACCGGATCCCGGGGACCAGCGCCCACAGCGCGACCGTCGGGACGACCAGGTGGCCGGCGGCATCATGGCCGATCGATGCCGGCGGGCCGCCACCGGAAGCGAACACCCGTTCGAATTCCGGTTCGCTCAGGCGCGTGGAGCGCCGGAAGTCGTCGACCACCTTCACGATCCCGCGGCGGATCACGACGTCCCGCATGAGCTCGGCGGCCCACGCGTCGATCTGCGTGTCCTCCTGGGTCTCGAGGCGCTTGCGGTACTCGTTCACGTCACTGGACAGCCCGGTGTCGCCCACGGAACCTCCTGCACGTCTGTCGTCGGCAGCAGGATGCCATACCCCGTGGTCAGCTCGCGGCCGTGCCCGCCCCGTCGCCGCCGCCGAGCTCCGGGCGCGACCCCTCCGGCCAGTCGTTGAACACCTCGGTCAGCCACCGCCCGACCCGGCCGGGCGGCGCGGGGTCCGGGTAGTCGGCGACCAGTGACAGGAGCGCCGTGGTCGTCCGGGCGGTCAGGGCGTCGACGGCCTCGCGGTTCGCCCGGCCCTCGGCCGGGATCGGCTCACCGACGCGGACGCGCACGCGGCGCCCGAAGCCCAGCCAGCTGGTCCCGTTGATCGCGATCGGCACGATCGGCACGCCGCCGCGGAGCGCGAAGTAGGCGCAGCCGTCGGCGACCGGGGTGAGCTCGCGCTCGCCGCGATGGATCCTCCCCTCGCCCATGATCACGATGGCCCAGCCGTCCTCGAGCACGCGCTGGACGCGTCGGGTCGTCTCGATCAGGTCGGACTTCTCGGGACGGTACGGGATCGAGAAGCCCAGCCACACGATCAGCCGGTTGCGCCCGCCGCTGCGCATGTCCTCCTCCTTCGGCCCGAACATCGCGACCTTGGGGCTGGCCGGCAGGACGGCGAGCAGGAACAGCGGGTCGGCCCAGTTGAGGTGGTTGGACACGTAGATCGCCGGTCCGGGTGGCAGCCGGTCGCGGCCCTCGAGGCGAACGCGCGCGAGGCAGCGGACGAGGACGGCGGCGACCAGCCGCGCGAATCGGACGCGGAACGGCCGGTAGACGGGGCCTGCGGTGACGGGCGGGGCCACGGCCGCAGTCTAGGGGCTCTCGTGCGGCGGGATCAGTCCGCCACGCGGTCGAGGTCGAGCCCGGCGAGCCGGTCCACCACCCGATCGGCGAGCTCGTCCGTTCCCGGCGGCGGCGGGACGCTGGCGTTGGGCACCAGCACGACGAACATGCCCGCGGCCTTGCCGGCCCGGACGCCGTTGACCGAGTCCTCGACGACGAGGCATCGCGCGGGCTCCACGCCGAGCCGCTCGGCCGCCACGAGGTACACGTCGGGGGCCGGCTTGCCGTGCGGCACCTCGTCCGACGAGACGATGGCGCCCAGGACGTCCCGCACGCCGATCGCGTCGACCGCCGCGGCGATGACGTCCGGGTGCGCGGACGAGGCGATGGCCACGGGGACCTCGGCCGCGATCCGGCGCACCGCGTCGACGGCCCCGTCGATCGCCGGCGGCGGTTCCGAGCGATACCGCGCGACCACGCCCTCGACGATCGCATCCTGGATCTCGTCGGGGTCCATGTCGTCGAGGCCCAGCCGCTCCTGCATCGTGAGCGCCCAGCCACGCGAGTTGGCGCCCATCACCGCGTGGTGGTCGTCGGCGGTCCAGTCGCGGCCGTGCGCGTGCGCGAAGGCGATCCGGACGTCGTTCCACCAGGGCTCGCTGTCCACCAGCACGCCGTCGAGGTCGAACAGGACGGCGCCGAAGCGCCGCGGGGCCGTCACCCCGGCGGGCCGGTCCGGTCGATCGCCCGGAACACCGCGATCGCGAACGCGGTGATCGCCCTCGCCTCCTCGCCGCTTCCGCGGAACACGAGGCTTTCGACCTGGAAGGAAGCGACCTGGAGCCCGTCCGCCGCCGACTCGATCGACAGCTCGCCGACCTGGATCCGCGGCCAGCGGGTGACCTTGGCGCTGGCGCGCGGTCCCTCCCCGGTGACGTTGACGCGCACGCTGCAGGTCACGAGGCCGGCCGGCGTCGGGGCGAGGAACTGCCACCGGATCCCGGGGTCGTCGCCCCACGCGAGCCAGCCCTCGGGATCCTCACCGGCCCCGAGGGCCACGAGGGCGGGCGTCACCACGCCGAGCACCCGGGGGCTGACGGCCGCCTCGTCGCGCGGAGCCGCGACGTAATCGCTGAGTCGCATGGGATCTCCGTGTGGTGCGTGTCGGATCAGGCTATCGCGACAAATGGCCCTCGCGCCGTCGGGTCCATCGGGGCGATCATGGTGGCCAAGCCGTTCCACGACCGGGAGGTGCCGCGCGTGCACGTCAATCGAGGGCTGCTCGGGTGGGGCGTCTTCTTCATCGTCGCGGGCTCGATCCCCGTCCTCGTCCAGGCCGGCGTCCTCGATCCCGAGGTCGTCCGGCGGGTCTGGCAGCTGTGGCCGCTGATCCTGATCGGCATCGGGCTCGGCCTGATCCTGCAGCGGACGCGGGCCGGGATCATCGGCGGCCTGATCGTCGCGGCGACCTTCGGCATCCTCGTCGGCGGCTGGTTCGCCGTCGGCTTCTCGCCCGGGGCCGGGCTGGCGGCGTGCGGGGTGGGCGGCGGGGACGATCGCACGGCGTTCCCGACCGCGAGCGGCACGCTCAGCCCGGTGTCGAACGTCGAGCTCGACATCAGCTGCGGCGACGCGACCATCACGTCCGCGCCCGGCACCGCGTGGACCGTGGCCGGGACGTCGGCCGACGGCGCCCCGCCGGCCATCACGGCCAGCGGCGACCTCCGCGTCGAATCGCCGAACGGGTCGGGCATCAGCTTCGGCCAGAGCGCCACCTGGCAGGTCACGCTGCCCAGCGACCCGTCGGTGCACCTCGACCTGTCCGCCAACGCGGGCTCGCTCGAGGCCGACCTCGGACCGATGCACGTCCCGAACCTGTCGGCCTCGGTCAACGCCGGCAGCGCCACCATCGACATGGCCGAGGTCTCGGACCTCGCGACGCTCGACATCAGCGCGAACGCCGGCTCGCTGTCGCTCACGCTGCCGGCGCCCGACGGGACGATCAACGGCAGCATCTCGGCCAATGCGGGCTCGATCGCGCTGTGCGTGCCGGCCGGCGTCGGCCTGCGGATCACGTCGTCGACCAGCCTGGGCTCGACCAACTTCGATGACCGCGGCCTGACCAAGGCCGGCGACGACACGTGGGTGCGGTCCGACCTCGTCGCCAGCTCGCAGCAGATCTCGCTCAACGTGAGCGCGAACCTCGGCTCGGTGACGCTCGACCCGGAGGACGGCTGTGAGTGACCGCCTCTATCGCTCCCCCACCGACCGCGTGATCGCCGGCGTGGCCGGGGGCCTGGCGGCGTGGCTCCGGATCGACCCGTCGATCGTGCGCGTCGCGTGGGTCGTGCTGGCCATCCTGACCGGCGGCATCTTCCTGCTGGTCTACATCGTGATGATGATCGTCGTGCCGCTGCCGCCGCCAGGCTGGATGCCGAACCCGGGACCGCCGCCACCGGGCGGAGCGTGGACGACCGGGCCGGGCGCCGCGCCGCCGCCCGGGTGCCTGGGGCGCGCCACCTTCGCCGGGTCAGGCCGGAGCGCCGCCGGCCCCCGGCCAGTGGACGCCGCCACCCGTCGGATCGACCCCGACCTGGCGGGGGCCCGACCCGGGCAACGCGGGCATCGTGTTCGGGGTCATCCTCGTCGGCCTCGGGATCTGGTTCCTGATCGACCAGTACGTCCACATCGACTGGCAGCTCCTGTGGCCGATCATCGTGATCCTGATCGGCGCGGCCCTGATCGTCGCCGCGGTGCGGCGGAGCCGGCCCTCGGCCTGACGCGGCGTCACGGGGGCGTCACGGTCCGCGAATAGACTGGGGCTCACACGGAGGTCTCCATGCAGTTCCTGTTCCCCAAGCCGTCCATGCCCCGCCCCGACCAGGTGCTTCCCGGCCGTTCCGAGCCGATCGTCGACCCTCGCCCGCACTTCGTGAACGGCCGCTCCCTCACGCCGCCCTATCCCGAGGGCTTCGAGGTCGCCGACTTCGGCATGGGCTGCTTCTGGGGCGCCGAGAAGGAGTTCTGGTCGGTCCCCGGCGTCTGGGTGACGGCCGTCGGCTACCAGGGCGGCACCACGCCCAACCCGACCTACCAGGAGTCGTGCACCGGCAAGACCGGCCACGCCGAGGTCGTCCGGGTCGTCTACGACCCGTCCGCCGTGTCGTACGAGCAGCTGCTGAAGACGTTCTGGGAGTCGCACGACCCGACCCAGGGCTTCCGCCAGGGCAACGACGTCGGCACGGAGTACCGGTCGGCGATCTTCACCCACTCGCCCGCCCAGCTGGCCGCGGCGACGGCGTCGCGCGACATGTACGCCGCCGAGCTGGCGAAGCAGGGCTACGGCGAGATCTCGACCGAGATCCGCGAGGCCCCGGCGTTCTACTTCGCCGAGGACTACCACCAGCAGTACCTGGCGAAGAACCCGAACGGCTACTGCCCGAACCATCGGACCGGCGTGGCCCTGCCCGACGACTTCGCCGTGACGCCGTTGCACTACGTCGGCTGAGGCCGCGGCGCGACGTCGCGAAGCCAACAGGTCGTCCGACGGCCCGGCGTCTACGATGCCGGGAGGAGGGCCTGACGTGGCCGACGCGATTGCGGACATCATCGGCGACTACCGAGCGTTCGCGGCCCAGCAGCGCGACCGGTTGCTGGCGCGTGGCATCGACATCGCCCCGTACGCGCTCAGCCACCTCGCATACCGGGTGCCCGAGTGGGACCAGTACGTGCAGGTCCGGACGCTCCTCGAGCGCCACGCGACCGCGAACCGGGAGAACGTCTGGAACGGCCGCCCGATCTCCTTGATCGTTCCCGCCAAGCCGCTGGAGGTCCTGGAAGGCCAGGTCGTCCCGCTCATCGAGCTCATCCCGCCCGTCCACCAGCGCGTCTACAAGATGGGGCTGGAGCACCTCGGCGTCGTGGTCGGCGACACGTTCGACACGTTCGTCGGAGCCCACAAGCCCGTCCTGACGGGACAGCAGTTCCAAGGCCCGAACAGCACACCCGACCCCGTCTACATCCTGTTCGAGGACTTCACCCACGTGAAGTTCTATCGACTGTCACTGCAGGCATCCGTCGAGCTCGATGGTGGCCGGTTCGAGGACGGGTTCCACCACGTCGAAGACTGGGTGCCCCAGCGACTGGTCACGGCAACCGGCCCCAACCCGCTGCCCCGGTGAACGAGCCTCCCGCCGTCGCCGGGCTCCTGTGGCGACGGGCGCCGGCCCGACCTACAGTCGGGCCATGACGGTCCTGCGGATGGACAACGTCCTCGTCGTTGTCGACGACCTCGAGGCTGTCAAAGCGTTCTTCGCCGAGCTTGGTCTGGAGCTTGAGGGCGAGACGGTCGTCGAGGGCCAGTCGGTCGACCGCCTCATCGGGCTCGACGGCGTCCGAGCCACCATCGCCTCGATGCGGACCCCGGACGGCCATGGGCGCATCGAGTTGGACAAGTTCCACACGCCCGCGGCGGTCAGGGCCGAGCCGGAAGACGCGCCGGTGAACTCGCTGGGCATCCGTCGCATCATGTTCGCGGTCGACGACATCGAGAACGTCCTCGGCCGCCTGCGTCGCCATGGCGCCGAGCTCATTGGCGAGGTGGTGCAGTACGAGGATCAGGTTCGGCTCTGTTACGTCCGCGGCCCCGAGGGCATCGTCGTGGCGCTGGCCGAGCAACTCAGCTGACGACGTCTCCATCGGAGAACCCGAACGGCTAGTGCCCCAACTCGGGCACGGCCACGACCTCGATGGCGTCGGACCTTCCGCGGACGGCGAGCGTCCGGTGCTCGAGGGCGGTCGCATCCAGGCCGCCCTCTGAAGCCGCCTCGATCGAGACGAGGAGCTCGCCTGCGGCCGCCTCGCTCGCGAGGCGAGCGGTCGTGTTGACCACGTCGCCCAGTGCCGTGAAGTCGCTCACCACGTCGTTCGCGGCCGTCGATCCCACGAACGCCCGCCCGCGATGTACTGCGGCGCCGACCGGGATCGGGCCGGTCCGGCTCGCGTCGGGACGCCCGACGGCATCGAGCAACGCCCGAGCCGCCCTGATCGCCGCCGCCGCGTGGTCGCTGCCGGAGACCCCGGCGAAGAACAGCCCGATCACCTCGTCGCCGACGAACTTGTCGACGATCCCGTCGTTGTCGAGGATCGCCCTCGACGAGAGTCGGTAGAAGCGATCCAGGAACGCGCGGAAGTCGGTCGGGCTCAACCGCTCACCGATCCCGGTGGAGCCGCGGATGTCCGCGAACAGGAGGCTCACCGGGATCTCTGCGCCAAAGACGCCGATCTTGTTCAAATCCTTGATGCAAGCGTTGCAGATCGACGGATTGCCGGGGAACCGTGCGAAGCCGACGTGCCGCAGAACGGCGCCGCCGGGTCCCTCAAACGGTGCCGCGCAGAGCTTGCAGTTGGGCCCGTGAGGCACGCGCCGCAGGATCCGGCGGAACCGGGCGAGGCCCGGGTCCTCGCCCGAGAGGTATCCACGCATCGCCTCTTCGGGTGTGGACGGGCGCGGCATGGCAAGCAGATCCTACTGGCTCGTCGGCCGCCGTCTACTGGCGCTCGGCGGAACCCTGGCTCGGCGATCTGCGCTGGCCCGAGTGCAGGTTCCCCTGCCCGAGCCGCTCGGCCGACGCCCGCGGCTCACATCCGCGTCGGGGACGCCGCCGAGGTCGTCGCGCGACGGGCGACGTGGAGGCGCAACGCCCCGGCGAGCCCCTTGAGCTCGACCGGACCGATCTCGGTGAACGCGACCGCCGCGCCGTCGGACGCGTCGACGACCTCCTGGCTGACCAGCACCTCGCCCGGGCGCGCGTAGTCGGCGATCCGGGCGGCGGCGTTGACGGTTCGCCCGAAGTAGTCCCCCGCCTGGAACAGCACCGGTCCCGCGTGGAGGCCGACATGGGCGGGGGGCAATTCGGCGACGGACGCCTCCTCGACCATCTCCAGGGCCGCCAGGACGCCCGGCCCCGGCTCGCGAAAGTGGAACATCACGCCATCGCCGAGCCACTTGACGGCTCGACCCCCGTGCTGGCCCGCCGTGCGCTGGACGAGCTGGGCGAGTCGCGCGGCGAGGTCAGCGGCCGCCGCGTCGCCGCGTTCCTCCGTCAGTCGCGTGTAGCCCGTCAGGTCCAGGAAGCAGATCGCCGGTGGTCGGTCGAGCGGGGTGTGGACGCCGGACGCCGTCATCGTGGCCTCGAACCCCTCGAAGATGTTCTTCATCCAGGCGTGCGCCTCGTTGCCGTGGAAGAGCCCCAGGACCGCCTGATCCGAGAAGCGAGCGAGGTCCACGTCGAGTCGGCCCGTCAGCTCGCCGATGTCGGCCGGTCCCTTGCCGGCCGCGTACAGCGGCTCGAGGAGCTCGGACCGGAACCAGTCGGCCTCGGTCTGCGCGACGCGGCGCAGGCTCTCGCCGTAGACCCGCAGCCAGCGTTCGACGACCGCGGTGCGGAAGCCTTCGCGGAGCTGCAGCTCGATGAGCGGAACGACCTGGAGCTCGTCGTCGCGAACGCGGTCCTCGGGCGAGGGCTGCGCGAACCCCATGGCCTCGCGGATCGCCATGAGGAGGTCGACCGGGACCCCGGTCCTGGTGCTGACGTCCGCGAAGGTCTCCGTGCCGACACCCGCGAATCGGATGAAGCTCGGCTGGTCGACGAAGTCGAGCGTGAGGTCGCCGCGTCGCATCGCGGCCCCGATCTCGTCCAGCGAGAGGCCGCCGCGCTCCAGGCCCTCGGCGACCCCGGCCCGTTGGACGTCGCCGATCGTGAACGCCTCGCCATCGCCGGGTCTGAGGATGCCGAGCGCGACGAGCCGATCGACGAACGCGAGGTCGACGCCTGCGCGATCCGCGACGCCCTGACGATCGAAGCGATCCACACCTCGTGCTCACGTGGCCCTCGTCACATGCGCTCGACGATGTAGAGGCGGTTTCCGTCCGGGTCGCGGAAGGTGAACATCGGGGGGACGCCGGGGAAGCGAAGGATCTCCGGGTCAACCTCCGCGCCGGCGGCCTGCAGCGCCTCGTGATCTGCCTGGGCATCGCCCGTCTCGAGCCGGATGCCGGTGTCGATGCCGGGCGTTGCCTCGCCGAGCGGCGGGATCGCGAGCGTCGTCCCACCACCGGGCGGGCTGACCTCGATCCAGCGTTGCCCCGGTCCGAATGGCGCATCGAGCGTCTTCTCGAACCCAAGGACATCCGTGTAGAACGCGAGCGACCGCTCCTGGTCCGCCGCCGGGATGGCGATGGTTCTGATCTGGCGGATCGACATCGTGCGCTGCTCCATCACCGTTCTCCCGTCCGAGCCGGCCGCCATCAGTCCGGCTGCTGCTCACCGGATGATGCATCCACGCGTCCGCTCGAGGAAGTGCGGATCTGGCCCGACATGACGCCCGCCCGCTGACGCCGCAACCCAACCGGTCCTCGACACGACCCGACCGCATCGGGGATCATGGCCGCGATGAACGATGCAGCCGTGTGCCGGTGCGCGTGTCCGAGGCGGGTCTTTGACTCGCTCTCCGCGCGTGCCTCACTGCGGCGAGGCACACCTGGCGCGTAGAGGTTGATCGGGTCCGAGCCCGCGATCGCCGCCGTCGACGAAGATCCCACCCTCGACGGAGACCTCGATGGCCATCCAGACCCTGACGCCGACCGAGTCGGCGACACCCGAATACGCCCGCGCGCTCGCTGAGAACGCGCGCTACGCGGCGCAGTTCGATCGATCGGCGCTGCCGCTCCCGCCCGGGCGCCGTCTCGCCGTCCTCGCCTGCATGGACGCCCGCCTGACGGTCGAGGACGTCCTCGGCCTGCGGAGCGGCGACGCGCACATCATCCGCAACGCCGGCGGCCTCGCCACCGACGACGCGATCCGATCCCTCGTCATCAGCCAGCAGCTGCTCGGCACCGAGGAGGTGATCGTGATCGAGCACACGGGCTGCGGCATGCTCACGTTCCAGGACGCCGAGGTCCATCGCGACCTCGTGAACAAGACGGGCGAGGACGTCGACCTCCAGTTCCACGCCTTTCCCGACCTCGAGTCCAACCTGCGCGAGCAGGTCAGCCGGATCCGGGCACACCCGTGGATCAAGGACGTGCCGGTGCACGGACTGGTCTACGAGGTGGAGACGGGACGCCTCCGCGAGGTCGCCTGACGGCGACCGGAGCTGGTGCTGCGGGCCCGGGACGCTCCTCGACCCGGTCCTGCAGCGCACGCTCGCCAAGCGCGCCCCGCGGAGACGAAGACGCGCGACGGGGAACGGTCCCGTCGCGCGGTATCGCCGAGCATACGGAGCCCCGAAGACGGGTGGCAGACCCCGCCCGGGGACCCCCGAACGGGGGAGACGACCCGTCCCGATCCGACGCCGGTCAGCGGGCGACGTCGACCACGCAGAAGCGGTTGCCCTCGGGATCGGCGAGGATCACGTAGTCGGCGTCGGGCGGCCGCTTGTCCCAGTGGACCTCGGTCGCGCCCAGCCCGATCAGGCGCTCGACCTCGCCGGCCTGATCCTCGGTGTACAGGTCCAGGTGGATCCTGGGCGGGACCTGCACGGGCGCGCGCACCCGGTCGAGGGACACGTTGGGACCCACCCCGTCGCGCGGCTTCAGGAGCACGAAGTCGTCGTCGGCACCCGTCCTCGGCTCGTAGCCCAGGGCGGCCGCCCAGAATGCGGTCTGGCGCTCGAGGTCGTCCACGCGGATGACGATCGAGCCGACACGGAGCATGGATTTCACCCTACACCGCTCGCGATCGAGGCCGCGATCCACAGGAACAGGCCGAGCACGACCCCCAGCCAGGCCGTGGCGATGATCGAGATCGCGATCCGGAACCGGCGCCGGCCGGGCTCCATCCATCGGCTGCCGCGGTCCAGCTGGATCAGCCGCCACATCGCCGCGACCGCGACACCCGTGTAGGCCGCCAACCCGGCGACGACCAGCACCGGCGCGTGGACGACCAGTCCGAGCACGCCAGCGACGACCAGCATGGCGGCGACGACGAGGGGTGCGGCCGCCCGGTACGCGACGGATCGGCCCGCAGTCCCCCGCCGGGTGCCGGCCAGCGCCGAGGCGAGGACGAGAAGGCACAGCACGACCAGGCCGCCGAGGAGCACCGCCGGTCCCATCCGACCATTCTGCGGATCGAGGGTGAAACCCTTTGGCCGTCTCCGACGCCCATGTTCGATGAAGGGTGCGGACTTGCGACCCACGCGGACGACGCCGCCCTCGACCGAGGAGTCAGCCATGCGGAGCATGAACCAGCGGACGCGCACGATCGTCGCCGTGCTCGCCGCCGTCGCGGCCATGGTCGCGTTCGCGGCGCCCGCCGCCGCCGCAGCGCCCCAGCAGGTGACCATCGTCTCGCACGTCACCTTCAACCCGGACGGCCCGAACTTCGGCGACTTCACGGCGACCGGGCCGGCCGCCGACCCGGACGACGGCGTCGTGTGCCCGGAGGGCACGTTCGAGGACACGTTCATCCGGTTCGCCGGGTTCCAGAGCGACCGCGGCATCGTCCAGCTGCAGGTCGGCAAGACGTTCACCTGCGACGACGGCAGCGGCACGTTCGACGTGAAGCTCCAGATCCAGGCGAACTTCGACACCGGCATCGAGACCTTCACCTGGGTCGCCAAGGGCGGCACCGGGAGCTATGCCGGGCTGCGCGGCAGCGGCAGCGGGTCGACCGTCCCGAACGCCCCGATCGGGAACATCAACACGTACGAGGGCTTCCTCCTGCACTGAGGCGCAGGCGGTCGAACCCTGTTGGGACGGACCGGCGCCGACTCGGGCGCCGGTCCGCGTGTCAGCTCAGCGGCGGATCAGGAGCAGCCGGGCAGGGCCGCCCGGAGATCGTCCGCTGCGGTCTTCACGCCGGCGACGGCCGTCTGGATGTCGGCCGCCTTGTCGGCGACGGCGGCGTCGTCGGCGAGCCCGCTGATCGTCGTACCGAGGGCCTCGAGCGCGGTCTTCAGCGCGGTCGCCTGCGTGGACACCGCCGATCCGGCCGAGGCGATGAGGGTCTCCACGGCAGCCTTCACGGCGTCGACCGCGGCGCTGAGCCCGTCCTTGCCCACGGCCTTCACGTCCGTGCTCGCCAGGCTGTCCAGCGACGTCTTGACGGCGTCCGCGTTCGCGCAGACGTCCCCGGTCGCGCCCGACGGCGCCGCGACCGACGCCGCGACCGACGGGGCCGCCGCCGTCGGTGCTGCCGGTGATGCGCCCGACGAGGTACAGGCGCCGAGGATCAGGGTGGTCGCCGCGAGGGCGGGCAGCAGCGACCCGATGATGCGTCGCATTGGATTTCCCCAGTTCGCTACGTTGTCTTGTCAGTCGATCCTGCCGCAGTGCACGCGGCAGTCGCGACCCCCAAACGGGGTGAACGTCAACGTGGCGTTGCAGTCCCGGGCGTGAGCCGATGGCGTGGCCGGGGTTCGGGACGCGAGCAGGGCTCCGGCCGTCAGTCCGCCTTCGGCGCGGCCCCGGCCCCGATCGACCCGCCGATGGCCGCGATCAGCTGTCGGGCCTGGTCGCGGTCCTTGTCGTTCGGTTGGTCGTGGTCGGCCATGATCCCGCAATAGACCTGGTGGATGGCCTGGGTCATCGAATCCGCGTCGGTCATCCAGACGCCGCGTTCGATCAGCGTGCTCATCGCGTCGTCCACGGAGTCTCGGCGCATCGCCGCGTCAAGCGCGTCTCGCGTAGTCACTGGGGAACACCTCCAGCCCGAAGCGTACTCGCCGGGGATCGCGGCGATACGATCGCCGCACACGTCACACGGGCCGATCGACGAGGAGGCGGGTCGAGATGAACGAGAGCAGCGTCGCCGGCCGCCTGGGCATCCGACCGGGGATCTCGCTGTGGTTCTCCCCGATCGAATGGCTCCGGCTGCTCGGGCCGCTGCCACCCGGCGTCACGATGACGGGTGAGTTCGCGGGCGCGACGGTGGCCGTCCTGTTCGTGTCGAACGCCTCGTCGGTGCAGTGGTTCCTCCGCCGCTACGGGACGGTGATCACCCTGCCGCCGGCCGTGTGGATCTGCTTCCCGACCGTGGGCTCGGCCGACCTCAACCCGGCGTACCTGGCCCAGATCCTCGCGGGCCACGGGCTCCAGGCGGTGGAGGAGCTCCCGATCGACGCCTCGTGGACGGCCGCCCGGCTCGGTCGGATCGCAACTCCAGGCTGAGCGCAGGGGCTACCCGCCCTCCTCGACCTTGTACAGCGTGTGGGCCTCGAGGCCGTGCGCCTCGCGGTGGACGCGGGTCGCCGTCTCCTGGTCGGGCGCCTCGACGAGGCAGAAGACCTTGCCGTCCTCCTCGTCGACCCAGTACTGCTTGTAGTTGACGCCGTACTGGCCCTGGACCCGGACATCGGCCGCATGGGCGTCGGCGACGTCGCTCGCCTTCACCCCCGGGATGTCATGCATGTCCATGTATGTCGGCACGGTGAAGCCTCCTGTCGCCTTGACCCCGGTCGTAAGCACCGGCGCGATCCTCTCACAACCGCGGGTTTCCCGGTCAGCCGAGCCGGTATTCGACCGCGTGGCGCCGCTTGCCGACGGCGACCAGGACGTCGACGCGGCGCAGGCAGTAGGCCATCTGCTGGGCGACGCGTCGCGGTCGCCCCAACCCCAGCGCGAGGTCCTCGGTCGTGAACGCCTCGGGCAGGCCTGGCGGCAGGAACCCGGCAAGATCGGTCACGCCGCGCACCGCCACCGTGGACACGACCTCGACCAGCCGTCGCTCGAGGACCGTCCAGCCTCGGCGGCGCCAGGGGCCATCCGGCGCATGGCGCCGAAGCTCCTCCGACTGGATGAGCACGAGGTCGAGCTCGAAGCCGGGATGCCCGAGGAGGTGGGCGACGCTCACGAGCTCGGCGAAGGCGTCGCTCGGGGCGCCGTGCCGCGGTGACCGCCGGCGGCTGAGCAGCGTGCCGACGTCGTCGACCTTGACGATCCACGTGTCGATCGCGATGGGGTGCAGGATCCGCACGCGGTGCCCGCGCTCGAGCAGCGCGGCGACCTTGTGGCGCATCGAAGAGAAGCCCCGCGTCTGGACCTCGATCAGCAGGTCGCCGCGCACGAGGTCGATGACGTACCCGTCGACGGCGACCTCGGTCCGGTCCCCGGGTTCGCTGTACCAGCGCTTCAGGGCCGCATGGAGGGGTCGCTCCCGCAGCGTCCCGATCGTGGTCCCGCGGGCCGTCGCCATCGCCGCCCAGTATCGGGGTCCGACCGAGCGATGCGGCGTCCAAGAGGAGGCCGGGTCGGGAGCCCGTTCACCCGACCCGGCCGGTTTCGCCTGACCGGTGGTCAGGGAGCGGGCGTCGTCTGGCTCACGCCGAACGGCTCGAAGTCGTAGACGACGTCGTTGATCTGGAGCCCATCGACGGCACCGGAGAAGTTGAACGCATCCGTGCCCTTGGTGATCTGCACGGTGAGGATGGTCGCATCCGGCAGCGCCGTATTGACCTCGGTCAGCGTGCACATGTTCGCCTGCGTGCAGCCCGTGTTCGTGCCGGCCGCGCCGGTGAGGAACCAGCGCTCCGCCGTCGAGGCATCGATCAGGGTCCAGGTGTTGCTACCCGCGCCCGTCGCGACGAACACGAGCGTTGAGAAGTTGGGCGGATCCGAGGCCGGGCCGCTCGGGTCGATCTCGAAGGCCGCGCTCGGCAGGTTGTCCACGTTTTGACCGTTGTTCTCGCCGGTCGTGTAGATCCAGTACTTGACCGTCGTGATCGCGCCCAGCTCGTCGCCGATGAAGTCGACCTGGTTGCCGAAGGCCGACTTGTTGCCGGCCGCGACGCGGATGCCGAGGCTGCCGATCCCGTACGGGGGCGCGTCGTTCCCGGCGCTGGGACCCGCGCGCAGGTCGCTATCGGCGTTGCCGGTCACGTTGCGATCGACGATGCTCCAGTTGGGGCCGGCGTAGCTGGCGCCGAGGCTGTCCTTTGCCGCCTGGCTCAGGTCGGCTGCGGCGATCCCCCCGTCCTTGATGTCCGTGTCCTTGATCGTGCCGTTGGCGATCTTGGCCGACGTCACCGAGCCGTCCTTGAAGTCCTCCGACTTGATCGTGTTGTTCTTGATGTCCTTGGTGGTGATCTGCCCCGCCGCCACGGCGGTGCCGCCTCCCACGAGCGCGATCAGAGCGGCAGCCGCCCCGATCGTGAGGAGCTGCCTGCGAAGTTCCGGGCTCATCGTTCGCCTCCCCAAAGCCATGCGCCGGGTCACGGCGACCCGGCTCGGCGTCTCCCGCGAACGCCCGTCGCATCCGCGTCGCCGCGTCGCTTCGAGGGTGGACCCGGGGTCGACCCATCGCATGACGCTTTGTCATGTCGGGCGCCGATGGTCCGGCGACGCGTGCGCGATGATGGCGAGGCGTGCGACTGCGAACGGCGCTCATCGGGTGCGGCAAGGTCGGGGCGACGCACGCCGACGCGCTGACGTCCCTGCCCGGCTCGGAGCTCGTCGCCGTGTGCGACCGGACCGCCGACGGTGCGCGGGCGTTCGCGGCGCGATACCGGGTCGAGCCGTTCACCGACGTCGCGACGATGGTGCGCGAGGCCGGCGTCCAGGCCGTCTCGGTCTGCACGCCACATCCGCTGCACGCGGCGGCCATCGAGTCCGCGGCCGCGAACGGCGCCCACGTGCTGGTCGAGAAGCCGCTGGCCGCGACGCTCGCCGACTGCGACCGCGCGATCGAGGCCTGCGCGGCGGCCGGGGTGCGCCTGGGCGTCGTCAGCCAGCGCCGGTTCTACCCGCCGATCGTCCGCATGAAGGCCGCGATCGAGGCGGGCAAGATCGGCCGGCCGATCCTCGCGACCGTCGACATCCTCGGCTGGCGCGACGACGCCTACTACGCCTCCAACCCGTGGCGCGGAACGTGGGCCGGCGAGGGCGGCGGGGTGCTCGTCAACCAGGCGCCCCACCAGCTCGACCTCCTGCAATGGTTCATGGGGCCGATCGAGGAGCTCTCGGGCTACTGGGGCAACCTCAACCACCCCTCGATCCCGGTCGACGACACGGCGGTCGCGGTGATCCGGTTCCGGGGCGGCGGGCTGGGCGTGGTCGTCGCCAGCAACTCCCAGCGCCCGGGCATCGGCGGGAGCCTCCATGTCCACGGCTCGAACGGGTCGTCGGTCGGGACACGGACGGACTCTGGGTCCATGTTCATCTCCGGGGTGACGGAGACCGTCGAGCCGGCGATCAACGACCTCTGGACGATCGATGGCGAGGCCGATCGCCTGCCCGCGTGGGAGGCGGCGGACCGCGCCTTCGCGGTCGACCACGACCCGATGTCGTGGTTCCACGAGCGGCAGATCGAGGACTTCCTCGCCGCGATCGTCGAGGACCGGCCGCCGGCGGTCGACGGCGCCGAGGGGCGCAAGGTCGTGGAGCTGTTCACCGCGATCTACCGCTCGCAGCGCGACCACCTGCCGGTCGCGTTTCCGCTGGTCCCTGAGGCCGATCGGGACGATCTCGACGGGCGACTCGCGGCGGCGCGGACCACGCCGGGCGGGGTGGCCCGGTGAAGGCGCTGCTCCTGACCGCGCCCGGCGTCCTGGAGATCGCCGACGTCCCGGAGCCCGTGATCGGCGACGACGACGTCCTGGTCCGCGTCGGGGCCGTCGGCATCTGCGGCAGCGACGTCCACGGCATGGACGGCAGCTCCGGACGGCGGATCCCGCCGCTCGTCATGGGGCACGAGGCGGCCGGGACCATCGAGGCGGTCGGCCGATCGGTCGAGGGCTGGGCCGCCGGGGACCCGGTGACCTTCGACAGCACGGTCTACTGCGGCGCGTGCGCCTTCTGCGTCGAGGGGCTGACGAACCTGTGCGACCGGCGCCGCGTGCTGGGCGTCGCGACCGACGAGTACCGGCGCGACGGGGCGTTCGCGGAGCGTGTGGCCGTGCCGGCCCGGATCCTCCACCGGCTGCCGCCGGGCGTCTCGATGGTCGAGGCCGCGCTGACCGAGCCGCTCGCGGTCGCGCTCCACGCGGTCTCGCGCGCGACGCTCGCCGAGGCGGGCTCGGCGCTCGTCGTCGGCACCGGGCTGATCGGGCTGCTGATCATCGCCGCCCTGCGCGCCGCGGGCGTCGAGCGGATCCTCGCCCTCGACCTCAGCGAGAGCCGGCTCGCGCGCGCGACGGCGATCGGGGCGACGGACGTCGTCCGGTCTGACGGGGGCGCCGTCGGTGACCGGCTGCGCGCGCTGACCGGTGGCCGGGGCCCGGACGTCGCCTTCGAGGCGGTCGGGATCGCCGCCACGGTTGCCGTGGCGATCGACGCAGTTCGGAAGGGCGGAACGGTCGTCCTGGTGGGCAACGTCGTCCCAGCTGCGCACCTTCCGCTCCAGTGGGTGGTGTCGCGGCAGCTCACGCTCGCGGGCACCGCGGCGTCGTGCGGCGAGTACGCGCCGGCGCTGGAACTCATCGCGGCGAGGCGGATCGACGTCGCGAGCCTGGTCAGCGCGGTCGCGCCGCTCGCCGAAGGCGCGGACTGGTTCGACCGGCTCCGCACGCCCGGGACGGATCTCCTCAAGGTCGTGCTCGAGCCCTGAGTCAGTCCCAGCGGCCGAACTGCGGGAGGCCGTTGGCGCCGATCAGCGGGTCCTATCGGTCTTCGCGACGCTCGAGGCGATCGAGCCGCTCGAGCAGCTCGTCCAGGCGTACCTGCAGGGCCGACCAGTGGGCGGCCTCCTCGGCGTCCCGCTCGATCCGCCTCGCCGCCTGCCGGGCCTCGATGAATGACGACGTGATGGTCGCCGTGAGGATGCTGAGGAACGCGATCCCCAGCAGCATGACGGCCGCGCCGATGAAGCGGCCCGCGGGCTCCATCGGCGTGACGTCGCCGTACCCCACCGTGGTGATCGTTTGCAGGATGTACCAGAACGCCGTCGGCAGTTCCGTGTACTCCTCGCGGTCGACTCCCCAGATGATCACGCCGCCCAGGACGACGGTCGCGAGATCCGCGATGACGATCAGGATGACCGCGTTGCGAGGGGACGCCGGGTCGTTGATGAACCGGTTCCAGGCCCGGTGCAGCGGCGTCCGCGGCTTGACCGCCGTCCCGAACGTCGGGGGCGTCGCCAATCCGGACCCCTCCGTCGGTGACGGACGATCCTCCTCCGGCACCTAGGACGCCTCGGCGACCGCCGGGGCGGCGAGCGGCTCCGCGGCCGTGGGCTCCGCCGCCGGCTTGCCGAGCTCAATCCCCATGGACTGGAGCCAGCGCCGCACGTTTCGGTAGATCGCCGGCGCGCCGAGCGGAACGGGCTCGTCGAGCTCCCACTCCTTCGGGTGCAGGATGAACGGCTTGGTCTGGGGCCCGCCGAGGCCGCCGTGCGACCCGATCAGCTCCTCGAAGGCCGCGACCTCGCCCATCTCCTGGTCGTACTGGCTGAGCAGCAGCAGGTCGGGAGCGTGCTTCATCGCGTCCTCGCGTTTGAGGCTCATGATCGTGTGCTCGCCGAAGATCTCCGTGGGGTCCTCGCCCTCGACGCGGTCCTCGTCGAGGTACCGGACGCCGCGCGGCCCGAAGGCGATCGCGCCGTGCTTCGACGAGCGGACCATCAGGACGCCGACGCCCGGATGCACCGCCAGTGTCGATACCAGCTCCGGGTGGAGATCCTCGAGCTCCTCGACCGTCAGGCGATGGTCGTGCCCGGTGAACCACACGAGCCCGAGGTTGCCCGAGCCGACAACCGCGATCGTCGACTCGTCGGCCGGCGGCGGGATCTCCTCGTGGTCGAGGTCGACGACGCCATCCGTCGTGGAGTTCTGGAGCGCCACGCGGGCGACGGCGGGGCCCACCCCTTTGCTGCGCGTGATCTCGGACAGCATCGAGTTCACGAACGTCGAGCCCTCGCCCTGCGTCTTCGCCTGGATGATCGTCGCCCGCCCGCTCATCAGGTCGCGGACGACCTCGCCCAGGCTCTTGCCGTAGCGCTGCAGGAACGTCGCCCCGAGGCTCTGGCCGTGGTCCGAGAGCACGATGAACTTGTACGGCCGCGGCGCGTTCTCGGCCGCCTTGGCGATCGTCCCGATGGCCCGGTCCACGCCGTCGAGCGCGGAGAACGACTCGACCCGCTCGGGGCCGCAATGGTGGGCAAGCTCGTCGTAGTCCGTGAAGTCCGCGTAGATGACGTTCGCGCCGCGGTACATCTCCTCGATGATCAACGACACGTTCATGTCGCGGAGCAGCACGTTGCTGGCCGCGCGCATGCCGGCGTACTTGAAGCCCCGGTGCATCTGCGGCTGGATGCCGGCCCGGCGCGTGCGGCGCGCCTGGATCCGCTCGGTGATCAGCTCGCCCATGAACAGCGTGAACGAGCGCAGGTAGCCGCTGGGGCTGAAGAAGAAGCCCAGGAACGCCTTGCTGTCGCCGAGGCCCTGCGACTCGTCCTTGATCGCGCCCGTGGTCACGTACGCGCGTGTCGCGTCGCCGGTCATCAGGTTGCAGATGCTGACCCCGTCGTTGGACAGGAGGCCTTCGCCGTTCGACACCCGGCGGACGATCTCCGCCGCGTCCGCGGGGTTGCTCGAGACCATGAGATGCTCGCGGTCGCGCTCGTACCAGCGGAAGGCGGGGATCCCGTCGTTGTTTCCATGCAGGATGCCGGCCTGGCTGGCCGAAGTCATCGACGGCAGGATCGCCTCCCAGCGCGAGAGCTTGTGGGTTCCGTCGCGGATCCAGCTGGCGATCGTGTTGACGGAGCCGGCGCGCACTCGCCCGGCGAGGATCGGGTGCGCAAGGCCGTCGATCTGGATCATCACCAGGCCCGGCTCATGGCTCGGCGTGGTCGCGCGCTTCGCCATCATCGTGGACACGAGCAGGCCGAAGTATGAGCCGCCGCTGTCGATCGCGAAGATCGACGTCAGCACGGTGTTCACGGCCGCATAGATGAACGAAGCGATGAAGGCGGTGAGGACCCCGTTGACCTCGACACCCGGCGCCAGCGGGACGATCACGAGGAACGTGACGATCTGGAGGACGATCACGAGGATCCCGGTCAGCAGCAGCGAGATCGGCGAGACCAGGGTCAGGATCACCGGCCGGACGAGGGCATTGAACAGCGTCATCAGGACGACGGCGATCGCCGCGTCAGCGACCCGCCCGATCGTCACTCCCGGGAGGATCCCCGCCGTGATGATCAACGAGATGACGGCGACGACGAACGTGATCACGAGGCGCTTCAGGAGCGCGACGGGACCGCCTCGCCACTTCCACAGGATCTCGACCTGGGTCTTGTAGAAGGCGATGAGTCTGCTCATGGTCGCGACACTATGGCCCCTTCCTGTCGCGCGCATCGCCCATTTCGGGCGATCCCGCGACAAGGCGCTCGCCAACCCTCGAAGAATGGGGCAACCGCAGCCTCAGAAAGAAGCCGCGCCGGCCCGGTGGGCCGACGCGGCGATCCGCTGCAAGGCTATGCCCGATGTCAGCTCGCGGGAGCGGCCTCCTTCGAGGCCTCGTCGGCCGCCGCCGAGACGGCCGTGGCCGTCTCGTCGTCGACCGGAACGGTCTTGACCTCGGCCGCGTCCGGGATCGTCTGCTTGACGGCGTCGATCGCGGTGATGCGCCACGACCGCCACGATCCCCGAGGTGCCCGGGGTGATGACGTCCGCGAGCTCCTTGGCGAGCTCCGACTTGGTCTTGATGTTGCCGGCCTTGCCGATGGCGGCGCCGACAATGCCGCCCGCGACCGCGCCCGCGATGAGCGACGGCGGGAAGATGATCGCGAGCGCGACGCCGGCCACCGCGCCCCACGCGGTGCCCTTGCGCGTGTGGTGGTCCGTCAGCTTGCGAACGGAGATCTTGCCCTGGTAGTCCGCGTCGACGACGAGGACGCCCTCGATGTCGATCGCCCGCTTCGCCTCGGCGTCGCGCAGCGCGTCGTAGGCGACGGACGCGGCGTCCATGTCGGCGAACCGCGCGACGAGGAGGGCCTGGTTGCCCTGGACGGCGACGCCGCCCTCGGCGATCACGCCCTGGTCGTCTTCGACGACGCCGGCGGAAGCGACGATCGGCTCGTCGGACTGGGTCTTGTCATCGGTCATCGATGGTTCCTCCCGGATGCTTCGCTGGTGGCCGGGCTACCCGGCCGGGTTGGACTGATCGCCGGACGGCGGCTGGGGAGCCGGGGCCGGGGATGCCGGGGTTGGGGCCGCGGGGGCGGCGGGTGCGGCAGCGGCGGCGGGGCCGGTGCCGGGCAGCGGCGGCGGCGGGGGCCGGAGCGGCCGGTGCGGCCATCGCCGCGGCGGCGGCCGCATTGGCCTTCGCGACCTGGTCCATGGCCGCGCGCTGCTCGGGCGTCAAACGAGCCCGTTCGCTCTCGACGAAGTGCTGCTGGACGCCCGGGTAGTTCAGGTAGAAGAAGATGCCGATCGCGAGCAGCCAGCCGATCATCTCGGACTCGGTCGTCCCGTTGCCGGTCAGGATCGCGAAGAAGCCGAAGATCACGGTGAACAGGCTGATGAAGTTGCCGAACATCCACGCGTAACCGCGCACGTTCCAGAAGCCCGCGGCCACCCAGAACCAGATGCCTGCCAGGACCAGCGCCCAGATCGCCTGGCCCCACTGCGGGTCGTTGAACGAGACCTCGCGGCCGACGAAGGTGAAGCTGGTGATGCCCAGGAACACCAGGATCCGCCAGATCTCGAAGATGCCGGCCGCGCCGGCCGCGATCGCGAGCAGCGTAATCCCGATCGGTCTTTGCATTCCCGTCCTCCGTATCCCTTGTCGGGTCCGACCGCCGCAACCGCGCGGCCCGGTCGACCCACTCCGATGTCTGGACGCTAGCGCGTCTTCATGGGTGCGACATCCCCCAGAGTTGATGCTAATCGCCGTCGTCCAGTTGGACCGACTCGCTCCGATCGGCGGCCGAGCACAGGAAGAGCCCCGACCCAATCGGGCCGGGGCTCTTCGAGCTGGAGCGTCGTTGCTCAGAAGCGGACGACGGTCCGGTCCACGACGACGTTGTTCTTGAGGACCTTGACCACGTGCCGGCCCGAGCCGGTCGTGAACGGCTGGCGGACCACGTCGTGGTCGCCGAAGCCCTGCTTGATGTGCGCGATGACCCTGCCGTCGACCTTGATCTTCCAGTCGAGCTTGGCGCCGGTCTCCGCCTGGGAGGCCGGCTTCTCGTCGCTGCGGAGGTCGACGCGGACGGCGTGGGGACGGACCGTCGTCGTCGAGGCGCCCGTGACATTCGCGGTCAGCTCGCCGTCGATGCGCACCTGGGTGTCGGCGAACGTGTTGCCCGTCACGGTGACGGAGTCGGCGTCGACGTCGACGTTCAGCGAGGCCCGTAGCGTAGAGTCCGACCGGCGTGTACCAGAGGTCGGCTGACGGTGTTGTCCTTCACGATGGCGCTCGCGTTGCCCAGGATCACGATGCCGTTCTGGGCGTTGTCGGCGACGTGACCTCGGCCGGTGATGACGTTGTTCACGATCGACGCGGACGTCTTGCGCTGGGTTCGTGCCACCATCGGCGGTCTTAGCCGCGGACCTCGATCCCGTTCTTCTGGAAGTCGTAGACCTCGTTGCCGTTGATCGTGCCGGTCGCGCCGTTGATGTAGAGGATGGCGCGGCCGCGCTGCATGCCGTCGAACGGGTTGTCGCCGATGTCGTGGACCTTGCTGCCGGTCGTGTCGACGTTTCCACCGTTGACGACGACGCCGTAGTACAGGGCGCCGTGGATGTTGCGTTCGTGACGCGGTCCGGGTTGTAGACACCGATGTCGAAGCCGGTTGCGTCGATGTTGCCGGTGACGACGCCGCCGATCTGCTTGGCAGTGAGCTCGTGGCCGTCGCGAAAGAACCCAGTCGCGCCTGATGCGGGCGTGGCCGCCATGGCCGACGCGGGCACTGCCGCCAAGGCCATCGTGCCGATCGATGGCCGACGCCGAAACGAGGCTGACCAGCCGGCCCTTGGTGATGAAGGACATGAGAAGCGCTCCTTCTCGCGGTACACACCGCGATGTCTGAAATGAGTGCGATGGTCGGCCAAGGTCGTTGGGCTCGACCCCGGAAATACACCTCCGGGCGCTGAAGCCATTCTCTTGCCGCGATGACGCAAGCCCATCCCCTCTCCCGGCAGACCGACCCGCCATCGATTGCATGAAGTCGGCAAATGCCGCTCGGGTCCGCCGCATGCGTCGGGCTGTTTGACACGGCCGACTCCGGGCGTACGTTGGTCCGATGAGCAAGGTCCGAGTGCACATCGCCACCTCGCTGGACGGCTACGTCGCCGGCCCGAACCAGAGCCAGGAGGAACCCCTCGGCGTCGGGGGCGAACACCTGCACGATTGGCTGATCGCGTTGAAGGCGTGGCGCGAGCCCAGCGGCATGGAGGGCGGCGAGGAGAACGCCAGCAGCCCCGTCGTCGCCGAGGCGTATGCGAACGTCGGCGCCGAGATCATGGGCCGGGGCAAGTTCGGGCCGGCCACGCGCGGCCCCTGGGGCGACGATCCCTGGCGAGGCTGGTGGGGCGAGGACCCGCCGTTTCACAAGCCGGTCTTCGTCCTCACCCACCACGAACGCGAGCCGCTGGTCCTCTCGGACACGACCTTCACCTTCGTCACCGACGGGATCGAGTCGGCCCTCGAGCGGGCGCGCGAGGCCGCCGGGGACAAGGACGTCTACATCGGCGGCGGCGCCGACGTCATCAACCAGTACCTGGCGGCGGGCCTGGTCGACGAGCTGGAGCTGCACGTCGCGCCGATCCTCCTGGGCGGAGGCGCGCGCCTGTTCGACGGTGTCGGTCCGGACCTGAAGCTCGAGGAGCTTCGCGCGCTCGAGGCGCCCGGGGTTGCGCACCTCAAGTACCGCGTCACGAGGTAGGTACGCCACGCGGCGATCCGCCAGGGGTACGGACGGCGTGGCCTCGCCACGGGACAACGATCGCCGACGCCCGCGCAGACGCGCCGGTGAGGGAGGAGCCCCTACCGGCGCGTCAGGCGGTCTCGAAGGCGCGCAGGCGCGCTTCGGGAACAGGGGCCAGGCCCCCCTCAGCGGCCTGGCCCCCGACGACCATCCTCGGGGTCGGGGCTCGCCGATTCATGTCCTCGACCGGGCAGAACGACGGGGTCGCGACTGCAGCAACCGCGCAATGTTCCATCGAGCACCGCAAGGCTCGGCGCAGCTGGGCAAGGGAAACGCCCCGGTCGGGTTTGGGGTCCTCGAACGGGGCGTTGGATACGCCCAGAGCCACGCGGAGCGTGGTGCGCGCTGGGTCAGTCGAGCTTCCCCATCGTGATCCATCGCCCGAAGAGCTCGACCTTGTCGGGCGACCACCCGCCGTCGCACGGCATCGTGCCCTCCTGGAGACGGTCGAGGATCGCGTCCGCGTTCGATCGAACGTCATCGACGTCCCAGAGATCGAACGCGAACTCCATCGAGTCCCGGTCGGACTCCCGGAACAGCGGCTTGATGTCCCGGGCGAAGCCCACCGGCTGATCGGCGGCTGGCGTGGTCACCCTGCTCTCCCGCCCGGGACTAGACGAACCGCTTGACGAAGGCGAGCGCGGTATCGGCGACCTCGCGCCAGCCGTGGTCGATCGTGAGGGAGTGGCCCCGGTTTGGCATCTTCACGATCTCCGTCACGCCGGGGTTGCGCTTTTGCCGCTTGTAGGCGGCTTCCGCGATCGCCCACGGCACGGTGTGGTCGTTCTCGCCCTCGATGATCAGCACGGGACCGCGGTCGGGGTTCAGGGTGTCGACCTTCGCCTCCGTCCACGGGTTGAGGTTGGCGTTGCCCATCTGCGCGAGCGAGATCCCGGAGCCGGCGACGTGGAACGTCTCGTAGAGCTCCTTCGCCTCCTGTTCGTCCAGGTTGTTCGCCCAGGCATATTTGAACTGGTCGAACGTGAGCGTGATCGCGCGATGGCGATTCAGCGGGTTGATCAGGAAACGGCCAGCCGATCTGAGCGCGGGGAGCGGCAATGGCAGCACGCCGCGGAAGACTCCGGGGTCGATCGCCACGGTGGCCGCTGAGAGGCCCCGCCCCGCGAGCATCTCGGCCAGCAAGCCGCCAGTAGAGTGCCCGATCAGCACTGGCTTCTTGTCCAGGGCGCTGACGATCTCGGTCGTGTGATGGGCGATGTGCTCCAGGGTCTTGTTCGCGAGGACCTCGGGCTCCGCCCGGGCGACTTCAACCGTTTCCGGATCGTCCGGCCAGCTCGGCGTCAGCGGGACATACCCGGCCTCCTCGAAGACCGCGGCGAAGCGGTCCCAGCTCGAGGGCAGCACCCACAGCCCGTGGATGAAGACCACCGGCGTCGCCGTGCTCGCATTCGCACGCTCGATCTGGTCGTGCTCTCGTTCCACTGATCAGGGTCGGAGAGCCCGGGCTCAGTTCCCCTTGCGCCTCGAGATCTTCGGGCGCGTCCGCCCGCTCAGACGTGGTCATCGTTGAACGCTCCTTCTCCTTGAACGGTTGATGACGTTGACCTCGATCAGCCGGCCGTGGCCATTGCCGGAGCGACTTTGGCCTCGCGGAGCCAGTCGTCGAGACGGATCTCGCCGACCATCGCCCCATCAGCGGGGACGAGCGACCGCTCGCTCACCCTGATGCCGTCGGAGGTCGCGGACGGGTCGGCGTCCCGCGCTCTTCGGTCGATAGACCCGAATCGGACAGCGGGGGACTCGACGAGACCGTGATCGCTCATCGCGAGGCAGCTGCTCGCGCGCGACGGAGACGAGCGCGTCGCGCGAGCTCCGCATCGCGCGCCACCAGTCGACCGCCGGGGCGACCCTCGCCTGGCCGTTCGCGGTAGCACATGTAGGCGAGACTCGCCCTGCCCGACCCAGTCTGAACGCTGACCCGGACTCGGGCAACCCCGCAGCAAGCCGCGGTTGGCGTCACCTGACGCAAGACGGCGGATCAGTCGTCGCCCACCGGGACGTAGCTCTCGCGGAACGCGTCGCCACAGACTATGGACGCCGACGTCGCGGCGTTGATGGTCGCGGCCACTCCGCGGTCGGCCTCCTCCGGCGATTGGGCAAGCCAGATCTGGGCCGCGCTCGCGAGGACCTCCCGGCAGAGCTGGCGGACATCGTCGTCGAGCACGAGCGAGGACAGCGACGCGATCGCCATGTTGGCTTCGCGGTTGGCCTCCGTCAGCTCAGGCGTCAGGGTGTGGTCGCCGAACGGTCTCCACTCGCCCGCTGCCGACGCCTCCGCGTGTCGCGCCGCCCCGATCGCGAGCGCAGTCCCGGCAAACGACTCCAGCGCAGCCTGGAGCTTGACGAGCGTCGACCGCTGAAATTGATCGCGCTCGGCCTGCCGACGAGATGACCGCGAGTCTGGATTCGCCTCATCGCGAGAGAGGATCACCTCGGCGCCGAGCGTGATCAAGACGCCGACGATGACGCCAATGAAACCCCAGACCGCCGCATCCACGCCGACATGATGCCGTCCCGGACGATCGCCGGCGCAGCCTGGAGGTCACGCGCCGCACGAATGGCGCGCCGCGTCAGCCCGCCGGGATGTCGATGATCGTGGCGTCCGCGACGGCCTTGAGCAGAATCTTGCTGTAGCCGGCGCTCCGGTCGGCATCGAGGAACTGGATGAACTCGTCACCGATCTTGGAGTAGTCGCTCGTCTCGTCCTTGCCGGCCGCAGCGAACCGATCGTGGGCCGCGTAGCTGTCGAGGATGTCGAGCCAGTAGTAGTCGCCGGCGCCCTTCTCCGAGGTGAACACGGCCGCGTAGACCCCGCCGTACTCGGTCCCGGTCGGATACGACTTCTTGATGCGCTCCTCGTTGGCGACGAGCCACTTCTGGAACGCCTCCTGCTTGTCGAGCTTCACGCAGAACCCTTGAAGCTGGATGAACCGCATGTCGCGTCCTCCTCGCCCGGTCGATCCTCCGCTCGCGTCTGCAAGCTGACGAGACCATTGAAACGGCCGGCGTGAACCGGGCCACCACCGCGTTTCACCGCATGGTAGGCATGCCTGTTTCAAACGACGACTGGCGCGACGCTGCTCGGAGCAATACGCCTTCGACCCGCGGGAGCATCGCAAGCACGGGCGCCGAACCCGGGAATGGACCGCCGTCGCGCAGCCCGCGCTCGACGTCGTGCGGGAGATGGCGCGGTGCCTGCGGCTGATCGGCGAGGGCCGGGTCCCGGAGTAGATGCTCCGAGTCTCACAGCCGAGATCCTTTGGGAACCTTTTGGCTTCTCCTGGAGACTCACAAGGTGACGTCGGATGGGGATCATCCGGCCACGGCCCGAAGGGAGGCCTCCTTGGACCCCATGACCGACGCGCGCCGGCTGCTCTCGGTGCCCATGGCAATGATCCTGCTCGCCGCGTGCACCGCGACGTCCGTCGCGCCGTCGCCCGGTCCAACGGCGACCCCGACCGCCGTCGCGACGCCATCAGTTTCGCCGTCAGCAGCGCAGCCGGCATCAGCGTCCGCGCCTGCCGGCGTCAGTCCGCTCGAAGGCCGGTGGGCGACCGGACCGATCCCTATCGCCGAGATCAAGGCCTCGATGCTGGCGGCGGGCATCGAGCCTGGCGATGTCGATGGCTGGATGTCCGACGTGGGCTCACCTGCCCAGTACTCGTTCCTGCTCGACTTTGCCGGCACCGCCTTCACTCACTCAGAGGAGACCCCGGACATGGCGATGCAGGTCGGGGAGCTTGGGACGTTCGTGCTCTCCGGGAACCAGCTGGTGCTCATGCCCGGCGAGGCGGGCAACGTCGACACGTACACGTTCGACGTGACCCTGTCGGGCAACGAGCTTTCGCTTCGGTGCGTCGACTCGACCGAGCAGGGGACCACGGAAGACAAGGCGATGCATCGGCGATTTACGATCGCGTTCTACTGCAGCGCGCCGTTCAGACGCCAGCCATGACCGACGACTCCGGAATGACTGTTGCGAGCTGGAGGTCGTACGCGAGATGGCGCCTGCGACCGTTGCCCGGCTTGCCGTCCGGGTCCGCCTGGAGGGGCTCGTTCGTGCTTGGAGGAGTGGCTCCGGCGGTAGGATTCGAACCTACGACCAAGTGATTGACAGTCTGTCCTGAGCCCCGCACGCGACCCCGATTTGTTCGTACGGCGAGTGCGAATGCGTCCACGTACTACGCCTGCATGTCGTCCCCTTGGGGGTACAGATTGGGGGTACGGGATAGCCCCGGTCGCCCGCCGGCCCTGCCTCGAGGTCAGACGCGGCTCGGGCTTACCATCGCACCCTGCGACGACGCCGAGAGGTTCCTTGCATGAACCGCTGGATGATGGTCGGGCTAGCGACGATCGCGATCGTGGCGGCGGGCTGTAGTGCGGCGAGTCCTCCGGTCGGGGCCGAGTCACCGGCGGGCATTCCCGAGACCGCCCCGCCGACCGCGTCGGCCTCGGCCTCGGCGCAGACGCCCGCGATCGTGGGCGAGTGGGTCGGGGTCCACGACTGTGCGCGGATCGTTCCGATACTGCGAGAGGCCGGTCTCGAGGAATTCGTGCTCGAGTCGGTCTACGGCAACGGGTTGGTCCCGGGCGTGACGAGCGAGGATGGCTTGAAGGACCCCACGAATCCCTGCGACGGCGCCGTCGAGCGCAAACACTCCCACTTCTTCACGGCCGACGGCAGGTTCGGGTCGAAGGACTTCGACGGGCAGCAGGTCGACGACGGCACGTACACCCTCGAAGGCGACGATGGCATCGTCATCAACGGCATGCGGTTCAGGTATCAGATCACAGGCGATGGGCTGACGCTCGAGCCCGAGCCCGTCGACATCTCGGCGTGCACGACGAAGGAATGCAGGTTCGGCGCGGCCTGGGTGCTGATGGTGGCGATGCCCGGCATGACCTGGACGCGAGGCGAGATCTAGAGCCACACCATCGGCCCGGTGACCGACCTCGAGGCCGCCTGGAGCGACGTCCACGACGTGAAGCCGGACGGCTGGTTCGTGGGCACGCCGGTCTACATCGACCGTCGCGGCTGGGAGCAGTACGCCTTCGACACGCGGGAGCGCCACAAGCACGGGCGCCGGACGCGCGAATGGACGGCCGTCACGCAGTCAGAGCTCGAGGCGGTGCGCGAGATGGCGCGCTTCCTGCGGAAGATCCGCGAGGGTGGGGTCCCCGACTAGGGCGGCGCGTCACCGTCCGGGCGGAGTCACTGCCGCGGGGGCCGGCGAGGGGGATTGAAGTCGAGGTCACCCCAGATCGCCCGAAAGGCTGCCTGGTTCCTGGCCTCCAGCTTGCCGATGAGCCAGTACGCGATCAGTGACGCCGTGAGGATCACCACAAGGCTCGGAACCGGTCCGAGCAGGCCAGCCAGAACGAATCCGCCGATGATCAAGGCCGCCGCCCACCGGATGTCGAGCGACCCGAGCGCGACCACGACTCGCCATTGGACGGGCCATACGATGAGCACCAGGGGGACCGCGAGCCACCGCCCGGCGGGCACGATGAAGGACAGTCCGAACGCGATCAAGATGAGCGGAAGCAAGCTGAGGGCAACGCCGGCCGCGAGCGCCACCAGGGCATACGGGAGGCCGGACGGGTCCTCCTCCCACTGCTGCCACAGTTCGTCCCACCAATGCATCCGACAGGCCGCTCCGAGTGCTGCACGCCGCGCTTGACCCCCCGCGCGCGGACGACGTCTACGTCGGATCGACGTGACGCGCCGGCGGTCTCAGGAGTGGACAGCGGTCGCGCAGTCCGAGCTCGAGGTCGTGCGCGAGATGGCGCGGTGTCTGCGAGTGATCGGCGAGGGCGGCTGGCCGGAGTAGCCGAGAAACGTGAGCCACGCCGGTCAGGGAAACGAGTCGTAAGGCGGGCCGAGCCCGTCTGGGCCGAAGGATACTGGCTCCGGCAGGCCGAGGTCGGACCGGACTCGCGTCGCAGCCGGCCATATCTTGGGCCAAACGTTGTCCCAGCGGGTTTGGTAGCGGACGTCGGCGGCCCTGAGGCGATTGTCCGTCCCCCCCTCGCCGCTGATCGCCTGGAGCCGGCTGACAATCCGGATCAGATCCTGCAGGTCCGCCGCCGTGTCGGCGGGGACTTGGAGCTGCCTCAGGGCGGCGAGGTACCGGCCCCACAGCCTCGCCGGACGTCGGCCCACATCCTTGTGGTTGTCGGGCAGCCTTGTCCAGGCCCGCTGGTGGGCAGCACCGGCCGCCTGGAACCCGGCCGCCGCTGCCATCCGAACCGCTTCGGGGTCGGGCGTGGGGGTCGGCTGTGGCGCGGCGGAAGCGGACGGCGCCGGGTCACCGGAGCTGGGCGGAGCCTCGACGCTGTTCGCGGGCGCCGAGGCATCGACCTGGGCCGCCGGGCTGCCCGCGGCCGATGGCGGCGGAGAGGTGGGCGTCGTGCTTCCGCAGCCCACTAGCGAACACGCGACCAGGAGCGCGACGACAGCCAGCTTCATGTCGGACGACTCCCTCGTGACGGTGACGCGGCCTCGACAGCCGGTGCATAAGGAGTGGAGCCAGACCTCGTTCGAACGTTCAATCCTGGCGCGCGCGTGCGCAAACGTCGGCCGCGGCGTCCCCGGACACGACGACGCCCCGGCAGCGGGGAGGAGGCCGCCGGGGCGCGGTGCGGTCGTGCGCGAGATGGGGCGGTGCCTGCAGCTGATCCGGGAGGGCGGGTCCCGTCGTAGCCTCGGCGTCCCGCGGGACGGGCCTCCGTCTGCCGTGTCGAGCGATGAGTCACTCGGGCGTGATGCGGTACAGACCTCCGTTCTCGGCGCCGTCGGCGCCCACCGCCCAGACGGTCCCATCCGGTGCAACCGCGACGGCGTTGATGCGCGTACTGGCGAGGTACCTGGTCTCGGTGTCGCCCTCGCCCTTAAAGCACGTGACGCCCAAGGGTTCTGGTTGATTGAAGGGGGGTTCGCCGGGGAGGCAGCCGACCCCGGCGTCGTACCGGGACGTCTCGGACTGACCGAGCGCCCACACGAGCCCACCCCCAGGATTGGCCTCGTTATCGTCGCCACTGTACGAGCTACTCAGCCAGACGGTGCCATCGGGCGCCACGAAGACGCCATCCATGTCGTAGCGATTTGTCGGGTGTCGCTCGTCCAGGTCGTGACCCGCACCATCGTTTCTGATGCGCTCGACGCCCGGTTCCACCTCTTCTGTCACGAGGTCGGCGATGGCCGTCTCGCCCGACGGACTGGCCGACGGACTCGATGGACTGGCCGACGGGCTCGAGGCGTTACATGCGGCCGCTCCCGCAGCCAGAACGGCCACGAGGACCGGCATCGCCAGCGGGTGCTTCCCCATCGCGCTCCCCCTTCCCCTGCCTGTGACCTTGGACATCATGTCGGACGACTCCCTCGTGACGGTGACGCGGCCTCGACAGCCGGTGCACGAGGTTTGGTGCCAGACCCCGTTCGAAGGTTCATTCTTTGGCGCGCGCCTGGGCAAAGTCGGCCCCGGCGTCCCGGCCACGACGACGCCCCGGCAGCGGGGGGAAGCCACGTGGCGTCGGTGCGGCGCCTACCGACGGCAGGCCTCGCCCATGTGGTCTAGAGGCCGAGCACCTTCTGCACGATGGCGGTCCGGACTTAGGGCTCAGCGTTGAAGCCGAAGTCCTCTTCCGCCCTGAAGCCCGATGGACGAGCTGATGCGCAAGGCTTTCGGGGCCTCATGGGGTACGCACGGGGGTACGGCCCGAATCGAAAGCCCCTCCGGGTCCGCCTGGAGGGCTCGTTCGTGCTTGGAGGAGTGGCTCCGGCGGTAGGATTCGAACCTACGACCAAGTGATTAACAGTCACCCGCTCTACCACTGAGCTACGCCGGAACGATGACCCGCGGGGCCCTCGAAGGACCCGGGTCCGGGCGCCGTCGCGGCGCCGCCGGTGAGGATAGCAGGGGTCCGCCGACGTATCCTCCGGCCATGACCCTGCTCTCGCCCGAGGCCCTGCGGGACCGGCTGGACGACCCCAACCTGCGCATCGCCGACGTCCGCTGGTGGCTCAACGACCGCGAGAAGGGGCGCCGCGACTACGCCGAGGCCCACCTGCCGGGTGCCGTGTTCGTCGACCTCGATCGCGACCTCGCCGCGCCGCCGGGCCCCGGTCGTCATCCCCTCCCCTCCCCGGTCGAGTTCGCGGGCCGGATGGCCGAGCTCGGATTCGACGACGCCAGCACGATCGTCGCCTACGACGACGCCGGCGGGACCATCGCGGCGCGGCTGTGGTGGATGCTCGACGACCTCGGGCACGCCGACGTCCACCTGCTCGACGGCGGCATCCAGGCGTGGACGGCGATGGACGGGCCGCTGACCTCGGACGTGCCGGCGTGGCCGCGCGGCAGGCTGCATCTCCGCGATCGCTGGTCGCGGGCGATCGACCGCGAAGCCGCTCGAAGCGCGCCTCGGGCAGGTCGCGCTGATCGACGCCCGCGCGCCCGAGCGCTACCGGGGCGAGGTCGAGCCGGTCGACGGCGTCGCCGGCCACATCCCGACCGCGGTCAACCGCCCGAGCGGCGGCAACCTCGGGCCCGACGGCCGCTTCCTCGATCCCGAGGCGCTCCGCACGCGGTTCGCGCCGCTGGGCACGGAGCTCGTCTCGTACTGCGGCAGCGGCGTGACGGCGTGCCACAACGCGTTCGCCGTGCGGCTCGCCGGCCTGCCGGACCCGCTCGTCTACGCGGGCTCGTACAGCGACTGGACCCGCGCCGGTCGGCCGGTCGCGACAGGCGACGAGCCGGGGTCGCCCGCCCGGGGCTAGCCCGCGTCGGCGGCCTCAGGGGGCCGGCCACGCCGCGATCGCACGACGGCGGCCTGGGCGATCGCGGCGACCAGCGCCGCCGCGAAGCCGATCGCCAGGTCGCCGAGCAGCGCGACCTGGAAGCCGAGCAGGGGGATCTCGGGCCCGACCGCCAGCCCCAGTCGATGGCCGATCGAGGTAGAACGCGCCGAACGCCGCGACCACCGGCAAGCACGTACGCCGCCTTGCCCCGGGGTCCGCCGATCCGCGCGGCGATGCGCACGGCGACGATCCCGAGCGCGATCGAGCACAGGATGAACAGCGTCACGAGGGCCCACGCCTGCATCGGCATGACCCGATGCTACCGGCGAGCCCGCCTCGGCGATCCGGCCGTGCGCGTCGTCGGCCCTGTCCTACCTCGGGCGGATCCGCTTCGAGGCGGCGCCGCGATTGCCGGCGGCGTCGAACGCCCGGACCACGTATTTCGCCCCGGCCTTCGCACGGAACCGCACGTGGCGGTTGGTCGTGGCGGCGACGGGGCTCGCGTTGCCGCAGGCGGTAGATCCGATACCGCACGACGCCGACGTTGTCCCCGGCCGCCGCCCAGGCCAGCGTGATCCGTGGCCCGTGCCGGTGCGTGACGTGGACTCGCCTCACGCGGCCGGGCGCGCTGGTGTCCGCCTTCGTGGTCACGGTCAGCGCGGCGGCGTCGCTCGTGTGGCCGGCACCATCGAGGGCGACCACGGTGTAGTCGTACGTGGTCAGCGGCTTGCGCGATGCCATCCTTCCAGCTCACCGCATTGCCGCCGACGGTCGCGACCGTCGAGCCGTTGCGTGCGATCCGGTAGCCCGTGACGCCGGTGTCGTCCGAGGCCGCGCCCCACGCGAGGCTCACGGTCGTCGTGGTCGGCGTCCCGACGAGCGGCTCGGGCACGGTCGGCGCGCCGGCATCGGCCGGCGGGGTCGGCGTGGGATCCGGTGTCGTGGTGGGATCGGGGGTCGGCGTCGGAGCCGGGGTCGATGTCGGGGCCGGCGTGGGCGTCGATGTCGGGGCCGGCGTGGGTGTCGGTGCCGGGGTGGACGTCGGAGCCGCGGTCGGGGCGGCGGTCGGCGTCGGGGCGGCGCCCGGCACGGAGGCCGTCTTCGTCGCGGCGGTGCCGACGTTGCCCGAGGTGTCGATCGCGGCGACGGCGTAGGCGTAGCTCGAGCCGCCGGCGACCGAGGCGTCGGACCACGAGCGGGCCGTCGACGGCAGCGTCGCCACGGTCGAACCGTCGCGGCTGACGCGGTACGAGGCGACCGCCACGTTGTCGGTCGCGGCGTTCCAGGCGAGGGTCACGCTCGGACCGGCCGCGACCGTGGCCGTCAGCGACCCGGGCGCACCGGGCGCGGTGCCCTCGGTGACGCGGACCACGACGCCGCCGCTCCCGATCGACTGGGTCGCAATCGAGATCGTCGAGACCGGGTCGGTGATCGACGCCCCGACGAGCAACGGGGCGTCCTTGAGGTCCGTCGTCGCCGGGGTGGCGTCGAGGAGCTCCGTGGGCTTCGGCGAACCGGTCGGGCTGGCCGTGCCCCAGCCCAGTCGGATCGTGACGCCGCTGACCGGCGGCGACCCGGCCGCGTAGTTGTCGAAGCTCCCGTACGCCACGCGGAAGTCGAGGTCGAAGAAGCTGCCGTCGCCGCGCGGGATTCGCACCAGCTTCACCGCGCCGGTCCCGAAGTACGGCGAGATCGTGTACGTGTTGCCCGGCGTGCCGACGACCTTCTGCGACGCGTCGAGCCAGCCCAGCTCCCCGAGCTGCGACCCGTGGTTGTGGCGCGCGGCCTTGTTGCCCATCGTCGAGAACGGGTCGGCGTACCCCTGGCTCGTGCAGCTGGCGTCGGCGGCGATGGTCACCCGCGTGCCGCCCACGACGCAGTTCCGCGCGTTCGCGTGCCCGAGGCCCAGGTTGTGCCCGACCTCGTGGGCGAGCACCTGCGTGTCGAGATACCCGTTGATGTACGTGTACGCGCCGGGGACGTAGCCCACGCCGGCGAAGCCGCAGTCGCTGGTCCGCGGCCAGATGAAGATCACGTTGGTGAACGCGCTCAGGTTCACCCCGGCCGCGGTCGCCGCGTTCCAGCCCAGCGTGTGCCAGGTCCGCCAGTCACAGCCCGTGGTCTTCGCGTCGATCGTGTACCAGCCGTAGACGGTCGCGCCGACCGTCATCCGACCCTTCGACTCCTCCTCGTAGAACGCCTTGAGGCTGGAGGTGGGCCCGGTGACGGCGTCCTGGACCGTCGACTTGGTCCACGGCTGGGTCGTGAGGTTGGTGAAGTTGATCAGGACGACCGCGAACGTCTTCGCGACGGCGGTGGCGGCCAGCTGGACGGACTCGCCGGCCGGGCTCGAACCGGCCGCGCGATCGAGCACTCGGAGGTCGGTCCCCGGCGTGGACGTCGCCATCTCCAGGACGCCGCCCCGGCGCGATCCCGGTGAGCGTGACCTTCGCCCCGCTCAGCCGGCGCGGGCCACGACCCGGGAACGCGACCGGGACCGTGCCGTGCTCGGTCCGGAGGTCGAACTGGACCACATCGGTCGCGCCGGGCGCGTGGAGGTCGTCGACGTAGAGCGCCTCGAGGGTGCCCGTCAGGGTCTCGCGTCCGGCATCGGCGGGGCTCGCAGCCGCGACGGGCGCGGCGAACACGGCGACCAGGACCAGCGCGAGGATGGCGTGCAGGGTCGGTCGGCGCATCGGGCTCCAGGCGTCCTCCGGACGGCACCTGCCGTCGTGTCGCCGAAGCCTCCGCGATGCACCCGATCACGCACATGACCCGTGCGTCCACGCACGCGCGGTGCAATGGTCCCGATCGTTGCGCGGCCGCACCACCCCGTGGCGGCCGCAGGTAAGTCCCGGTGCAGCGCCGATCGGCATCCTCTGCCCATGCCGCGTCGTCCGAAGGTCGTGGAACGTGGTCACACCCGGGGCGTCGAGCTCACGGCATTGATCCAGCGCGAGCTGCGGATCGCGCGAGTCGATCGCGGGCTCAGCCAGGGGAGCGTTGCGGCGGCGCTCGGGATCGACCGGTCGTGGGTGAGTCGCGTCGAGCGTGGCCGGGTTGACGACATCGGGATCGTCGCCGCCTCCGAGATGCTCGCGGCGGTCGGCCTCGAGCTGTCGGTCAAGGCCTATCCATCGGGTGGCCCGCTGCGCGACGCCGCGCATGCGGCGCTGCTCGGCCGGTTGCGGTCGGGGCTGCACGCCAGCCTCGGCTGGGCAACCGAGGTCCCGCTGCCCGTGGTCGGCGACCTGCGCGCCTGGGACGCGGTCATCCGCGGACGCTTGTGGCGATGCGGGGTCGAAGCCGAGACACGTCCGACGGACCTGCAGGCGCTGGAACGCCGGCTCGCGCTCAAACAGCGTGATGGCGCGGTCGACGTGGTGCTTCTCCTGCTCCTCGACAGCCGGTCCAACCGACGCCTCGTGCGCGAGCACGCCGACGCCCTCCACGAGCGCTTCCCGGTCGCGGGCCGTCGTGCCCTTGAGCTGCTCGCTGCTGGCGCCTCGCCGGGCGGGAACGCCATCGTCCTGCTCTGACGGGATCGACGCTCCTCGCATCCGTCGGGCGTGCGGCAAACGCACATTCCTGACGCCCGCACGCCCGCCACGGGCTCAGATCGGGCGATCCCGTGCGCCAGGCGCACATGGCCGACACGCCATGATCGGCATCGGCGCGAAGTGTGCGTGCCACGCACGGTTTCGACCGGCGCGGCACGTCCCAGGTCAAGAATGTGCGTCCAGCGCACGGCCCCCGAGTGAGGAGCGTCGGGCACACGGAACCGCGCAGATCCGGGCGGCTGGCCCGGTTCGCGGCAGGACAGCGCGGCGGCGCGACCGCGTGCGGCGGTTAGCCCTTCGGGAGCTCCGAGGCCGCGTCGGAGACCGCGTCGCCGGCGTCGCCGACGGCCTTCTTGGCGTCGTCGATCGCATCGCCCGCGGCCGACTTCGCCTTGTCGACGGCCTCGCCGGCGTCGCCGTTCGAGGATGCCGCGCTCTGGACCTGGTTCGCGCGCTCCTGGAACGTCGTCTGCAGCTCGTTGAACCGCTGCTCGAGGCGGTTGCCGAGCGCCTCGAAGTCCCGGTTGTCGATGTCGCCACGCAGCTGCGCGTACTCGTCGCGCAGGTCGCGCCCGGTCGTGACCGAGTAGGCGACCGCGCCCGCGACGCCCAGCCCAAGGCCCGTCAAGAGTCCCACGATGAATTTCACGGCAAACCTCCGGTGGTCGACCGCCCGAAGCCGGCCCGATCAGGTGTTGGACTGGCGATGGTACTCCCGGCAGTCGACCGGAACGGCCGGACGGGGTCGACGGACGACCCGGGAGCGGGCAGAACGATCGCCCGTCAGGCGGTCACACGCGCCCTCGGGGTCGTACGGCCGGCCGGCCGCGGCGAGCCCCTGGGCCAGCCGCTCGTAGTGCGCCTCGAAGGCGGTGAGGCGGTCGGGCGGGACGTCACGCCGCCAGCGACCCGCGTGGGCGCCGTCGGGGCCCATGCGGCCGTCGAAGAACGCCCGGATCGCCGGGTCGTCGTCGAGGCCCAGGAACGCGAGCAGGCGCGCGAACTCGCCCTCGCGATCCCGAACGACGAGCGCCTCCATCTGCACGACGAGCACCCGGTCCGCGGGCAGCGAGTCGCAGGCCGCGAAGCCCTTCTCGAGCTTCGCCGCCCACCAGTCGAGCGCCTCGTCCACGTCGTCGGGACCCCAGTGGAACGGCACGACCGAGCAGGCGACGTCGCGCCCGTCACGGACGCTGTGCACCAGCCGCATGTCCGGGAACATCCGGAGCAGCCCGCGTGCGGCGACGACGTTCGCCGGCGTCATCTCGATCCAGCCGCGGGCCCCCGCGGCGTCCGCGACCGGGTCGAGCAGGGCGTAGGTGAACCGGCGGCCGGCGCCCCAAGGATCCGCGGCGAGGTCGCGGCGAAGCGCCGGCAGGGCGGCCTCGACGGTCGACCGGTCGAGGAACAGGTGGAGGCCCTTCCGCGGGCCGCGCCCGAACCAGAAGTCGAGCAGCCGCGCCTCGAAGGCCTCGAACGTGGTCCGGCCGGCCGCGAGGTCGACGAGGCCGCCCGACGCCGAGATGAACCGGACCTCGGTGGGAACCATCTCGTACGCCGGGTGGGCCCCCAGCAGCGTGCCCGTGATCGTCGTCCCGCTGCGGCCCGTGCCGCCGACGAACACCGGCGGCAGCGTGGTCGTGCGCGGGCCGTCGTCGGTGGCCGTCGCCGGCTGCCGCGCGGCCAGCCTCACTCCAGGTAGTCCTTCAGCTTCCGGCTCCGGGACGGGTGGCGCAGCTTGCGCAGCGCCTTGGCCTCGATCTGGCGGATCCGCTCGCGGGTGACGTTGAACTCCTTGCCGACCTCCTCGAGCGTCCGGGCGCGCCCGTCCTCGAGGCCGAAGCGCAGCTGGAGCACGCGGCGCTCGCGGCCGGTGAGCGAGTCGAGCACCGCCTCGACCTGCTCCTTGAGCAGCTGGTGCGACGCGGCCTCCGCCGGGGCGAGGGCCCCGCGGTCCTCGATGAAGTCGCCGAGGTGGGAGTCCTCCTCCTCGCCGATCGGCGTCTCGAGGGACACCGGCTCCTGGCTGACCTTGATGATCTCGCGCACCTTCTCCGGGGTGACCACGACCTCCTGGCCGCGGGACATCGCCTCGGCGATCTCCTCGACCGTCGGTTCCCGGCCCAGCTCCTGGAGCAGCTGGCGCGAGACGCGGATCAGCCGGTTGATGGTCTCCACCATGTGGACCGGGATGCGGATCGTCCGGGCCTGGTCGGCGATGGCGCGCGTGATCGCCTGCCGGATCCACCAGGTGGCGTAGGTCGAGAACTTGAAGCCCTTCTCGAAGTCGAACTTCTCGACCGCCCGGATCAGGCCGATGTTGCCCTCCTGGATCAGGTCCAGGAACGACATGCCGCGCCCGATGTACTTCTTCGCGATCGACACGACCAGCCGGAGGTTGGCCGACGTCAGCTGCTCGCGGGCGTCGCGGCCGATCCGGACGACCTCGCCGCGGCGGTCGCGCATCTTCGTCTGGGGCGGCACCTCGGGGTCGTAGCCCATCCGCCGCAGCAGGTCCGAGTCGTTGCCGGCGACGATCCAGCGCTCGAGCGCCCCGAACGCCACGCCGTCCCGGGTCCAGTCGTAGATCGCCCGCAGGCCCACGTTGTCGCGCGAGTCGAGATCGCCGTTGTGCACCGACAGGTACGACCAGTCGAGCAGCTCCTGGAACGACGCGGCGTCGAGCTTGGCGTTGTAGCCCGCGACGAGCCCCTTCGCCGCCTTGAGCAGCGCCGTGGTGCCGTCGGACTGGACGTCCTTGCCGGCCTTCACGAGGTGGAAGTCGGGACTCGCGACGAACAGCTCCGCGGCGTCCGGCGCCGCCAGGGCGTCGGCGACCATCTTGTGGGTCTCGGGCCCGAACGGCAGCTGGTGCTGGGGCTTGGTCGTCCGGGTCTTGCGCTCGGTGTCGTGGAGCGTCCACTCGTGGAGCGAGATGACGGCCTTCCAGGGCTCGATGATGATCTGCTCGCCGAGCTCGATGGCCTTGGCGAGGACGACCTCCTCCTCGGCGGTCAGCAGCGCGACCTTGCCGATCTCCTTGAGGTACATCCGGACCGGGTCGTCGATCCCGATCATGTCGGCCGACAGCGCCTCGAGCTCCTCGGCCGTCGGCTCCTCGACGTCCGCAGGCTTGAGCTTGGCCGGCGCGTCCATGCCGGGCGGCACGACGGTGGTGTCGGCCGCGTCGACCGCCTCCTCGGCGACGACCTCGACGCTCAGCTCAGCGGGGCTCGGCTCCGCGTCCTCGTCGGCGCTGAGGTCGATGTCCTCCTCGTCGAGATCGACGTCGTCCTCCGCCTCCGCGGCGACCGGCGCGGCGGCCGAGCCATCGGCGCGACGCGGGCGCATCGAGGCGAGCTTCGCCTCCTCGAGCTCGCGCCGGGTCCGGCGTGGCCGGGAGGCGAGCACGGCTTCGACGAGCTGCTTATCGAGGGGATCTGCCATGTCCGTGGGACCTCCGTTGAGTACGGATGCGGGAGGGTCGGTGGAGGATCAGCCCGCCGCCACCGGCGTGCGGGCGAGGAGTCGGGTCTGGTCGCGGCGGCGGTCGATCGACCGGCGCTGCTCGTTGAGGAGACGACGCTCGAGCGAGAGTCGATCGATCGATTCGCGATCGGCGTCGCGCTCGGCCTCGGCGATGGCGTCACGGTTGTAGGCGCTGCGCTCCTGCCACTCGGCGTCGTCGAGCTCGAGCGTGAGCCGCTCGATCTCGTAGGCGACCGCGCGGTCGCCGAGCTCGCGCGGATTCGGGCCGGGGCGCGAGACCAGCGCCTGGCCGAGGGCCCGGCTCTCGTCGTCGAGCCCGTCGAAGATCGCCGACAGCGAGTACGGCGGCCGGACGCCGTGGTCGTCGCGGGCCCGGGCGAGCACGACGGCGCGGTACAGCTCGCGGGCGACCTGCGAGGGCAGCCGGTCCGGGCCCACGCCGTCGAGCACGACGTCGTGCGACTCCGGGACCAGCAGCACCAGCCGCAGCAGCTCCTGCTCGGTGCGCGAGACCGCGCGCAGGATGTCGTTGACCGGCAGCGCGTCCGCGGCCTGCGTCACGGCCTCGGCGGTGAACCGGTCGCGTCCGTCGCGGCCATCCGGCTCGCGCGCCGGCTTGCGGTGCATCGCCTCGAGCAGCGTCCGCTCCTCCACCCCCGACACCCGCTGGACCTGGCCCAGGTACGCGTCGCGCATCACGGGGTCCGCGAGCCCGCGCAGCACGTTGAGCACCGCGTCGACGAAGCGCGCCTTGCCGCCCGGCGTCCGCAGGTCGTTGGCGCGCGCGTGGACGTCGATCAGGTGGTCGACGATGGGCTTCGCGGTCCGGACCTCCTCGCGCCACCGGTCGGGTTCGTCGCGCAGGACCTCGTCGGGATCGCGGCCGGCCGGGAGGTTGACGACGCGGACGTCGTCGAGCGCCACGCCCGAGTCGTCGCGGGAGAGCTGGCGGATCAGCTCCTCGAGCGCGGTGGCCCCGAACGTGCCTGCCTTCTGGCCCGCCGCGTCGACGTCGTACGCGAGCGCGATCCGCTTCGCGTAGCGGGTGATCAGCGCGACCTGCCCGGGCGTGAGCGCGGTGCCGAGCGAGGCGACGACGTTGTCGAACCCGGCCTGGTGCGCCATCAGCGCGTCGGTGTAGCCCTCGACGATCACGGCCTGGCCGGTCTTGCGGATCGGCCCCTTCGCGCGGTCGATCAGGTAGAGCGTCCGGCTCTTGTCGAACAGCGGCGTCGCCGGGGAGTTCAGGTACTTCGGCCCGTGGTCCCGGCCATCGTCGCCGACGCCCTCCTTGCCCAGGACGCGACCGCCGAGCCCGACCGGATGGCCGTTGGCATCGCGGATCGGGAAGATCACCCGCTCCCGGAACCGGTCGTAGACGCCTCCGCCGCGCTGGCGGGGGCTGGCGAGCCCGACCTCGAGCAGCTCGGCGGCGGTCACCTGGCGCTTGGACGCCAGCTGTCGGACGAGCTGGTCCCAGCCGGCCGGCGCCCAGCCCAGCTGCTGCTGCTCGATCGTCGCGTCGGTGAAGCCGCGTCCGCGCAGGTAGGCCAGGGCGGGCTCGCCGGGCTTCGAGTGCAGCAGGACCGCGTGGTAGAAGGCGATCGCCCCCTCCATGACCTCGCGCAGGCGGGCGTTGTGGGCGTCCTCGCGGCGCGATCGCTCGTCGATCTCGACCCCGGCCCGCCCGGCGAGGATCTTGAGCGCCTCGGGGAAGCTGACGCCGTCGCGCTCCATCACGAACGTGAAGATGTCGCCGTGCTTGCCGCAGCCGAAGCAGTGCCACGTGTCGCGGTTGGGCGTCACGACGAAGCTCGGGGTCTTCTCGCCGTGGAACGGGCACAGGCCCTTGAGGGTGGTCCCGGCCTTCTTGAGCTGGACGGTCTCGCCCACCACGTCCGCGACGGGGAGCCGGCCCTTGATCTCGGCGACGGTACCGACGGCCAACGCTGCTCCTGTCCCTCACGCTCCGCCGATCGTCACCCGGCGGACATGATTGCGGGCCTGTCAAGTCTTGACAGGCCGCTTGAGCGCGAGGGTACGCCTGCCCGGGGGGCTTGACAAGGCGATCTTGTCAAGTCCCCTGCGGGGTGCGCGGGCGTGCCGGGACCGGGCGTGCCAGGGGTCAGCGCGCCTGGGGCACGCCCCCCTGCGGATGGGTCCGGCGCGCGGTCAGGGCCGGCACCGCGAGCGTCGCGAGGCCGCCGGCGATCGCGGCCACGAACAGCGCGGCGCGGACCTCCGGCGCGAGCGCGAAGCCGATCGTCGCATCGAGGCTGAGCGCCCCCGGGCCCGCGAACAGGACCGCCACGACGCCCGTCGCGAGCGCCAGCGGGAACTCGTACCCACCGTCCTTGTTGAAGAACCCGCTCCGCCAGTGCGCGGCGCCGATGATCACGACGCTCTGCGCGACCAGGGCGAAGGCCGCGATGGGCGTGAACAGCCCGGCCGCCAGCAGCAGGCCGCCCGCGAGCTCGATCAGGCCCGAGATGCCGGCGAACACCAGCGCCGGGCGATAGCCCATCCGCTCCATCGCCGCCGTCCAGCCGGCGAACCCCGGGCCGTTCCACAGCCCGAACAGCTTCTGGGCGCCGTGGACGGCGAAGATCAGCCCCACGCCGATGCGCAGGATGAACAGCGCAACGTCGACCGTTGCCATGTGATGCCTCCCCCGGGGACGTGCGCTCCCCGGTGTCTCCCGATGTCCTCGCCCCGTCCCGTCGGCGGTCCGCGAGTCGTTGCCTGTGCAACTACTTCCAACGCTACACCCGAGTCGTTGCGTCCGCAACTACATGTCGGATGGCGGCGGGCCATGAGCCCCGCGTACCCTCGGTGGCGCGATGATCGTCAGCCCCGAGCAGCCGGACGCGGAGTCCCGCGCCCGCACCCACCTCGCCAACGAGCGGACGTACCTGGCCTGGTTCCGGACCGGGATCACGCTGATCGCCCTGGGCCTCGCGGCCGCCCAGTTCCTCACGTTCGAGGCCGATGGCGGCGTCCCGATCGTCCAGATCCTCGCGACCGTCCTCGTCGCGAGCGGGATCGCGATCGCGCTGGTCGGCGCCTGGCGGTACGTCCGGGGACGCGAGCAGATCGACGCGATGGCCTTCTCGCCCGCGTACCGGTCGATCCTGGTGACGACCGCCGCGCTCATCGTGGTGGGGGTGATCGCGATCGTCCTCGTCTGGCTGCTCCGGACCGCCTGAGACCGGCGTTGTCCGACCAACCGCCCCTGCCCGTCCTCACCCGCGACGAGCTCAACCGCGCGACGCTCGCCCGTCAGCGGCTGCTCCGCCGGGAGCGGCTGCGCCCCGTCGAGGCGGCGGCCGCGGTCGGCGGGCTCCAGGCGCAGGAGCCCGCGTCGCCGTACCTCGCCCTGTGGAGCCGGATCGAGGGCTTCGACGCCGACGAGATGACGGGTGCCTTCGCCGACCGGTCGCTGGTCAAGGCCGGGCTCATGCGGGCGACCCTCCACGCCGTGCCCGCGGACGACTACCTGCGCCTTCGGCCGGCCGTCGATCCGGTGTTCTCGGCGAGCTCGCGGCTCATGCGGGGCCTTCGGCCGGATGCCGGGCGCCTCGCTCGCCTGCGGTCCGAGATCGAGGCGCTGGCGGCGACGCCCCGCCCCAACGTCGAGCTCCGCGACCGGATTGCCGAGCTCGAGGACGTCTCCGACCCCGAGGCGCGCGAGGCGCTGTGGTGGTGGGTCCGCCGCACGACACCCCTCCTCCAGGCGCCGACGGGCGGGCCGTGGTCGTTCGGGCGTCGCCCGCTGATGGTCGCGCCGGAGGCCTGGATCGGACGCCGGTTCGGGGCGGAGGCCGACGGGCTCGCGCTGCTCCTGCGCCGCTACCTCGGCGCCCTCGGCCCGGCGACCGTCGGCGACGCGACGTCGTGGTCGGGCGTCTCGGCGACCCGGCTGCGGCCGGCGATCGAGGTCGCTCGACCGGGCGGGCGAGCTGTGGCGCGGCCGGGACGAGCGCGGCCGGGCCCTGCTGGACCTCGTCGACGCCCCGCGGCCGGGCGCCGAGGTCGAGGCGCCGCCGAGGCTGCTCCCGATGTGGGACGGGCTCGTCCTCGGCCATGCGGACCGCACCCGCGTGATCGACGACGAAGACCGGGCCCGGGTGGTCGCGGCCAACGGCGACACGTACCCCACGTTCCTCGTCGACGGCCGCGTCGCCGGCCTGTGGTGGACGCGCCGCGACAGCGCACGCGCGGAGATCGAGCTCGAGCCGTTCCGCCCGCTGCGCCGCGCGGACCGCGCCGCGCTCGAGGCCGAGGCGGCGCGGCTGGCCGAGTTCCTGGCGGACCGCGAGCCGAACGCGTATGCCCGCTATCGCGGGATCCGCGACCGCCGGCTCGCGACCGGGGCCGCCGTGGCGCCCGTTCCGGCGGCCGATTCGGGCACGACCGGGACCTCTGACTGATGCCGGACCGGTACCACCTGCGGGTGGCGCGTCCACGCACCACCCCCGAGCATTTCGGAGGACCTGACCGCAGGCCATCGACGCGTTGCAAGGAGACCGCGGGCCCCGTGAGCACGACCACGATTCCCGAACCGACCGGTTGGGAAGACTCCCTGACCGGTCTCGAGGGACCCGACTTCTGGCAGCGGGTCCTCGTCGCCGAGGTCGCCCGCGCCGTCCGCTACAAGCGATCCCTCACGGTAGTGATCGCCGAGGTCGAGGGCGTCGAGACGATGGCCGACACCTGGGGCTGGAACGTCGGCCGCCACGCGATCCGCGAGGCCGCGCAGTGCCTGCGCCGCACGTCCCGCACCTCCGACTACTGCACCCGCATCGGGCTCGCCCGGTTCGGCGTCGTGCTCACCGAGACCGACGAGATCGCGGCGATCAACTTCGTCGAGCGGGTCCGGGAGGCCGGCCCGCGCACGATGCCTCGCGCCGGCGACGGCCTGGTGTTCAACTTCGGCTGGGCCAGCCCGCGATCCGGCGAGTCCGCCGACGCGCTCGTCCGGCGCGCCGAGAAGCGCCTGCTCGCGGAGTCGCGCGCCTAGCCCAGGCTGCGCGTCCGCGGCTCGTCGCCGGGCTCAGTGACGCGCGACCCACTCCGCCAGGCTCCGACCCGAGGGCGGCTTGCCCGTGCGTGCGGTTCGCTCGTCGAGGCGCCCCAGCGCCCACTGCGCGTAGCGCACCCCGATCCAGCGGAAGGGCTCGATCTCCCAGTTGGGCGACCGGTGGTTGACCAGCGGCAGGTCCATGAGCGGGCTCCGCTCCCCGGTGATCAGGTCGGCCAGCGTCCGGCCGGCGAGGTTCGTCGTCGACACCCCGTGGCCCACGTAGCCGCGCGCGGTCGCGATCCCCGTCGCCGGGTCGAACGCGATCGTGGGGTGCCAGTCGCGAGGCATCCCCAGCGGGCCGCCCCACGCGTGGCTGAACCCGACCCCGGCGAGCGACGGGAACCACTCGCGCACGAAGGCGCGGAGGCGGGCGTGCGTCGGGTCGTGACGGTCGTACGCCCGGCGGATCGGCGAGCCGAATCGATAGGGCGCGCCGCGACCGCCGAACAGGATCCGACCATCCTCGGTGCGTGAGAGGTAGTCGATCGACAGCCGGGTCGACGCGAGGAGCTCGCGGTTCCGCCAGCCGATCTCGGCCCACTGGGCGTCCGAGACGGGCTCGGTGAGCACGATCAGCGACCACAGCGGGACCAGCTGTCGGTGGAGCCCGGGCAGCTCCGTCAGGTAGGCCTCGCCCGCGAGCACCACGACCGGCGCGCGGACGTCGCCCCGCGCGGTGACGAGGGCGGCAGACCCGTCCTCGCCCCGTCCACGGAACCCGGTGACGGGCGTCCCCTCCAGGATCGTCGTCCCATCTCGCTCGACCGCCCGCGCGAGCCCCCGGACGAGCCGGCCAGGGTGGACGACGGCGGCGTCATCGGACACGAGCGCCCGGACCGCGCCGGCGATCCGCACCCGCTCGTCGAGCTCCGCGGCGTCGACGAGGCGGTAGCGGTCGGCGAAGCCGAACCGCCGGTACTCCTCCAGGGAGGCCTCGAGCGACGGGACGCCCTGGGGACCGCGCGCGACGATGATCTCGCCGCCCCGGTGGAAGCCGGCGTCGATCCCGGCCTCGGCGGTCACCCGCCCGACCTCGTCCACGGCGTCGTAGGTCGCCTGCTGCGTCCGCCGGGCGGCGTCCTCGCCGTGGAGCTTCGCCAGCCGGCTCATCGAGATGTTGAGGTCCGGCGCGCACCAGGCGCCGTTGCGACCCGACGCCCCGAACCCGGCGATCTCGCGCTCGACGATCGTGATCCGCAGGGACGGGTCGCGTCGGTGGAGGTAGAACGCGGTCCACAGGCCGGTGAGCCCGGCGCCGAGGATGGCGACGTCGACGTCGATCGACCCGTCGAGGCCGGGGCGTGGGGTCAGGTCGTCGCCCGAGGCCTCGAGCCAGTACGAGACGGCGGCATGGTCGGACGCGGCGGGGCTCGTCATCGGGGCCGCGGTCAGCCGGCGGCGCGGGCGCCGATGGGACCGAGGATCGCCTCGTAGGCGGTCCGATAGCGCGGGCCGTTGGCGGTCCAGCTGCGCTCGGCGTGGACCCAGGCCCGGGCGGCCTCGGCGACCGCGGCGCGACGCTCCGGCTGGTCCATCAGCTCCTCGATGACGCGGGCCAGGCCCGCGGCGTCGCCGACCGGGGCCACGAACCCCCGGTTCGGAGGATCCACGATCTCGCGCAGCGCCGGCAGGTCGGTCACGAGCACCGGGACGCCGAGCGCCATCGCCTCGTACGGCTTGAGCGGCGTGATGTAGCGCGCCGCGCGCTCGTCGACGCGGGGGTTCGCGAACAGGTCCATCTGCACGTACGACTGGGCGACCTCCTCGTGCGGCACCCGGCCCGTGAAGCGGCAGGCCTCGGCGACGCCGCGCCGGCGCGCGAGGCGCTCGAGCTCGGGCCGCCGCGTCCCGTCCCCGACGACGAGCAGCGCGAGGTCGCGGCGGCCCCGCTCGCGGAGCATCGCGACCGCCTCGATCAGGACGTCGATCCCCTCGCGCCAGTGGTCGAGGTTGCCGAGGTAGCCGACGACGAACGAGCCGTCGAGGCCGAGCGCCGCCCGCTTCGACGGGTCGCGATCGGGCGTCCCCAGCGCCGGCGCGTCGATCCCGTTGGGCACGATCGTCATCCGGTCGCGCGGGATCCCGCGCGAGGCCAGCTCGTCGGCGAGGGCCTCGGAGATCGGGAGGATCCCGTCCACCTCGCGCAGGATCCGCGTCTCCTGGGCCAGGCGGCGGGCGTACAGCTCGGATCCCTCGGCGAGGACGGGATCCTTGGACCAGACGCCCTCGAACAGCCCGCGCACCTCGTACACGACGGGGATGCCGAGGCGCTCGCGCAGCGCCAGCGCGATGAGCGCATGGTCGCCGCCCCGGTAGCCGGAATGCGCGTGGAGGATGGCCGGGCGGACGCGCTCGACGACGGGAACCATCGCCTCGGCCGTGTCGACCAGGCGCTGGTCGTTGGGGATGTTCGCCGGGTGGTAGTCCGGCCCTCGGTCGAGTCGGTAGTGGACGAAGCCGTCGTACTCGACGACCGGGAGGACGTCGGTGACGCCGGCCTCGCGGGGCCAGCCGATCTCGGTCACCACGCACGGGTCGAGGCCGGCGTCGCGTTGTGCCCGGAGGTTGTGGAGGGTGCGGATCGTGAACCCGGACCAGCGTTCCGGAACGGAGCTCTTCGCGATGTGGAGGATCCGGCGGCGCGACATCGGATCCAGGCGCGTCGGCGGCCCGGCGACGCGCGGCAACCACTCCGGATCGGTCTCGACCAGGCGGCCCGTGAGCATCGTCGCTCGCTTCTGCGGCCTCGGGGTCCCCGCGGCGTTCGAGGTCACGCCACGCGGAAGAGGCCGCCGTGATCTCCCCTGCGGTCGAGAGGACGAACGCACGACGGCGCAGGAGCCGGCGCGTCGGCCGGATGGCGACCGCCCGATCCAGGTCGGGGATCAATGCCGGACTGGAGGAGCCCTCAACCTCGGCGCGACCGAGCGTGATCGCGAGCCGGGGGTGGGCCGGCAGCAGGAAGCGCAGGGCCGCGACCCGGCGCGAGCGAGTCGAACCGCGTAGGTCCCCATGAGCCGTCGGCGGATGCGGCGGACGAGGCGCCTCACCGCCGGGCCGCCGCCGCGGCGCGGGGCCGTCGCCGGGCCGCCCGACGGGCGACGCTCCACGAGGTCGCGGCCGTGGACGCGGGCCGAACGTCTCGGTGAGCTACCGGGTCGAGGGTCGGGGCCCACTACTCCTCCACGCGCGGCGTTGCCGTCCGTCCGAGCTCGCGGCGGCCGAGCCGTCCCGGGCGCCGGGAGGATAGCAGCGATCCCGGCGCCGAGGCGTCGGCGCCGTGGTGACGATGTCCCCATTCCGTGCAGCAGCCCAACGTATGCTGGCGAGGCAGGAGGGAGGGGGCATCGCAGCATGGATCCGCGGCTGAGCGTGATCGTCGCGGCGTGGAACGCCGAGGCAACGATCGCAGACGCGCTCGCGTCGGTGCTCGAGGAAACGGACGTCGCGCTCGAGTGCATCGTCGTCGACGACGGTTCGACCGACGGCACGGCGGGCATCCTCGAGGCGATCGCGAGCCGGGATCCGCGCGTGAGGCTCCTCCGGTCGCCGGACAACCGCGGGGTGTCCGCGGCCAGGAACCTCGCTCTGGATGTCGCGAATGGGACCTGGCTGGCCTTCCTCGACGCCGACGACCGGCTGCTCCCCGGCGGCCTGCGAGCGATGGTCGAGGCCGGCGACAGCCGCGAGGCGCTGGCCGTCGTCGGCCAGCGGATCTCGACGGACGGCGAGCGCACCTGGATCCCCGTCCTGTACGACTGGCCGGACATCCGCGAGCCCGGGCGGAAGTCGATCGTCCGCAACCCGGACCTCCTGTACTACGCCGGCCCGGTCGGCAAGCTGTTTCACCGCACCTGTGCCGCGGGCCTTCGGTTCGAAGGACGAGTGCTGGGGGACCAACCCTGGGTGATCCGATCCTTGCTGCGGGCCGGCGACGCCATCGAGGTGCTCTCGACCGTCGCGTACGAGTGGCGGCGGCCGCACGCGGACCACGGCAAGCCGACGATCACCTCGGCGCGCACTCGCTCGGCGGCCCTCGCGACGGTGGCGGTCGAGATGGCGGGGCGCGCCTTCTCGACGGTGATGACCGAGGTCGAGGGCACGGTCGAGCCCGAGTTGCGCCATCGGATCGCGGTGACATACCTCGAGCGCCTCCTGCGCGCCGACCTCGAGGCCCAGCTCGCGGGCGCGATGCGTCGCGCCGATCGCGATACGGCCGGGCTCCTCGACGCGATGCGGACGTTCCTCGACGGCATCCCGCCGGACGTCCGAGCCGACACCGACGCGATCGGCACGGCCGTCCTCGCCGCGCCGCTCCAGTCCTACCTCGGCCTTGGGGCGCGCGCGAGGGTGGCGTACCTGTCGCTCGTGCGAGCCGCGCTCCGCGCGAATCCCCGAGTCCTCGACCCGCTGCCGGCTCGGCGCGGCTCGAACGTGGCTGCGCATGGCGAGCCGATTGCCGCCCGCCCTGAGTGCTCCGCTGCTCACCTTCGTGCTCCGTGCCGGGGCGTGGCGGCGCAGCCGGACCGCATCCAGCTCGCGATCGGCGTCGCCCCCCGGCCCGCGCCACGGCTGAGCTCCCCGTCGCTCGGCCCCACCGGGCGCCAGGCTCCCCTCGCGCGAGTGCCCCGCGAGTAGGATGGAGACGTGCGAGTTGATGGCCGAATTCGATGGCTCGCGATTGCGGCCGTCGCCGGATTCGGCGCAGCGCTGCTGGTCGTGCTCGCGTCGCTCGTCGGCCTTGGCGACCTCACGTTGGCGGCGCCGACCGCGGTCATCGTCGCCACGGTCGTCCTGATGAACCACCTCACGAACGACCGTCTGCGCCGCGCCGGCAAGCGCTCGCAGGCCTCCCTCGCCGCGATCGAACGCCGGACGGTCTCGATCGCCACCCGGGTCCGCGGTCTCGAGGCCACCATCCACGAGGCCGGCGCGATGGCCGTCCTCTCGCCGACCGCCACCCCCTATCCCCTGCCGCTGGGCGGGAACTGGGCGCTCGCGTGGGACGCGGCGGTGGTGCTTGCCCGGGAGGTCGGGCTGGCGCGGCCGTCGGTGGTCGTCGAGCTCGGCTCGGGAGGCTCGAGCCTCGTCATCGGCAAGCAGCTCTCCGAGGCCGGCAGCGGACACCTCTACAGCCTCGACCACGAACCGGCGTTCGCAGCGCTCACCCGGCGCCATCTCGCGGCGCACGACCTGGAGGCGTGGGTGACCGTGCTCGACGCACCGCTCGTCGAGCTGGACGTGCGAGGTGAGCGGTTTCGCTGGTATGACCTGCCGCCCGAGGTCCGAGCCCTGCCCCGCGTCGACGTGCTCGTGGTCGACGGCCCGCCACAGGCGATCGATCGGACCGGGCTGCCGCGGTACCCGGCGTTGCCCGCGTTTCGCGAACAGCTCCATGGTGATGCGTTCGTCTTCGTGGACGACGCCTATCGCGACGCGGAGCGACAGATGGTCGAGCGCTGGGTGGCCGAGGAGCCGGGGTGGGTGGCGAAGGTGGTCAAGACCTCCCGCGGGACGGCCATCCTGCGACGCCAGGCGGATGGAAGCGGGCCGGAAGCCGGTCAAAGCGTGCCTTGACCGGCTCCCGCGCGCCCACGCCCACGCCCCCGCCTCCTGCGCGTGGCGACCCTGCCGGTGAGAGTCATCCGTCGGATCCGCACGCGCGGCGTCGCCGCGGTCGCCGACTACGGTGTCCGCCTGCCCGGCCCCGTCCGACGTGGGTGCTGCGGCCGGTCGCCGGGCTGCTCACCAGCGCGGCCCTTCGTCGGCCGGGATCCCCTCGGCTGACGTCGCTGGCATTCGTGGTGCGCCAGGCCGGCGGTCCGGAACAGACGGCGGAGGAGCTTGCGACGCGGCTCCTGAGCCTCACCGGACCTGACAGCCGGCGGCCGGAGGCGGCTGATCGAGCTCGTGTACGACGCCGGCTACAAGGACGTCGCCGTCCGCGGCCTGGCGCGGCTCCCCGACGACGACAGCCCGAGCCCTCGAGCCGATGCGGTTCCAGCTCGCGTTCGACGAGGGGCGCTATCGCGACGCGGTCGCGGCCGGGCAGCGCGCCGTCGCTGCCGGGATCCCGAAGGCGCAATCGCTCGTCGCGCTCGCGCAGGCTCACCTCGCGATCCTGCAGCCCGGCTGGACACCGGCGATCGGCGCGGTGGAGCCGCGACTGCGACAGCTGCGGGGTCGTGCGCAGCTCGGACGCGTGATGCACGTCGTGTCCGTCGCGCTGCCACACCGGCTGGCCGGCTACACGGTGCGAACCCAGAGCGTCGTGGAGAGCCAGATCGCGGCCGGGCTCGACGCGCAGGTCATGGTCCGGACGGGGTTCCCGAAGGGGACGGGCGGCACGCCGGGCACCTTCGACCGGATCGGACCCGTCGTCTACAACCGGGTGGAGCCCCTCCCGTGGACCGGTCGGCCGGACGAGATGATCGCGCGCGTCGTGATCGCGGCGACCGACCTCGTGAGCCGGTTCCGGCCGGCCGTGCTCCAGCCCGCCTCGAACCACATCCAGGCCCAGATCGCCCTGGCGCTCGGGCGCTCGATGGGCATCCCGGTGGTCTACGAGGTCCGCGGATTCTGGGAGGAGAGCTGGACCGCACGGCTCGACCGCGGCGAAGCCGCAGCGATGGAAACCGACCGCTACCGCCTGACGCGCGAGGCTGAGACCGCGGCGATGGTCGCCTCGGACATCGTCGTGACGCTGTCGGACGTGATGCGTGCCGAGATCGTCGGACGTGGCTGCGAGCCCGACAAGGTCGTCGTCGTACCGAATGCGGTCGACCTCGACAGGTTCCGCCCGGCTCCGCGAGATGCGGGTCTCGCCAGTCGACTCGGCATCGAGCCCGGCGATCGCGTGGTCGGCTACATCTCGACCTTCAACGCCTACGAAGGGATCCCGTGTCTGCTCGAGGCCGCGGCCCTCCTCCGCTCGCGGGGCAGGCGCGTCCGCGTGCTGCTCGTCGGCGACGGTGACGAGGAGCCGGTGATCCGGGCGACGGCGCGGCGGCTCGGCCTCGACGCGGACGGGACCCTGATCATGCCCGGACGGGTCGATCACGACGAGATCCTCTCCTACTACTCGGTCATCGACGTCTTCGTCGTGCCCCGGACCGCGAACCGCGTGGCGCAGCTCGTGACCCCGCTCAAGCCCTACGAGGCCATGGCCCTCGAACGCCCGCTCGTCGTCAGCGACCTGCCGGCCCTCCGCGAGATCGTGATCCCGGGTGAGACGGGGCTGACCTTCGAACCCGAGAATCCCGTCGACCTTGCCGACGTGCTCGCGTCTCTCCTCGACGACCCGGGCCTGCGCACCGCCCTTGGCCGTCGGGCACGCGAGTGGATCGCCGCCGAGCGGACGTGGGCCCGCAACGGGCAGCTGTACCGGGCGGTGTTCGAGCGGCTGGGCGTCGCGTGAAGAAGTCGGAGGATGCCGGTTCCGCGTCGTCAACCGGCGGCCGGCCTCCCGGCAGCGGCGACCCGGTGGAAGGCGCCGGTCGGGTGATCCGCACGCCCGACGAGTCGCTGCTCGTCGCCGCCCGGCGCGCGCCTGCTCCACATCGGACCGCCCAAGACCGGCACGACCTCGCTGCAGGCCTCGTTCTGGACGGCGCGCGCCGACGCGCTGGCCCAGGGCGTCCACTACGCGGGCCGATCGCGGCACTCCAGCCGGGCGGTCCTCGCCGTGACGAACCGGGCGTCGTTCGACGAGGACCGCGGCACGCCGTCGATGGACAACTGGGACCGCCTGCTGCGCGAGATCCGCGCGGCTCGCGAGCCCCGCCTGATCCTGAGCAGCGAGGGCTTCGCCTACGCGCAGTCCGACGCGATCCGGCGGATCGTCGACGACCTGGACCCGCACCGGGTGCACGTCGTCGTGACGCTGCGACCGCTGCAGCGGATCCTGGCGTCCGAATGGCAGGAGCACGTCCAGAGCGGGCTCCGGGCGGGGTTCGAGAACTGGCTCGACGCGATGCTCAACAAGCCGCCGGGCCGGCTCACGCCAACCTTCTGGCACCGCCAGCGACACGACGCCCTCATCGCCCGCTGGGCCGAGGTGGTGGGACCGGCGAGCCTGACGGCGGTCGTCGTCGACGATCGCGACCACGCGTTCCTGCTGCGCGCCTTCGAGCGCCTGCTCGGGCTGCGCGACGGCACGCTCGAGGTGCAGCGGGACGTCACCAACCGGTCGCTGACGCTCGGCGAGCTCACGGCGATCCGTGCCCTGAGCGAGCAGTTCATCGCGGAGGGTCTGAGCCGCGCCGCATTCCATCGGATCGTGCGGATGAAGGTCGCCGCATTCATGAAGGCCCGGCCGCCCGACCCGGGCGAGCTGCGGATCGAGACGCCGCAATGGGCCCTCGACCGGGCGGGCGAGATCGAGCGTGAGATCGTCGCCGGCATCCGGGCGTCCGGCGTGCGCGTGGTGGGCGACCTCGACGCGCTGACGGTCGTGCCGACGAGCCCCCTCGCGGGCGACCGGCTGCCCGAGATCGAGGTCCCGGCCGCCGTCGCGGGGTCGATGGCCATGGGCGCGCTGTTGTCCGGGGGTGCCGTGCCGGGTGCCGCGAGTGCCGAATCGGCGAACGGGGATGGCGGGCCACGAGTCGATGAGCTCCGGGTCGGCGACGTCGCCACTCGCCGCCTGGTCGCCGTCATCGCGACGCGGGTGCGTCGCTCGATTCGTCGTGGGCTCGCGAGGCTGGTGGCCGCGGGCGTGAGCCTCCTGCGCCCGACGTGCTGAGGCGCACGAGCCTGGATCCGGGACCCAACCTATACTGGCGCCCGATGCGCCATCGACCCCGATGTCCTCGCCGTCCGATCCCGGGGTCGCCGCTGTCGCCCTTCGTGACGCACAGGCGGCCCGGTCGAGGGTCCGAGCCGTGGCCGGCCGCCCGTTGCCGTGAGTGGCGTCGAGATCCCCAGGGACGAGGCGGCCGACGGCGCCGCGCGGGGCGAGGGCTTCCGGGCCGACCTCGAGGGGATGCGGGCCGTCGCGGTCCTCCTCGTGCTCGCGTTTCATGCCGGTCTGCCGGGCTTCGACGGGGGCTACGTCGGGGTCGATGTCTTCTTCGTCCTGTCGGGGTTCCTGATCACCGGCCTCCTGGTCCGCGAGCTCGCCGCGACCGGCAGGATCTCCCTGCCCCGGTTCTACGCCCGGCGGGCGCGGCGGCTGCTGCCCGCGGCGGCACTGACGCTGCTCGCGACGCTCGCGCTGTCGGCGATCCTGCTGCCACCACTCCGCGTCCCGGATGTCACCGCCGATGTCGTCGCGGCGGCTGGGTACGTCTCCAACCTCCGGTTCGGGCTTGGCGCCACGGACTACCTCGCCTCGGACCTGCCGCCATCACCCGTCCTCCACTTCTGGTCGCTCGGGGTGGAGGAGCAGTTCTACCTGCTCTGGCCGGCGCTGCTCGCACTCGTCGCCGGAGCCGCGTTCAGGACCGGCGGCGTCGCCCGCGGGCATGTCCGTGTGGGCATGGTGCTGGTCGTCGTGTTCACGACGTCGCTGCTGCTTGCCGTCTGGCTGACCGGCGTCCAGCAGCCATGGGCGTTCTTCCTGCTGCCGACCCGGGCCTGGGAGCTCGCGCTCGGCGGAGTGCTCGCGCTGCCTGTTGCCGCGCGCGTCGTTCCCAACCGCCTCGGACCGCTGGTCGGCTGGACGGGCCTCGCGCTCGTGGTGGCATCCGCACTCGTGCTGGACGAGGCGACGCCGTATCCGGGCACGGCGGCCCTCCTTCCGACCCTTGGCACCGCGATGGTCATCGCAAGCGGGCTTGGGTCCCGCGACGCCGCCGCCTCGCCAGCCCGTGCTCGCCCTCGCGCCGGTTCGGTACCTGGGCCGCATCTCGTACAGCCTCTACCTCTGGCACTGGCCGCTCCTCGTCCTGCCTGCCGTCGCCCTGGGCAGCGCCCTGTCGCCGGTCGGCGACGATCGCCCTCGTCGGCCTCGCCGTCCTGGTCGCTTCGGCGAGCCACCGCTGGGTCGAGGAGCCGATCCGGCGCGGCGCACTCGTCGGGACGCACCCGCCGCGTGTCCTCGCGACGGCGGGCGCCTTCACGGTGCTCATCGCGGTCGCCGGCGCCGCGGTCGCCGTCGGGGCCGGCGGGCGCCTGCAAGGCGTCGGCCCGGCGGCGGGCGGCGGTCTCGATGAGGTCCCCCTGCCCTCGGGCCTGATCGCCGTCGAGCGACCGCCGCAGGGCGTGCGGGGCCGGGCGACAGGCCCAGGCGCGACGCTGCCGCCCCTCGCGCCGGCGCCGGTCCCGGCCGATCTGGCCCCCGACCTCGCGTCGGCGCGCGACGACGTCCCGATCATCTACTCGAATGGCTGCCACCTGGGTCCGCCGGATCGCCGCCCCCGCCTGTGCGTGTCGGGCGTCGAGGATGCGGCGACGACCGTGGTCCTGTACGGCGATTCACATGCCGCGCAGTGGTATCCGGCGCTCGAGGAGATCGCCGCCGCACACCGCTGGCGGCTCGTCTCGCTGACCAAGTCCGCCTGTTCGTCGATCGACGTCCCCGTCTGGAGCACCCTGTTCAATCGCCACTACACCGAGTGCGACGAATGGCGCGAGGCCGCCCTTGCCCAGATCGCCGACGAGCACCCGGCACTCGTCGTCCTGGCGAACGACAGGAACTACCCGCTCGACATCGACGGACATCTCGCGTGGTCGACGGACCACGAGGACGTCTGGTCCGCAGGCGTCGAGCGGACGCTCCGGCAGCTGGGCGGGGTCGCCCGATCCGTCGTGCTCATCGGCGAGACCGCCCGGATGCGCGAGGACCCGCCGGCCTGCCTGTCCGCACACCTCGACGACGCCTCGATCTGCTCCAATCCCTTCGACCAGGCCGTCGCGACGACCCGGCTGGCCGACGATGCCGGCATCGCGCCCGCGAACGGCGCGACGTTCATCGACCCGACATCGTTCATGTGCTTCACGGACCCGTGCCCGAGCGTCATCGGGCGGTTCCTCGTCTATCGCGACACCCACCACCTGACCGCGACCTATGCCCGGGCCCTGGCGTCGCGCCTCGAGGCGGCCTTGCCCAGCCTCGACATCCTGACGACCTCGCGCTAGGTCGTCCCGGATCAGGCGCCGAGCGGGGAGACCGCGTTCCGCGCGTCGATCCAGTCGTGCACGATCGCGGCGATCCGCTCGCCCGCGTGGCCGTCCCAGAGCGGCGGGCCATCCGCGGGCACGGCCAGGCCGTCTGCCAGGATCGCCCGCGCGAGCGCCGGGACCGCCTCCGGCTCGGCCAGCCGGTTCGTGCCGTGGGTGATGGTGATCGGTCGTTCGGTGTTGGGGCGGACGGTGAGGCACGGGACGCCGAGCACCGTCGTCTCCTCCTGGATCCCGCCCGAATCGGTCACGACGAGGGCGGCGCCGCGGACGAGCGAGATGAAGTCGAGGTAGCCGAGCGGCTCGACCACCCGGAGCCGGTCGTCCGAGACGAGGCCCGCGGCTTCGAGCACCGGGCGGCCACGGGGGTGGAGCGGCAGGACCAGCGGGACCGCCTCCGCGACGGCTCGGAGCATGGCGACGACCCGCGCCGCCTGGGCCGGCTCGTCGACGTTGGCCGGGCGGTGCATCGTCGCCACCGCGTATCGCTCCGGGACGCCGAGTCTGGCCCGGACCGGCGCCGGCTGGAAGCGGTCGAGGTTGGCGAGCAGGGTGTCGATCATCGGGTTGCCGACGAAGTGGACACGCTCCGCGGCCACGCCCATCCGCTCGAGGTTGGTGACGCCCTCGGGGCTGGTGACGAACAGCAGGTCGGAGAGCAGGTCGGTGACCCGCCGGTTGATCTCCTCGGGCATCGTGTCGTCGAAGCTGCGCAGCCCGGCCTCGACGTGCCCGATCGGGCGGCAGCGTCTTCGCGGCGACGAGGGCCGCGGCCATCGTCGAGTTGACGTCCCCGTAGACCAGGATCAGCGCCGGATCGACCTGACTGAACGCGTCCTCGAGCGCGACCATGATCGCGGCCGTCTGGGCGGCCTGGCTCCCGGAGCCGACGCCGAGGTTGAGGTCCGGCTCGGGCAGCGCGAGGTCCCGGAAGAACACGTCCGACATGCCGGCGTCGTAGTGCTGGCCCGTGTGGATGAGCTTCTGGTCGACGCCCCTCGCGCGAAGCGCGGCGATGACCGGGGCGGCCTTCATGAAGTTGGGCCTGGCGCCGACGACGTGTGCGACGGTTCCGATCATGGTCCCTCGATTGCGGGGAGCGGTTCGAGGCTCGAGCCCGATGGCCCTAGGAGCTCGTGGTCGCTGTCGCGGCGTCGCCGGCCGCAACCGCCCCGGTCGGCGCCACGTCCGCGGTGGCCCGCGCCGGCGCCGGCGCATCGGCCGAGGCAGACACGGCTGCCCGGAGCCAGCCGGCGCCCAGGCGGAGGACCTGCCGATCGGCGGTCGCGAGGCCGGCGGAGCTGTTGACGGTGTCGACGACGAGTCCGGCCCGCGCGTAGACGCGCTCCCAGTCGATCGCCCGATGGCGGACCAGCACCACGACCACGTCGGCCCACCCGAGGAGCTCGTCGATGGCCATCGAGTCGCGGACCACCCCGGCCGCATCGACGTAGCGCGCGACGTGCGGGTCGTGGAACCCGACCTCCGCGCCGCGCTCGGCGATGCCGGCGAGCACGTCGGCCGCGGGCGAGTTCCGGGCGTCCTGGACGTCGGGCTTGAACGCGACGCCGATGACCCCGACCCGCGACCCCTTGAGCGCCCTGCCCCGGTCGTTGAGCGCCTCCGACGCCAGCTCGACCACGTGGCGGGGCATGCCGAAGTTGATGTCGCCGGCAAGCTCGATGAAGCGCTCGGTGAAGTCGAACTCGCGGGCCCGCCAGGCGAGGTAGTAGGGGTCGACCGGGATGCAATGGCCGCCGACGCCGGGCCCGGGGGTGAAGCGCATGAAGCCGAACGGCTTGGTCGCCGCGGCGTCGATGACCTCCCAGACGTCGAGCCCCATCCGCTCGCACAGCAGCGCGAGCTGGTTGACGAAGGCGATGTTGACGTTGCGGAACGTGTTCTCGAGCAGCTTGGCCATCTCGGCGGCGTCCGGCGACGACAGCTCGATCACGCGGTCGTTGATGTTCCGCAGCAAGGCCGCCGCGCGGGCCGTCGACGCCGGCGTCGTCCCGCCGACGAGGCGCGGCACCGTCCGGCCGGAGCTCTCGGGATCGCCCGGGCTCACCCGCTCCGGGGCGAAGGCGAGGTCGAAGTCGGTCCCCGCCCGCAGCCCGCTCTCCTCGACGACCGCGCGGAAGGGCCCCATCGTCGTGCCGGGGAAGGTCGTCGACTGGAGCACGATCAGGTGGCCCGCCCGGACGTTGTCGCGCACCAACTGGGCCGCCGCCAGCACCGGTGCGAGGTCCGGGTCCTTGGTCGTCGTGATCGGCGTGGGCACGCAGACGAACACGGCGTCCGCGTCGGCCAGGCGCGCGTCGGCGGTGCTCACGACGCGCAGCGAGCGATCGAGGGCGTCGCCCAGCTTCTGATCGCTGATGTCGTCGATCGGCGAGCGTCGCGCGTTGAGCTCGGCCACGCGGCCGGCAGACACGTCGACGCCATCGACCTCGAGGCCGGCCTCGGCGAAGGCGATGGCGAGCGGCAGGCCCACGTAGCCCAGCCCGATGATGGCCACGCGACGATCCTGGGTCATGGGTCCTCCGGAACGAGCATCCGCAGCGGCCGCGTCGGCGCTGGAGCCGGGCGCGCTGGCTCGGGGGCAGGATAGCCCGAGCCCGCGGGACGCGGCGCGGCCTGCGTCGGGTACGGTTGACCCGACGCGACGCCGTTAGCAGGTGATCCCATGGCTCCCACCGCGACGACCCTCGACGAGCTCTTCCGAGCCCTGGACCTGTCGCTCACGCTCCGCGCCTCGAACGAGGAGGAGGGTGCCTGGGCGTGCACGCTGGCCCGGCCGGACGGCGCGACGTTCGAGATCGAGTCGGTGACCTTCTTCGACGTGGACCCCGACACGGGCGACGAGTGGGTGGTCGAGCCGACGCCGTCGCGGGTGCTCGGCGTCCTCGCGGGCGGCGAGGTGGAGGCCGAGGACGGCGAGGGCACCGAGGCGGCCGAGGAGACCGCGACGGCGGCCAAGGCGTTCCTGGGCGACGAGGCGTACGCGTTGCTGGTCCGGCTCGACGAGGAGGCCCTCGAGTAGGGCGCTCGTCCGCCGGAGAGGCGTCGGGCCGGGGCGGTCAGGCGTCGCCGAGCGAGGCGGCGATCGCGGCGGCGATCAGCAGCGGCACCAGCCACAGGATCGCGACGGTCGCGACGAGGCCGGTCAGGGCGAGGGCGGCGAGTCCGAGGATGGCGTCCACGTTCGGCTCCACGAAGCGGGACGGCGGTCGCCGCCCGTCGACCCGGAGCGTCGCGGACGGCGCGGCGGGCGGCACCCGACGCGCGTGGCCGCCCGCGATGGACGAATGACGGGTCGGCGTCGAGCTCGCTTTGGCGGGGGCGCGTCGCCGGCCAGGAGTCCCCGGGCTAGGCGGCGGTCCCGATGACGTTGGCGAGCTCGTCCTCGGTGGGCTCGGTCAGGACCTGTCCGGTCGGCAGCGAGACGACCGGGATCGCGCGATACCCGGCGGCATCGAGCATGCCCCGGATCGCGAGATCGCTGCCCACGTCGATCCAGGTGTACGGGGTCGCGGTCGCGTCGAGGTAGCGACGGGTCCGGCGGCAGTCGGCACACAGCTCGGTGCCGTAGACGGTGACGATGGCGGGCGCGTGGATGGGATGTGACGGCATGGCGCGCATTCTGCCCGACGCGATCGGCTGACGGACCGTCGCCTCGCCGACAGGGTCAGGCGCCGGACGACCCGGCGCCGATCGCGTCGATCGTCGACCGCAGGACCTCCGCCGACCGTCGCAGCCCGGCGACCTCGTCGTCGGCCATCGGGAGCGGCAGGATCCGCTCGATCCCGCCCCGCCCGACCACCGCCGGCAGTGACAGGTACACGTCCGAGATGCCGTGGTAGTCGCGGATCAGCGAGCTCACCGACAGCACCGTGTGCTGATCGCGCAGGATCGCCTGGACGATGCGGACCAAGCCCGCGGCGACCGCGTAGTACGTGGCGCCCTTGCGCTCGATGATCTGGTACGCGGCGTCACGAGTGTCGGTGAAGATCCCGTCCAGCGCCGCCTGGTCGTGGCCGATGTCGGTGAGCTGGCCGAACTCCCGCAGGGGCATCCCGGCGATGTTCGCGGACGACCAGACCGGGACCTCGGAGTCGCCGTGCTCGCCCGCGATGAACGCGTGGACGGATCGCGGATCCACCTCGTAGTGGTCGGCCAGGAGCATCCGGAAGCGGGCCGTGTCGAGGATCGTCCCCGACCCGAACACGCGCTCCGGCGGCAGGCCCGACAGGCTCCACGCGAGATACGCGAGCACGTCGACCGGGTTCGTCGCGACCAGCAGGATCCCGTCGGGGTTGGCCTCGGCGATCGCGGGGACGAGGTTCCGGACGATGGCGGCGTTGCGGGCGGCGAGGTCCATCCGCGACTCGCCCGGCTTCTGGGCGGCACCGGCAGCCAGCACGGTGACGGCGGCCCCGCTGCAATCGCCCACGTCCCCTGCCCAGACGCGGGCGGTCCTCGCGAACGGCACCGCGTGCATGAGGTCCATCGCCTCGCCCTCGGCCTTCGACTCGTTCGCGTCGATGAGGACGATCTCGCTGGTCAGGCCCGACAGCAGCAGGGCGAACGCGAAGCTCGACCCGACCGCGCCCGTGCCGACGATCGCGATGCGCGTGGGGTGTGCCGGGCCGTCGGGAGCGCTGCCGGCCTGATGGCTCATGCCGACACCCTACCGGACCGCGACCAGCGCCCGATCAGCCGACGCGGAAGCGCGACCTCGTGCCCGGGCCGCCCTCGGGCGCCGCGTCCTCGCCCGGCTTCGCCGCGGCCCCCGGCCCGCGGCCGCCGGTCGCCTGCGCCGCGTCGCCCGCGAGGAGCCGGCGCAGGACGCCGGCGCGGCGGACCGCCCGCCGCTCCTCGGCGTCGGTCAGCCGGATCCCGCCGAAGCGCACCAGGCCGTAGTCGGCCGCGAGCAGGTCCAGCCCCAGCGCGCCGCTGCCGCTCTCGCGCAGTCGTGCCGCGTGCTCGGCCGGCGTCTCGCCCTCCTCGCGTCGCACGCCGGGGCGGGTGGCCAGGGCCTCGATCAGCATCCGGTACGCCGCCACGGCGTCGGCAGGTCGCCCACGCCCCAGACGCGACCCGCGCCGGCGGCGCCGGACGACGTCGCGCCCGCCCTCGTCGTCGCGCTCGATCCAGCGCTCCTCGTCGAGGTCCTCCTCGGCGACCCGCGGCCGAAGCATCCAGAGCGTGATGAGGATCACGATCGCGATCGCGGCCAGCACGACGGCGATCCCCACGAAGACGAGCGTCAGCGGGGTCGCCACGGTCGGGTCCGCCGGCGGCACCGTCGCCGGCAGGGTCACCGCCGGCCGGGGCGTCGACCCCGAGCCGATGATGCGCAGCAGCTGCCCCAGGAACAGCGCGATCGCCAGGCAGATCGCGACGATCCGCAGGCTCCGGCGATCGAAGCCCACCACGAACCCGAGCACGAGCAGCGACGGGATCGCCGCGCCGAGCACGGCCACGATCGCCGGGCCGGCGACGGCCGACGTCGCGAGCGCGGTGGTCGCGATCCCGGCCAGCAGCAGGGCGGCGAGCCCGATCCAGGCCGGGTTCCGCCGCCAGTCCACGCTGCCCGCCCCGGCGCCCGACCCGACCAGCGTGAGGCGGCTCAGCGTCAGCGACGCGATCCCGGCGACGAGGAAGACGACGACCTCGGTCGTGGTCTCCGCCGAGGAACCGCGACCGCCACGGGTCGCCGACCATGCCGCCCACGATCGCCGCGATCGCGATCCCCGGGGTGCCGACGGCGAGCGCGGTCGCGATCGGGCCCGGATCCGGCGGCAGCCGGGCGTAGGGCATGCCACGCAGGAACGCGACGCCGGCCACGAAGCCGCCGAGGTTGGCGATGATCGCCGCGCCGAGGGCGTCGATCCCGCGCTCGGCGAGGATCGAGCGCGTCTCCGGCGACGCGAGCCAGCCGACGGTGGCGACGCCGATCGTGAGGACGGCGGCGACCGTGGGCCAGCGGTCGCCGGCTCGGGGCGCCAGCCAGCGGGCCGCGGCGACGCCCGCGAGGCACGCGAGCAGCGTGCCGGGATGCCCAGCGTCGGGTCGCGCAGGGCGAAGGCCGCCAGGAGGCCGGCGAGGACGGCCGTCCAGGCGGCCTCGGCGAGGATCGCGAGGGCGATCGGGGCGAGGACGAGCGGGTTCGGCATGCGACCGTCGCGCCGTCGCGGCGGTCCCGGCGGGCTCGCGATCTCGGGGGTCTCGGCGGTGTCCGGGGTCTCGGTGGTCTCGGCGCTCATGGCGCGAGGACCAGCCGCTCGGCCGTCCGCCAGTGGGCGTCCATGAACGCCCGCCGGGCCGTGAACCCGAGCGATCGCGCCTTCGCGGCGCCATCGGCGGCCTGCGGGACCGCAGGCGACGACCACGACATCCGCGCCGGCCTGCTCCAGCCGCCGCAGCGCCGGCCCGAACGGGCGCGGGTCGCGCGCCGTGAGCACCAGCACCGTCGTGCCCGGCCGGACCGAGCGCGCCACGATCCCGAGGAGGCGCTCGAAGGGCGCCGAGGCGTGGGCGGACAGGCGCGCCAGGAGGTCCAGCACGCGCTGCACCTGCCCCGGGGCCGACGACACCGCCACCCGCGCGATCCGCGTCTCGGCGCCGGTGTAGCCCGCCGCCATCAGGCCGAACGCGACGTGTCGCGCGCCCAGCGTGCGGGCCAGGGAGCCGGCGACCACGTACAGCGACTCGACGTCGTCGCTGCCGAAGCCCGCCTCCCACGCGGCGCCCTCCACCGTCTGCACGTCGAGCGCGATCAGCACCTCCCGCTCCCGCGACGGCTCGAAGCGCTTGGTCATCGGCCGGCCCATCCGGGCGCTGGTCCGGGCGTGGATCCGCCGCATCGGGTCGCCCGCGGCATACGGGCGGACGCCGGCGAACCGCGACGGGTCCTCGGCGAGGCCGGACCTCGCGCGGTCCAGGTCGCCCCAGCGGTCGGGTGGCTCGATCTCGGTCGTCGGGCACCGTGCGCGGCCAGATGAGGAAGGTGTCGACGATCGGGCGCAGGTCCGCGGCCGCGCGGTTGGCGAACGGGTCGCCCACGGACAGGTCCACCGGGCCCAGCCGGAACACCCCGCGCCGGTCGGCGGACACGTGGAACCGGCGCACGACCCGCTCCCACGGCCGCAGCGTCCAGGCGTTGCGCAGCACCTCGGTCCCGGGCTCGTCGCCGTCCGCGAGGTCGCGCTCGCGGACGATGACCCCGGCCGACGCCTCGTCGTCGGCGCGCAGCCACGGCAGCGGCAGCCGGCGGCGGTTCCAGACCTCGATCTGCATCGGGATCTCGTCGCCGAACGCCGCCCGCCGCGCGGCCAGCGTCCGCGTGTAGCGCACGTCCCGGACGCCCGCCCGCGCCCACAGCGCGTGGACGACCTCCACCATCAGCGTCACGAGGCCGAGCACGATCGCGATCGGCACGTCCAGGCCGCTGCCGATGACGATCAGCGCGATCGCGAGGAGGATCCGGGCGGCCATTCGGTCAGCGCCTCCGTGAGTCGCGCGGTTCGCCGTTCCGCGTCAGTCGGCGAGGACCGGCGGGACGGCGACCGTGCCCAGGATCTCGGCCAGCACCGAGTCCGCCGTCGCGCCGTGGAGCGTCCGGTCGAGGTCGACGACCAGCCGATGGCGCGAGCACGGCCGGCGCGATGCCCTTGACGTCGTCGGGCGTCACGAAGGCGCGACCCTCGAGCACGGCCGCCGCCTGGGCCGCGCGGTACAGGGCGACCGTCGCGCGCGGGCTCGCGCCGAGGTCGATGTCCGGGTGCTCGCGCGTCGCCCGGACCAGGGCGACGAGATACCCCTCGACCTCGTCGGCCACCCGCACGGTCCGGACGCGGTCGCGGACGGCGAGCAGCCGCTCGCGGTCGACGACGGGCTCGATCAGTGTCCAGCGGGTCGGCGGCGTCCTGGTGGCGGCGGGCGATCCGTCGCTCCCCGTCGTCGTCCGGGTAGCCGATCCGGGCGCGCAGCAGGAACCGGTCCAGCTGCGCCTGCGGCAGGGCGAACGTCCCCTCGAACTCGACCGGGTTCTGGGTCGCCAGCACGATGAACGGATCCGGCAGGCGGCGCGTCGACCCCTCGATCGAGACCTGGTGCTCCTGCATCGCCTCCAGCAGCGCCGACTGCGTGCGCGGCGTGGCGCGGTTGATCTCGTCGACCAGCAGGACGTTGGTGAACACGGGCCCGGGGACGAAGCGGAGGCCGCCGGGCTCGAACAGGCTGGCGCCGGTGACGTCGGTCGGGAGGAGGTCGGGCGTCCCCTGGATGCGCGACGTGTCGAGCGAGAGCGCCCGGGCCACCGCGCGGGCGAGCAGCGTCTTGCCGGTGCCCGGCACGTCCTCGACCAGGACGTGACCGTCGGCGAGCAGCGCGATCGCGACCAGGCGCACGGTCTCGTCGCCGCCGACGACCGCCCGCCCGACGGCCACGCGGAGGTCGGACCACAGGCGCCGGCCCGCGACGGCGGGGTCGTCGCTCGCCCGCGGTGCGGTCGTCCCGCGGCGGTCTCGGACACGATGTCGGCCATGCGCGGCGGCTCCTCCATCGGGCGCAGCGTCGTCGCTGTCGAGGAAGCCTACTCGCCGGGGCGCGTTCGGGTTCGCCGGGATCCCGGTGGCGGAGGCGGCGATCCACGCCGTATCGTCAGTGCGGCCAGACCCGTCACGCATCGACCGAGGTGACCGTGTCCCTGCCGTCGCTCGCCCGAATCCCGGCGCCGCCCGACCCGATCCTCGGCCTCGCCGACGCCTACCGCAACGACAGCCGCGCCGGGAAGATCAACCTGTCGTCGGGCGTGTTCGTGGACGAGACGGGGACGACGCCGGTGCTGCCGACGGTCCTCGAGGCCGAGCGACGGCTCGCCGACGCCGCCGGCACCAAGCTCTACCGGCCGATCGACGGCGAGCCCGCCTATCGCGACCTCGTCCGCGCCCTCGTGCTGGGCGCCGATCACGAGGCCGTCACGTCCGGCCGGGCGCTCGCGACGCAGACGCCGGGCGGCACCGGCGGGCTGCGCGTGGCGGCGGATCTCCTGCGCCAGACCGGCGCCTCGCAGACGCTGTGGATGAGCGAGCCGACCTGGCCCAACCACCCGCAGCTGTTCCACACCGCGGGGTTCCGGATCCGCACGTACCCCTACACCGACGCGACCGGCCGGCGGATCGACGAGGACGCGATGCTCGCCGCGCTCGGGACCGCCTCGCCGGGCGACGTCGTGCTGCTCCACGGCGCGTGCCACAACCCGACCGGGGTGGACCCGACGCCGGCGCTGTGGCGCCGGATCGGCGACCTGATCGAGGAGCGGCGGGTCCTGCCGCTGGTCGACCTCGCCTACCAGGGCTTCGGCGACGGGCTGCGCGAGGACGCCGCGGGGCTGCTGGAGATCGCGCGGCCGGGCGTCGAGCTGCTGGTCTCGACCTCGTTCTCGAAGACCTTCTCGCTGTACGCCGAGCGGGTCGGGGCGATGCTGGTGATCGCCGTCCTCGGCCGCCGACGCCGCGGCCGTCCAGAGCCACGTCAAGGCGGCGATCCGCACGAACTACTCGAACCCGCCGGCGCACGGCGCGGACATCGTCCGCACGATCCTGGCCGACGCCGAGCTGCGGGCGCGCTGGGAGTCGGAGCTGGCGGCGATGCGCGACCGGATCCACGCCAACCGGCGGGCGCTGGTCGAGGCGCTGGCGTCGCGGTCGATCGCCGGCGACTGGGGCGGCATCGCGACCCAGCGCGGGATGTTCGCGCTGCTCGGGCTGTCGACGCACCAGGTGGCGCGGCTCCGCGACGAGCACGCGGTGTACGTCGTCGGCCACGGCCGGATCAACGTGGCCGGCTTCACGTCCGCCAACCTCGGCCCGTTCGCCGACGCCCTGGGCGAGGTCCTCGCCTCGTCCTAGGCCGCGAGCTCCGGGCGCGATCGTCTCGGCTCAGGCGACCAGCTCCGCCCGGCCGCGGTCGATCCTCGCCCAGATCAGCGCCGGTCCCGGCCATGCCGCCGTCTTCGTCAGCGACTCCAGGCGTCGAGCGGATCGGCCGGATAGGCCTCCCGAAGGAGGCGTCGCGCCGCATCGACCGTCGCGCGGTTGGCCCGGGTCCACCTGACGACGAGGAGGCGCGAGCCCGCCCCGATCGCATCGGCCTTCTCGGCGCTCCAGCGGACGAGCTGCTCGATCCGCCGCAGGTCCGACTCCAGCTCGGTCGCGATGACCAGCCGCGCACCCGGATCCTCGAGCGCGAGGTCGACCCAGCCCCGCACCGGACGCCGCACCGCGACCTCCGGCGTCACCTGCCACCGAGGATGCAGCGCGCCGATCAGCAGCTCCGCCATCCGCACCTGGTGCCGATCGCGGATCCGCGGCCCGGTGTTCGGGTACACCCGCGCAGCCAGGTCCGCCCCGAGCGCGGCCGAGATCCGCGCGTACGTCTCGAGTGACGGCTTGAACTCGCCGGCCTCGAGCTTCGACAGGAGCGATGGGCTCGACTCCGGCGAGGCGGGCGACGTCGCCCTGACCGACGCCCGCATCTGCCCGGAGACGCCGGAGGTCGTCGGCGAGCCGCTCCCTGAAGATTCGCCGCGTGACGATCGGCTTCGAGCTGGAGGCGCGTGCGCGTCATGCTCGAGTCAAGCACGAGTCACTTTGCTCGCACGTATCCCGAACGTTGCGTGAACGCATCGTTCACGGTCTCGTGGTCGCCCCGACCGTCGCGGCGCACGCGGTTCACGCGGACCGCCAGGATTGACCGTCGTCGCGCGGCCAGATCGCACGCTTCGTCCGAGAACGCCGTGCACGAAATGTGCCGTGCGGCGACACGACAAGCGTGAACGCGGTTCACGACGAGGCCGGCGCCGGAGCGACGGCCGCGCAGCGGAGCGGGGCGCCGCGACGACCTACGAGGCCGCCGCCTCTGACCGCGCGAACCGGCCGCGGACCCGGGCCCACGCGCGCGAACGCTCCTCCGGCGTCGTGAGCGGGATCACCGCGAGCAGCATCGACAGCGAGCCGTACCACAGCGCCGGCAGCGCCAGCATCGCGCCGACCGGCACCGTCCAGCGCTGGTTGCGCGGCGCGCCCCAGACGATCAGCAGCACGCCGATCGGCAGACGCACGATCAGCGGGATCGGGATCGCCGCCCACGTGCCGCCCTTGCCCTGGTTCGCGATCAGCAGCTCCACCCACGCCCGCCACTGGCCGGGGAGGACGAGGAAGGACACGCCCAGCACCAAGGCCGTCGCGCCCAGGGCGACAGCGAGCGCCCGCCACTCCCGTCGCAGCGCGAACCAGATCAGCGCGACGCCCGGCGTGATCTTGGTCAGGATCACCAGCGCCCACGTCCACGGCCGGGTGAACCCGGCCACGATCGCGACCGCCAGCAGCAGCGTGATGTTGCCGCCCGCGATCTCCATCGCCCCGACCACCAGCCCGAGCAGGAACAGGTCCGGTCCGGTCAGCCAGTAGACGGCCGCGATCAGGATCGCCGTCCAGGCGCCGACGAACGCCGGCCACGGCAGCAGGTCGAGCGGATAGACCAGCTGCGCGAACGCCGGCGAGTACGGGTAGGCGCCGATCGTGTTCCAGTCGCTCCGCCCCGTGTACAGGTCGGCCAGGTTGAGGCCGTAGTAGGAGCGCGCGTCCTGCGCCGTGACGACCTGGCCCGAGAACGGGTCGCTGACGTCGATGGCGGGGTTCGACAGCACGACGACCAGCACCCACATCGCGACGGCCACGGCGAGGCCGGCGAGGTGGCGCGGGTCGTGGATGTCGAACGGGCGGCGCATGACGGGCGCCATTGTCGACGATGGGGCTGCTGACCCGCGACGAGGACCAATCCGGGCCCAGGAATCCCAACGACCGACGGGTGTCCGTCGGTCGTCGAGGTCGCGTTCGCAGCGCGGGAGTGAATAAGGCCAATGGCGGCATAGGCCACCGATGAGGAGTCTCTCAGGCCCGTCAAGATCTCCGCTCCACCCCGAACCGCACCGTACCATTCGGGACATGAAGATCGGCATGGTCCTGCCCATGAATGATTCCGATGGCGAAGGCGCCTCGGCGTGGCCGCGATTGCGCCAGCTGGCCCAGCGGGCCGAGGCCGGCGGCATCGACAGCCTGTGGGTCTACGACCACCTGATCTTCCGAACTCCCGACGAGCCCGAAGACGGCATCCACGAGGCGTGGACCCTGCTGGCGGCCGTCGCCGCCGTCACCGAACGGGCCGAGCTCGGGACGATCGTGCTCGGCACGGGCTTCCGGCCGCCGGCCCTAACGGCGAAGATGGCGGCGACGCTCGACGAGGTCGCCGCCGGGCGCCTGACCCTCGGTCTCGGGACCGGCTGGCACGAGCCCGAGTACCGGGCCTTCGGCTACCCCTTCGACCATCGCGCTGGACGGTTCGACGAAGCGCTGCAGATCATCGTCCCGCTGGTGCACGGCGAGCGCGTCACCCTCCACGGGCGGTGGCACGACGTCGACGACGCCGTCCTCATCCCGCCGCCGCCGCGCCCCGCACGCCGGCCGGGCACGGATGCCGATCCTGATCGCCGCCAAGGGGGAGCGCGTCCTGCGCCTCACCGCGAAGCACGCCGACGCCTGGAACACCGCCTGGTTCGGGCTCCCGAACGAGCGGTTCGCCCAGCGCCACGCCGACCTGCTGGCCGCATGCGAGGCCGAGGGCCGGGATCCGGCCACGCTCGAGGTCACGGTCGGCCTCACGCTCGACGCGAAGGGCCCGTCGACGCGCCCCGGAGCGGCCGACGCGCTGCCGCCCGACGTCGACGCCGTGGCCCGCGCCTTCGACACCTGGCGGGACCTCGGCGTCGGGCACGTCCAGGTGGACCTGCGACCGATCGAGGAGCGGACGATCGACATCCTGCTCGCCGCCCGCGAGAAGCATCTCGACGGGGTCCCGGCATGACCGGGTCGAAATGGACGGACGCCCAGCTGGCGGAGCTGCCCGACCACGTCGCCCGCAACCGCGCCTCGTGGGACTCGTTCGCCCACGAGTTCGTCGCGAACGGCGAGGAGAGCTGGGCCCTCGAGCCGGGGAAGGAGAAGTGGGGCACCTTCGGCGTCCCGGAGGCCGACCTCCACCTGCTGCCCGACGACCTCGACGGCCTCGACGCGATCGAGCTCGGCTGCGGGACCGGCTACGTCTCGGCGTGGCTCGCCCGCCGCGGCGCGCGACCGGTCGGCATCGACAACTCGCCCAAGCAGCTCGAGACGGCGACGCGCCTCCAGCGCGAGCACGGGCTCGACTTCCCGCTGCTGCTCGGCAACGCGGAGCGGGTCCCCTACCCCGACGCGTCGTTCGACTACGCGATCAGCGAGTACGGCGCCGCCCTGTGGGCCGACCCGTACGCCTGGATCCCGGAGGCGGCGCGGCTCCTGCGGCCCGGGCGGCCGGCTCCTGTTCCTGACCAACCACCTGCTCGCGTACCTGACGGTGCCCGACACGGATGACGGAGGGTCCCGCCGACGAGCGGCTGAAGCGGCCGATGTTCGGCATGCACCGGATCGCTCTGGCCGGAGGACGACTCGGTGGAGTTCCACCTCGCGCACGGCGACTGGATCCGCCTGCTGCGCGCGAACGGCTTCGAGGTCGAGGACCTCGTGGAGTTCCAGGTGCCGGAGGGCGCGACCACGACCTACGAATGGATCACCGCCGAGTGGGCCCGGCAGTGGCCGTCCGAGGAGGCCTGGCAGGCGCGCAAGGTCCGCTGAATCGAAGGGGCCGGCCTCCCGTGCAGGAGACCGGCCCGAGTGAACAGCGAGGTGGGTGGCCGAGGCTAGTCCTCGACCTCGACCGTGCGCTCGCAGTCGGCGCCGATCGTGTCGTTCGAGCCCGCGACCACGACGTCCCAGCCGCCACCGCAGCTGACGGTGTCCGTGGCGTTGTCGCCGCCGGTCACGATCACGTCGTTGCCCGTGCCGCCCGAGATCGTGTCGGCCCCGGCATCGCCGAACAAGGTGTCGTTGGCCTTGCCACCGGCGATCGTGTCGCGACCGGCATTGCCGTGGATCACGTCGTCGCCGCGACCACCGACGATGTCGTCGGCCCCGCCGCGGCCACTGATCGAGTCGTCGCCGCCGTTGCCGAGAATGTCGTCGGCCCCGCCGCGGCCGTTGATCGTGTCGTCGCCACCGCGGCCACGGATGTTGTCCGCGTTCGGCGTCCCGTTCAGCGTGTCGGGACCCGGAGTCCCGGTGATGTTGGCCGCCATGGCCGTCGCCGGCAGGGCGAGGGCCGCGACGAGGGTCGTCCCGACGACGACGCGTCGGATACGAGCGCGGGTGATGGTCAGATGCATGAGCGGTGGCCTCCTGGTGGTTGTCTCTTCGGACTCCCCCGAACTTATCGGCCCCGATGGGTACGCCACCACCGATCGAAACGGAAAGGGCTCGCAACGGCCTGACAACGGGCTTGCGCGCGCCTCGCATCGGTGGACCTCGGCGTGACGCGTGCCCGATCCGACTTGCATCGGCCGGTCCGCATCGCCACGATGACCAACGTTTGGCGCCGCCCCGGGCGCAGGGAGGGTTCGTCTCGCATGTCGCTCGCCGCCGACCCGGACTCGGTCGCCCCCCGCCCCGACGCGCCCGGGGAGCCGGCCTCGCCCGGCGAGCGCGCGGCGCCCGAAGCACCCGGGGCGCCCGATGCCCCCGAAACGCCCGACGCCGCGGACCGGCCGACGGACCTCGGCGATCGACCGGTCGTGCTGCAGGCTCGCGACCTCCGCAAGCGGTACGGCGCGATCGAGGCGGTCCGCGGCGTCGGCTTCGATATCCACGAGGGCGAGACCTACGGCCTGCTTGGCCCGAACGGCGCCGGCAAGACGACGACGATCTCGATGGTCTGCGGCCTGCTGGCGCGCGACGGGGGCGAGGTCAGGCTCGACGGCAAGCCGATCGACGTGGGCGAGGTCGCCGCCAAGGCGGGCATCGGCTACGTGCCCCAGGAGCTGGCGATCTACCCGGACCTCACGGCGCGCGAGAACCTCGCCTTCTTCGGCCGCCTGTACGGGATCGGCGGCGCCGAGCTCAAGACGCGCATCGAGGGCGTCCTCGCCCTGATCGGTTTGACCGAGCGTGCGAAGGACCGCGTCGACACCTTCAGTGGCGGCATGCAGCGGCGCCTGAACATCGGGGTCGGGCTGCTCCATCGGCCACGGCTGCTGCTGCTCGACGAGCCCACGGTGGGCGTGGACCCCCAGAGCCGGAACGCGATCCTCGAGTCGGTGGCCGCACTGGGGCGCGAGGGCATGGCGATCCTGTACACGACCCACTACCTCGAGGAGGCCGAGCGGCTGTGCGACCGGGTCGGGATCATCGATGCCGGCGAGATCCGGGCCGAGGGGACGACGCGCGACCTCGTGGCGTCGATCGGACAGCAGGACCGCGTCCGGTTGATGCTGAGCGGCGAGGTCGTCGCGGCCGCGGCGGCGGTCCGACACGTGGAGGGCGTCACGGAGGTGGGCGTGCGCGGCGACGAGCTGGAGATCCTGGTCGCCGACGCGCGGGGGCTGCTGACCCGGCTGCTCGGCGCGGCGGAAGGCGCCGGTGCCGCGGTCCGGGGCGTCGAGGTCGTCGAGCCCGACCTCGAGGCGGTGTTCCTGCACCTGACCGGACGCGCCCTCCGCGACACCGTGGAGTGACGTGTCGCCACTCCGCGTCGCCCTGCTGATCGCCGCCAAGGACCTCCGCCAGCGGTTCCGCGACCGGTCGGCGCTGATCTTCGCGATCGTCGCCCCGCTCGGGCTCGCGCTCATCTTCAGCCGGCTCATCGGCCCCGGCGGCGGCTTCCACGCGACCTGGGTGGTGGCCGACATGGATGGCGGCGAGCTGGCGCTCGTGCTGCGCGACGACGTGATCGGGTCGCTCGCGACCGCCGGCGTCGCGGACGTCACCAGCGTCCCGACCGAGGCGGCGGCCCGGGCCGCGGTCGAGGCCGGCGACGCCGACTCGGCGTTCGTCATCCCGCAGGGCTTCACGGCTGCGATCGAGGCCGGCCGACCGACCGCGATCCAGGTGATCGGCTCGCGGACCAGCGGCCTCGCCACGGACGTGGCGCGAGCCGTCGCCGCGCGGTTCGGCGAGGGGGTCGCGGGCACGCAGCTCGCGGTGACCACCGCCGCGTCGCTGGCCGGCGCCTCGCTGTCGCCCGACGAGCTCACCCGGCTCGCCCAGGCCGCACGCACCGCCCCGCCGCCGATCGCGGTGGTGGAGGTCACGGCCGACCTCCGGACGCTCGATCTGGCGACCTTCTTCAGCGCCTCGATGGCGATCCTGTTCCTGTTCTTCTCCGCGCAGTCGGGCCTGCTCAGCGTATTCGAGGAGCGGCGCCAGGGCACGCTCCGGCGGATCCTCGCCGCGCCCGTCGGTCCGGGAACGATCGTGGTCGGCAAGCTGCTTGGCGCGTTCGCGATGAGCGTGGTCGCGATGGTCACGCTGGTGGTCGCGACGACCCTGCTGATCGGCGCCGACTGGGGGCCGCCCGAAGGCGTGATCGCCCTGTTGCTGGCCGCCATCGTCGCGGCCCTCGGCGTGTCCGCGCTGGTCATCTCGTTCGCGACGTCGCAGGACGCCGCCGGATCGGCGACGGCGGCGGTGGGCATCACGCTCGCGATCATCGGCGGCACGTTCGCGCCCAGCTCGCAGGCACCCGAGGCCTTCGCCACGCTCACGCTGCTGACGCCGCACGGCTGGTTCCTGCGGGGCCTCGGCGACCTGCACGGGGCGGGCGGCGGGATCGCGACGGCGGCGCCGGCGGTCCTCGTGCTGCTCGGGATCGGGCTCGTCTGCGGGTCGATCGGCGTGCTCCGCGCGCGGCGGCTGGTGACCCCGTGAGCGGCCTCCGGAAGGCGCTCGAGATCGGGCGGGTCAACCTCATCCGCCAGCTGCGCGATCGCGGCGACCTGTTCTTCGTGCTCGTGCTGCCGACCCTGATCATCGTCGCCCTCGGGCTCCAGTTCGGCGGCTCGACGGCGGCGCGGGTCGGCGTCGTCGTGCCCGCGGGCGACGCGGACGCCGCGGCCCTCATCGAGCTCCTGCGTGCGGACGACGCGCGCCTCGACGTGCGGCCGGTCGGCGACGAGGCCACCCTGCGCTCCAAGGTGGAGCACGGCGAGCTCGAGGCGGGCCTCGTGATCCCCGAGGGGTTCGCGGCGGCGCTGCGCGGCACGGGCACGGCCGAGCTCCGCTACCTGGGCACGACCGGCGCGCTCGCCCAGGGCCTGCGGGCTCCGATCGACGCGGCGGCGGCGCGCATCTCCGCGATCGCGATCGCCGCGCGCGTGGCCGAGGCCGAGGGCCTCGCGGGCTGGGACCAGGCCCGGGCGGCCGCCGAGGCGGGCTACGGGAGCGTCCCGGGCGTCGCGGTGTCGGTAAGCCGGATCGGCGAGCCCGGCTCGTTCGCCGGCTTCACCCAGTTCACGTTCGGCGCGTCGACCCAGCTCGTGATGTTCACGTTCCTCACGTCGATGACCGCGTCGCTGCGCCTGGTCCTCACCCGCAAGCTGGGCGTCTCACGGCGGATGGTGTCCACGCCGACGTCGCCGGCCACGATCATCGCGGGCGAGGCGATCGGCCGATACGGCGTCGCCGTCTTCCAGGCGGCCTACATCGTGATCGTGTCCGCGCTCCTGTTCGGGGTCTCGTGGGGCGACCCGGTGGCGGCCGCGGCGATCATCCTCGTGTTCGCCCTCGTCTGCGCGGGGGCGGCGATGCTCCTCGGTGCGGTGGCCGGCACGGCCGACCAGGCGGCATCGCTGGGCGTGTTCCTCGGCCTCGCCCTGGGCGCCCTCGGCGGCTGCATGATCCCGCTCCAGATCATGCCGGCCACCATGCAGTCGATCGCGCGGCTGATCCCCCAGTCGTGGGCGCTGACCGGGCTGCAGTCGCTGATCGCGGACGGCGGCGGGATCGCGTCGGTCGCGACCAACCTCGCCGTGCTGGCCGGCTTCGCGGTCGTGCTGCTGAGCCTCGCCAGCTGGCGGCTGCGCAAGGCGATCGTCGGCTAGGTCGTCCCGCCGCTGGACAACCCCGTGCCGGCCGAATATGCTTTATGTCGCATTGACCATCTACGTGCCATGAAGGGCACGCGGGGAACCCACACCAGGGATCACGCCATGACCGAAGGACTCGACGTCCGCAGACTCGGACGTCCCCCGGCGCGACTCGCGCCGCCCCACCAGCAGCCCGCCGCCGAGCGGCAGCGCCTGCTCACCGAGCTGCTCGACGAGCTGTCGTCGCACACCCCCGCCGACGTCATCCGCAGCATGCGGCGATGGCGGTCGGGGCCGCTGAGCCTCGTCCATCTGCACGTGCTGACGGTGCTGCAGGCCGACGGGTCCGTCCCGATGCGCACCCTCGCCGAGTCGCTCGACGTCTCGCAGGCGAGCGCGACCGGCATCGTCGACCGCATGGAGCAGCGCGGGCTGGTCGTCCGCCAGCGCGACGACGAGGACCGCCGGGTCATCCGGGTCGCCCTCACCGTCGACGGGCGCGAGCTGCTCGCCGGCGTCGCCGCCGAGCGGCGCGAGCGCCTGGCCGTGCTCCTGGGCGAGCTGACCGACGACGAGCTCGAGGGCTTCCTCCGCGGCATGCGGGCGTTGCGCGAGGCGCGCGTCCGGCTCGGGGCGAGATGGGTCCTCCCCGAATCCGACGAGGCCTCGCGATGATCGACCTGTTCCGCAGCTACCTGCCCAGCTACCGCTGGCCGCTCGTGTTCGTGCTGGTCCTGCTGTCGATCCAGGCGGTGGCGAACCTGTTCCTGCCCGAGCTCAACGCCGACATCATCAACAACGGGGTCGTCACGGGCGACATCGACTACATCCTGCGCACGGGCGGATTCATGCTCCTCGTGACCGGGATCCTCGGCGTCGCCGCCGTCATCGGCGTCTACTACAGCGCCAAGGTCTCGATGGCCTTCGGGCGTGACGTCCGGAGCGGCATCTTCCGCAAGGTCGAGACGTTCTCGCAGGTCGAGGTCAACACCTTCGGCGCCGCGAGCCTGATCACCCGCAACACCAACGACGTCCAGCAGGTCCAGCAGGTCCTGCTGCTCGCGCTGACCCAGATGATCTCGGCGCCGATCCTCGTCGTCGGCGGCCTGATCATGGCCCTCCGCCAGGACGTGCCGCTGTCGGGCGTCCTGCTCGTGATCATCCCGATCATGATCGCGCTCATCGGGACCGTCATGTACAAGGCGATCCCGCTGTTCCGGGCGCTCCAGAAGAAGATCGACCGGATCAACCTCGTGATGCGCGAGACCCTCGCGGGCGTCCGCGTCATCCGCGCCTTCGTCCGCACCCGCGACGAGGAGGCCCGCTTCGACGAGGCCAGCCTCGACCTCATGGACACCGGCCTCCGGGTGAACCGGCTGTTCGCGATCACCCTCCCGGCACTGATGTTGATCATGAACCTGTCCACGGTGGCGGTGCTGTGGCTGGGCGCCTACCGCGTCGACAGCGGCGACATGCCGATCGGCAACCTGACGGCGTTCCTCCAGTACATCTCGCTGATCCTGTTCTCGATCATGACCGCGGTGATCCTGTTCGTGATGGTCCCTCGCGGCCAGGTCTCGGGCGCCCGGATCCAGGAGGTCCTCAGGACCGAGCCGACGATCTGGGACCCGCCCACCCCGATCGCCCCCATCCGTCGCGGCCACGTCGAGTTCCGCGACGTCGAGTTCCGCTACCCGGGGGCCGAGGAGCCGGTGCTCCGGCACATCTCGTTCGCAGCCAACCCCGGCGAGACCACGGCCATCGTCGGGTCCACGGGGAGCGGCAAGTCCACGCTGATCAACCTGTTGCCGCGCTTCTACGACGCGACGTCCGGCGCGGTCCTCATCGACGGGGTCGACGTCAAGGACATGGACCGCCAGGACCTGTGGTCCCGGATCGGGATCGTGCCCCAGAAGGCGTTCCTGTTCGGCGGCACCATCGCCAGCAACCTGCGCTTCGGCGACCAGGAGGCGACCGACGACGACCTGTGGGCCGCGCTCACGATCGCGCAGGGTCGCGAGTTCGTCGAGGAGATGGAGGCCGGGCTCGACAGCCCGATCGCCCAGGGCGGCACCAACGTCTCGGGCGGGCAGCGCCAGCGGCTCGCGATCGCACGCGCCCTCGTCAAGAAGCCCGACGTCTACGTCTTCGACGACAGCTTCTCGGCGCTCGACTTCCGGACCGACGCGCGGCTGCGGGCCGCGCTCGGGCGGGAGCTGGGCCACGCGACGGTGATCATCGTCGCCCAGCGCGTGGGCACGATCCTGCGCGCCGATCGGATCGTCGTCCTCGATAACGGCGGGATCGCCGGCATCGGCACCCACGACGAGCTGATGCGGACCTGTGAGACCTACCGGGAGATCGTCCTGTCCCAGGTGACCGAGGAGGAGGTCGCATGAACGGGCCCGACGACACCAACGGCGCCGCTCCCGGCGGCAACGGCACTCCCGGCGACGGCTCGGCCCCCGGCAGCGGGTCCAGGCCCGTGCGCGCCGTCGGCAACCAGCCGGCGATCGGTGGACCCGCGACGGCTGCGCGCCCGCCGGCGGGCAGGCCCGGCGGCGGTCCGGGGTTCATGGGCGGGATGAACCTGCCCGCGCCCAAGCCCAAGAGCTTCAAGTCGTCGTTCCGGCGCCTGCTCGGCGAGCTGCGACCGGAGGGGCCGAAGATCCTGCTCGTCCTGGTCCTCGCGGTCGGCAGCGTGCTGTTCGCGATCGTCGGGCCCAAGATCCTGGGCGAGGCGACCAACGTCATCTTCGCCGGCGTCGTCGGCCAGCAGATCGGCGAGCAGTCGCCGCCCGGCACCACCGTCCAGCAGGCCGTCGACGGCCTGAATGCGGCCGGCCAGACGCAGCAGGCCGACATGCTCGCCAACATGAACGGGGTCGTCATCGGCCAGGGCATCGACTTCACGCTGCTCGCCCAGATCCTGTCGCTGGCCGCGGTCCTGTACATCATCAGCTCGGTCTTCGCCTGGGGCCAGTCGTACATCATGGCCGGCGTCACCCAGCGGACCGTGTACCGGCTCCGCCGGCGGGTCGACGAGAAGCTCGGCCGCCTGCCGCTGGCCTACTTCGACGGCCAGTCGCGGGGCGACATCCTGAGCCGCGTCACCAACGACATCGACAACATCAGCCAGACGCTCCAGCAGAGCCTGACCCAGCTGATCACGTCCGTCCTGACCGTCATCGGCGTGCTGATCATGATGCTCACGATCAGCCCCCTGCTGGCCGTGATCTCGCTCATCACGGTCCCGGTGTCGATCGCGGTCACGGTGCTCATCGCCGGCCGCTCGCAGAAGCAGTTCGTCGCCCAGTGGGCCCGCACCGGGTCGCTCAACGGCCACATCGAGGAGATGCACACCGGGCACGCGATCGTCAAGGTGTTCGGCCGCCAGCCGGAGGCCATCGAGGCCTTCGACGAGCAGAACGAGGCGCTGTACCAGGCGAGCTACCGGGCCCAGTTCATCTCGGGCCTCATCCAGCCCGCGCTGACGTTCATCTCGAACATCAACTACGTGCTGATCTGCGTGATCGGCGGCATCCAGGTGGCCAACGGCCAGATGAGCCTCGGCGACGTCCAGGCGTTCATCCAGTACTCGCGCCAGTTCACCTTCCCGATCATCCAGGCGGCCTCGATCGCCAACGTGCTCCAGTCGGCGGTCGCGTCGGCCGAGCGGGTGTTCGAGCTGCTCGACGAGCCGGAGGAGATCGCCGACCCGGTCGCCCCGCGGCTGCTCCCGGACCCGGCCATCGGCCGCGTCACCTTCGAGGACGTCGCGTTCCGCTACGTCGCCGAGAAGCCGCTCATCGCGGACCTCGACCTGGTCGTGGAGCCCGGCCAGACCGTGGCCATCGTCGGCCCGACCGGCGCCGGCAAGACCACGCTCGTGAACCTGCTGATGCGGTTCTACGACGTGGACCAGGGGCGGATCACCGTCGACGGGATCGACACCCGGGAGCTGACCCGGGACGACCTGCGCCGGACGTTCGGGATGGTCCTCCAGGACGCGTGGCTGTTCCGGGGCACGATCCGGGAGAACGTGGCCTACGGCGCCAAGGGCGAGCCGGACGAGGCGCGGTTCCGCGAGGCGGTCGAGGCCGCGCACGTGGACCACTTCGTGCGCACCCTGCCCGACGGCTACGACACGGTGCTCGACGACGACGCGACCAACGTGTCGGCGGGCGAGAAGCAGCTGCTCACGATCGCGCGCGCGTTCCTGGCCGACCCGCCGGTCCTCATCCTCGACGAGGCGACCTCGTCGGTGGACACCCGGACCGAGGTGCTGATCCAGAAGGCGATGAACCGGCTGATGCGCGGCCGGACCTCGTTCGTGATCGCGCACCGGCTGTCCACGATCCGTGACGCGGACGTGATCCTGGTGATGAACCAGGGCCGGATCATCGAGCAGGGCTCGCATGACCAGCTGATGGCCAAGGGTGGCTTCTACCACGAGCTCTACGCGTCCCAGTTCGAGGAGGCGCTCGAACCGGTCGCCTAGCTGCCCACCGCGAGGCTTCGACGCCGCCGGCCCCGCCGGCGGCGTCGGCGCCCGGCGACGGGGCCGTGGCACCCCGCCGATCCGTGCCGCTCCACCCCGCACCCCCCGCGAATGGCGGGTGCCGGTAGGACCATCGTCCGGTACCCGCCCGCGGTGCACTCACGCACCCTCGGTTCGACCAGTCCGGCGGCAGTGGGCCGTCGCGCGTCCGATTGCCCGAGGTTGTCGTCCCCGTGATCAAACTGTCAACGAGCCCGCTCCGTGCGCGATTGGTGGGGACGGCGACCGCCGGTCTCATCATCGCGAACGCCCTGCTGGTGCCAGCCACGGCGGCAGCCGGACCCGGCACCCCGCCTGACCCCCATCCGGACACCATCACGACGCTCCAGGACACGCCGGCGACCGGCAACGTCCTGACGAACGACGACAACCCCGGCGAGGGGACGCTCACGGTCGTCGCGCCGTTCCCGACGCTGAGCCCGACGGTCGGCACGCTGGTCGTGGCCGCCAACGGCGACTACACGTTCACGCCGGCGCCGGGCTTCTTCGGCTCGGCGTCGACGACGTACAACGTCGCCAACGACAAGCACACGCGGCCCGCCGCGATCAACATCGTCGTGCAGAACCAGCCGGATCCGCCGGTCGCCAACGACGACACGATCGCGGTCTCCGAGGACACGCCGACCAACGTCACGGCCGCGATCAAGGCCAACGACACGGACGCCGGACGGCGACACCCTCACGGTCACGGGCGTCTCGAACGCCTCGGGCGGTGAGGTGGTCCTCGCGGCCGGGGTCGTCACCTTCACGCCGGACGCCAACCTGTGCGGCAACGGCGAGGGTGGCTTCGACTACACGATCTCGGACGGCAACGGCGGGTCGGACTCGGCCAGCGTCACCGTCGACATCACCTGCGTCAACGACGACCCGCACGCGGTCAACGACACCGCCTCGGGCACCGAGGACACGGACGTCGTCATCCCGGGCGCGGACCTCGTCGCGAACGACACCGACACCGAGCTCGACAGCCTCCACGTGTCGGCGGTCTCGAACCCCAGCGGCGGCACCGTGTCGCTCGACTCGGGCGACGTGACGTTCACCCCCGATGCCGACTTCTGCGGCACCGCCGGCTTCACCTACACGGTGAGCGACGGCACCGGCACGGACAACGGCCACGTCTCGATCGACCTCGCGTGCACGTCCGACGACCCGGTCGCCGGCGACGACACCGTCACGGTCGCCGAGGACTCGGCCGACACCGACGTCACCGCCGGCCTCCTGGCCAACGATTCTGACGCGGACGGCGACACGCTCACGATCACGGACGCCTCGGGCGCCACGGGCGGCACGGTCGCCCTGGTCGCGGGCGCGGTCACCTTCACCCCCGACGCCGGCGCCTGCGGCGACGGCTACGGCGGCTTCGAGTACACGGTCGACGACGGCGACGGCCACACCGACACGGCGCATGCCACGGTCGACGTCACCTGCGTCAACGACGGCCCGACCGCCGTCGACGACACCGCCTCGGGCACCGAGGACACGGACGTCGTCATCGACGCCGCCACGCTGGTCGGCAACGACGACGACGTGGACGGCGACACGCTCACCGTCAGCGACGTGACCAACGCCACCGGCGGGACGGTCGACCTGACGGCCGGGACGATCACCTTCACGCCCGACGCCGACGAGTGCGGCGTGGGCGCGGGTGGCTTCGACTACACGGTCGACGACGGCAACGGCGGCACCGACACGGGCCACGTCACCATCGACCTCGAGTGCACGAACGACAACCCGGTGGCCACGGCCGACACGCTGACCGCCACCGAGGACACCGACCTCGTCGTCGACGCGGCCGACCTCCTGGTCAACGACTCCGACATCGACCTCGACACCCTCGTCGTCACCGGCGTCTCGAACCCGGTCGGCGGCACCGTCGAGCTGGACGGCACCACGGTCACCTTCACGCCCAATGCCGAGCTGTGCGGCACGGGCGAGGGCGGCTTCGACTACGCGATCTCCGACGGCCACGGCGGCACCGCCACGGCGACCGTCACGGTCGACATCACGTGCGTCAACGACGCCCCGGTGGCCGTCGACGACGACTTCCAGGGCACCGAGGACACGGACTTCCTCGTGACCGACGCGGAGCTCCTGGCCAACGACACCGACCCCGAGGGCGACACCCTCGTCGTCACCGGCGTCTCGAACCCGGTCGGCGGCACGGTCTCGCTCGATGCGGGCACGATCACCTACACCCCCGATGCTGACGCCTGCGGCAACATCGGCAACGGCTTCGACTACACGATCAGCGACGGCAACGGCGGGACCGACACCGGCTACGCCGATGTCGACCTCACCTGCACCGAGGACGCCCCGGACGCCGACGATGACACGATCATGGTCGACGAGAACTCCGGCGCCAACGACGTCACCGCCGCGATCCTCGCCAACGACAGCGACATCGACTCCGGCGACACGCTCGTCGTCGACAGCGTCTCCAACCCGACCGGCGGCACCGTCGACCTGACGGCCGGCGTGGTCACCTTCACCCCCGCCGACGACCTGTGCGGCACCGGTGAGGGCAGCTTCGACTACTCGATCAGCGACGGCAACGGCGGGTCGGACTCGGCCCACGTCATCGTCGACATCAACTGCGTGGCCAACGTGCCCCCCGTCGCGGTCGATGACCTCGCGACCGGCACGGAGGACACCGACGTCGTCATCGACGGCGCGACCCTGGTCGGCAACGACACCGACACCGATCCCGACACGCTCACCGTCACCGCCGTCACGAACCCCACGGGCGGGACGGTCGACCTGATCGGCGACACCATCACGTTCACTCCCGACGCCAACCTGTGCGGCCCGAGCGTCGCCGGCTTCGACTACACGGTCGGCGACGGCAACGGCGGCAGCGACACGGGCCACGTCACCATCTGGATCACCTGCGTCAACGATGCCCCGGTGGGCGTCGATGACGTCGCCACCGTCGCCCAGGGCAGCGGCGCGGTCGTCTACAACGTGGTCAGCAACGACACCGACGTCGACGGCGACACGCTGTCGGCCACCCTGGCCTCCGTGCTCCCGGTCGACGCCGGAGCCGTCAGCATCGTTGGCGGCCAGGTCCGGTTCGCGCCGGCGGCCTCGTTCAACGGTCCGGCCGTCATCACGTACACCGTGAGCGATGGCCACCTCACCGACCAGGCGACGCTGACCGTCACGGTCACGCCGGACACGATCGCCCCGGTCGTCTCGGCCCCGGTCGTCGCGTTCGCCAAGGGCCGCGTCGACCAGACCGCCCCGCTTCGCATCTCGTGGGGCGCGACGGACGACCGGCTCGGGCCTCGCCAAGTACGAGGTCCAGGTCAGCATCGGCGGCGCCGCCTTCAAGAAGGTCTACACCGGTCTCGGCACCACGGTCCGACGCTGGTACCCCTTCAAGCAGTCCCTCGTCTGGCGCGTCCGGGCGACCGACGTCGAGGGCAACACCTCGGCGTGGGCCGTCTCGGGCAGCCGCAGGCTCGTGGCCCTGAACAGCGGCTCGAAGAACGTCGTGACGTACAAGGGCACCTGGCGCTCCGTGATCGACTCCCGCGCATCGGGTGCGGGCTATGCCGTCACGAACGACCCCGGCGCCAGCGCCGCGAGCCCAGTTCCGCGGTCGGTCGATCCTCTACGTCGCCACGAAGTCGAAGACCTCCGGCGCTGGTCCGGGTCAGGGTCGACGGCAAGCTGGTGGGCACGTTCAGCCTGGGGGCGAAGGTGACCAAGTTCGGCCGGATCATCGTCGCCCGGAGCTGGGGCTCCAGCGGCGCCCACCGGATCAAGGTCATCAACGTCAGCACCAACGGCAAGCGCGCCAACTTCGACACCTACGTCGTGCTCAAGTAGCGTCCTCCCGCGCTGCGAACCCGACGCCGCCGGCACCGCCGGCGGCGTCGGCATGTCCGGGACCTCACGCAGCCCGCGCCGCTGGATACGATGGCGGGCATGGAGACAGACATGGATCCCGAGCTCGCCCGCTGGCTCGAGCGATCGGAGGCGCTCGCGATCGCCGACCTCTACGCCGCGGGCGCCGCGCTGCCCGGGGACCCCGTCGGTGCGCAGGTCGCCCCGATCGGCGACGGCGTGGCCGTCGCGCTGACGGTGTTCGACATCGGCTTCTTCAACCGCGCCGTCGGCATCGGCGGCGAGCACCCGGTCACCGAGGACGACATCGAGTCGGCCTCGCAGTTCTTCCTCGACCACGGCCGCACCCAGTCCGTGGTCCACCTCGCGCCGCCCCTGCTCACGCCCGAGGTCGAGGGCTGGCTCTCGGCGCGCGGGTACGCCCCGGGCCGGCGCTGGGTCAAGCTGTGGCACGACCTCGACGAGCTGCCGGCGCCTTCGACCACGCTCCGGATCGAGCGGATCGACGCCGCTCACGCGTCGGACTTCGCGCGGATCGCCGGCGAGGCCCTCGGGCTGCCGCCGGTCGTCGCGCCGTTGACCGCCTCGTCGTTCGGCCGCGAGGGCTGGACCCACTACGGCGGCTTCGACGGCGCCACGCCCGTGTCGGTCGCCGCCATGTGCATCACGGACGACGTGGCCTGGCTCGGGTTCGGGGCCACGCTCGAGGCGGCGCGCGGCCGCGGCGGCCAGTCGGCGATCTTCGCGGCGCGGCTCCGCGACGCGAAGGCGGCGGGCTGCCGCTGGGCGGTCACCGAGACCGGCGAGGAGACCGAGGAGGAGCCCGTCAACCACTCGTACCGCAACATGCTGCGCTCCGGCTTCCGGCTCGCCTACGCGCGTCGGAACTGGGTGCGGACCGCCTAGCCGGCGCCCTCCCCTGCCCGCGCGAGCGCGGCGGACCGCCCGAGCCAGTCGATGACGTCGGCGTCGTGGTGGCGCCGCTCCACGGGCTCGATGTGGTCGACGAAGGTCTGGTAGATCACCGCCTGGCGGGCGGCCGCGACCGGCGCCAGGAGCTGCGCGGCGCGCCGGGCGTCGCAGCCGGGGACCGCGGCGCGCCACCGATCGAGCCAGTGGGTGCGGATCCGCTCCACCGACGACGGCGGCGACCGCCTCGAGGAACGCCGGCAGGTCGAGCAGCGGCTGGCCGACGCCCGTGTCGCCCCAGTCGAGCATCACCAGGCGGCCCGGCGTGCCGCGCACGTTGCCGGGGTGGTAGTCGCCGTGGACGAGCGTGTCCGGGACCCCGCACGTCACGATCTCGGCGAACCGGGCGGGCAGCCCGGCGACGAACGCCGTCGAGGGTGCTCCGGTCCTCGTCCGACACCCCGGCCGAGCGCCGCTCGACGACGTCGGCGATCCGGGCGGTCAACCCCGGCCCCCGCCAGTCGGGCAGGCCGATCGCCAGCAGGTCGTCGACACGGCCGATCCAGGCGGCCTGGAGGTCGACCAGCATCGACACCATCTCGAGCAGCTCGGGCTCGGCCGCGTCGTACTGGTCGTCGCCCGCGACGTCGGCGAGCAGCACGCGGTCGCCGTCGGTGCCCAGGAGCCGCGGAACGGCGTTGGACTGGAGGCGGCGCAGCATGTCGCCCTCGTGGGCGAAGAACGGCGGCACGACCTTGAGCCACGCCGACGTGCCGTCCGCGAGCGGCAGGCGCCAGATGCTGGACAGGTTCCAGCTGCGCATCTGCTCCGCGGGTCCGACGCGCTCGATCCGCCGGCCCGCGAGCACGTCCTCGGCCCAGGCGAGGTCGCGGTCCGGGCCGCCGGGGATCGGCCCAGCGCAGGCGGAGCGGCTGGTCGTCGAGCGTGACGTCGAACGGGAGCAGGGACTCGGCGGCGAGCGGCGACCGCTCGATGCGGCTGGGCGGTCTCGGCGAGGTAGGTGACGCCGCCGCCGTGCGGACGCGGCAGCTCGGAATCGAGCATCCGGAGCACGACGACCTCGATCCCGTACGCCTCGCGGACGGCCTGGACGATGGCCTGGACGTCCGGCCACCAGCGGGTCGCGACCGGCACCTCGGGCAGGCGGCCGATCGGCGTGCCGTCGGGCGTGACGAGGACCACGGCCGCGCGGCGGGGCGGCGGATCCGGGCTCATGCGGGTACGTTCGGTGTCATCGGACCCGCATCATCGGACACGGGAGGACCTCCACGATGAGCTACCCCGAACCGCGCTACCTCGGCGACGGCGGCGAGGCCTCGGCGACCTACCGGCCGAACGGCGCCGCGTCGGACATCACGTACGCGAGCGGCGGCACGGCCGACTACCTCGCGACCGGCGCGTCCACGGGCGGGCTGTTCGGGCTGTACCGCTGGAACATGAGCGCGGAGCCCTCGGGTCCCGGCCCGCACTTCCACCGGACGATGGCGGAGTCGTTCTACGTCCTGCTCGGCACGGTGAAGATCTACGACGGCCGCGCGTGGCGTCGACTGCACGCCGGGCGACTTCGTGCACGTGCCGCCGGGCGGGATCCACGGCTTCCGCAACGAGTCCGGCGAGCCGGCGTCGATGCTGCTCCACTTCGCGCCGGGTGCGCCGCGCGAGGGCTACTTCGAGGGCCTGGCCCGCTTCGCGACCGAGGGCCGGCCGGGCCCCGAGGAGCTGGAGCGCTTCTACGCCGAGCACGACAACGTCTGGCTCTGATTCCGCGACCCGCGCGGCGCCGCCCGTGCCGCGCCACGGACGCCCGCCCTCGGCGTATGCGTACCACGCGTAGGAAACGGCAATCCACCGCGCTTCGGCGCCCTGGACGCGGGTTTATGCCTGACGGGCATATCCGCGACCGGCAACGCGCCGTTCAGGCGCGTCCAGGCTGCCCGCCCAGCTGTTCAACGATTCCCTAAGCCTGTCACGCATATCGCTGCCGCCCAGGCGGAGACGACGGTGCTGGCAGGGCAGGCCCGCTGCGATGCCGTTTTCACGAAGCTGACATCCCGCGGCGACCGGGCATGAGACGGCGAGACCGCCCGTCCGCCTAGCGTGGCGGGCGCGTGTCACCAGCGAGGGGGATCAGCCAGGAGGACCCCATGCGGCTGCTTCGACCCGCGATCGCCCTGCTCGCGGCGCTCGCCATCGTCCTGACCCTGACGGCGGGCACCGTCTCGGCCGGCGGGCTCCACGCCCGCGTGTTCCTGCTCCATCTCACCGGCGACCAGGAGGCGACACCGACCTGTGCGCCGCCGGCGGTGTGCGGCGATCCCGATGCGTCGGCCAAGATGATCGTGCTCGTCCTGCCGCGCAAGGACGTCGTGTGCTTCGTGACCAAGTGGCGGGACATCGACGGCACGGTCGTCGCGGCCCACATCCACCCGGCGCCGGTGGGCGTCCCGGGCCCGGTCGCGGTCCCGCTGTTCTCCGGCACGTTCGACGGCACCGACCGCACCCGCGGCTGCGTCCCGGCCCTCGGCTACGCGGACGATCTCGTGACCAACCCGTCGGGGTTCTACGTGAACATCCACAGCTCGGTCTACCCGCCGGGCGCCGTGCGGGCCCAGCTCGACTGACCCCGTCTGCGAGCGCGGCCGGTCATCGTGGCCGGCCGCGCTCGCGGCGACGGCCGTTTCACCCGATTCGCCTGACGTCGCGGTGATCGTCGCGCGGTAGACTCGCGTGCAAACAGGGGCGGGGTCCGAACGGGTTCCGACGGCACACCGTGGGTGATCGACATGAGTGATGTGGCGCCGAAGAGCTCGGCTGTCTCGATCGACGACGACGAAGAGTCCCTGGAACCGACGCAGGCCGAGATCGACGCGTGGGTCTCCCAGGAGAAGGCCCGCCGCAAGGCCTGGCTCGACGGGCCGACCGAGGAGGAGAAGCGGGCCTACGCGAAGCGACTCAAGAACCGGCGCTTCGCGGAGATGTTCGACGAGGGCGAGCACCGCATCGACGAGACCGTCAAGCGCGGCCTGCACTACGGCCGCGAGGGCCAGCTCGCCGCCGAGGGCGCGGTCAGCCTCGCGTACACGTGGTCGCGACACATCTTCCATGAGCTGGTGAAGGCCGGACGGGAGTGGGAGGAGGAGACGGCGATGCCGAGCCGTCGCCGCCGCGTCCCGTTCGATGACAGCACGGACTGAGCCGGTCCAACCTCCGCACCTAGCGCCCCGCATCCGCACCTCGCGCTAGCCGCGGATCGGCGCACCGCCGCGTGAGGAACCTCTTCCGGCATCCGCGCAGGGTCGCGCGCGTCGTCGCGGTCTTCTTCGGCCTGTTCATCGCGCCCGCGCTGCACCTGCCGGGCTCGGACAAGCGACCCGGCCCGGTCCGGATGCGCGTCGCGTTCGAGCGGCTCGGGGGGGCGTGGGTGAAGCTCGGCCAGATGCTCGCGCTGCGCTACGACCTGCTGCCGGTCGCCTACTGCGACGAGCTGTTCGGGCTCCTCAACAAGGTCGCGCCGTTCAGCTACGACGAGGTCCGCACGATCATCCGCCAGGAGCTGAACGGCGAGCCCGAGACCGTGTTCGCGACGTTCGAGCACCAGTCGTTCGCGGCGGCCTCGATCGGCCAGGTGCATCGGGCGACGCTGCACAACGGCGACCGGGTCGCGGTCAAGGTGCAGCGGCCGCACATCCGCGAGATCCTGGCGGCCGACATCCACCTGATGTACTCGGTGACCTGGCTGCTCGACTTCTCCCGGGTGTTCGGCGGCGTCAGGAGTCGCGAGGTCATCGACGAGTTCGCCCGCTGGACCGCCGACGAGCTCGACTACCTGGTCGAGGCGCGGCAGGCCGTGCTCCTCCACGAGCACGCCCGCGGCGACCAGTACGAGCGGATCGCCCGCGTGTACCGCGACTACACGACGTCGCGCGTGCTCACGGCGGAGCTCATCGAGGGCATCCCGCTGATCGAGGTGATGGTCGCCGAAGCGGGACGGCGACCGAGCCTACCTCGCCCGGTTGAAGGCAGATGGCCACGACCTCGACCGGATCTGCCGCCATCTCGACTGGAACATGCTCAACCAGGTCTTCGTGTTCGGCTACTTCCACGCGGACCTGCACCCGGCCAACATCTTCGTCCTCGACGGCGACGCGATCGGCTACATCGACTTCGGGATCGTCGGCCAGCTCCCCAACCGCATTCGGGAGTCGCTGACCCGCTACAGCTGGCTCCTGTTCCGCGGCGAGATCGAGCCGGCGGTGCGCGAGCTCATGCGCTGGCTGGCACCGTCGACCGCGACGGACGTCGATGACGCCAGCCGGCAGCTGATCCGCCTGCACCAGGCGTTCCTGTACGACGCCACGGCCGATCGCAGCCGCGTGACCAGCGCGGCCCCGGGGCCGATGGCGGAGAACCGCGCGAACCCGTATTCGAAGCTCGCCGTCGACATCCTCGAGACCATCCGCGTCCAGAAGCTGACGATGTCGCCCGCCATCGTCGGCTACCTCAAGATGCTGGTCACCCTCGGCGCCCTCCGGCACCAGCTGGCCGTCGACTATGACCTGCCCGACAACGTGCGGCGCTTCGTCCGTCGGCTCGCCCGCCAACAGAGCCTCAGCTGGCTCGACCCGCGCCTGGTCGTCGACCGGCTGTACGCGGGGACAGGAAAAGCGCAGCGGGCGCTCGACTTCCTGGAGTTCATCGAGGCCCAGGAGCCGGCGATCATGGAGGCGGAGAATGCGCTGTTCGGCTTCCGCAACAAGATGCAGAGCGCGAAGCGAACGCTGGTGCGGATCGGCGTCGCGATCCTCGGCGTCGGCGCCCTGCTCTATCTCGTGCTGGCCCGCCCCGACGACGCCCGCCGCGTGGTCCCACGCGAGATGCCCATGTCCTGGGTCAATCTCGGGCTGCTGATCCTGCTGCTCCTCCTTGTCGTCTGGATGCTCAACTACGTCCGCAACTTGAGCCGCGGGGACTGATCGGCTCTGCCCGGTCGATCCGACGCCGCGCCTCGTCCACCGGATCGGGCAGCTAGGTCGGCTCACCTTCGAGCGGGGCGATGAAGTTCCCGGCGATCCCGAGCACGACCGCCGCGAGGATGACGGTCGCAAGGGGCCAGAACGCGCTGCTGAAGCTCGCCCAGCTGGACGGCGCGGCCGTGGCCCAGGCGAACGCCGCGATCGTGGCTGCAAACACCTCCCAGGCGCCGACTCGCAAGGCATCGATCGGACGGAACCGAACGGGGCGAGGTCGTCGTGATTGTTCGGCCAGTGCCTTCCGGTAGCCCTCGCCCCAGACCCACAGGCCTGCGGTGATGCCAGTTGCGATCGCGATCCCGAACTTCATGGGCTGCCCGAAGGCGTTGCCACCGGCCTCGGCTGCGATGAGCGCGCCCCAGAGTGGCAGGAAGAGCGACACCACCCAGGTCGGGACGTAGGCGGTGACATAGTCCCCAAGGCCCTCGAGATCCACGCGTTGAGACGGACCGCCGGGCGAGGGGCTCGGGCGCGTGCCAACGGATGCAGCCGGGGCCAGTTCAGTGCCGCATCGAACGCAGAAGGTGCGACTCGACGCGTTCTGGGTCCCGCACGCCGTACAGATCACGGTGCCTTCGGGAGATGCTGTTTCGGCGGATGGCTGCGCCCTGACCTCAGGTGGTGTGTCACGCGGGACCACCGGTTGGGCCGGCATTTGGCTCGCGCTCGGCGCAATCTCGTCAGCCACCCCTGCCCTTGTTGGTGATGACCACTCGAGGAATGACCCACAGGCCATGCAGAACTGGTCGCCAGCGTTGTTGGCCGTGCCGCAGACCTTGCAGACGACCGTCCCCGGCGCATGCGGACGATGCGCCTCCGTGGGGGGCCGCGTTGCGTCAGCGAGAGGTGGACCCACCGCTGGATCGGCCTTCGGCACCGGCGTTGGTCGAGGTCCCGGGTCGATCGCGAGTGATGTGTCCCCGGTGACCACAATCGGCGGCGGCACCGCGCCGGCACTGGTCGCCGAATTAAGCCGGTCGAGCCTCGCCGCGATCGAGGCGGCCATCCTGCGTTCCGACATGCTCCGCCCTCCCCAAACTCGCCATCGGAGTCGATGGCGGAGGATGCGCGCGGATGTGTCAAAGCGCAATCCTCGGGCAGCGCCACCCTCATTGGTCGTGACCTGCCCGGGGCCGGCAGCTTGGACCCGCCGATCTGCCTCGATTGCGACCTACTGGCAGGGCGCCCCGAGACCGCTCGAGCACGGCGTCGCGAGAGCCAGCGTTCCGCTGGGCGATGCCTCGATCCGATCGCGAAGGTGGTGGAGGGCTCGCCTCGTCCTCGTCTTGACCGTCCCGATCGGCCAGCCCAGCCGCGTCGCGATCTCGGCCTGGGTCAGTCCGCCCGCGTAGGCGAGCTCGATCACGCTCCGTTCCCACGGGCTCAAGGAGGCGACTGCGTCGTGGACCGCCGCACGTGTCTCCTTGCCGGAAAAGGCGGCTTCCGGGGCGGGCTCCGGTTCGGCAGACCCGATCAGCTCGCCAGTTGCGGTGAGCCAGTCACCCGACCACTCGTCTTCCCCCGCGGCCCCGGCGAACGATGAGAACGTCGTGGCTCGCTGGTGACGAGCATCCGCCCGCAGGCGGTCGACCGCCCGGTTGCGTGCGATCGTCGCCAGCCACCCGGACAGCGACCCCCGCGACGGGTCGAACCGCTCCGCGCGATCCCACAGGGCGAGAAACGTCTCCTGCACGACCTCCGAGGCAATCCAGTGATCTCGGCTCGCCCGCATCGCCGCCGCGAACACCGTCGCGCTGTGCCGGTCATAGAGCGTCGCCAGCGCCTCGTGCGATCCCCCGATCAGCTCGAGCACGAGGGCCGCGTCGGAGCCGATCGGCGATGCCGGCTCCGTCACTGAGTCGGCCATCGCACCGAACGCCGTTTGCGTCCCCATCGCTAAGCTCCTGCGTTGTTCTACTCCGGATAAGTCTCTCGCAGGTAAGATACTTACGTCAATGAGACTTATGTCGCTAGAATGCCGCCCATGGCCGATGACCTCGTGGACCGACTGCTCAGCTCCTGGGACGAGATCCGCCCCGATCTCGACGTGGGCACGCTCCAGGTGACCGCGCGCCTCAGTCGCATCGGTGCGCACCTCGCCCGGCGGCAGGAAGCCGTCTTCGGGCGCTTCGGCCTCGGGCGCGGTGAGGTCGGGCTGTTGAGCGCCCTGCGGATCTCACGGCCGCCGCATCGCCTCTCCCCGACCCAGCTGGCCCGGGGACTGATGCTCTCGTCGGCGGGTGTCACGAGCCGCATCGACCGGCTGGAACGCCGGGGCTACGTCCGCCGGCTCCCCGACCCGAACGATCGTCGCGGCGTCCTGATCGAGCTGACCGACGAGGGCCTCGAGGCCGTCGATGCCGCGGTCGAGGCGAACACCATCAGCGATCGCCAACTCCTGGATCGTCTCGATCCGGAGGAGGTCGTGGTGCTCGAGGGGATCCTGCGCAAGCTCCTGGGCGGGCTCGAGCTCCCCGACTGACCGCCGAAATCTGCGGCGGACCCGGATGGCGTAGGGCCTGTGCACGCCATCCCGAAGCCGGCGAACACCTGGCCGGCTCGAGCGATGGCGGACAGGAGATTTTCGGGATGAATCGGAACACAGTGTTCGCCGCCGCCGCGCTCGCGGCGATGGCGACGTCCATCGCGGTGCCCGTTGCCACGGCCGCGCCGACCGTCAGGGCCAGGGTGATCGACGGCGCGTTGCGCGTCTCGGGGACCCCGTTCGCCGACCGAATCGCGCTGCGCGTCAGCGCGACGGACTCGAGCCTGCTTCAGCTGGACATCGGGGACGACAGGTCGGTTGATGGCGCATTCGATCTCGACGCCTTCGCGACCATCGACGTCGAGGCCGCCAACGGCGACGACACCGTCCGCCTCGACACCGCGAACGGCGCGTTTACGACGGCGAAGCCGACCGTGGTCGACGGTGAGAAAGGCGATGACACGCTCATCGGTGGCAGCGGCAACGAGCTGTTCTTCGGCGGCCGCGGCAGTGACTTCGTCGACGGCAACGGCGGGGCCGACACGGCGTTCCTGGGCGAGGGTGCCGACACCTTCGTGTGGGACCCGGGCGATGGCTCGGACGTCGTGGAGGGCCAGGGCGGATTCGACACCCACATCTTCAACGGGGCGGGCGGCAACGAGATCTTCGCCGCCACCGCCAACGGCGGCCGGGTCACGTTCACCCGGAACACCGGCGGCATCGTCATGGACCTCAACAGCATCGAGGCGCTCGACGTCCGGGCCCTTGGCGGGGCGGACAGCGTCACGATCAACGACCTGACGGGGACCGACCTGACCAACGTCGACGTGGACCTCGCGGGCGCGATCGACGGCGCCGACAGCGACCGCGCGGCCGACACCGTGACCGTCACCGGCACGGCCGGCAAGGACACCATCGCCGCCACGGCTGACGGCAATGCCGTCGAGGTGGATGGCCTGGCCGGCGCCGTCCGGGTGACCCACGCGGATTCCGCGTTCGACGCCCTTGTCGTCGACTCCGGCGCGGGCGACGACGACGTCTCGGTCGCCCAGGCCGTCAACGGGCTGATCCAGGTCACCGTCAAGTAGGAGACCAACCCGCTTTCGATGGGTGGGGGCCTTCCTCCGCCCCCACCCATCCCTCCCCGGAGCCACGTCATGTCCATCGTCAACCACAACCCACGAGCCGAGCCCGGCGTCGAACGCCGGCTCGCCGCCGCCGCGGCAGCCACCGCGCTGGCTCTCCTCTTCCTCCTCGTCACCGCCCCGACGCCAGTCGGTGCGGCGTCCACGGTCAGTGCCGTCATCGTCAACGGCAGCCTCGTCGTCTCGGGAACCCCATCACGCGACCTGATCACCCTTCGCCTGAGTCGTTCGCGCCCGAGCCGGCTCCAGGTCGACGTCGGCGACAACGGGTCGGCCGACCACGTGTTCCGCCTCCGGTCCTTCACGGCCATCAGCGTCGAGGCCGGCGACGGCCGCGACCGGGTCCGGATCGACACCGGCAACGGCGGCTTCACGAACGCGAAACCGACGCGGATCGAGGGCCAGGACGGCGATGACACCCTCATCGGCGGCACTGGAAACGAGACTCTCGTCGGCGGCCGCGGCAACGACGTCGTCGACGGCAACGGGGGTGCCGACACCGCGTCTCTCGGCGGCGGCAACGACACCTTCGCCTGGGATCCGGGCGATGGCTCGGACGTCGTCCGGGGTGGGGCCGGCGCCGACGCCCTCGTCTTCACCGGGTCCGACGGCGACGAGGTCCTGAACGTCACGGCCAACGCCGACCGGGTCGCGGTGACCCGCGACGTCGGCAACGTCGTCATGGATCTCGACGCCGTCGAGGCGATCCGCTTCCAGACCCTCCTGGGGAATGAGCATGTGACCATCGGTGACGTGACCGGGACCGACCTCGCCCGCGTCGACGTCGACCTCGCGGCGGTCCGCGGCGGCACGACGACCGACAACCAGAAGGACTTCGTCGCCGTCACCGGCACGGCCGGGGTCGACACCATCGCCCTCACCGCAAGCGGTGGCTCGATCAGCGTCGAGGGCCTGGCGGCCGCGGTGCGCGTCACTCACGCCGACCCCGAGGGCGACAGGCTCGACATCGACACCCTCGGCGGCGATGACCAGGTCGCCGTCGACGCCGCGGTCAACGGTCTGGTCCAGGTCTCAGTCCTGTAGGACGGCCATCTGGTCGGTGGGAGTCGCCACGCCCGGCTCCCACCGGTCCTCCCCGGCTACCCGCCCCCGGTAAGACGGTCCCAGGCGTCCTTCATGAGCTTGTCGGTCGTCACCTCGCCGATCCGCGAGTTGCCCTTCGAGAGCTCGTCGATGCGGTCGTCGCCGCGGTTCTCCTTCACGCTCTGGTCCGGCGTGTGCCAGCCCTGGTTGTCCCGGGCGCGCTTGGTCTCGTTCATGAGCTTGCGGAAGATCGTGTTCTTGTCGTCGACCCCCCACTTCTTCTCCTGGGCCTCGGCGGTCGGCGTGTCACCCTCGGGCCGCAGGCCCGCCGGCAAGCGGCTCTTGAAGGCCTGCCATGCGGACTGCTGCGCCGCCTCGACGGACGAGCCCACGAACTTCTCCTCCGCCATCTTGTTGAGCACCGCGGCGACCTTGCCCCAGGTCATCGCGTAGGCGGCATCGCTGTCGGTGACGTGCTCGGTCTCGCCGGTGCCGAGCGTCTTCGACCAGTCCTCGGTCACGTCGAGGAACTGCGCGCCCTTGCCCAGCGACCGGATCTTGTGCAGGCCGGGCGCAGGCCAGTAGACCTCGTGCTCGAGCTTCGGCAGCTTGACCGAGGCGGGTCGAACCGCCCAGCTCTCGCCCTGCTGCTCCACCTTGCCGCCCCTGAACAGCGGCGGGTTGGCCGTGTAGGACGTCTTCGTCAGGCCGCGGTTGCCGGGCCCGCTCAAGGCCATGATCTCGGCGAGGCCGCCGGGCGGGTCGGTCTTGTGGTCGCTGCGGACGAGGCCGACGAGGTGGCGCATCGCCGCGTTGCCGGCGGTCGACTGGACGTCGGCGGCGAGCCCGATCCGGGCGCCGAGGTCGAGGTCGCCGGCGGCGGCGACGCGGTCGGCGAGGCGCCCGGACGTTGGGCGGGGCACGCCGCGCCCCGGGGCGCCGGGCGCCTGCCACGGATCGAGTCGCCGGATTCGGACCCTGCTCATCCCGATCGGCAGTCTACGCCCCGGCTCTTCGGGTCCGCCTCAGCGCGCCGTGGCGTTGACCTCGGCCGAGAACGCGCTCTCACCCAGGACGTTCACGGCGCTGACCCGGTAGAAGTAGGTCGAGCGCTTGGCGACGCTCGTGTCGGTCATCCCGATCGCGTCGGGCCCGTAGCTGACGTAGAGCGTCTCGCCGCCGCTCGCCGTGCCGCGGTACACGCGGTAGCCGGTGATCGCGGTGCCGCCGGTCGACGACGGGGCGGCCCAGGTCAGGGCGATGCCGGACTTGGTCGTGGTCGCCGTCAGGTTTCGGGGAGCGGTCGGGGCGGTACCCGCGCACGGCGGCGACCTCCGCCGAGGCCGCCCCCTCGCCGGCGGCGCTGATCGCCGCGACGCGGTAGCGGTACGACGTCCCGTTCGCGACCGACGCGTCGGTGAAGGCGAGCACGTCGCCCACGGTGACCAGCGGCGTCGGCGTCGCGCCCCCCGTCCCGCGATAGATCCGGTAGCCGGTGACCGGGAACGTGCCCTGCGTCGGCCGGCGGCTGCCAGGTGAGGCCGACGCCGGCGGCCAGGTTGGGGCTCGCCGCGAGCGACTGGGGTGCCGACGGCGGGACGGGCGCCGGGGTCGGCGTGGGCGTTGGGGTGGGCGTGGGCGACGGCGTCGGGGACGGGAGTGGGCGTCGGCGCCGGCGTCGGTGTCGGAGGCGGGAACGTGGGCGGCGGGTAGGTGAACGACGGCGATGCCGTCGGCGTCGGCGTCGGCGTCGGCCTCAGGACTGCCCGACATTGGGCAGGATCAGCAGCCCGTGTAGGTCATCGGCGATGACGATGTCCGGCCACCCGTCCGCGGTCACGTCGCCGACGGCCAGGCCATGCGGGTTGCCGCCGTTCGAGAACGGGACGGAATACAGGTCCTCCCCGGCGAACTGTCCGCCCACCTGGCCCCGGTACACGCCGATGCGCAGCCAGCCCTCGTGGACGACGATCGCCTCGGACCATCCGTCGCCGATTGACGTCCGACGACCTCGACCGCACCCGGGATGTCGTAGCTCTGGTACGGGATCGGCGGCGCGTCGAGCGCTCCCGTCGGCGCCTGGGCGAAGATCCCCAGCCGCCCGTTCGGGCTGTTGCCGCCGTAGGCCGCGACGACGTCGTCCCGCCCGTCGCCGCTCACCTCGCCGATTCCGATTCCCCGCGTGAGCTGGTTGTCGCCGACCGCGTACTCGGCCGCCGTGCCGAATGTTCCGTCCGCGAGCGCCGGGAGCACGCTGAGGTTGGGCACGAGGCCCTGGCCGGACATCACGACGATGTCCGGTCGCCCGTCGCCGGTGACGTCGCCGGCCTCGATGTCGTCCCAGCCATCGTGCCGGGCCGGGTAGGTCGCGGTCGACCGCGAGTCCCGCGCCCGTGTCGGCGAAGATCGTGACGGTGTCGGTCCCCCACCCGATCCCGGCAACCGCCGTTCCGGCGGACGTGTCGACCACCGCGATCTTGTGGCTGTCCGCGCTCGGGACGAAGTACCGGCGCGCCCAGCGTCCCGTCCGCGGCCTGCGCGAAGAGCTGGATCGCCGAGCCCGGAGAGGCCGACGACGACATCGGGCCGCCCGTCGCCGTCCACGTCGCCGATGTCGACGGTCTCCGGCCGCTGCGGGTACGTCCCCGCGGTCGCGTACCTGACCGGCGCGGCGAGCGTGCCGTCGGCCAGGCCGGCGAACACGAACAGCCCGAAGTCGGCCGGCGTGCCTGCGTAACCCGTGGTCAGGACGATATCGGCGATGCCGTCGCTCGTGACGTCGCCGATCGCGACCGCCTCTGGCTCCGATCCGACCGACGTGACCCGGTACGGCCCGAACTGCGTGCCCGAGGCGATGACGCCGGCGGGCACGATCGCCAGCAGCGACAGCAACGTGACGGACGCGACCGCGAACACGAGGCCCGTCGCGCGGGTCCCGCACCGTCACGCCGTCGTCGCATTGGTACTCCCCTGTCCATTCCCCGACGACGGCACTCTACGGGCCGGATACGGTCCACGAAAGCCCTGACCTTTGGCGACGGTTCCCGCGCGCACCGGCGTGTCGACGGCTAACGCCAACCCTCGCGCACCCAGCGCAAGTAGGCAGCCGGGTCGCCGTACACGTCCTTGAGGGCGCCCGCGTACGAACTGCGGATCCGCTCGAGCCGAAGCGAGTCCGGACTCTCAGGCTCAAACGTCACCACGAAGCGCTCGCCAGCCCTGATCCCGGCCGCCTTGGCCACGGCATCCGGGAGCGTCAGCTGGTTGCGCTCGCGGAGCCGTGCCACGGCAGTCACCCGCGCATGTGCCATTCCGGAACCATGCTCAAAGCGATGTGACTCCGTCAAGCCGCGGTGCTCATGACTCGATGGCCGGCCGGTACTCGTCGCCACGCAGCCCGAACGTCCAGGCGACCGCTGTCCGGGCGCTGCTCGTCGTCGGTGGCACCCGCAGGAAGTAGGTCTTCCGCGAGCCGTCCGGCTCGGGCGTGGAGTTCAGGACCTCGACCATCACGACGGCCTCGTCGCGCGGCCACGACATCGGCATCTCGCGCCGCCAGAGCCGGCCCGTGGCGTCCTCGTCGACCAGCTTTGCGCCGCCCTCGCGCAGCAGCCGCTCCTCGCCGAACCGCTCGATGAGCACGCGACGCAGCTCGATGTTCCGCTCGGCGTCGATGGACGCGACCGTGATCGAGTCGGGCGTCGAGCACGATCTCCGGTCCACCCGGACGCCATGCCACGCCCAGATCTCGAACCCGTCGCCCCAGGCGAGCGCCGGCCCGTGCTCGGCGTGGAGCCGGCCGCGCTCGTCGACGCTGCCACCAGCGGTCGCTCGGAGACGATCGCGAGCCCGTCGAGCGCCCACCACGGACCCGCGCTGCGGGCCAGGTCGAGACGGGCGTCGATCCCGACCCGTGCAGGACGACCCGTGCGGTAGCGCCAGAGCCGCTGCCGAACACCTCGCGCACGGCGGCAAGGCGGGCGTCTCGACGTCGAACTGCCCCGGCTGCATGGCCTGGACGGCCTCCCGCAGCGCATACGGGGCGTCCACGAGCTCGTGCGCGGCGGCGCGGCGCCGCCTCGACGAACATCTCGACCGCGAGGTCGTCGCCGATCGTGCGCGTGAGGACCGTCCACGGTCTCACCGAGCAGCTGGGCACCGAGGCGCCGGACGTCGGTGGCGTCGGGTCGCGCTCCGTCGATCGAGTCCGGCCTGACGCGGGCTTCGGCGGCCGCCTGGCGCAGTGACGGCAGGATCGTCGACGTCCCCTCGAAGGCGAAGGCGCGGGCGCCGTTCACCATCGGATCCCAGGACGCCTGCCGGCCGGCGGCCGCGTCACCTCGGCGAGGTGGTGTTCGAGGCGCTTCGCGAGTCGGCGGATCCAGCGGAGGTCGAGGTCGAGTGGCTCGGCGAGGGCGTTCCACGGCTGGTTCGAGCCGGATCCGACGTCGCCCGTCGTGTGCCGGCCCCGGATCCACGGCCTGGTCTCGGCGCGCGAACGCGGCCGCCACGAGGCCGGCGGTGGGCGACGGCGACCCACAGGACCTTGGGCGCGGCCTGTCCGCGGCGCGATAGAGCGACCGGATCGGCCCGTTCGGCCCGTGGGCGATCGGCGAGCTCGGTGGCGACGGACGTGGCCCTCCACGTCTCGCCGTAGTCGCGGACGCGATCCGCGACCGCCTGGACGATCCTTGGGGTCCGACATCAGTCGACCACCCGGCGCCACGACGGTCTACTGGACCGGCGCGGGGACGTACTCGCGCTGGATGACGACGCGGTAGGTGCCGGGCGCGAGCTCGATCGCGGCGTGCTCCTCGTGCTGGAGCGTCGCGGCCGAGCGGACGAGCGCAGGTAGCGCTCGATGTCGTCGTGGAGCTGCGTGGCGGCCGCTCGACGAGATCGCATGGGCGTGGCCGGTGGCCTCGCCGTACGGCGAGCACGACGCGACCGTTGTCGCGGGCGACGGGCCTGGCCGTGTCGGGGATGGCCTCGATGGCGGACGAGCAGGACGTCGCCCTGGCGGACCTGGAGCGGGCGTTCGTCGGCGCGCGAGATCAGTGGCGGTTAGGGCACAGGGATGCCCGGGCGTTGACGTTGAGACACGGTCCCTCTCCTATCGGACCCGGCCTTGGCACCGTGTCCGGATGGGGGTCGGACCGGTTGCCGCGCCGTCATTGAGCCGGGGCTCTCAGGCGCTCTGGATAGGTCCGCCGAGTGGTTCGGCGGTAACACCAATTCTAGCATGGATTCGGGTGGATGCGAGGGCGCGCGCGCGTGCGCGCGCGCGTGGAAGACCGCCAAGCTGCTGGCTCCTACGCCCGGTTCACTTGTTGTGAGCCTGGGCGTGAAGGTAGGCATTGACGTCGCCAAGCGTCACCTGGCCGCCCGGCATGCCGGGCGATGACATCCCGAGCTTGGCGCGCTCGACGGCCACCTCCTGGAAGAAGGCCCGGCCGCCCTCGTCGTCGGGTGTTCGCGGCAGGACCGTCGCGAGGTGGGCGTCGAGAGCGCCGGGTCCGCCGTAGAACTCGTCGGCCCGCCGGATCGCGTCGCGGTATCCCTGCGGGTCGTTGTCCAGCATCCATCCGGCCTCGGCGACCGTCGCAGCCGCGGCAGGGGCGTCGAGCATCATCATGAAGAACCGATCGCGCCGACCCTGCCTCGGCATGAGCCGCGGATCCGCGTCCTCGCGGCGCAGCCGACGGAGCAACTCGGTGACCGGCAGGTCCTCGATCGCTGGGCTTCGATCGCCGCCGGACCGGCGATGTAGTCGATGGCCGCCCGCAGGATCCGCTGATCGTCTCGAGCCGATCGGAGGAGGTTGTTGCAGTTCACGCAGAGGAGACCGCGGACGCACGTCGGGGCACCCGATCTTGCCCGGACAGTGGGCATGGTCGTGGTCGACGGCCAGGCGACCGCCGGGTGCATCGGTCTCGGGCTTCCGGCAGATCGCGCACTTGCCATCCTGGCGTGACCGCAAGGCCTCGATGCCGTCAGCGCCGAGGCCGTGTCGTCGGCGTGGCTTCGGCAGGGGTCGGTCGGTCGGATCGTTGGTCGTCATTCGTGCTCCCTTTCGAGCTGTCGTGCCGCATCCCGGTCGAACGTCCTGGGGGCTGGCGGCCCGCAGATTGCCCGACGGTCGGGCCGAGCAACAGGGGTATGGCCACTACGCGGGGAGCAATCGCGCGTGAAGTGGCCCGTGCGTGACGCGCGCGTCACGAAGGAAGCGGTCCGAACATGGTGGCGGCCCGCTTCGCCGGCCAGCACACGACGCGACGAGGACCGGCATCGCGTGATCTCAGGCCCTCTCACCCGTTTCTCAGGCCGAACAGGTAGCAGTAGTACCCTGTCCGCCCACTCCAGCAGGCGGGAAGGAGTCGCTGCGTGATCCGGACGCCACAGGCCGACGCCCGCCTCAGCGGCGCACTTCGCCGAGCGGTCGGGGGCGCGCTGGCCATCGTCATGGTGGCCGTCGGCATCGCCACCGCCGTCGCCGCGGAGCCGGCCGAGCCGTCCGACGTCGTCGTCGCGCTCGACTTCTCCGACTCGATCCTGAGCGACAAGCCCAACCGCACGCGGTTCGCGGACGCCCTCGTCGAGATCGCGGACCGCGTCGAGGTCACCCGCGACGACCTGGTGAACGGCAACGCCGTGATCTCGCTCGTCCCGTTCGCGAGCCGCGCCCAGGGCTATCCCGGCTGCCAGGGTCTCGAGCTCCACCAGAACCCCGCCGCCGTCGACAAGCTGGCCGACTGCCTTCGCCTCGCCGCGCGCCAGTACCGGCGCGGTCCGGACGCGCAGATCGTCGGCGACGTCGGGACCGACACCAACTACGTCGCCGCGCTGCGGGAGGCGGCCAAGCACCTGCCGGCGGACTCGAAGCGACCGGCGGTCGTCTTCTTCACCGACGGCAAGCACGATGTCGCGGGCGTCCCCGCCAGCGAGGTCCTCCCGGCGGCGCAACGGCTGTTCGGCGACCGGACACCGTTCGCGTTCCTGCCCGTCGGCATGGGCCTCGATCCGAAGCAGCGGGGTGCGCTTCGATCCGGCCTCGAGGACCTGTCCGGCCTGACCCACGACATGGAGCCCTGTCCCGGCGGCGAGGCGTTCGCGTGGGACACCGTGGTGTTCGGGAGCGCGGTCGACGCCGGTCACGCGGTGGCCGACGCGCTCGAGCAGGTGACCTGCTCGTTCACGGTCGAGCCGAGCCCCACCCCGAAGCCGACGCCCACGCCGAAGCCGGAGAACGCCCCCGGCCCCGTCGGCGACGTCAAGGCGGAGGCCGGCGACGGGTTCATCGACCTGTCCTGGGCCGAGCCCGCGGACGAGGGGACGAAGCCGGTCGACGCCTACCAGGCCCGCTGCCGCGCCGACGGCTCCGCCGACTGGCTGCCGACCCAGGAGCTGCCAAAGACCGAGCACGAGGCGGTCGTCGACGACGTCGACAACGGGACGAGCTACGCGTGCGAGGTCGCCGCCATCAGCGAGGTCGGCCAGGGCCCCTGGACGCCCACCGACGGGTCAGCGACGCCGGCCGGCCGCCCCGCCGCTCCCGAAGGCGTCAACGCGGATCGCGGCGATCAATCGGCGGTCGTCTCGGTCGTCGCCGGATCGGACGGCGGCTCGCCGATCGTCGATTACCACTACGAGTGCAGCGCCGACGGCGGCACGACCTGGCAGCCGGTCAACGAGCCCGTCTCCGCCTCGACCTCGATCGACGTCACCGGCCTCGCCAACGGCACCGAGTACAGCTGTCGGGCGACGGCCGAGAACGCCACCGGGGTCAGCGCCCTCTCCCCCGCCTCGAACCCGTTCTCGCCGTGTGGCGGTGTCTTCGACTGCAACCCGCTCCTCCGCTGGATCGTGGGCGGCCTCGTCACCGCCGCCGCGCTCGCCGCGGCCTGGTACGTCGTCGCGTGGTATCGCAACCGCCTGCGGCCGTACATCACCGCCTACGTCGACGATTCCGAGGCCATTCCGCTCGGCCGCGGGCCGCGCACGGGCCTCGCGTTCGTGGGCAACGAGATCCAGATGGACCGGCGCGGGCAACGCGGACGTCCAGGTCCAGTACAAGGGCTCGAACCGTTTCGACGTGCGGTCGGCCGGCGGCCTCATCGCCGCCAAGGTCGGCGACGACGTCGAGGTCATCGATCCGGACGGCGGATCCCACAACCTGACCCTGCAGGCCAGCGATCGGCGGCCGAGGCAGGCGAATCCCGTCGTCGACGACGACTGGGGCTCGTCCGCGGTCCCCGATCGACCCGGCTCCACCAACGCCTCCAACGACGACTGGGATTAACAGAAGGGGCTGACCAGCGATGAGCTTCTCAACACGCTTCGTCTACATCGGCATCGGCGGGACCGGTCTCAAGATCGGCAAGGCCTTCGAGCGGCTGCTCCGCGAGGAGGTCACCGGGCCCGATGGGCGCAAGCTCGTCAGCCGCGGCGGCACCTTCACGGGCCTCAAGCCGTACGAGCTGCCGGGGTTCATCCAGACCCTGTACATCGACTTCAGCGAGCAGGACCTGGTCTCGCTCCAGTCGGACCTCCTCCCCCGCTCCCCCGACGTGGCGCTCAAGACGGCGACGTTCGTGAAGGCGCTCGGCAGCGCCGGCCACTCCTCGGCCGACGTGACGAACCTCCTGCGCGGCTCGAAGACCGCGAAGGACGCCACCGACAACTGGCTGCCGCCCAAGATGAGCGAGTGGGGCAACGAGCCCACGTTCGCGCCCCTCTCCACGGGCGCCGGCCAGTACCCGACCATCGGCCGGGCCGCGATGTTCGCCTTCATGGAGCGCTACGGCGCCGAGGCGCTGCTGCGCGACTTCCGGCGGCCGATCGAGCGCATCGTCGGCTCCGTCGGCCAGCTCGAGGAGTTCACGGGCGGCGCGGCGGCGTCGCGGAACGTCGTGTTCCTCGTCGGCTGCTCGCTCTCGGGCGGCACGGGCGGCGGCCTGTTCATGGACGTCATGCGCCTGATCGCGCACGAGGGGTCGACGCAGCTCGGCGGGACGCCGTTCGTGATCGTGCCGCTGGTCCTGCTGCCGAGCGCGTTCGACAACGTCCTCGCGCCCTCGAAGCGCAAGAACGGCTCGCTGAACGCGATCCGCGCCCTGGCCGACCTCGGGCAGCTCATCGACGCCCAGAACGCCCCGACTGCCGAGGGCGAGCCGCCGACCCACGACTACCCCGGCGGCTCGGCGGGCACCGGCTCGCTGCGGGTCGTGATGCCGGCCGCCGCTGTGAAGACGGCGTTCCTGTTCCACCGCCCGGCGGACGTGCCGACCGACAGCGCGCTGGCCGAGCGCGTCGCGCGCTTCGCCACCAACCTCGTCCGGCAGCCCTCGATCTCGAACCTCGCGTCGGGGCCGCTCGGGTCCGGACGGACGATGACGCTGCTCGACAAGCTCGTGAACAACTCGGGGCTGCTCCAGGAGCGCCATCCCACGTTCGTCGGCCGACGGCCGTTCGCGAGCGCCGCGACCGTCGCCGTCCCCGATGCCCGCGAGCAGCTCGTCCACCTCGTGTCCAAGCGGCTCCTCGCGACGTTCCTCACCGACGTCCGGACGGGGCTCGACGACGCGACCCGCACCCGGCGCACGGAGCTGTTCCAGGAGCGGGCCGGCGTCCAGCCGCCGCTCCTCGCGCCGATCGACGGCCGCTACCGGACCGCCGTCATCCAGCCGATCTCGACCGAGCCCGAGGACGTCTCCTCGGCCATGCAGGCCTACCAGGCGGCGATCCGCCAGGTGATGATCAGCCCCTCGACGAAGAAGGACGGCGGCGTCCCGGACAACCTGTCCGCGGGCGCGGCCACGGCCTTCGAGCGTGCGGCGTCGCTGGGCGACCACGGCGCCCAGTGGGTCACGCTCGTCCGGCGCACGTCGAACACCACGGACCTCGACCTCGTCGGCGCGATGGACGCCGGCCGCGAGACGTCCGCGCGCTGGGCGTCGGGCCAGCTGGTCGGCACGGAGAAGCGCAAGGGCCGCTCGGTCGTCGAGTTCCCGTCCTCGCAGGAGATGGTCGTCCACCAGCGCGGCCTGTTCCGCCGCGGCGAGCCACAGATCGACCCGGGCGCCGTCCGCCAGGTCCGGCAGGCCGAGGAATCGCAGGTCGACGCCACCTGGCGCGCCTACCTCGCCAACCCCAAGGGCACCGCGGTCAAGTTCCGGGCCGCCAGCGGCACGCTCCGAGCCCGGCTGGACGCGACCCTCCGCGGCCTCGACGAGTGGAGCAAGGGCGCCACCAACGAGACGCTCATCGACGAGGCGGCCAGCATCGTCGAGCGGTTCGCCGCCGGGGTGAACGTCGAGCAGCTGACCGAGAACGTCGTGCGGGCGCTGGGCGTGGACCTGTCCCTCTCGGACCCGACCACCAACACCATCGCCCGGGCCCTCGTCCTCCGCCACCAGGACGACGTCCTCGAGACCTGGGAGAAGTCGGACCTCGCGGAGCCCACCCGGCTTGCCGAGCGGCTGGTCGAGGCCATCCGGGAGGACGTCGAGCGGGTGTTCGGCCAGCCCGGCGTGTATGCCGGGATCACGGAGATCCTCCGCGAGTGGGCCGAGCAGGAGGAAGGCGCGCTGTCGCCCGACGTGCGCCAGTTCCGGACCAAGATGCTGACGTCGATCACCGACTCGGTGGTGCCCCCGGCGACCGACCGCGAGATCGAGGCCATCGTCGCCATCGCCTACCCGGGCGAGCAGAACTCGCGCGTGGAGGCGCGGCTGGCGGAGACGCTGGCGACCCACCCCTCGCTGTCGCGGTTCCTCCAGCAGGCCTCGCCCACCTTCGTCCCGCGCTCCGCGGACACGGCGCTCGTGATCTCGGTCGCGCTCGTCGGCCAGGGCGTCATGGACGTGCCCGACGGCGCCGAGGGCCTCAACACCTGGGTCGAGAGCGCCTTCCGGCCCGACCCCACGGACCGGCTGGCCTGGCGCCAGCGCGAGGGCTACCGCGACCCGATCGACTTCATCGACGAGGACGCGCGCGCCGAGCTGCTCCAGCGCCTGCTGGCGGCGGCCTGGAACGGCGAGCTCACGGCGGACCGGATCCCCTCGAACGGCCAGACCGGCTCGTTCGGGACGCTCCGGGTGCGGTTCGGGGCGCCCGATGCGCCGCAGCTCGCCATCAGCCTCGACGACATGCCGTTCGCGAACCATCTCGCGCCCCTCGCCGACGCATATCTGCGTGAGATCTCGCACCGCTACGTGACCGACACGGAGGCCGTCTCCGAGATCCTGCGCGGGCTGTCGCGGACGGTGCCGGCGGGCTTCGTGGAGCGGCGCCGGCCGACGAGCGACGAGCTGGCCGATCGGCCGCTGTTCATTGACTTCGTCCCCGAGCTCGATCCCACGGGCCGCGGCAGCGCCGAGCGTGCCGAGCTGCGGCACCTGCGCGACGAGCTCCGTCGCTCCCCCACCGAGCAGGCGAAGCGGATCCACCAGGTCGACGAGTACGTGGCGTTCTGGGAGCGGGCCCTGCCGCACGCGCTGAACCTGTCGTTCGGCACGCTGGGCTACGGGTCGTTCGCCGAGGTGATCGCGGAGATCCAGATGCTGCGGCGCGCGCCGAACGCCGGCGTGCCGGCGCAGGACGACACGGTCGAGTCGCCATACCCCACCGGGGTCTTCGATGACCGTCGTCCGGGTTGACCTCCGGCAGCCGGCCGTCCGGGCCCGGCTGCGCGAGATCAAGCCGCCCGCGTCGACCGATCCGTTCCCGTTCTCGGACAGCTCGGCGCTGACGGATCTCCCGGTCCGGCTGCTCCTGATCGTCCCACTCGACGACATCGCGGCGACCGACGCTGAGGAGCTGGCGCTCAAGCTGCTGGGGTCGGACCCGTCGCCGCGCACGCTGGTCGCATTGGTCGCCGGAGGTGCGGGCACGACCGGGTCGCCACACCGTTCGGACGCGTACGCGCGGACGCTGCCGGTGGCCCTGGGCCGCCACCCCGACGTCCGGTTCCTGGACCTGCGGGCGGAGATGCTGTCGTTCGGCCACCCGCGCACGGGGCTGACGCGGCTCACCGGCGACGACGGCCACGGCTGGCCCGAGGCATTCGTGCGGGACCTGGTCGCGCACCTGATGCAGGTCGAGATCTTCGACGCCGTCTGGTCGACCGTCCCCGCCGATCGACCCGCCACCGTCGGGATGCGCGTCGCCTCGCTCGGGGAAGGCCGGGAGCGCGCGGTTGCGGACTTGGCGTTGCGCTTGGGCCGCGAGCTCGACCCGGCGAGCGATCCGTACATGGGCAGCAAGCTGCCGGCGCGCTGGGAGGTCGACAAGCGGCTCCTGCCGGCCGAGGCCCCGTACCCGCAGCCGTCGTTGAGCATGGGTCAGCTGCCGGCGCCGGTCCGGGGTCTGGCGGGCGTCGCCCACGACGGGCCGTTCCGGCTGCTGTCCCGCCGGCTCGAGGCCTACAACGAGGGCGTACGCACGGTCATCGGCGAGCTCGAGGATCGGCCGCAGGAGCTGGCGAGGCTGCTGCGCGAGTCCGAGCGGCGGCGGGACGGGAGACCGGGGATCGACCCGATCGGGGCGGCGGCGCTGGATAAGGCGCTCGGGGGCATCGTGTTCGGGGACGACCTCCCGAAGCTTGCCCAGGAGGGCGACGATCCGGCGGCGCGCGTCGGCGAGCTGCTCGAGAGCGCCGCCGAGCGACAGGCGGACGGCGTGTCGGTCTCGCTGCTCGCGGACTGGCTGCGGTCGGACGCGGCGATGGTCGAGCCGGAGGGCCCGGCCGCGGCGGCCGAGCGGCTGGTCGACGGCACGCGACCCTGGAATCGGCTCTCCGCGGCGCTGCATCGCGAGGCGCCGCCCAGTGGGGCGACGGTCTGGGTGCTGGATGCGATCACCGGCAACCGGGCGGCCAAGGCGGCCGAGCGCCAGTCTTCGGAAGCCGGCGGTCAGTCAGCGGATGCGCCGGCGGCGCCCTCGGCGGCCGCGCCCGACCCGCGCCTGCGCCCATCCTGGGAGGTCCCGCGCGGCCTGCGCTGGTACGTCGGCGCGCGCGCCTGGCGGTCGCCGTGGCGCTGGCTCACGTTCGGCCTCGCGGTCCTGCTGATCGGGCTCGTGATCGCCCAGGCGTGGGCCCGCCTGACGGGCAACTACCTCTTCCAGACCGGCGACCTCCTGATCATCGGGGTCCCCTACAGCGAATACGAGGCGGTCGGCCGGTTCCTGATCGTCGCGTTCGCGGTCTACCTGCTGCTCGGCTTCTTCGTCGCCGCCGCGCTGCGTCGCTGGGGCTCGCGGTTCCGGTTCGCCGAGGTCCCCGAGCTCGCCAGCCGGATCGGCGGCGAGGCGCAGGCTGTCGCGATCGCCGAGGTCGCCCGGTTCGGCGTCCGCCGCGACTACGCGCGCATGGCCCGGGCCGCCGCGGACATCCTCGAGCACGGGTCGCAGCGGGGTTCGGAGGTCTCCCGCGGGTTCGGCGAGCGGCTCGGTCGGGAGTATCCGCCGGTGACCGTCGAGGTCTCCGAGCGACTGGCGCCCCACCGCGAGCTGGTCGCGGTCGCCGATCCGTCGCTGGCCGGCACCGACGCCGGCGGCATCTACCGCGTGTATCCCTTGTACGTCGCGGCCCTTCGCGCGATGTTCGCCGCGGCCCTCGTCCGGGCGATCCGCGAGCGTTGGCCGCGCATCCGCGGGGTGTTCTGGGAGGAGACCGAGGGGTCGATCATCGCGGCCACGTCCGCGGTCCTCGAGCTGCGGCTGGGCGAGATCCTGGAGTTCGGCCTCCGGCGCGGCGACCTCGCCGAGGAGGGCGTCGATCCCGCCGACGACCTCGCCGAGCGGCTGTGGTCGAACGCGGCCATCCGCGAGCGGGCCCTGCGGTCGCTCCACCTCGACCCGTCGGACCCGATGCCGCTGCTGGCCACGCCGGCCGACACGCGGCTGCTCGACCAGTCCGTGATGAGCGACCTGATCATCGCGATCCCGCCGACCCTCGAGCCGCTGATCCGAGAGTCGTCGGAGGCCGACGGCGTGCAGGTCATCACGTCGACCGTGCTGGAGACCGCGGCGGCGATCCGCATCTTCGCGTTCCAGCCCGGCATCTACGACTTCGCCGAGCCCGTCGAGCTGCCGTCCAAGCCGCTCGCGTCCTAGGTGAGCGACGACTGGGATCCTGATCCGAAGGCTCGCGCCACGGATCCCGGGTGGGACGCCGATTGGGATGCGCCTGAGCCTGCGGCGCCGCACGGATCAGCGACTTCGCCGCGGCGGACGACACCGGTCGTCGGGCTCCTGATCGGGGCCATCCTGATCGTCCTCGTGCTCGCGTTCCTTGGCGGCAGTTCGACGCCATCGTCGAGCGGCCAAGTCGGGCTCATCGAACCGACGGCGGCCGCGTCCGCCGGTACGTCAGCGACGGCGTCTCCGACCCACCGGCAGACGACTCCTCCCGCGACGTCGGCCGCGTCGCTCGATCCGCCCGGCGAAGCGGCGACGGTCATCCGCGTGGTCGACGGCGACACGATCCACGCGCTCCTCGACGGCGTCGACGAGAACATCCGGATCATCGGCCTGGACAGCCCCGAGACGAACAAGCCCGGCACCCCGGTCGAGTGCTTCGCCCGCGAGGCCACGGCGGCCGCGAAGCGCCTCCTCAAGCCCGACGACCCGATCGTTCTCCAGCTCGACCCGACCCAGGACACCCGCGACCGCTTCGATCGCCTCCTGGCGCACGTGTTCCTCGCCGACGGCTCGCTGTTCGCGGAGACGATGATCCGCCAGGGCGACGCGATCCATTACGTCTACGACGGCGTGCCCTCGATCCACGCCGATCGCCTCGCCGCCGCCGAGGATGAGGCGAAGTCGAGCCAGGTCGGTCTCTGGTCGCCGACGACCTGCAACGGAGACGCTCACGAAGCCGCCTAGCGGCACGCGATCGGTGGTTGCCGGAAGCTCGCGTTAGAGCGCCACGACCTGGACGCTGAGGATGTCGTCGTTGCCGGGAGCGATGGCATCCAGCTCCGCCTGCGACGGCGCACGGTCGAGGTTGATCCGGGCGATCGCCGCCTCCGCGCCCTCGAACACGATGTTCTCGGTCTCCTGGACGTTGATGTCGGCCTGCCGGAGATGCTCGAACACGTGGGCGAGGACGCCCGGCCGGTCCCGATGGCGGACGACGAGCACATGGGTCGCCGGCGTCGGCCGGGCGAGGTTGACGACATTGGGCACGCGGCCCGTGTCCTTGAACGAGGCGACGATGCGGACGACCTCGGCGGCGATCGCCTCCTGCGCCTGGTCCGTGGACGCGCCGATGTGGTGCGTCCCGTAGACCCCGGGCAGGGCGACGAGCGGGTCGTCGAACGCGGCGGAACCGGCGGTCGGCTCGTTCGGATAGACGTCGAGTCCCACCCGGATCCCCCGCTCCCGCACCGCGTCGGCCAGCGCGTCGTAGTCGACCACCTCGGCTCTGGCGGTGTTGATGACCAGCGCGCCCGGCCGCAGGCGCCCGAGGAGGTCCGCGTTGACGAGCCCTCGGGTCTCGGGATGGAGCGCCAGGTGGACGCTGAGGATGTCGGCCTGCTCGGCGACCGCTTCGGGCGACGGCGCGATCACGACGCTCTGACCCGGCCGTGAGCGCTCGAGCCCGAACCGCCTGAGGTCGGGATCGGGATCGTCGGCGAAGCGTCGAGCCCAGATGACGAGGTCGCAGCCGAACGCCTGGGCGCGACGAGCCAGCTCCTGGGCGACGTTGCCGAACCCGAGTAGCCCGAGCGTCGTGCCGTACAGACCGCGAGCCTTCGAGTACTCCTGCTTGTTCCAGCGGCCGGCTCGCAGGTCCGCGACGTTGTCCGGGATCCGCCGGTCGAGCGCGAGGATCAGGCCGAAGGCGAGCTCGGCCACGGCGACCGCGTTCCGGCCCGGGCAGTTCGTGACGTAGATGCCGCGGACCGACGCGGCGGCGACGTCGATGGAGTTGTAGCCAGCACCCGCGCGGACGATCAGAGCGAGTCGCCCGGCGTCCATCATCGCCTCGGTCACCTTGGTCGAGCGGACGACCAGCACCTCCGCCTGGGTCTCGGCGAGCGCGGCCGCGAGCGCCTCGTTCTTGAGCGCCGGGTCGTGGACGACGTCGCAGCCGATCGCGGCCAGGCCATCGAGGCCCGATCGTTCGAACTGGTCCGCGACGAGGACTCTCACGGCTGTTGCGCTCCAATCGACATCCCACCTGCTCGGCTGACCGTCAACTCAATCGTGCCGAGCCGGCGGCGTATGGTCTCGCTCTGAGAGCAGTGTGCCCTTCGAACGTGCGATGGAGGACGCGATGACCGAGGAACGCGGCGATTCCTATCCGAAGCTGCGACAGGTACTTGGCGAAGAGGGCTTCGCAGAGCTTGCGCACCTCATCCGCACGACCTATGAGGCCAACGAGGCCCGGCGACTCCGACGGGACGCCGAGAGCGGCGAGGCCCCGTCTGGTGACACGAAACCGAGCCCGTAGGCAGCCAGGTGTTCCTCATCGGCTGTGGTCGAACGCGGCCATCCGCGAGCGTGCCCTGCGGTCGCTCCACCTGGACCCGTCGGACCCGATGCCGCTGCTGGCGACGCCGGCCGACGCCCTGATGACATCAGCAACGGACAGCGCGGGTCAATCGATACATCGAGTTCGACATGTCCAAGGACGAGCAGGTGCGAGTCACGTACATCCCCCACCAAGACTGGGGAGGGCCACCGTCGGGGTCCAGAAGCGCGCCTATTCCGGCAAGGTGTCGCCCGGTCCAGGGTTTCCTGCCGACAAGGCACTCGACCTGATCGCCGCGGTCAGCGACCTGGTGCGCGATAACTAGCCTCCACGCGATGCCCGACCGGACCGTGCCCGACTAACTAGTAGCGGTACAGCGAAGCCACGAAGGGCACGCGGTTGTAGAGCGTCAGGCCGAGCGGTAGCGTGATGATCAGCACGATCAGGAACCAGCCGATCGACATGACGATCGCCGAAGCCCACCAGCCGACGAAGATGAACCACAGCCCGCGTACGGGCCATGGCTGCTGCTGGATCGGCACGTTCACCAGTCGCGTGAAACCCGCGTCGTCGACCAGCTGCTGGACCTCGCGTGTCCGCGGCCGGAGCGTGAGCACCGTAGGGATGCGGTTGATCAGCCAGATCCCGAGCGGCAGCCCGATGATGGTGACCATGGCCAGCCAAGCGATGGCCGAGACGATTCCGGTCAGCCACCACCCAACGAGCAGGAACCAGATCGCACGGACCAGCAATCCAGGCCCTTCGTGCACCTCTGCACCGGGCGCGTAGGCTGGCCCAGTAGGCGGCAGCGGCGGAGAAGATCCGGGCTGGTGCGGATCGACTGAACCCTCGGGGAATGGGCCAGTCACGAGCTCCTGCTCGCCCCACGTGGTCGTCGCGACTCGTTCAACCTTTCACCCTGAATTGCGTCTGCGTGGCTCCCGAGCGATCGCCCTTCCGACACTCGATCTCGATCGGATATGTGCCCGCCGTCGTGTTTGCGCCCACGATCCAAGTCCACTTGACCTTGCCCTTCTTGTCGGCCCGCTTGCCATCCAGACCCGCGGCAGTCGATGGTCCACTCGAGTAAGTGACGGCGATGCCGCATCCTGACCCACGCTCGGTGGAGATGCTGACCGACGCGTCGTTACCGGTTCGTACGACCCTCGTCACTCTCGTCACTTTCACCGACAACGGCTGCGGCGGCTTAGCGGACGGAGGTTCGCTGCTTTCTGCGGGTGCGGGCTCACTTGCCGGCGCGGGCTCGCTCGCAGGAGTCAGCGACTCGTCCGGTGTCGCCGATCCAGCGCCTTCCTCACCGGAGCCCAACGGCGAAGAGGCCACAACGCTTGGGCTGTTTCCGGCGGTTAGCGATTGGGACGACGTTTCGCTCGAACACGCCGCAAGCAGGATCGCAGCAACCGTCGCGATCAGGAACACTCGAAGCGGCTGGGCGGACTTGGGGCTCGCAACCTGAACGATCCGAAACTTGGCGAGCGTGAGCTCTCGGTCGCCGGTGCGCAGTCCAAGGCGCAGCCTGGCGAGGCGTCCAAGGTCAGTCACGATCTCCACCCCCTTGCATCACCACTCGCGAGTCGGCTGGTGATGGGCGCAGCGATCCGCGGCTCGCGGCCGATCGCTGGCACGAGAACACTAACCCCTTCGATGCGCCATTCCGTTGTGGCGTGTGCAGTGTCGACCGTGGCGCGCTCGCGGGAGCCAGACGCTAGCCCAGTACGACGCTTTGGCCGCACGGTACTCGTCGTCGGTGACACGGCCGTCGGCGTGGAGCGCCGCCAGGCGTTCGAGCTGGTCGGCGACATTGACCGGTCTCCTCGCCGACGATCAGAAAACTCGTCACCGTCGCCGTGATGATCGAGTACAGGCCGATGCCGAAGATCATCAGCACGGCCGCCGCGAGTCGCCCCTCACCGGTCGTCGGGAACACGTCGCCGTAGCCGACGGTGGTCATCGTGGTGAGGCCCCACCACAGCGCGTCGAGCGGGCTCTCCACCGCCGGGTTGATGCCGTTCTCGGCGACGTACAGGCCGACCGCGCAGAGCAGCATGACGCCGATCCAGGCGACGAACAGCCAGACGAGGCCCTTGTGGTTCGCGAGACGATCGAGGCTCGTCATCGCGCGGCCGACTGCCGGCGAAGGCGCGGACGAGCCGGAGCAGCCGCAGGATGCGGAACCAGCGGAGCCAGCGCGTCGGCGGGATGCAGCTGACGAGATCGATCCAGTGGCCGCGCACGTACGCCTGTCGAGACTCGGCAGCCCACAGGCGGGTCGTGAACTCCGCGATGAAGATTCCGGTGATCACCCACTCGATCGCCACGATCGTGCTCTCGGTCGCAGAGCCGGGCGGGGCCGGGACGAACGCGAGGGCAACGAACACGACGGCAAGCGCCGCGAACGTCAGCTCCCACGCGACCTCGTGGCGGTCGACGAACGTCCGGTATCGCACGCGGACGTTGGCCGCCGAGGTGGCAGTCACAGCGTCGCCTGCATCGCGGCGTTGACCACTGCCGCGGTCATCTGACCATCGGTCACCCGGAACATCGACGGCGTTTGTCGGCCACTGACGTGGAACTGAATGCCGTCCGTGAACACATTCAAGTCGAGGAGCTTTGCATATGGAACCTCAACGGACTTGCGCAGGCCGGTGAACACAACGCGAAGCGAAGTCACGTACAGGTCACCGTTGTCGATGGTTTCCATCGATCGTCCAACTTCGACCATCTTTCCCCGCGTCGAGCCAATTCGATACGACACGCCTTTGGCGATTTGGAACGAGTAGCCGCGGGACCCTGACTGGAACTCCCGCTGAATGATCTCCTTGAGCAGGCCAGCCGGCTCCTGGAGGTGAAGGCGCTCGCCACGTTTGAGGTTCATGCCACCGGATCCAAGATCCGGCAGCCGACCGTCGTTGATCATCGCGATGAACAGCGCAGATCGGTAGCTCTTGAGCGCAGCAACTTGCGCAACCTGTTGCTCGGGTCCGTACAGGGCGTCGCCAACCCTCTCGAACACTTGCTCCTCGCCAAGCGACAACCGCTCATCGACCAACAAGTGGTCGAGGTACGACCGGAAATAGCGATCTTTCTCGGCTGCGAACTGCCCACCGGACGCCAGGATCGCCTGCTCGGTGGCGCGGAGTCGCGAGGTCGCGTTTGCATCCTGGCCACCACTCCGGATGACTGCCTCGAGCATCCCGGAATAGTCCACGAGGCTGTGCTGGAGGGCGGCTGCCGCAGCCGCCGTGCACGAGTCGCAGCGCGTGCGACCGCGCGCGCGATCGGCTAGTCCAAAGTTTCGCCCGCAGGTGTCACATTGGCTCGCCATCTCGACCGCCCTCCATGCTGCATTTCTCCTCAGCAGCGATCCGTGTAGCTGTTCCCGTTCGTGTCCTTGACTCGCGCGCCTTCGGACGAGCCGACCTCGTTGTTGTAGATGTACTGGCGGGTCAAGGTGCGCGAGTTGGACGAGGATGCTCCATACCCGCTCAAGAAGGTCACTGTCGCCCCGGGTGCGAGGCGCTTGTACACGGCGAAGGGTTCGTTGCTGTACGGCCGGTAGATCGACCCGACGGTCTTGATGGTGATCGCCTTCGATCGATTGTTGTGGACCACCGTGCGCTCCGGGTTGGAGTAGCAGTTGACGGTGACCCTGAGGGCCGGCGTGGCGGCCTCGACGGCCGTTGGCGCGGAGGCCACGACGAACGTAGCCATGAGTGCGGACGCCGAAACCAGGCTGGCCAGTCGACGCTTGTCAATGGAGATCATTGCGGTAGCGGTCCTTCTCGCGGTTCGAGCCGCGGTTTGAGGTGAGGCGCCACGAGCCATCCTCTTCTCGGCTCGATTGGCGTGTCCGATGGCGCGGTAGGCGCTCCGGCAATGGTCGGGGTCGGTGCCCTCCGACTCACGACATGGACGAAGCAGAACGGCCGTGTCTGGACTGCAGACATCGCGCATGTTGATCGGCGCCAACGCTCAGGCAACCACCCATTTGTCGGGCATCAACCGAGGACCAGGCCGTCGTCGGCAGAGCGGATACCGGCGGTAACCCGCCCTGTTGCTCAACGCGCTCGCCATGGCGTGACCCCGTAATCACAAGGCGCGGTAACGCAACGAGCGGCCCGCTTTCAGCGGCGTCGGCCACCCTAAACTGCATCCATGGCCAGATACCCGGAACAGGCGCTCCCATGGGTCTCGAAAACGTACGGCCCTGACGAGCACGCCTGGGAAGAGGCCAAGCGTCAGGCACGCCAGACGCTCTACCGGTGGGCCTCGGAAGGCCGGTATGGCACCTATACCGATCTGGTCCACGTGGTGACCGCGATCAAGTGGCCGGAGGGGCCCTACACGCACCACGGTCAGCAGATGGGCATGCTCCTCGGCCAGCTCTCGATCCAGGAGCTCAACCGAGTCGACGACATTCCGCTGCTATCGGCACTCGTGGTCGGCCGCGATGCAGGCATGCCTTCAGGTGGCTATTGGGAGATGCACCGCGACCTCGGGCTCGAGGTCCCGGCGACAGACATCGGCAAGCTCGAGCTGTGGACAAAGGAGTTCGAGGCGGCGATCCGATACTTCGGCTCGCGCCAGCCCGACTAACCTTCCCGCCCCGAGTCAGCGTCGATGGGTTACCAGCATGCTGGTATGCTGGGCCAATGAAGGTGACGATCGATCTCGATGCCGACCTCTACCGGAGCCTCAAGGTTGAGGCGGCGCGCGCCGATCGAAGCGTCCGCGACGTGATGGCCGACGCGCTGGCGCAGTGGCTCGAGCGCCGCGAGGACGCGGAGGATCGAGCGTCCGCGGCGGAAGCCTTGGCCGAGTACGAGCGAGACGGCGGCACCGCGGCTGCTGAGGTCTTTCAGAAGCTGGCGGCCGAGACAAAGGCGGAGTACGGGTCCGACCGGTGACCCAGGGTCGCGCGAAGCGCCGCGAGCCCTACCGCGTCCACCTCTCCCCCGCCGCCGTACGACAGCTCCGCAAGCTGCCGCCTGGCGACGCCGCCCGGCTGCGCGGGCCCATCCTGGCGCTGGCGATGGAGCCGCGACCGCCCGGCGCGAAGCCCGTTGTCGACAGCGACTGGTGGCGGCTCCGCGTCGGCGCCCTCCGGATCGTCGACGTCATCGACGACGTGCGGCGCCTGGTCATCGTGCTGCGGGTCGCCCGACGTGATGAGAGCACGTACCGCCGGTAGCTGGACGTCAGCAAGGCTCGCAGGCGATGCCGTCGTGGACGAGATCGAAGAGATCTCAGGCGAGCCCGCGTTCACGGAGGCGGCGGCCTCGTCTACATCGGGCCCTTCTAGGCGGGCAAGTCGGATGCTGGCGGGCCGGCTACGGCGACCGCGAGGAGAGAGATACGAGCGGGCTAGCCCGCACGCTCCGTTGACCGCTAAAGAAGGGAGTGCGCGCACGTGTCATGGGCAGCGTAGCTCCCGTGTCTGGGCCATTTCGATTTGGATGAAGCCGACGTCTATCGCGGCCAAGTTCATGTTGTACATGTCGAGGGGGTTGCCCATGGAGAAAACCGGTGCCTTCACCAGATCCTTGCCAGCGCGGCGGGCGCTCGACATGAATCCGAGCGTCTGCTCCCAATCGTCACGGGACCCCGAGTAGCACGGCAGGTTCGCGGTTCCGCGAAGCCAGACCCGCTCATCTCGGATCCACGTCCCCAGCGCGTCGAGCGCCCGGCCTGCGGACTTCCGCTTCGGCTTGTTGAGGGCGGTCGGCACCCTGTTGAGATGCGCGACGCCGCGGTGCGCCTGGGCGTAGAGGTGCTCCTCCCATGCAACGAGGCCGAGGACCGCGGGACCCGGACGGCCCGCGGGAGTCGCAGCCGCGCTCGCGCTCGGTCGGGGTGTCGGGCTGACGGTGGGCGATGGCTTCGCGGTATTCGATGGCTTCGCGGTCGGCGATGGCTTCGCGGTAGCCGACGGGGTCGCGGCCCGCGAAGCTGCGACGGTCGACGAACAGCCGGCCACCACCGTGGCCACGAGTAGGCCGCACGCCGCCCCCATTGCGAGGATGGACCGCCACCGCTTGGCGAGGTCGTCTCCGATGATGGGCCGACGGGCGCCGTTCAGCGGCTTGTTGCTCACTTCTCGCACGCCCAGCCGTCGTGGTCCGCGTCGTGGCGGTCGTAGCCGCTGGTCCGATAGGTCGGCAACTGGCTGCACGGGATGTACCCGCCCCCGCCGTCGGTGAAGGTTGGCACGTGGCCGGTTGTGGCCCAGTAGTAGTCGTCCGACTTAAGCCAGCGGTACATGCTCTTGCTGACGCAGCCGGTGTCATCGACGTTGTCGTACCGCTTGCCCTTCTTCCGGCAGGCGGCGTCCTTGGCCTTGTTGCTCGCCCGCTGGTCGGCGTAGCTGTCGTTGATGGTGTCCATCACGTTGACCTTCGGGACGAAGATCGGCTGCGGGGAGGCGTCCGGGAGGATCGGTCGGGGCGTCGGCTGGTAGACCTGGACGAACGGCAGGCAGGTGTTACCGACGGCGAGCGCACCGCTCCGATAAGTGCCCGGCGGGCAGTCGTTCGCGACCGGGGCGTGGTACGCCGTCGTCGCCGCGGGCTTGTGCTCGGTGAGGGCGCTGAGCATGCCGACGACCGCGATACCCACGATCACGAAAATGAGGCCGTAGCCCACTTGGTTGGTCGTCATCGCGCGTCAGCGCTCCAGGCCGGGACTGATGACGCCCATTGCGCCCAGCACGAGAAGGATCGCCGTGCCCACGAAGGTGATGATCTTGATGTTCTCGTCGCTCGACCACGAGCCGTTCATTGGATCTCCTGCGGGATGAGTGCCGACTCGCAGCGTGGCGCCTCAATCCCCGGAGGTCATTGACCCAAAGGCGCAATTCGGGACTTCGTCCGCTGCCGCAGCTCAGCAACGCTCCCCTTCAATCTGGTCCACATCAGATCGGAGCGCGGCACCTTGCTCCGGCCCGTTGCGCGCTTGCGGTAGTCGCGACCACACCGTCCTGCTTGGTCGTAGGCGCGAGCGTGACTGGCCGGCCAAATCCAGGACGAACGGTGCTCACCTGCACCAGCCGTGGAAACCGCCGCGGCGCGATCGGCGTCTACCGCCCCGAAGGTCGGATAGCGGGGCCCACCGGCCGGCACCAGCGCCCAGCCAAGGCGGCGCGCAGCAGGGACCCGGAACGGTGAACGAACCAACGATGACTGACACCCAGATGCGCGGCCCCGGCCGCTCGACCCTCGGCTGGATGGCGATCGCCGGCGTGGCCGCGCTCGCCGTCGGCGTGCTCGCCGGCCCGGTGCTCGGCGCCGCGACGAACCCCGCGCCCCGGTACGCTGCGGCCGTGTCCGCCTCCGACCTCCCGCCCGAGCACACCATCTCCGTCACCGGCAGCGGCAAGGTGACCGTCGTCCCCGACCTCGCCACGATCAACCTCGGCGTCCTGATCGAGCGCAACACCGCCAAGGCCGCGCGCCAGGCGGCGGCCGAGTCGATGACCCAGGTCATCGCCGCGCTCAAGGCCCTCGGCATCGACGACAAGGACATCGCCACGTCGTCGATCTCCCTCCAGCCGGTCTACGACTACACGAACACCAACACGCCCAAGGTCCGCGGCTACCAGCTGCAGAACGCGGTCACCGTCACGGTCCGCGACCTCGACAAGGTGGGCGACGTGCTCGACGACTCGATCGTCTCCGGCGCCACCCAGGTCAACGGCATCACGTTCGACGTCGCCGATCGCGCGGCGTCCCAGGCCAAGGCCCGCGAGGCCGCCGTGGCCGACGCCAAGGCGAAGGCCGACACGCTGGCCAACGGCGTGGGCGTGAAGGTCACCGGCGTCGCCTCGATGAGCGAGACGGTCACGACACCGGTCTGGTACGGCCGCGAGATGGCGGCGGGTGCCCTCGCGGCGGACGCGGCCCAGACGCCGGTCATGGCCGGCACGACCGACGTCACGATCGACGTCCAGGTCACGTTCCTGATCGACTGATCGGCCGTCCCCTGGCAGGGCTCTTCACGGGATCGCGTACCATCTGCCCTGCCAGGGTCGCATCTGACGCCTCGAGAGGCGTCCACTCACCACAGAAGCCGGACCTCGTCCCCGCTGCCTTGACCGTCGCCCGCAGACCGCGGGGCGCCAGGGGGACGCGATCAGACCAGGCAATCCATCCCGGAGGGGTCGATGACCAAGCATTCAAAGCACGAACGTGAACGACGCGCGAGCGAGAGCGAGCGCATGAAGGAAGTCCAGGCCGCGTGGTACGGGAGTCTCCCGGCAGCGACCGCCGCGGCCTTCAGCCGCGAAGTCGCGGCAGCCCAGGCCCGTGTTCCCGAAGTCCGGCCCGACATGGCCCCGGGCACGGCACCCAATCCGCCCCGGCCGGGCCGAGAGCCCAAGCCGCCGAAGGACGAGCAGCGCTCGCGCAGGTCCTACTGATGACCCGCAAGCGCAAGGTCACCTATCCCCCGCCCCGCAGCTCGCGCGGACCCGCGCCGGCCTACGTGCCGCAGGTCACCCCGCCGACCGTCGCCACGATCAACACCAAGGCGGGCGTCGGCAAGGCCGAGATCGTGCCGGGCATGCGCGTGATCATCCAGGGCACCGGCCTCTACACCGGCGAGACCGCCGTCGTGCAGTCGCTCGTTCCGGGCGTCATCTCGGCAGCCGTGGTCAAGACCGAGGCGGGCCAGACGCGCCGCGTGCGGACCGTCGACCTCGCGGTGGCACCCAAGGCCGTCGCCGCCGCCGCCGAACCGGCCGCCGCCGCGCCGACCGCAGCGGCGCCAACAGGGGCGCCGACCGCAGCCGCATCGACCGGAGCCGCATCGACCGGAGCCACGCCGACCGAGGCCTGACCCGGCGGGGCCGGCGCGCGGCCACCGCCCGCGTAACGGCCCCGATATGGCTTTGCAACTTGCGCCCCGGACGGACCCGGGTGTGTAATGCCGGTATTACGCGAGCTCGGCAACCCTCGCCGTGTCGCTTGTCGTTCGAGTCCGGGGAATGGAGGACGACCGGTATGGCCGGTATTCGTCGCCACCGATCCCGCCGGATCACGCTCCTGGTTGGCGCGTCGATCGCGGCCATCGCACTCGCCGGAGGCCCTGTCGCCGCCGAGGAGGAAGGCGGTGAGCGCAACCTCCCGATCGAGTTCGTGCACAACAACCTCGAGGAGGCGCCGGTCGCGGGCGCCGTCTGGGCGGCCGGCCCGGCGCTCAAGAACGGCGACGCCATCTGCTCGACACCGCCCACGAACGACGCGAACGTCAACGTCAGCTGTGAGGGCACCGGTCCCCACAACGAGACCACGATCGCGGTCAACCCCACCGACCCCGACAACCTGATCGCGGGCGCCAACGACTACCAGCTCGCGATCAACCCTGGCGGCCATGTCGCCGCCTCGACCCGCTCGCGGGCGACCGTGTCGTTCGACGGCGGCGCGAGCTGGACGGTCTACCCCATCCGGACGACGTCGACCTACCAGGCGACGGGCGACCCGGCCGTCGACTTCGACGACGCCGGCAACGCGTACTACGCCACCCTCGGCTTCCGGTTCGTCGGCCCGGCCAACGCCCAGAACCCGGACATCCTCGTCTCCGTCTCGCACGACGGCGGCGTGACCTGGGATCCGCATCGCGTGGCCCAGGGCAGCGGCGTCGGCACCTCGGTCGGCGACCTGCTGGACAAGGAGTACGTCACGGCGTGGGGCGACGGCAACGCGCTGGTCACGTTCGGCGACTTCCGGCTCGGGACACAAGGGCGCCGTCGGAGTCGGCCCGCAGTCCTCGCGACCGTGACACACGACGCCGGTGCGACCTGGTCGACGCCGGTGGTCATCTCGGGCGACTCGGTGTTCCCCTTCGTGTCGGTGCCGATCGCCACGGCCGACGGCCGGATCTTCGTCGCCTTCGAGGACTTCCCGCCCGAGCGCGAGAACGGTCGCGACGACTACGTCGTGGTCGAGCTCGATCCCGACACCGGCGCGCGGATCGCCGGTCCGTTCGTCGTCGACACCCTGATCGACGGCGTCGACGACTACCCGATCGCGTTCGGCCGCCAGACCTACCAGGACTCGGCGTTCCGCTCCTGGTCCGCCGGCAACATCGCGGCCGACCCCACCGACGGCGACCACCTCGCGGTCGCGTGGTCGGACATGCGCAACAGCACGCTGCCCGCGCCGGAGGACCCGTACGAGGCGGTGACCAACTCCGACATCGTCGTCAGCCAGTCGTTCGACGCCGGCCGGACGTGGTCCGACCCCGTGGCGCTCGAGCTGCCGGGCGACCAGTTCCAGGGCTGGGCGGCGTACGACACCGAGGGCCTGCTGCGGATCGGCTTCTTCGACCGCCAGTACGACCCGGCCAACCACCAGTACGGCTACACGCTCGCGACGGAGGCGTCCGCGGGCTCGCTGTCGTTCGCGACCTCGGAGCTGACGACGGCCCGCTCCGATCCGACGAAGAACAACCGCTGGTTCGCGGCGACGCTCGAGGCGGACTTCCCGTTCGCGACGACGTTCATCGGCGACTACTCGGGGATCGCCGCGACGCCGTCCGGCGGGGTCGTCGCCGTCTGGACCGACCTCCGCAACCAGGTCTCGTTCGCGGGCCGCACGGGCGCCGACGAGGACATGTATTTCGCCGAGTCGCCGTAAACCCCCGGCGGCGCGGGGTCCGGGACGGCGACTCGCTCGCCGTCCCGGCCGCCTCGTCAGACGACGGTGCTCGGTCGGCATCGCGCCCGCCGGCGCGCGGGTTCGGGCGAGCGCCGCCCGCTCGGCCGACGCGGTCCCCGACGTAGGCGGCGTCGCGCCAGACCCCGCCGAGCAGCGCGGAGGCGATCGCCGTCTCGAACGGCAGCCCGACGATATACAGGCCCGCGACGCCGGCGACGACGCCTCGCTCCTGGACGGGCCAGCCGTCGGCGTCCGTGATCGACGGCTCGATCCACGCGTAGTCGCGCCGGAAGCCGGTCGCACCAGACCACGTTCGCGACGTCGAGCACGGTGCCGTCGTCGAGCACCGGACGGCCGCCGGCTGCGCCGTCGACGCGCCCGACGACACGTTCCACGCCCGCCGCCGCCAGGAGGCTGCGGTCGCGCCCGCTCGACCGGATGCCCGCGGAAGCAGGAACGTCTCTCGCGCCTTGCGCCCGATCGGCGAGCGGACGGTCAGGAGGTGGTTGGCCCCGAACCAGATCACCGGATCGAGCCAGCGGCCGAGGCGTCCCTCGAGGTCGAAGGGCAAGTGCCCGGTATCGCGCCCGGCCAGCCAGACGTGCCGGCCGCCGGCGCGGGCGATGTCGAGCGCGATCTCGGAGCCGGAGTTGGCCGCGCCGACGACCAGCACCGGGACCGTCGCGAAGCTGCGACGGCCGCCGGTACTCGCTGGAGTGCAGCTGGAGGATCCCCGGATCGAGGTCACCGCGCGACCGTCAGCGGCACCCGCGGATGGTGGAAGGCGCCGGTCGCGAGCACGACCTGCTCGGCGATCGAGCACCCTGTCGCCGGCCTTGACGACGAACCCCGATCCGTCCGGCGTCGCCTGCACCCGATCGACCTTGACGCCGGTGCGGACGGGCAGATCGAAGTACCAGGCGTAGGCGTCGAGGTAGTCGGCCACCTGGTCCTTCGTCGGGAACGCATGCCGGTCGCCCGGGAACGGCATCCCCGGCAGGTTGTCGTAGCGGCCCCGCGTGAACAGGCGCAGGGAGTCCCAGCGCGACCGCCACGCGTCGCCGATGCGCGCGTGGGCATCGAGGATCACGAACCGCAGCCCGTGCCTCCGCAGGTGGTAGCCAACGGCCAGACCAGCCTGGCTCCCGCCGATCACGATCGCATCGAACCGCTCGCCGTTCTGCAGATCCTGCATGTCGCGCCTCCGGGCACCGGATGTGGGTGCGGAGGCGACCGGATGACCCGGTCGCCGATCACGACGCTACGGGTGCACGCCGCGCGGCGCATCGACCGAACCACCCAATTCGGCGTCGGCCGGCATGGGTCGTTCTATGTAGACGACACCAGGCCGTGCTCGTAGGCGTAGGCGGTCGCCGCCGAGCGGGACGAGAGGTCGAGCTTGGTGAAGATGTTGGCGACGTGGCGGGCGACGGTCTTCTCGCTGATCACGAGGTCGCCGGCGATGGCGCGATTGGTCTTGCCCGACGCCACGAGGCGGAGGACCTCGAGCTCGCGCGTCGTCAGGTTGCCGGGGATCGGGGGCGGCGACTCGGTCGACGGCCGGTTCCGCAGCGCCTCGAGGCGGCGGAGCGCCGGCGTCGCGCGAAGGTCCCGGAACGCTCGATCGGCGGCATCGAGCTCCAGCTCGGCGGTGTCGTCGTCGCCGAGCCGGTGGCAGGCCTGGGCGATCAGCACGCGCGTCCGTGCCGCCTCGTACGGGGCCTCGATCGACTGCCACGCGGCCAGCGCCCGCTCCAGCTCCGACAGCCCGCTCGCGACCTCGCCCTCGGCGAGCAGGACGGCCCCCTCGGCACGGGACGCCAGCGCCACCAGCACGGGCGCCTCGAGCTCCGCCGGCGAGCACGGCCAGCTCGTCGGCCGCGGCACCGGCACCTTCCACGTCGCCGGCCGCCAGCGCGATCTCGACGAACGCGTCCAGGAGCCGTGGTCGAGCGGCCGGGTCCGCGGACCCGTCGACGGCACGCCGGATGGCCGAGGCCGCCGCGGCCACGCGGCCCTGGTCGAGCCGCAGCAGCGCGAGCCCCGGCTGGGGCACGCGTCCGAGGCGGTTGGCCTCCCGATAGGCCTCCTCCGCCTCCTCGGCCTCGCCCCGCAGGCGGTGCAGCTCGGCCCGGCCGTACGCGGCCGGACCCGCGACCGGATCGGCGGCGAGGCCGGGCCGCCGTCGACGCGCGCCGCGCCTCGTCGAGCGCCTCGGGCCAGGCGCCGTGGAGCGTCATCAGGTCGGCGCGGTACACGAGGCACGAGCCGCGATACGGGACGAGGTCCGGGTGGGCCTCGCACCAGCCCGAGAGGGCGGCCGTCCACTCGTGCGCGCGACCGAGGTCGAAGATCCGCCCGCAGGCCTCGATCGTGGCGCAGTAGACGATCCCCATCACCATCGGCGACACCTCGCCGGCCGTCACCGCCACCATCGCCTCGTCGAGCATGGCGACGCCGTGGGTGACCTGGCCGAGCCCGATCAGCGTTTCGCCCAGCCCCAGTCGGGCGATCGTCGTCAGGTCCGCGTCCGCGTGCAGGCCGGCGATGCGGGCGGCCTCGGCGAATGCGGTGTGGGCGGCCTCGAACTCGCCGGCCTCCTCGTGCTGGAGGGCCGCGGGAACGAGCAGGTAGCCGTGGACGACGGAGTCCTTGCCCGCCTCGTCGGCGTGCTGCGCCGCGCGGGCCAGCCAGCCCCCGCCGCGGACCGGCTCGTTGCGGAACAGCAGGCCGAACCCGAGCCAGAAGGCGCAGCGAGCGGCGCGATCGGCGTCACCGGCGCGCAGGCCTCCCGGTGGGCCCGGGTCAGCAGGTCGACCCACTCGGCATCGCGGCCGGTCGAGGTAGGCGCAGATCGAGATCCGCTCGAGGTCGTCCAGTCCGAGCCGCTCCGCTCGATCGGCCTCGGCAAGCAGGTCGTAGGCACCGGACCACGACTCGGCCGCGAAGGCCTCGCGACCGCGCTCGAGGGCGCCCGCGACGATCCCTGGCTCAGGCATCGCTCGTCGCCATGAGCGGCACTCTACGCCGCTCGTGGGAACCGCCAACCCCCGGCGCCCGTCAGACGGCCGACTACCATGGTCGTCGGATCTCCGACGCACCGGGGAGGGAGCGATGACAGCGTTCACCGTGGCCGCCGTCCAGGCGGCGTACGTCCTCATGGATCGCGACGCGACGATCGACCGCGTGGCCGCGCTGACCGCCGAGGCCGCCGCGAACGGCGCCAAGCTGGTCGTCTTTCCCGAGGCCTTCGTGCCCGGCGACCCGATCTGGAAGGACGCGGGCGTCATCTGGGACGGCGACGAGGCGTGGTACTCGATGCTCGTCGACCAGGCGATCGTCGTGCCCAGCGAGGCGACCGAGCGGCTTGGGCGCGATCGCCCGGGAGCACGGGGTGACGCTCGTGGTCGGCGTCGACGAGCGCGACCCGAACCTCGCCACGATCTACTGCTCGATGCTGTACTTCGGGGCGGACGGGAGCCTGCTCGGCAAGCACCGCAAGCTCATGCCGACCGGTTCGGAGCGCACGGTCTGGGGCATGGGCGACGGCAGCCTGCTGACGGTCGTCGACACCGAGATCGGCCGCGTCGGCGGGCTGATCTGCTGGGAGAACTACATGCCGCTGGCGCGGTACTACATGTACAGCCAGGGGATCGACGTCTGGGTCGCGCCGACGCTCGCGACCGGCGACGCGTGGGTGGCGACCATGCGCCACATCGCCCGCGAGGGTCGGCTCTACGTGATCGGCGTCAACCCGTGCGTGCGCGTCGACCAGATCCCCGAGGACTTCCCCGCCCGGGACAAGGTCTGGAAGCTCGAGGATGACCCGGACGAGCGCGACTGGGTCTCGCCCGGCAACTCGGTGATCATCGGCCCCACGGGCAAGATGCTCGCCGGACCGGCGCGCCACGAGGAGACGATCCTGTACGCCGAGGTCGACCCGTCCGCCGTCCGCTCGGCGCGGCGCTACTTCGACCCCACCGGGCACTACAACCGGCCGGACCTGTTCCGGCTGACCGTCGACACCCGGCCGCGGCCCGGCAGTCGCGACGGTCGCGGTCGACGTGGACCCGGGCTGAGCGGAGGCAGGCCATGCGAATCGTCGTCACGGGCGGCAGCGGCAAGGCGGGCCGGTGGGTCGTGAGGGACCTGCGCGAGCAGGGCCATTACGTGACCAACGTCGACACGAAGCCCGACGGGTCCGAGCACGGCCTGTGCCTGCTCGCGGACCTCGCGGACTACGGGCAGACCGCCGAGGCGCTCGCCGGGTACGACGCGGTGGTGCACCTGGCGGCGATCCCGGCACCGGGCCTCCGCCCGCCCGCCGACACCTTCCGCAACAACATCGCTCTCGACCTACAACGTGTTCGCGGCCGCCGAGGCGAACGGCCTGCAAGCGCGTCGTGTGGGCCTCGAGCGAGACCGTGCTCGGCCTGCCGTTCGACACGCCGCCGGCGTTCGCGCCGATCGACGAGACCATCGAGCCCCGCCCGGAGTCGAGCTACGCCCTCTCGAAGCTCGCCGGCGAGACGCTCGCGACCCAGTTCAACCGGCGGACCGGGATCCCGATCGTGGGCCTGCGGATCTCGAACATCATGGAGCCCGACGACTACGCCCGGTTCCCCTCGTACTGGGACGACGCCACCCTGCGCAAGTGGAACCTGTGGGGCTACGTCGACTGCCGGGACGTCGCCCAGGCCTGCCGGCTCGGTCTCGAGGCGGACGTGACCGGGGCCGAGGTCTGCATCGTCGCCGCCGACGACACCGTGATGACCCGGCCCAGCGCGGACCTCATGGCCGAGGTCTTCCCCGACGTCCCGCTGACCCGCGAGGTCAAGGGCCGCGAGACGCTCCTGTCGATCGAGCGCGCGCGCCGGATCCTCGGCTACCACCCCGAGCACCGCTGGGCCGACCACGTGGCGCCCGGCCTGTCCCCGACCGTGACGCCCACCGTCGAGGTCAAGGACAACCCCGCCGAGAACCGCTACGAGGCCTGGGTCGACGGCGCGCTCGCCGGCTTCTCCGAGTACGAGCCGAAGGACGGCTGGCTCGTGTTCACCCACACCGAGGTCAAGCCCGAGTACGAGGGTCAGGGGGTGGGCAGCAAGCTCGCCAAGGACGGCCCTCGACGACGTCCGGGCGCGCGGCCTCAAGCTCACGCCGCAGTGCCCGTTCATCAACTCGTGGATCAAGCGCCACCCGGCGTATGCGGACCTCGTGGTCGGGATCCGTGGGACCGCCGTTCCGCAGCGCGGGGCCGACCCGCGCGACCCGTCGGGCGGCCGCGAGCTGCGCTAGGGCCTCAGCGGGCGAGCGTCCGCTCGATGCGCGTGTCGGGCACGATCCAGATCAGCGCGACGAACACGTAGACGCCGAACGCCACCAGCGGCGCGACGAGCGCGATCGGGATCGCCAGCGCGTACAGGACCGGCGAGGCCTTGCCCTTCGCGTCCCGGCCGATGGCGGTGGCCAGCGGCGCGTCGTCGGGCTGGGCCCGCAGCAGGGTCTGGACGAGGACGAAGTAGGCCATCGCCGCGCCCAGCAGGATCACGCCGTACGCGGCCGTCGGCACCGGCGCGAACTCGTGCTCGCCCATCCAGGCGGAGCCGAACGGCAGCAGCGACAGCGAGAACAGCAGCAGCAGGTTCGCCCACAGCACCCGGCCGTTCACGGCCCGCACGGCCTGGAACAGGTGGTGGTGGTTGTTCCAGTAGATGCCGACGACGGCGAAGCTCAGCACGTAGCTGATGAACACCGGCACGAGCGGCCGCAGCGCGTCGAGGCTGGTCTCCTCGGGCGGCCGGAGCTCGAGGACCATGATCGTGATGATGATCGCGAGGACGCCGTCGCTGAACGCCTCGAGCCGGCCCTTCGTCATGCCGCAGTGTGTACCAGATCGTCAGCCCGATCGGCTCCTCGACGGGCGGAGGACGGCGAGCTTCTCGATCCGCCAGTGGACCGGCTCCTCCTCCTGCACGCCGCGCGGCCAGGCCGGGTTCGACCCGCGCAACAGGTCGTCGAAGGTGACGCCGGAGGGGAACACGAGCGCGCGCGCCACGACCAGCGCGCCGACGACGATCGGGATGGCGATGAGGAGCAGGTAGACGTCCATGTCGACCTCCGCTTGTCGTTGCCAGAGTGTTTCCACTCAACTTCGGTATGCAGGTAACACTAGCACTTGGCACCGCCGCCGTCAACCGCTAAACTGCGTTTTGATGGAAACACCGGCGCACATCTCGGCCCAGCGGATCGTGGGCGGCAGCCTCGCCCTCGACCTGCTCAACACCCAGAACGGGCCGGCCGGCGGAGCCCCGGAGGACGACGCGATCCGCGACTACGGCGACGTGGTCGCGTGGGCCGCGTACGTCGGGATGCTCGGCCCCGACGACGCCGAGCGACTGCTCCGCCGGGCACGCCGCCACCCCGCCGCCGCTCGAGCGGTCCACGAGCGCGTCGTGGCGACTCGCGGGCTACCTGTACGAGGCGTTCCACGCGATCGCGAGCGGCCGGACGCCCCCGGCCACGGCCATCGCGCGGCTGCGCGACGACGAGGCGGACGCCCTCGCCCACGCGGAGCTGGTCCGCGACGACGACGCCTACGCGTGGCGCTGGGCGGACGACGACCTGGCCCGACCGCTGTGGCCGGTCATCCACGACGCGCAGCGGCTCCTGACCGACGGCCCGCTCGATCGCGTCAAGGGCTGCGCGACGTGCCGGTTCCACTTCCTCGACCTGAGCAAGAACCGGAGCCGCCGGTGGTGCTCGATGGAGGACTGCGGCACCGCCGACAAGATGCGCAAGTACGTCGCGCGGCGGGCGTCCGCGCGCTCGGCAACCGCCGGCTAGCGCAGCACCTCGAACCCGTCGAGGACCACGCGGCCGTCGCCGATCGGCCGGATCTGGATCGTGTGCGGGCCGATTGTCGACCACGTCGCGCGGAAGACGACCCGCCGGAAGCGGGCCTTGGCGGCCTCGAGGTCGATCGTCCCCCGGTTCACGCCGTCGACGGAGACCGCGGCCCGGCCGAAGTGCGTGCCCTTGGCGGCCACCCAGGCGACCTCGCGACCCGTGAACGCGTACGTCGCCCGGGCGGCGGCCGAGCCCGACGCGCGCGCGTGCCCGCCGAGATAGCCCGGGTCCGCGACGTTCTTCCAGGCACCCGAGTACTGGAGCGGCGCCGACGGCGCCTCGCTTTTGGCGGCGACCCGGACCGTGGACCCGTAGGCGGCGAGGCCCTGGACCTCGAACGCGTCGTACGGGATCACCCGGAAGCGGTGGGTGGTCGAGGCGGACGGCACGCACCGCGACCGTGCGCGACGTGGAGGCCTTGATCGGGCCCACGGTCCGGTAGGACCCGCCGTCGACGCTGTCCTGCAGCCGGTAGAGCGCGGCGCCGGTGCCCGAGAACGCGACGACGATCGACGCCCGGCCCTTGTCCAGCTTCGCGCCCGGGCCCTCGAGGTGGACGACCGGGGCGGTCACCCGCGCCAGCGGGCGGGTCAGCCGGATCTCGGCCAGCCGCCACTGCGTGTTCACGAACGCCGCCGAGAGGCTGCCGTCGAAGCCGCGCACCAGCGACGGGCTCACGTCGTCGCCGAAGTCGGTCACGCGGCGGGCGGATCCCGCGCCGGGCGCGTCGGTCCACCAGCGGAGGCCCGGGTGCGCCGCGCACAGCGGCTGCTCGCAGATCCCGTCCTGCACGCCGCCCGCCGCGAACAGCACGTGCGCCTGGCCGGCGGCGTCGATGGCGAGCGACGGATCGGCGTCCAGGGCCCCGGAGCTCACGATCCTCGCCGCCCACGACGAGCCGTCGGACGCGAGCAGCCGGACGCCGGCGCCCGCCCGCAGGAACGCGATCCGCGGGTGCCCCACGGCATCGAGGGCGATGCTCGGGTCGAGGTCGCGCGGCGCGCCCGTCGTGCGTGGCGTGACGACCCAGGCGCCGGTGCGGTTGGTCGCGTACCCGATCGAGGTGCGGTCGGGCGACGTGCCCACGATCTCGAACGCGACGTGGGCGTGGCCCGCGGCGTCCACGGCGATCGACGGGTGCTGATCCTGCGTCACCGGCGAGCTCGCGGGGACCGGCGTCACCGACCAGCCGCCGGCGGCGTTCGTGGCGTAGGCGATCCGCCGCGCACCAGCCGGCATCGACGCCGAACGCGAGGTGCAGCGACCCGTTCGCCGCGCGAGCGATCGCGTGCGTCGTCCCGTGGCCGCGTCGTCGGCGATCTTCGTGAACGTCCAGTCGCCCGGCGTGCCGGTCGCGAGCCACGCGGCGGAGGCCTCCCCGTAGGCGATCGACGCGCTGCCGTCCGGCGCGACCACGAGCCCGACGCTGCCGTCCGGCGCCTCGGTCGTCAGCCGCTCCATCGCCCACGTGCCGCCGGCGTCCGTGCCGGTCCAGACGCCCGGGCTCGGTGCCGATCCGCGAGACGGCGACGTGGTGATGCCCCGCGGCGTCGACCGCGAACGCGGGATCGAGCCAGGTCCAGGACCGCGTGACGACCGTCGTGTTCCACGATCCGGTGGCGTTCATCGCGTAGCGGACCTCGGGCGCGGGAGCGGCCCGGAGGTAGACGACGTGGAGGTCGCCGTCCCCGTCGACCGCGAGGCGAGCCCCCGTGTCGGCCCCGTCATCGACCTCGTCCACCGTCCACGGCCCGCCGCCGGTGGACGTCGCGACCGCGACCCCGCTCGGCTCGCCGGCGGTCAGGCGGCCGAACGCGAGATGCCGGTCGGCGCCGTGCCGCACGAGGTCGACCGATGACGCCGCGTCCGGCGAGACCTCGACGGGCGCGCCCCACGTGCCGCCCGAGCGTGTCGCGTCGAACACGCCGTCCGGCCCCGCCCAGGCGACGTCGACGTCCCCCGACGACGCGACCTGGACGCGCGCGCCGGCCAGCCCGGCGTCGGCGTCGAGCGCCTCGATCTCGGTCACGACCCACGAGCCGGTGGCGTTCGTGGCGTCGTACACGCCCTCGTGCCCGGCGTCCGTCCGGACGAACGCGAGGTGGACCGCGTCGTCGGGGCCGATCGCGATGTCGGGCGCGAGCAGGCCGGATGCCAGCGCGAGGACGCGCTCCGAGGTCCACGTGCCGTCGGCGTGCTGGATCGCGTGCCACAGCCCGGGCCGGCTGCCGGCGCCGGCGACCGCGTTGCGCACCCAGGCCACGTGCGACCGACCGTCCGAGTCGACCGCCCAGGCCGGCGCCGCGTCGGCCCCGCAGCCGTCGCCGTCGTCGCCGCAGGCCTCGTCCACCCGCGTCGTGGTCCAGCCGCTCCCGTCGTCGGCGGCCACGAGGATCCCGCTGTCCACGTACGCCGCCGGGCGCGTCCAGTCGCGCTCGATCGCGAGGTGTGCCGTGCCGTCGACGTCGATCCCGAGGTCGGGCGGGCCGTCCTGGTAGGCACGCGACACGACGTCCCGCCGCCAGTTGTGCCCGAGCGGGCGCGCGACCACCGTCCCGATGCCGTACTCGGACCAGGCGACCGTCGGCGACCCGTCCGCGGTCACCGCGACGACCGGCGCCCGCAGGGCCGGTCCGTCGGCGATCGTCCGGACCTCGGGCCCGACCCGCAGCACGATCGAGGCCAGCGGCGTGTGGTGGGCCGCGTCGCGGGCGATCGCGACGATGACGTGCGTGCCCTCGACGAGGTCGCTGCGGCTGAACGACGCCCCGGTGCCGATCTCGCCCATGCGGTTCGAGATCCAGGTGATCGACGACGCCACGCTCCCCTGCTCCGGATCGAGGGCGGTCGCCGCGAACGAGACCCGGGCGCCGCGCAGCACCGAGGTCCCGGACGACGGCCTGGTGATCGTCACCGTCGGGGCGAGGTTGGTCACGGGCGCGAGAGCCGCCGCCGCGTTGACCATGCCGCCGCTCGCGACCACGCCCTTGAGCCGATGGATCGGCCGGACCGTGTCGAGGATCCGGGCGCGGACCTGGGCCACCGACCAGTCCGGGTGCACGGCCAGCAGCAGGGCCGCGACGCCGGCGACGTGGGGGCTCGCCATCGACGTCCCGTCGGAGAACCCGTAGCCGCCCGGCAGCGTGCTCAGGATGTGCTCGCCCGGCGCCGCGACGTCCACGTTGGCCGCGCCGTAGTTCGAGAACACGGCGAGCTCGTCGTCCTGGGTCGTCGCGGCCACCGAGAGGACGTTGGGCAGGTCGAGGCCCGCCGGGTAGTTCGGGATGACGTCGATGTCGGCCGAGTCGTTGCCGGACGCCACGACGGCCAGCTGCCCAGCGTCGCCGGCCGCGCGCAGCGCGTCGTACAGCGGCTGCGAGATCCCGCCCGAGTAGCCCCAGCTGTTGTTCGACACGCGGACGCCGTGGCGGGTCGCGTAGTCGATGGCGCGGATCGCGTCCGACACGAAGCCCTGGCCGTGGTTGTCGAGGATGCGCAGCGGCAGGATCGTGGCCGAGTACGCCACGCCGGCCACGCCGATCCCGTTGTTGCCGACCGCCGCGAGCGTCCCGGCGACGTGCGTGCCGTGCCCGAACTCGTCGTTGGGCTGGTTGTCGTCGCCGATGAAGTCCCAGCCGTGGACGTCGTCGATGTAGCCGTCGTCCTCGTCGTCGATCCCGTTGCCGGCGATCTCGCCCGGGTTGGTCCAGATGTTGGCCGCGAGGTCGGGGTGGTTGAGCTGGACGCCCGAGTCGATCACGGCGACCACCTCGGCCGGATCCCCCGTGGTCGTGTTCCAGGCCGACTTGGCGTCGATGTCGGCGTCGCTCGACTGGTCGAGGCCCCACTGCTGGGGCAGCCCGGGATCGTTCGGCGTCAGGGAGGCCTCGATCGCCTGGTCGGCCACCGCGTACTCGACGCCAGGCAGGCGCTCGAGCCGCGCGATGGCGTCCGCGACCGGCTGGTCCGTGGCGACGAGCTCGAGGCCGTGGACCAGCCCGAACCGGAGCTCCCGACGGCCGAGGACGGCGGCCCGCGCCCGCGCCTTGGCGGCGAACGTCGCGCCGGGCGTGAACTTGACGAGGATCCGACCCGTCGCGCCGTCCGGGGGATCCGCCGCGAGGGCCGCCGACCCGGCGCCGAGCGCGGCCACGAGGCCGAGCGCGACCGCCAGCCGAGCACCCCGAGCAGCCAAGCGAAGCCTCCCGCCCCCGGCCGCGGCGCGGCCCGCGGAGGAACGATACCGCCTACCGCCTCGGGACCAGCAACGAGGTCACGGCGACCCCGCCGAGCACGAGCCCGAAGCCCAGCACGTCGACCGCGCCGAGCGTCTCGCCCAGGAACAGCCAGCCCGACAGCAGGCCCACGACCGGGATCGCGAGGAAGCCGGTGGCCGAGGCCTGCGGGCCGAGGGACCGCGTGATCGCCTGGGTGGCCCAGACGGCGAACGCCGTGGCCAGCACGCCGCTGTACAGCAGGAACAGGAGCGTCGCCGGCTCCCAGCGGATCCCCTCCCCGCGTTCGACGCCGATCGCGAGGATGGCCAGCGGGATCAGCGCCGCCAGCAGCTGCCACGGCTGGAGGTCGAGCGGCGACTGCGTCCAGCGATGGCGCCGGATGTGGATCGTGACGGCCGCCCACAGGACGGCGTTGAGGAGCAGCCCGAGGGCCCCGGCGATCTCACCCGGCTTGTTCCAGTCGATGCTGGCCGGGTTGAGCAGCAGGACGAGCCCGCCGATGCCCGAGCACGAGGCCGACGAGCTCGTAGCGGGTGGGCCGCACCCGGAAGCCGATCGCGAGGATCGCGGCCACCCACAAGGGCATCGTGTACACGAGGACCGCCGACCGGCCGGCGTCCACGACCTGGAGCGCGAGGTTCTGGAGGACGACGCCGGCCGCGACCTGGACGACGCCGATCGAGAGGATGATCGAGAGGTTCGACCGGTCCGGCAGCCGCAGCCGGCCCTGCACCCGCAGGAGCACGACCATCACCGCCAGCGCGATCGCGACGCGCGAGGCCGCGTACGTGATCGGCGGGACGTAGCCCAGGCCGACCTTGACGATCACCCAGTGCACGCCCCAGATCACCGACAGGAGCGCGAGCAGGATCAGCGCCGTGCGGCGGGAGTCGATCGCCGCGATCGGCTGGTCGCCGTCGTCCGCCGGCGATTCGGCGGGCGCGATCGGCCTCGGGCGCGGCGCCCGTCACGGGCGGCGTCGCCGGCTCAGCCGAGATGGGTCCAGGACGCCGTCCGGCGCCCGATCTCCTCGAGATTGCTGAGGCTGGATTCTCGGGCCCGATCCTCCCAGGCGAACACGCATACGGTCATGATGCCGTCGAAGCGCAGCTCGCCGAGGGTCGCGAAGAACGCGTCCCAGTCGACCTCCCCCTGGCCGATGTCGAGGTGCTGGTGGACCCGGGCGGTCGTGCCCGGCGGGTTGAGGATGTACCGCAGGCCCGACGAGGCGCGGTGATCGAACGAGTCCGCGACGTGGACGTGCGTCACGAGGTCGCCCGCGTACCGCAGGATCCCCGACACGTCGCCGCCCATGTGGAACGTGTGCGGCGCGCAGTACAGGTAGCTGACGCTCGCCGAGTTGATGCCACGCACGAGATCGGCCGCGACCCTGCCGTCCTCGACGAAGTCGTCGGGGTGGGGCTCGAGGCGCAGCGCGATCCCCTCTCGCTCGAAGATCGGCAGCAGCTCGTCCATCGACGCCCAGAACCGGGCCTCGGACAGCTGGGCCTGCTCCGGCCGCCCGTTGAACTCCGAGTTCATGACGCTGACCCCGAGCTCGACCGCGATCTCGATCGACCGCCGCCAGTAGCGCACGGCGGCCTGGCGCTCGTCCTCGTCGGGGCCGGACCAGCGGAACAGCGGCAGCAGCGAGGCCACCTCGACGCCGGCGTCGGCGAGCGCCGTCCGGAACGCCTTGACCGTCGCCGGAGTCGACCCGCGGGTGGGTGAAGAACGGGATGAAGTCGTCCCGCGGCGAGAGCTCGATGTGGCGATAGCCGAGGCCCGCGACGAGGTCGGGCAGCTCGAGCAGCGGCGTCGTCCGGAACATGTACGGGTCGAGGGCGACCTTCATCGAGCGGCGCCTGGGCGCGTCGTCATCGGTACAGGTCGGGCCTCGGGCGGTAGTCGATGGCCAGCCGCTCGCCGGTCCTGACCGCCTCGACGCCGAACTCGGTGACGCGGGTCGCCGCGTAGCCGTCCCACGCGCTCGGGCCGACGGTCTCGCCCCGCTCGAGCCCGCTGATCCAGGCCTGGAGCTCGGCCTCGTAGGCGGCGCCGAACCGGACGCGCCAGCTCGGGGCCACGAGCGTCGCGTCCACGCCGGCCGTGACCTGGCCCGCGACGACCGGGTTGACGAGCGACGCGGTCCCCTCCGAGCCGACGAGCTCGCAGCGGACGTCGTAGCCGTACTGGCAGTTGGCGAAGAACTCGGCCGTCGCGAGGATGCCGCTCTCCGTCGTGAACACCGCGAACTGCGGGTCCTGGAGATGTCCGAAGGCCTTCGTCGTCCGCTTGGGCGGGATCACCTGGACCGCGACGATCTCCTCGCCCAGCAGCCAGCGGCTGGTGTCGATCTCGTGGATCAGCGAGTCGGTCATCGTCATGAAGCTCGTGAACGACTCGGGCACCGTCGGGTTGCGGTGGACGTTGTGGAGCATCAGCGCGTCGCCGATCGCGCCGCTGTCGAGCGATTCCTTGACCTGCCGGTAGCCGGCGTCCTGGCGGCGCATGAAGCCCACGACCACGAGCCGCCGGCCGAGCGCGACCTCGGCGTCGAGGACCTGCTCGCACTCGGGCGTCGTGGGGGCGAGCGGCTTCTCGCACAGCACGGGCTTCCCGGCGGCGATGCAGGCGAGCGTGAACGCGGCATGGGTCTCGCCGATGGACGCGATCAGGACGGCGTCGACGGCGTCGGAGGCGATCAGCGCGTCCCCGTCGTCGAGCACGAGCGCCCCGCCGACCGACGCCGCGACCTCCTGGGCCCGCGCCCGGTCGATGTCGGTCACCGCGGACACCGTGCTCCCCGAGATCGCGTGGGCCAGCTTCCGGGCGTGGTCCGTGCCGATCCCGCCGGTGCCGATGACGCCGACCCTGATGGTCATCGGTCGCCTCGTCAGCCGCGGGCGGCGGCCGGCCGCCCGATGTCCAGGCCGTGGGCCTCGAAGTACTCGCGCGTCCGCGTCGCGATCGGGAGCGGCACGTCGAACTCGCAGGGGTACAGGTCCTGCTCGACGATGCAGAACAGGTCCCGCCCGAGGCCGGCCAGCGCCGCGAGCACGGCGGGCATGTCCGGATCGCCGAGCGGCGGCTCGACCATCACGCCCAGGCGCACCGCGGTGGCGAAGTCCGAGCCCTCGTCGACGACGCGCTGCCGGATCGCCCGATCGACCTGCTTCAGGTGCACGTAGCGGATCCGATCCGGGTAGTCGCGGATGATCGCCAGGCTGTCGCCGCCGCAGTACGCGACGTGGCCGGTGTCGAGGCACAGCGCGACGTCGCGGGGATCGGTGTTGTCGAGGAAGCGGGTGATCTGCTCCGGCGTGCCGACGTGGCTGTCCGCGTGCGTGTGGAACACGAGCACCGCGTCGTGCTCGTCGGCCACGTAGCGGCCGAGCTCGGACATCCCGGTCGTCAGGGCCGTCCACTCGTCGTCGGTCAGGGTCGGGCTGGCCGTCGGGTCTGCCGTCGACGTCCGTGTAGCCCGTCGGGCAGGATCACGAGGTGGCGCGCACCGAGCGGGCCGATCGTGGCCATCTCCGCGTCACAGTCGGCCTTCGCCTGGGCCAGCGCGTCCCTGCCCTTGTGGAGGGCGACGACCACCGTCCCGCCCGTCAGCGTGAGACCGCGCTTCGCGTACTCCTCGCGGACGACGCCGGGGTCGGTCGGCAGGTAGCCGTACGGTCCGAGCTCGCTGTACGCGTAGCCCGCGGCCTTCGCCTCGTCGAGGTAGCGCGTCCACGGCGTCTGGAGCGGGTCCAGGCCCGGGTTCCACACGCCCCACGAGTCGGGGGCGGTCCCGAGGTGCAGCTGCGGGTACCCGGCGCTGTCCGGCATCAGCGGTTCTTCCTCTCGTCGATGATGATCGCGACGATGATGATCACGCCCTTGACGACCTGCTGGTAGAACGGCGAGACGTTCAGGAGGTCGAGGCCGTTGTTCATCACGCCGATGATCAGCGCGCCGACCACGGTGCCCCACACGGTGCCGATGCCGCCGGCGAAGCTGGTGCCGCCGATGACGGCGGCGGCGATGGCGTCGAGCTCGTAGCCGATGCCCAGCGCGGGCGTCGCCGACTGCACGCGGGCCGTGAGCACCACGCCGCCGAGGCCCGCCATCAGGCCCGAGAACGTGTAGATCAGGATCTTCGTCCGGCCGATGTTCACGCCCGAGACGCGGGCCGCGGTCTCGTTGCCGCCGATCGCGTAGACCTGGCGCCCGAACCGCGTGTTGTTGAGCATCAGGTGCGTCAGCAGGATGACGACGCCGAAGACGATGATCGGGAACGGGACGCCCAGCAGGGCGCCGCCGCCGATGAACAGGAACTCCGGGGTCAGGGTGCTGACCGGCCGCCCGTTGGAGTAGATGTACGCCAGGCCCCGGGCGATGGTCAGCATGCCCAGGGTCGCGATGAACGGTGGGATCCGGAAGACCGCGATCAGGCTGCCGTTGACGGCGCCGGCGGCGATGCCGACGGCGAGGCCGGCCAGGAGGGCGACGACGGCCGGGGTGTTGAAGCCCGGATAGAGGGCTTCCTTCCAGCCGATCTGCTGGACGAGGCTCGCGGTCACGACCGCCGACAGGCCCAGGACCGAGCCCAGGGAGAGGTCGATCCCCAGGGCGATGATGCACACCATCACGCCGAGCGCCAGGAGGCCGATGACGGAGATCTGGCGGACGACGTTGATCAGGTTCTGCGGCTTCAGGAACGAGTTGTTGGGCGAGAAGACCGCGAGCAGGACGCACATCCCGAGGAAGATGAAGACGATCAGGTACTTCCGCAGGAACGCGCCCATGCGCTCCCGGGTGAGGAGGCCGTCGGCGGTCGGGGCCGCTGCAGTCATCGGTCGCTCCCTGCCTCAGGCCGCCGGCGCGACGAGCGTCGCCGCTTCGAGGACCTTCTCCTGCGTGACCTCGGCGCGGCTGAACTCGCCCGTCAGGCGACCACCCGCCATCACGAGGACGCGGTCGCTCATGCCGAGGATCTCGGGCATCTCGGACGAGACCATCAGGATCGCCTTGCCCTCCTTCGCGAGGCCGGACATGAGCCGGTGGATCTCCGACTTGGCGCCGACGTCGATGCCGCGCGTGGGCTCATCGATCATCAGGATGTCGGGCAGCGTCATCAGCCAGCGCGACACGAGCACCTTCTGCTGGTTTCCGCCCGACAGGTTGAGGATCCGCTGCGAGAGCGACGGCGTCTTGATCGCGAGCGCCTGGCGCTGGAAGTGGCAGGCCCGCTCCATCTCGCGCTTGTGGAGGATCCCGCCGGGGCTGAAGCGCTGCAGGTTCGCGATCGTCATGTTGTCGCGGACCGAGAGGACGCCCATGATCCCGGACAGCTTGCGGTCCTCGGTGAGCAGGCCCATCCCGGCGGAGATCGCACCGCCCGGCGACTTGATCCGGACCTTCTTGCCCTTGATCACGATCTCGCCGGCGTCGATCCTGGTCACGCCGAAGATCGCCTCGAGGACCTCGGTCCGGCCGGCGCCCATCAGGCCCGCCAGGCCCAGGATCTCGCCCCTGTGCAGGTCGAAGCTGATGTCCTCGATCACGCCCCGGCGGCTGAGTCCGCGGACGGACAGGACCACCTCGCCGATCTCGGCGTGCTCCTTGGGGAACAGGTGGGTCAGCTCGCGACCCACCATCAGCGTGATCAGCTTCTGGCGGTCGAGCTCGGACGCCGGCAGCGTGGCGACGTGCTTGCCGTCCCGGAACACGGTGACCTTGTCCGCGATCCGGAACACCTCGTCCATCTTGTGGGTGATGTAGATCACCGCGACGCCGCTCTCGCGCAGCGAGCGGATCATCCGGTGGAGGTGGTCCACCTCGCGCTCGGTGATGGCCGAGGTGGGCTCGTCCATGATGATCAGGCGGGCATCGGTGGAGATGGCCTTGGCGATCTCCACCATCTGCATCTGCGCCACGCTGAGGGTCTTCATCACCCGTCGCGGATCGACGTCGATCTGCCACTTGGCGAAGACCGCCCGGGCGTCGGCGACCATCAGCTTCTTGTCGACCAGCTTGAAGCGGTTCAGGGGCTCGCGCCCGAGGTACACGTTCTCCGCGACCAGCATCTCGGGGACCGCCGACAGCTCCTGGTGGATCATCGCGATCCCGAGCTTGAGCGCGGTCGCGCTGTCCGGGATCTGCACCTCCTCGCCGGCCAGCTCGATCGTGCCCGAGTCGGCGCGGTAGATCCCCGCCAGCACCTTCATCAGCGTCGACTTGCCGGCGCCGTTCTCGCCCATCAGCGCGTGGACGGTGCCGGCCCCGACCTCGAGGTGGACGTCGTCGAGCGCCTGCACCCCGGGGAACGACTTGGAGATTCCCGTCATCCGGAGGAGAACGTCCTCACCCATCTCCTGCCTCACGGTGCTCCCGGACGACCCGTGCGCGGTCGTCGGAACGAGGGGGTGACATGGTCCGAATACGAGGTTCGGAGGCCCAGCGAACCGGGCCTCCGAACCGTACCACTCGACTTACAGCCGCTCGACCGGCGGTGCCGGCCGGCGCGTCTAGTTGGCGCCGAGGTATTGCTGCATGTTCGCCGGGGTGACGAGCACGTAGGGGATGTCGACGAGGTTGTTGGGGATGGTCTGGCCGTTGACGAGGTCGATGGCCGCGTCGACGCCGCCCTTGCCCTGCCCCTCGGCGTCCTGGAACACGGTGACCTCGAGATCGCCCGCCTGCATGGCGGCGAGGGCCTCGGAGGTGGCGTCGACGCCGCCCACGAAGACCGTATCGAGCAGGTCGCCGGCCTTCAGGGCGTTGATCGCACCGAGTGCCATCTCGTCGTTGTTCGCGCAGACGACCATGCCGGCCTTGAGGAGACCGGACTGGATCCAGTTCTCGGTGATGGACTGGCCCTTGGCGCGGTCCCAGTCACCGGCCTGGGTGGCGACGACCTTCATGTCGGGGTTCTTGCCGACGACGTCGTTGCAGCCCTGGGTGCGGAGCACGGCGGCCTCGTTGGTGACCTGGCCCTGGAGGATGACGACGTCGCCCTTGCCGCCGGCGAGCTTGGCGAGCTCCTCCATCTCCACGGTGCCCGCGAAGAGGGAGTCGGAGCCGACATACGGCACGTCGGCGATCGCCGGGTTGCGGTTGACGAACACGATCGGGATGTTCGCGGCCTTGGCGGCGTCCGCCATCGGCTGCGCGGCGCTGGTGTCGACCGGGACGACGATGATCGCCGAGACGCCCTGCGAGACGAAGTTCTCGACCTGCGACAGCTGGGTCGCGGTGTCGTCCTTGGCGTCGGTGATCGTGGCGGTGGCGCCCTTGGCGGCCGCCTCTTCCGTGATGGCGTTCTGGACCCGGCTCAGGAACGTGTCGCTGTTCGGGAACGCGACGCCGAGCGTGATGTCGCCGGCGGCGGCCGACGCGGGCGCGCCCTCGGATGCGGGCGCCGAGGCGGGCGCCGACGCTGGCGCCAGGCCGCTGACGCGGGCGGTGCCGCGGATGCGGGCGCCGCCGTCGCGCCGCCGGAGTTCGAGCAGGCCGAGACGACCATGGCTCCGACCAGCACCATGCCCGAAAGACGGGCTACGCCGTTGAGTCCCATGTGTGCACTCTCCTCCGACCGCGGTGAGCACTCGATCACGCGGTCGATCCCTGGCCGCGGGGCGTCGCAACGCCCGTCTCCCGCGGAAACGATTACCGTCACGTAATCGATTGCTGACGCTAGCCGAATGGGTCTGCTGCCGTCAACCCTCTTTCGCAACCGGACCGCATCCCGACCGCCACCGGCAGGCCGCTACGGACCGTCCGTCACCTCGTCGACCCGGACCGGCCGGCCCTCGCGCCAGCTGCGCGTCACGGCGACGGCGAGGCGCAGGGTCTCGAGCGCGTCGTCCGGCCCGGGCGCCGGGGTCCGCCCCGCGGCGAGGTCCGCGAAGAACGCCTCGAGCTCGCGCCGATAGGCGACCTCGAACCGGTCGGGAAAGCTCTCGTACAGGTCGCCCTCGGAGCCGAACCGCCGGAGGTGCGTCGCGGGCGTCTTCTGCCCGCCGTCGACGACCACCTTGCCCACGGCCCCCGACACCTCGGTCCGGATGTCGTAGCCCCAGGCGGAGTGGCGGGCCGTCTCGACGACGCCCAGGGCGCCGTTGCGGAACCGGAGCATCGTGACCGCCGTGTCGAAGTCGTCGGCCTGCGCGAAGCGGTCGTCGAACAGGACGTCGGCCCAGGCGTGGACCTCCGCCACCTCCCCCACCAGGAACCGGGCCAGGTCGAGGTCGTGGACGGCCATGTCGAGGAACGAGCCGCCGGCCGTCTGCAGGAACTCGAGCGGCGGCGGATAGGTGTCGCGGGAGGCGGCGCGGAACTGCTCGATCCGGCCCAGCTCGCCCGCCTCGATCAGCCCCTTGGCGCGCTCGTAGCCGGGGTCGAAGCGGCGCATGAACCCGAGCTGGACGGGGATCCCGGTCTCGCGCCACAGGTCGACGATCCGGGCGGTCTGGCCGAGGTCCTGGGCGATCGGCTTCTCGCTCCAGACCGCCTTGCCGGCCCGCAGCGCCGCCTCGATCAGCGCGGCGTGGGTGCTGGTCGGCGTGACGATCACGACCGCCTCGACCGCCGGGTCGTGGATCGCGTCGAGCGGGTCCGTCGACGCGCGGCCCGCGCGGGCGAGGTCGCGGCCCGTCGCCGCCGCCTGGGCGTCCGGGTCCGCGACCACCTGCACGCGGGCGTTGGGGATGGCCGCGAGGTTGCGGACGTGGGTCAGGCCCATGCGTCCGGCGCCGAGGACGGCGACGCCGATCGCCGCCGGGTCCCTCGGCGCGAAGGTCACAGCAGCTCGCGGCGCTGGAGCGCGAGGCCGCGCTCGTACCGGTCGCGCGCCTCGTGGACGTTGTCCTGGCCGCTCACCTCGGCCACGGGCACGTCCCACCAGCCCTCCATGCCCGGCACGCGCCCCGCGGGCGACGTGGGCACGACGACGACCGTGGGCCGGTCGCGGCCGCGAGCCCCGGCCAGCGCGGCGCGGATCTCGTCCGGCGTGCGCGCGTCCACGGCGATCGCGCCCATCGACGCGGCGTGCTGCCGGAAGTCGATCGGGATGTAGGCGCCCGTGAGCCGGTTGCGGGCGGGATCGCGGAACCGCAGCTCGTTGCCGAAGTCGCGGACCCCGCGGTCGCGGGCGAGATCGAGGATGCACTGGTAGCCGTGGTTGTCGAGCACGACCACGGTGAACGGCAGCCCCTCGGCGACCGCCGTGACGATCTCGGAGTTCAGCATCAGGTACGAGCCGTCCCCGACCATGACCACCACGTGGCGGTCGCGGTCGGCGAGCTGGACGCCGAGCCCGGCCGCGATCTCGTAGCCCATGCACGAGTAGCCGTACTCGAGGTGGTAGGCCTTCGGGTCCTCGGGCCGCCACAGCTTCAGCAGGTCGCCCGGCAGGCTGCCCGCCGCGCAGATCACCGTGGCGTGCCCGCCCACGGCGTCGTTGACGATGCCGATGATCTCGGGCTGGGCGAGGATCCCGTCGGCGTCGCCCGTGCCGCCGGTGCCCGCGCGATGGCGATCGACCTCCGCGTCCCAGGCGGCCTTCTCCGCGGCGATCCGCTCCCGGTAGGCCGGGGTCGTGCCCGCCCAGCCGGCGGCCTCGAGGGCGGCACTCAGCGCGTCGAGGGCCTCGCGGGCGTCCGCGACCATCGGCAGGGCCCGCAGCTTGGCGGCGTCCATGCCGCCGACGTTGATCCCGATGAACGCGACGTCGGGGTCCTGGAACGCGGTCTTCGAGGCGGTGACGAAGTCGCCGAGCCGGGTGCCGATCGCGATCACGAGGTCGGCGTCCCTCGCCAGGCGGTTCGCGGCCAGCCCGCCGGCCGCGCCGATGGGCCCGGCGTTCATCGGGTGGTTCCAGGGCAGGGCGCCCTTGCCGGCCTGGCTCTCGGCGACGGGGATCCCGAACCGGGTCGCGAACCGGTCGAGCGCGTCCGTCGCGTCGGCGTAGATCACCCCGCCGCCGCAGACGACGAGCGGGCGCGCCGCCTGCCGGATCTGCTCCACGGCCCGGTCGACGACCTCGCGCTCGGGCACCGGCCGGCGGATCCGCCACACGCGCCGCTCGAGGAACTCGACGGGCCAGTCGAACGCCTCGGCCTGGACGTCCTCGGGCAGGCTGACCGTCACGGCGCCGGTCTCGGCCGGATCGGTCAGCACGCGGAAGGCCTCGGGAAGGCTCGAGAGCAGCTGCTCCGGGCGGCTGATCCGGTCGAAGTACCGCGAGACCGGGCGGAACGCGTCGCTCGCGCTGACGTCGCGCTCGACGGGGTGCTCGACCTGCTGGAGGACCGGATCGACCAGGCGGTTGGCGAAGTAGTCGCTGGGGAACAGCAGGACCGGGATGCGGTTGACGGTCGCGGTCGCGGCGCCGGTGACCATGTTCGTCGAGCCCGGGCCGATCGACGCCGTGCAGGCGAACGCCTGGAGCCGGTTCTTGTGCTTCGCGAAGGCGGTGGAGATGTGGACCTGCCCCTGCTCGTTCTGCGGCCGGTAGTAGGGCATGTCGCACTCGTCGCCCAGCTCCTCGAGCGCCTGGCCGAGGCCCGCGACGTTGCCGTGGCCGAAGATGCCCCACACGCCGGCGATGAAGCGCTGCTGCTCCCCGTCGCGCTCGACGTACTGCTCCGCCAGGAAGCGGACGATCGCCTGCCCGACCGTCAGCCGAACCGTGCCCACTGCTCGCACCTCATCTCCCGGACGCCCGTCCGGTCCATGGTCGCACCTTGACGCCGCCATGATCGCTCGGCTAGCCTGAGAAATCGATTACCCGAGTTCGCCGGCCCGCCGTCAGGTGCCGGCGACCGCCCGATCCGGAGGCAACGAACCCCGATGACGGTCCGGCCGGGTCCCGTCACGATCCGCGACGTCGCCGTGCGGGCGGGCGTCTCGACCGCGACCGTCAGCCGCGTGCTCGCGGGAATCGGCAACCCGAAGGCCGAGACCGCCTCGGCGGTCATGGCCGCCGTCGACGAGCTGGCCTACCGCCCGTCCGGCGTGGCCCGATCGCTGCGCATGCGGCGCACCCGGACGCTCGGGCTCATCGTCACCGACATCCAGAACCCGTTCTTTCCCGAGCTCGTCCAGGCCGCCGACGTCGCCGCCCGCGCGCTCGGCTACTCCATCCTGCTCGGGAGCGCGGCCTACGACGAGCACCGGGCGATGCACTACCTCGACCTGATGGTCGACCACCGCGTCGACGGGATGATCATCGCGTCGAGCCAGGTCTCGCAGGCGAGCCGGCAGTGGCTGCTCCGGTCCCCGGTTCCGGTCGTGGTGGTGAACGCCGAGCCCGCGGGGCTGCCGGTGCCGGTCATCACGGGGGACAACGTCGGGGGCACCGAGCTCGCGATCCGGTACCTGATCGGCCTCGGCCATCGACGGATCGCCTACGTCCAGGGGTCGCCGACGTACACGGCCGCCGCGGCCCGGGTCGAGGGGTTCCGGCGGGCGTGCGCCGAGGCCGGGCTCGATCCCGGGTCCACGCCGATCGTCGACGGCGACGGCCTGTACGAGGGCGGGGTGACCGCGGCCGGGACGCTGCTGGCCGCGCACGCCGACGTCACCGCGATCGCGTGCTACAACGACGTCACGGCGATCGGCGTGCTGCACGCGCTGCGGACGGCCGGCAAGGCGGTCCCGGGCGAGATCAGCGTCATCGGCTGCGACGACATCGCGGCCGCGTCCTGGGTCTCCCCCACCCTGACGACGGTGGCGCAGGAGAAGGCCGAGATGGGGCGCCTCGCCGTCGAGCACCTCGCCACGCGGATCGACAACCCGGAGCATGGCGAGCCGACCCAGACGATCCGCCTGGCGATGACCCTCATCGAGCGGGAGTCGACCGGGCCCGCGCCGGTCGACGTCGCGCCCGCGCTCGACGGCGACAGCCCGAAGGGACGACCGACCCGGTCCGCCGATCGGCCTGCCTGATCCGGAACCCGCGGCCGGGGGTACGACGGTCCGGATCGCCGCTAGCGGCGTTCGCCCGCCGGCCAGTCGACCGGCAGGGCCGCGGGCCGCTCGAATGTCGTCGTCATCGCGATGAACCGGTCGTCGCGCGCCGACGTCAGCATCCCCTCCATCACCTCCACGGCGTGGAGGGCCATCTCGCCGCTCGCCCGGGCGGGCCGGTCGTCGCGGATCGCGTACGCCATGTCCACGAGGCCGATGCCCCGGCTGTTGTCCTGGTGCGACGTCGAGGTGAACGGGTGCTCGATGGGCACCTCGGGCCAGTCGGGCAGGGGGTCCGCGCGCGGGATCCCGCGCCAGCGCGAGCTCGGCGCGTCACGGAACAGAACCGGCCCGCCGAACAGGTTCGGGCCGGACAGCGGGTCGAGGTCGGGGATGCAGATCGTGCCCTCCGTGCCGTACACCTCGATCCGCGGCAGCTCCGAATCCCAGACGTCGAAGCTCGCGATGACGGTCGCGAGGGCCCCGGACGCGAACCGCAGCGCGCCCGTGACGTGGGTGTCGACATCGACCGCGAACGTCTCGCCGCGGCGCGGGCCGTTCTCGATCGTGCGGCGCGGGTAGGTCCGGGATGCCATCGCCGCCACCGACCCGACCGGGCCGAGGAGCGAGAGCAGCGCCGTGATGTAGTACGGGCCGATGTCGAAGATCGGCCCGGCGCCCCGCCCGTAGAGGAACGCTGGGCTCGGATGGTGCCATTCGTGCCCATGGCTCAGGAAGAACGCGCTTGCGCCGACGATGTCGCCGAGCCTGCCGTCGTCGATCAGGCGGCGGCACGTCTGCAACCGCCCGCCCATGAACGTGTCGGGCGCGCAGCCGACCCGCAGGCCCGCAGCAGCCGCGACGTCCATGAGCTGACGGCTCTGCGCGAACGTGGCGGCAAGTGGCTTCTCCGAGTAGACGTGCTTGCCCGCCTGCAGAGCCGCCAGGTTCAGCGACGCGTGGGCATCGGGCGTCGTCAGGTCGAGGACGACGTCGAGATCGGCGTCCGCGACGAGCTCCTCAGGCGTCGCGTATGCCTTCGCCAGGCCGTGCTGGGTCGCCTTTCGTCGAGCCTTGTCGAGGTCGCGACCGGCGCAGCCGACAACGCGGACGACGTCGCCGTAGCGCGCGAGGTTCGTGAGGTAGACGTCGCTGATGTCGCCGATCCCGATGACCCCGACACCGAATGGATCCATGTCCTCTGGGCACCGCCTCAGCCGGCGCGGACGTCCGGGTTGGGCAGGACGATGTCGCGGACGGCCCCCTGCAGGTCGTGATAGCCCTGCACGAACGAGCGCAGGGTCCGGGCGGTGGGTCCGTAGCCCGCGAAGTCCTCGATGGCCAGGCCGTCGGGCTCGTACGCCCGCTCGAAGTCCGGGATCCGCGAGAGGAGCTCGTCGACGATCGCCGGCTCGACCGGGACGTCGATCCGCGGCTGGGGCTCGATCCCGCTGCCGTTGAACCGCACCTGCCACGCGTGGGGCATCGTCAGCACGACGTCTCCGCCCACGAGCTCGGTCCAGTGGAGGCGGTGCCGGTAGGCGGCCGCCAGCAGGCGGGTCCGGTAGCCGCGCTCCTGGTAGATCCGGTAGGCCCGCTTGAACACCGCGATCCCCGCCCAGTTGGCGGCGTCCGGGTCGAGGGCGACGTCGTCGCGCTCGACGACGACCTTCACCCAGTCGTCGAGCCGCCCGATCATCAGCGAGCACACCGGGCTGAAGCGGCTCGTGTCGCCGCCGGCGGCCTCGTAGCGACGGAGGCCGCGATCGACCGCCTCCCCGACGGCGACCGCCTGGGCCACCGTGAAGGCGACCGTCGCGTTGATCACGACGCCCCGCGCCGTCGCCTCCTCGAGCCCCTGGAGGCCGGCCGCCGTGGTCGGGAACTTCACCTGGATGTTCGGGGCGAGCGTGGTGAAGTGGAGGGCCTGCTCGGTCATCCGGGCCGGATTGCGGTACTCGGCCGGGTTGGTCTGGAGCGAGAGGCGGCCCTTGCGGCCGTCCTCCCGCGCGAAGACGGGGGCGAGGATCCCGGCACCGCGCACGCCCATCTCCTCGATGAGCGCCCAGGTGACCTCGACCTCGGACCAGGTCGGATGCTCGATCGCGAGCTCGCGCACGCGCGGCACCCAGTGGTCCTTCTCCTTCTTCATGACCTCGCCGACGATGACCGGGTTCGAGGTCGCGCCGGTGCCGCCGCGCGCGACGGCGTAGTCCAGCTCGGCGACGGCGCACGAGTCGTTCCAGTAGTCGGTCGCGGTCGCGTCCACCATCCGCTGGAGCGGACTCTCGACCTCGATGAGCGTCATGCGGACGCCTCCTCCAGTGCCTCGGTCGGTGCCGCCGTCGGTGCCGCCGGGTTCCAGTCCATGAGCCACGCGTGGTCCGGATCGATCGTGAAGTGCCAGGCCCGGGTCGGGCCGGCCATGATGTTGAGGTAGTAGCAGTCGTAGCCCGCGGGCACGCCGACCGGGTGGTAGCCCCGCGGGACCAGCACGACGTCCCCGTCCCCGGGCGCCAGCGACTCGTCGAGCGAGCCGTCCCGCGTGTAGACGCGCTGGAACGCGAAGCCCTCCGGTCGGGCGAACCGGTAGAAGTAGAGCTCCTCGAGCCGCGACTCGACGGGCGGGTCCTCGGTGTCGTGCTTGTGGGGCGGATAGCTCGACCAGTTCCCACCGGGCGTGAACACCTCGAAGGCGATGAGGCGTCCCGCCTCGGCGTCGGGCGGCAGCAGGTGGTGGATGCGCCGCGCGGTCTGGCCCGAGCCGCGCGCCTCGACGAGGACGTCGTCGGGGGCGATGGACCTGGTCACCCGAACGGAACCGCCGGGCGCCGAGGCGACGACGACGAGCGCGTCGGTCTCCGCGACGACGTCGACGGGCCGGCCCGGCTCGACGAGGACGGTCGGCGGCGGCGGGCCGTCGAACACGGACGCGCGCGTGCCGAGGGAGCCGAAGTCGAGGTCCCCGGCGCGGACCGCCGCCCGGCCCTCGAGCACGAGCAGGAGTCGCTCTCGGTCGTCGGCCTCGCGGGCCAGGGTCTGCCCCGGCCGGAGCCGGTAGACGCCGAGGTCGACGAACTCCCAGCCGGCCGACGCGACCGTGACGTCGACGATGGCCCCGTCCGGGGCCGGTGGAACCGCGCGGCGGAGGAGCTGCCGCGCGGCCCCCGGTCGATCAAGGCTCATTCGAACGTCGTTTCCGCCCTTGCCGCGCCTGTTCCGCCGGTCGCCGGCAATCGACTACGGCAATCGATTACACGACCAGTCTGACCCGCGGCGGGAGCGAGCGTCAAGGGCGAGGCGCGCCACGTGGTCGCGGCGCGCCCGTCGCCCGGCGTCAGCCCTGCCGCATCGACTTCCCGTCCGGCGTCCGCATGCGGGAGACCTGGCTCGCGAGGTAGTGGCGCTGCTTCCGGGCCATCTCCGGCATCGGGGCGGCGTAGGCCGGCGCCTCCGCTCGCAGGTCGGCGGCGATCCGCCGCAGCTCCGCGTCCGAGCCGGCGTACGCGGCGATCCGCTTCCGCACCCCGTCGAGCGCCTTGCCGGCGTCGGCGTACTGGCCGCGCCGGTTGAGCTGGACGGCCTCCTGCTTCGCGCGCTCGGCGAACAGGCGGGCGACGACCCGGTCCACGTCGCGGTCGCGCGGCTGGGCGTCGTTGGCCGGATGGTCGGCGTACGTCCAGGCGACCGTGACCGGCTCGAGGCCGGGCTCCGCGCGCTCGAAGGCGCCGTCGCGGTCGCTGACGCGAACCCCGACCCCGACCTCGCGGCCGGCCTCGCCGAAGTCGAACGTCACCCGGAGCACGATCGAGAGGACCTGGCCCGACAGCATGTCGCCGAGATAGACGAGCACGCGGCCGCCGCGCCGCTCGATGCGGAACGGGGACAGGGAGTCGATCCGGACGGACTCGGGCAGCGTCAGCTCGAGCACGACCTCGCGGGCGACCACCTCGAGCGTCTCCCCCACCTCGCTCGTGATGTGGTCGCGCATCTGCGCCACGTCGCCGATGAAGTAGAAGTGCCCGCCGCCGGCGTCGGCCATGCCCTGGAGCAGGGTCTCGTCGAAGTCGGTGCCGACGCCGAACGTGCTCGTCGACACGCCACGGCGGCGCAGGTCGTACGCGAGCCCGATGAGCTCGTCGTGATCGGTGATGCCGACGTTGGCGAGGCCGTCGGTGAGCAGCAGGACGCGGTTCACGCCCTCGGCGGAGAGGCCGCCGGCGACCTGCTCGCAGCCCGCGAGCCAGCCCCCGTGGAGGTTGGTCGAGCCGCGGGCGTCGACCGTCTTGAGGCGTTCGGCGGCGAGCTTCCGGCTCTCGCCGGTGGCCGCGACGCCGTCGACGACGACCTCGATCTGGTCGTCGTAGACCACCGCCGAGAAGCGGTCGGGGTCCTCGAGCCGATGGACGGCCTCGAGGACCGCCTGGCGGGCGAGGCCGATCTTGTTCTGGCCGCCCATCGATCCGGACCGGTCGAGGACGAAGCCGAGGTTGACCGGCGGCCGGCGGCGGGACGGGTCCGGGGCGACCGTCGGCGCGACGAGGTCGACGAGCAGGAAGCGCTCGCTGCGACCGTTGGCGCGGATGAGGCGCCGGTCGGGACGGACGGCGAGTCGCGGATCCAGGAGACGATCGGGGGTGGACGGGTGGGTGTCGGCGGTCATGGCGTGCCTTTCGGAGTTCAGGGCTCGTCGTCGAACAGGTCCCGGGCGATGCGGAACAGGCGCTCGACGAGCTTGTTGGAGCGCCGGTCCAGTGGCCGGCGGACGTGGATCTCGATGTCGGGGGTGATCGCCATGCGCTCCCAGGTGCTGCGGTCGACGGGCTGCGGTCTCGGGGTTGTCGGCGGCGCCGGGATCCACGCGGGGACCGGTGCCTCGAGGGGTGGGTTCGATGGAGCGGGCGCGGAGGCCGGGAGGCCGGGCGCGTCGCGGATCGGGAACTCGTCGGGCGCCTCGCGGATGAAGGTCGCGCGGCTGGCCGGCGGATGGGCGGGCGGCTGGTCGTAGAAGCGCGGCGCCACGCCCGACCTCGTCATCAGGTTGCGGACGTAGGCGAGGGTCTCGTCGGTCGTCATCGACGGCGGCGGCTCGACGGCCTCGGCGGCGCCGAGCATGGCCGCCACCTCGTCGTCCCCCATCCGCTCGAGCCTGGCCCGGATCTCCGCCAGCGGCAGGTGGTCCCGCTGGAGCCGCCTGATCAGGCGCAGCCGAGCGAGGTGCCCCTCGCCGTAGCGGGTGGCCGACCCGGCGGCCTCCGGCGACGGCAGCAGGCCCTGGGCGACGTAGTACCGCACCGTGCGCGGCGTGACGTCCGCCAGACGGGCGAGATCGGCGAGGCTGTAGGGGTCGTCAGGCATGGCGACGATCATGACACTGCACGTGACACTGTCAAGACTCAGGGCGTGAAGTGGACGGTCTCGACAAATTCGTTTGCCGCAGGCAGCCACACCTCGAGCTCATCCTCGGTCGCGGCCCACACCTGCAGCACCATCGTGATGTCGTCGACCTGGGTCACGATCAGTCGTGACGGGACGGACAAGAGGACGTATCCCGACCCGAGGCCTCCCCCAGCGACGTGGAAGTCGGCGTACTCGCACCGGTTCAAGCCGGGATCGACGCTGAGCACGACCGCGTTCCGGCCATCGAACACGGTCGCCTCTCGCTCGGTCAGGCTAGCCCCGCCGATCGTTCGCAAGTCCTCGATGAAGTCGGCGGTGGCCTCCCGAATCGGGACCCGGCTGGATCCGCCATCACTGCCGGGGCACGGGTGCGTCACGGCCGCGTGCGCCGACGCGAGCGTGACGCCCCTCGCTCCGGGGAGGAACTTGCCATTCTCATCCCGGCCGTACTGCTCCTGGCCAGCCGGGACGAAGGCGAGCATGGCGCCAGATCCGGCGACAGGCTGGAGGTCGATCCCCGCGGGGATCCGATACTCGAGGCCGTTGTTCGCCAATGCGGTCTGGACCACGCCAGGCTCCAAGGTCGGTGACGCGCTGGCAGCTGGACGGGAGGTGGGCGCTGGTGCCGAGCTGACGGCAGGCCCGGAAGCGGGCGAAGGCACGGGCATCCGATCGGGCTCGCCCGGTCGGCTCGCGACCACCAGCACTCCGCCGGCGATCGACGCCGCAGCAAGCAGAGCGATGGCGATCATGAGCGGCGCACGCCGCGAACGATCAGCCGTTGGCCCGAGGCGCTGCCACCAGTGGCGGCGTTGCGGCAGCGTGGCCGTCGCGGCGAGGATCGCGGCGCCGAGATCGGCGGGGATGGCGCCCGCGGCGCGCCGCTCGAACAGCTCGCGCACGAGGTCGTCGGTCAGGGGACTGTTGGCGCTCATCGGTCTTCCGCCATCAGGGCACGCTCGAGGGCGCGCCGGGCCGTGAACAGGCGCGACTTGACGGTCTTCGGTGGCACACCCATGCGGCTGCCGACATCGGCGAGCGACAAACCCTCGTAGTGGTGAAGCCAAAGCACCGCTCGTTCGCCCGGGGCCAGTCGCTCCAAGGCGCGCTCGAGCCGATCGAGCGACGCCGTCCGATCCGCGTGGTCGACCTCTCGCGAGGCGAGGGCGGAGCCCTCTTCAGGCAGGATGCTGACCGGGATCTCGCGGACGACGCGCCGCCGCCTGCCGCGCATCGACGACCTGGCCGAGTTGACGACGATCCGCCCGAACCAGGCTCCGAACAGGGCTGGATCGCGCAGCTGCGGCAGGTTTCGCCACGCCTGGACGAAGGCCGCCTGGGTCGCGTCGCGCGCGTCTGGCTCATTGCCGAGGATCGCAAGGACCGTCCGGAATGTGGACGGGAGGCGCGCCGCGACCAGCTGTGCGAAGGCATCGTGATCGCCTGACCGGGCACGCTCGACGAGGTTGGCTTCGACGACGTCGCGATCGATCGCGGTCGGGGCCAGATCAAGCGTCGCTGTCGGTTGACTCGTGCTCACACTCCACATGACTCCGCGTGGACGCCCGTGGTTGATCGCGGGGCCGAAATCGTCGCAGGTCGTCAAGTCGCAGATCGGCGCGACGTGCGCGCGTACCCGCGGCGGCCCACCCGGTGGTCCTGCCCGGGACTGCAACGTTCTCGGCATGGGCACGGGCGGCCCACGTCTGGCAGCCTGTGTCGATGCGACAGCACCTGCGCGCCCTGTCCACGCTGCTCGGCCTCGGGACGCTGGTCGTCGCCCAGGTCGCCGGCCCGGCACCCGCGGCAGCCGCGGCGCCCGACTTCCCCGACAACATGAGCGGCTACCACAACTACCCGGAGATGGTCGGCGAGATCCGGCAGGCCGAGGCGGACTTCCCCGACATCGTCAAGGTGTCGTCGATCGGCAAGAGCTACCAGGGCCGCGACATCTGGATCGTCAAGGTCAGCGACCAGGTCGGCGACGACGAGGACGAGCCCGAGGTCCTCATCGACGCCCTCCACCACGCCCGCGAGCACCTGACCACCGAGCAGGCGCTGGCGACGCTGCGCTGGCTCACGCGCGACTACGGCAGCAACGCGCAGATCACCGACCTCGTCGACAGCCGCGAGATCTGGATCCTGGTCGCGCTCAACCCCGACGGCATGCAGTACGACCTGACCGGTGACCCGTTCCGCGCCTGGCGCAAGAACCGCCAGCCCAACGCCGGGCCCAGCGTCGGCACCGACCTCAACCGGAACTACGCGTATCGCTGGGGCTGCTGCAACGGCTCGTCGGGCAACCCGAAGTCGATCACGTATCGCGGCCGGCGCCCCTTCTCCGCCCCGGAGACGCAGGCGCTGCGTGACTTCGTGGCCGGCCGCGTCGTGCACGGCGTCCAGCAGATCCGGACCCACGTGACGCTGCACACCAACGGCGAGCTCATCCTGTGGCCGTACGGGTACACGAAGAAGGACGTCCCGCCCGACATGACCGGGCTCGACCACCAGACCTTCGTCGCGCTCGGACGCGCGATGGCGCGCACCAACGGCTACAAGGCCGAGCAGTCGTCCGACCTGTACATCACCGACGGCGACCAGATCGACTGGCTGTACGCGAAGTACCGGATCTTCACCTACACGTTCGAGCTGTTCCCGACCGAGAAGCGGACGGTGTGGGGCGACCACTACCCCGACGACTCGAAGATCGCGAAGCAGACCGCCCGCAACCGCGAGGCGCTCCTGATGCTGATCAATCGGGCCGGCTGCCCCTACGCCGCCCTCGGCGCCGAGGCGCGCAAGGCCGACTGCGGGCCGGTGTACGACGACCTCGAGATCAACCGCGGCTGGGTGCGCGATCCGCGCGACAACGACACGGCGACGGCCGGCCTGTGGGCGGTGGCCAACCCCGCGGCGACGCGGGCGCACGGCCCGAAGCAGCTGGGCCAGGCGGCCTCGGGCTCGGGGACCCTGGTGACCGGAGCGGCGGCCGGCAAAAGCGCCGGGTCCAACGACGTCGACGGCGGCGTGACCTCGATCCGCAGCCGTCAGATCCGGCTGCCGGACGACCCCGCGAACTTCGGCCGGCTGACGTTCTCGTACTCGTTCGCACACTCGGCCACCTCGACCGACGCCGACTACTTCCGGGCCCTCGTCCAGGCCGAGGACGGCACGCGGACCGTGGTGTTCGAGCGGCGCGGGGCGCCGGGCAACCTCGACGCCTCGTGGCGGTCGGCGTCGGCGTCGCTGACCGACTGGGCGGGCCAGACGATCCGCCTCGTGTTCTCGGCCCGCGACGGCGCCAACGGCAACCTGCTCGAGGCGCAGGTCGACAACGTGCGGATCCGCAACTAGCCGGAAATCGACGAGCCGCCCCGGCGGCTGGACCGGGACGGCTCGGGCGTGGCGAGGGTTCGGGCTAGGACGCCGGCTCGACCGCCGTGAACGTCGTGAACATGCCCTTCGAGTAGTTGCTGCCGGACTCGGGGGCCATCCCCGGGTCCGGGCTGGCCGGGACCTCGGTCGTGCCGGTCTTCAGGAAGTCGACGACGGCGTAGTCGCCGGGCTGGTCGATGGTGATCTGAGTGTCGGCGACGGTGTTCGGGGCCGCGTCGAGCACGGCGACGACCGTCGCGAACTTCAGCAGGTCCGCGGCCTTCACCTTGGACAGGTCCTCGAACGTCTGGGCGTCCGTCGCGTCGTCGTTGCGACGCAGCAGGCGGAGCTCGTGGGCCTGCGTGCCCAGGTTGCGCAGCGCGATGATCGTCCCCGGGGTCGGGTCGATCGGCGGATTCTGGTACGACCCGTCGAGCGCATACATCTCGATCATCCGGGCCGTGGGCGATCCGGCCTCCGCGGACGCGGACGGGCTGGCGGCGGCCTCGGCCGACGGCGACGCCGCGGCGGATGCCGGCTCGGACGCGGCGACCGACGGCGCGGTCGAGGCCGGCGCCGTCACGCCGCCGACCGACCCGGCCGGGGATGAGGCGGTGTTCGAGCACGCGGCGAACAGCACCGCGGCGAGCGCGGCGGCGGAGAACAGACCAAGGGAACGAGGAGACCCGCTCATGCAACCTCCTGGCGGGGCACCGCCTCGCGGGCGCGGGTGCCAGCGGGCACGGTCAACCCCGGGATACGTCAAGCGACGCCTCGAACGTAGCGAGCGGGAGGTTGCAGACTCATGACGACGCCGGGAACGCGTATGACAGTTCCGTCATTGCGCCGCGCCGGCCGTCCGCGCTCCCCTCAGGTGGCGGGACCCAGCCTCGAGACCGCGGCCCCGGTCACCCCGAATCCGGCCACCAACAGCACCGTGCCCAGGCCGAACACCATCGCCACCGTCGCCCATCGCCCGCGGCCACGGGCCATCAGCGGGGAGTCGTGGTGGCGCCCGGCGGCGACCAGGTCGCCCCACGCGACGAGCACCCAGATCCCGGTGAGCGGCGCGGTGACGAGCTCCGCGAGGGCGACGGCGATCGCCACGACCAGGCGGTTGTCGCCGAACAGGAGGAACAGGGTCGACCCCCACGCCGTCAGCGAGACGCAGATCCCGATCACGAACGAGCACAGGAACAGGGTGATCGCGGAGCCCTTGGTCAGGCGCCACGTCCTCGGGATCACGCTGCCCGGCGTCCCCTCCTCGAGCGCGATCACCGGCAGCGCCAGCGACAGCCGCACCTGCACGACGACGCCGATCACGACGGCGACGAGGAGGATCGGCAGCCCGACCGCGACGAGCAGCGTGAGCTCGCGCGCGGCGGCCGCGGTCGGCCGTCCGGTCGGCGCGATCGCCGTCAGCTGGGTGGTGAACAGCACGATCCCGACCTCGGCGAGGACGACGAGCAGCCAGATCGGGATCGCGCGCGGGATGCTGCGGACGACCCCGCCGAACGCATCGCGGATGCTCGCCGGCTCCCCGCGCCACAGCCGGTCCGCGGCGACGACGCTGGCGAGCGCGCTGACGCCGACCCCGGTCGCCACGATCACGCTGACCACGAACAGCGCCCAGGGATCGGTGGGGCTGGCGCCGCGAGGCCGACGCCTGCGCCTGGCGCTGCGCCTCCAGGGTCGGGGTCGTGAGCAGCTGGAACAGGCTCGCGACGGCCGCCGGCACCGCGAGGACGAGGAACAGCGACCACTCCCGGCCGAAGGTGTCGAACGTGCGGCCGATGATCGAGCCGAGCTCGAGGCGCGGGCCCGCGTAGGCGGCCGCCGGCAGGTTCCAGGCGGCGTACGGCGCGGGAGCGACCGGAGGCGGCGTCGGCGACGGTGCGGGCGGAGGGGGCGGCTGGGGCGCGGTGTCCGGGGCGCCGGTGGGCGACTCGTGGTCCGGCGTCGGATCGTCCTCCGGCATGGGTGTCCTCCGTGGCCTGCGAGTATGCCGGGCCGCCGGGCGCCACGTTGCCTGCGGGAAAACCCGCAACGGGCGTGCGGCGCGGGCCCTCCGCGGCGTGCCTTCGCGGCGGTCGGTCGCCGCGCTAGGCTGCGCGCGTGGAACCCCAGCCGATCCGGGTCGTGCTCGTCGACGATCATCCGGCCATCCTCGATGCCGTCGGATCGGCCGTCAGCGACGCGCCCGACCTCGAGCTCGCGGGGACCGCCCGGTCGCTCGACGACGCGCTGGCCCTCCTCGCCGCCACGCCGGGCGTGGAGGTCGTCGTGAGCGACGTCCAGCTGGCCGGCGAGGCGGAGGGCCTGCGCCTGCTCGACGCGATCGGGTCGGATGGGCCGTCGGTGCTGTTCCTGTCCTCGTTCGACCAGCCGCCGCTGGTGCGGACGGCGTTCGACCGCGGCGCCGCCGGCTACCTGCTCAAGACGAGCGAGCTGCCCGACATCCTGGACGCGATCCGGACCGTGGCCGGCGGCGGGACCGCGTTCTCGGCGGCGATGCTGCGGACGATCCGGAACGCGCCGCGGCGACCCTCGGACCGCGAGGTCGAGGTGCTCACGCTCGTGTGTGCGGGCGCGACCAACGACGAGATCGGCGGCCGGCTCGGCGTCTCCGACAAGACCGTCGAGAGCCACCTGCGGCGGCTGTTCGACCGGTACGGGGTCCTGTCGCGCACCGAGCTGGCCGTGCTCGCGTTGCGCGAGGGCTGGGTGGCGGAGAAGGGCCGGTCGTGACGTCGCTGGTCGCCACGGACGCGGCCCGCAAGCTGATCCTGGTGGCGCTGGCGACCGGGATCCTCGTGATCGGATCGATCGCCCTTCGACTGGTCAACCCGTTGGCCCTCCCCGGCCCGTCGGTGTCGGCGATGGTGCCGCTGCTGTGGGGGGCGGGCGCCGCGATCGTGCTCGTCCTCACCCGCTCATGGGCGCCGGCCGTCGGCTGGGGAGCGGCGGTCATCGGGTCAACGGCCGCCGCACTGGCCTTGATCGGCATCGGGTGGGAGGCGCGTGCGATCGGCATCCAGCCCGGGCCGTGGCTCGATCTCGCGATGTTCGCGGCCCTCGTCATCCCGGCTGCGATCGCGGGCGCCTATGCAACGGCAGACCCGCGGACGCCGCGGTCGGTCGTCGTGGCGGTCTGGATTGCGGTCGTCGCCCTGTCCATCGGCCTGGTGGGTCGGTCGGTGGGTCGCGCGATCTCGGGCGAACAGGAAGGTGCGATCCCGGAGTGGCTGTGGCTCGGGGTCATCGGGCTGCTGGCGGCGATCGGCGTGGTCCGTGACCTGCGACCCGCGGTGTTCCGCACCCGCCGACGCGTGGCCGCGGGCACGGGCAGCGGCCACCCGTTCGCGCTGCTGCGCGTGTTCGTGGACGAGCTCGTGCCCGGGCGCGACGTCGGTCGCGCCGAGGCCGTCGAGACCGAGCGCACCCGCATCGCCGCCGACCTCCATGCCGAGGTGCTGCCGTCGCTGCGGCGGGCCCTGCTCGAGGCCGAGTCCGGCGGAACCGTGGAGCGCCTGGCGGCGGACCTGCGGTCGGCGGTCGACGAGGTCGAGTCGCTGCTCGTCTCGCGGCGATCGATCGTGCTCGAGGAGATGGGGCTGCTGGCGGCGATCGAGTGGCTGGCCGAGCGGATCGAGGACCGGTCCGCGGTTCGGGTGGCGATCGTCGTCGAGGGCGACTCGGTCGTCGACGGCGGCGCGGCGCCCCGGCCGCCACGGGACGCCGAGCGGGCCGCGTTCCGGGTCGCCCAGCTGGCGCTCGACAACGTCGTCCGCCACGTCCCTGACGCGGAGGCCACCGTGTCGATCGCCGTGTCGCCCACCCTGATCCGGCTGCGCATCGAGGACAACGGCGTGACCGCGGCGATCGACGAGGCGGCCGCCGCCCGGGCGGGCCGGCGCGGGATCGCCGACATGCGCGCCGAGGCGGCGTCGTGCGGCGGGACGCTGCTGGTCGTCCAGCCCGCCGGCGGACGCGGCACCGCGATCGCGTTCCAGTGGCAGGAGCGCCCGGCCATCCGCTGAGCGTCCGGGCGACGCGCGCCGCGCGGCGTCCGGTGCCGTCCATCCCCTGTAGCCTCGTGGGGATCGGCATGGCTGGAGGTGGCATGGGCGACATCGGGGCGTTGCGCGGCGTCTGGAACATCGTGCCGACGCCGTTCCTGCCGGACGGCGCTCTCGACGTCGCGTCGATCCCGAGGCTGGTCGCCTTCGTCCGTGCGACCGGCGTCGACGGGCTCACGATCCTGGGCGTGCTGGGCGAGGCGGCGCGGCTCGGCGATGCCGAGCGCTCGAGCGTGCTCGAGACGGCGCTCGAGGCCGCGGCGGGCACGCTCCCGATCTGCGTCGGCGTGTCGCACGCGTCGACGGACCGAGCGATCGCCTACGCCCGCGAGGCCGAGGCGGCCGGAGCCCACTCGGTGATGCTCGCGCCGCCGCCCCTCGCCCGGCCCACGGACGCCGCGATCCGCCGCCACTACCTGGCCGTCGCGGCCGCGGTCTCGATCCCGGTCGTGGTCCAGGACCACCCGGCCAGCTCCGGCGTCCAGATGAGCGTCGAGCTCCTGCTGGCGCTGGCCGCCGAGGCGCCGTCCTGCCGCGTGATCAAGCTCGAGGAGGAGCCGACGCCGCCGAAGGCCGGCCGCCTCGTCCACGGATCGCCCGACGTCGTCGTGCTGGGCGGCCTCGGCGGCGAGATGCTGGTCGAGGAGCTCCGCCGCGGCAGCCACGGGACGATGACCGGCTTCGGGTTTCCCGAGATCCTGGTGGCCATCGTGCGGCGCTGGTTCGCCGGCGACCACGACGGCGCGGCCGCCGTCTTCGACCGCTACGCCACGCTGGTCCGCTTCGAGAACCAGCCGATCCTGAACCTGCCGATCCGCAAGGTCGTCTACCAGCGCCGGGGCGCGATCGCCCACTCGACCGTCCGGGCTCCGGGCATGCCGCCCGACGCGGGCACGGTCGCCGACCTGGACGAGCTGCTGCGCCGGACCGGGCTGGATCGCCACCTCGCGCCCGGGTCGTGGACGGACGTCGATTGACGTAGTCGACGTCTCGACGGCCGTCGACTGTCGGGGCCCGCGGCCGGCTCGACACTCACTGGATGTCCGAGTCGCCAGCTCCCACCGCCGTCCCCTCCCCCGCTCGCACGAACGCCGCCTCCGACCTCGGGGCGCTGCTGTTCCTCGGGGCCGTGTGGGGCGCCGTGTGGCTGTTCATGCGCGTCGCCGCGCCCGAGGTCGGTCCCGTCTGGGCCGCCGAGGCCCGCGTCGTGCTCGCGGCGCTGATCCTCGTCGCGGTCGCGGGTCGCCGGACGTGGCGGACGGCGCGCGGCCGGATCGGCGACTTCCTCATCACGGGCGCGACCTTCTCCGCGATCCCGTTCACGCTGATCGCGTTCGCGACCCTGACGCTGCCCGTCGGGCTGGGCGCGCTGCTCAACGCCGCGACCCCGCTGTTCACCGCGCTGGTCGGCGTGGTCGCGCTGGGCCAGCGGCTCACCGGCCGGATCGTCGCCGGGCTCCTCGTGGGCGTGGCCGCGGTCGGCATCGTGGTCGGGTGGTCGCCGCTGGACCTCGGGCCCGGCACGCTGCTCGCCGTCGGCGCGGCGCTCGGCGCCGCGTTCAGCTACGGCGTCGCCGGCACGTTCGTGCGCCGCCGGCTCCAGGGCATCCCCGGGATCGAGATCGCCACCGGCCAGCTCGTCTCGGCCTCGCTGGTCCTGCTCCCGTTCGCGATCCTGTCCGGCGCGCCGGGCACGCCGTCGGCCGCCGGCGCCGCGTCGCTGCTCGCCGTCGCCGTGATCTCGACCGCCCTCGCCTGGCCGCTGTACTTCCGGGTGCTCAAGCGCACCTCGGCGACGGCCGCCAGCACCGTCACCTTCATCGTCCCCGCGTTCGCCATCCTGTGGGGCGCGATCGCGCTCGGCGAGCCGGTCGGCGCCGAGCTCGTCGTCGGGTTCGGCCTGATCATCGTCAGCCTCGCGCTCGTGCTGGGGCTGCCGCTGCCGGGCCGGGGCCGGATCGGCCGCATGGGTCAGGGGAGGGCGCGGATCATCCCCCCGTCCACCGGGACGATGGCGCCGGTCACGAACGAGGCGGCCGGCGACAGCAGGAACGCCCCGACCCGCCCGATCTCCGCCACGTCGCCGTAGCGGCCCAGCGGGATCGTCGCCATCGTGCGGCGGGCGATCTCCTCGGGGGTGGTCCCGGCCGCCTCCGCGCGGCGCTGGTCCAGGGTCGCGATCCGGTCGGTCGCGATCCGCCCCGGCGCGAGCCCGTTGATCCGGATCGGCGCGATCTCGGCGGTCAGCGACTTGACCAGGCCGGCCAGCCCCGGCCGCAGGAGGTTGGACGTCGTCAGGGCCGGGATCGGCTCGCGCACCGAGGACGACAGCACGATCAGGATCGACGGGTCGTCGCCCTGGCGCAGGTGCGGGAGCGCGGCCCGCAGCAGGCGCAGGGTCGACTGCAGGGTGCCGGCGATCGCCTGCTCCCAGTCGTCCTCGGACAGGGTGTCGAACGTGCCGCCGGGCGGCCCGCCGGTGTTCACGACCAGCAGGTCCAGGCCGCCGAGGGCGCCGACCGTCGCCTCGACCGCTCCGGCCGGGCCGTCGTCCGTGGCGAGGTCCGCGATGACGGCCAGCCCGTCGAGCCTCGCCGCCTCGGCCTCCACCCGGGCCGCGGTCCGGCCGACGAGCGCGACCCGCGCCCCCTCCGCGGCCAGCGCGGTCGCGATGCCGCCGCCGATCCCCGACGCCCCGCCGCCGACCAGCGCCCGTCGTCCCTCGAGACCCAGATCCATGCCTGCCCTCCGTTCAGGTGCCCAAGCGTAGCCGCCACGGGTGTGACCGGGCGCGCCGGCTCGGCTACGCTCAGGCCGCGTGCCCCGGTCCGGCGCACGGCACCGGAGGCCCGATGACCTCGAGCGAACCCGCGGGGCTGCTGCCCATCGAGCTGTTCATCCTGCTGATCGCGCTCGCGACGGGCATCGCGCTGATCGCTCGCCGGATCGCGATCCCGAACTCCGTCGCCCTCGTGGTCGCCGGCCTCGGGCTGGCCATCGTGGTCCCGGGGGCCCAGGTGGACATCACGCCCGAGCTGATCCTCGCGGTCCTGCTGCCGGGCCTCGTGTTCGAAGCCGCCTACAAGCTCGACCTGAGCGAGCTGCGCCGGTCGTACCGGCTGATCGCGTTCCTGGCCGCGCCGGGCGTGATCATCACCGCCGCCATCGTCGCCCTCGTCGTCTCCGCCATGACCGGCCTCGACCTCGGGCTGGCGTTCATCCTGGGCGCCATGCTCTCGGCGACCGACCCGGTCGCGGTCGTGGCGCTGTTCAAGCGACTGCAGGCGCCCGCCCGGCTGTCGACGGTCGTCGAGGCGGAGAGCCTGCTCAACGACGGCACCGGCGTGGTCCTGTTCGCGATCGCCCTGGGCGCGCTCGCCCAGCCCGTGACGCTCGGGGAGGGGGTCGTCACGTTCGTGGTGACGATCGTGGCCAGCGCGGTGATCGGCCTCGTGGCCGGGTTCGTCGCGGAGCGGCTGATGCGGCTGGCGGACGACCACCTGATCGAGGTGGCGATCTCGGTCGTGTTCGCGTACGGGACGTACCTGATCGCCGACCGGCTGCACGAGTCCGGGATCATCGCGACCGTCGTCGTCGGCCTGGTGCTGGGCAACGCCGGCGGCCAGCGCCGGCTGAGCGTCCGCACGGTCGAGTCGCTGGACATCGTGTGGGAGTTCATCGCGTTCCTGCTGACCGCGCTGACGTTCCTGCTGGTCGGCCTGGCGATGAGCCCCGGGCAGCTGACGGCCGCGCTGCCGATCATCCTCGCGGGGTACCTGGCGATCACGGTCGCGCGCGTGCTCGTCGTCTACGGCCTGATCGGCGGCGGGTCGCGGCTGGATCGCGGCGAGGCCCCGCTGCCGGTCGGCTTCCTCCACGTCATGTTCTGGGCGGGACTGCGTGGCGCGGTGGCGGTGGCGCTGGCCCTCGCCCTGCCGCTGTCGGTGCCGGATCGCGACCTGCTCACGGGCGGCGTGTTCGGGGTCGTGCTCATCACGCTGCTCGTCCAGGGGACGACCGCGGGCTGGGTCATCCGCCGCGCGGGCGTGATCGACGAGCCGGATCCGACGTAGCGCGCGCCGCGCAGCCGTCCGCCCCGTGGCACGCCCGACGTTCCAACTAGGGTCGATGGCGGTCGGATGGCACCTCGGGCGTGCCAAGTCCAATCCTCGACGGGCGGATTGACACCTCTGGCGTGCCATCGGTCGGCGCCCGGCGATCCGTTGGAACCTGCGACGTGCCGCCCCGGCGTCGGTCGCTGACTCCTTACAGCACGACGATCCCACTCTCGCGAGGAAGCTGTCCGGCCCGAAGACTCGCCAACACGTCGCGTGAGTCGAGCGGCAGCAGGGCGCGCAGCTGCTCGCGGTGCATCCGAAGCACGGAGCGGTTCCGGATCGTGTCGGCAACGACCAGCAGGAGCAGGTCGACGCCGCCGTCGCGGACCTTCAGCGCGAGCCGACGCTCGAGTGCCTGGAGGTCGAGCAACCGCACCTCGGCCTCGCAGCCGGCGTGACGAGGCCCGAGCGAGACGACAGCATCCCAAGCGCGCGCATCACCGGGGATCGGCATGGGCACCTCCGTCTGCCATCGCGCAGCGGCCGGCAATCTCGCCCGGAAGCGTTCGAGCAGGGCCAGCTGACCGGCGTCCCGCAACGGGTCACCGTCCGGGTACGTCTTCAGCGACAACCTCAAGCCGACGACGGACGCGGCTCGGCATGCCTGGTCGATGCCGAGGTTGGGTACGTCGCCCCGCTCGATCCGGCCCCAGTGGGTATGCGAGATGCCCGCGGCGGCGGCCGCGGTGCGCTGGCTCAGCCCGGCTCCAGTTCGCCCGATCCGCAGCTCATCGCCGACTGCGATCCGGATCCGACGACCACGTCGGTCGGCGTCGGTGAGCGCGTGGCGTCGTTCGGCCATGACCACAGGATGGCCCGACCCATGCATCGGAGGCTTAGCGCGGTCAACGTCGCCGATCGGCTGATCGCCGTCACCGGATCGCAACCGGTCGAAACCCAATCGGCCCCGCCTCGAACCGGGCAGGGCGACTGACGTGCCGGACCTCGTGGCGGAACCTCCGCGCAACCCGGAGAGCGACCGGGCATCGATGCGTGGGAGGATCGATCGACCCATGAGGACCCGACGACTGCTGGCCGGAGGCGCGGCAGCGGCCGCGCTCGTGGCGGCACTGCCCGGGGTCGCCGCGGCGGCCGATGGCGGCGAGATCAACACCGGCGACACGGCGTGGATGCTGATGTCGACGGCGCTCGTCATGGTCATGCTGCCGGGGCTTGCCCTGTTCTACGGCGGTCTCGTCCGCCGGAAGAACGTCCTGTCCACCACGATGCACAGCTTCTTCGGGCTGGCGCTCGTGAGCATCGTCTGGGTGATCGTCGGGTTCACCCTGGCCTTCGGCACCGACGTCCCGCTCCCGATCATCGGCGGCGGCTTCATCGGCGGCCTCGAGTTCGCGCATGTTCAACGGCGTCGGCCAGGCCCCGTCGGCCATCTACGCCGTGACGATCCCGTTCATGTTGTTCGCGATGTTCCAGCTGATGTTCGCGGCGATCACGCCCGCGCTCATCACCGGGCGCGTTCGCCGAGCGCAAGCGCTTCGGCTCGTTCGTGCTGTTCACGATCCTGTGGTCGATCCTCATCTACTCCCCGATCGCCCACTGGGTGTGGTCGGCGGACGGCTGGCTGTTCAAGCTCGGCGCCCTCGACTTCGCCGGCGGCACCGTCGTCCACATCAGCTCGGGCGTGTCCGCCCTCGTCGTCGCGCTGATCCTCGGCCGCCGCCACATGAACGGCGACAAGTCCGAGCCGCACGACGTCCCGATGACCGTGCTCGGCGCCGGCCTGCTGTGGTTCGGCTGGTTCGGCTTCAACGCCGGATCCGCGGTCACCGCCGGCGGCCTCGCGGCCAGCGCCTTCACCGTGACCAACATCGCGGCCGCCGCGGCGACCGTCACCTGGGTCCTCGCGAGCTACGTCCACTCGCGCAAGGTCAGCGTCGTCGGAGCCGCCTGCGGCGCCGTCGCCGGCCTCGTCGCGATCACCCCGGCGTCGGGCTACGTCACGCCGGGCGGCGCGCTCGTCATCGGCCTCGTCGCCGGTGGCCTGTGCTTCAGCGCCACGCTCCTGCGGGCCCGCTCGCGCGTCGACGATGCGCTCGACGTGTTCGCGGTCCACGGCGTCGGCGGCATGTTCGGCGCCCTCGCCACGGGCGTGTTCGCCTCGTCCGCGGTCCAGGCCGCCTACTCGGGCCTGCTCGACGGCAACCCGCAGCAGCTGGTCACCCAGTTCGTCGCGGTCGCGGCGACCGTCGCCTACGCCGCCGTCGGCACGTTCGTGATCGTCAAGGTCGTCGACCTCGTCCTCGGGCTCCGCGTGGCCGAGAAGGACGAGGAGGTCGGCCTCGACATCGCCGTCCACGGCGAGGCGGCCTACCAGGCCTGATGACCCCGACGGCCCGGTGCGCTCGCCGGGCCGTGCCCGCAGATCGGCCGCCGGTCCGTCCGGCGGCCGATTGGAGTCTCCGATGACCAACGACGGCGCCCCACAGCGACAGACCCCGAACCGCGGACGACGAGAGCCGCGGCTGTACGACCCGCGCTACGAGCACGACGCGTGCGGCGTCGGGTTCGTCGCGGACGCCGGTGGCACGTCCGGCGGTCGCGTCCTCGCGCTCGCGCTCGGGGGCCTCGGCTCCCTCGGTCATCGCGGGGCCTTCGCCGCGGACGGCGCCTCGAGCGATGGCGCGGGGGTCCTCCTCCCCCTGACGCCGTCGCTCCTGCGCCTCCTCGATCCCGATGGCGAAGCCGGCGAGCGGCCGGGCGTCCTCACGGTGTTCGCCCCTTGGCCTCGGCGTCGCACGGCCGGCTCGGCCGACCCCCGATCGATCGTCGCCGCCGCGCTGGCCGCCGAGGGTCTCCCGGCACCCGTGTGGCGCCGGGTCCCGGTCGACCCCGCCGCCCTCGGCCGCGAGGCCGGCGCCTCCCTCCCGGACATCCTCCAGGCGCTGGTGCCCCGGCCCGACGAGACGACCGAGCCCGAGTTCGAGCTCGCCCTGGCGTGCGCGCGCCGTCGCGCGGACGCGACCGCTCGGGCCGCCGGACTCGACGCCTTCGCGGTCGTCTCGGCGTCGTCGCGCACGGCCGTCTACAAGGGCCTGGTGGCCGGCGCCCGCCTCGCCGAGCTGTTCCCCGACCTGGCCGAGGCGATCGACGTTCCGTTCGCGATGTTCCACCAGCGCTATGCGACCAACACCCAGCCGGTGTGGTCGCTCGCCCAGCCGTTCGGGTTCGTCGCCCACAACGGCGAGATCAACACCGTCCGCGGCAACCGCGAGGCCATCCGCGGCCGGCGCGACGACGCGGGCGTCCCCGCCCGCCGCCGGGAGGCCGCCGACCGGCTCCGCGCCGCCGGGCCCCTGCTCTCCCCGGGCGTCTCGGACTCGCGCTCGCTCGACGAGGCCCTCGAGCTGCTGGTCGCGACCGGGTGGTCGCTCGAGACCGCGCTGCTCGCCCTCGTGCCCGAGGCGCCCGGCCTCCGCCGCACGCCGCATCCGGCCGTCGCCGCGTTCCGGCGCCGGGTCGCCGGCTTCGTCGCGCCGTGGGACGGACCCGGCGCCTTCGTGTTCAGCGACGGCCGCCGGGTCGGCGCGCTGCTCGATCGCAACGGGCTCCGGCCGGCGGCCTGGTCCGTGACCATCGACCGCGTGGTCGCCGTCGCGTCCGAGGCCGGCGCCGTCCCGCTGGCACCGGGCGAGATCGTCCGCACCGGCCGTCTCGCGCCCGGCGAGCTGCTGCTCGTGGACCCGGCGGCCGGGCGCGTGCTCACGGACGCCGACGCCAAGTCGTGGGTGCTCCGCCGGCTGCCGCTGCACGACGCGCCGCGCGACGTGTTCCCCGACGAGGAGGTCCGGATCCCGGTCATCGCGACCGCCGCGCCCGTGACCGCCGACGGCGAGGCGCCGACACCCGCCCACGCCGCACCGGCCGACCCCGATGCTCCCGCCCCCGCCCTGCGCTATCTCTACGGGCTGGATGCCGAGAAGCTGCGCCTCGACGTGCGGACGATGGCCATCGACGGCCACGAGCCGCTGTGGAGCATGGGCGACGACACGCCGCTGGCCGGACGCGGCCGGGTCACGCGACCCGTCGCCGACCACCTCCGGCAGGCGTTCGCCCAGGTCACCAACCCGCCGATCGATCCCGAGCGCGAGCGCGCGGTCATGGACCTCCAGATGGAGCTCGGTCGGCGGCCGGCCTTCCTGGGCGGCATGCCGACCGGCGCCGCGACGGTCCGGGTCGGCCGCCCGGTCGTCGTCGACCTCGACGGGCTCCTCGACGCGGTCCGCGCGAGGTCCCGCGCCCCGCACCGCGCGGTCCGCCGGCTCGACGCCACCTGGGCCGCCTCCGCGGGCGAGGCCGGGCTCGAGGCTGCGCTGGACCGGCTCGCGTCGGCCGCCCTCGACGCGGCCCGGGCGAGCACCGAGGTCATCGTGCTGTCCGACGCCGCGGCGAGCCTCGACGAACCGGCCCGACTGCCCGTCCCGTCGGTCCTCGCCGCGGGCGCCGTCCACACCGCGCTCGCCGAGGCCGGCCTGCGCGGTCGCACCGACCTCGTGCTCGACGCCGGCGACGTGCTCGACGTGCACGGCCTGGCGATGGTCGTCGCCGCCGGCGCCCGGGTGGTCCACCCGCGGCTGCTGATCGCGCTCGCCCGGGAGCAGGCGGGGTCGCGCGGCGCAGAGGCCCTCACGCCCGCCGACGCCGTCGCCAACCTGCTGCTGGCGCTCGACGCCGGCCTGCGCAAGGTCCTGGCCCGGATGGGCATCTCGACCGTCGCCAGCTACGTCGGCGGCCAGCTGTTCGAGACCCTGGAGCTCGCGCCGGCGCTCGTCGCGCGCTGCTTCCCGGCCGCCGCGGCGTGGCCCGGCCGGCTCGAGGCGGCGGACCTCGGACGAGTCCAGCTGGCCCGCCTCGCGGAGGCGCAGGCCATCGCGGCGGCCGCACGGCCGGACCGGCTCCCCGACCCCGGCTTCGCGCGCTTCCGCGGCGACGGCGAGCTCCACCTGTACAGCCCCGCCAACGCGTCCGCGCTCACCACGCTCGCCGCGACCGACGACCCGGCGGCCGGCGTCGACGCCGCGCTGGCCACGTATCGCGACGCCCTCAGCCGCGAGGCGGCGCTCGTCCGCGACGGGTTCCGCGTCCGCGCGCCGCGAGGCGCCTCGGCGGTGCCGCTCGACGAGGTCGAGGACGCCCGTTCGATCGCCCGGCGGTTCGTCGTCTCGGCGATGAGCGTCGGGCGCGCTGTCGCCCGAGGCCCACCGGGCGCTGACGCTCGGGATCCAGGCGCTGGGTGGCGCCGCCAACACGGGCGAGGGCGGCGAGGATCCGGCCTGGTACGCGCCCGGCCCCGACGGGCAGCCCACGGACGCGCGGATCAAGCAGGTCGCGTCGGCGCGCTTCGGCGTCACGGCGGAGTACCTGTCGCGCGCGGACCAGCTCGAGATCAAGATGGCCCAGGGCTCGAAGCCCGGCGAGGGCGGGCAGCTCCCCGGCCGCAAGGTGACCGTCTACATCGCCGCCCTGCGGCGTGCGCAGCCCGGGCAGCCGCTGATCAGCCCGCCGCCCCACCACGACATCTACTCGATCGAGGACCTCGCGCAGCTGATCGCGGACCTGCGGGCGATCAACCCGCGGGCGCGGATCGGCGTCAAGCTCGTCGCGACGCGCGGCGTGGGCACGATCGCCTCGGGCGTGACGAAGGCGGGCGCCGACTACATCCACCTCTCGGGCCACGCCGGCGGGACGGGCGCGTCGCCGCTGTCGTCGATCAAGCACGTCGGCGCGCCGTGGGAGCTCGGCCTGTCCGAGGTCCACCAGTCGCTGCTCCGCAACGACCTGCGCGACCGCGTCGCGCTGCGCACCGACGGCGGCCTCCAGACCGGCAACGACCTCCTGATCGCCGCGCTCCTGGGCGCCGAGGAGTTCGCCTTCGGGACCGGTGCGCTGGTCGCCGTGGGCTGCGACATGGCCCGCCAGTGCCACCTCGACACCTGTCCCACGGGCATCGCCACCCAGCGCGAGGACCTGCGGGCCAAGTTCACCGGCACCCCCGAGATGGTCGTCGCCTTCTTCCTGCGCCTGGCCGAGGACCTGCGCCGCTCGCTGGCGGCCGTGGGCGCCCGGTCGGTGGGCGAGGTCGTGGGCGAGGGCCGGCGGTTCCTGCGCGAGGGCAAGGGCAGCACGATCGACCTCTCCGCGCTGCTGTCGCCGGCCTGGGGCGCGTCGCCCGAGCGGCGGTCGGCCCCGTGGGCGGCGTCGCGCGACATCGAGCGCCAGGCGGCCTCGGGCCTCGAGAGCCGCCTCGTCGCGGCGCTGGACGGCCAGGAGGGCGGCCTGTCGGCGTCGGGCCTCCGGGTCACCACGGCCGAGCGGTCGTTCGGCGCGGCGCTGACCGGTGCGATCCACCGCGGCGAGCTCCGGGGGCCCGTCCGGCTCGCCCTCCGCGGCGCGGCCGGCCAGAGCTTCGGCGCCTGGGCGGGCGACGGCGTCTCGCTGGTGCTCGAGGGCACGGCCAACGACTACGTGGGCAAGGGGCTGTCGGGCGGCCAGCTCGTCGTCCGGCCGGCGCCCGAGATGCTCGAGGGCGCCGCGGCGTCGGCGAGCGGCGCCTCGTCGTTCGCGCTCGCCGGCAACACCTGCCTGTACGGCGCCACCGGCGGGCGGCTGCACGTCGTCGGCCGGGCCGGGATGCGGTTCGCGATCCGCAACTCGGGCGCCGAGGCGGTGGTCGAGGGCGTCGGACCCCACGGCTGCGAGTACATGACCGGGGGCGCGGTCGTCGTGCTGGGCCCCGTCGGCCAGAGCTTCGGCGCCGGGATGACGGGCGGCCGGGCCTACCTGTGGGACCCGTCGGGACGCCACGTCGCGGCGCTGCACGCCCCGTCCGTCCGGGCGGCGCGGCTCGTCGACGCCGCCACGATGCGGGACGACGGGGCCATGCTCGCGGCCGAGCTGCTACGCCTCCTGGGCGCCCACCGCGACGCCGGATCGGCGCTCGCGGCTCGCCTGCTCGAGAGCGGAGACTCGGTCCTGGCCGACGTGTGGCTGGTCGAACCGGTGCCCGTGGCGCCGGTCGCCGTGGTCCCGGCGGCCGCCGAGGCGACCGCCGCGGTGGGCGTGGGACCCGGTGCGCCGGCCCGCGACGCGCAACCGAACCGCAACCGGGCCGTCGCCTGAGCGGTGTCGATCCTCGAACGCCCGGCGCGAGACCATCGTCGCTCGGCGCCGCGTCCCTTGGCGCCGTTCTCCCCGGAGCCCCGATGACGTACCCCGCCTTCGACACCAGCCACATCGCCGAGGCCATCGACGGCCGGAGCGGCCCGATCACCTGCAGCACCTGCGGCTGCCGGCTGCAGCGTGCCGCCAACGGCGAAGAGGTCTGGTTCCACTTCGCGCCGATGGGCGGGCGCGACGCCCGCGGCTGCCGGATCGACTGCGCGGACGCCGAGCACGACGCCCACGGTCGCGCGCTGGTCGCCGCCTGACGCGTCGCTGACGCCCCGGCCGCGCGCCGGCCCCACTACATGCAACGGCCCCGGTTCACGCCCCGGGGCCGTTCGATTCCCGGCCCCGATCAGGAGCCCGTGACGAAGCCCCAGTGGACGGGCACGAGGTGATTGCCGCCGCGATCGACGACATTCAGCCCGACCTCCACCCGGTAGCGGGTCCCGGCGCGCAGCGTCTTGGTCGGGTCGAGCACCAGGGTGCAGGGTCTTGGCGTTCCAGGTCGCCTTCGCGGCGACCAGCTTGCCCGTGTGCACGTTGCGGATCACGGCGGGCGTGCCCTTGAGCACGACCGGCTCCGAGAACCGGATGCCCACGTTGGCCGAGCGGCTCACGTGGTGCTTCCCCGGAGCCGGGGTCCGGGCCACGATCACCGGCGGCGTCACGTCGAGGATCTTGATCAGCGGCGAGGTGGCCTCGCCGTAGTTGAGGTCCTCGTCCACGGCCGCCACGAGCACCTGGTAGCAGCGGCCTGGCTTCAGGTTGTGGAGCGGGATCGTGGGACCGAAGGTCAGCTCCCGCACGCGGAACTGCTTGTCGTCCTTGCAGTGGCCGTTGGTCTGTGCCCAGGATCCCAGCAGCGCGATCGAGTCGACGACCTCGTGGTTGATGTCGAGCTGCACGGTGTAGTCGGTCGCCGTCTGGGTGACCTTGGCGGCCGGCGCGATGAACGAGATCGTCAGCGGGGGGAACGGCGCCGGCGGGTCGAAGTTCGGGATGGGGTCCGGGACCGGCTCCACCAGCGCGGCCGCCGCATCGACGCGCCCGTCACCGTAGACGTTGTCGCGGCCCGGGGCGCCGAGGTCGACCGCGCTCGCGCGCAGCACGGCCTCGACCTCGTCGACGTTGAGGCCCGGGCGTGCCGCCCGGATCAGCGCGGCGACGCCCGCGACGTGCGGAGAGGACATGCTCGTGCCCGTCCCCAGCGCGTAGTCGCCGTCGGGGACCGTGGACAGGAGATCGACGCCGGGGGCGGCGATGTCCACGGCGCGGCCGCTGTTCGAGAACTCGGCGATGGTGTCCGTCGAGTCGACCGCGCTCACCGACACCACGCCGGCGAACGAGGCCGGGTACATCCGGATCTGGGTCGCCTCGTTGCCGGCGGCGGCGACCATCAGGATCCCCGCGTCGCGGGCGGCGGTGAACGTGGGCTGCCCCAGCGCCACCTGGTCGACGGTGAGCGCGCCGCCGAGGCTCATGTTGATCACGTCGGCACCGTGCTCGCGGGCCCAGTCGACGGCGTCGAGGATGTCCGAGAAGGCGACGAAGCCGCTGTCGTCGGCGATCTTGATCGGCATCAGCGTGGAATCGGGGGCGATGCCGGCGATGCCTTCGGCGTTGTTGGTCTCGGCGACGATCGTGCCCATCACGTGGGTGCCGTGGCCGACCTGGTCGCTCACGTCATCGTTGTTCCAGACCACGTTGCGCGGGTCGACGACGGCGACGTCGTCGAGGTCGGGGTGGGTCAGGTCGATGCCCGAGTCGATGACCGCGACCACGACCGAGGGGTCGCCGCGCGTCGTCGTCCAGGCGTCGGGGACGCCGATCTGGGCGAGGTCGCCCTGCTCGGCGTAGCGCGTGTCCGACGGGTCGCCGTCGGCCGGCCAGTCGAGGAACGAGAGCTGGGCGTCGGGCACCACGGCCAGCACGCGCGGATCGGCGCGCAGGGACCGGGCGACGGCGGCCGAGCGGCCGGGCTTGGTCGTGACCACCGAACGCGTGAACCGCTCCATGGGCGACGTCGATTCGACGCCGGCCATGTTGAGGGTCCGGGGCGCGACGCCCTTCCAGACGACGATCAGGCGGCCCTCGAAGGCCGCCGCGTCGGCGGTCCGGCGAGCGGTGTCGATGGCGCCCGACGCCGCGGCCGGGGCCGCGACCCCGAGCACGAGCGCGGTTGCGAGCAGCAGCGCGAAGCGCGACCTGGTCGGCACCGGCTCCCCCTTCTCTCTCATGGTTGTCTGACGGCCCGGTCCGAGTGACGGTTCGGCCGGATGGCCGTGTGACGAGCGGGAGTGTAGCCGGTCCCGGCTAACCCGGACGATCGATTATTCAGGCAGGCTCGTCGGCCTCGATTCGGTAGCCGACCGAACGCACGGCGACGATCCGCGGCCCACCGACGGCCTCCAGCTTCGACCGCAGCCGGGCGAGGTGGGGCTTGAGCCACAGCAGGTCCGGATCGGGCTCGGCGGGCCATCCAGCGCGCGCGAGCCGGTGATGAGCGACCAGGTCGCCGCCCGCGCGGACCAGCGCCTCGAGCAGCCGGAACTCGGTCGGCGTCAGGTTGAGCTGGATGGCGCCGACGCGCGCCTCGTGGCGCGCGGGCTCGAGCGTCAGCGAGCCGGCCGTCAGGACCCCCGCCGGGCCGTCGCCGTTGCCCCCGATGTGCCCGGTCCCCGCGAGGTCCACGCGACGCATCACGGCCGAGATCCGGGCCAGCAGCTCCTGCTTGCCGAACGGCTTGACGAGGTAGTCGTCGGCGCCGATCCCCAGCGCCTTCACCTTGGCCGCCTCGGCGCTCTCGCCCGACACGACGAGGACCGGGACGTTGCCCGTGGCGCGCAGCTGGCCGATGACCGTGAACCCGTCCGGGCCGGGCATCGCGAGGTCCAGCAGGACGAGGTCGGGCCGCTCCTCGCGGAAGCGCTTGACGGCCGTCAGGCCGTCGTAGGCGGTGATCACCTGGTGGCCCTCGGTGCCGACCAGCGCGGTGATCGCGCCGACCATCGCCGGGTCGTCGTCCACCACCAGGATTCGCAGGGGTCTCGTGCCGATCAACAGGCCCTCCTTCGTTCCCTCAGACCGCGACGGCCGCGGGCAGCGCGAGCACGAAGCGCGCGCCGCCGGACGGCGCCGGCTCACACCACAGCTGTCCGCCCATCGACTCGGCCAGCCGGCGAGCGGCGTACAGGCCGATGCCCGAGCCGCGTGCCGTGGCCGTCTCGTGTCGCGCATACGGCTCGAAGATCCGATCGCGCCACTCCGGCGGGATGCCCGGCCCGTCGTCGGTGACCTCGACCCGCACCACGCCCTCGTCCAGCCGCCAGTCGAGCTCGATCGGGGTGTCCGGCGGCGCGTACTTGACCGCGTTCTCGAGCAGGTGCTCGAGCACCTGGCGCAGGCGTCCACGGTCGGCCATGACGTGCAGCCGGCGCGAGCCCGTGATCCGCTGCCGGTGCCGCGCGAGCAGCGGCCCGAGGTCGCCCAGCACCTCGTCGACCATCGGCGCCAGGTCGATCGTCTGGAGGTCGGGTGGCCGATCGGGCACGACGCGCACCGACTCGAGGATCGAGTCGACGAGCCGGTCCAGCCGCTCGATCTGGTCGACCGTGCCCGCGGTGCCACGAGGCCCGCTGCGCCCGGCGAACCGGGTCGCGCGACGTGCGGCCCTGGAGCACGGGCTCGTCGGCGAGCAGGTCGGTGTAGGCGCGGACGACGGCCAGCGGCGTCCGCAGCTCGTGGGTCACGAGCGCGATGAGCTCGTTGCGCGCCTGGTCGAGGGCCTTGAGCTGTTCGACCTGCGCCTCGGCCTCGCGCTGCAGGCGGCCCTTCTCGACGATCCCGGCGAGGAGGTCCGCGATCGCGGACAGCTGGTCCACGTCGGACGGCGTGAACTCGCGGTGCTCCTCGGTCTGGACGTTGAGCACGCCCACGACCTGGTCGTGCCACGTGAGCGGCACGGACAGCATCGAGGCGACGAAGCGCCGCTGGTCGATCCCGCGCACCCACAGGAAGCGCGGCTCGGCGGCGACGTCGGGGATGACCATGGCCTCGCGGGTGGCCGCGACCCGGCCGGTGATCCCCTCCCCGAACGGCACCACGGCGCGTCCGATCTGGAAGCGGTCGAGGCCGTTGGTGGCGGCCAGCGTCAGGCGGGTGCCATCGCGATCGAGCAGGTACAGCGACGACACGCTCGCGCCGAGCGCGTCCCGCGTCCCGTCCACGACCGTCTCGAGCAGCTCCTCCCACGTCTGGGCGGTCGTGACCAGGCCCAGCAGCTCGTGGAGGAACCGGAGCTCGGCGATCGGGTCCTGCGGCCGCCCGCGGAGCGGCTCGCGCGGTCGGTCCGGGGGCTCGCCCGGCGTCCCGCCGGCGGGCTCGTCGTCACGCCCGGGCGCCGGGTCCGGGCGGAGCCGGGCGGCGTCGGCGGCGGTGTACGGCCCTTCGATCCCGGCCATCACGATCACCGTACCAGCGTAGGCGGCACCGCTACCGAAATCGGTTGCGGCCCGGTACCGCGCGGGTGCCCTTGCAGTCGAACCGTAACCCTCGTCGACTGGCAGCCGAACCGGGCCTCCCCCATCCTGTCCCCGTGGCCGACCGCGCTGCCCGACCGGCTCGGGCCCCGTCCCGCGCGCGGGGGTCCCGGTTTCCGGCCGCGGCGGCCGAGCCCCCGGGACCCGGGCTGGGCCGCGCGCGCGACCCGCTCGCCCACGAGGTCCGCTTCCTCGGCTCGCTGCTCGGGCAGGTCATCGCCGAGCAGGCGGGACCCGAGCTGTTCGCCCTGGTCGAGCGGATCCGGCGGCGGACGATCGCCCTGCGGCGCGGCGATCCCGACCTCGTCCTCGAGCCGGACATCGAGCGGGAGCGGCTCGGGGCGGAGATCGCGTCGCTCGACGTCGAGCACGCGGCGGCCGTGGCCCGCGCGTTCACGCTCTACTTCCAGCTCGTCAACCTCGCGGAGGAGCGCCAGCGCGTACGCGTGCTCCGGACGCGGGCGCGTCGCGCGAAGGGCCGGCCGATCGACGAGTCCCTCGGCGAGGCGGTCGAGCGGCTCGCGGTCGACCTGGACCGGGACGCGATCGAGGCCCGGCTCCGTTCGGTCGAGGTCCACCCGGTCCTCACCGCCCATCCCACCGAGGCCCGGCGACGCACGCTGCTGATCGCGCTGCGGCGGATCCGGCGGTTGCTCGACACCCTCGACGACCCGCTGACCACCCACGACGAGGATGCCGACCTGCGCCGCCGCCTGCGCGAGGAGATCACGCTCCTGTGGCACACCGGCGACCTGCGGGCGGTGCTGCCCACGCCGCTCGACGAGGTCCGATCGGCCCTCGCGATCTTCGACGAGACGCTGTTCACGGTCGTCCCCCGCTACGTCCGCGCGCTGGACCGGGCGCTGGACGCGGTCGCGCCGCCGGCGGGCGAATCCACGACGACGGAACCGGCGCTGGCGGTCGACGCGGGACGGACGGGCACCCGGGTTTCCGGCGCGCCGGCCGTGCTCCGATTCGGGACCTGGATCGGGTCGGACCGCGACGGGCACCCGGGCGTGACCGCGGACATCACCCTGCACGCGGCCCGCCTCCAGGCCGACCACGTCCTGCACGGCTACGAGGCGGTCGCCGGGCGGCTGATGCAGACGGTCGCGGCACGCGTTGCCCCCGATCGCGTCGACCGGGCGCTCGACCACGCGCTGGCCCTCGACGCCGAGGAGCTGCCCGAGACCATGCGCCAGCTCCGGCGCCGCTTCCCGGAGGAGCCCTACCGCCAGCGCCTCGGCGCGATCGCGGAGCGGCTGCGCCGCACGCGCGCGGCCCTCACCGGTGAGGCGGGTGCGCGGTCCGGCGGCTACGCGGGCGCGGACGTCCTCGACGCCGAGCTGGCGTCGCTGCAGCACGCGCTGGTCGCGGACGGGCTCGGTCGCGTGGCGTGGGGCGAGGTCGCGGAGCTGCGCTGGCAGCTGGCGACGTTCGGCTTCCACCTCGCGTCGCTCGAGGTCCGCCAGCATGCCGCGGTCCATCGGGCCGCCCTCGAGGCGCTGCGTCGGGGGGCGGATCCGGAGACCGAGGTCGCCGCGGGCGTCACGGTGGCCGAGGTGCTGGCCACGTTCCGGGTGATCGCGAGGCTCCAGGCGCGGTTCGGCATCGAGGCGTGCCGGCGGTACGTGATCTCGTTCACGACGAGCCCTGACGACGTCGCCGCGGTGCTGGAGCTCGCGCGGCGCGCCGCGGAGCCCGAGCCGTTCGTCCGTCCCGCGCCCGCCCTCGACGACCTGCCGCCCGGCCTGCCCGCGCTCGACGTGGTGCCCCTGCTCGAGAGCGCCGACGCCCTCGCGGGCGCGACCGAGCTGCTCGACGGCCTGCTCGCCGACGACGCCTACCGCGCCCACCTGCGGGAGCGCGACGACGCCCAGGAGGTCATGCTCGGCTACTCCGACTCGTCCAAGGAGAGCGGGTTCCTCGCGGCGAACTGGCTCCTGTACCGGGCCCAGGAGGCGCTCGTCGCCAGCGCGCGTCGGCACGGCATCCGGCTCACGCTGTTCCACGGGCGCGGCGGCGCCGTCGGTCGGGGTGGCGGCCCGGCGAACCGGGCGATCCTGGCGCAGGCGCCGGGCTCCGTCGACGGTCGCCTCAAGTTCACCGAGCAGGGCGAGGTCATCGCCGCCCACTACGCCGACCCGGCGATCGCGCAGCGTCATCTCGAGCAGGTCACGTCCGCCGCGCTGTTGGCGTCGACGCCGGAGCACGACCGCGCGACCGCGGACGCGGCCGAGGCCGGGCGCGCGACGATGACCGAGCTCACCGCGATCTCCCGCAACGCCTACCGGTCGCTGGTCGAGCGGCCGGCGTTCGGCGCGTTCTTCCGGGCCGCGACGCCGATCGACCTCATCGCCGGCCTGGGCCTCGGGTCGCGGCCGACGGCACGGCCCGGCGCGCGGGCGGGCGTCGCGCGCGGCGCCGGCGACGCGGTCGCGCGCCAGGCGGACGCCGACGACGTCGGCGCGCTGCGGGCGATCCCGTGGGTGTTCGCCTGGTCGCAGGCGCGGTCCAACCTGCCCGGCTGGTACGGCCTGGGCACCGCCCTCGAGGCGATCACCGATCGCGGCGGGCGGGAGGTCGTCGACCAGCTCGCCGCGCTCTACCGGCGGTGGCCGTTCTTCGCCTCGGTGCTGGACAACGCGGAGCTGTCGCTGGCCAAGGCGGACCTGGGCACGTTCCGGCGGTACGCGGACCTCGCCGCGGGGGCGGAGGCGACGGCGATCCGGGGCATGATCGAGGCCGAGTACGCCCGATCGGTGCGGCTGCTGCTGCTGGTCACGGGGCGCGACCGGCTGCTGGCCGGGCATCCGACGCTGGCGCGCTCGATCGAGCTGCGCAACCCCTACGTGGACGCGCTGTCCGCCGTGCAGGTCGAGCTGCTCGGGCGGCTCCGCGCGCCGGACGTCTCGGCATCCGACGAGGTCGCGCTCCGGACGGTCATCGGGGTCACGATCAACGGGATCGCCGCCGGGCTCCAGAACACGGGCTGAGCGCCGCGGGCGGCACGCCCGGGCGGCACGCTCGTCCGCCCGCGATCGGGCATCGTTAGCGCATGCGGGAGATCGAGGCGGCGGTCATCGAGCGCGCGGGCGAGCGGAGCGCCGTCGAGACGCTGCGCCTCGATGACCCGCGGCCGGGCGAGGTGCTCGTCCGGATGACGGCCTCGGGCGTCTGCCACTCCGACCTGCACGTCCGCGATGGCGACTGGGATCGCCCGGGACCGATCGTCCTCGGCCACGAGGGCGCCGGCGTGATCGAGGCGGTCGGCGAGGGCCTCGACCGCGACGTCGTCGGCCGGCCGGTCGCGCTCTCCTGGTACGCCCCGTGCCTGCGCTGCCGGGAGTGCCAGCGCGGTCGCCAATGGCTGTGCTCGGGATCGCCGTCGCTGCGCCACGCGCAGGCGGACGGCACCACGCGCCTCGCGCGGGCGGACGGGACGCCGGTGCTCGCCTACCTCTCGATCGGGACGATGGCGACGGCCCAGGTCGTCCCGGCGACGGCGGTCGTGCCCATGCCCGACGGCGGTCCCGCCCGAGGTCGCGGCCCTGATCGGGTGCGGGGTGTCCACGGGCGTCGGGGCGGTGATCAAGACGGCCGAGGTGCCGGCGGGCTCGACGGTCGCGGTGATCGGCCTCGGTGGCGTGGGGCTGTCGTGCGTGATGGGCGCCGAGCTGGCGGGCGCCCGGCGGATCGTCGCCGTGGACGTGAGCCGGCCCAAGCTCGACCTCGCCGGCGAGCTCGGGGCGACGCACTGGGTCCAGGCGGACCCGGCGAACCCCGGCGCGGTGGTCGACGGGATCCGGCAGGCCGCGGGCGACGGCGGGCCGGACTTCGTGTTCGAGGCGATCGGGCTGCCGGCCACGATCGAGCAGGCCATCGCCTCGCTGCCGCCGGGCGGGACGGCCGTGCTCGTCGGACTGACGAAGTTCGGCGAGGCGGCCCGGTTCGAGGCCTTCCCGTTCGTCGATGGCGGGCGCCGGATCCTGGGCTCCAACTACGGGTCGGCGGTCGCCGCGATCGACTTCCCGCGCTACGCCGAGTGGTTCCTCGCGGGACGGCTGCCCGTCGACCGCCTCATCGACCGCCGCCTGCCGCTCGCGGACCTCGAGGACGCCTTCGACCGCCTGCGCGCCGGCCGGGCGGCTCGCCAGGTGGTGACCTTCTCCTGACGTCCCACGGTCAGCGCCGTCCGGGCACCGCGATCCCGAGGTCGAGCGCCATGCGCGCTCGCTGCAGCCAGCCGAGGTCGGCCCCGTCGAGGTCGAGCGTCTCCATCGGGTCGAGGGTGTCGAAGATCGCGAGATAGCTCTGCACCTGGTACAGCGATCCGACGACCATCGCGAGGCCGGCAACCGCTTCCCGGTCGTCCCGGGAGACCTCGGGCCAGGCCGAGAGGTAGGCGTCCGCCAGCCGCCGGCGGACGGCGACGTCCTCGGTCCGGATCACGGTCGTGACGAGGTCGACGAACGGATGGCCGATCGCGCTGTCTGACCAGTCGAAGACGACGAGGCCGCGGGGCGTGCGCGCGATGTTCCAGGGGTGCAGGTCGCCGTGGACGAGCGTCTCGGGCACGCCGACGCCCTCGAGACGGGCGCACGCCGCCGACAGCCGGGGGATGGCCGCGCGCCAGGCGCGATGCTGGTCCCGCTCGACTCGATCGCCCAGCCCCAGGCGCTCGACGATGGCCGGGACCTGCTCGGCCAGGTCGCCGAGGGGTCGCCTCGCGGCCCCGGCGAGGAGCAGCTCGCCGGACGCCCCCTCCCACGCCCGCTGCAGCCGGGCGGCAGCCGCGAGGCCGGTGCCCCACGCCGGCGCGGGCTCGTCGCCCAGGAGCGACCCGCCGATGTCGCGCATCAGGAGCCAGTTCTCGCCCGGCTCGACGTCGAGGACCTCGGGCACGGCGTCCGGTGACCGCGCCGCGAGCGCCGCCGTGATCGATGCCTCGTGCGGAAAGATCGGCGCGGCGGCCTTCAGGTAGGCGCTGCCCGCCCCCGACGGTGCCCGCAGGACGACCGAGAGCGGCCACAGGTAGACGACGCGTGGCGGGCCGTCGGGCGGCAGGTTCGCGAGCGCCATGTGCTCGGCCATCCACGCCGAGGCACGCTCGAACCAGCCGGGTCGCGTCCAGGCGGCCTGGGGAAGCGCGCCGGCGACGTCGCCGCCTCGATCGAGCCACCACGCGAGGGTCTCGCGAAGATCAGCCGGCAGCAGCCGGTCGCGGAGCTCCTCGGCCGACACCCATCGCCCGCCATCGGCCGCATCGATCGCGCCTGGTGCCACCTCGACCACGATGAGGGCGGGACGGCGGTCCGAATCGACCGCGCGGAGGGTCAGCCGGAGCGGGACGATCGGCCGGCCGAGGATGTCCCCCGCGACGTCGATCGTCCGCTCCATCGGCAGCTCGTCGATGAAGCCGACGGTGGCCGACGGCAGCGTCGGACCCCCGAGGATCGCGTCGTCGCGGATGCGGACCTCGGTGCCGTCGGGCGACGCCAGGAGGACCGCGATCCGGCATGTCGTGCCCCCCTCGTCGGTCATCGCGGCAATCTAGCGCACGCGGCGGTCAGCCCGGACGCGCCGGCGCCCTCCACGAGCGGTACACCGGCGGCCAGTCGTCGGCGGAGGCGCGCTCGCCGAGCAGCGCGTGCTGGACGTCCAGCTCGAACAGCCGATAGGTGTCGTCGACCTCGAAGAACCAGTCGCTCGCCGCGCCGGCGCGCACGGTCGGGTCGGCGACCTCGGCGGCACGGCCGCGGACCTGGAACTCGTGCGGGACGTCGGGATCCTGGTGCGCGTGGAGCGCGTAGCGGCCGTCCGCGAGCAGGTCGCGGTCCTTGGCCGAGTCGATGATCACGAACAGCAGCAGGCGCCCACCCGTGACCGCGACCGAGACCGGGCTGATGCGCGGCGGCGCCTCGCCCCTGACCGTTGCCAGCAGCCCCGACCCGTGCCCGGATCGCTCGAGCAGTCGGCGTCCGGCGTCCGCGAGACCCGGGTCACCCGCGGCGAACGTGGCCCAGTCGCTCACGGCCGCCTACCGGTAGCGCTGCGACAGACGCGGGTCGTCGCGGAACCCGTCGCGAGTGTCCTCGCCGACGACGGCCGCGATGACGCCGAAGATCGCGAGGATGATGCCGATCGACCCGATGCCGAACAGGATGTCCATCTCATGGCCTCCGTGATGATGACCGGTTGACGAGACCATCGTGCCGCGAGACCGGACCCCTGATAAGGTCCGCTTCGATGGCAAGAACGAGGACCAGTTCCGACCTCGAGCTGCTCGTCGAGCTCGACCGCGAGCGCCCGAGCCCGCTCCATCGCCAGCTCGAGCAGGCGCTCCGCGAGGCGATCCGCGACGGCCGGCTGCCCGCCGCGGCCCCGCTGCCCTCGACGCGCGCGCTCGCCGGCCAGTTGGGCGTCTCGCGCGGGATCGTCGTCGAGGCGTACGAGCAGCTGGTCGCGGAGGGCTACCTGTCGAGCCGGGCCGGGGGCGCGACAAGGGTGGCGCGATCCGCGATCGCCGCCCCGGCGCGCGCCCCGGCCATCGAGCCGGCGGCCGCGGTCGAGTTCGATTTCCGGCCCGGCCGGCCGGACGTGTCCGAGTTTCCCCGGGCCGTGTGGCTGCGCAGCCTGCGGGCGGCCCTCGCGAAGGCGCCGAGCGAGCGCCTCACCTACCTCGGCGGAACCGGGACCCCGGAGCTGCGGATCGCCCTCGCGACGTACCTCAACCGCGCCCGCGGCACCGCCGCCGACCCCGCCGACGTCGTGATCTGCAACGGGTTTGCGCAGGGCCTCGCGCTCACGGCCCGCGTCCTGCGCGACCGGGGCGCGCGGCGGATCGCGGTGGAGGATCCCTCGGACCCCGAGTACCGGGCGACCCTCGCGTCGGCCGGGCTCGACGCGGTCGGCGTGCCCGTGGACGAGCACGGCCTGCGGGTCGATCGCCTCGAGGACCTCGACGTCGATGGCGTGGTCGTCACCGCCGCCCACCAGTACCCGACCGGCGCCGTGCTGCCCCCCGATCGGCGGGCCGCGCTGGCCGACTGGGCGACCCGCCGCGGCGCGTGGGTCGTCGAGGACGACTACGACGCCGAGTTCCGCTACGACCGCGAGCCCATCGGCGCCATCCAGGGCCTGTGCCGGGACCGGGTGGTCTACGCGGGGTCGGCGAGCAAGGTGCTGGCGCCCGGGCTGCGGCTGGGCTGGCTGCTCTCCCCGCCCGAGCTCACCGGCAGCCTGGTCGAGCGCAAGCAGGCGGCCGACATGGGCTCGCCGGCCCTCGACCAGCTCGCGTTCGCCGACGTCCTCGAGCGCGGCGAGCTCGATCACCACCTGCGCCGGATGCGGCCGATCTACCGCGGCCGTCGCGACGCGCTGCTGGCCGCGCTCGCGCGACACCTGCCGGACGTCCGGCCGGTCGGCGCGGCCGCGGGCCTGCACGTGCTCGCGTGGCTGCCGCCCGACGTCGACGAGGCACGCACCGTCGCGGACGCTGCCGAGGCCGGCGTCGCCGTCGGCGGGCTCGCGGCCCGGCGGATCGCGCCCGGACCGGGCGGCCTGATCTTCGGCTACGGCGTCATCCGGGAGCCGGCGATCGAGCCCGGGATCGCCCGGCTGGCTGGGATCGTGGCCGCGAACCGGGCCCGGGCCTAGGCCTCGACGCGCTCGCCGGTCGGCGCCGACTCGGGGTCGGCCGCCCGGGCCTCGGGGTGACGGTGCCTGCCGGCGCTCGTCCCGTCCGCCGGCGGCTCGTCGTCCGGCGGCCCGTCGTGGTCGACCGCCAGCGGCGCCTCGATCGGCGGCACCAGCGGCTGGCCCGTGATCAGGCGCGTCGACCGGCCGCGGGTCAGGAACGAGAACGCCCAGCGCGTGACGACCACGATCCGGTTCGCGAAGCCGATCAGGTACGCGATGTGGATCGCCCAGCCACAGCAGCCAGGCGGTGAAGCCGCCCTGCTGGCCGAACGGGCCCATCCACGGGATGTCGGTGACGCCCCGCAGCCGGCCGATGACCGCGACGTCACCGTGGTTGCTGTAGCGGAACGGCTTCACCGGCTGCCCGCGGAGGCGCGCGAGGACGGCCTTGGCCGCGTACGAGCCGCCCTGGATGCCGCCCTGGGCGACGCCCGGCGTGGCGCGGTCCTTCTTCCACGGCTGGACGGCCGCATCGCCGACGACGAACACCTCCGGGTGCCCGGGGACCGTGAGGTCCGGCCGAACGCGCACCCGGCCGCTGCGGTCCGTCTCGGCGCCCGTCGCCGCCGCGACCTTCCGCCCGAACGACGACGCCAGGACGCCCGCGGCCCAGAGCACGGTGTGGGCGTGGATCTGCTGGGTCTCGCCGGCCGCCGTCTCCATGCGGACCAGGCCGTCCTCCACGTGCACGACCTTGGTCTTCGTGCGCACCATCACGCCCAGCTTCTCGAGCTGGCGGCGCGCCGAGGCGGAGCGCCCGGGCGGGTAGGTCGCGAGCAGGCGGTCCATCGCCTCGATCAGCACGATCCTGGCGTCCTGGGGGTTGATCGACCGGAAGTCGTGGCGCAGCGTGTCGTTGGCGATCTCGCCCAGCGCGCCGGCGAGCTCCACGCCCGTCGGCCCGCCCCCGATGAGCACGAACGTCATCCACGCCCGCCGCTCGACCGGGTCGGCCTCGCGTTCGGCGGCTTCGAAGGCGATCAGGATCCGGCGCCGGATCTCCGTCGCGTCGTCGATGGTCTTCAGGCCCGGCGCGTACGGCGCCCAGTCCTCGTGACCGAAGTAGGCGTGATGGGCGCCGGTGGCGACGATCAGCGTGTCGTAGGGCACCGGGCCGCCGTCCGAGAGCCGGACCTCGCGCTTCTGGGCGTCGATGTCGATCGCCTCCCCGAGCAGCACGGTCGTGTTGCGCTGCTTGCGGAAGATCGAGCGCAGGGGCTGCGCGATCTCGCCCGGCGACAGGGCGCCCGTGGCGACCTGGTAGAGCATCGGCTGGAACAGGTGATGGTTCCGCCGATCGATCAGGGTGACGTCGACGAGGTCGCCGGCCTTGCCGAGGTTCTTGGCGGCATACAGGCCGGCGAAACCGCCGCCGATGATGACCACGCGGTGCGGCGCCGAGGTGGCCGCGCCCCGTGGCAGGGGTCGTGCGTCCATGCCTCGAATCTACGCCCGACGGCCGTCCATGCCCAGTGGACGGATGTCGGATCGCGCGCCGCCTAGGGCGCCGTCACGTCCGCCGAGGCCAGGATCCCCCGGTCGTCGCCGATCGCGTCGAGCACGACGTGGTAGGCCAGCCCGGGCGCGAGACAGCCGACGCTCACCTCCCCCGACGGCACGGGGCCCTCGGCCTCGAGGACGGCCTCCAGGCTCACCTCGCCCTCGGGCGTCGTGCCCTCCTCGACGGGGAACGCCCGGACCACGACGGACTCGGCCTCGGTGCCAGCCAGCGCGTACGTGACCTGGGCGCGGGTGCAGGTGTCGGGGACCGCGACGCCGGGTCCGATGTCGGCGCAGTAGCCCACGCCGCCGAAGCCGAGCTCGTCGTCGCACGACCCGCCGCCGAGGTCGGCGAGCGGCACCAGCGGCAGGGCGTACGCACCTGGCGCGAGGTGGAGGTAGGGCGACAGCCCGTCCTCGAGCGCGAAGGTCGGCGAGACGGCCTGGGACAGGGCGACGTCGAACTGCTCGACGCCGTTGCCGGTGGTGAACTGGCCGACGGGGCTGCTCCCGACCGATAGCCCGCTGCCGGCCGTGACCTGGAAGTCGTAGGCGGTCGAGGCGAGCACGTCGAGGTTGGCGAGCTGGACCGTGGTCCCGAACAGCGTGAGCGAGGACATCGACGACGGCGTCCCGATGGTCGGCGGCGAGCCGTCGTGCTGCCAGACGTGGACCGTGGCCGGCCCCGGTGGGTCGACCGTGAACCCGACGATCGCCACGTTGGGCCGGTCCGAGTCCACGAACACGACGTCCACCGATGGCCCGGGCGGGACCTCGAGGACCGGCGTCGCCTCGAACTGGAAGACCGCGGGCACGCCGGTGGGGCAGCCTGCGGGCGGCGGGTCGATGAGGCAGATCTCGAGGATCGGGATCAGGACCACGCCGCCGAGGTCGGGGCCGCCGTCGATCGGGGTGTCCTCGGCCGGCGTGACCGGCGGGAGGTCGCCGGGCTCGATCACCGGCGGGACCGACGGCGAGGCGCTCGCGCCCGGGCTCGCCGACTCGCCGGGCTTCGGCGTGGACGTCGGTCCGCCGCCGCCACCGCCGCCGCCACCATGGGGGATCGGCAGCACGTCGGGCCCGACCACCTCGGGCGGGACGCCGCCCGGCGGATAGCCCCACATCGCGGGGACGCGTCCGCCGCCGAACGCGGTCGCGAAGTCGTCGACCACCGACGCCGGCCACCAGTCGCCCTCGTAGCCCGAGTGCGGCCGGCCCAGCGGGTCGATCACGTAGTAGGCCTCGGGGATGCCCTTGTCGGGGTTGCCCGGGTAGTAGCCGTCGAGGTAGATGGCGTGGCCGCCCAGGAAGTCCTTCTGGAGGCGCAGGCCGCGCGGGATCTTCGAGTAGTCGCCCTGGATGACGGTGCCGAACCCTTCCGCGAGCAGGGACTTGAGCTGGTCGGGCCGGAGGAAGCCGGTCTTGAACGTGACCCCGTAGCCGCGCCACAGGGCCTGGTTGAGGTCGTTGAGGTCGGTCCCCCCATCCTGGTCGTCCTGGAGCCCGCGCAGCGTCGAGCCCGAGGTCACGATCCCGAACCCGAGGCGGGCCAGCATCGCGCCCGAGGTGAGGGTGCAGTTCGAGCCCTGGAATGGGCCGCCATCGAACTGGGAGATCGGCGGCACGCGCGGGAAGCCTGACGGGTTCTTGTAGGCCGCGGGCTCGGCGCCGAGGAGGGTGTCGGCGGCCGCGGTGAGGTCGGCCGGGGCGAGGGACTCGAGCGGGACCGCCGAGCCGGACGGCAGGGCGTCGAACGCCACCGGCACCGGCGAGCCGCCGGGGGTGTCGGGCGCGCCGGCGAGCACGTAGTCGGGCGCCTCGGTCGCGGCCGACTGCGGCGTTCGGTCCTGGAGCGCGAGCACGACCGCCGAGCTCACCACGAAGCCCACGATCACCATGACCCCGAACAGCACGAGCCTGGGCAGGAACGCGGCGGCGCGGCTCATCGCCTCAGCACCCCGCCGCGACCTGGACCGAGAACGTGTCGTTCGGCGATCGGTCCTTCGTGGTCTTGCCGTACTTGTCGGTCAGCTGGACGTACGCCGAGATGGTGCTCCCGGGCTCGAGGCCCTTGAGCCCGACCTGCCCCGAGTAGTAGTGGTTGTCGCCGATCACCTGGGTCTGCGCCAGCGACCGGCTCGCCGTCCTCCGGCCGCCGCCCTTCGGCGTGAAGCGTGTAGACGACCTTGGCGCTCTGGGCCGTCGAGGCCGTCCGCGTCGTTGGCCCGCCCGATGCTCGCGAAGACCGTCGTCGCCGAGGCGCAGACCTGGTTCGTGTCCCAGTTGACGACACCGAAGCGTGGCCGGGAAGTTGCAGCGGTTGACCGTGAACGTCCGGGTCGGCGACCGCCTCGACTTCCCGAGGTCGTCCTCGCCGACGACGTAGTACGAGGCCTTGCCGTCGGCGTTGGGCCGCTGGTCGACCGGCGTCACCGTCGCCCGCCAGCGGTCCCCGTTCTTCGTCATCTTCGCGTCGCGGAACGATCCGTCGCCCGGCAGCCGGTAGTGGAGGGTGACGCCGGCCACGTCGTCGACGTCCGTGGCGTTCACGGTGATCGCCGTGGTCTTCGGGCTCTCCTGGCAGGCGTCCCGGGTTCGTGACCACGCTGGCCGGGGCCGCCCGCAGCGACGCGAGGACCGGGCCCTCGTTGGCGCAGTCGACGACGCCGATCGAGCGCGCGGCGGAGGCGCGACGTCCTGGGCTTCGGGTCCTCGTCCGTCGCCGCTGACGAAGAAGCGGAGGCTGCCGGGCCCGTGATGCCGTCCGGATCCGTGGCGAGCGTCGCCCGCCAGGTGTCGCTCCCGCCGACCCTCGACATGGCCTTGGTGGCGAAGTTCGCCGCCCCGGGCTTGCGGTACGACAGCTCCACCGAGGCGACGCCCGTTCGATCCGTCGCGCGGACGCTGATCGTGATCGAGCGCGGCACGCGCTGGCAGTAGCGCTGCGGGCCGCCCGCGATCGTCGTCCCGAACTCGAGCCGCGCGAGCGTGGGCCCGCCGTCCGGGGAGGTGGTCGGCCCGGTCGTGGGCGGTGCTGACGGCGGCGGCGACGGGCTGTTGTCCTGGATCGCCGTCAGCGACGCGCCCGGCTCGACCGAGGCGCCCGGGCCGGCCTCGACCGGCGAGCAGGGCACGACCGGCAGGGCGCCCAGCGACCCGTCGAACTGGAGGGGGCCCGACGTCACCCACGCCTCGGTTCGACCCGGCAGCGGGTAGTAGATCCGGACCCAGGTCGCGTCGGCGTTCTTGCCCGTCACCAGGAACTGCTGCCCGGACGGGACCGTGGCCAGCGCGGGTCCCGCCTCGGGACAGGGGTAGATCGCCAGCGTCGCCGCCGAGGTCGCCCCCTGGCCCGACCCGCCGCCGGCGATGAGCCCGCCGCCGATCGCCCCGACGACGAGCCCGCCCGCGATCGCGATCGCGGCGACCTGCGGCCCGCCAAGGCCTCCGACGGCCTTGCCGACGCCCGCTCCGAATCCGCTCACCTGGTCCCCCCACGTGGACCGCCGGACGCCCGTCGCGTCCGAGCGGACCATACGGCAGCGCCGCGCACGCTGTCAGCCCCCGGGCACGCCGAGCACGGTGAGCTCGCTCACCGCCGCGTCGTCGAACGGCGTGCCGTCGACGGATGTCGCCTCGCCCGGCCAGGTCGAGACGATCGTGATCCTGACCTTGGTCGCCCCGGAGACGCCGCCGAGGTCGATCTCCTGGGGCTTCATCGAGTCCTTGAGCTTCACCGGGATCGCCTTGCCGCCGTTGACGGTGACCAGGACGTCCTTGAGCCGCCGGGTCCCGCGGAACTGCGCCTGGGACGCCTGGTAGCCGTTCCGGACGACCAGCGTGTCGGCGCGCGACGCGTCGAACGCGACCTCGATCCACTGGTCCTTCTCCTGCTGGGCGCCCTCCTGCCACGCGGTGTCGGGATCGCCGTCGATCGCCATGCCCGGCTGGAACTTCGGCCGGTCGCCCGCGACCGACGAGGCCTTCGCCTTGGTCAACACGAGCGGGACGGGCGTGCCGGGCGCCGACGCCGAGCCCGACGGGCCGCTGGCCTGCGGGGCGCCGCTGGCCGCCGCTCCCGACGGGACGTCGCCGGACCCCGTGGCACCCGAGTCCGGGGCGGGGCCGCGCAGGGCGAGGCCGGCCAGGACGATCGCGACGCCGACCAGCAGGCCGACGACGCCGACGCCGATCACCCACGACGGGACGCCGCGCTTCCCGTCGGGCGTACCACGGGCCGTCGTGGTCGGGCTCGTCGGCTCGGCGACCGGCGTCGGCGTCATCGCCACCGCGGCCGCGATCTCGTCGTCCGACGCGTCCTCGACCCGCGCCGCGGCCGCCAGGGTCGTGCCGCACGACTGGCAGAAGGTCCGGTTCGACGGGTTGGCGATCCCGCACGCGGGGCAGCGGACGAGGTCGCCGTCGTCGTCCTCATCGTCGTCCGGCCACGCCGGGACCGGCGGCGGCGTGGGCAGCGGATCGCCGTACGGCGCGCCCCACGACGCCGAGGCGTCGTCCGGCGCCGCGGGATCGACCGGCGCCGGGACCGCGGGCGACCCGGGCTCGCCGGCCTGGGCATCGGTCGGCTGCCCTTCCCACGGCAGGAACGCCCCGCACGAGCCGCAGAACTGGTCGCCCGGGATGTTGCTGAAGCCGCAGCGCTTGCAGATCGTTCCGGGTTGGTCGGTCATCGTCGGTTCAGCCTCGTATCAGGAGCACGAGTGGAAGGTCGATCACGCGTCGGATGATGAGGAACCCCGGCGGCCCGACGGAGGGCCTGGTGACGGTCATGTCCGCGGGCACGGTCGGGAAGGCGCCGGCGGCGACGGGCGCGGCGCGCAGGTCACGCGGGCCGATCCGGTCGTTGTGGAAGACCAGCACCTGGACGCGGAACCGCCCGGCGGCGTCCGCCCGGACGAGCGGGAGCTTGGGCGTGATGCCGATCGACCAGGCGAGGCGCACGTCCGCGTTGGGCGGGAACCCCGAACCCGTCGCGACGACCACCGTGCCCGGCGGGCCGACCTCCGGATCGAGCACCAGCCGAGGGTCGAATGCGCGCGGTGCCCGCAGCCCGGATCCGCGCAGGCCGGCGGTGCGCGGCGACCCCGCGTACGAGTCGGGCACGGCGAGGGTGGCCGGGCGTGCACCGGCCCGGGACGGGGCGAACCGCACGGTCACCGTGCAGGCGTCCTGGCGGTGGAGCACCCGCCCGACGCAGCCGTCGGCGACGACGTCGTAGTCGTTGCGGGCGGCGCCGGTGATCGCGGCGCGTCGGACGGACAGGGGTCCCCACCCGGCGTTGACGAGCGTGGCCGCCGCCGGCGCCGCGGCGGCGTCGACCGCGAGCGTGCCGAACGCGATCGTGTCCGGGTTGAGCCTCGGCGCCGGCGGCATGTCGCGCAGGAACACGTCGGCGTGCTTGAGGCGGTCGTTGCGCACGAGCGTGTCCGCGGTCGAGGCGAAGGCCACGTAGCGGCCGTTGCCGCCGACGGTCGCCATCAGGCTCGCGCGGCCACCCGGGCCACCGTTGCGGGCGACCGAGATCAGGACGGTGTCGCCCAGCACGACGTCGCGCTCGTAGACCTCGGTCTGCGCGATCGCGACGGCCGCGAGGTGGGCGTCGGGCACGGACGCGACCGGGCCGAGGAGGTCGGGGGCGCTGGACTGGAACGCGATCATGCGACCGTCCGCCGAGATGGCCGGCAGCCGGCTCTGCCCGCCGGCGGCGTCGCCGCCGGGCGTGACCGAGACGAGGGTCGTCGCGCCGGCCGCGAGGTCCCGGCGAAAGACGTCGGGCGCGCCGTTGCCGTCGTCCGCGACGAGGTTCGGGGCGGCCGACTCGAACGCGACGACCCGCCCGTCGGCCGAGATCGCCGGGGCACCGGAGGCGCCGTTCGGGGCGCCGTCGATCGCGACGCTCACCTGGCGAGGTCGCCCGGCAGCCATCCGCCTGACGTAGACCTGCAACCCTGAGCCCGTGTTCGTGTGGGTGATCACGTCCCCGCCGTCGGACACGTAGGCGACGACGCCGCCATCGCCCGAGATCGACGGCGCGCCGCTGGTCGCGCCGATCGGCTGGCCCCCGAAGCCCACCGAGACCAGGTCGGTGTCGCGAGTGCGCCGGTCGAACCGGAAGACGTTGAGGTTGTCTCCGATGCCCGCGACGATCTTGACGTTGTTGGACGTGTACGCGATGAACCGGCCGGTCGCGGACACGGACGGCTCGCGGCTGCCGGCCGCGGGTTCGTTCGCCGACGTCCGCGACGCGACCTGCGAGCGGCCGGTGCCCCGATCCCACGCGATCACGAGGCTGCCGGGCACCGCGAGCCCCGACGGCGGTTGGAACGTGAAGGCGACCACGTTGCCGTCGGCGGAGATCGACGGCTCGCGGGCCTGCCCGCCGCCCGCGAACCCCGGCGGCAGCGGGAGGCGGATCGTCCGGCCCCGCTGGCGGTCGAGCACGTAGACCGCCGGGTTGGGCGCCGCGCCGCCGCCCGCGATGTTCGTGGCCGAGGAGGCGAACGCCACGTACCGCCCGTCGGCCGAGATCGACGGCTCCGCGGACGCGTTGTTCGGGAAGCCGCCGCCGGCGCGTTGGGACACGAGCGTCGTCCGCCCGGGTGGCGCCGGCAGCGGGGCGTCCGACGGCCCCACGGGCGGCGTGACCGGCGCCGGCGAGGCGATCCGAGGGCCGGCGGCAAGCGGCGCCGCGCCCTGCGAGGCGGCGACCGGCGGCACGGGCGCCGCAGGGGCGACCAGCGCCAGGCCCAGCGCGGCTGCGGCGACCCGGCGAACCGCGGGGCTCAGGGCCGCAGGTATCCGGAGTAGAAGACCGCGGGGTCGCATGACCCGGGGCTCGTGCAGCTCAGCGTGAGGTTCAGCGCGTCGTCCGGGCCGAGGACGATCGGGGTGACGAAGTGCAGGTCGTAGTCGCGGAAGTTCTCGAGCCGCAGCTGCAGCAGCGGCGTGTCGTTGCGCGACACCACGATCGCGCCCTCGGCCCCGTTGGGGTTGGAGAACACGAAGTCGGTCACGAACAGGGTGCCGTCCTCGTCGACCTGCGGGTGCGTGCTGTCGAGGCGCCCGTCGACGGGGTTCCCGAGGCCCGGGATCACGACGCCCGGCGTGCTCGTCGGGGCAGACGACGGTCCGCCGCCGCTCGGCGCCTCGCCAGACGGGGCGCCGCCCGACGGTGCCTCGGACTCGCCGCTGCCGCCGCTCGCCTCGGGGCCGATCGTCGGCAGGCCCGCGGCGCCCAGCGCGTCGTTGACGTCCGCCTTGAGGCTCGCGAGGGGCGACTCGACCGCCTCGCTCGCCGCGGTCTGGATGGTCGGCTTGAGCAGCAGCAGCCAGATCAGGACCAGCGCGATCAGCAGCACGACGAGGGCGATCAGCGCCTTGAGGAACCAGGGCGGGAGGACCGACTCCTGGAGCAGCGTGCCGTCGAGCGTGATGGGCGTGCCGCCCTCGGGACGGACGAAGAGCTGGAACGGCCGCGTCTTGGGCTGGCCGCGCCAGAACCGCTTGACCGGGCTGACGCGGATCTTCGCGAAGCCCGCCATGCCCGGCTCCACGACCACGCCCGGCGGCCTGATGTCGAACCTGAGCTGGCGGTCCGCGTCCGTGCCCTCGACCTCGGCGTTCAGGCGCAGGTTGCCGCGGTTGTCGATGGCGAGGTCGTGGGAGCCGGAGCCGGAGCCGCGGGACGTGCGCGGCGCGAGCTCGGCGAACGGGTCGAGGAACGCGCCGACCTCGACCGAGCCCTCCTCGACGGCCGACCCGGCGGGGTCCTCGCGCGAGCGGGCCCGGAGTCCGTACGGCACCGTCCCGGCGGGCGTGGTCGCGACGCGCGGCGGCCGGAACACGACGTTGGCGGTGCCCTCGGCGCCGGGGAAGAGCGAGAGGACGGCCGGCTCGGCGGCGGCCCAGCCCGCGGCGTCACCGAGGACGTCCAGGGTGAACTCGTCGACGACGCTGCCCGTGTTCCGGACCCGGACCTCGCCGGTGGCCACCTGCCCCGGTTCGACCGACAGGGCAGGCGTGACCAGCGTGACGGATGCTCCCACGGGCGTGAGTGTAGCCGCGGGTTCCACGCCCGCACAGCCAGCCGAGCGGTCATCGGGGTAGTTCGATCGGCCTATCCGGGCGACGCCGAGGGCAGCCGGCGATGCCCGTTAAGTCCACGTTGACTGGCCGGACAGCCGGGCCCGTTAGGGTCGCCCGACTGGTTCCCGGACCGCGTCGACGCGGGGTGGATGGCGGCCGGGAGCGCGAGTGGGGAGATCCCGAATGGTCGCCGAACCGATGCCCACCAAGGCCCCGATCCCGGTCGCGGTGCGGGCCTCAGACCCGTTGTCCAGGGCGGGCATCGCCAGCCAGCTCCGCCGGGCGCAGGGGTTCGTCGTCGTCGCCGACGACGAGCCGCCCGAGGACTCGGTCGCGCTGGTGGTGACGGAGGAGGTCGCGCCCGAGGTCATCGCCGAGATGCGCGCGCTTCGCGCGCGCGGCGTGCGACGGATCGTCCTCCTGGTCTCACGCGTGGACGACCGGTCGCTCCTCGCGGCGGCCGAGGCGGGCGTCACGGGCGTCATCCGCCGCAGCGAGGCCACGGCCGGCAACCTGGCGGCCGCGATCCGATCCGCCGCGGCCGGCGAGGGCACGCTGCCGCCGGACCTCCTCGGGCGCCTCCTGCGCCAGGTCGGCCAGCTCCAGCGCCAGGTGCTGTCGCCGCGCGGGCTGACGTTCTCGGGCCTGACCGAGCGCGAGGCCGCCGTCCTCCGGCTGCTCGCCGACGGCTGCGACACCGCCGAGGTCGGCCGGCGGCTGTACTACTCGGAGCGGACCGTCAAGAACATCATCCACGACGTGACGTCGCGGCTCGAGCTGCGCAACCGGGCGCACGCCGTGGCGTACGCCATCCGCGAGGGCCTGATCTAGGCCTCGCTCAGGAGGGGAGCTCCTCTTCCTCCTCCTCGGGCGTCGCCTCGCGCTGCACCGCCGCGACGGCGCCCGAGGCCTCGTCCTCCTCGCGCTGCACGCCGGCCGGCGCCGCCGACGATGGCGGCGACGCGGAGACCGAGGACATCACCTGGTCGGCCGTCGACTCCGCGGCACGCTCGAAGCGGTCCGACGGGTCGCTGACGCGGATGCCACCGGGGGCGTCCGAGCCGTCGACGGGTCCCTGCGACTGCTGGACGACGTGGGCCAGCTCGTGCGCGATGGTCCGCTGGCCCGACGCGCTGCCGGGGTCGAACTGGCCGCTCTTGAACACGATGTCCGACCCGACCGTGTACGCGTTCGCGCCGACCGATTCGGCCGACTTCGACGCCTGGTCGTCGGTGTGGACGCGGACCTCGTCGAACGACTGGCCGAACGCCGACTCCATCGTCGAGCGCGTGCCGGCGTCGAGCGACGACCACCGCCCGAGCCCACGACCTCGTGGACCGGCGACGCCTGCTCCTCCTCGCCCGCCAGCATCTGCACCACGCCCGCGTTGCCGGCCGTGCGCTGGAGGTGCATCAGGGTCGCCGCGTCGAGCGCCGGCGACCGGGCCGGCGCGCCCGGGGCCGATTCCCCCGCGGCCGGCGCGGGAACGTCGCGCTCCGGGGCCCGCAGCGCGCCGCGGGCGGCCTCCAACTCGAAATCGCGCATTGGCGGTCCTCCTGTGTCCAGGCTCAGGATCGACCACCGAAACGGCCTCCGCAATGGGCTCGAGCACGACCGCCCGGAAGTCTGCCCCAAGGGGCACACGGGGGGATGTCGGCCGACCGGCGTCCGCTACCCGTTCACCAGGTCGTAGTACTCGCCGAACTCGGCCTCAACGGTCAGCCGCCCGAGCTTGCGGTACTCGCGCTCCGTCGCCCGCACGAGGTCGGCCATCGTGACCGGTCGATCCTCCGCGGCCGCGAGGTAGGCGGCGGTCACGCAGACGTTGCGGATGTTGCCGCCCGAGATCTTGAACCGCCCCGCCAGGAAGTCGAGGTCGATGTCGCCGGCGATCGGCAGGTCCGGGGCGAGGTTGGCCGCCCACAGGCGGCGCCGGTGCTCCTCCTCGGGCATCGGGAAGTCGACGATGGCGTCGAGCCGGCGGACGAAGGCCTCGTCGACGTTGGAGCGCAGGTTGGTCGTCAGCACCGCCAGCCCGTCGAAGCGCTCCATCCGCTGGAGCAGGTAGGCGACCTCGACGTTCGCGTACCGGTCGCGGGCGTCCTTGACCTCGGACCGCTTGCCGAACAGCGCGTCCGCCTCGTCGAACAGCAGGATCCCGTTGACGCGATCGGCCTCGGTGAAGATGCGGTCGAGGTTCTTCTCCGTCTCGCCGATGTACTTGTCGACCACGGTGGACAGGTCGATCACGTAGACGTCGAGGCCGAGGTCGTGCCCGACGACCTCGGCCGACATCGTCTTGCCGGTCCCGGAGTCGCCCGCGAACAGGGCCGTCACGCCGACGCCGCGGGCGCCCTTGGTGCCCATGTGCCACTCCCCGATGACCCGGTCGCGGTGCCGGGCGCGGGCGGTCAGCTCCCGCAGCTGGGCGTCGACGACCGTCGGCAGGATGAGGTCGTCCCAGCGCGACGGTCGGCTCGATGCGGCGGGCGAGCCGTTCCAGGCCCGCCGCGTTCTGCGCCCGCGCCCCGGCCGACACGTCGCCGATCGTCATCGGCCGCGCCTCGGCGCCTGCGGCATGGCGGGCGGCCCGGGCGGCGCGGTCGATCTGCTCGGGGGTCAGGCGGAACGCGATCGTCGCCGCGGCGGGGTCGAACCCCTCGGGGGCGTCGCCGTCGAGCGATCCGAGCCACAGCTCGTGGCGGCGCTCCACGCCGGGGACGGGAGCGTCCACGATGAGCGGCGGCTCCCGCGACCACGCCGGGTCCCAGTCCCGGCCGCCGACGAGGATCACCGGACCGGCCTGCTCGGCGAAGGCCCGGACGGCGGCCGGCCCGCGCTCCACGAGCGGCTCGACGGGGCCCACCACCAGGCCGGCGCCGCGCAGCCGCGCCTCGCGGGACGCGGCGGCCGCCAGCTGGACCGGGTCGTCGCCCGCCGACATCCGGCCGAGGTCCAGCGCGATCGCCGGGCGCCCGCCGCGCGCGAGCGCCGTCCAGCCGAGCGACCGCCCGGATGCGCCGGCGCGCTCGCGGACGTACACGAGCGTCCGGCCGGCGGCCAGACCGCGGGCCACGACCTCCGCCTCGTCGACCTCGACCGCGATCGACGACGCCAGCAACGCCTCGACGATCGGGTCGGGGCGGTCGTCGCCGAGCAGGTGGGCGGTGACGCGGTCGGGCACGCGCAGCGGCCGCGTGAGCGACGGGCGGTCGGCGTCCTCCACGATCAGCAGACGTCCGGCGACGAGCGGCGCGAGCGGGCCGAGGCGCTCGCGGATCGGCGCGCCGTCGGCGGCCGTCGTCGCGCCGCACAGCTCGATCGCCAGGCCGACGCTCGCGCGACGCCGCGAGACGTCGTCGTGGAGATAGCCGTAGAGGCGCTCGAAGCGCGGGTCGAGGTCGGGGGCGAGCGCCACCAGCAGCAGCTCGGTGTCCACCGGCTGGAGCGCGAACACCCGGGCGAGATCGCGCAGCCGGAGGATCGCGCCGTCGGCCTCCGCCGCCTCCGCCCGGGCCTCGAGCGCCGCTCGGAGCTCGGCCGTCGACGCGTCCGCCTCCGGCGGCACCAGCGGGCCGGCGGGCCGATCCAGCAGCCCGTCCACCTGCTCGTCGGAGATGTACAGGCCGCGGAAGCGGTCGCCGGGATCGGCGTCGGAGGCCCGCCGGCGGTCGACGGCGGCCCGCACGCGGCGCTCGACCAGCGACAGGCGCCCGAGCAGGTGGGCGAGCGACGGGTCCGGCGCGGCCGAGCGGCCGGGCGTGGGCGTCACGTCGAACGCCGGCGTCTCGCCCGGTGTCGGCGTCGCGCCGGGCGCCGTCGTCACCGGCGGGGCGGTCGCCGGACGCCGCTCACCCGGATCCGCACGCCGCCATCCTTGGCGCCCGCGTTGGCCGGCAGCACCTCGGTGGTGGACGGCTCCAGCTCCAGGTCGGCCCTGCCGGCGGCTGGCCCCGCGGCGCGACTCGGCGGCTCCGCCGGTCGACGAGATCCCGATGGACGGGCCCTCGAGCACCGGCGGCCCGAAGTAGGCGCTCGAGTCGACCACGATCGGCGCCGTGACGACCAGGTCGAGCGATGGCTTGAGCTCGCCGCCCAGCGCGGACCAGACGTCCGCCAGCGAGCGCTCCTGGCTGGCCGGCTGGCCGACCTCGAGGTAGACCGGCAGGTCCGCCTCGTCCAGCGGCTTGTCGAGGTCCTCGGGCTTGATCATCGGGTTGCGCAGGAAGCACGCGAGCAGCGACGACAGCAACCGATGCTCGTCCTCGGGCCGCTGGGTCCACGCGGTCACCAGGTACGCGAGCCGGAACCGGCGCGGCGGCTGGTGGCGGCGGGTCACGGTCCCGTTGGCGTCTCGGACGTCCTCCCAGGCCGGCACCCGCCGTTGAAGGTCCTCGCGGATGTCGTACAGGTAGAGGTCGACGGCCGGCCCGCTCCGCCGGGCGACCCAGTCCTTCGTGGGCGCCTCGAAGACGAGGTCGACGGACGAGCCGTTGAGCGCGTCGCGCTTGACCAGCTTCTCGAGCAGCTGATCGACGTCGTGGATCACCCGCCGATCGTCGGCCCACGCGCGAGCCGCCGCCAGCCGGTCGGCGGGCATCCGTCGGGGCAGCGCTGGTCGCCCGTTCGGGCAATCGTGCCCGCCCTCCCGCGCGCCCGGTCGCACCTTGTTCGGCCCCTCCGCGGGTGGGACGGTCAGCGGGCTGGGATCCATCGCATCGGAAAGGGCCACGCATGCCGAACTATCTGTCGCCCGGCGTCTACGTCGAGGAGGTGGAGGCCGGGTCCCGTCCGATCGAGGGCGTGGGCACGGCCGTCGCCGCGTTCGTCGGACTGGCGGGCCGCGGGCCCGCGAACACGCCGACCCTGGTCACGAACTGGAACCAGTTCACGTCCACGTTCGGAGACTTCGTCGAGGGCTCGTACCTCGCCCATGCCGTCTACGGCTACTTCCTGAACGGCGGCGGCGCCGCCTACGTCGTGCGCGTCGGCGCCGACGGGGTCGCCCCGACCGCCAGCGCCGAGCTGCCGAGCTCGTCCGACAAGGCGAAGCCCGCCTTCCGCGTCGCGGCCCTCGAAGCCGGGCCGGAGGGCAACGACATCACCGTCGACGTCCAGCCGCAGGGCGAGGAGGGCGCCTTCAAGCTCGTCGTCAAGCGCGGCGGCAAGGAGGTCGAGTCGTTCGACAACGTGTCGACCGCCCGCGGCAAGCAGAACGTCGCGACCGTGGTGAAGGCGCAGTCCAAGACGATCACGATCGAGGACGTCGGCGCCCTCGCGCCCGCGGCCGGATCGACGGCGCTGTCCGGTGGCAGCGCGCCCACGCCCGCCCGCGTGACCCCCGACGACTACGTCGGCAACTCGGCCGACCGGACCGGCTTCGCCGGCCTCGAGGCGGTCGACGAGGTCACCATGCTGTCGGTCCCCGACCTGATGGCCGTGTACGAGCAGGGCATGCTCGACCTGGAGGGCCTCCAGGCCGTCCACCTCGCGATGATCGCCCACTGCGAGCTCATGGGCGACCGCGTCGCCATCCTCGACGCGCCGCCAGGGCTGAACGCGCAGCAGGTCAAGGAGTGGCGGGTCGACAAGGCCGGCTACGACAGCAAGTACGCGACGCTCTACTGGCCGTGGATCAAGGTCTTCGACCCGCTGTCCGGCCAGGCGCGGTTCATCCCGCCGTCCGGCCACATGGCCGGGATCTGGGCGCGCAACGACGACACCCGCGGCGTCCACAAGGCGCCGGCCAACGAGGTCGTCCGGGGCGCGATCAGCCTCGCCCTCAACCTGACCAAGGCCGAGCACGACCAGCTCAACCCCAACGGGATCAACTGCATCCGGGCGTTCCCCGGCCGCGGCATCCGGGTGTGGGGCGCGCGGACGATCTCGAGCGACCCGTCCTGGCGGTACCTCAACGTCCGGCGGCTGTTCAACTACATCGAGGAGTCGATCTTCGAGGGCACCCAGTGGGTGGTCTTCGAGCCCAACGACCAGCGCCTGTGGGGCCGCGTGAAGCGGACGATCAACGCGTTCCTGCTGCGGGTCTGGCGCGACGGCGCGCTGTTCGGCGCGACGCCCGACCAGGCGTTCTTCGTCAAGTGCGACGAGGAGAACAACCCGCCCGAGGTCCGCGACGCGGGCCAGCTGATCATCGACATCGGCATCGCGCCCGTGAAGCCGGCCGAGTTCGTCGTCTTCCGGATCGCGCAGTTCTCCGGCTCGCCGGACGCCGAGTAGCCGTCATGACCACCCGCCTGGAAAGCCACGGAGGCACCGATGCCCACGACTGATCCGCTGCTGCAAGGCAACGTCCTGCTGGACATCGACGGCGTCGGCGTCGTCGCGAACTTCACCTCGGTCTCGGGCGTCTCGAGCGAGGTCGAGATCGTCGACAACCCGTTCGTCAACGACCAGGGCAAGGTCACCATCGGCAAGCTCCCGGGCAAGCCGAAGACCCCGACGGTCACGCTCAAGCGCGGCCTCACCGGGGCGACCGAGATCTGGGACTGGCACGCCGCCGTCATGCAGGGGAACCCGGACCGTCGCAACGGCTCGGTGATCCTCATGAACACGATGGGCGAGGAGATCCTTCGCTACGACTTCACCAACGCGATGTTGTCCAAGGTGAGCCTCTCCGAGGGCGGCGCCACGACGAGCGGCGTCCAGATCGAGGAGGCGACCCTGTCCTGCGAGACCCTGATCAAGGCCTGAGGCCGAGATGACCCTCGCCGTCATGCCCGAGCTCGGCGACGCCCGCAGCGGCACGAACGCGTCCGACGGCCTCCGGACCGAGTACGCGTTCGCGCTGCCCCGCGGCTTCGTCGACGGGTCCGGCACCGTCCATCGCGACGGCGTCATGCGCCTCGCGACCGCTCGCGACGAGATCATCCCGCAGCGGGATCCGCGCGTCCGCGAGAACGAGGCCTACCTGACGATCCTCCTGCTGTCCCGGGTCGTGACCCGGCTCGGGACGCTGCCCCAGGTGCACACCGGGGTGATCGAGGGGCTGTTCGCGTCGGACCTCGCGTTCCTGCAGGACCTGTACCGCAGGGTCAACCAGGAAGGCCACACCCAGGCCTCGGTCACCTGCCCCGCGTGCAACCACGCGTTCACGGTCGACGTGGCGGGTGAGCAGCGCCTGGGGGAATCGTGACGTACGCGACCGACCGGCTGTTCGAAGAGGTCGCGTACGTCGCCTATCACTTCCACTGGCCGATGGACAGCATCCTCGACCTGGAGCACCCGCTCCGGCTGCGGTTCGTGGATGAGATCGGCCGCATCAACCGGCGCCTGTCCGAGGAGGAGTGAGTCCCGTGCGCCTGCCGTGGCCGTTCGGCCGCAGCACGTCCGACGACGGGGCGTCGAGCCGCTCGGGTGACGCCGGTTCCGGCACGCCGTCCGGCGTCGACCCCGCCGGCGACACGACCGGCGGCTCGGTCCCCGGCGCCGCCGCCCCGATCCCGCCGACGGGCGCCTGGCGGACGCTGCCGCCGATCCAGCGCTCGTCGGGGCCACCGCCGGTCGTCGCGCCGGCGGCGCCGTTCCTCGCCGACGTCCCGGGGCATGCCCCGCTCCCGCCGATCCTGACCCCGCTCGGGCACGAGTCCAGCGCGGCGGCCCCCGCGGGCCTGGTCGTCGCGCACCCGCGGGCGGTCCCGAGCCTGACATCCCACGCACCGCTCCCCGGCCGGCCCGTCCAGCGGCATGCCGATGGCCCGGCGGCCGACACCCGGGCGACCGCCACCGAGGACGACGAGACCGCCGCCGTCGTCTCGCGAAGCGTCGACCCCTCGGCTGCCGCGGTGTCCGATGTGGGTGCCACCGCGATCGTGCCCGCGACCGAGCCGGCCCCCGTCCGAACCCTCGCGGCGGTCGCCCCGTCCGCGACCGTCACCCCCGCTTCGCAGCCGCTCACCCGGGCAGCCCCCACGCTGGCCCCGCTGCCCGCGACGGTCTCGCGTTCGACCTCGTCGTCGTCGGTCGCCGCGCGGGGAGAGCGGCCCACCCAGGTCGCGCTGCCGATCCAGGCGAGCTCGCGAGTCCCCGGGGCGGCCCGCCCGACCGCGTCGACGGAGCGGGTCGGACGCCGCCCGGCCGCCGCTCGCGCCGACCCGCCGGTTCACGGAGCTGCCCGCGGAGGCGCCGGCCGGCGCGGTCCAGCGCCAGGCGGCCGGGTCCCGACGCGCCGGCCTCGGTGCCCCGCTGCCCGCCGCGCCGTCGACGGCCGTCCCGGATCGACTGCCCCTTCGACCGTGGCAGACCGCCCGGCCGGACGACGCGGCCGCCGCCGGCCCGGCCGTCGGATCCCGATCGCCCGCCGAACCCGACCATGCCGCGGCGGTCGCGACGCCGGTGAGCCATCCGGCCGTCGCCGTCGAGGCGCGCCCGCTCCCGGTGCTTCCGGTGGCGCGCCGGCGCGACGATGCCGGTTCCGGGTCGCCGCCGTCGGGCACGCGCGCCGGCGTCGAATCGTCCTCCGGCGCGCGGCGGGCCCGACCGCCGATGTCGGGCACGCCGACCGTCGCCCGCACCGCGACCACCACCCTCCCGACGGTCGGCGCCCGGCCGCTTCGACCCGCCGTCGCCGCGCCGTCGTCCACGCCCGGATCGGGTTCCCCGACCGCGGACGCCGCGCCCGGGTCCACCACGCCGGCGCCCGCGTCGCCGGTTCCGGCGCGATGGGCGTCGCCCGACACCCTCCCGGACACGGTGACCTCGCTGCCGCCGTCCACGGGCGTCGGAGCGCCGACCCCCGTTCAGCTCTCGAGCCCAGGCGCGACGGCCCCCTCGACGAGCGCTCGGCCGACCGGCGACACCCCCGGCGCCCGCGAGATCGTGTTCCCGCCGCGGGACTCGGACGGCGGCGGCCCCGGCGAGGCCGCCTGGTCGCCGGCCCTTCCGGTCCTCCCGGCCCCGGCGACCCGGACCGGAACGCCGCCCGTCTCCGGCTCGACCGGCCCGGCCGTCCAGCGATCGGGCTCGCCCCTGTCGCTCGCCCGCCCCGTCGTGCGCCGCGCCGGTCGCGGCTCCCGCCCCGGCCGCGGCCGCGACGCCCGTGGTCGCGCGGATCGTCGCCGACCCGTCGACGCCCGGCGCTCCGCCGGTCGTGCAGACGTCGCCGAGCGGCGGCGGGGTCCAGGTGGCGACGTTCACGGCCACGCCGATCGTCCAGCGCGAGGAGGCGCCCGCGCCGACCCCTCCGCGCCAGGGCGAGGCCCGCTCCGATCGCGAGCTCGACGAGCTCGCCAAGGCGCTGTTCGGCCGCATCCGCACGCAGCTCAAGGCGGAGGTCATCCACGAGCGCGAGGCCAAGGGCCTCGGCTACGACGCGTTCTAGCAGGGAGCACCGATGGGCGATCCGGCAGTCAGCATCGCGTACAAGTGCACGGTCGACGGCTTCATCCCGCTCGGGATCTGGACCAAGATCGAGGGCCTCGGGTTCGAGTACGAGATCAAGGAGTTCCGCGAGGGCGGGGTCAACGGCTTCACGCACAAGGTCCTCGGCCCCTGCAAGTACACGAACCTGCGCCTCTCGCGGCCGGTCGACTCGACCTCGGAGCTCCTGATGCTCTGGCTCCAGAGCAACATGATCAAGGTCATCCCGCAGACGATGTCGATCACGGCGATGACGATGAACGGCGACGAGATCACGACCTGGAACCTCGCCGGCGTGGTCCCCGTGAAGTGGACCGGCCCGTCGCTCGACATCATGAGCAACAACGTCGCCACCGAGACGCTCGAGGTCACCTACCAGGAGATCATCGGGCTCGGCGCGCTGGGCGGCCTGATCGCGGGCGCGGCGTCCCTGTCGGCCAACGTGAGCGTCGGGTTCTGAGGACGCGGCCATGGTGATGGACGCGGTCGGATCGGCGGCCTCGGCGGTCGGGCAGGCGCTCGGGCTGATCAAGTCCGACAAGGCGAAGCTCGTGTGCGTCGGCAGCAACCTGCCCGACGGGCCGCACGAGATCGAGTGCGCCTTCAACCCGACCGACTACACGCTGACCCAGACCGTCACCGTCCCGTCCACCCAGTCGCCGGCCAAGGAGGGCGGGCAGCAGCAGTACGGCGGGACCGGCGCCCTGACGTTCTCGACGAACCTGTTCTTCGACGCCTTCTCCGAGGCGAAGGGCGACGTCACGCCCAAGATCACCACGCTGCTCACGTGGATGAAGCCGACCAACAAGTCGAGCTCCAACGGGCGGCACTCCCCGCCGCTCGTCCAGTTCAAGTGGGGCGGCAACCCGCAGCTGGACCAGCTGAAGGGCTTCATCACCAACGCGACGGTGAAGTACACGCTGTTCCGCATCGACGGCACGCCCGTCCGGGCCGAGGTCGCGATCACGATCACCAGCCAGGCCGACCCGGAGACCGGCCAGAACCCGACCTCGCACTCGACCAACAGCCGGCGCGTCCACCAGGTCATCGAGGGCGACTCGCTCCAGTCGGTCGCCTTCAGCGAGCTCGGCAAGGCCGCGTACTGGCGGGCGATCGCCGAGCTGAACGCGATCGACGACCCGCTCCGCCTGCCGCCGGGCACCGTCCTGCTGATCCCGACGGTCGCCGACGCGGCCAAGAGCGCCTGAGGCCGCACCCATGCCGGACCCGAGCGTCGCCATCCAGCGCGAGATCGAGATCGACGGCAGCGCGCTGGCCGACAGCGTCCTGATCCACCTCGAGAGCGCGACCGTCATCGACCGCCTCACGGCGCCGGACACGTTCACGCTCGTGTTCCGCGACCCGGAGCGGAACATCCTGAGCACCGCGGGGATCAAGGTCGGCTCGAAGGTCGTGATCTCCACCACGTCGACGCGCGAGGACGCCCCGAAGGCCCTGATCGACGCGGAGGTCACGTCGATCGAGACCGAGTACGGCGCCCACGGGACGCTCGCGGTGATCCGCGGCTACGACCGCTCCCACCGGCTCGCCGCGGGACGCAAGTCGAAGACCTTCCTCAACGTGAAGTACTCGGACATCGCGACCCAGCTGGCCAGCGGCGCCGGGCTCACCCCCGATGTCGACACGTCGGAGGGCACCCACGACCACATCTTCCAGGCGAACCAGTCCGACCTCGACTTCCTCTACGCGCTGGCCCGCCAGATCGGCTACGACTGCCGCGTGGACGGCGAGACGTTGCTGTTCAAGAAGCCGGTGGAATCGTCGTCCGGCCCGGCGGAGGGCGAGGCGCTGGGCGCCAACCCGACGGCCCTGGTGTGGGGCGACGACCTGCTCGACTTCCGGGCGCGGATGAGCGCGGTGGCGCAGGTGAGCAAGGTCGAGGTCCGCGGCTGGGACCCGGTCGCGAAGAAGGAGATCGTCGGGACGGCCCAGGCGAACGCGACGAACGCCGACCTGCCCACCAAGCCGGCGGCCCTCGCCGACAAGGTCGGCGGGCAGACGCAGGTCGTCGTCGATCGCGGCGTCAACACGCAGCAGGCCGCCGATCAGCTGGCGGCCGCCCGCGCCGCCCAGATCGGCTCCGCGGCGTACGAGGCGACCGCCGTCACCACGGGCTCGCCCGACCTCAAGGCCGGCGTGGCGGTGAGCGTGGCGGGCGTCGATCCCGCCCTCGCCGGCAAGTGGGTGATCTCCGGCTCGCGCCACGAGTTCGGGGACGGCTTCTACCGGACCTCGCTCGAGTTCGCGGGCCGCCAGGACCGGTCGATGCTCGGCCTGCTGGGCTCGGGCGCCGCCGGGCGCGACGACCGCGTCTACGGCCTCGTGATCGGGATCGTCACCGACAACGCCGACCCGGACGAGCGCGGCCGGGTCAAGGTCAAGTTCCCGTGGCTCAGCGACGACGTGGAGACGTGGTGGGCCCGGGTCGCGGCACCCGGGGCCGGGGCCGACACCGGCGTGATGTGGCTGCCGCAGGTCAACGACGAGGTCCTGGTCGGCTTCGAGCATGGCGACGTGCGCTATCCGTACGTGCTGGGCGGCCTGTGGAACGGCGTGGACAAGCCCCCGTTCGACTACGGCGGCGGGCTCGACGCGGGCACCGTGACCTACTGCGGGTTCAAGTCCCGGACCGGGCACCAGATCAACTTCTTCGAGAGCGGCGACGACTCGTCGATCCAGCTCCTCACCAAGGGCGGCGCGATCGAGATCACGCTCGACGAGCTGAACTCGGAGCTGAAGATCGCGGTCAAGGGCAAGGTCGTGTTCCAGGCCGACGGCGACGTCGAGATCAAGGCCGGCGGCTCGATGAAGCTCGAGGCGACCGGGCAGATGACGGTCAAGGGCGCGACCGTTGCGATCAACTAGAGGACGCTGAGCGATGGCACAGCCGCTCGTCATGGGCGACAAGATCCAGGGGCAGTGCGCGATCCACCAGATCCCCAACCCGGCCTCCGGGGCGCCGCAGCCGTCGCCCGCGCCCCTCCCCTTCTCCGCGCCCCTGCTCACCGGCCTCGAGCCCACGGTGACGATCGGCGGCAAGGCGGTCGCGGTGGTGGGCTCGTCCGGCTACAACACGCCGCCCCACGTCGGCCTGCACGCGTCGGATCCGTTCATGGTCCCGACGACGCAGCAGGGGCTCGTCCTGAGCGGCAGCCCGACGGTGACCGCCGGCGGCAAGCCGATCGCGACGTCGAGCTCGCAGGTGGCGATGTGCGCCCAGGTCCCCGGGCAGCCGCTGGCGACCGTGACCGACGTGACGGTGGCATGAGGAGGCCGGCATGAGCGACGAGTTCATCGGACGTGGCTGGGCCTTCCCGCTGCGCACCGACGCCACCGGCGGCATCGCCCTCGTCATGCGCGAGCGCGAGATCGAGGAGGCGATCCGGCTGGTGCTGGGCACCGCGCCCGGCGAGCGCCCGATGCGCCCCGAGTTCGGCTGCCGGATCCACGACTACGTGTTCGCCTCGGCGGACGGCGCGACGGCGTCGGCGATCGCCGCGGAGGTCCGCGAGGCGATCCGGCGCTGGGAGCCGCGCGTCGACGTCGACGACGTCCAGGTGTCGTTCGACTCGCGCGACCCGTCGGTCCTGTACATCGACCTCAAGTACGCGATCAAGCGCACCAACGACCGACGCAACCTCGTGTTCCCGTTCTACGTGATCCCGGGAGGAGACTGACCATGGCCCTGCCGGTCCCCAACCTCGACGACCGCCGCTTCCAGGACCTGGTGGACGACGCCAAGCGCCTCGTCCAGCAGCGCTGCCCGGAGTGGTCCGACCACAACATCTCCGATCCCGGCGTCACGCTGATCGAGCTGTTCGCCTGGATGACCGACCAGCTGGTCTATCGCCTGAACCGCGTGCCCGATCGCAACTACGTCAAGTTCCTCGAGCTGATCGGCGTCAGCCTCTACCCGCCGACGGCCGCCCGCTGTCCGGTGACGTTCTGGCTCTCGGGGCCCCAGCCGGACGTGGTCACGATCGCGGCCGCGACCCAGGTCGCCACCGTCCGCACCGACACCGACGAGGCGATCGCGTTCACGACGGTCGAGGACCTCCCGATCATCCCCTCGGAGCTGGCGGCGCTCGGCTCGATGATCGACGGCAAGACGCTGCGCGACCACATGGCCGCCCTCGACAAGGGCACCGAGGTCTTCTGCTTCCAGAAGGTCCCGTCGCCCGGGGACGCGCTGTACATCGGGCTGTCCGAGGCCGTGCCCTCGAACGCCGTGCGCCTCCGGTTCAAGGCCGACATCGACGGCGTGGGCGTCGACCCGACCAACCCGCCGCTCGCCTGGGAGGCGTGGACGGGCGACGACTGGGAGCCGTGCGAGCTCGACTCCGACACGACCGGCGGCCTCAACCGCGACGGCGACGTCGTGATCCACGTGCCGCGCGGCCACGTCGTGTCGCTGATCTCCAAGCAGCGCGCGGGCTGGCTGCGGGCCCGGGTGACGGAGCTCTCGGAGGGGCAGCCCGCCTACAGCGCCTCGCCCAACATCAAGGGGCTCAACGCGATCACGATCGGCGGCACCGTCGACGTGGTCAACGCCGAGCTCGTGCAGGACGAGGAGATCGGCATCTCCGAGGGCGTGCCCGGCCAGCGGTTCGTGCTCAAGCGCGGCCCGGTCGTGCCGGGTGACGACGACCCGGTCCTCGAGGTCACCGGCGACGAGGGCTGGGACGAGTGGACCTACGTGCCCGACTTCGCCGCCAGCGGACCCGACGACACCCACTTCACGGTCGACCTGTCGACGGGCGAGGTCCGGCTGGGGCCGGCGGTCCGGCTGGCGGACGGCGCGCTGCGGCGCTACGGCGCGGTGCCCGTGAAGGGTGCCGTACCTGCGGCTGCGCGAGTACCGGACCGGCGGCGGCCGCCGCGGCAACGTCTCCGCCCGGGCGATCAGCGTGCTGAAGTCGTCGATCCCGTTCGTGAACCGGATCGAGAACCGGCGGCCCGCCCGGGGCGGCGTCGACGGCGAGGACATCGAGAACGCGAAGGTCCGCGGACCGATCCGCCTGCGCGCCCGGGGGCGCGCCGTCACGACCGAGGACTACGAGCAGCTCGCCCGCGAGTCGGCGCCCGAGGTCGCCCGGGTGCGGGCCGTGGCCGCGGGCGACGGCACCGATGCGGGCTCCGTGCGGGTGCTGGTCGTGCCATCGGCGGTGTCGGAGGCCGGGCGGCTGCGGTTCGACCAGCTCGTCCCCAGCCCGGACACGCTCCAGAAGATCACCGACCGCCTCGAGGAGAGCCGCGTCATCGGCGACGCGCGCGATCGTCGAGCCGCCCGTGTACCGCGGGATCACGGTCGTGGCCAAGCTGCGGGCACGCTCGCGGATCAACCCGACCCGCCTCCAGGAGGAGGCGCTGCTCGCGCTGTACGAGTACTTCCACCCGATCAGCGGCGGGCCGGACGGCACCGGCTGGCCGTTCGGGCGTCCGATCAACGCGGGCGAGATCTACTCCGTGCTCCAGGGGATCCGCGGCACGGAGCTGGTCGAGGACGCGCGGCTGTTCGGCGCCGACCCCGTGACCGGGCAGCGGGGCCAGCAGACCCAGCGCCTCGAGCTCGAGACCCACGCCCTGGTGTTCAGCTACGAGCACCAGGTCCTGGTCGAGGGCGCCTAGGTGCGCGGCTTCGTCCCGGGGCTGGAGACGCCGCACCCGCTGGGGCCGTCGCTGCCGGCGCTGTACCAGGACGACGACTTCGTCCAGCGGATGCTGGGCGGGCTGGACTCGGTGCTCGCGCCGGTCTTCTCGACCATCGACAACTTCGACGCGTACCTCGATCCGCGGCTCACGCCCGACGACTTCCTCTCGTGGCTCGGCGGCTGGGTGGGGATCGCGCTCGACGAGGGCTGGGACGAGGACCGGCGGCGCGCGATCGTCGGCCGCGCGGTCGAGCTGTACCGGCTCCGCGGCACCGCGGCCGGCCTCGCCGGCCAGGTCGAGATCCAGACCGGCGGCACCGTGGAGATCGTGGAGAACGGGGCCACCGGCTGGTCGGTGGATCCCGGTGGCGAGCTCCCCGGCTCGGCCGATCCGCAGATGGTCGTCCGCGTCACGGTCGGCGATCCCAAGGCGATCGACGCCCAGCGCCTCGACCAGCTGGTCGCGGCGGCCAAGCCGGCCCACGTCCTGCACCGCATCGAGATCGTCAAGGGCGCCGCGAAGGCTTGAGTTCGCCTTCGGTCGTCCGGTCGCCCGATCACCGTGCGTGCCTCGGCGCCGCCAATCGGCGCGTCGCCTCGTCGTCCCCGTCGCCCCCGTCGCCCCGGCGATGCGCGCCACGCATCACTTTGTGTCGTCCGTGCGCCGATCATGCGTCGCACGCATCACGACGACCCGATTCGGGCCACTTCGGGGTCAATTCGTGTCGCCGCCATGCGTGGCACGCATCGTTGTCGTCGCATCGACCGGAATTGATGCGCGCCACGCATGAACGCTGAGGCTCATGCCCGCATGCACAACGTTCACGGAATCGTGCCGCTCGAGCTGCTCTGATGCATGGCCTGCACGTCGATGACATCCACGCGAGCCCTCCCGCCTCGGAACCGGCCGCCCACGTGCACCGCGTGCATCACGACGACCGACCCGACGCGAATCCATCCCTGGCATTCACGCCCGACGACCCGATCGTTCGCGCGGATGGCCCGATCAGTCCCTCCCACACGGCGAGCGACCCGTCTATCCTCTGCCCGACCCTCGCTGGACGGAGAGTGGGCTAGGTGATCGTCTGCGGCAATTGCGGGCACAGGAACGAGGAGTCGGACGCGTTCTGCGGGAACTGCGGCCAGTTCCTCGAGTGGGTCGGCAAGCGCGAGGGCGAAGCCGAAGCTGCCGAACCAGAGTCCCCCGCCAGTGACCGCGTCCGCGTCATCGAACCCGAGCCGGAGCCTGAGCCGAGTGAGCCCGAGCCGGTGCCGCCGAGGCCGAGCGTGCCGCCGAGGCCGAGCGGGTCGCCGAGGCCGAGCCCGAGCCGGTCGCCAGGCCGAGGCCGAGCCGGCTCGCCGAGGCCGAGCGTGCCGCCCGAGGCCGAGCGTGCCGGAGGCCGAGGCCCGAGCCGGCGTGCCGCCGAGGCCGAGCGGGTCGCCGAGGCCGAGGCCCGAGCCGGTCGCCGCGTCGAGGCCGAGCGGGTCGCCGAGGTCGAGGCCGAGCGGGTCGAGCCGGCGTCGAGGCCGAGCGGGTCGAGGCCGAGCGGGTCGAGGCCGAGCGGGTCGAGGCCGAGCGGGTCGAGGCCGAGCGGGTCGAGGCCGAGCGGGTCGAGGCCGAGCGGGTCGAGGCCGAGCGGGTCGAGGCCGAGCGGGTCGAGGCCGAGCGGGTCGAGGCCGAGCGGGTCGAGGCCGAGCGGGTCGAGGCCGAGGCTGAGCCGGAGATGTCGTCGGCACAAGCCCGAGCCGGTCCCGAGCCGGAGGCGATAGCCGAGGCGGAGCCTGTTGTCGAGGCCGAGCATGTTGTCGGGGCCGAGGCCGAGTCGGGGCCGGAGCGCTCCCTCGCGGCAGAGGCTGAGCCGGAGCCCGAGCCGGTTGTCGCGGATGAAGCCGAGGTCGATGTCGAGGCCGAACCGGAGGCCGAGCTCGCCGCCGCGGCCGAGACCCCCGTTCCGGCCGAGGCGGAGCCGGTCGCGGAGGTCGAGCCCGAGCCGGAGCCCGAGCCGGTCGCCGCGGCCGTGCCAGAGGTCCTCGAGGAAGCCGACACCTCGATCGAGCCCGAGCCGGAGCCACCCGCGGCCCCGATCGCTCGCCGCGGCGGCCCGTCCAAGCCGCTGACCTCGTCGCTCGCCGCAAGCGCCGCGACCGAACCCGCCGTGTCGGGTGAAGCGACGTCCAGCGAGCCCGAGCCCGCGCCGACCGGTGACGAGGCGGCCGAGGCGGCGACCGCGGAGGAGCCCGACGTCGCGCCGGCACCGATCCCGCCGGCCCCGCCCATGGCCAGGCGCGGAGGGCCGTCGAAGAAGGTCTCCAGCACGCTCGGCCTCGGCGCGGCTGCAGCGGCGGCGACGCCGGGCCCGACCGTGAGCCCAGGCGCGACACCCGGCGCCGCCCCGGGGCCGACCCAAGCCTCGACCCCGACGCCATGGACGCCGGCCCCGGCGACCCCCGGCCAGGCGACCCCCGGTCAAGCCACGCCGACGATTCCGGCGACGCCGTCGAACAGCCCGGTCGGGGCCCCGCCGCCGCCACCCCCGCCGGTTCGGCCGGCCGGTCCGGGCCCGGTCACGCCCGGCGTCGCGCCTGCGGCGCTCGGCACCGCCGCGACGACCCCGTCGACCCCCGCCGGTCAGCAGCCCGCCGCCCGCCGTCCCGATGCCGTGGTCGGCGCCGCCGCGGTCGCCGCCACCCGCCAGGCGGCCGACGCCCAGCCGGCTGCCCGTCTCCCGACCGACCAGGTCGCGCCCCGGCCGAAGGCCGTCGCGACCGTCGATCGCCGCATCGCGCAGCCCGGCGACCGCATCTGCGGGAACTGCGGCGAGGCCAACGACGCCACGCGCAAGTTCTGCCGCCGCTGCGGCAACAGCCTCGTCGCGGCCCAGGTCGTGACCGCGAAGCCCCTGCCCTGGTACCGACGGATCTTCCAGCGTCAACCCAAGCAGCCGAAGCCGATGCAGGCGGGCGATCGCGTGGGCTCGATGACCGCCGGCGCGAAGTCCGGCTGGCGGGGGTTGATGAAGGGCCGCACGTTCGTCGCCGGGATCCTCGCCATCGTGATCGGGCTCGGGGTCATCGGCTACGTCGGCGTGCCAGGGGTCTCGAAGTACGTGAGCGAGTTCACGAGCGGCGGGCTGCCCGGGATCGTCAACCGGGTGGGGAACTTCTTCAACCCGCCCCAGGTCCTCGTGCGGCCGGTCAAGGACCGGCTGCGGGCGAGCAGCGAGGTCGCGGACCACCCGATCGCGAACCTGTTCGACAGCCGGTCGAACACCGACTGGCGGGCCGACGGCGGCACCCCGAGCGCGACCGTCACCTTCCCCGAGAAGGTCGACCTCCTCTCGCTGTACGTGTACTCGGGGATCGCCGGCGACGACTTCGTGAACCTGCGGCGACCCGCGACGCTGCAGTTCACCTTCCCCGACGGCTCGTCGCAGACCGTGACGCTCCAGGACGTCCACGACAAGCAGTTCTTCGAGCTCAAGGCGAACGGCGTCGACACCGTGACGATCACGGTCCCGTCGACGACCGGCCCCGACGACGCCCCGGTCGCGATCTCCGAGATCGAGTTCTTCAAGAAGGGCGACGGGTCGACGCCGCCGGCCTCGAACCCGGGCGGCTGAACCGGCCGGACGCCGAACCCTCAGGCGTGCCCGAGCGGCGCCGGTGCGGACCCGCCGACGCCCAGGCCCTCGAGGATCGCCGCGTACTCGCGCCGGTCGCGGGTCGCCGCACCGGTGTCCCCCGCCCGGTCGCGCGCCTCGATGAGCATCCGCCACAACGAGTCCTGGTAGCGATCGATCTCGAGGCCTGAGCGGCAGGCCCGGACCGCGGTCCCGTAGTCGGCGGCCAGCATCGACTCCGAGGCGAGCTCGCCCGCCGCCTCGACGGCCGCCTCGCGGTAGTGGTCCCGACGCGTGCCGATCCACTCCGCAGGGCCCTCCTCCGGCAGGAGCTCGCCGCCGTACAGCTCGAGCGCCAGCCCATACGCCGCCACCGCGGACTCGCCGCGGGCACGTGCGGCGCGACCCTCGGCGATCGCCCGGTCGAACCGCCCGAGGTCGACGGCGTCCGGCGGCACGTCCAGCCGGTAGGCGTCACCCTCGCGCGCGACGAACGCGCCGCCGACCGGCGCCGCCACCTCGTCGAGCCAGCGCCGCAGCGCCGACAACGCGACGTGCAGGCTGCGCGCCCCGGCGGCCGCATCGGCCTCCGGCCACAGCGCGTCCTGGATGACCTCCCGGTGGACGGGGGCGCCCGCGTGGACGGCGAGCAGGCGGAGCAGCGTGCGGACCCGCGGCTTGGCGCCGTCGAGGAGGACACGGCGCCCGTCGACGTCGAGCGCGAACCCGCCGAGCGTGCGGACCCGGACCTCCGCCGCGCGGCCGGCGGCAGCGGCGGAGACGGCTGCGGCGGCGGGGGCCGAAGGCCGAGGGCGGGCCGATCTGCGCGGACCCGACGCGCCGATCCCCTCGCCCGCACCAGCTTCGACCGCCTCGATCTCGGCGCCTCCGGCGGGCGGCTGCGCTCGGGGCACGACCAGTCCGGTCTCGCTCGCCACGGCGTCGGCCAGCATCGCGTACTCGACGCCCCGGATCTCGTCCACGTCGGCCAGCGCCGCATACGCGTACATGCGGGCCGGCGGCGACCCGGCCGCGCGGCCGGCGGACTCGGCGGCCAACGCCGTCTCGCGGGCGTCCGGCGTCCCGAGGCTGGCGGAGGCGAGCGCGGTCAGCCCGCGTGCCCACGCCTCGAGCACGCCCGCGCCCAGGCGCCGGAACTCGGCCGTCGCGGCGTCGGCCCGCGCCAGGCGCCGCTCGGGATCGGCGGTCGCGGCCCAGGCCTCGCCCAGGTCCAGGAGCGCACGGCCCCAGGGGTCCTGGCCGCCGTCAAGCGCCGCGTCGCTCTCGACCGACGTCACCACCGCTGCAGCGCCAGGGTCGAGCCGCACGGCCAGCGAGCGGCCAAGGCGGGCGAGCCACGGGGACCCGGCGCGCTCGGCCTCCTCGACCGCCCGGTCCATCGACCTGGCGTCCCAGGCCGCTCCGCCGAGGCGTGCCGCGACCACCGCGCCGAGGCGAGCGGCCGCGCATGCGACCGGACTCGCGTCTCCCGCATCGGCCGTCGCCTCGAGGATCCGCTGCGCCGCCGTCACCTCGCCCGCCGCGAGATGCAGCAGGCCGCGCGCGACCGACGCCGCGGGATCGTCGAGTCGCGCGGCGTCGCGTGCGCCGAGCACGGGCTCGCGGACCAGCCCGGTCCGGAGCGACCCGATCGCGTCGGGGGTCGGCATGGCCACGGGGTCCAGCCACGCGGCGATCCGCTGCCGTTCCCGGCGCGGGGCGTCCGCGGCCCTCGACGGACCGAACGCCGCCTCGGCCCGGACGTAGCCGTCGATCGCCGCGGACCACCGGCCGTCGTTCCGCGCCCGGCGTGCGGCGGCCAGCGCGACCCACGGGTCGTGGCGCTCGATGGCCGGCGGGACGGCGTCCATCCAGCCGCTCTGCTCGGTCGCGGCGAGCCGCTCGCCCTGCCCGCCCAGCAGCCGCCGGACCGCGTCCCAGTCCTCGGCGCGGCAGAACGCCCGCAGCGCCTCGGGCAGCGCGCCCTCGGCCTCGAGGACGGACCCGGCCTGGGCGTGTCGCGACCTGGCCTCCGCCTCGCCGACGGCCTCGACCAGCATCCGGTCGAGGTGCTGGCGGAGCACCTCGTGGTAGCGGAACGCGTCGTCGGCGTCCTCGACGGGGACCGTGAACACGCTCCGCCGGGCGAGCTCGTCCAGCACCGCGCCGCTGCCCGTCCTTCCGCGCAGCCGATCGCACAGCGGCCCCGACAGCCGGCCCAGCACGCAGGTGTCGACGAGGAACTCGCGCAGGTCCTCGGGCAGCCCGAACAGCACGTTCTGGGCGAGGTACTCGCGCAGCAGCCGACCGCTCATCTCGGCCCCGCTCAGCACCCGCCGCCGCTCGTCGGCCGACCGGCCGCGCGTCGCGAGGTGGAACAGCTGGAGGCCCGCCGCCCAGCCCTCGGTCCGGCGTGCGAGGACCGCGAGGTCGCCCGGCAGCACGGGGTCGTGGTAGACGTCGCGGAACAGCTGCTCCACCTCCCAGGCCCGGAACCGCAGGTCGTCGGACCCGAGCTCCAGGAGCTCGCCCGAGACCCGGAGCCGGGGCAGGTTGATCGACGGCGGGACGCGGCTCGCGACGATCAGCGCGAGCCACGGCGGGGCGTAGTCGACGAGGCGCCCCAGCGCGCCCTCGGCGTCCGTGCCCTCCAGCGCATGGCCGTCGTCGATGACGAGCGCGGCCGCGGGGACCGGCCCCGCCTCGAGGGCCTTCGCGACGTCCTCGACGCGCGTCCAGCCGCCGGGCAGCTCCGGGAGCGCGGACCGCAGGGCCGCCTCGAGATGTCGGACGAACGAGCCCTCGTCGGCGTCCCAGGTCTCGGCCCGGTACCAGCCGACGGGGACCGCGGCCTGCGCGGCGAACCGCGCCACGAGCGTGGTCTTGCCCGACCCGGCCGGCGCGACGACGAGCGTCAGCCGATGGCGCCACGCATCGAGGAGGCGCGCCTCGAGCCGCTCACGGGGCAGGGCGTCCGGAGACGGCACCCGGATCTTCGCGGGTACCACGAGCGGCACGGCGACCTTCGCCCTGCGCTGCCCTGTTCGAGCCGGACGTCGCCCGTCTCGCAATCGCCGCCCTCCACCCCCGAGTCCCCCGTGGCGGGACTCGCCTATGGTGCACCGCGTTGGGCGTCGGGTCCACCCCCGTGACCCGGTGCACGATCGATCCGATGGTCCCGTTACTTCCAGGCCGGTTGCAGGTTGGTCGCGCCGTCGACCCCGAACTCGTCGATCTGGGCGCCGGTCGTGGCGTCGACGATCACGATCATCGCGCCAACGCTTCCGCGGGTCAGGGCGATCAATTTGGAGTCCGGCGACCACGCCGCGTCGCCGACGCTGGCGTCGAACTCGCCGATCTGTTGCATGTTGCCGCCGTCGGCGTCCGCGACGAACAGCTGCTTCGCGGCGTTCGAGTTGTCCCGCCGGGTGAACGCGAGGTGTTTGCCGTCGGGCGAGAACGCGGGGTCATCGAAGATGCCGCTGCCGAGCTTGAGCGGCGTCTCGTCGCTGCCGTTCGGCTTCATCGTGAACAACCGGGCGTCGCCGTTGCGCTCGGAGACGAACGCGATCCGGTTTCCGTCGGCGGACCACGCCGGATCCCAGTCGTCGGCGGCGTCGTCGACCAGGAGCTTCTCTTCGGTCGTCGCCTCGAACGCGCGGGACCAGATGTCGAGGTTCTTGTTCTGCGTGTGGTTTCGCGTCGACGAGAACGCGATCGCGTCGCCGTCCGGCGACCACGAGGCGTTCATGTCGACGTCGTGGTGGGTGAAGTCGAAGACGTCGGCCTCGCTGCCGTCGTCGTTGACGATCCGCAGCCCCTCATCGGGCGTGCCGCCGTTGGGGCTGTGCGGCCCGATGCTGTCGATGTACACGACCATCGAGCCGTCGGGCGACCAGGCGGCATCGAACTGGTTGCCCTTGCCCTTCACGAATGGGTCGATCTCGCCGGTGTCCGCGGACCAGATCATCAGGTCGGCATTGCCGTCCTTGACCGCCGTGAACACGATCTGGCCGGTCGCGACCGGCGGTGGCGGCGTCGTCGGCTCGGCGCTCGGCGAGGCGGATCCCACGTCGCCCGACGGCGCGACGGAGCTCGCCTCGACCGACGGCGGGGCGCTGGCGACGCTGGCCGACGGGACCTCCGTGACGTTGGCCTCGGACGACGGCGCCGGGCCGCCCTTCGGCAGCAGGAACACGATCGCGAGCACGCCCAGCACCGCGATCGCGCCGACCGCGCCGAGGATGGCGACCGGCGGGATGCCGCCCGACGTCGGCGGGGCGGCCACGACGGGGTCGGTCACCGCGGCCGCCGACGCGAGCTCCGTGGCGCAGCGGGAGCAGTAGACGCGCGTCGGGTCGTTGGCCTGCCCGCAGTTCGGGCAGACGATCGAGCCCGGCGGCGCCGGGTCGGTCGGCACGGGGGCGGCGGTCGTGATCGCGGTCGTCTCGTCGCTCGCGGCGCCGGCGGCGGCGCCCGCGCCGACGACGCCCGCCGCGCCGGGCTGCTGTCCCTCCGGGCCCGGCGGCGGACCGTCGGGCGGCCCCTGCGGCTTGGTCGAGCCGTCGGGCTGGACCGATTCCCCGGTCCACTCCAGGAACGACCCGCACGTGCCGCAGAAGGTCGCCCCCTGCTCGTTCGTCGCCCCACAGACCTTGCAGACGATCACGCAGACCACTCCCCGTCGTCGATGCGAGTGGCCAGTCTAACCGGGCCCCGTCGCCGCCCGTGTCGCGACGCGGGTGCCTCCGCGTAGACTGCCCCGAATGAGCGCAGTCACGTCCCTGTCCCGCAACGACCCGACGGTCGACCCGGGCGGCCAGGCGGCGGTCACGGTCAAGGTCCGCAACTCGGGCTCGATCGTCGACCGGTTCGACGTCGACGTGGTGGGACCGACCCTCGGCTGGGTGCGCGTCGATCCGGCGTCGCTGTCCCTCTTCCCGGGCGTCGAGGGGACCGTGACGATCACCTGGGAGCCGCCGCGCGCGAGCAACCCGCGTGCCGGCGTCTATCCGTTCGGGATCCGCGTCCGACCCGCCGCGGACCCGGCCGGCTCGACGGTCGAAGAGGGCCGGATCTCGGTCACGCCGTTCACCAGCGTGGCGGCGGACATCGTGCCCGTCACGTCCCGCGGCAGCCGGGTCGGCAGGCACCAGGTCATCGTCGCGAACCGGGGCAACGCCTCGTCCGAGGTCGCGGTCACGGCCGAGGACCCGGACGCGCGCCTGAAGTTCGCGGTCCAGCCGCCGCGGTCGGTCGTCGCGCCCGACGCGAAGGTCGGCTTCGGCATCCGGGTCGAGGTCGACGACCCGTTCCCGTTCGGCCCCGCCCGTCAGCGCCCGTTCCAGGTCGGCGTCGTCGCGGGCCGGCAGGCGCCGATCGCCCTCCGGGGCACGATGACGCAGCAGCCGATGCTGCCTGGCTGGATCCCGCCGGTGGCGGGCATCGTCGGGATCGTCGCCCTGCTCGGGATCGGCGCCTTCCTCGTCAAGGCGGGTCCGTTCGCGCCCGAGGCCACGCCGACGCCGTCGATCGCCCAGGTCTCGGTCCCGCCCTCGGAGGCAGCGTCCCTGCCCGCGTCCCAGCCGCCGTCGGAGCCGGCCTCGGTCGCCTCGGCACCCGCCTCGGTCGCGGCCTCGCAGCCGCCGACGCCACCGCCCCCGCCGACGTCACCCCAGCAGGAGATCCGGTTCGAGGGGTTCGAGCTCGAGGACACGGGTCTCCGCGCCGACCCCGGGCAGGTCGGCCTTCGGGAGCCGTTGATCACGTTCAAGACCGTCGGTCCGGGCGACGTCGTGTTCGCGGTGACCGACTACCAGGGCGGCGACCCGAACGTCGCGACCCGCGTCTGCCTCGTGCCGGACGGCGGCGATCGCAGCTGTCAGGACCTCACGGGACCGGGCACCGTGACCGCGACCAACGACGCCGCCGGCGAGCGGTCGTGGCAGGCGTTCGCCAGGCCGCGGGGCGACGGCAGCGCACCGACGCTCAAGACGACGCTGACGTTCTTCGCGACCAACCCGTCCGTGACCTGGACCGACAACACGTCGATCTTCGGCGGCATCACCGATCAGGCGCCGGGCTTCGCCGGGTTCAACGCGATCATTCGTGGGCCCGATCCCCAGAACCTGCTCAACGTCCGGACGACGTTCGGCTCGACGGCCACGTGGGCCTGGGGCCAGTGGATCCTCGGCCAGGCGCCGCCGCCGCTGACCCAGGTCGACAACCAGACGACGAGCGTCGTCGAGAACGTGCCGCTCCCCGTCGGGGGGTTCCTCCAGTACCGGCTGGTCGTGCTGGGGACGCTCGACGGCCTGCCGACGACCTACTCGGTCGCCTTCTCCTGGCAGTAGCGCGGATCGGCCGGATCGCGACCGCTTACTTGTCGTTCTCGGCCGCGTTCGAGAGCACGGCCTGCGCGGCGGCCAGCCGAGCGACCGGAACGCGGAACGGTGAGCAGGACACGTAGTCGAGCCCGATCTGCTCACACTTGAAGATCGACTCCGGGTCGCCGCCGTGCTCGCCGCAGATCCCGAGCTCGAGGTCCGGCTTCGTCGCCCGGCCCTTGTCGACCGCCACCTTCATCAGGCCCGCGACCGCGTCGTCCAGCGTCTGGAACGGGTTGACGGGCAGGATGCCGTCCTCGACGTACTTGAGCAGGAACCCGCCCTCGGCATCGTCCCGGCTGTAGCCGAACGTCATCTGCGTCAGGTCGTTGGTGCCGAAGCTGAAGAAGTCGGCGTGGCCGGCGATCTCGTCGGCGGTCAGGGCGCCGCGGGGCACCTCGATCATCGTGCCGAACTTGTAGTCGACGTCGATCCCGCCGGCGGAGGCGCGCACGTCCTCCGCCTCGGCCTCGAGGATCCGGCGCGTCACGGCGAGCTCGTTCACGTGCCCGACCAGCGGGATCATGATCTTCGCGATCGGGTTGCCGCCGGCCTTCCGGACCGCGATCTGCGCGTTGAGGATCGCCCGCGTCTGGATCTTCACGAAGTCGGGGATCATCAGGCCCAGGCGGCAGCCGCGCAGGCCGAGCATCGGGTTCTGCTCGTGGAGCGACTTGATCGTCGCGAGCAGCTGCTTGTCCTCCTCGGAGGCGCCGCCGTGCTCCTCGGCGCGGGTGACCTTGACCAGCTGCTCCTCGAGGTTCGGGAGGAACTCGTGGAGCGGCGGATCGATGAGCCGGACGACGACCGGCAGCCCGTCCATCGCCTTGAAGATGCCCTCGAAGTCGCCCTGCTGGAGCTTCTCGAGCTTGGCCATCGCGGCGTCGAAGGTCGCGACCGCCGCCTGCTCCTCCGCGGTCAGCGCGTCGCCCGCGGCCACCTTGGCCTTGGCCCGCGTGGCCTGGTTCGCGACGAGGATGGCGCCGCGCACGATCTCCAGGCGGTCGCCCTCGCGGAACATGTGCTCGGTGCGGCAGAGGCCGATGCCCTGCGCGCCGTAGCCGCGGGCCTGGGCGGCCTCCTCGGGCTTGTCGGCGTTGGTCCAGACGCCCATCCGGCGGATGCCGTCGGCCCAGCCGAGGATCTGCTGGAGCTCGGGCTGCTCCTCGAACCGCGCGGACACGGTCGGGATCGCGCCCAGGTACAGCGCGCCGGTCGAGCCGTCGAGGCTGACCCAGTCGCCCTCCTTGAAGTCGGTCCCGGTCACGTTGCAGTGGGCCTGCTTGCCGGCGTAGTCCACGATCAGGTCGGCCGACCCGGCGACGCACGGCTTGCCGATCTGGCGGGCGACGACGGCGGCATGCGACGTGGCGCCGCCGCGGGCGGTGATGATCCCCTGGCTCACGGCCATGCCGTGGAAGTCGTCGGGCGAGGTCTCGATCCGCACGAGGATCACGGGCTCGCCGCGGTTGACCCACTCGACGGCGTCGTCCGCGTCGAACACCGCGCGGCCGACGGCGGCACCGGGCGAGGCGTTGAGCCCGTTGACGATCTTCTTCGCGCCCTTGAGGGCGGCCGGATCGAAGGTGTCGCGCAGGAGCTGGTCGACCTGGGCAGGCTCGATCCGGGAGACCGCCTCCTCCTTGCTGATCGTGCCGTCGTTGACCATGTCGACCGCGATCTTCACCGCGGCCGCCGCGGTCCGCTTCGCGTCGCGCGTCTGGAGCATGTACAGGCGGCCGCGCTCGATCGTGAACTCGAGGTCCTGGACGTTGCGGTAGTGCGACTCGAGCTGCTGGCCGATGCGCACGAACTCGTCGTACGCCTGGGGCATGTCCTGCTGGAGCTGGCTGATCTTGGCGGGCGTCCGGATGCCCGCGACGACGTCCTCGCCCTGGGCGTTGGTCAGGTACTCGCCGTACAGGACCTTCTCGCCCGTGTTGGGGTCGCGCGTGAACGCGACCCCCGTGCCCGAGTCGTCGCCCATGTTCCCGAACACCATCGTCACCACGTTCACGGCCGTGCCGAGGTCGTGGGCGATGTGCTGGCTGTTGCGGTAGTCGTTGGCGCGCTTGCCGAACCACGAGGCGAACACGGCCTTGATCGCGAGGTCGAGCTGCTCGTAGGGGTCGGTCGGGAAGTCGCGGCCGGTGTCGGCCTTGACGATGCCCTTGAACTCCTCGACGAGGGCCTTGAGGTCGTCGACGGTGAGGTCCGTGTCCTTGGCGTCGTGCCCGTGGCGCTCCTTGCGCGCCTCGAGCGGCTCGTCGAACCGCGAGCCGTTCACGTCCATGACGATCCGGCCGAACATCTGGATGAACCGGCGGTACGCGTCCCACCCGAACCGGTCGTTGCCGGTGAGCGCGACGAGACCCTCCAGGGTCTCCTCGTTGAGGCCGAGGTTGAGGACCGTGTCCATCATCCCGGGCATCGAGAACTTGGCGCCCGAGCGGACCGAGACCAGCAGCGGGTTCTTCGGATCCCCGAACCCCTTGCCCGACCGTCGCTCCACCTCGCGCATCGCCTCGAGCACGTCGTCCCAGAGGCCCGACGGCAGCGCCTTGCCGGCCGCGAAGTAGTCGTTGCACGCCTCGGTCGTGATCGTGAATCCGGGCGGCGTCGGCAGGCCGGCGATGGTCATCTCGGCGAGGCCCGCGCCCTTGCCGCCGAGGAGGTCCTTCATCCGGCCGTTGCCCTCGGCGGTCCCCTCGCCCCAGGCGTAGATGTAGCGCTTGGCGGCCTTGTGGGGACGGTCGCTGGACGGCACGGCGGTCGTGGCCATGGGGACGGGCTCCTCGGAGTCGGGCGCCGCGCATGCGCGGGCGCGGGGAAGGCGTCGCTGCAGGTTGCGATTGTACCCGTGGGCCTCGCGCCGCTCGGGTTGCGGATCGGTGTCGGGAGGCCGAACGGCACCCCGCGGACCCGCCCGTCCGGCCCGGGTCCGCCGCGATGGCCCCGGGGTACCATCCGGGCGACGCCCCAACCGGACGGAGACCCGTGGCCCAGATGACCGACCCGATCACCGCGCCCGTCGCACCCGAGGCGCCGCCGATCGTCCCCGACGCGCCCGTCTACAACGCCAGCCTGATCAGGCGCGTCGACGAGACCGACTCGCTGGCCTACTTCTGGGTCCGCTTCGACGGGGAGCCCACGCCGTTCGTGGCCGGCCAGTACATGACGATCGGCGTGCTGCAGGGCGAGAAGATGGTGCAGCGCCCCTACTCCGTCGCCTCGCCGCCTGCCGTCGCCGGGACCGAGGGCTACGAGTTCTACGTCCGGCGCGTGCAGGGCGGGACGTTCACGCCGGTGCTGTTCGACCTGCCGGTCGGGCACCGGATGCGGATGATCGGGCCCAAGGGCAAGTTCATGCTCCAGCCCGACGACGACCGGGTGCACATCTTCATCTCGTCGGGCACGGGCAACGCGCCGTTCGTCTCGATGATGCGCCAGCTGCTCATCGACGGGGCGCCGCGACCGGCGGTGTTCCTCAACGGCGTGTCGTACGCGAGCGAGCTCGGCTACAAGGAGCGGGTCGAGGGCTGGGCGCGATCGGGCGAGTACCCGGTCACGTTCGTGCCGACCGTGTCACGCCCGCAGGACCCGGCCAATGCCGGCTGGATGGGGCGGACCGGCCGGGTCGAGATGATCCTGGCGCCCGTGCTCGACGAGCTCGGCCTGACGCCCGCCAACTCGATCGCCTACATCTGCGGCAACCCGGACATGATCCTGTCGGCCGAGGAGACGCTGCTCGGCCGCGGCTACCCCGAGGAGCAGGTCCACAAGGAGCTCTACTGGCCCAAGGGCAAGGAGCCTCGCGGCGTGGCCGCCATGGACCTCGCCGCCGCGATCGAGGCTGCCGAACAGAACGCCGACGAGTAGTCAGCCGCGCCTGAGCGTTGAGCTCACGCCTCCGCTGACGCTGCGTCGGGTTCGCCCACCACGGTGTCAGCCTTGGGGCGATAGATCGCCCCGACATACACGCCCGCCAGCACGATGGCCCCGCCCAGCAGGAATGACGGCTGGACCGGCTCGTCGAAGAGCACTGCCCCGAGCACGATCGCCACGAGGGGGAAGAGCAGGAACGCGTACGACGTGGCCGACGCGGTCCACCGCGCCAGCACGTACAGCGCGAGCATGAACACGCCGATCGACCCCGGCCCGATCAGGTACGCCATCCCGAGCAGCGTGTCGGCCTGGGTGGGGAATGTCATGGGTTCCTGCGCGACGAGGCTGACCGCCAGCAGCAGCATCCCGCCGAGGAGCATGCCGACGGCGTTGGCCGCCACCGGGTCGCCCGGCGGCAGGCGCTTGACGATGACGACGCTCTCGGCCTGGCAGATCCCGGCGATGAGCAGCAGGCCGATGGCGAGGATCGGCACGTTCAAGCTCAACTGGTCCGCGGCGACGATGACGATCCCGGCCGCCGCGATCAGGGCACCCACCACGCCGAGCCGCCGTGGACGCTCGATCCCGTGGACGACCGACAGCAGCACCGTGAGCAGCGGCACGATCGCGAGGACGGTCATCGTCGTCCCCGAGCCCGCATCGCCGATCGCCTGGTACAGGAAGAAGTAGGCGAGGGCGAACCCGAACAGGCCGAAGAGGACGGTACCGAGCAGCTTGTCGCCACGCGGCGCGGGTCGACGCTGAATGACCATGAGCGCCAGCAGCAGGGCGCCGGCGATGACGAATCGGAGCCCGGCCGACCAGAACGGTGGCATCTCGCCGAGGACGGCCTTGACGGCGGCCGCATTCGAGCCGGCCAGGACGACGAACACCGCGAACGCGAGCAGGAGCGGACGTGACGTCAGGATGCACCTCTCTGGCTCACGCTACACCCGGGCGCTTGCGTGGTTGCGGCAATGGATCCCACACCGGTTTGCCGTGGTCAGGGGTCGTCGCCCAGGGTCGGGGCACCCACTGTAGGAGCCACACCACAGGAGAAGCGACGTGACCAACCGAACCCCGACCCGAACCCCCGACAGCGCGACCATCCCGACCGCGAGCACCGCTCCGGCGACGCCGATCGCGCGAGACCCTGGCGCCCGGATCCTCAAGAAGATCTACGCCAGGCGGCCGGCGCCCGCCCTTCGCGACGTTGGCGCGGCCCGCGCCTGATCGATTCGCATGGGGAACCAGCGAGTCAGACCGGCGCCGTCGTCGCCGACAGTCGCGCGATGAGCTCGTCCACCGCGAGCGGCCGCAGCCAGGCTCGCGCGTAGAGCTCGCGGCTAGGGCCCGTTGACGAGGCCGGTGGTGTCGACCACCTCGAGGTCCGAGCCCTCGAACCGGTCGAGCTCGTGGAGCACGTCGTCGTCGAAGCGCGGGTCGCTCGCGCCCGACACGTACCAGGGCGACCCGTTGTCGGCCAGGATCATCCCGTAGCGCTGGAGGGCGACGGCGATGACCTTCGCGTCGTGCGAGAGCCCATTCAGGTTGACGGTGTCCTTGAGCCTGACCCGCAGGCCCATCGGCGGCAGCGACGTGCCGTGCGACCCGGCCTCGTGGCGGGCGGGGTAGATGTAGGTGTCGCGCGTCTCCGGCGCGGTGAACCGGAGCGCGTGCGTGATCTCGCCGGCCGCCACCTCGTCCCAGCGCACGAGACCCGGCAGGATCGGCAGGCCGGCGGCGTCCGCGCTCGTCCAGCCGGCGGGCCGGAGATCGTTCGACGACAGGTCCCAGATCGCGCCCGATCCGGCATGCCACGTGCCGCTCGCGGACTGGCGGGCGGCGAACAGCTCGTACAGCGTGCAGCCGTCGCGGTCGACCAGGAGCATGTGCGCGTCCGAGCCGTCCTCGATGAGCGGGAAGGCCGGGATCGGGTACGGACCGGGGTCGGACTCGTCGTCGTAGTCGAACACCACGCTGCGCATCGTCCCCGTGCCGTCGACGACCTGGTACGGGATGCCGTACCCGGCGTACGAGCCGAAGTCCATGTGGAACGACCGGTTGGCGCCGATGGTCGAGATCATCGTCGCGCTGTTGGTGGCGACGTCGAGGGCGTCGACCCGCGCGTTCCACACGTTGTCGGCCGGGAACACGGTGCAGTCGGGGGCGCCCTGGATGACCGGCGCGTCGACCACGGCAACGGACTCGTCGCCGTCGAGCGTCCCGTCGTCGTCCGAGTCCGCATCCTTCGGATCGAGGTCGCGCACGATCTCCGCCAGCGTCATCAGCCCGTCGCCGTCGGGGTCCTCGCGGCCGTCGGCCTTGCCGTCGCCGTCGGTGTCCCGGAGACCGGGGTTGGTGCCCACGCGCTGCTCGACGCCGTTGGACAGGCCGTCGTCCCGCGTGCCCTCGACGCCGTCGCGGAACCCGTCGTCGTCGCTGTCGGCGTCGCGTGGCGCGGTGCCGGCCCGGAACTCGGTGAGGTTCCACAGGCCGTCGCGGTCGGGGTCCTCGCGATCGTCCCGCGTGCCGTCGCCGTCCGTGTCCGCCTTGCGCGGGTAGGTCTTCGCCGCCTGCTCGCGGGCGTTGGTCAGCCCGTCGTGGTCGGGATCCTCGCCGCCGTCCTTGGTCCCGTCGCCGTCGGTGTCCTTCTTGCGGGGGTTGGTGCCGGCCAGGTACTCGTAGCGGTTCCACAGGCCGTCGCCGTCGGGATCCTCGTAGGTGTCACGGACGCCGTCACGGTCCGTGTCCTTGCGATGCGGGTTCGTGTGCGACTTCTGGCGCTCGAACGCCCTCGGCAGGCCGTCGCCGTCCGCGTCGGATGCGGCGGAAGCGGAGCCGGGCACGCCGATCGCGGCCAGCACCACCAGCGCGGCGATCGCCACGCCCAGCGCCCGGCGTCGGTTCCCCGAGATCGTCAATGCGCGCCCCCGTGCGATGGGTGGACGCGGCCGCCTCGCACGGCCGTCATGCAGACCGGCTCGGCGACCGCGCCCCTGCCGGCATCCTCGCCGCCCCGCGCCGCGATCGAGATGACCCGGAGGTCCCGGTCGGTGACGCGTCGCACCAGAGTTCGCGTGCGTCAGCCGCCGACGTCGCCGGTCGAGGGCACGAGGCCGGCCCGGAACGCCACGGCTGCGGCCTCCGTGCGGCCGCTGACGCCGAGCTTGCCCAGGATGTTCGAGACGTGGACGCCGGCCGTGCTCTCGCTGATGAACAGCGTGTCCGCGATCTGGCGGTTGGACCGGCCTTCCGCGAGCAGTGCCAGCACCTCGTGTTCGCGGCGGGTCAACGGGGAGGGCAGGCGAAGGGCCGCCTCGTCGTCGCCATCGGCCGCATCGGGAGCCGCGCCGAGCACGATCCGCGCCCGCGCCGGCGAGCTCCTCGACCATGCGTCGGAGGGGCTCGGCGCCGAGCGACGCCGCCTCGCGATGGGCGAGCCGGAGGTCCTCGGCTGCCTCCGCGCGATGGCCGCCGCCGCGAGGAGCGCCTCGGCCCGCCGATACCGGGCATACGCGGGCTCGAACACCCGGCCGCGCCCCTCCCACAGCTCGATCGCCGCCGTCCACGCCGCCGGGTCGCTGGCGCCCGCGGCGCGGGTCGCCTCCGCCTCGGTCAGGACGAGATTCATCGCGAGATCGTCGCCGTGCAGGTCGGCGATCTCGCGCTGCGCGAGCAGCTCGCGCGTGCGCTCGACCGCCCACGCCGCCCGGCCCGGAGCGTCGGTCTCGCGCCCCCGGCCATGCCCGGTCGCGAGGTCCGCATCCGCGCGCGCGATCTGGCGCAGCATCCAGCCCCGGTTGCTTCGATCGCGCCGTCCGACCGCGTACACCGCCGCGTCGAGGCCACGGGTCGCCAGCTCGGCCGCGTGCGACGGCTCGCCATGCCACAGGGCTCGCTCGGCCGCGACGAACCAGGGCACATGATCGTCGGACGAGATCGGGTCGACGACGCCCTTCCGGACGTCGGGCAAGCGGACGGCGTCGTACAGCTCCTGCGACTTCGCGAGGGCCAGGCTGCGCCCGCTGCGATGCCCCTCGTCGCGTGCGGCCTCGTCGAGCACCCGCTGGCCGGCGTCCCAGCGGCCCGCCTGCCACAGATACCAGCCGGCGTGGGCGGCGAGCACCACCGTCGGCATGCCGAGCTCGGCCGCCAGGGGAACACCCTCGCTCGCGAGGATCTCACCGGCGGTCGCCGGGTCGCCCAGCGTGTCGTACATGGTCCCGACGTTGACGTACACGCTGAAGACGACGAACCGGTCACGCGTCGTCCGGGCGATCTCGGTTGCCCGCCTTGCGTCCGCCTCCGCGAGCTCGATATCCCCCACGTACATCCGGCTCAGCGCCAGGCGTCCTCTCGCGAGCGCCTCGTTCCGAAGGTCGCCCACCTCGGCCGCCATGGCGATCGCCTCCTCGGCGGCCGCGATGGCCGCGTCGTCGTCGCCGATGACGAACAGGTCGCGGGAGAGGTCGGCAAGCGCCTGGGCACGCAGGAACGATGCCGGTTCGTCCGCCAGCAGCTCGTTGGCCGCCCGCGTCGACTGCACCGCGAGGTCGTTGTCGAAGACATCGTTCGCGCAGATGGCGAGGCCGAGCAGCAGCCGAGCCCGATCCTCCGGCGAGCTCTCCGGGCCGGCCGCGTCGAGCGCCTCCTGCCACAGCCGCAGGGCGCGGGCCGGGTCCGTCGAGAAGCTGGCGGCCTCGGCGGCGAGCCGCAGGAGCTCGGGGCGCCCGCCGTCGACGATCGCCGCCGGATCCGGGACCGCCTCGGACAGCTGGACCGCCCGCTCGAGGTGCTTCGACGCGTCCACGAACGCGCCGGCGGCCATCGCGGCCGTCCCGGCGGCGACGGAGGCGCGCAGCGCCGTGACCAGGTCGTCGGCGGCCAGCGCGTGGTGCACGACCTGGGCCAGGCGCGCCGCGCTCGGCGGCCGATCGGCCGCCTGTCGCTCGATGCCCGCCTGGAGCGCCCCGACGAACCCGAGGTGATATCGCCGGCGCTCGCCGGGCAGCAGGTCGTCGTACACGGCCTCCTGGAGCAGCGCGTGGCGGAAGCCGTAGCCCGTGCCGTCGTCGGCCGCGGCCAGCACCTGGGCCTCGAGGGCGGCACGGATCGCGGCCTCCACCTCTCGCTCGGGCGCGTCGAGGACGGCGGCCAGGGTCGTCGAGTCGGCGGCCGCGCCCGAGACGGACAGCGCGTCGACGACCGGGCGGGCGCCGTCGGGGAGCGCGTCCACGCGCGCGAGGAGCACCTGCGTGATGCCGGTCGTCCTCGGGATCCGTCCGTCGGCCGCGCGCGAGGCGAGCAGCTCCTCGGTGAGGAACGCGTTGCCGCCGCCGCGCCGGACGAGCTCGTCGGTCAGCGCGGGCTCGGGCGCGGACGCCCAGGATGGCGGCGACCTGGGCCTCGATGTCCGAGGGCCGCAGGCGCTCCAGCTCGATCCGCTCGACCGATGGGACGCGCACGATCTCGGCGATCCACGGGAGCAGCGGGTGGCGCCGGTGCAGCTCGTCGCTGCGGTAGGTGACCACGATCGCGCCCGGCCAGCCGCCGGTCCGGACGAGGTAGCCGATCAGGTCGAGCGAGGCGGGGTCGGCCCAGTGCAGGTCCTCGAACACGACCACCAGCGGGCGTTCGCGAGCCGCGCGCTGGAGCAGCGTGCGCACGGCATCGAAGACCCGGCCCGGGATCATGGCGTCCGGCACGTTGACGGGACGCGCGTCGGCGAGCCGCGGGGCCAGGCCGGGCACGAGGCGGACGAGGTCGGCGCCGATGCCGTCGAGCAGCGTCGCGACGTCTCGTCGTCCGTGTCCCGGAGCAGGCCTTCGATCACGGCGACGACCGGCGCGTACGGGAGCGGCATGTCGACGACGGCCGGACAGCCCCCGACGACCACGCGAACGCCGAGCTCGGCGCGCGACGCCGCGAGCTCGGCCACGAGGCGACTCTTGCCGACGCCGGCCTCACCGCTGATCACGACCGCAGTCGTGTCGCCCGCCGCGCCCCGGAGCACCGCCGTCCGGAGCTGCTCGAGCTCCGCGTTGCGGCCCACGATCACCGGGCTCGAGATCCTGCGGGCCATGACGCCGATCATACGCATCGTCCTCGGGTGTGCCGCCTGTTCCGGTGGGCGCCCAGGTCAGTGCTCGGCAACGTGCACGCGCGGCGATCGCCAGAGGGCGAAGCCGAAGGTCCGCCGGGTCGTCGTCTCCGGGTCCGCGATCGGCAACCGCGTCCGGCGTCGCCGCATGCGCGAGGGTCTGCCGCGCCGCTTCCGCGTGGAACTCCTGGATCCGCTGCTTCGCGAACTGGAGGCTGAGGCTGCCGTTGAGGTCCTGCATCGGTGTGCCGCCTTTCGTCTCGTCCGGCCGGTCCGCTGCTGGCGGCCGGGTCGATATCGACGGTAGGCATGGACGGCGTCCCGCCATCAGGGCGATGGGGTATTTCCTCGTCCGGGTTCGCGCGGAAACCTTTAGATCGAGGGGTCGCGCCCGATGGCGCGGCCCGCGCAGACCTTTAGACGGCCGGTCGGCCTCGCGCCGGCCCGACGTGGCACTAGGGCCGGACGGCCGCCATCCGGTCGAGGATCAGCCGCTTGACGCCCTCGAGCGGCACGCGCTCCTGCGTCATCGAGTCGCGGTCGCGGACGGTGACCGCGCCGTCGTCGAGCGAGTCGACGTCGACCGTCACGCACCACGGCGTCCCGATCTCGTCCTGGCGTCGGTAGAGCTTGCCGATCGCCGCCGTGTCGTCGTAGACGGCCATCAGGTCGCGCTTGAGGTCGGCGAGCAGGCGGTGGCACATCTCGACGATCTCGGGCCGCTTCTTGAGCAGCGGCAGGACCGCCACCTTGTACGGCGCGAGGTCGGGGTGCAGGCCGAGCGACGACCCGCTTCTCGCCCCGGACCTCCTCCTCGCGGTAGGCGTCGATCAGGAACGTGAACGCGGCCCGGTCGGCGCCGGCCGCCGTCTCGACGATCCAGGGGATGAAGTGCTCCTCGGTCGCCTGGTCGAAGTACTCGAGGTTCTCGCCCGGTCGCCCGGGCGTGGCTGCCGAGGTCGAAGTCGCCCCGGTTGTGGATGCCCTCGAGCTCCTTCCAGCCGAACGGGAAGCGGTACTCGACGTCGATCGCCTTCTTCGCGTAGTGGGCGAGCTCGTCGGGCGCGTGCTCGCGGAAGCGCAGCCGCTCCGGGGTCACGCCGTAGGCCTCGTACCAGGCCCGGCGGCGCGGCAGCCACTCCTCGAAGGCCGTCGAGGCGCCCGCCTCCGGGCGGACGAAGTACTGCATCTCCATCTGCTCGAACTCGCGCATCCGGAACACGAAGTTGCCGGGCGAGATCTCGTTGCGGAAGCTCTTGCCGATCTGGGCGATCCCGAACGGGATCTTCTTGCGCGAGCTCTGCTGGACGTTCTTGAAGTTGACGTAGCTGCCCTGGGCGGTCTCGGGGCGGAAGTAGACGATCGACGCGTCGTCCTCGACCGGGCCCATGTGCGACGTGAACATCAGGTTGAACCGGCGGGGCGCCGACAGCGGGCCGCCGTCGTTGGGGCAGACGAGGCCGAGGCGCTCGACGATGCCGGGGTCGCGCAGGTCGGTCGCGCTGAGGTCCTCGGCGCCGGGCAGCTCGTCCAGGCGGTAGCGGCGGTGGCAGCTGCCGCACTCGACGAGCGGGTCGCTGAACGAGCCGACGTGCCCGGACGTGACCCACACCTGGGGGTGCATCAGGATCCCGGCGTCGAGGCCGACGATGTCGTCGCGGTCCTGGACCATCGCGCGCCACCAGGCGCGCTTGACGTTGTTCTTGAGCTCGACGCCGAGGGGCCCGTAGTCCCACACGGCGTTGATGCCGCCGTAGATCTCGGACGACGGGAAGATGAAGCCGCGGCGCTTCGACAGCGACACGATCGTGTCGAGGGCGGCGACGGCAGGCGCGACGTCGTTGGGATCGACGGTGGGGGTGGTCACAGGGAGGGCTCCGCTGATACGCGACCGTGGCAGGGCCGCGCGGGATGACTGGTCGCCCGATGGTAGCAGAGGCAGCGTCGACGGAGTCCCGACGCGCGCGGGGCTTGACACGCGGTCGTATGGTTCGGTCATACGACCGATGTCGGTCGATCGACCGACTGAGGTCGGTCAGCCGGATCGGTCGGCGAGCTGGACGACGGAGGGTCTCGTCATGGCGTACGACATCGAAGGCCGGCTGCTCGAGGTCTGCACCTGCAACGTGCTGTGCCCGTGCTGGGTGGGCGAGGACCCGGACTACAAGACCTGCGACACGACGATCGCCTGGGGGATCGAGAAGGGGACGATCGAGGGCGTCGACGTCAGCGGCCTGACGATCGCCGTGTCCGCCCACATCCCGAAGAACATCCTCATCCCGAAGTCGTGGAAGGCGGCCGTCTTCGTCGACGATCGATCGACCGACGAGCAGCAGGGCGTCCTGCTCCAGCTGTTCACCGGACAGCTGGGCGGCGCCGTCGCCGACCTGGCCGGCCTGATCGGCGAGGTCGTCGCCGTCGAGCGCGTCCCGATCACGTTCAGCGTCCACGACGGCAAGGGCCGGCTGGCGCTCGGCTCGATCGTCGAGGCCGACATGGACCCGTACGTCGGCGCGACCGGCAAGCCGACGACCCTCGCGGAGACCGTCTTCAGCACGATCCCGGGCTCCCCGGTGTACGCCGCCAAGGCGAGCCAGTACCGGCGGGACGGCAGCAGCCACGGCATCCCGAGCGTCGACCTGCAGGGTCACAACGCCCTCCAGGGCCACTTCAGCTTCGCCGCCTGACGCGAGCCGATCGAACGATGTTCGCGGTCGCCCACCTCCGCGACCCGAGGCGCGACCGGGCGATCCTCGCCGGATCGCTCGTCGCGCTGTCCGGCGCTCGCCTGGCTCAGCCTGCTGGGCCTGGTCGGCCTCGCCCTACGGCCGGTACCTCCACCACGAGGGCGGCAGTCGCGCCGCTGCCCGTCGAGGCGGTCCTGTTCTCCCTCGGCTGGGTGCTGATGATCGTCGCGATGATGCTGCCGTCGAGCGTGCCGCTGGTCGTGACGTTCGGCGCGATCGTCGGCCGGCGGCCTCGACCGCGGCGCCTGGTCGCGCTCCTGCTGGCCGGCTACCTCGTCGTCTGGGGCGCCTTCGGGCTCGCGGCCTGGGTCCTCGATCGCGGCATCCACGCCGCCGTCGACGCCCTGCCCTGGCTGGCCGCGCATCCCCAGCTGATCATGGGCACCACGCTCGCGATCGCCGGCCTGTGGCAGTTCAGCCCGCTCCGCGCCCGCTGCCTCGAGGAGTGCCGGAGCCCGCTCGGCTTCGTCATGAACCGCTGGCGCGGGGTCGACCACGCAGCGCGAGTCCTTCGCGATGGGGATCGCCCACGGCGCGTTCTGCGTCGGCTGCTGCTGGTCGCTGATGCTGGTCATGTTCGGCGTCGGCCTCGGCAGCGTCGCCGCGATGCTCGCGCTCGGGGCGCTGACGGCCGTCGAGAAGAACCTCCCCTGGGGACAGCGTCTGACCCGCCCGCTCGGGCGTCGCGCTGATCCTGGCCGCCGTGTACGCGGTCGGCCGCGTGATGGAGTCGTATCCTCGTGACAACGTGGATGACGTCGTCGCCGCTCCCGAGACCCGGGCCGAGCGCCGCGATCGCGCGACCAACGACACCCGCGCCTCGATCCTCGCGGCGGCCCGCGACCGGCTCCTCGCCATCGGCTACGCGAACCTCTCCACGCGGGCCGTCGCCGACGCCGCCGGGGTCCCGCTCAGCCAGATCCACTACCACTTCGGGAGCAAGCAGCAGCTCATCCTCGCGGTCCTCGAGGCCGAGAACGATCGCCTCCTCGCGCGCCAGCGCACGATGTACGCCGGCCCGGAGCCGCTGTGGCGCCAGTGGGAGCGGGCGTGCGACTACCTCGACGCAGGACATCGAGTCGGGCTACGTCCGGATCCTCCAGGAGATGATCGCCGCGGGCTGGTCCGACGCCGAGGTCGCCGCCAGGGTGCGCGACTACATGGGGGGCTGGTATCGTCCTGCTCGCCGAGGTCGCCGAGCGCCAGTCCGCGCGCCTGGGCGGCCTGGGCGGCTTCACGGCACCGGAGATCGCGGCGCTCATGGGGTTGCCGTTCATCGGGGCGGAGTCGCTGATCCTGCTCGGGATGCCGGAGTCGATCCTCCCCGCGAGGTCCGCGCTGCGGAAGCTCGGCGCGGTCATCCGGACCCTCGAGGAGGGCGGGATGGCCGCCGCGGCGGAGGGACCCGCATGACCGCGGTCCGATCGACAGCGCGCTCGATCGTCGCGGACGACGAGGCGGGATGCCGTGCGGCGATCGACGCAGACGGGCGCCGCGAGCAGACGCGCGCCCGCGAGCCGGACGTGACCGGCTTCGTCGAGCGCGACGGCGGCCGGGTCTTCTGGGAGGCCTATGGCGCGGGTGAGCCGGCGATCGTGTTCGTGCCGCCGTGGCAGGTCGTCCACTCACGGACCTGGAAGGCCCAGATCCCCGACCTGGCCCGACGCCACCGAGTGATCGCGTGGGACAACCGCGGGAACGGCCGGTCCGACCGGCCGCGCGATCCGATGGTCCACGTCACGCGCGAGCGGGCCGCGAACCTCATCGCGGTGATGGACGCCGCGGGTGTCGCGGCGTGCCGTCCTCGTGGGGGTCTCGTCCTCCTCCGGCCCGATGACGGTCCTCGGGGCCGAGCATCCGGAGCGCGTGCTCGGGCTGGTGTTCATCTGTCCGGCGTCGCCGTTCGGCGAGCCGTCGTCCAAGGGTTCCGCGTCGTTCGAAGAGCCCCTGCCGGACGACGACGGCTGGAACAAGGAGAACATCCACTTCTGGCGGCGTGACTTCGGCGCCTACCTCGAGCACTTCTTCGGCGAGGCCTACCCGGAACCGCACTCCACGAAACAGGTCGACGACGGGATCGGCTGGGGGATGGAGACGGACGTGGAGACGCTGGCTGCCACGGTCCGCACGCCACCGACGCTCGACAAGCCGACGTTCACCGCGATGTGTGCCGCGATCCGCGCCCCGACGCTGGTCATCCAGGGCACCCGCGAGCGGGTCTCGCACGTGAGCCAGGGCATCGGACTGGCGGCCGCGATCCCGGGCGCCCGTCTCGAGCTCATCGACGGAGGCGGGCACCTCGTCCACGCCCGGGACCCGGTCCGGGTCAACCTCCTGATCCGCGACTTCGTCCGCCGCCTGGAGGCGACGCCATGACCGCCGACGCTCCGACCGCGACCCCGACCTCCTACGGCTCGGACAGCGGCCGCGCGCGCCTGCCCGACGAGTCCGGCTTCGCCACCGTCGTCGGACGGCGTCCGGCTCGCCTTCGACGTCTACGGAGCGGGCGACGTCGACGATCGTGCTCCTCCCCTCGACGCCGATCGTCCACTCGCGCCAGTGGAAGGCGCCAGATCCCCTACCTCAGCCGCCACTACCGGGTCGTCGCCTACGACGGCCGCGGCAACGGCCGGTCGGATCGGCCGACGACCCCGAGGCCTACACCGACGACCGGCTCGTCGACGACATCGCGGCGGTCATGGACGCGACCGGGACGCGCGAGCGCCGTCCTCGTCGGGCTGTGCGTCGACGGCGTCTGGCGGGCGATCCGGCTCGCCGGCGAGCGCCCGGAGCGCGTCGCGCGGGATCGTCGCGTTCGCGGCCGGCGTTCCCCGATCGCTCTCCCCGCCCCACTCCGTCGCGGCGTGCAGTACGCCGTTCGACGACGAGCTGCCGACCGACGAGGGCTGGGCGAAGGTCAACCGCCACTACTGGCGGCGCGACTACGCGGGCTTCGCCCGCTTCTTCTTCACGAGATCACGTCGCGAGCCGCACTCGACCAAGGTCGATCGAGGACGCGACCGGCTGGGCGCGTCGACGGCTCGATCGACGCGATGCTGGCCGAGCATGACGCCCCGTTCGGACCTCGACCGCGAGGCGGTCGAGGCGGCCTGCCGCGCGGTCCGCTGCCCGATGCTCCTCGTCCACGGCACCGAGGACCAGCTGCCAGCCGCTCGTCGCGCTCGCAGCGGCTCGCCGAGCTGACCGGCGCCCGCCTCGTGGTCGTCGAGGGCGCCGACCACATGATCCCGGGCCGCCACCCCGTGCTCGCCAACCTGCTGATCCGCGACTTCGTCCGACTCCCTGCCGGAGGTGCGCGCATGACCGCGCCGACGCACGACCTGGACCCGTGCGCTCGAACCGCAAGCGGCGCGCGCTCTACATCTCGTCGCCCATCGGCCTCGGCCACGCCCAGCGCGACGTCGCGATCGCGGACGAGCTGCGCAAGCTCCATCCCGACCTCGAGATCGACTGGCTGGCCCAGCACCCGGTCACGGCGGTGCTCGAGTCGCACGGCGAGCGGATCCACCCGCTGAGCGCCGAGCTCGCGTCGGAGTCCGGCCACATCACCAACGAGTCGTTCGACCACGACCTCAACGCCTTCCAGGCGATCCGGCGGATGGACGAGATCCTGGTCGCGAACTTCATGGTCTTCCACGACGCGGTCGAGGAGGGCGAGTACGACCTCGTGATCGGCGACGAGGCGTGGGACGTCGACCACTACCTGCACGAGAACCCCGAGCTCAAGCGGACGGCGTTCGCCTGGCTGACCGACTTCGTGGGCTGGCTGCCGATGCCCGCGGGCGGCGAGCGCGAGGCGTTCCTCACGGCCGACTACAACGCCGAGATGATCGAGCACGTCGAGCGCTTCCCGCGGATCCGCGACCGAGCGATCTTCGTGGGCGAGCCCGACGACATCGTCCCCGACGACTTCGGGCCGGACCTGCCGAACATCCGCGACTGGACCGAGCGCCACTACGCGTTCAGCGGCTACGTGACCGGGTTCGACCCGGCGCCGCTGATCGAGGCGCGCGAGGAGCTCCGGCGCGAGCTCGGCTACCGGCCCGACGAGCGGGTGGTCATCGTGACCGTCGGCGGGTCGGGCGTCGGCGAGGCCCTGCTGCGACGCGTGATCGCCGCCTACCCGGCGGCCGCGCGGCGGGTCAACGGCCTGCGCATGATCGCGGTCGCGGGCCCCCGCATCGACCCCGAGCGGCTGGCGGCGCCCGGCGGGCGTCGAGGTCCGCGCCTTCGTCCCGGACCTGTACCGCCATCTCGCGGCGTGCGACCTCGCCGTCGTCCAGGGCGGCCTGACCACGACGATGGAGCTCGCGGCGGCCCAACGGCCGTTCCTGTACTTCCCGCTGCGCAACCACTTCGAGCAGAACCGTCACGTCCGGCACCGCCTCGAACGCTATGGCGCCGGCCGGTGCATGGACTACGACACGTCCGATCCGGACGCGATCGCGGCCGCCATCGCCGAGGAGATCGACCGGCCGGTGACCTCGAAGCCCGTCGAGCGCGACGGGGCGGCCCGCGCGGCCGCGCTGATCGCCCCGCTGGTCTAGAGCGCGGGCGCCGGACCCGCCGCCGGCAGCGTCGCGGCGAACAGCCGCAGCGCGTTCTCGCCCATCACGGCCCGGATCGTGCCGTCGTCGATGCCCGCGTCGAGGAGGGCCTCGGTCAGTGCCGGCAGGCCGGCCGCGTCGAACGGCACGGGCACCGCCCCGTCCCAGTCCGAGCCCAGCCCGACGTGGTCGGCGCCGATGACGCTCACCGCGTGGACGATCGCGCGGGCGATCGACGCCGCGTCCCGGCCGCCGGTCGCCGTGTCCCAGAAGCCGATCCCCACCAGCCCGCCGGTCGCCGCGATCCCCCGCAGCTGGTCGTCGGTCAGGTTGCGGCCGTTGTCGGCGGTGGCGCGAACGCCGGTGTGGGAGGCGACCACCGGGCGGGCGGCCATCGTGACCACGTCGTCGATCGTGGCCGCGGACGCGTGCGCCACGTCCACGAGCAGCCCGCGCGACTCCATCTCGCGGACGAGCTCGCGACCGAGATCGGTCAGGCCACCCTTCGCCAGGCCATGCGCCGAGCCCCCGTACGCGGTGTCGAAGAAGTGCGCGGGCGAGATCATCCGGAACCCGGCCTCGACGAGGGCGTCGAGCGTCGACAGGTCCGGGCCCAGGGCGTGGGCGCCCTCGATGGCGAGCAGGCCCGCCGTGAGGCGACGATCGCGCTCCCGGTCCGCGAGGTAGGCCGCGAGGTCCTCGCGGCTGCCGATGAGCCGGAACGAGCCGCCGGATCGCGCCGCCAGCCGGTGCGCCCGGTCGGCGAGGAACAGGGCACGCTCGGGCAGGCTGCGCCACGTCCGCGGCGGCCAGCGCGAGGCCAGGGCGAGGGAGGTCACGTCGTCGCTGCGGTCGTCGTTGCGCTCGATGTTGAGGTGGCGCGGCGACTTGACGGCCGCCGAGAGGACCTGGAGCGCCACGCCGCCCTCGATCATGCGCGGCACGTCGACGTGGCCCCGGTCGCCGCGCACGAGCAGGTCGCGCCCGAACAGCAGCGAATCCGCGTGCAGGTCGACCGGCGCGGAGCGTGGCGTGGAGCGCCAGCGCCCGGTCCGACGGGTGCGGCGGGGGTGCGGTGAGCGGGCTGAGGCGGCGCTCGACGCGACCGACGAGTCGGTCGAGGACCGGGCCCGCCAGCGCGAGGCCGGCGGCGGCCGCGGCGCCCGCGACGACGGCGGCCTTCGTCCGTCGGCGGGTCACGCCCCGAAGGCGCGGCCGCGGGTCGGCCGGATCCAGACGGGCACGTTGTAGATCGTGTGCATCTCCTCGGCCGAGGTCAGGAACTCCGTGATCCAGTCGCCGTACTTGGCGAGGTAGGCCGAGTTCTCGGTCACCGGCGGCGTCGCCTCGTCGATCCGGGCCTCGCCCTCGACGATGACGATGTCGTTGCCGCGCCCGTCGTCGTCGAGGTGCAGCGCCACCCGCGGGTTGTTCCGGATGTTGGCGTTGCGCTTCGCCCGCCGGTCGCTGTACACGAGGATCTCCCCGTCCGCCCACAGGAACCAGATCGGGAAGGTCTGCGGCTGGCCGTCGGGCGTGACCGTCGTCAGCCAGCCGATCATGTCGGCGGCCAGGCGGTCGAGGGCGTGGGCGTCGGCGTCGCTGCCGGAGTCGAAGACCATGCGCATGCTCCTGGTGGGCGGTGGCGGTCGGGTCGGGTCAGGCGGGAGCGGCTGCGGCGGCGGCCCGATGCCGCGAGCGGACCTCGTCGAGGAACGCGAGCGACCGCGGGTCGCGCTCGAGGGCGACGCGCATGAAGTCGCGCATCGCGGCCTCGACCTCGCGATCCACCGCCTCGGGCAGCCGCAACGCGGCGATCGCCTCGATGTCCAGGCGCTGGTACGCCTTGAGCAGCTTGAGCGCCTCGAGCGTCAGGGCGGTGCGATCGGTCGGCGGGCCGGGGCAGCGACCGCACAGCACGCCGCCCAGCGGGGGCACCCAGCGGAAGGTCTCGGTCGCCTCGAGCATCCGGTCGCACTCGACGCAGCGGTCCACCTCGGGCCGCTGGCCGAGCTCGTCGGCGAGGTGCATCTCGTACCAGCGGGCGACCCGGCCGGGCGCCATGCCGGCGTCGAGCAGCTCGTAGGCCCGGTGGAGGAGGGCGTACAGGGGCTCCGCCGCGTGGCGCTCCTCGAGCGACCGGTCGGCGAGCTCGGCGAGGTACCACGCGGTCGCGGCGCTCTCGAGGCGGTCGCGCAGCCCGAGCCACGCGTGCCCGACGTGCACCTCGGTCACCACGTCGAACGTGCGCCCCCGGGCGAGCGCCACGCGCAGCTCCGCGAACGGCTCGAGCGAGCCGCCGAGTCGGGACGTGGGCCGCCGGATCCCCTTCGCGATCGCCTTGAGCTTGCCGTCGTGGGGCGTGATCAGCGTGAGCACGCGGTCGGCCTCGCCCAGGTCGAACCTCGAGAGGACGATGGCATCGGTCACGTATCGGCGCGGGACGGGCATCTCAACTGGACGGTAGCACTCCGCGACGAGTGGTCGTCAGGCGGGCGGCGCGGCCCTGCTCGGAGGCGAGGCCGGCGAGCGGTGGCCTCAGCTACCTGTACACGACGAAGGCATCGACCTCCAGTCGATCTCCGGCCTTCCCGTTCCGGAGCTCGATCGTATGGCGTCCACGGGTTGCCCACGACGCACTGAAGAGGATCTGCTTCCAGTGGGTCGAGTCGGCATGGGCCTCGACGCGGGCCCGGAAGACACCATCGATGAAGACCCGGACGCGACCCCTCGTCGGGCCGGTCGCGGAGACCCAGGCAACGGCGTGACCGGTGAACGCAAAGCTGGCGCGGGCGCGCACGCCGGTCGTCCAGCGCGTCGTGCCGCCCGAGGCGGACGACGTGTGCCGTGTCGACCAACGGCCCTCGGGATACGTCGCTCGGGAGGCCGTGCTTTGCACCAGCGTCGGGACGAAGGCTTCGCCTTGGGCCCAGGCTCCCCAGTTGCCAGCGAGATCTCGGGGTCGGACTCGGTATTCGTACGAACGGCCCAGGTGCAGATCGGCGGTGATCGCCTCCCGTGTCGTCGTGGTCACAGTCGACCACGGACCGCCGTCCGTTCGGTGCTGTACCTGGTACCGGTCGATGCCCGTCCCGCCGGGGTCGATCGCGCTCCAGCCGATGCGGGTCGAGCGTCGGCCCAGGGTCGATCCGACGTCGCCGTGCACGTTGGGTCCGGTGTTCATGACCGGCGACACGTCGTCGGCCGGCACCGCAGCGATCCGGATCTGCCCGAGGGACGGCACGAGGGTCGAGCCGTGGCAGGCGCTGCCCACGCATGTGCCACATCCGCTCCCGATCACGTGCCCGTCGTAAAGGAGGCCGATCGTCTCGCCCAGTGCGAGGCTGAAGTCGTGGACATCGTCTGCGCTGTTGAGGGGGTGCGAGAGCTCGGCCCACGTCGTCGAGGCCGCATGACCGCCCGCGGCCGCCCCGTCGATCGTTCCCGCAGGTGGATAGCCGGGTGCCGTGAACGAATCAAGGCCGACGTTTTGCTCCGGATACACGAACTGGTCGAGGAGCTCCACGTGGCCGGATGCCCAGGACTCGACGTGCATGGACAGCCAGTCGCTGTACAGGCCCGCGGGATCGCCGTCGTGGTCGCTGTCGAACTCGAATGTGGGGTGGAACGAGCAGCCGGGGATCGCGGACAAGCGCGCCGCGACGTAGAGGTTCTGGTCGTCGTTCATGACGTACACGGATGCAGGCACGACGCCTCCACGGTCGACGTTCGGCATCGCCTGCAGGTAGTCGAGGCGGCCGGCGCGATCCCACTCCCCCGGCCCCATCACGCCATCGAGCGACGCCGTCCCCCGTCCGGACAGGCTCACGCCCGGCGGATCTGCGGCCCGTACCGGCGCCGGCGCGGATGGAACCGCCGCCGCAAGCAACGCCGCTGCCGCCATGGCGGCGACGCGAGCCACGATGATCGATCGCCTGGGCCGATGCATGGATCGGGTGTGCATGGCCAGCCTCCCTCGTGCCCCCGGATGTGGACGTGACGGTCCTGTGCCGCGGGGCGTAGGGCGATGACGCTCGAGCAACCCCGATCGTGACATGGGATCGGGGCGTTGCCGCCTCACACCCAACAGGCTACTTTTAACGAACACGTTTGCGTCGGAAGCCGTTACACTGCCGGGGCCATGACCATCTCGAGCGACATCGACATCTCCCTGCTCATCGCCGACACCGAGACGGAGATCCTGCGTGTCGTCGACAACCGCGACCCGGCGACCGCGGGCGTGTACGAGATGATCCGCTACCACCTCGGGCTCGACGGCGAGGAGGCCGGGCGCGGCAAGCGCATGCGCCCATTGCTCGGGCTGCTCGCCTACGCCTCGATCACGGGCGACCACCGGGCCGCGCTGCCGGGCGCCGCGGCGGCCGAGCTCGGCCACAACTTCAGCCTCGTCCACGACGACATCGAGGACGGCGACGTCGAGCGGCGGCATCGGCCGACCCTGTGGACGATCCACGGCGTGCCACAGGCGATCAACACCGGCGACCTGATCTTCAGCCTGTCGCGGATCGCGCTGCACCGTCTGTCCGACCTCGGCTTCAGCGACACCAAGGTCCTGCGCCTGATGCGCCTGTATGACGAGACGTGCGTGAAGCTGTGCGAGGGCCAGTACCTCGACATCGCGTCGTCCGCGTCCGACGAGCCCATGTCGGTCGAGCTGTACTTCGACATGATCGGCCGCAAGACGGCGGCCCTCATCTCGGCGTCGATCGAGGCCGGCGCCCTGCTCGCGACCGACGACGACGAGGTCATCGCGCGCTACCGGCGCTTCGGCTGGTCGCTGGGGCTCGCGTTCCAGGTCAACGACGACCTGCTGGGCATCTGGGGCCAGGAGCAGGCGACCGGCAAGGAGCCCACCGACCTCGCGCGGCACAAGAAGACGCTGCCGGTCCTGTACGCGCTCCAGCACGGCTCACCGGAGGACCGGCGCCGCCTGCGGGAGCTGTCGGTGACCTCGAGCCCGGATGCGGCCGACGTGGCCGAGATCGTCGCGATCCTCGACCGGTCCGGCGCCCGCGACTACACCCGCGGCGAGGCCCGTCGCTACCGCGACGAGGCGCTCGCGGAGCTGGACGCCATGTCCGCGCTCGATCCGGCGGCGCGCGACCAGCTGGTCGGGATCATCACGTCGGTGATCACCGCCTGATCAGTCGTCGCCGGTCGAGGACTCGTCGTCGACCGACCGCTCGCGGACGACCAGCACCTTTCCCACCCGCCGGCCGTCGGTCGTCTCCACCGTGAGCCGGAGCCCGTCGACGTGGACCTCGTCGCCCGGGGTCGGCACGCCACCGATCCGGTGATAGACGAGGCCGCCGACCGTGTCGTACTCGTCGTCGTCCTCGAGCGGGATCTTGAGGTCCCACAGGTCGAGCAGGTCGTCGACCGAGGCGCGGCCGTCGACCCGGGCCCGGTCCTCGCCCAGCGACTCGACCAGCGGCTCCTCGACGTCGTACTCGTCCTGGATCTCGCCCACGATCTCCTCGAGCAGGTCCTCGATCGTGACCAGGCCGGCCGTCCCGCCGTACTCGTCGAGCACGATCGCGATGTGGACCTTGCGCCGCTGGAACTCGTGCAGGAGGTCGTCGATCGACATCGACTCCGGGACGAACACCGGCGTGCGGAGCAGCGTGCGCAGGTCGGGCCGCTGCGCCACGTCGGACTTGAGGAACGGCAGCAGGTCCTTCGCGTACAGGATGCCGATGACCTCGTCCATCGAGTTCTGGTAGACGGGGACGCGCGAGTGGCCCTCGTCGATCACGGTGTCGATCGCGTCGTCGAAGGTGGACGACGCCGGCAGGGCGACGATCGCGATCCGGGGCACCATCACCTCGTGCAGGCGCCGGTCGCCGAGCTCGATGACCGCGTTGATCATCTGCTCCTCCTCGGCCTCGAGGATCCCCTGCTCCCCGCCGCGCTCGACGATCAGCCGCAGCTCCTCCGCGGTGATCTGGGCCTCCGAGGTGACCTCGGCGCCGAACAGCCGGGTGACGCCGCGCGTGATCGCCGTCAGTGCGGCGACCAGCGGCCCGAGCAGGCGCCCGAGGAAGTCGAGCGGTCCCGACAGCACGAGGGCGAACCGTTCGTTGTTGGCGAGCGCGAGCGACTTCGGGACGAGCTCGGCGAACACGATCGTGAACAGGGCCAGCACGACCGTCACCACGACCAGCGCGACGACGCCCGCCGTGCCGGTGTCCATCCCCGTGTCCGTGAGCACGGTCGCCAAGCCGTCGGCGAGGCTGACGGCCGCGAAGGCCGACGCGAGGAAGCCGATGAACGTCAGGCCGAGCTGGGAGACCGCGAGGAACCGTCCCGGATCGTCGAGCAGGCGGCGGACCCGCCGGGCCCCGGGCTTCCCCTCCTCGACCAGCTGCTCGACCCGGCTGCGCCGGATGGAGACGAGCGCGATCTCCGCGGCCACGAAGAACGCCTCGAACAGGGTGAGGACGATCAGGAACAGGATCGTGAACAGCAGGTCGTTCACGAGGCGCCCTCGGACGCCGAGGCTGGGTCGGGCTCCGCTTCGGCGTCGGCCGTGCCGCTGACGGCGGGCGCGGGAACCTCACGCGGCGGATGCGGCTCGCGAATGCGCGCCGGGATGCCGACCGCGAGCTTGCCCGGCGGCACGTCCCGGGTGACCACGGCCCCGGCGCCGGTCTTCGACCCGTCGCCCAGCGTGACCGGGGCCCGGAGCATCGTGTCGACGCCGAGGAACACGCCCGCCCCGATCGTCGTGCGGTACTTGTTCACGCCGTCGTAGTTGGCGGTGATGGTGCCCGCGCCGACGTTCGTGTCGGCGCCGACGTCGGCGTCGCCCATGTAGCTGTTGTGGTGCTGGCGGACGTGCTCGCCGAGGGTGCTGTTCTTGAGCTCGGCGAAGTTGCCGATCTCGGACCGCCTGCCGACGTGGGTCCCGGGGCGCAGGTGGCTGAACGGGCCGATCGTGACCTCGTCCTCGACCTCCGACCGCTCGATGACGCTGGCCCAGATCACGCAGTCGGCACCGATCCGCGAGTCGAACACCTGGGACCCCGTGGCGATCCGGGTCCGCTCCCCGACCGCCGTCCGGCCGCGGAGCACGACGTTGGGCTCGAGGACGACGTCCTGGGCGAGCTCGACCGCGTGATCGAGGTACACCGTGGACGGGTCGAGCATCGTGACCCCCGCCCGCATCCAGCGGTCGTTGAGATCGACCCGCATGTCCCATTCGGCGCGAGCGAGCTGCGCGCGGTCGTTGATGCCCGTCAGCCGGCCGTCGTCGTCGGTGTCCAGCGCGGCCACGATGCGCCCATCCTCGCGCGCGAACGCGACGAGGTCGGTGAGGTACAGCTCGCCGGTCATCGGGGAGGGCCTGAGATCGGCGATGCGGCGTCGGAGCCAGGCGGCGTCGATCGCGTACAGCCCGGCGTTGATCTCCGAGATCTGGCGCTCCTCGTCGGTCGCGTCCTTGTCCTCGACGATCCGCTCGACGGTGCCGCCGTCGTTCCGGACGACGCGTCCGAGGCCGGTGGGGTCGATGGCGTCGACGGAGACGAGGGCGATGGCCGCGTGGTCGAGCCCGCGCAGCTCGAGCAGCGTCGAGAGCATCTCGCCCTGCACGAGGGGCACGTCGCCCGAGACGACCAGGATCTCCTCCGCGTCGTCGGGCAGCGCCCCGAGGGCGGCCCGGAGCGCGTCCCCCGTCCCGCGCGGCTCGTCCTGAAGCGCCGGGTCGGCCCGATCCGCGACGGCGTCGCGAACGGCCTCGCTGGCGGGCGAGTAGACGACGACGGGCCGGCTGCCGGTCGCGGCGGTCGCCGCATCGAGCACGTAGTCGATCATCGGGCGCCCGCACACCGGGTGGAGAACCTTGGGCACCGCCGACTTCATGCGCGTGCCGAGGCCGGCCGCGAGGACGACCGCGACCGTCCGACCTTGGGGCAAGCCGGGACTTGAAGGGGTCATGAGGTCGGGCGCCCGCGGGATCGCGTCCGGTTCGCCGCAGGCGATGCGGCTGGGCCGGCGCCCGATGGAGTGTTCGGGTTGGTCATCAGGAGTGGCGCGGATTCTGCGGGCCGTCCCGCCGGGGTGTCAACCGGCGCCGCCGGACGCGGCGGCCTCCTCGCGTGCGCGCCGGATCTGGGCGGCGTGGTCGTGGGCGTGCGCGGCGTAGATCTCGAGCCATCGCTCGACGCCGTATGGGCCGTCGTCGGTGTGCGTGCCGGAGCGGCGCCACTCGTCTGCGGTCAGGCGGTCGAGCAGGTCCGCGGTGGTCGCCCGGGCGGCGGCCAGCGCGTCCAGCGAGGGCCCGATCGGCCGGTCGTCGTAGTGCAGCCGCCGGGCCCACTCGGCCTCGTCGTAGCCGGCGACGACGGGCTGCTCCTCGGCGATGAGCCGGCGCAACCGGATCGCCGACGTCATCTCGCTGTCCGCCAGGTGGTGGACCACCTCGCGCGGCGTCCACTCGCCGTCGCCCGCAGGGCGCGCGTCCAGCTCGGCGTCGGTGAGGCCCGCGACGGCGGCGACGACCGCCGCATGGCCCGCCCGGTACTGGGCGATCAGCTCGGCGCGTCGGGCATGGTCGGCGGGCTGGGTCATGCGGTGCTCCATCGTTGCCGCGCATCGTCCGGCGGCGGTGGCTCAAGGATAGGGCGCGCGGTCGGTCGGCCGGAACGCGGCGCTACACTCCCGACGATGACGGCGCAATCGAGGCAGGGGGCTGGCGTGCGCCCGATGGCGTCGGGTCGCGCGGTCGCGCGGTCGGTCGTCGTTTCGCTGGTCGCCCTCGGCCTCCTCGGCGCCTGGCCGGCCGCCCTCGTGCGCGCCGACGAGCAGGCGATTGCGATCACGGATGCCGGCTTCGTGCCCGGCGAGGTCACCGTGAGCGTTGGCGAGCCCGTGACCTGGACGAACGCGGGCACCACGGAGCACTGGATCGTGACCGCGGATGGCGAGCTCGACAGCGGCCCGATCGGTCGCGGTGCGGCCTACGGCCACGTCTTCGAGTCGGCCGGGATCGTCGAGTATTACGACAAGGGCGATCCCACGGTGCGGGGCAGGATCATCGTGACGGCGGCGCCCGCGAACGAGGCACCCAGCGGTTCGCTGCCGCCGACCCCGCCGCCGGGCACGCTGCCGCCCGACTTCAGCCCCGTGGCGCCGTCCGAGGTGCCGGCATCGTCGCCGTCGCCGTCGGCCGCTGCCTCGACATCCGCGGCACCCACGCCGATCGTGGTCACCGTCCAGTCCGGCGGCAACGGGTCGGCGCTGTTCCTGGCGGTGGCCGTCGTCGGGGCGATCGCCGTCGCAGCCACGATCGCCGGTCTCATCGGAGCGTCCCGCCGGCCCGGCCGGTGACGGGACCGGCCGGGACGGGGCGGGACAGAACCATTCGGCGGGATCCAGGCAGGGTCCTGCCCGGACGAGCGGATCAGTTGGTGACGTTGACGGGCAGGCTGGTCTCGTCCGGAACGCCCGAGACGGAGCTATCCGCTTTCAGCTTGTAGACGCCGGTCGGTGCCGAGAGCTTGAGGTCGGTCCACGTCGCCACGCCCTGGCTCAGCGACTTGGTCAGGCCGCCAGGGCCGCTGGCGGAGTTCAGGGTGCCGCCCGCCGGGCCGGAGGCGACCCCGACAGCGATCGTCGAGGCGCCGCCGCCGGAATCATCGTCATCACGTTGCCGAAGCCGTCGAGCAGCGCGACCTTGACGGTCCCGAGTGTCTTGTTGACCTTGCCCGTGATCGGCTGGGCCGTGTAGGTGAGCCGCGTCGGCCCGCTGACGAAGAAGTCCTCTTCGTCGAACTCCTTGTTGCCCAGCGTGCTGGCCATCGAGCGCGCCGGCCAGTAGAGCTCGGCGAACGGCATGGCCGTGCCACCGGCCGTCAGGTCACACAGGGAGACGTAGTACTTGAATCCGCTGGCTAGGGTGTTCGTGCCGCTCGGGAGGTTCGTGTTGTCGAAGATTCTTCTGCCAGATGAAGTAGAAGCCGTCGGACCCGGTGAGATACGACGCCACCAATCCGTTGGTGCCGTAGGTGTACGAGGTCCCGCACCGGTCGACGCTGCCGCTCGGCGGCGTGGAGAACAGGCGGACCGTGACGTCCGGACGACCCGCGCCGGACGGATCGAAGACGAAGCCGCCGACGGCGGTCATCCGCTCGCCCGCGAACGTCAGCCCGAGGGCATGCACGCCGGTGTATGTCTTGTCCCAGAGGGCATTGAACCGGTCCAGATAGTCCGGCCGGACGGCCGGCGCGAGCTTGTTCAGTGACTGAGTGAAGCGAGCCAGGACGTCAGACGGGACGGGATCGAGCGTGATGATCGTCGTGGACCTGAAATTGAAGCCGGCGCGGAACTGCTGCGTCGGGTCGATCGAGCCGCTGCCCCAGGTGGATGTGTTCTTGTAGCGGAACTCGTAGGCGACGTGGACGTGCGCCTCGTGCCCCTTCGGGATCTCGAGGCCGTCGACGCGAAGACAGCGGGCGATGAGGTTGTCAGAGTTGGACGGCAGCGGTTGGTACAGGCCCTGGACGCCGGCCGCGGAACAGTCGGCGATGGCCCCGGCGGCGAGCGGGATGTACTTGACCAGGATGTTTATCTCGTCGGACCGGTCGTCCGGATGTGCCTGCACGGGCTTCCAGCCCGTGAGCTGGAACGCGGGCTCCGTGAGGTTCACGCCGGCGGTCGGCGTTCCCGTGCTCGCCGGCATCGACGGCACGGTCAGGAAGATCGTCGGCGATCCGCCGTTGGCGTCCTTGATCGACGTACCGCGCCGGACGACGTTCGGCAGCTGCTTGCCCTTGACGTGGAGGTCGATCCCCGTCTCGTTCTCGAGCGACAGCCGGTACTTGAACGTGCCCGGGTTCGTGGCCTTGAGCGTGTACGTGGACGTGCCGCTCTTCTGGAACATCACGTCGACGCCGTCGATCTGGTTCTGCCAATCGGGATCGCCGGCGGCGACATCCGAGAACAGCGATCCGGGTTCGATTGCGACCTGCACCGAACCCGTGTTGTCCGCCGCGTTCGAGTCGGGAGTTGCATTGGCCGTCACGGATGCTTGATTCATCGGCGAAGCGACCATGTACGCGGTGACGTTGATCGTCCATGTCACGGAGGCGTTGGCCGCGAGGCCCGAGCGCGTGCACGTGACCGTGCCGCTGGCCTCGGAACAATCAGCAGCATCGGGTCCGGCGACGCTCACGTACGAAACCTCGACCGGGAGGTCGTCCGTGACCGTGAAGGCGCCGTTCGCGGCGGTCGCTGACGCGTTCTCGACCGTGACTGTGTAGGCAAAGGCATCGCCGACATCGACAGAGGCCACGGTCGCTGTCTTCGTGACTTTGAGTCCGGAGGCGGTGATCGCGAAGGTGGCCGAGTTCGAGCTGCCGGTGTGGTTGGCGTCGCCAAGGAAGGTGGCGCTCGCGTTCGCGGTGCCCACGTTGACGTTGCCGGAGTGGCTGACGCTGAGCGCGGCACCCTCGGCGTCGGCACCGGTGCTCGTCCAGGAGGCCGTGCAGGGCGTCTGCGGGAGGCCCGTGTACACGACGCTGACCGGGCAGACGACGGTAACCGTCGAGCCGGCCTGGTCGATGGTGAAGTCGGCGCTGTCACCGGTCACGAAGGCGTAGTTGGCCGCGAGCAGGGTGCCGGGCAGGCAGCTCAGGACGTCGGTGTAGGTCCCGGCATCCTCGTCGCTGTTGCTGCGGCTGCAGACCGGGGAGCCGGTGACGCCGGCACCGGTGGCGTCCTCGCCGTTGACGAAGCCCGACAGCTCGTAACCGAAGGCCGGGTCGAGATCGCCGTAGGTCTTGGACGCGTCCTGCGCGTCGACGTCCAGGGTGGCCTTGGTGATCGCGAAGGTGGCCGAGTTCGAGCTGCCGGTGTGGTTGGCGTCGCCAAGGAAGGTGGCGCTCGCGTTCGCGGTGCCCACGTTGACGTTGCCGGAGTGGCTGACGCTGAGCGCGGCACCCTCGGCGTCGGCACCGGTGCTCGTCCAGGAGGCCGTGCAGGGCGTCTGCGGGAGGCCCGTGTACACGACGCTGACCGGGCAGACGACGGTAACCGTCGAGCCGGCCTGGTCGATGGTGAAGTCGGCGCTGTCACCGGTCACGAAGGCGTAGTTGGCCGCGAGCAGGGTGCCGGGCAGGCAGCTCAGGACGTCGGTGTAGGTCCCGGCATCCTCGTCGCTGTTGCTGCGGCTGCAGACCGGGGAGCCGGTGACGCCGGCACCGGTGGCGTCCTCGCCGTTGACGAAGCCCGACAGCTCGTAACCGAAGGCCGGGTCGAGATCGCCGTAGGTCTTGGACGCGTCCTGCGCGTCGACGTCCAGGGTGGCCTTGGTGATCGCGAAGGTGGCCGAGTTCGAGCTGCCGGTGTGGTTGGCGTCGCCAAGGAAGGTGGCGCTCGCGTTCGCGGTGCCCACGTTGACGTTGCCGGAGTGGCTGACGCTGAGCGCGGCACCCTCGGCGTCGGCACCGGTGCTCGTCCAGGAGGCCGTGCAGGGCGTCTGCGGGAGGCCCGTGTACACGACGCTGACCGGGCAGACGACGGTAACCGTCGAGCCGGCCTGGTCGATGGTGAAGTCGGCGCTGTCACCGGTCACGAAGGCGTAGTTGGCCGCGAGCAGGGTGCCGGGCAGGCAGCTCAGGACGTCGGTGTAGGTCCCGGCATCCTCGTCGCTGTTGCTGCGGCTGCAGACCGGGGAGCCGGTGACGCCGGCACCGGTGGCGTCCTCGCCGTTGACGAAGCCCGACAGCTCGTAACCGAAGGCCGGGTCGAGATCGCCGTAGGTCTTGGACGCGTCCTGCGCGTCGACGTCCAGGGTGGCCTTGGTGATCGCGAAGGTGGCCGAGTTCGAGCTGCCGGTGTGGTTGGCGTCGCCAAGGAAGGTGGCGCTCGCGTTCGCGGTGCCCACGTTGACGTTGCCGGAGTGGCTGACGCTGAGCGCGGCACCCTCGGCGTCGGCACCGGTGCTCGTCCAGGAGGCCGTGCAGGGCGTCTGCGGGAGGCCCGTGTACACGACGCTGACCGGGCAGACGACGGTAACCGTCGAGCCGGCCTGGTCGATGGTGAAGTCGGCGCTGTCACCGGTCACGAAGGCGTAGTTGGCCGCGAGCAGGGTGCCGGGCAGGCAGCTCAGGACGTCGGTGTAGGTCCCGGCATCCTCGTCGCTGTTGCTGCGGCTGCAGACCGGGGAGCCGGTGACGCCGGCACCGGTGGCGTCCTCGCCGTTGACGAAGCCCGACAGCTCGTAACCGAAGGCCGGGTCGAGATCGCCGTAGGTCTTGGACGCGTCCTGCGCGTCGACGTCCAGGGTGGCCTTGGTGATCGCGAAGGTGGCCGAGTTCGAGCTGCCGGTGTGGTTGGCGTCGCCAAGGAAGGTGGCGCTCGCGTTCGCGGTGCCCACGTTGACGTTGCCGGAGTGGCTGACGCTGAGCGCGGCACCCTCGGCGTCGGCACCGGTGCTCGTCCAGGAGGCCGTGCAGGGCGTCTGCGGGAGGCCCGTGTACACGACGCTGACCGGGCAGACGACGGTAACCGTCGAGCCGGCCTGGTCGATGGTGAAGTCGGCGCTGTCACCGGTCACGAAGGCGTAGTTGGCCGCGAGCAGGGTGCCGGGCAGGCAGCTCAGGACGTCGGTGTAGGTCCCGGCATCCTCGTCGCTGTTGCTGCGGCTGCAGACCGGGGAGCCGGTGACGCCGGCACCGGTGGCGTCCTCGCCGTTGACGAAGCCCGACAGCTCGTAACCGAAGGCCGGGTCGAGATCGCCGTAGGTCTTGGACGCGTCCTGCGCGTCGACGTCCAGGGTGGCCTTGGTGATCGCGAAGGTGGCCGAGTTCGAGCTGCCGGTGTGGTTGGCGTCGCCAAGGAAGGTGGCGCTCGCGTTCGCGGTGCCCACGTTGACGTTGCCGGAGTGGCTGACGCTGAGCGCGGCACCCTCGGCGTCGGCACCGGTGCTCGTCCAGGAGGCCGTGCAGGGCGTCTGCGGGAGGCCCGTGTACACGACGCTGACCGGGCAGACGACGGTAACCGTCGAGCCGGCCTGCGTAATGTTCGCGCTCAGCGTCGGCTGGGTCAGCGTGTAGTTCGAGGCACCCGCGCCGCCGATCGTGTAACCGGTGACGCTGACCGTCTTGGCCGTGCCGACGTTCTTGTCGGCGAAGGTCGCGACGGGCGAGCCGCCCAGCGAGACGACATCTGGGCTGATCACACCCGATAGGGATGCGATCCCGGTCAGGGTGGCGTCCGTCAGGCCGTTGTAGACCTTGTTGATGGCCGTGATCCCCGCGACGGTCAGGGGCTTGGCGGTGATGTTCGCGCTCAGCGTCGGCTGGGTCAGCGTGTACTTCGAGGCACCCGCGCCGCCGATCGTGTAACCGGTGACACTGACCGTCTTGGCCGTGCCGACGTTCTTGTCGGCGAAGGTCGCAACCGGCGAGCCGCCCAGCGTGACGACGTCGGGGCTGACGACACCCGACAGCGTCGCCGCCCCCGAGAACGTCGCGTCCGTCAGGCCGTTATAGACCTTGTTGTTGGCCGTGATCCCCACAACCGTGAGGGGCTTCTGCGTGACGGCGATCGTTGTCGTGATGATCTGATTGCCGCCACTACATGCCGTGTTCTTGCAGACTGCGATCGTCCACGAACCATTCGTCGTCGGAGCGAAGGTGTCGTCGAACGCTAAAGGCACGGTTGCCGGGACCGTGAACTGATAATTCGTGTTGCCGCCGACGGGTGGCCGCCACTGAATGAAGAAATCGCCGGCGCCACCGCCGCCGCTCGTTGCGGTGACCACGACGTGGGCACAGACTGAACTCCCGTACACGAATGACGATTGCGCGGTCGTGCACGAGGCTCCGTCACGAGCGGTGATCGTCGCGACATCAACGCTTGTCGTCGCCGAGCGATACGGGCCCACGATCGGGCCACCGTCGCCGACCGGCGCCGCGCCGTGCGGTTTCACGCCGTCACCCGATGTATCGCTGAGTGCGCGCGCCAGGTTGACGCGCCCGTTGCCGGTCTCGGCGACGGAGCCCGCCGGATCGGCGTTGCGGGCCAGGCGGCCGACGATCGCGCCGTTGGACGCGCCAGGGTCGGCTGCACGAAGCAGAGCTGCGGCGGCGGCCACGATCGCCGAGGACGCGGACGTCCCCGTGACGGACGTGGAGCCGCCGCCCGGGGCGGTGGTGATGATGTCCACCCCGGGGGCGGCAAGGAACACGGCCGGGCCGAAGTTGGACGACGGCGCGAGCGTGTCGGAACGGTCGGTGGCGGAGACGCCGATGACCCCTCGGTCGCCGGCGGGGAACGTGACTGCGGAGGATCCGTCGTTGCCGGTCGCGGCGACGACGACCACGTCGTGGTCCCAGGCGTAGTTGATCGCGGCCTGGAGCGCGCTCGAGTAGCCGGGGTTGCTGAAGCTCATATTGATGACGTCGGCGCCGTGCTGAACGGCCCACACGACGCCCTCGATGATGTCGCTGTCCTGGCCGAGCCCGTCGGCGCCGAGGACGGTCACCGGCATCACCCAGACGCCCTTGTAGCCGACGCCGGCGATGCCCTGGCCGTTGTCGGTCGCCGCGGCGATGATCCCGGCCATCCACGTGCCGTGGCCGTTGGGATCGGACGTGCCGGCGGAGCCGTCGAGCATCGAGGTGCCGGCGACGAGCTGGCCGTCGAGGTCGGGGGTCGAGGCGTCGATGCCGGTGTCGAGCACGGCGACGACCGCGGACCCGGACGGGTTGACCGACCCGTAGACGGACGTCCAGCCGATCGTCGCAAGTGCCCACTGGTCGTCGACGCGCGGGTCGTCGGGCAGCGCCTCGGCCTCGCGAAGTCGGTCGACCTCGACGCCGGCGACGGTCGGGTCGGCTCGCAGGTCGGCGACGACCGAGGACCCGGCCGGGACCGCGATCACGGCCATGCCGAGGGGAGCGATCGAGTCGACCACGTCGGCGTGCGCGGCGGCGAGGGCGTCCGTGCGGGCCGAGGCGGACGTACCGCCCGCGAAGGTGACGATGTAGGACGTCGTCGGGCCGGGCGTGGCCGACGGTGGCGCGCTGGGCTCCGCGGACAGTTCGACCGTCGGCGAGGGTTCGACGACCGGGTCGGCCGTGGGGTCGGGCTCCGGCTCGGCCGAGGGGTCAGGGGCGGCCGTGGGGTCAGGGGCGGCCGTCGGATCGGGCGCTGCCGTGGGGTCGGGCGCCGCGGTCGGATCCGGGTCCGGCGCCGCGGTGGGGTCCGGCGCCGCCGTCGGGTCGGGCTCCGGCGTGGGATCCGGGGTCGCGGCGGGCTCGGTCGGCGCCGGGGACGCCTCGGGCTCCGTCGGGTCGGCGGCCGCGACCGGGATCGGCGCGAACAGCGACGAGAGCAGGAGCATCGTCTGGACGACGACAAGGAGGCGGAGGCCCCAGGTCCGGGACCTCGACATGGACCTGTGCACCGGAAGTCCCTCGCTTTCCGGGCCCGCCCGCCCCCCGGCGAGAACGACGACCGCGACGCACCACCGCCCATGCGGGCAGCCGCGTCGAAGGTCCGGGGAATCAGCGCTGCGGTCGGGAAGAGCGAAGAGATGAGTGCGGTTCGGCCGACCTGGGCACCTGGTCCGCGATCCGTTCAGGCGAGTCCGTTATTCGGTTCCACGGGCAAAGACCCCATCGTGCCCGCGCCCCGCTTCGGGGGTTGCCACGGTACTCCCCTGACAGTCCGGATCAAGTGCCTACCTGGTCACCTGACCGCACCGCACCGACATTCCGGTGCCCGCGGGCACCGGGACCCGGATGGGCCGATCGGGTCACCGATCCGTGGACCGCCTCGCGGTCATCTCGATCTCCACGCTGGCGGCCTTGGGCAGCGCCGCGACGGCGAACGTCGACCGCGCGGGCGGCGGGTCCGGCATGTGGCCCGCGTAGACGGCGTTGACCGCGGCGAAGTCGCCGATGTCGGCGAGAAAGATCGTGGTCTTGACGACGTCGGCGAGCGTCAGGCCGGCGGCGTCGAGGACGGCCGACAGGTTGCGCAGGGCACGATCCGTCTGGGCCTCGATGCCGTCGGCGAGCTCGCCCGACTCCGGGTCGATGCCGATCTGCCCGCTGCAGAAGACGAAGCCGTCGATCGCGATCGCCTGGCTGTACGGGCCGAGCGCGCCCGGCGCGCTGCTGGTCGAGATCGCCTGTCGCGTCATGCCTGCCTCCGTGCGTCGTGTGGTCGCGAGACGATGCGGGCCACGGCGACGAACGGCGCCCGGCCGCCCGGCGTCGGGACGCGGCCCTCGGCGTACGCCGCGCGCACCGCGTCCGCGGCCGTGGCCGCCTCCTCGATCGAAGGATAGAGGGCCCAGTGGCTCGGGCCGGAGCCGGACAGGCCGACGGGCCGGCCGAGCAGGCGGAGCAGGGCCCGCTTGAACGGCACGAGGCCGGGCTCGACGACCGCGGCCGCCGGGGCGAGGTCGTTGCCCGCGGCGAGCACGCCTGCACGGGCGAGCAGGTCGGCCACCCGGAGCCCGGTTCGAAGCTCGTCGGCGAGGTGGGTCGAGGCCAGGCGTGCGGCGCCGCCGGCCACTCGGGCGCCGGCATCGAAGGCCGCGAACGCCGCGGGCGTGGAGATGCCGACGTCGGGCGTGACGACGAGCAGCCCTGGGCGGTCGGCCGTGCCGCCCTCGCCCGCATCGCGCAGCCACCCCAGCGGCGTGACCCGCTCACCGCGCCCCTCGACGAGCGCGGGACCCTCCGCCAGGAAGAACGGCACGTCGGACCCGAGCTCGGCCGCGATCGCGTGGCGCGCCGCCGGCTCGACGTCCGCGTCCACGCCCCAGGCCTCGAGCGCCGCGTCCACGGTTGCCGCGGCGTCCGACGAGCCGCCGGCGAGGCCCGCGGCGACCGGGATCCGCTTGTCGAGCCGGGCCGCGAGTGGAGCCAGCGCGTCCCGGCGACCGGTGGCGAGCGACGCGTGGCGCCGGGCGACGGCGATCGCGCGCAGCACGAGGTTGCCGGCGGGCGGTCCCGGGTCGAACCCGTCGACGTGGAGGCTGTCCGGCGACCCCGGCGGCAGCACGGAGACCGACAGCCGGTCCGCGAGGTCCAGCGGGACCATGACGCTGTGCAGGTCGTGGAAGCCGTCCGGGCGCGTGCCGAGCACGGCCAGCGTCAGGTTGACCTTCGCCGGCGCGAGCCGGATGACCGGTGCGAGGCGCCGGTCGGCGTCGGTGGCGGGCACCGTCATCGCGACGCCGGGATGGGGCCCAGGGCCTCGGTGAGCGCGATCCACTCCCCGACCGCGACCGTCTGGGGCCGCCGATCGCGGGCGATTCCGACGGCCGCGAGGGCCGCGTCGACGCGTTCGGGCTCGATCGGCAGCTGGCGGGTCAGCACGTTGTGGAGCATCTTCCGCCGCTCGCGGAACCCCGCCTGGACCACCCGCCACAGCGCCTCCTCGGCCGGCGGGTCCAGGCGGTCGTCGGGCGGGAACGGCTCGAGCACGAGGACGGCCGATTCGACCTTGGGCGCCGGCTCGAACGCCTCGCGCGGCACCCGGAACGCGACCCGCGCCCTGGCGTGGTACTGCACGAACACCGACAGGTAGGACATGTCCCCGGGTGCGGCCGCGACGCGCTCGGCGACCTCGCGCTGGAGCATGAGCACCAGGTGGTCCGCCCGGGGCGGGCGGCCGAGCAGCCGGTGCAGGACGGGGCTCGTGATCTGGTACGGGAGGTTCGCGACGACGTCGTACGGCGGCTCGACCAGGCCGACCAGGTCCTGGTCCAGCGCGTCGCCCTCGATCAGCCGGAGCCGCTCGGCGTCCACCTCGTCAGCGTAGGTGTCGCGCAGGAACGCGGCCATCCCTCGATCGAGCTCGACGGCCGTCACCGTGGCGCCCGCGGCCAGCAAGCCGCCGGTCAGGAACCCGAGCCCCGGGCCGATCTCGAGCACCCGCTCGCCGGGCACGGGATCCGCCTCGCGCAGGATCCCCTCGAGCACGTCGACGTCGGCGAGGAAGTTCTGGCCCATCCGGTGGCGGGGGCGCAGGCCGGCGTCGCGCAGGGTCCGCCGCACGTACTGCGGGTCCAGCCGAAGGTCGGCGGGGCTCATCGCGCGAGCGGCAGCGACGGCCGGGCGTCGAGGTCGAGCCCGGCCCGGACGCCGGCCTCCAGCCGGCGTGCCCCTGCCGCCCCGATCATCGCCCCGTTGTCCGTGCACAGGCCGGGTCGCGGGACGACCAGCGGGATCCCGCGCGCCTCGGCCTCGCCGGCGATGCGCTGCCGGAGCGCCGCGTTCGCGGCCACGCCGCCGCCCAGCACGATGCCGCGGGCGCCGACCTCCTCGGCGGCCCGGATCGTCTTCGTCGCCAGCACGTCGACCACCGAGTCCTGGAACCCCCACGCGAGCTCCGCGACGACGGGCTCGGGCAGGCTCCCCTCGCGCTCGTCGGCCGGCAGGCCCTCGTCGGCCCGGGCCGCCGTCACGATCCGGCGGGCGGCGGTCTTGAGCCCCGAGAAGCTGAGGTCGTACGAGCCGCCCAGCCACGCCCGCGGGAACACGCGGTCCTTCGCCTTGGCGCCCTCGGCCGCGCGCGAGATCGCCGGGCCGCCGGGATAGCCCAGGCCCAGCAGCCGCCCGACCTTGTCGAACGCCTCGCCGGCGGCGTCGTCGACCGTCTGGCCGAGCAGCCGATAGTCGAGGTGGTCGCGCATCTCGACGAGGAACGTGTGGCCGCCGGACACGACGAGCGCAACGAGCGGGAACGGCGGCGACTCGTGCTCCGCCTCCCCCGGGTCGAGCAGCCAGCCCGCGTACACGTGGCCCTCGAGATGGTTGACCGGGATGAGCGGCTTGTCGTGGGCCCAGGCGAGCGACTTCGCGACGTTGATGCCGACCAGCAGCGAGCCCGCGAGCCCCGGCCCGTAGGTGACGGCCACGGCGTCCACGTCCGGCACGCCGACCCCGGCGGTCTCGAGCGCCTCGTCGAGCGCCGGCACGATCCAGCGCAGGTGCGCGCGCGCCGCGACCTCGGGCACGATGCCGCCGGTCGGCGCGTGCAGGGCGATCTGGCTGGCGACCACGTTGGCGTGGATCCGCCGACCGTCCTCGACCAGCGCCACGCCGGTCTCGTCGCAGCTCGACTCGACCGCGAGGATCAGCGGCCCGCTCACGCTTGGCCCCGCCCGATCACGCGGCGCCTTCCCCGGCCGGCGCCGGGTTCGGCTCGTTCGGCGCCAGCTGGCTCGCCGACATCGGGTCGGGCTCGAAGGGATGGCGCCGGAAACGCGTCGAGCGCGACCCGCAGCCGCGCGACGCGGTCGACCATCGCGGGCGACGCGAGGGGATCGGTCGTCATGATCAGCGCGTCTTCCTGGTTGTCGCTGTAGTAGCGCGGCCGGATGCCCACCGGGCGGAACCCGTACTTCTCGTACAGCCGGCGCGCCGCGAGGTTCGAAAGGCGGACCTCGAGGGTGGCCTCGCGGGCATGGCGATCGACGGACAGGTCGAGCATCGCGAGCAGCAGCCGCTCCCCGATGCGGCGGCGGCGGTAGGCGGGGTGCACGGCGAACGTCGTGATGTGCGCCTCGTCCACCATCAGCCACACGCCGCCGTAGGCCACGACGTCGTCGCCGAGCTGGCCGACGAGGTAGTGGGCGAGCCGGTTCGTCTCGAGCTCCTGCCGGTACGCCTGCGGTGGCCACGGCGTCGTGAACGACGCGTGCTCGATCTGCTGGACCGCGGGCAGGTCGCCGATGACCATCGGGCGGATCCGGAGCACGATCTCGGTCACCGCGTCACCTTCGCCACGGGGCTGGGCACGGCATCGGCGCTCAGGGCGACCCCGCCGTCCTCCGGCGGGGCGGCGCGCACGCCGCGCGGCAGGGTCACGTACTCGGGCACGAGGCGGGCGAGGTCGTCCCCGCCGCGCTCGCGGAGGCGCGCGGCGCCGGCGGCGAGCAGCGCCGTCGCGAGCCCGGCCCGGGCGTCCGCCCCGAGCTCCACGGCACCCGCCGAGGGCTCGCGTCCGTCGAGGTCGATCGCGACCAGCCGCTCGCCGGGTCGCAGGTCCGGCGGCTCGCCGCCCGGCAGGATGCGCGGCGGCGTTCCCGGGCGCGTCAGCACGCGATCCGCCGATCCCGCCGGCTGGACGAGGACGAGGTCGGCCGAACCTTCGCCGATCGACGCGGAGGCGGCCGCGAGGAGCGCCTCCCCGGTCGGGACGCCGGCCACCGGCAGCTCGAGCGCGTACGCGAGGCCCTTCACGGTCGCGAGGCCCACCCGGAGCCCCGTGAACGCTCCCGGACCGGTGCCGACGACGAGGCCGCCCAGCGCCTCGCGCGCGACCCCGCCCTCGGCCAGCAGCCCCTCGACCTGCGCCAGCAGCTCCTCGCCGTGGCGATAGCCCGCGACCCACGAACGCGAGGCGAGCAGCGCGCCGTCGGGCGTTCCGAGCGCGATCACCGCCGTGGTCGTCGCCGTGTCCACGACCAGCAGCGGGCCGCCGGCGGTCACGCCGCGGCCTCGACGTACCGCCGGTAGCCCTCGTCGCCGGCGCGGATCGCGATGCGGCGCGGGTCGTCGCCGGTGCCGTCGATGACGACGTCGAGGCGCGCGCGCGGGAGCGCGGACCCGAGCCGCTCGGCCCATTCCACGAGCGCGACGCCGTCCAGCTGGCGCTCGTCGAGCAGGCCGCCCGCGAGCGCGTCGGCGGCGTCGTCGAGCCGGTACAGGTCGACGTGGAACATCGGCAGCCGCCCGGCGTACTCGGTCATCAGCACGAACGTCGGGGAGCTGACGGTGTCCTCGATCCCGAGGCCGACGGCGAAGCCCTTCGCGAACTGGGTCTTGCCCGCGCCGAGGTCACCGACCAGGCACAGGAGATCGCCCGGCCGCGCGACGGCGGCGAGCCGGGCGGCGAGCGCGCGGGTCGCCGCGGCGTCGGTCGTCTCCACGACGCGTTCGATGGACGAGATCGAGGGCATCGAGCCGAGGGTAGCCGAGACCGGCGTCAGGCGATGCGCTCGAGATCGCCGATGGGGACCGCGACGGGCGCGCGCCCGGCGATCGAGACCAGCGCGGCCTCGAGCTGCACGCCGCGCTCGAAGCGGCGCAGGCCGGCCGGACCGATGAGGCGGCCCTCCGCGCCGGCGCTGGGGCCGGATCGGACGCGGACCCAGTCGGGCTCGACCGTCGGCAGCTCGTCGTCCGTCGCCTCGAACACGAGCGCGGGCGGGTCGACGAGCAGCGACACCTCTCGCCCGGCGATCCGCTCCAGCAGGCTCGCGATCGGGGTCGGGATCGGCCGGCGCATCGTGCCGTCCAGGACGAGGACGCCGAACGGCTGCGAGGGGTGGAGCGAGGCCCGCTGGCGCCGCTCGGAGGCCCGGAAGTCGCGCAGGTCCTTGCCGGGCAGCGACGCGACGACGATGCCGCGGACGCCCATCGCCCGGGCGCGCGTGAGCGCCTCGGCGTCGATCCGGGCGCCGACGACGAGGATGCTGCCCGACCGGCTGACGTCGATGCCGCCCGGTCGCAGGTCCCCGAACGGGTCGGTCGCGAGCTCCAGGCGCCCATGGGCCGGCGAGCCGGCCGCGAACGCCCCGCGGACCGCGCGGCCCGCCGGCCGGAGCCGGACCTCGCCCCCGGGCCGGACGGCGATCACGTCGCCGCCCACCGGGGTCACGACGGCGTCGCGATGGTCGCCCGTGACGATCCGCCACCGGTCGCGCTGCCCCGGGACCGGCGACAGCAGCTCGCCGTCGTGGGTCGCGCTGCGCTTGGGCTGCCCGCTCGCCGAGCGCGGCGCCCAGCGGCCGCCCGCGACCGGGTCGGCGTGCGCGTCGATGCCCGGCTCGGCCGGCATCACCACCTCGTCGATCCGGCGATCGCGCAGGTGCTCGAGGAGCGGATCGCCCGCCTTGACGGTCGTCCCGGCCTCGACCAGCGGCCGGTCCCCCGGCGCCAGGACGAAGCGCGCCTCGAGGTCGTCGTCCACCAGCGGCCGCACCGCGATGTCGTCGCGCCAGTCGTCGGCGACGGTCACGCGCTCGGCGGTCGCGCCTGACTCGGCGCTCGCGCCCGGCTCGGCGGTCGTGCCCGGCTCGGCCGTCATGCCTCGCTCCCCGCCCAGACGTCGGCCTGCCAGCCGGCCAGGGCCTCCCGCCGGAGCTCGAGCCGATCGGGGATGCGCATCGGGACGTCGCGCAGGTCGACCAGCAGCCCGGCGAGGCCGCCGGTGACCTCCACTGCGGCGTGGCGGACGCGCGGCCCGAGGTCGACGGCATCGCGGAACGTGAGGTCGACCATGGCCCGCTCCCCGGCCGGCAGGTCGACCAGCTCGAGGTGGCCCGGCACGAGGTCGAGCGGCACCTCGGCGCCCTGCCCGCGGACGACCAGCCGGCCCGCCGGGCCGCCCGCCCGCATGCCGGCGGGCATCACGACGCTGCCGAGGGGCAGGACGACCTCGTCGCGCAGGTCGTCGAGGATCAGCCGCCGCTCCGCCGGGTCGGGGATCGTCCCCAGCGGCCCGAGCAGGCGCGCGTGATCGAAGCCGAGGGCCCGGGCGCCGGGCCGCCGGATGACGTCGGCGACCGCCAGCGCCACGCCGGCGGCTGGCGCGACGGACCAGGCGCCGCCGGCCACCACGACGAGGTCCGGGGCGGCGAGCGCCCCCATGGCCGGCGTGGCCGCGAGCAGGCGCTGGACGGCGGCCCGCGCGGCGGCCAGCCGGAGCAGGGCGCCGTCCCCGGCGGCGTCGCCCCAGGGCGCCAGGGCGAGCTCGCGCAGCCGGTCGCGGACGCGCAACCGGTCGAGCGAGATGCTCAGCCAGCCGATGATCGCATCGAGGTGCGCGTCCCCGAAGCCGCGTGGCAGGAGCGCGGCCTCGGCGACGATCGCGAGCGAGGCCGCCGCCTCGGACACGGTGTCCGCGTCCGCGCGCGGCGGCGAGGAGGTCGCTCGGGCCCCCGCCGACTGGCCGATCTCGATGACCTCGACGCGCCGTCCGAGGACCTCCGCGAGCGTCGCGGTCGAGGCGGCGAGCGCCCGGCGACCGTCCGGGCCCGGGCCGCGAAGCTCGTCGAGGAGCTCCCGCAGCGCCTCGCCCCCGGCCGCGGACGGCGACGGGGCGGTCATCGTCGCGCCCGGCCGGCTGGCGGGCATCGCCGCCTCCATGCGCCCGCCGGGCTCCGCCAGGCCGCCCGCGAGCACCGTGTCGAGGTCGGGGCGTCGCTGGGCGGCGGCTGCGACGATCGTGACGAGATCGGCGATCAGCGGCCGCTCGTCGCCGCCCGGCGGCTCGCCGCTCCCCGCCAGCACGGCGGTGACCGACGGATCGGCCAGGGCGCCGGCCACGGTGATGATCTCCGCGCCGTCGAGGGCGAGCGGCCGGACGCGCCAGCCGGCCGCCGTGGCGGCGGCGACCAACGGCGCCAGGGCACGCCCCGTGGCGGCGACCACGGCCATCTCGGGCGGCGGCACCGTCGAGCAGGCGACCTCGGGCAGCGCCGCCGCGGACCCGACGCTGTCGAGCGCCAGCGCGGCGACCATGCCCGGATCCGAGATCGCGAGCCGCGCGCGCAACCGCTCGAGGAGTCGTTCGGCGGGGACACCGGCGGGCCCGGCCGTGGAGCCCAGGAGGCGCCAACGCCCGTCCACGTGCCCGATCAGGGAGGCCGCGATGGTCGCGCTGCCGCGGTCGATGGCGGCGAAGGCGTGCGGGTCGCTGCTCACCGACCCGATCCTACCCGAGTGCCGGGGCCCGCCCCGGCCCCGCACCGTCGCCGGTTCGCCGTCAGGCGTCCCAGCCGTCGGCCTCGTCCAGCTCCTCGAGGCGGTCGATGAGGGCCTCGATCCCGGCGTCGTCGCGCAGGAGCTCACTCGCCGACGGGATCTGGCCGCCGAACAGCTCGCGCAGGACCGGATCGAAGAACAGCATCGCGGGCGCGCCCAGCGGCCGGTACGGCCGGCTGGCCTCGAGGAAGTGGACCGCGGGTCCCGTCAGGCCGCGCAGGCGGATCTCCCGCGCCACGGCCTCGACCAGCGCCTCCCGCCGCTCGTCGACGGGCTCCATCGGGAAGCTCACGTGGCTGGCCGTCGCTGCGGCGCCTGGGCGAGCAGCGGCTTGGACGGGCCCGGCTCGCTCGCCCGCAGTGCGTGCGCGTACGCCTCGTAGGCGGCGGCACCGCGCAGCGCGAAGATCACGTGCTCGATCGAGGACTCGGTGCGAAGCTCGTCGCGAATGGCGTCGACCGACACGCGTGCCGCCTCGTCGAGCGGGAACCCGCCGATGCCGGTCCCGAGCGCCGGGAAGGCCACGCTCGCGAGACCCAGCTCGCGCACCCGCGCCATCGCGCTCCGGGCCGCACGTTCGATGGCGGCGTCGCTGGTCCGGCGGTCCCGCTCGAGGGACACCGCGTGGATGACGACCTTGGCGGCGAGGTTGCCGGCCGGTGTCACCACCGCGTCGCCGAGCTCCACCGGCGCCTGGCGGACGGCCGCGAACTCGATCTCGTCACCGCCGATTCGCTTGAGCTCGCCGGCGACGCCGGACGACATCCACAGCGACGTGGACGCCGGGCTCACGATGGCGTCGACCTCGAGATCGCAGATGTCGCCGTTCCAGAGCTCGATGCGCGCCACTCGGACCTCCCGCCTGCGAGCAGCCGGACCTCCACCGGTGAACCCGCGGCATGGTACACCCGAGGCAATCGGCGGGACATGGCCGTGACCACCTCGTAGCTGATCGTTCCGCACGCCGCGGCGAGGTCGTGGGCGCCGATCGCGACGGTGCCCTGGCGCCCCAGCAGCACGAATTCGTCGAGTCCGGTCACCGGGGCGCCGGGCACGTCGGTGACATCGGCCATCACGGCGTCCATCGCGACCCGCCCGACCAGTGGGACCGTGACGCCGCGCACGAGCGCCGACGATCGATCGGAGAGCGCCCGGCGCCAGCCGTCGCCGTAGCCAACGGGCAGCGTCGCGATCCGCGACGGGCGCGCCGTCACGAACGACGGCCCGTAGCTCACGCCGTGGCCGGCCGGGAGGTCGACCACCCGGACGGGGCGCGCGACGAGGGCCATGACCGGGCGCAGCCCCGCGGCCTCGCGGGCCGTCGACGCGGCCGGCACGACGGCATCGGGGATCAGCCCGTAGGTCGACAGCCCGGGGCGGACGGCGTCCCAGCGCGCGACATCCGCGGCGAGGAGGCCGCCGCTGCCGGCGAGATGGCGCCGGACGGCGTCCGGGCCGAGCTCGACCGCGTCGACCAACCCGCCGACGGCGGCCCCGAAGCGGGCGTCCTGCGCGACCGTGCCCGAAACGTCGTCCGCCGCGACCAGGTGGGTCCACACGCCCGCGAGGCGCGCGCCGTCGGTCGCGTCGATCGCCTCGACGACCTGGGCCACCGTCCCGGGCAACGCGCCGCCCCGCCCGAGGCCGGTCTCGACCTCCACGTGCAGGGCCAGGTCGGGCGCGCCGGAGGTTCCGGCCGCCCGCGCGGCGGCCAGGATGGCCTCGAGCGGCGGGCCGGATCCCACGCTGACGGCGATGCGTGCGGACGCGGCGACCGCGACCTGGTCCGGAGGGATCGGGTACAGGACCAGGATCGGCAGCTCGACGCCCGCGTCGCGCAGCTCGACCGCCTCGTCGATGGTCGCCACCGAGAGCCCGTCGGCGCCCGCGGCGGCCAGCGCCCGCGCGACCGGCACCGCCCCGTGGCCGTAGGCATCGGCCTTGACGACGGGCTCGACGCGCACGCCCGGCCCCGCCAGCCGCCGGATCGTGGCCACGTTGTCGGCGAGGGCATCGAGGTCGAGCTCCAGCCACGCCGTCCGTGGGAGCGGCGGGAGGCCGGCGGCCACGAGCCTCGCCTCGATCGGCTCGCGCGCGTCCGGGGCATCGGGCGGCGGTGCGTCGTGGGCGGGCGTCGCGCTCAGGCGGGCGCTCCGCCGGCGTTCTCCACGGCCGGCTCGGCGGACGCGGCGGTCTCGACGCCCGCGGCGGCCTCGTCCCGGACCCCGAACCCGAGCCGCCGCCCCGTCTTCTGCCGCTCGGCGATCCGGGCCAGCCGCTTGCGGCCGATGGGCAGCGCGTCGGGCAGGTCGCCGGCGAGCAGGCCCGCGTCGCCGATGCGGTCGCGGACGGCCTCGCCGGCCAGGCCATGCAGGTAGACGCCGAGCCGCGCGGCATCCCACGGGGCGAGGCCCTGCGCGAGCAGCGCCCCGATCGTCCCGGCGAGCACGTCGCCGGTGCCGCCCGTGGCCATCGCCGGGTTCTCGAACGGCGCCACCGCCACCGCGCCGTCGGGTCCCGCGATCACGGTCTTGGCGCCCTTGAGCACGACGACCTGGCGCCACTCGCCCGCGGCCGCCACGGCCGCCCGGACCCGCGCGGCGTCGTCGGTCGTGAGGTCGCCGTCCTCGTCCGGCTCGTGGCCGCTGCCGGCGCGCAGCCGGGCGAACTCGCCGGTGTGCGGGGTCAGCACGCACGGCCGGGTGATGCGCGACCACCAGTCGTCCACCGCGGCCAGCGTCCGCAGCGCCTCCGCGTCGAGCACGGCGGCCGGCCGGCCCGGCTCCTCGGCGCGGTCAGGATCAGCCGGAGCAGCTCCGCGATCGCCAGCGACGGCCGCAGCCCGGGGCCGATGACCAGCGCGTCGTGCTCGTGGTCGAGCACGGCGGCGAGCGCGGGCTCCGGGTCGACCTCCTCGACGTCGTCCTCGGGGAGCGGCATCGTCGTCGCCTCGACGACCTTGGCCGCGAACAGCGGCTGGAGCGACTCCGGCACCGCGAGCGTGACCAGCCCGGCCCCGGCGCGCCCCGCGGCGCGGCAGACGAGCAGCGCCGCGCCCGCGTAGTCCATCGACCCCGCGAGGACCAGCACCCGCCCGAAGCTGCCCTTGTGGCCCCGCTTGTCGCGCTCCGGGACCAGTCTCGACATCGTCTCGTCGTCGAGCTCCGGCGGGGCGTCCGACGACGCGGTGGCCGCGGGCGCCGGCGCGTCCTCGGCGGCCGGGCGTCCGAACCCGACGGACCGGCGGTCAGCCACGTTCGTCGTCCTCGATCCCGTCGCCCTCGCGCGCCGCGGCGTCCACGTCGGCCGCCAGCGCCTGCGTCGCCTGGTGGAGCTGCTGCATGCGCTCGAACCGGGCGAGGAGCTTGCGCTCGCGGTCGTCGAGCCGGTCGTCGATGTCCAGGGGGAACACGTAGCGCCCACCGGCGGTCCGGACGCCGAAGGCGACCGCCACCGCGTACTCGGCCTCGTGGCTGATCGAGACCGCGATCCGGCCCATCCCGAGCTGCTCGGCACGCTTCGCGGCCCGCCCGTTGAGGTTCACGGACGGCTGACCCGTCGGCAGCCGCTCGATCTCGATCTCGGTCCAGCCGACCCCGCGCACGCCCAGCCCCAGCACCTTGGACACCGCCTCCTTGGCCGCCCACCGGCCCGCGAAGTTCTCGGGGCGGTTGCGGACGTAGCGTCGCTCCCGCTCGGTCAGGACCCGGCGAGCGAACCGGTCGCCGAAGCGCTGGATCGTGTTCGCGATGCGGTCGACCTTGATGATGTCGATCCCGAGCTCCGTGGTCCCCTCGGGGACGACCCCCGGCGGCACGACGGGATCGGCGGCCAGGCCCGGGCGCGCCATCGCTACTCGACCGTCACCGACTTCGCGAGGTTGCGCGGCTGGTCGACGTCCGTGCCCCGGGCGACCGCCGTGTGGTACGCGAACAGCTGGAGCGGGATCACCGCCAGCGCGGGCGACAGCGCCTCGTGGGTGTCCGCCACCCACAGGATGTCGTCGGCGAAGCGCGAGATCTGCGCGTCGCCGTCGGTGGCGACCGCGATCACCCGCGCGTCTCGCGCGCGTCCCTCCATGACGTTGCTGATCAGCTTGTCGTAGGTGGGCGAGCGGGTCGCGATCGAGACCAGCGGGCACTCGGCGTCGAGCAGCGAGATCGGCCCGTGCTTCAGCTCCCCCGCCGCGTAGCCCTCGGCGTGGATGTAGCTGATCTCCTTGAGCTTGAGTGCTCCCTCGAGCGCCGCCGGCAGCGAGTAGCCGCGGCCGATGAACATGAAGCCTCGCGAGTTGACGTACCGGCGCGCGATCTCCGCGACCCCGGGGTTGGCGGCGAGCGTCCGCGCCGCGGCCGTCGGGAGGGCCCGCAGCGCCTGCCCGAGCTCGAGCTCCTGCGCCTCGTCCATGGACCCGCGGGCCTTGGCGATCGCCGCCGCCAGCACGACCAGCGTCGTGACCTGGGTGACGAAGGTCTTCGAGGCGGCGACCGCGATCTCGGGCCCCGCCTGGAGGAACATCACCGCGTCGGCCTCGCGCGTGATCGCCGACCCCTGGGTGTTGGTGACGGCGACGATCGGGCAGCCCTGTTCCTTCGCCCAGCGCGTCGGCGCGATCGTGTCCGCGGTCTCACCCGACTGGGTCACGGCGATGACCAGCACATCCCGGTCGAGCGGCGGCGGGGAGTAGCGGAACTCCGAGCCCACCGTGACCCGCGCGGGCAGGCCCGTCCAGTCCTGGATCGCGGCGGCGCCGACGAGGGCCGCGTACGACGCGGTCCCACACGCCACCAGCTCGACCCGCGTCGCCCGTCGGAACGCGTCCGCGAGCGCCTCGACCTCGGGCGCCTGGATGCGGCCGTCCGGGGTGACCCGCCCGGCCAGCGACTGGCGGAGCGCGTCGGGCTGCTCGTGGATCTCCTTGAGCATGAAGTGGTCGTAGCCGCCCTTCTCGGCGGCCTCCGGCGACCAGTCCACCCTCATCTCCTCGCGCTGGCGGATCGCGCCGTCGACGCCCGTGATCTCGACACCCGTCGGCCGGACGTCGGCGACGTCCCCTTCCTCGAGGAAGATGATCCGGTTCGTGTGGGCGAGGATCGCCGCGACGTCGCTCGCGATGAAGCTCTCCTCGCCGTGGAGGCCCACGACGAGCGGCACGTCCTTGCGCGCCCCCACGAGCCGGCTCTGCTCGCGCTTGTGCATCACGACGAGCGCATACGCGCCCTGGAGCTGGCGGAGCGCCGAGCGGACGGCGTCGGCGAGGTCGCCCTCGTAGGCCTCCTCGACCAGGTGCGCGATCGCCTCGGTGTCCGTCTCGGACGCGAGCGTGTGGCCGCGCGCCTCGAGCCCGTCGCGCAGCTCCCGGAAGTTCTCGATGATCCCGTTGTGGATCACCGTGATCTCGCCCGTGCAGTCCTGGTGGGGATGGGCGTTGATGTCGTTGGGACGGCCGTGGGTCGCCCAGCGGGTGTGCGCGAGCCCGATCGCCGCGTGGGGCGTCCGGTCTGCGATCGCGGTCTGCAGGTTGGCGAGCTTGCCCGCCTTCTTCTCCACGAACAGGTCGCCCTGCTCGTCGACCAGCGCGATCCCCGCCGAGTCGTAGCCGCGATATTCGAGCCGACGGAGACCCTCGATCAGGATCGGGCCCGCGTCACGCGGGCCGGTGTAGCCGACGATGCCGCACATGCGCCTGGGGGTTCTCCTTGGGCTCGGGTCCGCGGCCCCGCCGCGACTGGCTAGTGTAGTCGGTCGCCTGCGAGCGCCGCGATCGAGTCGGCCAGCTCCGACACGGTCGTCGCGTCCGGCCCCTCGACCATGACCCGGAGCACGGGTTCGGTCCCCGATGGACGCACCAGCACCCGTCCGTGCGGCGCCAGCCGCCGCTCGGCGTCGGCGATGGCCTGCCCGAGCACGAGGTCCGCTTCCCACTGGTCGCGGTGCCGGACGCGGATCGCGCGCTGCTGCTGCGGCAGCAGCGGCACCGTGGACGCCAGGTCAGCGATCCCGGCCCGCGCCGCGGTCATCACGCGCAGCAGCTCGATCGCCGTCACGATCCCGTCGCCCGAGGTCGTGTGCTCGCGGATGATCACGTGGCCGCTCTTCTCGCCGCCCAGCCCGGCCCCCGAGACCAGCATCGCCGCGAGGATGTGCTTGTCGCCGACGGGTGTCCGGACGATCCGGCCGCCGGCGGCCTCGACCACGGCCTGGAGCCCGCCGTTGGACAGCACGGAGACCACGAGGCTGCCCTCGTCGAGCACGCCGCGGGCGAGGCGATCGAGCGCGAGGATGCCGAGCACCTGGTCGCCGTCGACCAGGTTCCCCTCGCCGTCCACCGCCACGCACCGGTCGGCGTCGCCGTCCAGCGCGAACCCGACGTGCGCGCCGGAGGCCCGGACCGCGTCGGCCAGCGAGGCCGGCGCCGTCGCCCCGCAGTCGCGGTTGATGTTGTCGCCGTCCGGGGCGTCGTGGATCACCGTCACCCGGGCGCCGGTCGCGCGCAGGATCTCGGGAGCGACGCGGAAGGCCGCCCCATTGGCGGTGTCCAGCACCACGTGGAGGCCGCCGGCGTCGACCGACTCGGCGAGCTTGCGGCGGTGCGCGACGTAGCGAGCCAGGAGCCCCGAAGCCTCGATCGTCCGCCCGATCGCGTCGGGCGACGAGCTCGGCAGCTCGTCGGCGCGCAGCACGGCGGCCTCGAGGTCGTCCTCGACGTCGTCGTCGAGCTTGAGGCCGCGGGGATCGAGGACCTTGAGCCCGTTGTCCTCGGCCGGGTTGTGGGACGCGGAGACCATGATGCCGGCCGCGAAGTCGGGGTCCGCGGCGAGGAATGCGAGCGCCGGCGTGGGCACGATGCCGACCTGGTGGACGTCGGCGCCCATGCTCGTCGCGCCGGCGGTGATCGCGGCCACGAACATGTCGCCCGACCGCCGCGTGTCGCGACCCACGACGAGCGCGCCGCCGGGCCCGACCACCTGGTGGGCGGTGGCTCGCCCGAGGTCGAAGGCGAGCGACGGCCGGAGGTCGACGTTGGCCACGCCGCGAATGCCGTCCGTGCCGAACAACCGGGTCATCGGGATCCTCGCGTGATGGAGCGGTCGATTCGGATCAGGGTGCCGGCGACGGCGAGCCGCCGTCGAAGCTGGCGCTCGGCGCGGCCGAGGCCGGCGCGGGGGTCGGCGGGACGGCGATCGTGACGGTCACCGTGTCGGGCGACACCTCGACGAGGGTGAGGGTCGAGGGCAGCGACGGCACCACCGGGACGTCGTGGGTGCCGGGCGCCAGGCCCGCGACGTTGACGCCGACCACGATCGGCGCGGTGCTCAGGCGGTCGAGGTCGGCCACCGGACCGAACAGCGTCAGCAACACCTGGGACTCCGACAGGCCGTACTCGAGGCCGGGCTCGCGCCCATCGAGGCGGATCCCGGCCGAGTACGTCCGGGTCTCGGTGAGCGCCTCGATGCGCACGGACACCCGGACGGTATCGGCGTCGACCGCCACGACGCCGGCCGGCAGCGCCAGCGGCACCTGGACCGAGACGTCGCGCGTGGCGCCGGACACGGACACGGGCGCCGTGTCGGCCGACAGGAGCGCCGCGAGCTGGTCGGCGTCGCCCTCCACCGAGACCACGAGCGGGTCGGCGGCGACCGAGGCGATCCGGAAGCCCTGCGCCGGCGTACCGGTCACGACCGGGTTCACGGGCAGCGTGCGTGACTCGCGGTTGGTGAACAGCGGGATCGACACGTGCACCGTGCGTGGGTCGAGCTCGACGCCGACGACGACCTCGCCGTTCTCGTCGACCGGACGAGCCTCGACCTCGCGGTCGAAGTCGATCCCGTCGGGATCGAGCGTCGCGACCACACGGGCCTCGACCACCCGGGTCACGGCGGCGCCCGGGCCGGTGACGGTGACCTCGGTCGGTTCGAAGGTGACCTCGCCGACGTCCACGCCGTCGGGCGCGGCCTCGCGCTGGACGTTGACCGGGACCTGCTTGGTGGTGAGCTCGTCGAGCACGACCTGGATCGAACGCGGCTGGAAGTCGAGGACCGTCACCCGCGGGTCCACGGCGGTGACCGCGACGCGGACGCTGACGGGCTGGCCGTCGGGGTTGACGTTGGACACGTCGACCGTCGCCTCGAAGGAGTCCGCGAGCAGGCGACCGACCTCGAGCGGGGCGATGTAGCGGATCTGGTCGAGATCGCGCAGGGGGTTCGTGACGACCGTGCCCGGGGGCTTGTTGATCGCGGTGACCGGCACCGGGCCGGGGAACACGCTGCTGTCCTGCGAGGCGACGAGCCCGGCGTACAGGAGGGTGGCGAGGGCGATGGCGGCGAGCTTCAGGGGCCAGTTGTGGACGACGAAGCGGACGGCCCGCTCGACCCGTGCCCCCAGGCTCATCGGCCCGCCACGGCCGCGGTGGCGCTCGTGCCGTCCTCGTCCGTGACCGTCGGCTCCGGGTGGGTCTGGGGGATCCGCGCCTCACCGGGCGGGAGCTCGGCGTCGGCATCGGCGGTCGTGCCGTCGACCGGCTCGGGAGCGCTCGCGCGCCGGGCTCGACAGGCCGCCATCGGGTCCGGCCTGGGCGCCGTCGACCGGGGCGACCTCGGTCGCTCCCCCGCCGGGGTTGCCCGTCGCGAGCGCCGGCGTCTCCGTCCGGGCCGGCGTGGTCCGGATCCGGAACCGGCCGCGCGCCCGGCCGCGGAAGCCGGGGCCGCGACGACGGCTGAGGCCGGGCGGCGCCGCCGGCGCCTCGAGCAGCGCACCGAGCGCGCGCTGGAGCTGGGCCTCGGTCGGGACGCGCACGATCCGCGCGCGCTCGACGATGCTCATCTGCCCGCTCTCCTCGGACACGACGACCGCGACGGCGTCGGTGTCCTCGGTGATCCCCAGCGCCGCCCGATGCCGCGTCCCGAACCGCTCCGAGAGGTTCATCTCGGTCAGCGGCAGCAGCGCCGCCGCGGCGAGGATCCGGTCGTCGCGGATGACGACGGCGCCGTCGTGCAGGGACGTCCGCGGGGCGAAGATCGTGCACAGCAGCTCGCTCGAGAGATCGGCGTGGACCATCACGCCCGACTCCGCGATCTCCTCGAGGCCGGTCTCGCGCTCGAGGACCATCAGCGCGCCGTGACCCTCGCGCGACAGCTGGCCGGCCGCCTTGGCGACCTCGGCCGCCACGTGCTCGATGGTCCGCTGCTCCGACGGTGCGAGCAGCCAGCCGAACGTGCCCACGCGGCCGATCCGCTCGAGGCCGCGGCGGAGCTCCGGCTGGAAGACGACCACGAGCGCGAACAGCCCGACGACGGCCCCGGCCTGGAGGATCTGGGTGAACAGCCGGAGCTGCAGGAACTGCGCGAGCGCGTACACGCCGAGCAGGATCGACACGCCGATGACGAGGGTGACGGCCCGCGTGCCCCGGATCAGGCTGAACAGCCAGTAGATGAACAGGGCCGTGATCGCGATGTCGAGCAGCGTCGTCAGGGTGACCTGACGGACGAGCGATTCCACGAACGGGAGCATCTTCCGGCGAGTCTAGCACCGGGGCCCCCTCGCTCCGGGACCCCTACGATCGGGCCGGAGGGTCCTGCCTCACGCTCGGGCGCTGCGCGCCCCGGCGACGCGCGTGGCGCGCGACGGGTCCGGGTCGAGGGCCGAGAGGCGGTCCAGGAGATCGAGCTTCTCCCCGGCCAGCGACGCCCAGCCGCGCTCGTCGTACAGCTCGACGAGCGCCAGGTGCAGGCCGACGTCGTCCGGCGCGACCGAGAGGGCGAGATAGCAGGTGTCGAGGGCGGCGTCGGCCCGGCCGTCGCGCCGGTACGCGCACGCGAGGTCGAGGAGCTCGTTGAGGCCGACGCCGGGGACGCGCCGCTCGAGGACCCCTTCCGCCGACCGCGCGAGCGCCGCGATGTCCAGGTCGACCGGCAGGTCGCGATCCAGCGATGGGCGATACGGCGGCGGTGCGTCCGGTGCGGGTTCCACGGTCCCCGGGCCGGCCGTCGTCGGCTCGATCGCCTCCGGCGCGGCCCCGGCCACTGCGGGTTCGGCCGGCGCCTTGGCGCCCCTCGCCCGGGCGGCGCTCGCCTTGGCGGCGACGGCCGCGACAACGTCGGCATCGACCTCGCTCGACGACTCGTCGGCCGGCGCCTGCGGCCTGGGCTTCCTGGCGGCCGGCGGGGCGGCCTTGGTCGGGGCCGGCTTTCGCGCCTCGATCGCTCGACCCTCGAGGACCACCATCGCCTTCTCGAGCGCGACCCGGCCCGGCTCGGCGGGCTCCGAGGCGCGGAGGCGCTCGATCAGCCGCTCCAGCGTCCGACGCCGCTCGCGGCCCTCGGCGAGCTCCAGTCCCCGGCGGGCGGAGTCGACCGCGTCGGCCAGCTTGCCGTTTGTGGCCTGGACCTCGGCCACGGCGTCGTAGGCGTCGCCCGCCTGGGGCCGGCGGTCGAGCGCGGCGAGCGCCTGGGCCCGGCCGAGCAGGGCCGCCTCGTCGCGCGGCGCGAGCCGCACCGCGGTCGTGTAGTGACGGACGGCGTCGGCCGGCCGCTTGCGGCGCATCAGGGCCGTGCCGGCGCTGGTGTGCGGCGTGGCCCGCTCCGGGGCGATCGCGGCCGCCTCCGCGTACGCCGTCAGCGCCTCCTCGAGGCGTCCGCGCAGCGACGCGACGTGGCCTCGACGGAGCGCGTCCTTGTAGCGCTCGTAGAGGGCCTCACCGCTCACGTCTCGCCTGACCTCCCATCGTGCCGCTCGCCCGCGATGAGCTCGACCAGCAGCGCCTTCTGCGCGTGCAGCCGGTTCTCCGACTGGTCGAAGATGAGGCTTCGCGGACCGTCCATCACGTCCGAGGTGATCTCCTCGCCGCGATGTGCGGGTAGACAGTGCATGACGAGCGCGTCGGGCGCCATCGCCAACAAGTCGTCGTTGACCTGGTACCTCGAGAAGGCGTCACGGCGCTCCTCGGCCTCGGCCTCCTGCCCCATCGACGTCCAGGCGTCCGTGTAGACGACGGCGGCACCCGGGACGACGGCCCGGGGGTCCGCGTCGAACACGAGGCGACCGCCCGACGCCTGGGCCAGCTCGGAGGCACGGGCCACGATCCGCTCGTTCGGGCGCGTAGCCGGCCGGATGGGCGATGCGGATCTCCATCCCCAGGGTCGCGCCCATGAGCGCGAGCGAGTGGTAGACGTTGTTGCCGTCGCCAACGAACGCCAGGGGCAGGCCGCGCAGGTCGCCGAACCGCTCCCGCAGCGTGAACAGGTCCGCGAGGACCTGGCACGGATGCTCGCGGATCGTCAGGCCGTTGACGACGGGGATCGAGGCCTGGGCGGCGAGCTCGGTGACCACCTCGTGCGGGCCGGTGCGGGCCATGATCGCGTCCACGAACCGCTCGAGGTTGTGCGCCACGTCGGCCACGCTCTCGCGACCGCCCAGCACGATCCCCTCCGTGAGGTAGATCGCGTGGCCGCCGAGCTGGGTCATCCCGGCCTCGAACGTGACCCGCGTCCGCAGGCTCGGTCGCTGGAACAGCATGGCGAGGGAGCGACCCTGGAGCGGCGGCGTGGCATGCCGGCGGTCCTCGGCGAACTCCGCCTTGAGCTCGGCCGCCCGCACGAACAGCCGCTCCACCTCGTCCGCCGAGAGGTCCGCGGCCGAGATGAAGTCACGACCGCGAAGGCTCGTGCTGCTCACGCGCCCCAGTGTACGGAGCGCATGGGGCGGTCATGTGCTGCACGGAGCGGCGTGGCTGGCGCGCCGAGGCGTAGGCGGACGCGAGGACGGTCAGCCGCGCCGCGGACCTACCCGGAGCCGCGGGATGGCGCGCCGAGCGCAAGGCGCCCGCGAGGATGGGAGCGAGCGCACCCCAAGGTGCATGAGCGACCGCCCGGAGCGGGCAACGCCGCGATCGGCCGCCAGGCCGCGGCGATTACCCCGGTAGCGGTCCGAAGCGCCGCCGCACGACTCGCCCCGGCACAGCCGGAGCCGCGGGATGGCGCGCCGGCGCGAAGGCGGACGCGAGGACGAGAGCGAGCGCACCCCAAGGTGCGTGAGCGAGCGCCCGGAGCGGCCAACGCACGCGCCGGCCGCCAGGCCGCGGCGATTACCGCTTGGTGTACTGGGGGGCCTTGCGGGCTCGCTTCAAGCCGTACTTCTTGCGCTCCTTCATCCGCGGGTCGCGGGTGAGGAGGCCGGCCTGGCGCAGGGGCAGCCGGTTGGCATCGGCGTCGACCTGGAGCAGCGCACGGGCGATGCCGTGGCGGATCGCACCGGCCTGGCCGGTGATCCCGCCGCCCTCGACCTTGATCATCGTGTTGAAGCGGCCCTCGGTCCCGGTCACCCGGAACGGCATGAACAGCTCGGACTCGGCGAGGATGCCACCGAAGTGCTCCTCGGGCGTGCGGCCGTTCACGACCATCTCGCCCTCACCGGGGATCAGGCGAACGCGGGCCACCGCCGTCTTCCGGCGGCCGGTGCCCCAATAGAACGCAGGCGTCG
>CAVYGH010000012.1:0-10364 GCA_963767945.1 uncultured Chloroflexia bacterium | reverse complement strand
CGGTGAGGTCCGGCTGGCGCGGCTGCCGCCCGCATGTCGGCAGGCACCGGGTCGCCGAGGCCGGCAAGGCCGGCGAGCGCGAGGAGCCGGCGTGCTCGCTTCGCGTCGGCGTCGTTGGCGACGGCCAGAGCGGCGAGCGCATCGTTGAAGCGTTGAGGCGCGGGTCGCCACTCATCGCGGCGAGGGCCGTGACCTCGAGGTTCATCGACCCGTACGGTCGATCGCGAGGCCCTCCTCGTCCTGGGCGAGGAACGGCGCCGGCCAGGTCGTCGGCTCGGCGTCGTCGGGAGGCCGAAGCCCTCGTCGAGGACCCGGCCGAGCCCGGCCGCGAGGGCCTGATCTCCGGCCGCGGGCCCGCCCTCGGAGGCGCTTCCTGGAGCAGGGGGCACGACCCGGCCTCGGCCGGCGTCGACGAGGACAAGCCGGTGAAGCCGCCGCCGGCCGCGACGGGGGTCGGGCCGTCGAGCGGCTCCACGTCGCGTCGCGCGGCGCGGCTCTCGACGCAGCACCGACGGTGCGGTCGAGCGCGTCGTGGAGGGCGCCGGCCCGGGCTGACCCCTGGACGCGGATCACGTGCGACCCGACGCTCAGCGCGCCGAGCGGCACCTCGACCGCCTCGAAGGCGGTCCCCGTCACGGTGACCGGCGCCATCCCGAGCGTCGCGGATTGGACGGTGAACGACACGGGGTCGGAGTCCTGCAGGTCGCCCCCGAGGGACTGACCCGAATCGCGGGCGGTCCGCGGGACGAACGTCGCCGGGATCGTGGCCTCGACGAAGAACGGGAGCCCGACCGGGTAGGACGCCTGCCGGCCCCCGCGCGCAGCGATCCGTCCACGCCCGGGGCGCCACGCGCCACGAACGCGAGGTCGTCGGAAAGGGGCACCGCGAGCGTCGCGGTCCCGCGGGCATCGGTCCGGACGAGCCGGCCGAGCAGCCAGTCGCGGAGTTGCTACGGCTTGCCCCCCGTCACCGCCTCCGCCGGTCGTAACCCCCTCGCCGTACTGGTCGTCGCCGGGCGTCTTGTGGGAGCTGCACCGTGGCGAGCAGGCCGGTGCCGACGCCTGCGTACAGCATGTCGAGGGGATCGATGACCTCCTAGTAGCCGGCGGCGCAGAGCTGCCCGTTGACCGCCTGGACGAACACGCTCGCCGCGACGGGCCGGCCCGACGGATCGAGGGTGCGGATGGCAGCGCGGTGTCCCCGGGCGCGTAGTGGGAGCGGTCCGCGGTGACTCGGACGTCGAGGCGCCGGTCCTCGACGCGGACCGCACGCCGGCCCCACGCCGCCTCGTAGCCGTAGCCCGTGAACCGGACGCCCTGGATCTCGACGCCGGGGATGTCGGCCGCGGTGAAGGTGGCGCGGAAGGCCGGCGACGACTGGATGTCGACCGATCGCAGACCGCGCTGGAGGACGGCGAACAGATAGCGCTCGACACGCGGCCGGACGGTGCCGCCGGTGAACCGGAGGCGGATCGGGTCACCCAGGCTGTAGGTGCGCTCGTCCTCGACGGCACCAGGAGCGACCAGCCGGGGCTCGGCGCCCTCGTCGTCGATGGTGGCGTCGTCCGCCCAGGCCTCGGCAACGAGCTTGGTGCCGGTGTCCGGTAGCTGGCGATGATCCGGTAGCTGCGGTCGGCCCGGACCAGGTGGTCGTAGCGAAGGTCCCATCGGTTCCCGTCGTCACGCGTGGTCGACGAGAAGTCGCGACCGATCCTCCGACTCGTACGCCGGGCACCACGCGCTTCAGCACGAAGTCGTACGCGCTGCCCACTTGCTTTCGGACCGCCCAGTGCTCCTCGATGTGGAGCTGGACGTCGGCACCGGGCACGGGGGCGCCGTGCGGGTCGACCGACCAGAGCGCGTTGTCCGAGGCCGCTTCGAAGCGGTCGAACGCGACGTCGGTCACCCTGCCCGTGACCCTGATTCGCCCGGCTGCGACCGTGCCGGCGACGTCCACGAGATGGTTCCCGCGGAACACGGCGACGGTGCTCGAGGCGACGATCTCGGCCTCCTCGGGGAGGGTCGGGGTGGCCTGGATGGCCACGACGGTCCACTGCTCATCCTCGTAGGGCATGTCGAGCCGAACGCTGCCGGTGGCGTCGCCCTCGGCGTCGGTCGTGACCTTCGTCCCGCGACCCTCGTCGGGCACGAGCTCGATCCGGGTCCCGGCGACCGGCGTGCCCTCGAAGAACGAGCCGTGCAGGGCGACCGAGACGCGCTCGCCGCTGGTGACCGCGCGACGGTCCGGTGCGATGGTGAGCCGGTAGGCGGGCTTCGTGATCGTGCCGACGTCGAGCCACAGCTCACCGACGGAGGCACGACCCGCCTCGACCCGCAGCCGGTAGCTGCCGGCGGGCAGGGCCCGGAGCGGGACCGCGACCTCGAAGGCGCCGACGGCGTCGGTCTTGACGGTGCTCGTGCTGATCGGCAGCGCCGTGTCGTCGCCCGCGTCGGTCAGGAGCGTGACGCGCAGGGACGAGGGGACGGCTCCCGTGTCTCGATTCTGCTCGCCGCCCGCGGCGTTCACGGTGTCGGTGGAGCGATAGCGGTAGCGGTCGCTCGTGACGACGCGCCAGAGCTCGTCGTCGCTGCCGCTCGACTCGCACTTGCCGCAGAGCCCGTCGTTGGTGGCGATCGGCTCGACGAGGTGCGACCGGCGGAGCGGATCTCCATGAGGACGCGCCGGGGCACGGTGCCGGTGCCCAAGGTCCTGGCGGCGGGGGGCGTGGGCCCGATGACGAGCCCGCTCGCATTCGTGGCGCCGAGCGAGCGTCCCACGAGATCGACCGACGCGCCAACGACGGGCCGCGCCGACTTCAGGTCGTTGACCCAGACCGTGGACCGGGTGGTGGTGACGAGCGCGTAGACGGCGAGGTCCGTGACCTGGAGGACCGCCTGGCGGGGGATGCCCGCCCATGAGACCGTCACGACGTACCAGCCCTGGGCGAGCGGCCGAGGCAGGAGGAACCAATTGCCCGCGTCGCCGTCCCGGACGGGCAGGCGGGCGTCGACAAGCTTCGGCAGGCCGGACGTGGGCACGGCTGGCCGGACGTCGGCGCGTGTCCACGTCGGGGCTTCGTTACGGCGCGCACGCGGCCTCGGCCGCCTGCATGTCGTCGAGGCGATGGACCGTGACCGGGATGCGAGCGGGCGGATTGGCATCCTCTTCCGTCTCCCACCAGATCGCCATCGCGGCTCGCTCGCGCGGCGTGGCCTCGACGAAGCGACCGGCGGAGGCCGACGGCCACGCGACTCGTCGCGTGGGCCGCTCGTCTCGAACCGGATCCTGACGTCCGCCTCGAGCCGCTGGCCCGTGCCGACGATCGGCAGGCCGCGGGTGACGGTCACGGTGTAGAGCGTGCCCCGGCGGAGGGGCTTCGACGGGATGAACACCACGGACCGCCCGGCGGCCTGGAGCCGGCCGGCAGTCGCGGGCTGGATCCGCAGGTGGTCGCGGAGGTCGGCGGTCGAGACGCCGGCCTGGTCGAAGATGAGCTCGATGCCGGCGTCCAGCGGGACGGATGTCGCGGCGTCGCCCGGGATGGTCTCGACGACGTGGAGCGGACCGGCGGTCTGTGCCGCCCACGACGCCACGATGGCGCCGTCCGCGCCGAGCAGGGAGACCCGGTACAGCGTCCCGGGACGGAGGGCCGCCGCGGGCCGGAGGATGGCGACGGGGCCGTTGGTCGACGCGACCGCGAGCTTGACGGCCGGCTCGACCCGCAGGCGGGAGGCAAGGGCGTCGGGGCCGTGCCGTCGAGGCTCGTGAGCCGGAACTGGGTCGTCGTCGCGACGCCACCGGCGCCGGATCGCGTGGGCTCGAGGGTGGCGATCGGGATCGTATCGGGGAGGACGACCGCGGACCACGCGGTGTCGGGCGGGGGCGTGGGGGTGGGGCTCGACCCGGGGTCGGTCGACGACGACGGGTTGGGGGTCGTCGCCGGCGCCGGCTGTGAAGCGGCCGCGGAGGGTGGTGGCGTCGGGGTGGTGTCGCCGCAGGCGGCGACGATCGACGCGATGGCCAGGATCACGACGGAGCCGCGCAGGCGGCCTCCGCTCGCTCGGCGAGCCACGCGGGTCCCGCCAAGGTGCAGCGCACCCATGAGTCCATCTCCCAGGTCGCCGTAGCCAGAAGGTCCACGCCTGCGACCGGCCCTGTGACGCGCACCCCCCGGTCCGCGTGACTCCGCCCGGCGGTACCATCGTCGGGAGCCCCGTCGGACCGCGTCCCGGGGCCGTTCGCCGTGTCCAAGGGACGTTCCGAAGGGAGCCGCAAGCGCCGTTGAAGCTCATCGTCGGCCTGGGTAACCCGGGCAACCAGTACTCGGAGACCCGCCACAACATCGGCTGGATGGCGCTCGATCGCCTCGCCGACCGAGCCGGGCGGTCGGGCCGCGGGCGCCAGCGCGACGCGAGCGCGACGATGGAGGTCCGGTACAAGGGCCTGGACCTGCTGCTCGCGAAGCCTCAGACCTACATGAACGACTCCGGGGTCGCCGTGCGGAAGCTGCTCGCGCGGGACCGCGTGCCGCTGCTCGAGATGCTGGTCGTGACCGACGACTTCGCACTGCCGTTCGGCAAGCTGCGCTTCCGCGAATCCGGCTCGCACGGCGGGCACAACGGGCTGCGCTCGATCGTGGACGAGATGGGCACCGAGAAGTTCAGCCGGCTGCGGATCGGGATCGGCGAGCCGGGGCGAGGGGCGATCGACCACGTCCTGTCGCGGTTCGGGGCCGACGAGATGGCCTGCATGCCGATCCTCCTCGACGCCGCCTCGGAGGCGATCGAGGCGTGGGCCCGTGACGGGACCTCGAAGGCGGCCAACCGCTGGAACAGCTTCGAGCTCCAGTGCCCCGGCGGCGAGGCGGACGGCCCGACCGGCGACGCGCCCGGGCCCGGCGAGCCCGGCGGCCCGGCCGGCGGCGACGGGGTGCGCCGGACGACGACCGGCTGGCGGCGGATCCTGGGCGGTGATCCCGAGCGGGGTGCCGACAAGGGCAAGGGCGCGCGGTGAGCGACCGGTATCGCGGCCGGACGACGCGCCAGCGGAACGTCGCCGACAAGGTCGCGCGCGAGTGGGCCGAGCGGCGGGCGGCCGCGGAGGTCACCGAGGCCCAGGTGGACCTGGACCGGGCATCGGCCGAGGCGGAGGTCGAGCTCCTCGATCCGGGGGCCAGGCCGGCGGTCGAGGGCGACGCAGCCAAGGCGCGCCGGCCTGCGCGGCCGGTCACCGCCGCGCGGGGTGGCGACCGCGCCGGCGCGACTCGCGGTGCCGGTCGTCGGGTTCCGGACCTCGCGGCGCTCCCGCGGCTCCTCCACGAGACGGGATCGTTCGGGTCGCTCCGCGAGCGGCTCGGGCCGGTCGCCGAGCCCGGGATGCACGGCCGGCACGTCGGCCTGACGACGGTCCCGCACGGCGCCAAGTCGTTCCTCGCGGCGTCGCTGGCGCTCGCCCCGGCCGGCGAGCGGATCTGCTGGGTGGCACGGGACGCGGAGATCGGCGATCGCGTGGCCGAGGAGCTGGGGGCGTGGCTGGGCGACCCGTCGCTGGTCGCCGTCCTGGAGCCGCGAACCTCGCTTGCGTACGAACGGAGCGAGCTCGTGCCGGACGAGACGGCGGCCCGCGTCGCGGCGCTGGCGGCGTGGCGGGCGGGCAGCGCGAAGGTCCTCGTCGCCAGCGTCCAGGCGCTGGTCCAGGCGACCCTCGCCCCCTCGGACCTGCCGACCGAGGTGCGTGTCCTCAAGCCCGCGACGCGGATCGGCCAGGGCGCGCTCCTCGCCGAGCTCCTGGATCGCGGCTACACGCCCGTCCTCGAGGTCGCGGGCCGGCGCGAGTTCGCGCGACGGGGCGGCATCGTCGACGTGTTCCCGCCGTCGGCGTCGCTCCCGGTCCGGATCGAGTTCTTCGGCGACGAGATCGACTCCCTGCGCGCCTTCGATCCCACCGACCAGCGGAGCGTCGGCACGGTCAAGGAGCTGGCGCTGCTCCCCGCGACCGAGTTCCTCCTCCCCGCCGGCGGCGCGGACGAGATCCGGGCCCGGCTCGGCCGGCTGGCCTCGAAGCTGCCCGAGCGCCTCGCGCTGGACCTGGCGCGCTTCGCCGGCGAGGCGACGTCCCCGGAACGCCCCGCCGCCCCCACCGAGGGCCGCGCGCTCGCCGCCGGCGACGCCGCCGAGGTCTGGTCGCGCGTCGTCGCCCCGTCCACGGGCCTCGACCACCTCGACCACTCGACGCTGTTCGTCCTCGACGAGCCCGGCGACCTCGCCGAGGCCGCCGAGTTCCTGTGGCGCCAGGCGGAGGAGCGCCACCGGGAGCTGGTCGAGGGCGGCGACCTGCCGAAGGACTGGCCCGTCTCGTACCTGCCGCCGCGCGACTGGAAGGCGCGCCTCCACGGCGCCCGGACCCTGGAGCTCACCTGGCAGTCGGACGCGCAGGAAGCCGCCGGCATGGCCTTCGCCTCGAAGGGATTGACGTCGGGCGACCTGTTCGGCTGGCGCGAGCCGGTCCTGCCGCCGGGACGGACCGAGCGGCTGGTCGACGGCGTCGAGCACTGGCTGGGCGAGCGGCGGCGCGTCGTCCTCGCGTCGGACCAGGCGCCGCGACTGGCCGAGCTCCTGGGCGAGGCCGGCCACCCCGTCGGCATCGTCAGCCGGATCACCGAGGCCCCGCCGCCGGGCGCCATCGCGCTCATCGAGCGGAGCCTCAACGGCGGGTTCGAGGGCGGCCCGGACGGCCTCGCGGTGGTCACCGACCGCGAGCTGTTCGGTTCGGTGCGGGTTCGCAGGCCGAAGGCGATGCGCCGCGTCGTGCCCCGGGACATCCTCGAGCGGCTGACGCCCGGCGACATGGTGGTCCACATCGACCACGGCATCGCCCGCTACGAGCAGATGCTCCGGCGCGGCGACCCGGGGGAGGAACGCGACTACCTCGAGCTCAGCTTCGCCGCGGGCGACCGGATCTTCGTCCCGGTCGAGCAGATCAACCGCGTGTCGCGCTACTCGGGCGGCGAGCACCCGCCGCTGTCGCGCCTCGGCGGCACGGACTGGCTCCGGACCAAGCAGCGGGTCGCGCAAGGCGGTCAACGACCTCGCCGAGGAGCTGCTCGCGCTGTACGCGAAGCGCGAGGCCGCGCAGGGCTTCCCGTACTCGCCCGACTCGCCGTGGCAGATGGAGATGGAGGCGTCGTTCCCGTACGAGGAGACGCCCGACCAGCTCCGGGCCGCCGTCGAGGTCAAGATCGACATGGAGGCGCGCCGGCCGATGGACCGGCTGGTGGTCGGCGACGTCGGGTACGGCAAGACCGAGGTCGCGCTGCGGGCCGCGTTCAAGGCGACGCAGGACGGGAAGCAGGTCGCGGTCCTCGTGCCGACGACCGTGCTCGCCGGGCAGCACTTCTCGACGTTCAGCCAGCGGTTCGCGGCGTTCCCACTCACGGTGAAGCTGCTGTCGCGGTTCGTGTCGGCGAAGGAGCAGGACGGCGACCGTGCGCGGGCTCGCCGCCGGGACGGTCGACATCGTCATCGGCACCCACCGGCTGCTGTCCAAGGACGTGGCGTTCCAGGACCTCGGCCTGGTCGTGGTCGACGAGGAGCAGCGGTTCGGGGTCGCGGCGAAGGAGCGGCTGAAGCAGCTGCGGAGCGCCGTCGACGTCCTCACGCTGTCCGCCACGCCGATCCCGCGGACCCTGAACCTCGCCCTCGCCGGGATCCGCGACCTCAGCGTCATCGAGACGCCGCCGGAGGACCGGTTGCCGATCCAGACCCGGGTCGCCGAGGCGTCCGCCGGCCTCGTGCGCGACGCGATCCTGCGCGAGCTCGACCGCGGCGGCCAGTGCTTCTACGTCCACAACCGCGTCGAGACGATCGAGGCCCAGGCCGAGCAGCTCCGGCGGCTGCTGCCCGGGGCGCGGATCGTCGTCGGGCACGGCCAGATGGGCGAGGGCGCGCTCGAGAAGGTGATGCTCACGTTCGCCGACGGCGCGGCCGACGTCCTCGTGTGCACGACGATCATCGAGTCGGGCCTCGACATCCCCAACGCCAACACGATCGTCATCGACCGCGCGGACACGCTCGGCCTCGCGCAGCTCTACCAGCTCCGGGGCCGGGTCGGCCGGTCGTCGCGGCGCGCGTACGCGTACCTGCTCTACCGGCGGCGCGAGCGGATGAGCGAGGAGGCGCGCAAGCGGCTGCAGGCGATCTTCAACGCCTCGGAGCTGGGCGCCGGGTTCCAGATCGCGCTCGCCGACCTCGAGATCCGCGGCGCCGGCAACATCCTGGGCGGCGAGCAGTCGGGGTTCATGGCGTCGGTGGGGTTCGACCTCTACTCGCGGCTGCTCGCCGAGGCGGTCGAGGAGGCGAAGGCGCGGCGCGAGGACCGGGTGCCGGTGCGCGAGGTGCCGCAGGCGGTGGTGGACCTGCCGGTCGACGCGCACCTGCCCGACGACTACGTGCCCGACGATGGCCCAGAAGCTGGAGCTCTACCGGCGGCTGGCGCGGGCGCGTCCGCGGGCGACGTCGCGGCGTTCCGCCAGGAGGTCACGGACCGTTACGGGCCGATGCCGGCGCCGGTCCTGCGGCTGGTCGAGGTCGCGGAGCTCCGGCTGGCCGCCGAGACGGCCGGCGTGGCGTCGCTGGCCCGCGAGGAGGGCTGGCTGGTCGTCCGGTTCGGGGCGGGGATCTCGCGCGCGACGGCGATGCAGCTGCTCGCCCCGGGCGCGGCGGGCGGCGCGGCGCCGCTGCCGGGCGTGCGACCCGGGGACATGACGTTCGCGTCGAACCAGGTCCGGATCCGGCTGCCGCGCGACCCGCTCAAGGGCTGGACGCTGACCCAGGCCGTGGTCTCGCGGCTGGTGGCGGCGTCGGGGGTGGGCGGGTAGCCCAGAATGCGCCCATGGTCGCCTTCGACGTCCGACCCGTCACGCCCGCCGATCGCGCCACGGTCGACGCCTTCCTCGCGGCGAGCTGGGCGGACTTCGTCGCCCGGCGCGGCGAGCTGATCGACGCCCGGCGGCATCAAGGGCTGATCGCCGAAGCCGGCGGCGACCTCGCGGGCGTGATGACGCTCGTCCAGCACGACGACGAGCTCGAGGTGCTCACCCTCGACGCGGTCGTACGCTGGCAGGGCGTCGGCAGCGCGCTTCTCACCGCGGCGATCGAGATCGCGCGGTCGCGGGCTGCCGCCGGCTGTGGCTCATCACGACCAACGACAACGTCGACGCGCTGCGGTTCTACCAGCGGCGCGGCCTGCGCCTCGCGAGGATCGACACCGGCGCCGTGGACTGGAGCCGCCTGACGCTCAAGCCGGGGATCCCGGAGGTCGGGCTCCACGGCATCCCGATCCGCGACGAGCTGGAGCTGGAGCTCATCCTCGAGGGCCCCTGACTGCGTGAGACCGCGGGACATCCCCTGACATGACCTACGACGAACTGCTCGACCTGGCGCGCGGGCTTCGGGACCAACCGCTCGAGACCGTGACCGGCCGAGAGTTCACGGTCGGCATCTACCTCGATAGCCTCGTCTTCACGCCCACCTCGAGCGGCATCGGCCAGAGCGACGGCCGGAAGGCGGCTGAACGCTTCTTGGCCAGGTACAACGAGACCGGGAGCATGCGGCCGGCCGATTACGCGGACGTCACCAGGAATGCCTCGTACCTCGTCGGGCATGCTCAGCCATGGAGGGCGGTCATGACGCGCGAGCGATGGCAGGCTCCGGCTGTTTGGTGCCGTTGCGCTGATGGCCGTCACGGGTGGGTGTGGCTATGCGGTCATGACCCCGGTCCCGACATCGTCACCGGTCGCGTCGGCCGAGGGATCGGTGGCGACCGTCGCCTCGCCGACCGGCCGCCTCGCCGACCGTCGCCTCGCCGACCGTGGCCCCGTCCGCGGCCGAGCCCACGCCGTCCCCGTTTGCCGGTCCGTGCCAGTCGGACGTCGACATGGGCGTCCTGCCCACGTGGGCGCGCGAGGGGTTCAGCGAGCCGGAGCCGGCGATGCCTCACGTCCTGACCCGTTCCGGCGACGTCGTCGCGATCCTGTTCGGCTTCCCGCTCGCCTCGCCGCCGCGCGAAGGGCTGAACAACAAGATCCTGTGGGTCCAGCGCGCGGGACCGACCTCGCCGGTCGAGATCAGCGCGCAGCGGATGGAGGGCACGGAGCCCGTCGGCGAGCCGGTCGGGCGCGACCTCGAAGGTGGCTTCGCGCCCTCGTACGTGGATCTCCCCGAGGCCGGCTGCTGGCGGCTGACGCTCAGCTATGGCGATCAGGTCGACAGCATCGACCTCGAGTACATCCAGACCCCGGCGGGCTGACCCTCCGGCTCAGCCCGGCGCCGCGGCGGCCGAGATGCCGGACTCGTTGCCCGCCGGG
>CAVYGH010000011.1:0-756616 GCA_963767945.1 uncultured Chloroflexia bacterium | reverse complement strand
GACGAGCTCGATACGACTGCCCGATCCCGCCGATCCCCGCGTGTGCGTTCCTGTGTGACCCATACCATGCAGCCGTGGCCTGGCAACCGATGTCGCTCGCCATCGAGACCGAGCGGCTGATCCTCCGGCTCCGCGACGAGCGCGACGCGACCTGGTACCGGGAGCTGATCGGCGAACGCGGGGAGGACTTGCCGACGCTCGAGGAGGCGACGACGCGGCTCGCCCGATTCCGTGACCTCACGGTCGAGATCGGCATCGGTGCGCTCGCGATCTGTCGTCGCGCGGAAGGCGACGTGATCGGCTACTGCGCCCTCGTGGTCGGGCGTTGCAGCCTGGACGAGCCGGAGATCGCCTACGAGCTGCTTCGGCGGTTCGACGGACGCGGCTACGCAACGGAAGCCGCGCAGGCCCTCGTGGATGCCGCGGCCGCGACGGGTCGACACCGCCTCTGGTCGACCGTGGACCCAGGAAACGCGGCGTCACTCCGAGTGCTCGAGAAGGTGGGGTTCCGCAGGGACCGCACCGTCTCCGATGATCGCGGGGACGTCGTCTACCTGGTGCGCGACCTCCAGACAATCGAGGAGCCAGTCGCCCAGGCGGATCCTGGGGAGTCTTGACAGGTGACCATTTGGTCACCTATTGTCCAGCGCATGGACGACGAGGTGTTCAGGGCGCTGGCCGATGCCAATCGGCGAACGCTCCTGGACCGGCTCTTCGAGCGTGATGGCCAGACGCTGGGAGAGCTGGAGGCAGCCCTGCCGGGGATGACCCGGTTCGGCGTCATGAAGCACCTCCGAAGGTCCTCGAGGCGTCCGGGCTGGTGACGAGCCGGAAGGTGGGGCGAGAGCGCCACCACTACCTCAACGCCGTCCCGATCCGCCGCATCCACGATCGATGGCTGGACCGCTACCGATCCGGGCCGCCGATCTCCTCGACGAGCTTCGCACCGCACTGGAGGCACCGATGACCGCGCAAGGCGCCGACGTGGCCGCTCCCCCGCGCTACGTGTTCACGACCTACATCCGCAGCACGCCGGACCGCATCTGGCAGGCGCTGACGGACTCGAGCTTCACGCTCCGCTACTACTACAACAGCACCGTGCACTCGGACTGGGCCGTCGGCAGCCCGTACGAGTACCGGACGCAGGGCAACCCGGCGATCGAGGGCGTCGTCCTCGAGGCCGACCCGCCCCACCGGCTCGCGCTCTCGTTCAAGGCCCTGTGGTCCGAGGCCGTCCGCGCCGACGCCCCGTCGACGGATGATCTTCGAGGTCGAGGATGCCGGACCCGGCGTCTCGAAGCTGACGGTGATCCACGAGGACCTCGAGGGCCGCGACGCGACCCGCGACGAGGTGGTCGGCGGCTGGCCGCTGATCGCGGCGGGCCTCAAGACCCTGCTCGAGACCGGCGAGCCGCTGATGACCCAGGAGGCGGGCGCGACCGCCTAGTCGCGACCCGCCCATCGCTCGCGGCGGCGCCCTACGACCGGGGTGCCGCCGCCTCGGCGTCCGGGGCCGCCTGACCGGCCCCGCTGCGCCGCCCCGGCGACGGAAGTTGAGGGCGACCAGGATCGTGCCGGTCATGAACGTGAGCGACGCCGCGTTCGAGATGATCAGGGCCGGGTTGCCGATCGAGAACCCGTACGAGATCCAGATCACGAACCCCGCGTCGAGCAGCGCCAGGTAGCCGATCGACACGTCGCGGCTCGACCGCGTCTGGAACATCCGGCGGATCTGCAGCGACGGCGCGAGGGCCATGAGGATGCCGGTGAGCGTCGCCGCGACCGCCAGGACGTCCGAGACGACCATCAGCCCGAGGCCTTCGGGAGCCTGCGCCGCCTGGGCCTCGCGCGCCGCGGCCTTCCGCGCCCGCTTGCCCGCCTGGTACTCCGCCAGGGCCTCCGCCGAGTCCACGTCGCCGAGGGTCGGCGTCTTCGGCCGGACCTCCTCCCAGCCGGCAGGTTTGATCCCGTAGCGGTTGCCGAGCAGCGTCAGGATGGTCCCGGCCTTCATCTCGCCGATCCCGGGCAGCGCGCGCAGCCGCCGGTCGAGGTCCTTCGCGTCGGACGCCTCGGTCCAGATCCGCGACGCGTCGCCGCCGTAGCGAGCCGTGATCGCCTCGCACAGGTCGCGCACCCGGCCGGCCATGTTGCCCGGGAACCGGTGCAGCGCCGGGGGCGTGCGGAAGGCCGTCGCGAGCTGCTCCGGGTCCATCGCCGCGATCGTCGCGGCGTCGAGGCTGCCGATCCGGCGCTGGAGCTCCAGCGGGCCCGAGAACGCCTTCTGGACGGTCACCTGCTGGTCGAGCGCGAAGCCGATCAGGAGCGCGAGCGGGTCGGTCGCGATGAGGGCGTCGGCTTCCGGGTCGCCGGTGAACGGGAGGTGGTCGGGCGGGACGGGCAGGCTCATGACGCCCATCGTACGCGGCTAGCATGGCGGCATGCCCACGCCCCCCTTTGCCGATGCCGACGGCCTGGTCGCCGTCCGCGTCGGCCGGCTCGCTCGACGTCGAGTCGGGCGACGTCCTGCCCCGATCGCGCGATCCTCGCGCGCGACGGCGTGGTGGAGGCGGTCGCCGCCGCCGCTGACGGCGTGCCGGACGACGCGCGGGTCATCGAGCTCGGCGGCCTCACGGCGCTGCCGGGCCTGATCGACACCCACAGCCACCTCGTCGGCGAGGTCCAGACCGCGGGCGTCCCGGGCACGACGACCTCGGCCGCCCAGGACGCGCTGCTCGGCGTGTCCAACGCGCGCGTGACGGTCGAGGCGGGCTTCACGTACCGTCCGCGACGTCGGCACGTTCCGGGCGTTCGTCGACTGCGCGCTGCGGGACGCGATCGCGGCGGGCGAGGTCGAGGGCCCGCGGATGCAGTGCGCGGGCGCGTTCATCACCGCCCCATGGGGCGGCGGCGACGTCGTCGGCCTGGCCCACGACATCCGGCTGCCCGACGACCTGCGGTTCGGCGTCGTCGACCTCGCCGGCCGAGGTCCGCGAGCGCGTGCGCCGGCCTGATGATCGGCGGAGCGGACCTGGTCAAGTGCATCGGCACCGGGGCGGTCCTCACGCGGGGCGGCGTCCCCGGTGCGCCCGAGCTGTCCGAGGACGAGGTGCGGGCCGCGGTCGAGGAGGCCGGCTACTACGGCCGCTCGTCGCCGTCCACGCCCATTCGTCGGAGGGCGCGAGGCGCGCGATGCGGGCCGGCGTCCGGTCCGTCGAGCACGGCTCGATGCTCGACGACGAGACGATGCGGATGCTCGCCGACACGGGGACGTTCTTCTCGGTCGACCTGTACGACGGCGAGTGGGCGCTCGAGCACGGGGTGATCGAGCGCTGGCCGGCCGACACGATGCGCAAGCTGGCGGAGACGATGGACACGGGGATCCACGGCCTCGAGCAGGCCGTCGACCTGGGCGTGAAGGTCACCTACGGGACCGACAGCGGCGTGTACCCGCACCACCTCGTCGGCAGGCAGTTCGCCTGGTTCGTGCGCTGCGGGATGTCGCCGCTGGCGGCGATCCGATCCGCGACCCTGGTCGCCGCCGAGTGCATGGGCTGGTCGGACCGGGTCGGGTCGCTGGCGCCGGGCCGCTTCGCGGACGTCGTCGCCGTCGACGGCGACCCGCTCGCCGACGTCACGCTGCTGGAGCGGCCGTCGGTGGTGATCAAGGGCGGACGCGTCGTCGTCGACGCTCGCGACACCTGATCCCGGGCGCCTTCGCGAGCCGTACCATGCGTGCACCCAACCAGCGGAGGGGCGAGTGGACGAGCGGGGACTGCAGGGCGAGAGCGCGCCCCGGCCCCGGGCGTGGGGGGTCGGCCGCGCGGCCAAGCTCGTCCCGCCGCGCGACCCCAACGGCACGCTCGATCGCCCGGCGCTCGAGGCGACCCTCCGGGAGGGCGCCGAGCGGCGGCTGACGGTCATCGTCGCGGGCGCGGGCTTCGGCAAGAGCACCCTCGCCGCCCGGACGGCGCGCAGCCGGGCGTCCGCCTGGTACACGGTCGATGGGGCCGACACCGACCTGGGCGCGTTCGCCGCGGGCGTCGTCGCGGCCCTGCACCGCCAGCTGCCGGCGCTGCCCGAGGACCTCGCGTCCCCGATCGCCTCGGCGGTCGACCCGCGTGACGAGGCCGAGGCGCAGCACCGCGGCCAGGCCGCCGCCACGCTGGTCGCCGACGCGGTGCAGGACGTCCTCGAGGACGACCTCCTGCTGGTCCTCGACGACTGTCACGAGATCGACGGCGCCACCGGCTCGTGGCGGTTCGTGGAGGCGCTGGTCCGCTTCGCGCCGCCCGGCCTCCACGTGCTCCTGGTGTCGCGCAACGACCCGCCGTTCGGCGTCGAGCGGCTGCGCGCGCAGGGCGAGGTCGCGGACCTCGGCGGCGCCGCCCTCGCGTTCACGGTGCCCGAGATCGAGACCCTCGTGACGACGCTGCTGCCCGCCGACGCCGTCCCGCGCGAGGCGACGTCCGTCGCGGCCGACCGCATCTTCACGGCGACCGACGGCTGGCCCGCGGCGGTCCGGCTCACGATCGAGGCGCTGCGACGCTGCGCCGGCGGGCGGCCGGGAGGCCGTCCTCGAGCGACTCCAGCGCCCCGAAGGCCCGCTGTTCGCGTACCTCGCCGAGGAGGTGGTGGCGCAGGCCTCGGAGCCGATCCGCCACGCCCTCTCGCGGGCCGTCCACTTCGAGCGTTTCTCGGGCCCGCTGCTGGAGGCTGTCGGGATCGACGACGCGACGCACGGTGCTCGACGGGCTGGCCCGACGCGGCCTGTTCCTCCAGCCGCTCCCCGGTGACCCGGGCTGGTACGTCGCTCCACGGGCTGATCCGCGAGTACGCGCGGTCGCGGCTGGCGCCTGTCGCCCGACGAGACGCGCGACCTCCACCTCCGCGGCCGCGGCCTGGCTCGAGGCGCACGAGCGCGTACGACGACGCGCTCGCGCAGCTCGCGCTCGCCGGCGTCGCCCGAGGCGCTGGTCGGGCTTCCTCGACCGCTACGGGCCGATGCTCGTGCTGGCCGGATCCACACGGACGGTGACCGACGCGGCCGCGACGCTGCCCGATGGGCTGCGCACGCCGAGGCTCGAGCGAGCCTGCGGCGAGGCGTACATGGTCCGCGGCGACTGGCGGGCGGCGACGGCGGCGTTCACGCGGGCCGCCGGCGGGCGCCGATCGGCTCGACCCGGCGTCGGCCTGGCGCCTCGGCCTCGTGCACGGCCTGCGCGGCGCCTACGACGAGGCGCTCGCCGTCTACGCCCGGGCCGAGCTCACCGGCGAGCGATCCGGCCGAGGAGGCGCTGCTGTTCGCCTGGATCGCGTCCGCCCACTACCACCGGGGCGACGTGCAGGAGAGCGCCGACGCGGCCGGGCGATCGCTCGAGCTGGCCGTGCATCGCCGGCGACGCTCGTGCCCTGTCGGCCGCCCACACCGCGATGGGCATGGGCGCCGAGCTGGCCCACGACTTCCACGGCGCGGCGCAGGCCTTCGACCGGGCGCTGGGCTCGCCGAGCAGGCGGGCGACGCGCTGCAGGAGGTCCGGATCCGGAACGCCCGCGGTGCGCTCGAGATCGACCGGGGGGACGTCCAGGCCGCCTTCGGGACGCTCGACCACGCGGTCCGCCTGGCCGACACCGTCGGCTTCGCCTCGTTCCACGCCCGCGCCCTCGTCAATCGGGGACGCGCCCACCAGGGACTCGGGCGGTTCGAGGAGGCGCTGGTCGACTTCACCGCGCGCGCGCGAGATCTACGACCGGGTCGGCTCGCCGTCGGTCGCCTACCCGCTCGTCCGCGAGGGATCGCTCCACCTGTTGCGCGGCGACTCCGCTGCTGGCGAGGTTCGCCTTCGAGACCGCGATCCGCGCGGCCCGCGGCGCGGCCGATGCCGAGGCCCTGGCCCCGGCGCTGGTCGGCCTCGCCCAGACGATCGTCGCCGACGACCCGGATCGCGCCCGCGAGCTCGCGGCCGAGTCGGTCGAGCTGGGACGAGGCGTGGCGCCCCTGACCGTGCTCCTCGGGGCGGCCCGCGTGCACGTGGCGCTGGGCGACCTCGACGCCGGCCGGCGACTGGCCCGCGAGGCCACCAACGTCGCGGCCGCGCGGCAGGACCAGCCCGGGTACGCCTCGGGCCTCGAGATCCAGGCGCAGACGACGGCGAGCGTGGGCGAGGCCGAGCTGCTGTGCGATCGGGCGGCCGCGGTCTGGACCGCCGCCAGCATCCCCTATGGCTACGCCCGTAACCGGCTCATCCTGGCCTCGATCCTCGACGGCGACCGCGCCCGCGCCGCGGCCGAGGACGCGGCGGGCGTGTTTCGCTCGCTCGGCGCCCGCGGGCCGGCCACCCAGGCCGCGGAGCGGCTGGAGACGCTCGATCGAGCCGGCCGCCCCGCGCTCGAGATCGGCGCCCTGGGCCGGTTCCGCGTGCTGCGCGACGGCGAGCCGATCCCGCCCACGGCGTGGCAGTCCAAGAAGGCACGCGACCTGCTCAAGATCCTGGTCGCCCGGCGCGGCCGCCCCACCACGCGCGAGACCCTGTTCGAGGTCCTGTGGCCCGACGAGGATCCCGAGCCGCTGGCGAACCGGCTGTCGGTCGCGCTGGCGACGATGCGCGCCGTGCTCGATCCCGAGAAGCGGTTCTCGACCGACTGGTTCGTGGGTGGCGACAAGCAGGCGGTGTGGCTCGACCTCGGGCACGTCGACGTCGACGTCGAGGCGTTCCTGGCCGCCGCGGCCGACGGCCTGCGCCTGCAGCGCGAGGGGCGACGCCGGGTCGGCGCGCCGCGCGCTCGAGGCCGCCGAGGGTCGCTACGGCGGCGAGTTCCTCGAGGAGGATCCGTACGAGGACTGGGCGGTCGGGCTTCGCGAGGAGGCGCAGGCGGCCTACATCTCGGTGACCCGCCTGCTGGCGGACGCATCGGCGGGCACCGGCGATGCCGACGGCGCGACCCGCTACTTCCTCCGGATCCTCGAGCGCGACGCCTACGACGAGGCGGCGCACCTGGGGCTCGTGGGTGCGCTGCTGGCCGCGGGTCGCCACGGCGAGGCGCGACGGCGCTACGGCATCTACGCGGACCGGATGGAGGAGATGGGCGTCGAGGCGGCGCCGTTCCCGACGATCAGCGCCCGCCAGCGGGGCCGGACGCCGGCGCCGGCGTAGCGATCGCCGCGTCGAACAGCCGCACGAACCCGACCGCGGCCGCCCCGGCGGCGGTCAGCAGGATGAGCAGGCCCGCCCCGACGAACAGGGCCGTCGCGTCGAGGTCGATGAGGCCGCCCGATACGGCGAGCGACAGCGGCGTGATCCCGGCGCCCATGAGCATGACCAGGCTCATGACCCGGCCGATCATCCCGTGGTCCACGCGGGCCTGGATCCACGAGATCGCCACGATGTTCGCGTACCCGATCGCGACGCCCATCAGGGCGAGGACGATCCACACGCCGGCCAGCGACGGCAGCACGCCGACGAGGATCTCCGACACGCCGCACACGACGACGGCGGCCATCAGGATCCGGCCCTGGCGCTCGAGCCGGATGCTGCCGGCCACCACCACGCCGATCAGGGCGCCGGCGGCCCAGGCCGCCGCCAGCAGGCCGAGGCCCGCGGGCCCGGCCGCGAAGCGCTGGTCGGCGAGCCAGGGCATCCCGACCAGGACCGGGCCGTTGAGGGCGAAGTTGAGCACGAGCGAGATCACCATCGTCACCGCCAGGGCGCGGTCGGCGAGCACGTAGCGGATCCCGCCGGCGATGGCGGCCAGGAACGGCTCGTGGGCCTCCGCCTGGCCGACCGCGGCCGGCTCGGACGCCGGCGTCGCCGACGAGGCCATCGCGGCGCGGACGCCCGGGCCGGGCCGGCCGATCATCGCGATCACGATCGCCGCGAGGACGAACGAGGTCGCGTCCACGGCGAACGCCACGCCGGTCGTGGACACGGCGATCACCGCGCCGGCGACCGGCGGCCCGACGATCGAGGCCAGCTGGTACGTCCCCTGGAGCAGCGCGTTCCCCGACGGCAGCTTTTCGGGCGCCAGCGTGCGCGGCAGGAACGCCTGCTGCGCGGGCAGGTACAGCGCGTCGGCGGCGCCGAAGATCGCGCCCAGGAGCGCGAGCAGCGGGATGGTCGCCGACCCGGTCAGGACGAGGATGGCGATGCCGCCGACGACGGCCCCGCGGACCAGGTGCGCCGTCAGCATCAGGGTGCGCGATGGGCGGCGGTCGGCGAGCACGCCGAACGGCAGCAGCAGGGCCGCGCGCGGCACGGCGATCGCGATGAGCACGGCGCCCAGCGCGAGCCCCGAGCCGGTCAGCGAGATCACGAGCCACGACAGAGCGACGAAGTGGAACTGGTCGCCGACGACCGAGATGGCCTCGCTCGCCCACAGCAGTCGAAAGTCGCGCGCGTCGAGGGCGCGCAGGAACGGCAGCGACCGGACGCGGCCGACCGCGAGCGCGGTCATTCGAGGATGATCCGCACGCCGTCGCCGTCGTCGTCGACCTCGAGGACAGACCCCCGATAGCCGCTCAGCAGCGCCTCGCGGACGCGGGACACGTGCTCGGCGGGCAGGCCCGGGATGCGGTCGAGGGCCAGCTTGCCCACGGCGATCGGCAGCCGGAGGTTCACGACCGGCCGTCCGGCGTCGGTGACCTCGATGCGCAGGGTTCGGGGGCCGTCGCCCCGGCTCCCGGCGGCGGAGGCCGCGGACGCGGACCCCGGCGGCGGGTTGCTGCCGAAGCCGCCCGGCGGCTCGGATCCCGCGCCAGTCGGCGCGCCCGGACCGGCCGGCGGAGCATCGGGCACGCGCTCATCCAGGGCGGCCAGGATCGGGGCCGCCTCCTCGGCGGTCAGGCGCCCCTCGGCGACCAGGCGCAGGACATCGTCGAGCGGGTCCGCGGCCATCAGCACCACCCCCGGAAGGACCGCGGGCCGGCGTCCTCGAGGATCTCGAGCCGGTGCGACGCCGACTCGATGTCGAGGTCGCCGCGCTCCAGCGCGCGGAGGATCTCGAGGCGGGCGGCCTCGCGACGGTCGACGGTGCCGGCGCCGGCAGCCTGGGCGTCCCCCGCGGGCGCCTGCCCGCCGTCCGCCGGCCGATCGGTCGTCGAGCGGACGAGGTTGGGTGCGGCCTCGGCCTCCGCGACGACCACGATCGGTGGCGCCGGCGCGACCGGGGGCTCGGGTGCGACCGGGGGCACCGGCGCCGTCGGGACGGCCGGCGGCTCGGGCGCCGCGGGCACGTCGCCGGCGGGCCCGCCGCGCAGCCGGATGTCGCCCGAGGTCGTCCGGATCGAGACGTCCACGGTCCCGGCGCCGACGACCATCACGCGGCGCCCGCGCTTGCCCTCGGAGCGGATCGTCCCGCCGGCCCGGACGTCGCCGGTGATCGACTGCGTGTCCACGCGCACGGCGCTCGGCGTCGCCAGCTCCACGTCGCCGCTGACCGAGCTGATCACGTGCTCCCCGGCCTCGCCGAGCGCGCCGTCGATGCGAACGTCGCCGCTGGTCGTCGAGGCGGCCAGCGCGTCGAACCGGGGCGCGCGCAGGGTCAGGTCGCCGGACACGGAGCGAGCCTTGAGCTCGATCGGCCCGCCGGCCACCACGTCGACGTCACCCGACATGGACTCTGCGGTGACCGAGCCGCCATCGACGCGGAGCCGCAGGTCGCCCGAGGTCGTCGCCCACCGGCTCGCGCCGGCCACGCCGGTCGCCTCGACGTCGCCGCTCACGGTGCGGAGCGAGATCGTCGCCGCGCGCGGGACCTCGATCTCGAGGTCGGGCGGCCCGCCGGTCCCCACCCGGAGCGGTCCGATCCGGAACCCGGTCACGTTGTCGCGAACCCGGATCCGGACCTTGCCCGGCCGCCTGCTCGATCGTGAGGTCGTCGTCGACGTCCTCGCCGCCCAGGCTGCGGACGGTGACGACGTCGCGCTCGACGCCCCGCAGCAGCACGCTGCTGGAGGTGAGCAGGAGCTCGACCTCGCCGCCCGGCTCCAGCGGGAGCTCGCGCCCGGTCGAGATGTCAGGGGTCATGCCGGTCACTTCGTCCTCCCCAGCGCCCGGATGGCCTCGGCGGCCTCCTCGGCGCTCAGCTCGTGGCGGGACAGCCGCTCGAGGACCTCGCGGCGTCCGGCCTGGATGGCGTCGGCGGCGGCGGTCGCGGTCGATGCGGCGTCGCCGCCCGCGGCCTCCCCGTCGGTGGATGGGATGTCGTCCGGCTCGTCGCGCGGGCCGAAGCCCAGGGCGCGGATGAGCGCCTCCACGCGGGCCCGGACGGTCGGGTAGCTGATGCCGAGCTCGCGCTCCATGTCGCGGAGGTTGCCGCGGCTGCGGAGGAAGCTCTCGAGCACCTGGGTCTGCTCGCGGGTCAGGCGGGCGAAGCGGCCGACCCCGAACTCCCCCTCGATGACGGTCCCGCAGTCACCGCACCGGAGGCGGGTGACATTGAGCTCGCCCGAGCAGACGGGGCAGGTGGCGATCACGTCATGCGGCACGGGGTTCCTCGTCAGGTAGCAATGTGTCTTTCTCTTTTCTAATGTCTCCTTTCGATATTGTCAAGTCCAAATGCGAAGTAGCGCGTCGCGGCGCGGCGCTACACTGGCGCGCCATGCGGTTCCGGACGACGATCGAGCTCGAGGGGAAGTCGGCCACCGGGTTCCGCGTGCCCGCCCGAGGTCGTGGACGAGCTCGGGCAGGGCAAGAAGCGCCCGGCCGTCACGCGTGACGATCAACGGCTACACCTACCGGAGCACGATCGCGGCCTACGGCGACGTGTTCATGCTCCCGCTCGCGGCCGAGAACCGGCAGGCCGCCGGCGTCTCGGCCGGCGACGAGGTGGACGTCGACCTCGAGCTCGACACGGCGCCCCGGGAGGTCGAGGTGCCCGCGGACCTCGCGGCCGCCCTCGCCGACGAGCCCGAGGCGCGCGCCTTCTTCGACGGCCTGTCCTACAGCAACCGCCGCTGGTTCGTGCTCAACGTCGAGGGCACGAAGAACGAGGAGACGCGCAAGCGACGCGTCGAGAAGTCGGTGCAGATGCTGCGCGAGGGGCGCAAGCCCTGACCCGCGGACCTTAGACGGGACGCATGGTCTGCCAGGCACCCTCGACGGCCCGCTGCTTGGCGCGTGGCGCGCGTCTGCAGCGGGCCGAGAACGACGGGCTCAGGGCGACGGCGAGGCCGAGGGCGCGGGAGTGATCGAGATGGTTTCGAGCATCGCCATGGTCTCCGCCCTGTCGGCGTCGGTCGTGTTCGCCGGCAGGCGGACGGCGAAGGTGAATCGCTCGCCGTCGACGTCAAATGCGTAGATGCGGTTGGCCTCATTGGTGCCCTGGACGTAGCGCCGGTCGTTGGGCGATGCCCACAACCAGAACCCCTCCTCGCCGCCAAGGCACGTCGCGATGTCGGCGGTCACCGTCGTGTCGACGAACTGGCCCGAGTAGCCGGAGACCGTCACGTCGGTCGCCGGGCCGGACGTGACCCCGGGCTGGTTGGCAACTGCCGCGATGAGGGCCTCGACCCCTTCGGGATCAGGCTGCCTGCGGGTGTGGTCGGTGCAGGGATCGACGAACGTCCCGGTGATCCCGCCGGGCCAGACCATGAGCAAGGCTCCCGAGTCGTCGCCCGGCGTCGGGGCGTCCTTCCACAGGCTGATCTCATCCTTGATCCACCCGGACCCGCCCGACGGGATGGTGACGGTCAGAACGCCAGGGTTGCCCAGCTCGGCGTCGCGAATCTGGACCGGGCCGGGCGGCAGGGCGTTCGGGCCGAGCGTCGGGTTTGCCGCCGCTGCGTCGCTGGGCGGTGCGGTCGGGCTCGCCGTCGGGCGACTGGCGGGCGCCGCGACGCCGGCGGGTGCGGGTCGCAACAGGACGGCGCCGGCGCCGACGAGGAGGACGACCGCCGCAGCGATCACCCCGTACTTTGCGAGGCTGGACATGACTGGTTCCCTCCACGGGCCGATGGCGACCCGCTGTCGTGTTCGATGGATGTCCTGCCGCACCTCGTCGAACGCCCAATCCGGAAGAGCGTCGGTGCCGTCCTCCAGGAAGGCCTGGATCAGCCGATCGGGATCGCGCGGTGCGGTCATGCGAGTCGCTCCTGTTGGGAGCTGCCGATGCTGCGCGCGTCGGCGTCCAGGCTTGCCCGGAGCGCCGCCGTCGCGTGGTGAAGTCGTGACTTCGCGGTGCCGACCGGGATCCCCAGTCGATCCGCGAGCTCGGGCAGCGGCAGCCCGACGTAGTGATGGAAGACGAGCACGGCGCGTTGCTCCAGCGTCAGCCTCCGGAAGGCGCGCTCGAGCTGGTCGCGATCGTCGACCGTGAGGATGCCGACCGGCTCCTGCGGCCCGTCGACCGGCAGGAGGCGGATGGAGGCCGACCACCGCTTGCGACGCCTGGCCTCGGCGTAGCACTCGTTGGTCAGGATCCGGTGGAGCCAGGGCTCGAAGCGATCGTTGTCGCGAAGCATCCGCAGGTCGCGCCACGCCTGGATCAGGGCCGCCTGGACGGCGTCCTGGGCGAGGTCACGGTCGCGAAGGATCCGGGACGCGATCGCCATGCACCGATCGCCGACCGTGCGGGCAAGGGCGTCGAAGGCCTCCTCGTCGCCCTGCTTCGCCCGGTCCACGAGCTCTCGATGCACGAGCTGCTCCTTGCCGCTGACCGCTCCCTAGGTGGGTCGGTCGAAAAGCAGATGCCTGTCGTCCGCGGAAAGGTTCAATCTCCGGAACGGGGAACGGCGCCGGTCGTTCGGGCGTCGCCGGCGAGCCGCTCACCGCCCGGCCCGTCGAACCGCCGACATCGTCATCCGTCCATCGCGGAAGCGGTCGTTCGTGGCCGCGGAGGCGCCACGCGGGTCCGTGGGTCCGGGCGCTCGCGTGCGGCAATCTCTGGTCATCGGCCGCCACCACCGACGGCACCCTGATCTGGACCAGAAAGGAGACGCCAGATGACCGCACAGAGCCAGTACCTCGAAGTCGACGCCGTCGGCGTCTTCCCGGCCTTCCTCCTCTTCCTCGTGATCCTGCTCATCGCCCTCGGCATCGTCGCCCACGTCGCCTTCGGCTGAGCCGCTCCCTCGTCAACAGCGCGAACCCCGCCGGCAACGGCGGGGTTCGTCGCGTCCGGGGCTAGGGTGCGGGCGACTCGGGGAGGTCGAGGCTCTCGCCCGGCGCCAGGACGCGCGCCACGAGATCGGGGGCGAAGCCCGCGAGCGCGGCCTCGAACTCGCGCCCGGGCTCGCTCAGCCTCGTCGGCGCCACCCGCTTCATCCCGGCCGGGTAGAAGGTGCCCCAGTGGATCGGGATCGCCAGCCGCGGCCGCAGGATCGCCGCCGCCGCGGCCGCCCGGACCGGGTCCATGTGCCCGTGCCCGATCGTCGGTCCCCAGCCCCAGACCGGCAGCATCGCGACGTCGAGCCGGCCGGCGAGCGCCCCCATCCCCGGGAACAGGTCGGTGTCGCCGGGGAAGTACACCGTTCGCGATCCCGCGATGACGCAGCCGATGGCCGGACCGCCCGGGCCGAGTGGCTCGCGACGGCCGGAGTGATCGGCGTACTGCACCTCGAACCGGACGCGATCGATCGTCAGCCGGTCGCCCGGCTCGACCTCCTCCACGGGACCCAGCCCAGCCTTCTCGGCCAGCCGCCGGAAGCCCCGGGGCACGATCAGCGTCGGCTTGCCCGGGATCCGGCGCAGGGACGGCGGGTCGAGGTGGTCGTGGTGCCCATGGCTGATGAACACGGCGTCGAGGTCCGCGAACAGCTCGGGCAGGACCGCCTGCACCTGGCGCCGGACGGGGCCGACCCCCTCCCGCAGAACCGGGTCGGTGAGGATCCGCAGGTCGTCGACCTCGATCAGCACCGTCGAGTGGCCCAGGAACGTCAGCCGCCCGCGCTTCGACGCGCCCTCGGCCGCGGGCGCCGCCGCGCGCACGGAGCGCCAGCCATCGTCGACGTTCGCGGTTCGGTCGGGCATCCGCCCATGGTGCCCCATCCCGCGGGTCGCGGGCTGTGGAACTCGACCCCTTGACAGCCGGCATTCAGCGTGCATCCTAGCGTTCAACATCAATTGAATGATCTATGGAGAGCAAATGTCGGACGTGATGCAAGAGCAGGCCGCGCTGGATCCGGCGTTCCAGCCGGAGGACGTGCGCCTCATCGGCGACGTCGAGAGCCTGCGCGCGATCTCCGACCCGACCCGCCTGCGGATCCTCGAGACGATGGTCCAGCGCCAGGACCCCGCCTGGTCCGTCAAGGAGCTGGCGGTCGAGATCGGCGTGCCGCAGACCCGCCTCTACCACCACGTCGAGCAGCTGCTCGAGCGGGATCTCATCCGACCCGTCGAGCGCCGGATCGTGTCGGGGATCATCGAGACCCGCTACCGGGTCGTCGCCAGGTCGTTCCAGCTGGACCGCCGGCTCCTCGCCGGCGACAGCGAGGCGCGGCAGGTGGTCCTCCACGACACGCTCGTGGCCGTGTTCGACACCGCGCGCAACGAGATCGAGGAAGCGATCCGGACCGGGGTGATCGAGACCGGCGAGGACGTGCCCGAGGAGCGGCGCGTCATCCTGTCGCGCGGCCTGGCCCGGCTGTCCCCCGCCCGTGCCGTCGAGCTTCGCCGGCGGCTCCAGGCCATCGAGGACGAGTTCGGCGAGGACGTCGATCCCGACGCGGCCGCCTACGGCCTGGTGTTCGCGGTCTATCCCATGCCGCGCCCGGCCGCCGTGGCCGATGACGAGCCGACGAGCCATGGACGAGACACGTCGAGGAGCCGACCGATGACCGACCAGCCCGCCGCGACGCCGATCGGCGCCCGCGACCTCCTCCGCATCCCCGACTTCCGTCGCCTCTACCTCGCGCAGGCGATCTCCGACATCGGCGACGGCATGACCTACCTCGCGCTGTTCCTGCTGGTGCTCGACCTCACCGGCTCGACCGCGGCGATCGCGCTGATGTCGATCCTGGTCGCGCTGCCCCCGGTCACCGTCGGGCTGTTCGCGGGCGCCTGGGCCGATCGCCACGACCGGCGCCGGATCATGCTCGCGTCCGACACCCTCCGGGCGGTCGTCGTCGGGGTCATGGTGCTCGCGGCCGTCCGCGAGGCCGTGCCGGTGCTGTTCGCGCTCGCGTGCCTCCAGGCCATCATCGGGACGTTCTTCTCCCCCGCCCGGATGGCGATGCTGCCGCGGGTCGTCCCGGCCGACGGCCTGCTCGTGGCCAACTCCATCGGCCAGGCGACCCGGATGGTCGCCGGCGTCATCGGGGCGGCGGTGACCGGCCTCATCGCCGGCGTCCTCGGAACGGCCTGGCCCGTCCTCGTCGTCGACGCCGCCACCTTCCTCGTGTCGGTCGTGCTCGTCTACGGCGTCACCCGCGAGGCGGGCGCGCCCGACGCGATCGCGCTGGCGAAGGCGAAGTCGCAGGGCCTCGGCGGTGCCGTCGCCGACGGCCTCCGGATCGTCGCCGGCTCGCGCTGGCTGGTGGCCGCGCTGGGCGGCGTGTCGGTGGTCATGCTGGGCGTCGGCGCGATCAACGTCCTGTTCATCCCGTTCCTGGTCAACGACCTCGGCGCCAGCCCGGCCTGGGCCGGCCCGCTGGAAGGCGCCCAGACCCTGTCGATGATCCTCGCCGGCGGGCTCATGGGCTGGCTGGCCGTGCGCTTCAGCATCCCGCGCCTGTTCGTCGGCGGCATCGCCGGCCTCGCCGTGTGCGTCGGCCTGCTGTCGGTCGCGCCCGGTCCGTGGGCGCTGCTGCTGGTGATGTTCGCCGTGGGCTGGTTCGTGATGCCGGTCCAGGCGACGACCATGACGATCGTCCAGCGGTCGACGACGAACGAGACGCGGGGCCGGGTCGCGGGCGCGCTCAACGCCGCGATCCAGACGGCGTCGATCGGCTCGATGGCCGTGGCCGGCATCCTGGCCGACGTCACCGGGGCCCGGGTCGTGTTCGCGATCGGCGGGGCCATCGCCCTGCTCGCGGCGCTGGTGGCCTGGGCCCTGTTCCGGGGCGAGCCCGAGGCCGTGCCGACCGCGATGCCCTCACCCATCTGACCGGCGGCCGCCGGCGGTGGGCCCGGCGAGGGTCAGTGGCTGCGCCAGTCGCCGACGGTCGTACCGAGGCGACCGATCACCGACCGGTAGTAGCGATGGGGCTTGTACGGGTCCATGCGGGCCGAGACGCCGCCGATGCGGTTCGAGTTGAAGCTGATCTTGTAGTCCACGGTCCGGGTCGGGTCCGTCCAGAACAGGTCCGACATCGACATCGACCCCGCGCCGTTGAACAGCCCTCGGAGCACGTAGCCGACGTCGGTGATCCCGCTGGCGAACACGGCCTGCGCACCGGCCTTGAGGAAGCCGTAGCCGTAGTTGTCGACCCGCTTCTTGGCGGTCCTCAGGGTCGGGTTGCCGGCACCCCACTCGTTGTTGCCCGACGCGTAGCACAGGCGGTTGAGCACCACCACGGCGTGCGACGCCAGGCCCAGCTTGGCCATGTAGACCTCGCCGTAGTACTTGAGGTTGGAGTTGCCGTGGCCCGCGCTCCCGTTCAGCCCCATGCCGTCCTTGGACGTCTCGGAGAACGGGTGATACGGGCTGGGCCAGCCGTTGCCGTGTCCGAGGTAGATCAGGACGTTCGCGCCCTGGGCGGCCTCGCGGACGCGCGACCACGTCGCATACGGGCTGTAGACCTTGACCACCTTGGCGCCGTAGCTGCGAGCCTTGTCGGCGAGCTTGTTGGCGCCGCGCTTGTAGTTGTCGGTGGCGGACCCGACGGGACCGACGACGATGACGACCTTGTGGGACGCGGCCTGGGCAGCCGGGGCCGTGGCGCTCATCGCGGTCACGATCAGCAGAGCGGCGAAGACCCCGGTCAGCAGCGACCGGAGCTTCCTGGCAGACGCCCTCTGGGCGCCCTTGGTCCTATCGGGCAATCGTCTTGCCTCCTCTCTGCCGGAACGCCGTGCATGGGGCACGGCGACGGTGGGAGCGGTGGCCGTCGGTGACAGGCTGGGGCGGCGGGGGCGCGCGTCGGTGCCCATTGGGCGGGCGACGAGGATCGCTGGGGACGATCCGGGGGGCGGGTGGGCGAACCACCCAGGAGGGGCGCGACAGGTGCCTGTCCGTGACGACGGCTCTTCGGTTGTTGGGCCTGTCTGCGTTCGGGTGGGCAACTTCCCCCGTTGGTCGAAGGGAGTATGCCACGCCGGATGGTTTGTAGTGAACCCTTTCAATCTCGTAACAGCCATCCCCTATTCGGTCATCCGGCTGGGCTATCGTTGGTGCGTGGCCGCACCCCCTCCGGGGCGCGGCACGCGCACGGTTGCAGGCCGGACCGGGCCTGCCCACGGGCGCCGATGCGTGGAGGCGAGGGTGACGGCACAGGCGGGGGTGGCGCTCGCGACGGAGGGCCTCGCGAAGAAGTACGGGGCGAATGTCGCGCTCGACGGGCTGGACCTGCGCGTCCCCACCGGCGTCGTGTACGGCTTCCTCGGCCCGAACGGGGCCGGCAAGACGACGACGATGCGGATCCTCACGGGCCTCATCCGCCCGGACAGCGGCCGGGTCGAGCTGCTCGGGCGGCCGTTCGGGCGCGGCGACCGGAAGCGGCTGTTCGAGGTCGGCGCCCTGATCGAGTCGCCGTCGTTCTATCCCTTCCTGTCCGGGCGCGAGAACCTGCGCGCGCTCGCGGCCACGGGGGCTCGGGTCCCCTCCGGTCGGATCGACGAGATCCTGGGCCTGGTCAACCTGGGCGACCGGGCGAAGGACCGCGTGTCCGGGTACTCGCTGGGGATGAAGCAGCGGCTGGGCATCGCGGCGGCGCTCCTGAACGACCCGCGGCTGCTGCTGCTCGACGAGCCCGCCAACGGCCTGGATCCGGCGGGGATCGTCGGCATGCGCGACTCGCTGCGGGCGCTCGCGGCGGCCGGCAAGACCGTGTTCGTGTCCAGCCACATCCTGTCCGAGGTCCAGCAGCTGGCCGATGTGGTCGGCATCATCGCCCACGGGCGGCTGGTCCGCGAAGGCTCGGTCGAGACGCTGCTGCGCGAGGAGGGATCGGTCCGCATCCGCGTGGCCCCTGACGAGATCCCGGAAGCGGCCAGGGTCCTCGGGCTCGTGGCGGGCGCCGGCACGGTCAGCCCGGAGGGCGGCCCCGAACACGGCTGGATCGCGGTCAAGGTCGATCCCGCGCGCTCGGCGGAGCTGAACCGGGCCCTGGCCCAGTCCGGGATCTTCGCGTCCCGGATCGAGGGCGGCGCCAACCTCGAGTCGCTGTTCCTCGGGCTCACCGGGTCCCGCCCCGACCTCGGCGGCACGGCCCCGCCGCCCGGCGGCCCGGATGCGACGCCACCGCCCACGACCTGGGCGAACGACCCGGGGGCGAAGCCCGAGACGACGGGCTGGTCGTCATGAGGCTGTTCGTCGCCACGCTGCGCAAGCTCATCCGGCGGCCCGCGACCTGGATCACCTTCGTCCTGTTCGTCGCGCTGCTGGGACTGATCTTCCTCGCCCTGATCGCCAGCGCCCAGGAGGGCGTCGGCGACCCGCAGGCGGCCCTCGCCGCGCGGATCTTCGTGACCTTCCCCGGGGCGTACTCCGCGATCCTGACGCTGATCCTGGGGATCGGCGGCCTGCTCACCGTCGCCTACGGGGCGGCGATCGCCGGCTCCGAGTGGACGTGGGGGACGCTCAAGGCCGCCGTCGCGCGGGGCGAGAGCCGGACCCGCTACACCCTGCTCGGCTTCGCCGGCGTGCTCGCGATCGTCCTGATCGGGATGCTGGTCGCGTTCCTGATGGGCGTCGTGATGGCCGTGATCGGCTCCTCGCTGCTCAACATCCCGCTGACCGGGATGACGGCGGACGGCGCGCTGGCGGATCTCGGCCAGCAGCTCGCTCGCTCCGGGCTGTCGCTCGCGATGAGCACGGCCGTCGGGTTCGCGATCGCGACGATCACGCGCAGCCAGCTGGCGGGCATCGGCGTCGGCATCGTCCTCTACTTCGCCGAGGGCATCGCCGGGATCTTCCTGCCGCAGATCATGAAGTGGTTCCCGTTCTCGGCGGCCGGTGCGGTCGTCGCCGGAGACTCCTCGTTCGGCGGCGGTCGGCGGGGCGGCCGTCGCGCGGCTGGACCCGGATGTCGCCGTGGTCGTCGTGCTGGCATGGCTGGTGGTGGGCCTGCTGATCGCCTCGCTCTGGACCGAGCGGTCCGAGATCGCCGGCTAGGGTCGGGCCTCGCCGGCCGCGGTCCAGCCGAACGGCGTCCTGGGCGTCCCCTCGCGCGGCCACAGGACGGTCACCACGACGATCGCCGCCACCACGCCGCCGATGAACGACGTCGCCAGGTCCTGGACGGTGTTCTCGTAGGTCAGCGCGAGGCCCGACGACCCGCTCCGCATCAGCAGGTACTCGCCGATCTCCCACAGCACGTCGATCGACGCGCCGAAGCCGACGACGAGGAGGAAGGCCACCCACCGCCTGTCGACCATCGGCGCGACCGCGAGGCCGAAGGCGATCGACAGGCAGAACCAGCCGACGGCGTGCGGCAGCGCGTCGAACCCGGCGATCGCGAACAGTCCGAGCACGTTCGATCCGGCGTCGAGCACGAACGGCAACCCGAGCGCGATGTCGGCGAGGACCGGATACGGCCGCGGCCGGCCGGCTGCGAGCCAGGCCGCGGGGATGAGCACGACGAACACCGGGTAGATCAGGGCACGCGCGCCCATCGCCTTGCCCGCGAAGTGCGACGACTCGGGGTTCAGCAGCGGGTAGATCGACAGCACGATCACCGCGAGCTTGACCGCCAGGTCGATCGCCAGCGCGACGCCCCTCGCCATGCGCGGCAGGATGGAGCGCCGGCGCCCGGCCTGCAAGGCCGGCGTCGGGCGCGGATGGCGCGATCTGCGCGGTGCCGAGCTCAGCCCCGGCGGGCGATCCGCGCGCTCGTCCCGCGGGTCAGCCGGACCAGGTCGGCGGCGGCCAGCTCGAGCTCCAGGCCGCGGCGGCCGGCCGAGACATGGACGGTCGGCCAGTCGGCCGCCGAGGCGTCGATCACCGTGGGCAGCGCGCGTCTCGTGCCCAGCGGGCTGATGCCGCCCAGCACGTAGCCCGTCGCGCGCTCCGCCTCCGCGGGTGCCGCGATGTCCGCGCGGCGGCCGCCGAGGGCGCCCGCGACGGCCTTCAGGTCCACCTCGGTGTCGGCCGGCACGATCGCCAGCCCGAGTCGCCCGTCGACCGAGACCACGATCGTCTTGAACACGCGCGAGGGGTCGAGCCCGAGCGCGGCCACCGCCTCCAGCGCGTACCCGCGACCGCCGCTGCCGAGCGACGCACGTGGATCCTGGGCGTATTCGTGCACCTCGAAGGCCACGCCGGCGCGCCTCGCCGCGTCGATCGCCCGCGTGCCTTGTGCGCCCATCGGGGCCATTCTCGGGTATGCTCCGCGCGACGGTGGTTGCCGCCGCCCCCGCGATGTCGGGTGGGCGCCACGCCGGAATTGAGACATCGATCAGGGTCGCTGCCCATGGCGACCGCCACTCGGGAGCACCAGAACTACTTGCGCTTCGATGAGCTTGGACTGTCCGCGGACCTGTTGCGGACCGTCGCCGAGGAGGGCTACACCGAGCCGACACCGGTCCAGGAGCGTGCGATCCCGGTCGTGCTCGCCGGAACCGATGTCCTCGCGGCCGCCCAGACCGGCACCGGCAAGACTGCCGCCTTCACCCTCCCCATCCTCGACCGCCTCCGCCCGCAGGCGAACACCTCGTTCTCGCCCGCGCGCCACCCGGTTCGCTGCCTCGTCCTGACGCCGACGCGGGAGCTCGCCGTGCAGGTCGCCGACAGCGTCAAGACCTACAGCCGGCACGTGCCGCTCAAGTCGGCCGTCGTGTACGGCGGCGTCCCGCTCGATCCGCAGATCAAGGAGCTGCGCGCCGGCGTCGAGATCCTCGTCGCCACGCCCGGCCGCCTGCTCGATCTCGTCGGCCAGCGCGCCGCCAACCTCGGCCAGGTCGAGATCCTCGTCCTCGACGAGGCGGACCGGATGCTCGACATGGGCTTCATGCCCGACATCCGGCGGATCCTCGACCTGCTCACCGGCCGCCGCCAGACGCTGCTGTTCTCGGCCACGTTCTCCGACGACATCAAGCGCCTCGCGGGGTCGATCCTGCGGACCCCGGTGACGATCGAGGTCTCCCGGCACGGCACGGCCGCGGAGAACGTCCGCCAGCTGGTGTACCCGGTGGACCGGGACCGCAAGGAGGAGCTGCTCGCCCACCTCATCATCGAGGGCGACTGGCACCAGGTCCTCGTGTTCACGCGGACCAAGCTCGCGGCGTCCCGGCTCGCGTCCTGGCTGGACCGCCACGGCGTCGCCGCGACCGCGATCCACTCGGACCGCGCGCAGGCGGACCGGACCAAGGCCCTCGAGGCGTTCAAGGCGGGCGAGATCCGCGTCCTGGTCGCGACGGACGTCGCCGCGCGCGGGCTCGACATCGTGGACCTGCCGCACGTCGTGAACTTCGAGCTCCCGTGGAACCCCGAGGACTACGTCCATCGGATCGGCCGCACGGGCCGGGCGGGCGCCACGGGCGACGCGATCAGCCTCGTGTGCATCGACGAGGCCGACCTGCTGCGAGGCGTCCAGCGGCTCCTCCAGCGGGCGATCCCGTGGCAGACCGCGCCCGGCTTCGTCCCGCGTCGTGACGCCGAGGCCCAGCCGCTGCGGGCGCCGCGCGGAGCGGGCGGGTACTCCGGGTCCGGATCCGGGTCCGGGGCTCGCCGGGGCGGGGCGTCCGCCGCGAGATCGGGCCGCCGCCGTTCCGGGGTCGCCTGACCGGGATCTTCCCGGGGCTCGGCCCCGAGGCGGGCCGTCAGCGAAGGGCGACCTTCAACAGCGACGCGGCGATCACCGCCGGGTCGACGACCCCCTGGTTGGTCAGGACCGCGATCGTCACGCCGTCGGCGGGCAGGTAGCGGACCACGTTCCGGTAGCCGAGATAGCGGCCCGAGTGCCCGAGGGCCGGACGTCCGCCGATCGTCACGACCTGGATCCCGAGGCCGTACGGGATGCGCGCGTGGAGCGCGCGCGTGTAGCTGACGTCGCCGAGCATCGCGGTCTGCATCGCCGGTGACAGCACCTCGCCGCCGGCGAACGCCTGCATCCAGCGCGCGGTGTCCTCCGCGGTCGCGGCGATCGACCCGGCCCCACCGGCCGCCGTGACGACGGACCGGAACGGCATGACGTCGCTGGCCGGCGCGACCGGCACGACCCGAGCGCCGCCCTCGACCGGAACCAGCCGGTAGCCCCGGCTGAGCTCCGCGCGAGGCTTCTCGGCGGCCTGGTACCAGGCCGTCTTCAGGTCGAGCGGGTCCAGCAACCGGGCGCGGACCTCCTTCGCGAGCGGCCGGCCGGTGACCGCCTTCACGAGCTCGCCCAGCAACAGGTAGTTGGTGTTGGAGTAGCTCCAGGTCTTGCCCGGTCGGATGCGGCCGGGCGGCACGTAGCGGTACGTGCGCCGGGCGGTCCACGTCGCATCCGGCTTCGACTGCAGCGCGTGGTCGATCCTCGGGTTGAAGAAGAAGTCGTTGATGTCGCTGGTGTGGTCGAGCAGCATCCTGACCGTGACCCGGCGATCGATGCCGAACGCGGGCAGGAGCGGCGCCACCCGTTCGTCGAGCCGGAGCCTGCCCTCGTCGACGAGCTGCATGACGACCGCCGCCGTGAAGGTCTTGGAGATCGAGGCGAGGGCGAAGCCGGTGTCCGGCGTGACGCGGCGGCCGTTCGCGACGTCGGCGTTCCCCGACGCGCCGAGCCACATCCGTCCGTCGTCCCAGAGCATCGCGACCGACACGCCGGGGACGAGGTGCTTCGCGCGCCAGGCGTCGAGCCGCCGCTGGAGCGCGTGCGCGTGGCCCGACCCGGTCGTGCCTGCCACGACGGGCGGCTTCGAGGCGGGCGGCGCCGTCGGCGCCGGCGTGGGCTTCGGCGGTCGCGGCGTCGCCGTGGGCTCGGGGGTGGGGCTGTCGGTGGGCCGGGCGGTGGCGGTCTCGGCGGGTCGCGTCGGATCGTCGGGCGTCGCCGCGACCGGCGAGGCCGGGCCGGACAGGCTGGGCACCGAGGTCGCCACGGCGGCGATGGCCGACGGCTCGCGGCCGGAGCCGCCGAGCAGGCCGATCCCCGCGACGAGGGCCGCGATCACGAGCACGGTCACCGCGCCGAGACGGACCGGCGTCACGGCGCTGCGGCGTGGCTCGGGACCGGCCATCTGGTGCGTGGGCTCGTTGGGCATGTCGGAGAGACGATACGCTGGGTCCCACAGGCGCGCCGTCGCGAGGCCGCCCGCGCCAGCCGGCACCAACCCCAGGCTCCCGGGGGACCCGATCGATCATGCCCACCACTCCGACCGCCGCCGATCTCCTGCGCGAGGTCGGGCTGATCGCCGACGGACCCGCCATGTGGGGCCGGCCGATCCGCCACTCGGCGCCCGGCGTGTTCATCGTCGAGCTCGCCGCGCCGCTGGCCACGGCGCCGCTGGACCTCGCGCTCGTCGGCAAGTGGCTCGAGCACGTGCCCGAGCTCCGGCTCGACGGCGAGCGACCCGCCTCGCGGGAGCTGCAGCAGCGGCTCGCCTCGTTCTGGCTGCCCGATCAGGTGGTCCTGCACATCGGGAGCACGGCCGGGTCCGTCGCCGGACGCGTGGCCGCGATCGCGAAGACCGTGCCGGGCGACGCGAAGCCGGCCGCCTCGGGCCTGTGGCTCCATTTCCTGCGCAACCTGGGCGAGCTCCGGGTGTGGTGGGCGGGGACGACCGCGCTCGAGGAGTACGAGGACGGGCTCCTCGAGGCGTTCGCGGCCGGGATCACGGACGCCGATCGCGCGGCGGCGGCCAAGGGCACGGCCGGCGCGGCCAGCCAGCCTCCTGCCGTGGGCCGTGCTGCGGTCGCCGTCGGGCATCCGCAAGGACACCGGCATCACGAACCCGCTGCTCCCCGAGGTCAAGGCGCCGGCGACGCCGCCCGTGAAGCGGATCGTCCAGTTCCCGCCGGCCGAGGCGGACGGCGCGAAGGACGAGGCCAAGCGAGCTCGCCGCCCGGCGCCCGGCCGGGGTGCGGGCCGGGTCGCGTCGGCGGCCGCCTACGCCGCCCAGGGCTCGCCGCGCAAGCCGCCTCCCGAGCCGGTGCTCGTCTCGGCCGAGGGCCTCGAACGGCTCCAGGCGGAGCTCGCCGGGCTGCTCGCGGAGCGCCCCGGCGTCATCAAGCGGATCGCCACCGCCCGGGAGCACGGCGATCTCAAGGAGAACGCGGAGTACCACGCCGCGCGCGAGGAGCAGGGCTTCCTCGAGGGCCGGATCAAGGCGCTCGAAGCCAAGCTGAAGGTCGCCCAGGTCGTCGCCCCCACCGAACGCGGCGCCCGCGTGGAGATCGGGTCGCGGGTCAAGCTCGACGAGGACGGCGAGGAGACCGTGGTCCTGCAGGTGGTCGGGTCGGCAGAGGCGAACAGCCGCGAGGGCCGCATCTCCAGCGTGTCACCCGTGGGCGCGGCCCTGATGGGGCGACGGGTCGGCGATGCGGTCACGATCGTCACGCCCGGTGGCGAGATCCACTACCGGGTGCTGGAGATCGACTGAGCGGATCCTCGGGCGCCGTCAGGCGCCGGAGGGCTTCCGCCGGCCGCTGAACGCGGCCAGCACGAGGACCACGCCGAGCACGATCGACGCGACCGGCAGGATCTCGCGCGCGTTCGCGAACGGGTCGCCCGACAGCCCCAGCACGCCCTCGAAGAACAGCCCGAAGCCGATGAACAGGCCCAGGCCGACGAGCGTGGTGCGCAGCCCGTCGCGGACGAGCTCGCCGTCACGACGCACGAGGCCATAGAGCAGCATCCCGAGGCCGACGCCGGTCGGCGCCACCAGCGCCCAGGCGTAGGCCCAGGTCGCGTACAGGCCGGTGCTGGCCTGGAACCAGAGCACGACGCCGACCATCGTCAGGATCGCCCCGGGGATCGCGAGGCCGAGGCCGCCCCGGGGCGGGATCGCGAACGAGCCGATCACCATGGCGACGCCGGGGACGATGAGCCACAGGGGCCATGCCGAGGCGCCGAGCGACAGGTCCGTGAGCCGACCGACGAGGATGACGGCTCCCGCGACCACGAGGATCAGCCCGATGACGAGACCGGCCGGCGCGGGGCCGGACGGCGCGGCGGGCGTCGTGGGTCCGGTCGGTCCCGTGGGCCCGTCTGAGGCGGCCGCGGGCGGGGGCGTCGGCGCCGGCGGCGCGTCGGGGGCGGGTGGGGCCGCGGCGGGCGGCGGCGGCTCGATCGGATCCGGTGTGGTCATGCGATCCTCCCGGCCCGCCTCGCGGCGGGTGGGTTGCGCGTCAGGCGCCGGGCGCCTCGACGAGCTTGTGCTCGACGGCCCATAGCGCCGCCTGCGTGCGCGACGCGAGCCCGAGCTTGCCGAGGATGTTGCTCACGTACGTCCGCGCGGTGCGCTCGGTGATGAACAGCCTGGCGCCGATCTCCTTGTTCGACATGCCCTGCCCCAGGAGGCGCATGACGTCCTTCTCGCGATCGGTCAGCGGCTCGACCGGTTCCGGGTCCTTCTTGGCGCGCATCCGCTGCGCGAGCAGGCGCGCGACCTGCGGGTCGAGGTGGACCTCGCCGGCATACGCGGCCCGGATCGCCTGGGCGACCTCCTCGGCCTCCGCGTCCTTGAGCACGTAGCCGGACGCGCCGGCCTCGAGGGCCGCGGTGACCTTCTCCTCCTCGATGAAGCTCGTCATCGTGACGATCTCGGTCTCGGGGAGCTCGGCCTTGATGCGGCCGATCGCGGTCACGCCGTCCATGTTCGGCATCAGCAGGTCCATCAGGATCACGTCCGGCGTCAGCCGGCGGGCCATCGCCACGCCTTCGCTCCCGTCGGCCGCCTCGCCCACGACGTCGATGTCGGGCTGGAGGTCGAAGAAGGCTCGCAGGCCCATCCGGACGACCGCGTGATCGTCGACAAGGAGCACGCGGATGCTGGGGGCTTCGTCCACGAGCGGCACTCCGGGGATTGCGGCGATTGGCGCTGACGTGGCGAGAATCGAACGCATGGGCAGTCTACTACAGGATCAGGCCCGGGCCCGGGGACCGGCGGCGGCGGGGCGTCGTCGCGGATCCCGGACGACCGGCCCTCGCCGAGGCAGCGCTCGACGGCGTCGTCGAGGTCGCCCGGCTTGAGGGTCTTGCGCATGAACCCGTGGGCGCCGGCGGTGAGCGTCGCGTTCTCGAGATCGGGTGACCAGCCGAGCGCGAGGATGTGCACGGCGGGATCGATGGCCCGGATGCGCCGGATGAGCGCGACGCCGCCGGACACGTCGGGCAGCCGCGGGTCGACGATGACGACGTCGGGGCGGAGCTCGCGGACGAGGGCGACGGCCTCCGGGACCTGGCCGGTGCTCCCGATCACGGTGAAGCGGTGCCGGATGCCGAGGATCCCGACCAGGCTCGCGCGGGTGCGGCCATCGGCGTCGACGACCAGCACGCGGGGCCCCACGGCGGCCGGTGACGCGGCTGCGGCGGCGGGGGCGAGGACGTGGTCTGACATGACACCGATCGTGCCCGAGGGATCCCGCACGGGTCAGGGACGGGCGCCGGAGATCGCAATCCGGCATCCGTCGCGAGCCGTTGCGACAATCGACGTACGGACCGAGAACGTCAGGCGGTCAGCCGGCGGCCTCGACGGGGGTCGCGTCGACACGCGCGTCGGGCACGACGATGTCGACCGTCGTGCCGCCATCGCGGACCGAGGTCACCGTGAGCACCCCGCCGAGGCGCTCCGCGCGCGCCTGCATCCCGGTCAGGCCAAGGTGGCCGTCGGGGACGGCGGTCGGGTCGAAGCCGCGCCCGTCGTCGACCACGCGCAGGTGCACGCCGTCAGGGACCCGGCCGACCTCGACCCGCACCTGCTTGGCGCCCGCGTGCTTGACCACGTTGTGGAGCGCCTCCTGCGCGATCCGGTAGAGGCCCTCCTCGACGTCGATCGGCGGCCGGGCCGCGAGGTCGCCCTCCACGACCACGGGCAGGCCGATCCGCCCGGACAGCGCCGCGCTGTGCGTCCGGAGCGCCTGGATCAGCCCGTTCTCCTCGACGTTGCCGGGCCGGAGCTCGAAGATCAGGGCCCGCATCTCGGCGAGCGCCTCGCGCTGGAGCTCGCGCAGGGAGGCGAGCTTGCCCGGGACCTGCGACGGGTCCTTGACCAGCAGCAGCTCGATGCTCCGCGACAGCAGCGTCATCGAGAACAGGGCCTGGGTCACCGAGTCGTGGAGCTCCCGGGCGAGGTGCGAGCGCTCCTCGGACGAGGCCAGCTCGACCGCCTGCCGGCGGAGGTCGCGCTCCAGGCGGTCCCGCTCGCTGACGTCGCGCGCGGCGCCGTGGGCGCCGATGAACTCGGCGTCCTGGACCATGCCGATGCTGGTGATCTCCATCGCGAGCTCGCGGCCGCTCCGGTCGAGGATCTTGAGCCGCGTCCGGTGGACCTCGTGCGGACGGTGGCGCAGGGCCCGGAACCGTGCGAGCGCGCCGCGACGCTCCTCGGGCGGGGCGAGCTCGCTGAACGAGCGCCCGATCAGCTCCTCGGGCTCCCAGCCGAGGATCGTGCTCGACTGGTCGGAGACGAACGTCAGCCGGCCGGCGTCGTCGGTCATCCAGACGAGGTCCGGCGACGACTGGACGAGGTAGCGGTAGCGGACCTCGGACTCGCGCAGCTCGCGCTCCAGGCGCTCCCGCTCGGCGATGTCCCGGGCCGAGCCGTGGACGCCCGCGAAGTTGCCCTCGTTGTCGAGCTGGGCGACCGAATGGATCTCGACGGGCACCGTGCCGCCGTCCTTGTGCATCAGCTCGATGCGGAGGACCTGGGGCTCGGTCGGGTTGGCCACGACGCGCTCCCAGCGCTCGACCGCGACGTGCATCGACGACGGGGCGATCACGTGGTCGAACGTGTGGCCGACCACCTCGTCCGGGACGAAGCCCGTCAGCCGCTCGATGGTGTCCGAGATGAACACGAAGCGGGTGTCCTTGTCGGCGCTGAACACGATGTCCGGCGCGTTCTCGACCAGGAACCGGTAGCGCTCCTCGGACGCGCGCAGCTCCAGCTCGAGGCGTTCGCGCTCGCCGATGTCCCGGGCCACACCGCGGATCGCGACGAGCTGCCCGTCGTCGACCTGGCCGACGACGCTGACCTCGAACGGGATCCGGCGTCCGTCCTTGTGGCGGATGAGCAGGCGGTCCGTGGACGGTCGCCCCGGATTGGCGGCGATCTCCGCCAGCCGCTCGCGGGCATGCGGGAACGCCTCGAGGTCGATGAACTCGGTGAACGGGTGGCCGATCAGTTCGCCCGGCAGCCAGCCGATCACGTCCTCGGTCCGGTCCGAGTAGAAGGTGTAGACCCCGCGGCCGTCCATCTCGAAGATCAGGTCGGGCGACGACTGGACCAGCGAGCGGTAGCGCTCCTCCGACGAGCGGACCTCGCGCTCCAGGCGCTCGCGCTCGCTGATGTCGCGGATGGTCCCCTGTGCGCCCGCGAACGCTCCGTCCTCGAACCGGCCGACCGCGGTCACCTCGGACGGGAACGTCGTGCCGTCCTTGCGCCGGATGACGAACCGGAGCCGCATCATGCTGGCGTCCGGCTGGGACAGGCCCTCCCATGTGGCGCGCGCGAGCTCCATCGACTCCTCCGCCACCACGAAGCCGAAGTGCTGGCCGACCAGCTCGGCGGGCGTGTAGCCGAACAGGGCCTCGGCCGTGTCGGCGAGGAACGTGAACCGGCCCTCGGCGTCGTTGCGCCAGATCACGTCCGGCGTCGTCTGGACGAGGCCGCGGTAGTTGGCCTCGGACGCCTCGACCCGTTCGAGCAGGTCCGAGTTGGACAGGGCGATCGCGGCATGGTCGGCGAGGGCCTGGAGGGTCGCGAGGCGATCGGGCGCGATCGAGCCCGGCTGGCGGTAGCTGACCGCCAGGGTGCCGATGACCTCGCCGCCGGGGGCGCGCAGTGGCGCCGCGGCCATCGCACCCAGGCCCATGCGGTCGGCCACGTCGATGTCGTCGTCATCGCGCGGGATGCGCGGGTCGGTGATGTAGCTCGGCGTCCACACGACGCGGCCCTGGCCCGCCGCGAGGCCGTTGATGCCGCCGTCGATCGGGAACCGCTTGCTGCGCAGCCATTCGCGTGATTCGTCGGTCATCCCGCCCGCGACCACCATCGGGGTCAGGTACGTCCGGTCGTCGGACACCCGGGTGAGGTGGGCCCCGTCCGAGGCGAGGACGCGCTGCGTCTCCTCGACGATCAGGCCCAGGATCGCGTCCGCGTCGCGGATCGAGGTCACGCGGGCGGCGATCTCGCGCAGCGTGCGCTCCGTCTCCGCCCGGCGCGACGTCTCCTCCCGCGAGCGGCCCAGCTCGCGGATCAGCTCCGCGTTGTGGATGGCGATGGTCGCGAGGTCCGCGAGGGCCGCCAGGAGCGCGGCCTCCGGGTCGCCGAACCGCCCGATCTCGCTCGAGAACACCGCCAGCGTCCCGAGGACCACGGCCTCGCCGATGAGCGGCGCGAAGGCGATCGACCGGATCCCGGCCCGCTCGAAGAAGTCGCGGTGCGGTGCCCCGTCGGGGAAACGCTCGTCGGCGGCGTACTCGTCGGTCACGATCACGCGCCGCTCGCGGATCGCGAGGTGGACGCCCGACCCGCCGACGCCGAGCGCCTGCCACTCCCTGCGCGTCTCGTCCTCGATGCCCGCGTCGTGCGCCCAGTGGACCTCGCCGGTGGCCGGGTCGAGCAGGTCGATCACGGCGCCCGACGAGCCGAGCAGCCGGGCCGCCTCGTCCACGACGTCCTGGAGGAGCTCGGCCGGATCCTGGATCGTCATCAGCCGCCGGGCGATCTCGCGCAGCGCGCGCTCGCCGTCCGCGGTTCGCTCCAGGGCGCGCTGCGAGGTCGCCAGGCGGTCGACCAGCCGCGCGTTGGCCAGCGCGACCGCGGCCTGGCCGGCCAGCGCATCGAGCAGTCGGAGGGCGTCCTCGCCGAAGGCGTCCCGGTCGCGATGCCCGGCCTGGAACACGCCCACGAGGCCGTCCTCGCCCACGACGGGGGCGGTGATCACCGAGTGCAGGTTCACCTCCTGCACCCCCTCGTCGCCCTCCGTGTAGTGCTTGAACCGCCGGTCGGCCATGTAGTCGCCGGTGGCCACCGGGCGGCCCTCGCGGACCGCGAGCCCGGCCAGGCCGATGGGCTCCTCGTCGAGCGGCGTGTCGAGGACCGGCGCATCGGTGAACGGGCTGTCCTCCGGATACGTCCAGATGACGGCGCCCTGCACGGGCTCGACGAGGTCGAGCCGCGCCCGCTCCGCCCCGAGCAGCCGGGCGGCCTCGTGGACGATCCGCAGCAGCAGGTCGCCCGGGTCGCTGCCGATCGTCGCCAGGCGGCCGCCGATCTCGCGCAGCGTCCGCTCCTCCTCCGCCCGCCGGGAGAGCGCCTCGCGGGAGCGTCCCAGCTCCTCGATCAGGCGCGCGCGCCCGAGCGCGACCGCCGACTGGCCGGCGATGGTCTCGAGCAGCGCGGCGTCGTCGGGCCCGAAGGCGTCGATGCGCGTCGACCAGACCGTGATGGCGCCGAACGGCCCCTGGTCGCCGTGGAGCGGCGTCGCGATGACGCCGTGGATGCCCTTGGACTTGACGTAGGTGTCCGGCCCGGTGCCGTGGAGGAGGTTCGGGTCCTCGATGTAGTCGCGCGAGATGTAGGTCGCGCCGCTGGTGACCGCCCGGCCGGAGGCGCCCACCTCGAGCGAGTCGTTCGGATCGCGCGGCCATTCGGTCTCGAGGATCTCCTCGTCGCCCGACGAGAACATGCCCCGCAGGAGGCGGGCGTCGGGGTCGACGATGTCGATCCGCGCGCCGTCGCCGTCGAGGAGGCGGAGCGCCTCGTCGATCGTGAACTGGACCACGGCCTCGGGATCACGGGCGCCGGAGATGCGGGTGCCGAGCTCGCGCAGCGAGCGCTCGACCAGCGCCTGGCGCTCGCCGACCTGGCGCGAGCGCTCGAGCTCGGCGATCAGGCGCGCGTTGGCCATCGCGAAGGCCGCGTGCTCGGCCAGCGACCGGACGAGCGCGATCTGCGGCGCGGTGAACGCGTCCGGCCGGCGCGAGAACGTGCCGAGCGCGCCGAACACCTCCGTGCCGGCGAGCAGCGGGGCGACGACGAGGGATCGGACGCCGACCTCGTCGACGAACCGGTCGGGCCCGTCCACGTGGGTGAACGAGCGGTCGGCCGCGTAGTCCTTGGTGACGACGACCCGGCGCTCGGCCACGGCCTTGCCGAACATGCCCTTGCCGATCTGGAGGCGCAGCTCGCGGATCCAGTGGTCCGGCTCGAGGTCGACGATGCCCGCCGAGTGCGTGAACTGGAGGACCCCGGTCGCCGGGTCGAGCAGGTAGAGGAAGGCGCCGTCGGCGTCCAGCAGCCGCGCGGCCTCCTCGGCCGCGCCCTGGAGCAGCCGGTCCTGGTCGCCCTCGGCGCGGATCGCGACGTCGGGGACCGGCGGCAGCGGGGCGCTGCCGTTCGACGACTTCGCGTGCGTGCCGTTCTTCGCCGCCCTGGACGACGTCCGGGCAGGGGCCTTGGGATTGGAACGCGATCGGGTGGCCACGACCGGACGAGTCTAAACGGCCCTCCCCGTTCGGGCGTGCGTCATCCGTCCTGCCCGGGGATCGTCGGAGGACGACGGGACGCGAGCGGCGTTCGTCGGCGCGAGGTGGCCACCCACGTCCGGGGTCCGCGGCCGGGAGCGGGCCGTACGGTGCAGTCGTCGTCGAGACACCCCCGGCGACGCACCAAGTGGTCACCCGTCAGCCCCCGTCAGTCCACCCGGAGGTTCCACACCGTGTCCGACTCCAGCAAGAGCGACCTCACCGTCGCCGGCGTCGCGCTCCGCTTCGGCATCGTCGCCCTCACCCTGGGCACCGCCTACATCCACAGCACCCTCGGCGGGCTGCTGTTCACCATGAACGCCACCGGCTACGCGGTCGCCGCGGTCGCGATGATCGTCCCGCTCGCGCTGGCGATCCGCTTCCGCTGGTTCATCCGCCTCGGCCTGATCGGCTACGCGCTGGCGTCGATCGTCGGCTGGGCCATCATGGGCCCCCGCTACGACGTCGCGTACATCGCGAAGGCCATCGAGGTCGCCCTCGTCTTCCTGCTCGTCGTCGACTTCCTCCGCGCCGATGGCAACCCGGTCACCGTCGTCCGCCGCGAGCTCGCGCTCGGGCTGTCGAAGGCAAGCCAGCTCCGCGGCGGCCCGGCGGCCGCCTGACCACCGTCCAGACCGACACGCACGCCATCACGAGGAACCCGACCATGCAGCGCCTCCTCGCCACCGTCGCGCTCGCGGCCGTCGCGCTCGCCGCGGCCGCGTGCGGCTCCACCAACGCCGGCCAGCCGGCGGGCCCGGCCGCCTCGGTCGACCCGAACGCCCCGGCGATCACGGCCAAGGACATCAAGTTCGTCCAGTCCGAGGTCGAGGTCCCGGCCGGCAAGCCGTTCCAGCTGACGTTCGACAACCAGGAGAGCGCGCCGCACAACGTCGCGATCTACACCGACTCGTCGGCCGGCCAGGCCCTGTTCCAGGGCGAGATCTTCAGCGGCGCGACGCGGGTCTACCAGGTCCCCGCGCTCGCCGCCGGCAGCTACTTCTTCCGGTGCGACGTGCACCCGGACATGACGGGAACGATCGTCGCCTCGTAGGCCGATCGGTCCACCACTCGGCACCAACCCGCGTCCCCGCCCCGGTCCGCTTCGGCGGACCGGGGCATCCGTCTGTCCGGGGCCGGTGTGCGTGGCAGCCGCCTCCCGTTGAGATGGATCTTTCGCACTCCTGAAACCGTCCGGGTCGGGCGCGCAACCGGGGATCGCGGCGGCGTCGACGAACCTTGACCTCCCACCCCGACCGGCGCCGTCGCGCGCCCCGTCCCCGGAGGAACCCGATGGCTCGACGTCTCATCGCCCCCATCGCCGCGCTGTTCGCGCTGCTCCTGCTCGTCGCGCCGGTGTCGGCGCACCACAACTTCCCGTCCCAGATCGACCTCCCCGACGGCTGGGCGCCCGAAGGGATCACGGCCGGCCGCGGCACGACCGCCTACGTCGGCTCGCTGGCCGACGGCGCGATCGCCAAGGTGAACCTGCGCACCGGCGACGTCCGGCCCCTGGCCGCCGGCGAGCCCGGGCGCGTCACCGTGGGCATCGACTTCGAACGCGGCCGGCACCGCATCTGGGCGGCCGGCGGCGGCACCGGCCAGGTCCGCGCCTACGACGCCCGCTCGGGCGCCTTGCTCCAGACCTACCAGCTCACGACCGGCTTCCTCAACGACGTCGTCGTCACCCGCCGGGCGGTCTACGTGACCGACTCGAACGTCCAGCAGCTGATCGTGATCCCGCTCGGCCGGCATGGCGCGCTGCCCGACCCGTCGGCGGCGTTCACCCTGCCGCTGACCGGCGACCTGCAGTACATCGCCGGGTTCAACGCCAACGGCATCGTCGCCTCGCGCGGCTGGCTGATCCTCGTCCAGTCCAACACCGGCCAGCTGTTCCGGGTCAACCCGCGGACCGGCGAGACGCGCGAGATCGACCTCGGCGGCGCGAGCGTGACCTTCGGCGACGGCCTCGAGGTCGTCGGGTCGCGACTGGCCGTCGTCCGCAACCAGCTCAACGAGGTCGCCCTGTTCCGCCTCGGCGCCCACCTGCGATCGGCGCGCCTGGTGCGCACGCTGACGTCGCCGGGCCTCGACGTCCCGACGACCGTCGCGTTCCGGGCCGGCCACCTGTGGGCGGTCAACGCCCGGTTCTCGACGCCGGCCGACGCCCACCACGCCGTACTGGATCACGCGCCTGCCGTAGGGCTCGCCGGGCGTTTCACGCCCGCTCGCCCGGGTCGACGCCGCCCAGCCAGGGCGGCGTCGTCGCGCGTGCGGCGGGGTCGGCTATCGTGGCCGGGGCGCGCTCGGCCGTGCGCCGGCCAGCGATCGGGGACCGATGCTCGAGATCCGGGGACTCACCAAGCACTACGGGCGGGTGACGGCGCTCGACGGCGCCTCGCTCACCGCCCGTCGCGGGCGCCTGCTCGGCTTCCTCGGCCCCAACGGGGCGGGCAAGACGACGACGATGCGCTGCATCTTCGGTCTCGCCGTGCCCGAGAGCGGCGAGGTCCGCTGGGACGGCCAGCCCGTCGACACGCAGGCCCGGCTCCGGTTCGGGTACATGCCCGAGCAGCGTGGCCTCTACCCGCGGATGCGGGTCGGCGAGCAGCTCGCCTACTTCGCCCAGCACCACGGGCTGTCGGGTCGCGAGGCGAAGGCGCGGACCGCCGCCTGGCTCGACCGGTTCGGCCTCGCGGACCGGGCCAAGTCGAAGCTCGAGGACCTGTCCCACGGCAACCAGCAGCGGATCCAGCTCGCGACGGCGCTGGTCCACGACCCGGAGCTGCTCGTGCTCGACGAGCCGTTCTCGGGCCTCGACCCGCTGGGCGTCGCGACCATGTCCGAGATCCTTCGCGAGCGCGCCCGGGCGGGCGTCGGCGTGGTGTTCAGCTCCCACCAGCTCGATCTCGTCGAGGAGGTGTGCGAGGACGTCGTGATCGTGAGCCGCGGCCGGGTCGTCGCCGACGGCGAGATCGGCGCGCTGAAGGCGGCCTCGGGGCGCCGCCACCTCGAGGTCGAGGTCGCGGGCAGCGGCGGGTCGTGGCTCGACGGCACGAACGGGTTCTCCGTCATCGAGCGCAACGGCGACTGGGTGAAGCTGCTGGTCGACGAGCACGCGGACCTCGCGGCGATCCTGGGGGCGGCGGGCGCGGCCGGCGAGGTGCGCCGGTTCTCGTTCGAGCCGCCCAAGCTCTCTGAGCTGTTCATGGAGGCCGTCACCGCCCCCCAGCCGTCGGCCGAGGAGGCGGGACGGTGACCCGGCTCCGGGCGATCCGGCTCGTCGCGATGCGCGAGATCCTCGAGCGCGGTCGCAGCCGCGGCTACGTCCTGTCCCTCGTGTTCACGGTGTTCCTGCTGGTGGCCGGGTTCCTGCTGCCGGCGTTCCTGCTGGGCGGCGACGAGTGCCCCAACCTCGCGCTGGTGGGCACGCCCCCGGCGGGCCTGGAGGCGGCGATCCAGGGCGTGGCCGACCAGTACGACCTGACCGTCGACATCAGCACCGTGCCCGACCGCGCCGCCGCCGAGGCGGCCGTGCGCGCGAAGACGATCGAGGCGGCCCTCGACGTGCCCGCCGACCTGTCGAGCCCGGGCGAGCTCATCGTGCTCGACTCGGCCGACAGCACGATGCAGGGCATCACGAGCGCGGCGATCATCGGGCTGCGCGCCGGCGGGAGCGCCGCCCTGCTCGCGCCGCCCACCGTCGAGCCCCTGGAGCCGCCGACCGAGGAGCAGACGACCGCCGTGATCTTCGCCAACGCCGGGATCATCCTGATGTTCATCGGGATCTTCACCTACGGCACCTGGGTGCTGACCGGCGTCGTCGAGGAGAAGCAGAGCCGCGTCGTCGAGGTCGTCCTGACGACGGTCCGGCCCCGCGACCTGCTGATCGGCAAGGTGCTCGGGATCGGGCTGCTGGCGCTCGTCCAGCTGGTGGTCCTGGTGGTCGCCGGCATCGTCGCCGCGCAGCTGAGCGGCAGGTTGGCGCTCCCGCGACGACGCCGACGGCGGTCGTGATGCTGATCACGTGGTTCATCCTCGGGTTCGCGTTCTACTCCACCGCGATGGGCTTCCTCGGCTCGCTCGCGTCGCGCGTCGAGGAGGCGTCGAACGCGTCCCTGCCGGTGACGATGACGGTGACGCTGTCGTACCTGATCTCGATCCTGCTGGTCACCCAGGAGCCGAACGGCATCGTGGCCACGGTGATGACGTTCTTCCCGCCCTCGGCGCCGATGGTCGTGCCCCTCCGGGCGGCCCTCGGCGCGATCCCGCCGTGGCAGATCGCGGTGTCGATCGGGCTCATGCTGCTCGCGATCTGGGGCCTGTTCGTGGTCGGCGGCCGGGTCTACTCGGGCGCGGTCCTCCAGACCGGCGGGCGGATGAAGCTGCGGGACGCCTGGCGCGCCTCGCGCTGATCGCGGGCGGGCCTAGTCGGCCGCCTGGACCTCCAGATAGCGGAAGCAGGTCACGACGTGGTCGTTGACCAGCCCCGCCGACTGCATGAGGGCGTAGCAGATGGTCGGCCCGACGAACCGGAACCCGCGCGTCTTGAGGTCCTTGCTCATCGCCCGCGAGGCCTCGGTCTCGGCGGGGATGCCGCCGTCCGTCGGCCAGGCGTTCACCACCGGCCGGCCGTCGACGAACGACCACAGGTGGTCGACGAGGCCCGAGCCCGCCGCCTGCAGCTCGAGCGTGGCCCGCGCGTTGTCGATCGCCGCCGTGATCTTGCCCCGGTTCCGGACGATGCCGGGATCGGCCAGCAGGCGCTCGACGTCCGCGGGCCCGAAGGCGGCCACGACCGCCGGGTCGAAGTCCGCGAACGCCGCGCGGTAGCCGGCGCGCTTGCGCAGGATCGTCCACCACGACAGGCCCGCCTGCGCGCCCTCCAGCACGAGCAGCTCGAACAGGTGGCGCTCGTCGCGGACCGGCACGCCCCACTCGGCATCGTGGTACGCGCGGTAGTCCGGCTCCGGCCGCGACCCCCACCCGCAGCGCACCCGCCCGTCGTCCTGCCCGGCCTCGATCGTCATCGACCGATCCTAGCCCCGGTCGCTCATCGGCGGCTTACCGGAGGCCTATGATCGGGCCCGTGACCGCCGAGCCCGACCCCTACGCGGTGCTGGGCGTTCGACAGGACGCGACGACCGCGACGATCGCCGCGGCGTACCGGACGCTTGCCCGTCGCCACCACCCGGACGTCTCCGCAGCGGACACCGCCGAACGGCGGATGGCCCAGATCAACGCCGCCTGGGCGATCCTGCGCGACCCGTTTCGCCGCGCGGCCTGGGATCGGGCGCACGCCGGGGACCAGGCACAGGCCGGGCACGGGCAGGCGCCCAAGTCGGGCTGGCGCCGTGGGGCGCACGGCGAGGGAGCGGCCGGCCCGCCCCCCGGCAACCCGCGGGGCAGCGTGCTGGACTTCGGCCGCCACGTGGGCTGGTCGCTGGGCGAGATCGCGCGGGTGGATCCCGGCTACCTGCAGTGGCTGGCGACGCATCGCGACGGGGGGCGCTACCGCCTCGAGATCGAGACGATCCTCGCGAGCATGCGCCCGACGCCGACCGCGACGACCGCGGCCGCGAAGCGGCGTCGCGGCCTGTTCCGCTAGGGCTCCAGCCCGCCGACGAAGGCCGCGATTCGCGCGAGCACGTCCGCCTTCACCGGCAGCAGCCCATGGCCGAGGTTCGGGTAGGTCACCAGCCGACCGTCGGGCAGCTTCGGCATCGCCGCCTCCAGGAGGTCGATCCGGGCGAACGGGTCCGACGTCCCGGAGAGAAGCAGGGCCGGCACCGCGATCGCCGGCCAGTGCGCCGACCTCGCGTCCGCCGCCTCCTGGCGACCGGGCGCATGGAGCGGATAGGACAGGCACACGAGGCCGGCGTACGCGTGGGCGCGCCCCGGCGCTCCGGCGACCCGGACGCCCGCGACCGCGAGCGAGGCCACCCGCCCGCCGAATGAGTGCCCGCCGACCACCACGCCCGGCTCGTCGGGCACCTGCGCCTCATAGGCCGCGACCGTGTCCTCGGCCTTGCGCTTCGGCAGCTGGAGCGCGTGCGCCTCGATGCCCCGCGCGCGGAGGCCCTCGACCCATGGCCGCATCGACGCGGCGTCGCCCGATGCACCGTGTCCGAGGTAGACGCGAATCATGAGACGACAGTAGACGACGGGTGCCATGCTGGTACCGGCGGCGGCGCGCACTGGTCCGTGCGGGCCATGGCCGGTGCGTCCGGGAACCGCCGAGACTTGGGAGGATGGTCATCGAGCGACGGCACGCACCGCGTCCCCGGCATCGGTCCGTTCGGCGGCCGGCTGCCCTCGTCGTGGTCGCGATGCTGCTGGCGGCCCTCGCGCCCACGGTCCACGCCTCCCCGGCCGGCCAGGCCCGGCCGATCACGATCCCGGCGACGTCCGCGATCGGCGCCGGATCGGCGGCGACGTTCGCCGGTGACGACGCCACGACAGCGTCGACGACGCTCGCCTCGACGATCACGTTCTACGGCCGCGGCGCCGGCCACGGCGTGGGCATGAGCCAGTACGGCGCCCGCGGCCGGGCAAAGGCCGGCCAGAGCGCGACCCGGATCCTCGCCGCGTACTACCGGCGCGCGAGGCCGGCCACGACGGATCCCGACCAGGTCGTGCGCGTGCTGCTGCTGGACGACGAGCCAGCGACGGCCGCGAAGCCGCTCGTGCTTCGCGGTCGCGGCGGCACGTGGCGCGTCGACGGCCTCGACGGCACGTTCCCTGCCGGCGCGGAGCTTCGCGTCTGGCAGCCGGCATTGGGCCTCCAGGACGTCGCCATGCCGGGGCCCGAGCTCGAGATCCTCGCCGCCGACGGATCGACCCGGCTGTTCGCCGGCGCCGCGCCCGTCCCGGTCGTCGTCCGACCCGACGGGACGGCGACCCGGCTGCAGGTCGACGCCAAGCCGACCGCCCACGACACCTATCGCGGCACCCTCAGGGTGGTGCTCGACGGCCCGTCGGCGCGGGTCGTGAACCGGCTGGGCCTCGACGACTACCTGCGCGGCGTGCTGCCTGCGGAGATGCCGTCGAGCTGGCCCGGGGCTGCGCTGAAGGCGCAGGCGATCGCCGCGCGGAGCTACGCGGTGCGCCGGCTCCACCCGGGCAAGGGGGCGTTCGACCTGTTCGACGACACGCGGTCACAGGTCTATCTCGGCGCGGAGGTGGAGACCGACCGCACGAACGCGATCATCGACGGCAACCCCGGCGCGATCCTCGTGAAGGGTCGGGACGACACGGCGATCAACGCCTTCTACCACTCGGTGGGCGGCGGCGCGACCGAGAACAACGAGTACGCGTTCGTCGGTCCCACGGGCACGGTGACGGCATCCCCGGTGACGTACCTGCGTGGCTTCGCCGACCGTGACGCGGACGGCCGGGCCTACGACGCCGACGCGCCGCTCTACCGCTGGTCCACGACGTCGCTGACACGCGCCCAGCTGTCGGCGATCTTCAAGCGGGACGCGCGGACGCGCGTGGGCGACCTCACCAGGCTCGACCTCACCAACCGCGGCGTCTCGGGCCGGCTGTACCGGGTGACGCTGTATGGGAGCGGCGGCAAGAAGACCGTGTCCGCGGACGTGTTCGTGTCGGTGTTCAACGCGGGTCGGCCAGCCGGGACGCCTCCGCTGCGCTCGACGCTGTTCGACACCAGGCCGGTCAAGTAGTCCGGCAGCGCTTCACAGCTCGCGGCGGCGGAACAGCGCGATGCCCGCGAGCAGGACGATGACCACCCAGACGACGCTCCAGGCGACGAACGGTCCTGGCGGCGGGCTGCCGGCAAAGAACGGGTTGGCGGCCATCGCCTCGGGATCGCGGCCGGCCGCGATCAGCAGGACGAGCGGCGGCTCGAGACCGTAGATCACGCCCCGCCACAGGCCGTCGGTCGGCATGATCACCCGCATCACGTCGGCCGCCCGGGCGAGCGGCGCCGCATCGAACACGACCGCGAGGCTGCCCAGCACGCCCACGAACCAGCCGACGCCGAACAGGACCGCCGTGATCGCGCCCGCAGCGATGGCGGGCAGCCGCGTCCCGAGGGTGAGCGCGAGCGTCAGCACGACGATCGCCTGGAAGGCGAGGAATGCGACGGCGACAAAGGGGGTCGGCGGGACGTGGCCGCTGACGAGGTCCACGACCCCGATCGCCAGCAGGCCCGACACGGCGGCGTAGCCGGCCACGACGACCGCCAGCCCGAGCCAGCGGCCGAGGAGCAGGTCACTGCGGCGCAGAGGCCGCGCGAGCATGGCGAGGACCGTGCCGGTCTCCACGTCGGAGGCGATCGCGGGCGCGGCGAGGAACGCCGCCGACACCGCGAGCACGAAGCTGAACATGAACGCGATCAGGATCAGCACCTGGGACACGCCGATCCGGATCTCGAGCTCCGCGGACCCGTTCTCGCGCGCGAGCGTCACCAGCCGCTCGACGCCCCAGCCAACGAGCGCCACGCTCGCCACGACGAGGATCAACAGCACCCACACGACCCGGCGCCGGACGAACTCGCGCAGGGTGAGGGACGCGATCACGAGGATCAGCCGCAGCGTCACGACACGTCGTCCCCGACGCGCGGCGGGACGGGCTCCGGCGCCGCCTCGTCGTCCCTGACCATGCCCAGGAACAGGTCCTCGAGGCTGCGCCGGCCCGGATCGACGGCGTGGACGCGGCCGCCCAGGGCGACGACGGCGGCGACCGCCTCCGGGACCCGGTCGGGGTCGATGGGATGGATCACCAGCCAGTCGTCGTCGTGGGCCAGCCGCCCGAACGGGGCCAGCGCGGTCTCGACGGCGCCGTCGCCCGGGAGCCCCGTCACCCGGATCCGGACCGCCGTTTCGCCGAGCAGCTCGGTCAGGGTCCCGGCCGCGACGACCCGCCCGTGGTTGACGATCGCCACCCGGTCGCACAGACGCTCGACCTCGCCCAGCAGGTGGGAGTTGAGGAACACCGCCGAGCCCCGGTCGCGCGCCTCGCGGATGATCGCTCGCACGTCGTCGCGCCCGACGGGGTCGAGCGCCGACGTCGGCTCGTCGAGGATGACCAGCGCCGGGTCGCCCAGGAGCGCGGCCGCCAGGCCGAGTCGCTGCTGCATGCCCTTCGAGAAGCCGCCGCTGCGGTCGTCGGCGCGGTCGGCGAGGCCGGCGAGGGCGAGGACGCGCTCGATCTCCGCCCGACGGTCCCTGGCCGGCAGCCCGGCGAGCTGCGCGTGCAGCGTCAGGACCTCCCGGGCGGACAGCCAGGCCTGGTAGCGGAACAGCTCTGGCAGGTAGCCGACGCGGCGGCGCGTCTCGCGGTCGCCGATCCGGCGGCCGAGGACCTGCCCGGTTCCCGCCGTCGGCCGGGTCAGCCCGAGGAGGAGCTTGACCGCCGTCGTCTTGCCGGCGCCGTTGGGACCGAGGAAGCCGAACACCTCGCCCGCGTCGACCCGCAGGTCGAGGGCGTCGAGGCCGACGGTCCGGCCATAGACCTTGCGCAGGCCGTGGGTCTCGATCGCGGCCGCCGTCATGCGTGCATTCTCGGGGGTGATCTCGATCTCGTGTGGAGCGGCGTGACAGCCTAGGTGTCACGGGACGGGCAGACGATGCGTGGCGTGATGCACAACCGCCCCACGGAGATCCACCCGATGCTCATCGTCGACTGCCCCCTGTGCGACGGCCCGGTCGCCCTCCACGCGGACGAGGACGCCCTCGACTGCGAGGCGTGCGGCGTCCGCGTCCAGATCGCCGAGCCCGATCCGATCGCCCTCCCGGCCGCCGCCTGACCCTCGCGCTCGTCCGCGCGACGGGCCGGTCGAAGGGTCGACCGAGGCGGGATACTTGTCCGCGGCTGACGCGCGTCGCGGATGTCGGCGCGCCCAAGGGAGGTTGGACTGCCGATGGATTTCCGCAAGTACTCCGCCGAGCTGGTCGGGTCGTTCATCTTCTTCTCGATCGGCTACCTGTGCATCCCAGCGTTCGGGCTGGCGAGCCCTCCAGGCGCGCCGAACCTGCTGGTCGTCCCGTGGGCGTTCGGGCTCGGTCTGCTGGCCGCGATCTTCGCCTTCGGGCACATCTCGGGTGGCCACTTCAACCCGGCCGTCACGATCGCGATGGTGCTCGACAAGCGGACGACGCCGATGGACGCGGTGGGCTACATCCTGTCGCAGATCATCGGCGCGATCGCCGCGGCGGTCGTCGTCATGCTCGCGCTCAACCAGGCGGCCGTGAAGGCGGGCATCACGGCCCCCGGCCAGGGCGTGAGCGACGTCGGCGCCGTGATCATCGAGATCGTGGCCACGGCCGGCTTCCTCGCGGTGATCCTCGCCGCGTCGAAGCGCACCCCGGCCCTCGCGGCCCTCGCGATCCCGCTGACCCTCGTGGCGATCCACTTCGCGATCGCGACGCTGAGCGGCGCCTCGGTCAACCCGGCGCGCTCGCTGGGCTCCGCGATCGTCGGCGGCGACCTCTCGAAGATCTGGATCTACATCGTCGGGCCCATCGCGGGCGGCATCCTCGGCTGGCTGGCCTGGCGCCTGATCGACGGCGGCGCCGAGACCTACCCGGCGGAGCAGCCCGGCGCGGAAGAGGTCGCGAAGGCCTGAGCCCACCAGGTCTCGCAGCGCATACGACGCCCCGGCCGCCGGCCGGGGCGTTTCCGCGTCAGCCGGCGGGCGCGGCCTCGGGCTCGGGCTCGTCGCTGTCGGCCGCCTCCGCGAGCGGCGTGACCGTCGGGTCGTGCGGGATCGCGTCGAGGATGGGCAGGTCGCGGGGCCCGGCCTCGGCCAGCCAGCAGGCCGCCTGGTGCCCCTCGGCCACGTCGATCAGCGGCGGCTCCTCGGTCCGGCATTTGTCGAACGCGAGCGGGCACCGGGGGTGGAACCGGCAGCCGGTCGGGATCCTGACGGCGTCCGGCGTCTCCCCGACCAGGATCGTCCGGTTCGTGCGCCCGCCGACGTCCGGCGGGTCGGGCGACGGGCTCACCGAGACGAGCGCCTGCGTGTACGGGTTGCGCGGGGCGCGGATGACCTGCTCGGCGGGGCCGATCTCCATGATCCGGCCGAGGTACATGACCGCGATCCGGTCGGCGAGCACCCAGGCGAGCGACAGGTCGTGCGTGATGAACAGGTACGTCAGCCCACGTTCCCGGCGCAGGTCCAGCATCAGCCGCAGCAGCTCGGTGCGGATCGAGACATCCAGCATCGACACCGGCTCGTCCGCCACGATCAGCTCCGGGTTCATCACCAGGGCGCCCGCGATCACGACGCGTTGCCGCTGCCCGCCGGACAGCTCGTGCGGATAGCGGTTCGCGAATTCGGCCGCCGGCCGGAGCCCCGATGCCTCCAGGGCCGAGACGACCAGCGCGTCGCGCTCCACGCGCGACCCGCCGATGTTGTTGACGACCAGCGGCTCGGCGACGAACTCCCGGATCGTGTGCTTCGGGTTCAGCGTCTCGTACGGGTCCTGGAAGATCAGCTGGACGCGCCGCCGGTAGTCGCGCAGCGCCTTCGTCCCCCAGACCGCGGAGACGTCGCGACCGGCGAACAGGATCGATCCACCGGTCTGGCGCGTCAGCTTGACGATGACGCGGCCCGTGGTCGTCTTGCCCGAGCCCGACTCCCCGACGAGGGCGAGGATCTCGCCCTTGCGGATCGACAGGTCGATCCCGTCCACGGCGCGCACGACCGCCTTCGGGGCACGGGTGAGCGAGTCGAATATGCCGCCGCGGACCGGGAAGTGCACCTGCAGGTCGACGAGCCCCAGCAGCTCGTCGCCCGGCCGCCCGGACGGCTCCGTCATGCCGGGCTCCCGTCCCCGACCGCGCCGGCCGCGGGCGCCTCGATCCCGGCGCCGACCACCTCGATGGGCCGGGTCGCCCGCCCGGGTGCCGCCTCACCGGCCATCGGCGCGTCCGAGGTCGGATACAGGTGGCAGGCCACGCGCACGCCGTCGGCGAAGGTGATCTCGGGCGGCACCACCTCGGTGCAGACCGGCATCGCGAACGCGCAGCGCGGGGCGAAGCGGCAGCCGGGCGGCGGGTTGCGCAGGTCGGGCGGCATGCCCGGGATGACCTCGAGCGTCCGCCGGTCGGCGTGGATGTTGGGGTACGCGCTCAGCAGCGCCTGCGTGTACGGGTGGCGCGGCGCGGTGAACACGCGCCGGACCGGACCCTCCTCGGCCACCCGGCCGGCGTACATCACCATGACCTTGTCGCAGGTCTCGGCGATCACCGACAGGTCATGGGTGATCAGGATCAGCGACAGGCCGAGGTCGCGACGGAGCTGTTCGAGCAGCTGCAGGATCTGGGCCTGGACCATGACGTCGAGGGCGGTCGTCGGCTCGTCGCCGATGACGATCGCCGGGTCGCAGGCGAGCGCCATGGCGATCATCGCGCGCTGGCGCATGCCCCCCGACAGCTCGTGCGGGTAGGCGGACGCCCGCTTCTTGGGGATGCCCACGAGGTCCAGCAGCTCCGCGGCGCGCTTGGCGGCGGACGCGCGCGGCTGCCCCAGGCGCACCTCGATCGGCTCGGCGATCTGCTCGCCCACCCGGCGCACGGGATTGAGCGCGTTCATCGCCCCCTGGAACACGATCGAGATCTCGCGCCACCGGTAGCGGGCCAGCTGCGCCTCGGTCTTGGGGACGAGGTCGATCCCGAACAGCTCGATCGACCCGGACCGGATCCGCCCGTTGGCCGGCAGCAGCCGGACGAGCGACAGCGCCGTCGTCGTCTTGCCGCACCCGGACTCGCCGGCGATCCCGAGCGCCTCGCCGTCGTCGAGCCGGAAGCTCACGCCGTCGACCGCCTTCACGCTGCCGCTCGGCAGGCTGAACCGGACCGCGAGGTCCTCGACCACGAGCAGCGGCGCGTCGGGCACCGCGAGCTTGGGCAGCGGCCACTGCCGACGGCCCCGGATGGCGGCAGCGTCGGCGGGCGTCGGCCCGGAGGCGGGGCTGGGATCCGCGTCGGCCGACGGTTCCGCGCGCTCGATCGCCTCGCTCATCGGCGGCTCAGCGCCTTGGGGTTCAGCACGTCGTCGAGGGCGTTGCCGACCAGGGTGAACGCGAGCACCACCAGCACCACGGCGATCGCCGGCGGCGCGATGTACCACCACGCGCCGAGGCCCGGCGCGCCGGCCGTCTGGGCCTGGTTGAGGAGCTGGCCCCAGGATGGCGCGGTCGGGTCGCCGAGGCCGATGAACGCCAGCGTCGTCTCGGTGAACACCGCCGTCGCGAACGTCAGCACGGACTGGGCGACGATCAGGTTCACGACGTTGGGCAGGATGTGCCGGCGCATGATCCGGCCGGAGCCGGAGCCGATGACGCGCGCCCGGTCGACGAACATCCGTTCCTTGAGCGACAGCACCTGGCTGCGGATGACCCGAGCGGTCGTCGCCCAGCTGGTCAGGCCGATGACGACGACGATGACGATCAGCGTCGAGCGGATGCCGAACAGCTGTGCCTCGGGCCCGATGATCTCGAGCATGATCGGGGCGAGGATCAGCGCCAGCACGATCGTCGGCAGGACGAGGAAGAAGTCCGACAGGCGCATCAGCAGGTTGTCCACGGTGCCGCCGACGAAGCCCGCGACGATGCCGACCATGGACCCGATGACGATCGTGATGACGGTGGCCATGAGGCCGATGGTCATCGAGATCCGCGCCCCGTGGACGGTGAGGTTGAGGATGTCGCGCCCGCTCTCGTCGGTCCCGAACCAGTACTCCGCGCTCGGCGGCTGGAGCGGCTGGCCGGTCGAGGTCGTCAGGGTGTCGAGCGGGCCGACGAACAGCGTCGGGAACAGCGCGAGCAGCGTGAACATCCCGAGGATTGCGATGCCGATCAGGCCGTCCGTCCGCCCCAGCAGTCGCCTCGTGAAGTCGCGCGCGCGGCGGCCGGTGCCGGTCCAGCGGCCGGCGCCGAGCTCCGTCCCGGCGAGCCCCTGGACGCTCACGACCGCACCCGCGGGTCGAGGTAGCCGTACACGATGTCGGCGGCGAAGTTCGCGAACACGACCGAGACCGCGATGAGCAGGAAGATCGCCTGCAGCAGCGGGTAGTCGCGCGCGTCCAGCGCCTGGACGGTGAGGGTGCCGAGGCCCGGCCAGTTGAACACGATCTCGGCGGTGATCGCGCCGGCCACGACGTAGCCGAGGTTGATGGCGATCAGCGTCACCATCGGCAGCAGCGCGTTGGGGAACGCGTGCGAGCGCAGGACCCGGGCGTCCGAGAGGCCCTTCGCCCGAGCGGTCGTGATGAAGTCCTCGGCCCGCGTCTCGATGATCGACGAGCGCATCAGGATCGAGTAGGCGCCGATCAGGCCGAGGGCGACGGCGGTGAGCGGCAGCACCAGGTGACGGGCGAGATCGAGGGCCGCCTCGATCGGCGTCTTGCTGCCGCCGGGCGTGGTCATGCCCGAGGTCGGGAACCAGCCCAGGCCCGCGGCGAACACGATGATCAGCGGCATCCCGATCACGAAGTACGGCATCGAGTAGAAGATCAGGCTGAGGCCGTTGCCGACGCGGTCGATGGCGCCGCCGCGTCTCCAGCCCGAGCGGGCCCCCAGCCACAGGCCGACCACGATCGCCACCGCCTCGCCGAGCCCGATGAGCAGCACCGTCGGACCCATCGCGTCGAGGACGACCTCGGTGACCGGCTGGCCGCGGTACTTGATCGAGTAGCCGAGGTCCCCGGTCACCGTCTGCTGGACGTAGGCGACCAGCTGGTCGGGGAGCAACGGCTTGTCCAGGCCCCACTTGGCCCGGTTCGCGGCCACGATCTCGGGCGTGAGGTGCGGGTTCTTGGCGGCGCGCTCCGGCGAGCCCGGCATCATCCGAAACAGCACGAAGTTCAGGACCACGATCGCGGCGATCGTGACCAGCGCACCGAGGAACTTGCGCAGGATGTAGCGACCGCTCACCTGGCGGTGCCCCGGAGGTCATGCGGGGGCCGCGCGGACGCGACCCCCGATGGACGACGCTTCATGGCGCCTGGCCCGTTACTCGTCCTCGGCGCTGGCCGACGACTTCCGGCGCGAGTACACGAGCCCGCCGACCACGACCACGGCCACCACGGCCACCAGGCCGAGGAGCAGCGGCGTGCTGGAACCCGAGCCGCTGGTGCTCGAGCCGTCGCCGGTGCCCGCGCTGGGCGCGCTGGTGACGGCCGCCGGCGCGCTGTTGCCCGGTGCCGCGGAGGCGCTGGACGCCGGTGCCTCCGGGCTCGCCGGCGGCTCGGCCGTCGCGTCCCGCAGCAGGGTGTAGTCCAGGAGCCCGTAGGTGAAGAACGGCGTGCCGTTGGCCGGCATGTTCTGCCAGCCCGCGAACCGGTCGTTCCGGTAGACGTCGAGGTTCGAGTCGTAGTAGAGGATGTCGTACGGCGCCTCGTCGTAGATCAGGTTCTGCATCTTCGCGAGGGTGTCGAAGCGGGCCTCGTCGGCCTCCTTCGACTGCTGGTCGTACATCTCGTCGTAGGTCGGGTTGCAGTACTGGCTGTCCGACAGGTTGCCGATCTCGTCGCACCGGAACACGATCGTCGAGCCCGTTCGGGTCCGGACTGCCCGACCAGCCCCAGAGCTCGATGTCGTACTTGGCCTTGTAGGAGTCGTCGCCGCCTTCGGGCGGGTACAGGAGCTCGGTCAGCGTGTCGCTGTCGAGGCTCTGGTGGGTGACGTCGATCCCCAGCTGGCCGTACCACTCCTGGACGAACTGCGCGGACTTCGCGTAGGTGTCGTTCGTGTTCGGGTAGTACATGCGCAGGCTGATCGGCTTGCCCTCCTTGTCGAGGCGCTTGCCGGTGGCGGCATCGAGCGGGTAGCCCGCCGCGTCGAGCTTCTGCTTGGCGAGCTCGATGTCGAAGTGGCGGGGGTTGTCCGGCTCGACGTGCCAGTCGGCAAGCACCGGCGGCACCATCGTCGTGCCGACGTCGCCGAAGCCGCCGAGCACGCGCTCCACGAGCTGCTCCTTGTCGACGGCGTAGCCCAGGGCGTCACGGAACGCGGGGTCGAGCAGGGCCTTGGTCGACGGACCGCCGCCGGGGATCTCCTTGCCGGTGCCCGTGCCGTACGTGTTGAAGGCGAGCTGGCTCCAGCCGTTGGCCTTGCCCTCGACGGCCGTGAACGTCGGGTCGGTGGCGAGCTGCTTGAACTGGTCCGCGTTCACGTCGTGGGCGTAGTCGAGCTCGCCCGACTTGAGCGCCTGGACCATGACGTCGGTGTTGTCGGCGAAGAAGCGCAGGACGACCTCGTCGGCGAAGCCCTGCGTGCCCCAGAAGTTCGGGTTGCGCACGAACCGGGCGAACTGGCCGGTCTTCCACTCCTCGAGCGTGTACGGGCCGGTGCCCACGAGCGGGCCGTCGAACTTCTCGTCGCCGATCTTCTTGTAGTTGAGCTTCCCGTAGACGTGCTCGGGGAGGATCGGCATGTAGATCTGGAAGATGCGCTCCGACTGGTCCTCGGTGTAGGCGATGAACGTGCTGTCGTCGGGGCACTCGATCTTCGTCACGCCGGCGTCCTTGAGGCCCGGATCCAGGTAGCCCGAGCCGATCGAGGATTCGTCCTTCTGCGCGGCGATCGCGAGACCCCAGCTGAAGCACACGTCCTTGGACGTCGCGGGGGTCCCGTCCGACCACTTCATGCCGTCCCGGATGTGGTACGTCACGCGGTCCGCGGATCGCTCCCAGCGTGTCGGCGAAGCCTTCCGCCGGGTGGGCGTCCTTGTCGAACTCGGTGAGCAGGTTGTACGTGAGCTGGAACGCCTCGTACCCGACGACGAGCTCCGTGTTGAACGGGTTCGACGCGTCGAGGTCCTGGGTCGTCCCGACCGAGAGCACGACGGGGTCCGCGGCGGCCGCGGGCGCGGCCGCGGGCAGCAACACGGACGACGCGAGCGCGAGCGCGGCGGCGAGCCGCACGAACCGGCGGCGGGGGGTGTGAATCATCGCGGGAACGCTCCTCCTGCTCCGGCCGCCAGCCCGCTCCTCCGCGGTCTCGACGGCCGCACCGATCCCTCGGCGAGTGGGCCGGAGCGTGGCACACGACCCGGACTCCTGCAACCACCCCGTCGTGGGGGCCCATGGCGCGAGACCGCCGCTCCGCTCAGACGATGAACGTGGCCGGTGCCGCGGCGCCCGTCAGGGCCGGGCGGTCGATCGTGAACGCCTCGATCTCCCCGGCCGAGGGCGTGGTCCCGTCGAGCGCCAGCTCGGCCAGGATCCGGCCGATCACGGACGCGAACTTGTACCCGTGTGCCGAGCCGAGCCCGACCAGGATGCCCGGGTGCCCGGGCAGCGCGTCGAGCACGAAGTCGCGGTCCGGCGTCAGCGTGTACAGGCAGGTCTTGAGGCGGAACGGCTCGCCGGCCATCGCGGGCAGCCGCGCCTCGAGGAAGGCGTTCACGCGTGCGAGCGCCTCGTCGTCGCGCTCGAACGTGCGCGTGGCCGGCGTGACCTGCCGGCCGCCGACGTCCTGCCCGACCTTGGGGCCCGGGTGGACGTGGGCCGGGAAGCCGTAGAACGACGGCTCGTCCATCCAGATCCAGACCGGGAAGCGCTCGGGGGCGAACAGCGACGGGTCGCCCCGCGGCGTGAACCACGACACCTGCTCCTGCGTGACCGTGAGCGGCAGGCGGGCGCCCAGCGGATCGAGCAGGTCGTTGGTCCACGCGTCGGCCGCGACGATCACCCGGCCGGCGGTCAGGCGCTCCCCGTCCTCGAGCACGACCGTCGTCTCCCCGCCCGACGGCTCGAGGCGCGCAACCGGCGCCAGCTCGCGGAGGACGGCGCCGTGCTCCGTCGCGAGGCGCCGGTGGGCGACGTTGCCGCGCGACGGGTCGGCGAGCCCGGCGTCGGCCTGGAACAGGCCCACGTGGCCGTCGTCGAGCCGCCAGGCCGGCCAGCGGCGCATGATCTCGGCGCCGTCGAGCTCCTCGAACGGGACGTCCTCGGCGGTCATCGCCCGCGCGTACTCCCCGATGTCGATCGCCACGCCCTCGGCCGTCTCGCGCGGCCCGACGTCGAGGCCGCCCGTCCGGAACACGACCTGCGTCCCGCTCGCCTGCTCGACCTCGGCCCACGCGTCGTACGCGCGCGCCGTCAGCCGGACGTAGTCGCGGCGGTGGTAGGAGCGGCGGATGATCCGGCTCACGTCCTCGGATGCGCCGTGGTGGTGGCCGATCTCGTAGCGCTCGAGCGCCAGGACCCGGGTTCCCTCCGCCTTCGACGCCCAGTAGGCCGCCGCCGAGCCGAGCGCGCCGAGGCCGACGACGACGACGTCCCAGTCGCGGCTCATGCGCGGCCGCCGCGCCCGCCACCCGAGCCGTGGTCCACCTCGACGGCGTCGGGCCCCAGCCGCTCCCCGATGTAGCGCCGGATGTCGAGGCTGAGGTCCTCCATCGGGGCGTACCAGCCGAACCGGAAGCGTCGCGACGTCATCCCGGACTGGACGCCCTCGCACACCGTCCAGTCCTGGCCGTTGACGAGGTCCCAGAACTCCACCGCGTCCGAGGGATCGAACGTCGGCCTGGCGATCTCGTCCGGGTGGAACAGCCAGTCGACGACGACCAGCGTCCGGTCGGGCGCCTTGGGCACCAGCATGAACGACGCGACGTGGTCCGCCGACAGGCTGATCATCAGGTTCGGGTACGAGAGCTCACCCTTGTGCCGGACCTGCTCGTCGGCGTCGAGGCCGGGGAACGGCTCGCGGTCGGAGCGCCCGGTCAGGGTGAACGTGAACGTCCCCTCGGCCTGCGGCACGCCCGCGTCCCAGTCGAGGTTGCCGCCGCCCTTCTCGCGGAACGCCGGGACGATGCGGCACAGCTCGGGGTGCACGCCCGAGCAGTGGTAGCACTCGTTGTAGTTCTCGACGATGACCTTCCAGTTGGCCCGGACGTCGTACACGATCCGGCGCGCGGCCCGGAGGTCGGCCAGCGGATAGCGCGCGATGCGCGCCGGGATCTCGCCCAGCTGGGCCGCCAGCGTGTAGCCGGCCGCGACCCGCTCCGGCGACAGGTTCACGAACAGCCAGCCGCCCCACTCGTCGACCGCGACCGGGTAGAGGCCGAACGCCGCCGGCTCGAAGTCGTCGGACTCGCCGAGGAACGGCGCGTTGCGGACGCGCCCGTCGAGCTCGTAGCACCAGGAGTGGTAGGGGCAGCGGATGACGCCCTTGAAGCGGCCCGAGGGTCCCGGCGCGCCCGGCTGTCGGACGAGGTTGCCCGACGGGTCGTCGGCGTCGCCGGCGTCGGCGACGGCGGCCGGGTCGATGGTCGAGGGATCGGCTCGCTGGGCGGCCGAGGTCAGGCGCGAGCCGCGATGCCGGCACACGTCGTAATGGGCGCTGACGCTGCCGCTCCGGTTGCGCACGACGATGACCTGCTCGCCGGCGACGTCCACCGCCAGGAAGTCGCCCGGTTCCGCGACCTGCTCGACGCGCCCGACGACGATCCACTCCGACCAGAAGATCCCCTCGCGCTCGCGGTCGAGGTACGCGGCGTCCACGTAGGCGGCCCGCGGCAGCGACGCCTCGAAGGCGCCACGGGGCATGCGGTTGGGGGCGTCGAGATCCAGCGACAACGCTCCCCTCCTCTTCGCTAGCGGGGCGTCCGCGGATGGACGCCGGCCCGGCGATGCTAGCCCCTCGCGAACGCAGGCGCGACGCGCGTCCTGCCCCGTGGCGAGCGCGACCGTCAGGGCGTGGGTCGCTCCGGCGAGGATCGTTGCGGGTCGACCGCGCGCAGGTGCGACGTCACGCCGTAGGTCTCCCCGGTCTCCGGATCCAGTCGCGGGACGACGACGAGGCGGAACTCCCCGTCCGGCAGCGCGAGCCGGCGGGCGAGCGGCCGGCCTTCCCGGAGCACGCGGTCCATCAGCTCGAATGCCGCCCGTGGCAGCTCGGTCATCGCCTCGCGGGCGGGCATCCCGAGCGACGACCGCCCGTAGAGCGCGAGGAAGGCCGGATTGCCGTGCATGATCATGTGGGCCGGCCCGTAGTGGAACGCCGCCGGCGCCGGGCTCGCGGTCCGGACGGTGCGATCGACGGCGTCGCTCATGCCGTCACCTCGATCTCGCGGGTGCCGATGGCCTCGACCCGACCGCCGACCTCCACCGTCCCGTCCGGGCCCGGGCGGACGTCGAGGACGGACCCGACCCCCTGGCGGATCTCGAGCGGCCGCCCCAGCAGCCCGCCCATCATCACGGCGGCCGCGCCCGTCGCCTCGTCCTCGCCGATGCCGAGGTCCGGCACGAAGTAGCGCGCCCGGAGCGTGCCGGCCGGCTCGTCGATCCAGGCCCAGGCGTAGTACGAGCCCTCGCCCGGGCGGCGGGCCGTCGAGCGCGTCGACCTCCGCGGCCGTCGCGAGCCGGGCCCGGGTGATCGGGTGGATCCAGGCCGGGTCGGCCCGGATCCAGGAGTGGTCGCCGTCCTGCCACGAGACGACGTCGCCCGCCGGGCAGCGCAGCACGGCGCCCGCGAACCCGAGGCTCCGCAGCAGCCACGCCGTGCCCACGGTGGGGTGTCCCGCGAAGGCGAGCTCGGCGCCGGGCGTGAAGATGCGGATCCGGCCCTCGGCCGGGTCGTCGACGAACACGGTCTCGGAGAACCCGAGCTCCGCGGCGACGTCCTGGCGCCGCGATGCCGGCACGGCGCCGCCGTCCAGCACGACGCCCAGCGGGTTGCCCCCGCCGCCGTCCGGTCCCATGAACACGCGCAGGACCCGGACCTCGATCATCGCCGCGCGCCCGCGGCCGCATAGGCGCCGACGCCGGCGATCGTGAGCAGGTCGTGGATGTCGCCGGCCGCGATCTCGGCCAGCACCTCGTCGAGGGTCGCCCAGCGCAGCGCCAGCTCCTCGGTCGCATCGGGTGCGGCCGTCCCTTCGCGCAGCCCCGTCGCGACGAAGATCGCGCCGCGCTCGTCGGTCACGGAGTTCGACACCGCCAGCCGGCACAGCTGGCGCCAGTCCGTCGCGTCGAACCCGGTCTCCTCGCGGAGCTCGCGTTGCGCCCCCTCGACCAGCGACTCGCCCTCGGGGACGCCGCCCTCCGGGATCTCCCAGCTGTACTCGTCGATCGCGTAGCGGTGCTGCCCGACGAGCAGCAGCCGGCCGTCCTCGGCCACGGCCACCACGCCGACGGCCGCGGACCGGAAGTGGACCACGCCGTAGATGCCCGGGCTGCCGTCCGGACGGTCGACCTCGTCGTGGTAGACCTCGATCCACGGGTTGGCGTAGGCGGTCTCGCGCGAGCGGCGGCGCCACGGCCCGACAGCCACCGGGTCGGTCCTGGATCGCGCGCTCGACTGCACCCCGCAACGGTAGTCGACCCGTGGACGTCCTTGCGAGGACCGGGCCGTCGGGATCCCGGTCGTCGGTGCTCCGGTGCACCGCGTATCGTGTGCCCCGGGTGGGCCCGGGCCGGAGAGGTGGACGGCAGGATGCGCATCAGGGCGCGCGATGGCGAGCGACGGCGAGTGTCCCTGTGGCCGCTGGCGTTCGCCCTGGCGCTCGTCGGCTCCTTCCTCGTGCTGGCCTACCTCGCCGCCAGCTACGCCGTCTACGACACGCTGGCCGCGACCACCGGCGAGTGCCACCCGGACGACGCCGCGAACACGCCACAGCGCTTCCGAGGCCTCGGGCCTCGACGAGGCCGCGACCGCGCCGTATGCGATGCCCGTGCCGGAGGACGTCGAATTCCGGTCGCGCGACCCGCAGATCGCCGGCCTCACGCTCCGAGGCTGGTGGATCCCCGGCCGAACCGCGACCGGCCCATCCGTGATCCTGGTCCACGGGCTCAAGAGCTGCCGGCGCGACGAGAACGTGCTGATGGCCGCCGGGATGCTCCACCGCAACGGGTTCGGCGTGCTGCTGATGGACCAGCGCGACCACGGCGACTCCGACGACGAGGACCTGCGCTTCGCCGCCGGCACCGAGGAGTACCTCGACGTGCTCGGCGCCTGGGACTGGCTGGCCGCCCAGGGCGTGCCGGAGGACCGGATCGGCATCCTCGGGATGTCGTTCGGGGCGGCGACGACGGTGATCGCCGGCGGCGAGGAGCCTCGCGTCGCCGCCGTCTGGGAGGACTCGTCGTTCGCGGACATGGACGAGGCCATCCGCGACTACCTCGCCCACGAGGGCTATCCATCGATCCTGGCCCCCGGCGGGGAGCTCGCGGCGCGCGTGGTGGCGGGCGACGACCTGACGGCCAAGAGCCCGCTGGCGGAGATCCCGGCCTACGCTGGCCGTCCCCTGGCCATCGTCCACGGCGAGGGCGACACGCTGCTGAGCCCCCACTACGCGGACGAGCTGCGCGACGCCGCGGCGGCCTCGGACGTCGACCTGCGCGAGTTCTGGAAGGTGCCCGGGCGTCGAGCACACGCGCGCGGTCATCGACGAGCGCATCGCCTACGAGCCCAGGCTGATCGCGTTCTTCACCGGGGCGCTGGGCGCGCCGTAGCCCGGCCACGGCGAGTGGCCCGGCTATCCTCGGGCCCGTGACCCCCGAGGAGGCCGCCCCGCCCCGGCCCGTCCATCCGTTCGAGGTCCGCTGGGACGTACGGATCCCCGTCCGCGACGGCCTCGAGCTGTCGGCCAACCTGTGGCTGCCGCTCCCCGGTGACGAGCGCGCGGATCGCCCGTTTCCCGCGATCCTCGAGATGCTCCCGTACGGCAAGGACAACTGGCACCGCAACGCCGACGTGGCCCACGGCGAGTGGCTGGCTTCCCGCGGCTTCGCGTTCTGCCGGCTGGACGTCCGCGGCACCGGCTCCTCGCCCGGCGTCGCCCTCGACGAGTACACGGAGGCCGAGACGCTCGACGGCTACGACGCCGTCGAGTGGCTCGCCGCCCAGCCGTGGTGCAACGGCAACGTCGGCATGTGGGGCATCAGCTACGGCGGGTTCACCTCGATCCAGGTCGCCAAGCTGCGCCCGCCGCACCTGCGGGCGATCCTGCCGATGTACGCGACCGACGACCGGTACCGCGACGACGTCCACGTCCGCGGCGGCTGCCTCACCGCGAGCGAGAAGAGCCAGTACGCCGTCAGCCAGCTGGGCATGAACGCGATGCCGCCGCTGCCGTCGTTCCGGGGCGACGGCTGGCGCGACGAGTGGCGCGAGCGGCTGGAGCGGACGCCGCCCTGGCTGTTTCCCTGGATCCGCGAGCAGACCGACGGACCCTACTGGCGGCGGGGGTCGCTGGCGCCCGACTACGACGCCCTCGAGTGCGCGGTGTTCCAGGTGGCCGGCTGGAACGACTCGTACGTCGATCCGGCGTTCCGGATCCAGGAGCGCTGCACGCAACGCGGCGCGGCGGACCCTCGTCGGCAACTGGGTCCACTCGTACCCCGACGACGCGTACCCGGGGCCCAACCTCGACTGGTGGCACGAGGCCGTCCGGTTCTTCGACCGCTACCTCAACGGCGTCGAGAACGGCTGGGACGCGGAGCCCGCGCTGACCTGGTACGAGCGGGCGTGGGCCGATCCGGAGCCGTTCCCGACGCACTGGCCGGGTCGCTGGCGGGCCGCCGACGCGTTCCCCGTGCCGGGCACCGTGCCGCTCGAGCTCGAGCCTCGACCGGGACGAGCGCACCGGCGAGGCCATCCTCCGCGCCGGCGGTCGGCGGGGCGATCCCGACGACAAGCCGACCGAGGGGCGCTGCGACCGGATCGCGCATCGGGCGACCGTCGGGACCGTCGGGCGGGCTGTCCTGGGGGGCCGGCTGGCCGCCGAACGGGCTGGCCCGGGACCTCCGGCCCGACGAGCGTCGAGGCCTGACGTTCACCTCGGAGACCGCTCGGGGAGCCGCTGTCGATCATCGGGCACCCGGAGGTCGTGCTGTTCCTCAAGCCGACGATGCCGATCGCCACCTGCGTCGTCCGCCTGTCCGAGGTGTCGCCCGACGGCGTGTCGTCCCTCGTCGCGACCGGCGTCCTCAACCTCACCCACCGGCTGTCGGACACCGAGCCGTCGCCGATGCCGACGGCGCCCGACGACGGGCGTCCCCGAGGTGCGGATCCCGCTGCGGTCGTCGGGCTACCGGTTCGCGGCGGGCAACCGGATCCGGCTGACGGTCCTGACCTCGTACTGGCCGGCGCTCTGGCCGTCGCCGTTGCCCGGGGAGCTGCGGCGTGTTCTACGGCGACGTCCTCACCCCGTCGCGACTCGTCCTGCCGGTGCTCCCCGCCACCGCCCCGGTCGCTGGAGCCGCCCGCGTTCAAGACCTCACCGTCGGGCATGCGCGAGGTGGGCTCGACCGAGTCGGACCCGCCGGTCTGGCAGATCACCGAGGACGTCGTGGCGGGCACCGTGAGCGTGACCATCGCGGACGGCGGCGCGACGATCGCCGAGGACGGCTCGCGGCTGTACAGCGCCGAGCGGCTCGTGCTGACCGCCTCGGACGCCGACCCGGCCCACGCGAGCCTCGCAGAGCGACGTCGTCTACCGCTGGAGCGTCGAGGGCTACGAGGTGGACATCCGTGCCGCCGGCGGCATCGCCTCGGACGCGGAGGCGTTCGACGTCCGGGTCGAGCTCGACGTCCGCCTCGACGGCGAGCCGTTCTTCGCACGCGACTGGCGCGAGCGGATCCCGCGCCGGCTGGTCTGACGGTTCAGACCAGCGAGAGCAGGGCGGCCTGCGCGACCAGGGCGCTCGAGACCGCGACCCCGACGCTGGCCAGCGTGCCCAGCAGGTAGTACTCGGCGAAGCCGCGGTCGTCCAGCTGCTTGAAGCGCGCGATCGTCTTGGCGGCGATCACGAACCCGACCGCCGCGATCGCCCCGGTCATGATGAAGGCGACGATCAGCAGCCGTTCGAGCGCCCCGATCGTCGCGCCGATCCGGGCCGGCGCGCCGCTGGGCACCGCGACGACGGTGCGGCGGCGCATGCGGCGGGTCGGCCTCGGGGGTGCCGGGCTCGGCGTCCGGATCGGCGGGTCCGGCGCCGGCGAACGCCGTGGGCTCGACCGTGGCGATGAGCGGACCCACCCGGACGGTGTAGCCGGCACGGCGCCGGGCGGGCGGCCTCGGGCTCCGGCGTCGGAACGGACTCCGGGGCCACCTCGCGGGGCGAGACCAGGGCCAGGACGAAGTAGTAGGCCGCGCGCGTGTTGACGATGAACAGGGACACGATCACGAGCGACGTGAGGATCACGGCGTTGACGGTCGTCCGGTCCCACGACCCGAGGATCCGGTTGACCACGTCCACGAACTGGGGCAGCAGCGAGATGCCGGCGAGGATCACCAGCCAGCCGACGATCGCGATCGTGAGGTGGAGCACCTGGTCGGCGAGGAACAGGATCCCGGGCCACGGGGTCCACGCCGCGCCGAGCCCCGACTCCGGCGCCTGCCCCGTGCGCTCGATGCGTGCCCGCGCCTGGGCCTGCGCCTCGGACTCGGCGCGCCGGGTCGCCTGGACCTTCCAGCGGTCCACGATCATGTGGGTCACGACGACGACCGCGAGGTAGACGACGCCGCGGGCCCCGTAGGCCAGGACCACGGGCACGAGGCACAGCCCGACGTGGAACCCGTGGACGCCGAGCGCCCGCCAGCCCTCGCGCCCGCCCGTCGCCTTGTTCATCGCGATCCAGTCGTTCTGGAGGACGAAGTCGGCGACGAGGTGCGCGAACACCAGCCACGTCAGGACGAGGACCGTGTCGGTCACGCGGCGCTCCCCGTCCGGATCCGGCCGCCCGCGGCTCCCGGCGCGGGCTGGTCCCCGGCCTCCGCCGCGCGCGTCGCACCGTCGCGGAAGATCGTGGCCAGCGCCTGGGCGAGCCCCTCGATGTGGCGGACGCGCGCCCGGTCCGCGATGACCGACACCGTGGCTCGGCTGACCTTGAGCCGGTCCGCGGCTTCCGACCGGCGCAGGTCGTCGAGCAGGATCAGGCGCGCGACCTCGCGCTGGCGCGCGGTGAGATCGGCCAGCAGCGCCGGCAGCAGCGGCCCCAGCTCGGCGAGCAGCGCGTCCGCCCGCGGGTCACCGGACAACGCGATCAGCCCGTCGCGATGCGCCTTCGCTCGTCCGATCGCCTCCCGGGCCGCGAGGAACGCGGGCCCCGTGCGCTCCGTCGCGGGGCCGGTGCCGGGTTCGACCTCGCCCGCGACGACCGCCCAGCGGAGCGTCCGCGCGTCCGACCGCAGGGCGCCGCGCAGGACGCCGAGGAACGGGTTCGCGTCGGGTGCGAGCAGGCCCTGGATCTCGTCGCCCTGGGTGAACGCGAACGACGCGAGACGGGCATCGCGCGGATACGCCGCCTCGAGGTCGGCGCACAGCGAGCGGAGCCAGGCGGTGGAGCCGGGATCGTGCCGCGAGTCGACGACGTCGCCGAACACGACGGTCCCGACGGGCGGGGCTGTCATCCGCCCGAGCCTACTCGATGGTTGGTTAGCCGTAAAGGGCTAAGTCATTCCCGATTAGCCGGATAAGGCTACAAGCGACCCTGTCAATCAGCCGACAGGGCCCGCCGCGCCGATCAGCCCGCCCACCGCGGCCTGCAGCGCGTCGGCGTGCTCGCGGGTCGCGAAGTCCAGCAGGGGGTGGCCCGGCAGCGGGTGCTCCTCGAGCCGCCCGTCGCGCCGGCAGTACACCACCGGGTACAGCGCACCCGTGCCGTCGGCCTCGACGGTCATGACGATCACGTCCTCGGTCATCCCGTCCAGCGCGTGGACCACGGGCAGGATGCCTTCGTCGCGGATGACGCCGTCGACGACCGTGAGGACGCGACCCAGGTACGCCTTCTGGTGCCACAGCTCCGGGGCGCAGGTGGCCTCGCGCAGCAGGTAGGCCACGACGTCGCGCGGCGCGAGCACGGGCCGGTCGATGGTCACGCCGAAGCGCGACTCGGCGATGTGCCGGGCCAGGATCAGGGCGTTGTACCGATGGCCCTGCACGGCGCCCGAGTAGGCGGGGATCCCGTGCTTCTTGAGCCCCGGGGCGGCCGAGCTGATCGTGCCGGCGAAGAAGATCCCGGGCACGGTCGCCGACTCCCACAGCGGCGTCACCGCCGGCAGCTTGGCCTGGCCGAAGGTCGTGACGCCGAGATCCGTCAGGTCCAGCAGGGGGCAGGTGAACCCGGTCGCGGCGATGACCTCGTCGGCATCGACGCTGATCGACCCGCCGTTGTCGGTCCGCTTGAGCATGACGCGCAACGCGTCGCCCGCGTGCGTGATCGAGTCGATCGAGGCGTCGAGGATCGAGACGCCGAGGCCCAGGAAGTTGTCCTCGAACGGCTGCACGTAGCGCGCCCGGACGCCGACCAGCGACTTCGTCTGGACCGAGGTCTTGGCCGGCGACGGCGAGGACACGGTGACCTTCGACGCCCAGGCGGCGAGGCCGGACGCGAGCTCGAAGCCGGAGTTCTGCTTGCCGATGATGAACAGCCGCTTGCCGGCGTAGGACGACGCCTCGCGGGTCTCCGCGTAGTGGCGGGCGTGCTCGATGCCCGGCTGGCTGGGCGTCCACGGCTGCGCGATGCCCACCGCGAGGACCAGGTTCCGGGTGCGGTACTCGCCGTCGGTCGTCTCCAGCGTGAACACCGGGCCGTCGGGCCCGTCCTCGCGGCGCGTCCGCTCCCAGCGGCAGTCGTAGCGGACGGCGATGCCGGCCCGATCCGCGAACGCGGTCAGGTGCGCCTCCATCTCGGGTCGCGACGGGAAGTAGGACGATCCGTCCATGAACTCGGCCTGCATCGACCGCAGCTCGGGCTCGAAGGCGATCAGGCTGTTCCAGTCGTAGCGCTGGTAGTCGCGGGCGCTCCGCTCCTCCGGGGCGTACGGCTTGGTCCACGAGAGCAGGCGCTGGAAGAACGGCCAGCGCCGGAACATGCCGCCGGGCGACGGGTCCGCCGACAGCACGGCGTGGGGCACCCCGTAGTGCTTCAGGCCGTACGAGAGCTGCAGGCCGCCCGGGCCGCTGCCGATGACGATGACCGGGTACTCCCCGGGGGGAAAGGGACGCGTGTCGGGGTCCACGCGTCAGCTCCGCCAGCGGTTCGCGTTGCGGAGCCGACGGGCCTGCGCCTGGAGCATGCGGTACATGACCTGTGGATGGCCGACCAGGAACCCCTGCACGTCGTTGCCCGCGATCTGGATGCAGCGCAGGGAGCTCGTCGCCACGACGTCGGCGGTCGGCGGCTCGCCGAGCAGGATCGAGACCTCGCCGAAGAAGTCGCCGCGCCCGAGGGTCGCCCGCGACTGGCCGTCGATCCGCACGTCGGCGGTGCCGTCCAGGATCACGAAGAAGCCCGACCCCGTCAGGCCCTGGCGCAGGATCCGCTCGTTGGCCGGGAACACGACCTCGTCGAAGATGCTCGCGACGCCCAGCAGCTGCGGCGTCTGCAGGTCGCCGAACAGCGTGAAGCCCGCGAGGATGTCGGCGATCTCCTCTCGCGTGGCCATCTGCCCCTGCCTTCCCGTTCGTCGGTCCGACGGCGCGCCCCGAGCGTCGTCCGCCCCGTCCATCGAATGCTATGCGAAGCGCGTCATCGGCGGAGGTCGGTCAGCCGACACCGCTCGTTGACGGGGTGCTCGGCGGCGGCGCACCATGGCCTCCCCAGAGACCCGGAGGACCGATGACGCTGACCCAGGACCGGCGGACCGCGCTGATCGGCGGCTGTCCCCTGTTCCAGGGCCTGGACGCCTCGGGCCTCGGGGCGCTCGCCGGGGCGGCCGTGGAGGTCGACTTCCCGGCCGAGCGCGTCATCGCGCGCCAGGGCGAGATCGGCACCGGGTTCTTCGTCGTCGTCGACGGGATGGTCCGCGTCAGCCGCGACGGGGCGGTCCTCGCGCGGCTCGGCCCGGGGGAGTTCTTCGGCGAGCTCTCGGTGCTGGACGGCGGCCCGCGCATCGCCCAGGTCGCGGCCGAGGAGCCGACACGCTGCCTCGCGATCGCCTCCTGGGACTTCGAACGTGTCCTGCGAGATCAGCCGGGGGTCGCGCTGTCGGTGCTGCGCGTGGTCGCCGGGCGACTGCGCGAGGTGTCGACGGACAGCCGGACCTAGCGCGAGCGACCACGGGACTGTGACGGTGGAACCTGCCCGCCCGACCGGCGAGGTCACCTTCCTGTTCACCGACATCGAGGGCTCCACGAAGCTCGTCGACCGCCTCGGCACCGCCGCGTGGCGCCCGATCCTCGCCCGCCACCGGGAGCTCGTGCGCGCCTCGCTCGCCGCCGACGCGGGCATCGAGATCGCGACCGAGGGCGACTCGTTCTTCGCCGTCTTCCGGGAGCCCGCCGACGCGGTCCGCGCCGTCGCGGCCGCCCAGCGATCGCTGGTCGCCGAGCCGTGGCCGGACGGGGCCGCGATCCGCGTCCGGATGGGACTCCACACGGGCCTGGGCGAGCTCGACGCCGACGGCGCGTACGTCGGCCACGACGTCCACCGGGCCGCGCGGGTCGCGGCGGCCGCGTCGGGCGGCCAGGTGCTGCTGTCGGAGGCGACCGTGACCGTCGTCGAGGCGCGGCTCCCCGACGGCGTCTCGCTGCGAGCCCTGGGCGCCCACCGGCTCAAGGACCTGCGCCCGGAGCGGATCGCGCAGCTGGTCGTCGAGGGCCTGCCGGCCGACTTCCCGCCGATCCGGTCGCTCGACGCGCGGCCCAACAACCTGCCCCTGGAGCTGACGTCGTTCGTCGGCCGGGAGCGCGAGCTCGAGGAGGTCAAGGGCCTCCTGTCGACCGCCCGCCTCGTGACCCTCACGGGACCGGGCGGCACGGGCAAGACGCGGCTCGCCCTCCAGGTCGCGGCCGACGTGGCCGACGAGTACCCCGACGGCACCTGGTTCGTGCCGCTGGGCACGATCGCCGACGCGTCGCTGGTCGTCCCGGCGATCGCCCGCTCGGTCGGCGTCGGCGACGACCCGTCGCGCAGCCCGATCGACGTCCTCGCGACCGAGCTCGAGCCCAAGCGGGCGCTGCTCGTCATCGACAACGTCGAGCAGGTCCGCGCGGCCGCGGGCGACATCGGGGAGCTGCTCCGACGAGCGGGCCGGATCCGGATCCTCGCGACCAGCCGCGCCCCGCTCCGGATCTCGGGGGAGCAGGAGTACCCGGTCCCCGGGCTGCCCGCGCCGCCCGACATCGACCGGCTCGGCGCGCTCGAACGCGAGCGGCTGCCGGCCGCCCTCCGCGCCGGGGCCCCGGAGGCCCTGGTGGCGTTCGAGTCCGTGCGGCTGTTCGTGGCCCGGGGCGGCTCGGTGAAGCCCGGCTTCGCCGTCACCGCCGCCAACGCGGGCGATGTCGCCGCGATCGTCGCCCACCTCGGCGGCGTGCCGCTGGCCATCGAGCTCGCGGCGGCGCGCCTGCGGTTCCTGACGCCGGCGGCGATCCACGAGCGGCTGGAGGGCCGGCTCGACCTGCCGGGGGCCGGGGCCGCCGACGTCCCGGAGCGCCAGCGGTCGCTGCGCGGCGCGATCGTGTGGAGCCACGAGCTGCTCGACCCGCCGGCCCGCCGCCTGTTCGAGCGGCTGGGCGTGTTCATGGGCGGGTTCGACCTCGCGCGCGCCGAGGCCGTCGCGGGCTCGGCGTCGGAGCTGGGGATCGACGTGCTCGACGGCCTGGCGTCGCTCGTCGACCAGAGCCTGGTCCGGAGCGACGAGGTGGGCGGCGAGTCGCGCTTCTCGATGCTGGAGCCCATCCGCGAGTACGCCCTGGAGCGGCTCGAGGCGTCGGGCGACCTCGAGCTCGTCTCCGAGCGCCACGCGCGGGCGTCCCTGGCGCTCGCGCAGGAGCTGCAGCCCGAGCTGAACGGCGACCGGCAGCGCGAAGCGCTCGACCGGCTGGAGCTGGAGCACGCGAATCTGCGGGCCGCCATCGACTGGGCGGACGCGCACGCCGACCCGGACTGCGCGCTCGGGATCCCGATCGCGATCTGGCGGATGTGGCAGCGGCGCGGCTACCTGCGCGAGGCCCGGATCCGGGTCGGCGGCCTGATCGGGCGTCCGTGGTTCGCGACCGCGCCGCCGCGGCTCCGCGCGAAGACGCACGAGGCGATGGGCGGGATCGTCTACTGGCACGGCCAGGTCTACGGCGCCCACGAGGACTACGAGGCGGCGCTGGACGATCTGGCGCGAGATCGGCGACGAGCGCGAGATCGCGAACGCCACCTACAACCTCTCGTTCTGCTACACGATGGGGATCGCGCAGGAGCTGCCGCCCGACGCCCGTGCGCGCGCCGACGCGCTGCTGAGCGAGTCGCTCGCGATCTACCGCAAGCTGGGCGACGAGCAGGGCGAGGCGAACGTGTTCTGGGGCATCGGCATCCAGCACTACTTCGCGCGCGACAACGCGGCCGCGGCGCCCGCGTTCGAGGCCGCCCTGGCCCTGTACCGGCGCCTGGGCGACCGGACCCAGGAGGCGTGGTCGCTGCACCAGATCGGGCTGTCCCGGCTCAAGCTCGGCGAGACTCGACGTCGCGCGCGGGCTGATCGCCGACGGGCTGCGGCTGTTCATGGCGGCGGGCGACGTCGCCGGCGTCACGCTCGGTCTCGACGACCTGTCCGCGGTCGCGATCGCCGACGACGACCTCGTCCGGGCGGCGCGGCTGCAGGGCCTGGCCCGCCGGATCCAGGCGAGCTCGGGCACCGGCCTCGCCGGCGTCGTGGAGAACGGCGTTCGAGGTGGCCGACTCGGCCGGAGGCGAGGACCGCCATGGCGCCCGAGGACGTCGCCCGCTACGAGGCCGAGGGCGCGTCGCTGACCATCGACGACGGCGTCCGCTACGCGCTGGGCGAGGTCGAGATCGAGGACCTGCTCGGATCCCCGGCGCGACCCGCCGAGCCCGTGACGGGGGCGGCGTGACGCGGTCGCTGCCCGAGGGCATCGTCACCTTCCTGTTCACCGACATCGAGGGCTCGACCCGCCTCCTGACCGACATCGGCGACACGGCCTACTCGACCGCCCTGCTCATGCACCGGACGCTGGTCGAGGCCGCGGCCGACGGCGAGCGCGGCACGGTCGTGAGCTTCGAGGGCGACGCCGTGTTCGCGGCGTTCGCGTCCGCGGCCGGGGCGATCCGCGCCGCGGTCGCCGCGCAGCAGGCGATCGCCGCGCACCCCTGGGACGGCGCCGCGATCCGGGTCCGGATGGGCCTCCACACCGGGGAGGCCCAGGTGGTCGCCGGCGACTACGTCGGCATCGAGGTCCACCGCGCCGCGCGGGTCGGGGCGGCCGCGCACGGCGGCCAGGTCGTGGTCACCGATGCCACGCGCGGGCTGGCCGGGGACCCGGGACCCGGCATCGGGCTGCGCGATCTGGGCGAGCATCGGCTCAAGGACTTCGCCCGCGCGGAGCGCCTGTTCCAGGTCGAGGCCGAGGGCCTCGAGACCACCTTTCCCGAGCTCAAGACGCTCGACCTCACGCCCAACAACCTGCCGCCCCAGCTGACGACGTTCGTCGGGCGGGCGGAGGTCGACAACGCGGTCGCGCTCCTGGATCGCACCCGCCTGCTGACGCTCACCGGGCCGGGCGGCACCGGGAAGACGCGCCTGTCGCTCGCGCTTGCCGGCGACTGCGTCGACCGCTACCCCGACGGCACCTGGTTCGTGCCGCTCGCGCCGGTCACCGACCCGGACCTCGTGCCGTCGGCGATCGCCGCGTCCATCGGGCTGCTCGCCCCCCAGCGGCCGCCGCTCGAGCGCGTCAAGGACCACCTCCGGGACCGGACGGCGCTGCTCGTCCTCGACAACTTCGAGCAGGTCGTCGCCGGCGCGCCGGTCGTCGCGGACCTGCTCCGGTCGGCCCCCAAGCTGACGGTGATCGTGTCCAGCCGGGCGCCGCTGCGGATCTCGGGCGAGCAGGAGTTCCCGGTGCCGCCGCTGTCGCTCCCGCCGGCGGACCTCACCGACCCCCAGGCGCTGCTGGCCTCGGAGGCGGTGCGGCTGTTCGTCGAGCGCGCGATGGCCGTCCGACCGGACTTCTCGCTGACCGCCGAGAACGGCGCCTACGTGGCGGAGATCGTCCGCCGCCTCGACGGCCTGCCGCTGGCGATCGAGCTCGCCGCGGCGCGGATCCGGCTGCTCTCCCCCGCCGCGATGGCGCAGCGCCTGGGCGACCGGCTGGGCCTGCTGGCCGCGGGCGGGCGCGACCTCCCGGAGCGCCAGCGCACGCTCCGGGGCGCGATCGACTGGAGCCACGACCTGCTCGACCCGGAGGACAAGCGGCTGTTCGCGCGGCTCGGCGTGTTCGCGGGCGGCGGACCGCTCGAGACCGCCGAGTCCGTGTGCGGCATCCCCGGCGACGAGGTGTCGCTCGACGTCATCGGCGGACTCGAGCGCCTCGCCGAGCAGAGCCTCGTCCGGATCGGCGACGATCTCCACGGCGACGTCCGGTTCACGATGCTCGAGACGATCCGCGAGTACGCGCTCGACAAGCTCGCCGAGCGGGGCGAGGTCGACCCGCTGCGCGACCGACACGCCGGGGCGTTCCTGGCGTTCGCGACGGCGCCTCGACCCAAGGCCGCCGACACGACCGCGGCGGCCGCCGCCCACGCCCGCCTCCTCGACCGCCTCGAGGACGAGCACGACAACCTCCGGGCCGCGCTCGAGCTACCTGACCACCTCGGGCGACACCGAGCGGGCGTCGGACCTCGTGTTCGCGCTCTGGCGCTTCTGGCACATGCGCGGCCACATCACCGAGGGGCGCGCCCGGGTGGACCGGGTGCTGGCGATGCCGCAGTGGACGCCGGAGCCGACGAGGGCTCGCCTGCGGGCCCTCGAGGCGGCCGGCGGCCTGGCCTACTGGTCGGCCGACGTCGAGGCGGCGAGCGAGCACTACGGGGCCGCGGTCCAGATGGCGCGGGCCTTCGGCGACGACGGCGAGATCGCCAACGCGCTGTACAACTTCTTCTTCGCGCGCCGTCCCGCCCGCGACTCCGACGAGTGGTTCGAGCTGATGCGCGACGGGGACACCGCCCTCCTCGACGAGGCGCTGGAGATCTGGACGCGCCTCGGCGACGAGCACGGCATGGGCCGGGCGCTGTGGGGCATCAGCGAGTACTACGACTACCGCGGCGAGGCCGGGCGCGGCGAGGAGGCGGCGACCCGCGCGCTCGAGATCTTCGAGCGGCTGGGCGACCCGTTCTGGGTCAGCTGGTCGAGGTTCACCCGCGCCTTCGGCCGGGTCATGCAGCGGCGACGTCCGCCTGGCGGCGATCGACCTCGTCCCGACGCTGCGGGAGTTCTGGGCGAGCCGCGACCTCTCCGGCGTGACGCTGACGATCTCCGGGGCCTCGACCCTGCTGCTGATGGTGGGACGCGAGGTCGAGGGCTACCGCCTCGCCGGCGCCGAGCGACGCCTGGTGGCCGAGACGGGCCTCCACCTGGCGTCACGCGTGCCGGTGCCCGGGATGCCGATGATCGACTGGGAGACGACCGACCCGGCCCTCCGGGCGGCCCTCGCGGAGGGGGCCGCCTGGACCCGCGAGGAGGCGTTCGAGCAGACGCTGGCGCTGACGGAGTCCGTGGCGCAGGAGGCGCCCGCGCCGACCTGAGCGGCGTACGATGGCGGGCGTGCACGCCCCGGATCGCCCACCCGCCGCGTCGCCGCTGCCGACGCTCCGGCTGATCGCGGACGAGCCCGCCGCGGACCACGCGCCGGACGACCCGGGCGAGCTGATGCTCACCTGCGCGAACTGCGGGGCCCGCATGGACGAGCGGAAGTGCAAGCTCATCTGTCGCTGCGGCTACTTCCTGTCGTGCTCGGACTACTACTGAGCCGAGCCGACCTCGTGGGGGCGTGACGCCGGGCGACGGCCGCCCGGGATCCATCGCCTACCGGGCCTTCGGCCGCTTCCACCGCGACGCGCGGCTGATCCTCGTCACGAGCCTCGTCTCGGGCGCGGCGCTGAGCCTGTACTGGATCGACTTCAACCTGTACCTCGCCTCGCTCGGCCTGTCGACGGCGACGATCGGCATCGTGGCCACGCTCGCGTCGGTGGCCGCGGCGCTGGTCGCGTTCCCGGCCAGCGCGGCGTCGGACCGGGTCGGGCGCCGGGCGGTGTTCGGGGCGGGCATCGGCGTCGGGCTGCTGGCGATGATCCTGCTGCTGGCGAGCGAGGCGCTGCCGGTCATCGTGATCGCCGCGGCGCTGTGGACGGCCGGCAGCCAGGCGATGCAGGTCGTGCTCGCGCCGTACCTCACCGAGCACAGCGACCGGTCGCACCGCAACGAGCTGTTCGCGATCCAGTTCGCGATCCAGCAGGTCACCAACATCATCGCGGCCGTGCTGGGCGGCGTCGTGGCGGCGCTGATCGCGCGGGCCCTGGGCCTCGACCCGGACGGGTCGGGCGTCTACCGGATCATCCTCGTGATCATGGCGCTCCTCATGGTGGCCGCGATGGTCACCGTGACCCGCCTGTCGGACGACCGGCCGCGGGTCGCGGCGGATCGCCGGGTGCGGCGGCTCGGCGAGCCCGCGGCGTTCCCGCCGGATCCGCGCCGATCGCGGACGTGGCTGGGGATCCGGATCCGCGACCGGGCGCTGTTCGCGAAGCTGCTCATCCCGGGCCTGCTGATCTCCATCGGGGCGGGGCAGGTGATCCCGTTCCTGAACCTGTACGTGCAGGAGAAGTTCGGGCTGGACCTGACCTCGCTCAACGCGGTGTTCGCGGTCACGTCGCTGGGGACGGTCGCGGCGATCCTGTACCAGCCGCGGCTGGCCCGGCGGTTCGGCCAGATCACCTCGGTCGTCATCGTCCAGGGCGCGAGCATCCCGTTCCTGGTGGTGCTCGGGTTCTCGCCGGTGCTGTGGACCGTGATCGTCGCGATGGCCGTGCGCAACTCGCTGATGAACGCGGGCAACCCGATCTTCAACGCGTTCGCGATGGAGCGGGTCACGTCCGGCGAGCGGGCGACCCTGTCGGCCGCCATGAGCGTGCTGTGGCAGGTCGGCTGGATCGTCGGCGGCCTGTGGTACGCCGGGCTCCAGGCGACGATCGGCTTCGACGCCGGCTACACCGTGAACTTCATCACGATCATCACGCTCTACACGATCGCGACCTGCCTGTACTGGATCTGGTTCCGGGCGACGGACCGGCGCGCGCTGGCCGTGCGCGCTCCCGCCTGACCCGGCGACGAATCGCTGCCGTGATCCGTCTATTCCGATGTCCGTCGGGCCGCCGCGCCGGTAGACTTCGGCCATGGCAGAGGCCCCGGCTCCGCAGCGCGCCAAGACGGCGATCCCGCGCAACCCGGGCCGCCACGAGCTGGGCATGCAGGCCAAGCTCCTGTTCCCCGACAAGGACATCGTCGACCGCTTCTACGTGCCGCTCGTCTACACGGCCTGCCGGACCTGCTACTCGGAGCTCGAGCCCCAGGAGATCTTCCGCCGGGCGACGGCCGGCGAGGTCGCCTCGGCCTCGATGCAGCGGCTGATCTCCAACGTCATCGAATCGGGGCACGGCTCGACGATCGAGCACATCGTGTTCACCTTCGCCCTGTCCGGCGTGTCGCGGACGCTGTCGCACCAGCTCGTGCGCCACCGGGCGGGCGTCGCGTTCGACCAGCAGAGCCAGCGCTACGTCAAGTTCAAGGGCGCGGCCACGATGCTCCCGGCCACGATCGCGGAGGGCGATGCCGGCCTGCGCGAGCGCTACGAGGAGCAGGTGGACGGGGCGCTGGGCCTGTACGGCGAGCTGGTCGAGGCGGGGGTGCCGGGCGAGGACGCGCGGTTCGTGTTCCCCAATGCCACCCGGACGAACCTCGTGATGACGACCAACCTCCGGGCGCTCATCCACATGTCCGGCCTGCGCCTGTGCACGATGGCGCAGTGGGAGATCCGCCGGCTGTTCCAGCTGATCCGCCACGAGATCTTCGGGGTGTCGCCGTTCCTGGGGTCGTTCCTGGCCCCGAAGTGCGTGCCGCTCGGCTACTGCGACGAGTTCAACAACCGCGACGAGCACTGTCCCATCCGGCCGCACAAGGACAACGTCCTGGCCGCCTGGGCGGAGAAGCGCGACGCGGCGAAGCGGGCCGGCCGGGAGCTGCCGGTCGCCTGAGTCCGCTGGCGCATGCCGGCGAGAGAGGGAGTCAGTCCGTCCTATGAGCAAGAACCGGATCGCGTTGGTCGGAATCGCCCTGCTGATCGCCGCCGCCATGACGGGGTTGGCGGGTCTCGGTGGGGCGATGTCCGGCTACGACCGCCTAGGCCTGCTGTTCATCGGCATCTTCCTGGGGATCCTGATCCTCGGCCTCCTCCTCGACCGCGCGGCCAAGAAGGCGCTCTAGGCGACTCCGCCCGAGGCATCTCGGGCCAGACCCGCGCGTCCGCCGGCGTCGCCCTCGGGCCGGATCAGGCGCCGAGCCCGGCCGATCCCGGCGCCGGCAGGTCGGCCATGAATCGCCGCAGCACCCGGGCCAGCAGTGGCCCGGCGACCTCGCCGGCCTCGAGGACCTCGGCATGGGTCAGGGGCTGGCCGCTGTAGCCGGCGCCCGCGTTCGTGACCAGCGACACGCCGCACACCTCGAGGCCGACCCATCGCGCGGCGACCGCCTCGAGCACCGTCGACATCCCGACCGCGTCGGCGCCCAGCGTCCTCAGCATCCGGACCTCGGCCGGCGTCTCGTACGACGGACCGAGCAGCCCGGCGTAGACGCCCTCCTCGAGCGGGATCCCCTCGGCGGTCGCGGCCGCGTGGAGCCGCTCGCGCAGGGCCGGCGTCCAGACGTCGGTGAGGTCGGGGAAGCGGGGCCCGAGCTCGTCCGCGTTGCGGCCGATGAGGGGCGTCCGGCCGGTGAGGTTGAGGTGATCGGCGATGACCATCAGCGTGCCGGGACCGTAGGCCGGGTTCACGCCGCCCGCGGCGTTGGTGAGCACGACGATCCGGGCGCCGAGCCGCCGGAACAGCAGGACCGGCTGGACGACCAGGCCCGGATCGTGGCCCTCGTAGAGGTGGAAGCGACCCTGGAGCATCACGACCTGGACGCCCGCGAGGCGCCCGATCAGCAGGCGGCCCTCGTGACCGGGCGCCGTCGCGGCCGGCCAGCCGGGCAGCTGATCGAACGGGATGACGACGGCGTTCTCGACCTCGGCCGCGAGACCGCCGAGGCCTGACCCGAGGACGATCCCCACCCGCGGCTGGACCGCCGACCGACCCTGGACGGCCTCGACCAGCGCCTCGAGCCGGGCGGGCTGGTCGACCGGCGGGATCGGGCGGGACCGGTCGGCGCCACCGGGGAAGAAGTCGCTCATCGGCCGAGCATAGCGGCGCCGGCGGCGGGCGAAGGCGTCGCGCGAGTGACGTCGGCGCGGCGTGCGCGAGACCCCGGCCTTAACCTTCAACGCCCGGATGGAGTACCGACACCGGGATGCCGGTCACGTCCGTCCGGGCGTTCCAGGGTCGCTTGCCCTTGCGGGCCACCACCACTGGCAGAGAAGTGCCCGAAGCGACCGGAGAGCGCCGACCCTTGATGTGATCTCGGACCGGACGCGACGTGGCGTTGAGGTGATCTCAGCCGGCCGGGCGGAGCAGGTTTGAGGCGATCGCCTCTGCTCCGGACCTCCATCGGCCCCTTCGGGCAAGACCTACGTTACGGCCCGGCGACGGGCGAACCAAGGCGGTTTTCCACGAACCCGCCGTGGCCGCGCCGTCCGGCGTCCACGACTTTCCACCGACTGTGGACGACCTGTGGATTGCGGGCATCACGGCGAGCCGCGCGTCAGCCCCCGAGGGCGAACATCTCCACCTTGGGCAGCCGCTCGGTGGCCGCGCTGCGCAGCTCCGAGTAGCGGTCCACGCGCGCGCCCCAGACCGCCTCGATCCGCGACGTCAGCTCGTCGTCGGACTCACCGTCCCGGAGCGGCGTCTTGAGGTCGGTGCCGGACACGGCGAACAGGCAGGTGTAGAGGTGGCCCTCCGCGGAGAGCCGCGCGCGGGTGCAGTCGCCGCAGAACGGCCGCGTGACCGACGCGATGACGCCCAGCTCGCCGTCGCCGTCGCGGAACCGGTAGCGACCCGCGACCTCGCCGCGATAGTTCGCCGCCACCGGCTCCAGCGGGATCTCGGCATCGATCGTGGCCAGGATCTCGTCGGCCGGCACGACGTCGTCGAGGCGCCAGCCGTTCGAGTGCCCGACGTCCATGTACTCGATGAAGCGCAGGATCAGCCCCTCGTCGCGCGCCCAGCGGGCGAGCGGCAGGATCGACGCCTCGTTCATGCCCCGCCGCACGACGGTGTTGATCTTGATCGGCGACAGCCCGGCGGCCCGCGCGGCCGCGATCCCCTCGAGCACCCGCGAGACCGGGAAGTCGACCCCGTTCATCGGCCCGAACACCGCGTCGTCGAGGGAGTCGAGGCTGACCGTGATCCGCTGCAGCCCGGCGTCGGCGAGCGGCTGGGCGAGGGCCTTGAGCGCCGAGCCGTTGGTCGTCAGGGTGAGGTCGACGGGGACGCCGTCGGCCGGTCCGCAGCGGCGCCAGGTAGGCGATCAGCGCCGGCAGGTTCCGGCGGACGAGCGGCTCGCCGCCGGTGATCCGGAGCTTGTGGACGCCGAGCCCGACGAAGATCGTCGCCAGCCGCGCGATCTCCTCGAACGACAGCACCTCCTCGCGCGGCAGGAACGCGAAGTCGCGGCCGAAGACCTCGGCCGGCATGCAGTACGGGCACCGGAAGTTGCATCGATCCGTGACCGAGATCCGCAGGTCCCGCAGCGCGCGACCGAATCGGTCCGGCAGGCCCGGGCGGCCGTCGAACGCGTCCGCGGCCGGACGAGCGATCGGATCGAGGTCGGCGAGCTGGTCCACGGCTCCATGGTAGTCGGCGTGCCCGCGATCGGCCGTCGGCGGGTCACGGTCCGGACCGTGCGCGGCGGCCGATGCGCCGGGCACCGGGCGGAGCACCACGGAATCCTGTGCGGACGGGCACCACCCCGGCGGGGCCGCGTGCGGCGGCGGCGGGTCGCGGGCGGCCCGCCCCGGTACCACCGGAACCCCCGGGCTGGTACCTCTAGCGACTGCACCACAGCCCACCCAGCCGCCTACTGTCGCCGCAGCGCCCCGGTCCCGTGCCCATTCCGTAGAGGAAGTCTCTGCTCATGGCCTCCAGCGACACCAAAAGTGGTTTCCGGCTCCCGTGGAGCTCCGATCGCTCGCATGACGAAGCGGCGCCCGACGGCGCCGAGGCGCCGGCCGAGGCCGCCGCCGAGCCCACCACCGACGACGTCGTGTGGCCGGACACGGACATGCATGCCCGGCTGGGCATCGCGCCAACCGGGCAGCGCCCGCCCGACGAATCCACGCCCGATGCCGCTGCGACCGATGCCGCAACGACCGAGACCCAAGTTGCCGAGGAGTCCCAGCGCATGGTCGAGATGGAAGCCCCCGCCGCCCCTGCCGCGGCCCCGAAGAAGCCGTCCAAGCTCATGGCGGACCTGTCGGCGGCGATCCGTGCGACGGCCGCGACGGCCCGCGACCAGGCGCTCCAGCAGCTCGACGCCGACGCGCGCCAGGTCACCGAGTCCATCCGCGAGGGTGCGACCGAGGGCGCCGCGACCCTGCGCAAGCGCTCCGACGACGACGTGATCGGCATCCGCGACTGGTCCAAGGCCGAGATCGCTCGCATCCGCGAGGAGACCGACAACCGGATCGCCACCCGCAAGGGACAGCTCGAGAACGAGCTCGGGGCCCATGCGGCGTCCGTCAACAACCGCGTCGACGAGGTCCAGTCCGAGGTCGACCGCTTCCGGGCCGACATGGACGAGTACTTCGATCGGCTGAACAGCGAGACCGACCCGTCGCGCCTCGCGACGATGGTCGAGGCGATGCCCGACGCCCCGTCGTTCGAGGCCTGGGCCGATGTTGACACCCTGGTCGATCCCGAGCCGGCGGAGGCCGACCTGGTCGAGACCGCCGATGCCGCCGACGAGGCGCAGGCCGTCCTCGAGGTCGATGAGGCTCCCGAGAGCGACGTCGCCGAGGCCGAGGCGGTCGAGGTGGCCGAGGCCATCGAGGCCGTGGCCGAGCCGATGGTCGACGATGGCTCGAGCGAGGACGCCGTCGAGGCGACCGCCGAGCTCGAGTCCGACGAGTCGCCCGAGGTGGCGGGCTCGCTCGAGGCCGACGCCGAGGCCGACGAGCCCAGTCGACCGGCAAGGCCGTCGACTGGGGCGAGGGCGAGGGCGACTGGCACGGGACCGGCGAGGCCGGCGACGACGTCCCCCGCTGGACCGAGGGCGAGGCCCCCGAGGGCTTCCCGAGCGGATCCGAGGGCGGCGACCCCGTCGACCGCGGCGCGATCATGGCCGCGCTCGAGGCCGCAGCCGAGGCCGTCGTGGCCGCCGAGGCGGCCGCCGACTCGGCCGACCAGGCCGAGGCCGCCGCGGACGTCGCGGAGACCGCCGCCGAGCTGGTCGTCGGGCGCAACAGCGCCGAGGACGGCACGCTCGATCCCGAGGCCCAGGCCGCGCTCGACGCCCGCGTCGACGCCGGCGGGTTCGAGGAGTCCTACACCGACCGCCTCGCGCACCTGCTTCCGGGCACCGACGAGGCGAGCGCCGACGGCGAGCCGCGGACGACCCAGATCGTCGTGTCGGGCCTCGTGTCGGTGGCCAGCATCGCGAGCTTCAAGCGCCACCTCGGCCGCCTGTCCGGCGTGACGGGTGTCGCCGTCGCCTCCGGGCCCGAGGGCGAGTTCGTGTTCAACGTCACCCATCGCCCCGACGTCTCGTTCAAGGACTCGATCCCGTCCATGCCGGGCTTCGCCGCCCGCGTGACCGGCACCCGCGACGGCGTGGTGGCGGTCGCGGCGCGCGATCCCGAATCGGAGAGCTGATCGTGGAGGTCCTCGCGGGCCAGCCCGCGGTCGCGGTCCTCCTGCCGCCGTCCGAGCGGGAGCTGGTCGCCGAGGAGCTGCGCGAAGGGGGCTTCGACCCCATCGTCGTCCACGGCGCCGACGAGCTCGAGGGCGTCCTCGCCACCCGGCGGGACGTCGTCGTCGCCCTGGTCGACGTCGAGACCGACGTCGACGAAGGCCTCGCCTGCTGGGCGCTGCTGCACGACCGCGGCCGCAGCATCCCGTCGCTGCTCGTGGTCGACGACGCGTCGCTCGACCGCATCGACGTCGAGGCGCCGGGTCACGAGAGCGACGAGTACCTCATGCGGCCGTACACGCCGGAGTCGATCCGGTGGCAGGTCGAGGCGATGTGCATCCGGTCGATCGCCGTCGACGACGGCAGCGGGCCGGTGCTCCAGGGCAGCATCGACAACGTCGAATGGGGCCACAAGGGCCAGCTGCTGCTCGTGTTCAACCCGAAGGGCGGCGTCGGCAAGACGATGATCGCCACCAACCTCGCCGCCGCGCTCGTCGCGCGCGGCCAGCGGGTGCTCCTCGTCGACGCCGACACCGTGACCGGCCACGTCCCGACGTCGCTGGGCATGGACGCGGTCCCGACCGTCCTCGACGCCTGGCGCGACGAGCTGGACGGCGGCCCGATGCTGACGTTCGCCGAGCAGGCCTCGGTCCACAGCTCGGGCCTCAAGATCCTGCCGCTCTCGGCCCACCCGTTGAACACGGAGCTCCTGGAGCCCCAGCGGGTCGCCGGCGCGATCGCGGTCGCCCGCCGCAGCTTCGACTGGGTGATCGTGGACCTCCACCCCTCGTACAGCCCGCTCAACCGGTCGGTCTTCGACCGGGCGGACCGGATCCTGGTGCCCGTGACGCCCGACCTGCCGGCCATCCGCGCCGTGGTCAAGCTGCGCGAGATCGCCGACGAGCTCGGCATGCGCGACCGGCTGTCGCTGGTCGTCAACCGGGCCAACAGCGGGATCAAGCTCGAGGACCTCGAGCGCGCCATCGGGATCCCCACCTACGCCCAGATCCGGTCGAGCGGCCTGCTGCTGGTCAAGGCCAGCAACGAGGGCCGCACGCTGTTCGAGATCGCCCCCCGCGACAAGATCACCCAGGACTTCGCCCACATGGCGGATCGCCTGCTGGGGATCGAGGTCGCCGACGCCCCGCCGAAGCCCCAGATGAGCGTCTTCCGGCGGGCGGCCGCCGTCCGCGCCTAGCCCGCGGAGAGCTCGCCGGACCACCTCGACGATCGTCGTCAGGTCGTCGATCGCCGCCGACGCCTCCGGCACCGGTTCCCGACCCGCCTGGACCCATGCCCACGGGCCGCGGCGGAGGAAGATCGCGTGCATGCCGGCGGCGGCCGCGGGCCGGATGTCGTTGTCCAGGCGATCCCCGACGTAGGCGACCTCGCCCGGGGTCACCGAGAGGCGTTCGGCGATCGCCGCGAAGAACCGCGCATCGGGCTTCTCGAAGCCGAGCGTCTCGCTCGAGGCGACGAGGTCCAGCGTCACGTCCAGCCCGTGGAACAGCGCCTCGGCGGCCTGCGGCTGGTTGCCCGCCACGCCCACCAGGTAACCGGCAGCCCGGAGGGCCTCGAGGGCGGGGATGGCATCGGGATACAGGTCGTCCGGACGGATGTCGTTGGGCAGGCCCGCGCGCGCCCGCTCACGCTGCGCCGCTCGCAGGTCCACGTCCGGTCGCAGGATCCGGAACGGCTCGAGATGGTCGCCGCCGCGCTCGATCACCGCGCCGAGGACCCCGAGGAACGTCAGCGGCCGGATGCCCAGCCAGTCCGCCCAGGCCAGCCACAGGCGGTTCTCGTCCACCAGCGTCTCGCCGATGTCGAACACCACGGCGCGCACCGGCGTCACGCCGACCGCCCGTCGCTCAGCGCGAGCGGTCCTGCCAGCTGACCCCGCCCAGCGGCGCCCCGGGCAGCTTCTGGTGCGGCGCGCCGGTGCGCTTGTCGACCTGCTCCACGCCCCGCAGGTAGAAGCGGTTGATGAGGATCACCTCGACCTCGGGATCGCTGACCTCGATGTCGCCGAGCCGGGCGACCGCGTCGACGATCGGGGTGAACATCTCCGACGAGCGGTCGAGCAGGCGGTCGGGCTCCGAGCCCGGGTGCAGGTAGACCGTGCCGACGACCCGGAACGGCGGCACCTCGAGGGCGACGTCGTAGGCCACCTTGTGGACCTTGAGCGCCGTGCGCTCGGTGTCGGTGAGCGGCGGCAGGCTGTCCTCGCCCGCGGTGACCAGGATGAGGTCGTAGGGGTCGACGCTGCGGAGGCCGGGCGCCGGCTCCATCGGCGTCGAGCCGTCGGGCGGGCCCCACATGACCTCGGTGATCGGGATCGCCTCGCGCTTGTTGAGGGCGTCGGACAGGCGGCCCGAGATGTCCATCCGGCCGCGCAGCCGCCAGTCCTCGGTCAGCCCGATGAAGGGGACGCCGCGCGCCGGCCCGGCGTGGATCCTGGACGGGTTCGAGCCCGGTGCGGACGGCTTGCCGCCCTTGGCTGTCGCGCCCGACGCCGGGGCACCTGCGGGACCGGCCGCGCCCGACGCCGGCGCCGCCTCGTCGGGCTTGCGCCGCTTCAAGAAGCCGAACGGCACCCCCTCAGTCCTCCTCGGCCTTGCCGGTGTTGTCCCGGATCGTGTCGACGACGGTCGTGTCGGCGAGCGTGGTGACGTCGCCCAGCGTGCGGCCCTCGGCGATGTCGCGCAGCAGCCGCCGCATGATCTTGCCCGATCGCGTCTTGGGAAGGTCGGGCACGAACATCAGGAACTTGGGTCGCGCGATCGGCCCGATGACCGACGTCACATGGCCTCGCAGCTCGACCCCCAGCGCGTCGCTGGGCTCCTGGCCCGACTTGAGGATCACGAACGCGAAGATCGCCTGGCCGCTGATCTGGTCCGTCTTGCCGACGACCGCGGCCTCGGCGACCGACCGGTGGTCGACCAGCGCCGACTCGACCTCGGTGGTGCTGATCCGGTGGCCGGCCACGTTCATCACGTCGTCCACGCGCCCGAGCAGCCACAGGTAGCCATCGTCGTCGCGCTTGGCGCCGTCACCCGCGAAGTACATCCCGGGGAAGCGGCTCCAGTACGTCTGCCTGTAGCGCTCGGGGTCGCCGTAGATGCCGCGCAGCATCCCGGGCCACGGACGCTTCAGGACGAGGTAGCCGCCACCGCCGAACGGGACGGACTGGCCGTCGCCGTCGACCACGTCCGCCGCGATGCCCGGCAGCGGGAAGGTCGCCGAGCCCGGCTTGGTGGTCGTCACGCCCGGGAGCGGGCTGATCATGATCTGGCCGGTCTCGGTCTGCCACCAGGTGTCGACGACCGGCGTGCGGTCGCCACCGATGACCTCGCGGTACCAGCGCCAGGCCTCGGGGTTGATCGGCTCGCCCACCGACCCGAGGACCCGCAGCGAGCCGAGATCGTGGGCGTCCGGGTACTGCTCGCCCTGCTTCATGAACGCGCGGATCGCGGTCGGCGCGCAGTACAGGATCGTGACCTTGTAGTCCTCGACGATCTGCCACCAGCGGTCCCACGTCGGCGTGTCGGGAGCGCCCTCGTACAGCACGCCCGTGGTCGCGTTGGCCAGCGGGCCGTAGACGATGTAGCTGTGGCCGGTGACCCAGCCGATGTCGGCCGCGCACCAGTAGACGTCGTCGGGCTTGATGTCGAACACGGCCCAGTGGGTGAACGCCGCGCCGAGCAGGTAGCCGGCCGAGGTGTGGAGGATGCCCTTCGGCTTCGCCGTCGTCCCGGACGTGTACAGCAGGTAGAGCATGTGCTCGCTGTCCACGGGCACCGGCGGGCAGACGGGAGACTGGCGCTCCACGATGTCGTGCCACCAGACGTCGCGGCCGGCCTCCATCGACGCCCCCTCGCCCAGGCGGTCGACGACGAGCACGTGCTCGATCGTCGGCGAGCCCGCGACGGCGTCGTCGGCCTGGGGCTTCAGCGGGACGGGCTTCCCGCGACGCCAGCCGCCGTCGGCGGTGATCAGGACCTTCGCGCCGCAGTCGTTGATGCGCCCGCCCAGCGCCTCCGCCGAGAACCCGCCGAACACGACGGTGTGGGGAGCACCGATCCGGGCGCACGCCAGCATGGCGATCGGGAGCTCGGGGATCATCGGCATGTAGATCGCGACCCGGTCGCCCGTGCGCACGCCGAGCTCGAGCAGCGCGTTCGCGGCCTTCGAGCTCTCGCGCAGGAGATCGTCGTAGGTGATCGTGCGCGTCTCGCCGGGCTCGCCGATCCAGTGGTAGGCGACCTTGGCGCCGAGGCCGCGCTCGACGTGCCGGTCCACGCAGTTGTAGGCGACGTTGAGCTCGCCGCCGACGAACCACTTGGCGAACGGGAGGTCCCACTCGAGCGTCTCGCCGAACGGCTTCGACCAGGACAGCCGTTCGCGCGCCTGCGCCGCCCAGAACCCGACGTAGTCGGCCTCGGCGGCCTCGTACAGGGCGGCGGTCGCGTTCGCCTGCGCCACGAAGGCGGGATCGGGCGGAAACGTCCGCCCCTCGGCGAGGAGGTTCTCGATCTCCGGCCCGCCCTGGGCCTGGGGCTCGACGCTCACGGTTGCCTCCGGATCAATCGCGCGGGTCGGGCCATTCTACGCGGTCGCCACGTGCCGCCCGACCCTCGACGGCCGTGCGTCCCGGGTTCGGGCGCCCGCCTCAGTCGCCGCCCGTCGCGAGGTCCTCCTGGGTCGGGCCCTGGAGCGTGGTGCCGCCGGGCTCGAAGGGGTCCAGGTCCGGGCTGGGCGCGAGGACCACCCGCTGCGGCTTCGGGATCTCGATCCCGTGGCGCGCGAACGCCACGAGCAGGCGACGGCGGAGCTCGCCGGCGGCGGCCGGCTGCTCGGTCGCCCGGACCTGGCCCAGCACCTTGAGCGTGATGCCGTACTCCCCCAGCGCCTCGACGCGCTCGACGCGCGGCGCCTCGAGGACGATCCGGCGCCAGGCCGGGTCCGCCGCCATCTCGGCGCCGACCTCGTCGACGACGATGGTCGCCCGTTCGATGTCGGTGCCATAGGCGACGGTGACGTCGAGGTTGATGCGCGCCCAGACCCGGGTGCGGTTCGACGCGACCTTGATCTCGCCGTTGGGGACGGTGTGGACGATGCCGTCGAGGTCGCGGATCGTCGTCCGGCGCAGGCTGAACTCCTCGACCGTGCCCGAGACGCCGGCGATGGAGATCACGTCGCCCCGGCTGAACTGGTTCTCGATGAGGATGAGCGACCCGTTGAAGTAGTCGCGGACCAGGCTCTGCGAGCCGAAGCCGACGGCGATCCCCACCACGCCCAGGCCCGCGATCGCCGGCGCGATGTCGAGCCCGAGCTCACCCAGGATCATCACCAGGGCGATGATCAGGACGAACGCCTGGATCACGTTCGTGCCCAGCGTGCTGAGCGTCTCGATCCGCTTGTGGATCTCGACCGCCGACAGCTCACGCGCGGTCCCGTCCGCGACCTCGCGGTCGAACACCGCGGTGACGGTCCGGTGCACGAACGTGCGCACGAAGCGGATCAGGATGAACGCGGTGACGAGGATGAAGACGATCGGCAGGATCGGGTCCCGGATGAGGTGGAAGAGCCGGTCCTGGAGGTCGGCGGGGATGGTCATCGGGGATCAGCGTAGCCGAGGGCAGGCGTTCCGGGCCGTGCCGCCGGCTCCTTCGCCGGCTCGCGCTTCCCCCGGCTGACCCCTCAGGCGGGTCGTCGCGCCCGATCCCGCACCGGAGATGCGTCACGCGGGCAGGCGGGGGTGGATTCGGGCGCGATGCACGCCGGAATGGGCGCGAGCACCCGCGTCAGGCATACGCGGGGAAACCGGGCGACGCGCGTGGGCGAGGAGCGGCGGTCCTGACGACGCGGACGGTCGCGGCGGGCCGACCGCCTCAGGCGGGGGTCCCGCCGAGCCGCACCGACACCGCGCCCGCGGTCTCGCGAACCTGCTGGACGAGCTCGGGGACGCGTCGCGGCGTCACCCGGAACGCCGGGCCCCAGACGTCGACGGCCGCGATGACCTGGCCGCGGGCGTCGTGGACCGGCGCCGCGACCGCGTTGAGCCCGGCGTCGAACTCCCCGAACCCCGTGGCGAAGCCGCGCCGGCGGACGCGGGCCAGCTCCTCGAGCAGCGGCTCGAGGTCGGTGATCGTGCGCTCGGTGAACCGGTCGATCCCGCGACGGACGAGGCGCAGCACCTCGCGCTCCGGGCAGCGACGCCAGGAGCACCTTGCCGCCGGCCACCGAGTGCAGCGGGACGCAGCGTCCGGTCCAGTCCCCCATCGCGACGAGATTCGGCCCGTCCGCCTGGGCGACGGTCAGCAGCTGGTCGCCGTCGAGCACGCCCAGGCCGGTGGTCTCGCGCGTTGCGCGCGCGAGGCGGTCGAGCTCGGGCATCGCGATGGAGCGCAGGTCGAGCGTCCGCTCGGCACGCTCGGCGAGCCGGATCACGACCAGCCCGAGGCGGTACTTGCCGCTCTCCTCGTCCTGCTCGACGAGGCCCCGCTTCTCGAGCGTCGCGAGCAGGCGCGACGCCGTGGACTTGTGCAACCCGAGGCGGCGCGCGAGCTCCGTCACCCCGGCCTCGCCATGGCTCTCCCCCAGCGCCAGCAGCAGGGCCGCCGCGCGATCCACGGACCGGACGGCGTTCCCGTCAAGCGTCATCCCTCGAGACCCTCCCGGTGGGTGCGGTGGCTGATCGACCGGCCGACGCCGGAGTCAGCCGGCCGCGTGATGGGACATCGCCCCGTCAGCATCGACGGCGAGCGCACCCCTGGCGCGCGCGTCGAGCGCGGCGTCCAGCGACGCCCCGAAGCTGCCGAGGATCCGGTCGACGGTGTCGCCCTGGGCGTGCGCCTCGCACACGAACCACGGCTCCCGGCTGTCCGGCTCGGGCATCGCACCGCGGAGCTGCATCCCGATCGCGATCGCGTCGTACAGCTCGTGGTCGGTGTTCGCCCAGTCGCGATACTCGCTCGCGACCTCTTCGGTGAACATGATCCCGAACATCGACGGATGCCCGGTGAGGTGGTAGGCGAGGCCCTTGGCGTCGAGCTGCGACCGGACGCCGGCCTGGATGGCCTCGCCGGTCGCGTGGATCGTCGCCAGCGCATCGGTGTCGCGCAGGATCTCGAGCGTCTTCACGGCCGCGGCCGCCGCGACCCGGTTGCCCGCGTAGGTGCCGCCGTGGCTGACCTGGTCGGGCAGCATCGACATGACCTCCTCGCGGCCCGCGAAGGCGGCGGCGGGGTAGCCGTTGCCCATCGCCTTGGCGTACGTCGCGAGGTCGGGCGTGATGCCGAAGTACTCCGCGGCGCCGCCCTTGGCGAACCGGAAGCCCGTCTTGACCTCGTCGAAGATCAGCAGGATGCCGAACTCCTCGGTGAGCGCGCGCATCGCCTGGTGGAAGCCCGGCTTGGGCATGATCCCCTGCGCGTTGCCGAGCACGGGCTCGACGATGATCGCCGCGATGTCCTTGCCCTCGCGCTCGAACAGGCGGCGCAGGAACTCGATGTTGTTGTACCGGGCCGGGACGATGGTCTCGGCCACCGCGTCGGGGATGCCCCGGCCCCAGCGGAGCGCGACGGGGTTGTCCTGGTCGCCCAGCTCGCTCATGTCGTTGGGGCCGACGCTGATCAGGGCGTAGTCGTGGACGCCGTGGTACTGGCCCTCGAACTTCACGATCTTGTCGCGGCCCGTGAACGCGCGGGCGATGCGCATCGCGTGCATCGTGGCCTCGGTGCCCGACACGGTCATCCGGGCCTTCGAGACCCAGGGGTTGAGCTCCTTGACGAGCTCCATCGCGCGGACCTCGTCCTCGCTCGTGAGCGAGAAGCTGACCCCCAGGCGCATGCGCTCGTTGACGTAGTCGTCGACGCGCTCGTCGCCGTGGCCCAGGATCACGGGGCCGTAGCCCATGCGCAGGTCGATGAACTCGTTGCCGTCGAGATCCCAGACGCGGCCACCCTTGCCGCGATCGACGTAGATCGTGTCCTCGCCCCAGGCCCGGAAGTTCGAGTCCGTGCCGCCCGGCAGCGTCCCCAGCGCGCGACGGTAGGTCGCCAGCTGGCGCGCTCGGTTGAGCGCCGGGACGGATCGAGCGGCGGGTTCGGCGGTCATGATGCCTCCAGGCTTGACACCCCGGGTGTCCCTTGCAGCGGGACGGCGTCGCACGTGACGGGCGACGGCCTGGGGGGCCCGCAGCGTGGCGCGTTGCACGAAACGCGCGTTGCGGGCAGTGGAACGACTGGGCCCGATCGTGCCACACGGCCTCGCGGGCCGTCAACACGAATATCGTCCCGCATCGGCCGTGATCGTGCGAATCCCGCACGGCAAGGCCATCGATCCGGCCCAGATCCGCGTACATTGGCCGCCATGCCCATGATCCCGACGACACCCCGGATGCCAGCCTCGTCGCCCGACGCGCCGGCGGGCGGCAGCTTCTGGTTCACGACCGGCGACCCGGGTCCGGGGCGGCCATCCGCCGAGGGTCGGGCCACGGCCGACGTCGCGATCGTCGGCGCGGGCTTCACCGGCCTGTGGGCGGCCATCCGGCTGCTCGAGACCGAGCCATCGCTCCGCGTCGCCGTGCTCGAGGCCGATCGGGTGGGCGCCGGCGCGAGCGGGCGCAACGGCGGGTTCTGTGCCGCGTCGCTGACGCACGGCCTGGGCAACGGCCTGCTGCACTTTCCCGGCGAGATCGACGTCCTCGAGGAGGAGGGCCGGCGAAACCTCGAAGAGCTGGTGGCCTTCGTGCTACGGCGAGGGCATCGAGTGCGACCTCGAGCCGACGGGCGTGCTCGACGTGGCGACCGAGGCGTGGCAGGTCCCCGATCTCGAGGAGTGGGTCGAGCTGTCGGCGCGCCACGGGACCGAGCTCGAGTACCTGGATCGCGCGGCGGTGCAGGCGGAGGTCCACTCACCGCGGTTCCTCGCCGGCGTCCGCGCCGGGCGCCGACCGGACCGTGATGCTCAACCCGGCCAAGCTGGCCTGGGGGCTCGCCGCCGCGGCCGAGCGGCGCGGCGCGACGATCGCGGAGCGGAGCCCGGTCACCGGCCTGCGCCGTCGGGCGGGCGGTGTCCGGGTGGAGATGGGGTCGGGCGCCACGGTCGACGCCGCGCACGTGCTCGTCGCGACGTCTGCGTACAGCGCGTGGTTCGGGCGGCTGTCGCCGCTGTTCGTGCCCGTGTACGACTACGCGCTCATGACCGAGCCGCTGACGCCGGCGCAGCGGGCGTCGATCGGCTGGGCCGGCCGCGAGGGCATGTCCGACGCGGGCAACCAGTTCCACTACTTCCGGCAGTCGGCCGACGATCGGATCCTGTGGGGCGGCTACGACGCGATCTACCACCCCGGGAACCGGGTCCGGCCCGCCTACGACCGCCGGCCGGCCACGTTCGAGAAGCTCGCGCGCCAGTTCATCGAGACGTTCCCCCAGCTCGACGGGATCGCCTTCACCCACGCGTGGGGCGGCGCGATCGACACCACGACCCGGTTCACGGTCACGTTCGGGGAGGCGCTCGGTGGCCGGGTGCACTACGCGCTCGGCTACACGGGCCTGGGCGTCGGCTCGAGCCGCTGGGCGGCCGGCATCCTGCGCGATCGCCTGCTGCGGCCGGACTCGCCGCTGCTGGATCTCGAGCTCGTCCGCTCGCGCCCGTTCCCGATCCCGCCCGAGCCGATCCGGACGCCCGCGGTGGAGGTGATGCGTCGCGCCGTGATCGGCGCCGACGAGCACGAGGGGCGCCGGTCGTGGTTCCTCCGCGCGATGGACGCGCTCGGGATCGGCTTCGACTCGTAGTTCATCGCCCGGCGCGCTTTCGGCGGCGGGAGCTCGGGCGATTCACGTGCCTTCGGCCCGACATCGCGCTCGCTTCCGCCGCCTGCGCGCGCCAGCTTCGTGAACGAGGAGTCGGGCGCGGAACGCCGGCGCGCTGCTTGGAGAAATGGGTGGGGGTGGTCTTGACGGCGGGGCGACCGATGGCGAGCCTGTGCGCGTGGAATCGATGCGGCTGGGGCTGCCGTTCCTGTTTGGGCTGAGCGTGCTCGTCGCGATCGTCGGTGGCAGGCGGTTGCCGGCTCGGTCGGCGGCCTGGACGTGGGCGGTGAGCCTGCCGATCGCGGTGTTGCCGGTGGTCTGCCTGTGGGCCGGCGTCGCGTTGCTCGGCGACAGCGTGCCGCTCGCGATCGGGTTCATCGCCGTCGGGCTCGTGTTCCTCGCGATCTGGGTCGTGCTGACGCGGCGCTCGATCGCGAAGGTGCAGGCCGCCCGCACGGACGGCGAGGTCGCCGCCGCGCTCGACCAGCCGATCGTCGAGATGAGCCTCGTCTGGGCGGGCCTGATGCTCCTCACCGGCCTCGTCGCCGTGGTCGCAATCCTCGTCTACGCCGTGGCCTCTCGTTAATCCCCAGCCCGCGCCGACCGCAGCGCCGGCGTAGGCGCCCGGGGCGAGCGCGATGTCAGGCCGAAGGCCTGTGAATCGCCCGAGTCCCGGGGCGCCGAGAGCCGGCGCGATGGGTCAGGACCCGGGCGTCACCCAGGTTGGGAGCTCGCGGGTCAGCGTCGCGAGCGGCAGCGAGCCGTGGCCGATGAGCTCGTCGTGGAAGCGCTTGAGGTCGAACCGGTCGCCGTCGCGGGCCTCGAGCTCGAGCCGCAGGCGGCGGATCTCGCGCATCCCCGTCATGTAGGTCAGGGCCTGGGCCGGCATCGCGATGTAGCGGTCGGTCTCGATCGTGGCGTCGGTCTCCGAGAGGCCGGTGTCGAGCAGCCAGTCGATCGACTGCTGGCGCGACCAGCCCAGGGCGTGCATGCCGGAGTCCACGACGAGCCGCGACGCGCGCCAGGCCTGCGCGTCGAGCATCCCGAACCGCTCCGCGGCCGTCCGGTACAGCCCGAGCTCGTCGGCCAGTCGCTCGGCGTACAGGCCCCAGCCCTCCACGTAGGCGCCGCCCGCGGCCCGGGCACCGAGCCGCCGGAACACGTTGAGGCCGGGGTGCTCCATCTCGAGGCTGATCTGGAAGTGGTGGCCGGGGACCGCCTCGTGGAACGTCGTCGACGCGAGCTTGGAGTAGGTGCGGCTCGGGAGGTCGTAGGTGTTGACGTAGTAGATGCCGGGTCGCGAGCCGTCGACCGCCGGCGGGAAGTAGTACGCGAACGGCGCGTCCTTCTCCTTGAACGCCTCGACCGGCCGGACCTCGCAGGCCGCGCGCGGGAGGCGTCCGAAGACCCGCGGGGCGACCTCGGCCGCCCGGACGATGTGCTCGTTGGCGCGGGCCACGAGCGCCTCGGGGGTCGGCGCCTGGTTGTCGAGGTCGGTGTCGAGCTTGCCGGCGGTAGGCGTGGAGGTCGTTGCCGAAGCCCTCGGCCGCCGCGATCGTCCGCCGCTCGTCGTTGATCGTCGCCAGCTCCTCGAGGCCCGACCTGGTGGACGGCCTCGGGGTCCAGGTCGAGCGTCGTCCAGCGCCGGATCCCGTGCCGGTAGAGCGTCTCGCCGTCCGGCGCAGACAGGAGCCCGGGCCGCTCGCGGGTCGCCTCGTAGTACGGGCCCCGAAGCGCCTCGAGCAGCCGCCGGTCGGCCGGGTAGACGACCTCGCGCACGACGTCCCGGACCCGCTCGCGTTCCGCGTCGCCGGCCACCTGGGCCATCGCCGGGACGATCGCCTGCTCGATGGGGATGGCCAGGATGCGCTCGAGCTGCTCGATCGTCCGGTCCGCGATGATGCGCGCGGCCGTCCGCCCCGAGCGCAGGCCGTCGGCCATGATGTCGAGGTGGGCGTCCATGAACGCCCCGTAGCCGCGGATCCGCGTCAGGAAGGCGTCGAGGCGCTCGGGCGTGTCCGCCGGCTGGAACTGGGTCAGCTGGGCGAGCAGCGTCTGCGGCCCCGACATCTGGTCGACGACCTGGATCTCGCGATAGGCCAGGTCGTCCGCCTCGATCGAGATCTCGGCCACGACCTGCAGCACGTCGCGCGTGATCCGGTCCTCGACCGACAGGCCCTCCGGCGCGACCGCGGCGGCCTCGCGCCAGACGCGCTCCATCAGCCGCCGCTCCGCGGCGCGCCCCTCGGGCCCGGGGTCGTCCAGGCGGTCGTTGTAGCGCTCGTCGCCGTAGACCGTGGCGGTCAGCGGCGACAGCCGCAGCACGTCCTCCCAGTAGCGGGTGGCGATCTCGTCGATCTCGGAGGGCTGGCTGGCAGGGTCCGTCACGCTCGGGAGCTCCTGTGGTGGTGCGGAGGGCCGACGGGTAACGCGGCCCCTAGCCTACCCGGCCCGGACCCGCCGTCGGCGGCCGTCAGCCGCCGAACAGCGCGAGCTGGTCGCCGGTCCGCTCGATCGCGGGGTCGAGGCCGAGGATGCCCTCCATGTCGGCCAGCGCCACCTCTTCGTGCGACGCCCAGTCGCGGAGGTGATTGGCCTTGACGATGTGCCAGTCGCCGGCCTCGAGGTCCGCGCGCAGCAGCGGCGACCGCTCGAGCTTGTGGCGGACGAGCTCCGCCCGCTCCGGGAGCACGACCAGGAAGCGGACGATGCGCTCGTCCGGGGGCATCCGGGCGTGGCGCCGGGTCACGGTGTCGCCGAGCATCGCCGTCCACTCGACCTCCCACAGGAAGGCGGTCCGCCCGCGGACGTACCAGATGACGTCGACCTCCTCGAGGTCCTCGCCCCGGATCCGGCCGAAGTACGGCGGGCCGGCGAGCTCGCGGTCGTCGAGCCGCTCCCAGAGCGGGATGCCGCCGGTCTTGCGCCGCTGCTGGCGGGTGCCGATCCAGCACGAGAAGCCGAGCCGGTGCCCGAGGTCGACGATCTCGGCGATCAGCTCGCCGTGCTCCTGGCTGCGCCGGGTCAGGTCGTCGGTCGTGACCAGGACGTCCTGGGTGCTGGCGAGGCTGCGATAGCTGTCGAGGCAGGCGCGGACGAGGGCCTCGTCGGGCTGGTCGGGGCCGATGAACAGGCCGGCGATCCGGTCCAGGAACGCGGCCTCCGAGAGCGGGCCCGCGGTCGACAGCAGGCTGTACACGGCCCACTCGACGCGGTCGGCGAGCGGCGCCGCGGCGGCATCGCGGTCGGCCCGCTCCCCCAGCCACCAGCGGTCCTCGCCCACGCGGGCGAGGCGCCGCCCGTCCGCGCCCGCGAGCGCGTCGCGGACCAGCGACAGCAGCCGGTCGACCTGGTCGCCCGGCGGCTCGGGCCGGGGCGCGGGCGCGGCCTCGTCGGGCCCGGCCTCGTCGGCCGGCGGCGCGGGCGGCCGGACGAGCCGCCGGAGGTGCCCCGCCCGGTCCAGGCCCACCAGGATCTCCCCCAGCAGGCCCGCGAAGCTGACCGGCTCGCCGCGCAGCTTGAGGACGTCGATCGCCGCGTCCACCACGGCCCGCGCGGCCTCGTCGGCCGAGAACGGCGCGTCGACCACCCGGGCGGGCGGCGAGAACAGCCGATCCGCGCGCACGACGTCCGGGTCGCCCGCCCCGCCGGGCATCGGCGACAACGCCACGTTCGCCCGCGTGCGCGGCCCGCCGGGCACGGCACCCGAGCCGGGCGGCACGAGCTCCACCACGCCGCCGGTCTCCCGGCCCGCCTCCGGCAGCCGGGCGGCGGCCAGCCGGAAGTCCGCCGACACCCCGCCCAGCACGCAGGCGACGAGGGACTCGGGGGTGTCGCCCTCCAGCAGGAGCACCGCCCGCGCGTTCCGGTTGAGGATCGGCTCGACGCCGCGCAGGGCGCGGGTCACCGCGGCCGCCTGCCATGACCAGGAGGGCCGCACCGCCGGCCCGAACAGCGGCTCGAGCGGCAGCGTCGCGGCGGCCTCGCGCCCCAGGACCCACGCCGTGCCGTGATAGGCCCAGGCCAGCCGCTCGGCCGCCGGGCGCATCGGCGGGGTGCCCACGACCAGCCGGATCCGCGGCCGCACGCCGCTCTCGACGAGGTTGGCGACCTCCAGCTGGAGCGCGCCGAGCGCGGCCGAGGTCCCCTGCTTGAGCATCGCGGTCGCCGAGCCCTCCGCGAGGCTCCGCAGGTCGTCGCCGAGGCGCGCGGGAACCGGTCCCCAGGCGCCGCTCTCGAGGCGCTGGACGAAGCCGCGGACCAGCCGGACCCCGTCCTCGAACGCGAGCCACGGGTTGCGCTCGCGCCAGTGGGCCCCGCCCGGCAGGCGGACGTGGCCGCCGGCGATCTTCAGCGGCGCGACGCGCCCGGGCGACGTCGCGAGCCGGCTCGCGGGTCCGAGCGCGTGGAGGATCGACAGGCGGAGCGCCGCGGCGATCGGGGCCGCGCGGAGGTCGCCCTCGACGCGCTCGAGGATCGCCGCGAGCGCGGACAGCTGGCGCGGCGTGTGGAGGTCGAGCAGCTCGTCGGCCAGCGACTCGCCGCCCTCGAGGACGGGGAACCGGTCGAGCAGGAACGCCCGCGCGTCGCCGTCGTCGCGGTCGAGGGCCAGGCGCAGGTCGTTCGCGTCCAGCGGCGCCTGGCGCTGCTCGCCGCCGCCCAGCTGGTCGCGACAGACGGGGCACCGGTAGTGCTTGCGGACGGGCTGCGGGCCGATGGGCTTCCCGTGCTCGTCCTCGGCCTCGGTGGACCACGTGACCTCGTCGAGGGTGACCGGCCGCTCGCAGGTCGCGCAGCGGCTGGCGAACCGGTCGGTGATCGAGGTCTTGAGGCTGGACTCGCGCCGTGCCGACGCGGCCAGGGCCTGGACCGCGGCGTCGAGGTGGCGCAGGTCGGGCGGGCGGAGGACGATCTCCGCGAGCAGGCGGTCGAGCGCCGTGCCCTCCAGGCTGACGCCCTTGCGCTGCCCGTCGATCGCGGCCCTGGCGACCCAGCCGCCGCGCCCGAACAGGTCCAGCACGATGTCGCCGGGGGCCGACCCCGCGTCGATCCGGGCGGCGATCAGCGCGGGCGGCGGCGGGGGCGCGAATCGCTCGAAGGCCGGCAGGCTGAACCCGGGTTCGGCCCGCAGGAGGAGCGCTCGCCCAGCCATCGACGGATTGTCGCAGACGCGTCCGGCGTCTCGCCCCGGCGACGCGACCGGCCGTGGCCGGTGCGCCGGAGGGCGGGACGGCCTACGGCTCCTCGAGCTCGTCCGTCTCCTCGACGAACGCCTCGTCGGTGGTCTCGTCCGGCGGCAGCACGTGGTCGAGGTTCTCGATCTCCTCGTCCTCGATGTCGTCCTCGAGGTCGTCCTCGAGCTCCTCGTCCTCGCGGACGAGCGTGCCCTTGGTGTAGGGCCGGAGGTCGGTGGACTTGGCCGCCGTCGGGAAGCTGACCTTGCCGTAGTTGCGCGGGTCCTGGAAGACCTCGCGGATGATCAGGCGCACGTCGCGGTCGCCCAGCGAGGTGATGCCGGCGAGGTACTTGTTGCCGTCGGCGATGAGCTTGAGCAGCCGGGCCGCCACCCGGGGCTCGACGACGCCGACGCGGGTGCCGTTGCTGTTCGCGATCAGGCGGTTGCCCTCGGGCACGAGCTCGACGAGGTCGCCCGGGTTCACCTGCGCCAGCTCCGCGGAGCGGGCGAGGTTGGTCAGGTGGGCGAAGCCGGTCTTGCCCGTCTCCTCGACGAAGATGCTGACCGGGGCCTTGGATCCCGGCCGCGCCGCGACGGTCCGCTCGCCGGCCTCGACGAGCAGCACCTTGAGCCGGTCGATGTTGCGCTCGGCGATGCGGTTGGTCGGATCGAGGGCGAGGGCCTTCTGGTAGTGCTCGCGGGCGGCGCCGAGCTCGCCCTGCTCCCACAGCGCCTTCGCCAGGCGGTTCTCCGACTCGGAGTCGGCGCCGAGCTCGAGCAGCCGCTTGTTGGTCTCGGCGGCCTCCGCCCAGTCGGCGGCTGAGGCCTGCGCGATCGCCTGCTCCACCAGCTGCCGCTTGAGCCGGGTCTGGCTGGCTGGCGTCTGGGCTGCGGCGTCGATCTCGGGGAAGGTCACAGAGGAGTCGTCCTTTCGGTCCGTGCTGAGCGCGCCGGCGCGCCGCTTGCCGGGGGGATGGCAGGCTCGCGCGGCCTCGGTCGCGGGCACATGGTTCTAGCATCCCCTGCCCGGGGCGTCAAACGCGGGGACGCCGCCGTCAGCCCCGGAGCCGCACGTTCCAGAGCACCACGACCACCCCCATCGCGGCGAGCAGGAGCACCTCCCACAGGAAGCGCGGCTCGCGCCGGCGCGCGGGCGCACTGCCGTGGAGCGCGTCCCACAGGTAGAACACCAGGGTCAGCAGCGCGGGGCCCGACGAGGCGAGGCAGGTCGATCGCCCGGACGGCGCCCGCGGCCACGGCCACGACGATCGCCGACGTCAGGGCCGAGCGCGCGGCGTCCATCGCGGTGCCGTACCGGAACAGCGCGAGCCGGTAGCCGAGCAGCAGGGCCACGAGGGCGTCGTTGATCGCCATCACGACCAGCCAGCCCTCGGTCACGGCGGTGCCGCCCGGTCGCCGTGCCGCCCGGCTCGGCGAGCCCGCCGGGGACCAGCGTGGCGATGCCCGAGAACGCGACGAACGCGGTGACGACGGCGGCCAGCCGCACCCGCGACATGTCGGTCTCGCTGGGACCGGTCGCCTGCGCCAGGAGGCGCAGCTCGAGCGCGAGCATCCGATCGAGCACGAGCGCGAACGCGAGCAGGACCGGCACGAGCCCGAGGCCCACCGGCACGAGGTGGATCGCCGCCCCCGTGCCGCCGGTCAGCACGGCGGGGACGATCAGCGCCTCGAACGGACGCGAGCCGCCGGTGTCGAGGTGGAGCACGCCGACGCCGGCCAGCAGCATCACCACCGGCAGCAGCCCGGCGACCAGGAACGCGTCCGCGGGCTCGACCGCCCGCGTGAGCGCGACGAGCACGACGGCCACCACCACGAGCTCGCGGCGGGCGAGCGCGGCGACGGGATCCGCGGCGGCGTCCGGGGTGGTCATCCGCGCGGATGGTAGCCCGAGCGCCGGGTCACGCCCGGGAGACGCGATCGGGCTTGCCGGCCACCCACGCGAGCAGGTCCGCGAGCGGCCGGGTGTTGAGCACGTCCTTCGGCTCGACCCATGCGCGGCGCGCCTGGTCGGTGCCCCAGCGGACGTACTCGAGCTCCTCGGTCCGATGGGCGTCCGAGTCGATCGACAGCAGGCAGCCCATCGAGAGCGCGCGACGCGCGCGCTCCGGCGCGAGGTCGAGGCGGTGGGGCGAGCCGTTGATCTCGAGCGCCGTGCCGGTCGCGGCGGCCGCCTCGAACACGGCGTCCCAGTCCAGGTCGAGGTCGTCGCGCGTCTGGATCATCCGGCCCGACGGGTGGGCGACGACGTCGACGTGCGGGCTGTGGATCGCGTTGAGGGTGCGACGCGTGAGCTCGGCCCGCGGCTGGCGGCGGGCGACGTGCACGGACGCGACGACGAGGTCGAACCGGGCGAGGAGGTCGTCCTCGTAGTCCAGGCGTCCGTCGGCGCGGACCTCCAGCTCGCAGCCGTGGAGGAGCCGGAAGCCGCCCGGGTTGGCGCCGGGCGGCAGCGTGCCCGCCGCCTCCTCCGCGGCGAACCGGGCGTTGAGCGCGGCGATGATCGCGCGCTCCTGCTCCACGCGCTCCGGGTCCAGCCCGTGCGCGATCGCCAGGCTCTGCGAGTGGTCGGTGAGGACCTGGTACGCGTACCCGAGGCCGCGACACGCCTCGGCCATGACCTCGATGTCGTGGACGCCGTCGCTCCAGTTCGAGTGGGTGTGCAGGTCGCCCCGCAGGTCGGCGCGCGTGATCAGCGTCGGCAGGCGCCCCTCGCGGGCGGCGTCGATCTCGCCCCGGTCCTCGCGCAGCTCGGGCTCGATCCAGGCGAGGTCGAGGAACGCGTACACCGACGCCTCGTCGGGGAACGTGCGGAGGTCGGCGGCGTCGCCGGCCAGCGGCGTGCCGTCCTCGTCGATCCGGACGAAGCCCTTCTCCGACAGGCTCCAGCCCCGGTCGCGCGCGAGGCCCCGGAGCCGGATGTTGTGGTCCGCCGAGCCGGTGAAGTGCACGAGGTAGGTCCCGGCCTCGCCGGGCGGCATCGTCATCAGGTCGACGTTCGGGCCGCGGAGCAGCTGGACGCTGCCCTTCGCGGGACCCGCGCCGAGCACCTTGTCGACCGGGCCGAGGGCCGTGAACCTGCGCACGACGCCGTCGGGATCGTCCGTCTCGACGAGCAGGTCCAGGTCGCCGATCGACTCGCGCCGGCGGCGCAGCGAGCCGGCCTGCACGATCCGGTCCACGCCCGGCGTGCCCTCCAGCAGCGTCACCAGGCCGTCGGAGATCGCCTGGGCGCGGTTGATGAGCAGCCGCTGCGGGCGGGACTCGAGCTGCTCGATGCCCTCGAGGATCCGCTGCTCGGTCGTGGCCGAGATGCCCTTGAGGCCGCGCAGCGTCCCGGCCTCCGCCGCCTGGCGGAGGTCCTCGAGCGTCTCGATCCCGAGGCCCTCGTAGACGATGCGCACGGTCTTGGGGCCGACGCCCGGGATCCGCAGGAGCCCCACGAGGCTGGCCGGGATCTCGGCCCGAAGCCGGTCGTAGGCGGCCATGTGGCCGGTGGTCGCGAGCTCGACGATCTTGTCGCCGATCGCCTGGCCGACGCCCGGGATCGGCCGCCGGTCGCCCGAGGCGTAGGCCGCCGCGACGTCGAACGGGGCGCGGGCGATGGCGTCGGCTGCGCGGTGGTAGGCGACGGTCTTGAACGGGATCTCGCCCTTGACCTCGAGGATGTCGCCGATCTCGTGGAAGATCCGCGCGAGGTCGCCGTTGGTGACCGGCCGGCGCTCGTCGCCGTCGAGGTCGCCGTCGGACGGCTCGGCCTCCTCGTCGTCGTTCGGGGCGGTGTCGGCGGGATCGGGCGGCAGGTCCGTCCGCATGACGTGGCGCGGCATCCCCGCATGGTACGGGCGACCCCGGAGGTCAGGCGGCGACGACCCGGTCGCGGCCGGCGCGCTTGGCCCGGAACAGGGCCTGGTCGGCCTCGTCGACGACGATGTCGAGCGTCACGTCGGGCGTCTCGGCCACGGCCACGCCGACCGAGACGCTGACCCCGGGCACCCCGAGGCGGCGCAGGTCCAGCGACGCGACCGCGCGCCGGACGCGCTCGCCGACCTCGACCGCGACCTCCGGGCTCGGGTTCCGGAGCAGGACCGCGAACTCCTCGCCGCCGAACCGGGCCGGGACGTCGTCCTCGCGGACGGCCTCGGCGATCGCCCGCGCGACCTCGCGCAGCACGTGGTCGCCCACGGCGTGCCCGAACGTGTCGTTGAGCTTCTTGAAGCGGTCGATGTCGACCATCAGGACGCCCACCCGGTCCTCCGCCCGCCGGCGCCGGGCGAGCAGCCCGAGGTACTCGTCGAAGTAGCGGCGGTTGGGCAGCCCGGTCAGCGCGTCGGTGGCCGCACGGGTCTCCGCCTCGCGCATCGAGTACACGCGCGCCAGCGCCGCCGACGCCTCCGTCGCCGCAGCGTCGAGGATCCGGTGGGCGCTCGCCGGCCACGCCTCGCTGGTCCGCCGCGAGACGACGATCGCGCCCTCCGTCTTGCCGTCGACGCGCAGCGGCGCGGCGAGCACGTTGGACAGCCCGTAGGCGTCGGACACGCGGGTGGCGATCCGGTCCGCGATCCGCTGGCCCGCGCCGTCGCGGGCCGGCGAGGCGTGCGACGGGCGACGCGGGCGCAGCGGCGCCGGGCCGAAGACGCCGACGCCCACGCCGGCCGGCTCGAGCGCGGCGACCAGGCCGTCGTGGCCTCGCGCGCTGGTCGCGGCGATGCGGTCGGCGGCGATCCCGAGCGGCACGAGCTGCGGGTCGCCGGCGGGATCCGGGTCGATCGGCACGGCGGTCAGCCGCCGGCCGCGTGACGCGGCCATCGCGAGGCTGGCCAGGGCGTCGGCCTCCGCCGGGTCGTCGAGCTCGCCCAGGGGCAGCGAGGTGCGCGAGGTGGGCGCGCCCGGCCGCGTGGACGAGAGGACGGCCTCGAGCACCCGGGACTCCGGCCGGCGGCGGACCACCGCGACGTGGTCGGCGCCGGTCCCCACGCCCAGCTCCTCCACGATGGCGGCGACGATCGCGTCGGGCGAGACCGAGCGCGACAGGGCGCTCAGGATCCTGGCGAACGACTCGGCCTCGGTGCGGCGCGTGCCCTCGGTGTCGGCGACGGCCTCGCGCTCGCGGAAGGCCAGCAGGCCGACGAGGACGACCAGGACGAGGACCACGAGGTCCGCCGGCCGGGGGTCGAGGATCACCCGCAACAGCTCGATGGTGCCGAGGGCGACGAAGGTGAGAACGAAGGGTCGCCGGGTCAGGTCACGCAGTCCCGTGCGCAGCCCGAGGTCGCCAGAGGCGCGGTTCCGGAGGCTCACCGGCTCCTAGCATGCGGCCGGCCCGCGACTCGGGCAAGGGCGACGCCCCGTACTGTCGGTGCCGGGGTCCTGGTACTTCCGTACTGGCTCAGGCCCCACTCGACCGCACCGGAGCGTCCAGCGGGTCCGCCCCGCGGTCGACCCGCGCCATCGGCTCGCCCGTCCGACGTCGGTGCGCCCCGAGCTCGATCGGCGCCTCGTCGACGGCCTCGACGTCCGGGCCGACGCGGTTGCCGCCGGCCGCCTTGGCGTCGTACAGGCCGCGGTCGGCCACCGCCAGCAGGTCCGTGGCGGACCGGCCGTCCCGGGGATAGGTCGCGATCCCGATCGACGCCCCGGTCGGGAACGGCACCCGGCCGTCCGACGAGAACGGCGAGTCGCGGAACGCGGCGAGCATCCGGGCGGCGACCGAGGCGGCGTCCTCGCCGGTGGTCTCGGGCAGGATCAGCGCGAACTCGTCGCCCCCGTAGCGGGCCGGGACGTCGGACGCGCGCAGCGACGATCGGATCAGCTCCGCGACGTGGACCAGCACGCCGTCGCCGTACAGGTGGCCGAAGCTGTCGTTGACGAGCTTGAAGTCGTCGAGGTCGAGCATCACGACGCTCAACGGGCGGTGCGTCCGCACCGCGCGCACGACCTCCTCGGCCAGCCGCTCGTGCAGGTAGCGGTGGTTGAAGAAGCCGGTCAGCGGGTCGCGGTCGGCGAGGTTGCGCGCCGTCTCGTACATCCGCGCGTTCTCGAGCGCCATCGCGGCCTCGTGCGCCATCGTCGTCGCCAGCGTGATCCGGCCAGACTCGGTGGTAGGCGGCCCGACCGACACGAGCTCGATGAGCCCGATCGCCTCGCCCTTCGCGATCAGCGGCAGCATCACCAGGCCGCGCATGCCGTCCTGCCGCAGGAGCTCGGCCTCGGCGGGGTCGGCGCCGGGGTCGTCGACGTCCACCGTCTCGATGACGCCGCCCTCCAGGACCTGGCACGTCAGCGGGTAGCCCTCGAGCGGGTAGTAGTCGTCCATGTCGGTGCGGGCCGAGATCGGGAAGCAGCCGAGCGTCCGCAGGCGCCCATTCGGCCGGTCCCAGTCGCTGATCTGGGCGCGGTCGGCGCCGACGGCGCGGGCGACATGCTCGGCCATGAGGTCGGCGACCGCGCGGGGATCCAGCGAGCGCGAGAGGGCGCTGTTCATGTCCAGGAGCTGCCGCAGCTCGGACGCCAGGCGGCGGGTCTCGGCGAGGTTCGCCGCGCCGCTGAACGCCGTGCCGGCCTGGTCGGCGAGGATCGTCAGCAGGCGCAGGTCCTCGTCGTCGAACTGGCGAAGCCCCAGCTTCGACAGCGTGATCACGCCGATCAGCTTCTCGTCGTGCTGCATGGGCACGATCAGCATCGACTCGTCGACGTCGTCGGTGCCCGGGATCGTCTCGCCGCGCGGGTCGGTGGTCGCGTCGTCGATGCGCAGCGGCTGGCCGTGCATCGCGACCCAGCCCGTGAATCCCTCGCCGAGCTTCGTCTGCAGGATCGCCAGATCCACCTGCTCGTAGGCGCCGACCCGGCCCTCGAACGCGATCGGCACGAGGTCGTCGGGCGGATCGAGGAGGTAGACCCGGGCGTTGTGGTAGTCGATCACGCGGCGCGTCTCCTCGACCACCGCGCGGCCGACCTCCTCCGGCGACAGGCTGGCGCTCATCCGCCGCGCCGCGTGCTGGAGCACGCCCAGCTGCGCGTCGCGGCGCATCTCGGACGCGCGCGCCCGGCCGACCAGCGCACCCGTGGCGAGGATCGTGCCGCCGATCGTCAGGTCGACGACGACCGCGAGCTCCAGGAGCGTGGCCGGACCGCCGGTCAGCGCCCAGCCGGCGACGCCCGCGACGAGGATGCCGAGCCCGGCGACGAACGCGAGCCCATGAAGTCGCGTCGGCCCCTTGCGACCGCCGTGCCGGCCGCGCACCCCCCACAGGGCCTGAAGACGGTTGTGCACGTATCGGATGCTGCCAGTGCCGGGGCCCACCGGGCACCAGCCGAAAGTACTAGTCGCCCGGTCCCGTGACCGCGTCAGCCTGCCGCCGGGTGGGCGAACGCCGCCGACTCCGGCCGCGCCAGCCAGTCCGCGAGCGTCATCGCGGCCGCGTCCTTGGGCGACAGCACGGGCGTCTCGACCGGCCATCGGATGCCGATCGCCGGGTCGTCCCAGCGGATCCCGGCCTCGCCGGCCGCGTTGTAGGCGGCGGTGCAGAAGTACTCGACCTCGGTGACGTCCGCGAGCGCCGCGAACCCTCGCGCGAACGACGCCGGGGCCCAGACCAGCACCGGGTCGTCGGCGGAAGCCTCGAGCGTGACGCTGCGACCGACGGTCGGCGACCCCGGCCGGATGTCGACCGCGACGAGGAACGCCCGGCCGGCGACGACGCGCATCAGCTTGCCCTGCGGCGGATCCCACTGGAAGTGGAGGCCGCGCACGACGCCCCGGGCGGAGCGCGACTGGTTGACCTGTTCGAAGCGGTCCGGCAGCCCGAGCCCGGCGAACGCGCCGGCCTGGACGATCTCCGCGAACCAGCCCCGGTCGTCGCCGAAGCGGCGTGGCCGGACGACGACGACCTCCGGGATCGCGGTCCGCTCGAGCGTGAACGGCACCGCTACATCATCACCAGGCCGCCGTCGACGGCGAGCACCTGGCCGGTGATGAAGGCGGCCTCGTCGGAGGCGAGGAAGGCGACCGCGTCGGCGATCTCCTCGGGCGTGCCGAAGCGGCCCAGCGGCGTCCGCTCGATGAGCTGGGCCTTGAGGTTGTCGGGCAGGTCCTGGGTCAGCTCGGTGAGGACGAAGCCCGGCGCGACGGCGTTGACGGTGATCCCGCGCGAGGCGAGCTCGCGCGCCGCGGCCTTCGTCAGGCCGATCAGGCCGGCCTTCGCGGAGCTGTAGTTCGCCTGGCCCATCTGGCCCGCCTGCCCCGACACCGAGGTGATGTTGATCACCCGTCCGCCGCGCGCCTTGAGCATCGGGCGGGTCACCGCCTTGAGCGCGTAGAAGGCCCCGAACAGGTTGGTCTCGAGCACGTCGGTCCAGTTGTCGAGGCTCATCCGCATGATCAGGTCGTCGCGCGTGATGCCCGCGTTGTTGACGAGGATGTCGACCTTTCCGTAGGCCTCGAGCACCGACTTGACCAGGGCCTCCGCCGCCTCGGGGTCCTTGGCGTCCATCTGGACCGCGAGCGCCCGGCGGCCGAGCGCCTCCACCTCGCTTGCCGTCGCGTCGGCCGCGCCCTGGTTGCCGCGGAAGCTGAACGCGACGTCGGCGCCCTGGCCCGCCAGCCGGAGCACGATCGCCCGGCCGATCCCGCGCGATCCGCCCGTCACGAGCGCGGTCTTGCCCGAGAGGTCGATCATCCGTGCTCCTCCTGTCCGAGGGGGCCGGCGGCCCGAACCGGCCGTCGGGCGTGGCCGCCGCCGATGGTCAGCGAACGGCCTGGTGGGCGGGCTCCGGCTCGCCGGGGACGACGTCGTCGAGGGGGACCTCGACGCCCGGGGCGATGGGCCGGCGCACGATCTCGGCGAGCGCCTCGGGGATCGGGTCGACCGAGTCCCAGTCCACCGGAGCACGGATGACCACGTCCTCGGGCCGCACGGCGGCATCGCCCATGGGCCCGCGGGCGGGGTCGGCGGTCCACTCGAAGGCCACCGCGCCGGACGTGAACCCGGCCCCGAACGCGACGAGCACGAGCTTGTCGCCGACGTCCACCCGGCCCTCGTTGACGGCCTCGGCCAGCGCGATCGGCACCGACGCGGCCGACGTGTTGCCGTACCGGTCGAGGTTCACGAACATCCGCTCCATCGGCAGGTCGAGGCCCTTGGCGACCGCCTCGATGATCCGGATGTTGGCCTGGTGCGGGATGAACAGGTCGACGTCGCCGGCGCCGAGGCCCGCCTTGGTCGCCGCGGCCAGCGCGGTGGACGCGAGCGTCCGGGTCGCGAAGCGGTAGGTCTCGCGACCCTCCATGCGGATCTTGTGCTCGCCCGCGGGCGATGGTCTCGGCCGACGGCGGGCTCTTGGCGCCGCCCGCGGGCAGCCAGATCATGTAGGCGCCCTGGGGCTCGGTCGTGAGCTCGATGCCGACGGGGGCCGTCGGCTCGTCCGAGGCGGACAGCACCACCGCGCCCGCGCCGTCGCCGAACAGGATGCAGGTGCTGCGGTCCGTGTAGTCGAGGAACCGGGTCAGCAGCTCCGCGCCGATCACCAGCACGTGCTTGGCGAGGCCCGCGGCGATGTACGCGCTGGCGGTCGCGTAGCCGTAGACGAACCCCGAGCAGGCCGCCATCACGTCGAACGCGGAGGCCCGGGTGTTGCCGATCGCCTCCTTCACGAGCGCCGCCGTCGACGGCATCCAGTAGTCGGGGGTGAGGGTGGCGAGGATGATGACGTCGATGTCCTCGGGCTCGAGGCCCGCCGTGCGGATCGCGCGCAGCCCGGCGACCGCGCCCATCGAGGCGGTCGTCTCGTGCGCCGCGGCGACCCGCCGCTCGCGGATGCCCGTGCGGGCCACGATCCACTCGTCGGAGGTGTCGACCATCCGCTCGATGTCGGCATTGGTGAGCACCTGCGAGGGCGTGTAGCGGCCCCAGCCGGTGAGGCGGACGGCGCGGGTTTCCGTGGCGGTCATCCGGGCTCGACCTCGATCAGGGGCTGCCGCGCCTTGACGAGCGCCCCGGTCTCCACGCACACCCGGCCGACGCGGCCGGCCAGGTCGCTCTTGATCTCGTTGAACAGCTTCATCGCCTCGATAAGGCCGATGATCTGGCCCACCGCGACGTGGTCGCCGACCGCGACGTAGGGCGTGGCGCCCGGCGACGGAGCGCCGTAGAAGATGCCCGTCAGCGGCGCGTTGACCGACGGCTTCGCCGGCGCCGCCGCGCCCGCTGCGGCCGGGGACGCCGCCGCCGGGGCTCCGCCTGCCGGCTCCGGCACGGGGGCCACGCCCTGGACCTCCGAAGGCGCGATCGCGATCGCGGCCGGCCGTTCGACCGCCGACGGCGCCCGGAGCACGATCGTCGTGCCGCCCGCAGCGACCTCGAGCTCGCCCAGCTCGCTGCGCTCGAGCACCGCGGTCAGGCGGTCGACCAGCGCGAGCAACGACGCGTCCGCCGCGGCCAGCGCGGGCACCGGCGAGGCGTCTCCGGCCGCGCCGTTGCCGCCCTTCTCGGCGCTCTCGGTCGTCTCGGCCGCGCCCGGGTTCGCCGCGGGCTCGGCGCGACCCGCCGCCGGTCCGTCGCCGGCGCCTTCGTCCGCGTCGCCGCCCGGCCCGACGGCCACCGGGTCCACGAAGCCGCGCTCGTCGGCCACGCCGCGCTCGGTCATCGGCTCCTCCTCCCGGCCTTCATCGGTCGGTGCGCTCATCCGTCCCACCGCCGGAACACGAGCGCCGTGTTCTGGCCGCCGAACCCGAACGAGTTGGACATCGCGGCGTCGACCGTGCGCGACGACGCGACGTTGGGCGTGAGGTCGAGGCCCAGCCCCTCGGGGTCGGGGTCGTCGAGGTTGATCGTGGGCGGGATGCAGCCCTCGCGGATCGCCTGGATCGTCGCGATCGCCTCGATCGCGCCGGCCGCGCCGAGCGTGTGGCCGAGCATCGACTTGTTGGCGGTCACCGCCACCCGCGGCGCGTGGTCGCCGAAGATCGTCCGGATCGACTGCAGCTCGGCCTTGTCGCCCTCCGGCGTCGACGTCGCGTGGGCGTTCACATGGTCGATCTCGGCGGGCTCCATGCCCGCCTTGTCGAGCGCCCGCTGGGCCGCCCGCACCGCGCCGATGCCGCCCGGTGCCGGCAGCGTGATGTGCGACGCGTCGGCGGTGGCGCCGTAGCCCACGAGCTCGGCCAGTGGCGTCGCGCCGCGCGCCTCGGCGTGCTCGAGCGCCTCGAGGATCAGCGCCCCGCCGCCCTCGCCCATGACGAAGCCGTCGCGGCCCTGGTCGAACGGTCGCGAGGCCGCCTCCGGGTCGTCGTTGCGCGCGGACAGCGCCTTCATCGCGTCGAAGCCGCCCATCGTGGCCTCGTGGATGCCCGCCTCCACGCCGCCCGCGATCATCAGGTCCGCGTCGCCGCGGCGGATCGTCTCCCACGACTCGCCCAGGGCATGGCCGCCGGTCGCGCAGGCCGACACCGTGGCGAAGTTGGGCCCGACCGCGCCGGTCATGATCGCGACCTGCCCCGACCCGACGTTGGCGATGCCCATCGGGATGAAGAACGGTGAGATCCGGCCGGGCCCGCGCTCGGCCATCAGCAGGACGTTGTCGAACAGCGTCGTCACGCCGCCGAGGCCCGACCCGAAGATCACCCCGGACCTTGCGGCCATGTCGTCGTCGAGCCGCGGTGGGAGCCCGGCGTGGACGAGCGCCTGGTGCGCGCACACGAGCGCGAACTGGATGTACCGGTCGGTCCGGCGCATCTCCTTGCGGTCGAGGATGTCGGACGGATCGAAGTCCCGGATCTCGGCCGCGATCTGCACGTCGAGCCGGGACGGGTCGAAGCTCGTCACGCGGGCGACGCCCGACCGCCCGGCGACGAGGCCCGCCCACGTGGACGGGACGTCGTTGCCGAGGGCCGTGACCGCGCCCATGCCGGTGACCACGACCCGCCGTGGGCGCTCCGGCCATGCCCAGGTCATCGCACCAGCTTCCCGGTCCGCACCGTCGCCGCCCGGTAGACGTCGCCCGGCAGGCCACGGGCGGAGATCGCGTTGGCCACGGTCAGCACGTCGAACGCGGTGCGCCGGATGTCGGCGTGGACCTCGCCGTCGACGATCGTCACCGACGCCCACGAGGCGGTCGGGTCGCCGTCGAACACGTAGCCCGCCGAGCCGGCGTTCACGATGACCTTCCAACCGAGGTCGCGGACCTCGGGGACGTGGGTGTGGCCGACGCAGATCACGCGGGCGTCGGTGGCCGCGGCCCGCTCGAAGATCACGTTGGCGTCCAGGGCCTGGTCGAAGCCGCGCGTCTGCGAGCCCGGGGAGGCGTGGACGACGAGGACCAGCGAGTCGTCGTCGGCGCGCACGCGGCGCTCCGCGGGCAGGCGCCGGAGCCAGGCGAGCTGCTCGTCGCTCAGCTCGTCGTGGGCCCACTCGGCGGCGACCCGGATCCCCTCGGGCACGCCGTCCTGATAGTGCGGGAAGGCCGCGCCGTAGTCGAAGTCGGCGACCGCGATGTCGGTGTTGCCGGACACGATCGCCGCACCGTCCCCCTCCAGGGCACGCAGCGCGTCGACGACGGCCGACGGGTCGGGGCCGTTGAGGACCAGGTCGCCGGCGACGAGGACCGCGTCCGGCCGCTCCGCGCGGATCTCGGCCAGCACGGCCTCGAGCGCGGGCAGGTTGCCGTGGACGTCGGACAGGACCGCGATCCGGGTCATCCGAGCACCCCGGCCGGCGGGATGATGAAGCTGAGGAGCCCCTCGCAGGCGACCTCGCCGTCGACGCTCGCCACGCCGCGGCCCTTGCCGAAGCGAGACCCGAGCTTCTCCATGGTGACCTCGAGGCGCAGCGTGTCGCCCGGCACCACGATCCGCTTGAACCGGACCTCGTCGATGCCCGCGAACAGGCCGATCCGGTCGCCGAACCCGGGCTGCTTGGCCACGTAGACCGCCATCGTCTGGGCCAGCGCCTCGACCTGGAGCACGCCGGGCATGACCGGGAGCCCGGGGAAGTGGCCCTGGAAGAACCACTCGGTCGCCGTCACGCCCTTGAGTCCGACGATGCGCCTCGCGTCGGGGTCGTACTCGACGATCCGGTCGACCAGCAGGAACGGCCAGCGGTGCGGGATCAGGCCCTCGATCTCGCGCACGGAGTGGACGGTGCCGGTGGCGGCGCCGTCGCCGGTCTCGGCGGGCGCGGACGGGGTCGGGGCGTCGGCGGCAGGGGCGGTGGCGTCGGTCACGAAGCCCTCCAGGCGGGGATGGATCGAGTGTGGCGCGGGTCGAAGCGGTCGACCACGACCATCGTTGCAGGGCTGCAGCCGCGGCGCGCCATCGCCGGCCGGCGCCCGACGCTCGTGGCGGGTCATCGTTCCGCTCCGACGCGCTCCGCGCCGGCGAGGAACGCGGCGCCGCCGACGCGGTCCAGCAGGTTGGTCGTGAACCGCCCCTCGAGGAACGGCTCGGACACCAGCAACGCGCGATGGATCTGGGCGTTGGTCACCACGCCGTCGATCACGAGCTCGTTGAGCGCGGCCCGGCCGCGGGCGATCGCCGCCTCGCGCGTCGGTCCCCACACGATCAGCTTGCCCAGCAGCGAGTCGTAGTAGGGCGGCACCTCGTAGCCGGTGTACGCGTGCGAGTCGAAGCGGACGCCCGGCCCGCCCGGCGCGTTGAACCGCTCGATCGTCCCGGCGCCGGGACGGAAGTCGTGCTCCGGGTCCTCGGCGTTGATCCGGAACTCGATCGCGTGGCCGCGCTGGGCGACGTCCTCCTGGGTGAAGCCCAGCGGCTCGCCGGCCGCGATCCGCATCTGCGTCGCGACGAGGTCGATCCCCGTGAGCATCTCGGTCACCGGGTGCTCGACCTGGATCCGGCAGTTGATCTCGATGAAGTAGGCGTTGCCGTCGTTGTCGACGAGGAACTCGAGCGTGCCCACGTTCTCGTAGCCCGCGGCGACGACGGCGCGGATCGCGCGCTCGGCCAGCTCCCGGCGGCCGGCGGCGGTCATCGCGGGCGACGGCGACTCCTCGAGGATCTTCTGGTGCCGGCGCTGGACCGAGCAGTCGCGCTCCCACAGGTGGACGCCGTGGCCGAAGCGGTCGACGGCGACCTGGACCTCGACGTGGCGGTTGTCCTCGAGCCAGCGCTCGAGGTACAGCGCGTCGTCGCCGAACGCGGCGCGCGCCTCGGAGCGGCAGATGGGCAGGACCGCGGCCAGCTCGCGCGGCGAGCGGACCATGCGCATGCCCTTGCCGCCGCCGCCCGCGGAGGGCTTGACGAGCACCGGGTAGCCGATCCGCTCGGCCTCCTCGAGCGCGTGCGCCTCGTCGCCCAGCAGCCCCGAGCCCGGGATCGTGGGCAGGCCGTGCGCGGCGAGCAGCCGGCGGGTCTCCTCCTTGGACGCGAACCGCTCCAGGACGTTGGCCGGCGGCCCGATGAAGGTCAGGCCGTGCGCCCGGACCGCGTCGGCGAACGCGTCGTCCTCGGACAGGAACCCGTAGCCCGGGTGGACGGCGTCGCAACCCGTGACGAGCGCGGCGGAGATCAGCGCCGGCGCCGAGAGGTACGAGCGCTTGGCGTCCGCGGGCCCGATGCAGATGGCCTCGTCCGCGAGCATCGCGGGCAACGACCGGCGGTCGGCCTCGGAGTACGCGACGACCGCCTCGACGCCGATCGTCCGGCACGCCCGCAGGATGCGCAGGGCGATCTCGCCGCGGTTGGCGATCAGGACGCGGCTGATCATGCCGTCGCCTCGCCCGGGCGTGGCCGGTCGGCAGCCGGCGTCGCCGGCGAGCCGGCGTCGGCCGCCGGGCCATCGCCGGGCGGCCCGTCTGTCTCCACGGTCACGTCGGCCTGCACGGCCGCGACCTCCTCGCCGTACTCGACCGCCTCGCCCTCCTGGGCGAACACCTCGACCATGACCCCGTCGATCGGCGACGTCACGTCCTGCCCGATCCCGAGCAGGTCGACGCTCGCGATCCGGTCGCCGGCGCGGACCCTGGTGCCGGGTGCCTTCTCGGCCCGGAACACGCCCACGGCGGGCGAGGTGACGGCCGTCCGTCGACCCGAGGCCGGCGGCTCGCCGCCGGACGCCGCCGGACGGGGACCCGGAGTCGTCGTGGACGAGGCGGGGATCGCCTCACGCCCACGGTCCCCGTGGGCGCCCAGCCGCGGCCGCTCGGCCCGGCGCGGCGGGGCGGCGGACGCGGGCGCCGACCGCCGCAGGCGGATGCGCCAGTCGCCCTCCCGGACCTCGAGCTCGCCAAGGCCGCTCGACGACAGCTTCTGGACGAGCGCCGGCACGAGCGACTCGGACAGCCGCGCGAGGCTCGCGTGATCCGCCTGCCGCTGGGCGGGCGTTCGGTCGCCGGTCGGGCTCGGGTCGGGCATGGGCTAGACGTCCTCGCGGGCGGGGGGTTCGTCCCGGCGCCCGACCGGCAGCGGCGCGGGGATCGCGCGCTGGCCGGCCTCGAGCAGGCTCCGCAGGCGGTCCGCCAGGCCGGGACGCGGGGGAATGGGCGGGGTCGGCGCCGGGCCCTCGAGCTCCGTGAACGCGCCGAGCGAACGGTACCGGCGATAACGCTGTTCGACCAGCGCGTCGATCGGGATCGGCGCGAGCCGGTCGAGCTCGCGGATGATCGCGACCTTCAGCCGCCGGGCCGTCTCGGCCGGATCGGCCTGCGCGCCGTCGGGCGGTTCGGCGATGACCTCGTCGATCACGCCCAGCCGCTGCTGGTCGACCGCGCTCATCCGCATCGCGAGCGCCGCGGTCGGCGCCTCGTCTGAGGTGCGCCACAGGATGCTCGCGCAGCCCTCGGGCGAGATCACGGAGTAGACGGCGTTCTCGAGCGCCAGCACCACGTCGCCGACGGCGATCGCCAGCGCCCCGCCGGAGCCGCCCTCGCCCGTGATCACGGTCACGATGGGCGTCCGCAGGCGGGTCATCAGCCCGACCGACCGGGCGATGGCCTCCGCGATCCCCCGCTCCTCGGACTCGGGGCCCGGGTGCGCGCCGGGGACGTCGACGAACGTCACGACCGGCAGGCCGGAGCGCTCGGCGAGCTCCATGACTCGCATCGCCTTCCGGTAGCCCTCGGGATGCGGCATGCCGAAGTTGCGCCGGACGTTCTCCTCGGTGTCGGCGCCCTTCTGCTGCCCCACGACGACGACCCGGCGGCCCTCGATCCGGGCGAAGCCGGCGACGACGGCCTCGTCGTCGCCGAACAGGCGGTCGCCGTGGAGCTCGACGAACTCGTCGGCGATCTCGGCGATGAACTCGAGGATCCGCGGGCGTCGGAGGTTGCGGGCCAGCTGGACGCGCGCCCACACGACGGCCTTCTCGTCCACGGGAGCGACCGTCGCCGCGGGCTCGCGTGCCTCGGCGGGCTCCCGGCGGCCGCGGATGCGGTCAACCACGCGTCGTCGCCGCCTGCGCGGGCGCCACGAAGCGCAGGACCTGGGCCAGCTCGCGCCGCAGGTCGGCGCGCTGGACGACGCGATCGACGAACCCGTGGCGGTACAGGAACTCGGACCGCTGGAAGCCCGGCGGCAGCTCCTGGCCGATCGTGCCCGCGCCCACGCGGGCACCGGCGAAACCGATCAGGGCGTTCGGCTCGGCCAGGTTGACGTCCCCCATCGCGGCGTAGGAGGCGAACACGCCGCCCGTCGTCGGATCCGACATCACCGACACGTACGGGACGTGCGCCGCCCGCAACCGCTCGAGCGCGGCCATGGTCTTGGCCAGCTGCATCAGGGCCAGCGTACCCTCCTGCATCCTCGCCCCGCCGGACGCGGAGATCACGACCAGCGGCACCCGCTCGGCCAGGGCGCCCTCCGCGGCCCGGGCCACCTTCTCGCCCACCACGGCGCCCATCGACCCGCCCATGAAGCCGAAGTCCATCACGACGAGGGCGATCCGCTGGGCCTCGATCCGTCCGAAGCCCCACACGGCCGCGTCGCGCAGGCCCGTGGCCAGCTGAGCCGCGGCCACCCGGTCCGGGTACGCCTTCTGGTCGACGAACCCGAGCGGGTCCTCGGACACGAGACCCGCGTCACGCTCCTCGAACGAGTCCTCGTCGAGCAGCTGCGACAGCCGCACCGGCGCCGCGAGGCGGAAATGGTGGCCGCACGACGGGCAGACGCTCATCGCCTTCTCGAGCTGCTTGTTGAACAGCTGCTCCTGGCACGATGGGCAACGCGTCCACATCGACTCGGGGTAGGCCTCGCGGCGCGACCCGAAGGTCGGGAACCGGCGGGGCATCAGGTGAGCCCGCCGAGGCTGCTCCGGACCGGATCGACGTCGCGGCCGGGCTCGGAGCGGGTCGCGCGCCAGGCCACCCAGGCGACGCCGACCAGCGAGATGGCGGCGGACGTGATCGCCCCGCCCACGAGCAGCGGCCGTCGGGCGCCGGCGAGGCGGGCGTCGATGTCGAGGGCGGCGTCCTCGGCGGGATCGAGGGTGCCGGCCAGGATCGCCGGCAGCAGCGGGTCCCGGGGATCCGTGGCGGCATCGGAGCCGGATCGGGCCGGGAACGCGACGACCACCGCGGACGCGTCGCCCGTGGCATCCGCGAACGCGGCCAGCCGGGCGGCCAGCCGCTCCTCGAAGCGGAACGACGGATGGACGCGCACGAGGGCGCGGCGCAGCACCGCGACCGCGCGGCGGGTCTCCGGATCGAGCGTCGGGTCGGCCGGCGCGTCGTCGGCGCCACGCTCCGCCGCCGCCAGCACGGACTCGAGGTAGTGGTCGGCGACCAGCGCCTCGACGTCGGTCCGATCGCGGTCCGGCGGTCCGCCGGCCGTCATCCGCGCGGGCCCCGCGACCGTCCCAGGTCGGCCGCCACCGCCCGCAGGCCGCGATGGATCAGCACCCGCACCGCCCCCTCGGAACGCCCGAGGACGCCGGCGATCTCCGCGGTGCTCATCTCGTCCACGAAGCGGAGCAGCAGCGCCCGCCGCCGGTCGTCGGGGAGGCGGTCGAGCGCCGCCAACGCCGTGGCCGCCTCGTCACGGAGCGCGACGCCGGCCTCGAGATCGACGGGATCGGCGACGACCAGCCCGGCGCCCAGGGCCGTCTCGAGCGAGGCCGCCGGCCGGCGACGCCTGGCGCGACGCTCGTTGGCGACGACGTTGCGCGCGATCCGGAACAGCCAGACGCGGAAGGTCGAGGCGTCCCGGCCGTCCTCGGGCGTCGCGAGCTCGCGGAACCTCGGCAGCGCGGCGAGGGCGCGCAGGAACACGCGCTCCGTCGCGTCCTCCGCGGCGTGGTGGTCGGCGAGCTCGTAGAGGGCGTAGGCATACACCTGGGCGAGGTACTTCCGGTACAGGGCGTCGAACTGGGCGGGGTCCCGACGCGCCGCCTCGACGAGCGGGCGATCACGGTCGAGCGGGACGACGCCTCCACGCGTCGCACCCTCCCGCCTTCCGAACACCGGACGGGGCATCGCGTTACACCCCGGCCCGGGCGAGTCTCACCCGGCGGATCTCGCCGGCGTGGACGACGCGCTCGCCGGCCGCGCGCGTCGGCGTCCTCGACGACGAGCCCGCCCGACGGGGCGTCGACGCCCAGGGCACGCAGCCGGGCGCGGGTCGTCGTCGAGCGTGACCAGCCGCCCGGTCGTCGCCTGGCGCTCGGTCCAGGTGGCGAGGTCGAAGTAGCCGGTCTGGAGGGCCGCGAACCTCGCCGCCAGGCGGTCCACGAAGCCGCCGAGCAGGGGGCCCCGGTCGATCGGCCGGCCACCCGACGCCTCGCGCAGGCTGGTCATCGACTCCGCGAGCTCGGCCGGAAAGTCGCGCGCCCGCCAGTCCGCGTTGATCCCGATCCCGACCACGACCCGCGGATCGTCCGTGCCGAGGCCCTCGCTCTCGCCGAGCACGCCGGCGAGCTTGCGCAGCCGCACCGGGGCCGCCAGCGTCGCGGCTGCGTCGTGGGCGTCGAGCTCGCCGATGAGCAGCGCGTTCGGTCCGGACACCTCGATCACGAGGTCGTTCGGCCACTTGAGCCGGATGGCGCCGACCGGCAGGCCCGCGGCGTCCTCGGCGGCGTCGGCCATCGCCAGCGCGACCGTCGCAGCCAGGCGCCACGTCCGGTCGGCGGCGAGCCACGTCGGCCGGAACCCGAGCGACAGCAGGAGGGCCGCGTCCGGCGGCGCCGTCCACGTCCGGCCGAGCCGGCCCCGCCCGGCCGTCTGCTCGTCCGCGGTGGCGAGCAGGACCTCGTCGCGACCCTCGGCCAGCCAGCCGCGGACGACGTCGTTCGTGGACCCGACGCGTTCGAAGTGCTGGGAGTAGGACAACACGTCGGGTGCGACGGCGGAGGCGGTCACGAGCCTCAGCCGGCCGCGGCGCCGGCCGTCTCGACGGTCTCGGGCTGCTCCAGCTCGAACGCGGCGTGGAGGGCGCGGACGGCCTCCTCCACGCGGTCCTCGGCGATGATCGTGGTGATCCGGATCTCCGACGTCGAGATCATCTCGATGTTGATCCCGGCGTCGGCGAGCGTGCCGAACATCCGCGCCGCGTAGCCGGGCGCGTTCTGGATCCCCGCGCCGACGATCGAGACCTTGGCGACCGAGCTGTCGGTCGTCATGTCGCGGAAGCCGAGGTCGCGGATCAGCGGCTCCAGCAGGCGCTTCGCGCGCGCGAGCTCCACCCGCGGGATCGTGAACGACAGGTCGGTCGCGCCGCCGTGGCCCACGTTCTGGACGATCATGTCGACGTTGATCCCGGCCTCGGCCAGGGGCTCGAACACGCTGCGGGCGACGCCCGGCTGGTCGGGGACCTCGACCAGCGTGATCTTGGCGACGTTCCGGTCGTGCGCCAGCCCCCGCACCTTGTTGCGCTGCTCCACGAGCGGATCCTCCCTGATCTGGGTGCCGGGTGCGTCCTCGAACGAGCTGAGGACCTCGATCACGACCTCGTTGACCCAGCCGAGCTCGACGGCGCGGGTCTGCATCACCTGGGCGCCCTGGTGGGCCAGCTCCATCATCTCCTCGTAGCCGATGACGTCGAGCTGTCGGGCGCCGCCCTCGATGCGGGGGTCGGCGGTGTAGATGCCCTTGACGTCGGTGAAGATCTGGCACCGGTCCGCGTGCAGGCGGGCGGCGAGGGCGACGGCGGTGGTGTCGGAGCCACCGCGGCCGAGGGTGGTCATCTCGGCGGCGTGGACGTCGCTGGCGGTCGGGCTGGTGGCAAGCCCCTCGGCGGCCAGGCTCATCCCCTGGAAGCCGGCGACGATGACGACCTTGCCGGCCGCCAGCTCGGCCCGGACGCGACGCGGGTCGATGCCCGCGATCCGCGCCTGCCCGTACCGGCCGTCGGTGGTGATGCCCGCCTGGGGCCCGGTCAGGCTGATCGCGGGAACGCCCAGGCGAATGGAGCGCCATCGACACGAGGGTCGCGCTCTGGTGCTCGCCCGTCGCGAGGAGGACGTCGAGCTCGCGCGGGTCGGGCTCGTCGGTGACGGCCGCGGCGAGGGACAGGAGCTCGTCGGTGGTGTCGCCCATCGCGGACACGACGACGACCAGCTCCGAGCCGCTGGCGCGCTCGCGCACGATCCGCCGCGCCACCCGCTTGATGCGCTCGGCGCCCGCGACGGACGAGCCGCCGAACTTCATCACGACGAGGGGTCCGGGCATGCGCGGCATTCTAGCGGAGGCCCACGCTCGAACCCGGACCGCCGGATCGGGCGGGATCCGACCCGCCGCGCGACAATCGACACCTCGCATGGGAACGATCGGCCCGCCGCGGACGATCGGCCGACAGCTCGACGGAGGCAGCCGCGATGTGCTTCGACCACGACTCCAGGCCGCCCATCCCGCCGATCGCCGGCGGGGCGCTCGATGCCCGCGAGATCGCGCTCGACGCCACGGACGGCAACCACTTCGCCGCCTACATCGCCCGCGCCGCGGAGCCGTCGGGCGCGGGAATCGTGATCTACCCCGACGTCCGCGGCCTGCACGCCTACTACCAGGACCTGGCGCTGCGGTTCGCGGAGAACGGCATCGACGCGGTCGCCATCGACTACTTCGGCCGCACGGCGGGCATCGGGGATCGCGGCCCGGGGTTCCCGTTCCAGGAGCACGTGCCGCGGCTGTCGTTCGAGGGCCTCAGCGCGGACGGCGGCGCGGCCATCGACCACCTCCGGGCGGAGACCGGCGTGTCCCGGCTGTACACGATCGGCTTCTGCATGGGCGGACGGTTCTCGTTCCTCAACGCCTCCCTCGGCAAGCAGCTCGCCGGCGTCATCGGCTTCTACGGCTGGCCGGTCGGCGCGCACCGCACCAACACCCCCGCGCCGGCCGACCTCGCGGGGAGCTTCGAGTGCCCGGTCCTCGCGGTGTTCGGGGGTGCCGACGAGGCGATCCCCGCGAGCGCCGTCACGACCTTCGAGGCCGCCCTCGACGTCGCCCGCGTGCCGCACGAGGTGACGACCTACCCGAAGGCGCCGCACGGGTTCTTCGACAAGAAGGCCGACGAGTTCGCGGTGACCTCGGCCAAGGCCTGGGACCAGGTGCTCGGCTTCATCCGCAGCGGCGTGGCGGCCTGACATGGGCTTCCTGAAGCGGCTGTTCGGTGGCGACCCGGCGGCCGACGCAGCGGGCGATCCCGATGCCGCCGGCCCGGGCGCGACCGACCCCGCGGTCGACGAGGTCGAGCGGGAGCGGGAGCTGCTCCGGGCCGACGCCGAGCGCATGAACGACGAGCTCATCCAGCGCCAGCTGCGCTACGCCGACCGGTCGTGGACGCCGCCTGCCCAGGGCGGCACCCGGCGCTCGGACGACGAGGGCGCGCCCGAGAGCTGACGATGGCCGGCGCCGCAGCGCAACCGCCGATCGCTCGCCTGATCCCTTCCCCCGCCGGTTGGCTGGGCGCTACGCTGGCGCCTGCAACTCCACGACCGCCTGACGCAAGGAGCGGCGATGAAGGAACGGCTCATCGGCGAGGACCAGCTGCTGGTCACCGCCGACACCACGCTCGGCGATGCGCTGTGGGACTGGGTGGCGGCCGACGCGGCGCGGCGTGCCGCCGACGGCTGGCGGATCGCGACGATCGGGGCGGTGCCCACGTCGGTCGGCGCGCCGGCTCCCGGCTACGCCTACGGTCAGCCGGCGATGACCGGCGTCTCCATGTGGATCCTGTACCGCCGCTGACCGCCGCCCGAGTCCAGTAGGCGATGAGCGAGTACGACGCCGCGGGCGGTCCCGGCACGGGTGGCGCGGACGGGGCGGACCCGGAGCCGGCGCCGTCCGATCGCACCCGCGTCCGCCGCCTGCCCAAGCGCGGGCACTACGACCGCGCGACCCTCGACGCCATCCTCGACGCCGCCATCGTCGCCCACGTCGGCTGGGTCGACGAGGGCCAGCCCTACGCCACCCCCACGATCGCCTGGCGCCAGGGCGACCGGCTCTACTGGCACGGCTCGTCGGCCAGCCGGATGCTCCGGGCGACTGACGGCCAGCCCGTCTGCGTTACGGTCACCCACCTCGACGGCCTCGTGCTCGCCCGATCGGGCTTCAATCACTCGGTCAACTACCGCTCCGCGATGGTCCTCGGGACCGCGCACCTGGTGACCGACCCGGACGAGGCCGAGCGGGCGCTCGAGGTGTTCATCGAGCACCTCTATCCCGGCCGCTGGGCGGAGCTGCGACCGATGACCCGCAAGGAGAAGAAGGCGACCACGGTCCTGTGGATGGACCTCGACGAGGCGTCGGCCAAGATCCGCGACGACGTCAACCACGATGATCCAGGCGACGAGGCGTGGGCGACCTGGGCCGGGATCATCCCGCTGCGGACCGAGCTGGGTGCGCCGCGTCCCGACCCCTTCGTCGCGGCGGGCACGCCGGCTCCGGTGCCGACCCTGCCCGCCCCATCGCGGTCGACCTGACCGGCACGCGGGATGACCGATCCGACGGTGCCGCGCGCTGCGCGTCGCGACGCTCGACGACGCCGCGGCGATCGAGGCGCTCCAGAAGGCGTCGATCGCCGCCCTCTTCGGCGCGTTCTACGACCCGGCCCAGACGGCGTCGTCCGTCGAGCACGTCGCGCACGTCGATCGCGTCCTCCTGGGCGACGGCACCTACTTCGTGATCGAGGCCGAGGACGGGCTGGTGGCGTGCGGCGGCTGGAGTCGCCGCGGCAAGCTCTACACCGGATCCGGCGACGCGGCCGACGACGACCGGATCATCGACGCGGCGACCGAGCCCGCCCGGGTGCGGGCGATGTTCACGCGGCCCGACCGGACGCGGCAGGGGCTGGGCACGCGGATCCTCGAGGCGTGCGAGGCGGCCGCGAGGGCCGAGGGGTTCTCGCGCCTGATCCTCGTCGCCACGCTCGCCGGCGTCCCGCTGTACGCCCACTACGGCTTCCGCGAGACCGAGCGCGTCAGCGTCACGACGCCCGATGGCACGGCGCTCGCGTGCGCCGTGATGGAGCGCCCGATCGCCTAGCCCGCGACCACGCTCGCGCCGGCGTTCCGTGGGTCGACGACCGCGATCGCGGCCCGCGAGCCCGCACGCGGCGGCCTCGTCGCGCAGCGCGTCCTCGACCGGCGCGGTGTCCGAGCCCGGCCCCACGAACGCGAGGATGGTCGACCCGGCGCCGGACAGGCACGAGCCCAGCGCGCCGGCCTCGCGGGCGGCGAGCGTGAGGCGCGGAAGCTCCGGGTAGGCGGCGGAGCGATACGGCTCGTGGAGGCGGTCGACGGTGAGCTCCGCGAGCAGCTCGAACCGGCCGCTCGCGATGCCGGCGACCCCGACGGCGACCCGCCCCAGGTTCTCGACGGCGTGCCGCAACGGCACCTGCTCCGGCAGGACGCCCCGCATGTCCTCGGTCGCGAGCCGGCGGTCCGGCACGTACAGCACGCACCGGAGGCCGGCTGGAGCGTCGAAGCGGAGGGCGGCCACCCGATCGGCGAGCTGGGCGGAGACGACGAACCCGCCCAGCAGGACGGCCGCCGCGTTGTCGGGGTGGGACTCGATCGTCGACGCGAGCTGGAGCAGCGCCTCGTCGTCGGGGCGCCTGGCGCCGGCGAGCTCCGCCAGGGCGGCACCGGCGACCACGCCGGCGACGGTCGCGGCCGCGGACGACCCGAGGCCGCGCGAGAGCGGGATCGCGTTGACCATCGCGATCCGCCAGCCGATCGTCGCCGGGCGTGGCCCGAGCACGGCCTCGAGCGCGGCCTCCACGCCCCGGACGAATCGATTCGACCTGGTGGCCGGGAGCTCGAACGCGCCCTCGCCCTCCACCTCGAGCTCGATCGGCCCCTCGGCCTCGGTCGCACCGGTGGCCTCGATCGCCTCCACGGTGACCCGGTTCACGAGGTCGAGCGCCAGCCCGAGGCAGTCGTAGCCGGCGCCGAGGTTGGCCGACGACGCCGGGACCTCGATCGTGAGGCGCCGCCCGACGACCGCCGCCCAGCCGCCGGCCGTCACCGGGTCACCACCAGCCGAGCGCCCGGCTGACGTCCGCGACGCTCGGCTCGGCCTCCGTCACCTCCACCGTGACCCCGGCCTCGGCCGTGGCCGGGTCCTTGAGCCCGTTGCCCGTCAGCACGCACACGACGGTGGCGTCCGGCTCGAGCTCGCCGGCCCGGGCCGCCTTGGCCACACCGGCCAGCGACGCCGCCGACGAGGGCTCGCAGAACACGCCCTCGAGCCGCGCGATGTCGCGGTGCGCGGCCAGGATCTCGTCGTCGGTGACCGCGCCGATCCGCCCGCCGGACTCGTCCCGGGCCGCGGTCGCGAGCGTCCACGAGGCGGGGTTGCCGATCCGGATCGCGGTCGCGACGGTCTCCGGGTGATCCACCGGGCGCCCGACGACCAGCGGGGCGGCGCCGGCCGCCTGGAAGCCCCACATCCGGGGCACGGCGGTCGTCCGACCGGCCTCGCGGTACTGCCCGAAGCCGCGCCAGTAGGCGCTGATGTTGCCGGCATTGCCGACCGGGATCGCGAGGACGTCCGGCGCCCTGCCGAGGTCGTCGCAGACCTCGAACGCCGCGGTCTTCTGGCCCTCGAGCCGGTACGGGTTCACCGAGTTCACCAGCGTGATCGGGTGGTCGTCTTGCTCGGACAGGGCGCGGACCACGCGCAGCGCCTCGTCGAAGTTGCCGCGCACCGCGATCACGCGGGCCCCGAAGACCAGCGCCTGGAGCAGCTTGCCGACCGCGATCTTGCCGGCCGGGAGCACGACGACGCACTCGAGGCCGGCGGCGGCGGCGTAGGCGGCGGCCGAGGCCGACGTGTTGCCGGTCGATGCGCAGATGACGCTCCGGGCGCCGTCCTCGAGCGCCTTCGCGACGGCCACGACCATGCCCCGGTCCTTGAACGACCCGGTGGGGTTCTGGCCCTCGACCTTGAGGTGGAGGTTCCGGAGGCCGAGCGACTCGCCAAGCCGCCGGGCATGCAGCAGCGGCGTCGCACCCTCGCCCAGCGAGACGACCGGCGTGTCCGGCCCGATGGGCAGGAACTGCCGGTAGCGCTCGACGAGCTGGGGCCGGGCCTGGTCGGGCGGGATCACGGGCGCCTCAGTCCGCGGTCGGGTAGCAGGCGCCGGACGGCGCCGCGACGCATTCTGACGCGACGGGCCGCACCGCGATGGCCGACGGCTCCGTCGCGGGTGCGGCACCCGCCCACGTCGAGCCCAGCCCGCGGGCGATCGCGACGAGATCGCCGAGCACCGCGGACGCCGTCGCGCTCCCGCCGGCGCCCGGTCCCTCGAACGCCACCCGTCCGACCGGCTCGGCGTCGATCTCGACCCGGTTCAGCACGCCGTCGCAGCGACCGAACGGCGACCCGGCCGGGACCGCGCTGGGCACGACCGATGCCTCGAGGGCGCCGTCGTCGGCGAGCCGCGCCGTCGCCAGGAGACGCAGCGCCCGGCCCTCGGCCGCCATCGCCGCGACGTCGTCGGCGGTGACGCCGGTGATGCCTGGCGAGCCGTCGTGGCCCGCCGTCGTGCCGGGCCGGTTCGACACCGATGCCGGATCGATCCAGGCGCCGAACGCGAGCCGGGCGAGGATCACCAGCTTGTTGACGGCGTCGAGTCCCTCGACGTCCGCGGTCGGGTCGGCCTCGGCGTAGCCCAGCGCCTGCGCCTCGGCGAGGACGTCCGGGTAGCCGCGGCCCTCGCGGGCCATCGCCGTCAGGATGAAGTTGGTGGTGCCGTTGACGATGCCGCGCACGCGCGCGACGCGGTTCGCCGCGAGGTCCAGCGCAAGCGGCCCCAGCACCGGGATGCCAGCCGCGACCGCGGCCTCGAATCGCAGCGGGCTGTCCGCCGCGCGCGACGTCCGCTCGAGGTCCGGGCCGTGGTGGGCGAGGAGGTGCTTGTTCGCGGTCACGACCGCGCGGCCGTTGGCGAGCGCGGCCAGCACGAGCGTCCGCGCCGGCTCCTCGCCGCCCATCACCTCGACGATCACGTCGACGTCCGGGCTGGCCACGAGGTGCGCCGGCCCATCGGTGAGCAGCGCCTCGGGGATGCCGGCGGCGCGCGCCTTCGCGACGTCCCGGACCGCGACGCCCGCCAGGACGAGCGGCGAGCCGTCGGCCGGGGCGAGCCGAGGGGACCGGTCGAGGAGCGCCCGCACGACCTCGCGGCCCACGGTGCCCGCGCCGAGCACGCCGACGCGCAGCGGCTGGAGGCTCACGGCAGGGAGCTGGTGACGGGGCAGCGCACGACGGGATGGTACCGAGGTGCCGATGGCGCAACGGCCGCGTCGCGCGCGATCCGCGGCCTCGAGGTCGCCGCGATGCCGCGTCCGGGTGCCCGTCCATGGGCGGTCGGGACGCGGCTCCCCATCCCGTACACTCCGGCGCGATGACCGTCGACACCGCCCCGTCGCCCTCGCCGGTCGCGGCGCCCTCGCGGCGGCCGCGGATCTTCTCCGGCATCCAGCCGTCCGGGATCGTCCACCTCGGCAACGACCTGGGCGCGATCCGGAACTACGTGATGCTCCAGTACGAGTACGAGGCGATCTACTGCATCGTCGACTACCACGCGCTCACGAGCACCCACGAGGCGGACGTGCTCCGGCAGCGGACCCGGGAGATGGCCGCGGGCCTGCTCGCGCTCGGCCTGGACCCGGAGCGCTGCACCCTGTTCGTGCAGAGCCACCGCCCCGAGCACACCGAGCTGATGTGGCTGCTGGCGACCGTCACCCCGGTCAGCTGGCTCGAGCGGACGCCGACATACAAGGAGAAGAAGCTCACCCAGCCCGACGACATCAACCACGGGCTGCTGACCTATCCGGTGCTCCAGGCCGCCGACATCGTGATCTACAAGGCGACGCTGGTCCCGGTCGGCAAGGACCAGGCCGCCCACCTCGAGCTGTCGCGCGAGATCGTCCGCGCGTTCAACCACCGCTACGGCGAGACGTTCCCGGAGCCCGAGGCGGTGTTCACGCAGGCTCCCGTCGTCCTGGGCACGGATGGCGTCAAGAAGATGTCGAAGTCGGTCGGCAACACCATCGACATCCTCGGCGAGCCCGACCTGATCCGGAAGCAGGTCATGTCGATGGTCACGGACACGAAGCGGATCCTGCGGACGGACCCCGGGCGGCCGGAGGTCTGCAACGTGTGCCAGCTGCACCGGTTCTTCGGCGACGACTTCGAGGACGTCTGGGACGGCGAGCGGACCGCGCGCACGGGCTGCGTCGACACCAAGAAGCTGCTGGCCGAGCGGATCGTCAAACACTACGCGCCGGCGCGCGAGCGCTACGCGGAGCTGATGGCGAACCCGGCGGAGGTGGACGGGATCCTCGAGGCCGGCGCGGACCGCCTCAGGCCGAAGGCGGAGGCGACCCTGAGCGAGGTCCGTGGCAAGATGGGCCTGCGATGACGACGGGACGGGTGGTGGCGATCCGGATCGCCCGCGTGGCCGGCGCGCCGATGGCGTCGGTGGACCGCGTGGCCGCCCACGCGGGTGGCGGGCTCGAGGGCGACCGGTACCACAAGGGCACGGGCGAATGGTCGAGCTCGCCCGGCGACGGGCGTGGCCTGACGCTCATCTCGGCGGACACGCTCGACGCGGCCAACGCGGACAACCCCGGGCTGCACATCGCCGCGGTCGACACCCGCCGCAACGTCGAGGTGCGCGGCGTGGACCTCGACGGCCTCATCGGGCGCGAATTCCGCATCGGGTCGCTCCGCTGCGTCGGCGTCCGGCTCGCGGAGCCGTGCACCTACCTCGAGGGCCTCGTCGGCCGGCCGATCATCCGCGCCCTGGCCCACAAGGCCGGGCTCCGCGCGGACATCCTCGTGGACGGCGAGATCGCGGTCGATGACCCCATCGTGCCCGGCGCGCTGGTCGCGCCGGCCGCGGAGGCCGCGGCGAGCCACTGACGCTTCGTCGCGCGGACGGCATCCCCGATCCCTGCCAGCGATTCCCGGGCAAGCCCCGGCGTGTAGGCTGACGCCATGATCGACGGCCTCACGGATCGACAGCGGACCCTGGTCGATGCGGTGCTGGTCCTCGCGGTCATCGCGCTGGGCTTCATCGTCCTCGGCTTCGTCGCGAACGTGTTCTACACGTTCTTCGACGTCCTGACGCTGTTCTTCCTCGCCTGGCTCCTGTCGTTCGCCCTGCTGCCCCTGATCAACGGGCTCACCCGGATCGTGCCCCGCCTGAACCAGACGGGCGCGGTGATCATCATCTACCTGGCGATCGTCGTGATCCTGCTCGCGATCCTCGTCCAGGCCTCAGCGGCGCTCGCGTCGTCGATCAACCAGTTCATCGTCGACGCGCCCAACCTCCAGGACCAGCTGACCAACCTGCTCACGGGGCTCCAGGAGCGGCTGGCCGCCTTCGGGTTCGAGGTCGACCTCGTCAGCCAGGCTCCCACGATCGTCGCCAACCTCCAGGCCTGGGCGGCCCAGCTGGTCGGACCCCTGCAGTCCGTGGCGTTCGCGAGCATCGGCGTGTTCGGGAACGTGCTGCTGCTGGTGATCCTGTCGATCTACATCGCCATCGACCGCGACGAGATCGTCGCCTTCCTGTACCGCCTCGTCCCGCCGGGCTACGTCACCGAGGCGCGGCTGCTCCAGACGACCACCTCGAAGTCCTTCGGCGGGTTCCTCCGGGGACAGGTCGTGATGGGCACGTTCTTCGGGCTGCTGACGGCGATCGTCAACATCCTGTTCGGCCTGCCGTACGCCGCAGTCACGACCGTCGCGGCCGGCCTGCTGCAGATGATCCCGTTCTTCGGGCCGTTCGTGTCGTGGCTGCCGCCCGTCGCCGTCGCCCTGGTGCTCAAGCCCGATGTTGCGCTGCCCGTCCTGATCGTGATGGGCATCGCGTGGTTCGTGACCATGAACGTCATCTCGCCGCGGCTGATGGCGGGCGCGGTGGGCATCCACCCGATCGTCGTCCTCGCCGCGGTGGTCATCGGCGGCAAGATCGCGGGGATCGTCGGCGCGATCTTCGGGATCCCGATCGCCGCCGTGATCTCCGCGTTCTTCTTCTACTGGTTCGGCCGGTCCCGCGAAGGTGGCACCGTCGCCGATCGCGCCACCCAACGGGTCGCCGCCCGCGAGGGGCGGCAGGTGCGACGGCCTCGCGAGCCCGTTCCGGGCGTCGATGCCGACGTGGACGAGGTCGCCGGCGCGCGTCCGGCGACGACGCCCGAGGTGGCCGAGCGGCCCGAGCCCACGACGTGAGCGAGGACGAGGCGCCCAAGCGCGCCGCCGTCGACGTCCCGGACATGACCCGCGAGCGGGCCCGGTCCGAGCGCCGGAACCTCGACGTCGAGCGGGGCGAGCCGGTGTCCGGGACCCGCGGCGGGAAGCGCTCGCTGAAGCAGGTCGGGCGGCCGCCCGGCGACCAGGCGGCGCGGCCCCGGATCCTGGTCACCAACGACGACGGCATCGAATCGCGCGGGATCCTCGCCCTGAAGCAGGCCCTCGACCCGATCGGCGACGTGACGGTCGTGGCGCCCGACACCAACCAGTCGGCCGTCGGCCACCAGAAGACGCTGATGCGGCCGCTCCGCGTCCGCGAGCGGACGCTGGCGGACGGGTCGATGGGCTACTCCGTCGACGGCTCCCCCACCGACGCCGTCAGCCTCGCGTTCCTGGGCTTCTTCGAGCAGACGTTCGACCTCGTCGCGTCGGGCATCAACTACGGCGCGAACCTGGGCGACGACATCACCTACTCGGGCACCGTGTCGGCGGCGATGGAGGGGGTCATCAACAACTGCCCGGCGTTCGCGATCTCGCAGGAGTACTACGAGCAGGTCGACTTCGCGCTCGCCTCCCTGGCCGCGGCGGTCGTCGCCCGCAACATCCTCGAGCACGGCCTGAAGCGCGGCGAGCTGCTGAGCGTCAATGTGCCGGCGGTGCCGATCGCCGAGTGCGAGGGCTTCGAGATCACGCGGGTCGGCCGTCGCGTCTACCAGGACCAGCTCGTCCAGCGGGTCGATCCGCGGGGCATCCCCTACTACTGGCTGGGCGGGCCGCCGCCGTCGGGGATCAGCGTCCCGGGTACGGACTTCCACGCGGTCGTCAACCGGCGGGTCTCGGTCACGCCGCTCCACCTCGACCTCACCGGCCGCAGCCTGTTGCGGAAGCTGAAGGCCTGGGACTGGCCGATCGCGGGCGATGGCGGCCTCGATGGCGCGCCGGCGGGCATCGCGGTGCCGCCCCCGGCGGGCGCGGCCGACCTCGCCGAGGAGGCGCGCATCGCGGAGGAGTCGCAGCTCGAGCGCCGCTAGGCATGTCGGCGGCGGCCGCTCAGGCCGCCGCCGCACGGATGCATTCGACTACTCGAACTCGATCGAGTCGATCATCTGTTGCATCTCCCCCTCAAGCGCGGGGCTGGTGTTCTTGTACGTCTCCCCATCGATCCACACGAGCGTCCCGTCGACATCGATGATCCAGATGCTCATTGTCGATGGGAGCACCGTGGGCCAGCGGCCGCTCGCGGGCCCCATGCCGTCGTCATACCAGAGCTTGAAGCTGGCCGCGCTGCAGTCGATGTCCTCCGGGATGGCGATCACGATGCGCTTCGCGAGTCGTCCGCCCACGGTTACGTCGGAGGGTCCGCTGACGAGCTGGGTCCCGGGAATCCTGGACACGGCGCTCGCGAGATTCGCGATCCCTGGTCCGGCTGCCGGAGCGAGCGGTGTGTGGGCGCACGGATCACCATACACATTGTCTGGCGTGTCACCCCAGAAGATGAACGAGGCTCCGTCCGGTGCTCCCACTGGGCCGTTGACGAACTCGAACCCTTGTTGGCTCACCCAGCCGGGCGCGACCACGCTCATCGAGAACGGGACGCCTTCACGGACCATCGAATGCGGGCCGATGGCGAGATCGCCATTGAGGGGAAAGTCGGCAGCAGGCGACGGCGGACTGGGCTGCGGTGTCGGTGTGGTGGGCGTCGGTGTTTGCAGCGTGGGCGTCGCAGCCGGCCCACCGCCGACCCGACCGCCTGCCGGGAGCATCGTCATCCCGATGACGGCGACGACCAGGACCGCGGCCGCCACGATCGCGAGTTTGGCGTACAGGTTCATGTCGGCGATCCTCCGCGCCGGCCATCGGGAGCGGCGCTGTGGGGTCGCGTCGAGCAGGGCGAGGACGGTGTCCAGGACGCGGTCCGCGGACTCGTGCTCGTCCGTGCGCAGCCACGACCGGACGATGCGCGTGGTGTCACGATCTGCGGTCATCGCATGACCTCCAGCATCGCCGGCCGCGTGTCGGCGTCGATCGCCGCTCGCAGCGCGCGCATCGCGTAGTGGAGTCGGGAGTGTGCCGTCCCCGCCGGTATGCCGAGGATCTCGGCGACCCGGTCGAGCGGCAGGTCGAGGTAGTGGTGCAGGACCACCACCGATCGTTGATCGAGCGTCAGGCGGCGGAAGCCGCGCTCGAGCTCGTCCCGGTCGACGACCGAGCTCAGGTCGTCGCCCGCGACGGTGTCCTCGAGCGGCAACTGCCGCAGACTCGGTGCCCAGCCGCGCTGCTTCCGGCCCTCGGCGTAGCAGGCGCGCACGAGGATCCGGTACGACCAGGCCTCGAAGCGGGCCGGGTCGCGGAGTCGGGGAAGGTCCTGCCAGGTGCGCAGCAGCGCCTGCTGCGTCGCGTCCTCGGCGAGGTCGAAGTCACGCAGGATCCTGCGCGCCACGGCGAGGAACCGGTCCGCGATGTCCCCGGCGAGGAGCGCGTACGCTCCCTTGTCGCCGTGCTGGGCTCGGATCACGAGGTCGGCATCCATGCCTCTTCCGCCAGTCATCGGCACTGTGGAGTGTCGATCACCCGGTATGGGTGCCGCCGCATCGCCGTTTTGTCAATCCTCGGGATCGCAGGCTCGTGACCTCCGGCTGCCGGCGAGCCATCGTCACATGTCCATGCCGGCCGACGACCCGCGCCGGGTGATCGGCTCTCGTGCGCTCCGCATCCTCCGGGCATGCAGTTCCTCAGCCGGCTCCGCAGCGCCATCGCCCCGTCCGTCCGGACGGCGTCGTCGCGCGCCCGCGGTCGAGCCGGGTACGACGCCTCGCACGCCCGGACGCTGGCCCGGGTGCAGCCGATGCTGGCGGCCGAGCCCGTCGTGTGGCTGTCGACCGTCCGCCCCGACGGCCTCCCCCACCTCGTCCCCACCTGGTTCCTGTGGGACGGCGAGTCGATGCTGGTCTTCTCCAAGCCGGACGCCGTCAAGGTCCGCAACCTGCGCGCCAACCCGCGGCTGATGGTCGCGCTCGGGCGTCCCGAGGAGGACTTCTCCGTCGGGCTGATCGAGGCCGAGGCGCAGCTGCAGCCCGTGGGCGCCGCGGTTCCCGAGGCGTTCTTCGCGAAGTACGCCGCCCAGCTCGCGGCAAGCGGCATGGACGCCGATGCCTACCGGACGACCTACACCCAGGTCATCCGCATCGTCCCGACGCGCTTCCTCGCCTGGCACGGGCGGAGCGAGCGCCACGACCGCGACACGAGACCGAGCGGCCCACCAGGCCGTCGCTCGCCGAGGCGCCGTCGCTCACCTTCCGCGGCACCCTGCTGCCGGCCTGGGCCTAGGCGAACCGCCGCGCGGGTGGCACGCTAGGCACCCTGACGACACGCAGCGGGGAGCCGGCCATGGACGATCTCGGCAAGATGCTCGGTGGCTCGGGAGGGTCCGGCGGGATCGGCGACATCGCCGGTGCGATCGGCGGCCTCGTCGGCGGCGAGGGCGGGCTCCAGGGGCTCGTGAACCAGCTCGACCAGGCGGGTCTCGGCGACGCCGTCAGCTCGTGGGTCTCGACCGGGCCCAACAAGCCCGTCGACCCGAACGCGCTGGGCTCGGCGCTGGGGCCCGACAAGGTGCAGCAGCTGGCCGGCCAGAGCGGCCTCGACATCGGGGCCCTGCTCCCGATCGTCGCCGCGGCCCTGCCGACGGTCATCGACGCGATCACGCCCGACGGCAACGTCCCGCAGGGCGACGCCGCGGCCGGCCTCGACGTCGGCGGCGTGCTCGAGGGCCTGTCGGAGGCCGCGAACGCCGGGCCGAGCTCGCCGCTCGCGGGTCTCGGAGCCCTCCTGGGCGGGCCGAAGGGCTAGCTCCGGGCCCACCGCGTCGGCGGAAGCGCGTCAGCGGCGGCGGCGCTTCCGGTCGGCGATGACCTCGCGCGCGGCGTTCCGGCCGGGCACGCCCGTCACGCCGCCGCCCGGGTGCGCCCCGGACCCCGCGAGGTAGAGGCCCTCGACCGGCATCCGATAGCGCGCCCAGCCCAGGAGCGGCCGCCACAGGAAGAACGAGTCGAGCGCCGGCTCTGCGTGCATCGGGTGCCCGCCGGTCAGGCCGTACTCGGACTCGAGGTCCGCGGGCGTCAGCACCGAGCGCGCCGTCACGCGCGACCCGATGCCCGGGGCGACCGTCTCGAGCGTGCTGATCGCGAGGTCGCCGAGCGCGTCGCGGCGGGCGGCCCAGTCGGCGGCCGGCACGCGGGGCGAGACCCACTGGAGGAGCACGCTCATGACGTGCGTGCCGTCCTTCGCGCCGGCGACCAGCGACGGGTCGACGAGCGACGGGATCGTCGCCTCGAGGACCGGGTGCTCGGAGATGCCGCCGTACTTCGACGCGTCGAACGCGCGCTCGACCTCGTCGATCGACGTCGTCCCGACCTGGATCCGGCCGCGCAGCAGGCGGGCGTCGCCGCCGGTCGCGGGGAAGTCGGGCAGCCCGTCGAGGGCGAGGTTGATCTTCGCGACCGTCCCCGGCGTGCGGATGTTGCCGGCGCGCCAGCGCAGCGACGGCCCGAGGGTGACCGGGTCGACGAGGCCGGTCAGCAGCCGCTTGGGGTCGATGCCCGCGACGATCGCGGGCGCCGAGACCTCCTCGCCGGAGTCGAGGGCGACGCCGGTCGCGACGCCGTCGGCGGCGATGATGCCCGCGACCCGGGCGCCGGTCCGGATCTCCGCACCCGCGGCCCGCGCGGCCGACGCCAGCGCCTCGGCCAGGGCCGACGGGCCACCCTTCGCGAAGACGGTCTCGCCGGCGGCCCCGCCGTCGTTCCCCGCGGCGTCGGCCAGGAGCACGGCGGTCGTGCCCGCCGACCACGGGCCCATCGCCGTGTATCGGACGCCCCGCCAGGCCAGCGTCGCGCGGATCGCCGGGGTCTCGAAGGACTCCGCGACGAAGTCGGCCACCGCCTCCGCGAGCACCCGCAGGATCGTGCGGCCGTCGGCCTTGCCCAGGCCGCGGAACGCGCGGCCCAGCCGCAGGCCCAGCAGCGCGTCGCCGAAGCCCGGGGTCCGGATGTCGGGCGGCGCCTCGTCGCCGAGGTCGGTCAGGAAGCGAGCCAGCGACCGGACGCTCCGGTCGAACTCCACGAACGCCGTCGCGTCGTCGTCCGACCAGGCGCGCAGGGCGTCGACCGACTTGCCCAGGTCGCCCCACAGCGTCACCGCCCGGCCGTCGGGCTGGGGCGCGAACACGCGCACCTCGGGCGACACCAGGGACAGCCCGTGGCTGGTCAGCGCGAGCTCGCGCGCGACCGACGGTCGGAGGCGCCCCACCGTGTGCGCGAGCGCCGGGACGCGGACGCCGGGGCTGAGCTCCTCGGTCACCGTCGCGCCGCCGACGCGATCCCGCGCCTCGAGCACGACGACCCGCAGGCCCGCCGACGCGAGGTAGGCGGCCGCCGTGAGGCCGTTGTGGCCGGCGCCGACGACGATCGCGTCGTAGCCGGTGGTCGTCGCGGCCACGTCAGGCCACCTTCCGGCCGCGGGCCCGGAGGACCTCGAGCGCGGCCAGGCGGCCGTTCGCGCCCATCAGGCCGCCGCCCGGGTGCGTCGACGAGCCGGACAGCCACAGGTCGCGCACGGGCGTGCGGAAGCGCGCGTAGCCCGGCACCGGCCGGTTGAAGAACAGCTGCTCGAGGCTCAGCTCGCCCTGGAAGATGTTCCCCTCGGTGAGCCCGATCGTCCGCTCGATGTCCAGCGGCGTGAGCACCTGGCGGCCGACGATGATGTCGCGGATGTTCGGGGCGAACTCGGCGATCCGGTCGATCACGGCGTCGCCGAACGCCTCGCGGTTGTCGTCCCAGGTCCCGAGGCTCGGGTCGAGCCGGTAGGGCGCGTACTGCACGAAGCAGCTGATCACGTGCTTGCCCGGCGGCGCCATCTGGGGATCGACGAGCGTCGGGATGATCATGTCGATGTACGGCTTGCGGCTCCAGCGGTCGTACTTCGCGTCGTCGTAGGCGTGCTCCATGTCCGCCATCGAGGGGCTGAAGCTGACCGCGCCCCGGAGGTGCTCGCCGGCGCCCGGGAGACAGGTGAAGTCCGGCAGCCGGTCGACGGCCAGGTTGACCTTGCCCGAGCTGCCGCGGAACTTGAACCGGCGGACCTCCTGCACGAACTCGGGGTCGAGGATGCCGTCCTCGAGCAGGTCGAGGAACGTCACCTTGGCGTCGGCGGACGACAGCACCGACGACGCCTCGATCTCCTCGCCGCTCTCCAGCACGACGCCGGTCGCCCGGCCGCCGCGGACGGTGATTCGGGCCACCGGCGCCTCGGTCCGGATCTCCGCGCCCAGGGCCTGGGCCGAGCGCGCGATGGCGTACGACACCCCGCCCGTGCCGCCCTTCGGGATGCCCCACGCGCGGAACGCGCCGTCGATCTCGCCCATGTAGTGGTGGAGCAGCACGTAGGCCGTGCCGGGCGAACGGATGCCCTGGTAGGTGCCGATGATCCCCGACGCCGACATCGTGGCCTTGAGGGGATCGGTCTCGAACCACTGCTCGAGGAAGTCGGCCGCCGACATCGTCATCAGCTGGACGAACACCGCCTGCTGGCGCTCGGGCAGCTGGGCGAACTTCCGGGCGAGGCTCGCCAGCGGCAGCATCGGCCGCGGGTCGATCTCGGTGGGGTCGGCCGGGACGATGCCCAGGATCGGCTTGATGAACCGGGCCATCTCCACCATGAGCTGCCCGTACTCCTCGTACGCCTCGGCGTCCGAGATCGACCAGCGACGCAGCTCGCGCACCGTGCGACCGTGGTCGTTCACCCGCCACAGGTAGTCGCCGCCGCCCCTGGCCGGACCCTCGCCCTCGTGCAGCGGGGTGAACGTGCCGTCGAGCGGCAGGATGTCCAGACCGAACTTGGGCAGCTGGAGCTCGCGGATGACCTCGGGGCGGAGCAGGCTGACGACGTAGCTCGCGACCGAGAAGCGGAAGCCGGGCACGATCTCCTCGGTGACCGCGGCCCCGCCGAGGACGTGCCGGCGCTCGAGGACGAGGGTCTTGAGGCCCGCCCGCGCGAGGTATGCCGCGGAGATCAGCCCGTTGTGGCCACCGCCGATGATCACCGCGTCGTAGCGCTGCGGCACCCGGTCCTCCCTCTTGACGATCCCGCGCCACGCGGCGCCGAGCGTCGGTGCAGTCTACGGGAGGCCGCGGAACCGAGGCCGTCGCGTTGCCGGACACCGGCGGAGGGAGGCTCATGGAGGAGTTCGACGCGGGACCCGGCCAGCTGGTCGTCCTGTACCAGTCCGTGGACACCGGGAGCGACGTGCCGTGGGTGGCCTTCGCCCGCGACATCGCCGCCGACGCGGCGCACCGGGCGGCGGACGGGTGGCGGATCGTGTCCGAGAGCACGTTTCCCCTGCGCCAGGTCGGGACGGCCGGCAACGTCCTGTTCCAGAGCGGCGGCCAGCTCGCGACCCAGCTGGGCACGATCGTGGTCTACGCGAAGCCCGGCTGAGGTCCGAGCCGAACCGGCCGGCGCGTGGCGACGCCCCGGATCCGTGACGGGACCCGGGGCGCCTCGGCGATCAACGGCAGGCCCACCTCGCCATCGACCGGCAGACGGAGCGTCCCGCATCGAAGGCCGCGCTCCCATGGACGGTTGATTGCTCGTGCAAGGACATTCGTCCATGCCGGCGGGTCCCGACACGGCATACTGGCCGCCGTCAAACGAAGGAAGGAGCGTCCTTGAGCGTCGGCACCCCGTTCCATCCCCGGACCGCGGCCCTGAACCGGAAGATGCAGTGGCGGGAGTGGTCGGGCTACTACGCGAGCTCCGCGTACGCCGACTTCCACGACATCGAGTACAACGCGATCCGCGAGGCCGCGGCCGTCATCGACGTCTCCCCGCTGTACAAGTACCGGATCACCGGCCCCGACGCGATCCGGCTCGCCGACCGCGTGATCACCCGCGACGCGACCAGGCTGAAGGTCGGGCAGGTCTACTACACGCCGTGGTGCGACGAGCACGGCAAGGTCATCGACGACGGCACCGTCCACCGGGTCGGCGAGCAGGAGCTGCGCTGGACGGCGGCCGATCCCCAGGTCCGCTGGCTGACGATGAACGCCGCCGGCCTGGACGTCGCGATCGAGGACGTCACCGAGGAGCTCGCGGCGCTCGCGCTCCAGGGCCCGTTCAGCCGGGCCGTGCTCGAGGCGGCGACCGGCGAGGACTTCGCCGACCTCCGCTACTTCCGGCGCCGGGCCTCGACGCTGGCGGGGATCGAGATCGACGTCAGCCGGACCGGCTACACCGGCGACCTCGGCTACGAGCTGTGGATCCCGGCCGAGCACGCCGAGGCCGCCTGGGACGCGCTGTTCGAGGCCGGCGAGGCGTACGCGATCCGGCCGGCGGGCATGCTCGCGCTCGACGTCACCCGCCTCGAGGCCGGCCTGATCCTGCTCGAGGTCGACTACACGTCCGCGCGCCACGCCATGAACCCCGAGCAGAACTACAGCCCGTACGAGATCGGCCTCGGCCGGCTGGTGAGCTTTGACAAAGCCGACTACGTCGGCCGGCGAGCCCTCAAGGCCGAACACGAGGCCGGTGGCCCGCCGCGCCGGCTGGTCGGGCTGCTGCTCGACTGGTACGACATCGAGCGGCTGTACGACGAGCAGGGCCTGCCGCCCGCGATCTCGCCCACGACCGACCGGTCCCACGTGCCGGTGTTCGCGGAGGCCGGCCGGCAGGTCGGCAAGGCCACGTCCCACGGCTGGAGCCCGATCCTCAAGCAGGCGATCGCGCTCGCATCGGTCGCGCCGCGGTTCGAGCGGGTCGGGACCCGGCTCCAGGTGGAGTGGACGGTCGAGGGCCGCCGCGGCCGGGTGAACGCGACGGTGGTCGAGCTGCCGTTCCTGGACCTCGAGCGCAAGCGCGCGTGACCGCACCGGCCGGCGACGCGGTCGACTTCGGGGCCTTCGATCGCCTCGTCGAGGCGCGGCTGGATCGCTGGACGGCGGAGCTGGTCGAGTTCCTGGCGATCTCGTCCGAGGGCGGCGACGCCCCGGGCCTCCGCGCCGCCGCCGACTGGATCGCGGACCGGCTGCGGCGCCTCGGCGCGGACGTCGCGCTCCTCGAGGTCGACGGCGCCCCGCCGCTGGTGGTGGGCGAGATCGGCGATGGGCCGCGGACCGTGACCGCCGTCCAGCACTACGACGTCCAGCCGGCGTCGCCGCTCGACCTGTGGACCACGCCGCCCTATGAGCCGGCGATCCGCGACGGCCGGGTCTGGGCCCGCGGCGCCACGGACAACAAGGGCGAGCTGCTGCCGCGGATCTGGGCCGCCGAGGCCTGGCTGGATGCCGTCGGGCCGCTGCCCTGCCGCGTGCGCTATCTCGTCGAGGGCCAGGAGGAGACCGGGAGCAACGCGCTCGACGCCCTGCTCGACCTGCGGCCATCGCTGCGCGACGCGGACGCCGCGCTGATCGAGGGCGGCTGGATCGACCTCCGAGGCCGTCCGGGCGTGGTCGCCGGCGGGAAGGGCATCATCGTGGTCGACCTCAGCGTCCGGACGATGCGGGTCGACTCCCACTCGAGCGTGTCCTCGCTCGTGCCGAACGCCGGCCAGCGGATGGTCGCCGCGCTCGCCACCTGCTGGGACGCGGACGGGCGGCCCGCGGTCGCGCGGACTCGACACCGGCGCCCGCCCGCCGACCGACGCCCAGCGCGCCACCGTGGCGACGATGGACCTGCGGGAGATGGACGACATCCGCGACCACCAGGGCATCGAGGCGTTCACCGCCGGGCTCGAGGGCCTGGCGGCGGCCGAGGTCATGACGTTCGAGCCGACCCTCAACCTCGCAGGGGCTGTGGGCCGGCCATACCGATCCCGTGACCCCGAAGACGGTGATCCCCGCGACGGCGAACGCGCGGCTCGACATCCGCCTCGTCCCCGACCAGCGACCGGAGGCGATCGTGGCCGCGCTCCGGCGCCACTTCGACGACCACGGGTTCGCCGACATCGAGATCGTGCAGCGCGAGGGCGAGCCCGCCTGGTGGACGCCGCCCGACCATCCCGTGGTCCTGGCGTCGGCGGCCGCCGCCGAGGACGTGACCGGACCAGCCGGCGACCTTCTCGGTGTCGATGGCCGGGACCGTGCCCATGTACCAGGTGTGCGCCGCCAACCGGGTGCCCGTTGCCTCGCTGGGCGCGGCTCGCGACGACTGCGACGCCCACGCGCCGAACGAGAACGTCCGCATCGAGGACCTGGCGCTGGCGACCCGGATCACCGGGCGCTTCCTCGACCGGTTCGCGCGCCTGCCCGAGGTGCCGAAGGTCGCCTACGACGACGCGCCGTCAGGCTGACTCGGCCTCCGCGAGATCGGCGCGGATCCGGTCCTCGTCGCGGCCGCGGAGCAGCGAGACGCGGAACGGCCGCAGCTCGCCGCGAGCGAACCCCTCGGCGATGGTCGGGTCCTCGTTCATGAACGTGAGCGCCGCCGCCTCGTCGGGCGCCTCGAACACGCAGATCCCCGTGTTGTGGCGGCCCATCGTCGGCCCGACGAGCACGATCCGGCCCTCGGCGAACAGGCGCTTGATGCGGATCCAGTGCCGGCCCCACGCCTCCTCCTCGGCCTCGGTCATCGTGGCCGCGAAGTCCTCGCGTGGTGGGTGGATGAAGTAGAGCCAGGTGTCCATCGTTCCCCTCTACCGCGGGTCGTCAGCGAAGGTTCGGCGCCGGCAGCGCGCGCTCGGCGAACGCCTCGAGGCGCCCGAGCGCCACGGGCAGATCCGTCCGGCCGAAGCCCAGCCGGAAGTGGTTGCCGGGGTGGCCGAAGATCGAGCCGGGCGCCAGCAGCACGCCCTCGGCGTCGAGCAGGTCCTGCGCGAACCGGTCGATCGGCGTCGACGCGAGGAGCTCGGGGAACGCGATCGAGCCGCCGCGCGGTCGCACCCATGCGAACGCGTCTCCGCGCCGGGCGAAGAATGCGTCGAGGTGCGCGAGGTTGGCATCGACGATCGCCCGCGAGCGCGCGAGCACGCGGTCCCGCCCCCGGAGCGCGATCAGCGACAGGATCTCGGCGGGCGCCGACGCGCAGATCGTCGTGTAGTCCTTGAACCTGGCCGTCGCGTCGAGCAGCGCCCGGTCGTGCGAAGCGAGCCAGCCGATCCGCAGCCCGGCCAGCGCGAACGACTTCGACATCACGCCGATCGAGACGCCGTGCGGCCCGACGTCGGCGCCCGCGGACAGGCGATCGGCGGCGTCGAGCTCGAGGAACCGGTAGACCTCGTCCGACAGGAAGGTGGCGCCGGCCTCGGCGGCGATGTCGGCGACCGCCCGGTAGGTGGCGGCGTCCGGCAGCGCACCCGTCGGGTTGTGCGGCGCGTTGACCACGATGAGCCGCGTCCTGGGCGTGACCTGACGCCGGAGCGCGTCGACGTCGATCGCCCAGCCGTCGGCCGCCCGCAGCTCGTGGAGGGTGACGTCCGCGCCTGCGGCCCGGGCCACCTCGTGCAGGCTCTGGTACGCGGGCCAGACGACGATCGCGTGATCGCCCGGCCCGAGCCGGGTGTTCGCGACCGCGAAGATCGCCTCCTCGGCCCCGCTGAACACCACGACCTCGTCCGGATCGACGGTCTCGTAGAGCGTGGCGATCTCGCGTCGCAGGAGCGGGTGGCCCAGCGACTCCGTGTAGCCGAGGCGGAGCCCCGCCCACAGCGCCGCCGCCTCGTCGTCCGCCATGGCCAGCACGTCGGCCATCGGCAGGCCCTCGACGTCCGACGCGCACAGCAGGTGCTCGACGGCGAACTCGTAGCGGGCGAAGAACCGCTCGAGCTCGAAGTCGGCGATGCGCACGCGTGTCCCCGGGTGCCGTCGGATCAGTCGCCGACGACAGCGGCGGCCGCGGCCAGGTCGGTGGTCTTGTTCCGGCCGATGCCAGAGGTCTGGAACAGCCACGAGTCGGTCTCACCGGCGGCGACCTGGATCGCGAACCCGCCGTCGTCGAGCCGAAGGAGGGTGCCGTCCATCGGCCCGAGCTTCGCCGGCCCGACCTCCGTGCCCGCCGGGGTGCAGCCCGCGGCGTCCGTGCACCAGGCGCCCTCGGAGAGCTGGATCGTGGCGCCGTTCGGGCCCTTGTAGCCGATCACCAGCCGGCCGCCGCGTCCGCCGCGGTAGGTGCCCTCCGAGACGAACCACCTGGCCGGCAGGACGGCGCAGACCACGGTCCAGTCGACCGCCGCGGCGGCGTCGGCGAAGAACGTCTTGTTGGCGTCGGTGCCGGTGCACGCCGCGGCGGGCCCGGTGCCGGGCGAGCCGCTGGGGCCCTCGCTCGGGCCGGTGCTGGGGGCCTCGGTGGGCGGCGCCTCCGTCGGCTCCCCCGACGGGGCCTCCGTCGCGGGCTCGCCGCTCGCCGGCGTCGACGCCGCACCGCTGGCCGGCGCCCCGGTTCCGGGCGCGGACGAGGCGGTCGTGGGGGTGCCACTCGACGAGCCGCAGGCGGCGATGACGAGGGTCAGCAGGGACGCCAGGAGCGTCGGACGGAGGGAGCGCGGTCGCGAGTCGAGCATCGCCACAGGGTAGCCGGTCAGGCGGGCGCCGCCGATGGGGGCTGAGGCAACGACGCCGCCAGCCTGACCAGCGCCGGCTCGACGCCGAACACGTCGCGGATGAGGTCGTCGGTCAGGACCTCGGCCGGCGAGCCGTCCGCGACGAGCCGGCCGCGGTCGATCACGAGCAGGCGCGGGAAGAAGTGGGCGGCGAGCCCGAGGTCGTGGAGGACGGCGATCATCGCGGTCCCATCGCGTTCGTTGAGGTCGCGCAGGAGCTCCATCGCCTCGACCTGGTGGCGGAGGTCGAGGTGGACCGTGGGCTCGTCGAGCAGCAGCGCCGGCGCATCCTGGGCCACGGCGAGCGCGAGCAGGACCAGCTGCCGCTCGCCGAGCGACAGCTCCCGGGCGTCGCGACCCAGGAGGTGCCCCAGCCCCACCCGGTCGATCGCCGCCGCCACGGCGGCCCGGTCGGACGGCCGCGATCCGCGGAGCGGCGCCTCGTGCGGCAGCCGCCCGAGCGCGACCACCTCCTCGACCCGCATCGCGAACGGCAGCGCGGCCTGCTGGGGGACGACGGCCAGGCGCCGGGCGATCTGCGGACGCTCCAGCTTGGAGATCGGCGTCCCGCCCAGCTCCACCCGCCCGGCCGTCGGGCGGAGCGTGCCGGCGAGGACCCGCAGCAGGGTCGACTTGCCTGCGCCGTTCGGGCCCACCAGGGCGACGCGCTCCCCCTGGCCGACGGCGAGCGTGACGTCGCGCAGGATCGCCCGGGTCCCGGCCTCCACCGTGACGCCGTCGGCGCGCAGGACGTCGCTCACAGCTCGTACCCGGTCCGGGCCCGCCGCAGCAGCAGCAGGAAGAACGGCGCCCCGATGACCGCCGTGATGACCCCCACCGGGATCCCGCCCAGCATCCGCGCGACGACGTCGGCCGCGGCGAGCAGGCTGGCGCCGAACAGCGCCGAGATCGGGATGACCAGGCGCGCGTTCGGACCCACGAGCAGCCGGACGAAGTGCGGGATGACGAGCCCGACGAACCCGATCAGCCCGGCGACCGCGACGCCGGCCGCCGTGACCAGCGAGGCCAGCCCGAGCAGGATCGCCCGCTCGCGCCGGACGTCGACGCCCAGGTGGGCCGCCGCCTCCTCGCCCAGCAGGAAGCCGTTGAGGGACCTCGCGCGGGCCAGGATCAGGGCGCTCCCGCCGAGGATCAGGGGCAGGGCGACGGCCAGGCGCGCCCACGACGCGCCGTCGAACCCGCCCAGCAGGTACGAGAAGATCTGGCGCAGGCCGGTGCCCGAGAGGTACATCGCCATCGCGAGCCCGGCGGCCAGCAGCGAGCCCACGGCGTAGCCCGTGAGCAGCAGCGAGGTCAGCGGCGCCAGCGAGCTCTTCCGCGACAGCCGGTAGACGACGGTCACCGACAGCAGGGCGCCGAGGAACGCGAGCAGGTTCAGGAGCCCGAACTCGAACACCAGGCCCCGGGCCGGGATGATCACCGCGATCGCCGCGCCAAGGGCGGCACCCGAGGCCGTCCCGAGCACGTACGGGTCGGCCAGCGGGTTGCGCAGCAGGCCCTGGAACGTGGCGCCCGCGACCGCCAGCCCGGTGCCGACGACCATCGCGGTCAGCACGCGCGGCAGGCGCAGGTCGATGACGATCGCCTCCGAGGTCGCCGGCCACGTCACCGGCACGTTGAACCCGAGACGGTTCGCGAGGATGCCGAGCGTGGTCGACGGCGGGAGGTCCACCGACCCGAGCACGATCCCGGCCACGAACACGATCGCCAGGACGAGGAAGCCCGCGACGACCAACCACCCCGTCCTCGTGACCCGGCGCACGGACACGCGCATGGCGAGCCGCCCCGGTGCACCGGCGGGGACTGGAGTGGAGGTCATCGCGAGCGGGACATGCGAGGTCTTGGCCGTCAGGGCGCGGCCGAGCCCGACGGGCGACGGAGCCGCCGACGGGAGCACGAGGTCGGGGTGGATGGCCAGGGCGAGGGCCCGGATGCCGTCGTCGAGCCGTGGGCCCGGGCGGGTGACGATGACGTCGTCGATCGGCCGCACGTCGCCGCTCTTGACCGCGGACAGGCTGCCCCATCCGGCCCGCTCGGCGACCTGCTCGGGCGTCACGCCGTAGGCCGCGTCGCCCAGCAGGATCACCTCGGGGTCGAAGTCGAGGATCTGTTCCTCCTGCATCTGGTAGACGCCGTCGGTCCCGGTCGTCAGCGGGTCGCCGCCGGCGGTCGTGATCATCTCGGTGCCGAAGTAGTCCGGGGCGGGCCCGAAGTAGCCGTTCGACGCGTCGAGCTCGTAGTAGACCCGCGGCGCGGGGAGGTCCGCGGTGGCGTCGGCCACCTGGTCGAACGACGCCTGGATCGTGTCGGTCAGGGTGGCGGCCTCGTCGGGCCGGCCCACCGCGTCGCCGATCAGCGTCATGTCGTCGAGGGCCGTCTCGACGTCCGGTGCGAACACGACGAGCACCGGGACGCCCAGCGAGCGCAGCTTGGCGATCGACTCGGGCGGGTTGAAGTTGCTGCCGCCGGCGATGACCAGGTCCGTGTCCATCGCGACGATCTTCTCGACGTCGACCGAGCCGAACTTGGCGACGTCGGGGATCGCGGCCAGCTGGTCCGCGTAGGCGGGATCGGGGGTGAACTCCTCGACCTTGCCCACGACCCGGTCGCCCACGCCGAGCGCGAACAGGGTCTCGGTCGCCGCGTTGGTCAGCGAGGCGATCTTCATCGGCTCGGCGGGGATCTTGACCTCGGTGCCTTCGTCGTCGGTCAGCGTGAGCGGATAGGCAGGCGGCGCCGGCGTCGCCGTCGGCTCGGGCGTCGCGGCGGCCGTCGCCGACGCGACCGGGGTGGCCGAGGCGAGCGCCACGGCCGTCGGGCTCGCGCTCGCGGCGGGACCCGAGCAGGCCGCCAGGACCGCGGCCAGCAGGAGCAGGAGGAAGGCGGGGAACGGGGTGCGGCGACGGCGGTCCGTCGCCCGGGCGCGTGCGTCCACTCGGAACTCCGGGTGCAGGGTGGGCTGAAAAACGATGGACCCCTCGCTTCGGGATCGAAGGAGGGGTCAGGCGGTGGATCGCACGATGCGCCTGACCTTTCTCTCGAAGGCTCGAGCGGCGACGGCAGATCGGCGACCGGACTTCCGCCCGTGGGGGCGGTCACCGTAGCGGGACTGTGCCGGACTCACACCGGCTTCGCGATCGTGCCGCGTCGGTTGTGCAGGGACCGCGAGGGTCCCGGTTGGCTCCGGAAGGGTAGCACCGCGGGTCGCCCCGGACGGCCGGTAAGTCGGACGTAAGTGGCGCTCGCGACACTGGCCGCCTCGCCCTCCGCCCGCCGGTCATCCCGCCGGGGGAGGCCCTCGTGGAGGTGCTCAGATTCGCGCGTGCGCTCGCGCCCCTGGCCGCGATCGTGCTGCTGGGTCCGCCCGGCGTCGCACGGCCGGCCGTCGCCGGAGCCACGGATCCACCGTGGGAGCCGCCGGCCTGCCGCGGCGACGTCGTCACGAGGCCGGCCGCGGCGGGAACGGCGTGGTTCCGGCTGGACGCCACGCTCGACGGGACCGGCACCCTCGCGGGCCAGCGGCTCATCCTGGGCATTGTCGGCGGCCCGGCGCGGCGGATCGACCTGCCGGCCGAGTCGTTCGCGTCGGGCCCGGTGCTCGGCGTGGTCCTGGTCGGCGACGACGACGGTGCCCGGTCGCGGCTGCGGGCGATCGATGCGCTGCGCGGCTGCTCGACGACGCTCGCCACCGAGGCCTCCGTGGTGCGCAGCGCCGTGTTCGCGCCGGACCTCGGCTCCACGGTCGAGCATCGGGTGGATCGGGCGAGCCGGGCGGACCTGGGCATCTGGCGGCGCGCGACGCGCGGCGGGACGCCAGTGCGCCTGCTGCCCGGGCTCGCGGGCGACGTCGCACACGGGCGGACGTTCGCGACGGACCTGCGCTGGTCGCCGGACGGCCGCCTCGCGGTCGCGTCGTGCGGCGAGCTCGCCTGCCGGACACGCCTCGTCGATCCGGCCACCGGGTTCGTGCAGTCGACCGAGCGGACGGGTCCGGTCCTGGGTGTCGCCGACGCGCGGGTGATCGCCTATGACGTCTGCCCGGGCTTCCCGTGCGGCGTGGTGGCGGTCGACCCGGCGTCCGGTGCCGTGGAGCGCCTGGTCGGCGACGCCGGGCCGGCCGGGCTCGGGGCCGCCTCGCTCGTGTACGCGCACGATGGGCACCTGGCGCGACGCGACCTCCGGACGCGGGGCACGGCCGACGTCCTGGCGTCCGATCTCCTCGAGCCGGTCCCCGGCGGGTCCTCCGCCCGAGCGGGCGTCGACCGGTCGGAATCGACCGTGCTGCTCGCGACCGTCGGTCAGGCGATCGACCCATCCAGCCTCCGTCGGTTCGATCCCGCCTCGGCCGCCATCGAGCCCGTCGTGGAGGTGCTGCCATGAGCCCGCGAGGACGCCCGCGTCGCCTGGGCGGCGCACTGGGTGTCGCCCTGCTGGTCGGGGCGTCGTTCGCGGCGACGGCCGTCGCGCACGGACCGGACCCGATCCTCGGCGGCGGGCTGTACGCGCAGAACCTGGACCTCGGCTTCCGCTGGGCGGGCGGGCCGCCGGCGGACATGAAGGACGCCGTCAAGGCCGCCGCCGCCGATGCGAACGCCTCGCGCCGGTCGAAGGCGCCGACGTTCGGCTATGACGCCGACGCCGGCAACGTCGTCACCTACGGCACGGACGTGCCGTGTGGCGTCAACGGCCTGGCCTGCATGCGCCGCGACCCACCCGGCTGGTTCGGCGTCTGGTTCCGCGAGAACGGGCACCGGTTCGACTGGGGCACGCTCCGCTGGTGCGAGCTGTCGGGCGGCCCCGACGGCTGCTACCAGGTCCGCAACGTCATGCTCGACGAGCTCGGGCACGTGCTCGTCCTCGATCACCACGACAACTTCGGCGACGACCGCGACTACGACGACGCCGTCGTCCAGACCTACTCGCGGACGAAGCCACGGGCCGGCTGGAACGCCCACGACTTCGGTCGGTGCGACGTCGCGACGCTGCAGCAGCAGTACGACGTGCCGAGCGCGACCGCCCTCTACAGCACCTGCCTGGACGTGCCCACCGAGCTGTCGATCACGGCGTCGAGGACGGCGGTGCTGGCGGGCGCGATGGTGACGTTCAGCGCGACCCTCGGCTCCGACGGCAGTGGCAAGCTGTCGAACAACGCGCTGACCTCCCGGACGGTCGTCCTCCAGCAGCGCCTCTCCAGTGGCTGGAGCGACGTCGCGACGATGGCCGCCGCGTCCGCCGGTGCCTACCGCTGGAGCCTCAACGCCTGGTCATCGCGCGACTACCGCGCGCTGTTCCGCAAGCCGGGGAACGAGGGCCTGCGGGCGTCCTCGTCGCCGGCGGTGACCGTCACGGTGGCGACCGGCTGCCCCACCCCGTGTCCGCAATCCGCAGGAGGCCTCGCCCGATGACCACGTCGACCGTCAAGCGTCACGCGCCGCACTACGTGGTCTGGCTCACCACTCTCGTGTTCGTCATGGCGGGCTGCACCAACGCGACCGGCACGCCGGCCGCGTCAGATCCCGCCACGACCACGGGCGCCCCTGGCCGCCCGTCCGCCGACGCCTCGCGCCACCGCGGGCGCTCCCGCGGAACCGTCCGAGTCGCCGGTCGTTGCCTCCGCCCCGCCCGCGGATGCGACCGCGCCGCCGCAGTCGACCGAGCCGCCGCTCGACCGAGCCGCCCGAGGCGCTGCTCGTGGGCGGAGCCGGGCGGCCCCGCTCGCGGTGCCCTCGGGACGTTCTCCTGGGACGGGCTCGTCTCGGACTCGCCGTGGATCGTGCCGCGCTCGGGCGTGCCGGTCGCACCGGGCGACGGCCTGCGCGTCCGCTTCGATCCGGGGCCCGGCCAGACGTCGTGGACGGCACGCTGGGCGCGCATCCGCGACGGCGAGGCCACGCGCCCACGCGCGGCCGGCTCGGGCGACGGTGGTCGGGTCGTCGTCGAGGCGCCGGCGGACGCGGGCGAGTGGAGCCTCCAGGTCGAGGCGAGGTTCGCGGGCGGCGACCGTGCGACGTGGTACTGGCGGGTCAGCGTCGGTGGCTGATCCGTCGGGCGTCCCGGTCCGGGCCCTCCCGCGTTCTCGATCGGCCGGCCGCGAGGCCGGCCCGGTCAGGCGAGGGCGGGGGCCGCCGTCGCGCTGAAGATCGACGTCTGCGCGTCCTCGGGCAGCATCACGCCGAAGATCTTCTGCAGCGTGAGGAGGTGGACACAGGAACCCCAGCTCTCGAAGTAATGGCACGTGCAATGCCACTGGCCCGCGTCGAGGCTGACGTGATGGGTGTCGTTGTCACCACGGAACGTCAGGGCGAGTCGCTCGATCGAAATCCGGTCCAGCTCGCGCGCGTAGCGATTCGCCTTCTCGACCTTGCCGATGAGAGAGGAGTGCATCGCCGATCAACCTCCAGTCGCCCCGAACGGGCGTCCCACGAGGGCCGCCGTCCAGTCGGACCAGGACCGGTGGTGGCGGTCACTGGGGCAAGCCTACACCCCTCGGAGCCGCCGGTCAGCCCCCGGAATTTGCCGTATCGGGGACGGGACGGATGGGTGGTGCATGGAGGCGCCGGGTCAGGGCGCGTTGGTGCCCTCGCGACCGTAGTCGTCCTCGAGCCGCTCGACGTCGTCGAGCTCCGGCGTGGACACCTCGACCAGCTCCACGCGCTCGCGCGCCTCGAACCGGTGGATGCGGCCGGGTGGGACGTGCCGCGCCTCCCCCGGCCCGAGATCGAGGATCTGCACGACGCCGTCGTCGTCCTCGAGGTGCAGGTGGAGCCGGCCCGACAGGACCAGCACGCTCTCCTCCTTGCGCTCGTGGCGCTGGAGCGACAGCCGCTGACCCGCCTCCACGACGATGACCTTGCCGCAGTAGCGGTCGGTCAGGGCCCAGATCAGCTCGTGGCCCCAGGGCTTGTCGACTCGCCGGACGGGCTCGCCGGCCGGCGTCTGGTCGCTCATCCGCCGCGCACCAGCCGCTCGCCGGCCACGACCAGCTCGTCGCGCAGCTCCGGTCGCGTGGCCTCGGTGTAGACGCGGACCAGCGGCTCGGTCCCGCTCGCGCGCACGAGCAGCCAGGACCCGTCGGCCAGGAACCACTTCACGCCGTCGCCCGTGTCGAGCCACTGCGTCCGCCCGATCGCCTCGCCCGCCAGGCTGGACGGCGGCGCCTCGCGCAGGCCGACCAGCACGCGCTGCTTGACCCCGTCGTACGAGGGCCGGTCGAAGTGGACGTCGATCCGGCGATAGAACGACGGACCGGCCAGCTCGTGGAACGCGGCGACCGCCCGGGAGACCGGCCACCGGCCCCGCTCGCGCTCGCGCAGGAACAGGTCGAGCAGGCACAGGTCGGCATAGATGCCATCGCGCTCGGGGAGGTGCATCCCGAACCCGAACCCGCCCGACTCCTCGGCGCCCAGCATCGCCCCCGTCTCGATCATCTTCGGGCCGATGTACTTGAAGCCGACCGGCACCTCGTGGGTCTCGATGCCGTACCGGGCCCCGAGCGCGGCAGCCGTCGAGGTGTTGTTCACCGAGACGACGACCGGGTCGCGCATGCCCCGGTGCTCGGCGAGGTAGTACATGAGCAGCCCGGTGACCTCGAGCTGGTGGAGGAAGGTCCCCTGCTCGTCCCCCGCGCCGGCGCGATCGGCATCGCCGTCGAGCAGCAGCCCGAGGTCGTAGCCGCCGCCCGCCAGCAGGCCGAGCGCCTCGTCCACGTTCGGTCGGATCGGCTCGGGGTTGACGCCACCGAAGTAGGGGTTGCGCTCGCCGTGGATCTCGGTGACCCGGATGCGGCCGCCGGCCAGCAGCCTCGGGATCCAGCCCGACCCGGCGCCGTAGAGCGGCTCCACGAGCACCGAGACGTCGGCCGCCCGGAGCGCGTCGAGGTCGAGGGTGCGGCCGACGAACTCGCGGTAGCCGTCGAAGGGGTCGAACCACTCGACGAGCCCGGCGGCCTCGGCATCCTCGAACGGCCGGCGGTCGATCGCCCGGCCCGCGTTGGCGCCGATCCCGGCCTCGATCGTGGGCAGCATGTCCGCGCCCGCGGCGGCGCCCGTCGGCGACTTCACCTTGAACCCGTTGTCCGTCCACGGGTTGTGCGAGGCCGTGATCACGATGCCGGCCGCCGCCCCGCGCTGGACCACCTCGTACGAGCTCATCTGGGTGGGCACCGCGACCCGGCCGAAGGCGACGGGGATGTCGTGCGCCAGGAGGACCTCGGCGGCGGCGCGGGCGAAGTGCTCGGACGCGAACCGCCGGTCGTAGGCGATGACGACGCCCTTCGCGGCGTCGCCGCGGTCGACCACGCACCGGGCGACCCCGTCCGCGCAGCGGCGGACGTTCTCGAACGTGAAGTCCTCGGCGATCCTCGCCCGCCAGCCGTCGGTCCCGAAGACGATGCTCGTTGGCGCGGGAGCGGCGATGTCGGTCACGGGGCCTCCTCCCACCGGGTGCAGCGCGCGAGGAGCGCCTCGACCGTCTGCTGGTCGGCGCCGCGAAGGACCGCGATCGGCTGGGTGGCGGTCATGCTACCGCCCTGCAGCGGCCGGATGACCCGGATGGCCCCGTCCGCCCGACGGACCACGAGGTCATCGGCGGCGACGTCGATCCGGTCGCCGGGCTGGATCACGGACCCGCTGCCGCCCGCCGAGATCGCGGCCAGCAGCTCGGACCAGTTGCCGATGTCGGACCAGCCGACGTCCATCGCGCCCATCACGACCCGCCCGTCGCGGGCCGCGCTCTCCATGACCGCGACGTCGATCGAGACGGGCTTCAGCTGCTCGTACGCGTGGGCGAGGAGGGCCGGGGCCCGGATGGTGGGCTCGAGCAGCCCGATCAGGCCCGAGTACCGCTCGAACGCCGACCGGATCGCCCGCCGCCGCCACGCGAACATCCCCCCGTTCCAGGCGACGCCCGGCTGCTTGAGCAGCTCCTCGGCGCGCGGGACCTTGGGCTTCTCCTCGAACGCCTTGAGCGGATACGCCTGCAGCCCGTCCACGACCTGGCCGGCGTCGAGGCGCGGGATGAGGTAGCCGTACTCGGTCGCCGGCCGCGAGACCTGGATGCCCAGCGTGACCAGCGCGTCGTCGGCGCCGAGGGCCCCGGTGGCGAGGCGGGTGGCCGCCGTTCGCACGACGTCGACGAACAGGCGCTCGTCGCGAATGTAGTGGTCGGCTGGCAGCACGATCATCACGTCGTCGTCCGGCCGGTCGACGGCGACGGTCGCGAGGGCCACCGCGGCGGCGGTGTTGCGACCGGCGGGCTCGGTCAGGATCCGCACGTCCGGGAGCTGCTTGCGGACGAGCTGCTCGTAGCGCTGGTCGGTCACGACGGTGACGTCGACGGGCGTGCCGTCCGGGTCGAGCCCGCCCAGCCGCCGGACGGTCTCCTGCAGCAGGGACCCCCGCTCGTCGCCGAGCAGCGGGAGGAATGGCTTCGGGCGCTCCGGGCGCGACAGCGGCCATAGGCGGGTGCCGCCCCCGCCCGCCATCACGACCACGTACATCTGGCCATTCTAGGGAGCGCACGACCCGCGCCGCGCGTCACCCGGCGCCAACGGCGTTGCACGCGGGCGAAGGGATGGGCAGGAACGGCAGTTGCGACGACGACGAAACGCACGAATCTCGCAACTCCGTCGCCCTTGCGTCTCGAACTTCGCACCGTCCACCGCACGTCCGCGTTGACGCCGTCGGCGCTGCTTCGTACCATCCGCGGACCGGGTCGCAGGAGGGGCACCCGCTCAGTCAGCCCCGAGGAGCGCGTTTGACCACGTCGACGACGCCGGACACGCCCCCGCACGAGCATGGCGGCGACCACGACCGCCACCGTCCGGCGACCGCGGCCCCCACCCACGCCGAGAGCGAGGACGCGGCCCACCACGTCGATCCCCACGCGATCCCCGACGTCGCCATCGTCGAGGTGACCAAGCGGTTCGACGACATCGTCGCCGTCGATGCCATGAACCTGTCCGTGGCGCGCGGCTCGTTCTACTCGTTCCTCGGCCCGTCAGGCTGCGGCAAGACCACGACGCTGCGGATGATCGCGGGCTTCGAGCAGCCCACGGCCGGCGAGATCTTCCTGGCGGGCGATCCGGTCGCCGGCGTCCCGCCCTACCGCCGGAACGTCAACACGGTGTTCCAGCACTACGCGTTGTTCCCGCACATGAACGTCGCGCAGAACGTGGGCTACGGGCTGCGCCAGAGGAAGACGTCCAAGGCCGACGAGACGCGTCGGGTCGGCGAGGCCCTCGAGCTCGTCCGCCTCAACGGCTATGAGCAGCCGCCGCGTCTGGGAGCTCTCGGGCGGGCAGCAGCAGCGGGTCGCGCTCGCCCGGGCGCTCGTGAACCACCCCACCGTGCTCCTGCTCGACGAGCCCCTCGGGGCGCTCGACCGCAAGCTGCGTCACGAGATGCAGATCGAGCTCAAGCAGCTCCAGCGCGAGGTCGGGATCACGTTCATCTACGTGACCCACGACCAGGAGGAGGCGCTGACGATGAGCGACGTGATCGTCGTCATGCGCGACGGCCGGATCCAGCAGCAGGGCCATCCCGAGGACCTGTACGAGCGGCCGCTCAACCGGTTCGTCGCCGGCTTCGTGGGGACCTCGAACTTCCTCGAGGCGCGACTCATCGGCCTGGACGCGGATCGCGGCACGGCAACGGCCGAGACCGGCACCGGGCTGCGCGTCATCGGCCGCCTGACCGATCCGGACGCCAGCGTGGCCCCGGGCGACGCCGTCACCATCGCGGTCCGTCCCGAGGCGCCGACGGTCGAGGCGCGCGACGGGGACGGGCCATTGACCGCGGAGGCCGGCATGACGCGCGTCGCCGGCCAGGTGCGCCAGGGAACGTACCTGGGCGACATGGTCGAGTACCAGATCGAGACCGAGCTTGCCGGGCTCCTCGTCGTCCGGCGGCAGAACACCCGTGCCGGCACCCACGGTCGGGCATTCGGCCCCGGCGAGCCGGTGACCCTTGCGTGGCACGACGAGGCCAACCTGGTCCTGGGGACCTGACAGCGTTTTCCGGGGGCAGGAGGAGGAGCACGATGACCGAGCGCGACTTGCAGGAGATGCTGACCCGGAGCACGGTCAGCCGGCGAGGGTTCCTGGCGGCCGCGGGCCTCACGGGCGTCTCGGCGGCCCTTGCGGCCTGTTCGAGCGGAGGGGCGCCGGCGACGGCCGCGGCCTCGGCAACCGCCGCTCCGTCGGCGGCGCCCGCGTCAGCCGCGCCCAGTGCCGCCGCATCTGCGGCGGCGTCGGCGGCCGTGGAGCCGTCGTATGCGGTCGAAGACGAGCTGATCATGTACAACTGGTCGGAGTACGTCTCGCCCGACAACATGGACAAGTTCAAGGCCGAGTACGGGATCGACAAGTTCCAGTACGACATCTTCGACAACAACGACGTCCTGATGGCCAAGCTCCAGGGCGGGGCGAGCGGCTACGACATCGCGGCGCCGACCATGAACTACCTGCCGGCGATGATCGAGGCCGGGTTCCTCCAGAAGCTCGACATGTCCCGGATCCCGAACATCGAGTTGATCAACCCGACGTTCCGCAAGCAGTGGTGGGACCCCACCGAGGAGTACGCAGTCCCCAAGGACTACGGGACGACCGGGATCCTCTATCGCTCGACGCTGATCCCGTCGGTGCCCACGTCGTGGAAGGAGTTCTACGACCTGATCCTCGGCCCGGCGTCGGGCAAGACCATCTTCGTCGACTCCCGCGACGACGTGTTCATCTTCCCGCTCAAGATGCTCGGCTACTCGCTGAACTCCGTCGATCCGGCCGAGCTCGAGGAGGCGAAGAAGATCCTGCTCGACGTGGCGCCGCACCTGTACGCGCTCGACTCGAACCTCTACGGCCGGACGATGGCGGACGGAACGGCCTCGATGACCCTCGGCTGGACGGGTCCGCTGGGCCAGGAGCTGAAGGACACCGAGGACAAGGGATACGTCGTGCCCTCCGAGGGCACCGCCTTCTGGCTGGACACCTGGGTGATGCTCACCGACGCCCCCCACCCGGAGGCCTCGTACGCCTGGCTGAACTTCATCCAGCGGCCCGAGATCCAGGGTGAGGAGACCAACTACAACCTGTACGCCACGCCGAACGACGCCGCGAAGGAGTACGTCAAGCCCGAGATCCTCGCCGACCCGGCGATCTTCCCGCCCGATGAGGCGGTGGCGAAGCTCGAGGGCCAGCAGGACACCTCCAGCAGCACCCAGCGCAACGACATCTGGGAGGAGTTCAAGTCGAAGGTCGGCGGGTAGCCAGCTAGCCGACCGTCGACGACGAGCGCGGAGCACGGCGCCTGATGGCCGCCACGACGACCCCGATCGAGCACCGGGAGCCGCCCGCACGCCGGCGCGCTAGCCGGTTGCTCACGTTCGCGCTCCTGCTGCCGGCGGGGGCGTGGTACCTCATCATGCTCGTGCTGCCGCTCGTCATCGTCGTCATCTACTCGTTCGGCGTCCGGGCGAAGAACGGCGGCTACGAGCCCGCGTTCGTCCTCGACAACTACGCGCGCGCGATCTCGAAATCCGACCCGTTCATCCAGAGCCTCCAGATGTCGATCGCCGGCACGATCGGCTGCCTCCTCGTGGGGCTGCCGCTCGCGTACTTCCTCGCGATGCGTGCCGGCCGCAACAAGAGCACGTTGCTGCTCCTGCTCGTGGTCCCGTTCTGGACGAGCTTCCTCATCCGGACCTACGCGTGGCTGATCATCCTCGGGCCGAACATCGGCCTCGCGGGCCAGATCGAGTCGCTGTTCGGCATCGAGGACGTCCAGATCCTGGGCAGCTCCTTCGCCGTCCTGCTGGGCCTCGTCTACGGCTACCTGCCACTGATGGTGTTCCCGCTGTACGTGACGCTGGAGCGCATGGACCGGTCCCTGATCGAGGCCTCCAAGGACCTCGGCGCCGGCCGCTGGTCCACCTTCCGCCAGGTCACGCTGCCGATCACGCTGCCCGGGCTCGTGACCGGCAGCATCCTCGTGTTCATCCCCATGATGGGCGAGTACGTCATCCCCCAGCTGCTCGGGCTCGGGCGGACGTACCTCATGGGCAACGCGCTCGTCACGGACTTCCTCGAGGCTCGCAACTGGCCGTCAGGTTCGGCGCGGGCCGTGCTCCTGATCATCGTGATGATCGTGACCATCGCCGGGTACCTGTGGTTCGTGAACCGCGGCCGCCGCGATCGTGACGTGAGCGTCCTGTGAGCCGCGTCTGCGTCCGGAGGGCCGTCCGATGACGGCGCCCGCCGTCGCCGCCGACCAGGCGCCGGCGCGACCCGCTCCGACCAGCCGCCGCGTCGATCGCTGGGCCGGCCTCGTGGAGTTCTACTTCCGGTTCCACACGGTCGTGGTGTACGCGTTCCTGTACCTGCCGATCGTGGTCGTCGTGGTGTTCGCGTTCAACGGCACCGAACGCGCCGTCACCCAATGGGGCGGCCTGTCCCTGAGGTGGTTCGAGGCGGCCCTCAACGACGAGGTCGTCAAGGACGCGCTGACCAACAGCTTCATCGTCGCGATCCCGAACGCGATCCTCGCCACGCTGATCGGCACGATGGCCGCGCTCGGCCTCCAGCGGGTTGGGCGGTGGCTGAAGCTGACCTTCGACACGCTCACCTACATGAGCGTCATCGTCCCCGAGATCGTCATCGCCCTGTCGACGCTGGTGCTCTTCGCGACCAGCTTCGACTTCGTGCGATCCACGTTCGGCGTCAGGCTCAGCTTCGGCTACCCGACCATCATCGCGTCGCACGTGCTGTTCAACCTCAGCCTGGTGCTGCTGCTGGTCCGCGCCCGGCTGTCGGGCATGGACCGGTCGCTCACCGAGGCCAGCGCGGACCTGTTCGCCACCCCCTGGCGCACGTTCCGCCAGATCACGCTGCCGCAGCTCCTGCCCGCCATCGTCGCGGGCTTCCTGCTCGCGTTCACCTTCAGCTTCGACGACTTCGTGATCACGACGTTCACGTCGGGACCGGGGTCCTCGACCCTGCCGCTGTTCATCTTCGGCCAGGTCCGTCGGGGCGTGACCCCCGAGACCAACGCCGTCGCCACGATGATGCTCGGGCTGACGCTGCTGCTGCTGCTCGTCGGGCAGACGATCCTCGTCTGGCAGGCACGCCGGCAGGGCCGCCGCTCGACGGCGGCGATGGCCGGAGTGATCGCGGAGACCTGATCCCGGCGGTCAGCCGACCGCGGCGAGCTCCGGCTCCGGAAGCCCCGCGTCGGCGGCCAGGTCGGCGGCCTTGTCGGTGCGCTCCCACGGCAGGTCGAGGTCCTCGCGGCCGAAGTGCCCGTACGCCGCCGTCTGGCGGTAGATCGGGCGGCGCAGGTCGAGGGCGTCGATGATCGAGGCCGGCCGCAGGTCGAAGTGGCGCTCGACCAGCTGCTGGATCTGCTCGTCGGCGATGGCGCCCGTCCCGAACGACTCGACGGTCAGCGAGATCGGTCGCGCGATGCCGATGCCGTATGCGACCTCGATCTCGAAGCGGTCGGCGAGCCCGGCGGCCACGACGTTCTTGGCGACCCAGCGCGCCGCGTAGGCGGCGGAGCGATCGACCTTCGTCGGGTCCTTGCCGCTGAAGGCGCCACCGCCGTGGCGGGCCATGCCGCCGTACGAGTCGACGATGATCTTGCGGCCCGTGAGCCCGGCGTCGCCCATCGGTCCGCCGGTCACGAAGCGGCCGGTCGGGTTGACGTGCATCACCGGGTCGACGGGTCGGAGGTCGTCCGGGATCGTCGGCAGGATCACCGCCTCCGCGATCTCCTGGCGGATCCGCTCGGGTCGGACGTCCGGGTCGTGCTGCGCGGAAACGACGACGGTGCGCACGCGCTTGGGCACGCCACGCTCGTACTCCACCGTGACCTGGGTCTTGCCGTCCGGGCGGAGGTAGCGGAGCTGGCCCGACTTGCGGACCTCGGCCAGGCGGCGGGCCATGCGGTGCGCGAGCGCGATCGGCAGCGGCATCAGCTCGGGCGTCTCGCGGCAGGCGAAGCCGAACATCATCCCCTGGTCGCCGGCGCCCAGCTCGTTGACCGGCGCGGCGTCGTCGCGGATCTCGAGCGCGGCATCGACGCCCATGGCGATGTCGCCCGACTGCTCCTTGATGCTGACCAGCGTGCCGCACGTCAGGTAGTCGAAGCCGTAGTCGCTCTTCGTGTAGCCGATGTCGCGCACGGTGTCGCGGACGACGTTCTGGAAGTCGACGTACGTGGAGGTCGAGATCTCGCCCAGCACGAGCACCAGCCCGGTCGTGGTAGCGGTCTCGCACGCCACGCGGGCGTTGGGATCCTCGCGGAGGATCGCGTCGAGGATGGCGTCCGAGATCTGGTCGCACATCTTGTCCGGGTGGCCTTCGGTGACCGATTCGGACGTGAACAGGTAGTGATCGGCGTCGACGATGCTCATGCTGCTCCGCAGTGTCGTGATGGCCGGGGCGACTGTACCACCGGTCCGTCCGTCTCCCAGCGGTACGATCCGGCGATGCCCCGGTCCGCCGCCCGGCTCGACGCCGCCGACCCGCTCGCGACGTTCCGCGACCGGTTCGTCGCGGACGACCCGGGCCTCGTCTACCTCGACGGCAACTCGCTCGGGCGGGCGCCGCGGCGGGCCGTCGAGCGGCTGGCGGCCGTGGCGGGCGGCGAATGGGCGCGCGAGCTCGTCCGGGCCTGGGACCACTGGATCGACCTGCCGCTGCGGATCGGCGAGACGCTGGCGCGCGGCGTGCTCGGCGCCGCGCCGGGCTCGGTCACGATCGCCGACTCGACGACCGTCAACCTGTTCCGCGTGGCCTCGGCGGCGCTCGACGACCGTCCCGACCGGCGGGTGATGGTCGCCGACCGATCCGACTTCCCGACCGACCGCTACGTCCTCCAGGGCCTCGCGGCGGCGCGGGGCCTCGAGGTCCGGTGGGTCGAGGGCGATCCGTCCGAGGGTCTGGCCACCGACACCCTCGCCGGGGCGATCGACCGGGACGTCGCCCTGGTCCTCCTGTCACTCGTGAGCTACCGGTCGTCGGCGATCGTCGACCTCGACGCCGTCGAGGCGGCCGCGCGCACGGCCGGGGCGCACGTGGTCTGGGACCTCTCGCATGCGGCCGGCGCGATCGCCAGTCGACCTGGCCGCGCGCGACGTCGGCCTCGCGGTCGGCTGCACCTACAAGTACCTGTTCGGCGGTCCCGGTGCGCCGGCGTTCCTGTACGTCCACCCGCGGCTCCAGGACCGGCTGCGGCCGCCGGTCCAGGGCTGGTTCGCGCAGCGCGACCAGTTCGCGATGGGCCCGGCCTTCGACCGCCGGCCGGGGATCGAGGGCTGGGTCGCGGGCACGCCGCCGATCCTCGCGCTGACGGCGGTCGAGGCGGGGGCGGAGGTCGTCGCCGAGGCCGGGATCGAGGCGATCCGGGCGAAGTCGATGACCCTCACGGCCTACGCGGTCGAGCGCCTCGACTCGGACCTCGCGCCGCTCGGCTGCGCGCTCGGCAGCCCGCGCGACCCAGCCCGGCGGGGCGGTCACGTCTCGATCCGCCACCCTGAGGCCCGGGCCCTCGTCGAGCGCCTGATGGCCCACGGCGTCGTCACCGACTTCCGGGAGCCCGACGTGATCCGCTTCGGCCTGTCGCCCCTGACGACCTCGTTCGCGGACGTCGATCGCGGGGTGGCGGCGCTGCGGGAGCTGTTGGCCGAGGCGTAGCCGTGGTGGCATGGTGCCGGCGCCGCGTGCGTCCAGCGCACATTCCTGACCGACGACGGCGTCCGCGTGATCGATCCGTGCGTCGGACGCACGGATCGGACGTGCCGACGCCGTTCGGGCGGCGATTCGGTGCCCCGGGCGCACGAATCGGGCGCCAGCGGCTCGCCCGAGGTCAGGAATGTGCGTCCAGCGCACATCGGGCGCGGCAGCCACGAGCGCCGTGCTCGCGGGCGTCCGGCGCACGCCGTCCGAACGCGGATGTGGCTGGCTCAGTCGACGGGCGCGAGGTGCTCCACGCGGATCGGCTCGATGGCGTCGGCCGGCGTGAACCCGAAGACCTGGCCGAGGAACGACAGCTCGGCCGCCAGCACGGCACGGCGGGACTCCGCCTTGCGGTAGCCGTGGCCCTCGCCCGCAAGGCTGAGCGTCGCGTGCGGGATCCCCCGTCCGTGGAGCGCCGCGACCATGGCGTCGAGCTGCGACGGCGGCACGACCCGATCGTCCAGGCCCTGCGTGATCAGCATCGGCGAGACGACCCGGTCGAAGAAATGGATCGGCGACCGGTCGTGGAACACCTGGCGCCCCTCCGGCCAGGGCGCGAGCAGCCCCTCGTCGTAGCGGGACTCGAACTTGTGGCCGTCGAGGTGGATCAGCTCGAGGTCGGCGATCCCGAAATGGCTGATGCCCGCCGCGAACACCTCGGGCCGGAACGTGAGCGCCGCGAGCGTCGTGTAGCCGCCGGCGCTGCCGCCCCGGATCGCCATGCGCTTCGGGTCGATCGACCCGCGGTCGGCGAGGAATCGGGCGGCGGCGATGCAGTCGTCGACGTCGACGATCCCCCACTCGCCGTTCAGGGCGTCGCGGTAGGGGCGGCCATAGCCGGTGGAGCCGCGGTAGTCCACGTCGACGACCGCGATCCCGCGGGACGCGAAGAAGGCCCGATCGAGCGACAGGGCCGACGACGCGGCCGACGTCGGGCCGCCGTGGGACAGGACCAGCAACGGAGGCCGCTCGCCCGTGGGCCCGCTGAAGCCGTCGTTGGTCGGCGGGAAGTACAGCGCACGCGCCGTCGCGCCGCCGGACGTGGGAAACGCGATGGGCTCGGCATGGGGCAGCAGACCCGGGTCGATGGGCGCCGCGATCGAGCGCGCAAGCACGCCCAGGGTCCGGCCGGAGCGGGGGTCGATCCGCGCCACGACCGCCCCGTCGTGCGGTCCGGCGCCGATGAGCACCGCCGACCCGCCGGCGATCTGGAGGCCCTCGACCTCGCTGAACGGGGCGTCGATCGGCTCCACGGGGCCATCCGGCGCGATCCGAAGCAGCGAGTCGCGGCCGTCGGCCCGGGCCACCGCAAGCAGGGAGCCGTCGTCGACGAACCCGTACGACGACCGGCCGAACACCCACGCCGGGTCGCCGAGCTCCGCCGCCATCGGCGCCACGTTGCGGGCCGTGCCGTCGAGCCCGCCGGGCCCGTCGAGCGCGAACAGGTTCCACCAGCCGTCGGCCTCGTCGGACACGAAGTGCAGGACGCCGTCCGGGCGCCAGGCCGGCTGGACGATCGAGGTCTCCGGCCCGCCGGCGATCGTCCGGGCGGGGCCGAGCGTGCCGTCGTCGGTCACCTCCGCCACCCGCAGCCGGACCGCGTCCCACGGCATGCCCGGCAGGTCCCACTCGAGCCAGGCGAGCGTGCCGCCGTCGGGCGAGGGTCGTGGCGCGGCGTAGAAGTCCGAGCCGGCGACGATCACCCGGCCGGCGCCGTCCGAGCCGTCGAGCGCGAGCGAGACCAGCTCGTTGACGACGAGGTCCGGCCGGTTCGGCTCGGCGGCGTCGTGGGTCTCGCGCACCGCGTACAGTCGATCGCGCCCCGGATCGAAGCGGAGATCGGCGTATCGAGGGCCGCCGGGCGGCGTGATCGCGACGGGCTCGGCGGCGCCGTCCGGGTCGATCCGCCACAGGCGGTCATCCTCGGACGAGGAGGCGACGATCCGTCCCCGGTCGACGACGTACGAGCCGCCGCCGTACTCGTGCACGCGGTTGCCGACCTTGAACGGGAACGGGGTCAGCTCGTGTGTCGCGCCGTCCGGCGTGTGGCGCAGCAACGTCCGCCGGCCGCCCTGCGACGGGCGCGACTCCAGCCAGTAGACGTCGTCCCCGTCGAGCCACGACTCGGCGAGCGAGACCACCGTGCCGGTGACCAGCTCGATGTCGATCGCCGACCGCCAGCTGCCGTACGGCGCGACGGCGGCCTCGCGGTGGTCGTGCCCGTGGTGCCCGCCTTCGCGGTCCATGCGCGGCTCTACGTCCCGTGCTGCCAGGAGGACACGTACGCGAGCTGCTCCGGCGTCATCGCGTCGAGCGTGATGCCCATGGCCGCCAGCTTCAGCCGCGCGACCTCGGCGTCGATCGCCTCGGGCACCACGTACACCTTCGCCTCGAGCTCCGCGTGGTGCTTCGCGACATATTCGGCCGACAGCGCCTGGTTCGCGAAGCTCATGTCCATGACCGCGGCCGGATGGCCCTCGGCGGCGCCCAGGTTCACGAGCCGCCCCTCGGCCACGAGGTTGAGCTTCTTGCCGCCGATGTCGAACTGCTGGACGTTGTCGCGCGGCTCGGTGATGTGGCCCTCGGCCATCTCGCGCAGGGACGGCAGGTCCAGCTCGGCGTCGAAGTGCCCCGAGTTGGCCATGATCGCGCCGTCCTTCATCGAGGCGAAGTGCTCGCGCCGGAAGACGTTGACGTTGCCCGTCGCCGTCACGAACAGGTCGCCCCACGGCGCGGCCTCGCCCACGGTCATCACCTGGTAGCCGTCCATCAGCGCCTCGAGCGCGCGGACCGGGTCGACCTCGATCACCGCGACGTGCGCGCCGTGCCCGGACATGCGCGACGCGATCCCGCGGCCCACCCAGCCATAGCCGGCGATGGCCACGTTCCGCCCGGCGATGAGGATGTTGGTCGCGCGCAGGATGCCGTCGATCGTCGACTGACCGGTCCCGTAGCGGTTGTCGAACAGGTGCTTGGTCAGCGCCTCGTTCACGGCGACCACGGGGAACGCCAGCGCTCCGTCGGCGGCCATCGCGCGGAGCCGGATGACGCCCGTCGTGGTCTCCTCGGTCCCCGCCAGGACCTCGGCGAGCTGGTCGCGTCGCTCGCTGTGGAGGAGCGAGACGAGGTCGCAGCCGTCGTCCATCGTGAGCGTCGGGTGGATGTCGGCGACCGACCGGAGGTGCGCGTAGTACGTGTCGCGGTCCTCGCCCCGCCGGGCGAACGTCGCGATCCCGAACGCCTCGACGAGCGCGGCCGCGGTCACGTCCTGGGTCGACAGCGGGTTCGACGCCGCGAGGTAGACGTCCGCGCCGCCGGCCTTGAGCGTGCGCATCAGGTTGGCCGTCTCGGTGGTGACGTGGAGGCAGGCGCCGATTCGCAGGCCGGCGAGCGGCCGCTCGCGCTCGAAGCGCTCGCGGATCAGGCGGAGGACCGGCATCTCGCGCTCCGCCCACTCGATGCGGCGGACGCCCTCGGCGGCGAGGGAGAGGTCGGTCACGTCGGACGGGACGTGCGTGGTCGCGTCGGTCATCGGGGTTCCTCGGGCGGGCCGTCGGCGGACGGCGGGTCGGACGGGTGGGCCTGGTCGTGGTTGGCGGGGCCGCGCGCGTGCTGGACGGCGTTTCGCGAGGCCCCGGCGTCGGCCTCCTGGCGCGAGCCACGGGTGAAGAGCCGTCGGATCGGGGCGGTGAGGTCGGCCCAGGGCGAGGTCGTGCGGCGGATCAGCCGCTCCTCGAACCGGGTGTGCTCCGTGTAGCCCAGCCGCAGGTAGGCCTGGATGGCCGGCGGATTGTCGGATCGTACGTTGAGCACGACCTGGTCGCAGAACCGGAGCAGCTCCGCCGTCACCGCCGAGGTCACCGCCTGCGCGTAGCCCCGCCCGCGGTGGTCGGTGTGGGTCAGCACGTTGCCCACGACCGCCAGGCGGGCGTTGCGCGAGACCACGTGCGTGCCGGCGGCGGACACGAGCTTGCCGTTGACGCGGATGCCGTAGTACACCCCCTCGGCGATCGTGCTCGACGGCAGCCACGCGCCGAAGCCCAGCTGGTAGAGCCGGTTGAGCTCGCCGACCTCGACCGGCAGGAGACGTTCGACCGCGGCCGGCGAGGGCTGGAACCGCGAGCGATCGACCCACATCCGGATCATCGGCGGTCCGGGGTCGATGTTGTAGACGGTCGCGACGGCCGGGAGGGCCGTGGCCTTGGCCGCGAGGTAGGCCGCCCGGGGGCGGACGACGTGCCCGAGCACGGCCTCGATGCCGTCGTTCCGGCCCATCAGGAACAGCGGCTGGGGCGTCAGGCCGCCGTACTCGAGGCCGACCGCGACGACCTCGTCGCCGTCGGTGGCGATCCCCCACTTCGTGCGGCCGAACTCCCGGTCCTCGAGGTCGCAGATCGCGTACGCCGCGAACAGCCGGTCCTGCTCGAGGAACGCGCGCAGGACGGCGCGGTCGGTGGTCGAGCGGGCGACGAGCGAGCCGCGCTGGCCGACGGCGATCGTGGCCATCAGCCCACCGCCTCGTGGGCCGGCGGCGGGGCGTCGGACGGTCCCGCGTCGGCCGGCGCGGCATCCGCGTTCGGGGCCTCGACGATGGCGCCGATCGCCGCCTCGAACGGGGGCCGCAGCGCGCCGCGCTCCGTGACGATCGCGCTCACCAGTCCCGCCGGCGTCACGTCCTGGACCGGATTGCGAGCCGTCGTGCCCACGGGCGTGACGCGCGTTCCGGCCGCCGCGAGGACGGGCCCGGGGGCGCCCTCCTCGAGCTGCACGGCGGCTCCGTCGGGCGTCGCCGGATCCACGGCGATGGTCGCCACGCACACCACGAACGGCACGCCCGCGGCCGACGCCGCGAGGGCCAGCGGGTAGGTCCCGGCGGGCGCGATCACGTCGCCGTTGGCGGCGATCCGGTCGGCTCCCACGAGCACGACGTCGACGTCCCCGGCCGCGATCCGCCCGGGCGCCGCGGCATCGGTGATCACCGCATGGGGCACCCCGGCCTCGCGCAGCTCCCAGGCCGCGATCCGCGAGCCCTCGAGACCCGGGCGGGTCTCCGAGACGAGCGCCAGGACCTTGCGCTCGGCGTGATGCGCCGCGATGACCGCCGAGAGCGCCGTCCCGAACTGGCCGCCGCCCATCGCGCCCGTGCTGCCGAACGTCAGCACGCGGAGCGTGCCGTCGTCGCCGCCGGCGATCCCGTCGAGCTCGGCCAACGCATGGCCGACGAGCGCCCCGTGCGCGTCGGAGGCCTCCGCGACGATCGCCAGCGCCTCGGCACGCATCGCCTCCGCGATCGCCTCACCGCCGGCCTCGACGCCCAGCCGCTCCTCGACGGCGAGCATCCGGCTCACCGTCGCGAGCAGGGCGGCCGAGCCCGGCCGGTAGGTGCGCATCGCATTCGCCGCGCCGCGGATCGTCGCCCGCCGGGCGAACGGCCGGTGCGTCAGCATCTTGCCCGCGACCAGCGCCAGCGTCACCGCGGCGAGCTGCGCCTGCGCGGGGGCGCCCACCAGCGCGCCGTCGCGGATCGCGGAGACCCCGTCTCCGGCGCCGCGGACCTCGAGGTCCACCAGCACGTCCGGGAGACGTCGCTGGTCCACGACGTGGCAGACGTCGCCGTCCCAGCGCATCGGTGCCCGGAACCCGGCGCCGGCGGCGGGCTCCTCGCGCGGCGTGGACCCGATGTCGGAGGCTCCCGCGGCGCCCGCGGCCGTCGCTGCGGCGGCATCGTCGCCCGCCGGCTCATCGCCCAGCAGCTCCCGGGCGGCCTGGGCCGACTCCTGCTGGAGGAGCTGGGCGGCCCCGATGACCGAACCCATCGACGACATCACGTCGCCCGCGAACTGGCGGAAGAAACGACGCCGGTTGGGGTCGGGTGGAGTGATTGCCTCGGCCGGGCGGGCCGGCTCGTCAGCCACGGGACGATGTCCCGGCCAGCGTCAGTACTTGATGACGCTGGTCACCCGGCGTCCGTCCAGCCGCTCTCGGCCCTTGAGAAACTCGAGCTCGACGAGGAAGGCGAGGCCCACGACCTCGCCCTTCAGCCGCTCGACCAGCTCGATCGTGCCCCGCACGGTGCCGCCGGTGGCCAGGAGGTCGTCCACGATCAGCACCTTCTGGCCCGCGACGATCGCGTCGCGATGGATCTCGAGCGTGTTCGACCCGTACTCGAGCGCGTACTCCACCGTCAGCGTCTCGGCCGGCAGCTTGCCCAGCTTGCGGACGGGGACGAGCCCGGTGTCGAGCAGGTAGGCCATCGGGGCCGAGAAGATGAACCCCCGCGACTCCATCCCGACCACGATGTCGATCTGCTCGCCCTTGTAGGGCTCGAGCATGAGGTCGATGGCTTCGCGGTAGGCGCCCGGGTCCTTGAGGACGGTCGTGATGTCGTAGAACAGGATGCCGGGCTTCGGGAAGTCGGGGATCTCGCGGATCTTCGCGCGAAGCGTCTCGGCGGACATCGGGTTCGGGAACCTCCGGTGATGGCCAGATCGGCGCGGCGAAGGCCTTGGGCGTGCGGATCGGCGCGGCCGGAGGGCTAGTCTACCGCAGCGCCGAGCGTGCTCCGGGCACGCCTCGGGACGCGGATTCGGGGTGACGCGAGGAGGCCCAGGCCGGCCACGACCGCCGACATCGCGAACACCGCGGCCAGCGCCCAGCCGAGGGTGTCGCCGCCCGCCCGGGTGCCGTAGGCGGTGATGGCGCCGGCCACGCCCGCGCCGAGGGCGGTGCCCAGGATGTCCGACAGCTGGAGCGCCGACGACGCGGCGCCCGTCTCGGCCGGGTCGGCGCCGCGCAGCACGACCAGCGTGACCGCCGAGTACATGAAGCCCATCCCGAGCCCGGGCAGCAGCCAGGTGAAGATCGTCAGCTCGGCGGGGAAGCCCGGCAGGACCGCGGGGATCGTGAGCAGCGCGCCCAGCGCGACGCACCCGAAGCCGAGGGCAACGAAGCGGGGCGGGCCCCAGACGTCGATCCGTCGAGCCTGGAGCCAGGTCGCCACCGTCCACGCGATCGTCGTCCCGGTGAACACCAGGCCGGTCAGCGTGGCGGGCGTGTGGCGCCAGGTCTGGAGCAGCAGCGGGATGTAGGCGTCGCCGCTGAAGAACGCGAACGTCATCACGCCGCGCAGCAGGATCGCCGCCGGCACGCCCGCGGCCAGCGCGAGCGTCCCCCTCGGCGTCAGTCGCCGGAACGCCGGCAGCAGCAGGGCGAGGCCGATCGCCGCCCCGCCGACGATGAGCACGGGCTCGTGGGCCGTGAGCGACGCGATCAGGAGGCCGGCGCCCCCTGCCGCCAGCAGCGCGTTGGGCAGCCGACGGCCGGTCGCCACGGCCGCCGCGTGCTCGGCGGGCGGCGCGGCCTCGGGGATCCGGCGCAGGGCCGTCACCGCCGTCCCGCCCGCCACGGCCAGCAGCGGCAGCAGGCCCAGGAACACCAGCCGCCACGTCGTGAACTCGCCGACGAGCGCCGCGATCGACGGCCCGATCACGCCGGGCACGACCCACGCCGTCGAGAGCAGGGCGAACATGCGCGGCTGCAACCGCTCGGGCAGCGTCCGGCCGATCGCGACGTACGCCGTCGGGCCCACCGCCCCGCCGCCGAGGCCCTGGACGAAGCGCGCGCCCACGAGCACCACCATCGAGGGCGCCAGCCCCCCGATCGTCAGCCCGATCGCGAACAGCGCGAGCCCGATCGCGAACGGCCGCCAGAGCGGCACCCGGTCGAGCGCCCCGCCCGCAACGACGACGCCCAGCAGGTTGCCCAGGAAGAACGCGGAGTAGACCCAGCCGTAGAGCTCGATCTGCCCGAGCTCCTCGCCGACGAGCGGCAGCACGGTCCCGATCGCGAGCGCCTCGAGGGCGACCAGCGTGATCGACGCGACCAGGCCGATGGACAGGCCCCGGATCCCGGGCGCGAACAGCTCCGCGGTGCGTGCGGGCACCACGACCGGGGGCTTTGCGGCGGTCGTCGGCGCGGTCACTTGCCTGATGATGCCGGACCCTCCGAGCACGGGCGGGCGACGTCCGCCCCGCGCTCCCATTGGGCAGATGACGTACAGCCAAGCCGCCCGACAGGCCGTAGGCTCGGGCCAATGCCGGACGACATCGAGTACGTCGGCCTCATGGCGGAGGCGTGGGACGCCCTTCGGGGGGACACCTCGGCGTGGGAGGACCGCGACTGGTTCCGTGAGGTCATCGCCCGACGGGGGGAACCCGTGCTCGACGTCGGAACGGGGACCGGCAGGATCCTCCTCGAGTTCCTCGCCCAGGGCATCGACATCGACGGCGTGGACAACGCGCCCGAGATGCTCGAGCGCCTGCACACGAAGGCCGCGGCCGCCGGCCTCGACGTCGACGGGCGCGTGCACCTCGGCCGGATGCAGAACCTCCGCCTGACGCGTCGCTACGGCACCGTGATCGTCCCCTCGTCCTCGTTCCAGCTGCTGCTCGAGCCCGACGACGCGGGCGAGGCGATGCGCCGCTTCTTCGCCCTCCTGCTACCCGGCGGCTCGCTGGCGATGCCGTTCATCGTCATGGACGCGCCGTACGACGAGCACTGGACGCGCGAGGCGATCCTCGAGGACGGGACGCGAGTGAAGCGGACCGCCCGCCAGACCTTCGACCCGGCCGTGGGGATCGAGGCCACCGAGGACACCTACGAGGTGTTCAGCAACGGCAACCTGGTCCGCACCGAACGCTTCGTGCGCCCGCGCGCGACCCGCGCCTACTCGCGCGACGAGGCCCGCAGGCTGTACGAGATCGCCGGCTTCGTCGACCTCGAGTGGGGCACCGACTTCACGTTCGAGGACACGCAGCCGTCCGAGGTGTTCACGATCATCGGCCGCCGCCCGGACTGATCTGCGCGAGCCGTCGACCGGCCCGCGGTCAGTCGGCGACGAGGATCACGCCTTCGAGCGGACGCAGGGCGAGCCGGCCGGCACCGTCGGGCCCGGCCGGATCGAGGTGCGTGCCGTCGACGGCACGCCAGGTGGCGGCGGGTGCCCCTTCGAGCCCCGACTCGCGCGGTGCGTCGGCAAGGTTGACCACGATCAGCACCCGCTCCTGGGCGGTCGTCCGCGTCCAGGCGAGGACGTCGTCGCTGCCGCTCTCGAGGCGGTCGAGCCGGCCGGTCCGGAGCGCCGGCGTCGAGGCGCGGCGGCGCAGGAGCCGTCGATATGTCGCGAGCACGGATCCGGCGTCGGCGGACTCCGTGGCGACGTTTCGCCGATCGGCATCGTCGTTCAGCCGCAGCCACGGCCGTCCGGTGGAGAACCCGTGGCCATCGGCGGCGGGCGTCCAGGGCATCGGCGACCGACACTGGTCGCGGTTCCACCAGGTGAACTCGGGGTCGACCAGCGCCCGGCGCGCCGGTGGGTCGATGATCTCGTCGTCCCGAACCGGGACGTCGCGCAGCCCGATCTCCTCCCCGTAGTACAGGAACGGGGTCCCGCGCAGGGTGAGCAGGATGAGGGCGGCCGCCCGCGCGACGCCGTCGGTGTCGGCGATGCCGGCCGACGCCGCGAGTCGCGACGCCTGGCGCGACTGGTCGTGGTTGGACAGGACGTTGGCGATCCAGCGATCGGGGCCGAAGGCGCGTTCCCGATCGTCGATCGCGGCGCCGTAGGCACCCGCGGACCAGGGCGTCGACAGGAGACGCCAGTCGAACACGAGATGTCGGTCGGCGACCAGCCGGGTGGCCTGCTCCCAGTCGCTCGCGAACAGCTCCCCGACCGACATCCGGCCCGGGACCTCGTCGACGATGGCCCGGAACCGTCCGATCAGCTCGGCGAGGTCGGGGGCGTCGCGGTCGTAGCGGTGCTCCTGGCGGTCCCACGGGGAGTCGCCCTCGACCACGGGATTGGCCAACAGCTCGGGATGCTTCAGGAACGCGTTGAAGACGTCCAGGCGGAACCCGTCGACGCCGCGATCCAGCCAGCCCCGGACCATCTGCCACTGGGCGGCCTCGACCGCCTCCTGCCGCCAGTTCAGGTCGGGCTGCTCCGGGAGGAACGTGTGGAGGTAGAACTGCTGCCGCCGCGGCTCCCACTCCCAGGCCGGGCCGCCGAAGAACGACAGCCAGTTGTTGGGCGGCAGCGGCGTGCCGTCGGCGTCGAAGCCGGCCGGGTCGGCCCACAGGTACCAGTCCGCGTACGGGCCGTCGCGCGAGGCCCGGCTCGCCCGGAACCAGGCGTGCTCGTCGGAGGTGTGGTTCATGACCAGGTCGAGGATCACCCGCAGGCCGCGGCGATGGGCCTCGTCGACGAGGCGGTCGAAGTCGGCCTCGCGCCCGTAGGCGGGATCGACGGCCGTGTGGTCGCTGACGTCGTAGCCGACATCGCGCCCCGGCGAGGGATAGATCGGCGACAACCAGACCGCGTCGACGCCGAGGTCCGACCACGTGGTCGAGGTGGTCGACGATGCCCGGCAGGTCGCCGATGCCGTCGCCGTCACGGTCCGCGAAGCTCCGGGGATAGACCTGGTAGACGACGCCCTCGCGCCACCAGTCGTCGCCGTAGCGGCCGTCCGTCAGCGTCGCTGCCCGCTGCAGTTTGCCAGCCCCCATCGGACCTCCGTGCTCGCCCAGGATGTCGAACGCCGGACCTCGCCAGCACGGTTGCGCATCGGGCTTGACAAGGTGTCGGCGAGCCGTCATTGATACGCGTTACTGACGCGCGTTAGTCGACCACGGGTGACGACGGGAGTCAAGGTGGAGGAGGTGGCGCCGTCGTGGCACGACGACCGACCAGCGCCGACGTCGCCCGTGAAGCGGGCGTGTCGCGGACCACGGTGTCCTTCGTCCTGAACGAGCGCCCGGACGTCAAGTTTCCCGACGAGACCCGACGGCGGGTGCTGGATGCCGCCGAGCGGCTGGGCTATCAGCCGAACGCCTCGGCCCGCCGCCTCGCCGGAGGCCGCAGCCACGTCATCGCGCTGGTCATGCGCCAGTCCCCGGAGCAGGTCGCGAGCGATGCCGGCCTGGCCGAGACGCTGCGCGGCCTGGCCGCCGCGGCGCGGTCCGGCGGGTTCCGGGTCATGGTCGAGCCGCTGGCCCCGGACGGTCCCCACGCGACGTACACGGCGCTGCTCCGGTCCCAGCATGCCGACGGCCTGGTCATCTCCGGGCCCCGGGTCGACGACCCGTCGCTCCTCGAGCTGGTCCGGGACGGCTTCCCGATCGTGCTCCAGGGCGACCTGCCCGACGTGTCGTGTCCCAGCGTGGACGTCGACAACGTCGCCGGTGCACGGGGTGCGGTCGAGCACCTGATCGCCCTCGGGCACCGACGGATCGCGTGCATCACCAACGCCCCGCTCGTGTACACCGCCGCCCAGGAGCGGCTGGCCGGCTATCACGAGGCGCTCGCCGCCGCCGGCATCCCGGCCGATCCGGACCTCGTGATCGAGGGCGGGTTCGATGCCTCGAGCGGCCATCGGGCCATGGCCGAGCTCCTGGCCCGCACCGAGTTCGGGGCCGCGTTCGTGGCCAGCGACGTGGTCGCGCTGGGCGCGATCGGCGCCCTGCGCGCCGCCGGCCTGCAGGTGCCCGACGACGTGTCGATCGTCGGTTTCGACGACATTCCGCTGGCGGCGTACTTTGATCCACCACTCACCACCGTCCGGTTGCCGGCCTTCGAGCTCGGGCAGGCCGCCGGACGCGCGTTGTTGGACCGCATCGCAGAGCGCGAGATCGCGGCCAGGACGCTGCTTCGGACCGAGCTCGTCATCCGCTCGTCGACGCGTGCCGCAGCTGTGGCCGCTTCGCCGGACGGGCCTGACCGGGACCACCCGGGCAATGGATCGCGCGAACGGGGACGCACGGCGTCCCCAACTGGAGGAGGGCGCTCGACGTCGGCGTCGGCGCCATGAAGGGAGTGAACATGCTCATGGACACCAGCGGTCGGCGGCGGCTCATGGCGCTCGTCGCCGTGTCCGCCATCGCCATCAGCGCCTGCGGTTCGGGCGGAGGCACGGCCGCGCCGGCCGCGTCCGCACCGGCGGCGTCCGCACCCGCGGCCAGCGAACCGGCGCGCCAGTGCGCCCGCAAGCGCACCGGCAGCCAGCTCGGGCGCCAGCGGCAGCATCGTCGTGACCTCGCTGTGGGGCGGCAGCGAGCAGGAGTCGTTCCAGAAGGTCCTGGACGCCTTCAACGCCAGCGGCGAATGCAAGGCCACCTACGAGTCGATCCGCACGGACTACGCCACCGTCCTGCAGACCCGCATCACCGGCGGCAACCCGCCGGACGTGTCGATCCTGCCGGGCATCGGCTTCCTGCGGCGCTTCGCCCGCGACGGCTCGATCAAGACGATCGAGAGCCTCGGCATCGATCCCGCCGCGCTCGAGGCGGGCTACGCCCCGGGCGTCCTCGACATCGGCAAGGTCGACGACGTGCTCTACGCGATCATGGTCAAGTTCAACAGCAAGAGCACGCTGTGGTACCGGCCGGACCAGCTCACCGAGGACGGCGTGACGCCGCCCAAGACGTGGGACGAGTTCAAGGCCGCGCTCAAGACCATCGCCGACAAGGGCACCAAGCCGCTCGGCCTGGGCACCTCGCCTGACACGTGGACGCTCACCGACTGGTTCGAGAGCATCTACCTGCGCCAGGCCGGCGCCGACAAGTACGACCAGCTGTTCGCCGGGCAGATCCCGTGGACCGATCCCAGCGTCCAGACGGCGGTCGACACGATGAAGGAAGTGCTCAACGACGACTACGTCGCCGGCGGCATCACCGCGGCCAACGGCCGTGCCTGGGTCGACGGCATCGCGCAGGTCTTCGGCGACAACCCGGTCGCCGACATGTACTACGAGGGCGGCTTCGTCGGTGGCATCGCCACCGGCCAGGTCAACACGGCCCTCGAGCCCGGCAAGACGATCGACTGGACCGACTTCCCGTCGCTCGGCGGACCGGACGCCAACCCCGTGACCATCGGCGGCGACGTCATCGCGGCGCTGACCGACAAGCCGTGCGTGAAGGAGTTCATCACCTTCATGACGACCGCCGACTCGGGCACCGCGTGGGCCGAGACCGGCGCGATCATCTCCCCGATCAAGGCCGTGAGCACCGACGCCTACCCGACCGACCTCGTCAAGCGCGAGGCCGCCCAGGTGACCGGTGCGAGCGTGGTCAAGTTCGACGGATCGGACCTGCTGCCGGCCGGCAGCCCCGACCTCGGGGCCGAGCTGCAGAAGGCCATCGCCGGATCGACCGTGGACTGGGCCAGCTTCGAGAACCAGGTGAAGACCGCCTGGGGTAACGAGTAGCGCCTCACCGAATCCAAGCGCGGGAGGCCCACCGGGCCTCCCGCACCACCGCCCCGGCACGAGAGGAGGACCGGCCCTTGAGCTTCGAGCGACGTCAGCGATCCGGTCTTTGCGACCCCCGCGACGTACCCTGGCGGCGCGCCCAAGACGGGCGAGAAGAACAACTGGCGCGGCTTGTTCATCTTCTTCGGGCCGGCCGCCGTCCTGCTGCTCGTCTTCCTCGTGTTCCCGACGATCTACACGATCCTGCTGGCGTTCAACCGCGGCCGCCGCGGCGAGTTCACGCAATGGGTCGGATTCGACAACTTCACGACGCTGTTCACCAACGACCCGAACTTCATCAACCTGGGCACGTTCCCACCGTCCGGCGCGGTCTGGAACAACGTCCTGTGGATCGTCTTCTACACGGGCTTCGTGCTCGGCCTCGGACTCCTCATCGCGACCCTGGCGTCGCGGGTCCGCTACGAGTCGATCATCAAGGCCGCGGTCTTCCTGCCCCAGGCCATCGCGGCGACCGCGCTGGCCGTCATCTGGAAGTTCGTCTACGCCCCGGACTCGAACATCGGCCTGCTGAACGCGGTCCTCGGCGTCGGGAACGTCGGACCGGTGTCGTTCCTCGGTGACCCCAACGTCGTCAACTGGGCCCTCATCGCGGTCGGGACGTGGGCGTCGGTCGGCTTCGCGACCGTGATCCTGTCGGCGGCCCTCAAGGGCATCCCGGCCGAGATCCTCGAGGCGGCCCGCACCGACGGCGCCAACGAGCGCCAGATCTTCTTCCGGATCATCCTGCCGATGGTCAGCCTGCCGCTGTCCGTCCTCGCCGTGACCCTGATCGTCAACGTGGTCAAGCTGTTCGACCTGATCTACGTGATGACCAACGGCGGCCCCGGCACCTCCAGCCGCGTGATCGGCTACACGTTCTACGTCGAGGGCTTCCAGGCCGGCCTGTTCGGCAAGGCGGCCGCCGTGGCGGTCGTGATGATGGTCATCCTGATCCCGATCATGATCTTCAACATCCGCCGCTTCCGAACGGCGTCCGTGGTATGAGCGAGCAGGACGCCATCGCCGCGCCGGTCGCCAAGCCGGCGGCCACGACCACGAGCGCCCGGATCGTCCGGTCCCTCAACCGAACCCCGATCCACATCGTCCTCGCGCTGGTCGCGCTGATCTGGCTGGCCCCGACCGTCGGGCCTGCTCGTCACCTCGTTCCGGCCCCGCACCGACATCCAGTCGACGGGTTGGTGGGAGACCATCCTGACGCTCCGGTTCACGACCGAGAACTACGAGCAGGTCCTCGGCGCGCAGGGCATGTTCCAGGCGTTCATCAACAACATGATCATCGCCGTCCCGGCGACGCTCCTGCCGCTCACGCTGGGCTGCATGGCCGCCTACGCGTTCTCGTGGCTGCGCTTCCCGTTCCGCGACACGCTATTCCTGATCGTCGTCGCGCTGCTGCTGGTGCCGGTCCAGGTCGCGTTCATCCCGCTCCTGACGCTGTTCCGGCCGACCGGCCTGACCAACGGCTACGGCGCGGTCATCCTCGCCCACACGGCGTTTGCGCTGCCGTTCGGCATCTTCCTGCTGCGCAACTTCTTCATCGCGCTGCCACGCGACCTGATCGAGGCGGCCCGCATCGACGGTGCGGGCGAGGTCGGGATCTTCCGGACGATCGTCGTGCCGCTGTCGGTGCCGGCCATCGCCGCCTACGGGATCTTCCAGTTCCTGTGGGTCTGGAACGACCTGCTGATGGCGCTGGTCTTCGTCCAGGACTCCTCGAAGTTCCCGATGACGCGGGCCATCCAGAACCTGCTCTCCCAGTACGGCACCGAATGGCACCTCCTGGCCGCGGGCGCGTTCCTGCTGATGATCGTGCCCCTGCTCGTGTTCTTCGCCCTCCAGCGGTACTTCGTGCAGGGCCTCCTCGCGGGCTCGGTCAAGTAAGGCCGGTGATCGGGGGCAGAGGTGACCGGCGTGCCTGAGCGACCCCGGCAGGACCGCGTCCGGCTCGGGATCCTCGGGCTCGGCGCCGTCGCCCAGGCGGTGCACCTGCCGCTGATCGAGCGGCTGCGGGACGCGTTCGAGATCCACGCCATCGCCGACGTCTCGCCGGGGCTGGTGGCCGACATCGGCGAGCGGTACCGGGTGCCCGCCGGGCGGCGGGCGACCTCGCTCGACGACCTGCTCGACGTCCCCGGCATCGACGCGCTCGTCGTCCTGACCTCGGGCTCCCACGGCGGCGCGATCGGGGCGGGCCTCGCTCGTGGCCTGCCGGTGTTCGCCGAGAAGCCGCTCGCCCTGACCCTCGCCGAGGCCGACGCCGCCGCCGCGCAGCTCGAGGCCGATCCCCGCCGGCGGCTGCAGGTGGGCTACATGAAGCTCTCCGACCCGGCCGTCGTCCATGCCCGGGCCCTGGCCGCGGACGGGGACCTCGGCGCGGTCCGCGCCATCGAGGTCACGGTCCTGCACCCGACCAGCGACGCCCAGCTGGCCTTCGCGCGCCTGCTTGCGCCCCCGACCGACGTGCCCGCCGCCACGCGCGAGCGCTTCGCCGCCGAGACGGACGGGCTCCGGCGGGCGGCGCTCGGCGATGTGGCGGCCGCCGCCTACGGGCGGCTGTACTCGGACATCGTGCTCGGCAGCATCGTCCACGAGCTCGCCCTGGTCCGGGCGTTCGCGGCGGATCCGGTGGCGATCGACAGCCTGGTGACGTGGCCCTCAGGCGCCTGGCCGCCGTCCGTCGAGCTGACCGGTCGCCTTCCGAACGACGGCCGCCTGTCCATCCGCTGGCACTTCCTGCCGGACTACCCGGACTACCGCGAGGAGGTCCGCGTCGTCTACGAGGCCGCGACCAGCGAGCTGTCGTTCCCCTCCCCCTACCTGCTGCACCGGCCGACCGTCCTGCGACACACGCATCAGCGCGGCGCGGGGCGACAGGACGACGTGTGGACCTCCACCGTGGAGGCCTTCGAGGAGGAGCTGCTCGCCTTCCACGCCTTCGTCGTCGACGGACGGGAGCCTCCGGCGGGCCTGCGCGAGGGGCGGGCCGACATCGTGACCAGCCAGCGGGCCGTCGCGGCGGCCGCCCGCCTGGACGGCGTCGCGATCGGCGGCGAGGCGGCCGGGTGAGCCTCGAGGCGAAGCCATCGACCGGACCGGCGGACGCTTCGGCCGACGACGGCCAGGCCATCGTCCATCTCGTTCCCCACACGCACTGGGACCGTGAGTGGTACGAGCCGTTCCAGGTGTTCCGGATGCGCCTGGTCGACCTGGTCGACCAGCTCCTCGAGCGGATGGCGGCGGATCCGCGACTGCGCTTCACGCTCGACGGCCAGGCGGCGACCGTCGACGACTACCTGGAGATCCGGCCCGCGGCGGAGCCCCTGATCCGCCGGCTCATCGCCGAGCGCCGCCTGGCCATCGGGCCGTGGCAGATCCTGCTCGACGAGTTCCTGGTCTCGGGCGAGACGATCGTCCGCAACCTCGAGCTGGGCTGGCGACGCGCCGAGGACCTGGGCGGCGCGATGCGGGTCGGCTACCTGCCCGACATGTTCGGCCACGTCGCCCAGATGCCCCAGCTCCTCCGGCGGGCGGGGATCGAACGCGCCGTCGTCTGGCGCGGCGTGCCGTCCGTCATCGACCGCCACACGTTCACGTGGCTGTCCCCGGACGGATCCTGGGTCGAGACCGAATACCTGGTCGGCGGCTACGGCAACGGCGCGTACCTGTTCGACGTCCCGTCGTTGCTCGCGCCCAGGCTGGTGGGCTACCGGGTCGACCAGGCGTCGTTCTATGGCGAGCGATCGCTGCTCGCGATGTACGGGACCGACCACGCGGTGCCGACCCCGGAGCTGGCCGACCTGGTCGAACGCGTGAACGCCGCGCACGGACCCGTCCAGGTCGCGCTCGAGACGCTGTCGGACTACCTCGAGCGCGACGGGCCGCACCCCGCCGACGACCCGACCCGAACGGCCTGGTCGGGCGAGCTCCGGTCCGGGGCCCGGGCCAACATGCTCATGAACGTGACCTCGGCACGGGTCGACCTGAAGCACGCGGCCGCCCGGGCCGAGCGCCGCCTCGAGCGCTATGCCGAGCCGCTCGCCGCGCTGCACGGCGATCCCGACGCCTGGCCAGAGCGCCTGCTCGAGCTCGCCTGGCGCCGCCTGGTCGACAACTCGGCGCACGACTCGATCTGCGGCTGCTCGCACGACCAGGTGGTCGCCCAGGTGATCGGACGCTACGCGGAGGCGCACCAGATCGCGTCCGGCATCGTGACCCGCGTCCTGGACCGCCTGGCCCGACAGGCGCCCGCCGGTGGCTGGGTCATCGTCAACCCCTCGCCGGTCGATCGCGCCGACCTCGTCGAGCTCGACGTCGCGATCCCGGAGGCCTGGGGGTCCGTCGCCCTCCGCCTCGGCGGCCGGGCGCTCCCCACCCAGGAGGTCGGACGCCCGGACACGCGGATCGCGGCGCACCGGGTGCGCGGCGACGAGGTCGTCGAGTTCTTCCATCGACGCCGGCACGGCCGGGAGCTCTTCGGACGCCAGATCAACGGCCTGACGATCGAGGGCGATGGCGACCTGCCCCGGATCCGCGTCCGCGCCGATGACCGGCCGGACCCGCCCGAGCTGGACGTCGAGGGCCTGATGGCCGAGGTCGGCGCCGCCGCCGCGCGCCGCCCGGAGACGATCTGGGCGATCGACGTGCGGGCCTCGGAGCGACGCCGGCTGCTCGCACGCATTCCCGTCCCGGCGCTGTCGGCCGTCCGGGTGGGCGAATCGGACGGGTCGGCGGCCGCACTCGAGCCGATCGACCACCCGGTCGTCGCGACCGATCGCGGCCTCGACAACGGCCTGTTCGCGGGTCCAGGTCGACGCGGACGGCTCGCTCCGGCTCGTCGGCGGCGGCGTCGAGCTCGCCGGGGTCGGCCGCATCGTCGACGGTGGGGAGGCGGGCGACAGCTACAACTACGGGCCGCCGCCGGGCGATGTCCTCGTCGAGCGCCCGCTCGACGTGGAGGTCGGGGTCCAGGGTGCCGGGCCGCTTCGCGGCGAGATCGTCGTGACGAGGACCTACGACTGGCCCCGCGGCCTGGCGGCCGACGCCCAGGGTCGCGACGCGTCCACGGTCCGGACCACGGTCCGCCAGCACCTCGAGATCCGAGCCGGCGAGCCGTTCGTGCGTGTCCGGATCGCGTTCGACAACCAGGCGCGCGATCACCGCGTGCGGTTCCATGTCCCGCTGCCGGCAGCGCGTCGAGGGCTCCGCGGCCGAGGGGCAGTTCGCGGTCGTCGACCGGGGCCTGACCTACGAGGGCGGGCACGGCGAGGTCCCGCTGCCGACCTACCCGGCGCACGCGTTCGTCAGCGTCGAGGGCTGCAGCGTCCTGCTGGACCAGGTCACCGAGTACGAGGTCGTCGACGGGACCGAGCTGGCCCTGACGGTGTCGCGCTCGTTCGGGCTGATCAGCCGCAACGCGAACCCCTACCGCGAGGATCCGGCCGGGCCCGAGATCCCGGTCCCCGCCGCGCAGCTGCTCGGCGAGCGGGAGTTCGCCTTCGCGATCCTGCCCCATCGCGGCGACTGGCGCGCGGCCGACGTCGTGCGCCATGCCGAGGCCTATCGCCACCCGGTGCTCAGCGTGCGCGGGCTCGGCGAGGCGACCGCGGTCCCCGGCCCGACCGATCCGGCCGGCCTCCGCGTGGAGGGCGCCACGCTGACCGCGCTCCGGCGACGTGACGGCTGGCTCGAGCTCCGAATCGTCCGCCTCGACGGCGACCCCGGAACCGCGCGCATCGAGCTGCTCGGGCGGGACTCCACGCGCCTCGAAGCCGAGGAGACAGACCTCCTGGGGCGGCCCGGCGATGCGCTGGCGGTCGACGCCGGGGAGATCGCCATCCCGTTGGGCGGCTGGGAGATCCGCACGCTCAGGCTGCGGACCGTCGCCGAGCGCTAGCCGCCTCGCGGCGGCCGTCGTCAGGAGCCGGCGGCCTGCAGGATGCGCTCGATCTGCGTGAAGCCACGCTGCCGGGCGTGCTCGAGCGGCGTGACCCCGTCCTTGTCGGGGATCGTGAGGTCCGCGCCGTGATCGACCAGCAGCTGGACGACCTGCTGGTGCCGTTCGTCGCCATTGCTCAGGACGATGGCCTCGAGCAGCGCGGTCCAGCCCAGGTTGTTGACGTGGTCGATGTCGACCTGCGTCCGGGTCAGGAGCTCCTGCACGACCTCCACGTGGCCGCGTTCCGACGCCGGGATCAGCGCCGTCCCGCCGAAGCGGTTGGTGAGCGTCGGATCCGCGCCGGCCTCGATCGTCAGCAGCAGGACGTCCAGCAGGCCCTCGGCGCCCGCGTACAGGAACGGGTTGTCCAGGCGGTTGTCCTGGATGTCGACGTCGGCACCGGCTTCGAGCAGCGCCCGCACCGTCTCGACGTGGTTGCCGCGGGTCGCGGACATGACCGGCGTCCGACCGTCCGCGTCGCGCTCGTCGACGTCGGCTCCGTCTTCCAGGAGCTCCAGGACGCTCGTGGTGTCGCCGCGTGAGGCGGCCTTGCCAAGCTGGTCAGCCATCGTGTCCGACGGTAGCGGGTCGCGCGCCGGGTCGCTTGCCGCCCCGCACGCCGCGAGGGTCAGCAGCGCAGCGAAGCACAGGCAGATCGTGGGATTCCATCGACGTCGCCCTCCCAGGCCATGTCCGGCAAGCATGGGATCCGGCGTCAAGCGGCGCCCGCTACGTGCCCGCGAGCCGCTCGACGACCGGGGCGAGCGTGTCCAGGTCCCCGACCATGATCGAGCTGATGCCGAGCCGCTCCCGCTGCTCTCGAAGCTTCGTCACGAGGCCGTCGACGGACCCGATGAACACGTGCGGCGACTCGAGGAACTCGTCGACCGAGATCTCGATCCCGGTGCGGCCGCGGATCCCGTCGAGCACGTCGGCCGCGTCCTTCCGCGCATGGTCGGTCAGCATCGGCGACGTCCCTGACGGGTACGTGTTGATCTCCAGCGAGTCGAACCGGTCGCCCGCGGCCTCCCGGATCCAGCCCAGCTTCTCCTCCGTGGCGGCCACCGTGATCGAGCGCGGATCCGAGCGGACGACGCCGGCCCCGGACGCGCCGGCCAGCGTCCGCGGGGCCACGCCCACGATGTCCGCCTCGCGCCCGGCGAGCGTGAGCAGCCGCTTGCCCCCGCCCCCGATGAACAGCGGCGGCCGCGGCTTCTGGACCGGCTTCGGCAGGCCGTCGTGCTCCGTGATCGTGTAGAACTCGCCGGCGAAGCTGAACGGCCCGTCCCCGAAGCAGCCCTTGAGCACCGCGACGGCCTCCGTCAGCCGGCCGACGCGCGTGCCGATCGGGTCGAACAGAATGCCCAGCGCCTCGTACTCCGGCACGTTCCAGCCGGCCCCGATCGCGACCTCCACGCGCCCGCCGCTGATCACATCGAGTGACGCCATGTCCTGGGCGAGGAGCGCCGGGTGCCGCAGGTCGTTGTTCACGACGAACGCGGCGACCCGGAGGCGCTCGGTGACGGCCGCGACCGTCGTCAGCAGCGGCACGACGCCGAACGGCAGCACGACGTGGTCGGGGTAGACCATCACGTCGTAGCCGATCGACTCCGCGCGATGGGCGGCCTCGACGAGGGCCTTGCCGTCGGCGACGTCGCCCGGCTCCGCCAGGAAGCGGAACGGCCTCACGCGGGCGTGGGCGCGGCCGTCGTGATGAGCTTCAGGAGCTCGCCGACGACCCCGATGTGGTCCGGCGTCGCGTACAGCGGGTTGTTGAAGGTGAAGCCCGTGAACCCGTCGTCGAGGTACGGGCGCAGGCCGTCGGCGCATTCCTCGATGCCGCCCGCGATGACGTACGGACGCCGCTCCTCCGGGATCCGGGCGAGCAGGGCGGCCCGCTCGGCGTCGTTCCTCGTGACGGCCACGGGCGTCGCCATCGTGAGCTCGATCGTCGACGGGTCGCGACCGATGGCTTCGCAGTGTCGATGGAGGACGTCCTTCTTGTGCTGCAGGGTCTGGCGGCCCAGCGGGAACCAGTGCGTCATGTCCGCGTGCTTGGCCGCGATCTTGAGCGTCCGCTGCTCGCCGCCGCCGCCGACGAGGATCTTCGGGCCACCCGGCTGGATCGGTCGCGGGACGTTGAGGACGTCCTTGACCTGGTAGTAGCGGCCGTCGAACGACGACTGCTCGTGCTCGAACATGCCTTTCGCGATCGTCAGGGCCTCGTCGAGGCGATCCATGCGCTCGCCGATGGCCGGGAAGTCGAATCCGAACGCCTCGTGCTCGGCGTCGAACCACGCTGCACCGAGACCGAAGATCGCGCGTCCGCCCGAGATCACGTCGAGCGTCGTCGCGGTCTTCGCGAGCAACGCCGGGTTGCGATAGGTCACGCCGGTCACGAGGGTCCCGAGGCGGACGGTCTTCGTCTCGCGGGCGAGCGCGGCGAGGACCGACCAGCCCTCGAGCATGGGCTCGTCCTGCTGCCCGATGCCCGGGATCTGGTTGAGGTGGTCCATCACGGTGACGACGCCGAACCCGGCGTCCTCCGCCGCCTTGGCCTGCTCGACGATGGCGTCGAAGCGTTGCGCCGGCTCACGATCGGGGAAGGTGTAGTTGGGGAGGTGGAGGCCGAACCAGATCTTGCTCATGCAACAAGTCTGCCCCCGATGCGCCGCACCCGCGAGTCGCAGGGCGGTAGACGGTTCAGGCGTCCAGGTGGACCTCGGTCGCCCCCCAGCTCGCCGGATCGACATCGGGATAGGCGAGCACGGGGATGACGTCGGCCTCGGGGACGGATCGATTGCTCTTCATGCCCCCAGCCTAGGTGCCCCGAGGCCCGCCAGCATCCTCGCCGCATGCCGCGAAAACGAACGGATGCCCCGACCCGGCGAGGCCGGATCGGGGCGGGAGCGGCGAGGTGGTCTGGCGGTGATTGGCCCGACCGGGCTACGAGGCCGCGGCGGCCGTCTCGCCCTTGAGCTCGGCCCGGAGGGTCGGGCTCTCCTGGACGGTCCAGGAGTTGCCGTCCGGATCGTCGAAGAAGATGAAGGCGTTCCATTCGCCGCCGTTGCCGTCTGCCCATCCTTCGGGACCGACGTGACGGATCGGTGACACCTCGACGCCACGCTCGACGAGCTCCGCTCGGGCGGCGTCGATGTCGCCGACGCACAGCTGCATGCCCTTGACCGAGCCCGGCGCGGCCTCCGTCAGCCCACGGCCGATCGTCACCGAGCAGCCCGATCCTCGCGGCGTCATCTGCACGACGCGGGTCGCGCCCATGTCCTGGTCGACGTCGACGTTGAAGCCGATCTGCTCGGCGTAGAACTTCTTGGCCCGGTCGATGTCCGACACGGGAAGGACGACGACCTCGAGCTTCCAGTCCATTGGTTTCGCTCCTTCTAGTGCACGGGCGACGTGAGCGACTCGAGCAGCGTGTCCAGCCGCGCGAAGCCCTCGTTGAGGCCGGTCTCCATGCCCGACGCGACCATCGCGTCGCGGGCCTCGACCGACTGGTACACCGAGTGCATGCGCACCCGGGTGCGACCGTCGCCCAGGTCCTCGAGCACGAGCTTCTCGAGCGAGACGTGGCCGGGCGCGCCTTCGAACTCGAAGGTCTGCACGAACGAGTCGGGCGACGGGATCCCGTGGAACACGCCGTGGAAGCCGTACTCGTTGCCGCTGTCCGGGTCCTTGTGGACGTAGCGGTAGCGGCCGCCGTCGCGGACGTCGTACTCGTCGACGATCATCTCGTAGCGGTCCGGCCCGAGCCACCGCTTGACCAGCTCCGGTTCGGTCCAGGCGCGCCAGAGGATGTCGCGCGGCGCGTCGAACTCGCGGGTGATGTCGATGAACGGCACCCCGGCCGGGGTCGTCGTCTTGGTCGTCCCCATCACTTGGCTCCTTTCGCGGTCTCGTCCCTGGCCGGCATCCAGCCCGACTTCGACCGATGCTGAAGGGACACGAGCAGCGCATCGAGGCGCTCGAAGCTCTCGTCCCAATACTCCTGGTAGGAGACCAGCCACTCCGTCGCCTCCCGAAGCGGCGCCGCTTCGAGGTGGCTCAGGCGGGCGGTCGCCTGCCGATGGCGGGAGATCAGTCCGGCGTCTTCGAGCACCCTGAGGTGCTTCGAGACCGCCGGCTGCGAGATGCGGAACGGACGCGCCAGCTCGGCGACGTTGGCGTCACCCTCGGTCAGCCGCGCCAGGATTGCGCGCCTGGTGGGATCCGCGAGGGCCCCGAACACGACACTGAGCTGATCCACGTTCATCCATCACTCACAGGTTTCATAACTGAGTGGTTATAGACTAGCCGCGCCCGCCGAGCGTGTCAAGCCCTCTCTCGCCGGTCGCGCATGGACGCCGAAGCCGATCTGCGATACCCGTAGCGCATGGGCAAGCTGATCTACTCCATGAACGTGTCACTCGATGGCTACATCGAGACGACCGACCATTCCCTCGACTGGGCCGACGTGGACGAGGAGGTCCACTTCTGGTTCAACCAGCAGACGCGGGACACAGGGGCCTCGATCTACGGCCGACGGATGTACGAGGTCATGACCTCCTACTGGCCGAACTCCGGCAACGACCCGAACGCGACGCCGGCGATGCGCCAGTTCGGCGAGATCTGGAGATGCCCTCCCGAAGTTCGTCTTCTCCCGGACGCTCGATTCGGTCGACTACGGCTGCCGGCTGGTCGAGGGCGACATCGGCGACGTGCTCGCGAGGCTGCGGACGGAGACCGACGGCGAGATCGACGTCAGCGGTCCGAACCTCGCCTGGCAGTTCATCGAACGCGGCCTGGTCGACGAGTACCGGCTCGCCGTCCACCCGGTCGCGATCGGCGGCGGCACCCCGTTCTTCCCGCCGGCCGGCCGGCTCAGCCTCCGCCAGACGGCAATCAAGCGCTTCGAGTCGGGCGTCCTCGCGCTGACCTACGTCGCCCGCTGACGCTCGCCGCCTACCAGACGTCGCCGCTGCGCCAGTCGCAGACGAGCCGGTCGGACAGCGTGAGCGGCGGCGTCGACGGCGTGCGCAGGACGAAGACCCCGCCGTCGTCGTCCGTCGGTCCGCTCGAGGTCGCCGGCCGGCGTCCGGACCCAGGTCGGCCCGAGCCACGCCTCCCAGGCGAGGCGCGTGTAGAACCCGGGCTCGCTCGTCGAGAGCGCGCCGATCTGGAACCGCGGTCGCAGGTAGCCGGCCGCCGCGCGGACCACCATCGAGCCGAACCCGCGGCGCTCGAACGCGGGCATCGTCGCGACGGCCTCGAGGTACCCGGTCCGGAGCACGACATCGCCGGCCTCGAGCCGCCGCTCGACGACCGACGCGTGCGAGACGATCGCCCCGTCGACCTCGGCGACCCAGTGCATCCCGCCCATCCCGTGCGCGAAGTCGTCGTCCGTGAAGCCGCCGTCCGGCCAGGCGGCCTCGAAGATCTCGCGAAGCCTCGAGAGCTCGGCGGCCGTCAGCGCCGCCGTCGGCAGCTGGCGCATCGACGTCCCGCGATGCGCGGCTATCTCGGCTTCTCCCAGACCGACACGTGGTCGCGGCTCTCGCTCGTGAACGGCTCGCCGCGCCAGCCGGCCCAACGGTCACGCAGGCGGAGCCCGGCCATCTCGGCCATCAGGTCGAGCTCCGCGGGCCAGACGTATCGGAACGGCGTCGACGAGAGCTCGAAGCCCCCCGCGCCGAGCGAGAAGTGGTGCGAGATCAGGCCCTGGTTCGCGACGTCGTACTCGTCGATCCCCCAGTGGCTGCCGCCGGCGTCGAACACCACGTGGCGCTCGCCGGGCGGCAGGCGCCGGAGGTTCGGCACGCCGGTCTCGATCACGAACACCCCGCCGGGCTCGAGATGCGCGGCCGCGTTCCGGAAGCAGGCGACCTGGGCGGCCTGCGTGGTCAGGTTTCCGATCGTGTTGAACACGAGGTAGACGACGGCGAAGTCGCCGTCCACCCGGGTCGTGGCCATGTCGCCGATGGTCACGCCGATCGCGTCCGAACCGGGCTTCTCGCGCAGGCGCGCGACCATCGCTCGCGACATCTCGATGCCGTGGACCGGCACGCCGCGCCGCGCCAGGGGCAGCGCGATCCGGCCGGTCCCGATCGCGAGCTCGAGCGCCCGTCCGCTGCCCGCGAGGTCGGCGAGCCGGTCGACGACCGGGTCGATCGTCTCCGCCGCGAACATCTCGCCCTCGTCGTCGTCATAGGTCGCGGCGACGTGCTCGTCGAAGACGCCGTCGTCCGAGACCATCGCCGGATCCGTTGCCGATCAGGTGGCGCAGGGTCACGAGTCCGGGTTCGTACGTCTTGGCGTCTGTCTCGCGATCGGGAACCGGTCGGGCACGACGGACCGTGGGCAGCGGACTGCGAGCGGACGATGGCCCATCCTGCCGTGGTCGGGGTGCTCGCGCTCGGCGGGGCGCTGTGCCTGCGGTCTGCCGGCACGCGGCTAACGTCCCGCGCCGGTCCGTCGACTGCGCCTCGCGGCCTCCGACGGCCCCGACGCCGGTGCGTCCCGATCGCAGCCCGGGAGCCGACGGACGCCGAGGCAACAGCTGCTGTCCCGGACGTGCGCTCGACCTGCAAGACGACCTGCGCCCCGTTGGAGCGGAGCTGCCGAGGGCGCCGTCGCCGCCATCGAGTGCACGCCTCGAGACGACGTCGTCGACGGGTCACGGTGTCCGTGTTCGGCTCACAGAAGGAGATGATGGCGGCTACAAGGCCCGGCTCGAGGCGCAGGGGATCACGATGCGCATCGAACCAGGGACGTGCCTGCCTCGCCAAGAAGCCGTCGGAGGGCGCCTACGTTCCGGGCGACACCGGCACGGAGCTCATCCCGAACCGAAGCGGCTGCTACGTCGACGAGACGGTCACGCCCACTACGTGGCGACCGCTCCCGAACGGGCTCATCGAGGTGGTCGGCAAGGTCGGCAGATCCCCGCGGCAGTCGAGGACTGGGCCTGGCTCGGCAACCAGGACGCGCCCGGCGTCCCGACCGTGTGGCGCGCGAACGGCCAGGCTCCAGCCGGGGGCTGACGCCTGAAGGTCGGACTCGGCGCGACGGGGCGAGGTGGGTTCGGTCTCGGACAGGCGGCCCTGCAAGCTGGCGTAGTCCCAGACGTCGATCTCCGGCGGCTCGACACCCAGCGACGTGAGCGCCGTGCAGATCTGGCTCCGGTGGTCGGTCCCGTGGTGGAGCGCCTGCGCGAGCCGCACGCCGAGCGGCGCGAAGCTGTCCGACCCGTCGTCGCGGTGCCGGACGACCACGCGCTCCGGGTCCAGGTCGCCCGAGATCACCGTCGCCCAGATGGGGCCGTTCGCCTCCATCACCGCCCGCATCGCGGCGAGGTCCATCGCCTCCTCGTCGACCGGCTCCCCCGACCGTCCGTGAGCGGGACGAGGTAGGACACGTCGGCATCGACCAGGTGGCGCAACGTGTCGAGGATCGGGCCGTAGGTGCCGGGTGCGTTGGTCTCGAGCTGCTCCGGCGGCAGGGCCGCGCAGACGTCGATCACGACCAGGGTCGCCCACACGTGGTGCTCGAACGCGTCGGCCAACAGCGGTCTGCTCATGTCGCCACCCTAGCATCGGGATCTGCCCGGTCGTGACAGGTTTTCGCCGCGCCAGACGCTTGCCACCGGGGTCTACGTTTGGGGCCTGATGGACGCTCCGCCGACCCGCGATGACGGGGAGCAGTTCTGGCGCGACTACCTGACGCGCGGCGACTCCATGGAGCGGCGCGTGCGGCGCATCTTCCGGGTCCTCCCGCACGAGCCCCGCTGCCAGCTGTGCGCCGCGCCGTTCGCGGGCGCCGTGGCGCCGGTGATGCGCGCGCTCGGCAAGCGGCCGGCCGACAAGAACCCGCGCGTCTGCCAGTCGTGCTTCTCGTTCATCGCCAAGCATCACGGCGGCGCCGAGATCGACGCGAGCTTCATGTTCGCCGACATCCGCGGATCCACGACGCTCGCCGAGCGGATGTCGGCCGCCGAATTCCACGCCCTGCTCGACCGCTTCTACGCCACCGCGTCGAACGTGGTGTTCGACCACGACGGCGCGGTCGACAAGTTCGTGGGCGACGAGGTCGTCGCGATGTACTTCCCGATCATGTCGGGCCCGCAGCACGCGGCGCGCGCCGTCGAGACCGCGCCAGGCGCTCCTGCGAGCCACCGGGCACGGGGACCCGGGCGGACCGTGGGTCCCCGTCGGCGCCGGCGTCCACACCGGTCTCGCGTGGGTCGGCGCCGTCGGCGACGAGTCGCACACGGAGATCACGGCGCTCGGCGACACGGTCAACACGACGGCGCGGCTCGCGTCGGCCGCGGTCGCCGGGGAGGTCCTGGTGTCCGCGTCGGCGGCGGAGGCGGCAGGGCTCGACCCCACTCTCGAGCGCACGACCATCGAGCTCAAGGGCAAGGAAGCGCCGACGGCTGTGGTCAGTCTCCGGGTGCTACCGACGGCCGAGGCTGGGGCGGCGCGCGACTAGGAGCACGACGCCGGCGCCGAACACGACGAACCAGGCGAGCGCGGCCGGCCCGCCACGCGGAGCGTCATCAGGAGCGGCGACGGCGTCGGTCGCGGGAAGGCTGTCGGGGCCGACGGACAGGACGATGAGCTTTGCGCGGCACTCGGCGACGGCCGCCTGCTTCGAGAAGCCCTTGCCCGGCGGATGGCTGGAATAGCGACAGGTCTGCGCGACGGGGCCGTCGTAGTGGGCGCTCACCGTCGCCCATCGATTGGCGTACGAGCGGAACGGGCAGCTCTGCCCGTTTGGGCCGAGCTTGCAGTGACCGAGTGCCGGCGGCACGAACGCCCCCGTCGTTGCCTCGTCGGGACCCGTGCCGAGCGGGACCCAGCTCCCCGTGAAGTCGTCGAGCCACGCCGGCGCGAGCGTCGACGCGCTCGTTCCACCGAGGCCCTCCGGCACGGGGACGAACGCTCGGAATGTCAGGAGCGCGCCGCCGAAACAGGTGACCGGCGACACCCCTTCGAGATTGACGATCTTCGCGATCGTGATCGGCTCCGAGGGGCACCCGCCTGCCCGAGCGACAGGCGGCGTGAGACGGTCCCCGGGCAGGACGAGCACCACCAACGCGACCGACACGGCCAGCAGCAGCCGCGTCCACACACCGAACCTGCGACTCATCACGAACCCTCGTAGCGCGAACCTGGTCCGGCGCTGTGACGAGCGACGGACCGCGATGTGTCAGCCAATCAGGACGGCAGTCTCCGCCTCCGGCAGCCGTAGTTCAAGGCCCTGACGCGTCAGAAGTCGATGCGCATGACGACCCGGCGGAGGGTCGGGTGGCTGACCTCGACGAACCCGGCCGCCGCGAAGATGCTGCGGCTGCCGACGTGCAGCTCGCCCCAGGCGATCTCCTGCCCGGGCTCGGTCAGCATCGGGTAGCCCTCGAGGGCACGGGCGCCACGCTCACGGGCGAAGTCGACGGCCGCCCGCGCCAGCGCCCGGCTCACGCCGCGCCGGCGGTAGCCCGCGCGGGTGACGAAGCAGGTCACCGCCCAGACGCCCGGGTCGGCCTTGTCCTCCGTTCGGCCCACCCAGGGCACGCGCATGTCCCGCAGCAGGCGGGCATGGTCGGCGCGAGGCGCGACCGCGCTCCAGCCCACCGGCACGCCCTCGAGGTAGGCGACGAGGCCGCTCGTCGAGCCCGCCGCCGGCTGGCCGGCGTGGGTCTGGGTGAGCAGGCGGAAGCCCAGCTCCTCGACGCCGACCGAGTTCCAGGACTCGCGGAACTGCATCCGGTACCGCTGGCACTGACACCGGTGCGGATCGCCGTGTGTTCCGAACACGGCCTGCAGGTCGTCCCAGCTCGCCTCGTTCGCGGGGACGATCGTGAGCTCGGGCGGGTCGCGGCGTCTCTCGGCATCGTCAGCCGTCGGTGCGAATCTTCCAGAACGAGTCCTTCTTCACGACCTCGCCGTCGCGGAACGTCCACAGGTCGCAGCCGCGGACCTCGATCCGCGTGCCGTCGGTCGTCGTGCCGGACAGCGTCCACTCGGATGCGCCCCGGTCGCCGTCGACGAAGTGCGAGTCCTCCTGGTATCGGACGTCCGGGATCCCCGAGAAGCGGGCGGCGAACGCCTCGCGGATCGCCTCCAGGCCGACGACCCTCGTGCCCCACGGATCCGGTCCGCGCGGGCTCTCGAACACGGCGTCGTCGGCGAAGTGCGCCATGATCGAGTCGAGGTCGTGCTCGATCGAACGCCGTCGCGATCGCCTGCAGCATCCGCATCCCGTCGTCGTGGTCCACGGCCCGCCTCCGAGCTACGTCCAGGGCGACGGCAGGTGCGTCAGCGGCTCCCGGTCCGGGAGCACGTCCGGCTGCAGGGCCGGATCGGCCCCCGCCACGTAGCGCTCCTCGAGCCCGAGCTCCTTGAGCACGATGTTCCGGCCCTGCGCGATGCCGGCCGCCTTGTAGAACGCGACCGTCCGGTTGAACCCCTGGCGGCCGAACCCGCAGTCCGACGACAGGATCAGCTTGTCGGCCGGAATGACCTCGAGCGCACGCCGGATGCGGCCCGCGACGACCGGCGCCATGTCGGCCTGGAGCGTGCGGTGGTTCACGACGCCGACCGCCACCTTCTTCCTGAGGTTGCCGGCGTAGGGCTTGAACAGGTCGATCTCGGCGAGGTCGTTCTCGGTCGCCTCGACGGTCCAGACGTCGCCCTTCAGCCGGTTGAGGTAGATGTCGATCGAGTTCGCGTACGACTCGCCGCTGTAGACCTTCTGCATGTTGGGATTGCCCCAGCAGGTGTGGATCCACAGCTCGACGTCGTCGAGGCCGTCCACCTCGTGGTTGAACGCGTCGACCATGAAGTCGAGCAGCTCCGTCTCCTCGGGATGGAAGGCCGCCGTGAAGTGGATCGTCGGCTCCTCGATCTGGATGACCTTCGCGCCGGCCGCGGCGAGCTGGCGCAGCTCGAGGTTCATCGCGCCGGCCATGTCCCAGATCAGCTGCTTCTTGTCGTCGAGGTCGTACTGGTCGGTGTGGCTGTCGAGGAAGATCGCGAGCACCTGCGACGAGCAGGTCCCGAACTTGACCGGCTTGCCCGAGGCGGCGCGGGCCTGGGCGATGCGCCAGAGCTTCGCGTACTCGAGCGGGTTCTTCGGGTCGTGCTCGACCTTGCCCACGACGCGCGGCCAGCGCCACGTCGTCTCGATCTCGTTCATCAGCGTCCCGGGCGGGAACGCGAGCAGGCTGTCGCGCGAGCCCTCGTACTGCAGCTCCTCGTGCTCGAGGCCCTTCCAGCGCTGCAGCGGGTAGTGGTGCCACGAGCGGCCCGCGAAGTCCTCGTCGAGGTGGTAGTCGCCGTTGGTCAGGATGTCGAGCCCGGCGCGTTCCTGGTCGGCGATCACGGTCGAGTGCGCGTCGAGGAACTGCTCGCGGAACCGGACGTCGAGCAGCGCCGTGTCGAGCGGCCGGCCCCACAGCCCGCCGTCGTACCAGCGCGGCCGCGGCCACGAGCCGGTGACGGTGGCCGGGAGCATCAGGTCCTTGGTGGCCGTGAGCATCGCGCGTGCGCCTCCTGGTCGGGATCCGGTGGTGCATCGATCCTACGGCGTCGGGCCTCGGGCCCGGGGCGGCGTTGCCGGATCCGGTCGCTGTGCCAAGATCCTGACCATGCGCTTCCACACGACGCTCCTGCAGAGTGACAAGACCGCCACCGGGATCGAGGTCCCGGCCGAGATCGTCGAGGCGCTGGGTTCCGGCAAGCGACCGCCCGTGCGCGTGACCATCAACGGCTTCACCTACCGCAGCTCGATCGCGGTCATGGGCGGCCGGTACATGGTCGGCGTGAGCGCCGAGAACCGCGCCGGTGCCCAGGTCAAGGGCGGCGACGAGATCGATGTCGACATCGAGCTCGACAGCGCGCCACGAGAGGTCGTCGTCCCACCCGAGCTCGCCGCCGCGCTGGACGCGGACCCCGCGGCTCGTCGCACGTTCGACGCCCTGTCGTACTCGAACCAGTCGTGGCACGTCCTGCAGGTGACGGGCGCCAGGACCGACGAGACGCGGGAGCGGCGGATCGCGAAGTCCATTGCCGCGCTCCACGACGGCCGGGTGCGCTGACCGGCGCTATCGCGAGGGCCGATGGGCCGTGTACATCGGGGTGACCATCTCTCGCTCGACCCGATCGCCGAAGTCGACGGTCGCGATCCGCTGGAGCTCGTCGAGCAGCGCCACTTGGTCGTCGCTCGGGAGTCGGGCGATGTTGGAGAACGTCGAGTACAGCTGCCGCGTCTGGCTCGCGTCGAGGTGCAGCGTCCAGCGGACGGCCTCGTACTGGATGTCGTGGAACCCGTAATTCAGCAACTCCTGGGTCCGAGCGTCGACTTCGAGCCCGTATTCACGTCTGCCCGTGCCGGCACCGGGTCCTCGCGCGAGGTCCCGCAGGAGCGGCTCGGTGGCGTCGTGGAACGGGTCCGGGCGATCCGGGTCGCCGAAGACGTTCCACCACAACGCCAGCCAACCGCCGGGCTTCAGGGCGGCGGCGATCTTCGGGAGCGAGCGCTCCGGGTCGAGCCAGTGGAACGCGGTCGCGGCCGCGACGAGATCGAAGGATGACGGCGCCAGCTCGACGTCCTCGAACGCGGAAATCGACGATCTCGAGCCTTGGAGCCGTCCGCGTCTGCGCGCGCAGCGCGTCGGCGAGGGCGTGATCGGGTTCCACCGCGACGATCGCCGCACCCGATTCGGCCAACCGAGTCGTCGCCTGTCCCGTTCCAGCACCGATCTCGAGGGCGCGTGTCCCTGGGCCCAGCCGGCATCGGTCGCGCAGGACCTGGTACACGCGATCGGGATACCCCGGCCGTGCGGCCGTGTACGCGGCGGCAACCGTCCCGAACACGCGGCGCCCTTCATCGCGGCCGAAGGCGTCGACCCGGCCGCTCGTTTCGGTGGACATCGCCCAAGTCTAGAGACAGGTCCTCACGCCGCGGTCGGGCGTGTTCGACCGCGATCACGGACCTCAATCGCACCGCGTCTCGACGTCGACCACGAGCTCCAGCGACGAGTCATTGGCGCCCCAGCGCAGGCGGAGCAAATGTGGGTCGTCGGCCTCGACGTCCAGCTCCCCGTCGAAGGCCGGGTGCGTGTTTCGAAGGCGGATCAAGTCCACCAGCCGCCGGACGACGGGTCGCTGGAGGGCGACCTGGATCTCGTCCAGCCGGTAGTCGTGGCGGTTGATCGCCCGACCCTCACCCGTCCGCTCGACGGCATCGAGGTCGTTCTCGCCGGCGAGCAGGCCGACGTAGTAGATCTGGGGCACGCCGCGCGCGAAGAGCTGGATCGCGCGGGCCGCGACGTATCGCTCGTCGTCGCACTCGAGCGCCGAGTAGTACGTGCAGTTGAGCTGGTGGACGTCGACGCCTCCCGCGTGCGCGTCGGACAGGATCCGGTTGACGTTGCCGCCTTGTCCGCTGGACGTGCGCCGCGAGGTCCAGCATCTCGTCGGGCTCGAGGATGCCGTCGAGATCGGGGCGGACCGGGATGCCGTCGTGCCAGTCGAGCGTCGTGAACTGGCGGGCCGGCGAGCGCGCGAGATGGTCGGCCAGCCGCGTCGTCTCCCCCGTCCGGAACGTGTGGAGGACGAGGCCCGGCAGCACGAAGTCGTAGGTCCAGAATCCGTGTGCCGCGAGCCGTTCGTGCGTCGCGTACTCGTCGTGGACCTCGGGGAGGACGGCCAGGCCCGAGCGAGGCCGGCGACCTGCGTGACCCAGCCGAGGAAGTCGTAGATCTGGGGTTCGACCATGAAGCAGGTCGTCCCGGGCTGCTTGATGACGTACCCGACGGCGTCGAGCCGCACGATCCGGACGCCCTGCTCCGCGAGGAACCTCAAGCCAGCCGCTGATCAGCGCCCGCGTCGCCGGCGAGGTGACGTCGAGGTCGATCTGCTCGGACCAATCCGCCGTTCCGAACGAGGTCCAGACCCGTTCCGGCTTGCCCGTGGCCTCGATCGTCACGGTCGAGAACGGCGCTTCGGGCTTGCGCAGGAAGATCAGCGCCACGTCGGCGTCGGACGGGATCCCGCCGGGCCAGACCTTGTCGAGCGTGAGGAACAGGTCCGCCGACGGCGACGCTCGCCCGCGGCGCTCGAAGTCCCGGAACTCGGGGCTCTGGCGGGAGATGTGGTTGATCATCACGTCGAGCAGCACGTCGTGGCGGTCCGCGATCCGGCGCACGTCGGACCAGGAGCCGAACCGCGGGTCGATCTCGCGGTAGGTCAGCGGCGCGAAGCCCGCGGTCGCCCGACGACGGGAACGGCGGCAGGACATGGACGCCCGCGGAACAACCCGTCGAGCGGGCCGTCGAGCAGCGACCCCAGGCTGGCGAGGTCCCCACCCAGCGAGTCCGGGTAGGTCAGCAGCTGCGGCCGGGGTGCGACCTCGCGGACGGGCATCGAACGTGCGGCCTCAGGCGCCGTGCGTCGCGACGTGCCGCCGGTCGGCACTGGTGCACGTCCGTCATCCCTTCACCGAGCCCTGCAGCAGCGCCGCGATCACCTGTCGCTGGAAGACGATGAAGAGGATGAGCGTGGGCAGGAGGATCAGGATCGTTCCGGCGCACAGCAGCGGGATGTCGGTCGCGTAGTGGCCCTGGAAGGCGCCGAGGGCGCCGGCCATCGTCCGCTGGGTCGGGTCCTCGACGAGCACGAGCGCCAGCAGGAACTGGTTCCAGGCCCAGACGGACATCAGGATCCCGAGCGACGCGATCGGCGCCCGCGCCAGCGGCACGTGGATCCGCCAGAACAGGTCCCAGGTGCTCGCGCCGTCGACACGCGCCGCCTCCGAGATCTCGGTGGGCATGTTCACGAAGTGCGCGCGCATCCAGAACACGGCGAACGGCATGAACAGCCCGATCAGCGGCAGGACGATCGCGAGGCGCGTGTTGAGGATGCCCATCTGACGGGCGAGGAAGTAGAGCGGCGTGATGATGCCCTCGAACGGCAGCGTCAGGCCGAAGACGAACAGCAGGAGCAGCAGGCCGGCGCCCGGGATCCGCAGCAGGCCGATCCCGAAGCCGGCCATCGTCGAGATGACGAGCGAGATCGGCACGACCGCGAGGACGATGAACACGCTCGAGGCGAGCAGGGCGCGTCATGTTGGCGACGCTGGAATGCCTCGAAGAAGTTGCCCCACTGCGGGTCGGACGGCCACGACAGCCCGACCGGGAGCGCTCCCGGACGGATGCAGCGCGGTCGTGAAGATGCTGACGAACGGCAGCACGTGATCGCGACCAGCGCCAGCAGCAGCACCCGGCCGGCGTACAGCTCGCGCCGATCCACCCTCATCGGCCGTCACCCGCGGGTCAGCCGCTGGATCGGGAGGATGACGATCAGCACGAGCACGACGAGGACGACGGCCAGCGCCGAGGCGAGACCGACCTGGCGCTCGAGGAAGGCGAGGATGTAGATCTGGATGCCCGGGACCGCGGTGGCGTTTCCCGGGTCCGCCGCCCGTCGCGACGTAGACGATGTCGAAGGCGGCGAGCGCCGCGATCACCGTGACCGTGATGCACACGCCGATCTCGTAGCGCAGGCTCGGGACGGTGATCGCGCGGAACTCCGCGAACCAGCCCGCCCCGTCGAGTCGCGCCGACTCGTAGAGCGCGCCGTCGATCTTGGTCATGCCGGTGAGCAGCAGCACCGTGCAGAAGCCGAGCAGGACCCAGATCCCGATGATGCCGACCGCCGGCAGGGCGGTGTCGAAGTCTCCGAGCCAGGCCCGGGTGACGTCGCCGAGGCCGATCGCCGTCAGGCCCTGGTTGACGAGGCCGGTGAGAGACAGGAGCCGGCCCCAGATGATGCCCGCCGCGACCAGCGGGATCACCTGTGGCAGGAACAGGACCGTCCGCGAGATCGTCCCCAGCCGGCCGGCGCGACACGGTGGATGACGGTCGCGGTCACCAGCCCGAGCGCCACCGGGATCAGGCTGAAGAAGACGACGAGCCGGAACGCGTTGAAGAGCGTCTCGACGAGCTTCGGCTCGCTCAGGACCGTCGCGTAGTTCGACAGCCCGACCCATTCCGCGGGTCCGACGCCGTCCCAGCGGTAGAGCGAGTACTGGACCGTCAGGGCGAGCGGCTGCAGGACGAACAGCGCGTACATGACGAGGGCCGGCAGCACGAACAGCCAGCCGACGAAGGTCTGCCGGCGGATCCCCCCGACGAGGGGGATCCGCCGTGCCTGCCGCCGATCGGCCGCCGAGGCTCGGGATCTCGCGATCGCGCCCGCGGTCGGCCTCGTCGGCGGCCTGACTCACCGATTGAGCTCCTTCTCGTACTCGGCCTGGACGGCCTTCAGCAGACCGGCGGCGTCCTGCTTGCCGCCGACCATCTTCTGGAGCTCCGGCGTCCAGCCCTGGGCGAAGATCGAGCCGGTCGCGTTGGCGATGAAGTCCATCGCGCCATTGTCCGTGGCGACGTCCGCGCCGGACGCCAGCGTCTCGTTGGTGACCGAGCCGGCCGCGGCCGGCGGGACCGGCAGGTCGGGCGGACCGCCGGGGTTCGAGCCGCCGACGGCGACGTCGATCTGGCGGGCCGTCTCGTTGGTCGCGACCCAGTTGAGGAAGAACGCCGCGCAGTCGGCGTTCTTGGCGTTGGCCGCGATGCCGTACGTCAGCGGCGCCGACATGGCCGCCACCTTGCCCCCGGCCTCGGCCGGCGGGAAGACGAAGAAGCCGACGTTGCCGGGCAGGTCCTTGTCGTAGACGGCGTTCTGCCAGTCACCGTTGAACATGAACACGCCCTCGCCCTTGCCGAAGCGGGCGTTGGCGTCCGTGTACTCGATCGCGTTGGCGTCCTTCGGGAAGTAGCCGGACTTGACCCACTGCTCGAGATGCTGCGCCGCCGTCAGGTTGGTCGGCGTGTCGATCGTCGCGCCGGGCTTCTGGAAGATCCAGTCGTTGATCGGCTCGGTCGGCCCGTAGGCGGCCATCAGGTTCTGCAGCGGGAACGCGAGGCCTCCGCCGCTGGCCGTGGCGTTCCAGGCCATGATCGGCAGCAGTCCGGCGGCCTTCGCCTTGGCCAGCAGCGTCCTCGAACTCGGCGACGGTCGTGGGCGGCTCGGTCATCCCGATCTGCTGCGGCGAGCTCCTTGTTGTAGAAGACGCCGGTCAGGCTGTAGTTCAGCCCGCCGGCGTAGAGCGAGCCGGATCCGCGGGTCCCGTCCTCGGCGACGCGGTTCTGCGCGAGCTGGGCCGGCGGGAACTTGTCCCAGCCGAACGCGGTGACGTAGTCGTCGAGGTTCTTCAGCAGCCCGTCCTTGACCAGCGTGACCATCGACGGCAGCCGGATCAGGTCGGGCGGATTGTCGCCGGACAGCAGCCGCGGCGTCGCCGTCATGAGGTTCGTGAACTGGTCCTGCTTGATCTTCCAGGTCACGTTCGGGAACTGCTTGGTGAACTCCTCGGACAGCTTGAACGGCAGGTCGAAGCCGGTCTCGAAGTAGGCGTTGAGCGTGACCGGGTCGGTCCCGCAGCTCGGGCCGGCCGCGCGGCGCTTGCGGAGGGCGCGACGCTGCCTTCGGCGCTGGCGGAGGGTGCCGCCGACGTCGGCAGCCGCGCTCGCGAGCCGCGGTCGGCGAGGACACCGCGCCGGGCGGGGCGCATGCGGCGACCAGGACGGCAAGGGCGGCGATGAGGGCGAAGCGCGCCGCGGGCGACGCTGGCCCCGGCGCGCGCGATCGGATGCTGACCATGAGCACTCCTCCTCCTGTGTCCCTAGCGGGTGCCGCATTCGTCCGGGGGTCTTCATCCACGGCCCTCCTTCGGAGGCGCCGTGGTCGCACGGACCACGAGCTCGGGGGACAGATGGGCGACGGGCGGCTGCTCGGAGCGGGCCGCGATCTCGGCCAGGAGGATCTCCGCGCCTCGTCGTCCGGACTCGAACAGCTGCTGCCGGACCGTCGTCAGGCCGACGTAGTCGGCGGCCTCGATGTCGTCGTAGCCGATGACCGACAGGTCGTCCGGCACGTGGAGACCGAGCTCACGGGCGGCGGCGATGACCCCGAGCGCCTGCGTGTCGCTGGCGGTGAAGATGGCGCGTCGGGCGGCGATCGCCGAGGAGCATCCGGCGGGCGAGGTCCCGCGCCTCGTAGCGACCGTGGGCGCCGTGCCCGACCCACGGCCGCGGGATCTCGATGCCGGCCGCTCGCGAGCTCGCGCGTGAGGCCCGCCTCGCGATCGCGGCTCGACGTGAAGCCGAACGGGTCCTCGACGCGTCGCCGATGAAGCCGATGTCGCGGTGGCCGAGGTCCAGCAGGTGCCGGGCCGCCAGGGCGCCGCCGGCGACGTCGTCGCCGATCACCCGCGGCATCGCCGTCGACCGATGGCGTATGGACGTCGATGAACACGACCGGAACGGGCGCTCGGCCGAGCACGGGCGCGGCCTCGGCGTTCGGCGGCAGCGACATGACGAGCAGCCCGTCGGTCCGCTGCGACTGGGCGAGCGTGCCCAGGTAGTGGTCGCGCTTCTGGACCGACTCGACGTTGTAGATGACGAGGTCGAACTCGCTGTCGGTCAGGACGGCGTCGACGCCGCGCAGCCGCTCGGCGGCCTGCGGTCGGGTCAGGAACGAGACGACCACGCCGATGGTCAGCGTCCGGCCGAGGCTGAGGCGGCGCGCCGCGGGGCTCGGCGTGAAGCCGAGCTCCTCCATCACCGAGAGGATCCGATCGCGCGTCTGCGGGTTGACGACCTGGCTGCCGTTCAGCGCCCGCGACGCCGTCGCGACGCTGACGCCGGCGTGGCGGGCGACGTCGCGGATGGTGACCGTCTTCTTCGCCACGGTTCCCTCGTCTCGAGCGGATGGCGGCGGATGAAACCGGTTACATGAGACCGGTTTCATCACGGTAGCACCGCCGTCAAGACACGGTTGCGGAAGGCACGGCGACGCGGAACGTTGGAGAGACGTTCAACCCGTCGGAGCTGCGTACTCGAGATCGATGCTGTCGGTCCGATCGCCGTACGTGAGCGTCAACCTCCAGCACCCCGCATCAGGGAGGTCCACGATCGACGGCGCGAAGCCCCCATCGAGCGAACGCTGGGCCGGATCTCCCACGAGTCGTGGTCCCCTCCATCCGTTGCGCGCTGATCTCGACGGGCGACGTTGGCCCATCGCGGTGAACCCACAGGATCTTGTTGTTCAACCCGACGCGCGGTGGCGAGGCAAGGGGGTAGCCGAACAGGATCGCGACGGCGTCGCCCGACCGGCTCAGCACGTGCGGCATCTCAGGCTCTGGATCGGCGAACCCGGCGCGGGCCCAGCGCCGGCAGGACGCCCATGTCGACCGCCGGGTCGCAAGGCGCAGCGATCGGGGACGACATGGCGTCGCCGGGTGGCGACCCCTGGCTGGCCGAAGCGGTCGCGATCGGCCGCGAGCCGGCGTCTCCGGCGACGGCGCTGGGCGACGAGCCCTGGCTGGTCACCGGGGCGGCACACCCGCTGACAACGACCGCTGCCAGCACAGACCCCTGGAGCGCACCTGCGCCACATGAGCCTATCGTCCTGACTTCGGCAAGCCCTGATCCCGCGGCGGTCAGGTCTCGACGGGGGCGATCGGCGTGCCCTGGTTGAAGCGGAGCTGCCAGCGGTCGTCGTGACGGAGCCAGACCGAGCTGCGGCGGCTTCGGCGTTCCGCGCCGTCGGGTGCGATGCCGCGCGTGTCATAGGTCACGAGGACGAGGTCGGGCCCGAGGTCGGCGACCTCGAAGGCCTCGATCGTGACGGACGGGTCGGGCGGCTCGGCGTGGAGGGACTCGAGGGTCTCGGCGCGCGTCCAGCGCCGCCCGCTCGCGCCGATCTCGCTGAAGTCCGGGGCCAGCACCGCCTCGTAGCCGCCGGGGATCGCGGGCTCGTCGCGGCGGGCGAGGGCGAGCTCGAGGGCGAGCAGCTCGTCGGCGACGGAAGCCACCGGCTCCGGCAGGGACCCGGTGGTCATCTCGAGCTCGAGCTCGTCACGCAGCGGGATGCCGTGGTCGCCGGCCTCCGGGATCCCGGGCTTGAGCGCGGCCCGTGACCGGTCGACCGCGCCGGCGTGGACCCGTACCAGCCGGAACCCGCGCCGCTGGTAGAACCGCAGCGCGTCGACGTTGTCGTTGGTCGTGATCAGCCAGAGGCGGCGAGCCCCTGACGGCCTCCGCGACCCGCCGCGCGGCCGCGACCAGCGCGGTCCCGGCACCCGCCCATTGGCGCGCGGCGTGCAGCGTCAGCACCTCCATCGACCGCCCGCGCAGCACCCACGTCAGGACACCGGCCAGCTCGCCGTCGACCTCGGCGATCAGCGCCGGCTGCCGCGTCGCGTCCTCGAGCGTGCCAAGTCGCGCCACGACGTCCGCGTTGTGGGCGGCCAGGAACGCGTCGACGACCGCGCGATCGGCCGGGTAGGCCGGGCGGACCGGCGGGTCGAACGGTCGGCCGTCGGGATCGAGCAGCCCGGCGATCCGGAAGCGCTCGGCGACGACGAGCGTGTCGTCGGTGATCGTGTAGCCCGGATCCCCGAGCCCCTCGCGCACCTCGTCGATGAAGCCGTTCCAGTGGTCCTCGTGCGAGACGCGGAAGGCCGCGGCGTCGGCGTAGCCCTCGCCCTCGTCGATCGCGTCCTCGTCGGTCATGTCCGCCAGCCGGATGACCTTCGACCGCACGTTCTCGATCAGCGCCAGCGGCCGGTCGTCGCGAGTCCAGCAGGATCGAGATGTCGCCCGGCTGCTCGACGGGTTCGCCCTCGATCTCGTACTTCGCGAGCAGGCCGCGTGGTCACGACCTTTCCCCCGCCGATCGCGAGGGCCGTCAGCTTGTCGCGCAGCGGTCCCGGCGACGCGAACCCCCACCGGACGGGCTCGCGCGACATCGATCGGCCGGTCGTGGAGACTTCGGTCATGCAACCCTCCGAGATCGCGCTCATCTTCGACCATCTCTACTGGGTCCGTGACCGGATCCTCGATGCGGCGGACGCCGACGGCGTGACCTGGCCGGGTGACGCGCCGGCTGACCTGCTCGGCCTCCGGGCGACGCTCGTCCACGAGCTCGACGTCGAGTGGAGCTGGCGCCGACGCCTCGCCAGCGCCGACCCGACCGAGTTCCCGGCCGAGGACGTGGAGCTCGTGCCTCGGGACTTCCCGAGCGTCGGCTCCATCCGCGAGCGCTGGACCGGCGACGAGATGGAGATGCGGGCCTGGCTCGGGAGCCTGTCGGCCAAGGCGCTCGACGGGCCGTGTGCCGCGGAGCAGAGGCCGCAGCCATCCGCTCTGGTGGCACCTCCAGCACGTCTACACGCACGGGCTCCAGCAGCTGAGCAACGCGGCCTGGATGTTGACCGCCGACGGGCACTCGCCGGGCGACCTCGACTTCCTCGGGTTCGTCGAGGCACGCGAGCGGGACGCCGCCTAGGTCGAGTCGGGCGCCCTGGCGCACCATCCGGATGACATCCCACCGACGGCCATCGCGTTCGAGCTTCATCGGGTGGCGCGAGACCTCCCGGAAGCCGAGCCCCTCGTACAGGTGGAGGCCGGCCGCGTTGTAGCCGTAGACGTCGAGGCGGATCTCGCGGAGGCCGAGGTCCTCGGCGGCATGACGCAGGACGAGCTCGCTCGATTCCCGCCCGAATCCTCGCCCGCGATCCCTGGCCTCGCCGATCAGGGTCCGGAAGGTCGCCGTGCCGGGTTCGACGTCGATCTCGGTCAGCGCCGCGAGGCCGATCGGTCGCGCCTCGTCAAGCCGGTAGATCAGCCACAGGCGCGAGTGCGGGTCGGCCAGGAACGCCTCGATCCATTCGCGCTCCTCCTCGAACGTGCGTTGCACGGGCGCGCCGAACACGTTCCAGGCGACCTCGGGATCGTTCAGCCAGGTGACGTGGAGCGGGAACAGCTCGCGTCGGACCGGGCCGAGGGCGACGCGATCGCCCGCCATGGCGTAGCGGGCCGCCGGTTGGTCGGTCATCCTGCGCAGGATCGCACCGAAGGAGGAACCGGTGTCCAACGAGGGGAAGCGGCCGGCGGCGCTCGTCACGGGCGCGGGGCGGAAGATCGGCATCGCGTCCGGGATCACCGCGCGGCTCGCCGACGACGGCTGGAACCTGGCGCTCTCCTACTGGCGGCCGTACGAGACGTCGGTGTACGGCACGCAGGGCGACGATGATGCGGAGCAGATCGCGGACGATCTCCGACGGCGCGGCGCCACGGTGGTGCTCCTGCCGGGCGACCTGACCGACGCCGCCTACCCCGACCGGCTGGTCGCCGATGCCGTCGCGACGCTCGGCACGCTCCGGGGTCTCGTGTTGTCGCACGCCGAATCGCGCGACTCCGAGATCCTCGACACCACGGTCGAGTCGTTCGACCGGCACATGATCGTCAACGCCCGCGCCTCGTGGCAGCTGATCGCCGCGTTCGCGCGCCAGGTGGTCGACGGCGGGGCGATCGTCGCGCTGACCAGCGACGCGACGACGTACAACCTCCCGTACGGCGCCTCGAAGGGCGCCCTCGACCGGATCGTGATCGCCGCGGCGCGCGAGCTCGGCCACCTGGGCATCCGGTCGAACGCGGTCAACCCGGGACCGGTCGACACGGGCTGGATGGACGACGAGCTCCGCGAGGCGCTCGCCAAGCGTCAGCCACTGGGCAAGCTCGGGACGCCACCCGACGTCGCGAGGCTGATCGCGTTCCTGCTGTCCGACGACGGCGCCTGGACGACGGGCCAGCTCATCCACACGGACGGCGGCTTCTCGTCCTGAGGGGCCTAGGCGTCCCTGGCGGCCTTCGCGGCGTTCTCGGTCATCCGGACCCGCACGATCTGCGCGACCAGGCCGGTCGGGATCGGCTCGTCGGCCGGGAACCGGATCGTGCCCTTGCCCGCGAGGTAGGGCGCGAGCTCCGGGCCACACGCGGCGACGACCGCGTCGCTCGCGGGGAAGAGGCTGAAGTGGTGCTTGAACGCGTCGTACGAGACCAGGAACTGCCCGCCGTGGCTGCGCATGGCGGGCATGCCGTAGGCGATGGTCTCGACGGCGCCCGGCGCGCCGACATGGACCGCGTCGCGCATCGCCTCCATCGCCACCCGCTTGTCGTCGGGCAGCTTCGCGAGGTAGGCATCGACCTCCGGGGACCTGTCCATGACCGGATCATCGCACCTCGGCCGGCTGCGCCTCGCCGGCGACGTTCCCGGCGCCCACGGCCGCGACCAGGCGCGAGACCACGGCCTGGGTGAGCGTCCAGCCCTTGAGCGGGTCGCGCGGCAGCCGGATCCGGACCTGGTTCGAGGCGAACGTCATGTCGCCCGGCCGCACGCCCGGCAGGGGTCCACCGGCCCCCGACGGCGCCAGCAGCTGCATCGCCGTCGCCCGCGACATCCCCGCTCCGAAGCGGACGACCAGCCAGCCCTCCTCGCGCGCGAGGCTGGCCACGCCCGCGGTCTCGGCGGCGTGCCGCAGCTCCGCGACCTCGACCAGCCGGAGCACCGGCTGCGGCATCGGGCCGTAGCGGTCGGTGACCTCCTGGCGGAACGCGGCCACGTCCCCGGTCGTGCGCGACCTGGCCAGCCGCCGGTAGAGCTCGAGCTTCTGGGCCTCGTCGGGCACGTAGTCGTCGGGGAGGTGGGCGTCCACCGGCAGGTCCACGACGGCCTGCGGCGTCTCCCGGACGGGCTCGCGGAACTCGCGCCGCGCCTTGGCCTCCTCGACGGCCTCGGCCAGCAGCCGCGAGTACAGGTCGAACCCGACCGCCGCCATGTGGCCGGACTGCTCGCCGCCCAGGATGTTGCCGGCGCCGCGGATCTCGAGGTCGGCGAGCGCGATCTGGAACCCGGCGCCCAGCTCCGACGCGTTGAAGATCGCCTGGAGCCGCTTGCGCGCCTCCTCGCTCATCCGCTCGCGGCGGCGGTACATCAGGTAGGCGTAGGCGCGCCGGCTGGACCGGCCGACGCGGCCGCGGAGCTGGTACAGCTGGGCGAGGCCGAGGGTGTCCGCGCGGTCGATGACGATGGTGTTGGCGTTGGGGATGTCGAGGCCCGACTCGATGATCGTCGTGCACACGAGGACGTCGGCCGCGCCGTCGGCGAACGTCAGCATCACCTTCTCGAGCGCGCCCTCCCCCATCTGGCCGTGTCCGACGACGATCCGCGCGCCGGGCAGCAGGCGCCGGAGCTGCTCCGCCTGCGCCTCGATCGTCTCGACCCGGTTGTGGACGTAGAACACCTGGCCGCCGCGATCGAGCTCGCGCAGGATCGCGTCGCGCACGAGGCCGGCGCTCGCCTCCGCCACGCGGGTCTGGATCGGCAGCCGGTCCTCGGGCGGGGTCTCGATCACGCTCATGTCCCGGATCCCGGCGAGCGCGAGGTTGAGCGTGCGCGGGATCGGCGTCGCCGAGAGCGTGAGGACGTCGACCGCGCTGCGCAGCTGCTTCAGCCGCTCCTTGGCCGCGACGCCGAACCGCTGCTCCTCGTCGACCACGACGAGGCCGAGGTCGCGGAACGCGACGTCCTTCGACAGCAGCCGGTGGGTGCCGATGACGATGTCGACCGTTCCGGCCGCGAGACCCTTGATCGTGGCCTCCTGCTCCTTGGCGCCCACGAACCGGGACAGCAGGCGAACGGTCAGCGGGAAGGCCGCGAACCGCTGGCTGAACGTCTGGAAGTGCTGGCCGGCGAGCACCGTCGTCGGCACCAGCACCGCGACCTGCTTGCCGTCCTGGGTCGCCTTGAACGCGGCCCGTAGCGCGACCTCGGTCTTGCCGTAGCCCACGTCCCCGACGACCAGCCGGTCCATCGGCCGGCGGGCCTGCATGTCGACCTTGACCTCCTCGGCCGCGCGCAGCTGGTCGGGCGTCTCCTCGTACGGGAACGACGCCTCCATCTCGCTCTGCCACGGCGAGTCCGACGCGTACGCGAACCCCTCGGCCGCCTCGCGCTTGGCGTACAGCGCCAGCAGCTCCTCGGCGAGGTCGGTGACCGCCTTGCGGACCCGCTGCTTGGTGCGCAGCCAGTCGGTGCCGCCGAGCCGGCTGAGCGTGGGGTGCTCGCCGCCGGAGTAGCGGCTCACCCGGTTGATCTGCTCGACCGGGACGAAGATCCGGTCGCCGGCCGCGAACGAGAGCTCGAGATAGTCGCGCTCCTGGCCCGGCTCGCCGCGCCGGAGCATCTGCTCGTAGCGGGCGATGCCGTGGTCGATGTGGACGACGACGTCGCCGGGCGACAGGCGCTCGAGGAGGTCGCGCGGGACGACGCGCCGCATCGCCTTCGGCCGGCGGACGCGGACGGTGCCGAACAGCTCGCGGTCGGTCACCAGCGCGAGGCCGTCCGGGCCGCCCTCGAAGCCGCCGTTGAGGCTGCGCTCGATGAGGGCGATGGCGCCCGGCGGCGGGGCCTCGGTGACGCGGTGGACGATGCCCACGGCGTGGCCCGCCTCCGCGAGCAGCTCCACGAGCCGCGGCGCCTGGTCGCTGGCCAGCACGACGCGCGCCCGCTCCCGCACCCAGTGCTCGACGCCGTCGAGCAGGCGCGCCGTCAGCCCCGGCGGCAGGACCGGCTCGCGCCAGCCGAACTGGTCGCCGCTGGTGAGGCTCTTCGAGGCGAAGGCCATGCCCTCGGCCGCGCCGGCCTCGGACTGCCAGGTCAGCTCCAGCGTTCTGGCGCCGTGGAGACGCGCCTTCCAGTCTCGCGGCGGCAGGTACGCGGACGGCCAGGCCTTCGGCAGGTCGCCAGCCTCGACCATCTCCGCGTGCCGCTCGTCGGCCTGGCGCCACAGGAAGTCGGCGGCGTCGGCGAGGTCGCCGGGCTCGTCGAGGACGAGCAGGGCCGAAGGGTCGAGGTGGTCGAGGCCGGTCATGGGCGCGACGAGGCGCGCCCACACCTCCGCCGCGTCGCCCGCGGGCAGCGCACGGCCCTCTCGGACTTTGGCGCCGGTCGCGGCGTCGCCCGCGAATCGCTCGAGGTCGAGCGCCAGGCGCTCGGGCAGGCGTCCGCCCAGCCGGCCCAGACGCTGCCGGATCTCGTCGGCGCCTCCGGGCGGCAGGAGGAACTCGGTCGCCGGCAGGAGGGCCAGCTCCTTGACGGGCTCGACGCTGCGCTGGTCGGTGGGGTCGAAGGCGCGCAGCGAGTCGATCTCGTCGCCGAACAGCTCGATCCGCACGGGCAGCGGCGCCGACGGCGGGAAGACGTCGACGATCCCCCCGCGCCTCGCGAACTCGCCCCGGCCGGCGACCTCGATCACCGGCGCGTAGCCGCGCTCGTAGAGCTCGGCGATCAGCGGCTCCATGCCGATCCGGGCGCCGGGGCGGAGCGTCCGGATGTCCGTGGGCAGGTCGTCGGGGGCGATCGTCGACTGGACCAGGGCCTGGACGCTCGCCACCAGCACCTTGGCCGCGCCCGATCGCCAGGTGGCGAGGGCGGCGACCCTGGCCGCGGTCTCGTCCGGCACCAGCTCGCTGCGCTCGTAGGCGAGGGCGGTCCGCGGCTCGAGGATGGCGACCAGCGCGGGGTCGCCGAGCCACGCGCCCAGCTCCTCGGCGACCCGGTCGCCGATCTCGGCGTCGCGCGCGACCCAGCAGATGCGCTCCGCGTCGGGCGCGAGCGCGAGGGCCGCCGCGAGGTACGACTTGGCGCCATGCGGGACGGACGTCAGCCCGACGTGCCTGCCGTGCATCCCGGGCGGCTGGCCGGCGAGACCGAGGCGCTCGCGCAGCGACCCGAACGCGCCGGTGTCGTGGAGGAGGCCGGGCAGGACGGACAGGTCCGGGACGCGGCGGCCGGCGCCTCGGGACGATGAGCCGGCACGATCCGACGGTCGGGCGGCGGCCGATCGCCTGGGGCGGACCGCGGTCGCGACGCCCGTCTGGGCCTCGCCCTCGGCGGTGGGCCGGGCCGCGGGATCGAGCAGCTCCACCTCCGCGTCGACCGAGGCCCGCTCGAGGTCCAGCTCGCGGTCGGTCGTCTCGGACGCGGCTCGCCGCTCGGCCCATTCGCGGGCGACCTTTTCGGCGACGTTGCGCTGCCGGGTCGTCCGCCCGCGATACCGATCGCCCGTCATCGCTTGCCGCCCTTCCTGGCGGCGCCCTTGCCTCCGTCGTCCTCGTCCTCGCCGGTCCCGCCCGGCAGGATCCGCCGCCAGCCGGTCGTCGTCCGCCGGATGCCCTTGTCGTCGGCCGGTCCGCCCACCTCGCCCGGCTTCGGGTTGCCGTCGACGGCGTCGCCGTCCGCCTCGGCCGGCGCCTGCATCTCGAAGCTGTTCCATCGGTTGGCGGCCTTGGACGTCCCATCGCGGGCCCACGCCTCGACCGCGTCCGCCGCCGCATCGAGCAGGATCGGCAGCCGCGCCTTCTCGTCGGGCCCGAAGGTCGACAGGACGTGGTCGATCGCGCCCCTCGCCGGGTCGCCGATCCCGATCCGTAGCCTGGCTATCTTTTCGGTTCCCAGCTCGTCGATCACCGACCGCAGGCCGTTGTGCCCGCCGTGGGAGCCGCCCTCGCGGAACCGCAGCTTGCCGAACGGGAGCGCGAAGTCGTCGGTCACGATCAGCAGGTCGGCCAGCGGCACCCGCTCGCGGGCGAGCAGCTTGCGCACCGCGACCCCGGAGTCGTTCATGTACGTCAGTGGCTTGGCCAGCGTGAGCTCCAGGCCGCGATACCGGACCTGGATGCTCTCGGCCGCGTCGCGCTGACGGCCACGACCGGCCTTCCCCGCCCGGTCCGCGAGTCGGTCGAGCACCATCCAGCCGACGTTGTGCCGCGTGCCCGCGTACTGGCTGCCCGGATTGCCCAGGCCGACGACGAGCTTCACGATGCCGATTCCACGTTCGCCCTGACCCTCTTCGGCCGCCCCGGGACCCCGCCCGGGCACGGCGAACGGCCCCGGGACGAGGTCCGACGGGGCTCATCGCCATGGTACCGGGTGCGCCGTCAGTGGAGCGCGTGTCCTCCCCGTCGAGCCTGCTACCGGGCTGCTGTTGGTACGCGATGCGCGGCGCGCATCGTTCTCGGTCGCCCGGCGAGTGTCGATGCGTGCCACGCATCAATCAGCGTCGATGTCGGGCTCGACTGGCGGAATTGGCCCGGGTCGATGTGTGCGGCGCATGAAGCCGACCGTGCCGACTGGAATCGATGCGTCCGGCGCATCGCGCCGCGACAATCCGGCGAGGTGCCGCCGCGCGACGGCGGGCGCGTACGGCGCTGCCCGCGGGCGCGGCCGGCGGCCGTACTCCCTAGGGTTCGACCGTCGGGTCGCGTGGCGGCAGCGTCCCGCCGTCGAGGAGCTGCCGATCGCCGAGCGGCTCGCCCAGGTCGACGACGACGCGGGTCGGCGGGTTGCCCTGGCACGACTGCGCGTCGCCGCCGAGCGGGCGAACGGCGAACGTCACCAGCACCTCGTCGCCGACCTCGAGGATGTCGGGCCCCACCACGCGGCCCTCGGACGACTGGCCGCTGGCGCAGTCGCGCTCGGTCACCAGGGCCGTGAACGTCTGCGTCTCGGCGCCCGGCCTCGGGGCGGCCGGGTCGAGCGTCCAGCTGGCCTCGCCGAGCCCCGGCGGCAGCACGCGCTGCGGCTGGCAGTCGCCCCAGCCGGTCACGATCCAGGGACCGAGGTCGGCGGCATGCACCTCGACGACCTTCATGCCCAGCTCGCCATCGACGACCACGAACTCCGCCCCGTCGGCGTCCATCCCGGCCAGCGACCAGCCGTGATCGGGCAGGAAGTCGACGTCCGGGGTGTCCTTCGCGAGGACCTCCCGCAGCGCGGCCGCGGCCGGGTTCGCCGCCGCCTCGTCGCTGCCGTCTCGATCGAGCATCTCGGCCCCGAAGGGGAACCGGCCGCAGGTGAACTGGACCGGTCCGGCGAGGATCTGCGGCGCGTCGGAACCCGACCATGGCAGGACCGAGCAGCCGGCGACCACGCCAGCGACGGCAACGAACGCGAGGGTGGCCCGAACCGGGCCCCGCGGCGGTGGCGACATCACCCGAGGAGGCGCCGCTCGAGCGTCCGCATGGCCGACTCCTCGGCCGGCTCGGCGTGATCCCAGCCGCAGACGTGGAGCGTGCCATGGGTGGCGAGCAGCCGGAGCTCGTCCCGAGCGTCCCACGCGACGTCGCCCGTCTGGCCGCCCCGGCCGGCCTGGGCCTGCTCGACGGCTCGTTCCACCGACACGATCACGTCGCCGAGGTGCGGGCGGGCGTCGGGCGGCAGCGCGAAGGCGACGCCGCCGTTGGTCGACCGGACGCGCGGCGGCTGGCCCGGGTGCGACGGGTATGCCGACGGCGGCAGCAGCGGGAACGAGAGCACGTCGGTCGGGCCGTCCTTGCCCATGTGGGTCGCGTTGAGCTCGGCCAGCTCAGCGTCGTCGGCGAGGATCAGCCCGATCGATGCGGGTCGGGGCGCGCCGGCGGCATCGAGCGCGGCCGCGACGGTCCGGGCCACCACCGTGGACGGGAGCAGCCGGGGAACGCCGTCGCGCCACTCGATGTCGACGCGCCACGGGCGGAGGTAGAGGCTCCTCACCGGACGATGCAGCGGAAGCCGATGTGGGTCGTGCCCGTGTCGACCGCCTCGCCCTGGCGGGCCGCGGGTCGGTAGCGGAGGCAGTAGCTCGGCGCACACAGGTGGGAGCCGCCCTTGGTGACGCGGCGCGGGATCGGCGTCCCGTCGCCCGGATCGCCGACCGGGTGCTCGACCCGCGGGTTGTGCGGCGCGCAGCAGGGATGGGCGACCTCGTCGGGATGGCGGTCGACATAGAAGTCGGCCGTCCACTCCCAGACGTTGCCGGCCATGTCGAACAGCCCGTAGCCGTTGGCCGGAAACGACTTCACCGGTGACGTGCCGGCATACCCGTCCTCGAGCGTGTTCTGCCACGGGAACTCGCCCTGCCAGGTGTTGGCCATCCGCTTGCCGCGCGGCGTCTCCTCGTCGCCCCAGGTGAAGCGCTTCCCGTCGAGTCCGCCGCGCGCCGCGAACTCCCACTCGGCCTCGGTCGGCAGCGTCTTGCCCACCCAGGCCGCGTACGCCGCGGCATCCTCGTAGTTGACCTGGGTCACCGGGTGGCGATCGCGACCCACGATGGTCGAGCCCGGTCCCTCCGGATGCCGCCACGTGGCCCCCGGGACGAAGCTCCACCACTGGCGGTAGTCGTCGAGCGGGACCCGGCCCCGCGTCCCGCGGAAGACCAGCGAGCCGGGCACGAGCAGGTCCGGGTCCGCGTTCGGGTACATCGCCGGATCGAGCGGCCGCTCGGCGTAGGTCAGGTAGCCCGTGGCCTTCACGAACCGCCGGTAGTCCGCGACGGTGACCAGGTGCTCGTCGATCCAGAAGTCGTCGACGGACACCGTGTGGACGGGCCGCTCCTCCGGGTAGAACTCCTCGGAGCCCATCCGGAAGGTGCCACCCGGCACGTGGACCATGTTCTTGTGGTGGTCGGCGCTCGTCACGTGCACACGGTAAGCCGTTACTCGCCGGCGGCTCGCCTCGACTCGATCTCGACCACCTTGTTCTGCGGGTATGCGATCCGCTGGTGGTACATCCCGAGCAGCTGGCCCACGAACGCCTCGCGGATGCGCTCGATGTCGCGCAGCGTCAGGTCGCACTCGTCGAACTGGTCGTCGGCGATCCGCTCTTCGATGATCCGCGCCACCATCACCCGGATCGCGGCCTCGTCGCGGGACGTCAGCGACCGCACGGACGCCTCGGTCGAGTCGGCGAGCATGATGATCGCCGCCTCTCGCGTCTGCGGCTTCGGGCCGCCGTGGCGGAACTTGCGGATGTCGACCGCATCGGCCGCCTTCCTGCCCTCCGCCGTCTGGAGCCCGCCGTACGGCTCGGCCGCCTGCTCCTTGGCCCGGGCGTAGAAGTACGACATGACCGCGGTGCCGTGGTGCTGCGGGATGAACGCGATCAGGGCCTTCGGCAGCCCCGACTTGTAGGCGATGTCGATGCCCGCGCTCACGTGGCTCTTGAGCAGGGCCGCCGACGTCTCCGGATCGAGCTCGTCGTGCAGGTTCTCGCCACCCGTCTGGTTCTCGATGAACGCGGCCGGGTTGGAGAGCTTGCCGATGTCGTGGTAGTAGGCGGCGACGCGAGTGAGCAGCGGGTCGGCGCCGATGGCCTCGGCGGCGCGCTCAGCGAGGTTCCCGACCATCAGGGAGTGGTGGTAGGTGCCCGGCGTCTCGACCAGCAGCCGGCGCAGGAGCGGCTGGGACGGATTCGCGAGCTCGAGCAGCTGGAACGAGGTGAGGATCCCGAACACCGAGCCGATCACCGCGAAGCTGCCGACGGCGGCCACGGCCGACCCGCCGGCGGCGACCGCGGAGGCGCCAAGCAGCTGGAGCGTCCCGTAGACGTCGTGATTCCCGATCAGCGCGAAGGCGATGACGACCAGCGCGCTGACGACGAACACCGCGAACCCGGCCTGGAGGAACACGGCCAGCCGGTCGCCGCGCCGCACGCCGACGATCCCGGCGATGCCGCCGAACAGCACGTATGCGCCGACCTCGAGACCCGTCCCGTTGACCGCCGACGCGAGCACGGCGATCAGGGCGGTCATCACCATCGCGACCCCGGCGTCGAGGAGGACGGTCACGAGCATCCCGACCGCGGCCAGCGGCAGCGCGTAGGGCAGCCAGGGACGGCCCGCCGTGAGCTTGAGTGCGAACACGGCGAACAGCAGCAGCAGGCTGAGCAGCAGGAGCACGTTGTTGCGGTGCCAGAACTCGCGCCGGAACCGCCACGTCCACGTCAGCAGCAGGCCGATCACGAGGACCGAGAGGACGATGAAGCCCAGCAGCCGGGCCACGTCGAGGCCGCCCTGGTTGAGGGCGAAGTAGTCGATCGCCTCGAATGCGACGTCGTCGACGCGATCGCCGCTTCGGACGATGGTCTCGCCGCGCTCCCAGCTCTTGATGACCGGCTCGACGTCCTCGGCCGCCTGGGTCTTCGCCTGCTCGGTGAGCGCAACCGAGAACGAGGAGTTGGGCGCGACCAGCGGCGCGATCAGGGCGGCCGCGAGGGCCCGCTCGTCGGCGTTGAGGTCGCCGGCCATGCGCCCCGCGACGGACTCGCTGATCGCGGGGACCTCGCTGTCCTTGAGCTCGGCCCGCTCGATGGTCTCGAGCACGCGCTCCGCCTCGGCGCGCAGCGCGTCCCAGCGCTCGCGGTCCAGGCCCTCGAGGGTGGCCCGGTTGTCGGCGTTGAGCTCGAGCGTCGTCCGGAGGATCAGCTCCCGGTCCTCGGGCGTGACGCCCTCGGCGAACGCGGCCTCGACCGGCGCGACCTTGCTGTCCAGCGCACGCAGCTGCTGCGTCGCGACCGCCGCCGCACCGGCCGACGTGAAGTCGTACTTGGGCTCGACCGCCGCGACCGCCTCGTCGCGCATCTGCTGCGTCAGGACGTCGCTCGTGTAGGAGTCAGCCCGCGGCGCCTGGACGAGCTGCGGCGCCGGCCGGCCCAGCTCGAGGCGCGGCTGCGCGGGGAGGACGTCGAGCCCGAGGATCACCGACATCGCCGCGACGAGCGCGACGGTCGCGGCGATCAGGCGCCCGGCGTCACGACGCGTGAACTGGGTCTGGGTCTCGGCGTTGGCAGCGAGCATGGTGTCGGCCTCCGGATCGGAGGATCAGTGCCCCGTGTCGTGCGCGGCCACGTCGACGCGGGCCAGCGCCTGGGCCACGAGCCCGGACGCGACCTTGCCGTCCGCCCGGCCGCGGATCTTCGGGGAGAGCCAGCCCATGACCTTGCCCAGGTCTCGGGCGGATGAGGCGCCGGTCGCCGCGACGCCCTCGTCGACCAGGGCCTGCAGCTCGTCCTCGGTCAGGGCCTCGGGCAGGTAGTCGGCCAGGATCGCGATCTCGGCCTCTTCCTTCGCCACCAGGTCCTCGCGGCCGCCCTTGCGGAAGGCCTCGATGCTCTCGCGCCGGGTCTTCACCTCGCGCGTGATCACGCCCACGATCTCGTCGTCGGACATGGTCGTGTGCTTGGCCTTGTCGGCGTTGTAGACCGCGTTCTGGACCATGCGCAGGACGTCTCGGCGCAGCGTGTCACCCGACCGCATCGCAGCGGTCGTGTCGTCCTGCAGTCGTTCGCGTAGGGTCACCGGATGGCTCCTCGGGCGTCACGGCGTCGGGTGGTCAGCTGACCGGAGATCGCCGTGCCCGCGAGTTGCGCCGATGGGGGCCGGGATCCCGGTCCCGGGTCGACGCCTCGGACGTCGCCACCGTCGTCCGCGATCTGGTCGGCGTGGCCGCCGATCGTGGACGCTGGCTGGCTAGCCCTGGCTCGCGCGTGCGTTCTTCTTGCGCTTCGCTTCCTTGCGCTTCCGCTTCACCGACGGCTTCTCGTAGTGCTCGCGCCGGCGAGCCTCCGCGAGGATGCCGCTCTGCTGGATCTTCTTGTTGAAGCGGCGGAGGGCGCTCTCGAACGTCTCGTTCTCACCCACTCGGACTTCGGCCAATCCCGGTTCACCTCCTCGGGCAGGGAGTCTCGCACCCGCCTCCACGCTCGTTTGCCCGACGGCGCGGGGGCGTCCCGACCAGCGTGCGCACGCGTGGTGCGCCAGCCTGTCGGCAGGCCGCCGGAGTGTACGCGGGCCCTATCGGGCGGTCAAACCCCCCGAATCGTGCGTGACGGCCGCCCGATCGTGCTCAGACGACCGGCCAGCGACCGCCCAGGACGAACAGCCAGTAGGCGTCGGCGATCGCGACGGCCAGCCAGAACCCGACGATGTACGTCGGCCGGCGGAGGAAGCACTTCGTCCAGCCGACGCCCAGCGTGATCGCCCGGGCGTAGAGCGCGACCGCGGCGATCGCCACGATCAGCACGAACAGCGGCGGGCCGAGGACCCAGGCGATGAGCCCGACCGTGCCCATGCGGCAGAACGTGAACGCGAGACGCTCGTACTTCTCGGGGCGGCTGAGCGTGCGCCGGGGGTAGGACCACGGCCCGACCTCCCCGCCGTGATCGGCGACGTCCGCGCTCATGCCTGCACCTCCGAGCCGGCCGCCGCGCGCAGCACGGGGAGGTCGCGCGCCGCCACCATCCCCTCCGACGTCCGGCGCCGGAGGCCGGCGAACGCCTGCCGCGCACAGAACGGGATCCGGACGGGTTCGTCCTCCCCGGTCGATGCGACGTGGACGCAGCACTGCTGCAGCCGCTCGACGTTCATCGTCCAGGCGTCCATGAACGTCTTGACGCTGATCCGCTTGACGCGCTTGGCGATCGCCTCGACCGGCACGCCGTCGCGGCGCATCACCCAGCGGCCGAGGGTCTTCACGAACCCCGAGACGCCGAGGTCGCAGACCTCGCAGATGTCGAGGAGGTGGTCGATCAGCTCCGGGCGGCTGATCAGCGCCGTCTCCGACAGCAGGCCCGTGAGCGCCTCCCACAGCGCGTCGTCCGGCGCGAGCCGGTTGCCGTAGACCGCCATGTGCTGCTTGAGCTGGTCGCGGCCGATCATCGAGACGACCGACCGGTACTGGCCGTCGTCGCGCCGGACCATGTACGTCAGCGTCGCGCAGTCGGGGTGGCTGCAGGGCAGCGCGATGAAGTCGTCGGCGGACACGCGGCCGTTGGTCTGAGGCCCCATCCGCTGGATCGTGCCGGTGGTCGTCGCCCGGTCCATCGGGTCGAAGGCGTTCGCCCGCCCCGACCCGAACATCGGCTGGATGGCGACGCCGGCGAGGTAGTCGGTGTCCAGCGCCAGGTCGACGATGGCTCCGACCTCGTCGTCGTTGACGCCCTTGGCCACCGCGACCGCGAGGGTCGTGAAGATCCGCGCGTCGGTGAGCCGGCGGATCGCGGCGTCCTTGACCGCCCGCAGGTCCTCGCCGCGGTGCCAGCGGTACGTCGACTCCCGGAAGCCGTCGAACTGGAGGTAGATCTCGACCCGGTCCCGGAGCTTGGCGAGCTCGGCGAGGAGCGCGTCGTCGCGGGCGATCCGGATGCCGTTGGTGTTGAGCACGACCCGGGTCACGTTGCGCTCGGTCGCCGCCCGGACGAGGTCGAGGATGCCGGGGTGGACGGTCGGCTCACCGCCCGACAGCATCAGGGCGTCCACCTTGCCGCCCTCGCGCGCGATGGCCGCGTCGAGCGTGCGCATGACGGCGGGCTCGGGCGCGTGCCGGCCGGCCCCGGGCGAGCTGACCGCGAAGCACGTCGGGCACTCGAGGTTGCACGTCTCGGTCACGTCGATCAGGACGAGGCAGCTGTGCTGGGTCTGGAGGTCACCCAGGCCGTCGAGGTAGCCCATCGGGATCGGGCGCGTGTTGGCGGGACGGTCGGGGATGATCTCGCGGGTCGGGATCCGCCACTGCTGGAGGTCCTCCCACAGGGCGCCGTCCTCCTCGTACAGGCCGACGACCTCGCCGTGGCCGCGCCGGCAGATCCGGCGCAGGTAGACGCGTCCGTCCATGGCCACGAGATTGCCCTGGAGCACGTCCATCTCGTAGTCCAGGTCGCGCTCCGGGTCCTCGTCGGAGCAGCGGGGGCACACGGTCAGGACCATGCGCAGCGGCGTCCAGGGACGGAGGGGCAGCGTCATCGGTCCGGCCCTCTGGTCAGCTGATGTTCTGCGTCACGGAGACGCAGGTCCCGGCGATCGCGAACAGGATCAGGAGCGGCAGGAACGAGAACGCCACCGACCCGGCTGACCGTCGCCCGCCGCAGCCAGCCGGTCGACTTCGCGAGCGCGACCGCGATGATCCCGGGGACGAACAGCGCGACCGCGAGGACGCCCGCGAGCAGCGCGATCGGGCTGTAGACGCCGCCGCCGCTGGGGATGATCGCCAGCACCAGGACGAGCAGCCAGGTCACGAAATAGGCACCCGCGATGATCGCCGCCGTCTGTCCCCGTCGATCACGCACGCCTGCGGCGTCGTCCTCCACCTCGATCGCGGCCCAGGCGGCGGCGATCGCCTCCGGCGGATGCCCCGCGACGGCCATGCGCTGGGTCAGCGCCTCGCGGGTATATCGACCGCTGTTGGCCCGCAGGTAGGCGACGAGGTCGGCGGTGGGCTCGGGCGGGGCGTAGCGCGCGTCCCAGCCGGGCGACGGCTCGGCCGGAGGCTGTCCCTGGGTCGGGGGCGGGGGCGGACCGTCGGCCATCGTCGATGCTCCTTACGCGTCTGCCGTGACGGATGCGAGCGCGGGCGGGGCGTCGGGCACCCGGTAGACCCCGCGTCGAGCCTGCCGGACGAAGTGCGCCGCCAGCAGGATGACGCACGGGATGAGCACGAGTTGCGGGCCCGTGAGCCCGAACGCCTGCACCTCGTTGCCGCGCACGAACTCGACGCCGAACCGGAACACGGCCGCGGTCAGGAGGTAGGCCTTGAGCAGGTCGCCCTGGACCGGGACGCGCGGCCGCGCCCACAGGAGGACCGGGATGGCGAGCAGGTTGAAGCCGATCTCGTACAGCATCGAGGGGTGCATCGGCAGGTCGCAGTCGGGGCAGCGCGGGAACGCCGCGGCCGCCGACGGATCGACGGTCATGCCCCACGGCAGCGTCGTCGCCGTGCCCAGCGGGAGCTCGGTCAGGAAGCAGCCGACCCGGCCGATGGCCATCGCGATCGGCAGGGCCAGGACGTACGCATCGCCCGTCGAGCGGCCGTAGCCGAGGCTGCGCTTGGTCAGGACGCCGCCGAGGTAGCCGCCGATCAGGGCGCCGACGACGCTCTTGTTGCCGTGCATCAGCGCGTACGAGACCGGCGTGCCGGCGTCGATCGCCCGGCCCATGTCGTCGACGCTCTCCCAGCCCGTCACGAGACGCGCCCCGAGCATCCCGCCGAGGAGCACGCCGAGGGAGACGATCGCGATCCGCCCGTCGAGCCAGCCGCGCCGCCGAAGCTCCGCCCAGTAGATGGCGAACCCGACCACGACGGCCAGCACGGAGAACACGTCGTGGGTCCCGACGACGAGCGGCCCGGACTGCCAGAGGACGGGGACCATCGGCTCGACAGTCTGGGGGCGCGACAGGCCGCCGTCCAGCCGCTCGCGCAGTCGCCTCGGGGCCGCCGCCGCGGCGCGGCGTGCGGGCGATGGCGCCCGTCGCGGGCCGTTAGGATCAGCCGACCATGGAGACCCTGATCGACCTCCTCGAGGACGCGGCGGCTCGCTACGCGGACAAGCCGGCGCTCGGCCTGCGCACGGACGACGGGTCGACGTGGCACTGGTCGTACGCCGAGGTCGTGAGGCGGAGCCGGATCGCGGCCTGGCGACTGCTGGCGCTCGGCCTCCAGCCGGGTGACCGGGTGCTCACGTGGTCGTCGTCAACCCCGGCGCTGCCCGCCGCGTACTTCGGCGCGATGTCTGCGGGCCTGGTGTTCGTCCCCCTCGACGCGCGGATGGCGCCCGACACCGTCGGCCGCATCGTCGAACGGTCCGGCGCGATTCGGCTGCTGCTGGGCAGCGGGCGCGACGCCCCGGACCCGCGCGAGGTCGGGCTCGAGCGCTTCCCCACGTCCATCATCGAGGACCTGTCCGCGGACCCGGACGACACCTTCCCGGCCGATTGGGAGGCGCAGCTCGCCGCCCGTCCGCGCCCGAAGGCGGGCGACGTCTTCGAGCTCGTGTTCACGTCCGGCACGACCGGCAACCCGAAGGGCGTGATCCTGACCCACGCCAACGTGCTGGCGGGCGCGATGTCGTTCCACGGGATCATCAACCCGATGGAGCACCGGATCGTGTCGCTGCTCCCCCTCTCGCACGCGCTGGAGCAGGCCGTCTCGCTGTACTACGCGATGAACGTCGGCGCCGACGTCCTGTACGTCCGGAGCCGCAACCCGCGCGTGATCTTCGACTCCCTCCGCGAGCACCGCGTCACGAGCATGGTCCTCGTGCCCCAGGTGCTCGACCTGTTCTGGAGCGCGATCGAGCGCGAGGTCGAGAAGCAGGGCCGGACCGCGACCTTCAATCGCCTGCGCGGCATCGCCCGCCGGTTGCCCTACGCCGTGCGGCGGCTGCTGTTCCGGAGCGTCCACAACCAGTTCGGCGGCGGGCTGCGGCTGTTCGCGACGGCCGGCGCGTTCCTGCCGCCGGCGCTGCAGCAGGCGTGGGAGGACCTGGGCGTCATCGTCCTCCAGGGCTACGGCGCCACCGAGACCTTCGCGGGCGCGGCCACGACGATGAACGACCACCCGCTGGGCTGCGTGGGCTGGCCGCCGAAGCCGCTCGAGATGCGGATCGTCGAGGACGGCGAGATCCAGTTCCGCGGCCCCAGCCTGTCGCCCGGCTACTGGGAGGACCCGGAGGCGACCGCCGCCGCGTTCACCGAGGACGGCTGGTACAAGTCGGGCGATCTCGGCGCCTACGACGACAAGGGTCGGCTGCACCTCCACGGCCGCAAGAAGGACATCATCGTCCTGCCCAACGGCTTCAACGTGTTCCCCGAGGACCTCGAGAACGCGCTGCGCGTGGCCGGGATCCGGGACTCGGTCGCGATCGAGACCCGGCCCGGGCGGATCGAGGCCGTCGTGCTCGCGCCCGGCACGCACGCGGTTCCCGGCGATCCCCGCGCCGCGCCCGCGCTGGAGGGGGCCGAGCCGGAGGCGGTGAAGCGCGAGATCGATGCCGCGGTCAAGGCCGCCAACCAGAGCCTCGGCCCCAACCAGCGGATCGCCGGCTGGCGCGTCTGGCCGGAGGCCGACTTCCCGCGCACGCACACGTTCAAGGTCAAGCGGGACCGGGTCCGTGCCTGGGCCGCGGTCAACGACCCGCTGCCGGTCCGCGACTCCGCCTAGCGGCACCGCCCGCGGTCCGGGGCTTCGGTCAACGGAGTCCGGTCAGCCGGGCGTGACCGGCTCGCCGATGGTGGCCACCGTCGACGCCAGCCTCGCCATCTCGGGATCGGGTGAGACGAGCGGCGAGTACGAGAAGAACACGAGGGTGGGGCCCACGCGGCGGAGCACGAACTGCTCGTCGCGCGGGTACTGGATCGCGCCCGGGCCGGTGGCCAGGTACGCCGCGAAGTCCTTGCCCACCCGGTCGGCCTCGCCGTTCGAGGGCAGCTCGTAGATGACGACGTAGCCCTTGTCCGGGTCCGACGGCAGGATCGCCTGGATCGCCCGACGCGGGACGTTGATCAGGGCCGGGCTCTCGCCCGGGCGGTACGGCACCTGCGGATCGGTGACCTGGAAGCTGGCGCCCGACAGGGTCTGCGTCACGAGGTCGTGGGTGTACTGGGCCGCCTGGCCGGTGGGCGCGATCGTCGGGGCGGGCCCGGCCGGACCGATGCCGATCCCGAGCGCCTGGAGCGCGATGAGGACGACGGCCAGCACGAGGCTCCCGACGGCGATCAGCGCGAACCAGATCGGGGGGCCGCCGCGGCGGCGCCCTTCGGCGGTGGGAGCGGTCACCCGGGCGGCCAGGTCATGCGCCGACCGCCGAGCAGGTGGAGGTGCAGGTGATCGACCGACTGGCCGCCATCGGGTCCGACGTTGGTCACGAGTCGCCAGCCGCGCTCGAGGCCCTCGGTGCGCGCGAGCTCCGCCGCGACCGCGAACATCCGGCCGAGGAGCTCGCCGTCGGCATCGGTGAGGTCGGCCGCGGAGGCGATGTGCCGGATCGGCAGGATCAGGGCGTGCGTGGGCGCCTGCGGGCCGATGTCGCGGATCGCGATCACGAGGTCGTCCTCGTGGAGCTTCGTGGCCGGGACCTCGCCCGCGACGATGCGGCAGAACAGGCAGTCATCGGGCATGGGCGGTCGCTCCTGGCGTCAGCACCGGCAGTGCCGTGCGTAGCATGTGGCGCGGGCGATCGATCGCGAGGACCTCACCCGTCACGCGGTCCGCGACCTCGCGGTCGACGGCCGTCCGGCGGACCGTGAGGATCGCGTTCTCGAGGTCGTCGCCGCCCGCGGGGCTCCCGGCCATCGCGACCAGGACGTGATCCTCGGCGTGGCCCACCCAGCGGCCGTCGGGCAGCCGTCGACTCCGCCAGGACGCGGGTCACCGTCCCGAGTCCCGCGCGCGCGAACCGGGAGCGCGCGTCCGCGGCCAGCGCCAGCAGCTCGCCCGCGCGCGCCTTCTTCGTCCGCTCGTCCACCTGGCCCGCCATCCGCGTCGCCGGCGTCCCCGGGCGGGCCGAGTACCGGAACACGTGGAGGCCCGCGAGGTCCATGTCCCGGGCGAAGGCCAGGGTCCGGTCGAACGCTGCCGGCGTCCTCGGTCGGGAAGCCCGCGATGACGTCGGCGTGGACGGCGACGCCGGGGATCGCGCGTCGCGCCCGGTCCACGACCCGCGCGTAGTCCGCGGTCAGGTAGCGGCGGCCCATCCGGCGCAGGACGCCGTCGTCGCCCGACTGGAGCGGGAGGTGGAGGTGCGGCAGCGTCCTCGGCGCGCCCTCGACCCAGGCCTCGAGCAGGTCGTCGTCCACGTGCTGCGGCTCGATCGAGCTGAGGCGGATCCGCTCGACGCCCGTCTCGGCGAGGATCCGGCGGACGAGGCCCGCCAGCGTCAGGGCTGACCGCGTGTGCGAGCCGCGATGGCCGCGCTCCGACCAGCCGCCGTCGTAGGTGCCGATGTTGATCCCGGTGAGGACGATCTCCCGGTGGCCCGCGGCCAGCGCCCGGCGGACGTCGGCGAGCACGGCGGCGGGGGCCAGCGACCGCTCGGCGCCCCGGGCGCGCGGGATGATGCAGTAGGTGCAGTAGAAGGAGCACCCGTCCTGGACCTTGACGAAGGCCCGCGTGCGTTCGACCGACGCCCGGTCGTCGGCGATGCCGTCGATGGGTGCCGCGACCACGTCCACCCCCGACAGCGTGGGGAGCGGCCGGGTCATCGTCCCGTCCTCGCGTGTCGGCCGCGCGGCGTCCGCGTCTCCGTCGGCGACCAGCAGGGCCTCGAGCTCGGCGAGGAGCGCGGCCTTCCCGTCGTTGCCGACGAGGCGCGCGTCCGGATCGACCGCCGCGAACGCCTCGGGGCCCACCTGGACGGAGCAGCCGGTGACGACGATCTCGGCGCCCGGGTTGGCGCGCCGGGCCCGGCGCACGGCCGCGCGGGACTTCTCGTCGGCGGTCGCGGTCACGGTGCAGGTGTTGACGAGCACGAGGTCGGCGCCGCGGCCCGGGTCGACGAGCGGCACGCCGGCCTCGCGCAGCAGCCGTGCGGCGCCCTCCATCTCCGACTGGTTGACCTTGCAGCCGAGGTTCACGATCGCCGCGGATCGCGGGATCGGCGTCGCTCCGGCGGTCACCACAGCTGCGGCTTCGTCGACATCAGGAAGCCGATCAGGCCGACGGCCGATCCCAGCCCGTAGGCGACGTAGCGCTGGCGGCGGGCCCGATCCCGCCACCGGTCCCGGTCGGCGTCGGTGACGATGCCGTCGCGGGACTGGAGCGAGCGCAGGGCCGGGCGCTGGACCGCGAACGCGATGACGGCGGCGATCGCGTAGGTCGCGAGGCTGACCAGCAGCCACGGCTGCTCGAGCATCCGCGGGCCGAGCGCGGCGATCATCAGGATGCCGGTGATCGCGAGGCCGACCCCGATGACCAGCGTCCCGTTCGCCTGGGCCCAGGACAGCGACTGCACGACGCGCCCCGGGTGCTCCGGCTGGGCGTTGGGCGCGACCGACCGGTTGCGCAGCGTGAACGGGAGCAGGACGCTCGGCACGAGCAGGCAGATCGCGAGCGTGATGTGCGTCGCGAGGATCGCGGGGAACAGCGACGACAGGTCCGGCATTCGAAGCCTGATCGTAGCGCAGGGCCCTCGTTGGGCCCTCAGGCGGGGCGGCGGACCTCGAGCGCGACCCAGTCGCCCTCGGACCACCGTCGCTCGATCCGGAGGCCGCGCGCCCGGAACGCGTCGGTGACCTCGGCCTCGCGGTTCTCGAAGATCCCCGAGGCCAGGAGCGTGCCGCCCGGTCGCAGGTCCTCGACCAGGCCGTCGGCGATCGCGATCAGCACCGAGGCGATGAGGTTGCCGACCACGACGTCGAACGGGCCCTCCCCGCTGGGCGAGCTGCCCTCGCGGGCCCGGATCCGACGGGCCAGCCCGTTGCGCTTCGCGTTGGCGCGCGTGGCGTCGACCGCGATGGGGTCGATGTCCAGGGCCAGGACCCGTCCCGCACCCAGGCGCACGGCGGCGATCGAGAGGATCCCGGACCCCGACCCGACGTCGAGCACGCGCGCCGCGGCCGTCTCGGTCGCCAGCAGGCCACGATCGGCCATCGATTCCAGGGCGGCGAGGCACAGCCGGGTCGTCGGGTGGAGGCCGGTCCCGAACGCCATCCCGGGATCCAGCGCGAGCACCACGTCGCCCGGCTCGCGGTGGTGTCGCCGCCAGGTCGGCCGGATCACGATCCGGCGGCCGACGCGCAGCACCGGGAAGTGCGCCTTCCACGCGTTCGCCCAGTCCGCCTCGAGGACGATCCGCGCCTCGAGGTCCCCGATCGGCCGGAGGCCGAACGCCTGGAGGTGGCCGAGGTCGCGGCTCGCCTGCGCCACGGCCGCCCGGACCGTGGCCACGTCGAGGAGCGGCAGGTGGGCGCGCACGAGCGCGGGTCGGGCGAGGTCCACGCGCGCCGCCAGGCCCTCGTCGACCAGCTCGAACGCGGGCTCGACGCTGGTCCCGCCGGGCGCGGCCCGCGACAGGATCTCGGACACGGCCTCGACGGCCTCGTGGTCGGCGGCGATCGACAGCTCGAGCCAGGAGCCGGGCGAGGCCGCGGCGGCGTCGAGGTCGAGGCCGGCGAGCGGATCCTCGTCCGCGCCGCCCGGCCCCGCGGTCACCCGAGGCCCAGCTTCTCGCGGATGCCCGAGTGCTGCGAGACCGGCTCCCCGCTCTCGGCGGCGTACTGCTCGAGGAGCTCGCGCTGGCGCTTGGTGAGCTTCGTCGGGACGGTGACGTTGGCGATCACGTGGAGGTCGCCGCGCACCGATTGCCGGCGCAGGTGCGGCGCGCCGCGGCCCCGGAGCCGGATCTCCGTGCCGGGCTGGGTCCCGGGCTTGATCTCGACCTCGGTGTCCTCGCCCTCGACCGTCGGGACCTGGATCCTGGTGCCGAGGGCGGCCTGGGCGATCGAGAGGTCGGCCTCGTAGAAGAGCTCGGTCCCCTCGCGGGTGAGGGACGGGTGCGACGGCCACGTGGACCGCGACGTAGAGGCTGCCCGCCGCCCCGCCGCGCGGACCGACCTCGCCCTCGTTCGACAGCCGGATCTGGTGGCCCTCGTCGATGCCCGCCGGGATGGCGACCCGCAGCGTCCGCTTGCGCTCAGTGCGGCCCTCGCCGCGGCAGGTCTCGCACGGCGCGTCGACGACCTTGCCCTCGCCGTGGCAGCGCGGGCAGGGCGCCACGTTGACCATCTGGCCGAGCATCGTCTGGCGGATCGACCGCAGCTCGCCCTTGCCGTTGCACTGGGGGCAGGTGGTCGGGCGTCGTGCCCGGCTTCGCGCCGGTGCCCTCGCAGGTCTCGCACCGGCCGAGGACCGGGAACTCGATCTCCTTCTCGGTGCCCAGCACCGCCTCCTGGAACGAGATCCGGAGGTCGTAGCGGAGGTCCGAGCCGGTCTGCGGCCGGGCCGCCCGGCGACCGGAGCCGCTCATCGTGCCGCCGAAGAAGGCGTCGAAGATGTCCGAGAAGCCGCCGAACCCGGCCGAGTTGAAGCCGGCGTCGCCGCCGCTGCCCGAGACCCCGGCCTTGCCGAACATGTCGTACGCCTGGCGCCGGGTGGGATCGGACAGGACCTGGTACGCCTCGTTGATCTCCTTGAACCGCGCCTGGGCCTCGGGCTCCGTGTTGACGTCGGGGTGCCACTGCTGGGCGGCCTTGCGGAACGCGCGCTTGATCGCGGCGTCGTCGGCGCCTCGCTCGACGCCGAGGACCTCGTAGTAGTCCTTCTCCGCAGTCATGGGCGGTTGCGAGTGTACGGGAGGTCGACGCGCGAGCCGGTCAGCCGGTCGGGCGCTCGCGCAGGCGCAGGACGGCGATCTGGCGATCGGTCTTCGTCCGGTAGTCCGAGTACGGCTTGGCCTCCGCCTCGATCCGCTTCCAGGCGGCGTCGAGGTCCGACCCCTCGACGCTCTCCGCCCGCACGTCCACTCGTCGCCCGTCGCCGAAGTCGAGCGTGGCCTCCGGATCCTTGGCGAGGTTGTGGAGCCAGCACGGGTTCCAGGTGGCGCCGCCGCTCGAGGCGACGACCAGCCACGCGTCCGGTGGCTCTGCGAGGTAGCCGACGATGGCCTGGCGGGTCTGCCCCGACCGCGCCCCTCGCGTCTCGAGGATCAAGGTCGGCATGCCGCGCACCTCGCGGCCTCCGCCGCGGCGGTACCGCCCGACGGCGAGCCCATTCGTGAGGCGCGCCATCAGGTGCGGGAACGGAACCCCGCGCGTGCCCTTGCCCGGCACCTTGACGGTCATGTCGCCACGATACGCCGCCGGTGCGAGCGCCGGGATCAGGCGAGGGCAGCGAGCTCCCGGGCACGCCGGAGCACGGCCTCGAGCATCGGCGGCGTCAGGCGGCCGGTGAACGTGTTCTGCTGGCTCGGGTGGTAGGTGCCGACGAGGACGTACGGCCCGATCTGCGCCTCCGCGCCGTGGGCGAACCGAGGCCTGGGGCTCGGCGACCGATGGCCCAGCCCTGCGAACGCCTTGAGGGCGGCGTCCCAGCCGATGGCGCCGAGCGCGACGACGACGCGGAGCTCCGTGAGCAGCTCGATCTCGCGCACGAGATAGGGGCGACAGGTCGCCTGCTCCTCGATCGTCGGCTTGTTCGCCGGCGGCGCGCACCGGACGGCGGCGGCGACCCGCGTCGCATGGAGCGTCAGGCCGTCGCCGGCGCGCCGGCTCACCGGCCGGTCCGCGAGCCCGACCGCGTGCATCGCCCGCCACAGGAAGTCGCCCGAGGCGTCGCCCGTGAACACGCGGCCCGTCCGGTTTCCGCCGTGGGCGGCCGGCGCGAGCCCGACGAGCAGGATCCGCGCCCGCTCGTCGCCGAAGCCCGGCACGGGCCGCGCCCAGTACGTCTCGTCGCGGAACCGGGCGACCTTGACCCGCGCCTGCTCCTCGCGCCACGCGACCAGCCGGGGGCAGGCGAAGCAATCGGCGATGGCGGCGTCGAGCGTCTCGAGGTTCGCGGCGCTGCGGGCGGCACCCGCGGGATCGACGTGGGGCATCGCGCGAATGATGCCGGGCCGTGCCTGCGAACAGTCCCGGCTGGTCCTGACACGACTCCTCGCGCCCGGACTACTTCAGCAGCAGCCGGTCCAGGCGCTTCGAGACGACCCACAGGCCGAGCAGCCCCATCACCGCCAGGTAGACGACGTGGACGAGGATCCCCGGCCCGACGGCGCCCAGGATCAGCGAGCGGATCAGGTCCACGCCCTGGTACAGCGGCGTGACCTGGACGATGACCTGGAGCAGCGGCGGGTACGACGTGATCGGGTAGAACGTGCCACTGAACAGGAACAGCGGCAGCACGACGAGCTGGATCAGGTCGAAGTCCTGCCACGAGCGCATGAACGTCGTCGCGGCCATGCCCACCGCGCCGAACGCGAACGCCAGCAGCGTCGCTGCCGGGACCGCGAAGATCGCCCACGGCGACTCCACGAGCCCCAGGACCAGGATGACGACCATGAACCCGAGCGCGTACAGGGTCGCCCGGATCACCGACCAGCCGATCTCGCCCAGGGCCACGTCGCCAGGGCCGAGCGGCGTGGCGAGCACCGCGTCGTAGGTCTTCTGGTAGTTGAGCTTGAAGAACACGTTGAACGTGGACTCCGCGATCGCGCCGTTCATCGACGCGCTGGCCAGCAGCGCCGGCGCCACGAACTGGGCATAGGAGATCGTGGTCCCGTTGGGCAGCGTCACGTCCCCGATCATCCCGCCGATCCCCAGGCCGATCGCCACGAGGTAGAACAGCGGCTCGAAGAAGCCCGAGAAGATGACCATCCAGCCGCGGCGGTAGACGTAGATGTTGCGCTCGATGAGCAGCCCCGCCCGCCGGCTGCCGAGGCCGACCGGGAGCACGCGGGCGACGGCCGACGTAGCCGCTCACGACGTCGACGCCGTCATTTGCGGAGCTGCCGGCGGTACATGACGAACATCGCCACGGTGCCCGCCGTCGCGAGCGCGACCAGGATCAACAGGTGGGCGAGGTTGAGCCACGGGTTGTCCATGACGATCCCCAGCGACAGCGCCCGCGCCAGCGCGACGCCGTGCCACAGCGGCAGCAGCCACGCGACCCACTGGATCTGGGCGGGCAGCTGGTCGATCGGGAAGAACGTGCCCGAGAACAGGAACAGCGGCGTGATGCCGAACCGCCAGATCGCGTTGAACGAGGTCGTGTCGTACTGGGTCGACATGTAGGCCGCGATCCAGGAGGCGAACGCGAGGGCGGTCAGCGTCCCGACCGGGATCGCGAGCAGGATGCCCAGCGTCGGCGCCGCGTTGAACAGCAGGATGACGAGCGCGAAGATCGAGGCGACGAGCGTCGCCCGGGTGGCGATCCAGGCGATCTGGCCGAACGCGATCGCGTACGGGCCCAGGGGCGTCGCGTACATGGCGTGGTAGCGGCGGATCCAGCGGAACCCACCGAGCACGGGGAACGTGGCCTCGAACGTCGATCCCTGCATGACCGTCGACACGAGCAGCGCCGGGGCCAGGAACTGGAGGTAGGGCACGCCCTGGAGCGACGCCGGGTTCGCCTGGTTGACGTACGACCCGAGGCCGATGCCCATCGCCACCAGGAACAGCACCGGCTGGGCGAAGTTGCCGAAGATCGATCCGCGCCAGGTCCGCCGGTACAGCAGCCACATGTGCTCGTACGCGGCCAGCGCGCCGCCGATCGGGCTCGTGCGCGGGACCTCGCCGCCCCGCAGCGGCGCCACGGGGACGATCGGCGTGGACGGGCCGCCCGGCGCCGTCAACGCGGTCATTCGATGAGGCTCCGCCCGGTGAGCCGCAGGAACACGTCCTCGAGCGAGCTCCGCCGGACGAGGACCGTCTCGGGACGGAGACCGCGGTCATGGGCGGCGACCGCGACCGCCTCCCCGTCGTCGGAGTAGACGAGCACGCGATCGGGCAGGCGCTCGATGCGCTCGCCGATTCCGTCGAGCTGGCCGTCGAGCGCGTCGTGGACGTCGACCGGGAAGCGCAGCTCGGTGACCTCGCGGGTCGAGTAGCGGTCGATCAGCTCGCGCGGCGAGCCCTCGGCGACGATCTTCGCCTTGTCCATGACGACCAGCCGGTCGCACAGCTGCTCGGCCTCGTCCATGTAGTGGGTCGTGAGCACCAGCGTCACGCCGCGCTGCTTGAGCCGGTACAGGCGCTCCCAGAGCAGGTGCCGGGCCTGCGGGTCGAGGCCGGTCGTCGGCTCGTCGAGCAGCAGGATCGAGGGCTCGTTGATCAGCGCGCGGGCGATCGTGAGCCGCCGCTTCATGCCGCCCGACAGCGGCTCGACCTTGTCGTTCGCGCGCTCGGTGAGCTGCGTGAACTCGAGCAGCTCGTCGGCTCGCCGCGCGGCCTCGGATCGCTTCAGGCCGAAGTAGCGGCCGTAGATCACGAGGTTGTCGCGGACGGAGATCTCGGTGTCGAGCGTGTCCTGCTGGGGCACGACGCCCAGCCGGCCGCGGATGCGTGGGCCGTCGGCGTCCGGGTCGAGGTCGAGGATCGACAGCGTGCCCTCCGTCACCGGCGACACGCACGCGATCATCCGCATCGTGCTGGTCTTGCCGGCGCCGTTGGGCCCGAGGAAGCCGAAGCTCTCGCCGGGCGCGACGTCGAAGTCGATCGCGTCGACCGCGGTGAACGTGCCGAAGCGCTTGGTCAGCCCGCGGGCGTGGATGAGGGGCGCGGAGGGCGGAGACGCCGGGGACGCGGAGACGCCGGGGACGTTCGACATGGGTGGCCGATGGTACCCCTGCGACCGTGACAGGTCACGTCATGAATCGGCGGCGTCGGCCACCAGCTCGCCGCCGTCCGCGGGCCCGCCGACGTCGCCCGCGTGGGCGATGTTGTCGAACTGGCGCCACAGCACGGTGACCAGCACGGCCGACCCGATGAACCCGAACCAGAACGGGGCGGTGATCCCGTAGCGCGCGGCGAGCAACCCGCCGATCGGGGTGCCGATGACGATGCCCAGCATCACGCCCACGTGGTACACGCCCGTCACGCGGCCGAGCAGCGCGTCCGGCGTCGCGCGCTGCCGGATCGCGGTGGCGGTCGTGCCCCACACGAACGCGTGCGCGCCGAACACCACGAACGTCACCAGCGCGACCGCGGGCACGGTCGTCAGGGCGAGGACCAGGTGGGTCGCGGTCTCGATCAGCAGGCCGACGCGCATGATGTCGCCGAGCGAGAAGCGCCGCTCGAGCGCGCCGTACGACGTGGTCCCGATGATCCCGCCGATCGCCATCGCGGTGGTGATCAGGCCGAACCCGACGTCGGTCATGCCCAGCCGCTCCTGCGCGTACAGCACGAGCACCGACCACGCGGCGCCGAACGTGACGTTGAAGGCGACGATCGTGATCGCCAGCGTGCGCATCGGCGGGTGGTGGGCGAGCCAGCGCAAGCCTCTCGGCCATCTCGTGGCGCCAGTGCTGTCGCTCGCCGGACGTCGGCTCGGCGGCCTGCGAGTACACGATGCGCGTGATCAGCAGCGCGCCCAGGGCGAACCCGGCGGCATCGGCGACGAACGGCAGCGCCATCCCGATCGCGAACAGCAGGGCCCCGATGGGCGGCGCGAGCAGCTGGTTCGTGACCAGGACGCCGCCCGCGAGCCGGGCGTTGGCGACGCCCAGGTCCTCGCGCCGGACGAGCCGGGGCAGCACGCTCTGCCCGCCGATGTCGGCGAACGTCTCGGCGGTCCCGAGCACGAACAGCGCGACGAGCACGATCGCGATGCTGACGCCGCCGGTGACGATCGTCGCCGCGAGGACGGCCAGGATGGCGGCCCGAATGAGGTTGACCGCGGCCATGAGGCGGACGCGATCGACCCGGTCGGCCACGCACGCCCGCCTGCACGCCGAACAGCAGCACGGGCAGGTTCTGGGCGAGCGCCGCCATCGAGACCAGGAACGGGTCGCGCGTCTGGCTCGCGACGAGCAGCGGGCCGGCGGCCAGCGCGATCCCGTCGCCGACGTTGGTGAGGACCGACGAGACGAGCAGCAGGCGGAACCCGCGGCCCATCCGGGCGGGGGCGATCCGCTCGGCGGCGACGCGTGAACGGGGACGGCACGTCCCCGAGGGTACCGGCGGTCAGGGCCTCGGCACGGTCCCCACGTGGAGCGTCACGATGCCGCCGGTCAGGCCCCGCCAGTGCACGTCGACGAGGCCGGCCTCGCCCATGATCTCGGCGATCCGCTCGGGCGCGGGATACGCCCGGACGCTGCGGACGAGGTAGGCGTACGCGTCGCCCTGGCCGGCGACCCGGCCGATGAGCGGGACGATCCGGTCGAACCACCAGCGCATGAACCGGGCGAGGCGGCTCCGCGGGCGGGCGATCTCGAGGCACAGCACGCGGCCCCCCGGTCGCACCGAGCGCGCCATCTCCTCGAACCCGCGACGGTAGTCGGGCAGGTTGCGCATGCCGAAGGCGATCGTGGCGGCGTCGAAGCTCGCGTCCTCGGTCGGCAGGGCCAGCGCGTCGCCGACCTCGAACGTGAGTCCGGGCCGGCCGGCGAACCGCTGCCGCGCGACGTCGATCATCCCGGGCGAGATGTCGATGCCCACGCACCCGTCCGTCGGGCTGCGTGCGCCGCTGGAGGTCGGCCGCGACCTTGCCGGTCCCCGACGCCACGTCCACGGCGCGCATCCCCGGGCGCAGGCCGGTCGCCCGGACGAGGCGGCCTCGCCAGTACGGCTCCTGGAACGCCGAGATCGCGAGGTTCATCGGGTCGTAGACGCGGGAGATGCGGTCGAACATCGCCCGGACCTCGGGGGTCGGGGCGGCGTTGCCGGCCTCGGTGGCGGCGCCGGACGGCGCGGCGCGGGCCGGCGCGTCGCCGGCGAGCTCGGCCTGCGCGGCGTCGGTCGGCTTGGGCCTGGTTCGGGTCACGGGCGTGTCTCCAGCGGCACGGGTTCGATGGTCGAGGGACGGCCGACGGCGTCGCCGAACGCGTCTGCGATGCGCGCCGGGTCGGTGATCGGGGCGGGGTGGCCGAGGCCGTCGAGCGTCCGGCGGCTGGCGCCCGGGATGTGTTCGGCGAGCGCCTCCGCGATCGGTGCGTAGAAGGGCTCGCTCGCGGAGCCGGTCAGGATCGTGGCCGGCGCCTCGATGCGGGCGAGGCCCTCGAGATCGAGGCCGACCAGCGCCGAGTCGGTCAGCGCGGCGTCACCCTCGCGGGCGAGGAAGTCGCGGGCCTTCGGCGGCAGCCGGTCCCAGGCCGCGTCGCCGGCGACCGCGCGCAGGAACGTCTCCGCGGCGCCGGCCGCGCCGCTGCGTCCGATAGGCCGCGGCGGTGTCGGCGGCCAGCGTCGCGAAGCGTCTCCGGGTCCCCTCGTCTGCGGCCGGACCGTACGGCGGCTCCCAGGCCACCAGCGTCGAGACGCGGTCCGGGTGGCGGGCCGCGAGCTCCAGCGCCACGACGCCGCCGAAGCTCACCCCGAGGACGGCTGCCCGCCCGATCCCCCGCGCGTCGAGGTAGGCGACGAGGTCGCGGACGTGGACGTCGACGTCGAGCAGGGCCGGGTCGGCGAGCCGCGACGTGCCCATGCCTCGACGGTCGATGGCGTGGACCGTCGCCGCCTCGGCCGCGGCGAGCTCGGTCGCGAGGCGCCCGAGCTGGGCGGCGTTGGACAGCGTGCCCGGCAGCAGGAGGATCGACGAAGGACCCGTGCCGGTCACCCGCCAGCCGATCTCGTCGCCCCCGGGCCGGGCGAGGATCCCGGCGGACCCGCCGTCGACGAGGGCGCGGACGGCCTCGCGACGGAGCTTGCCGCCGGCGGTCCTCGGCACGGCGTCGAGCCGGACGATCGCGACCGGCACCTTGCTGCCGGCGAGCGAGTTGCGGCAGGCGCGGAGGATCGCGTCGTCGCCGGGGTCCGCCACGTCGCGCCGAAGGACGATGGCCGCGACCGGCACCTGGCCCAGTCCGGGGTCCCGCCGCGCGACCACGGCCGCGTCCTCGATCCACGGCAGGCTGGTGAGCAACGCCTCGACCTCGGCGGGCGAGACGTTCTCCCCGCCACGGACGATGCGGTCGGTCCGGCGGTCGACCACGGTGAGCCGGCCGGTGTCGTCGAGGCGCCCGAGGTCGCCGGTGCGGATCGGGCCCTCGCTCGGCCCCTCGCCGACGTAGCCGGCGAACCGGGCCGGCGTCGCGACCACGATCTCGCCGATCCCGTCGTGGTCCGGATCCGCGATCGAGATCGACACGCCCGGCAGCGCGCGGCCGGCGCTCGCCGGGTGCGTCGCCGCCTCGTCGGAGGGAAGCGCGGTCACACCCGAGCCCGCCTCGCTGAGGCCATAGGTGGGCACGACCGGCCAGCCTGCCGCGACCGCGCGCGTCACGAGATCCGGCGGGATGATCCCGCCGCCGAGGAGGACCGCCCGCAGCGTCGGCGGCGGCGGTCCGTCGTCCGCCGCATCGAGCAGCCGGCCGAGCTGCGTCGGGACGAGCGACACGTGGCTGAGCGCCGGGGATCCGCGCAGCGCTGCCAGCTGGGCCGCGGGGTCGCCGGGCGCCTCGATCCGGAGCGGGACGCGCTCCGCCATGGCGCGCCAGAGCACGCCGATCCCGGCGACGTGCGACAGCCCGAGCGCGAGCAGCCAGCCGGTCGCCGGCGGCAGCGCGCCGAGCCAGGCGGCCGCGCTCGCGTCGAGCGCCGTCGCCGGCAGCACGACGCCCCGCGGCGCCGCGGTCGTGCCGGAGGTCAGCACCACGAGGCCCGGTTCCGCCAGCGACCGCCCCGGTCGGGCGTGGTCCTCGCCGCCGAGGACGAGGACGGGATCGAGGAGCGCGAGGATCGCGGCCGTCTCCGCCGCGGTCCGGCCGTCGGGCAGCGGCGCGGCGACGGCCCCCGCCCGCACGATCCCGAGGACCGCGACCGCGGCGTCGAGGGTCGGGGATCCATCGAGCGCGACCACGCCGCCCCCGGGAACCCCCGCCGAGCGGAGCCGGTCCGCGAGCTCGTCGCACCGTCGATCGAGCTCGGCCCAGGAGATCGCCTCGCGCGAATCGAGCAACCCGAGCGCGGCGCCGTCGATCGTCCCGCTCATCCGAGCGCCTCCACGGCCTCGGCGCGATAGCGGTCGACCACCGCGGCGTCGACCTCGATCCCAAGGCCGCCCGGACCCGGCGCATCGGGAAGCCACATCCGCCCGTCCTCGACGACCAGCTCGCCGCGCAGCAGGTCGTGCTCGAGCAGGCCGGCCGTCGCGAGGCCGTGGTCGACCCCTCCCGGGCTGCCCTCCACCTCGGGCAGCGCGGCCGCCATCGCCAGCGCCGCCGCGATCCCGACCCCCGTCTCGAACAGGGTGCTCACGACGACCGGCACGCCGCGCTCGGCGGCGAGCTCCGCGATCTCCGCGCCGACCACCAGGCCCCCGACCCTCGCCGGCTTCACGACCAGCACGTCGACGGCGTCGGCATCGAGCAGCTCGCGCGCCGCCTTCACCGACGTGACCGTCTCGTCGGCGGCGATCGGCACCCGGACCCGCCGCCGGAGCTCGGCCAGCGCGGCGGTGTCGTCCCCGGCCAGCGGCTGCTCCACGTACTCGAGGTCGAATCGGGCGACCGCCTCGAGGCGGTCCTCGGCGGTCGGCGGATCCCAGGCGCCGTTGACGTCGAGTCGGAGGCGGACGTCCGGGCCGATCGCCTGGCGGACGGCGCGGATCCGGTCGACCAGGACGTCGGTCTCACGCTCGGCGCCGCCCTTGAGCTTGAGCGTCGAGAACCCCGCCCCGACAGACTGTCTCGCGGCCTCGGCGGACGCCGCCGGCCCGAGGAGCGGGAGCGTCGCGTTGACGCCGACGCCGTCGCCGTCGGGCCGCAGGACCGCGTTCGGAACACCCTCGAGGTCGAACCGCGCGGCGTCGAGCGCGGCCCGGAGTGCGCGGCCCGGCCGCCCGTGCCGCTCGAGCTCCTCGCCCGTCGGGAGCCGGCCCCCGACCATCGACACCGCGTCGCGGACCAGCGACTCGAGCACGCTCGCCGCGACCTCGCCGTCGTCGGGCTCGACGACGGCCTCGCCCACGCCCGTCCGTCCGTCGCCATCGGACAGGTGCAACAGCCACGCCTCGCGGGCGTTCCACATGCCGACGGACGTCGCGAACGGCCGCCGGAAGCGGACGGTCACCCGGTCGGCCCGGAGCGAGCGGATCTCGGTCATGTGGACGGGCCGCCGTAGGCGGCACCGGCGAGGGCGAGCCCGGCCGCGAAGAGCACCGAGAAGGCGAGCGCCAGCCGCGCGGTCCCCTTGAGCGCGAGGTTGAGCTCCCTCGGCTCGACGAACCCTCGGACGCGTCGCACGAGCGGCACGGCGATCGGGATCGTGAGCAGCGGCAGCAGCACGGCCGCCCGCCACGCCGGGATCGCCCCAGGCGGGACGGCGCCGGGCATCCACGCCACGAGCAGCACCAGGGGCACCGCGTAGGCCGCGCCCAGCAGCACGAGGTACTCGTCCTGCGTCCTCGAGCGCCCGAGGACGACCGCCAGGGTGCGCTTGCCCGCGGCCCGATCGGTCGGGATGTCGCGAAGGTTGTTGACGACGAGGATTGCCGTGATCAGCGCCCCCGGCGGGATCGCCGCGGCGAAGAACAGCGGATCCAGGCGTCCCGCCTGCAGGTACGCCGTCCCGACGACTGCGACCAGCCCGAAGAACACGAACACGAAGACCTCGCCCAGCGCGCGATACCCGTACGGCCACGGTCCCCCCGTGTAGGCCAGGGCCGCAACGACGGCCAGGATGCCCAGCAGGAGCAGGACGGGGCCCCCGACGTACGCCAGCCAGAGCCCGACCACGCCGGCCAACCCGATCGTGAACCCGATCGCGACCTCCAGCTGGCGCTCCGTGACGAGGCCCGCCGCGGCGACCCGCAGCGGCCCCTGGCGATCGGCCGTGTCGGCCCCACGACGGAAGTCCGAGAGGTCGTTGGCGAAGTTGGCGACGACCTGGAGCAGCACCGCGACGGCCACGCACCCGAGTGCCGTGTCGAGCCGGAAGGTCGCGCCGGATCCGAGCGCGGCACCCAGCCCGACCACGACCCCCGAGAGCGCGGCCGGGAGCGTCGCCGGGCGCGCGGCGAGCAGCCAGATCCGGAGCGTCGACGGGCGGGCGGCGGGAGCCGGGGTGGCGGTCATCGACGGGCGCTCACGGGCGGCGCGGGTACTTCGTGTACTCGGCCGGGCGCTTCTCGAGGAACGCCGTCGATCCCTCGTGCGCCTCGTCGGTCGTGTAGTACAGCCCGGTCGCGTTGCCGGCGAACTCCTGGAGCCCGGCGAGCCCGTCGGTCGCGACGAGGAACGCCGACTTCAGGAACCGGATCGCGGTCGGGCTCATCTGGAGGATCTCGTCGGCCCACTGGACGCCTTCGGCCTCGAGCTCGGCGAGCGGCACGACCTTGTTCACGAGGTGCATGTCGAGCGCGTCCTGGGCCGAGTACTGGCGGCACAGGAACCAGATCTCCTTGGCCTTCTTGTCGCCCACGAGCCGGGCCAGGAGCCCCACCCCGAAGCCCGCGTCGAAGCTGCCGACCCGGGGCCCGACCTGGCCGAAGATCGCGTTCTCGCTGGCGATCGACAGGTCGCACACGACGTGCAGGACGTGGCCGCCGCCGATCGCGTACCCGTTCACGAGCGCGATCACCGGGATCGGCAGCGAGCGGATCTGACGCTGGAGGTCGAGCACGTTGAGGCGGGCGAGGCCGTCGCTGTCGAGGTAGCCGCCCTCGTGGCTCTTGTACTTCTGGTCGCCGCCCGAGCAGAACGCCATGTCGCCCTCGCCCGTGAGCAGCACGCAGCCGATCGTCGGGTCGTCGCGGATCCGCGCGAAGGCGTCGATCAGCTCGCGGACCGTCTGCGGCCGGAAGGCGTTGCGGACCTCGGGCCGGGCGATCGTCACCTTGGCGATGCCCGTGCCGGAGTGCTCGTAGCGGATGTCCTGGTAGTCGGTGACCGGCGTCCAGGTCACGGTGTCGGTCATGCGGCGTCCTCCTGCAGGAAGTCGAGGGCGAGGCGGCGGAAGGCGGTCGGGCGTTCGTCGTGGGGCGTGTGACCCGAGCCGTCGACGACGGCGATCCGGGCCCCCGGGATCCCGGCGGCGACCTGGTCGATCCGCGGGCGGGCGACGGCGTCGAGCGAGCCGGCGATGACGAGCGTCGGAGCGCGGATCTCGCCGAGGCGCTCGGCGAGCGGCTCCATCGCGCCCTGGCCGGCGGCGCGCAGGCTGACGGCCAGCCCGTCGGGGCGGTTGGCGAGTCGGATCCGCCGGATCCTCGCGGCGCGGGCCGCCGACAGCGCTCCCCTGACTGGCGAAGATCGGCTGCGCCTCCCACTCGGCGACGAACGCCGGGATCCCGTCGCGCTCGATGCGGCTCGCCAGGACCTCGTCGGCGGCGCGCCGCTCGGCGCGCGAGCGACCATCGGAGATCCCCGCGGACGGGCTCTCGAGAACCAGCCGGTCGACGACGTCCGGATGCGCGACGGCGAGGCGGAGCGCGATCCGGGCCCCGAGCGAGTAGCCGATGACGCTCGCCGGGGCGGCCTCGAGCCGGCGGAGGATCGCCGCCAGGTCGTCCGCGGAGCACTCGACGCTCGCGCGGCGCGGGTCGGTCGGGACCGCGCTGCGGCCATGGCCCGGGAGGTCGACGACGATCGTGCGGAACGCGCGCGCGAGGGCGTCGGCGTGGGAGCCCCACGACGTCCCGCGGCCCGTGAAGCCGTGGATCAGCAGCAGCGGCCGCCCGGTCCCGCGGGTCCGGACCTCCCAGCGGAGCCCGTCGACGACGATGCCGCTCACGGCCCGATGGCCTCCGCGACGAGCGCGGCGATCTCGCGATGCAGCGCGACGTTCCGCGCCCGATCGGTCCGCAGCTCGAGCACCTGGACGCCAGGGCAGCCGATCGAGCGGTCGATCTCGGCGCGGAGATCGCCGGGCTCCACGACGAGGTGCTCGCCGCCCAGCGCCACCACGATCGGCGCGAGGTCGATCCCGTGGGGCGTCCCGAACAGCTGCTCGTACCGGTCCGGCAGCCCGGAGCCCGGGATCGACGCCGTGCCCTGGGGCAGGAACGAGAAGATGCCGCCGCCGTCGTTGTTCACCAGCACGATCGTCGCCGACAGGTCGTGGAGCTTCGCGGCGACCAGCGCGTTGAGGTCGTGCAGGAACGACAGGTCGCCGACCACGAGCGCGACCGGGCCGCCCGCCACCGCCGCGGAGCCGAGCGCGGCGGACACGACGCCGTCGATGCCGTTCGCGCCCCGGTTCGAGCGGATGGTGATGGCGCGGTCCGTCGACGGCAGCCAGCCGTCAAGGTCGCGGACCGGCATCGAGTTGCCGGCCCACAGCACCGCGCCGTCGGGCAGCGCGTCCCCGAGGCAAGCGAACGGCGCGCCCTCGAACGGCTCCTCGAGGCGGCCCAGCCAGCCGGCCATCGCCTCGGTCGCGGCGGCATCCGCGCGGAGCCACGCGCCCGCCCAGGCCCCGTCGGCCGGCGCGGGCGGGAGGCGGTCGGCGAGGGCCCGCGCGGTCCACGCCGGGTCGGCGTGGACGAAGGTCGCCGGCACCAGCGCCGACTCGCGCCAGCCGCCGGCGCCGTCGAGGACGATCAGCGTCAGGCCGTGCGGCCGCGAGCAGCTCCGCGATCGGCTTGGACGTCGGCATCGCGCCCGTCCGGATCACGAGCTCCGGGCCGTGGGCGTCGGCGAAACGGCCCGCGCCGGGCGAGCTGGTCGCCGCGCACGACCACCATCGACCGGTCATGGGGGCCGGTGCGGAGCCCGGACAGCGGGTCGGCGAGGATCGGGAACCCCGTGGCCCGGGCGAGCGCCGCGAGCGCGCCGGGGAGGGCCGGGTCGTCGTCCGGGCCCGCGACGATCAGCCCGCGCTCGACGCCGGCGACGCGCGCCGCCAGCGCGTCGAGCGCGGCCGAGTCGAGCACCGGCAGGCCCGGGACGGCGGCCGCGGCCGGCAGCTCCACGGCCGGGCCGCCCTCGAGGGAGCCGTCCGGCAGCAGCGGCTCGCGGAACGGCACGTTGAGGTGCACGGGCCCCGCCGGGCCGGCCAGCGCGGTCGCGACGGCCCGTCCCGCGACGGAGCGGACGTGGGCCTCCGTCGCCGGGTCGCCGTCGAGCAGCGGCAGCTCGGAGAACCACTTCGCGAAGCGCCCGTACAGGTGGTCCTGGTCGATGGTCTGCGGCGCGCCGCGATCGCGCAGCTCTGGCGGGCGGTCCGCGGTGAGGACGACCAGCGGCACGCGGGAGTGCGTCGCCTCGACCATGGCCGGCCCGAGCTCCATGGCGGCCGTGCCCGAGGTCACGAGGACGGCGACGGGCCGGCGGGCGGTGCGTGCCATGCCCACGGCGAAGAACCCGGCGGCCCGCTCGTCGAGCAGGACGCGAACGCGGATGGCGGCATTGGCCCGCAGCGCCAGCGCGAGCGGCGTGGACCTCGATCCCGGGCACACGCACCGCGTCGCGGACGCCGGCCGCAGCCAGCTCGGCGACGAACGCGCGGAGGACCTTCGCGTCGGTCACGGCTCGTCGCCCGGGATGCCGAGCGCCGACACGACGGCCCGGAGCTTGATCCGGGACTCCTCCCACTCGGCGTCCGGATCCGAGTCGGCGACGATCCCGCAGCCGGCGAACAAGCGTGGCTCGCGTGTGGTCGACGATCCCGCACCGCAGCGCGACGCACAGCTCGCCGTCCCCGTCGGCCGCCAGCCAGCCGATCGGCCCGGCGTACCAGCCGCGGTCGAAGCCCTCGTGCTCGTCGAGGAGCGCCAGGGCGACGTCCCGCGGGGCACCGCCGACGGCCGGCGTCGGGTGGAGCAGGGCCCCGATCGAGAGCAGGCCCCGCGCCTCGGGCAGCGTGCCGGTGATCTCGGTCGCCAGGTGCTGGACGAAGCGCAGGCGCATGACGGACGGCTCGGGCGCCACCATCGAGGGTGTCGGCGATCGGCGCCAGCTGGTCGCGGATCGAGTCGACGACGATCGACTGCTCCTCGCGGTCCTTCTCCGACGCCAGCAGCTCGGCGGCCAGGGTGGCGTCCTCCGCGGCGTCGGCGCCGCGCCGGATCGAGCCCGCGACCGCGATCGTCCGGAACGATCGGCCGTCCGTGCGCGCGAGGCGCTCCGGCGTCGCGCCGAGGAACGTGCGCCCGCCTCGCCGGAAGGCGAAGATCGTGCTCTCCGGGGCGCTCGCGGCGAGCCGCCGCAGGGCATTCGGGACGTCGAGCTCCACCGGCGATCGCAGCCCGACCCGCCGGGCGAGCACGACCTTGTCGATCCGGCCGCGGCCGACGGCGCCGGAGAACGTGCCCACCAGCCGATCCCACGCCTCGTGACCCGGCTGCTCGTCGACCACCGTCAGTGGCGCGAACACCGGCCGGGCGACCATGCCGTTCGGGCCGGGCTCGGTGACGCGCGCTCGTTCGACCAGCCGGCTCCATTGCCGCTCCAGCGCGGGCCCGTCCATCGCCGGGGTTGCGAGCGTCGCCGGCGCGGGCCCATCGAAGATCGACGCCGTCAGCCAGGAGCCGCCCGCGTCGACCGTGAGCAGCAGCTCCGGCAGCACCAGCGATGCCGCGCCGAAGGGCGCCCAGGGGTCTTCGGCGTCCGGCGGCCGCCCGCTGAACCCGAGGCCGCCCAGCAGCACCGGGCCCGCGTCACCGCCATCGCCGTCGGGCTCGAGCCGGGCGGTCGCGAGCAGCTCGCGCCACGCCGCCTCCGCCGTCGCGAACCGGTCCGGCCCGTCCGGCTCGACGGCCCACGCGCGGCCGATCCCGACGAACGCCGTCCCCTCCGACGGCCGCAGCCAGAGCGCGCCCTCGAGGCCCGCCTCGACGGCCGCCGCGAACAGGGACACGGGGTCGACGGCGGGGATGGCGACCGTCGCCGAGGTGAGTCGCCCGGCATCGTGCGCGCCATCGCCTGCCGCGAGCGCCGTCAGCCGGGCTCCGATCCCGGCGCCGTGCGCCGGCGAAGCCGGCGACCCGGGCCGCACCGCCGTCACGGCGCCTTCTCCGGAAAGTCGAGGTCCGCGGTCGCGGGCACCGGGACCTCCGCGATCCGCGCCTCGTCGACGCCGACCGACCGCAACAGGATCGCCCGGAGCGCAGGAAACGCGTCCTCGAGCCCGCTCGGATGGTCGGCCAGCAGCCACCGGGCGACGACCTCGTTGAGGGCGCCGAACCAGGCGATGCTCGCGATCCGCGTGTCGATCGGCGCGATCGCCCCGGCGGCGACGGCGTCGTCGAGGTAGCCCTGGATCAGCCGCGAGAACCGGTCGTGGAGGGTGTTCGTCTCCGCCTGGAAGACGCGCCCCGCGCCCATCGTGTCGAGGAACAGCAGCCGGGCCATCGTCCGGTGCCCGGCGAACGTCGTCAGGACCGCGTGCAGCGCCGCCTCGGCGCGGGCGACCGGCTCCGTCTCGAGCGCGACCGCCCGCTCCACCCGCCCGACGAGCTTGTCGGCGGTCGTCTCCATGAGCTCCCGGAAGATCGACTCCTTGTTCGGGAAGTGGAAGTAGATCCCGCCCTTCGAGGTCTCGGAGGCGCCCGCGATGTCGTCGACGGCGGTATCGCGATAGCCGCGCGTCGCGAACGCGTGGAACGCCGCGTCGAGGATCCGCTCGCGGCGGCTGCGACTCTGTTCGGTCGGGTCGGGGCGCGACATCGGTGCTTCGGGTTCCTCGTCCGACGAGGCGCTTCCCGAGCCTCGCCGCCTACCGACCGACTGGTCGGTCGGTCGTCACCCGCATCCTAGCGCCAGAAACTTGTTACGGTCAAGGCGCATGTTCCCTCACGCAGATGTCGCGATGACCGCACGGAGGTCCGCCCGTAGCGGTGCCGGCTAGAGCGGCGATACGGCTGCGACCTTGTGAACGGAGGGACCCGCGATGCCGGCCGACCGCCACGCGCGCACGATGCTGCCGATCCCCGATCGCCCGGCGACCGGTTTGATCACCTACGACGCCAAGGATCCCGACACCGCGTTCCCGCCCATCCAGCCGCTCCTGCCGCCCGAGGGCGCGCCGAACGTGCTGATCGTCCTGCTCGACGACGTCGGGTTCGGCGCGTCGAGCGCCTTCGGCGGGCCGTGCCAGACGCCGACGGCCGAGCGGCTCGCGGCCGGCGGGCTGCGGTACAACCGCTTCCACACCACCGCCCTGTGCGCGCCGACGCGCCAGGCGCTGCTGACCGGCCGCAACCACCACTCGGTGGGCATGGGCAGCATCACCGAGACCGCCACGTCAGCCCCCGGCAACAGCTCGCTGCGCCCGAACACCAAGGCGCCGCTGGCGATGACCCTCAAGCTCAACGGCTACTCCACCGCCCAGTTCGGCAAGTGCCACGAGGTGCCGGTGTGGCAGTCCTCGCCGCTCGGCCCGTTCGACGCCTGGCCCTCGGGCGGTGGCGGCTTCGAGACGTTCTACGGCTTCATCGGCGGCGAGAACAACCAGTGGGAGCCCGCGCTGTACGAGGGGACGACCGCCGTCGAGCCCCCGGCCACCGCCGAGGAGGGCTACCACCTGACCGAGGACCTGGCCGATCGCGCGAGCAACTGGATCCGCCAGCAGAAGGCGCTGATGCCGGACCGGCCGTTCTTCGTCTACCTCGCCCCGGGCGCGACCCACGCGCCGCACCACGTCCCCGCGGAGTGGCCCGCGAAGTACAAGGGGAAGTTCGACGACGGCTGGGACGTCGAGCGCGAGCGCACGTTCGCCCGCCAGAAGGAGCTGGGCGTCATCCCCGCCGACGCCGAGCTGACCGAGCGCAACCCGCTGATCTCGGCGTGGGACGACATGCCCGACGACCTCAAGCCGGCCCTCGCGCGCCAGATGGAGGTCTACGCGGGCTTCCTCGAGCACGTCGACCATCACGTCGGCCGCGTGATCGACGCGATCGACGACCTGGGCATCCTCGACAACACGCTGATCTACTACATCATCGGCGACAACGGGGCGTCCGCCGAGGGCACGATGAACGGCGCCTTCAACGAGATGGCCAACTTCAACGGGATGGCCGCCCTCGAGACGCCCGAGTTCATGCAGAGCAAGATCGACGAGTTCGGCACGCCCAGCTCGTACAACCACTACTCGGTCGGCTGGGCCTGGGCGATGGACACGCCGTTCCAGTGGACCAAGCAGGTGGCGTCGCACTGGGGCGGGACGCGCAACGGCACGATCGTGCACTGGCCGGCCGGGATCGCCGAGCAGGGCGGGCTGCGCTCGCAGTTCACCCACGTGATCGACATCGCGCCGACGATCCTCGAGGTGGCCGGCCTGCCGGAGCCGATCGCGGTCAACGGGGTCCAGCAGGCGCCCATCGAGGGCACCAGCATGCTCTACACGCTTCGACGACGCCGCGGCGCCCGAGCGCCACGACCTCCAGTACTTCGAGATGTTCGGCAACCGCGGCATCTACCACCGCGGCTGGAGCGCCGTCACCAAGCACAAGACGCCATGGCTGCTCGTCGACCCGAACGCCAAGGGCTTCGACGACGACGCCTGGGAGCTCTACGACGGCTCGACCGACTACAGCCAGGCGCGCAACCTCGCGGCGGACCAGCCCGAGCGGCTCGCCTCGCTCCAGCGGCTGTGGCTGATCGAGGCGACGCGATACAACGTGCTGCCGATGGACGATCGCACCGGCGAGCGGCTCAACCCGGAGCTCGCCGGCCGGCCGACCCTCATCCGCGGCACCTCGCAGGTGTTCTTCCCGGGGATGGGCCGCCTGTCGGAGAACAGCGTGGTCAGCATCAAGAACAAGTCGTTCTCGGTCACCGCCGAGGTCGAGGTCCCGGACGCCGGCGCCGAGGGCGTGCTGATCGCCCAGGGCGGGCGCTTCGGCGGCTGGTGCCTGTACGCCAAGGACGGCAAGGCCAAGTTCGTCTACAACGTGCTCGGCATCCACGAGTTCCCGGTCGAGGCCGACACGCCGATCCCGGCCGGCAAGCACCAGGTGCGGATGGAGTTCGCGTACGACGGCGGCGGCCTGGCCAAGGGCGGCGGCGTCACGCTGTACTACGACGGGACCGCCGCCGGAACGGGCCGGGTCGGGGCCACCCAGCCGATGATCTTCTCGGCCGACGAGACGACCGACATCGGCTACGAGTCCGGCACCACGGTGACGCCCGACTACTCGGTCGAGACCAGCCGTTTCAACGGCAAGATCCACTGGGTCCAGATCGACACGGGCGCGGACGACCACGACCACTTCATCGACCCGGAGGAGCGCCTCCGCGTCGCGATGGCGAGGCAGTAGGTCCCTCGCGAATCCGCCGCCGGTCGAAGGTCCCCAAATTCCCCGGATAAGTCGCGCGCGCCATCGTTGGCGCCATGGATCCGGTCCGGTTCGGTCTCGCGGTGCGTGCCCTCCGCCGTCGGCGCGGCTGGACGCAGCAGCAGCTTGCCGATCGGTCCCGCCTCTCGCGGTCGGCCATCTCGCGGATCGAACGTGGTGGCGGCGACCGACTCACGGTCCAATTGCTCACGAAGGCGGCCGGGGTGCTCGGCGCCCGGATCTCGATGCGGATCCTGTGGCAGGGCGAAGAGCTCGATCGGCTGTTGGATCGCGATCACGCCGCGCTCGTCGAGTGGGTCATTCGCATGTTGAGCGCGGCAGGTTGGCTCGTGGCCCCGGAGGTGACCTACCGCTTCGGTCCGGAGCGCGGCTCGATCGACGTCCTGGCCTGGCACCCAGGCTCCCGCCATCTGCTTGTCGTCGAGGTCAAGTCCGTAGTGCCCGATGTCCAGGCGATGCTCGCCGGCATTGATCGCAAGGCGCGAGTCGCGCCGCTCGTCGCCCGCGAGCGCGGCTGGTCCGTCCGCTCGGTCTCGCGGATGCTGGTGCTTCCGAACGATCGGACCGCCCGCCGCCGGTTGGCCACCTTCGCGTCCACGTTCGATCGAGCGCTGCCCGCACGAACGGTCGAGTTGCGACGCTGGGTCGCCGCGCCCGATCGTCCCGTCGCGGGGGTGATGTTTGTGTCAAACGTCATTCATGCGGGACCTCGTCACCGCGTCGCGCGGCGAGGCACGAGGGCCACGCTCGGACGGTCCTGAGTCGAGCGGCACCTGCTCACGTGTGGCGCGGATGTCCAGAAGGTCGTGCACAACGCCCGCGTGGGTGGCGGGTGCCGCAAGTGGTCGTTGACCGGCGACGAGGGGCGACCGGCGACCGCACCCGCGACGAAGGCGATCGGCGACCGGCGACCGGAGGCCCGTGAACGAATTCCCGTTGCACGACGCCATACGCTGACGAACGCGACCGCCAAGGTCGCGGCTCAGCGAGGTCACCGTGGACCAGCGAGTGCTCGTCGAACGCGCGAGGCAGGGCGATCATGACGCCTTCGCCAAGCTCGTCGACCCGTCGCTTGCGCGGCTGGACGCGGCGGCCCGCTTGATCCTCCGGGACGCGGAGCTCGCGCGCGACGCCGTCCAGGAGACGCTGATCCGGGCCTGGCGCGACCTGCCGGGGCTTCGCGATCCCGAGCGGTTCGACGCCTGGATCCATCGCCTGACCGTCAACGCCTGCCTCGATCTCGCCCGGCGCCGACGCCGGCGCCCGATCGAGGTGGAGCTGAACCCCATCGACTCCCCGTCCACCGTCGACCATGCCGGCGCGCTGGCCGACCGGGAGCTCGTGGACCTCGCCCTCCGGGGCCTGGATCCCGGGCACCGCGCGGTCGTCGCGCTGCACTACCTGCTGGGGATGCCGCTGCCCGACGTGGCGGCGGCCCTCGGCATCCCCCTGGGCACGGCGAAGTCCCGGCTCCATCACGCGCTCGCGTCGATGCGCCGGTCGACCGTCGTCGAGCCCGACCCGGCCTCCACGCCAGTCCACGGAGGGCAGGTCGCATGACCGCAGACAGCCGGTTCGAGCGATCCCTGCCCGAGATCCTCGAGGACCTGTACCTGGGGCCGACTCCCGACTACCGCACCGAGGCCCTGGCGGCCGCCGTCCGCACGCGGCAGCGCCCGTCCTGGACCTTCGCAGGAAGGTGGCTCCCCATGGCTGACATCGCCAGCCGTCCCGCGTTCGCGCCGCGTGTCCCGCTGCGCTCGATCGGGGTGGCGCTGCTCATCATCGCGCTGGTCGTCGCGGCCGCCGCGCTGGCGATCGGCTCGCGCAAGACGAGCGTTCCGCCGCCGTTCGGGCTCGCCCGCAACGGCCTGCTCGCCTATGCCGCGAGGTGGCGACATCTACCTCCTCGATCCGACGACGGACACCTCGCGCGCCATCGTGACCGGCCCGGAGATCGACACCGAGCCCGTGTTCTCGCCGGACGGCACGCACCTCGCGTTCCGCCGGGCTGCCGACGCGACCGCCGGCGTCCCCGAGGACATCGTGGTCGTCGCTGCCGACGGCTCGCATCCGACCGTCGTCACCACCTCCCCGATCCCGGGCGGGCCAAAGCGCCTCGAGTGGGCGCCGAACTCCCAGTCGATCCTGGCCACGCAGCAGGAAGACAAGGCGATCTGGCTGTTCGACGCGACAGCTGCCGAACCGGCGCGCACGATCGCGACCAATGCGTTCGCCTTCGACCGGCCGTTCCAACCGCCCGACGGGTCGGCGATCCTCATGGGCCGGGAAACCGATGTCGGCCGACAGGTCGTCGTCGTCGACATCGCGACCGGCCAGGAGACTCGCCTCGTCGGCGGCGGCGCTGGCGACGACATCGGTATGGTGCGCTGGTCGCCGGACGGGACGCAGGTCGTGTACAACGACTCGCCGCCCAGCGACGCGACCTCGCAACGGCTGTTCATCGTCAACGCGGATGGCACCGGCCGGCACCAGGTCACGTCGGCGCCCGGCACCTGGTACGACATCAACGCCGCCTGGTCTCCCGACGGCAAGCGAATCGCGTTCATCCGCTACGAGAACGTCGGCCCGGAGTGGCTCGTCCGCCCGATCGGGATCTACTCGCTGGCGACCGGCAAGGTCACCGACCTCGGGCCGCTGCCCCGCGAGACGCGCGCCGAGGCACCCAACCCGGCCGATCGATTCGCCTCGTTCGGGGAGGGCTATGCCATCGAGTGGTCGCCCGACGGCCAGTCGTTGATCGCCGTCCCCGGCGAAGCGACCTCCCACCCCGTCGTGATCAACGTCAACGACGGGTCGTACCGCATCCTCCCGACGCTGGTCCAGCCCAACCCGGTACAGCAGATGTGGCAGCGCCAGGCGCCGTAACGCGGCACCAGCACCGGCCACCAGAACGAGAAACGGCCCGTCGGCGTGAGCCGGCGGGCCGTTCTGTGCGCAGCGGGGAAGCGGAGGCTAGACCTCCTTGAACTCGCCTTCGACCGTCTCGTCGCCGGCGTCGCCGCACCGGAGCGCGCGCCGGCCGGCTCGCCCTCGCCGTCGGCGGGACCCTCGGACCCGTCGCCCGATGAGCCGTCGCCGTCCGAGGAGGCTGAAGCCTGGTATGCCGCCGTCGACACCCGCGAGAGGGTCTCGACGAGCGTCTGCATCCCGGCGTTGATCGCGTCGGTGTCGGAGCCCTTGAGCGACTCGCGCAGGGTGGCGACCTGCGACTCGACCGCCGCCCGGTCCTCGGCGGACACCTTGTCGCCGAGGTCCTTGAGCGTCCGCTCGGCCTGGTAGGTCAGCTGCTCCGCCTGGTTGCGGAGCTCGACCTCCTCGCGCCGCTTCTTGTCCTCGTCGGCGTGGCTCTCGGCGTCGCGGACCATCTTGTCGACGTCGTCCTTCGACAGCATCGACGAGGCGGTGATCCGGACCTGCTGCTCCTTGGCGGTCGCGCGGTCCTTGGCCTTGACGTCGAGGATGCCGTTGGCATCGATGTCGAACGTCACCTCGATCTGCGGGATGCCGCGGGGCGCCGGCGGGATCCCGTCGAGGATGAACCGGCCGAGCGTCTTGTTGTCGGTGGCGAAGTCGCGCTCGCCCTGGAGGACGTGGATCTCGACCTGGCTCTGGTTGTCCGAGGCCGTCGAGAACACCTGCGACTTCGAGGTGGGGATGGTCGTGTTGCGGTCGATGAGCCGGGTCATGACGCCGCCGAGGGTCTCGATGCCCAGCGACAGCGGCGTGACGTCGAGGAGGAGGACGTCCTTCACCTCGCCGCCGAGCACGCCGGCCTGGATCGCGGCGCCGACCGCCACGACCTCGTCCGGGTTGACGCCCTTGTGGGGCTCCTTGCCGCCGAACAGCGACTTGACCATCTCCTGGACGGCCGGCATGCGCGTCTGGCCGCCGACGAGGATCACCTCGTCGATCTCGCCCGGCTTGAGGCCGGCGTCCTTGAGCGCCGCGACGACCGGGCCCTTCGTCTTGTCGACGAGGTCGCGGACGAGGTCCTCGAGCTTCGCCCGCGACAGGTTCATCACGAGGTGCTTCGGCCCGGAGGCGTCGGCGGTGACGTAGGGCAGGTTGATCTCGGTCGTGGCGGTCGTGGACAGCTCGATCTTCGCCTTCTCGGCGGCCTCCTTGAGCCGCTGCAGGGCCTGCTGGTCCTTCGAGAGGTCGATGCCCTGGTCCTTCTTGAACTCGGCCAGCAGCCACTCGATGACGCGCTGGTCGAAGTCGTCGCCGCCGAGGTGCGTGTCGCCGTTGGTCGCCTTGACCTCGAACACGCCCTCGCCCAGCTCGAGGATCGAGATGTCGAAGGTGCCGCCGCCCAGGTCGTAGACGGCGATCTTCTCGTCGTGCTTCTTGTCCAGGCCGTAGGCCAGCGCGGACGCCGTCGGCTCGTTGATGATCCGCTTGACCTCGAGGCCCGCGATCCGGCCGGCGTCCTTGGTCGCCTGGCGCTGCGTGTCGTCGAAGTACGCCGGGACCGTGATCACCGCCTCGGTGACCTTCTCGCCGAGGTACGCCTCGGCGTCGGCCTTGAGCTTCTGGAGGACCATCGCCGAGATCTCGGGCGGGGTGTAGCCCTTGCCGTCGGCGACGACCTTGATGCCGTCGGACTTGGAGTCCTTCTCGACCGTGTACGGCACGAGCGACTTCGAGCGCTGGACCTCGGTGTCGTCCCAGCGACGGCCCATGAAGCGCTTGATCGAGTAGACGGTGTTGGTGGGGTTCGTGACCGCCTGGCGCTTGGCCAGCTGGCCGACGACGCGCTCGCCGGTCTTCGCGAAGCCGACGACCGACGGGACGGTGCGATTGCCCTCGGAGGACGGGATCACGGTCGGCTCGCCGCCTTCCATGACCGCCACGACGCTGTTCGTCGTTCCGAGGTCGATGCCGATGATCTTGCCCATGCGAGGCGCTCTCCTGATCGTTACGTGTTCGGGTGGGTGAGTCGGTTGGTGGTTCGATGAATCAGTTGGCCGGTCCCGCGGCCGGTTCCTCGGTCGTCGCGACGGCGACCAGGGCCGGACGGATGACGCGGTCGCGCAGCCGGTAGCCGCGCCGGACCTCGTCGACGATCTCGCCCTCCGCCCGGCCGGTGCCGGGGACGGTCACGATCGCCTCGTGCTGCCGGGGGTCGAACGGCGTGCCGGGCGAGGCCTCGACCGGGCTGACGCCCTCGCTCTCGAGGAGCTGGCGAAGCTTGCGATCGATGGCGACGAGGCCGTCGGCCCAGGGGTCGTCCTCGAGGTCGGCGGGGCGGCTCTCGATCGCGCGGTCGAAGTCGTCGGCCAGCGCCAGGACCTTGCGGATCAGGTCCTCGCCCGCGAGGCCGAGCTCACGCTCGCGCTCCTCGGCGGTCCGGCGCTTGAAGTTGGTGAACTCCGCCCGCTCGCGCTGGAGCGCGCCCACGTACTCGTCGGCGCGGCTGATCGCCTCGTCGCGCTCGGCACGCAGCAGCTCGATCTGCGCGGCGAGCGCCGCGGGGGACACGTCGATCTCGTCGATGCGCTCTTCGGCGCGGGTCTTGCGGGGCATCTCTCTCCGGGTGGTCTCAGGCGTACAGGTGGTCGATCAGCTCGTTCATCAGCCCCGAGACGAAGCGGACGGTGCCGATCGCCTGGGGATAGGCCATGCGCGTGGGCCCGAGGACCCCGACGACCCCCACGCCGCGGCCCGGGCGGCCGTAGGGGGCGAGGACGAGCGACACGTCGGCCATCTCCTCGGCCGGGTTCTCGGAGCCGATGTAGACGCGAACGGTGTCCGACCCGGCGACGCCCGCGATGAGGTGCGCGAGGTAGGCGCGGTTCTCGAGCGCCGCGAACACGCGGCGCAGCTTCTCGCTGTGGGCGAACTCGGGCGCGGCCATCACGTTCAGCAGGCCGTCCGAGAACAGCTCCTCGATGGCCGCGGCGTCGAACTCCTGGAGGGCCCGGACCACGCGCTCGCCGACCCGGGCCAGGAGGTCGCCGTGACATCGCCCGCGGGCAGCCCGGCCAGCGCGCGCTCGGCCTCCACCGCCGTGCGGCCCTCGAGCCGCTCGTTCAGGAGCCCGGCCACGAGGGACAGCTGCTCCTGCGTCGTGGCCTGGTCGAGCGAGATCAGGACCTGCTTGAGCGAGCCCTCCCGGAGCACGAGGATCAGGCTGGCCATGCGGTCGCTGATCGAGACGAGGTCGAGGCGACGGAGGTGGGCGGACGTCGGCTTGGCCGGCGTGGCGAGGCCCGCCGCCCGGGTCACCGAGGCGAGGGTGGTCGCGGCGAGCCGGAACCAGTGCTCGCTGGCGTACTCCACCTGGCCGAACTGGTGGCGGATCATCAGCTGCTCCACCGGCGGGAGCGGCACGCTGTCCACGATCGACTCGACGTAGTAGCGGTAGCCGCTCTCGGTGGGCACCCGGCCCGCGGACGTGTGCGGATGCGTCAGGAGGCCGGCGGCCTCGAGCTCCGCGAGCACGGCGCGGACGGTGGCGCTCGACACGCCGAGGCGATAGCGCTCGACGAGCGCCTGACTCCCGACCGGCGTGGCGGTGGTGACGTATTCCTCGATGACGGCCCGAAGGATCGCCTGTGAGCGAAGGTCCAGGAGGCCGGTCGGCTGACGCGCGCGTCGCGCCATGGAGCCTCTCCCGAGCGTGAGTTAGCACTCGAACCATGAGAGTGCTAACGCGTTGAGATCAGTCTACGGACGCACGTGCCGAGTGTCAACGCGATTTGGCGCCCGCCGCTACACGAGCCGGCTGAACAGCTCGTTCGAGAGCAATCGGCCGCGGGTCGTGAGGCGGACCCGGGGCTCGCGGGCCCCGATACCGCTCGAGCAGGCCGGCGTCCAGCGCCCACCCGAGATGCGGCGCCAGCGGCCCCGCCTCGGCGTCGTCGAGCGCGAGTCCCGTGTCCAGGCGCAGCGCGAGGATCGTCGCCTCCGCCCGCCGCGCTCTCGGCGTCGACCGGGTCCGCCCCACCCGGAGGCAGCTTCGGCTCCCCTGCGGGCGGCAGGAGGGCCGCCATCCAGGCGTCGAGGCGCGCCGCGTTCCAGCGCCGGACGGACCCGTCGAAGGCGTGGGCGCCCGGACCGACCGCCTCGTACGGGCGGCGGAGCCAGTAGGCGAGGTTGTGGCGGCTCTCGTGGCCGGGCCGCGCCCAGTTGGAGATCTCGTAGCCACGGAACCCGGCGGCCGCCAGGCGATCGACGGCCAGCCCGTACTGCGCGGCCGCCCGATCGTCGTCCTGCGCCTCGACCGCCGACGCCCGCCACCGGCGGGCGCCCGCGCGCGTGGGCAGGTGATCGCCCAGCGGGCCCGTGATCCCCTCGAGGTCCGGGTCGTCCAGGGTGAGCGCGTACGCGGACACGTGGTCGGGCTCGAGCGACGAGCGCCGCGTCGAGCGTCGCCGCCCACGCGGCCTCGGACTGCCCGGGCACGTCGTACAGGAGGTCGAGCGAGACGGACGCGACGCCCGCCGCTCGCGCCTCGGCGATCGAGTCGGCCACGTCCGACGGCCGATGCCGCCGGCCCAGCCGGCGGAGGAGCCCCGGATCGAACGACTGCGCGCCGAGCGAGACGCGGTTGACACCGGCGTCGACGAGCGCTGCCGCGACGCCGCGCTCGTCCGGTCCCGGGTTCGCCTCGATCGTGACCTCGGCGCCGGCGGCGAGCCCGAAGCGGGACCGGACGCGCGCCACCAGCCGCGCGATGTCCGCCGACGGGAGCAGCGTCGGCGTCCCGCCGCCCAGGTAGAGCGTCTCGAGCGCCGGCCGGTGCCCGCCGAACGACGCGTCGAGCGCGTCCGCGCGGAGGTCGAGCTCGGCGAGCAGCGCGTCCACGAACGGCGCCACCCGAGCCCGCGGTCCGCGCGCCGCCGCGCCCGCGTAGACCACGAAGTCGCAGTACGGGCAGAGCGAGACGCAGAACGGGATGTGGACGTAGAGCGCGACGGGCGGCCGCGCGGCGGTCGCGTCCGGGGCCGTGGAGACCGGGGTCGCCGCGCTACTGGTCGCGGGACGCCTCGCCGGACCCGAGCACGCGCCAGCCCTTGGGCGTCGCCTGCCGTCGGGCGACCTCTTCCTCCTCGGTCCCCTTCGCCTTCGGCAGGCCCGAGTGGCCCGTCGTCAGGAAGATCGCGACCCGCGTGATCGAATGGCCGAGGAAGGCGGCGCCGATGCCGCCCGTGATCCCGGTCAGCCAGCCGCCGGCGAGGCCGATCGCGAGCGCCGTGACCAGCATGTACCACGGCCGTCCGGGCGCCCCGAGCCGGGTCGCGAGGGCGTACACGAGCGCCTGGATCAGGTTGGCGAGGTTCGGCTGGAGGCCGGCCGTGATCAGGAACCCGAACAGCAGCCCCCGGAACACCGCCTCGTCGACGAACGCGGTCGAGATCGCGTTGAGGATCGCGCCCGGGTACTGCGCCACCGGTGGCAGCCGGACGGTGTGGTAGCGGTAGAGCGCGATGCCGATCGCGATCGCGGTGCCGATCGCGCCGTACGCGAGGCCCAGCATCACGGCGCTGAGCCGGTCCCCCAGCCCGAGGTAGAGGTCGGTGCTGGGGCTGGGGTGGATCCACAGGATCGCGAGGATGCCGCCGATCCCGAGGGCGTACCACGCGAGGCGCCGGAGGAGGGACGGCGAGTTGCCCCACTTGTCGACGTCGTCGTACTCGGCGGCGTTGAAGCGCTCCGCGTCGAAGCGCAGGATGATCAGCAGGCCCGCCAGGCCGACGGCGATCAGGACGCGGAGCGGATCGGGGATGTCACCGATGCCGGGCAGATCAGAGAAGTCCACGTCGGGCACCTGGCGCCAGGGTCAGCGAGACAGGACGGGCCGCATCAGGCCTCGTCCATGCGCAGGATCGCCAGGAAGGCCTCCTGCGGGATCTCGACCGATCCCACGCGCTTCATTCGCTGCTTGCCCTCTTTCTGCTTCTCGAGCAGCTTGCGCTTGCGGGTGATGTCGCCACCGTAGCATTTCGCCAGCACGTTCTTGCGCATGGCGCGGATGGTCTCGCGCGCGACGACGTGGCTGCCGATGGCCGCCTGGACGGGCACCTCGAACATCTGGCGGGGGATGAGCTGGCGCAGCTTGGCGGCCAGCTGGCGGCCGGTCGTCTGCGCGCGATCGCGGTGGACGATCAGGCTCAGGGCATCGACCGGCTCGCCGTTCACGAGGACGTCGAGCTTGACGAGGTTGGCCGGCCGGTAGCCCGTCTCCTCGTAGTCCATGGACGCATAGCCCTGGGTGCGGCTCTTGAGCTGGTCGTAGTAGTCGACGATCAGCTCGGCCAGGGGCAGCTCGAAGTGCATGTGGACGCGCTGCGGGTCGAGGTACTCCATGTTCACGAACGAGCCCCGGCGCCCGGTCGTGAGCTCCATCAGGGACCCGATGTAGCGGTCGGGGGTGACGACGCCGAGGTTGACCCATGGCTCCTCGATCGTCTCGATGTCGCCGATCTCGGGGAACTTGGCCGGGTTGTCGACGGTGACGACGCCGCGGCCCATGGTGAGCTGCACGCGGTACTCGACCGACGGCGCGCTCGCGATGAGGTCGAGGTTGAACTCGCGCTCCAGCCGCTCCTGGACGATCTCCATGTGGAGCAGGCCCAGGAACCCGCACCGGAACCCGAACCCGAGCGCGACCGACGACTCGGGCTCGTAGGTGAACGACGCGTCGTTGAGGTGGAGCTTCTCGAGGGCGTCCCGCAGCAGCGGGTAGTCGGGGCCGCTGAGCGGATAGAGGCCGCTGAACACGCAGGCTCTTGGCCTCCTGGTACCCGGGCAGGGGCGCGGTGGCCGGGTGCTTGACGGTCGTGACGGTGTCGCCGACCTGGGCCTCGCGAACGTTCTTGAGGCCCGTCGCCACGTACCCGACCTCGCCCGCGACCAGGCGCTTGACCGGCACGAGCTGCGGGCGGAACACGCCCAGCTCGAGGAGCTCGGCCTCGGCGCCGCTGGCCATCAGCCGGATGACGTCGTGATCGTGGAGCGTGCCCTCGGACAGGCGCAGGTAGCAGACGACGCCCTTGTACGCGTCGTAGTGGCTGTCGAACACGAGCCCGCGCAGCGGTGCGTGCGGGTCGCCCTTGGGCGGCGGGATCCGGGCGACGATCGCCTCGAGGATCTCCGGGACGCCCGTGCCCTCCTTGGCCGACGCGAGGATCACCTCCTCGCGCGGCATCGCGAGCACGTTCTCGAGCTCCTCGATGACGACGTCCGGCTGCGCGGACGGCAGGTCGATCTTGTTGAGCACCGGGATGATCGTCAGCCCCTCGCGCAGCGCGAGGTGGACGTTGGCCAGCGTCTGGGCCTCGATGCCCTGGGCGGCGTCGACGACGAGGATCGCGCCCTCACACGCCTGCAGGCTGCGGCTGACCTCGTACGCGAAGTCGACGTGGCCGGGCGTGTCGATGAGGTTCAGGCCGTACGTCAGCCCGTCCTTGGCGGTGTACTCGAGCCGCACCGCCCGGGCCTTGATCGTGATCCCCTTCTCGCGCTCGAGGTCCATGGAGTCGAGGACCTGGCTCATCATCTGCCGGCCTTCGATCGTATGGGTCAGCTCGAGCAGGCGGTCCGCGAGCGTGGACTTGCCGTGATCGATGTGGGCGATGATCGAAAAGTTGCGCAGCCGGTCCTGGGGGATGATCACGAGGCGGGAGTGTAGCCGCCATCACCGGCATCGATGCACGAACGGAGGAGTCGCGGATGACCCCGGATGAGCTCGACGGCGTGGCCGTCGCCCCCGCGAACCATCGGGTGATCTTCGAGAACGACCGGGTCCGGGTCCTCGAGGTGACGATCTCCGCCGGCGAGACGACGCCGCTGCACACGCATCTCGCGCCCACCGTCAACTACACCGTGTCGGGATCGAACTTCATCCGTCGCGACGAGCGCGGCGCGACGATGTTCGACACGCGCGCCGATCCCGGGTACGTCCTGCCGCGGGTGTCGTACGCCGCCTCGACGCCGCGGCACACGATCGAGAACACCGGCGCCGACGATCTCGTCGTCATCGCGGTCGAGCTCAAGGCCGCGCCGTCGAGCTGAAGCCTCCACGGTGACGGCTCTCCGGTTCGCGGTGATCGACGTCGACGGGACGCCGTTGCTGGTCTGGCTGCGGACGCCGAACGGGTCCGACTCGAGCGATGCGTTCGCCGAGTTCGAGCAGACGCTGCAGACCATCGAGCTCCGCTGAGCCGGGCGGGAATCGGAGGCCCGCCGGCGGTCGCCGGCGGGCCGTGGCTGTGCGGTGACTGAGGGCGATCAGCCAGTCGCGGTGGCCTCGATCTCCGCGGCGAGGCGGTCGTACTGGCCGAGGGCGCCGTCGATCATGCCGACGCCGACCTGGACATCGATCTCGTCCTGCGAGCCGAAGTGCCCGCGCTCGATGAGCCTCGAGCGGCCGTCGCCGAGGTCCTCGAGCGTCATCGTCTCGCGGCCCGGGACGAAGTCGGGCACGTCGACGGCGAACGTCCGGACGATCCGGCCCGGCGGGTCGACCTCGAGGTAGTCGCCGCGAAAGCCGATCGGGCCGCGGTCGGGCGCGTGGCTCACGTAGTGCCAGCTGCCGCCGGGTCGAAGGTCCATCTCGAGGACCTCGGTCGTGGATCCGTGGGTCCCCCACCAGCGTGCGATGTGGGCCGGGTCGGTGTAGACCTGCCAGACGAGGTCGCGCGGGGCGTCGAACACGCGCTCGAACACGACGTCGAGGCCGTCCTGGTAGACCCGCGTCCGCTCGTTGCCGAGCTCTTTGGTTGCCATCGGTCCCGCTCCAGTCGTCGTCGCGTCAGCCGTCTCGAGGGTCATCGTGATGCTCCTTCTCCTGCAGCTCCCGCAGGTAGTCGTCGAGTCGTTCGAAGCTGTCTTCCCACAGCCGCTTGTACTGGCCGATCCAGTCGGCGGCGTCGCGCAGCGGCTCCGGCGTCAGGCGGCACGGCCGCCATTGGGCCTGGCGCCCCTGTTCCACGAGCCCCGAGCGCTGCAGCACCTTGAGGTGCTTCGAGATGGCCGGAAGGCTGAGGTCGAACGGAGCCGCGAGCTCCGTCACCGTCGCCTCGCCGGCCGCGAGCCGCGCCAGGATCGCCCGCCGAGTCGGATCGGCCAGGGCCGCGAACGTGGTGCTGAGGGTGTCGGTCGGTGTCTGCATTTCGCCTTCTGGTTAATTAACCTATCGGCATAATACACGCGTCCCGCCGGCTGTCAACCCCCGCGAGCCACGAACCGCGGCGGCAGTCGATAGGCTCACGAGGTGGCCACCGATCAGCCCATCCTGCCGCCCGAGATCGAGTCCGGATTCCGCCGCTTCCGGCGGACGCGCTACGCGGACGAGCGGGACCGCTACCGGCGGCTCGGGACCGAGGGGCAACGGCCGACCACGCTGGTCGTCGCGTGCTCCGACTCGCGGGCCGCACCGGAGACCGTGTTCGACGCGCGCCCGGGCGAGCTGTTCGTGATCCGGAACATCGCGGCCCTGATCCCGGTATACGAGCCCGACGGCCACAGTCACGGGGCGAGCGCCGCGCTCGAGTACGCCGTGCGGGCACTGGGCGTGCGGCACGTCGTGGTGTTGGGTCATGGTCGCTGCGGGGGCGTCGCGGCGGCGCTCGGCGACGGCGGGTCGCTGGGCGCGACCGACTTCGTCGGCGCCTGGGTCCGGGGGCTGGGCGACCTGGCCGAGGGCATGGACCCCGCCGACGCCGCGGATCCCGACCGACGCCGCCACGTCGCGGAGCTTCGGGCGATCCAGCGATCGCTGGCCAACCTGCGGACGTTCCCGTGGGTCCGCGAGGGCGAGCGGCTCGGGTCGCTCGAGCTCCACGGCGCCTGGTTCGACATCGCCCTCGGCGAGCTGGACGCGCTGACGCCGACGGGCTGGGCGCCGGTGGCCTGACGTACGCTGCACGTGCCATGACCGCCTCGACCGATCCGCGCCCGTCCATCGACCAGACCGAGACCTGGCAGGCCCTCGCGCTCCACCACGCGGCCATGCGCGACGTCCACCTGCGCGACCTGTTCGCGTCCGATCCGCAGCGCGCGCGGCGGATGACGGCCGAGGGGGGCGGGCTGTTCCTCGACTACTCGAAGCACCGGGCGACGGCCGACACGATGGACCTGCTCGTCCACCTCGCGACGGCGGCCGGCGTCGAGGAACGACGGGCGGCGATGTTCGCGGGCGAGCGCATCAACACGACCGAGGACCGGCCGGTCCTCCACACGGCGTTGCGCGCCCCCGCGAGTCAGCGGCTGATCGTCGATGGCCGGGACGTCGTCGCCGACGTCCATGCGGTGCTGGCGAAGATGTCCTCGTTCGCGATGCGCATCCGCGACGGCGAGTGGCGGGGCCACACGGGCAAGCCGATCCGGAACGTCATCAACATCGGGATCGGCGGTTCCGACCTCGGCCCGGCGATGGCGACCGAGGCCCTGCGCTTCTACTCCGACCGGTCGCGACGGTTCCGGTTCGTGTCCAACGTGGACGGCGCCGACATCCGCGAAGCGACGGTCGACCTCGATCCCGCCGAGACGCTGTTCATCGTCAGCAGCAAGACGTTCACGACCCTCGAGACGCTGACCAACGCGCGAACGGCGCGCGACTGGCTGCTGGCCAGCCTCAAGGACGAGGCCGCGGTGGCGAAGCACTTCGTCGCCGTGTCGACCAACGCCGAGCAGGTGCGGGCGTTCGGCATCGACACCGAGAACATGTTCGAGTTCTGGGACTGGGTGGGCGGCCGGTACTCGATGGATTCGGCGATCGGGCTGTCGCTCATGGTCGCGATCGGCCCCGGCGATTTCCGCGAGATGCTGGCCGGGTTCCGCCAGATGGACGAGCACTTCCTGACGGCGCCGCTGGATCGGAACCTGCCGGTCCTGATGGGGCTGCTCGGGGTCTGGTACGGGAACTTCTTCGGGTTCGAGACGCACGCGGTGCTGCCGTACAGCCACGAGCTCTCCCGGTTCCCGGCCTACCTGCAGCAGCTGGAGATGGAGTCGAACGGCAAGTCGGTGCGGCTCGACGGGGAGGCCGTGACCACGGCAACCGGCGCGGTCGTATGGGGCACGGCCGCGACCAACGGCCAGCACGCGTACTACCAGCTGCTCCACCAGGGCACGCACATCGTTCCGGCCGACCTCATCGGGTTCGCGAACCCGACCATGGATGTCGGCGAGCATCACGACCTGTTGATGGCCAACCTGATCGCCCAGGCAGAGGCGTTCGCCTTCGGCAGGACGCGCGACGAGGTGGTCGCGGCCGGTGTCCCCGCCCACCAGGTCGCCGCGCGGGTGTTCCCCGGCAACCGCCCGACGTCCGTGCTCCTGGCGACCCGGCTGACGCCGCGGACGCTCGGGGCCCTGGTCGCGCTGTACGAGCACAAGGTGTTCGTGCAGGGGACGATCTGGGGGATCGACTCGTTCGACCAGTGGGGCGTCGAGCTGGGCAAGGCGCTCGCGACCCGGATCGCCTCGGAGCTCGCCGCGCCGGCCGACGAGGCGAGCCGGCCCGAGCCCGGCGCGCAGGCCCACGACGCGTCCACGAGCGCGCTGATCGCGCGGTACCGCGCCGCTCGCGTCCACGACGACTGACGGGTCGGCCCGGAGCTCCCGCCCGTGTCCGCGTCCGTCACCGCCACCGAGATCGCCGCTTGGCTGGACGCCGAGCTGGACGCGGCCCGCTTCCGTGACGAGGAACCCGAGAACGGGCTGCTCGTCGACGCCGGGCGCCCGATCACGGTCGTCGCCTCGACCGTCAACACCACCTTCGGCTCGATCGAGCTCGCGGCGGCCGGCGGCGGGGTGCTCATGGTCGTCCACCACCCGTCGTGGTCGTATATCGATCGCGACCTGCACGCGCGCAAGCTGGCGGCCCTCGCGGACGCCGGGGTCTCCCTCTACGGGGCCCACGCGTCCCTCGATTGCGCACCCGAGCGCGGCACGGGTCACGAGCTCGCGGCGCTGCTGGGCGTGACGGTCGAGGGTCGGTTCGCGCCGTACGAGGGGTCGCTGGCGGGCGTCCACGGGACCTTCGAGGGCGGCTGGGACGCGCTCGTCGAGCGGACCGGCCGGGTGCTCGGGCGGCCACCGGAGGCGCATCGCCACCGTTCCACCGCGGCGCACGTCGGCATCGTCACCGGCGCCGGCGGGATGACCGGCTGGCTCGAGGAGGCGATCGGGCTCGGCTGCGACACGTACCTCACCGGCGAAGGCAGCATGTACACGCGTCTGTACGCCAAGGAGGCGGGCGTCAACCTCCTCCTGGGCGGCCACGACCTCACCGAGCGGCCGGGGATCGAGGCGCTGGGACGGCGGACGGCCGACCGGTTCGGGCTCGAGCACCGCTACCTCGAGGAGCCGCACATCGGGTAGCCGACGTGGTGGTCGGTTCCCGGAGCACCTGCTACCATTCGCCGTCGCGCTTCGGGCAGCCTACGCCCGCGCGCCTGTCACACCAGACATTGCACGCACGGATCGGAGATCAGCCACCTTGGCCAGAACGCCCCGGAAATGGCAGGGAGCTCGCACCCCGTCCGGGCTGAAGCGCGTCCGCCAGGCCGAGCGCCGGCACGCGATCCTGCAGCCCCGGCGGTCAGCGGCGAAGACGCTCATCGCCAAGGCCCTCACGACCGCGACCGCCGAGCCCGAGAGCGCCAGCGTCGCGACCAGCCTGTACGAGGCGATTGCCGCCCTCGACCGGGCTGCCAAGGCCGGCGCGATCCACCCGAACGCCGCCGCGCGACGCAAGTCGCGCCTCGCGCGCAAGGTCAACGCCGCCGTCGGCGGCGCGGCCGTCGTGAGCGCCGGCCATATCGCCAAGTCGACCGGCAAGGCCGCCGCGGTCAAGGCCGCCAAGGCCCGCATCGCCGCCGGCAAGGCCGTCAAGGCGAAGGGCGCCCAGACCGCGGCCGGCAAGGCCCGGGCCGCGCTCTCGAAGTCGACCCGCGCCGACACGGCCCACGCGGCCGCGACCGCCGAGGCGCCGGCGGCCACCGCCACGACGACGACCGCAGCCAAGCCGGCCGCGAAGTCGACGACGACCAAGAAGGCCCCGGCCAAGGCGTCGGCGACGAAGACGGCTGCCCCGAAGGCCGCCGCGTCGAAGACGACCGCCGCGAAGGCGGCGCCGAAGACGACGAAGGCCAAGAAGGCCGAGTAGCCCCGACGCTCGCGCACCTCACCGACGCCCCGGTCATCGACCGGGGCGCTTCGATTCCGGGACGGGGCGTCAGGCGGCCGTCGCCGCCGGCTGGTCCTCGGGCCGGCGCCGGTTCGCCGCGCCGTACATCAGCCCGCCACCCAGCGAGCCGCCCACGCTCAGGACGAACAGCAGGCCGGCGCTCGCCGCCTGCTCCCGCCAGTAGAGCGCGGTGAAGTCGTCGACGTCGCTGATCCCGGCCGCCTCGAACGCGGGCCCGCGCCCGATCGCGAGGTACCGCCGGTAGACGCAGTCGGCCCCCGTCTGGCACGCGATGGGGCCGCCGGCCGAGGCGTCGCGATAGCCGTTGTCCGCGGCGAAGAACAGGAGCTTCACGACCAGCAGGCACAGGGCGAACGTGATCCCGGTCGCCACGCCCGCAAGCAGCGCGTTGGCGAGGATCCGGCCCCACGGGCCGCCGACGCGGTTCGAGCGAGCGTTGGCGTAGTAGCCGATCAGCAGCCCGGCGAACAGCGCGAACGGCGTGACCAGGAACTCGATCGGGATGACCAGCAGGAAGCTGATGGCGATCGTGACGGCCATGCCGACCCCGACCCACGCGGCGGTGATCGCGCCGCGGTCGACGAACCGGCTCATGCGGGGGTACGCGTGCGACGCAGGCGGTCGGCCAGGCTCAGGGCTCGAGCTCCCCCCGCCCGGCCGCGCCCGACAGGGCGCCCCGGCCCAGGTAGCGCGCCCCGTCGCCGAGCTCGTCGGCGATCCGGAGCAGGCGGTTGTACTTGGCCACCCGCTCGGAGCGTGACGGTGCGCCGGTCTTGATCTGCCCGGTGCCCATCGCGACGACGAGGTCGCTGATCGTCGTGTCCTCGGTCTCGCCCGAGCGATGGGACACGATCGCCGACCAGCCCGCCCGGCGAGCCAGCTCGATCGCGTCGATGGTCTCGGTGAGGGTCCCGATCTGGTTGAGCTTGATCAGGACGGCGTTCGCGGCGCGTTCGTCGATCGCCCGGCGAATGCGCTCCACGTTCGTGACCAGCAGGTCGTCGCCAACGAGCTGGACCTTCGAGCCGAGTCGCTCGGTGATCAGGCGCCAGCCCTCCCAGTCGTCCTCGGCCAGGCCGTCCTCGATGGACACGATCGGGTAGCGGGCGGTCCAGTCGGCCCACAGGTCGACCAGCTCGCCGCTCTCGAGCGTCCGCCCCTCCTTCGCGAGCACGTACCGCGTCGCGGGGCCGTCGCCGCCGGTGCCGGGCTCCACGAGCTCGCTCACGGCGGGATCGAGCGCGATCGCGACCTCGTCGCCCGGCTTGTAGCCCGCCTGCTCGATCGCCCGCAGGATCACCTCGACCGCGGCCTCGTTGGAGGCGAGGGACGGCGCGAACCCGCCCTCGTCCCCCTGGCCGGTGGCGAACCCCTCGTCGTGGAGGATCGTGCGCAGCGCCGCGAACACCTCGGCGCCCGCGCGAAGGGCCTCGGGGTACGTGGTCAGGCCCACGGGCATGACCATGAACTCCTGGAAGTCGGTCGAGTCCTGCGCGTGCTTGCCGCCGTTGAGGATGTTGAACATCGGGGCCGGCAGGATCCGTGCGCCGACGCCGCCGAGCCAGCGGTACAGCGGCACCTCGTGCGAGCCCGCGGCCGCGTGCGCGCAGGCGAGCGACACGCCGAGGATCGCGTTGGCGCCGAGCTCCGCCTTGTTGGGCGTCCCGTCGAGCTCTCGAAGGATGTCGTCGATCCCGGCCTGGTCCGCCGCGTCGAAGCCCAGGATCGAGGGGCCGATGCGGTCGGTCACGTTCGCGACCGCCGTCAGCACGCCCTTCCCGCCGTACCGTGCCTTGTCCCCGTCCCGAAGCTCCACCGCCTCGTGAACCCCGGTCGAGGCCCCGGAAGGCACCGCCGCCCGGCCGAGCGAGCCGTCCTCCGTGACCACGTCCACCTCGACCGTCGGGTTGCCCCGCGAGTCGAGGATCTCGCGGGCATCGACCCAGGCGATGGTGGTGTCGCTCACTTGACGGCCTCCGGCTGGCGGTCCAGGAGCACCGTCACGCCCGGCAGCTCGCGGCCCTCGAGGAACTCCAGCGACGCGCCGCCGCCGGTGCTGATGTGGGTCATCTTGTCGGCCAGGCCCTGCTGCTGGAGCGCGGCGACCGAGTCGCCGCCGCCCACGACCACGGCCGCACCCGCCTCGGCGCGGTCGGCGAGGAAGCGCGCGATCGCCTTGGTGCCATGGGCGAACGACGGGATCTCGAACACGCCCAGCGGGCCGTTCCAGAGGACCGTCCGCACGTCGGCCAGCGCCTCCTCGATGTTGGCGAGGCTCTGCTTGCCGAGGTCGACGATGTGCCAGCTCGCCGGCACCTTCTCGGCCGGGATCGTCTTGTATTCCGTGCCCCGGGTGACCTCCTTGGCCACCACGACGTCGACCGGCAGGACGACCTGGACGCCCTGTTGCTCGGCGGCGGCCAGGATCGCCCGTGCGTCCTCGACCCGGTCGGGCTCGGCGAGGCTCTTGCCCACGGCCTTGCCCTGGGCGAGCAGGAACGTGTTCGCCATCCCGCCGCCGATGACCATCGCGTCGACCTTGTCCAGCAGGTGGCTGAGGACCTTGATCTTGTCGCTGACCTTCGCCCCGCCGATGATCGCCGCGAACGGGTGCTCCGGGGCCTCGAGGAGCTTGCCCAGGTTGGCGAGCTCCTTCTCCATGAGCAGCCCCGCGTAGGCCGGCCGCAGCTTCGCGATCCCGACGGTGCTGGCGTGGGCCCGGTGGGCCGTGCCGAACGCGTCGTTGACGTAGATGTCGCAATACGAGGCCAGCGCCTCGGCGAACGCGGGGTCGTTGGCCTCCTCCTCCACGTGGAAGCGGAGGTTCTCGAGCAGCAGGATCTCGCCGTTGCGCATCCGGCGGACGGCGTCCTCGGTGCCCAGGCCGAGCGCGTCCCCCGTGACCGGGACCGTGCGGCCGATGAGCTGGCCCAGGCGCTCGGCGACCGGGCGCAGGCGGAGGCTGTCGGTCACCTTGCCCGCGGGGCGGCCGAGGTGGCTGGCGAGGATGACGCGGGCGCCTTGCGCCTGCAGGTAGCGGATCGTCGGCAGCGACGCCCGGATCCGGGAGTCGTCGGTGACCCGCCCGTCCGCGAGCGGGACGTTGAAGTCCACCCGGACGAAGACGCGCTGGCCCGAGGCGTCCATGTCCCGGACGGTGAGCTTGTCCATATCGAGGTTCCTCCCGGAGCCCGGTGGGTGACTCGGGCTCCGGTCAGGCCGCGGCGGCCGCCGGCAGGCGCTCCGCCACGAACTGCGCGAGGTCGGCAACGCGGCAGCTGTAGCCCCACTCGTTGTCGTACCAGGCGATCACCTTGATGAAGTTCCCGCCGAGCACCATGTTCGAGGGCAGGTCCACGATCGAGCTCCGGCTGTCGCCGCGGAAGTCGGTCGACACGAGCGGCTCGTCGGACGCGCCAAGGATCCCCTTCAGCTCGCCGGCGGCGGCGTCGCGGAACGCCTGGTTGAGCTCGTCGAGGGTCGTCTCCCGCTCGAGCTCGGCCGTGAAGTCGACGACCGAGACCGTCGGGGTCGGGACCCGGAGGCTGAAGCCGTCGAACTTGCCCTTGAGGTCCGGCAGGACCAGGGCGAGCGCCTTCGCGGCACCGGTCGAGGTCGGGATGATGTTCTGGCCGGCGGCGCGGGCGCGGCGCGGGTCCTTGTGGGCGACGTCGAGGATGCGCTGGTCGTTCGTATACGAATGGATCGTGTTCATCAGGCCGCGCCGGATCGTGAACTTGTCGTGCACGACCTTGGCGGCCGGCGCGAGGCAGTTCGTCGTGCAGCTCGCGTTGCTGATGATCTGGTGCTTGTCCGGGTCGTACGACCGCTCGTTGACGCCCAGCACGATGGTGATGTCCTCGCCCTTCGCGGGGGCGCTGATGATCACCTTCTTGGCCCCGCCGTCGATGTGGGCGCGGGCCTTGTCGGCATCGGTGAACAGGCCGGTCGATTCGATCACGAGGTCGACGCCGAGGTCGCCCCACGGCAGCTGCGCCGGGTCCTTCACCTGGAGGACCTTGATCGCCTTGCCGTCGATCACCAGGGCGTCGTCGGTGTGGCTGACCTCGCCCGGATAGGCGCCGTAGGTCGAGTCGTGCTTGAACAGCAGGGCGTTGGTCGGGACGTCGACGAGGTCGTTGACGGCGACCACCTCCACCCCCGGGGCACGCTCGAGGATGGCCTTCAGCGACTGCCGGCCGATGCGGCCGAAACCGTTGATACCGACGCGGACGGTCATCGGGGATCCTCCTTGGATCAGTGCGGCGGATGGTCGAGCGTCGGCGAGGCGGCGCGCGACGGGAGATTCAGTCGAACCGCGGGCCCGGCCCGCAGCGGCCGAGCGGCGAGGACCGGCCGGGACGACGTCGGGAGCGCTGCGGCGGCCGGGATGGCGGCGGCTGCGGCGGCCCCGATGCCGGGCGGCGTGCCGGTGATGGCAGGCCGGCCGTCTGACGGGTGCTCGTGGGGGCGCGTCCCCGATCGGATCCGGGCGCCGAGGTCGATGGCGGGAACCGGCAGTGCGGACGTGGCGTGACCTCGGAGCGGGTGATCGAGGGGTTCGCCCCCATCGTAGCAAAGGGCCGTCCAGTGACCGGTGCCGGATGGCTCGATCCGGGGTGCCAGGCGGCATCTCGGCGAGGCGGCGGGCCGCGCGGGCGCAACGAAAGAGCCCTCCGGTGTTGGCCGGAGGGCTCTGGTCGTTCGAGGTGTACCGGGCGTCAGCCGCCGATCTTGAACACCTTGGTGCCGCACTTCGGGCAGGTGCCCTGCAGCGCCGGCTTGCCGTTCTTCATCGTGATCTGCTGCGGGTTCTGGACTTCGACCTTCATCTTGTCCTTGACGCAGTAGGCCTGAGCCATGGAGTCCGCTCCTCCTCACGCTGTCCGCGTCGCGAGGGCACGCCCCTCGGGTCCGCGGGTTCGCTCGGTCTGGCGCTCATTCTGGGGCCCAGAGCGACGGGCGCCATCGCGCCGCACCGGCCTTCACCTTCTGACGGTCCAGCTCCGCGAGGATCAGGAGGCTGTCGAGCCCCGTCTCCACGACGGCAGCTTCCGCCCGGTCCTTGTGGCCGCCGGTGACGAATTCGCCGGTCAGGCGGTTCGCATACACGGCGCATACGACGCCGGCACGTCCACCACCCAGGCCTGCGAGCACGAGCACCGCAGAGGCTTCCATCTCGAAGTTCAGGATGCCCTGACGGGACATCTCGTCGGCGAGGTCAGGGTAGCGGATGGGAAGCTGCGGGATCGGGCGTCCCTGCGCACCGAAGAACCCCGGCGCGGTGGCCGTGATTCCCTGGTGGTGGGGATAGCCGAGCCGCGTGGCCGCCTCCTCGAGCGCCAACACCGCCTCGTAGCTCGCCACGGCCGGGTAGCCGTCGTGGACGAACCAGTTGGTCGTGGTCTCGAGCCGGACGGATCCGGTCGAGATGATCAGGTCGCCGAGCTCGATCCCCTCCTGCAGCGCGCCGCACGAGCCGATCCGGATGAACGTCGGGTGCGGGTTGAGCGCCAGCACCTCGCTGATCACGATCTCGACGTTGTCGGTGCCGATCCCGGTGGACAGGCACGAGACGCGCAGGCCCTTGTAGGTGCCGGTCGCCGTCGCGAACTCGCGATGGCGGTGCCGGAGCTCGACGTCGTCGAAATGGGCGGCGACGCGGTCGACGCGGTCCTGGTCGCCGGGGAGGAGGATGTAGTCGGCCAGCTCGCCTGGCCCGAGGCCGATGTGGTACTGCCGCTCGCCGGTGGGGATCGCGACGCGGGCATCCACGGTCGGCAAAGGCTCGCTCCCACGCTTGCGTCACGCTCGTTCGGCGTGCACCTTCGATCGAGCATAGGGGCCCGATTCCGGCAGCGTCAAGCCGATCCACGCACGTTTGGGCCGAGTTCGGCGCCCGTTCCCGCCCCGATCGGCCCGCCGAGGGGTCGTTCGGGGCCCGGATCCGGCCCCCCGACGGGTGCCAGAGCGGGGCGTCCGATGGCCTCGAGCCGGGCGACGATCCGGGCCCGGAACGCTCGCTGCGCGCGCTGGCGCCGTGCCAGCGCGACCCCGACGGAGCTGATCCCGAGCAGGACCAGCGTGCCGAGCCCGGTCGAGAACGAGTCGATCCCGAGACCCGGCGCCGCGACGGCCCGCAGGGGCGCCTCGGAGCGGGCGTCGGTCTCGCCGGCGACCGCCGCGCCGACGGACGCGGTCCTCGACTCCGGCCGTTCCCGCGCCGTCGAGGTCGCCGACGAGCTCGATGCCGCCCGGGTCGGAGACCACGAGCACGGGCTCGTCGCGCAGCTCGGGCAGGCCGGTCGCGTTCAGCGCGTCGCCGACGAGCAGCGTGCCCGCGAGGCCGGCGGCATCGCCGTCGAGCACGAGCCTGGCCTCGGCCGTCCCGTCGTCCAGGCGGACGCCACCGGCCTCGATCGCCGTCACGAGACCGCCCACGCGGACGCGCTGGCCGGCGTGCGCCGCCAGGTCCACCAGGTCGATGTCGATCGCCGTGGGCGCACCCAGCCCGAGGATCGCGCCGTCCGGGCCGGGGATCCCGCTCGGCGACGCGGAGGAGCCGGGAGCTTGCGTGGACCCCGGTCGCGGCCGGGGAGGCCGGGCCGGTCGCCACGGCTTGGCCGAGCGCGACGTCGGCGCGCTGCCGGGGCACGATCGCGAACCGGCGGTCCGTGGCGGTGGGGTACGGCCGCTTCACGATGCCCGTGATCGCCGCGGAGCGCCCCTCGACGAGATCCGTAGACGCGATGCCGCTGCCCGCGAGGCCGCTGATCAGGACGCGGGCACCACCGACCTGGAGGTCGGCCGTCCACCGATCGCCGTTCCGATGCACCTCCGCGATCGAGCCGCTGACCTTGACCAGTCGCCACTCGAGCGCGGCCGTCGGCGCGGACCTGATCGCGCGGACGCTCGGCCGGCGCGATCCGACGACGCGGATCTCGTCCGCGCGGAGGCGCGGTGCGCCCCACGCCTGGCCGACGCGTGCCGGTGACGCGCACACGGGTGCCGGGCTTCAGCGTCGCGTCGGGCGCGGCGAGGTAGACCTCGATGGCGGCCGTGCCGTCCTCGACGATCGTGCGGCGGCCGCTCGAATCGAGAAGGTCCGTGCCGACGGTGACCGTGCCCTCGACGGTGACGCGCTGCCCGTCGCGCAGGAGCGCGGTGCGGACGCTGATCGTGCCCGGCTTGGCCGAGCCGCCTACCCGGCTTCGGCGTCGGTGTCGAGCCGCCCCGTGGCGTGGCGGTCGGCGTGGGCTGCGCCGTGATCACGACGTCGGCGCGATCGCGCAGCCACAGCGCGATAGCCGTCGAGCGCGCCCTTCCTCGAGGCGCGCTGGCCGACGACGCCGGTCAGGGCGACGGTCGCACCCTTGCGGAACAGCCCGGCGTCCAGGCCGCTCGACGCGTCGGCGAGGACGCGCAGCGTCCCGCCGTCGGTGCCCGTGATCGAGAACGAGAGGTCGTTGCTGGTCGACTTGCCGGCCGAGGCGTCGATCGTGCCCGAGACCCGCACGAGCCGGCCCTCGTCGCCTTCGCCGATCGAACCGGCCGGGCGCGTCATCGCCGCGGGCAGCGGCCCGGTCCCGATCGAGGTGAAGCCGTCGCTGCCCGGGCGGATCTCGACCTGGCCGTACGGGTCGGCGACCGTGCCGCGGACCTCGACCATGGCGCCGCGCGCCGGGTCGGGGATGTCGTCGGGCAGCTTGACTGCCACGCCGCCCGTCTGGTCGGCGATCGCCAGCAGCGGCGGCGTGCCGAGCCGGCCGGGCTCCGCGACGACCACGCCGCGCACGAGAACCACCTTGCCGACGGCGGTCGCACGGGCCGCCGCGATCGTCAGCGGGGCGCTCGACGGCGCCGGTGACGGCGAGGGTGAGGGGCTGGCGGTCGCGGTGGGATGGGGCGTCGCGGTCGGCGGCTGCGGTGGGCGACGGGGACGGCGTCGGTGTCGGCGGTGTCGGTCGGCGCCGGTGTCGCGGCGGTGAAGGGGTCGGCGTCGCGGTCGGTGTCGGCGGCCGGGGACGGGCTGGCCGTCGGCGAGGGGCTCGGCGAGACCGTGGGGCTCGGTGCCGGCGACGGCGCTCGGGGACGGCGCGGGTGCCGGCGGCGCCGCAAGGTTCTGGGCGACCGGCGCGGCGTCGACGACGAAGTCGGCCGCGTTGTCGTTCGTGTCGACCGAGCTCCCGGCCGCGCCACCCGGTCGCCGCTCGATCGAGCTCCCGGCCGCCGGTGCCGGCGCGGGCGTCCCCTCGACGAACGCGCTGGACGCGTCGCCCCAGCCGGCCGCGTCGATGGGCTGACCGCCGATGGGCCGGAGCACGATCGCCCCGCCCGTCGCGGCGAACCCGCCCGAGTACGTGGCGTCCGCGCCGGCCGCGTAGATCCCCGACCCGTTCGCGATCAGGAGATGGCGACCGGGACCGACGAGCGTCGAGTCCGCCCACGACGCCTTCCGCGTCACGGTGCCGCCCGTGCCGGTCACGTAGGCGACCTCGAGGCCCATGAGATCCATCGGGCTCGACGCGGCGTTCGTCAGCTCGACGTACTCGTCGGACGCGGACGCGCCGCCGGTCACCACCTCCGCGACCAGGAGCCCGGTCGATGCCGGCCAGGCGACCACGGCCTGCGCCGAGGTGCCGTCGGGCGCGACGGGCGCGGGCGCTGCGACGGCCGTCGCCCCCACGGCCAGGATCAGGACCGACGCGGCCACTGCCGCCATCCGTGCACGCGCCATCGAGGACCTCCGGGCGGGTCATCGGCGGCAGGCGACGGGTGGCGGCATCCTAGGCCCGCACACTTATCCCCGGCTCAACCGCGAGTGGCGACGCCCCGTCGGCGGCGACCCGGTACGATGCACCGGCCGCACCGCCCGTCCCGCGGCCGGCTCCGTGAAGGAGGCACCCTCGTTGGCCCGCGCCAAGCGCACCGATCGCACCGAAGCCCGCCGCCGCCATCGGGCCGAGCAGGCCGCCCAGGAGACCGAGCTCGACGGCGATGCCGGCGAGGCCACGCCGGGCGGCTCGACGCGCCCGGCCAAGGCGACGGCCGCGGCGCCGGCGGCGCCGGCCCAGCAGCGACCCAGCTTCGCATCCGCGTTCCGCGCCGCGTTCCGCCCCGCCGACCTGCGCGGGGACCTGCGGTCGCTGCCGAAGATCGTGACGCACTGGGGCTTCCTGGCCGCGGCTGGTGGCGCGCTCGCCGCGACGGCCGTGTTCATCCTGTCGACCAACGAGTTCGCGTCCACGCTGGACCTCTCGCTCTCGGACCCGGCCGCCGGACGGCCGATCGGCACCGTGTCGAACATCTCGTACATCGTCGTGAGCCTGTTCGTCGCCCCGCCGCCGGCCGCCGGCGCGTTCCTGGTCGGCTTCACGGCGCAGCGGGCGAGCTGGCTGGGCGGCCTGCTCTACGGCATCATCGCGGCCGGCTGCTACTCGGTGATCCTGCTCAGCCCGACGGGCCGCCTGTTCATCGGCGGCAACGACCCGCAGCCGTACGTCCTGAACGCCTGGATCGTGTCCCCGCTGGGCGCGGCGTTCTTCGCGGCCGCATCGGCCTGGTACAAGCGGTTCCTCAGCCTGGCCAACCCGAACCGCGGCCGGCCGCCCGCAAAGCCGGCGCCGAAGGGCCGCGGCAACGCGCGCCCCAACTCGCGCGTGACCGGCTAGCCGCTCGACGCGCTAGCCCATCCGGCGCATCCCGGCGTGCCCGATCTGGCGCACGCCGGTCGGTGACGACGGGCCGCCGACGGGTCCGGCCGCCTCGACGAGCGACGTCACCGAGCGCGCGATCACGTTGACGACGTTGGCCTCCCGCTGGAGGTCGCCGTCGACGAGCAGCAGCGCGTGCCGCCGGACCGTCGACCGAAGCCGCTGCCACGTGTCCGGCCAGAGCGTGACGTTGACCATCCCGGTCTCGTCCTCGAGCGCCAGGAACACCGTCCCGCGCGCGGTCATCGGGTGCTGGCGGGTGACCACCAGCCCGCCGATGCGGACCGGGCCCGGTGGATGCTCGGCGAGCGCCGCGTTCGTCACCGCGCCCAGCTGGTCGAGCGCGTCCCGGAACAGGCTCACCGCCTGCCGCCTCGCGTCGAGGCCCACCACCCCGTAGGCGTCGCCCAGCCGCTCGGGCTCCGTGATCGGCGGCAGCGGCGGCGCCTCGGTCGCCGGCAGGCGCAGGTCCATCGGCCGCCCGGCGGCCTTGCCTCGACCGCCCGCGCCGCGCACGGTCCGGCCGTCCACGCGCCCCTTCGTCGCTCCCGCGACCTCGCGCAGCTGCCACAGCAGCTCCCGTCGCGGCCGGCCGAGCGAATCCAGGCCCCCGGCCCGGATCAGCCGCTCCACGACCTCCTCCGCCAGGCCGGTCCGCTCGACCACGTCCGCGAGCGAGACGTAGGGGCCCCGGGCGAGCTCGGCGTCCAGCCGCGCCTCCTGCTCCTCGCCGATCCCCTTGACCAGGTGCAGCCCCAGGCGCACGCCCCAGCCGGCCATCGACTCCGCCGCCCACTTCTCCCTCGAGACCGCGCCCGGGATGAGGCACGCGGACGATCGCACCGGCGCGGGCCGCTCGTCGATCCCGCAGCCCTCGGGCAGCGGCTCGCCGGGATCGCCGTCGCGCGACCCGTCGTCGCCGTCGACCCCCGCCAGCGCCCAGCCCGGCCGGCCCACCCATTCGGTGGTCGTCCGCCACGAGCTCCGGTTCACGTCGACCGGCAGGACCGCCACGCCGTGACGCTTCGCGTCGTTGATCAGCACCTCGACCGGGTAGAAGCCCATCGGCTGGGCGTTGACCAGGCCGACCACGAACTGGGCCGGGTAGAACAGCTTGAGGAAGCTCGACTCGTAGGCCGTCCGGGCGAACGCCGCGGCGTGGCTCTTCGCGAAGCCGAAGCTGGCGAACGCCGCGCACTGGCGGAACAGCTCCTCGGCATCGTCGGGCGGCAGGCCCTGGACCCGGATGCAGCCCTCGACGAACTGGGCATGGAGCTTCTCCATCTCGCCCTTCGAGCGCCAGGTCCCCATCGCCCGCCGGAACCCGTCCGAGCCCGCCGGCGTGAAGCCCGCGACGTCGATCGCGATCTTCATCACCTGCTCCTGGTACAGGATCACGCCCAGGGTGTCGCGCAGGATCGGCGCCAGGCTGGGATGGAGGTAGGTGACCGGCTCGATCCCCTGCTTGCGACGCAGGTAGGGGTGGACGGCGTTGCCCTGGATCGGGCCCGGCCGGATGATCGCGACCTCCACGACGAGGTCGTCGAGGCTCTGGGGCCGCGACTTGGGCAGCGTCTGCATCTGGGCCCGGCTCTCGACCTGGAACACGCCCACGGTATCGGCGGCCTGGAGCATCTCGAACACCTCCGGGATCTCCTCGGGGATGCGGTCGAGGTCGAGGCACACGGCGCAGTCGTGCTCGATGAGCTGGACGCACTCGTCGATGGCGGCGAGCATGCCGAGGCCGAGCAGGTCGAGCTTGATCAGCTTCATCGTCTCGACGTCGCGCTTGTCGAACTGGACGACGACGCGGTCCACCATCGTCGCCCGCTCGATGGGGGCGATGTCGATGAGGGGGGCGGCGGTCACCAGCATGCCGCCCGAGTGGATCGAGAGGTGGCGCGGGAACCCGTCGATGCGGGCGCACAGCTCGAGCCAGCGCTCCCAGTCCGAGAGGCCGGCGACGCTCCCCGGCCGCGGCCCCTCGCCGGGTGGGCGCAGCTCCTCGGCCGGACCTAGCCGCATGATCGAGTTGCTGCGGTCCTCCCGCATCTCCACCTGCTCGCGCGCCCAGCGCCGCGCGGCCGCGCTCTCGTCGCCCGGCCCGCCTCCGTCGTCGAGCTCGACGCCGCCGGGCCGGTCGATCGGCCGGTCCAGCGCGCTCGGGCCGCCGATCGGGAGGTCGTACCGGCGGGGCGCCGGGACGGGCATGCCGGACTCGGGATCCACCGGGATGGCCGGTCCCCGGGGCCCGGCTCGCCGATCGCGCCAGCGTTCCTGCTCGCGGCTCGGCGCCCCCTCGCGGATCCAGCGCACGCTCACCGGGGAGTCGCCGGGTCCCCCCTTGTCGCCGCCGGCATCGCCCTCGAAGTGGCCGCCGCGCGGATGGTTCAGCTGGCCCATCGCGTCGGTCAGCCCGCGGGCGGCGGCGAGGGACGCGGCGGCGACGGACGGCGTCTCCGCCTCGGGACCCTCCTCCCCCGGCCGGGCGAAGAACTGCGCGAAGCCGCCCTCGGACTCGAGGTCGCGCCGGACCATCACGCTGTCGTACGTCTCGAGCGCCTTCGCCACCCGGTCGACGAGCGGCCGCGGGAACCCCAGCGCGTAGCCGACCTCGCGCACCGCCGACCGCGCCCGGTACGTGACGAGGTTGCAGACCATCCCCGTGTGCTCGGTCCCGTAGCGCTCGTAGACGTACTGGATCACCTCCTCCCGCCGCTCGGAGCTGAAGTCGATGTCCACGTCCGGGTACGCCGTCCGGCCCTCGTTGATGAACCGCTCGAACAGCAGCTCGTGGCGGATCGGGTCCACCCGCGTGATCCCGAGCACGTAGGCCACGATCGAGTCCGCCGCGCTCCCCCGCCCCTGGGCCGGGATGTGGCGCGACTTCGCGAACCGCATCAGGTCCCAGCAGATCAGGAAGAACTCGGCCAGCCCCGTCTTCTCGATCACGTCCAGCTCGTGGGCCAGCTGCCGGACCACCCCCGGCGTCATCGGGTGGTAGCGCCGCTTCGCGCCCTCCCAGCACAGCGACGAGAGGTGGCTGAACGGGGTCTCGCCCCGGGGGACGTCGAAGCCCGGGAACCGGTAGCGCTCGAAGGTGAGCTCGACCCGGCACCCCGCGGCGATCTCCACCGATGCCGCGATCCCCGCCTGCCACGCCCGCGCCAGCACCGGGTCGGCGCCTGCGGTCGAGGGCTCGCCCGGCGGCAGCGCCAGCAGCTCCGCGGCGCCCTTGAGGTACGACTCCCCGTCCGGCCGCCGCAGGTCCCGCAGCTCGGGCAGCGATCGGCCGTGGCGGATCCCGGTCAGCACGTCCTGGAGCTCGCGGCCCTCGGGGAGGGCGTAGTGCACGTCGTTGGTCACCACCACCGGCAGGCCCAGCTCGTCGGCCAGGCGCGCGGTCTCCGAGGCGAGCCAGTCGTCGTCGGGGAGCAGGTGGTGCGACAGCTCGAGCACGAACCCGCTCCGGCCCGCCGACTCGCCGCTGCCGAACAGCGCCGCGTACCGCTCCGCCACCGCCCGGGCCCCCTCGCGATCGCCGGCCCGCAGTCGCCGGGCGAGCTCCCCTTCGCGGCAGCCCGACAGGGCGATCACGCCGGCCGCATGCTCGGCCAGCAGCGCCTGGGTGAACTTCGGGACCGCCTTGCTCCCCGCGAGGTTCGCCCGCGACACCATCCGGCACAGGCTCCGCCAGCCCGTCGCGTCGCGCGCGAGCAGCACCAGGTGCGGGCCCCGCTGCGCCTCGCCGACCCCCCGATGATCCTCCTTGGCGACCTCGCGATGGCCGGGCAGCCGGGCGCGCTCCGGCCGGGGGCGAGCCGGCCGCCCGGCGTCGATCAGCGGCGGCTCCTCGACCACCCGCGGCCGGCGGCCCGGCCGCCAGGCCCGGCGCCCCGGGACCACGATCCCCGCCGGGTCCGGCACGGCCGCGTCGAGCAGCTCGATCTCGACCCCGATCACCGGGTGCAGCCCGGCGGCCTCCGCCGAGGTCGAGAACCGGACCGCGCCGTACAGACCCTGGTGGTCGGTGACGGCGAGGCCGCCCAGGCCCAGCTCCACGGCCCGCGCGACGAGGTCGTCCGGGGCCGAGGCCCCGTCGAGGAACGAGAAGTGGCTGTGGCAGTGCAGCTCGGCGTAGGCGGGATGGGCCACGCGACGGGTCTCCGGGGGGCGGGCGAGCATGATAGAACAGATGTTCGATTGCTGCGACGAAACCTCCGCCATGTCGGCGAATTCGGGCCGCGCGGACGCAACCGAACCGGGCCCCCGCGCGTCTGAAGCGCGTGATCGCCCATCCGACACTCCACACCGGCCGACGCCTCGCCCTCGAGCTGCTCGTTCGCGCAGCAGCCATCGCGCTGGCGGCGGTCGGGATCCTCGGGATCCTCCCGGCGATCGCAAGGGCGGTCGGGTGATCACGCCAGCGTTCCCGATGACCTGAGGTCTCACGGAACATCTCGGCGTCGGGCGTTTGCGATGACGTCCGACGACCTTGCCGCCGACCCTGGGCAGTCTGGCGGCAACCCTGGGGACCCTCGCTGCTGGGGCGGCGGGGGTTCCCGATTCCCGGGCCTGCCGGGCGTCCCCGCTACGATGGGCCGGCGATGCGACGCCTGTCCGACCCCTTCCGACGCGCCGGAGCCGCCCTCGTCGCCTGCTCGATCGTCGGTTGGCCGTCGCGGCCTGCGGCACGACCGGGCCGAGCGCGACCCCGAGCGCCGCGTCGAGCGACGTGGCCGCCGCGTCACCGACGCCCGCTCCATCGGACGCGGCCACCTCCGCGCCGCCGGCGCCGACCGCCGTGCCGGGTGGCCAGACCGTCGACCCGGGGCCGCCCGCCACCCACAAGCCCACGACGACCGTGACGGACTGGGGCGTCATCCTCGACAGCGTCCCCGACGACTTCCCGCGCTATCCCGGGCGCGAAGGACGCTGAGGTCGACGAGCCGGTGAGCGCCGCGCTGCTCGCGGAGGCGGACGTCGAGACCGTCGCCGGCTGGTACCGCGACGCGCTCGAGGCGGCGGGCTACGGCACGATCGACCTGTCCGATCCGCTCGAGGACGGCTCGCGCGTGCTGGACTCCCAGACCGATCTTCCCGAGTGCCAGGTCCAGACGACGTTCCGGCCCGAGGACGGATCGACGATGATCACCGTGCTGTTCGCCGCGGGCTGCGTGGCGATCGGCGGCTGACACCGCGAGGAGACGCGAGGACCGATGGGACCGAGGCGGCGCGACGTGCTGGGGGCGGGGCTGCTGGTCATCGTCCTGGTGGGGCTGGTGGCCCTGATCGTGGTGGCCGGCGCGGGGTCGATCCCGGCCGCCTGACGGGACCCGGCAGGCACCGCAACACCAGGTGCGACGACCGCGTCTATGCTCCAGGCGACCGGCCCGGACCGGTCACGGGGACTTGGGGGTTTCGCAGCCATGCAGACCGCTCGACCGCGCGATTACGGGGTCCTTGCCCTGATCATCGCCGTGTTCCTCGTGCTGCTGGTCGTCTCGATCGCGCTCGGGTCGCCAGCCGTCCGCTGACGGCACCGGCCCCGCGACCGAGGACCGCCGAGGCGGCCCAACGGTCGATCACGCGACTGCGGACCCGTCGGCCACCGGTCGGTCGCCGCCAGCCCCTGGTCGCGTCGGCCGCTAGTCGAACAGGCGCTCGAGGTGCCAGGTCCCGGCGCCGCGGTCGAGGTAGACGAGCGCGAGCCAGCTGCGGCCGACGACCTTGAAGTAGTCCCGCACGATCGGCTCCTGCCACCACGACTCTTCGACCCGCCAGCGGTTGCACACCTCCACCGCCTCCCGGCGCCCGTTCCAGCGGATCGCGACCAGCCGTCCGTCGCCGTCCAGCTCCGCGTCGATCACCGGGTGCTCGCGGAGCAGGCGGGTCACGGCAGGATCTCCAGCCCGTTCGACCGTCCGCCCGTCGTCGCCGGTCGCGCGTCACCGGTGACCGCCGCCCCCGCGACCGGCACCCAGCGCCAGCGGGCCTCGGCGATCGAGGCCTCCGGGTCCGTGATCTCGACCCGCCGCACGCGGTCGGTCCCGAACGCGATCGCGAGGCGGGCCAGCTGCCAGGCGAGACGGGCGTCGCGCGCGGCCTGCGGCGTGAACAGCGGCAGCTGCTGCCCGGTCGCCGCCTCGACCCGCGCGAGCTCGAGCTCCAGGCGGGCGACGGCGGCCGGCGGCGGCGCCTTCTCCAGGCGGGCGAACAGCAGGCGCTCGATCGCCTCGGCGTCGGCGGTGGGCTCGGGGAGGCGCTGCTCGAGGTCGAGGGTCGGCAGCGTCCCGCGGCGGGCGAAGGCGAGGTCGTGGGTCACGAGCAGGCGCGCCAGCCCGGCGGCCTGGCCGCGGGCCTGCAGCTGATCGGCGAGGGTCGCGGCCAGGCGGTGGAGGACGAACCGGATGGCGTCGAGCTCCTCCGCCGGCGGGTCGAGCGGCAGGCCGAGCGCGAACCGCTCGGCGGTCCGGCGAGGGGTGAAGCGCTCGGTCTCCTCGCCCCGCGCCCGCGCGTGCAGCCTCGCTCCCTCGTCCCCGAAGCGGGCGACCAGGGCCGTGCGGGGCAGCTCCGCCACCGAGCCGATCGTGCGCAGCCCGAAGCGGGCGAGCCGGGCCCGGACGTCGGCGTCGCGGGTGAGCAGGCGGGCGGGATACGGGGCGAGGAACCGGCCATCGTCGCCGGGCGGGACGAGGATCGGCGGGCCGCCGTCCGTCGCATGGGCGGCGGCGACGCTGGCCGCGAAGCTCGTGCCGGCGATCCCGGCCCGCGGCGGGCCGGGCAGCAGCGGCGCGAGGGCCTCGCCCATCCGGGCGACGAGCGTCTCCTCGATCCCCCACAGCCGGGTCAGCCCGTCGACGTGGACGGCGAGCCGCCCGAACGAGGGATCCCGGACGTCGCTCGTGCCGGCGATCCCGGGGCTGAACGCCGCCAGCCGCTCGCACGCGGCCTCGACGGCGTCCCGGTCCGCCTCAGGCGCGAGGTCGAGGAAGGTCGCCTCGGGTGCCAGCCGATGGGCGCTCCCGAGCGGGATCCCCCGGCGGACGCCGAGGGCCCGTGCGAGCGGGTCCGCGTCGACCACCGTCCCGTCCGTCCAGGGCTGTCCGCCGAGGACGATCGGGCCGGACGGCCACGAGGCGGAGATGCCGTCGCTCCCCGGTGACCCGAGGCGGGACCGGGCGAGCCGGAGCGGCAGGTGCGGCCAGAGCAGGTGCAGCAGGCGCATGGCGATCGGTCGATGGAGGGGGGCCTTTCGGATCGATGGTTGTCGGCGTGGACCGCGCGGGTGGCGCGGTCCCGGGCGCACGGCCCGGCGGCGCGGGCGGCTCCACGGTGCCGGTGGGGGCGGCCAGCAGGTCCGTCCGCCGGAGGCACGCGTCCCGGCTCCCGCCCTCCGCGTACAGGATCTCGAGGTCCGTCCGCCGGCCCGGCGGCCCGTGGCGGTTGCGGGCCACGGTCACGGCGCTGCGCTGGCCGACCACGTCCCGGCCCAGCCGGATCCAGTCCGTCCGCTCCAGCTCCAGCCGCAGGCCGCTCGCCTCCTCGACGGCGGCCGCCAGCCCCCGGCCGAGCGCGTTCGGCTCGACCACGACGAGCAGCGTCCCCGCGCGCCTCGCCAGCGCCGCGAGCCGGCCCAGCCGGTCGCCGACGCGTGCGCCCCTGACTGCCGGGTCGCGGCCGTCGGGCAGGTCGACGACGAGGAGGTCCACGGTCCGGGCCGCGAGGAGCGCGGCCGAGAGCGCGAGGGCCTCCTCGAGGTCGACGGGGGTGAGCACCACGAGCCATTCCGGGCGGATGCCGCGGGCGACGGCCTCGACGGGATCGAAGGCGCGGGCCAGGTCGAGCCAGGCGACGATCGCGCCCGTCGACTGGGCCTCGGCGGCCAGGCGGAGCGCGAGGGTGGTCTTGCCCGACGAGGCGTCCCCGCGCAGCGCGACGGTGGTGGTCCGCGGCAGCCCGCCCGTCCCGAGGATGGCGTCGAGGGCCGCGAACCCGGTGGGGACGACCCGGCCCTCGGCGTCCGGGTTGGGCTGCGCGGGGCGGGGCGGGGCGGCCGGCGCCGCGGTGGGCAGCGGGACGAGCCCGGGAAGCGGGAGCGCGTCACCCGGGTCGAGATCGTCCGGGTCGTCCAGCGGCATCGGCGCGCGGGCGAGGGCGCCATCGACCATGAGCCCGAGCTCGCCACCCCGCCGCGGAGCTGCCGATCCCCAGCGAGCCTGGAGCGTCGCGAGCGCCTCGGAGACGTCGGATGTGCGAGCCATCGGACGACCGATACTAGAACAGATGTTCTAATCCTGCAAGGGGTTTCGGCCGCTTCGACTCCGTCCGCGCTACCCCGCGACGGCCAGCACGACCACCCCACCGGCGAGCAGCGCGAGCCCCGCCCACTGCGTCGCGTGCGGCCGCTCGCCCAGCCGCCACACGGCGTACGCGACCGCCAGCACCGGCCCGAACGAGCTCGCCAGCCCGACCAGCCACGTCGGCGCGACCTCGAGGCCCACCGCGTAGACCGTGAACGCGACGATGTCGAACAGGCCGGCGACCGCGACGAGCGCCAGCGACCGGCGATCGACCGGGTCGGCGGGTTCCGTCAGGACCGCGAACCGCCGCGACCTCGACCGGCCGACGGCGACCAGCAGGATCACCGCCGACGCCGTGTTGGCCAGCCGCGAGCCGAGCACGACCGGCAGCCAGCCGTGGTCCTGGATCGGGGCCGCCAGGGCCACGGTCAGCGTCGCGAACAGCAGCATCGTCGCGATCGCGATCAGCACGCCCGGGCCCACGAGCCGCGCGCCGCGCAGCGACCCGCCGTCGAACACGACCCCCGCCAGCACCACCCCCGCCGTCGCGAGCACCGCCCCGAGCGCCTGTGCCGGGAGCAGCGTCTCCCCGCGCAGCAGCACCGCCAGGACCACGGTCGTGCCGCCGTAGGCCACGATCACCGGGCTGACCACGCTCAAGCGGCCCGATCCGCAGCGCCGTGAAGTAGCAGAGGTACGCCAGCGCCGCCCCGACGCCCAGCGGGAGCCCGGCCAGCACGCCCGTGAGCGGGTCCTCGCCGAGGCTCGAGCGGGCCGCGATCACGATGCCCACCAGCGCGATCGAGGCTGACGATCTGCGACCCGGCGAGGACCCGCAGGCTGCCCAGTCGTCGGCTTCCCAGGGCCCCCGCGATGTCCACCAGCCCCCACGCCAGGGACGCGAACAGGCCGAGCGCGAGACCGGCGGACATCGGCGGAGTCTACGGGTCCGCCGAGGCGGAACGAGCGGTGTCGCGTGCTACACTTCCCGGCCGGTCCACCCGGTCTGCCGGGTGACCCCAGTGGGGATGTAGCTCAGCTGGGAGAGCGCCGCGTTCGCATCGCGGAGGCCAGGGGTTCGAGTCCCCTCATCTCCACCATCGTGGGTCGGTTGGGCAGGTGGTGAGCCCAAAGGTCTGTAAAACCTTCGCCTTCGGCTGTGGCGGTTCGATTCCGCCCCGGCCCACCAGCATCCCTGGAGACGTCGCCCGGTCTCCGCACGCCCCGCAAGGTGGTCGTCGGGCCTACCAGGTGAAGGTGTCGGTCTCGACCCAGGGCCCGAGGATGAACGGCTCGCCCGGCCATCCGGCGGTCGCGCCGGTGATCGCGAGCGGGCCCGTCGCGTCGGCCACCGAGAGACGCACGGCGAGTCGCCCGTCGTCGTTGCGCGGCAGGCGGAAGCCGTCCGAGCCGAAGCACACGTGCAGCGTCGGGTGGCAGCCGCCTGCGGCGGACGTGCGCCCGTAGCCGGTCAGGTCGGTCGTCTCGACGACCTCGCTGTCGACGATCTCGGTGATCGTGATCAACGGATCGATATCGCCCGTGACGACCTCGATCCGGAGCTTGTCGAACCGCTGCTCGCCGCTGCCCGCGATCACCAGCCGCCACGCCCTGGCCTCGGGGTCCTCGACCGTCACGCGCAGCGTGTCGAGATCGAGGGTCTCGACGCTGAGCTCGGGAAAGTCGTCGCCCTCGACGTTGCCCTGGTCGACCGGCGGGGTCGCCGTGGGCGCGGGCGTGGGAACGGGATTCGGGGTGGGAATGGGCGTCGGCGCGGGCGCGGACGCGATGGGCCCGGCGGCGGGCGGCACGGGGGTCGGCACGACCGCCGACGTCGCGCAGGCGGCGACGGCGAGGAGCGCGATGGTGGCGAGGAGGAGGGGTGCGCGTCGCGGGGTCAAGGAGAACCTCTGGCGATCGTGGCGATGTGGGCGAGCGGGGGGCATCTCTAATGACGCCTGAGCACACCCAAATGGTTCCCGGAACGGCGACCGGAATCGAGCGACATTCGTCCATGCCGGGCGGGCGGTTCGACGCACGCCGGCGCGGCCGTTTCGGCGGACGGCCGATCGGGCGATTCAGTCGATGGCGGCGTGCAGCTCGGCCGAGTGTCTCCGCAGCCAGCGTCGCCAGGCCCCGTGGTCCGGGACGCGGGCGGCGAGCAGGGCGACGAACCGGGGTCCGTGTCCGAACACCCGCAGGTGGCACAGCTCGTGGGCGGCGACGGCGTCGAGCGCCTCGGGGGGCGCGAGGACGAGGCGCCAGCAGAACGACAGGTTGCCGGTGCGCGAGCAGCTGCCCCAGCGGCTGGTGGTGTCGCGGATCGTGATCCGGGCCGGCTTGACGCCCAGCGCCGGGGCGTGGCGGTCGATCGCCACCTCGATGGCGGCCCTCGCCCGGACGCGGAACCACGCCTCGAGGATCGCCGCCGCGGGCCGGCGGTCGCGTGCCGCGCGCTCCACCAGCAGCTCGTCGCCGGCGTCGCCGCCCACCCTCGAGACGCGCGACGCCCGCGAGCCGGGCCGCGCCGCGACGACGCGCACGCGGTGCGGCAGCCCGAGATACGGGACCGTCCGGCCGTCCTCGAGCGGGGGTCGGGCGTCCAGACGCGCCCGGGAGGCGACCTGCGTCTCGAGGTGGCGGCGGATCCAGGCCTCGCGCTCGGCGAGGAAGGCGTTCACGACCGGCTCCGGCCGCGCCCAGCCGCGACGCGCGGCCGGCGGGATCGAGACCACCACGCCCCGGTCGGGGACGATCGTGACCCGCAGCCGCCGGGACCGCGGGGACCGGCGGAGCACGTAGCGCAGCTCGCCGCCGGGGAGGCGCGCGAGCGCCTCGGTCTCGGTGGTCGCGGCGGGGAACGTCATCCGGTCCGCCGCAGGAGACGCCCGGGACGCTCCCCGGTCTCGCGCCCGTCGCGCACGGCGGGCCGGCCGTTCACGATCACGTCACGGATCCCGGCCGGATGGACCGCCGGCCGCTCGTAGGTGGCGAGGTCGGCGACCGTCGCCGGGTCGAACACCACGAGGTCCGCGCAGGCGCCCTCGCGAACCGTCCCCCGGTCCCGCAGGCCGACCCGCTCGGCGGGCACCGAGCTCAGCTTCGCGACGGCGGCCTCGAGGCCGACGATGCCCCGTTCGCGCACGTACGTGCCGAGCACGCGCGCCGTCGACCCGTAGGTGCGCGGATGCGGGACGCCCTCGCCCAGGATCGGGTGATCGGGGCGGCGACCCTCGGCGTCGGTGCAGACGCCGATCCAGGGGACGCGCAGGATCGTCTCGACGTCCGCCTCGTCCATGCAGTGGATGACGATGTCGACCGAGAGCCGGTCGTCGGCGAGGGCGTCGAGCGCGAGCTCCGCGGGGTCCCCGCCGAGGTCGTCCGCGATGGCCTCGAGCGAGCGTCCGTTCCAGTCCGGCCGCGACGTGCTGCGCGAGATGACGATGCCCGCCCAGCCGGGATCGAGCGTGACGTTCTCCCAGCCCGAGATGCCGTCGCGCATGAGGTCACGGATCTCGCGGCGGCTGGCGGGATCGCGGATCGCGGCCCCGGCGGCATCGATGGACAGGGCGAGGATCGCGGGCGGCAGGATCGTCGACAGGGTCGTGGCCGCGGCCGTGTACGGATACTGGTCGGCCCCGACGTCGAGCCCGTCGCGGCGGGCCGCCTCGAGGCGGTCGACCAGCGCGTCGGCGGTCCCCCAGACGACCCTGGCGCCCGCCTTGAGGTGGGAGACCTGGAGCCGGGCCGGTCGACGCGCGAGCTCACCGGCCTGGCGCACCGTCCCGATCGCCTCGTCAAGCGCGTCGAGGACGTCGGCCGCCTCGTTGCGCATGTGGGTCGCGTACAGGGCGTCGCGCCGGGCCGCGATCGCGACCAGCGCCGCGACCTCGTCCTGGGCGGCGTGGACGCCGGGCGCGTAGATCAGCCCGCTGGAGATCCCGAGGGCCCCCGCGTCCAGCGCCTCCTCGACGTGGCGGCCCATCGCCGCCAGCTCTGGCGCGGTCGGTGCGCGTCCCTCCGGACCCATCGCGGCCCAGCGCACGGTGCCGTGGCCCACCAGCAGGGCGACGTTGGGGCCCATCGGCTGCCGCTCGACCTCGTCGAGGTAGTCCCCGAACGTCGTCCACGCCGGATCCAGCTCGAGATGCGTGAAGTCCGCGTCGAGCATCGGCCGCGCTTCGCCGGCGAGCGGGGCATAGGTGTAGCCGCAGTTGCCCGACAGCTGGGTCGTGAAGCCCTGGCGGAGGTGGCTGGCGAGGGCGCCGTCGAGCAGGACGGAGCCGTCCGAGTGTCCGTGGGGATCGATGAAGCCGGGCGAGACCACGTGCCCGGTCGCGTCGATGACGGTCGCGACATCGGCGTCGGGCACCGCCGCCAGGTCGCCGATCGCCGCGATCCGGTCGCCGGTGACGCCGACGTCGGACATCCTGGCGGGAGCGCCGCTGCCGTCGATCAGCAGCCCGCCGCGGAGCACGAGGTCGAACGCCATCGGGTTCGATCGTACCGGGAGCGGACCGGCCCGCGAGCGGCGCCGGCTCATCGGTGCCCGTACTACACCCGCGTGATCGTCCCCGCGGAGCCCTGAGCCGGGCGCCGGCCCGGCGCGATCAGCCGCCCTCGGCGATGACCCCGAGCGAGACCCGGAACCCGGCCCGGCGCTGGAGCGGCGGCATCAGCGTGCCCTGCCCGACCGGCGCGTCACCCGGGAACCAGCGGACCCACTCCTCGTTGAAGTCGTCGAAGTCCGACGCGTCGCGCAGCGACCACGACGCCCAGGCCACCCGGTCGAGCGAGCTGCCGGCCGCCTCGAGCTTCGCCTGCAGGTTGGTCAGGCACTGGCGGGTGTGCTCCTTGATCGATCCCTGGATGACCTGGCCCGTCTCGGGGTCGATCGGCCCGATCGACGACACGTAGACCATGCCGCCCGCGGCGACCACGCGACCCCGCCCCAGGGCCTCCGCCGACTTGTCGTGGGCATCGGTCGACGAGGACCCGCCCCAGCGCGCCTTGATGTTGCGCGAGGCGATCGGCTTGGCGTCCTGCTCGCTCGGGATGCCGAACTCGTCGGGCGGCAGCTCGACGCCATTGCGCGCGAACTGGCTCATGAACGTCGGCCGATGGCCGGTCGGCGTCAGCGCGCCTTCGATCTTGCCGTCCTCGCGGACGCCGGTCTGCTTGAAGGCGAAGATCTCCTGGGTCAGGATCTCGTCGTCCTCGATCCCGTAGACCTCGGTCATGCTGGTGATCTTGCGGGTGCCGTCCTTGAGCCGGGCCGTGTGCACGATCACGTCGACGGCGGACGCGATCTGCTCGCGGATCGCGCGCAGCGGCATCTGGTAGCCGGTCATCAGCACCATCGTCTCGAGCCGGCGAAGCATGTCGCGGGGGCTGTTGGCGTGGCCGGTGGACAGCGACCCGTCGTGGCCCGTGGTCATCGCCTGGAGCATGTCCAGCGCCTCGCCCGCACGGCACTCGCCGACGATGATCCGGTCTGGCCGCATGTGCATGGCGTTGCGGAGGAGGTTGCGGATGGTGATCTCGCCCTCGCCCTCCAGGTTCGGCGGGCGCGACTCGAGCGTGATGACGTGCTCCTGGCGGAGCTGGAGCTCGGCCGCGTCCTCGATCGAGACGATCCGCTCGCCATCCGGGATGTAGCTCGAGAGCACGTTGAGCGTGGTGGTCTTGCCCGAGCCCGTGCCGCCCGACACGAACAGGTTCAGTCGCGCCTCGATGCAGGCGCGGACGAAGTCGAACATCTCCGGCGTCGCCGTCCCGAACCGGATGAGGTCGTCGACCGTGTACGGCCGGGTCGCGAACTTCCGGACGGTGATGACCGGGCCGATCAGCGAGAGCGGCTCGATGATCGCGTTGACACGCGACCCGTCGGGGAGGCGGGCGTCGACGCGCGGGCTGGTCTCGTCGATGCGCCGGCCCATCGGCGTGATGATCCGGTCGATGACGCGCAGGACGTGCTCGTCGTTCAGGAACGTCGAGTCGACGCGCAGGATCTTGCCGGCCCGCTCGATATAGATGTGGTCGGGGCCGTTGACCATCACCTCGGTGATGGACTCGTCGTGGAGCAGCGGCTCGATCGGGCCGAGGCCGGTGACGTCGTTGATCATCTCGTCGACCAGCCGCTCGCGCTCGCTGCGCGTGACCGCGAAGCCGTGCTTGGCGACGACCCGGTCGAAGATGCCCTCGACCCGGCCGGGGACCTCGCTGGGCGGGGCGTCGACGAGCCCGTCGAACGCGCCGACCACCTCGGCCTGCATCACGACCCGGATCTCGTGGAGCAGCTCCTCGCGGGCGGGCGACCGCGGCGCGGTCCCGACCGGCGGTTCCACGACGGGCACGAGCGCCGTCGGAGGCGGCGCGGCACCCTCGGGAGCGGCGCTGGGCTTGGCGGCCGGGCTGGCGGCCTCGTTGGCCGCCTGCTGTGCGCGTTCGACACGTTGGAGCAGAGACATCCGCTCGGTCCCTCGCTGGCCCCCCAGTTGCCGAGTCAGTTTCCGGGAGGATAACCCGACATTCGGCCAGGTCGTTGCTGGATGGCACCGGAACTGATACGGAGGGGTCGGGTGGGGGTCGGTCCGGAGACCCGATGGTCCTGGGTGAGCGGCGCACGACGTGTTGGGTATACTCGCCGTCCGGCGTGGGGCTATAGCTCAGCTGGGAGAGCGTCTGAATGGCATTCAGAAGGTCAGGGGTTCGAATCCCCTTAGCTCCACCAACGCCTTAGCAACGCCGAAAAGACCCCTCGCCGGGAGCCGGCGGGGGGTTCATTCATCCAGGGGCAGGATCCGTGACGACGACAGGCGACAGCGCGACTGGCACCCCCGGCGTCCGTGAGGGACGCAGCCGGATCGAGCGCTATGACCCGGCATCCATCGAGCCTCGCTGGCAGGCCCGCTGGGAGGAGCTCGGGCTGCACCGGACCGACCTGTCCGACGGCTCGAAGCCGCGCTTCTACCTGTTGACCATGTTCGACTACCCGTCGGGGTCGCTGCACATCGGCCACTGGTACGTGAAGACCCCGACCGACGCGATCGGCCGCTACCGGCGCATGCGCGGCGACAACGTGTTCCAGCCGATGGGCTTCGATGCCTTCGGGCTGCCCGCCGAGAACGCGGCGATCAAGAACAGCATGCACCCGCGCGAGTGGACGATGGCCAACATCGACACCATGCGGCGCCAGCTGCGGACGATGGGGGCGGCGTGGGACTGGGATGCCGAGGTCGTCACCTGCGACCCGGACTACTACCGCTGGAACCAGTGGCTGTTCCTGCGCTTCCTGGAGGCCGGGCTCGCCTATCGCGCGGTGTCCGCGGTCGACTGGTGCCCCAACGACGGCACCCTCGCGCGCGAGCAGGTCGAGGGCGTCGACCGGCATTGCTGGCGGTGCGGCGCCAAGGTCGAGAAGCGCGAGCTGCCGCAGTGGTACCTGCGGATCACCAACTACGCCGACGAGCTGCTCGACTTCGGCGGCATCGACTGGCCGGACCCCATCCGGATCATGCAGACCAACTGGATCGGCCGCTCGACCGGGGCGGAGATCGTGTTCGAAACGGCGCCGGCGCCCCACCACGCGGGTGGCGACGAGCTGCGCGTGTTCACCACCCGGCCAGACACGCTGTTCGGGGCCACGTTCATGGTCCTGGCGCCGGAGCACCCGCTGGTCGGGACCTTGACCGCGCCCGAGCGGCGGGCCGACGTCGACGCGTACGTGCAATCGTCCGCCACGAAGACCGAGATCGACCGGTTGACCACCGAGCGGGAGAAGACGGGCGTCGCCATCGGCGCCGACGCGATCAACCCGGTCAACGGCGAGCGGATCCCGATCTTCGTCGCCGACTACGTCCTGGGCGGCTACGGCACGGGCGCGATCATGGCCGTCCCCGCCCACGACGTGCGCGACTTCGAGTTCGCGAAGGCGTTCGGCCTGCCGATCGTGAACGTGGTCATGCCCAAGGGCGCCGACCCCGACGCCGAGCTCGAGTCGGCGTTCGTCGAGCACACGATCGACGAGGTCATGGTCAACTCCGGGCGGTTCACCGGCCGGCCCGCGGCCGAGGCCTGGCACGAGATCGTGGGCTGGCTGGCCGAGCGCGGCAAGGGCGGATCGGCCGTCACCTATCGCCTGCGCGACTGGCTGGTCAGCCGCCAGCGCTACTGGGGCACGCCGATCCCGGTCATCCACTGCGAGCGGTGCGGCATCGTGCCCGTCCCCGACGACCAGCTGCCGGTGCTGCTGCCCGACACCGTCGACTACCACGGCAGCGGCGAGAACCCCCTCGGCCGCGACGAGGCGTTCCTGAACGTCGCCTGCCCGTCGTGCGACGGCCCGGCCCGGCGCGAGACGGACACCCTCGACACGTTCGTCGACTCGTCGTGGTACTGGTTCCGCTACCTGTCGCCGCACAAGGACGACGGCCCCGTCGATCCGGACCTGACCGAGTCCTGGACCCCCGTCCAGCAGTACACGGGCGGCGCGGAGCACGCGGTCATGCACCTGCTCTACAGCCGGTTCTGGACCAAGGCGATGCGCGACGTCGGCCTGGTCCAGGAGAGCGAGCCGTTCCGGCGGCTGTTCAACCAGGGCCAGATCCTGGGCGCCGACGGCGAGCGGATGAGCAAGAGCCGGGGCAACGTCCAGGACCCGGACGAGCTGGTCGGGCGGTACGGCGCCGACACGGTCAGGCTGTTCCTGATGTTCATGGGCCCCTGGGACCAGGGCGGCCCGTGGAGCCCGACCGGCATCACCGGCGTGAACAAGTTCCTGCACCGCGTGTGGGGCTTCGTGATCGATCCGCACGGCACCGACGCCGGCGACCGCGCCGGAGCCGAGCTGCCGGCCGGTGAGAGCGAGCACGACGCGCGATCGCGGATGCGCGCGGCTGCGCACCGGACCCTGCGCGACGTGACGGAGGACTTCGAGGGCTTCCGCTGGAACACGATGGTCGCGAAGCTCATGGAGCTCTCGAACCTGCTGTCGCGCTACCGCGGCACGTCCGTCGCCGGCCTGCCCGAGTGGGACGAGGCGGTCCGGCTGTTCCTGCTCATGCTGGCGCCGGCGGCGCCGCACATCACCGAGGAGCTGTGGTCGCGGCTGGCCGAGGCGCGGAGCGAGACCTGGGCGTCGATCCACACCCAGTCGTGGCCGACGGTCGACGAGACCCTGATCGTGGAGTCGACCCACGAGGTCCCGATCCAGGTCAACGGCAAGCTGCGCGACAGGGTCACCGTGCCGGCGGGGATCTCCGAGATCGAGCTGGAGCAGATCGTGCTGGCACGCGACAAGGTCGCCGCCGCGCTGGACGGCAAGCAGCCCCAGCGGATCATCCACGCCGGCGGCGGGAGGCTCGTCAACATCGTCGTCCGCTAGCGCGGTCCTTCCGACGCTCGGCTGTTCCGACGGCCAGGCAGCCCGAGCGACACCGCGGCCACCGCGACCCCGACGACCGCGAGGATCACGAACCCGAGGGTCATGCCCGCGGCGGTGACCGCGCTGCCGAGCACCGCGCCGCCCAGGCTCGCGCCGACCAGGCCTCCCAGGTACCGGCCGGTGTAGTACGTGCCGGCGGCCATCCCCACCCGGTCGCCACCCACCGCCTCCATCGCCGCCGCCTGGCGTGGAGATCCCGCCAGGCCCATCCCCAGCCCCACGACGCCGAGCAGGACCGTCGCCAGTACCAGCAGCCCGCCGACGCTCGCGGTGGGAACCACCCCGGTCGCGACGGCCATCAGCCCAACCCCTGCGGCCATGATCAGCGAGCCCACAACGGCCGGGCGGCGGCGACCCACGCGATCCGACAGGCGACCGCCGTACGGCGCGATGAGCGCGCTGACGCCCGCGATCCCGAGCAGCACGATGCCGCTCGCGGTCGCCGAGGCGCCGAGGAGTCGCTCGACGAGGAGCGGGACCATCAGGAACGTCCCGTGGAGCACGATCGTGCTGCCGAAGATCCCGGCCACGGCGGCCGCGAAGGGACGCGAGCGGAACAGTTGCGGGTCGACGGCGGGCTCGGGGGTGCGCAGCTCGACGGCAACGAACACCACGAGGAGCACGACCATTGCGAGGAAGGCGGCCAGTCCCGCCGTGGTCGCGCCCGCGCGCAGCGCGACGAGGAAGGCGACGATCGCGGCACCGAGGACCACCAGGCCACGCACGTCCAAAGGCCGCGGTCTCGAACGGACGTCCCGCAGGCGGCCGGGGGCGAGCAGCGCCGCGACCGACGCCGCCGCGACGATCGCGATCGGCACCGCGAGCGAGAACATCGACCGCCAGCCGAACAGGCCCACGAGCACGCCGCCGATGAACGGGCCGATCGCCGCGCTGACGGACGTCAGCAGGTCGAACAGCCCGAACGCCTCGCCCCGTCGGCCGGGCGGGGCGATCTCCCGGACGATCGCAGTCGAGCTGGTGGAGACGAAGGCCCCGCTCACGGCCTGGAGCACGCGGGCGCCCTCGAGGACCGCGAAGGTCGGGGCGAGCGACGCGAGCAGCGACGCGAACCCGAACCCGAGCACCCCGGCCAGGAACGTCGACCGATGGCCGAACCGGTCGCCCAGCGAGCCGGCGACGGGCAACGCGACCGCCACCGCCGCGAGATACAGCGTGACCACCGACGCGACCTCGTTCGCTCCGAGGCCGAACTCGCCCATGATCCCGGGCAGCGCGACCGCGAGCATCGTCGTGTTCAGCGGGACGAGGATCGCGCCGCACGCGACGCCCAGCATCAGGGCCGAGAGCATCGCCCCGCGGTCGGCCTCGCTCGGGACCTCGGACGTCACAGCAGGTGGATGAGCCCGCGTCCGCCGTCGATCTCGACCAGGCGCCCATCGGCCACGAGCTCCGTCGCATCCGCCACGCCGACCACCGCGGGCAGGCCGAACTCCCGGGCCACCACCGCCGCGTGGCAGATCACGCCACCCGTATTCGTCACGAGGCCGCCGGCGATCGCGAACACCGGCACCCAGGACGGGTTCGACGACGGGCACACGATGATGTCACCGGGCTGGATGCGGCCGAAGTCATCCGGGCCGAGCGTGACCCGGGCCGTCCCACGAACGATCCCCGGCGAGGCGCCGATGCCCCGGAGCTCGTCCGGTGTCTCCGCCACGAGGCGGGTGCCATCGAACCGGTCGGCGACGGGCGGTGCCGTGGGCGCCTTGCCGACGACCGTCGGCGGTCGGATCCCCTGATGCCTGGTGTGTCGCTCGCGACGCTCGGCAATGACCTCACGCAGGTCCCGAGGCGCGACGAGGGCGGCCGCGATCTCCGCCCGGTCGAGGAACAGGACGTCGTCGTCCCGGTCGATCGCATCCCTCGGCGGCCAGCCGACGACCGATGCGCATGGACAGCTGCCGGAGTCGCGACTGCGCCATCCGGTCGATCCAGTAGTTGTGGCCCTCGGTGAGCGGGCCGATGTCGCGCGCCAACGCCAGCAGGCGCTCGAAGCTCGCGAGCTCATCGGGTCGGTCGACCAGCCGCGCCCGCGTCCGGTCGGCGAGCGCATCGGCCTCCGCGCGCAGGCGAGAGCGACGCTCCGCGGCCGGCATCGCCGGATGGTCGATGCGCTTGGCGAGCTCCGTGAGATACAGGCCGGGTTCCTCGATCCACGACGGAAACGCGAAGTCGTCGCACGGCTGCCCGAGGTGCCCGTGCTCCGCGAGGAACGCGTCCAGTCGGGCGACGAACGCCGGACCACCCTCGAGCTCCAGCAGGTCGGTGCGTGACGCCGGATCGCCGGCGCGCATCCTCGCCGCCACGGCCGGCGTGGCGGCGGCCATCTCGGCCAGGACCTCCGACGCGAGCTCGACCGCGAACAGGTCGTCGCCGTAGCCCTGGATCAGCGTCATGGCCTCGCTCGGCGGCGCGCCGGGCGTCACCGACTCGTACAGGTCGGCGAGGTCCTCGACCGCCTGGTATGGGCCCATGATCGCGACGAAGTGGAGCGCCCAGGCCCGGTGCCCAGCCTCCCAGGCGTCCGTCCAGGCGACGGCAAGCGCATCGCCCGGCAGCCCGTCGACGTCGACTCCCGCGATCCGTTCGTACAGCGTCCGCAGCTCGGGCAGCGACCTCGGTCCGCCACCACTCGCCGGTCCCGTCGATCCGGTCCCGCCAGAGCTGGTCCCAGCGCTCGCGCACCACGTCGAACTCGCCGTCGCTGTCGTCGAACGTGAACGCGAAGTACCCGTAGCCGTTCCAGACGGCCGTCCGCCACCGCTGCGGGAAGCCGTACCAGTCGTAGCGGTCGTTCATGCCGGCGCCGAGCGTCAGGAGGTAGTCGGCGGCGAGCGGCGTCAGGGCGTACGGGACGTGCATGTCGTCCCACTCCCAGGTCTCCGCCTCGTCGCCCGGCCGCTCGAACTCGACGGGGAACTCCGGGCCCAGCTCCACCTGGCGACGGACCGCGGGGCCGGTGACGGTCATCGCGAACCTCGGATCGTCGCTCATGAGGCGTTAACAATCCCCGGAAAGGCGCGATTGTACGCCGCGGCCGATCGCCGCTCGGTACCCTCGGCGCATCGGCATTCGACGACGGAGGTGGCCGGTGGGCCAGGTCAAGATCGGCGCGCTGTGCTGGAACCAGTACACGGAGTGGCCGCGCCTGCTCGCGGCGGGCGTCCGGGCCGACGACCTCGGCTACGACTCGCTCTGGACGTGGGACCACCTGTACCCGATCGTCGGCGACTCGCACGGGCCGAACTACGAGGGCTGGCTGACCATCACGGCGTGGGCGCAGGCCACCAACCAGGTCCGGATCGGCCTCATGGTCGGCGCGAACACCTTCCGCGAGCCCACGCTCACGGCGAAGCTGGCGACCACGCTCGACCACATCTCCGGCGGCCGCGCGATCCTGGGCATCGGCGGGGCCTGGTTCGAGGAGGAGCACGAGGCCTTCGGGCTCGAGTTCGGGTCCGGCTTCCCCGAGCGGCTGCGCTGGCTGGGTGAGGCGGTCCCGCTCATGCGCGGCATGCTCGACGGGACGGAGCCGTCCGCACCGGGCACCGGACGCTACCGGGCCAAGGGCGTGCGCAACCTGCCGGGCCCCGTCCAGGACCACCTGCCGATCTGCATCGGCGGCGGCGGCGAGAAGGTCACGCTCAAGCTGGTCGCCCGATACGCCGACATGAACAACGTCGGCGGCGGGATCGAGTCGGTGCGGCGCAAGGAGCAGATCCTGCTCCAGCACTGCGAGACCGTGGGCCGCGATCCGGCCGAGATCGAGCGGACGAGCGGCGTCGGGACCGTGGTGATCCGCGACGATCGGGCCGAGGCCGAGCGCATCTTCCGCGAGGCGTTCGACCGCAACCGCGTCGCCCACCACTGGGAGGACCAGCCGGTCGGCACGCCCGAGGACGTCGCGGAGAAGCTGGCGCCGTACCTCGATCTCGGCTACCGCCACCTGATCTCCGGGTTCCCCGCCGACTACGACGAGGAGTCGATGACCCGCTACGCGACCGAGGTCCGGCCGCTGCTCGAAGGCCGCTAGAGCCGGCGCTAGATCCGGACGCTGTCGCCGTCGGTTGCGACCGGCCCGTGGCCGTGCGCCGCGACGTCGTCGCCCTCGTCGGGTGCCTTGTGCTTCGACCGATAGCGCTGCACCTTGGCGCGGTTGCCGCACGACGCCATGTCGCACCATCGCCGTCGCCCGGCGCGTGAGGTGTCCTCGAACACCCATCGACAGGCGTCGTTGGCGCAGATGCGGAAGCGATCCGTGTCGCCGGTGGCGAGGGCCTCGACCAGTGGCTCGACGACCCGCGCGAGCGCCTCGCCGGTCGGGTCATCGTCGGTATGCCGGTGGCCGACGCCGATGCCGCCCTCGCCCGGCACGAGCTCGATCCGGGGCGCCTGCCGGAGCAGGGCATTCACGGTGTCGAGGGCCGGCTGAGCCGGCGTCCGGGTCTCGACCTGGGCATTCCAGACCTCACGCAGCGCCGCGCGGGTGGCGTACAGGCGCTGCAACCACGCGTCCCCGCCGCCGGCGCCCGACTCGGCCTGGGCGCGGATCGACGCCTCGTGGGCCAGGCCGCGCTTCGTGAAGAACTCGATCGCCACATCGACGGTCGGCATGTGCTCGTCCGGGACGCCGTCGGCTCCGTCGAGCTCCTCCGTGTTGATCAGGTCGAGACATGCCTCGAGGTCGGCCGCATGGGCGTGGCCGACCGGGAGCGCGAGGGAGGTGGCTGGCGTGTTAACGATCTGCATATCGATGTCGTAACCACTGTAAAGCAGTTGACAGGTTACGCGCAAGGGGCTAGCATGTGTAACTAGTTAAGACATCTGATCCGGTTACGGCACGGATCCAGTGGAGCACCCGGAATGGACATCCTGTACGTGGCAATGGCCGCCCTCGCGCTGTTCGGCGCCGTGGCCAGCATCGCCGGCGTCGAGAGCCGGGATGGGTTCGACGATCACGAAGCGGTCGGCTTCTAGCCGATCGGGAAGGAGGACGGAACATGTGGCAGTACCTGGGCCTCACCGCCCTCGACCTCGCCAACGAGCGCACCAACGAGGCGCGTCAGCAGGCCGAGCAGTGGCGGCTCCTGTCAGCCAACGCCGACCGGGCTCCGGCGCGGCCGGGGCTGGCACGGCGAGCGGCCGCGGGCGTCCTGCGCCGGTTCAGCGACGCCTCGCTCAGCATGGGCGAGGCGGCCTGCGAGGCCGCGACACGCCTGGAGCACCGAACGGCGTAACGTCCGCTCCACCAGCGCATGGTGGAGGCCAATGAGCGACGTCGCCGCAGTCTCGTGGGGACCCGATCGCATCGACCTGTTCTGGGTCGACGCCGATCGGGTTCTTTGGCATCGGGCGTTCGACGGGGCGTGGCGCGAGGCGGAGTCGCTGGGCGGGCAGCTCGCCTCCGCGCCCGCCGTCACCGCGTGGGCGCGTCGACCGGATGGAGGTGTTCGCCGTGTTCGACGACGGCGAGCTGTGGGACCGCTACTGGGACGGCGCCAGCTGGCACGCGTGGGAGTCGCTGGGCGGGTCGCTCGCGTTGGGATCGACGCCGACCGCGAGCTCCTGGGGCGACGACCGGCTCGACGTGTTCGCCGTCGGGACCGACGGCCTCACGTGGCATCGCTGGTGGGACGGGACCCGGTGGGTCGAGTGGGAGTCGCTCCCGGCGTAGGTCAGGTGAGCCCGTCCGGCCGCTCGCCGTGGATGCGGCGGCCGATGCGGCCGAGCCGGCGACCCGCCGCGTGGCGGGCGCTGCCGGCGGCGGACGCCGTCGTCCGAAGCGCGATCTCCGCCCCGCCCTCCGCCAGGTGGGCGCCGCTTCGCAGCAGCCGGCCCGTCAGGCGCAGGCTCCGCCGGGCGATCCAGGCGATGCTCGCGCCGACCGTCCGGATGTCCTCGGCGAGGTGGGCGTCCTCGAGGCCGACCGCCTCGAGGTGCATCCGACGCCGGTCGGGGTTGAGGCCGTCGAGCGCCAGCCGGAGCGCGGCAAGCGCGAACGCGAGGTCGTCGAGCTGGCCCAGCACGGGGATGAAGCCGGGCACGAGGTCGATCGGGCTCACGAGGTACCCCGCGGCCGCGACCACGGCGACCCGGCGGGCCTTGCTGAGCATCGGGTCCTTGCCGAGGCGCCAGCCGAGCCGCGCATAGCTCGGGGTCCGGCGCAGCATCGCGCCGAGGCGTTCGCGGGGGAAGGCGTCGCGGTCCCCGGGTGCGACTCCGGGCGGAGGCGCGCCGGCACCCCCGTCGACGCTCGGCGGAGGCGGGAGCTCCGGTTCGGCGTGCGGGGTTGGCGGCGGCAACGGGGGGCGGGGCGGGGTCTCGTCGGTCATCGCCGCCATCGTAGGGCTGGCGAGGATTGCGGCCCCGTTGCGAGAGGCCCTTCCCGCGCGTACGTCTGGGGTCAGTCGCTAGCCGACCCCTCCATGCCAAGGTCTCGCCTCAGCCGCGGCGAGTCGACGAGGTCGGCGAGCCACCTGAGGGAGGCGGCGACGTGGCGAGCCACGCTCCGGAGCCGATGGGGCCGAGCTGCGGACGCTGCTGGTCGGTCGGTGAAGGCTTGCTGGGCTCGGACATGATCCAGTCCGATCACCAGGGTCCCGAGCGCTGCCGGGTCGATCATCGTTGGTGCTCCAAAGAGGTGGCGGTGTGGATGGCCTTTCGGCAGCCCCAAGACTCGTCGTCGACCGCCCCCAGGTCCAACACCTAGACAGGCTGGACTAACATTGGAAATGCGTGAGTACGATCCGACCGATCCGAGACGACGACCTCGACGTTCGATCCCTGCGGTACTTCGTCGCGGTCGCCGAGGAGCTGAGCTTCACCCGTGCCGCCGAACGGCTGTACGTGGCACAGCAGGCGATCAGCCGCGACGTCCGCGAGCTGGAGGACCAGCTGGGCACCCGGTTGTTCGTCCGGACCACCCGGCGGGTGACGCTCACCCCGGACGGTGAACGGCTGCTGGCCCGCGCGCGAGACCTGATCGCGCTCAACGACCAGATCCTCGACGAGCTGGGATCCTCGAGCCGCCCGATCGTGGTCGACCTCCTGAGCGAGGGCCGGCTGACCGGTCCGAGGATCCTCGATGCGACCCGGGCGGTGGCGCCGGAGCGTGAGTTCCGCGGGCGCTACGGACGCGGCGTCGGCGCCGCCATCCGTCACCTGCACTCCGGCGAGCTCGACGTCGCCCTCGGGCGCGCCGATCGGCGGGGTCACCGCCTCCCGACGGCGATGGCGACCCAGCGCCTTCGCCTGGAGCCGCTCGCGGTGCTGCTGCCGGCGGCGCATCCGCTCGCGGATCTCCCCGTCGTCCCCGTGGCGGCCCTCGCCGGCCTCGAGATCGACGCGAACCCGGCCGATCCGGAGGCCCCGGAGTGGTCGGACCTGGTGGTCCAGTTCCTCGAGCTGTCGGGGGCCCGGCCGACGGCGCCGCACCTGGTCGCGGTCGGCCTCGAGAACCAGGCCGATCACCTCGTCCGGCAGGGCATCCCGATCCTGACGGGCGTGGATCACGTCGACGTCCCGGGTGGCGCGCTCCGCCCGCTGGTCGATCCGGTGCCCATCTTTCCGTGGTCGATCGTCTGGCGCCGTGGCCTCGAGCCCGCCGTCCTCCGCGCGATCACCAAGGCGGCCGCCGCGCTCGACGCCGAGCGTGGCTGGCTGGCGCTCCCGAAGGGGGCCTGGCTCCCCGAGCCGGAGGCGTCATCGACGGTCCGCGGCGGCTGAGTCGGCGCATCGAAAATGAGGTCCGCGCAGCACCGCCGGGGCACGACGGAGGCTCAGCGCGGGCCTCATCCCGTTCAACGAAGAACCGCGGCGGCGCGTTAGGCACATAAGTCCGGGATAAGTCGCGCTCGATAGGGTTCGCGTCGGACATCGGCCGCGCCGGAAGTGCCCCCAACGCGGCCGATGGCCCCCCACCCGCCCGCCGCGGCCCGCCGGGGAGCTGCTCACCAGTGGAGCCGTCCGGCGCGCCGTGGCGCGCGCTCGAAACCCCAGAGGAGACGCCGCAGCAGGCGCCGCCCGCGGCACCCAGGACGCCGTGGCTGGCCATCGCCGCCGTGGCCGTTGCCGTCGTCGTCGCCGGAGCCGCAGTGCTGCTCGCCAGTCGGTCGGATGCGACGATCGAGGTCGAGGGCGCCGCGCTGGCCGGGGCGACGAGTGGGGCCGGTGGCTCCGCAGGCCCGTCTGGTGCGGCCGCGATGGTGGTCGTCGAGGTCGGCGGGGCGGTGCTCGAGCCCGGCGTGTACCGGCTCCCGGCGGGATCGAGGGTCGGCGATGCGGTGGCCGCGGCCGGCGGCTTCGGCCCCCGCGTCGATGCGGCACTCGCCGATCGGCAGCTCAACCTCGCGGCTCCCGTCCACGATGGCGACGAGGTGCACGTCCCCGTGCGAGGCGAGGCCGCCGTGCCGGGCGCGGCCGGCGGCACACCGCCGGGCGGCGAGGCCGGTGGCCCGATCGACCTGAACCGGGCACCCGCAGAGCAGCTCGACACGCTGCCCGGGATCGGTCCGGTCACGGTCGCCAAGATCGTCGCCGCGCGCGAGGAGCAGCCGTTCGCGTCGATCGACGACCTCGTCACGCGGAAGGTCGTCGGATCCGCGACGCTCGAGAAGATCCGGGAGCTGGTGGCCGTCGGTCCGTGAGCTCTCCGGGTCGGATCCCGCGGACGGCGTGGCTGGCCGTGGGCGTCGCCGGTGCCGCGGCGGCGTCCGCGCGAGGAATGCCGATGGCCCTCCCGCTCGTCGCGGGCGCGCTCGCCGTCGCTGCCGGCCGGCTCGCACCCATGCGCCACGGCCGTTCGGACGGCCGTCTCCGCGATCGGCATCGGCGCGACGCTCCTGGCCGTTCGGCTGCTGATCGGTCCGGCGGCGCCGGCGCCGCCCCCGCTCCCCGAGGACGACGGACCGTGGGCCGCCGTCGTGGAGTCGGTCGGGTCGCCGCGGGACGGGGACCAGGTCGCGAGGCTGCGCCTGCTCGCCGACTCCGGCGAGGTGCTGGTCGCGGCCACCCTCCCGGCCTACCCGGCGGTGACGTGCTGGGCGACCTGGTCGAGGTCGGCGGGCAGCCTGCGACCGCCGCCCGACGACGATCCGTACGGGGCGTACCTGCGCCGATCGGGCGCGGCCGGCACGCTCGACGCGCGGGCGCTCGAGCTCGTCGCGACGCCACCCCTCGGCCTCCAGACGCTGCGCGACGGGAGCGGCGACGCGCTCCAGCGCGCGCTCCCAGAGCCCGAGGCCGGCCTGGCGGCCGGGATCCTGGTCGGCCTCCGCGAGCGCGTGGATCGGTCGCTCGCCGCGGACTTCGCGACCGCCGGCGTCAGCCACGTCGTCGCCATCTCGGGCTGGAACATCGCGATCGTCGCCGGCCTGGTCGGGGTGGCGCTGCGCGGCCGCCCAAGACGCCTCGTGGCCGTCGGGATCCTGGTGACGGTCGTCGCCTACGTGGTCGCCGCCGGCGCCTCGTCGTCGGTGGTGCGGGCGGCGGTGATGGCCGGCGTCGTGCTGGTCGCCCGCGAGAGCGGACGCGCCGGCCGGGCACCCGCCGCGCTCGGCCTGGCCGCCGCGATCCTGCTGCTCGCGGACCCCAGGCTCATCGACGATGCCGGGTTCCGGCTGTCGGTCATGGCCACCGCCGGCCTGCTGGCGTGGGCGAACCCGCTCGCCGCGTGGCTCGGGACGCTCGGAGGTGGGCGGGTTCCCCGCTGGCTGGCCGAGAGCCTGGGCATCTCGCTGGCCGCGCAGGCCGCGACGCTGCCCGACGTCCTGGCGACCTTCGGGCGCCTCTCGCTCGTGGCGCCGGCCGTCAACCTCGCGGTCGTTCCCCTGGTGCCGGTGGCGATGCTCGGCGGGCTGGTCGCGATGCTGGCCGGCGGTGCCTCGATGCTCGGAGCGCCACCGGCCGTCGCGACGCTCGGCGGGCTGCCGGGCTGGGTCGTGCTCCACGTGATCGTGACGGTCGTGCGGGCCGCGGCCTCGGTCCCGTTCGCCGCCGTGTCGCTGCCGCCGGGCATCGCCGAGGCGTCCGCGGCAGGCGCCGGGGTCGCGGTGCTCGCGGGTCCGGCCGTCATCGCCCGCGCCGGCCACCGGCGGGACGCCGCGCGGCCCTCGGCGGCGACGCCGGCGACCCGGGCACGTGGCGCGTCGAGCCTCCCGGCGGTCCGCCGGGAGTGGCGCATCGCGCTGGTCGTCGGCGCCCTGGCCACGGTGATCGCCGGTGCGGCGTTCGGCGACGCGATCCACCGCGAGACCCGGCTCACGGTCCTCGACGTCGGCCAGGGCGACGCGATCCTCCTCGAGTCCCGGACGGGCGCGCGGATGCTGATCGACGGCGGGCCCGATCCGGGGCGGGTCCTGCTCGCCCTCGACGAGCGCATCCCGCCGTGGGACCGCCGGCTCGACGTCCTGGTGCTCACGCATCCGCACGAGGACCACGTCGCGGGCCTGGCCCGGATCCTCGAGCGCTACGCGGTCGGACGCGTCTACGAGCCGGGGATGCGCGGTCCCGGCCCCGGCTGGGCGGCCTGGGATGCCGTGCTGCGCGACGGGCCACCGCGCGGCGTCCTGGGCACCGGCGCGCGGCTGCGGCTGGGCGAGGTGAACCTGTCCGTGCTGTGGCCGGATCCGGGGACGGTGCCGCTGGAGCCGTCGGACACGGGAACCGGGATCAACAACGTGTCCGTCGTGTTCCTCGGCGAGGCCAACGGGCGCCGGTTCCTGCTGATGGGCGACGTCGAGCAGGGGATCGACCCGACGCTGCTCGCCCGCGGCCTGCCGCGTGTCGACGTTCTCAAGGTCGCCCACCATGGGAGCGCGACCGCGACGACGCAGCCGTTCGTCGATGCGGTGCGGCCGCGGGTCGCGGTCGCCTCGGCGGGCGCGGACAACCCGTACGGCCACCCGGCGGGCTCGACGCTGGGCCGCCTCCGAGCGAGCGGGGCTCGCGTGTACCGGACCGACGAGGACGGGTCGGTGGAGGTCGACCTCCGGCACGAGGGCGTCGCCGTCACCGCGACGGGACCGAGCCGGTCGGCCACGTTGGCGGGGACCGCCCGGCTCGCCGCGGATCGAACGAGGCCCAACGACCGCGACGGGCCGGCGCCGCGCCGAAACCCACCGCCGGTCCGCCACTCCTGTGCGCGATCCCGATCCCGGTCGGCTCGCCCGCGTGGATGGGCCGGGCTGCCGCGCGGGCCGACGCCTGCGCGTGTCGCGCCAGGGTCCGGCCGCCGACCGTCCACCGCCTTCGCGGCACCCATTGGATACGATCCTGCCCATGACCGTCCCCGACCGCCGGGAGGCCGCGAGCGTCCTGCGCTCGCTCAGCCCATCGGCGAAGTTCGTGCGCCACGCCTGCGCGGTGGCCGACGTCGCCGCCTTCCTGGCGCTGCGCGCCGATCAACAGGGGCACCGGGTCGACCGGCGGCTGGTCGAGACCGCGGCCTTCCTCCACGACGTCGACAAGCTGCCCTCCGTCCAGATGCCCGGCCACCTCCGGCACGGCGAGGGGTCGGCGGCCTGGCTCGAGGCCCACGGCTACGCGGAGCTGGCGCCGGCGGTCCGGGACCACCCGGTGACGCGCCTCGCGGAACCCGCGTTCGACGGCTGGGTGCACACCGCGCCGCTCGAGGCCCGGATCGTCGCCTACGCCGACAAGCGCGCCGCGCAGCGGCTGGCGCCGATGGCCAAGCGCTTCGCGCGCTGGCGGCGCAAGTACCCGCCGGGCTCGGACCGGATCGTGAAGCGGAGCGGCGGGTCGGCGTGGAGCGAGACGGCATTCGACCTCGCGGAGCGCCACGCGAAAGAGCTGGAGCACGAGGTCTGCCGGGCGGCCGGCATCCGCCCGGACCAGGTCGAGCGGCTCCGCTGGTCGCGCCGCGCCCTGCGCGAGACCAAGGCGTGAGCGCCGACGTCCCGGTCCTCGCCTACTTCCGCGGCGATGACGGCTACACGATGGACGCCGCGGTCGACGCGCTCGCCCGGCGGCTCGAGGCCGAGTCGGGCACGCCGCCCGAGCGCTGGCGGGCGAACGGCGCCGAGACCGACGCCGCCGCGATCGGCATGCGGGTCGCGACGGCACCCCTGTTCGGCGGCGGCACGGTCGCGGTCGTCGTCGACCCGGCGCCGCTCCTGCGGTCCAAGGCCGACCGCGAGGCCCTCGACCAGGCGATCCGGACCGTCGCGCCGGGGAACGCGCTCGTGTTCCTCGAACAGGGCGACGGCGGGACGCGGCGGTCGGCGGCGCTCCAGGGCCTCGAGGCCACCGTGCAGAAGGCGGGCGGCGACGCGAAGGCCTACAAGGCGCCTCGCGAGGGCCAGCTGGCGGCCTGGATCGAGGGGCGCGCCAACGAGCGCGAGATCACGCTCGGGCCGGGCGCGGCGAAGGAGCTCGCGCGGCGCGTCGGCGGGTTCGTCCGCGAGGGCGACGTCGACCGCCAGCGCCAGGGCGCGCTCGCCGTGGGCGAGCTCGAGAAGCTCGCGCTCTACCGGCCCTTCGACCCGGTCACCGAGGACGACGTTCGGGCGCTGGTCGCCGAGGTCGTGCCCGACTCGACCTGGGCGTTCCTCGACGCGGTCGCAGACCGGAAGGCCCCGGTGGCCGGTCCCCTGCTCGACCGCCTGCTCGAGACCACGCCCGAGCCGGTCGTGCTCGTCCAGCTGCACCGGCGGATCCGCGAGGTCATGGAGGTCGCCGACCACCTCGCGGCGGGCGCCACCCCCGGCAGCCTGGTGCGCACGCTGGGGATGAAGCCGTTCCGGGTGGAGAAGCTGGTGGGCCAGGCGCGGCGGTGGCGGCTCGACGAGCTGGATGCCGCGCTGGAGGGCCTGCTCGACCTCGACGCGATGGTCAAGGGCGCGCCGGACGCATCGGCGACGGACGCGCAGCGACGGCTCGCGTTCAGCCTGTGGATCCGGGACCGCGTGGCGCCCGCGGCGCCGAGCCCGGTGGGAGCCGCCGCCCGCTGACGGCGAGGAGCGGTCAGTCCGCGGAGGACCAGGCCTCTTCCTGCAGGACGACGTCGCTCTGGATCGCGAAGACGCACCGGCCCTCGGACAGGTCGAGCAGCTCGATCAGCTCCGGGTCGATGTACAGCTGGTGGCAGTCCTCGCACAGCCCGCCCGGGATCCCGAAGCACAGGCGCTCGGTCCGGTCAGGAAGCCGGAAGGTCGTATCGAAACGGGTGATGATGAGGCGCCGGCTGCATCCGGGGCAACGATCTCGCAGGCCCGACATGGGGGCTCTCCGGTGACGGTGCCGTCGACCCCAACGGCCGACGACTTGCCCGGGATGCTAGGGAACGGCGTTGCGCCCACGACATGGCCCAGGGGTACCGCGGTTGGGGGTACCCCTCGAACGGGGTGTCAGTCGGCGCTGGCTACTGGACCCGCAGAACGGTCTTCGCGCCGGACCAATGGCGCTCGAGCTGGTAGTACTCGCGCTCCGGCGGCGTGAAGACGTGGACGATGACGGACCCGTAATCGAGCAAGACCCAGTGCGATTCGGGCGTGCCCTCGCGGCCGATCGGCTTGACGCCCTCGTCCCGGAGGCCCTCGACGACGCCGTCGGCGATGGCGCTGATCTGGCGCTCCGACCCGCCCGAGCAGATGACGAACGCGTCGGCCACGGTCGTCAGCTCGCCGAGGTCGAGCAGCACGATGTCGGCCGCCTTCTTGTCCTCCGCCAGCTCCACGATGCGCCGCGCGACGTCGAGCGGGGCGCGGTCGGACGCCGGCGCGGCGGTCTCGCGCGCGGGCAGGCCGTCGGCTCTGGGGGCGGTGGACGAAGCGGGCTCGGTCACGGGGTCGGTGTCCTTCATGCGGGTTCCGAGTACAGCGCGTGGTCCGCGATGTAGCGCGCGACCGGGTCGGGGACGAGGTAGCGGATCGACCGCCCGGCGGCGACCCGTCGCCGCACCACGCTACCGGAGATGGGCAACAGGGGCCCCGGCAGGAACCGGACGCGCGCCTCGCGGCCGGGGAACCGGTCGCGCACCCAGGCGGCATCGGCGGCGGCCGGGGTGCCATCGCGACCGGGGCGGCGCGGCACGACGGCGAGCCGGGCGACGTCGAGGATGCGGCCGGGATCGCGCCAGGCGTCGAAGCCCGCGAGCGCCTCGACCGAGAGGATGAACCACAGGTCCCGCTCGCCGTCCGCGGCCAGGGCCTCCAGCGTGTCGACCGTGAACGACGACCCGCCGCGCTCGATCTCGATCGCGCTCGCGGTGAGCGCGGGGTTGTCGGCGACGGCCAGCTCGACCATCGCGAGGCGGTGCCCGGGCTCGCTGATCCGCTGGTCCGGCTTGTGGGGCGGCTGGGCCGCCGGCACCAGCAGCAGCCGCTCGAGGCCCAGCGTCTCGCGCACGTCCTCGGCGACCGCCAGGTGGCCGTGGTGGATCGGGTCGAACGTCCCGCCCAGGACGCCCAGCGAGCCCGCCACCACCCGGGCCGGCGGGCGGATCGCGTCGGCACCGGCGGCGACGCCGGCGTCGGTCTGGGTCAACGGTCGTCCTCGGGCGGGTCCCACTCGAGCTCGGTCGGGCCGATCCGCACGGCGTTCCCGGGGCGGATGCCGGCCTTCCGCAGCGCGCCGTCGATCCCGGTCCGGACCAGCTCCCGCTGGAACCGCTCGGCCGACTCCTCGTTCTCGAAGTTCGTCTGCGCGACCAGCCGCTCGATCCGCTTGCCGGACACCCGGAACGCGTCGTCCTCCCGCTCCACCGCGAACCCGCCGCCGGCCGCCTCGAGCCGGTGGACCACCACGCCGGCGGGCTCGGGCGGCTCGGCCAGGCCCGCGGCGTCGGGGAGCAGCCGGGCCACCGCAGCCCGCAGCGCGTCCAGCCCCTCGCCGGTGTCCGCGGAGATCGCGAAGACCTCGATGCCCGACGCGCGGGCCTCTCGCTCGAAGGTCGGCCAGGCCTCGCGCGCCGCCGCGAGGTCGAGCTTGTTGAAGGCGACCAGGATCGGCTTCTCGAGGAGCGCGGGGTCGTGCGCCCCGAGCTCGTCTCGGATCACGTCGTGGTCCCAGCGCGGGTCGCGCGACGCACCGTCGACCACGTGGAGCAGGATCCGCGTCCGCTCGACGTGGCGCAGGAACGCGTGCCCCAGCCCCGCGCCGGACGACGCGCCCTCGATCAGCCCCGGCACGTCCGCGATGGTCGGCCGTCGCCCGTCGTCGATGCCCAGGTCCATCACCCCGAGGTTCGGCTCGAGCGTCGTGAACGGGTAGGCCGCGATCTTGGGCCGCGCGGCGGTGAAGGCGGCGAGCAGCGTGGACTTGCCCGCGTTCGGGAGGCCCACGAGGCCGACGTCCGCGATCAGCCGCAGCTCGAGGCGGACCGTCCGCTCCTCGCCGGGCTCGCCCTTCTGGGCGTGCGTCGGCGCCTGGTGGGTGGACGTCGCGAAGTGCGTGTTGCCGAGGCCGCCGCGCCCTCCGCGGGCGACCATCGCCTCCTGGCCGACCGCGACGAGGTCCGCGAGCAGGGCGCCGGTCTCGCCATCCATCACGGCGGTCCCGGGCGGGACGACCAGGAACAGGTTGTCGCCCGACTTGCCGTGCCGGCGCGCCCGCTCGCCGCGGCCACCCGGGGTGGCCCGGAACTGGTGCTTGTACCGGAAGTCGCGGAGCGTGGTCTCGCCGACATCGACCCGCAGGTAGACGGAGCCCCCGCGACCGCCGTCGCCGCCGTCGGGACCGCCCCTCGGGACGTGGGCCTCGCGACGGAAGGTCGCCGCGCCATCGCCGCCCGCACCGGCCTTCACGGTGATCCGGACGTCATCGAGGAACATCGTGGGCATTGTCGCACGGGGCTCCGCGGCGCCCGCCGGGCGGGCCGGGATCCGGGCGAGGACGGGCGGGCTAGAAGTAGCGCAGCGGGTTGACCCGCGTGCCGCCGCTCCAGACCGGGCCGATCCAGACCTCGAAGTGGAGGTGCGGGCCGGTGGCCATGCCGCTCTGACCGACGCGCCCGACCTGCTGGCCGCGGCCGACGCCCTGCCCGTTGCCGACGGTGATCGCCGACATGTGGTTGTAGGTCGTGTACAGGCCACCGCCGTGGGCGACCCAGACCTGGTAGCCGCCGCCGTTCGACTTCCAGCCGGCGAAGATGACCCGCCCGCCGGCCGCCGCCACGACATGGCTGCCGTAGTCCGCCGCGATGTCGAGCGCCTCGTGGCCGTAGTGGAAGTACTGGCTGATGTAGTTGCCGCCGCCGACCACGGGCCAGTGGAACTGGCCGCCGTTGTAGTGAACGCCGCCGCCGCCGTTGCCGCCGCCGCCACCGCCGCCGCTGCTGCTCCCGCCGCCGCCGCCGTTCGACGACCGCTCGGGCTTCGGCGTCGGCTTGGGGGTGGGGATCGGGGCGCCCTTGGCGCCGGGCAGGACGAGGACCTGGCCCACGACCAGCGTCGGGTCCTCGAGCCCGTTGAGCTTCATCACGTGCTTGGCCGAGACGTCGTAGCGACCGGCGAGCCCGTCGAGGTCGTCCGTGTCCTTGACGGTGTAGACGACGCCGCTGACGGGCGGGATGCGCAGGACCTGGCCGATGGACAGGTCGTCCTTCGACTTCAGGTGGTTCGCCCACCACAGGGTCATCATCGAGACGCCGTTGCGGTGGGCGATCTCGACCAGCGTGTCGCCGGACTTGACCTTGTAGGTCTCGATCAGGTCGGCGCCGTCCTCGACCTTCGTCGCCGGCGCGTAGCCGGTGAGGAGCGTCCCGTCGTCGAGGACGGGCCCGGACTCGACCGTGGCCTTCGCCGCCTCCGGATCGGTGTCGACCGAGCTGGGGATGACGAACGGGCGGAAGGAGACGTCGTCGCGGTCGATGACCCCGTCGACGGCCGCCGCCCCCTCGGAGCCGTCCATGCGGCCGTCGGGATCGACGCCGCCGTTGATCGCGAGGCGCAGCTCGCTGCCCGCACCCTCGGTGGCGCCCGTCGCGCCCTGGGGGGTCGACGGCAGCACGGCGAGCAGCGACGCGACCGCCACGATGGTGGCGACCGAGATCGGCAGGATGCGGTCAGGGGAGCTGGCCGTCCGCAGGCCGGCCTTCAGCCTCGACGCCGAGCGTGGCGGAGGTCTCGGCGGCCCGTCCGTGGACGGTGTCCTGGAGCGCGCGCGCGGCGCGGATGCTCAACCGGTTGACCCGGGAGGCCGCGCTGGCGTGGGCTCGGGCAGGGTGCAGGCGGTCGGCTTGGCGCTCGGCGCCGGCCGGTGGCTTCTGCAATACGGTCTCCTGGCGCAACGATCAGCCCGTGAACGGGACGCCGGTCCGTCGGCGTCGGGCTGATCTTCCGGGGTCGCGAAGTGGGCGCGGCATCCCCCCGCGGCCGATCCCGGAAGCCCGGGTCAACCCGAAAATCTCCGCCTGACCGTACCAGAAGCGTTCAATGCCGCGCAAACTCGGTAGGACGTCCGGGGCCCGCCGGAAGGTGACGGATACGTTGCAAATCGGGCGAATCTGGGCGAATCGCCCATCCTGTCGCGCGCTGTGCGCTCCGTCCGCCGCGGCCGACGTGGTCCGTCAGTCAAGCGTCTTGGTCAGCGTGCCGAGGAACTGGGCGTTGGTCTCGGTCTTGGAGATGCGGTTGAGCAGGAGCTCGATGCCCTCGTTGGTCCCGACGGCCGAGAGCATCCGGCGCATCGTCCAGACCATCTTGAGGGTGCCCTCCTCGAGGAGCAGCTCCTCGCGCCGGGTGCCCGAGCGCTGGACGTCGATCGCCGGGAAGATGCGCTTCTCGGCGAGCTTGCGGTCGAGGATGAGCTCCGAGTTGCCGGTGCCCTTGAACTCCTCGTAGATGACGTCGTCCATGCGCGACCCGGTGTCGACGAGGCAGGTCGCGATGATCGTCAGGCTGCCGCCCTCCTCGATCTTCCGCGCGGCGCCGAAGAAGCGCTTGGGCGGGTAGAGCGCGATCGGGTCGATGCCGCCCGACAGCGTCCGGCCGCTCGGCGGCAGGGCGAGGTTGTAGGCGCGCGCGAGGCGCGTGATCGAGTCGAGCAGGATCACGACGTCGCGGCCGGTCTCGACCTGGCGCTTGGCGATCTCGAGGGCCATCTCGGCGACGTGGGTGTGGTTCTCGGTGGGCTCGTCGAAGGTCGAGCTGATGACCTCGCCGTGCACCGACCGGCGCATGTCCGTGACCTCCTCGGGCCGCTCCCCGATGAGGGCGACCATCAGCAGGATGTCCGGGTAGTTCGCGGTGATGCCGTTGGCGATGCTCTTGAGGAGCATCGTCTTGCCGGCCTTGGGCGGGCTCACGATCAGCGCGCGCTGGCCCTTGCCGAGCGGATTGACCAGGTTCACCAGCCGCTGGCTGAGGTTCTTGGGATCCGACTCGAGGTTGATCAGCTCGATCGGGTGGATCGGCGTCAGGTCGTTGAAGTACGGCCGGCGACGCGCGGTCTCGGTGTCGACGCCGTTGACGCTGTCGACGCGGATCAGGCCCCAGTACTTCTCGCCCTCGTGGGGTGCGCGAACCGCGCCCGTGACGCGATCGCCGACCCGGAGGCCGAAGCGGCGGACCTGGCTCGAGGAGACGTAGACGTCGTCCTGGCCCGGGAGCAGGCCGTGGCGGCGCATGAACCCGTAGCCCTCGTCGACGATGTCGAGGATGCCGAACGCGTAGTCGAGGCCGGCGCGCTCGGTCTGGGCCTGGAGGATCTGGTCGACGAGGTCCTCGCGGCGTTCGGCCGGGGCGCCGTCGATCTCGAGGCGCTCGCCGACCTCCTGCAGCTCCTCGACGGACATCTCGCGGAGGTCGCTGATGTCGAGGTCGTTGCGCTCGCGCGCGGCCTCGAGCTCGGCGACCTCGTCCTGCTCGGTGACGGGCAGGCGGCTGGTCTGCGATCGACGACGCGGCCGACGATTGCGGGTCGGACGCTGGTCGGAACCATTCGGCATGGGATTGGGCACACTCTCAAGAGGTGGAGTTCGACACCGGCGAAGACCGGCGGGGAACAATGACATCGCGCCACGGGCCGTGGACTCGCGCGGAATCGGAGTGCCGTCGCGCGGCCGGTGGGGATGCACGGAGCATATCCCGGCCCCGCGGCGGCGTCAACGATTTGGAACGCACGTCCGCCTCGACCGCCGGCGGAGGCCCTGGCGGTGGCGCGGTGGGTCGTGGCGGCGGTGGGTCGTGGCGGGGACCGGCGGCGCCGCGCGACGGCGACGACGCTCCCCGAGAACGTCAGGCCTTGACGGCCATCGCCGAGCGGGCGGCCTCCCAGTCGGCCTTGAAGCGCGTGATCCCGAGGTCGGTCAGCGGGTGGTGGACCATCTGCTGCAGGACCTTGAACGGGAGCGTCGCGATGTGGGCGCCGGCGAGCGCCGAGTCGGTGATGTGGCGCGGGCCGCGGATCGAAGCCGCCAGGACCTCGGCATCGAGGTCGTAGAAGTTGACGATCTCCGAGAGCTCGCGGATGACGATCATCCCCTCCTCGTTCGTGTCGTCGACCCGCCCGACGAACGGCGACAGGAGGGACGCGCCGGCCTTCGCCGCGAGCAGGCCCTGGTTGGCCGAGAAGATCAGCGTGCAGTTGGTCTTGATGCCCTCGGACCGGAACCGCCGCATCGCCTCGAGGCCGTTCTCGGACATCGCGACCTTGACCACGATGTTGTCCGCGATCTTCGCGAAGTGGCGCCCCTCGTCGAGCATGCCGTCGACGTCGTCCGCCACGACCTCGGCCGAGACCGGACCCGGCGTGATCGAGCAGATCTCACCGAGGACGTCGTCGTAGGTGCGGTCCTTGACCTTGCCGTACAGGGACGGGTTGGTCGTCACGCCGTCGATCACGCCCCAGCGGACGCCGGTGCGGATCTCGTCGATGTCGGCGGTGTCGAGGAACAGCTTCATGGCGGGAGCTCCTGGGGCGGGCGAGTTCAAATGTCGAGGCGATCCAGTCTACGACCGCGCCCTTGAACGAGCGGCGACATCCGCCGCGGTAGCCTTGCGCGGGCCGGTCAGGAGGCCGGGGCCGTCTCCGTCGGGACGTCGCCGGCGCGGTCCGCCGCGAACGGCTCGCCGGCAATCGCGCCGTCGTCGCCCGCACCCTCGGCGCCGACCGCCGTGAGCACGGGCTCGACGCCGTCGCGCAGCGCGATCGCCGTCGCCACGAAGCCGTGGAACAGCGGGTGCGGGCGCTCCGGCCGGCTCTTGAACTCGGGGTGGAACTGGCTCGCGACGAACCACGGGTGGTCGCGCAGCTCGACGATCTCCACCAGGCGGCTGTCGGGGGAGACGCCGGACAGCAGCATGCCCGCGCCCTCGAGGGTCTGGCGATACCGGTTGTTGACCTCGAACCGGTGGCGGTGACGCTCGTACACGACCTCCTGGCCGTAGACCGCCCGCGCCTTCGAGCCCGGCAACAGCTTCGCCGGGTAGAGCCCGAGGCGCATCGTCCCGCCCTTGTCCTCGAGGTCGCGCTGGTCGGGCATGAAGTCGATCACCGGGTTCGTCGTGAACATGTCGAACTCGGTCGAGTTGACGTCGGTCGTCTCGAGGATCTCGCGCGCGAACTCGATGACCGCGCACTGCAGCCCGAGGCACAACCCGAGGTAGGGCAGCCCGTGGTCGCGGGCCCAGTGGGCGGCGAGGACCTTGCCCTCGATCCCGCGATGCCCGAAGCCGCCGGGGACGAGGACGCCGGCCGCGCCCGCGAGCCGCTCGCCGACGTTGTCCGCCGTCAGCTGCTCGCTGTCCACCCAGCGGACGCGCGCGTCGACGCCGTTGGCCCAGGCCGCGTGCTTGAGGGCCTCGGTGACCGAGAGGTAGGCGTCGGGGAGCTCGATGTACTTGCCGACGAGCGCGATCTCGAGCGTCGGCTTGGGCGCCTTGATGCGCGCGACGAGCGCACGCCAGCCGGCGAGATCCGGCTCGGCACTCGCGTCGCCCAGGCCGAGCTCGCGCACCAGCAGCCGGCCGAAGCCGAACGACTCGAACTGGAGCGGCACCTCGTAGATGGTCTCCGCGGTCGGCGCCGGGATGACGGCGTCGACGTCGACGTCCGTGAACAGCGCGATCTTCTCGCGGATCTCGTCGGGGACCTCGGAGTCGGAGCGGAGGACGATGACGTCCGGCTGGATGCCGATCCCGCGCAGCTCCTTGACCGAGTGCTGGGTGGGCTTGGTCTTGAGCTCGCCGGTCGCCGCGAGGGCGGGCAGCAGCGTGACGTGCACGTACAGCACGTTCGCGCGGCCCTGGTCCTTGCGCATCTGGCGGATGGCCTCGAGGAACGGGAGGCTCTCGATGTCGCCGACCGTGCCGCCGACCTCGACGATCACGACGTCCGGGTCGCCCGCGCGGGCCACGCGCGTGATCCGCTCCTTGATCTCGTTGGTGATGTGCGGGATGACCTGGACCGTGCCGCCGAGGTAGTCGCCGCGGCGCTCCTTCGCGATCACGGCCTGGTAGATGCGGCCGGTCGTGACGTTGGAGCCCTGCGACAGGTTCTCGTCGATGAACCGCTCGTAGTGGCCGAGGTCGAGGTCGGTCTCGGCGCCGTCGTCGGTGACGAAGACCTCGCCGTGCTGGTAGGGCGACATGGTCCCGGGGTCGACGTTGATGTACGGGTCGAGCTTGAGGACCGAGACCTGGAGACCCCGCGCCTTGAGCAGGCGGCCGATGCTGGCGGCGGTGATGCCCTTGCCCAGTGAGGAGGTCACGCCTCCGGTCACAAAGACATACTTCGCCACGGTTCAGGTCCTCCGGGGGTTTTTCCAATGCTACAGAACCGGGGGGTCGCAGTCGAATCAATTCGGCGTGGTCTGAGGGGCGCATCGGAGGTCGGCTGGCGCTAGGGAGCGGGGGCACTCTCCGGCGTGGAAGGCTCGCGCGGCACCGTCGCTCCCGACACATCGATCCCGTCTGGCGCGGCCGCCGGTTGCGGCGGCGAGGTCGGCACAGCGGCGTCCGGGACGGTCTCGAACGCGCCCTCGCCGGGGATCGAGTCGAGCAGGGTGCCCGGCATGAAGCCCAGGAACTTGCCGTCGTGGAGCGAGCTGCGTGAGTTGGCGGTCCGGGGGACGATCGCCACCGGTCCGTCGACCACGCCTTCGCCGTTCGGCGGGCCGATCCCGTAGCCGATGGCGACCTGCGACCCGCCGTCCCTCGCGAGCCCGTCGAACCACAGGTAGCTCACATCCCGACCCAGGTCGACGGTGCCCGTTCCCGCCTCGACCTCGCCAGGCGCGTCGAGCCGCGCGACCTGTGCCTCGTGCCGTCCGTCGGTGGTGCGGTCGAGCAGGAGCCACAGCGCCGACCCGTCCTGGGAGAAGCTCGCGTCGTGGAGACGTGCCGGTGCGAGCTCGCCCGAGTACCACGTGACGACCGTTCCATCGGCCTCATGGACGACAACGCGATCCGTCGGGCAATCGGGCACCGAACACCTATCGAGGTAGCGACCTCCCTGGGTCACCCAGCGGCTGCCCCGCCGGTCGGCGAGGGCCGGGACGTCTGGACGGAAGCCGGACCCGTCGCGTGGCTGGATCCCGAACTTGACCTGGTCGGAATCACGGGGCTCGTTGGCCAGGAGGCCCGAGCCGTCGGCCGCCCAGATGAGGTCCGGACCGCCGCCGGGCAGGCGGATGGCACCCCCGAGGGTCCCGGTGGTGCCGGCGTTCGCATCGACGATGTCGATCGAGAACCCGGAATGCGTCCCCGGCGTCACGGTCGCGAACCAGCCGTTGCCGGACCACGAGCCGCCGATCACCTGTGTGTACTGGACGAACTGGGGCCGTCGTGCCGGGTCACGCAGGTCGACCAGCATCCACGTTCCCGGCAGGACGGACACCCCGTCGGAGACGTCGACGGAGAGCCACCCGTCTCGTCCCACGGCGCCGTACGGCTGATACGCGCCCCCACCCTCGACGAGCTCGGCTCCGAGGCGACGGACGACGCGCTCCTGGCCGGCGGCGTTGACGGCGACGATGTCCATCGCACCAAGGCCGTCCGTGCTTGGGCGCAGGAGGATCGACTGGTCAGCGACCCCGTCGGTCGCGTCACCGCTCGTCGGTGCCGGCGTCGCCGGGGCCGAAGGTGACGGCGCGTTCGACGGGACCGGGACCGGCGGCACGACGGCCCTGCGGCCGGGACCCAGCGTGAACACGAGCGCGGCCGCGAGCAGCGCGAGCACCAGGACAACGGCGACGCGGGCTGTGCGCGGCGAGCCGCCGATGCCCAGGGGGAGCCGCCACCGGCCACCGACGCCCCACGGGCGAGGCTTGCCGGCCGCGATGGTGGCATCGGCGATCGCGTACCGGTCGACCGGCCGCACGCCACCCTGCGCCAGGGAGCGGATCTGGGTCGCGAGGACGGACTCGAACGTCGTCTCAGGCATCGTCGAGCTCCGTTCGGAGACGCTGGATCAGGCGGGAGAGCCGGCTGCGGACGCCCGACGCGGACATCCCCAGGGCGGCGGCGATCTCCGGCGCGCCGAAACCCGCGACGTAGCGCAGGGCGAGCAGCGCCCGGTCGTCCGGTTCCAGCCGTCGAAGGGCTGCGGCCAGGTCGAGGAGCGCCGCCCCCGCCGCGGGATCCTGCCGATTCGAGCTGATGTCGGCGACGTCGATCTCGACCACCGGGTGGCGCTGGCGACGACGGATCTGCTGCCGGGCCTCGTTGGCGGCGATCGCCATCAACCACGGGCGAAGTCGCTCGGGGTCGCGCAGGGTGTCGAGCTTGCGCCAGGCGATTGGCCAGGCGGCCTGCACGGCGTCCTGCGCCTGGTCCTGGTCGCCGCAGATGACGAAGCAGATGCGGGCCATGTCGTCGTGATGCGCACCGACGATCCGTGCGAGGGCGTCGCGATCCCCCGCCGCGGCGTCCGCCACGGTCGCCGCCGCGATGCCTCCGGGGACAGTCAGCTCGGCCATGTCGCCCTATGGATGCCCGAGACCAGCGAAGTGTCCCGCGGCCGCGCAAGTCTGCACCGGCGGGGTTGGGCACGATCTGTGCGTGCGACGATCAGCCGGACAGCACCCGGGAGGATCCATGGACTTCGTCGACGTCGTCATGAAGCGGCGCGCCGTCCGGCGGTTCGAGGACGGCGGCGTCGACCGCGAGGTCATCGACCGCATCGCGCGACTCGCGCAGCGCACGCCATCGGCCGGCTTCAGCCAGGGTCAGCGGCTGGTGGTCGTCACGGAGCCCGAGCGAAGGCTCACGGTCGCCCGGATCTGCGGCGAGGAGGAGTACGAGCCGGACTTCGGGCCGTGGATCAGCGAGTGCGCCGCGCAGTTCATCCCGTGCGTCAGCGAGTCGATCTACCACCGCCGCTACCAGGAACCCGACAAGGTGACCGAGGACGGGTCGGAGATCGAGTGGCCGGTGCCGTTCTGGTGGATCGACATCGGCGCCACGATGCAGAACATCATGCTGGCGGCGGTGAACGAGGGCCTCGGGTGCGGGTTCGTCGGGCCGGAGATCGAGCCGCTGCGCGAGTATCTCGGCATCCCCGAGGAGTTCGTGCCGATCGGCGTCATGCCGGTCGGCCGTCCGCTACCCGACGTCCGGTCGCCGAGCCTCAAGCGAGGGCTGGGTGCCGTTCGACCGGTTTGCCCGCTGGGAGGCGTGGGGCGACGCGTGAGCGCGTCGGTGCCGGACCCGGTACCCGGGTCCGGCGAACGATGCAGACGGTCAGTCGAGGGCGTCGCAGAGTCGACGCGAGCAGCGGCGAGCGTTGCCGTTCGCGAAGTAGTCGTCGACGACGGTGGTGGGCGACTGGCATGCAGCGATCTCGCCGGTGCCCTCGACCACGAGGAACATCCCGGTGTCGGTCAGGATCGTGGCGCCGTTCGGGCCGGTGACCGCGCGAACAGGCCGCTGATGTGGGTCAGTCCCGGACGTGACGTCGCCCGGCACGGCGAGGTCGTGCTTGACGGTGTCGTGCTGGGTCCACGTCGCGACCTTGTCCGTGTCGGGGTTGGAGAACGTCCCGTCGAAGGACTCGCGGAAGTGCCGCTGGGTCAAGTCTCCCGTCGGCGTCGTAGAACCGCTTGCCGACGACGGACTGCTGCGAGAACGGAGCTCGGTCGAGCCGCAGACGATGCCACGGCTCGTCGACGATGTCCGGGTCCGCCAGGTTGCACAGGATGGGCCGCCGGTCCGCTCGCAGGTCGCGTTGAAGAAGTCTGGCGGCGGCGGGTTGAGCGTGGTCGGGTCGACGGACGACTTGGCCGTCACGGGCCCGGCGAGGGCCAGCAAGGCGACGATCACGCCGACCATCTGGAGGGCCGGCGGCTGCGGCCGGAAACGGCCGTCGAGAGTCGATCGCAGCCTCCTTCAGGTCGACGGTGGGGCCGGTCCTTCATGGACCCGGGATCGGCAGGGATCCGACAGGCCGGATTGTCCCGGCGCTCGAGCGCGGGACGACTCCGCGGCGCTGCCAGTCGGGGAGCTCGGACGTCCAGGGCAGCTCCGAGTACGCGCCGGTGACCGGGTCGGCCTCGAACAGCTGATGGGCTTCCCGGGAGGCGAAGAGGACCTTCGTGCCGTCTGGCGACCACGTCTTGACGATCGCCTGGTTCGGCAACATCGGGCCGATCCCCGGGCAGGAGCCGACCCGTCTGCCGGGGCGATCGCCAGCTGGTTGGTCGCCGCCCCCCCGGGACGCCGACCCACGATTCCATCGCGATCCAGCGGCCGTCGGGCGAGAAGACGGGCCACGCCTGGCTGTAGTTGGCGGCCGCGTCGACCGGCGGGGCAATCGGACGCCGGTTCGTCCCGTCGACGTCGACCAGCTGGGCTCGGAACCTGTCTCCCGGCTCGACGGAGTTGTACGCGATGGTCTTCCCGTCGGGCGAGAAGCCGAGGCCTGAGAGCTCCCAGTACGCGCCATACAGCATGTCGCCCGGGAGCTTGTAGCTTCGGATCACGTTGCCCTGGAGGTCGATCAGATACACGTTGAGCCTGAGGGAGCCGTCGACCGCCCGGATCAGCAGGGTGCCGTCGTCCGCCGGGTTGTAGGTCGCGCCCATGACGCTCGAGTCCGTCGACCGTCGACCTCCGGGCGCCCGATCCGTCGGCCGCCGCGATCCACAGTGCCGATCGTCCGTCGGCCTTCGTGGTCGTGAGCACCATGGATCGGCTGTCCGGCGACCACGCCGCGGTCATCGCCGGTGAACGGCTCGTCCGAGGATGATCGCGCGGATTGGAGCCGTCGGCGTTGGCGACGGTCACCTTGTCGACTCCGTCGACGACGTTGTCGTAGGCGATCAGCTGGCCGTCGAGGGAGAAGAGCACGCCGCCTTGCTCGCCCGGCCCGCCGATCAGGAGTCGCTGCTCGGCTTCGAGCGAGTCGCGGACGTACAGGTCGCCGCCGTAGCCGTACACGATGCTCCCGTTGGCCGCCAGGCCCGAACGGCGGCGCCGCGCGGTTCCGTGAGCCGACGGAGATGACGGCGACGGCCGCGAGGGCCAGCAGGACGAGCACGAGGAAGAGGACCATCGGCCGCATGCCGACGCGCCGGAAGCCCGTGCGCCGCACGATCGGCGGTGTCCATGGGGAGCCACCTTTCGAGGAAGGTCCAGCGCGGTCGCTGTCGCGTTCGCGCCGTGACCTGGAAGATGTCGTCGAGGTAGTCGGGGCGGGCCGGCGCGGCGATCTCGTCGAGCGCACCGATCGACGCGCGCGTCCAGGACCTCGAGGCGGTCGAACGACGGTCATGCGGTCCGCCCTCCTTCCAGCCCGACGCCGTCGATCGAGTCGGCGGCGAGGACGCGTCGCAGCCCCGTCATCGCCCGGTGCAGCCGCGACTTCGCCGCGGGAACGGAGATCCCGAGCGAAGACGCGGCCTCGGGCAACGGATAGCCGAGGTAGTAGTGCATGACGACGAGGGCGCGCTGCTCCGGCTCCAGCCGGCTGAGCGCCCGCTCGACCAGGTCGCGGTCCGCCAGCTGCCCGGCGTCGTCGCGGATGGTCGGCTCGTCGATGGGTTGGATCTCGACCTCGATGGGCCGTCGTCGGCGACGGCGGGCCTCGTCGAGGCAGGCGTTCACGAGCAGGCGGTGGAGCCAGGCATCGAAGCGATCGGGATCACGCAACCCGGGCAGGTCGCGCCAGGCTCGCACCAGGGCGTTCTGGACCGCATCGCGCGCGAGCTCGCGGTCCCGGAGGATGAGGCGCGCGGCCGCGTCGAGCCGGGTGGACGCCGCGGTCGCGAGCGCGGTGAAGGCGTCGTGATCGCCTCGCCCCGCCCGCTCCACGAGCTGCCTCCGGTCCATCGGGCCCCTCGTCCTCGCCCGGCCTCGGTGGCCGGGTCTGCAGGGTATGGCGCCGAGGCAAGTCGATTCGTTTCGGGGAAAGCGCGCCCTCAGGCGTCCGGGACGGGGTCGAAGCGGCCGGGACCCCAGACCTCCGCGCCGCAGAAGGGCGGGCGGGCTCGCGGGCCGGCGAGGGACGACGGGTCGGCCGCGTAGGCCTCGAGCGTCCGCGTCGAGCCAGGCGTGGATCTCGCGGAAGTCGGTCCAGCGTCGGTAGGCCCAGCCCTCGGCGATGCAGATCTGCTCGAGCGACTCCTTGGCGAACACCACGTCGCTGTAGCCGGCGGCGTAGCGGTCGGACGGCCCGTCGCCGATGAAGGCGACCGCCCGACCCGCCGCCTGGTGCGCGAGCACGCGATTGCGCTTGCAGGTGCCGCACACGAAGCAGTCCGGGTTGCCGTTGGGAAACTCGATCCGGGCGCCGTCCGGCCCGAACGTCGTCGCGGCGGTCACCACCGGCAGCTGGCCGACGCCGAGCGCGTCGAGTGCGGGCTCGATGAAGAATCCGAACCCGTCCGAGACCACCTCGACGGGGATCCCCGGCCGCCAGCGCGCGCTCGGCGAACGGGCGGAACGCCGGGTCATGCGGCTGGGCCGCCGCCTTCGCGCGCAGCGCGTCGGGGTCGGCGCGTGATCAGCCCGACCTCCCAGGCCATCAGCCGCCGCGAGCCGACGAGCCCGGCGTCGTACTCCGCGACGTGCGACTCCCAGTCGGCGGTCACGAACTCGGCCATCAGCTGATCGGACACGTCGGTCCGTGCGATCGTCCCGTCGTAGTCGACGAGGATCGCGAGCGGCGGCCGCCCGGCCGCCAGCGGTGGCACGGGTACCGGCGGCAGGACGGACGAGCGGGGCGGATCGGGCAGCGAGGTCGTCACGGGATCGGGCGTCCGGTCACGGCGACCGAGGATAGCCGCGCGCGCACGCGCTCGGGAGGATCGACGGCCGGCGCGTCAGCCACACGCCGAGCACGATCACGGCGCCGCCGACCACCTGGGGCAGCCCGACGGGCTCGGCGAGGAAGATCGCGCCGAGGACGACGGCGCCCGCCGGCACCAGGAACTGCATCGCCGTCGCCCGCGTGGGCCCGACGTGGCGGATGGCGTTGATCACGAAGACGTTGGCGATGCCGGCGGCGAGCGCGCCCGAGTACACGATCGCGAGCACCAGCTCCGGGGTGACGCCGGCGGGCGGCCGCGCGACGGCCTCCGCCACGCCGAGCGGCACCAGCAGGCACGTCCCGCCGATCACCGTCCACGTCGTCGCCTGGACCGGGTCGATCCGCCGGACCACCCGGCTCGCGCCCACCGTGTACACCGCCCACAGGACGGCGGCGCCGAGGGTCAGCGCGTCGCCGACCAGCGACGATCCGAGCGACAGGGCCTGCGAGCCGCCGATCACGATGGCGACCCCCGCGAACGCCAGCAGGGCCCCGGCGAGCTTCGGGGCCGACAGCCGGTCCATCCCCACGGCCGCCGCAAGCAGCGCGACGAGGACCGGGGATGCCGCGAGGAGCAGCGCGGAGTCGCCGGCGCTGATCTGCGTCAGGCCGGTCGTCCAGAGGACCTGGTAGGCGCCGAACCCGAGCAGCCCGAGCCCGACCAGCGCCGCGAGCTGGCCGGGGGGCGGTCGAACCGATCCCTCCCGCCGCCACAGGAGGACGAGGAGGGTGAGCGAGGCGACGAGGTAGCGGGCGCCGGTGAAGGTGAACGGCCCGATGGTCCCGATCGACGCCTTGACGATCACGAAGTTCGCCGACCAGATGAGGACCGTGGCGAGGAGGCCGATCTCGGCCAGGCGACGTGTCCGCGCCGACACCTGCAGCCGGCGCGGGTCGCCGGACACGGAAACGCCCGCCGGTTCGGCGGGCGTCACGTCGCTCGACGGGCCGACGGACGGTGGGTCCGTCGGCTCGGGTGCGTCGCTCAGATGCCTTCCTGCTCGAGCTCGAGGGCCTCCTCGTCGTCCTCCTCGGTGAGCTTGAGCCAGACGAACAGCCCGGCCAGCACGACCAGCGGGATGACGATCAGGGCGCCGAGGGTGATCCCCAGGGCGACGGCGACGGTCCGCAACGCCTTCATCGGGTTGGGCCTCCTTCGAGTGCGACGGTCAGGTCGATGATTGTGCCCGCCGCTGACGCTCCTGTCACCCGTGACGATCAGCTGGCCGGTTCGCCCCAGCTGGTGGACGGTGCGGCGTCCGCCGGCGCGGGGGCGGGTTCGGGGGCCGGGGCCGGAGCTCCCGCGGACAGGGGCGCGGCTGCCACGGCGGGACCGCCGGACGCCTTGCCGCGCAGATCCGGGCCCTGGTCGACGAGCGTGTCGACGTCCTCGCGCGTGAACTCGCTGATCGTGTGGTGGACGCCCGCCTGTCCCGCCTCGAGCAGGCGGACGACGTACGCCCCTTCCTGCTCGAACAGGAACACGTCCTTGGGCTTCTGGGAATCGATCCAGTGACCGATCACCCGCAACGCACGCTCGTGGGGGCCGCCCTCCGCCGTTCCGGGCTGCTCGCCGCCGCGCCGGGCGGCGGCCTCCTCCATGAACTTCGCGATGTCGTCGTCGAAGAAGCTCAGGGTCTCCTTGGTGAGCTGGCCGATCGTCTCCGACCACGCGCCGGCGTCCATCCCGGCCGCGACGAGGCCCTGGACCACGAATCCGTCGGGCACCTCGACGACCAGGATGTCGCGCATGCCGCGGCTGTCGAGGAACGCGCCGATGGACCGGAAGACCTCTTCGAAGTCCTGGCGCGGGCTGCCTTCGTAGATCCGCATGAGCACTCCCCGCTGCGGCCCCGCCCACCCTGACGACGCCTGGGACTACGAGCCGGTCGTCCGATCCAGCAACCCGAGATCCCGGGCACGACGTTCGCTCGATCGGAAGATCGCGATGGCCGCGAGTGTAGCCAGCGCCCCGGTCGCACACAAGGCGAGGACGATGGTGGTCCCGTCGGGCGCGGCGGAACCGGTGACAGCTGTCCACACCGAGTTCGGGCCGCCGATCGACGTCGGCCCGCTCGGCACCAGCGCCAGCCGTACGCCCGCCACCCACCACGTGATCGGGTTGACCAGGCCGACGACCTGCATCACCGGCGGCAGCGCGGACAGCGGGAACACGACGCCGCTGATCAGGAACAGCGCGCCGGCGAAGGCGTCGGGGTAGGACCAGCTCTCCTGGCGGGTCTGGAGGCAGACCGCCGCGAGCAGCACCCCGAGGGCGAGCACCGGCACGATGCCCAGGCCGAGGCACACGACGAGCAGGGGCCAGCTCACCGCGGCGAGGTCGATCCGGAGCCCGAGCACGATGACCGCGAACACCAGCGCGACCACCGTCCCCATCGCGCCGGCCAGCAGCCGCGCCCCGCCTCTCCCGACGAGCAGGACGAGGAACGTGGCCGGGCTGACGTAGAGGTACTTCAGCATCCGGTAGCGCTCGCGGTCCTCGAGCACGGACCACGCGGGACCGGCCAGGCCGGCGACCAGCATCGCCCACAGGGCGCTGCCCAGGACGACGAACGTCCGGACCTCGTCGTTCGCGGTGCCGCCGATGATCGTGACCATCGCGACCAGCAGCAGCAGCGACGCGATCGGACGGGCCACCGTGTAGATGAAGAACAGGACCGGGTCGGTCCAGTTGGACTCCACGCGCCAGCCGAGCAGCAGCGCCGTGCGGAGGTTGCGAACGGTCTCGGGCGTGCCGCCGCCCTCGGCGCGGGCGGGGTCGAAGCCGGACGAGGTGCCGGCGAGGCCGTCGGCGGTGAGCGTGCTCATTGCCAGCGCAGGGACAGCGTGCCGCGGGCGCGCGCCATCCGCTCGATGCGCCGGATCAGCCAGCGCGCGACCAGCGTGAACCCGACGGTCATCCCCACGAGGATCAGCGCCTCGACCTGCGGCGAGGGCGTCCCGGTGATGTACGGCTGCCCGGCGAACACGAGCTGGCGCATCGCGTCGAGCCCGACGGCGAACGGGATGGTCGCGATCGCGAGGGCCCCCAGCGCGCCCAGCTTGCCGACCGGGAAGTTGAGCCCGGACACGAAGTACACGGGCTCGATCATCACGTTGGTCAGGTGGAACGCCTCGCGACCCCACAGGAGGTACAGGCTGGCCATCGCCATGCCCAGGCCGTACAGGGCCGCGAGCGTCAGGAAGAACACGGCGATCAGCAGGCCCCACTGCTGGACGTCGAACGTGACGCCGAACACGAGCGTGGACACGACCAGGATCGCGAGCGCCCGCGTCGAGCTCATGATCAGCCCGCCGATCGCCATCCCCAGCAGGATCGACATCAGGTTCATCGGCGCCGCGAAGTAGAGCTCGAGGTTGCCCTGGTCCTTCTCCCAGTACAGCTGGGCGGCCATCATCCACACGACGTTCAGCCAGAACGCCGCCATCGCCCCGCCCAGGACCACGAAGCCGACGTACGCCTCGGGCGCCTGCAGCGTGCGATAGACGAGCACGAACGCCGACGTCGTCAGGAACGGCAGCAGGATCTCGAAGAACAGCCAGGACGGCTCGCGGACCATGCCGCGGACCCGGGGGAACGCGCGCCCGACGAGCGCCCGCGCGTTGTTGTCGATCGACCTGCCGTCGCGTCCACGCCGAGGCCGTCCGCGGGTCGGTGCCGTTGCGGGTCGTCGCGAAGATCGAGACCCGGGTCGGCTCGCCGGTGGGTGCCGTGCCGGCGGTCATCGGCCCGCCTCCACCGGGTACGCCTCCTCGGCCTCGTCGGCGCTCGGCTCGGGCGGCAGGTCCTCGACGCCGTCCTGCGCGTCGTCGCGCCGGGCCGAGCCCGCGTCGGGACCGGGGCCGTGGCCGTTGGACCGGTCGCTGCCCTCGTCGCCGAACCCGCGGCCGACGAGCTCCACGAACACGTCCTCGAGGGTGGGCTCGGACTTGCGCAGGGCGAGGATGTGGCTGCCGATGCGCGCCAGGGCGGTGACCACGCCGCCGAGCGCCGCGTCCTCCTCGAGGACGAGGTTGACGGCGATCCGCTGGAGCTCCGGATCCATGTCCGCGGCCGGAGCCGCGGAGACGACGCCGGGCAGCCGGGCCAGGGCCGGGATGCCCGCGTCGAGGCTGTCGAGCTCGAGGCGGAAGATCGACTCGCGCTGGACGCGCTTCTTGAGCTCGTCGGGCGTGCCGATCGCCAGGATCCGGCCGTGGTCGACGATCGCGATCCGCTCGCACAGCTCGTCCGCCTCGGCCATGTAGTGGGTCGTCAGCAGCACCGTCCGGCCGGGAACGGCGCCCTTCCAGTCGAGGACCAGCTCCCGGATCGACCTGGCGGCGGCGACGTCGAGGCCGAGCGTCGGCTCGTCGAGGAACAGGATCCACGGGTCGTTGAGCAGGCCGCGGGCCATGTTCATCTTCTGGCGCTGGCCGGTCGACAGCGTGCTGACCCGCTGGAGCCGCTGCTCGCCGAGGCCGACGGCCTCGATCAGCTGGTCCGTCCGCGCCCATCCCTCGCGCGTCGGGAGGCCGTAGAACTGGCTGAACATCCAGAGCTGCTCGCGGACCGTGAGGATCCCGTAGCCCGACTGCTCGCCGCCGGCGACCATGTTCATGATCCGCCGGATCCGCTTGGTCTCGGTGGCCACGTCGAACCCGAAGATGCGCGCGTCGCCGCTCGTCGGCAGCAGCAGCGTCGTGAGGATCTTGATCAGCGTCGTCTTGCCCGCGCCGTTCGGGCCGAGCAGGCCGAAGAACTCGCCCGGCGCGACCTCGAGGTCGACGCCGTCGAGCGCGACGACCGGCTTCGGCTTGGTCGCGTAGACGCGCCTGACGCCGGTCGCGGCGATGGCGGGCGGCAGGTCCTGGCTCGGGCGTGCGGCAGCCATGGTCAGCCGATGCGAACCTCCTGCGGGGAACGTGGATGCTACCACGGACCAGGCGCAGAATTGGAAGATGCTGATCTTACACGCGCGTTACGGTTGTCGAACACGAGGCGGTCGCGGATCGCCCGTCGCGCGGGCATCGTCGTTTGTCCAATGCGTTCTCGACCGCCGTCCACGGGCACGGCTGCCGACGCCGCCTAGCCTTCGGGATGTCAACCCGCACGACCCGTCGCCCAGACCGAGTCGTGGCTCACCACCACCACGATCGGAGCCTCACGAGATGTTCGCCAAGTTCACGAAGACGTCACGCTTCCGCATCCGGTACGTCGGCAAGCCCGGTCCCGCGAGCCCGCTCCCGCCCCGGGGCGACGCCTACCGGACCACGGGTGGCCAGCTGCTCACGTTCGCCGGCATCGCCGCCGCGACCACGATGAGCGGCTTCGCCGGCGGGTACGTCGGCCGCAAGGCCGCCTGACCGATGACCGAGAGCCGCGTCGCCGATTGCAGTCGACACGGACAGCTCAGCCGCATCCGCCGATCCGGTTCCACCGGGTCGGCGCTGCCGGCGTCGCGGGGGATCCGCTGGGAGTAGCGCGCGAGGCTAGCTCCCCGGCCCTCCGTCCGCCAAGCGCCCGCGCCAGCTCGCCGCCGACGCGGGCGTTGTTGACGATCAGCGCGACGTTCGCACGGACGGATGCGCCGTCGGTGAGGGCGGCGACCCGGGCGAGGAGCCAGGGCGTGAGCGCGGCCCCGCCGATCCCCGTGTGGTCCGCCTCGCGGATGGCCTGCGCGACCGCCTCGCGGGTGACCGCGTCGGGCAGCGCCTGGTCCTCCGGGACCGGCGCGCAGATCACGAGGCCCGACGCCAGGCCCAGCGCCTCGTGGGCGCGGATCACCGCGGCCGCCGCCGCCACGTCCGGCACGCTGCTCGGGGCCGGGATGCCGGAGCCCCGGGCGTAGAACCCGGGCACCTCGTCGATCCCGATCGAGACCACCGGGACGCCGCGCGTCTCGAGGTACTCGATGGTCAGCGGCACGTCGAGGATCGCCTTCGGGCCCGCGCACACGACCGCGACCGGGGTCCGCGCGAGCTCGTCGAGGTCGGCGGAGATGTCGAAGCTGGGCGAGGCGCCGCCGAGGGCGCCGCGATGGACCCCGCCGATCCCGCCGGTCGCGAACACGCGGATCCCCGCCGCGTGGCACGCGATCATCGTCGCGGCCACGGTCGTCGCGCCCCAGCCGCCGCCCGCGATCGCGGCGGCGAGGTTGCGTCGCGAGACCTTGTCGACCGATCCGCGCGGGGCCGTCCCCAGCGTCTCGAGGTCGTCGGACGCGAGCCCGACCAGCAGCCGCCCGGCGTTGAGCGCCACCGTCGCCGGCACGGCGCCGGTCTCGCGGATGGCCGCCTCGGCCGCGGTCGCCACCTCGACGTTCTGCGGGTACGCCATGCCGTGGCTGATCAGCGTCGACTCGAGGCCGACGACGGGGGTGCCGTCGCGCAGCGCGTCGGCGACCTCGGGGGCGATGGCGAGATGCTCGGGGGCGATCACGGACGTCAGGCGAGGACCATCTCGCCGGCCGTCGACGGCTCCGGATCGGGCTGCTTGATCATCCGGAACGAGGTCAGCAGGCCCGCGAGGCCGGCGATGATCGGGACGAGCATCGCGACCTGGAGCGCGAACGGGCGCGCCTCCGTGTTGATCCGGATGATCTCCGCCTGGACGTCCTCGGGCTGACCGGCGAGCTGCTCGTCCAGCTGCGTGTTGGTCATCAGCTCGGCGTCGTCCTGGAGGGCGACCGCGACCTGCTGCTGCTCGGCCGGCGTCAGGACCACGCTCTGCTCGGCGAGGTTGGTGAACGAGACCGACAGGGTCGCCAGCATGATCGCGCCCGCGAACGCCAGCCCGAACGAGAGCCCGAACGACCCGCCGGCCGAGTTGACGCCGGCGGCCTCGCTGACCCGCTCCTCGGAGATCGGCGACAGCGTGTAGTTGTTCAGCTGCGACACGAGCAGGCCGAGGCCGGAGCCGGCGATGATCAGCGGGACGACGAGCCACCAGCCGCTGTCGGCTCGCGGGATGATCGGCAGCAGCGCGAGCAGGCCGACCGACGAGGAGCAGGAAGCCGGCCCGGATGATCGCCGCGGGGCGGCGGCGCCCGGCGCGCCGGCCGGCGAGCAGGGCGACGCCGAACATGCTCAGGGACAGCGGGGCGATCGACAGGCCCGCCTGCAGGGCGTTGTACTCGAGGACCATCTGCAGGTAGATCGGCAGCGCGATCATCGTGCCGCCGAGCGCGATCTGCTGGAGCGTCTGGCCCGAGATCCCGAGCCGGAACAGCTTCGAGGCGAACAGGTCCGGATCGATCAGCGCCGGCTTTCCGGCGCGCTTCTCGTCGGACGAGCCACCATGCCAGCGCCGCCATGGCGATCGCGCCGAGCCCGATCAGCAGGCCGACCGCCTCGCCGCCCTCCTGCCAGACGAGGATGCCGAGGACGATGCCGCCCATCCCGATGACCGACAGGACCGATCCGACGAGGTCGAACTCCCGCGGACCCGTGTAGGGCACGTCCTTGATCAGCCGAACGCCGGACAGCACGATCGCGATGACGACGACCTCGAGCGCGAACGCGACGCGCCACGAGAGGAAGGTCGTGATGAACCCGCCCAGCAGCGGCCCGACCGCCGCGGCGATCGCCGCCGAGGCGCCGACCAGCGCGTAGACGCGGCGCTGGGCCGGGCCCTCGAAGTTGCCGTGGATCAGCGACTGCATGGCCGGCAGCAGGAGCGAGGCGCCGAGGCCGCCGAGGATCGCCCAGAAGATGATGATCGTGGTCAGGCTCTGGGTCAGCGCCATCGCCAGCGCCCCGATCGCGTAGCCGAGCAGGCCGAGGACGAAGGCCCGCTTGCGGCCGAACAGGTCGCCGATCTTGCTGCCGATCAGGATGAACGCGGCCGAGACGAGCGCCTCGAGCGCGATCGCCGACTGGACGCCGCTGACCGTGGTGTTGAGGTCGTGGACGACGGCCGAGATCGACACGTTCATCAGCGACGTGTCGACGACGAGCACGAACATGGCCATCGCGAGCAGCAGGCCGAGTCGTCTCGCGGACGCGCTCATCCCGGCGTCGTCGATCGCGACCTCTGTCATGTGCACCCCATCCCCTGCTGGCGGGCGACAACCCGCGGCAAACGACCCGCCGGGTCGTCGTTGCGCATCCAGTATGCGTTCGGAGTCCATGCGCCGCGAACCCGCAGGCGTACGGTTCGACCATGCCGGCCTCCGCGCGCGCCTTCGTCCTGCGCCACACGCACCTGCGCCCGGTGCCGGCCCTGGAGCGCGTCCGGCTCCACCTCGCGGACGAGGCCCTCCCGCTGTGGCATGCGGTCCAGGTGGAGACCGGCGACCCCGACGCCCCGCTTCCCTATTGGGCGTTCGCGTGGGGCGGCGGCCTGGCGATCGGACGCTACCTGGGCGACCACCCGGAGGTCGTCGCCGGCCGCCGGGTGCTCGACCTCGGCTCCGGTTCGGGCCTGTGCGCCATCGCGGCCATGCTCGCCGGTGCGGCGACGGTCACCGCCGTCGACATCGACCCGTTCGCGGTGGCCGCGATCGGGCTCAACGCGCGGGCCAACGGGACGCGCATCACCGCCGTGCGCCGGGACCTGCTCGACGGCGACCCGCCCGATGTCCGACGTGATCCTCGCCGGCGACTGCTGGTACGAGGCCGGCCTGTCCGATCGGATGCTGACCTTCCTGCGCCGCGCCCGGGCGAGTGGGATCGACGTCCTGCTCGGCGACCCGGGCCGCCGCTACCTGCCCGTGGACGACCTGGACCCGCTGGCCACCTACGAGGTCCGGACGACGACCGAGCTCGAGGACCTCGCGCTCAAGACGGGCCGCGTGTTCCGGCTGCGCGGCGGGCATGGGAGCGGAGCCCCGTGACGGATGCGCGCAAGGCGACGGTCGCGGCCGGCTACGACGCGCTCGGCCCGCGATGGGTCGACTGGCGAGCGCGCGTGGTCGATCCCGCCGCGGACCGCCTGGTGCCGGAGCTCGAGGCGGCGATGCCGCCCGGGTCGAGCCTCGTCGATCTCGGTTGCGGCACCGGCGTGCCCTGGACGCGACGGCTGGCGGAGCGATACCGGGTGACCGGGGTCGACATCTCTGCGTCGCAGATCGACGTCGCGCGGCGCAATGTCCCGGCTGCGACGTTCCTGTGCTCCGACGTCGCCTCGATCGACCTCGAGGCCGGCTCGCTCGATGGCGTGACCGCGTTCCATTCGATCTACCACCTGCCCCGCGAGGAACATCCGGCGCTGCTGGCGCGGATCGCGTCCTGGCTCCGGCCCGGTGGCCTCCTGCTCGCGACGCTCGGAGCCGACAATTCGCCCGACTGGACCGGGACGTGGCTCGGCATCCCGATGTTCTTCAGCTCCTTCGACGCCGAGACCAACCGAGCATTGGTCGAGGCCGCCGGGTTCGACCTGCTGATCGCGGAGATCGTCGACAGCATCGAGCCCGAGGGTGCGGTGCCCTTCCTGTGGGTGCTGGCCCGTCGCCGATCGGACGTCAGCCGAGGCTGAGCTCCGCCTTCGGCTGGGACAGCTGGCGCAGGGCCGCCCGGTTGCCGGCGACCGCGCCGCGCCGCAGGCAAGCGATCGGCGTGAGACCGCGTCGCCGTCCGTCGAGCCAGCCCACGAGGAAGCCCGCGTCGAACGCATCGCCCGCGCCGGTCGTGTCGGAAGCGGCGATGGGCGTCGTGGCGATGTCCAGCCGGAGGGGCTTGCGGTCGGCCCGGATGTGGATCGAGGCCCCCTTGCGTCCGCGCTTGACGACCGCGATCGGCGACAGCTCGAGCAGCGCCGCCTCGTAGCCGTGGCCCAGCAGGGCCCGCGCCTCGTCGCGGGTCGCGAACAGGAGGTCCGGCGCGGCCTCGCGGATCACGGTGGTGCCCGCCTTGCGACCGAGGGCCAGCAGCGGTGCGGTCGAGGCGAGGTCCACGGTCACCAGCGCGCCGGCCTCGCGGGCGAGGCGGATGGCCTCGGTGCCGGCGCGCCCGAGCGGCTCGTCGAGCAGCGAGTAGGCCGGGAGGTGCACGGCGTCCGCGTCCGCGAACCACGACGCCTTGAGGTCGGCCGGCCGCAGGCGGAGCGCGGCGCCGCGGTCCTGGACGAACGAGCGCTGGCCATCGGGCTCCACCAGCACCCCGATCCGTCCGGTCCGCGCGCCCGGGACGTGCACCGCGCGCACCGTGACGCCGTCCACGGTCGCGGCCTGGATCAGCGCTCGCCCCGCGGCATCGCGACCGACGGCGCACACGAGCGTGGAGCGCGCCCCGAGCCGTCCCAGCCATCGGGCGGCGGTCGCCGCCGATCCGCCGGCGCGGGCGAACACGCGCCCGCGCACGTCCGTGCCGCGCTCGATGTCGCCCTCCGGCGCGAGGACCACGTCGACCACGAGGTCGCCGACCACGACCACGCGCGGCCGGTCCGCGGCGCGGCGCGTCCGGACCTGGGTGCGCGCTCGGCGTGACACGCGGATGGCAGGCACGCGGCCGAGCATACCCGCGGGCTCGACCACGAGCCCGCGCTACGATGAACCCGCGGCACGACTCGCCGCGCCGCGTGCGCCGACGGAGCCCGGTCGGCGCGCCGGTCGGGACAGGCGCCACCGGAGAGAGCGATGACCCTCGCCACGGACCAGCTGGATCGCCTCGCGATCGACACCATCCGGACGCTCGCGATCGACGGTGTCCAGCAGGCGAACTCCGGGCACCCGGGCGCGCCGATGGGCGCGGCGCCCATGGCCTACGCGCTGTGGACGCGGCATCTCCGTCATGCGCCGGCCAACCCGCACTGGCCCAACCGCGACCGGTTCGTGCTCTCGGCGGGCCACGCGTCGATGCTCCTGTACTCGCTGCTCCACCTGACGGGCTACGGGGTCAGCCTCGACGACCTCAGGTCGTTCCGCCAGTGGGGCTCGATCACGCCGGGCCACCCGGAGTACGGCCTCACGCCCGGCGTCGAGGCGACGACCGGTCCGCTCGGCCAGGGCCTCGGCAACGCCGTGGGCATGGCGATCGCCGAGCGGCGCCTGGCCGCCGAGTTCAACCGTCCCGGCCACGAGATCGTCGACCACCGGACCTACGTGATCGCCAGCGACGGCGACATGCAGGAGGGCGTGGCCTCGGAGGCGTCGTCGATCGCCGGCCATCTCCGGCTGGGCAAGCTCGTGGTGCTGTACGACGACAACCGGATCCAGCTCGACGGCCCGACGGCCTGGGCGTTCAGCGAGGACGTGCTGGGCCGCTATGCCGCCTACGGCTGGCACACGGATCGCGTCGAGGACGGCAACGACGTGGCCGCGATCTCGGCCGCCATCGACACCGCCAACGCCGACGATCGCCCGTCGATCATCGCCGTCCGGACGCACATCGGCTACGGCAGCCCGAACAAGCAGGACACCCAGAAGGCCCACGGGGCGCCGCTCGGGCCGGACGAGGTCCGCCTGGTCAAGGAGGGGTACGGCTGGGACCCGGACCGGTCGTTCTACGTCCCCGATGACGCGGCCGCGCTGTTCCGGCGGGCCGTCGACGCGGGGAAGGACCTGGTCGCCGAGTGGGAGTCGCGCTTCGACCGCTATGCCGCCGAGTTCCCGGCCGAGGCCTCCGAGCTGGAGCGGCGCCTGCTGGGTCGCCTCCCGGACGGCTGGGACGCGGGGCTGCCCGCGTACGAGGTGGGCACCGAGGTCGCGACCCGCAACGCGAGCCAGGACGCGATCCAGGCGCTGGCCGGGCCGCTGCCCGAGCTGTTCGGCGGGTCGGCGGACCTGTCGGAGTCGAACCTCACCGACGTCAAGGCGAACGGTCACGACCACTTCGAGGCCGACCACGCCGGGCGCAACCTGCGGTTCGGCGTCCGCGAGCACGGCATGGGCTCGATCGCCAACGGCATCGCCTACCACGGCGGCTTCCTCCCCTACTGCGCGACGTTCCTCACCTTCAGCGACTACATGCGCGGCGCCGTCCGGCTCGCGTCGCTGTCCGGGCTCCACGTGACCTACGTCTGGACGCACGACTCCGTCGGGCTGGGCGAGGACGGGCCGACGCACCAGCCGGTCGAGCACTACGCGGCGCTGCGCGCGATCCCCAACCTGTGGTTCGTGCGGCCGGGCGACGCCAACGAGGCCGCCGCGGCCTGGGCCCTGGCGGTGGAGCGGCCGACGCTGGCGGGGGCGCAGCCGGGTCCGGTCGCGCTCGCGTTCACGCGCCAGAAGCTGCCGACGCTGGCGAGGACGCCGGAACACGCGCGCGAGGGCCTGCGTCGTGGCGGCTACGTCCTGCGCGAGGCGTCCGGCGGATCGCCGCAGCTGATCCTGATCGCCACCGGCTCGGAGCTGCAGCTCGCGTTCGCGGCGGCCGAGCAGCTCGAGGCGGACGGCATCCCGTCGCGCGTCGTGAGCCTGCCGTGCTGGGAGCGCTTCGAGGCGCAGGACCAGGCGTATCGCGACGAGGTGCTGCCGCCGGCCGTCCGGAAGCGGGTCTCGGTCGAGGTCGGCGTCTCGCTCGGCTGGGAGCGCTGGGTCGGCGACGAGGGCGCGATCATCGGCCTCGACCACTTCGGCGCCAGCGCGCCGGCCGGCACGATCTTCAAGGAGCTCGGGTTCACGGCCGACCGAGTCGCCGACGTCGGCCGGCGCGTCGTTCGCGACGGGCTCCACGGCGTGCAGTCGGCGCTGGGTCCGGCGCACGGCTCCCACCCGACGCTGGACCACGGCGACCCGGGCGTCGACCGCACGCCGGGCAGCGACCCGGGCCACGACTGACTCGATCAGGTAGGAGAAGACGTGCGCGTCGCGTTCGCCGCTGACCACGCCGGGGCCGCGTTCAAGGACGAGCTGATCCGTCGGCTGGTCGTCGAGCTCGGGGGCGGCCACGAGCTGACCGACCTCGGCGGCGACGGCTCCGATCCCAACGACGACTATCCCGACTTCGCGCAGGCGCTCGGGGAGGCGGTGCGCGACGGTCGGGCCGACCGCGGGATCCTCATCTGCGGCTCGGGCGTGGGGGCGTCGGTCGCGGCGAACAAGATCCCGGGCATCCGGGCGGCGATCTGCCACGACACGTACTCGGCCCACCAGGGCGTCGAGCACGACGACATGAACGTGCTGACGCTCGGGTCGCGGGTCATCGGGATCGAGCCCGCGGTCGAGTGCTCGATCGCCTTCCTCGGGGCGACGTTCTCCGGCGAGCCGCGCCACCAGCGGCGGCTGGACAAGGTGCTGGCGATCGAGGCGGCGGCGCGCGCCGACGACTGAGCCCGGGTTCGTCGCCCGGTCCTTCGGCGCCGCGGTATGCGTACCACGCTTGGCGATCGGATTGTGAGAGGCCCGTTTGCGCGCCGCCGATCGCTTCCGTCGCGATTCATGCCTGCCACGCACCGACGTGTCGACAACAGGCGGCTTTCACGCGAGACGAAGCGGGCTTCGAGCTGATCTGTCGCGCGCTACGCATGGTGCACACATCGGGGACGCCTGATCTGCCGAGGTGCCCGACGCTACGATCCGCGGATGGCCCTGGTCGACCTCCCGCTCGATGAGCTCCGCGTCTATCGGCCGCCGCTCGACGAGCCGGCCGACTTCGACGCCTTCTGGTCGGCGACCCTCGCCGAGAGCCGGGCGAAGCGGTCGCCGGCCGTCGTCGACGAGGTGGACTCGCACCTCGAGACGATCCAGGCCTTCGACGTGACCTTCACGGGGTTCGACGGCCAGCCGATCAAGGCCTGGCTGCTGCACCCCGCCGGACGATCCGGCCCGCTGCCGACGATCGTCGAGTACATCGGCTACGGGGGCGGCCGGGGGCGGCCGGTCGACTGGCTCGTCTGGGCCTCGGCGGGCTACGCCCACCTCGTGATGGACACCCGCGGCCAGGGCGCCAGCTGGCGGTCCGGCGACACGTCGGACATCGAGGCGACCGGCACCGGTCCGCAGGTCCCGGGCGTCATGACGCGGGGCATCCTCGACCCCGCCACCTACTACTACCGGCGACTGATGACCGACGCCGTGCTCGCCGTGGACGCGGCCCGGGAGCTGCCGATCGTCGATGGCTCGCGGATCGCCGTCTGTGGCGCGAGCCAGGGCGGCGGGCTGGCGCTGGCGGCCGCGGCGCTCGCCCCCGGGGTCGTCGGCGCGATCGTCGACGTCCCGTTCCTGTGCCACTACCGGCGGGCCCTCGAGGTCTCCGACGTGCTGCCGTACGTCGAGATCCGCGACTTCCTGCGCAGCCACCGACTCGAGGAGGCGCAGGTCTTCCGGACGCTCGGCTACTTCGACGGGCGCTCGTTCGCGGCGCGCGCGACGGTGCCGGCGCTGTTCTCCGTGGGCCTCGAGGACCTGATCACGCCGCCGTCGACCGTGTTCGCCGCCTACAACGAGTACGCCGGCCCGAAGGAGATCCGCGTCTGGCCGTACAGCGGCCACGAGGCCCCCGAGGCCGACCACGTGCTCGAGCGCCTGGACTTCGCGGCCCGGCTGCTCCGCGGCTGAACGGGGCGGTTCCGGCGGAACACGCGGTCGCGCCGTGCATCGGCCGGACCTATGCTCTGCTCGAAACGCTTCCCGTGATCGGACGCAGCCTGGGAGAACGGCCCATGCGCATCGGCTTCATCGGGCTCGGGCGGATGGGCGCGAACATGGTTCGCCGCCTCCTGCGCGACGGGCACGAGATCGTGGCCTACAACCGCACGCCGGAGAAGACGAAGGAGATCGAGGGCGAGGGCGCGATCGGCGCCTTCTCGATCGCCGAGCTCGTCGGCAAGCTCGAGAAGCCACGCGCGGTCTGGGTCATGGTCCCGGCGGGCGACGCGACCGAGGCGCAGATCAAGGAGCTGCTCGAGCACCTCGAGCCCGGCGACACGATCATCGACGGCGGCAACACCAACTTCCACGACGACGTCCGCCGCCACGAGGAGCTCAAGGCCCACGGCATCAACTACGTCGACGCCGGCACCTCGGGCGGCGTGTGGGGGCTCCAGGTCGGCTACTGCCTCATGGTCGGCGGCGACCAGGCGGCGGTCGATCCGCTCGTGCCGGTGTTCACCACGCTGGCCCCGGAGGGCGGGTACCTCCATGTCGGCGGGCCGGGTTCGGGCCACTACGTGAAGATGGTCCACAACGGCATCGAGTACGGGCTGATGCAGGCGTACGCCGAGGGCTTCGAGATCATGCACGCCTCGGACTACGACCTGAACCTCCAGCAGATCGCCGACCTGTGGGGCCAGGGCTCCGTCGTGCGCTCGTGGCTCCTGGAGCTGCTCGCCCACGCGTTCGCGTCGCAGGGGCAGGACCTCACCCACCTGCGGGGCTGGGTCGCCGACTCGGGCGAGGGCCGCTGGACGGTCCAGGAGGCGATCGACCACGACGTGCCGGCGCCAGTCATCACCCTGTCACTGCTGACGCGGTTCCGTTCACGCCAGGACGACTCCTACGGGGCCAAGGTGCTCGCGGCGCTGCGCAACGAGTTCGGCGGGCACGAGGTCAAGACGGAGTAGGCGCGCGCAGCGCAGGAGGCGAAATCGTGGATCTGGCCACGGCGGTCGCCGAGCTCGAGGCGGCCGGGACGGAGCAGAACCGGAAGACCTACCGGCGCCACGGCGCGCACGACCCGCTGTACGGGGTCAGCTTCGCCGTGCTGCGACCGATGGCCAGGCGCGCCGGACGCGACCAGGCGCTCGCGACCGGCCTGTGGGCGACCGGCAACTACGATGCGCGGCTTCTCGCGTGCCTGGTCGCCGACCCGGCGGCCGCCACCGAGCGCGAGCTCGACGCCTGGCTGGCGGAGATCGACGTCTACACGCTGGTCGATGTCTTCGTGGCGTCGCTCGCCGCGCAGGTCCCCGGCGTCCGCGCACGCGCGGACCGCTGGAGCGCGTCTGACCGCGACTGGACCTCGCAGGCCGGATGGGACCTGTACGCGCAGCTCGCGCTGAACGACCCGGACCTCGACGATGGCTTCTTCACGGGCCTCCTCGACCGGATCGAGGCCGGCATCGGCGGCGCCGGGAACCGCACGCGCCACAGCATGAACGGGGCCCTGATCGCGATCGGCACCCGGAACGAGGCGCTGCGGGCGGCGGCCGAGGCCGCGAGCCGCCGGATCGGGATCGTCGTGGTCGATCACGGCGCAGACCGGCTGCGTGACGCCGGCCGCCCTCCCGTACATCGCGAGGGTCTGGGATCGCAAGGCGGCGCAGAGGATCGACGGCCACCAAGCCGAAGGAGCCGGCCCGTGCCGCGGTCTGACGGATCGGCGCCGTGACGACGACCCGGCGACCGGCGAACGGCAAGACCACGACGCGACCGGCGGCGCCCGACAAGCCGACCCATCCGGCCCCGCCCGTCAAGAAGGACGCGCCGCGGACGATGCGCGACCTGCGGCTGGCGACGCGAGGGCAAGAAGCGCACGAGCGACGCCGAAGGCGATCGAGAACCCGCTGCGCGAGGGCCTGCGCCTCGAGCGCGTCCCGGATCCGGCCACGTTCGTGCTGTTCGGCGCCACCGGCGACCTCGCCCACCGCAAGGTCATCCCCGCGCTGTACCACCTCTACCGGACCCACCTCCTGCCGCACGAGTTCACGATCGTGGCCCTCGGCCGCCGCGACTACACGGACGAGACCTTCCGGGACGGGCTCCGGGAGTCCCTGGCCAACTACTCGCGGCTGCTGCCCATCGACCTCGACGTGTGCGACGAGCTGTGCCGGCGCGTCGTCTACCACCGCTGCGACTTCTCCGATCCCGAGGGCTACGCGAGCCTGGCCGAGATGCTGGATCGGATCGACGAGGAGGGCGGGACGCGCGGCAACCGCCTGTACTACCTCGCGACCCAGCCGTCGGCGTTCGCCGAGATCGTCGCCCAGCTGGGACGGGCCGGCCTGGACCACGAGCGCCACGAGGGCGGCTGGCGCCGGGTGGTCATCGAGAAGCCGTTCGGGCGCGACCTCGAGTCGGCGGTCCGGCTCAACCGCGAGGTCGGCAAGGTCTTCCGGGAGCGGCAGGTCTATCGCATCGACCACTACCTGGGCAAGGAGACCGTCCGCAACCTGCTGGTGTTCCGGTTCGCGAACGGCATCTTCGAGCCGATCTGGAACCGCCGTCACATCGACCACGTGCAGATCACGGTGGCGGAGTCGATGGGGATCGAGAGCCGCGGGGCCTTCTACGAGGAGACGGGCGCCTCGCGCGACTTCCTCCAGAACCACCTGCTGCAGCTCCTGAGCCTGGTCGCGATGGAGCCGCCCGCGACGTTCGAGGCCGACGCCCTGCGCGACGAGAAGGTCAAGGTCCTGCGCGCCATCTCCGAGCTGAGCAGCGAGCAGGTGGCGCGCGACGTCGTGCGCGGCCAGTACGGGCCCGGCTGGGTGGGGGCGAAGCCGGTCATCGGCTACCGCGACGAGGCCGAGGTGGACCCGCAGTCCGAGACCGAGACCTACATCGCGGCCCGGCTCACGGTCGACGACTGGCGCTGGTCCGACGTCCCGTTCTACCTCCGGATGGGCAAGCGGCTGCCCAAGCGGGCGACCGAGATCGCGATCCAGTTCAAGGAGGTCCCGCACCGGCTGTTCAAGGACAGCGCCACGGACCCGGAGGCGAACCTGCTCGCGATGCGGATCCAGCCCGACGAGGGGATCATGCTCCGCTTCGGCGCCAAGGTCCCGGGCCTCGGCATCGACGTCCGCAACGTGACCATGGACTTCACCTACGGCTCGGCGTTCCAGACCGACAGCCCGGATGCCTACGAGACGCTGATCCTCGACGCGCTGCTCGGCGACGCGTCGCTGTTCACGCGGGCCGATGAGGTCGAGGAGGCGTGGTCGATCGTCGACCCCATCATCGAGAGCTGGGCGACGATGCCGGCGCCCGACTTCCCGAACTACGAGGCCGGCACCTGGGGCCCGGAGGCCGCCGACGACATGCTCGCGCGCGAGGGTCGGCGGTGGCGGCGGATCTGAACGGCGGCGGCCCCGAGGACGGCCCGAAGCGGTCGTTCGGCGAGGTGATCGCCGTCGGGACGCGCCCCGCGGGCGGCGGGCAGATCGCGCTCGAGGAGCCGCCGCGACCCGGCGAGCCGACGCTCCGCTGGATGAGCCGGGCGCAGAGCATCGAGGGGATCGAGCGCGAGCTGGCGCGGATCTGGGCGCAGCCCAACCTCGCGGTCGACGAACACGGGGGCGGGGACTTCGGCCGCCACATCGCGGCGCGTACGTCGGTGCTGAACCTGGTCGTGGTCGCGCGCCAGCCCGAGGTCGGCGAGCGGAGCGCCGAGACCATCAGCCGCCTGACCGGCCGCCACCCGTCACGGACGCTGGTCGTCCAGGGCGCGGATCCCGACGGGCCGCCGTGGATCGACGCGCGCATCCAGGCCCACTGCGTGCTGCCCCGCGCGGACGCGCCGGAGACCTGCACCGAGCTGATCTTCCTGACCGCCGGCGGCGAGACCGGGCGCCACCTGTTCGGGCTCGTCACGCCGCTGCTCGTCCACGACCTCCCGGTGACCGTGTGGTGGCCCGGCGAGCCGCTGCTCGGGTCGCAGCCGGTCCGCGAGCTGCTGGAGGCCACCGATCGGCTGGTCGTCGACGGGTCGGCGTGGGCCGGCGACGGCGTGGACCGGCTCGTCCAGCTGGCCGCGCTGTACGACGACTTCGAGCGGCTGGCGATTCGCGACTTCGCGCTCGTCCGGCAGTCTCGCTGGCGCGAGGCGATCGCGACCGTCTTCGACCAGCCCGACTTCCTGCCGTTCCTGCCCGCCGTGCGCCGGATCGCGGTGACCTATGCGACCCACGACGAGACCGGGGCGCCCGGCACGACCAACATCGTCAAGCCGCTGTACCACGTCGCGTGGCTGGCCTCGCGGCTCGGGCTCCGCGTGCTGGCGCCGCTGGTGCCCGACGAGCCGAAGGCCCGGGCGTCCGCCGCGCCGCCGCGGCTGCGACCCGGCGAGAAGCCGCCGCTCCACCGCGGCCTCCAGGGCCGGCTGAAGGACCACGCCGGGGCGGTGTCGGTGGTGATCCGGCCGGTCGCGTCGCCGATGCCCCCGGGCACGACGCTGCGCGTCGAGATCCTCGCCGAGCGGCGCGGCTCCGAGCTCCGGACGGACGTCACCGCCGAGGCCGAGAACGTCCGCGTCCACGCCTGGCTGGACGGCGTCCAGGAGATGGACCGCACGTTCAAGGCCCCCCGGCGGTCCGACGTCGACCTGCTGGGCGAGGCGCTCGAGGTCGGTGGCCGCGACCCCCTGACGGTCGATACGATCCGGATGGCGGCCGAGCTCGTGGGTGCCGGGCGATGAGCGAGGCGGAGCGGATGCCGGAGCTGCGGGTGGTGTCGTCGGCCGAGGCCGTGACGGAGGCGGCGGCGACCGAGATCGCCCGCAGCCTGGCCGGGGCGATCGCGGCGCGCGGCGTCGCGCACGTGGCGACGACCGGCGGATCGTCGGCGCCGGGCGTCTACCGGCGCCTCGGGGCCTCGCCGCTGCGGGAGACCGTCGACTGGTCCCGCGTCCACGTGTGGTGGGGCGACGACCGGTTCGTCCCGTCCGACCATCCGCTCTCGAACGTCCTGCCGTTCTCCCAGATCCTGCTCGCGTCGGGCGGCGACGAGGAGGGGAGCAGCCCGGAGGACGCCGACGTCGGCGGCTCGGGCGGCGGCGTGCGGATCCCGGCCGCGCACATCCACCCGGTCCCCGTCGCCGACGCGATCGCCCACTCCGGCGGGCCGGCGTGGGCCGCGGCCGTCTATGCCGAGACGCTCCGGGCGGCCGCCCTGCCCCTCGCCGCCGGCGGCGACCCGGTGTTCGACGTCGTCGTGCTGGGCGTCGGGCCCGACGGGCACATCCTGTCGGTGTTCCGCGACTCGCCGGCCTGGGACGCGACCGAGACCGTCGTCGGCGTCCCGGCCCCGACGCACATCGAGCCCCACGTCGCGCGCGTCACCATCCACCCGCGGCTCGTCGCGCTGGCCGAGCGGGTGGTGCTCCTGACGACGGGCGCCTCCAAGGCCGACGTCCTCGCCCGGGCCTGGGACGGCGCGGACGTCCGCGAGCTCGCGCTCGGCGCGGCCCGCGTCCCGAACGCGGTGTGGATCCTCGACGAGGCGGCCGCGGCCGGCCTCCCGAAGCCCTAGCGCTTGCCCGCGGCGTTCCCCGACGAGCCGACCCGGCGGGTGATCGCGCCGGACGGCACCCCGATCGCGGTGTTCGCGGCCGGCGCGGGACGGCCGCTGCTGCTGGTCCACGGCACGACCGCCGACCATCGCACCTGGCGCGCCGTGGGCCCCGAGCTGGCCACGCGCTGGCGCCTCCACGCGGTCGATCGCCGCGGACGGGGCGACTCGGGCGACGGCGGCGCCGATCGGGGTGGCGAGCGCCGGCGGCGGGCCGGCGCCCTATGCGATCGAGCGCGAGTTCGACGACCTGGCCGCGGTGGCCGAGGCCCTCGCCGCCGACGCGGGCGAACCCGTCGACGTCGTCGGTCACTCGCTGGGCGGGCGGATCGCGCTCGGGGCGAGCCTCCGGACGCCCGGCGATCCGGCGGATCGTCGCCTACGAGGGTGCGCCGCTGCCGCCGGGCGCCGAGGCGCTGGACCCGGGCCTCGACGCGCGCCTGCGGGCCGACCTCGCCGCCGGCGACCTCGACGGGATGCTGGCGCGGTTCATGACCGAGGCGATCGGCATGCCGGCCGCGGATCTCGCGGCGTTCCGCGCCGACCCGATCTGGCCGCTGCGGGCGGCGGCCGCGCCCACGATCCTGCGCGAGCTCGACGCCGCCGAGCACGACCCGGCGGCCGGGCTCGACGCGCTCGCGGCGGTGCGCGTCCCCGTCCTGCAGCTGGTCGGCTCCCTGTCCCCGGCGTGCCTTCCGCGTGGGCGCGGAGGCGCTCGACCGGCGGCTCGCCGACGGCCGCCTCGAGGTGATCGAGGGCGCACGGCACGGCGCGCACCACAGCCACGTCGCCGAGTTCGTCGCGCGCGTCGAGGCCTTCCTGCCCGCCTGAAGCGGCGCCGGGGGCTACCATCCGGCGCCATGACCAACCCCGCCCCGGCCGCGCCCGCCGACGACCGCCCGTACTCGCCGGGCCTCGAGGGTGTCGTCGCCGGCGAGACCGCCCTGTCGTTCATCGACGGGGCCCAGGGCCGGCTCCTGTACCGCGGCTATCCGATCGGCGAGCTCGTGCGCGAGGGCTCCTACGCCGCGGTCGCCGAGCTGCTCTGGACGGGCGACTGGAACCCCGCGGCGAGGCTCCCCTGCCGACCCGTGCCGGACGCGGTCCTGACGGCCCTGCGCGCCCTCCCGTCGAGCGCCAAGCCGATGGACGCGCTGCGGACCGCGGTGTCCGCCTGGGGCGCGACGGAGCCCCTCGGCTGGCCGCCGACCGCCGACGAGGCCCGCGCGCTGACGGCCGCCTCGCCGACCGCGCTGGCGGCGTTCGCCCGGATCCGTCGCGGCGAGGAGCCGATCGCGCCCGACCCCGACCTGGACCTCGTGCCGGGCTACCTGTACATGATCAACGGCACCCGCCCGGACGACGAGACGGCCCGGGCGCTGGACGCCTACTTCGTCGTCGGCGCGGAGCACGGCTTCAACGCCTCGACGTTCACCGCCCGGGTGATCACGTCGACCCGGTCGGACATCGCCTCGGCGGTGGGCGGCGCGATCGGCGCGATGAAGGGTCCGCTCCACGGCGGCGCCCCGTCCGAGGTCGTCGAGCAGATCCACGAGGTGGGCTCGCCGGAGAAGGCGGAGCAGTGGGTGCGCGACACCCTCGCCCGCGGCGACCGGCTGATGGGCTTCGGGCACCGCGTGTATCGCGCCTACGACCCGCGGGCGGCGGCGCTCCGCCAGGTCGCCGAGTCCATGGAGCACCGGCCCGACTGGCTGGAGCTCGCGATCGCGGTCGAAGACGTCGCGCTGCGGGTGCTCGAGGAGAAGTACCCGGATCGTCCGCTCCGGACCAACGTCGAGTTCTATGCGGCGCCCGTCCTGATGGGCGTCGGCCTCACCCCCGACCTGTTCCCGGCCACGTTCGCGCTCGCGCGCCATGCCGGCTGGACCGCCCACGCCATCGAGCAGGCCGGGGCGAACCGCCTGATCCGCCCCGACGTCCGCTACGTCGGCGAGCCCGAGCGACACCTGCCGTCGTCGTAGCCCGCCCGTCGTCCGCGGTCAGTGGATGACGAGGACCTTGAGCACGACGATCACGCAGGCCGAGCAGGCAGTCCACGGTGGCCACGACCAGCGCGACCGGCCAGCCCTTGCCGATCGCCCGGCCCACCGCCAGGCCCCACAGGAACAGCTGCGCGACGCTCACGATCAGGGCCAGCGTGATGGCCTGGTCGACGTCGAGCATGTGCAGGCGCCACGTCCCGAGGGCCAGCGCCGGGAGGACCGCCGCCGCGAGCATCGGGCTCTCGTGGACCGCGACCTCGCGCGTCTCCACGAGGGTCGTCGGGCCCTGGACGCGGAGGCTGACGAGGCCGGACCACACCTCCATCAGCCAGAACACGACCACCGAGACGAGCACCGAGAACCCGATGAACTCGGGGTTCGCGTCGTGCCGGCTCTGCGCGGCGACCAGCGCGGTGATCAGCAGCGACCCGTAGATCGCCGACGAGAGGTCGAATCGGCCGAGCAGGCCCTTCGCTCCCGGCGCGGCCTCGACCTCGATCGGTTGCGACGCAGCCGGCTGCATGGCGCTCATCATCGCAGCATGTCGTGATCACCCGCCTCGCGCGGGCGGCGCGTCGGCCGTCAGTGACCCTCGATCGCCCGGTCGACGTCGAACCCGGTCGCGAGGGCGACCTTGGGGGCGATGGCCATCACCCGCGTCCGCCCGATCACCGGCGCGAGCACGACCAGCGCGTCGACCACGGCGTCCGCGGTCAGCCCGGCGTCCAGGGCGCAGCCGACCGTCTGCTGCCAGGCGAGATCGGAGCCGTCGGTCGCGGCCAGCGCGCCGAGCTTCACGAGCGCCTCCCCGACCCAGTCGAGGCCCGCGTCCGTCGGGCTTGACTGGCGCTCCCCCAGCAGCGCATCGAGGTACGCGTCGTCGCCGAGGGTCAGCCGCCGCAGCGTCTCCTCCCGGTCAGCCATCGTGCTCCGATCCGCGGTGCTGGCGCCGTCACGGCCCCGTTCTCGGATTCAAGCCGCCGCGAGCCGGGCGCGCATCGTCAGATGCTGGTGATCCGCCCCGGTGCGAGCACGGGCAGCGGCTCCAGCAGGCCGATCTCGATCGCCGCCTCGACGGCCTCGGCCCGCGACGTGGCGGCGAGCTTGCCGTACAGCGCCTGGATCTGGGTCCGGACGGTGTTCGGCGTCACGAACAGCCGCTCCGCCATCTCCGCCGCGGTGAGGTAGGTCGGCAGCAGGCGCAGCACGCGCACCTCGGCCGGGGTGAGCGTCGAGGTGCCACCCGGCCCCGGCGGGAGGGTCCGGATCCGCTCGCGCAGCTCGGCCGTCTGGGCGCCGAGCGGCCCGAGGTCCGGCCGCCGGACGAGGACGTCGCTGGCCTGCTGGAGGCAGGAGCGGGCGCCGGCCGGGTCGGCCAGGGCCAGGTGCACGCGCGCGGCCTCGATCAGGCAGCGCACGCTGACCCACGAGGTCGCCGGGCCGAGGGCCGTCCGCGCGACCTGGAACGTGGCCATCTGGCGCCGGGCCTCGCCCAGCTCGGAGCGATGCACCGCGACGCGCGCGGTCACGACCGAGCGGGCGGCGGCGATCGCGTCCGGGTCGTAGGGCATCCGCGACGCGACCTCGGTCGTGCGCCGCGACAGCGAGTCGGCGGTCGTCCAGTCGTCGCGCTCGATCGCGGCGAGCGCGCGCCACGAGCCCGCGAACAGCAGCGCCCGCCCGGCGCCCAGGGCCTGGGCGGAGCTGGCCGCGTCCGCGAGGCACTGCTCGCCCTCGTCGGGTCGTCCGGCGACGGTGAGGATCGCCCCCAGGACCGCCAGGGTCTGCGGTCGCCAGGCGCTGAAGCGGTCGCTCTGCTCGGCGGCCTCGCGGGCGTCGCGGATCGCCGCGTCGAGGCCGTCGCGGGCATGCAGCGCCCGGACCGACGCGCGGGCCTCCGCGTAGGCGCCGGCGCCGGGCGGGCGGTCGCCGGCGTACTCGGCGCCGGCGGTGACGTCGACGAAGTGCTCGGCCTCCGCGACCCGGCCCTGGATCGTGTGCATCCAGGCGCCCATCGCGGCCAGGAACGGCTGCCGCCGCAGCTGGGCGTCGTCGAGCCGCTGGAGCCAGCGGGCGACGGTCACCTCGCGGCCCTCGCGGAACAGCCGCGGGATCACGTCGCACGCCTGGGCCGCGGCGGCATCGGCATCGCCCGCGGCGAACAGGTGGTCGACCGCGGCCTCGGGCTGGCCGCTCGCCGCGAACCACTCTGCCGCCCGGCGATGGATCCGCTCCGCCGCGCCGCGATCCCGCTCGAGCTTGGCGAGGAGGTGCTCGCGCAGCAGGGTGTGGTACCGGAACCAGCCCCCGTGCGTGTCCAGGGGCACGACCAGCTGGTTGGTCGAGGCGAGGTCCCGCAGGATCCGGTCGGAGCCCGTCCCGTCGACGACGGCGTCGCACAGGTCCGGCGACATGCGGTCGAGCACCGCGGTCTGGAGCAGGAAGGTGCGCACGCGCGGCGTGGCGTGATCCAGGAGCTCCGCATCGAGGTAGTCGCCGATGTCGGTGTCGCGCCCCGAGACCCGGACCGCCGCCGCCGGCCCGCCGCCGCGGACCCGATGGGCGCGGCGCGCGGCCAGGTAGACCGCGGCGGGCCAGCCCTCCGTCCGGGCGTGGAGCTCGCGCGCCTCGTGGGGCTGCAGCTCGCGTCCGTCGAGGGCGGCCAGCATCCCCGCCTCGCGCTCGTCGAGCGCCAGCTCGTCGACCCCGATCTCCAGCATCCGGCCGCTCGCGCGCAGGCGAGCCACCGGCAACCCGGCGTCGGTGCGCCCGGCGGCCGCCACCGTCACGCCGCGCGGCAGGTAGTCGACGATCATCGCCAGGACGTCGACCGTCGGCGTGCCGGCCAGGAGGTGGACGTCGTCGAGCATGAGCACCATGGGCCGGCGGGCGTCGTGGAGCGTCGACGTGAGCCGCGGGACGGCGTTCGAGAGCGCCGAACCGGGGTGCAGCGACGACCCGGCGAAGACCGGCCGGTCGAGCTCGAGCGCACGTTCGATCGCGAGGCCGAGGTAGCCGAGGAACCGGATCGGATCGGCGTCGGCCGCGTCGCAGGTCACCCAGCCCACGGGCCGGCGTTCCTTCGCACGCCACAGCGCGAGGCTCGTCGACTTGCCGTAGCCGGGCGGCGCGATCATGGTCACCAGGCCGGCGTCGGCCCGCAGGAGCTGCTGGAGCAGCCCGTCGCGCTCAACGACGGCCGGCCGCAGGTACGGGGCCGCGAGCTTCGCCTCCACCAGCGGCTCGTGCGCGAGGACCTCCGGCGCGCGCAGCGTCGCGGTCACGGCATCGTCCCCGACGATGCCCGGCATGCCAGGCGCATGGTTGGCTTCCCCTGCCTCCTGTTGCGCAGCGCGCACCGATCGGTCATCGACCGGTCGCGACCCCACCGCGGCGAGGCGGCTCTCGTGCAGCCGAGAGCGATCCCTGACCCCGAGGGTGCTAGCGTGCGTTCGAACGGCGCACGCGTCAAATCCACTCGGGCGCCTAGAGGTAGCCGCGCCTCCGGAAGAACACCAGCACGCCCGCGAGGATCGCGCCCATCAGCAGGATCACGACCCAGAACTCGGCCACGCCCTCGTCGCCCGGGAGGTCGAAGTTCATCCCGAAGATGCCGGCCAGCAGCGTGAGGGGCAGCAGCGTGACGCTGAACGCGGTGAGTACGCGCAGCGACTCGTTCAGCCGGTGGGACAGCACGGACTCGTTCGAATCCTCGAGCGCCTCCGCGACCTCCTTGTAGTTCTCCAGGACGTCCCAGATCCGCTCGGCCGCGTCGGTGATGTCGTCGAAGTAGATGTCGAGGTCTTCGGCGAGGTAGCGCTGCTTCGTGCGCTCGAGATCGCGCAGCACGGCGCGCATGGGCCGGACGACGCGCCGGAAGTTGATGATCTCCTGCTTCGCGTTCGAGATGTCCTGGACGATCTTGTCCGAGCGTCCCTCGAAGATGTCGTCCTCGAGCTCGTCGAGCTTGGCGCCCAGCTTGCGCAGCATCGGGAACGACGCGTCGACGCACGTGTCCACGATCCGGTACAGCAGGTAGCCCGTGCCCTTGGAGAAGGTCGCCTCGCGGACCTCTTCGCGCTCCCGGTAGCGCTCGAACATCGCCGCCAGCGGCGGCAGGTTCTGGTCGGGCAGCGTGATCAGGTAGTCGGGACCGACGAACAGGTCGAGCTCGGCGGTCAGCAGGCGTGCCGACGGCTTGTCGAACACCGGGAAGTGGAGAACGATGAACAGGTAGTCGTCGTAGGCGTCGAGCTTGGGGCGCTGGTTGCGCGACGCGACGTCCTCGATGTCGAGGGAGTGGAACCCGAACTCCCGCTGCAGCCACTCGCGATCGTCCTCGCGGGGCTTCTCGAGGTACAGCCAGCGGACGCCGGCCGCGCTGACCTCGTCGGGGTTGACCTCCTCAGCCGGCGGCCCGACGGCGAGGTCGACGGCGCGACCCGGCCGCAGTCGCGATCGCTGCAGCAGGTTCGGCACTTGGAGGGACCCCGGTCGGCATGGGCCGATCCTAACCCAGCCCGGTGTCGATCGAACCGCCCCGGCGCCCGAGCGGCCCACGGCGATCCGGTTTGCGGCTTTGGGCGATAGCCCGCATCCTTCCCGGCGATGTCCGAGGAGCCCAGCCCGACCGGCGACGCCCCGTCACGAGCGATCGCCGTCCCTCCGTCGCACGCGCCCCGGTTCCTGCTGCTCAACGCCATCTTCCCCGGCCTCGGCCACCTGGCCGCGGGCCGCTGGCGATGGGCGCTGCTCCTCGGCGGCCCGATCGTCGCGCTGCTGCTGGTCCTCGCGTTCCTGGCCGCGACCGGCAACTCGACCGCGCTGGCCGCCCGGCTGTTCGACCCCGAGGTGCTCTCGCTGATCCTCGTCGTGGAGGCGTTCGTGCTCGGCTGGCGGCTGTTCGCCGTCGGCGCGACGCGCGTCATCACGCCGATCACCGCCCGCGCGACGACGATCGCCGCGCTCGTGATCTCCGTGCTCATCGTCCTCGGCCCCCAGCTGGTCGTCGCGGGCCTGACCGTCGACGCGCGGGACGCCGCGACCGAGGTGTTCGCCCCGGTCGGCGAGGGCGGGGCCTGGGTGCCCTCGGAGACCGCGCCGCCGGTGGAGGCGAACGACCCGGACTTCGCGCTCGATCCCTCGGCCTCGCCCGGCGCGTCCGGCGAACCGAGCGCCTCGCCCTCGGCCACCCCGACCGTCCCGCGCGTCAACGTCCTGCTGATCGGCATGGACTCGGGCGTCGGCCGGACCACCGCGCTCACGGACACGATGATCGTGGTCTCGCTCGACCCGGTGGCGAAGACCGTCTCGATGGCCTCGCTGTCGCGCGACATGGTCGACGTGCCCCTGCCCGACGGGCGCAAGTACCGCGGCAAGCTCAACGGGCTCGTGAGCTACGCCCGCTGGCACCCGAACAAGTTCCCGGGCGCGAAGGACGGCCAGTCGGTCCTGACGGCGGCCATCGGGACGCTCCTGAACATGAAGATCGACAACTGGGCCCAGATCAACCTCGGCGGGTTCGTCTACCTGGTGGACTCGGTCGGCGGCGTGAACCTCACGGTCACCGACGGCTTCTGCGATCCCCGCTACAAGGAGTACGGGATCAAGGGGTTCAACATCACGCCCGGCCGCTACCACATGGACGGCGAGGAGGCGCTCGCGTACGCCCGCGTGCGCAAGGCCATCGGCGAGAGCGACTTCACCCGCGCGGGTCGCCAGCAGGAGGTCATCGCCGGCCTGCGCGACCGGCTGGTCCGCGGCGAGTTCCTGGGCAACCCGTCGCGCTTCCTGAAGTCGCTCGGGCAGACGATCACGACCAACATCAAGCCGTCGCTGATCGCCGACTACGTCGCGATCGCGACGCAGGTCAAGCGGGACGACGTGTTCCGCGACGTGTTCGACCACCCGCTCGTGAAGTCGGGCTACGACGCGCGGGGCTCGATCCAGATCCCCGACGTCAAGGCGATCCGTCGCAAGGCCGCGCGCCTGTTCCCGCCCACCGGGACGCGACCCGCCGAGGCCCGCTTCGATCCGCTGCCCGAGCCCGGCAACGGCCCGCTGCGCAACGCGTCCAAGTCGTCGACCTGCGGGCTGCCGCCGAAGCAGCACTCCAAGCCCAATCCGAAGCCGACGCCGAAGCCGACCCCGAAGCCGCCCAAGGCGACGCCCAAGCCGACCAAGACGCCGAAACCGACCGACCCGCCGACGCCCGAGCCGCCGCCGTCGCAGGGTGGGGACGAGTCTTCCGACGCGCCCTGACGGCCCCGGTCCGAAGCCATCGGTCGTCGCGATGTCCGGTCCGACCGTCATCGAGCTGCCCGACCCGTCGCTGGTCGTCCTCGTCGGGCCGGCGGGTTCCGGCAAGTCCACCTTCGCCGCGCGGCACTTCGCGCCCGATGAGGTCCTGTCGTCGGATGCCTTCCGCGAGGCGATCGCCGGCGACGCGGGCGATCAGGCCGCGACGAAGCCCGCGTTCTCCGCCCTGCATCGTGCACTGGCGCGGCGACTCGCGGCCGGGCGGCTGACCGTCGTCGACGCGACGAGCGTCAAGCGGGCCGCCCGACGCTCGCTGGTCCAGCGCGCGGCGGTGGCCGGCGTCCCGGCAATCGCGATCGTGCTCGACCTGCCGCCGGCGACGGTCCACGCGCGGAACGCCGCCCGTGTCGGGCGTTCCGTTCCGCCCGACGCCGTGGATCGACAGCTCGCCGACCTCGCCGCCTCCCTCGTCCCCGGCGGGCTCGACGCCGAGGGCTTCCTGGCGATCCACCGGGTCGCCGATCCCGCCGCGCTCGACGCGATGGTGATCCGGCGACAGCCTGACCAGTCGATTTGACAACCCGCATGGCCCTGTGGTCTATTCTCACTACTTCGGTAGAAATAACCCGAAAACACGACATCATGCATCGCAACCACGGAGGCCTCATGCGGACCGTCACACGCGGACGAACCCTCGCCACCCTCGCGCTCGCGGCCACGATCGTCGCCGCCTGCAGCAGCGGCTCGGGCGCCACGAACGCCCCCAGCCAGGCGGCGAGCGCCCCCGCGGCGAGCGCCCCCGCGGCGAGCGCGCCTGCGGCATCGGCGCCCGACGGGTCGGCCGAGGCCGGCGGGCAGATCGCCCCCCTCGAGGACGCGGTCAACGTCCGGTTCGGGGTCTTCCCGAACATCACCCACGCCCCGGGCCTGGTCGCGCTCGCGGACGGCGGCCCGCTCCAGCAGCTCCTTCCCAACGCCACCATCACCGTCACGCCGTTCAACTCGGGGACGCCGGCCGTCGAGGCGCTCCTCACGGACTCCATCGACATCACCTACATCGGCCCCAACCCCGCCATCAACGCGTTCGCGAAGACCAACGGCGAGGCGGTCCGCGTCATCTCCGGCTCGACCTCGGGCGGCGCGTTCCTCGTCGTCAAGCCTGAGATCACGAGCGCCGCCGACCTCAAGGGCAAGAAGATCGCGACCCCGTCGCTCGGCAACACCCAGGACGTCGCGCTCCGCAGCTGGTTGAAGGAGCAGGGCCTCGCGACCGACACCGCCGGCGGCGGCGACGTCTCGGTCGTGCCCCAGGAGAACGCCCAGACCCTCGAGACGTTCGTGGCCGGCACGATCGACGGCGCCTGGGTCCCGGAGCCGTGGGCGACGCGGCTCATCCAGGACGGCGGCGCGAAGGTGCTCGTCGACGAGCGCGACCTGTGGCCCGACGGCAAGTACGTCACGACCCATCTGCTGGTGGCCAAGAAGTTCCTCGACGCCAACCCCGAGGTCGTGAAGCGGATCCTGGCGGCGAACATCGAGGGCGTCGACGAGGTCAACGCGGACTCGGCCGCCGCGCAGGCGACCGTCAACGCCGAGATCGAGAAGTTCACGACCAAGAAGCTGGGCCCGGAGCTCCTGTCGGCCGCCTGGGACAACCTGACCTTCACCGTCGACCCGATCGCGTCCTCGCTCCAGAAGTCCGCCACCGACGCCCAGGGACTCGGGCTGCTCGAGGACCCGGGCGACCTCTCGAAGCTGTACGACCTGACGCTGCTCAACGAGCTCCTCCAGTCGTCGGGCCAGCAACCCGTCAAGGGGCTGTAGATGGGGGGATCGGCGCTCGCGGCGTCCCCGCCGCAGCCCACGGCCACCACTCCTCCCCCCGGGTCGGCGACGGCCCGGGGGGTGGCCGTGTCTATCGACCACGTGACCAAGGTGTTCGGGAGCGGCGGCGACTCGGTCACGGCCCTCGACGACATCTCGCTGTCCGTCGGCCGCGGCGAGTTCGTGTGCCTCCTCGGCGCGTCGGGCTGCGGCAAGTCGACGCTGCTCAACCTCGTGGCGGACCTCGACCGCCCGACCGCCGGGACGGTCGAGTGCGAGGGCGACCCCTCGTTCATGTTCCAGGAGGCCGCGCTGTTTCCGTGGCTGAACGTGGAGCGCAACGTGGACATGCCCCTGCGGCTGCGCAGGGTCCCGAAGGCGGTGCGCCAGCAACGGGTCGCCGAGCTGCTGGAGATGGTCCAGCTGAGCGCGTTCGCGAAGCGTCAGCCGCACGAGCTCTCGGGTGGCATGCGCCAGCGCGTCTCGCTCGCGCGCGCGCTCGCCCAGGACGCCGAGGTCCTGCTCATGGACGAGCCGTTCGGCGCCCTCGACGCGATGACGCGCGACATCCTGCACGACGAGCTGGAGCGGATCTGGCAGGCGACCGGCCGCACGATCCTGTTCGTGACCCACAACGTTCGGGAGGCCGTCCGCCTCGGCGATCGGGTGGTCCTGCTCACCAGCCGGCCCGGCCGCGTCGCCGCCGAGTTCCCGGTCGACATCCCGCGCCCGCGGCGGATCGAGGATCGCGACGTCGCCCAGCTGGCCGGCGAGATCACCACGCGCCTCCGCCAGGAGGTCGCGCGCCATGGACGCTAACCTTCTGGGCGTGATCAAGATCGAGCGCCCGGCGGCGGCCACGGACGGCGCGCCGGCCCCGAGTGCGGGCCGCAGCGAGGTCGCCGGGCTCGACGCCCTCGAGACGTCGACCGTCCGCGGCAAGCCGTGGTGGCGTCGGACCTGGTCCGCGACGTGGCCCAAGGCGGCTCGCGATCGGCATCGCGCTCCTCGCGTGGGAGCTGGTCGTGCTCAGCGGCTGGAAGCCGACCTACCTGCTGCCCGCGCCCACCGACGTCCTCGGCCGGCTCGCTGCCGACGCGGGGCAGCCCCAGCTGTGGGACGCGGTCGTCACGACGCTTCGGCGCGCCGTGTGGGGCTTCGGCCTCGCGGTCGTGATCGGCGATCGGGATCGGGATCCTGGTCTCGCGGTTCGCGGTGCTGCGGTCCGCCGTCGGCTCGCTGATCATGGGCCTCCAGACCATGCCCTCGATCGCCTGGTTCCCGCTGGCCGTCCTCCTGTTCAAGCTGACCGAGGAGGCGATCACGTTCGTCATCGTGCTCGGCGCGGCGCCCTCGATCGCCAACGGCCTGATCCACGGCGTCGACCACATCCCGCCGGTGCTCACCCGTGCCGGGCGGGTCATGGGGGCGAAGGGCCTCGCCGCCTACCGCTACGTGATCCTGCCCGCGGCGATGCCGAGCTTCGTGGCCGGCCTCAAGCAGGGCTGGGCGTTCGCGTGGCGCAGCCTGATGGCGGGCGAGCTGATCGTGATCATCGCGAACAAGAGCTCGCTCGGCCAGCTGCTCCAGGTCAACCGCGACCTCGTCGACAGCGAGGGCCTGCTCTCGACCATGCTCGTGATCCTGACCATCGGGATCCTGCTCGACGCGCTCGTGTTCGGCACGGTCGAGCGGCGGATCCGGGCCAAGCGCGGGCTGCTCACCGCCTGACGGGCGGGCCGGAACCGGCGCGGTCGCGGCGCGTCGGCGCGCGACGCGGACGAGGGTCGCCGGCCGACTCAGTGCCCGACGAGGGCGTCCTTGTCGTCGAGCAGGCTCCGGACGTCGGCCGGCAGCTCGCCCGCGACGACGTCCGCGATCGTCACGTGCTCGAGGACGCGACGCACGCTGACGCGGTTGGCGAGCCACACGTCGCGCAGGGCCGTCGCGGGCCCCTCGAACCGCAGGGCCTCGGGCCGGGCGCCGCGGACGTCCGCCAGCGGCCCCTCCACGGCGCGGATGATGTCGGCGATCGAGATCGCGTCGGCCGGGCGCCCCAGCCGGTAGCCACCGACCTGGCCGCGCAGCGAGCGCACGAGCTCGGCGCGCTTGAGGTCGACGAGGATGTTCTCGAGGAACGACAGCGGGATCTCCTGCGCGCCGGCCATCTGCTCGGCCTTGAGCGGCGTCGCGCCGTCGTGTGCCGCGAGCTCGCACATCGCCCGGACCGCGTAGTCGACCTTGGCGGAGATCCTCACCGCGTGATCGTACGCGGGCGCTAGGAGCCCGCGGTCCCGAGGCCGATCAGCAGGATCGCCGCGCCCGTGAGCACGATCCCCGCCGCGTGGCTGCGCGAGAGGCGCTCGTGGAGGACCGCGATGGCGAGGATGACCGTGCCCACCGGATAGAGCGACGACAGGGTGGCCGCGATCGCGAGATCGCCCGCCTGCGCGGCCAGGATGAACGCCGCGTTGCCGACCATGTCCAGCAGCCCGATGACCACGACCCAGCGGGCGGACGTCCAGGGCATCCGCCACGGCTGGCGCGCGAGGAGGATGACCAGCAGGAGGATGCCGGCCTGCACCAGGCGGGTGATGACCAGCGGCCCGAAGGCGCCCGCGCCCGACAGCTGGCCGATGCACACGTTGAACAGGCCGATGCCCAGGCCGCCGAGCAGCCCCCACTGGAGGCCCGACGGCACCGACGCATCGTGACCGGGCGCGCGCGTGACCAGCACGACCGCGAGCAGCGCCAGCAGGATCCCCACGACGGTCTCGGTCGTCGGCACGCCCTCGAGCGCGAACCCGACCGTGACCGGCACGACCGCCGCCAGGACGCCGGTCGTCGGGGCGACCACGCCCATCCGACCGACGGCGAGGCCGCGGTACAGCGCGGTGATGCCGATCACGCCGAAGCAGCCCGGCCGCGACGGCCCACAGGACGTCGCTGCCCTGCGGCAGCGGCTCCCCGCGCACGATGCCCACGACGAGGGCCGCGACCAGGCCGATGGCCTGCATCCCGAACACGACGCCGAACAGCGGCGCGCGGCGGCTGAGGAGCCCCCCGCCGAAGTCACCCGCCCCCCAGCTGGCCGCCGAGAGGAGGCCGAGCGCCAGGACCGCGAGCGGTCCGGTCAGCTCAGGCAGGGGCCACCTCCGGCTGGGGGACGTCGACGGCGGTCGGCCCGTCGAGCGCGATGACGCGTTCGGCCAGCGCGTCGTAGCGGTCCGAGGTCGTGAGGTAGATGACCTGGAAGTCCGCGGCGAGATCCCGCAGCAGCTCCAGCGCCCGCGCCGCCCGCGCGTCGTCGAGCGTCACGAACGGGTCGTCGAGGATGATCGGCGGCCGGCGGTCGCCGGTGACCAGCCGGACCAGGCCGATCCGCGCGGCGAGGTAGACGACGTCGAGCGTCCCCCTCGACAGCTCGGTCACCGGCACCCAGTCCTGCCGCTCCGGCGCGTAGACCTCCATCGCGAGGTTGCTGTCGTCGATCCGGACACGCCGGTAGCGGCCGCCCGTGATCCGCTCGAGGTCGGGCACCATGCGCCGCTCGAGGTAGCGGGTCGCGAGCTCCATCGTCGCCTGCTCGGCCGTGTTGAGCTCGCCCTGGGTCCGCTCGTAGATCCGCTCGCGGCGGCGGAGGGCCGACAGGCCCTCGCGGTGCATCGCCAGCTGCTCGGCGAGCCCGGCGACCTCCTCGGCGTCCACCGGGTTCTGCTCCACCCGGGCACGCGCGTTGGCCTCGTCGTCGCGGCTGCGGTCCACCTGGCGCTCGGCGTCGACGACCTCGACCTCGAGCCGCTCCCGGGCGCGTGGCTCCTTGGCGATCGGCCCGAGGGCCTCGAGGGCCGCCGTCTTCTGCTCGATCTCGAGGGCGGCGTTGTCGCGCCGCGCGGGCAGCGCCTCGACCTTCTCGTCGCCGATCAGGCCCGACAGGTGCGCCCGCTGCTGGTCGATCTCGGCGACGTGCGCCTCCTCCAGCCGCAGCCGGTCCTCGGCCTCCTCGAACTCGGTGAGCCCGAGGCGCTGGAGGATGTCGTCGTGCTCCGCCTGGGCCTCGCGCAGCTCCTGCTCGAGCTCCGAGCGGCCGCGCAGCCGGCGGTCGACCTCGACGTCGCGCAGCGACTGGTCGGCGGGCTCGCCGCGTCGCAGCCACCAGCCCACGATCGCGAGGACGAGCCCGATCCCGGCCACGATGCCGCCGATGACGATCGGGATGACCCCGACCTCGAGGACGTCGGCGAAGTCCAGGGCGAAGCCCGCGACCGCGACGGCGACGCCGATCAGCACCAGCACCAGCGCCCAGCGCGAGAGCGGGCGCCAGCGGACCTCTGGCGGGGCCTCGAAGTTGACGTGGATCTCGCCCTCGAGCATGCCCTGCAGCGTGGAGATCTTCGCGTCGACGGCTCGCAGCCGGTCGACCGAGGCACGGAGCACCGGGAGCGGCGTCGGCGACGGGTGGTTGCGCTCGAGGTCCGCGATCTCGTCGCGGATCGTGACCGCGGTCCGGTAGCGGTCGTACTTCTCCTGCGCCGCGTCGCGCTCGGCGGTCAGCCGCTCGGCCTGGCGCGCCTTCTCGAGCATCGAGCGCCGCTCGGCGAGCGCGGTCTCGGCCTCCGCCCGGTGCTCGCGCGCGACCGCCAGCGCGTCGCGATCGTGCTCGAGCCGCTGGAGCGCGTCCTCGCCCGCCTGGAGGCGGGACGCGGACTCGGTCACCGCGTCCTCGGCGACCTTGAGCCGGCCGGGGTTCTTGATGCCGCGCGTCTGCAGGTCGTGGAGGGCACGCTCGAGCTTGCGCTTCGCCCGGCTGGTGCCGCGGTCGGCGCCGCTGATCGACGCCTGGAGGCGGTCGCGGAGCGCGCCCTCGTCGCGCTGCAGGCCCGCCAGCTCGTGGTGGCGGACCGACGCCGTCGATCGGAAGAACCCTTCCGTCGGGACGCCCGAGATCGACGCCAGCTCCTCGTCGGCGCGGGCGGGGTCCGTGATCGGGTCGCCGCCGAGCTCCAGGCGGACCAGGCCCTTGGAGCCGCGGAACGACTTGGCGAGGCGGCCCTCGCGCGTCTCGCCCTCCTCGTCCTCGTAGGTGAACGTCATCCCGATCGTGGTCCGGGACTCGGGGTCGACGCCCCACGACACCATGCCGTCGAGGTCTCCGGCCGAGCTCGTGACCTTGCGGGTGAGGGCGAGCTCGATCGCCCGCTGGATCGTCGACTTGCCGGCCTCGTTGGGCCCCCGGACGATGTTGAGGCCGGGCGACAGCTCGAACTCGCGGTCGCGGTAGCGGCGAAGGTCGGTGAGCGCGAGGCTCGTGATCCTCACAGCGTCACCTCCGAGCCGGCGAGCAGCAGCCGACCCAGGCGCAGGACGTCGCGCAGCTCCTCCGCCTCCCGGCGCGCCATGTCGTCGCCGGACGCCTCGAGGTCGGCGATCTTGCCCTCGACGTTGCGGATGAAGGCGCCGGCGATCGTCTCCTCGGGCGGCAGCGCGCCGGTGGTCAGGGCCGGGTGGCTCACGTCGCGGACGCGGACCCGGAGGTAGGTGGCCTTGAGCGCCTGCTCGATCTCGGTCGTGTCGAGATCCAGGCCGTCGGGCCGGACGCCGATCAGGCGAACGTCGAGGACGAGGTCGGGGTTCGCGCCCTTCGTCAGCTCGGCGACGAGCGCGGGCTGCGAGGCGATCGTTGCGGCGTCGATCTCGCGCCGCTCGAACATCGTCCGGCCGACCGTGCGCTGGTCGACCTCGACCATGTGCTGGCCGGTCTTGTCCGCGTCGAGCGTCACGAGCAGGACCTTGCCGGCCTTGTCCTGGTCCACCGCGACCGGCTCCGGCGCGCCCGCGTAGGCGTAGGTCACGCCCTTGGTCCGGGCGACCTGCGCGGAATGCCAGTGGCCGAGCGCGAGGTAGTCGAGCCCGCTGGCGGCGATCTCCTCGACGGTCACCACGACCTCGTCGCCGTCGGTGCGGCCGGGGATCGCGACCGACGAGTGGAGGACGCCGATGTGCCACGTCGCGTCGGGCGTCTCGACCGCGGCCAGGTCGTGGAGCGGGCTGCGCGGCGCGCGCTTGGTCGGGAAGCACGGGCCGTGCACGACGGCGTCCAGCGCCTGGAGGTGGATCCACGGGTGGTCGGGGGTCAGGACGACGACCATCTCCTCCGCGGGGCGGGTGCCCGCGAGCTCGGCCAGGTCGTAGGCGCGGTAGACCGACGAGCGGTCGTACACGTCGTGCGTGCCCGGCACGAGGACGGACCGGATCCGGGCCTGGGCCATCCGCCCGAGCTGGGCCGCGACGCGCTCCACGGAGCGCTTCGGCTGGACGTTGGAGTCGAACAGGTCGCCGGCCACGAGGAACAGGTCGACCTTCTCGGCGATCGCGAGGTCCACGGCGGCGCGGAACGCGTCGAACTGGCGTTCCCGCTGGGCCGCGGCCGCCTCGCCGAGATCCGCGTGGCGGGCGCCGAGGTGAACGTCCGCGGTGTGCAGCAGTCGAAGCATCGGGTGCGGCTGCCCTCCCTGGTGGTCCGTCCCGTGATGGCACCCGGGTGGCGCTAGCCGACCGGGACCCGCGAGCGGCCGCTCCCGCCCAGCACCCGTGACCGTGGTTCGATCTTGGGCCGCTGGGCCGGCCGGTCGCCCCCGGGACCCGGCTGCGCTCCGGGCGCCCCCATCGCTCCCGGCTCGCCACCCGAGTCTTGCCGCTCATTGTGACATCTCGGGTGTCACGGACGACACGGTCGGGCAGGCGACACCCGAATCGGGGCAAACCGGTGCGAATCGGGGGAGACGGCGGCACGAATCCGGCTTGCGGGCAGGCTTTGTCGAGCCGGTGTAGGCTCAGGGCCACTCAAAACCGGTGCGCCCCGAGCTAGGGACTCCGAGAACGGCACCTGCGTCGCGCGGCCTCGGCTGACTCCCCGCCCGACCGTCGACCAGGCGTCGGATCCCTCGTCGGTGCGCACCAGACCTTGTCTGCGCCCGCGCCCGGGAGGAGCAATCGTGACCTACGTCGACCGGACCTTGACCTGCGTGGACTGCGGGGTGGAGTTCATCCACTCGGCGGCCGACCAGGAGTATTACCAGCAGAAGGGGTTCACCTCGGACCCCAAGCGCTGCGCCTCGTGTCGCGCCTACCGGCGCTCGACGCGCGACGGCGGCGGCGCGGACATGCGCTCGCTCGGCGGCCCGCGTGGCTACGAGCGAACCGATGACCGGATGCCGCGCGAGTACTTCGTCGCGATCTGCACGTCGTGCGGGAACCAGGCGCAGGTGCCGTTCAAGCCGCGCATGGACAAGCCCGTCTACTGCTCGGACTGCTTCCGGCAGATCCGCCCCGACTGATCCTCCCGGAGCTCGTCCCGTCCGTCGGCTGACGGACCCGCGGGACGCCGTCGCCGCGTTGGTGCCCCCGGTCCGCCGGGGGCATCGGCATGTCCGGGGACGCCGAGCCCTCCGGGCCGAGCCCGCCTACGAGCCCGACTCGGCCTCGCCGTTCATGCCGTCGAGCCGGAACGCATCGCCGCGCCGGAAGCGCTCCCGATGGCGCCCGCGCCACACGGTCACGCGCCCGCGACCGTGGACCTGCCACGCGTTGTTGCAGCCGACGGCCGCCGTGTCCTCGTCGATGCCCAGGATCACGCCGCCCCTGGGCGCCTGGAGCGCCACGAACGCCGAGAACGGCTCGGGCCACGCGTCGTAGTGGGGCAGGACGGCGACCCCGTCCACCAGCGACAGCCCGATCGGCCAGCGGACCGGGAACGGCATCGGCATCCGCACCTTTGGCAGGAACCGGAAGTCGACCGTCCGGCCCACGATCGCCATCGCCCCCGCCGAGCAGCCGGCGATGACCGCACCCCGCTCGTTGGCGGCCCGGATCGCGTCGCCCATGGGCGACTCCTGCAGGACGCTCAGCAGATGCCGCGGATGGCCGCCGGACAGGTAGATGAGGTCGGCCTCGCCGATCGCCTGGAGCGCGGCTCCGTCGAAGCCCTCGCCGGCGTCCCGGACGAGCACCGGCTCGACCTCGGCGCCGAGGGCCGTGAAGTGCTCGACGCCCATCTCCGCCCAGACGCGAAAGGTCTCCTCGCCGTCGGGCGCCGACGCGGTCGGCAGGACGACGACGCGCGGCCTCGGTCGGCCGGTGGCTTCGAGCAACCCGCGGTCGAACTCTGCCATCGGCGCGAGGAACTCTCCGGCGCCCACGAGCGCCACCGGTCCGGGCACGGCCGCAGCATAGAGCAGGGCGCGGATCCGCGATCCCGACGGCCCCTGGACGCGGACGACGGCCGATGGTCGGCCGATCCGCGGCTCATGACACACTCGATCGACGCACCCGAAGGAGACCGGTGACCAAGGCCCAGCGCTGGACGATGCTCGCGACGATCCTCGGGACGTCGATGGTCTTCCTCGACGGCACGATCGTGAACCTCGCCCTGCCGCACATCGGCCGCGAGCTCCCGGCGAGCCTGGTCTCGACGCTCGAGGGGCAGACCTACGTCGTCGGCGGCTACCTCGCGATCCTCGCCGCGCTGCTGCTCCTCGCCGGCGCCCTCGCGGACTACTACGGCCGGCGGCGGCTGTTCGCGATCGGACTCACGGGTTTCGGGATCACCTCGGTGCTGTGCGGCCTGGCGCCGACGCTCGAGCTGCTCGTCGTCGCGCGCCTGCTCCAGGGGGCGGCCGGGGCGCTGCTCGTGCCCGGCTCGCTCGCGATCATCACCGCGACGTTCGCCGACCAGGTGCAGCGATCGCGGGCCATCGGGCTGTGGGCGGCGGCGGCCGCGGCGACCGGGCTGATCGGGCCCGTGGTCGGCGGGCTGCTCGTCGACATCGTCACGTGGCGGGCGGCCTTCCTGATCAACGTGCCGCTCGTGATCCTCGCGCTGGTCGCGTTGCGCCACGTCGCCGAGAGCAAGGCCGGCGACGCGTCGGCGCGGTTCGACTGGCTGGGGGCCGGCGTCGCGATCGTCGCGGTGGGCGGTCTGGCCTTCGGGGCGATCCGCGGCCAGGAGCGCAGCTGGCAGGACCCCGTGGCCTGGGTGGCGCTGATCGTCGGCGCGGTCGCGCTGGTCGCGTTCCCCCTGCTGATGGCGCGGCGCCCACATCCGCTGGTCCCGCTCGGGATGTTCCGGCGCCGCCAGTTCTCGACCATCAACCTCTCGACGCTGTTGATCTACGGCGCCGCCTACACCATGGGCTACCTCCTTGGCCTGTTCCTCCAGAACGTCCTGGGCTACACCGCGACGGCGGCCGGGCTCGTCAGCCTGCCGAGCTCGCTGTTCATCGCGCTGCTGTCGGCCCGCATCGGCACCCTGAGCGGCCGCCTCGGCGCCCGGCGGTTCCTGATCGTCGGGCCCAGTGCTGATGGCGGCCGGCCTCGCCTGGCTCGCGCGGATCCCGGCGACGAGCCAGCCGTGGCTGTTCACGCCGGGCGACCCGTCCACGTACCTGCCGCCGGCCTCGACGCTGGTCGACGTGCTGCCGTACGTCCTCCTGTGGGGCGCCGGGTTCGTCCTCGTGGTGGCGCCGCTGACCGCGACCCTGATGTCGTCGATCCCGGTCCAGAGCGCCGCGACGGGCTCGGCCATCAACAACGCCATCAGCCGCGTCGGCCAGCCCCTGTTGTCGGCAGTGATCTTCGTCGCGATCTCGGGCACGTTCTATGCCGCCCTCTCGGCCTCGGTCCCGGGCAGCGACCCCTCGGATCCGGCCCTCCACCAGCTGGCCCAGCCGCTGAACCCGCCCGCGGCGGGCGCGCCGGACGCGGTCGCCGCGGCGTCCAAGACCGCGTCGGTGAACGCGTTCCGGCTCGCCGTCATCGTGTGCGGCGCGCTCCTCGTGGGCGGTGCCGTGACCAACGGCGTCGGCCTGCGCGAGGGGCGGGCGAAGCAGGCCGTGGCGGCGGCCGGGGCGAGCGCGCCCGAGCGACCGGGATCGGCCGATGCCTGACGACGCGGTCGCGCACCGACAGCCGCTCGACTGGGACGCGACGACCTATGACCGCATCGCTTCCCCGCAGACCCGGTGGGGCACGGACGTCCTCGGCCGGCTGGACCTGCGGGGCGACGAGACCGTGCTCGACGCGGGCTGCGGGACCGGCCGCGTCACCGAGCGGCTCGCCGAGCGCCTGCCGGCGGGGCGGGTCGTCGCGCTCGACGGCTCGCAGGCGATGGTCGAGGCCGCGCGAGGCCGGCTGGCGCGGTTCGGCGATCGGGTGACGTTCGTGGTCGCCGACCTCGGGGCGCCGCTGCCGATCCCGGACTCCAGCCTCGACGCGATCCTCTCGACCGCGACCTTCCACTGGGTGCGCGACCACGACGCCCTGTTCCGCCATCTGGCCGCCGCGCTCAGGCCCGGTGGCCGGTTGGTCGCGCAGTGCGGCGGCGAGGGCAACATCGCCTCGATCCGCGCCGCGATCGCCGAGACCGGCGACTCCTCGGAGGGTCCGTGGACCTTCGCGTCGCCCGAGGCGACGATCGGGCGGCTGCAGGCCGCGGGCTTCGTCGATGCCGAGGCGTGGCTCACGGACGAGCCCACCGCGATCGAACCCGGAGCGCCGCTCCGCGAGTACCTCCGGACGGTGGTCCTGCCCGAGCACCTCGTGCGGATCCCGGAGGCCGACCGGGACGCGTTCGTCGACGCGGTCGCGAGCCGCCTCGCCGGCCCGGTCATCGACTACGTTCGGCTGAACATCCTCGCGACACGCGGCTAGCGGGCGCTCCGGCTAGCGGCCGGTCCGGAACGCCGCGCCGTGGCCGGGGATCACCACGTCGGCCGCCGCCAGGATCCGCGCCCGCCCGCGCTCGATCTGGGCCTGGTCGTCGCCCAGCGGGTCCACCTCGGGCGTCCGGTCGGCGTGCCACCACAGGTGGGTCATCGCGTACACGCCGTCGTCCGCCGCGACGACCAGGGACGCGTCCTCCGCCGTGTGGCCCGGCGTCAGCCAGAGCTCCGCGTTCGGCGACAGGCGGTAGCCGTCGCCGTCGTGGTCCAGCCACAGGTCGCCGACGTAGCGCGCCCAGAAGTCGACCACCTCGGCGTTCGGGAACAGCGCACAGTTGATCGTGTGATCGGGGTGGTGGTGGCTGAGGAACACGTGGGTCACCGCCTCGGGCGCGACGCCCAGGGCCGCGAGCGGGTCCAGGATCAGGGACCGGTTCGCGACCATGCCCGGGTCGACGATGATCCGCGCGTCCGCGTCACGGACGAGCACGACGGACGAGGCGACGCGGTCGCCGGTGTAGCCGGGATGCAGCAGGTCGACAGTGGTCATCGGCGAAGCCTATCGCCCACGCCGCACGGCGCGACGCCGTCGCGGGACCCGTTGCGCGTCGTGCATCCTCGAGCCATGACATCGACCGATCGCGCCGACCTCGTCCTCACCGGCGGAGCGGTGTTCACCGCCGACGCCGCCACCAGCTGGGCCCGGGCCGTCGCCGTCCGGGGCAACCGGATCGTCGCGGTCGGCGGCGACCGGGAGGTCATGGAGCTGGCCGGGCCGTCGACCCGGGTCATCGACCTGCGCGGCCGCACGGTCACGCCGGGTTCGGGGACGCCCACGTCCACCCGATCTCGTCCGGCGTCGACCGCATCCACTGCGACCTGCTCGACGGCGAGGGGATCGACGACTACGTGGGCCGGGTCGCGGCCTACGCCGCGGCGCACCCCGAGGTCCCGTGGATCCTGGGCAGCGGCTGGTCGCTCGCCCACTTTCCGGGCGGGCTCGCGCGGCGCGAGGACCTCGACCGGGCCGTCCCGGATCGCCCGGTGTTCCTGCCCAACCGCGACGGGCACGACGGGTGGGTGAACAGCCGCGCGCTGGAGCTGGCGGGCATCACCGCGGACACGCCCGACCCGCACGACGGCCGGATCGCCCGCGACGCCGACGGCTCGCCGCTCGGCACCCTCCACGAAGGCGCCCAGGACCTGGTGACCCGCCTCATCCCCCCGACGTCGCCGGTGGAGATGGAGCAGGGCCTGCTCGAGAGCCAGGCGTACCTTCACGGGCTCGGGATCACGAACTGGCAGGACGCGATCGTCGAGCCGGACGATCACGCGACGTATCTCCGCGTCGCCGGCCGGGGCGACCTGACGGCACGGGTCGTCGGGGCGCAGCTGGTGGGAGCGCGACGCCGGGCTCGACCAGATCGACGCCTTCGTCGCGCGGCGCGCGGACGGTCCCGTGGGCCGCTACGCGGCGACCAGCGTGAAGCTGCCGCTCGACGGCATCGTCGAGAACCGGACGGCGGCGATGCTCGATCCGTACTTCGCGCCGGACGGGACCCCGACCGACAACCGCGGCCTGGCGTTCATCGAGCCCGCGGTCCTCCAACGGGCGGTGCCGAGGCTCGATGCCCTCGGGTTCCAGGTCCACTTCCACGCGCTCGGCGACCGGGCCGTGCGCCTCGGGCTCGACGCGGTCGAGGCGGCAAGGCGCGAGAACGGCTGGACGGACACCCGGCCGCACCTGGCCCACCTGCAGGTCGTCCATCCGGACGACATCCCGCGCTTCCGCCGGCTGGGCGCGCTCGCGAACGTCCAGGCGCTGTGGGCCGTCCACGAGGACCAGATGGACGAGCTGACCCTGCCCGTGCTCGGGCCGGTCGTGTCCGCGCGGCAGTACCCGCTGCGGTCGTTCCGGCGCCATGGCGTGACGGTCGTGATGGGCTCCGACTGGTCGGTCTCCACCGCCGACCCGTTCGCGCAGATGGACATCGCCGTCAACCGCGTGATCCCCGGCCACGAGGCGACCCGCGCGCGCTTCATGCCCGAGGAGGCGATCGAGCTGACCGAGGCGCTGACGGCGTTCACCGCCGGGTCGGCCTACGCGAGCCACCTCGACGAGGCGGGGACGATCGCCGTGGGCCGCCTGGCCGATCTCGCCGTGCTCGACCGCGACCTGTTCGATCGCGGGGCCGGCGGCATCGCCGACACGCGGGTCGTCGCGACGTTCGTCGACGGGGTCGCCGTGCACGAGACGCCCGAGCTCGACGACTGAGCCCGGCCACCGCTCCGGGGTCGTCCTGCGCCCACCCCGGGCCGGGTCGGATGACGTAGGCGAATTCGAGGTTCGCGGTCCATCGGCCGCGGGAGCCCGGCGCGCGATAGTGCCTTCAGCGGCAAGGAACACCACGAAAGCGCACCACCGAAGCCGCAGGAAAGGAGGTCATCGAGATGATGCACCCGCTAGCGATCTACGCGGTCCAGGTTCACCTGGCCGACCTCATGGCGGAAGCCGAGGCCAATCGTCTGGCTCGGCAGGCTCGCAGCCCGCGCAAGCCGGGCCTGGTGGCCTCCCTGGTCGCGTCCATCCGCAGCCTGTTCGGCTCGGCGGACGCCCACAGCGCCGCTTCCCCCGCCTGATCGCTCACAACGGCCGCCTGGCATCCCTCCCAGCCGGCTCACATCCACCCGGGCCTGGCTCCTCCGGCCCGGGAGCACCCTCCACGCAAGACGCCCGCCCACCCTCCCAGGGGCGGGCGTCTTGGCGTCTCCGGCTGACCCTCAGGACCGGTCGAGGTCGGCCGGCGTGTCGACGTCGTCGAGCGTCCGTCCCGACGGGTCGATGGCGCGCCACGCACCGGCCGGCACCACCGCCGTGGGCAGGGCGTCCAAGCAGCCCGAGCAGGGCCCGCCGGTCGAGCCCCAGGAGCGCGTCGACCGCCGGCCGCGCGAGCGACGGGCGGAGCGCCAGCGGCAGGACGCACGGCGGGTCGGCCTCGAGCGTCGCGGCGCCGCTCGCCGGGTGGGCGTCGAGCGCGGCCACGAGCAGAGCGAGGACCTCCGGCACGAGATGGGGCATGTCGCCGCCGACCACGATCGAGGGCGCGTCGTGACCGCGATCGAGGTCCGCGAGCGCCCGCAGCCCGGCGGCGACGCCGGCCAGGGGACCCTGGTGTCGGGCCGGATCGCGCGCGAGGCTGACGGCTCCCGCGAGCGTCCCGGGGATCGGCGGGTCGGGCGCGCCGGGGGCCAGGACGACCACGATCGGATTCGCGATCGTGGCCAGGACGTCGAGGGCGTGGTGGAGCAACGGGCGGCCGTCGAGGTCGGCGAGCAGCTTGTCGCCGCCGAACCGGCGCGACGCCCCACCGGCGAGGACGATGGCCGAGGTCATTCGGCGGTGGCGGTCGCGGCCGCCCGCTCGCGCATCCGGGCGAGGGTCGTGGGTCCCAGGACGTGGCCGGCGTCGGTTCGGCGCGAGCAGCCCGCGGCGGTCGAGGTCCTCGAGGATCACCAGCACGTAGCGGCGGCTGCTGCCGGTCGCGTCGCGAAACGCGGCCGGCGTCAGGGGCGCCGCTGCGGCCATCGCGAGCGCGCGCCGGACGAGCTCGCGATACGTGGTCGCGGCCCAGGCGAGGTCGTCTTCGAGACGCACGATCCGCCCGGCGCGCCTCCAGCGCGCGGATCCCGTCGGGCGGGCAGCCCGCGGCCCGCGCGGCCTCGGCGAGCGGCGGCGGCGAGGCCACCGCGAGCGCGACCTCGAGCCGGTCCATCGCCTCGAGCGTCGCCGCCGTCGGTCCGGCCGATGCCGACGGATCGCGGAGCCGACCGTCGGCCCGGACGAGCGTCCCGTCCGCGACGAGGCGATCGACCACGCCGTCCGCGACCGTCGCGGCGGCGTCGCGCCCGAGCGTGGCCAGCCGGCGCGCCGCCGGGGCGAGGTCCGCGCGCACGTCCGTCAGGGGCACGCCGGACGCGTCGGGATGAGCCCGCCGATGCGCCGCGACGAGCTCGATCGCCCGGTCACGCAGGGCGCGCTCGACGTCGGGGGCCAGCCGCCAGGCGCCGCCGACCGGCAGCGCGCCATGGAGCTCGAGCCGGGCATCCGCCGATCCGGCGGGGTGGGTCGCCAGCGCCGCCGCGCGCGGCGGGCTGAGCCGGCGCCGCGACACGCCGCGCGGCGGGACGGCGTCGAGCACGATCCCCCCGCCCGCGACCGCGCCGGGCGACGGCCGGCGCAGCGCGAACCGGTCGCCGGGGGCGGCCGCGATGGTCGCGTCGAGGCGGAGGATCGCGAGGGCGGTGCCGTCCGGGAGGTCGATGGCCTCGCGCGGCCCGCGCACGACGAGGGCGCCGGCCTGGTCGGTGCCGAGATGGATGCGCAGGCGGTCGCGATCGGCCGGGGCCACGCCTCCCGCGCCGCGAACGGCCACGAGCACGCGCGACGTGGCGGTGACCTCGGGGTCGGCGGTCAGGACCATCCCGCGCCGCAGCCGATCCGCCTCGACCCCGCCCACGAGGATGGCGGTCCGGCCGCCGGCCGCCTCGGGCACGGCCTGGCCCCGCACCTGGACCTCGCGCACGCGCACCGCGTCGTCGCCGGGCACGAGCCGGAGCGTGAGGCCGTCGTGGATCGGCCCGCCGCGCAGGCTGCCGGTGACGACCGACCCGCGGCCCTTGACCGCGAAGACCCGGTCGATCGCGAGGCGCGGCGGCGCGACCGTCCCGGGCGCCGACAGGCGACCGAGCACCCGGCCTGCGAGGACGCCGATCTCGCGGGCGACGGCCTCGAGCCCCTCGCCGGTCTCGGCCGACGCGACGAGGACGGGAGACCCGGCGAGGGACGTGGTCGCGAGCCGCGCGGCGACGTCCGCGGCGACCTCGGCCCGCCGCGCGTCGTCGACGAGGTCCGCCTTCGTCACGACCGCGAGCCCGTCGCCGATCCCGAGGGCGTCGAGCAGCGCGAGGTGCTCGAGCGTCTGGGCGTTGGGCCCGTCGTCGGCCGCCACGACCAGCAGGGCGGCATCGATCTCGCCGGCCCCCACGAGCATGTTGCCGATCAGCCGGTCGTGGCCCGGGCACGTCGACGAAGTCGACGATCGACCCGTCCGGCAGCGCGAGGTGCGCGTACCCGACGTCGATCGTCATGCCCCGCCGCCGCTCCTCGGGGAGGCGATCGGCGTCGATCCCGGTGAGCGCCCGGAGCAGGGTCGTCTTGCCGTGGTCGATGTGGCCGGCCGTGCCGACGACGACGCTCCGACCCGCGGCGGGCTCAGGCATGGCCGGCCATGGCCGCCGCGACCGCCGCGGCGAGGGCGGGCGTCGTCGGCGGGCTCGACCGAACGCAGGTCGAGGACGACGGCGCCGGCCTCGATCCGTCCCATCACCGCCGGGTCGCCGGCCCGGAGGCGGGCCAGCAGCCGGTCGGGCGCGTCCGACGGCAGGCACACGGCTCGGGACGGCAGGACCTGGCCGGGCAGCGACCCGCCGCCGACCGTGGCCTCGACCGCGACGACGCTGGCGTGCGAGCCCGCCGTGGCGGCGATCGCCTCCGCGCGCGTCGCGAGGTCCTCGACCGGGGCGGAGATCTGCCGCCACACGGGGATCTCGCGGCCGGCGACGCCCGCCCGGTACAGCGCGAGCGTCGCGGCCACGGCGGCGAGCACGACCTTGTCGGGCCGCATCGCGCGTGCGAGCGGGTCCTTGCGCAGCCGCGCGACGAGGTCGGCGCGACCGACGACGAACCCCGCCTGTGGCCCGCCGACCAGCTTGTCGCCGCTGAACGTCACCAGGTCGGCGCCGTCGGCGAGCCGCTCGCGGGGCATGGGCTCGTGCGCGAGGCCGAAGGCGGCCGTGTCGAGCAGGGCGCCGCTGCCGAGGTCGTCGACGACGAGCGCGCCGTGACGATGCGCGGCCTCGGCGAGCTCCGGCGCGTCGGGCGCCTCGACGAACCCGCTCTGGGCGAAGTTCGAGGGGTGCACGCGGAGGACCAGCCGCGCCCGGCCGTCGACGAGGACCTCCTCGAAGTCGGCGACGCGCGTCCGGTTCGTCGTCCCCACCTCGACCAGCTTCGCGCCGGCGCGCCGCACGATCTCCGGGATCCGCACGCCGCCGCCGATCTCCACCAGCTCGCCGCGGCTCACCGCGACGCCGCCCCGGCCGGCCAGGCCGACCGCCAGCGCGACGGCCGCGGCGTTGTTGGTCACGATCAGCGCGTCCTCCGCGCCGGTCAGCGCGACGAGGTGGTCCTCCGCCTCCCGGTACCGGCGGCCGCGACGGCCGGTCGCGCGATCGAGCTCGAGGAACAGCGTCCCCTCGGCGGCCGCGGTCGCGGCGCGGACGCGCAGCGGCCGGCCACGGCGCGCGGCCGAGGTTGGTATGGACGATCACGCCGGTCGCGTTGATCACCCGGTCGGGACCGGCGAGGCGCTCGAAGGCGTCGAGACGGTCGGCGACCTCGCGGCCCAGCGCCTCCGCGGAGCGGGCGTCGGCACTGCCACCGGCCAGTCGTTCGCGTTCCTCGTCCACGACCGCGCGGGCCATCGAGAGCACCGCGGCCGGATCGCGGGCTCCGGCGAGCGGGCGCGCGACGACGAGGACGCGCTCGACGCTCGGAGGGTGTGGCGTGCTCACCACACGATCATCGCAGGGCCGAGCCGAGCACGGTGGCGGGAGCGCATGGGAGTCGAACCCACCGCGCGACGCCGGGCGCCGCGCCACCGGTGTTGAAGACCGGGGGACCCACCGGGACCCCTCCGCTCCCACGTCCGATGCTAGCGCGGACCCTTGCCTATGATCGTCCGATGACCGTTCGAGCCGAAGCCATCCGCACGCCCATCCGCCTGACCGAGCTGACCGACTGCGGCGGGTGTGCCGCGAAGCTCGGCGCCGACCTGCTGGCCGACGCCCTGTCCGGGCTCGGGGCGACGCAGCCCGACGGGGCGCTCATCGCCGGCCTCGACCCGCCCGACGACGCCGCCGCGTACCGGATCTCCGACGATCTCGCGATCCTGGGCACGCTCGACTTCTTCCCGCCCCTCGTCGACGACCCGGCCGACTACGGGGCGATCGCCGCGGCCAATGCGCTGTCCGACGTGTACGCGATGGGCGGCCGGGTCCTGTTCGCGCTCTCGATCGCGGCCTTCCCCGAGGACTTCCCGCGCGACGCGATGGCCGCGGTCTTCGAGGCCGCCGCGGGCAAGGTCCGCGAGGCCGGCGGCCGGCTCGCGGGCGGCCACACGATCCGGGACCCGGAGCCGAAGTACGGGCTGGCCGTCATCGGCGCCGGCCATCCGGACCGGCTGTTCCGCAAGGGGGGCGCGCGCCACGGGGACGTGCTGCTGCTCACGAAGCGCCTGGGCACCGGCCTGCTGGTGAGCGGGCGCCGGTCGGGCGCCACGAGCGACGGCGACCTCGCCGCGGCCGTCGACCAGATGCGGACGCTCAACCGCGTCGCCTCGGAGGTCCTGGCGCGCCACGACATCCGCGGTGCGACCGACGTGACCGGCTTCGGCCTGCTCGGGCACGGCCTCGAGATGGCCCGCGCGTCCGGGACGCGCCTGCGCTTCGAGGCGGCGGCGCTCCCGGCGCTCGACGGCGCGCTCGACCTCGCCCGGTCCGGCGTGGAGACCGGCGGCGCGGGGCACAACCGTCGGTTCACCGCGTCGTCCCTGGCCGTCGGAGACGGCGTCCCGCCGGAGCTCGTCGCCCTCGCCCACGACCCCCAGACCTCGGGCGGGCTGCTCGCGGCCGTCCCCGCGGCGCTCGTCGACGACGTGGAGGCCGGCCTCGCGGCGGCCGGCGTGCCAGCGTGGCGCGTCGGGATCGTCGAGGCCGGCGACCCGGGCGTCGCGCTCGCCTGAGCGACTGCCCCGGCGTCAGGCCTCGGGCGACGTGACCTGTCGCGACGACTGGCGGCGCCACAGCAGCGCTCCGCCGATCACGAGCAGCGCCAGCAGCACGCCGGCCAACGCGAGCGCAGCGGGCGACGGACCCGAGGCGGCCGCCTCGAGCGGTGTCGTCACCGCGGCGGCCGGTGCCGGATCACCACCCGCGCCGTCACCGGGCGCCACGGCCGCCGGCGGTGCCGCGGCCGCGTCGCCGCCGCCGACGACGACCGCGCCGACCATGCCCGGATGGAGCGGGCAGCTGTACGGGAAGACGCCCTTCGTCCCGAACGTGCGCTGCAGCTCCTGGCCCGGCACGAGCTCGGTCTCGGTCCCCCACGTGCGCGCCTCGCCGACCACCAGGTGGTTGACGGTGGCGGTGTTCAGGAACCGCACGGCGGTGCCGACGGGGACGTGGACGACGGTCGGCGCGAACGAGCAGGTGTCCATGCGCACGACCGTCGAGTCGCCCTCGGTGTGGACGGTGCCGTCCGTGCCGTGGCACCCGCCGCCGGCGGAGACCGGCACGGCGCCGAGCGAGGCGAGCAGGAGGATCGCGACGAGGAGCGGCGGAACGATTCGGCGCATGGGATCGGCCTCCGGGACGGGATCTGTTCGCCTCGGATACACCGCCCGCGGGCGATCGGTTCCCGGCTCCCGGCCGCGATCGGGGCGCCATCGCGCCGCCTGGTGATGACCGGCCGACGCACGCCTGCGGCGGAGCGTAGCCTCGGGTGACCAAACCGGAGCCGAGACCTCGAGGGGCCCTGGGTGTCGATCGCGGCCACGTACCGTCAGCTGCTGCGCAACGGCCCGCTGACGCGGCTGTTCGTCGGCGAGTTCATCTCGTCGATCGGCGACTGGCTGTACCTCGTCGCGCTCGTCGTCCTGGTCTACGAGGCCACCGGGGACCCGGTCATCCTGGGCATCGTCGGGGCGGCGCGGATGCTGCCGTACATCCTGCTGTCGATCCCGGCCGGCGTCATCGCCGATCGCTTCGACCGCCGGCTCGTCCTCCTCACGACGGACCTCGCCCGCGCGGTGTGCATGCTCGCGATGGCCTGGCTGGTCGCCGTGGACGGGCCCCTGGTGGCGATCGCGGCGGTGGCGATCCTCGCCGCCTGCTTCTCCACCTTCTTCTACCCGGCGATCGGGGCGCTCATCCCCAGCCTCGTCCGCGACGAGCGCGAGTTCGGACCCGCGAACTCGGCCTGGGCGACGCTGGACAACCTCGCCTGGATCGTCGGTCCCGGCATCGCGGGCCTGCTGCTGGCGACGGGCGAGCTCGTGGCCGCGTTCGTGATCAACGCCGCCTCGTTCACGCTGATCGCGGTGATCCTGTGGTCGCTGCCGCCCAGCAAGGCCGGCGCCGCGCCGGCAGGCGCGACGGACGATGGCGTGCCGGCCGTCGCCGAGTCCACGGCGGGCAGGCCCGAGGCTGGCCAGGTCGAAGGCGCGGTCAGGGTTGCGGTCGACGGCACCACCCAGGGCGGCGCTCCGTCGGCGCGTGCAACGACCCGGCGCATTCTCGGCCGATCCATGCCACCGGGCGTCGACACGACGGCGATCCTCGGCATCATCCTGATGGACACGCTGACCTGGTTCGCGTTCGGCGGGATCACGATCCTGATCGTCTTTATCGCCATCGACGTGTTCCACGGCGGCGACGCGGCAACCGGGTACCTCAACGCCGCGATCGGCATCGGCGGGACCGTGGGCGCCCTCTTCTCCGGGGCGCTCGTGCTCCGGCCGAGGCTCGGACCGGTCCTGCTCGTCGGCGGCGCGATCACGGCCGTGGCAGTCGTCGTGCTGGGTGCCGCCAACCTGATCGTCGTCGCGTTCGCGGCGATTGCCGTGGCCTCGGCTGGCAACCTGATCCTCGACGTGACCCGGACGACCATCTTCCAGCGCGTGGTCCCCGACGCGTACCGTGGCCGGTTCAGCGGCCTGCTCCTGACGACCCAATCGGTCTCGGAAGCGGGTGGGACGCTGCTCGTCCCCCTGCTCGTGACCGTGGTCGGGTTCGGCTGGGTCATGGGCCTCGTCGGCGTCGCCGTCGGCGTGGCGACGGCGATCGCGGTGCGGCTGATCGGCGTGGCGGGCGACGTGCCCGCGGGCCGCTACGACGTCGACCTGAAGCGGATCGCCCGCCTGCCGCTGTTCGGCGGCCTGTCGCCCGCCCGCGTCGAAGGTGCGCTCCACGCGTTGCAGCCGATGGTCGTGGCCGCGGGCGAGGTCATCGTCCGCCAGGGCGACCCCGCCGACCGGTTCTTCGTGATCGGCGACGGATCGTTCTCGGTGTCCGCGGTCGACGACGAGGGTGGGCCGTCGCGGGAGCTGCGGACGCTCGGGATCGACGACGTCTTCGGCGAGCGCGGGATCCTCGCCCGTGCGCCTCGGTCCGCGACCGTCACGGCGGCGACCGACGGCCTGCTGTTCATGATGGACGGCGAGGCCTTCCTCGAGCTCGTCGGCGCCCGGCCGGCCGTCGCGGACCGCCTGCTGGCGCTCTACGACACCCCGGTCGCCGAGATCGCGGCGCGCAGCTGAGGGAGGCGACTACACTCGGCGGGTCGGACCCACCAGCACGAGGTAGGCCAGTGCCGAAGGAGTACGTCCGCCTGACGACGCCGCTCGTCCGCGACGGCGACCGCTCGACCGGTGTCCTCCGTCCCGCGACCTGGGACGAGGCGCTCGACCGGGTGGCCGCGGCGCTGCGGGCGGCGGGCGAGGCGCACGGCTCGAAGACGTTCGGGGTCTTCAGCTGCAGCAAGTCGACCAACGAGGTCAACTTCGCGGCCCAGAAGTTCGCCCGCGCCGTCCTGGGCAGCAACAACATCGACAGCTGCAACCGCACCTGACACGCCCCCTCTGTCGCCGGTCTGGCGACCGTGTTCGGCGCTGGTGGCGGAACCAGCTCATATCGTGAGGCCGAGGAGACGGACTGCTTCCTCCTGTGGGGCAGCAACGCCCGGGAGACGCACCCGATCTTCTTCCACCACCTCCTGAAGGGGGTGCGTCGCGGTGCGCGCCTGATCACGATCGACCCGCGACGGACGTCCAGCGCGGAGTGGGCCGACCTGTGGCTGGGCCTCGACGTCGGCTCGGACATCGCGCTGGCCAACGCGATGGCGCGCGAGATCATCCACGCGGGACTCGCGAACGACGAGTTCATCGGGCGGGCGACGTCGGGGTTCGAGGCGTACCGCGACGCGGTCGAGCCGTACACGCTCGAATACGCGCAGCGCGAGACCGGGGTGCCGGCGGCGGCGATCCGCGAGGCGGCCCATGCCTACGCCAAGGCCGACCGGGCGATGATCTGCTGGACCCTCGGGATCACCGAGCACCACAACGCCGTCGACAACGTCCTCGCGCTGATCTCGCTCGCCCTCCTGACCGGGCACGTCGGGCGGTACGGCAGCGGCATCAACCCGCTCCGCGGGCAGAACAACGTCCAGGGCGGCGGCGACATGGGGGCGCTGCCGGACCGGCTGGTCGGCTTCCAGCACGTCGAGAACGACGAGCCGCGCGACCGGTGCGACAACCTGTGGGGCGTGCGCGTCCCGCCCAAACGGGGCTGGCACCTGTCGGGGATGTTCGACGCGATGGACCGCGGCGAGCTCACGGCGCTGTACGTGATCGGCGAGAACCCGCTGCAGTCGGAGGCGGACCGGCACCGGACCGAGGGCCTCCTGCGCGGGCTCGACCTGCTCGTCGTCCAGGACATCTTCCTCACCGCGACCGGCGAGATCGCCGACGTCGTCCTGCCGGCGGCCGCGGCCTGGGCCGAGAGCGAGGGCACCGTCACCAACAGCGAGCGACGGGTGCAGCGCGTCCACGCGGCGCTGGTCCCGCCCGGCGAGGCGAAGGACGACCTGTGGATCATCTTCGAGCTCGCCAGGCGCCTGGGCGCCGACTGGGGCGAGGCGGACGCCGAGGCGGTCTGGAACGAGGTGCGCGAGCTGTCGCCCGTGCACCGGGGCATGAGCTATGCGCGGCTCGAGGCCGAGGGCGGGCTCCAGTGGCCGTGCTACGACGAGGACCATCCGGGCGAGCTGTTCCTGCACTCGCGGCTGTGGGAGGACCCGGTGCCCGGCAACCCCGCGCCGTTCGTGCCGGTCGAGCACGACCCGCCGGTCGACCGCCTCGACGACGACTTCCCGATCCGGCTCACGACCGGCCGCCATCTCGACTCGTACAACACCGGCGTCCAGTCGGGCGGCTATCGCTACCCGCGGCGGCGCGGCGAGACCCTCGACCTGTCGCCGGAGGACCTCGAGCGGCTCGGCCTGGCCGAGGGCGAGCGCGTCCGGGTGGTGTCGCGGCGCGGCTCCGTCGAGGCGCCGGTGCGGGTCGACGAGGGCCTGCGGCCCGGGCTCGCGTTCATGACGCTCCACTTCCAGGACGACGTCACGACCAACAACCTGACCATCGACGCGACCGACCCGAAGTCCGGCACGGCGGAGTTCAAGGCGACGGCGATCCGCGTCGAGAAGCTGGCGGAGCCGGCGCCGGCGGGCTGAGCTCGGGCCGGTTCTCGCGTCCCGCCCATCCCACGGCGTGAACGCCAATCACGTGATCCGTGTCGTCGCGACCGCTGGCGTGCACGCCATTCACGTCGGGCGCTCGTCGGACCCGATCTCAGGACCCGGATGCTGTCGCGTGCGTGAATGCGATGCACGCCGCCGACGAAGGCGACACCAATGCGTGCATGCGGTGCACGGGACGCGCGGTGGTCGGGCGCCGGGGTGCGCCGACGCTCAGCGCGGACGGGTGACGAAGACGCCCCAGCCGAGGTAGCGCCGGCCCCAGCGCAGGTAGGTCCGCCGGCCGTGGTCCAGGAACTCGCGCATCGCGTCGTGGTCCGGATCGGCCGGGTTGGCGGCCAGCCACGCGTCGATCGTGCGCCACTGGGCCGCCTCGTAGCGGTCCCAGCTGTCGCCGTCGGCGAGGACCAGCTCCACGAGCTCCGTGCCCGCCGCCTCGAGGCGGTCGAGCGTGCCCTCGAGGGAGACGAACTCGTCGGGCGCGAACCCGAGCGCCTCGACCGCCTCGTCCGGCGGCGGCTCGGTCCAGTAGGGCTCGCCGATGAGCAGGCGCCCGTCGCGCCGGATGGCCGGCCGCAGCAGGTCGACCGTGCCGGCGAGTCCGCCGCCGATCCACGTCGCGCCGATGCACGCGCCGATGTCGAAGGCGGCCGGCTCGGGCTCGAAGGCCCCGGCGTCGCCCTGGACGAACGTGACGCGATCGCCGACGCCGAGCTCCGCGGCGCGTTCGGCGGCCGCGGCCAGGAACACGGGGCTGAGGTCGACGCCCAGCCCGCCCGACCCGAACCACTCGGCCCAGCGGCAGAGCATCTCGCCCTTGCCGCAGGCGAGATCGAGCACGCGCGTGCCGGCCGCGACGCCCGAGACCTCGCCGAGCAGCCGGAGCTTCGGCTCGGTGATCGGATCGAGGATCCGGTGGTTGGCTTCGGCGATCTCGTGGTGGCGCAGGGACATGGCGCGATCATCCCGGATCGCCGGCGAATTGACATGGCGCGGCGCGCGCCGCGAGAGTGGGTCGATGGCCGACGCTCCCGCCCAACACCCGTCCGGCATCGTCGGGCTGCTCGGCCGCGCCGCGCTGGCGATGGCGATCGTCGCGGTCGTGGGCATCCTCGTGACCGCGGGCCTCAAGGTCGCCGGTGCGCCGGACGTGGCGGTGTTCGTCGCCTCGACCGTGACGCTCGCGGTCCTCGCCGGGCTGGTGGGCGAGGGCACCGATCACCTCGGCTCCCACTTCGGGGCGGGCACGACCGGCGTCCTCCAGTCGGCGCTGGGCAACCTGCCGGAGCTGTTCATCTCGATCTTCGCCCTGCAGGAGGGCCTCGTCGTCCTGACGCAGACGTCCCTGATCGGCTCGATCCTCGGCAACAGCCTGCTCGTGCTGGGCCTCGCGTTCTTCGCGGGCGGCCTGCGCAACGGGCGCCAGGTGTTCGACGCCGCGCCGGTGCGGACCATCGCGGTCGTGCTCGTGCTGGCGGTGGCCGCGATCGCGATCCCCACGGTCTCGACGGCGCCCAGCGGGCCCGACCGCGGCCACGCGGTGGAGATCTCGGTGTTCGTGTCCGTGATCCTGCTGGTGATCTTCGCGGCCTCCATCCCGTACTCGCTGGCGGGCGGCAAGGGGGCCTCGGCGATCGGTCCGCCCAAGGAGCACGCCTGGCCGCTGCGGCTGGCGGTCGTCGTGCTCGCGGCCTCGGCGATCGGCGCCGCGGTCATCTCGGAGTGGTTCGTGGACGCGCTCCAGCCGACCATGGCGGCGCTCGGCTGGTCGGAGGCGTTCGTGGGCCTCGTGGTCGTCGCTCTGGCGGGCAACGCGGTCGAGCACGTCGTCGGCGTCCAGCAGGCGTGGAAGGGCCGGACGGACCTCGCGATCAGCCTCATCCAGAACTCGAGCCTGCAGGTCGCGATCGCGCTGCTGCCGCTGATGGTGCTCGCCAGCCTGTTCGTGTCGCCGGTCCCGATGACGCTCGTGCTGTCGCCCACGCTGCTGGTCGGGCTCGACGCTCAGCGCGGTCCTCGGGGCATTCGTCGTGTTCGACGGCGAGTCGACCTGGCTCGAGGGCCTGATGCTGCTGGGTCTCTACGCGATCATCGCGGCCTCGGTCTGGTACGGGCCGCCGCTGACGCTGTAGGGCGCACTACACTCGGGCTCGATGGACCTCCACGTCGTCGGGCCCGCGGCCACGCCCGAGGAGCGGGCGGCGATCGACGCCGTGCTGGACCCGGAGATCGGGGCGCCGCGATCGGGCTGGGCCGGAGGCACCCGCGACACCGCCGTCGACGGCCACGTGTCGCACGGCGGCCACGACGCCCGAGCGCGACGCGACCTCCTGCTGCCCGCCCTCGAAGCGGCCGCCGGCCGGATCGGCTGGGTCAGCCGGGGCGCGCTGAACCACGTGTCCCGACGGCTCGCGGTCCCGCCCGCCGAGGCGTACGGCGTCGCGTCGTTCTACGCGCTGCTGCCCACGACCCCGCGCGCACCGGTCGTCGCCCACGTGTGCGACGACATCGCCTGCCGGCTGGCCGGCGCGGAACGGATCTGCGACGAGCTGGCGGCGCGCCACGGGCCGGCCGGCACGGACGGAACGGACGGCGAGACGACCTGGCTGCGCAGTCCCTGCCTCGGCCAGTGCGAGCGCGCGCCGGCGGTGATGGTCACGGCCGCGGGTCCGGGGGCCCGGGCGCACGTCCAGGGCGGCCTCTTCGGAGCGGACGACGTCCTCGACCTCCTGACGACCGTCAGGCTGTCGCCCGACATCGACCCCGACGTCGTCGATGCGGGACAGCTCGCGCCGCAGGCCGGCGATCCGTCGCTGCGACTGCTGAAGCGGGTCGGCCGGGTGGACCCGACGTCGCTCGACGCGTACCGCGACGACGGCGGCTATCGCGCGCTGCACAAGGCGCTGGCCATGGGACCGCAGGCGGTCATCGACGAGGTGACGGCGGCCAGGCTGGTCGGGCGGGGCGGGGCCGCGTTCCCGACCGGTCGCAAGTGGGCCGCGGTGGCCGGCCAGCCCGCGACGCCGCGCTACCTCGTGTGCAACGCGGACGAGTCCGAGCCGGGCACCTTCAAGGACCGGGTGATCCTCGAGCACGACCCGTTCGCGCTGGTCGAGTCGATGACCATCGCCGGGTTCGCCGTCGGCGCGTCGCGCGGCTACCTGTACCTGCGGGGCGAGTACCCGCTGGCCCGCACCCGCCTCGCCGCCGCGATCGACCAGGCGCGCCGCGCCGACCTGCTCGGCGACGACGTCGCGGGCTCCGGCTGGTCGTTCGACATCGAGCTCCGGATCGGCGCCGGGGCGTACATCGCGGGCGAGGAGACGGCCCTGTTCGAGTCGATCGAGGGCGGGCGCCCCGAGCCGCGCAACAAGCCGCCGTTCCCGGTCGAGGTGGGCCTGTTCGGCAAGCCGACCGCCGTGAACAACGTCGAGACCCTGGTCAACCTGCCGCTGGTCCTGCACGACGGCGGGGCCGTCTACGCGACGCTCGGGACGGAGGGGTCGACGGGGCCGAAGCTGTTCTGCATCTCCGGTCACGTCGCCCGGCCCGGCGTCTACGAGACCGAGTTCGGGTCCACCCTGGGCGACCTGATCGAGCTGGCCGGCGGCGTCCCGGGCAACCGCCGGATCCAGGCGATCCTGCTGGGCGGCGCGGCGGGCGCGTTCGTGGGCCGCGACGCGCTGGGCACCCGGATGACGTTCGAGGGCACGCGCGCCGCGGGGGCGACGCTCGGCTCGGGCGTGGTCATGGTGTTCGACGAGACCGCGGACCTGCCCGGGACCCTGCGCCGCATCGCCGCCTTCTTCCGCGACGAGTCGTGCGGCCAGTGCGTCCCGTGCCGGGTCGGGACCGTACGCCAGGAGGAACTGCTCGCGCGGCTGGCCGCGGGGCGCCCGATGGGCTCGGTCGACGCGGAGGTCGCCCTGTTCGACGACCTGGCGCGCGCGATGCGCGACGCCTCGATCTGCGGCCTGGGCCAGACGGCCTCCTCGGCCATCGAGAGCGCGATCAAGGGCGGGCTCGTCCACTTCGAGGCGATCGGCGCATGAGCACGCCCGACATCTCGCGCATCTACACCGAGCTCCCGGCGCGCCCGACGCGCGTGCCCGAGGCGCCACCGCAACCCGAGGTGCCGGTCGTCGAGCTCAGCATCGACGGCGCGCCCGTCTCCGTCCCCGCCGGGTCCACGATCCTCGAGGCCGCCCGGTCGGTGGGCGTGGACACGCCGACGCTGTGCTATCTCGAGAACCTGACGCCGGTCAACGTGTGCCGGGTGTGCGTGGTCGAGGTGACCGGGTCGCGGGTCCTCGTGCCCGCCTGCTCGCGCCGGGTCGAGGCCGGGATGGAGGTCCAGACCGACAGCGAGCGCGTTCGGCACTCGCGGCGGCTGGTCCTGGAGCTGCTCGGCTCGTCGGTCGACCTCTCGCTGGCCGGCCCCGCGGAGCCCGACGGCGACCTCGCGCGATACGCGGACCGGTACGGCGCGGACGCGACGCGCTTCGGCCCGCCGCAGCCTGCCGCCCAGGCCGGCGAGCGCGACGCGCGCGAGCCTGGCCACCACCACGCGCCCGCGGTCGACGCCGGGCACCCGGCGGCGGCCGAGACCGTGGCCCAGCCGGTCAAGGTGGACAACGACCTGTACGTCCGCGACTACTCGCGCTGCATCCTCTGCTACAAGTGCGTCGAGGCGTGCGGCGAGGACGCGCAGAACACGTTCGCGATCGCGGTGGCCGGCCGGGGCTTCGACGCGCGGATCTCGACCGAGTTCGACGTCGCGCTCCCGGAGTCCGCCTGCGTGTACTGCGGCAACTGCATCGGCGTCTGCCCGACGGGTGCCCTGATGTTCAAGTCCGAGTTCGACATGCGCGAGGCCGGCACATGGGCTCCCGAGGCGCAGACCGTGACCGACACGATCTGCCCGTACTGCGGCGTGGGCTGCACGCTGTCGCTGCACGTCCAGGACAACGCGATCGTCAAGGTCACCTCGCCCGCCGATTCGTCGGTGACCGACGGCCACCTGTGCGTCAAGGGCCGCTTCGGCTACGAGTTCGTCCAGCTGCTGCCGAAGGGCTCGCGCCTGCCCGGGGACCCGCCGCAAGCGTGAGGGCGTCACATCCGCGACCCCCGGCTCGTTCGGGGCGGTGATGCGCGCCATGGTGTTTGTCGCCGCCGCGGGGTTCCTCGTCCTCGTCGTGCTCGTCCAGCGGGTCGTGCGCGCCCAGACCGGTCCGCTGCCGCTGGCGAGCGTGTTCGAGGTCCACCTGATCTCGCTGGCGGCCATCTTCGCGATCCTCGCCATCGTCGCGTCGCTGGGCTCGGGCACGACCGGCGCCTGGCCTCGACTGGGCGCCGTCGCGGTCCTGGTCGTCGCGATCGTGCTCGTGGGCGGCGAGCTGTTCTCGTCCCCCGGCGACCGGGCGTCGGACGACGGCCTCAGGGTCCTGTCCTGGAACCTCGAGATGGGGTCGAAGCCACCGTCGGCCGCCGTGGCCGGCATCGCCGACATGGACGCCGACGTCGTGGCCCTCCAGGAGCTGACGCCGGCGTTCTCGGAGGCCATCGCCGCGGACCCGTCGCTGCTGACGCGCTACCCGTACCGGATCCTCGACCCGGCGCCCGGACCCGACGGCCTCGGCATCCTGTCCCGCCTCCCGCTGATCGAGCGCCCCGGACACCCAGACGAACGGATCCTCCACGCCGGCCTGCTGCTCCCCGACGGCCGAACGGTGGAGCTGCTCGACGTGCACCCCACCCGGCCGCTCTACCGCAACGTCGGCCCGATCGCGTTCTCGCTCAACACCAAGGCGCGCGACCAGGAGGTGGCCGCGGTCCGCGCGGCGGTCGACGCGCTCGACGACCCGGCGGCGGCACTCGTCGTCGGCGACCTCAACGGCACCAGCCAGGAGCCCGGCCTCGAGAGCCTCCGGCGGGGGCTCGTCGACGCCCACGAGGCCGTCGGGATCGGTCCCGGGTTCACCTGGCGACCGGATGCGCTGGAGCCGCTCGGGTTCGGCGTGCTGCGGATCGACCACGTGCTGACCGGCTCGATGCTCCGGCCGGTCCGCACCGCGGTGGACTGCTCGGCGGTCGGCGACCACTGCCGCCTGCTGGTGACCCTGGACGCCGCCGCGGCCGACTAGGGCGAGCCGCCCGTCGAGCGCTCAGCAGTCGAAGGCGAACCAGCACAGCTCGTTGCGCAGCCGCTGATCGTCGAGCACGAGCTCCCGGATCTCGGCGGGCAGCTGGGCGCGCTGCCACCGGCACTCCCGGCGTCCGGCCGCCTCGCGCTCGCCCTCGGGCGCCGCCGCTCGCGCCGCCTGCACCGCGTAGGCCGCGGCGCCCAGCTCGTGGGCCGCCACGTGACCGACCGCCGCGGCCTGGCCGGCGGCGTACGCGGCATGCCGTGCCGCCCCACGCAGGTCCCTGGCCGCGGCGTTGGCATGGCCGGCCGCCGTGCGGGCGTCCGCCCACGGGATCTCCCCCCGCGCCCAGGCCCGCCCCAGGTCGATCGCGCGTCGTGGACGGTCGTCACCCGGCCGCGCGTCCTCGAAGTGGTGCAGCACGTGCTGGGCACAGTCGGCCGCCCAGACCGCGAGCCGCTGGTGGTCGTCGTCCCGGAGGCTGCCGCCGCGACGCACGGTGATGAACCGGGGATCCCGGACCTTGGGCAGGATCACGTCGCGCCGCCGGGTGACGCGTCCCCGAGCGCGAGGCGCTCCCCGTGCGCGTAGACGTTGAAGCCGTCGCCCCGCAGGAAGCCGACCAGGGTCACGCCCAGGCGCTCGGCGGCGTCGACGGCCAGGTCGGACGGCGCGGAGACCGCGGCGAGGATCGGCACGCCGGCGACCGCCGCCTTCTGCACCAGCTCGAAGCTCGCCCGGCCCGAGACGAGCACGATCCGGTCGTGCAGCGGCAGCCGACCGGCCAGGACCTGGCTCCCGACCAGCTTGTCCAGCGCGTTGTGGCGGCCGACGTCCTCCCGCAGGGCGACGAGCTCGCCGGACGCCGTGAACAGGCCGGCCGCGTGCAGCCCGCCCGTCGCCTCGAACACCGCCTGCGCCTCGCGCAGCCGATCCGGGAGGCCGATGAGCACGGACGGGTCGATCACCGGCCCCGCGGGAATGGGATCGCAGCGGACCTCCACCTCGTCGAGCGACGCCTTGCCGCAGATCCCGCACGATGCGGTGGCCACGAAGTGGCGCTCGGCGACGCGGCTCGCGTCGAACGGCCGGGCCAGGACCACCGTGATCTCGTCGTCGGGCTGGGCGTGCGTGGCCGGGTCGCCGCGGGTGATCCCGACGACCTCGGTCGCGTCGTCGATCAACCCCTCGGTCCGCAGGAACCCGACGGCGAGCTCGTCCTCGTGCCCGGGCGTCCGCATCGTCACCGCGACGTCCACCGGGTCCTGGCCCGGGCCCTGGGCGCGGATCGCCATCGGCTCCTCGCCCGACAGCCGGTCCTCGCGGACCGTCACCTGGCCGCCGCGGACGGCGATCACCCGCGCGTGGGACGCCTCGCGGGGGCTGGGGTCGGTCGGTCCGGTCATGGTCGGACTCTACCCGTGCGCCCGCGGGACCGGGCGCACGGCAGCGCTCAGGGACCGGTGACCTTGACCAGCTCCAGCGTCTCCTGTCCGCCCGAGATCGTGTTCTCCCGGACCTGCCCCACGCCCTTCGCGTACCACTTCTCGCCGACGATGCCGGGCTCGAGCGGCGTCCACTCGCCGGTCACGATGGTGTCCGTCCAGGTGCCTGCCGGGACCTTCGCCCGCATGTCGGCGAACAGGACGACGAACCAGTCCTCGGCCTCGCCCGGGAACTGCTCCTGCGGATAGGCCACGCCGACCGCGGGGTCGGCGGGCATGAAGATCCCGGGCCGGGCGCCGTCGACACCGGCCTCCCACGACCCGGCGGTGCTCGTGACCTTGCCGTTCGGGTTCAGCTCGGCCGTCTCCTCGCCGAAGTACCAGACGTTGCCGTCGCGGTCCTGCGCGTACCAGTCCTCGGTCCGCTCCTCGAGCACGCCGCGGACGAACACGTCGTCCTTGATCACGGTCGTCGTGATCCCGTCGACGACCTGCGTGTCGTGAGTGACCTCGAACACGTCGGTCGTCGGCTCGCCATCCACCCGACCCTTCGAGGTGAACGTCGTGCCCGGGATCAGCGGGAACCACGGGTTGTCGACGACGGCGACGAAGTTGGCCGGGTCGATCGCCTCGTCGATCGTGGCCGACGCCGGCGAGCCGCTCGGCGCGATCGCGGCCGACGCGGACGGAGACGGCGAGGGCGACGGCGACGCCGTCGGCGAAGGGCTCGGTGGCGGGGTGGGCGTCGTGGCGGCCGCGACGATGCTCGGCGTCGGGCCTCCGTCGCTGCCGCAGCCCGCGATCGCGAGCACGGCGAGGATCGAGAGGGTGGTCAGGCTTCGGTTCATGGCCCTCGCTCCGATGGCGGCTCCGGGTTCCCTACACCCGGAACGAGGCGCCGGCCCCGCCCGAGGTTTCATCACCGGGCATGGCCGATCCGCCGCTCGCTCCGCCGCGCCGCGATACTGCGGTCATGACCGACAGCGCGGACCGGCTCGAGGGCCCGGTCCGGACCTTCGTCGCCGAGGCGCGCCGGGCGGTGCTGGCGACCATCCGTCCCGACGGTCGTCCGCGCCTCGTCCCCGTGTGCTTCGTGGTCGTCGAGGACCGGGCCTGGATCCCGATCGACGAGAAGCCCAAGCGCTCGGCGGATCCGCTCGATCTCGCTCGCGTCCGCGACGTGCTCGAACGGCCGGCGGTCACGCTGCTGGTCGACCGCTGGGACGAGGACTGGGGCCGGTTGGCCTGGGTGCGCATCGACGGTCGCGCCGACCTCCTCGCTCCGGGCGGCGGACGGAGATCACGATGCGGCCGTCGCGCGGCTCCGCGACAAGCACCCGCAGTACCGCGACCACGCGCTCGAGGAGCGGCCGATCATCCGCATCGCGATCGAGCGCGTGACCTGGTGGGGAGACCTCGCTCCCGCCTGAGCGGCGCTAGTCGACCGTCGCCAGGAACTCCAGCAGGGTCTCGGTGAACCACTCCGGCCGCTCGAGGCTGGGCATGTGGGCGACATCCGGGAGGTGGATCCGCCGGGCGCCGGGGACGGCGGCCACGATCGCGTCGGCGCCGGCCCAGGTCGAGGACTCGTCCAGCCCGCCCGTGATCGCGAGCACCGGGACGCGCAGCTCGCCGAGCCGGCCGATCGCGGGCGGATCGAGCACGATCGGGTCGCCGTACGGCTTCTCCTGCACGTAGGTCTCGTAGGCCATCGTCCGGATCGCCTCGCGCGCCGCGGCCGGTGCCCGTCCATCGGGCTGGCCGAACCCGTCGACCCAGATGGCGACGTCGTGCTCCGCCGCCGCCCGCCAGTCCTTCGCCTCCTCGAGCGCCTCGCTCCGCTCGAACGCCGCCGTCTCCACGGGCGTGCTCTCGGTCTCGAGGCCGCTGATCCCGCCGCAGACCCAGGCCACGCCGGACACCCGGGTGGGGAGCTCGAGCGCCGTGTCGATGACGATCTGCCCCGCCCGCGAGCAGCCGACGAGGACCGCCCGGTCCAGTCCTACGGCGTCCATCACCGCCACCAGGTCGGCGCGGTTCGAGAACCGGGTCTCGGTGACGTCGGCGCGTCCGAAGCCGCGCAGGTCGTAGCGCACGACCCGGTGCCGCTCGGCGATCGCCTCCCATTGCGGATCCCACTGGCGCATGTCGGCGATCCCGGCGTGGGCGAGCACGACGCCCGTGCCCGCGCCGGCCACCTCGTAGGGAAGCCGCCCGCCCTCGACCTGGGCCCAGCCATCGACCGTGCTCACGCGTGTACCTCCCGCTCCAGGTGGACCGCGGTCCCGGTGGGCCGCAGGCAGTGGGTCGACGACATCGCCTGCAGGTAGCCACCCGCGTTGAGGATGGCGACGATCTCGCCCTCGGCGACGTCCGGGAACGGATAGTCCTCGGCGAACACGTCGCTCCCCTCGTTGATGTGGCCCGCCACCGTCACGACCCGCGTCCGGTCGCGAAGCGGCGACCGGACCGGGACGATCTCCTGGGCGAACTTGTAGATGAAGTACGAGCAGTTGACGTTCCAGCCGAGGTCGAGGCCGACGAACGTGGTGTCGCCCCGGCGCTCCACGGTCACGACCTCGCCAAGGAGCACCCCGGCGTCCTTCATCACGAGGTCGCCGGGCTCGAAGGCACCGGTCACGCCGTACGGGCCGAGGTGCCGGGCGACGACGGCGGCATACGCGTCCAGGTCCACGGGCCGCTCCCCGTCCCGCGCGACGCGCCCGAGGCCGCCGCCGACGTTGACCTCGCGGATCGGGAACCCGGCGCCCAGCAGCCGGTCGAGCGACGCCGTCGCCCGGCCGAGCGCCACCTCGAACCCGTCGAGCTGGTCGCCGAGCCAGCCGGAGCCCGCGTGGAAGTGGAGCGTGTCGACGACGAGCCCGTGGCGGCGCGCGGCGTCGATCGCGTCGTCGAGCCGGTCGTCGGACACGCCGAACTTCGTCGGCCGGTCGCCCGCGTAGGCGAGCTTGTCCGTGTAGCCCGCCCCCGCGCCGGGGTTGACGCGGATCCCGATCGTGCGCCCGGGCGCCCGCCGGCCCACGCGCTCGATCTGGCTGACGGCGTCGAGGTTGAGGCGGATCGGATGCGCGAGCAGGACGTCGAGGTCGCGCTCGGACACGTTGGTGCCGGTGTGGCTGATCTCGCCGGGCTGCCAGCCGTTGGCGAGGGCGTGCAGGACCTCGCCGGGCGAACAGGCGTCGATGCCGACGCTGCCGGGCTCGCCGGGGCCCCCGAGGCCGCGCAGGACCGTGAGGATCCGCGGGTCGGGGTTGGCCTTCAGCGCGAACCGGACGACGGACGGGACGCCGGCCCGGCCGAGCGCCGCCTGGAGCTCGCGGACGTTCTCGACGGGCCGGGCGAGGTCATAGACGAACAGCGGCGTCCCGTGCTCGCGGGCGAGCGCCTCCAGGTCGGCGCCGTTGACGGTCAACCGGTCGTCGACCACCTCGAGCCCGGGCCGGCGCCACCAGGTGGGCGCGGGGACCGCGATCGGCTCGAGGCCCGCGGTCACGTGCCGGAGGCGGCGCGCGTGGTGCGGCTCGCCGAACGCGGCGATCGCGCCTCCCGGGCGGCGATGATCGCGCGCCGGGTCACGGGGTCGGCGAACGGGTCGGGACCCTCGGCGACCGGGGTCCCGATCTCCTGGAGCAGGCGCTCCGTGATGGCGGCGATGTCCTCGACCGCGTGCTGGAACGCATGCTCGTTCCTCGCCGACGGCGCGCGGAAGCCGCTGATCTTGCGGACGTACTGGAGGGCGGCGGCCTCGGCCTCGCCGGTGGTGGCGGTTCCGGCCTCGTCGCCGCGACGGAGCTGGCGGATGCTGCGACACATGCCGCCAGCGTACCGCCACGCCCGTCGGCACCGCGAGGTGCGCCCTCGTCAGGCGGGCTCCGTCGCCTCCGGCCCGCGCGGCGGACCGTCGAGGGTGCTCATGGTCACCCTCGCGAACACGTTCGCGAGCCAGCGAGCGAACAGCACGTACTCGTCGCCGTTCCGGCAGGCGCCAACCCCCGCCCGCACGATGCCGGCGGCCCTCGGGTAGCCGCGCTTCTCGGGCTCCTCGACGATCACGTCGATGTCGGCGACGGCCGCCAGCCAGGTATGGCGGTTCACCATCGTCAGCATCCGGCCCAGGATGTCCCCCGGCAGCCCGTCGGCGAGCAGCTGCTCCGCGGCCGCGGCGGAGGCGGTGCCCTGGACCTCGCCGCGCAAACGCCCGTCGGCGTCGCCGACGCCCGCGGCCAGCAGGGCCGGCACGTCCACCGCCAGCAGGGCGTCGCGATCGAGATCGTCGTGCGGCTGAGACATGGCGGCTATCGGACCAGCTTCGGCTCGGCCAGCGCCGAGATCGCCTTGTGGTTGCTCGGCAGGTTGAGCCGGCTCTCGCGGAAGTCCGTCGCCGTGCGCCACACCGTCTGCCCGGCCCACACGTCGTGGATCTGGAAGCGGTTGCCCTGCTTCCGGACGACGACGACGTAGTGCGCGTAGTCGCCGGCCTTCGACCCGACGACGATCGGCACGTCGATCCCCATGCCGACGTTCACGGTCATGATCGCGAGCGCCTGGTCGACCGAGATGTCGTCGCCGATGTCCTTGCGCTTGTACTCGACGCCCGTCGCGCGCTTGCGGGCGTTCATGTCGGACTCGACCCAGGCGCCGCCGCCCGGCGAGGCGCGGTCGGTGGGCGCGTTGCCGGTCTTGGCCGCGGCGTGCGCCGCGAGGATGCTGCTCTGCTCCGTCGCGACGGTGGCGTTGGTGATCGACGCGGGGTTGGTGACCGCCGTCTGGCGAGGCGGTCCCCACGTTCCCGCCCGAGTTCAGCGACAGCGCGTAGATCGGGTCCGCCTCGGCGCGCAGGACCTGGACCGACGTCGGCCCGCAGCTGTTGCCGAACTGCTGGATGATCCCGGTCCCGCCGCCCGTATCGGCGGCGCTCGTCACCTGGAACACGTTGAGGTTCTGGATGAGCCACGCCTCGGACATGCCCTTGATGGTGGTCGCGAACGTCGTGACCTCCGCGACCGTGTGGTCGCTCGCGAGGGCCTTCGCGATGAAGGCGCGCTCGATGTCCGCGGAGGCGTTGGTGAGCAGCCCGCGGAACGCCGTGTAGTCGGCGTCCGAGAGCGCCGTGATCGCGCCGGGCACGCGCGAGGCCATCCGCGCGCCGATCACGCCCACCTTCGCCGTCTGGGCCGTGAGCCAGCTCGCGTCGTCGGCCGTCCAGCGCTTCCCGACCGGCGTGGTGCCACCCGTCGGGGCGACCTGCCGGGCCGCCTCGAGCGCGCTCACGACCCCGCTGTCGCCACCGATCTCCGACCGCAGCCGGACCATGAGCCCGAGGTCCTTGGAGGCGTCGTGCAGCTCGGCCGGCGAGCTCTCCTCGATCAGCCACTCGAACTCGCGGCGGTGGACGCCCTCGTCGACCATCCAGTCGAGCTGGTTGCGCAGCGGCGGCCCGAGCTTCCGCACGGCCTCGCCCATCGTGTAGTTGCCGAGCTCGCTGACGAACTCCCCGCGGAACCAGCGCTCCATGATCACCTGGCGGCGCTGCGGTGCAGGCGCCAGCTCGATCAGCTGGCGCAGCTGGTCCCAGTTCGTGCCCTCGTCGAACTCCCAGATCAGCTTGTGCCACAGGAGGCCCTTCGTCCCGGTCGCCATCATCGCGCGGTGCATCTGCGCGTTCCCGAACGACGACGTGGCGAGATCGCGCCAGCGGTCGCTGCGCAGGACGGTGTCGGTGTCGCCGGCGTCGAGCGTGCCGAGCGCCGCGATCGCGTTCGACTCCTGGTCGTCGTCGAGCGCCCGTGCCAGCCGGTCGAGGGCCGGGTTCGTGCCCAGGTCGTCGACGACCGAGCGCTGCACGGGCGTCTCCCCGGTGAGCAGGTCCGTGACCGCGGCGTTGCCCGCCTGGCGCTGCAGCTCGAGGATCCGGTCGGTGTCCGTCGGCTCGGCTGGCCGCTCGGGTCCGCGGCCGCGCGCGAGCGGGGCGCCGGGGCGAGGCCGGTCCGGGTTGGCGAGGCGGCCGAACGGTGGGGCACGATCTGGACTCGAGCGGGACGGGAGCCGGCTCCACGATACGACTCGATGCCCGCGCACCGGCGCGGATGCTGTGCCCGATCGGGCACTGGCGGCTTGCCCGATCGGGCACGCGGCTGGGCCGCCGGCCGGAGCCCCCACACGGCACCCGGCGATCTGCCCGATGGGGCAAGCGAGTCGGCTCTCGGGGCGCCGGCTCGGCCCGCTACGGTTCCGAGGTGGGCACGGTCTCGGAGCTGTCGTCGCGTCGGGGACCCGTCGTCGGGCCTGCTCCGGAGCGTGCCGCGCCGACGGCGGCCCACGGGTTCGGCGTCGCCCTCAACCCCGCGACCATCGGCACCCTCCTCGCCGGGTCGGACGGGGCGACCCGCGAGCGCCTGATCGCGTCGCTCCAGCGCATCCACGGCAACGCCGCGGTCCAGCGGCTCCTCGCCGGGCCGGGCCTGGCCGTCCAGCGCTGGGCGGTGACGCTGCCCCGGGGCACGACCGACTGCAACGTCGTCGTCAACTGGATGAACTCCCACAGCCCGCATCGGGCCTCGAGCGGCTGGGCGAAGACGAACGTGCGCTTCTCGTGGGGCGGGGACCCGTCCTTCACCGAGTCCGAGGGCGTGATCACCGCGACGGTGGCGAACCCCACGGTGACCAAGACCGTGAGCGTCGACATGCCGACCTGGGCCCCGACCGATCCCGACGATGGCCGCCGCCTGGTCGTCGATGATCTCGGTCCTTCGCGCCCACGAGGCGGTGCACGAGGGGATCGCCACGACCTGGGAGGGCAACCTGCGGACCAGCCTGACCGGCCTGTCCGTGACGGTCCCCAACCGGACGCTGGGCGCGTTCAACTCGGCGGTCCAGGGCGAGTGGAACGGCTGGCTCGCCCAGCACCAGGCCGATCAGACGGCGATCGACCCGTTCACCGCCGTGCTCGACTGCTCGGGTGGCGGGGCCGACGAGTCCGCGAGCATCGGCGACAGCGGCGAGCTCAGCGGCCTCGACGAGGAGCCGGACCTCACCGGCTAGCCGCCACCGATCACCGGATGCCCCACCGCCATTCGATCGCGCCCGTGTAGCAGTGGTCGAGGGCGTCGCACAGCCCGCGTGACAGGTCCCACTGGCGCCCGGCGACGTAGGGTCCCCGGTCGATGACCGGCGCGGTGACCTCGCGCCCGTTGGCCGGGTTGCGGAACGTGACCAGCGTGCCGCATGGGAGCGTGCGGTGGGCCACGCCGATCAGCGTCTTCGTGTACTCCTGGCCGCAGGCGGTGCCGGAGCCGATGAACCCGGGCCCGTACCAGCTGACGTTGGTGTCGTAGCGCCAGTAGTTCTTGTTGAACACGCTCGCCCGGCTGTCCGGCTGGTTCACGCTCACGCGGCGCGTCGGGACCTTGCGCGCGCCGGGCTCGAGGAACGTCGAACCGGGCCCGAGCCATCCGGCCGAGCGCGACGCCGTGTCGAGGAGCGGAATCGTCGTCGCCCGCGAACCGGCGGGCAGCGAGATCGCGACGGCATGCAGGGTTGCCGAATCGATCTGCCGGGCGGAGCTCGGGGCACGTCGAGCCCGCGGGTTCGGGTAGGGCGACCAGGGCGGACGCGGCCATGAGTGCCGCGATCGCGACGATGAGCCTGGTGCGCACGATAGGAGGTCAGGCTACGCGCCGGTGTCAAGCCGACCTGAACACGTCGCGTGGCGTCACACGGCGTCGCTGAGCGTCACTGGACCCGCTACGGCAGCCGCCAGCTGATCGTGCCCGTGTAGCAGTTCCGCAGGTACTCGCAGGTGCCCCGCGAGAGATCCCACAGGCGGCCGCCGACGTACGGGCCGCGGTCGATGACCCGCACCGTCACGGTGCGACCGTTGCGCGGGTTGCGGAGGGTGACCCGGGTGCCGCACGGGAGCGTGCGGTTGGCGACGCCCATGATCGACCTCGAGTACCGCTGTCCGCACGCCGTGCCGGAGCCGTAGAAGCCCGGGCCGTACCAGGAGTACCCGGCGGTGCGCCAGACGGACTTCACGACGACCGAGGGCTTCGCCACGGGCTGGCGGGTCCGGATCCGTTCGGTGGGCACGGCCACCCCGCCCGGCTCGAGGAGCAGGGTGTCTTCGCTCAGTCTGGCCGCCGACTCCGGGACGGCATCGTTGGTGAGGTTCGTCGTCATCGCGGCGATCGGTCGATCGATGGTCAGTGGCCGGAAGGCGGCCGAGTCGATCGTCCGTGCCGCGCCGGGGGCCGTTGAGATGGCCGGATCGGCGAAGGTGACCAGGGCGGCAGCGGCGATGAGCGCCGGCGCCGCGACGAACAGCCTGGTTCGCACGGTGTCCGTGGACGGTAGGCTGACGGGCGTGTCAGCCACGGGCCGAGTCGAGTGACGGGGATGTCGGCGGCGTGACGGTTGTCGCTCACCCGAACGCGCCGGACGGGGAGCTGTCGATCCCGGTCGACGGTGCCCTGGACCTCCGGCGCACGCTCGGGATCCACCGTCGCGGGCCCGGCGATCCCACGCTCCGGTTCGAGGCGTCGGGGTCGGCGTGGCGCTCGTCGCGGACCCCGGACGGACCCGTGACGCTGTTCCTCGAGGCCCACGGCGGCGCCGTCCGTGCCCGGGCCTGGGGCCCCGGGTCCGCGTGGGCGCTGGCGCGCGCCGGCGGGCTGGTCGGGGCGGACGACGACCCGGCGGCGCTGGTGCCGGTCCATCGGGCGGTCGCGACGGCGGTCCAGCGGCTGCGCGGCCTGCGGATCAGCCGCACGGGGGTCGTCCTCGAGTCCCTCGTGCCGGCGATCCTCGAGCAGAAGGTGATCGGCTCGGAGGCCCGGCGGGCCTGGGTCGCCCTGGTCCGACGCCACGGCGAGGACGCTCCGGGGCCGCCCGGCATGCGACTGCCGCCGTCACCCGCGACGCTCGCCGCGCTGCCCTACTACGCCTACCACCCGTTCGGCGTGGAGCAGCGTCGCGCCGACCTGATCCGGGCGGTCTCCCGACAGGCGAATCGGTTCGAGCACCTCGTCGACGCGGCGTCCGCGCCGGGCGGCGATCCGGGGCCGGCCTACGCGGCGCTCCGGGCGCTGCCGGGGATCGGACCGTGGACGGCCGCCGAGGTGGGGATCCGCGCGTTCGGCGACGCCGGATGCCGTGAGCGTGGGCGACTTCCACCTGCCCTCGATGGTCAGCTGGGCGCTGGCCCGCGAGCCCCGCGGGACGGACGAGCGAATGCTCGAGCTGCTGGAGCCGTACCGGGGGCAGCGCGGGCGCGTGCTGCGCCTGCTGGAGCTGACGGGGGTCGGGCCGCCGCGGCGCGCGCCGCGGCTGTCGCGGCAGCGCTTCGAGGGGTTCTGAGCGCGGCGCCGACCGGGACGCGAGTGGCCCCGATCCGGGGCAACGGATCGGGGCCGAGCGGGGAAGCGGTGGTGGGCCGGCGGCGCGGGCGGCCGGCCCGCGGCGATCAGCGGCGGGCCTTCGCCCGGGCCCGGTCGACGCTCAGGCCCGCGCCGAGGGCGATCGCGGCGATCAGGAGCAGCGCCGTCGTCGGGTCGCTCGTCTGGCCGCCTTCGTCGAGCGTGTCGGTCGGGGGCGGGGTGAGGCCCTCGTGCGGCGTGCCGGTCTCGGCCTCGACGCTGCCGTCCGGCGTCTCGACGGGGACGCTCTCGGTCTCGACCGGCGCCGACTCGGTCTCGACGGGCTCGCTCGGGTCCTCGGACGGATCGTCGGGTGGCTCGTCGGCGGGCGGCTCGACGACGCACCCGTCCCGCAGGATCGCCTGGCCCTCGTCGGTCCAGTTCTGGCCGGCGTACGAGAACTCGCCGTAGGTGTAGGGCGGGATGATGTCGCCCCACTCGACCTTGTCGGCCTTGAGGGTCGGGTTCCAGATCGGGCCCTCGTGCTCGGTGTCGTGGCCGCCCTGGAGATGACCCGAGGACGCGATGTCGACGGTCTCTTCGGTGTACGGGTGGGTGTTGCTGTCGGTGCGATGGCAGATCGTGACCTTGTGGTCGGGCGCGGGCTGCGTCGCGAGCGTCGCCGCGGGGGCGGCGAGCAGGACGCCCACGAACAGCGTGGCGATGAACGATCGGCCGGCCCGGCGGATCGGGCGACGGGGCGTGGCGGTCATGGCGGGGGTCTCCTGGGCAGGCATGGACGGGATCAGGCCGGCTCGGCGCCGGCATCGGCAGGCTGCGTGGCGTCGTCCTCGCGGAGCGGGAGCTCGCGGAGGAGGACGAGGAGCTCCGTCCCGTCCCTGAAGGCCTCGGCCCGGCCGGTTCCGACGTGGCGCGCGACGCCGCGAGGGTCGTCGGGCGCGGTCGAGGCCCGGTCGGCGGGGCTCCAGAGACGGATGACGAAGGTGTCCACGTCCAGATCCTCGCGATGGGCCTTCGGGCGCCCTTAAAGCGCGCCTACAGGCTCGGCCCGGGGTCGGTGTCGTAGCAGAAGGCGAGGAACGCGTCGGCGCCGAGGGCGCCCGGCAGCTCGATCCGGCCGGCGGTGCCCCCGGTGCCGATGACCCGCGCCCCGCAGCCGTCATGGACGACGACGAGGTCGACCTCGCGGTTCGCCCGCCAGGCGAGGATCCGCGGATCCCGGGCGCGCACCGTCTCGAGGGCGACGACCAGGTCGCCGTCGGACGCGATCCGGCCCGTCGCGTCGAGCGTCTCGACCGCCACCCGCACCCGCCGACGGGCGACCACGCGCAGCCGGCGCTGCACCCACGAGCCGTCGACGTCCGGCCGGCGCTCGGCGACGAGGTCCTGGGTCATGGGCTCGGCCGCCATGGGGGCGGTGCCCTCGGTCCTGGCGGCTGGGATCTTGCTGGCGTGCATCGGTCGGTCCTCAGGGTGGTGGGCGGTCCGGCGAGCCGGCCCGCGTCGGGTTCGTGTTGAGCGCATCCTCGACACGCGCCTTCAGGTGGCCTTAGGGCGTGCTCAAATCCCGGCGTACACTCGCCGTCCGATGCCGACCGCCACCACTCGCACACGCCGTTCACCCACGCCACGCGGATGGCGTTGCTGCCCGGGCTGCTGCGCGAGCGGATCCTCGTGCTCGACGGCGCGATGGGCACGATGATCCAGCGCTACCGGTTCAGCGAGGACGACTTCCGCGGCGAGCGGTTCGCCGACCACCCGAAGGACGTCCGCGGCAACAGCGACCTGCTCGAGCCTGACGAAGCCCGACGCGATCCGCGAGATCCATGCGGCCTACCTCGACGCGGGCGCGGACATCATCAGCACCAACTCGTTCACCTCGACCCGCATCGCCCAGGCCGACTACGGCCTTGTCGCACGTCGCGGGCGAGCTCAACGAGGCCGGCGCCAGGCTGGCTCGGGAGGCGGCCGATGCCGCCGAGGCCGCCGACGGCCGCCCCCGGTTCGTCGGAGGGTCGCTCGGCCCGACCAACCGCACGGGGTCGATCTCGCCGGACGTCAACGACCCCGCGGCCCGCAACGTCAGCTTCGGCGAGCTGGCCGTGGCGTATCGCGAGGCCGCCGAGGCCCAGGTCAGGGGCGGCGCCGACCTGCTGCTGGTCGAGACGATCTTCGACACCCTCAACGCCAAGGCCGCGATCTTCGCGATCGAGGAGGCGTTCGAGGGCCTCGGGCGGCCGGATCCCGATCGTCGTCAGCGGGACGATCGTCGACGCGTCCGGCCGCACCCTGTCGGGGCAGACGCTCGAGGCGTTCTGGACGAGCATCCGGCACGCGCGACCGATGCTGGTCGGCCTCAACTGCTCGCTCGGCGCGAAGCAGCTCCGCGAGCACGTCGTGGAGATGAGCCGGCTCGCCGACGTGCCGCTGGCCGCGTACCCCAACGCGGGCCTGCCCAACGAGCTCGGCGGCTACGACGAGACCCCTGACCAGACGTCGACGATGCTCGGCGAGTGGGCTCGCGCCGGCCTGATCAACCTCGCCGGCTCGTGCTGCGGCAGCACGCCCGAGCACACGGCGGCGATCGCGGCGGCCGTCGCCGGGGTGCCGCCGCGCGTCGTCCCGCAGCGGACCCACGCCACGCGTGCCTCGCCGGCCTCGAGCCGCTCGCGATCCCGATGCCCGGCGGCGCGTTCGTGAACATCGGCGAGCGGACCAACGTCACCGGCTCGCGCCAGTTCGCCCGCCTGATGCTGGGCCTGGACGGCTCCAACGGCGAGCGTCACGAACGGCGCCCGGGCCAAGGCCGAGGACGACGCGGTGGCGATCGCGCGCGACCAGGTCGCGAACGGCGCCGTGATCCTCGACGTGAACATGGACGAGGCGATGCTCGACGGCGTCGAGGCGATGACCCGGTTCCTGCGCCGGCTCGGCTCCGAGCCGGACATCGCGGCCGTGCCGGTGATGGTCGACAGCTCCAAGTGGTCGGTGATCGAGGCCGGCCTGCAGCAGCTCCAGGGTCGGCCCGGTCGTCAACTCGATCTCGCTCAAGGAGGGCGAGGCTGAGTTCCTGCGCCAGGCGGCGCTGTGCCGCCGGTACGGCGCGGCCGTCGTCGTGATGGCGTTCGACGAGGACGGGCAGGCCGACTCCGTGGACCGCCGGGTGGCCGTGCTGACGCGCGCGTACTCGCTGCTGACCGAGCGGGCGGGCTTCGCCCCCGACGAGATCATCCTCGACCCCAACATCTTCGCGATCGCGACCGGGATCGAGGAGCACGCCCGCTACGCGATCTCCTTCTTCGAGGCGACCCGCCGGCTCAAGGCGGCGCTGCCGGACGCGCGGATCAGCGGCGGCGTGTCCGAACGTGTCGTTCGCGTTCCGCGGCAACGACCGGGTCCGCGAAGCGATCCACGCCGTGTTCCTGTACCACGCGATCCGTGCCGGGCTCGACATGGCCATCGTCAACGCGGGGGCGCTCCCCCAGTACGACGACATCGACGCCGACCTGCTCGAGCGCGTCGAGGACGTGGTCCTGGACCGACGGCCCGACGCCACCGAGCGGCTGCTCGACATCGCGCCCCGCTACGCGGGCGGCGCCGCGGTCGACCGCTCGACCGAGGACCTGAGCTGGCGCGAGCTGCCCGTGAACGAGCGGCTGACGCATGCGCTGGTCGAGGGCAATGACACCTGGATCGTCGAGGACACCGAGGAGGCGCGGCTGGCGACGACCCGCCCGCTCGACGTCATCGAGGGGCCGCTGATGGCCGGCATGAACGTCGTCGGCGACCGGTTCCAGTCCGGCCGCATGTTCCTGCCCCAGGTGGTCAAGAGCGCGCGGGTGATGAAGAAGGCCGTCGCGCATCTGATCCCGTACCTCGAGGAGCAGCGCGAGGGCACGGGAAAGCGCGCCGGCACGGTCGTGATGGCCACCGTGAAGGGCGACGTCCACGACATCGGCAAGAACATCGTCGGCGTCGTGCTCGGCTGCAACGACTACGAGGTCATCGACCTCGGCGTCATGGTGCCCGCGGCACGGATCCTCGAGACCGCGCGCGAGATGAACGCCGACCTCATCGGCCTGTCGGGCCTGATCACGCCGTCGCTCGACGAGATGGTCCACGTCGCGTCCCTGATGGAGCGCGAGGGCATGACGACGCCGCTGCTGATCGGTGGCGCGACCACGTCGCGGATCCACACCGCGGTCAAGATCGAGCCCGTCCTACTCGTCGCCGGTCATCCACGTCGTCGACGCGTCGCGCGCCGTCGCCGTCGCGGGCTCCCTCCTGGACAGGACGGCCGCGACGCGCTACGCGACGCGCATCCGCGAGGAGTACGAGCAGGTCCGCCTCGAGCGCGAGAGCCGGCGCAGACCGGGAGACGCGCCTGACGATCGAGCAGGCGCGGGCCAACCGCCTCGTCGCTCGACTGGACCGCGAAGCCGCCCCGACCGACGTTCCTCGGCGTGCGCGACGTTCGAGGACTACCCCCTCGCCGAGCTCGTCGAGCGCATCGACTGGACCCCGTTCTTCGCCACCTGGGAGCTGCGTGGCGCCTGGCCGGCCATCCTCGCCGACCCGGTCGTCGGGCACGGTGGCCCGCGACCTGCACGCGGACGCGACGTCGCTGCTCGCCCGGATCGTGGACGAGAAGCTGCTCACCGCATCGGCCGTCGTCGGGTTCTGGGCGGCCAACGCGACGCCGGACGACGACATCGTGGTGTTCGAGGACGAGACCCGGACGACGGAGATCGCCCGCATCCACGCCGTCCGCCAGCAGATGGCGAAGCCCGACGGCCGCCCGAACGTGTCGATCGCCGACTTCGTCGGGCCGACCGGTGTCGAGGACTACATCGGCGCTTTCGCGGTCACCGCGGGCAAGGGCACGACCGACCTCGTCGCCGCGTTCGAGGCGGCGCACGACGACTACTCCGCGATCATGGCCCGCGCGCTCGCGGACCGCCTGGCCGAGGCGTTCGCGGAGCGGCTCCACGAGCGCGTCCGTCGCGAGCTGTGGGCCTACGCGCCCGACGAGACGCTGTCCAACGACGACCTGATCGCCGAGCGCTACCAGGGCATCCGTCCGGCGCCCGGCTACCCCGCGACACCCGACCACTCCGCGAAGCCGACGCTGTTCGACCTCCTGGAGGCGCACGGATCGGGCCGGCATCGAGCTCACCGAGTCGTGGGCGATGCTGCCCGCCGCGTCGGTCTCCGGGCTGTACCTGTGGCACCCGGAGCAGCCACTACTTCGGCATCGGGCGGATCGGCCGCGACCAGCTCGAGGACTACGCCGCGCGCGCCGGCGATCAGCGAGGCCGAGGCCGAGCGCCGGCTGGGCCCGAACCTGGCGGACGACGCCCAGACCTGAGCCTCCGGGCGACATCGCGCCGCGATACTGTGGGTCGGTGGCGTCCGCGGGGTTGTGGCGCCCGACTCGGGACCCGGTTGCCGGTCCGCGCCTCGCGCTCGCGCTCGACCCGACGGCTGTCCGACCCGAACGGCTGGAGGTCGTGATGACGATCATCGATTCGGGCGCCGAGCCGGCGTCCACGCGCCGCGCGGTGGCCATCTCCCCTGACTTCGACCCGACGCCATCGATCAGGCGCGTTCGATCGGTCGACATCGCCGTTGCGCACGACGTCCCCGCCGGGGCGGAGGCGGTCGCGGTCGCGATGGGTGTCGGTGCTGGTCGTGCCCATCGTCTCCGTTCCATGACCCGGTCGGAACCGAATTGCCCGATTCGGGCGTAAGGTTCCACAACCCGATGTCGTCGCGACCTGCCCTCGCCGCCGCCATCGCCGCCATCGCCCTCGTGGTGGCGGTCGCTCCGGTCGCGCTCGCCCCGGCCGGCGAGCGGGCCCTCGCCGACGATCCCGCCACCGTCCGCGCGGGCGGCGTTCCTGCCGAGGTGGCGACGCCCGATCCGACGCCGCCGGCCGATCCGGACGCGATCGCCGTGCTGCCGCCGCTCCCGGCGTCCCCGGCCCCGCCGCCCCCGACCCCGGTCCCGGCACCGACAACGTCGCCGGACCCCGCCTCGCCGGATCCGGTGCCCGCGACCGCCGAGGGACCGGCGTCCCGGTCGCCCGTCGGCGGCACGAACGGGCGGACCGTCCGCCTGGACCTCGCCGGGGCGCGCGACTACGTCGCCCAGACGAACCTCGTGCAGTGCGTCGGCGCCAGCGTCCAGATGATGCTCAACATCATCAAGCCGGGCGTGGACCGCACGGCCGCGTACCAGCATCGGCTCCAGGTCCAGGCGCGAAGGCTGAGCGGCCCGACGCCGCCCGGGTTCGTGCGCAGCGGCGCCGGCGTCTGGGGCTGGGCCGCGACGCTCCCGCTGCGCGGCGGCGGCGACTACGCCGTCGTCGGCGCGGACAACCTGCGCCAGGCGATGCGGCTGGCCGCGAGGGCGATCCACGACCAGCGACGCCCCGTCGGGCTGCTCGTCTGGCGCGGTCGCCACGCGTGGGTGATGAGCGGCTACCAGGCGGTCGTCGAGCGCAGGGCGCCCGGCGGCTTCACCGTCACGCGCGCCAACATCCTCGACCCGCTCCACCCGTACGGCGGGAGCGGCTGGGGACCCAGCCCGAAGCCCGGACGGTCGATCTCGGTCCAGGCCGTCGGGCGCCAGTTCGTGCGGCGCCAGCGTCGCCCGGGCAACAGCGCGTGGACGGCGTTCTGGCGGTCGATCCCGGGCAATGCCGCGCTCGAGGGCAAGTACGTCCTGGTGCTGCCGGTCGCGTCGGCGCGCCGAGGCCGACTGATGGCCGTGCCGCGCGTTCACGAAGTCGCCGCCCGAGCTCGTCGAGCGCTTCGACGCGGCCGCCGAGCGCCATCCCGACGCCCAGCGCCGGAAGATGTTCGGCTACCCGGCCCTGTTCGTCGGCGGCAACCTCGCGACCGGCCTGTTCGCGGACACCTGGATGGTCCGGCTCGGACCGGCGGACCTCGACGCGCTGGTCGCCCTGCCGGGCGCCGGTCCGTTCTCCCCGATGCCGGGCCGGACGATGCGCGGCTACGCGACCCTGCCACCGGACGTGGTCGCCGACGACGCCGCGCTCGACGGCTGGCTCGAGAAGGCGATCGCCTTCGCGGGGAGCCTGCCGGCCAAGAAGTAGCGGTCGCCTCGGAGCGCGCCTCGGAGTTCGGATGGCCCGCGATCACGCGTCGGACTTTCGCGATCGGCCCAGAAGCCCTATCCTCACGCGACGCCCGATGAAGGGCGCACAGGCGGTACGGCCACCCGATCCTCTCCCCTCCGGTTTTCCGCGAAGGTCTGGTCGCGGAAACCGTCCCTCACACAAGGAGAGGGTCACTCATGACCATCGACAAGACCCTGACCTGCAGCGACTGCGGCCAGGAGTTCACGTTCACTGCCAGCGAGCAGGACTTCTACGCGGAGCGCGGGTTCACCGAGCCGCGCCGCTGCGCATCGTGCCGGGCGAGCCGCAAGGCCGCGCGCAACGCCGAGGGCGGCGGCGGCTCCTACAGCTCCGGCGGCGGCTACAGCTCCGGCGGTGGCGGCGGCTACGGGTCGCGCGGTCCGCGCGAGATGTTCCCGGCCACCTGCTCGTCGTGCGGCCAGGAGACCGAGGTCCCCTTCAAGCCGACGTCCGGCAAGCCCGTCTACTGCAGCGCCTGCTTCGCGCAGCGTCGAGCCTAGTTCGGTGGGGGATCCCACCCGACCGCCGACGAGCCTGCCCCCTCGGCGCCCGCCGAGCGAGCCCGACCCGCGCAAGCACGTGATCGCCGACTACCGGCATCGCGAGCAGCAGGTCACCTGCGTCTGCGGCTGGGTGGGCAGCTCCCAGTCGTCCGACGGGCGGACCTCCAGCTGGAGCCGCCACGTCGCCGAGGCGAAGGCGGCCGGCTAGCCCTCGCCTCGCAGCAGCTCCAGGCCCTTCAGGAGCTGCGTATCGTCCGACCCGGCGAGCTCGGCCGGCGTCATGTCCCGGATGTCGTCCGGGAGCAGCGGCGCGACCGTGTCGGGCAGCGTCACCTTCACGTCCGGCTCGAGGCCCTCGTGCCAGATCGGCCGGCCGTCCCGGGTCAGCCAGCGCTCGACGCCGATCCGCAGGGACGAGCCGTCCGCGAGGTCGAACCGTCCGAGGACCGTCCCCGTGCCGAACGTCTTGTCGCCCACGACCTGGCCGCGGTCGGCGTCCTGGATGGCCCCGGTCACGATCTCGGCGGAGCTGGCGGTGCTGCCGTCGGTGAGCACGACCAGCGGGATCCCGGTCGCGAGGCCGCCCGGCTTGACCGGGACGTCCTTCTCGGTGCCGCTGGCGTCGACCGACCGGTACACCGTGCCGTCGCCCGACGAACTGGCTCGCGACGCCGACGGCCTCGTTGACGTAGCCGCCGGGGTTGCCCCGCAGGTCGAGGATGATGGCCGTCGCGCCGTCGCCCGTCGCGCCCTTGATGGCGGCCTCGACGCCGTCGGTCGCGCCGGTGGCGAACTGGTCCAGCCGGATGAACGCGACCTTGCGGCCCGGGACCATCGCCCAGCTCACCAGCGGCAGGTCGAACTGCTTGCGGGTGATGGCGACGTCGAACGGCTTGCCCTCGCCGCGCTGGATCGACAGCGTGACGGGCTCGCCCTCGGGGCCGCGGACCCGCGACACGACCTCGTCGATGGTCTCGCCCTCGGTGGTCTTGCCGTCGACGGCGACGATCAGGTCGCCCCGGCGCAGCCCGGCCTCCTCGGCCGGCGTGCCCGGGATGATCGAGCGGATGATCGGGCCCTTGGACTCGTCCTCGTCGAGCTGGACGCCGATGCCCACGAACGTGCCCGACAGCGACTGGTCGACGGCCTTCGCCTCGTCGGCGGTCAGGAACGACGTGTGGCCCTCGTCGCCGACGGCCTCGGTCATGCCCCGGATCGCGCCGTAGGCGAGGTCGCGGTCATCGAGGTGCTGGGCGTCGACGTAGTTGTCCTGGATCGCCTTCCACGCCTCCTCGATCAGCGCGAGGTCGGCGCCGGACCCGCCGGCGCCCGGTCCGGCGGTCTGGCCGCCATTGGGGCCGGGCCCGCCCGCGAGCGCGCCGCTGTTGCCCACCGCCACCCCGCCCGCGAACACGACGATCGCGAGGACGGGGGCGAGGACGCCGAACACCCAGCGCGAGTAGCCGGTGCGGGACGTGGTCCGCGTGGTGAGGGCCGGCGCCGGCGGGGGCTGGGGCACGACCGGCTGCGCGATCGGGGGCTCCGGGGCGGTTGACGGCGTGGGATCGAGGGGTTCGGTCATCAGTCTCAGGGCTTCGGGGCGCGCGCGAGGACTCGGGCGCTCTGGCGAGCATGATGCCTCAGGCTTCAGGACCGGTAGCGGACGGGTGAAGTTGCCTTATGCCGCGGAGGCGGCGATTCCGGCGCCCGGGACGCGGATGCGCCCCCGGCGGCGGACCACCGGGGGCGCGGGAGGCGCGAGGGTTCGGGCGGCGGGCCGCCGTCAGTCGGGCCGGATGTTGTGGTTCGCGTGGAACACGTTGTCGGGATCCACGCGACGCTTCACCTGGACGAGGCGCTCGTAGGTCGCGCCGGGATAGGCGGCGTGGAGCCGGGACGGCGCCTCGTCGCCCAGGAAGTTCGCGTACACGCCGGTCGAGCCGGCCGACAGGTCGGCGAGGTAGGCGTCGGCGAACGTGACGGTGTCCTGGTACTCGCCCGCGGCGTGGGCCATGACCGAGGCCATCACCGTGCCGTCGCGATGCGCGAACGCCGTGGCGTCGGCGGGCACGCGGCCCATCTCACCGCCCAGCACGCGGAGCTGGGTCATCGCCGCGGCGCCCGCCGGGCTCGAGTGGCGATCGACGATGGCGTCGATGGCCGTCGAGGCCAGGTCCGGCAGGAATGCCGAGCGGACGACGCCCGGGCTCGGCTCCGCGCCCTCGGCGGTCAGCTGGTACATCGCCGGGTAGGGCATCGGGCCGACCATGTCGGCGAGGGGCGTGGCGATCGCCCGGAACGGGGCCATGGCGGCGGCGCCGTCCTCGAGCGGACCGGCGTGCACCGGCATCACGACGACCGCGGGCATGCCGACGGCCTCCGGCGGGACGAACGGCGCGGGCGGCAGGCCCATGACGAACGTGATCTGGGTGAGCTCCTCGGGCGCGGCCAGCGAGGCGTCGACGAGGTCGCGCAGGACCTGCTGGGTCAGCGGCAGCACGAGCATGCCGCCGGTGACCATGTCGACCGGGTGCAGCCGGTAGCGGAAGCGGGTGGCGATGCCGAAGTTGCCGCCGCCGCCGCGGATCGCCCAGAACAGGTCGGGGTCCGCGGCCTCGCTGACGGTCACCAGCCGGCCGTCGGCGGTCACGAGGTCCACCTCGACCAGGCTGTCGATGGTCATGCCGTGCTTGCGGGCGAGCCAGCCGATGCCGCCGCCGAGCGTCAGGCCGCCGAGGCCGACCGAGCCGGTGTCGCCGAACGGCGTCGCGAAGCCATGCGTGCCGGCGGCGGTCGTGTACTCGCCGGCGGTCGCGCCGCCCTGGGCGGACCCGATCCGGCGCACGGGGTCGATGTCGACGGCGCGCATCGCGCCGAGGTCGATCAGCAGGCCGCCGTCGGTCGTCGAGTGCCCGGCGACGCTGTGGCCGCCGCCCTTGACGGCGATCTCGAGGTCCAGCTCGCGGGCGGTCGTCACGGCCCGCGAGACGTCGATCGCGGTCTCGGGCCGGACGATCACCGCCGGCTGCCGGTCGTAGTGCGAGTTGTGGACGCCGCGCGCGTCGTCGAAGCCCGGGTCGCCCGGGACGAGCACGCGCCCGCCGATGGCCGCGCGCAGGGCGCGCAGGTCCGTGCCGGAGATCGGGGAGTCGGCGGTGACGGGGGCGGGAGCGCGGTGCGGGGCGGCGGGGGCGGCGACGAGGTCGGGCATCGCGGTCGGGCTCCTAGGTGAGGTCGAGGGGTCGGCGATCCAGGCGATCGGTGACCCGATGCTCGCCGCGCTGCCCGGGGACGCCATCGGACGCGCGATGCCAGAGCGCGCGGACGCCGGTCGGGTGACGCGGTCGACGAATGACGATGGCGCAGCGCCGGAGCGACGCCCGGCGACGCCCCGCGAGGCCCGCCGACCGCCCCGCGACGCCCTGCCGAGATTGTGTTCTGGGCCGATTGCGAGTACGGTGGAGGGGTCGCCGCCTCTTGTGGTGATGCTCCGCGTGGTCGACCCTCTTCTCGAACGGGCCGTGCGTCGGTTCTGTGGTTCGGGAAACGAAAGGGTCAGACCAATGACCAAGGGCACCATCAAGAAGGTCGTCTCCGACCGTGGCTTCGGCTTCATCAGCGCCGAAGACGGCAAGGAGTACTTCTTCCACCGCGGCGGCCTGCAGGCTCCCCTCGATTTCGATCGCCTCACCGGCGGCGAGACCGTGGAGTTCGAAGTCGAGCAGAGCCCCAAGGGCCCGCGCGCCATCCAGGTGACCGCGGCCTAAGCCGTCGCGCACACCAGTCGACGAAGGCCGTCGCGATCCGCGACGGCCTTGTCGTTCTCTGTCTCTGCGGCCGAGCGCGGCACCCGCGCGGGCGTCGATCCCGGTCCAACCTCCGCACCCGCGTGAACGGAGCCCCGCGATCCCGACAACCGCATTCGTCTCGACCTACCCGCCGCACCGCTGCGGCATCGCCACCTTCACCCGCGACCTGGCCGCGAACGCCGGCCATCACCAGATCATCGCCCTGCACCCGGCCTCCGGGCCCGCGGTGTATCCGACGGAGGTCCGCCACCGCATCCGGCGCGACGTCCAGCACGACTACATCGCCGTCGCCGATGCGGTCAACGCGTCGAGCATCGACGTCGTCTCGATCCAGCACGAGTACGGGATCTGGGGTGGCCCGGACGGCGCCTACGTCCTCGACTTCGTGCGGGCGCTCAACCGCCCGGTCGTCACGACCCTCCACACGGTCCTCCGTCGACCGACGGCCGCGCAGCGTCAGATCCTCGCGACCCTGGTCGCCCTGTCCGCGACGACGGTGGTCATGTCTCGCGCCGCGGCATCGCTGCTGGTCCGCTCCTACGGCGTCGACGAGCATCGGCTCGAGATCGTCCCCCACGGCGTGCCGAACCTGCCGCTGGTGGACCCCGACACGATCAAGCCGCGCCTCGAGCTCGAGGGCCGCGGCGTGATCCTGAGCTTCGGGCTGCTCGGTCCCGGAAAGGGCTACGAGTCCGCGATCGCGGCGATGCCCGCCGTGGTCGAGGCGATCCCGTCGGCCGTGTACGTCATCCTCGGGGCCACGCACCCCGACCTCCTGCTCCGCGAGGGCGAGGCGTATCGACGCCGTCTCGAGGCCGTCGCGGCCGAGGCCGGGGTCACCGATGCCGTCCGGTTCATCGACCGGTTCGTCGGGCGCGTGGAGCTCGGGACGTGGCTCGAGGCCGCGGATGTCTTCGTGACCCCGTATCCCAACCTCGACCAGATCGTGTCCGGGACCCTGTCGTACGCGATGGGCTCGGGCAACGCGGTCGTGTCCACGCCGTACGCCTACGCGAGGGAGCGGCTCGCCAACGGACGTGGACGCCTGGTGGCGCCCGAGTCCTCGGCAGCGCTGGCCGAGGCCTTCATCGACCTGCTGGGCGATCGCGACAAGCGGCTCACGATGGGCCGGCGCGCGTACGAATACAGCCGGGACATGGTGTGGTCGAGCGTTGGCGCCGAGTACACGCGGATCTTCACGCGGGCGTCGCTGCCCGCTCCGTCCCCCGTCGGCCCGGTCGCCAGGCTCGCGGCCGTCGGTGGGTAGCCGCCCGCTGTATCCGGTCAACCGGCACCACCTCGCCGAGCTGACGGGCGAGCTCGGGATCTGGCAGCACGCGACCGGGCCGGTGCCCAACCGGGACTTCGGGTACTGCATCGACGACGTCGCGCGCGCCCTGACCGTCGATCTCGAGCATGCCGACGTCCTCGGCTGGACCGCGGTCGAGGCCAGCGCGCGTCGCTCCCTGCAGTTCATGCACGAGGCCTTCGATCCCGCCACCGGGCGGTCTCCGGAACTTCCGCGACGCGGACGGCCGGTGGCTCGATGGCGAGGCGTCCGAGGACAGCAACGGGCGCGCGGTGCTCGCCCTCGGGCAGGCGCTGGGCACCCGGCACGACGACGATCTCGCCGCCCAGGCGCGGCAGCTGTTCACCGCGTCGCTCCCCGCCGCGGCGCGGCTGACGGCCCTGCGGGCGATGGCATCCACCGTCCTCGGCTGTGCCGCGGCGATGGAGTCGGGCGCGATCGACGACGGGCTCCGCGTGTCGGCGAGCGACACCCTTCACCGGTTGGCCGCCCGGCTCCGCGCCGCCTTCGCGCCCGTCGCGGACCGCCCGGAGTGGCCATGGCCCGAGCCCGTCCTCACCTACGAGAACGCGTTGCTGCCGCGGGCGCTCATCGTCGCCGGCCAGCGGGAGGACGATCGCGGCGCTCATCCGGATGGGCCTCGGCGTGCTCGACTGGCTGATCGCCGTCCAGACGTCGAACGGTGGCGAGTTCTCCGCGATCGGCAGCGATGGGTTCTGGCCACGGGGCGGCCGACGCGCGCGCTTCGACCAGCAGCCGATCGAAGCCACGGCCACGATCCTGGCCGCCGAGGTCGCCCTCGCCCAGACGGGCGACCGTCGGTACCTCGACGCGATCGAGCTGGCCTATGGCTGGTTCCTCGGTGACAACGACATCGGCCTGCCGATGGCCGATCCGCTCACGGGCGCCGGCTTCGACGGGCTCGAGCGGGCCAGCGTGAACCGCAACCAGGGCGCCGAGTCGACGCTGATGTGGCTGACCGCCCTCGAACACGTGCGAACGATCCGACTCGGGGCCCGTCCAACGTCCATGATTCGGCACGGAGCGGCCGCACCAAGCCTGCCCATGAGCCGAGGGTGAAGACCATGGACACCGACGCCGCCGCACTCTTCGAGCGCCATCCTGCGAACCCGATCATCACCGTCGCCCAGCTCCCGTATCGGGCCAACGCGGTCTTCAACCCGGGCGCGGCCCGGGTCGGCGACGAGACCGTGCTCCTGGCGCGCGTCGAGGACCTCCGGGGCCTCTCGCACCTCGTCGTCGCACGGAGCGCGGACGGCGTGTCGGACTGGCGCTTCGACGAGACGCCGCTGCTCGCCCCCCGACCCGGGGATCACCCGGAGGAGGTCTGGGGCTGCGAGGATCCTCGGCTGACGTGGCTCCCGGAGCGGGAGGAGTGGGCGATCGCCTACACGGCCTACAGCCGTCGCGGGCCGCTCGTGTCGCTGGCGATGACCCGCGACTTCTCCGAGGTCCGCAGGCTGGGCCCGGCCGTTCCACCGGACGACAAGGATGCGGCGCTGTTTCCCCGCCGGTTCGACGGCCGGTGGGCGATGATCCACCGCCCGTCGCCGCTCCGGGGCGGGGCCCACATGTGGATCTCGTTCTCGCCCGACCTCCGGCACTGGGGCGACCACACCCAGGTCCTCGAGGCCCGCGACGGGGCGTGGTGGGACGCCGGGAAGATCGGGCTGGGACCGCCGCCGCTCGAGACGCCCGACGGCTGGCTGCTCGGGTACCACGGCGTCCACATGACCTCCGGGGGGCCGATCTATCGGCTCGGGCTCGCGCTGCTCGACCTCGACGACCCGTGCGTCGTGCTGCGCAGGACCGACGACTGGATCTTCGGCCCGGTGGCGCCCTATGAGCGCGGCGGTGACGTCGACAAGGTCGTGTTCCCGACCGGCTGGGTGCACGACCCGGCGACCGACCTCCTCTCGATGTACTACGGGGCCGGCGACAGCGTGATCGCGCTCGCGACGGCGCGGCTGCGGGACGTCCTCGACCACCTGGCGACCGCCCCGCGGCCCGACCAGCGCCGGTCGACCGACCTCGACGGCGACCGCTGGTAGGAACCTGATCGGTCCCGCTCAGCGAGCCTCCCGGACCAGCCGTCGCGCGGCGCGAGTCGCCCGGACGAAGTGGCGCAGGTGCGCGACCGGCCGGATGTGGCTCGGCTCGCCGCCGTAGATCGTCGAGATCGGCACCCAGCCCATCGTCCAGCCGTTGCGGATGCAGACGGCGATCATCTCCACCTCGAACTCGAAGCCGGACTCGTGGCTGTCCAGCATCGCGGTCATCAGGCGCCGGCCGAGCAGGCGGTAGCCCGACTGGTTGTCGGGCACGCGCTGGCCGACGGCCCACGAGAACGCCGCGGTGCCGACGGTGTTCGACAGGCGCCGCACCGGCGGCATCCGGGAGAAGTCGCGGGTACCGATGAGCAGCTCGGGACGCGGGCCGGTCGCGCCGGGCGCCGCATACGCCGCGACGAAGCGCGGGATCTCGTCCGGGATCGTGCTGGCCGTCCGCGTCGAGCGTGACGACCGCGGCGCAGCCGTCGGCCAGGGCCACGCTGAACCCGGCCCGCAGCGCCGCCCCCTTGCCCTGGTTCGGGACCTGGCGGATCACCTCGGCACCCGCCGCCTCGGCGTTGGCGGCGGTGTCGTCGGTGGACCCGTCGTCGACGACGATCACGGGCAGGTGGCGGCGGGTGGCCTCGACGACCGCGGCGATCCGCGGTCCCTCCTCGTAGCCCGGCACCAGCGCGACCACGCGGGGCCGGCTGTCGGTCACGCGGCGCTACCCGCCTGCGAGGCCTCGTCGTCGACGACCTCGGCCCGCGCCAGCACCTGCTCGCGGGTCGCCGCCATGTTGTGGACCTTGCCGCCGTGCTCGATGGTCGCGGCGACGACCTCGTCGGGGGTTCCGACGACCTGCCAGCCGCACGCGCAGGTCGACCGCAGCCGTGGTTCGCTCATCGCCGCCTCCTAGCCCAGGTTCCGGAACGGCTCCGGCACGTACGTGGCGAGGGCCGCCTTCCACCCCGCGGACAGCTCCTCGCGAACGACCGGGTCATCCTCCGCCAGCCAGGCCAGATGGCGCAAGGCGTGCTCGACGACCTGGTCCGTCGCGATGTCGCGCGGCGCGACGGTCGCCTCGGATCGGGCGAGGTCCGTCCGCGCGATCGGCCGGCTCGCCATGGCCCCCACCAGTCCGTCGTCGATCACGACCACGAAGCTGAGGATCACGGCGTCCCGGTCGCGTCGCCACGAGGTCGAATGCACCAGCAGCGGGTCGCCGACGACGTCGCGCACGATCCGGTCGACCACCTCGACCGGGTGCTCGGTCGCGCCGAGCTCCAGCAGCCACGGCACGGGACCGTCCGGACCGGTGAGCTCGATGACGTCGCCGTGGAGCCACACCACGAAGACCTCGGCCTGCACCGGACCCTCCACGTCCCACACGAACGACGACCGGGTCATGGGCGATTATCCGCGCGTACGATGGCCCGGTGGGACGGTCGATCGACCTCAACGCGGACGTCGGGGAGGGCCTCGGGCCGTGGCCGATGGGCGCCGATCGCGACCTGATCCCGCTGGTGAGCTCGGTCAACGTCGCCTGCGGGTTCCACGCGGGCGACCCGCTGACGATCCGGCGGACCGTCCGGCTGGCGCTCGACGCCGGCGCCGCGGTGGGGGCGCATCCCGGCTATCCGGACCTGGTGGGCTTCGGGCGGCGGGCGATGACGATGGCGGACGACGAGCTGGAGGCGGCGGTCCTGTACCAGGTCGCGGCGCTTTCGGGCATCGTCCGGGCCGAGGGCGCCAGGCTGCGCCACGTCAAGCCGCACGGGGCGCTGTACCACGAGGCCTCGGCGGGCGTCGGGGCCGCCGCTGCCGTCGCGACCGCGGTCGCGCGGCGTCGACCCCGGCCTCCGGCTGGTGGTGCCACCGGGGTCCGCGATGATCGCCGCCGCCGAGCGCGTCGGCCTCGCGACGACCGTCGAGGGCTTCGCCGATCGCGTCTACGAGCCCGACGGCCGCCTCCGGTCCCGCGACCTGGCCGACGCGCTCCACGGCGACCCGGACGCAGCCGCTCGCCAGGCCGTCTCGATCGCGCGCGACGGGCGTGCGACCGCGCGGGACGGCACGCCGGTGGCGGTGCCGGCGGCCACGATCTGCATCCACGGCGACACGCCCGGCGCCGTCGCGATCGCGCTCGCGGTCCGGGCGGCGCTGGATGCCGACGGCATCGAGGTCCGGGCGCCGGGTGGCTGAGGGGCAGCGGGTCCGCATCGAGCCCGCGGGCGACGCGGCCCTGCTGGTCACGCTGGGCGACGCGCTCGACCTCGAGCTCAACGCGCGCGCCCACCGGCTCGCGTCGGCGATCGACGGCCTGCGCGACGAGCTCGCCGGCATCGGGGCCCCGGTGCCCGGGCATGCGGGCGTCCTCGTGCCGTTCGATCCCGACGCGATCGACGAGGCGGCGCTGCGGGCGGTCGTCGAGGCGGCGATGGTCGCGCGCGACGACGCGCCGCCGCCCGAGCCGGCCGTGTACGAGTTCCGGGTCGCGTACGGCGGTCCCGACGGGCCCGACCTCGCCGAGGTCGCCGCCCGGACCGGGCTGGCCGAGGCCGAGGTGGTCCGCCGCCACGCCGCCGTCGATCACCGTGTGCTCGTCGTCGGCTTCGTCCCCGGGTTCCCGTACCTCGGGATCCTGCCGCCCGAGCTCGAGCTGCCACGGCGTTCGACGCCGCGGGTGCGGGTACCGGCGGGGAGCGTGGCGATCGCCGGCCGCCAGACCGGCATCTACCCGTACGAGACGCCCGGCGGCTGGCACCTGATCGGCCGCACCGAGGCGCCGCTGTGGGACGCGGCGAGCGACCGGCCATCGCGGCTCGCGCCCGGCGATCGCGTCCGCCTCGTCCCGGCCTGAGCCGCGTCCACCGTGCTCGAGGTCGTCGATCCCGGTCCGCTGCTCCTCGTCCAGGACGGCGGGCGGCCGGGCCTCGCGCACCTCGGCGTGCCGCGATCGGGCGCGGCCGATGGCTGGGCGCTGGCCGTCGCGAACCTCCTGGCCGGAGCGCCGGGCGACGGCGGCCTCGGTCGAGGTCGTCCTTGGCGGAACGGAGCTGCGCGCCGTCGAGGCGTGTGCCGTCGCCATCGCGGGCGCCGACCTGGGCGCGGAACGCGACGACGGTCGGCGCCTGGCCGTCGATGCGGTCCACGCGATCCCGGCCGGCGCCAGGGTGCGGTTCACGGGCGGTCTGGCGGGCCTGCGCGCGTACCTGGGGTTCGCGGGCGGCCTCGCGGCGGAGCGGATCCTGGGCTCGGCCTCGGCGTGGGCGCCGGGCGCGTCGTCGGGGGTGGTCGGCCGGGCCCTCGTCGCGGGCGATCGCCTCGTGCCGCGTGCGTCGCGGCGACCTCGCGGCGGCCGGGCGGACCTGGCCGGCGTCGATCGCGCCCGGACCCGACGGCCGAGCGCGGCCCGATCCGGTTCGTGCCCGGGCCCGACCTCCGCCACCTGCCGCCGGACGCGGTCGACGCCTTCGCGGCGACGAGGTGGACGGCGGCCGACGCCGTCGATCGCATGGGCATCCGACTCGACGGCGGACCGCTCGTGGCCGGCGGGGAGATCCTCTCGCACCCCCTCGTGCCCGGGGCGATCCAGGTGCCCGGCGACGGGCGGCCGCTGGTGATCCTCGCCGACGGGCCGACCATCGGCGGCTACCCGGTGCTCGGCGTCGTCACGCGCGCCGAGCTGCCTCGCCTCGGGCAGGTCCGGCCGGGCAACCGCCTCGCGTTCGCGCCACAGTCGCCGGACGACGCGCGCGCCGCGTGGCGAGAGCAGCAGCGACGCCTCGCGGACGCCGCGGCGGCCATCGGCGCGGACGACCTGTGGACGACGCTGGCGGACGAGGCGGGCGGCTGAGGAGACCGCCACCGGCGGACGACCCGTGCGTAGAATCCGCCGGTCAGGTCGACCGGCGATCTGCCGAGCACCCGAGAGGCGAGGATGAGCGAGCAGGGCTGGCGAGGCTTCCTCGCCGCCGAGGGCGTCGAGGACTGGGTCGTGCTGCACGGTGGCGCGACAGCCGTCTTTCGCGTCGGGTCGATCGACGAGGCGGCACGGCTCGCCGGAGCGATCGCCGCCGTCCCCGGGTTGGCCGAGTCGGGTGCGCTGCTCACGGTCGCCGACCGGCGCGCTCACGGTCCGGCTGACGCGGGACATGTGGGAGCTCGAGCCGCGGCACGTCGAGCTCGCACGAGCGGTCTCCGCGGTCGCCCGGGCCAACGGGGCGCCCGCCGACCGCGCCTCGGTCCAACAGGTCTCGGTGGCGGTCGCGGCCAAGCCCGACGAGATCGACCTCGGGTTCTGGCGCGCGGTGCTCGGCTACGACCCGATGGCCGACGACAGCGCCGTCGACCCGCTCGGGGCCAGCTCGACGGTCTGGATGCAGGACCTCGACGCCGAGAAGCCGCTGCGACACGCCATGCACATCGACGTGTCGGTCGCGCGCGAGCACGTCGAGGCGCGGCTCGCGGCGGCGGTCGCCGCCGGCGGCCGGATCGTCGTCGACGCCGAAGCGCCCGGCAGCTGGATCCTGTCCGATCGCGCCGGCAACCGGGTCTGCATCGCCGCGTGGCCGGACGGGGCGGTCCCGCCACCCGACGACGGGGACGGCTAGCCCGACGCCCGACGGCCACGCGGCCGTCGGGCGGGCGGCCGGCCGAAAGGTTAAGACCCGGCTCAGGTCTCACCACCCAGGACCCGTTGTCAGGGATCTCTCAGGAAGCTCCGGAAGGATCGGCTCAGCCGGTGACAGTGCTGAGGAGTGCCTGTCACCGGCCCTGAACCAGACATCGCCCGCCACCGGCGGGACCCGGAGGCTTCAATGATCGAACCCGTCCGCGACGCCCGACCGTCGCTCCCCGCCGTCCGCGCCGACGATCCCCGCACGGCGGCCGAGGCCGTCCTGTTCGAGATCCGCCGCGTGATCGTCGGCCAGGACGCGATGCTCGAGCGCGTGCTGGTCGCCCTGCTCTCGGGCGGGCATCTGCTGCTCGAGGGCGTCCCCGGCCTCGCCAAGACGCTCACGATCAAGACCCTCGCCGAGGCCCTCGACGCCTCGTTCCGACGGATCCAGTTCACGCCCGACCTCGTCCCCGCCGACCTCGTCGGCACCCGGATCTATCGCCCGTCGACCGGCGCCTTCGATACCGAGCTCGGCCCGGTGTTCTGCAACTTCCTCCTGGCCGACGAGATCAACCGCGCCCCGGCCAAGGTCCAGTCCGCGCTGCTCGAGGTGATGCAGGAGCGACAGGTCACGATCGGCCGCGAGAGCCACGCCGTCCCGCACCCGTTCCTCGTGATGGCGACGCAGAACCCGATCGAGTCCGAGGGCACGTACCCGCTGCCCGAGGCGCAGATCGACCGGTTCATGATGAAGGTCGTCGTCGGCTACCCGAGCGCCGCGGAAGAGGCCACCGTCGTCGAGCGCTCGCTCCGGCCGGCGGCCGCGGTCCGCACGATCCTCGACACGGATGCGCTCGAGGTCCTCCAGGCCGCGACCCCGCAGATCTACGTCGACCCGGCGATCACCGCGTACGCGGTCTCGATCGTCGCCGCGACCCGCAACCCCGAGCTGGTGGGCCAGGCCGACCTGAAGGGCTACATCTCGTTCGGCGCCAGCCCCCGCGGCTCGATCAACCTCGTCCACGCCGCCCGCGCCCTCGCGCTGCTGCGCGGCCGCCGCTACGTCGTGCCCCAGGACATCGCGGACCTCGCGCCCGACGTCCTGCGCCACCGCATCGTCCCCAGCTTCTCGGCGCTCGCCGAGGAGGTGACCCCGGACATGATCCTGGACCGGATCGTCCCCAACGTCCCCGCGCCCCGGCTGATCACGGAGGAGCGGACGGCATGACCGCCCTCGCGGCGCGGGTGCGCACGCCGGCCCGCCCCGGTCCGGGGCCGACGCCGGAGGCGCTCCTGCGCGCGCTGGACCTGTCGATCGGGCGCCGGATCCGCGGCCTCGTGGCCGGCGAGTTCCGCGCCCGCGACCTCGGCGGCGGGACGGAGCTCGCGCAGGTGCGGCCGTACGAGCCGGGCGACGACGTCCGGCGCATCGACTGGAACGCCACCGCGCGCCTCAACAGCCCCCACGTCCGGGTCCACGTCCCGGAACGCGCGCTCACGTCGTGGCTGCTGCTCGACGTGTCGCCCTCGATGGCCTTCGGGACGGCCGATCGCCGCAAGACGGACGTCGCCGAGGGCGTCGCGATCGCGATCGGCCACCTGTCCACGCAGCGGGGCAACCGGCTGGGCGTGCTCACGTTCGGCGGCGCCACGGATCGCCAGTCGCGACCGGCCGCCGGCCGGGCCGGCCTGATCACCACGCTCGCCGCCGTGGAGCTCGAGGCGGACGGAGCCGAGACCGGCTTCAAGTCCCCCGAGGCCGCCCTCCGGTTCGTCGCCCACGGCGCCCCCGCCGGCGGGCTCGTCGTCCTGGTGTCGGACCTGCGCGGTCCGCTCGACTGGCTGCCACAGCTGGGCGCCGTCGCCCAGCGTCACGGCGTGCTCGTCGTCGAGATCCGCGACCCGCGTGAGGACGAGCTGCCCGACGTCGGCGAGCTCAACCTCGTCGACGCCGAGACCGGCCGGACCGTCCGCGTCGACACCTCGTCGTCGGGGCTCCGCAACCGGTTCGCCGAGGCGGCCGCCCGCGATCGCGACCACGTCGCCCGCGAGCTTCGCCGGCTCCGCGCCCGCCACGTCGTCCTGTCCACCTCGGGCAGCTGGCTCCGATCTCTCGCCGACCAGCTCCGTATCCAGGGAATGGTTCCATGACCTTCGCCTCGCCCGAGCTCCTGCTCGGCCTCCTGCTCGTGCCGATCGCGCTCGCGCTGTACCTGCTGGTCCAGCGCCGGCGCGCACGCTACGTCGTCCGGTTCACGAACGTGGACCTGCTCTCCAACCTCGTGCCGCGGGCACCGCGCTGGCGGCGCCACGTGCCGACGGCCCTGTACCTCGCGGCCGTCGCCGCGCTCGCGATCGCGCTGGCCCGGCCGTCCGCCGTGCTCAACGTGCCGCGCGAAGAGGCGACCGTGATGCTCGCGATGGACGTCTCGCGCTCGATGCTCGCGACCGACGTCGATCCGGACCGGATGACCGCCGCCCGGGCCGCCGCCGAGACGTTCGTCGACCAGCTGCCCGCGGGCTTCCGCGTGGGCCTGGTTGCCTTCTCGACGGACGCCCGGCTGGTGGTCGCGCCGACGACCGACCGGGCCGAGGTGCACACCGCGCTGGACAACCTCGAGGCCGACGGCGGGACCGCGCTGGGCGACGCGATCATGATCTCGCTCCAGGCGACCGCCGACGCGCGGACGACCGCCGCCGACACCACGCCCGGCGCATCCCCGTCGCCGTCCGCCTCGCCGTCGCCGTCGGCGGCGCCGGATGCGGGCCAGCCGCCGCTCGTGGCGACCGTGCTCCTGTCCGACGGCGCCAACTCGACCGGCGCCACCGAGCCGCTCGCCGCCGCGTCGGCTGCGGCCGCCGAAGGGATGCCCGTGTACACGATCGCCCTCGGCACACAGGACGGCACGGTCGACGTGCAGGACCCGCAGACCGGCCAGGTGCAGACGCTCAACGTCCCGCCCGACACCGACACCCTGGCGGCGATCGCCGAGACCACGTCCGGCCGGTACTTCGCGGCGCCGACCTCGGAGGACCTGGCGCAGATCTACGAGAGCCTCGGCTCCAAGGTCGGCTACACGCAGCAGGAGCAGGAGGTCACGCAGTGGTTCGCCGCCGCGGCCCTGCTGCTCGTCCTCGGTGGCGCGGGCCTCGCGGCCCTCTGGTTCAACCGGATCCCCTAGCCCCGATCCCAGCTCCCGTCGGTCGACCCCGCGCCCACCGACGGATCCCCATCACGCGAACCGGGCTCCCGCCGCAAGGCCAGGAGCCCGGTTTGTTGTTGCCGCGCGAGCCGTCAGGCGGCGTCGGCCGGATTGACACCGAATTGCGAACGAACCTCGTTCGTGTAGAGGTACCAGAGGATGATCGCGGGCAACAGCGCGGCACCGAGGCCGGCGGCGAGGCCCGAGTCGAACATGACGAAGAACGCGGTCACGAGACCGACGATCGACAGGATCACGGCCGCCGCCCACGCCCACGGCTGCAGGGACCACAGCGCGATCGAGATCGCGGCGAACGCGATTCCGACGATCACCCACAGCGCGCCCCAGAACCAGTAGCCCTGGGTGGCGGGTGCGTCGGCGAAGGCGCCGAACCAGTCGAATCCGATGATCCGGAGGCCGGCGAAGATGTAGTAGAACGCGGTCATGAGGCCGAAGAAGCCAAGGACCGCGATCAGGACGGGCGGATTCTTCATCCCGGGTGTGCTCTCCCTCTCTCGAAGCGGGGCGGCAGGGGCTCACGCGGATCGACCGGCGCGCCGCCGGGGCCGGTCACGTGCGTGGGCTGTCGCTCGATGTCCGCTCCCGTAGAGAGGTCCGGCTCCCACCGGATCGACGCGCACAGGGTACTACACGCGTAAAGGGGCGGAACGGGAGTCGCCGGCGCGGGCCGGGCACACGAGCGGTGCCTACACTGCCGTCCATGACCGATCGCGGCGCCCCGGTCATGCGCGGGGCCGGACGCCCGTGAGGGCCTTCGTGATCGAGGGCCCGCGGATCGGTGGCGTCCACGAGGTCGACGCGCCGGTCGCGGCGGAGGGCCAGGTCGTCGTCGACGTGGAGCGGGTCGGCGTCTGCGGCACGGACGTCGAGCTGTTCACGGGCGAGATGACGTACCTGCAGACCGGGGACGCGGTCTACCCGCTGCGGATCGGGCACGAGTGGTGCGGCACCGTGCGCTCGGTGGGGGCCGGGGTCGACGAGGCGTGGCTCGGGCGCCGGGTGATGGGCGACACGATGCTCGGCTGCGGCCGTTGCCGGCGCTGTCGGAGCGGCCGGCAGCACCTGTGCGCGGATCGCTACGAGGTCGGAATCCGACACGGATGGGCCGGCGCCCTGGCCGAGCAGCTCGCGGTCCCCGCCAGCTCGCTGCACGGGCTGCCGGACCGGGTGGACGACGCGAGCGGCGCCCTGGTGGAGCCGGGTGGCAACGCGTGGCGGGCGGTCGACGCGGCCGGCGTCGCCGCGGGCGGCCGGCTGCTGGTGCTGGGCGCCGGCGCGATCGGGCTCCTGGTGGCCCTGATGGCGCGCGCCCGCGGCGCGGAGGTCCACCTGGTGGCGCGGCGCGAGGGGACGGTGCGGTTCACGCGGTCGCTCGGGTTCGAGCACGTGTGGCGCCCCGATGCGCTGCCGGCGGGCACGTTCGACGGCGTCGTGGACGCGTCCAACGCGGTCGAGCTGCCGGCGCTCGCGATCGACCTCGTCGAGCCCGGCGGGCGGGTCGTCTGGATCGGCCTCTCCGGACAGCCCAGTCCCGTCGACAGCCGGCGCGTCGTGCTCAAGGACGTCACGGTCGTCGGCATCCTGAGCGGCTCGCCCGGCCTCGACGGCGCCCTCGACCTGTACGCGTCGGGCGGCGTCGATCCGGCGCCGCTGGTCGCCGCCGTCGTCGGGCTCGACGAGGTCGCGGGCGTCCTGGCGGGCAACCGGGATCCGGCCTGGGGTGACGGTCCGAAGGTGCACGTCGACCCCCGTCGCTGACCCGCGGCGATGCCCGCCGTACGCCCGCGTCGCGGTCCGGGCTCGCGTGGATCGACCGATATCACGCATAGTTGGCGATCCAACGAGCGACGGTCGCGCGCGACGATGGCCGGGAACATCAGGGAAGGGGACTTTCGATGGCGAAGGGGAAGACCGACACGGCAGCCGTTGCCGGGGCTGCGCTGGAGGCCGGGGTCGAGGACCTCGCGGCCGGGGCCGAGCTGATCGACGCCGCGGGAGAGGCGGCGCGCGAGACCGTCGCGCTGGCCGCCGAGGGCGCCGCGGACGTCACCAGCGGGCTGGACCAGCTCGACCGCGCGCAGTCGCTCGAGGCGCTCAGCGACCTCGCGGCCGACGAGGCGGTCGCCGACACCGTGCGCGGCGCGGCGACCCTCGAGGCGGCCGAGGAGACGGCCGACCTCAGCGCGCTCGTGGCCGCCGTGAGCGCGGACAACCTCGATCGGGGGATGTTCCTCGCGTCCCTGTCGGGCCAGCTGGACGTCGCGAGCAACGTCGTCGCGCTCATGCGGATGCCGGTCCTGTCGTCGTTCCTCACGGCGAAGGGGCGCCAGCTCCGCGGGCTCGCGGTCAACGAGATCGGGCGGGCGATGGCGGCGGCCGCGCTGTCGGAGGGCATGGACTCGCTGAGCGGTCGCCTCGCGGCCATCGGCCTGTCGGAGATCGCCGAGGGCATCTCGGAGCTCGAGGCGGCCGACGAGCTCCTCGACGCGCGCGACGATGCCGTGTCCTCGGGCATGGATGCCGCGGCGAGCGGCGTCGCCGAGCTGTCCGCCGCGCAGGCGGGGGCCCGCGCCACACGCCAGCTCGCCGGCGCCGGGATGGTGATGGCGACACAGGGCGCCGAAGAGGTCGGGGCGGCCGAAGGGCTCGAGGCCGGCGCGGCGACGCGCAAGCGAACGACCTCGAAGACGTCGGCGAAGGCCCCGGCCAAGCGGTCGTCCAAGGCCGCGGCGAAGCCGGCGGCGAAGGGCCGCTCCGCGAGCGGGACGACCCGCAAGAAGTAGCGCCGGACGGGCCGGCTCGGCGTCAGTCGAGCCGCAGCCCCATCAGCAGCGACCCCTCGAGCGGCAGCACCGGCTCGAAGCCCAGGTGCCGGTAGAACGCGATCGCATTGTCGTTGGCCGTCCCGACCTCCAGGTGCACGCCGCGCGAGCCACGTGCCCGCAGGTCGTCGGCAAGGCCCTCGACGAGCGTTCGCCCGAGCCCCCGTCCCCGGGCGCGGTCGAGCAGGTCGATGTGCAGGTGGCTCGGGTAGTCGTCGATCACCGCGTCGGGCGCCACCGGCGGCCGGTGGATCAGCCCGATGGCCTCGGCGTCCGGCGACGTCTCGGCGAGCTCGGGGTACTGGCGCCGCAGCGGCGGCCACCACTCGGCCTCGGCCCACCGCGCGAACGCCCGCGTGTCCGTCGCCCCGAACAGGTACCCGGCGACCCCGGCCTCGTCGGCGACGATCCGGGCGTGCTCCGGGGCGCCGACGATGTACGGGCCGACGAACACGTGCCCGAGAAGGTCCGGGTTCCGGTACTCGGCGGACGCATCGCCGCCGGCGGCGGCGGTCGCCAGGCAGACGCGGTAGGCGCCCGGCAGGTCGTGGACGGTCGCCGGGCGGATCTCGAGCATCGCGCCACAGGCTAGCGCGTCCTTCGACTGGTCTACAAGCGGTGCAGGGTTGACCGATCGATGTGGTCTACGCTGCATGCGGCCTGCTCGATCCGGGCGGGCGTCGGAGTGGTCTCCGCCGGCGGGTGGCGGTGGCGCCGAAGTGGTCTAGCCGACGGTTTGCCAGCGCGCCCGCCGCGCCCTAGACTCCCCGGCGATGACGGAGCTGGACGACTCGACGCGCCATGCCCTGCGGGCCCGCCTGCGCGAGCTCATCGCGGTGTCGGCGCCGGGCGATCGCCTGCCCAGCGAGCGCGAGCTCAGCCTCCGGTGGGGGGTCGCGCGGATGACCGTCAGGCACGCCATGGATGCGCTGGTCGCCGAGGGGCTCGTCGAGCGGCGCCGCGGCTCGGGGACGTTCGTCCTGCCGAGGACGCCGCTCCGGTTCCTCGGCCTGACCTCGTTCACGCAGGACATGCACGAGCGCGGCCTCGTGCCCGCCAGCCGCCTGGTCGCCTTCGGCGTGTCATCCGCAGATCCGGGCCTCGCGTCGCGGCTGCACGTCCCCGCCGGCGAGCGCGTGGTCGGCTTCACCCGGGTCCGGCTCGGGAGCGGCGAGCCGATGGCCGTCGAGTCGGTGTGGATCCCCGCCTCGCTCGTGCCGGGTCTGGAGCCCGGCGACCTCGACGGCTCGCTGTACGCGCTCCTCGCCCGTCGCTACGGCATCGTCACGGGCGCCGCGAGCGTCACCATCGAGCCCGTGCTGCCCGACCCCGAGATCCGAGCCCAGCTGGCGATCCCCGACGACCAGGCCTGCCTGCGGCTGCGCATGGTCGACTCGGACACGCGGGGCCGGGTCGTGATGGCCGCCGACTGCGTCTACCGGGGCGACCGCTACCAGCTGAGCGCGAACGTGTCCGGCGCCGAGTTCTCGTCGCTCACCGACCGGCGGGCCGGCTGATGCGCGTGCTCGCGGTGGACGGTGGCCAGTCGGGCATCCGGCTGCGTGGCTCGGACGACCCGCGGACGGTCGAGGTCGAGGGCGTGGGGCGCCTCGAGGGCGACACGGTCGCCCAGCTCGCGGACGGCGTGGCGCGCGCCTGGGCGCAGGGGGCCTTCGACACGCCCGATCGCGTGGTCCTCGGCCTCACGACCGCCCCGTCGGAGCGGACGGAGGCGGAGCGCCTGGGTGTCCTCGTCGCGGCGACGACCGGCGCGCGCGAGGTGTGGGTCGCGGACGACGCGGTGACCGCACACGCGGGGGCCCTGTCCGGCGGCTGGGGGGTGAGCCTCGTCGCCGGGACCGGCGTGGCCTGCCTCGCGCTGCCGGACGGCGGGGAGCCGCGGATCCTCGGCGGGCACGGGTTCCTGCTGGGCGACGAGGGCGGCGGCTTCTGGCTCGGCCGCCGTGGCCTGTCCGCGGTGCTCCGGGCGCGCGAGGGTCGTGGCCCCGACACCGGCCTCGCGGCCGCGGCGCGGCGCCGTTTCGGCGACCTCGACGACCTCCACGTGCGCGTCCACGACGCACCGCGACCGGTCCCCGAGATCGCCGCCTTCGCACCCGACGTGCTCGAGGCCGCGGGCCGCGGCGACGAGGTCGCCCGGGAGATCGTCGACGAGGCCGCGCACGAGCTCGCGACCACGGTGACCGCCGGCGTCGCGTGGGCGGCGGGGGAGCGGCCGCCGTGCCGGTGGCCCTCGGCGGTCGCCTGCTGCTGGAGCCGACGCCGTTGCGGACGGGCCTCGAGGCGCGGCTCGGCGCGACGGAACGGGCGCCTGCCGTGCGGATCGCCGACGCGTCGCCGCTCGAAGGGGCCCTGCGCCTGGGCCTGGACGACGTCCCCGGGCCGTACGCCCCGCTCGTCACCGTGGTCGTGGCGCCACGATCGGGAGTGACGGCATGACGGACACGACGGCCTCGCCCGGCCGCCGCTACCTCGAGATCGCCGGCGACCTCGTCGCCCGCCTGCTCGACGCGGAGTGGCCGAACATCCGCGCCGCCGCGGAGCTGGTCGCCGACACGCTGGCCGCCGGTGGCGTCGTGCATGCCTTCGGCTCCGGGCACTCGCATATGCTGGCGGAGGAGCTGTACTACCGGGCCGGCGGCCTGGTCCACGTGCGCCCGATCCTGTTCGAGGGCCTGATGCTCCACGCGAGCGCCCCGCTCAGCACGGCGCTCGAGCGGATGCCGGGCCTCGCCGCCGCCCTCCTGGAGGACCATCCCATCGCCGCCGGAGACGTGCTGATCGTCGCCTCGAACTCCGGCAGCAACGCGGTGACCTCCGAGCTCGCCGCGCTCGCCCGCGGCGTCGGCGCGCGGGTGATCGCGCTGACCAGCCTGACGCATGCGACCTCGACCGCCGCCCGAGCGACCACCGCGCCGCGGCTCCACGAGGTCGCCGACGTCGTCATCGACAACGGCGGCTGCGTGGGCGACGCCGCGGTCGAGATCGCCGGGCTCGGCGGGCGCGTCGCGCCGACGTCGACGGTGGTCGGGGCGGCGATCGTCAACGCGATCGAGGCCGAGGCAGTCGGGATCCTCGTCGCGCGCGGCACGACGCCGGAGGTCTTCGCCAGCAGCAACGTCGAGGGCGGCGACGCGCTGAACGCCGCGCTCCTCGGCCGGACGGCGGCCACGTGAGCCGGAACGCGCCGTCCCCGTTCGCCGTTCGCGGCGTGCTCGAGGGGTTCTACGGCAACCCGTGGACCCATGAGCAGCGCCTCGAGATGATCCGCTTCATCGCCTCGCGCGGGATGAACACGTTCGTCTACACGCCCAAGGACGATCCGCTGATCCGGCGCGCGTGGCGCGCCCCGTACGCGGGCACCGAGCTCCGGCGCCTGGCCGAGCTGGTCAACGTGTCGCGCGCCTGCGGCGTGGACTTCGTGTTCTGCGTCTCGCCGGGCCTCTCGATGCGCTACTCGGACGAGGGGGACCTCGAGGCGCTCGCGAGCAAGCTCGCGAGCGTGGCCGCGCTCGGTGTGAGCGCGTTCGGGCTGCTGTTCGACGACATCCCGACGGAGCTCCAGCACCCGGAGGACCGGGAGGCGTTCGAGGGCCTCGCGGACGCCCACGTCGCGGTCGCCAACCGCGTCGCGGAGCGCCTGGGCTCCCGGTCCCGCCTCGTCGTGTGCCCCACGGTCTACTGGGGCAACGGCCGGGAGATGTACCTGCAGACGCTGGGCTCGGGGCTCGAGCCCGGGATCGACCTGTTCTGGACGGGGCGCGCGATCTGTTCGCCGACGCTCGACGCCGATGACGCGGCCGTATTCGAGCGGACCGCCCGGCGGCCAGCCACCTACTGGGACAACTACCCGGTCAACGACGTCGCCATGGGCTTCGAGCTCCACGTCGGGCCCTACCGCGGGCGGGACCCGCACCTGTTCCGGCACGCGTTCGGCGTCGTCGCCAACGGGATGGAGCTGTACGAGGCGTCGAAGATCCCGTTCGCGACCATCGCCGACTACCTCGTCGCGCCCGAGTCGTACGACCCGGAGAAGAGCTGGCGGCGGGCGATCCGGGACGTCGCCGGCGAGGACGGATCACCAGGCCTTCGCGGTCTTCGCGGACAACGTGCGGTCGTCGTGCCTCGCGGTCGAGGACGCGCCCGTGGTGACGCGAGCGCTCGAGGCGTTCGCGTTCGAGGTCGAGCACGGCAACGGGGTGCTGGCCGCGGTGGACCTGGCCGATCTCGCGAACGAGCTCCAGGCCGCGGCGGACCACCTGCTTCGGGGGCCGGTCCAGAACCCCGCGCTGATCGCCGAGTGCCGGCCGTGGATCGAGGCCTTCGACACGGGCGCCCAGGCCATCGGCCGCGTCGCGGCGCTCGCCGCGGAGGGCCGCCTGGAACGCGACGCGAAGGCCGAGCTCCGGCCGTATCTCGTGGAGCTCCGCCGCCGCCGCGTCCGGGTCTTCGGGGATGCCCTCGACATGACCCTCGCCGATCTCACCGATACCCACGTCCCGCCAGGAGCGCTCACGCTCGAGGAACCAGGAGGAGGCACATGACCAGCCACACCCGGGGGCTCGCCGCCCTCGCCACCGCCGCGATCATCGCGGTCGCCGGCTGCAGCGGCAGCAGCACCCCGTCCAACGACCATGTCCTGCGGGTCGCGATGGGCTCGCCCGGCGAGGCCCAGATTCGCGTCTGGGACGACGTCGCGAAGCAGTTCGAGGCCGCGCATCCCGGCACCAAGACCGAGATGAACTACATGGACGACGACCTCTACCAGACCATCGGGCTGCCGCAGCTGCTCAACGGCCGCAACGCGCCGGACATCTACTTCGAGTGGACCGGCGAGCGCCTCCGGCAGCGCAACGCGGACGGGTTCGCGGCCGACCTCAACGAGGCCGTCGCCTCCGGGCCCCTCAAGGGGCTGTTCGACGACGCGGTCTTCGGCCAGGCGACCATCGACGGCAAGAAGGTGATGGTCCCCTATTCGGCCGATGTCACCAACGTCCTCTGGTACAACACCCAGCTGCTCGAGGAGGCGGGCGTCCAGCCGCCCACGACTTGGGAGGAGCTGCTCGCGGCGTGCGACGCGCTGAACGCGAAGGGCATCACGCCGATCGCGTCCGGCAACAAGGATCTGTGGCCCGCGGGCAACTGGCTCGCCCACATGAGCTCGCGCGTCGTCGGCGAGGAGGCCTACGCGAAGACCCTCGGCGGCACGGGCAAGTTCGACACCCCGGAGTGGGAGAAGGCCTTCGGCTACATCGCCGAGCTGGCCGACCACAAGTGCGTCAACGACAGCGCCAACGCGATCGACGACAACGCCGGCGCGCAGCTGTTCTTCCAGGGCAAGGCCGCCATGCACCCGATCGGGTCGTGGCTGGTGAGCTGGGCGATCGACGAGGCGCCCGACCTCCAGTTCGACTACGTCAACCTGCCCGCGATGCCGGCCGGCACCGGCGACCAGGGCAGCGTCATCGGCGTCGAGACGGGCTACGTGGTCAACGCCAAGAGCGCCGAAGATCCCCGAGGCGATCGACTTCCTCGCCCTGCTCAACAGCGACGCCAACGTCCAGAAGCTGATCGAGGCCGAGGTGACCCCGCTGGCGAAGTCGGCCTCCGCCGGCCAGGACATCGACACCCGGTCCGCGGAGCTGAACGACCTGCTCAACACCGCCCCGGCCACGGTCCTGCCGCCTGACACCGGATACAACCTGGAGATGGCCGATGCCCTGTACTCGGCGATCGCCGCGGTGCTCGGCGGCCAGGCGACGCCGAAGGAGGCGTTGGCCGGGATCGACACCAAGCTCGGCCGCTAGGAGGCACGCGACGAGGCTCCGAAGCGGCCGGCCGCCCTGCGTGACCGCGGGCGTCCGGCCGCCACGCCTCCCGCGGGCCCGCTCATCGTCCGGCTGACGTGACGCCCAGCAGCCGCTTCAGCCCCTACCTGTTCGTCGCGCCCGCGGCCGTGCTGTTCGGCTTCGCCGTGCTGTTGCCGATGGTGCTGACCGTGGGCTACAGCTTCACCGACTGGAACGGGTTCGGGCCGATGACCTTCGTCGGCCTGGACAACTACACCCGAGCGGCGGGCGACGCCGTGTTCCGCGGCTCGTTCGTCCACGTCCTCATCTACATCGCGGCGACCCTCGTGCTGGAGGTGACGGTCGGGCTGCTGCTCGCCGGCATCGTCAGCGCGTGGCGCGGCGGCCTGTGGTTCCGGGTCGCGATCTTCACGCCCGTGATGCTGCCGATGGTGGTCGTCGCGATCCTCTGGGCATTCGTCTACAACCCGGACTTCGGCCTCGTGAACGCGGGGCTCGCGGCGGTGGGCCTCGAGGAGCTCCAGCGGGTCTGGCTGGGCGACACGTCGACGGCGCTGCTGGCCGTGAGCGTCGTCTCGGGCTGGGTGTTCGCGGGCTTCTACATGATGATCTTCTACGCGGCGTTCCGGCAGGTGCCGACCGAGGTCCTCGAGGCGGCGCGCATGGACGGCGCGGGGGAATGGGCGCTGTTCCGCCGGATCAAGGTGCCGATGATCCGGAACGCCGTGTGGGTCGCCGTGCTGCTGTGCGTGACCGGCGGCTTCCAGGGCTTCGACCTGTTCTTCGTGCTCACCAACGGCGGCCCGTACGGCGCCACGGAGATCCCGACCACGTATCTCGTCAAGACGGTCTTCCGCAACGGCGACGTCGGCTACGGGTCCGCGATGGCGGTCGTGCTCACGGTCATCGTGCTGGGCGTCGGCTTCGCGTACACGCGGCTCAACCGGCGCGGGGGGGCGGTGCGCGCATGAGGCGCCGCTGGACCCTCGGCCGGGTCCTGGTGACGGTCGCGCTCGCGCTGCTCGCGATCCGTGTTCTTCTTCCCGATGGTCTGGATGGTGCTGTCGAGCTTCAAGTCCAACAGCGCGATCTTCTCGTCGCCGTTCGCGCTGCCGACGGAGGTCGACCTGTCCCGCTGGGCCGAGGCGTGGGAGGTGGGTCACCTCGGCCAGTACGCGCTCAACAGCGCGATCGTCACCGCGGTCGCCGTCACGGTGATCCTGCTGGTCGGGTCGGCCGCGGCGTTCGCGTTCAGCCGCTACCGGTTCCGCGGACGGGGCCTGCTCATGGCGCTGTTCGCCCTGGGGCTGCTGCTGCCGCTGCAGTCGTACTTCATCGCCCAGTCGAGCCTGTTCACGCAGCTCGCGATCACCGACACCCGCCTCGCGCTGATGATCCCGTACGCCGCGATGGGCCTGTCGCTCGCGATCTACCTGCTCAAGGTGTACCTCGACGCGCTGCCGGACGAGCTGTTCGAGGCCGCGCGGATCGACGGCGCGGGGGATGCGCGGGTCTTCCGCTCGCTCGCGCTGCCGCTGCTCCGGCCGGGGCTGGCGACCGTGGCGATCTTCGCGGCCCTGGCGGCCTGGAACGAGTTCCTGCTGGCCCTGCTGTACATCCAGGACGACGAGCTCAAGACGATCCCGACCGGCCTGCTCGCGTTCTCGAGCCGCTACGTGACGGACTACTCGCTGCTGTTCTCGGCGCTGTCGATCGTGACGATCCCGATGATCGTCATCTACGTCGTGTTCAATCGCCAGATCGTCGAGGGGATCACGGCCGGCAGCGTGAAGTAGGCCGACGATCCCGGGCAGACGGTGGACGCGGTCCTGGGGTAGCCGGCGACCGCGGGGCGGGTCGCCGGCTACGGTTGGGGGTCAGACGGCGGGCGTCGTGGTGGGATCGGGGGTCGTCGGGGTCACCGGCGTGCTCGAGGAGCCGCCGGAGCCGTCGGTTCCGCCCGAACCGGCGCCCTTGTCGGGGCAGTCGCCGTCGCCGTGGCCGGCTCGGCCGGCCGGCGCGGTGCCGGTCCCCGGAGACGTCGCGTCGTCGGGGGCGGTGGTCGCGCCCGAGCCGTCGTCGGACGGCTGGGTCGAGGTGGACGGGGCCGGGCTGGCCGACGGATCGGCCGCGAGCGCGACGGCGGTGCCGCCGACCGCGAACAGCCCGGCGATGAGCAGCGCCGAGGCGATGGCACGGCGCGTGCCCGTCAGGCGCCCCGGACCCGCTTCGGGCGTCGGGGGCGTGGGGATGGATGGGTTGAGCTCGGTCATCGAGGTCTCCACGAGGAGTGCGAGAGGGATGGCTGGGCATGCGCTCGGTCGATGGCGTCCTCCGCGGTCGACCGTCTCACTGCGGGCGGTCGATGCCTCGATGGTCGACCTGGCCGCCTGAGAGTCCGATGAGGCCGGCGAGCGATCCGCCAAGCTCGCAGGGAATCCACAGCCCGCCCACAGCCGGCCGGACCCGCCGAATCACGGCTCCCCGAGCCGCGCTGCGCTCCTCGTGATGGTGGTGCCCGGCGCCGCGGACGACAGCCCTCGTCTGCCGGCGTCCCGGGCGTGGATCAGTTGGCGCTGCCCTTTTGCATCGCCTCGAGCAGCTGGCGCGCCTGATCCCGGTCCTTGTCGTTCGGGTGCTCGTGGTCCGCCATGATCCCGCAGTAGACGTCGTGGACCGCCGTGCTCATCGTGTCCAGGTCCACCACGGCGATCCCGCGCTCCTTGAGCGTGGCCATGGCCTCGTCCGAGCTCTGCCTGTGCATCGCGGCGTCCAGCGCCTCGCGCATCGTCATCCGGGCACCTCCGCCTCGAAGCCTACCGCGCGCCGATGGCCTCGTCACCGGGTGGTTGCGGGCTCCGTCACGCGTGGCTGCGGCACGAGGCTGTGGCCGGGAGTAGCCTCCGTCCATGACGCGAGCACGACGGACACGACCACGGCAGCGACCACGACCACGCGCATGAGCACCGGCACACCGTGTCCTACGAGGATGCGATCGCGGAGTACCGGCAGGACAAGGACGAGTTCTTCCGGACGAGCCACGGCAGCCCCGTGCCGGAGGCCGAACGGGCGGCGTTCGATGGCCTCCCCTACTACCCGGTCGATCCGGACCTCCGCTTCGACGACCTGTCGCTCGAGCCGTATGCCGGCAGCGAGCCGGTCGCCTTCGAGATCCCGACCTCCGACGGACGGCTGCGGCCGGCCCAGCGGGCCGGCGTGTTCCACTTCCCCCTCGACGGGGAGGTGCGCACGCTGACGGCCTACGCGTTCGCGGGCGGCGGCAACGAGTCGCTGTTCGTGCCGTTCCTGGACGCGACCAGCGGCACCGAGACGTACGGCGCCGGCCGGTACATGGACGTGGGCGCCGAAGAGGACGGCACGTACTCGGTCGACTTCAACCTCGCGTATCACCCGTCATGCGTGTACGACCCGAAGTTCTCGTGTCCGCTGACGCCGGGCGAGAACCGGCTCCCCGTGAGGATCGAGGCCGGCGAACGCTCGGGCTCCGACCCACGCCTGATCGCGCCGTCCAGGCGGCCCTAGCTGGCCTGTACCGCGATCCGCCCGCGCCGCCGGGCCCGATACCACGCGAGATACTCGAGCAGCTCCTCGCGCTCGTCGTCCGTGAGGTCGGCGAACAGCGCGGTCGTGACGCCCTCGGCAGCGTTCGGATCCGAGTCGCCGGGGACCCGGTAGCCGCACAGGCGCATGAGGTCCGCGTAGGGGAGTCCCAGGGCCTCGCTCAGCTGGAGGAGGACGTGCGGCGAGGGCCGCTTGACCGCATCACTCTCGAGCTTGCTCAGATAGGCCGGCGAGATGCCCGCCGCGCGAGCCGCGTCGACGCCGGACAGCTCGCGCACGTCGCGCGCCTGCTTCAACACGGCTCCGATCGACAGCGCCATGCGCGTTGTCCTCCTAAAGTGGCACTATCTCACTACAGTTGACAATACCATCGGCCTGTGGTTCACTGCAACCCCACCGGGGGCGGAGTTTCACCGCCGACGTCCCGGAGCTCCACGCTCCGACCGACGTCGCCGGAACCCTCGCCCTGTGAGAAAGCCGTTCGCGATGCCGCTGCCGTTGTTCGTGCTCGCCGTCGTCGCGATGACCGGCCTGGCGTTCTTGCGCCTTGCCCGCGTCCGCAGGGGCCATACGCCGCTCCCGGACGGCAAGGCGAGGATCGCCTTCCTCGTCGCTTTCCTCGTCGTGCCGCCCGTCGTGCTCAAAGCGGTGCTCGTGCCAGCGCCGACCGGGTCCCTGATCGGGTGGTTCCTCTGGATCCCCCTCTACGGCCTCATCCTGACCCTCCTCGTGGTCCTGATGACCATCGCGGCGATGTTCGTCGAGCGCATGGTCCACGGCCGTTGGCGGCGGCCCCTCATGCTCGGCCTGGTCGGCAGCGAAGGCGATCCGGAGGACATCCCGTTCGATCCACCGGTCACGGCGAGGCTGGCCGAGTGCATGGCACTCGTGGACCAGACGAATGCGACGTTCCCCCGTGGCCTCGCGTTCCCGGGCCAGGTCGATCGCGCGGACTTCGACGAGGCGTGGGGTGCGCTCGATGGCGCGACACGGACGCTCGAGGGAAGCATCGCCGACGATCGCCGGCTCGGGCTGGGCATCGCGACCGCGGCATCGGCGACCGCCCTCGACGCCCGGGGTCGCCTGGACACGCTCCTTGGGCTCGCCAACGATCGCGTCCCGGCGACGGCTTGAAGCGGGACGCAGGACGATGACCACGACTCGGACGCGGGACAGCGGGCGAGCTCGAGCGGCCGTCGCGACGCTCGTGGGTCGGGTGCCCGGGGCGGCCCGAGCCACGGGGGCGGGGGCGCGTGGCACGACGGGCGCGTTGCAGCAGCTCCCCGACTCCACCCTCCGCTGGCTGACGGCGAGCTCGATCGGTCTCGCGGCGGGGCTGCAGGTCGCCGGTGCGCCGCGCTGGATGCAGGCGGCTGGGATCGCCCCGGCGCTGTTCATGGGTGCCGCGATCGCGCTGCGCCCTGGCGGGCCGACCCGGGCCGCCGACATCGTCGCGCTGGTCCCGGACCGGGTCTCCGGCGATCCGCCCTGGCCAAGGTCGGTGACGGGGTGACGTTCCTGCAGAACCAGGCGATCACCGCCCTGCCCAACGTACTGCGCGATCAGACCGTGCCCAACACCCTCGCCGGCGTCATCGATCCCGCGGCCATCGTCCGGCGAGCGACGTCGTTGCGCGCCGTCGTCGTGGGCCTGGCCGCCGTGTTCGTCGGGGCGTTGATCGGCCTCGCGGCGATCGTGTCGCGCTCCGGCTGACCGGGAGACGAACCCTCAGCAGCCGGCCGAGTCCATCGCCCCCGCGATCGCGGCCTGGTGGCCCAGGAACGGGCCGACCTCGCCGACGTGCTCGTTGTAGGCGTCGATCGCCTCCTGGGTGACGGGCTCGGTGGCGAACAGCGTCTTCGCGGCCTCGGCGGCTTCCTCGTAGACCTCGATCGCGGCCTTGGGATCGCCCAGGACGGACGACTGCCCGTCGAGCGCGTGCAGCTCCTTCAGGGCGGCCAGCATCGCGTCGGGGTCGAGGTTGCCGATGACCTTGTTCCGGATCGACTCCACCGTGTCCGGCGTCCGCATCTGGGCGAGGAGCTGGATCCCGAGCAGCTGCTGGGCCGCCGTCTTGAGCGCTTCGCAGTCGATGCTGCCGTTTCCGGCGGGCGCGGCGGTGTCCGCGGGCGCCTCGGCCGATGTCCCGGCGGTCGCCGCCGGCCGGGTGGTCGCGGTGGATCCGCCGCCGCTGCAGGCGGCCAGGACGACGGCGGCCAGGATGGTCGTGAGGGCGAGTCGGGTGCGCATGGCGGGCATCCTATCGCCGCCCGTCGGGCCTCGTCCCCGGTACGTTCGTCGGTGTCCGTCAGCCCCGGCCGACCGCGACCACGGGGTTGTGCAGGGTGCCGATGCCGTCGATCGTGATCGAGACGACGTCGCCCGGCCGGAGCGTGAAGGACTCGGGCGGCACGATGCCGGTCCCGGTCATCAGGTAGCAGCCGAGGTCGAAGGTCATGGCCCGTCCCAGCCAGTCGACGAGGTCTTCGAGCCGCCGGTGGATGGCCGACGTCGACGTCTCGCCGCCGAACACGGGCGAGCCGGCCCGCACGATCTCCAGCGCGATCGCCGTCGGCAGCGAGACGTCGTCCCACGCGACCACGCACGGACCCAGCGCGCACGACCGGTCGTAGACCTTGGCCTGCGGGAGGTACAGGGGGTTCTCGCCCTCGATGCTCCGCGACGACACGTCGTTGCCGATCGACAGGCCGACCGGCCGCATCGCCGAATCGACGACGATCACCAGCTCTGGCTCGGGCACGTTCCAGGCGGAGTCGCGGCGGATCCCGATCGCGTCGCCCGGCGGCACGACGCGCTCGCCCGACGCCTTGAGGAACAGCTCCGGCCGCTCCGCGTCGTAGACCAGGGCGTACACGTCGGCCGCGGACACCGACTCGGCCTCGCGCTCGTTCCGCGAGCGCTCGTAGGTCACGCCCGCGGCCCAGACCGGTTGCGACTCGATCGGCGCGAGGAGCCTCGCGTCCGTGGGCACGCCGTGCCTCGAGGTCGCCGTCGCGACGCGATCCCAGACGTCGCCACCGCCGAGCAGGCCGTCGAGCGAGACCTCGGGGTCGAGCAGGGCCGACGGGCCCGCCTCGGGCGAGCCGGACGCGAGGCGGACCGAGCCGTCGGGCAGCTGGAGCCGGAACAGGGCGCGGGCGGTCATGCGCGCAGCATAGGGAGCGTCGTGGTCGCGCGTTCGACGCCCGAGGCGGCGAGCGTCACGGCGGGCCGCGCGGTCCGGCGCGGTCAGCGGGTCGGCAGGACCAGGAGCCAGCCCGGCGCGACGCCCAGGTCGTAGTCCGGTCGGACGCGGATGACGAACTGCCGCTTGAGCTGCTTGCGCGAGACCAGGCTGTTCGGCGCCGGGCTCCGGCCCCACACGGACCCGTGCGGGTAGAGGGGGTCCATGACCCGGACGGCGGTCACCCTCGCGTCCGGGTCGCGGCGCGGGTTCCCGGTCGACTCGAAGCCGGTCATCACCCACGCGTGACGCCCGGCCCACATCACCAGGCCGACCGGACGCTTGGTCTGCGCGAGCGCACGGGCGGCGGTCGCGAGCGCCGCGTCGAATGTCGGCGCGCTCACGAGGCGATACGGACCGAGGTCGAGGTCGTTGAGCGCCGCCGTCCAGCCGACGGGGCTCGCGCCGCCATAGGGGCTCGCGCTGCGGTCGCGGGCCATCCGCCACAGCCGGCGCTGGGAGCGTCGCGTCTCGTTGCGATGACCCGTGATGATCGAGCGAGCCATCTGGAGGCTGGCCCCGACGCACCACTCGAAGGTGTACTGGGGCACGAAGTCGGCGACCTTCGCCAGGTTCATCGAGACGGCGGCCGATGTCGGGGCGATCCGCTCGGCGGCGGCCTCGGCGGCCGGCTTCGCGGGCCTGGGCGACGCCGACGGGGCCGGGGTCGGCGGTGTCGTCGCCGATGGGGCCTCGGACGCCGCCGCGGACGGGGCGGACTCGACCGTCGGCCGTGGCGTGGAGGCGTCGGCGACGGGCGCCGTCGTCGCGGGCGTCGATGTCACCGGCGCCTCGGGAGCGCGCTCGATGGCCTCCGCTGGCGCGCATCCGGCCACGACCACGAGCGCGAGGAGCAGCGCCGGGAGGGATCGCGTCATGGTCGGGGAGTATGCCCCGGTGCCCCGGATGGCGCCCTGGCCGGACCAGCGCGCGGTACGCACTGGCATACTCGCCGCGGTGTCACCGGCCCCGAACGGCATGGGGGCCCGCCGACGAGCTCGCGAACCCCGTCGTGGTCGACTTCCCGCTGCGCGGCGAGGGCTGGGTGGCCGTGAACAGCCCGGCGGATCGGATCCCGAGCCACGGCGTCGACATGCTCGGCCAGCGGTACGCGTTCGACTTCCTCCGCGTCGACGATCGCCCCGGCCTTCAGGCCCATCCGGCCAGTCGCTGGCGTGGTCTGCTCATCGGGGGGCGGACCCGCGAGTGCTACGCCTGGGGAGCCCCGGTTCACGCGCCGATCGACGGCGAGGTCGTCGGGGCCGGGGACGGGATGACCGAGCGTGGCTGGCTACATCCGGTGCGGGAGCTCGCGCACGCGCTCTACAACGCGCTCACGTTCACGCCCTCGAAGCTGCCGCGAATCCTCGGCAACCACGTGGTCCTGCGTGGCGACGGCGTCTTCGCGGCCTTCGCGCACTTCGCCCCGGGGAGCGTGGCCGTGCGGCTCGGACAGACGGTGCGGGCCGGCGACCTGCTGGGCCGAGTGGGCCACACGGGCAACTCGACGATGCCCCATCTGCACTTCCAGCTGATGGACTCGGACGACCCGATGACGGCGCACGGCGTCCCGTGCGCGTTCCGCGTCTACGAAGTGCAACGCGACGGCGCGTGGGTGCCGGTCCGCGACGGGATCCCGGGCAAGGCCGCCCGGGTCCGCTCCGTTCCGGGCGCCCGCCACGTTCACCCGACGGCGTCGACCGGGGCCTGACCCGACGGGCCCAGGACCGAGGGTCGTGCCCGGCCGTGTCGCTCGTCCGCGTGGTCGGGCGCGACGTGCGGGTGCTGGCGCTCGAGCGCCGCACCCTCGACGTCCACGTTCGGGATCAGGCGGTCCAGCCACCCCGGCAGCCACCAGGCCCAGCGCCCGGCGAGGTGCATCAGGGCAGGAACCACCAGCATCCGGACCACGAACGCGTCGACGAGCACCCCGAACGCCAGGGCGAAGCCGATCGGCCGGATGATCGCGCTCTCGGAGAAGACGAACCCGCCGAACACCGAGACCATGATGATCGCAGCGGCGGCGACCACGGACCGGCCGGCCCGGAAGCCGAGGACGACGGCCGTTCGAGCCGGCGCGCCGTGCGCCCAGGCCTCGCGCATCCCCGAGGTCAGGAACAGCATGTAGTCCATGGCGAGGCCGAACAGGACGCCGACGAGGATGGTGGGCAGGAAGTTCAGGATCGGCGCCGGCGTCGCCACCCCGAACAGGTCGCCGAACCAGCCCCACTGGTAGATCGCGACCGTGCCGCCCAGTGCCGCGAAGTACGACAGGACGAAGCCGCCGGTCGCGATGAGCGGCACGAACAGCGAGCGGAACACGACGATCATGATCAGGAGCGACAGCCCGACGACCACGGCGAGATAGAGCGGCAGCGCGTCCGCGAGCTTGGCGCTGATGTCGATGTTGCCCGTCGCCTGGCCGGCCACGCCCAGCGTGATCCCGCCGTCGAGCGGGGATGCCGCGCGAAGGTCGGCCACCAGCCGCTCCGTGGAGACGCTGGTCGGCCCCTCGGTCGGGAGGACCTGGAACGCGGCGACCGTGCCGTCGTCGGACGTGCCGATCGGGGCGACCGCGACGACGCCGTCGAACCCGGCCAGCGCCTCGGCGACCTGCGCCTGGGTCTCGAGCACCTGGTCCTCGGTCGGTGAGCCCGGCAGGTCGGCGACCACCAGGAGGGGTCCGTTGGCGCCCTCGCCGAACGCGGCGGCGACCCGGTCGTAGGCCTGGTGCTGGGTCGATCCGGCCGCCTCGGCCGAGCCGACCGGGAGGCCGAGCCGCATCGACGCCGCCGGTACGGCCAGGATCGCGAGGATCGCGACGCCGACGAGCACGCGGGCGACGGCGTTCCGGGTGGCCATCGGCTTGGCGGGTGCCGCCGGTGCCGGGCCGGTCCGGCCGTTGAGGTGCCGCTTCTCGCTCCGCCGCAACACGCGCGCGCCGGCCAGGCTCAGGAGCGCCGGCGTGAGGGTGATGGCGATGAGCACGGCGATCGCGACACACAGGGCGCCGACGGTGCCCATCAGGCCGAGGAACGGGATGCCCGTCACGTTGAGCGCGAGCAGCGCGATGACGACCGTCGAGCCGGCGAAGACGACGGCATTGCCCGACGTGCCGGTCGCGAGGGCGATCGACTCGTCGACGGCGTACCCGTCCTTGAGCTGCCGGCGGTGGCGGTTCACGATGAACAGCGCGTAGTCGATGCCGACCGCAAGGCCGAGCATGACGCCGAGCACCGGCGTCACAGACACCATCTCGACGGCACCCGAGAGCGAGAGCGCGCCGAGGGCGCCGATGGCCACGCCGATGAGGGCCGTCAGGATCGGCAGGCCGGCGGCCACGAGGGTGCCGAGCATCACGAACAGCACGATCGCCGCAGCGACGAGCCCGACGACCTCGCCGCCACCCATGATGTTGGGGATCGCCGCGGCGATCGATGAGGAGAAGTCGACCTCCACGCCGGGAACGGGCGTGCCGAACGCGGCCATGACCGCGTCCTGCGTCTCCTTCGGCACGGACATGGCGGGCGGCGCGAACATGATCGCCGCGATGGCGCTGCTGCCGTCCAGCGAGACGAGCCGGATCCCCGACGAGAGGTCGAGCAGGGTCGCACCGGCCTCGAGCCGACGTTCGTTCGCGGCGATGGTGCCCGGGGCGTCGTCGATCTGCTGCTGGTTCGCCTCGATCGTCGCCAGGCCGTCGTCGATCTCGCGCTGCTTCGCGGCGACCGTGGCCAGGCCATCGTCGGCCTTCCGCTGGCCCGCCGCGAGGTCGGCCTTGGCGGCGTCGAGCCGTGCCTGGCCGGCAACGAGCCTGGCCCGGCCGGCGTCAAGCCTGGCCTGACCGCGCTCGAGCCTCGTGGTGCCCTTGTCGAGCTTCGTCTGGCTCGCGGCGATGGTCGCCTTGCCGGCGTCGAGCTTTCGCTGGCCCGCGCGGAGCGCGTGCCTGCCCGCATCGAGCGCAGCCTGCTGCGCGCCGACCTGCGCGAGACCTGCGTCGACCTTCCGCTGCTCCGTGGCGAGCTGCTGCCTCGTCGCGTCGAGCTGGGCCTGCTGCGCGTTCAACGCCTCGCGTCCCTGGTCGAGCTGGGCCTGCTGCGCGTCGAACTGCGCCTTGAGCGCTCCGTAGGTGCCGTCCGCCTTCGCCTGGTCGATGGCGGCGTCGAGCTGGGACTCCTGATCGTCGAGCTCCGCCATCGCAGCATCAAGCTGTACCTGTCCGGCGCCGACCTGCGCCGTCGCGGCGTCGAGCTGCGCCTGGCCGGCCTCGAGCTTCGTGCGTGCCGCGTCCAGCTGTCCCTGCCCTTCGTTCAGCTGGCGACGCGAGGCATCGAGCTTCGCCTGGTTGGTCGCAATCACGGCCTTGGCCGCGGTGAGCTTGCGCTGCCCATCGGCGAGCTCCGTGCGGCCCGCGTCGAGCTTCGCCTGGCCGGCCGCGATCTTCACCAGGCCGGCGTCGATCTTCGCCTGATTCCTGGCGATCTCGTCCCTGCCCGCGTCCAGCCGCGCCTGTCCGTCGACGAGCTCCGCCCGTCCTTCGTCGAGCTGGCGCTGCCCATCGACGAGCTTCGTCCGACCCTCGTCGAGCTGGCGCTGCCCATCGACGAGATCCGTCCTCGCCTGCCGGATGTGGACGCGCCCGTCCGCGATCTCCCGGGCCTGGCTGTCGCGCTCGGTCTGCGTGACGAACGGGTCGATGACGTTGGTGACCCCGTCGACCGTCGCCGCATCCGCGATGAGACCCGCGATCGCCAGCTTCTGGGCGTCGGTGAACGGGGTGCCGTCGGTGGTGGCGAAGACCACGGTCCCGGTGGCGCCCGCGGCGTCGGGAAGCATGGTCGCGAGCCGGTCGGTGACCTCCGCCGTTGGGGTGCCGGGGATCGAGATATCACCGGCTGGCGCGCTGCCGCCGATCGTGAAGGCGGTGAAAGCGACGGCGAGGACGGCGATCCAGGTCGCCACGACGGCCAGGCGCCGGCGCGAGGCGAACCGGCCGATCCGGTAGAGAAGGTCTGCCATGTCATGCTCCGGGACAGGGAGGGCACGACCGTTCGCGGGCGCGTCGAATGACGCGCGGGAACTGATCGATCCCTGGGGACTGGGTGTACGAGGGGACGGGGACGGTGGCCGGTCAGGCCACGGGCGGGCTCATCGCTGCATGCGCACCCCTTCGACGCGCACCAGGCCGGCACGGAGCAGGTCGAAGCACTCGTGGAGGAGTCGATCCCGATCGGACTCCGACGGGCTCCCCGCCGGGGCGAACTGGAACGAGGTGACGACGGCCGAGATGGCCGCCGCGGTGACCATGTGCGGGTAGATGTCGGTCTCGGGATCGGTGCCCGTGCGGGCTGCCACGACGCCGATGACCATGCGGATCGCCTCGTCGAGGAGGACCGACCTGTACTGGGCCAGCGCGAGGCTGGTCCAGAGGAGGTCGACCTGGGCCTCGGCGGCATCGGGCTGGTCGGCGATGCTGGCGGCGATCCCGCCGAAGACGTGCTCGAGGGAGTCGAGGATGGGCTCGTCCGCGGGTCGCTCCCGCAGCGCGGTCACATGGACCTCGAACTCCGAGTGCCAGGCGGCCACCAGGGCCTCCTGCTTGTTGCCGAAGTAGTTGTGGAACGTCCGGACGGACACGTTGGCGGCCGCCGCGATGTCGTCGGCGTTGACCGCGTCCAGGCCGTGCTCGAGCGCCAGCCGCATGACGGCGCGGCTGATCGCGGTGCGGGTTTCGGCCTTCTTGCGCTCACGCAGGCCCGTGGTGTCGTCCATGCCCCAACTCTACCAGAACTTGCACCAGTCTGCAACATTGCACTCTCGTGCAGCCACGAGTGTCCCGGCGCAGCGCGTACGCTGGGCGCTCGACGTTCGCGGAGCGGAGAACACGTGGGCGAGATGACGTTGGCCGCAGATCCGACGGACAACCGTCGGCGTGGACTCGGGCAGCCGGTCGCCGCGAAGCTGGCGTGACGAACCCCACCCTGTTCTACGCGATCGCCGGCGTCAGCATGAGCTTCGCCGGGTTCGCGGGCCTCTACCTCGCGCTCCGGCCGCAGGGAACCGAATGGCAGGCGTTCGAGGTCGGCCAGGTCAACGCCACGATCCTGTTCGCGCTGACGACGATGTTCGGCGCCCTCATCGTGGTCCCGCTGGCCTCGCTGGTCGGCGGCGAGCTGGCCCTGCGCGTGGTGAGCCTCGGCGTCCTGGTCCTCGTCTTCTATGGCCACCAGATCAGGCTCGGGACGTCGTGGACGCGCTGGCCGCAGGTCCGCCACGACCTGTCTCGACGGGAGCTGATCCTCCAGATGACGCCATTCGTCGTGGTCGCGATCGCCGACCAGCTGCTCCTGCTGGCGACCTTCATCGCGCCCTCGGAGGGCCTGTACCAGCTGGCGCTGGTCACGATCCTCGCGACGCCTGCCCTGACCTTCGGCGTGGTGGTCGCGCGCTTCGGGTCGGACCGTATCGGCTGATCGGTCGCGCGACCCGGCGGAGCTCCCCGCCTCGGGGCTGAGCAGCCAACGACCCCCGGCCGCCCCAGCGGGCCGGGGGTCGTGACCAGTGGCGGTCAGTGGTTGACGGCGCCGAATTCGTGCCTGTTCACCCACCTGGCGGCCTTCTCGCCGATGAACGCGCCGAGCTCGTCGGCGGTCCGGAAATGGAAGCCGGTGAGGATCCGACCGTCGATCGAGTCCGCGATATAGCCCGTGAACCGGGTGTAGCTCCGGGTGGCGTTCGCGTTCGTGATGTCGAACGCGACGTCGTTGGTCCCGAAGAACGCCTTGCCCGCGTGCATCATCGCTGCCGAGAAGCAGTTGTAGCCGGACGGCCAGTCGGGGTAGCCCGGCGTCGGGAACAGCGACATCCAGCCGGGATCGGCCGTCGTGTTCGGGTTGCCGTCCGTCGCTGCCTCCTGGATAGCCGTCTGCGGCCGCCAGAACTCGTAGAAGTCCTTGTTGTTCCAGCAGCTGATGAACGAGTCAGCCGACGACATGCTCGTCATCGCGAACAGGCGGGCCTGCTCGGCTGTCGAGAGGCCGTGGCCCGTCGCGAGGTTGCGGAACGTCGCGTTCACCGGGCCGAACGGGTTCACGACGATCCAGTTCGCCAAGGCCTGCTGATCGGGGGTCCGGGACGAGCCAACCTGGGCGCCGAGCGCCTTGACCTCGTTGAACTCCCTGGTGTACCGCTGGCTCTTGAGCGGCATCGGCGGGGGAATGCGGATCTGGTCCGCGCGCTTCAGGCTGAACGGGCGGATCTCGCCGACCCACGAGAAGACGTTGTTGCTCAGCGGCGGCACGGGGCGCCACTCGCCCGGATCGGTGCCGACGTCGAACGTCCGCGTGCCGGTCCGCCCGTCATTGAGCCGATCGGCCAGGAGGACCGCCGCGGCCGCGGCGCCGACGGTGATCCCGTCGGACTTGGCCTTGCCGTCGGTGATCCTGCCGAGCGAGGTCGCGTAGAGCCCGTCGAGGCTGGCGGTGACCTGCGGCAGGGTGGACGGAACGAGCCCGACGAGGACGTGGTGAGCGGCGGTCGCGGCGGCGGCGGCCTGCGACGCGTCCGCCGGCGCGTGGATGTCGAGCAGATACGGCTCGTGGGTGCCGTCGATCGCGTTGACGGCGTCGTAGATCGCGGCATGAACGATCGCGAGGTTGACCCCCGCCAACGGCGGCACCTGGCCCAGCCCAGGTGCAACCTGCGGCGCCGGCGGCGGCGGCGGGTTGTTCGGGTTCTGGATCGCGTTGATCGCGTTGGTGTTCCACTCGAGGACCATGTCGGTCGGCTCGGCGGCGCTTGCCGAGGCCGGGACCACCAACATCGCGGCGAGCACCGCGATCGTCACTGGGATCGAGATCCGCGAGGCTCTCGGGGGTCGCGTGGGTCGCGTGGGCTGTGTCATCGCCCGTCCCTCCGGGGTCGCGCGCGGGCTGACTTGCCCGCGTGGGCCCGATACGTAGTTAGGTGCCGCCCGGGGGGCATTGGTTCAATCTTCGCGAGTCGAAGGTCTCCGATCAGCCCCCTGTCGGTCCGGGCGGCCGTGGCTCGAGCACGACGACCGCCGTCTCCCGCGATCGGCGTGCTGCCCAGCTCGCGAGCGCCTCCTCGCCGTCGTACTCGGCCCAGCGCGCCCAGAGGCGGGGCCGCTCCTCCGGTGTGGCCGCACGGCCGCGGACGGCGCGCGGGCCGTCGGTCAGCTCGACCGTGGTGTCCGGGTTGGCCTGGAGGTTGAGCCACCAGGCCGGCTCCGCCTCGCCCCAGCCGTTCATGGCCATGGTGACCAGGTTCGGACCGTCCTCGAAGTAGCCGAGGATGGCGTGCCGCTCCCTGCCCGAGCGACGGCCGATCGTCGTGAGCCGCATCATCCCCCACCGCTCGGGTGTCTGGCGGCGGAGGCCGAATCGGCCGAGCGTCAGGCGCGTAGATCGCGCGATGGATCGTCCACGCGGTGCGGATGACCCAGCGCGGCGGGAGTGGCGCCCGGCGACCGCGATCGGTCGTGGTCGGAGTGGTCATGTCGTGGCTCCTTCTGGTGCTCGTATCGAAAGACGTCGTCGAGCGTCACGTCGAACGCGTGCGCGATCTGGAACGCCATCTCCAGGGATGGCGAGTAGCGACCCTGCTCGATCGCGATGATCGTCTGGCGCGTGACGCCGATCCGCTGGGCGAGCTCGGCCTGGGTCATCTCGCCGGTCTCGAACCGCAGGCGCCGGATCTGGTTGCTGACCCTCGTGGGCTTGCCCATCGGCCTAGAAGCCTCGTCGATAGGCGACGAGCTTGACGACCGCCCCGACGAACGCCGCCAGCGACGAACGCGAGGTACATCGCGTTCGCGATCCAGAAGTAGTCGAACTCCGCCAGCGTCAGGACGAACGGCACGACCATGCCGACACCGAGCACCGTCCCGGCGAAGTACTCGCCGAAGCGCCCGATGTCACGGTCGCGGACGTCCGCCTCGTGGCTGTCGCCGTCGCCGGCGATCTCGGCCGCGATGCCACCGACGATCTCGACCACGATGCGGCCGACGATGGCGAGTGCGATGCCGATGCCGATCGACGCCAGCATCGTCGGGACGTAGTCGATGTCAGTCAGCGGACCTCCGTCCGGCTCGCCCGAGGATGATGGCGACGTAGGCGCCGTACGTGAGCACGATGGCGACGAGGTAGACCCACTGGCCCTTCTCCTCGTTGGACATGATCCGCTCCGATGTAAAGAGTGCTTGACATCGGCGAATGTACGGTCCGTATGACACGATGTCAAGTCTGGTTTACATCGGCCGCAGGTTGTCCGGGACCCGAACGGGCTGAGGCTCGTTCATGTCAGGACTGCGCCGCTCAACCCGGCTCGGCATCCCTACGGCCGGAACGCGGACAACGGCAGTCGGAGGACGGCGTTGTTGCCAGCCGTCGCTGACCCACACCGACCCGTCCGCAACGACGATGTCGCCACCGCCGCCGAAGGTGGGTCCCGGGGCGAGCACGCGATCGATCGAGTTCGTTGCCGGGTCGATGCGCACCAGGAGCCCGAGGTCGGCACTCCCGCGGTCGACCGAGACCCACGGGGCGTCGTCGATCAGCGTCGGGTTGTACGCGTAGCCACCCATCTCGACCGTCGTGACGGCCGTGTTCGATGGTCGGGTCGATGCGGGCCATCGAGGTCGTGCTCGAGCAGCTCGTGATCCACCCGGCGGTGAGGCCGACGGCGATCCCGCCGCACGGGGATCGTGCCGACCGGCGCCTCGATCGTGGCCTCGACGGTGCCCGTGCCCGGGTCGAACCGCACGATCGTGTTGTTGTTCGGGACCCCGACCCAGATGGCTGCCCAGACCGCTCGCCGAGCCAGTTCGGCCCGCTGGCCCCGGTCGGCCCGACGATGATCGCCTTCCCGACCTCGTTGGTGGCCTGGTCGACGGGCAGCACGCTGCCGCCGTGGACGTCCGCGACCCAGACCCCGTCCGCCGTCGCGAGGACGCCCTTCGGCGCCAAGCCGGCTGCGATCTGGACGACCTCGAGGGTCACCGGGTCCACCCGAGCGAGCTTTGCCGTGGTCCAGTTGGTGGCCCAGATCGCGGCGGCGTTCGCGGCGATGCCGTTGTAGAGGTCGGACGTCGATCCGATCGTCACGGAGTCGGCCACGCGTGTTGGTCCCCGGGTCGATCCGGTCGAGCCGGCCCGGAGCCAGGGCCCAGATGGCCTGACCGCTCGCGACGATGTCCTGCACGCCCTGGACGGCGATCGTGTCCTCGGGCGTCACCGGGATCGCGGCGGGAAGCGCGGCCGAGCCCGACGATGAGGCGGTCGAGCTGAGCGTCGGCGTCGCGTTGGGGAGCGGCGACACGGCCAGGCGCATGCCTCCCACGGCGAGCCCGAGTGCCGCGACCAGCGCGACCAGCAGCCCGAGCACGACCAGCAGCATCACCGCCCGGCGTGAGCGTGGCCGTGCGCCCGAGCGACCCGATCCGGACCGTCGTGGTCCACGGGCGCGAACGCGCCTGGCGGGTGCGCATCGTCTCCGCGAACGTCCCCTCGAGCAGTCGCGTCGGTGGACGCGTCGGTGCCACGTGGTCCATCCACGCCGACAGCGTCAGCTCGACGTCCCGATCCGTCCGCAGGTCGCTCATGCCGATCTCCGAGCGCCGGGCACGGCGGCGGATCGATCGTCCGCGTCGAGCGCGGCACGCATCGCGGCGACGGCATAGCGGACGCGGGACTTCACCGTGCCCAGCGGGATGCCGAGCGTCTCGGCGATCTCGGTCTGGCTGAGCGATTCGTAGTGCTGGAGCACGAGCACCGTCCGTTGATCGAGCGGCAGCTGGCGGAAGGCACGCTCGACGCGGTCCGACTCGGCGCTCGCGGCCGAGGTGTCGATGACGGAGCGGTCGGCGATGCTGAACAGCGAGACCTCGGCTCGCCGGGTCACCCGCCGCACCTCGTCGTAGCAGGCGTTCACCACGAGCCGGCGCAGCCACGCGTCGAAGCGATCCGCGTCCCGCAGCCTCGGCAGCTCGCGCCAGGCCCGGACGAACGCATCCTGGACCGCGTCCTCGGCGCGATCCGGGTCGCGGAGGATCAGCGAGGCGACGGCGTAGAGCCGCGAGGTTGCCGCCGTGACGAGCGCCGCGTAGGCGTCGTGGTCACCGCGCATCGCCCGCTGGACGTCTGCGGTGCTCAACGGAGTCCCAGCCACCTTCCGGCGCGGGCCGTGACGAGCCCGCGCGCCTCCACCCTACAGCAGCCACGCGCGGGCGTCGGACCGCGACGCCCGCCCGCGACGCTGATCGGCGATCAGCCGGCCTGGCCCACGCCTCGCGGCTGCCACGCCGGAACACCGGGGATGATCGGGGCGGTCGTGATCCGGTGCTGGCCACTCCCATCGGCATTCATCACGAACACCGGGCGATCCGCGATCCCGAGGGCCTGGAGATCCCGCAGGAACACGATCTTCCTGCCATCGGGCGAGCAGGTCGGGCCCCAGTCGTCACCCGCGGCGCAGGGACTCGGATCGCTCGGCGCGCAGCCGCTCAGCTGGTGCTGGCCGCTGCCGTCGGCGTTCATCACCCAGATCCCGCCGCTGCCGAAGAACGCCGGCGTGGAAGACGATCTTCGAGCCATCCGGGCTCCAGTCGGCGACCTGGTCCTTGGGCGCCGGGCCGGTCGTGAGCGGGTGCGGGTGCTGCCCGTCCGCGTCCATGATCCAGACCTGCTCGTTGATTGGGTCACCGTCGGCGGTGACGTCGTCGGCGTGGAGGAAGGCGATCTTCGTCCCGTCCGGCGACCACACCGGGAGGTCGTTGAAGCAGCCCGCCGGGAACGACGCGCAGCTGGTCAGGGCGTGCAGGCCGCCACCGGTCCGCGCGTCGACGGTGTAGATCTCGCCGTTCGGGTCCGTCCCCTCCGTCCCGCCGAAGGCGATCTTCGATGCGTCAGGCGAGAAGTCCGGGAACGTCGCGAAGCCGCCGAGGTGCGTCAGCTGGCGCTGCTTCGTCCCGTTCTGCTTCATCGTCCAGATCTCGAAGGCATCCCCGGCGGTCGCGCAGTAGGCGATCGTCTGGCCGTCAGGCGAGTACGACGGACAGAGCTTGAAGTCGGGCCCGCTGGTGAGCTGACGCATGCCGGAGCCGTCGGACCGGAGCGTGAAGATGTTCGCGGCCCCATTGGCGCGGACCCCGATCGCGATGCGGCCGTTGTGCTCGGCCGGGATAGGACGCCGAGACCGGCCCCAGGGCGAGTCCGGCAAGGACCGCCGAGAGTCCGAGCGCGATGGCGATCTTGCGCAGGTGACGCTGACGCATGAAGGTCCTCCACGGGCAACGGCAGGGCCCGAATGACAGCATTCGATTGCGCCGCTCGACTCCATGACGGTCGCCGAGGGCCCATCGGATCCAACTTCGTGGATGACGGGTCAAAGCTCGCCTGGCGGCGAGATAGATCCGATGCAGCACCCCTGAGCGTCAATAGGCGACGCGGCGTCCAGTCGCGGTCTCGGTGAGGGACACCTGATGGTCGACCGCAGGTTGGTGGCGTTCGTCTCGGCCACGGCGATCGCGCTGGCGGCGTGCGGGGCGAGCGCAGGCGGGACGGCGCCGTCCGCCGAGGCCATCGCGACATCGGCCAGCGCGGCTGCGACCGGAGCCGGCTGTGTCGTCGGCGTGTCCTGGGCCACCAAGACGGGGCGCTTCGCCATGCGGGACGAGCCCGCGATCCAGAGCGCCGTCGCCGCTGCAGGCGGGACCTACCGCTCGAATGACGCCATGACCTCCGAACAGACGCAGGCGAGGAACATCGAGGACCTGATCTCCAAGGGCGTCTCGGTGCTCATCGTCCTCGCCCAGAACGGAGCCACGATCGGGGCGTCGCTGGCGAGCGCACATGCCGACGGCATCCCGGTCATCGCCTACGACCGGCTCATCGATGATCCGGCGTCGCTCTACGTCTCGTTCGACAACGCGGAGGTCGGCCGCCAGCAGGCGCGTGCCCTGCTCAAGGTGGCGCCGACTGGCGACTACGCCTTCATCCAGGGCGACAAGGGCGACGCGAACAGCGATCTCCTGCGTGCCGGGCAGGACGAGGTCCTGGCCGCCGCCGTCAAGTCGGGCGCGATCAGGAGCATCGGCGAGTCGTACACCGACAACTGGAATCCCGACCTGGCGCGGAAGGAGATCGAGACGTTCCTCGCGGCCAACGGCAACACCGTCGACGCCGTGCTCTCGCAGAACGACGCGATGGCCGGCGGCGTGATCGCCGCGCTCGCCGACCACCAGCTCGACGGCAAGGCGGCCGTCTCCGGACAGGACGGCGACGAGACGGGGCTGCGCGATGTCGCGCTCGGGCGGCAGACGGTCGACGTCTGGAAGGATGCGCGGGCGCTGGGCAAGGCGGCGGGCAATGCCGCGGTCCAGCTGTGTGGGGGCGCGACGGTCGAGACGATCAGCGGTACCGCCCCGTTCACGACCCCGACAGGAAAGACGGTGCCGTCGATCCTGATCGAGCCGGTCGCGGTGACGCGGGACAACCTCGATCAGGTGGTGACGTCCGGCTGGATCACGAGGGACACGCTGTGCGCGGGCGTCAACCCTGGGTCCGTGGCGGCCTGCTCGTAGTCCGCCGCCAGCGGGGCGTTCAGCGTGACCAGAACTGACGTACTGACTGCGGAGCGCCTCCAGTGCGAGCGTTCCTCGACGGCCAGGGCGGATCCAGGCGACGAGCCGTCCGCGAAACCGAGCTGATCGACGCGGATCTTTGCGCATCCTGGGGGCTGGACAGGGTGCCTAGACTGGGGCACTCGTCGCCGGGGGCACCCTGTCCACCGAGGCAACGCCCCTCCGCGTCGGGAGGGTCCGGGTAGGACCCGGGAGGCCACGATGGCTGATGCCGGATTGGGCGGGGAGCCGGGCGGAGCGCCGAGCGTCCCGCGGGCCCCCGTGCCGCGCCGGAGCAGTGCGTTGCTTCCGCTCAAGCCCGTCCACATTGCGGCGATCGCCGTCGGCGCGCTGTTGGTCGGCATGCTCGTCGCCGCGCTCTGGCCGCGAGACGGAGTTGAGGTGCCGGGCGTGGTCGGCCAGTCGCTGGACGACGCCCGGGCTGCGCTCGCGAGCCGCGGGCTGCAGGTGGAGGAGCGCCCGGTGCCCGAGGTGGCGGCGAACGAGGGCATGGTGGTTGGCCAGGACCCGGAGCCGGGCGCGACCGTCGAGCGTGGCTCGATCGTGCGCCTCAACGTCGGCGTTGCGGAAGTGCCGTCTTCCGCGCCGCTGGTGGAGGTCCCCAACGTCAAGGGCAAGGCGAGAAAGGACGCAATCACAGAGCTTGAGGCGCTCGGCCTGACGCCGGCGACCGAACCGGTGCCGCGGGACGGTGTCACCCCCGGCCAGGTCGTCGAACAGGAGCCCGCGGCGGGTGAGCATGTCGTGCCCGGCTCCCAGGTGCTCCTCGGCATCGCCCAGAAGCCCGCGGCGAAGGCGAATCTGATCGCGTGGGTCCTCGGCCTCGGTCCCGGCGCGCCCGAGGGCCCGCCCGAGTTCCGCGCCTATCAGCTGCTGCTCGATCCCGACGACTGCCCGGAGCTCGCGCGCCAGCTTCGCGCCGGCGAGATGGATGGCCTGTCCGATGACGCGCTGCGGCTGTACCGGGCGGCGGCCGACGCGTGCCTGGCGGCGTTCCACGACCGGCCGGCGCAGTGGGCGCGGGCCGAGAACGCCCTGAAGACGCTCCATCGGCCGGAGAGCTGCATCGACGCATCGGCCTACCGACTCCTGAGCCGCCTCGTGACGGCGCACCAGGCGAACTCCAAGGGCACCTTCCGCGTGTCCGGCAAGCCAAAGACCGAGGCCCCGTGTCCCGCCAACACGCGCCTCAAGCCACGCCACGGGCCGATGGGCACCTCGGTCCGGGTGACTGCGGACCACATCGACCGGGTCGAGATCGCCCGCGTCAAGTTCCTTGTCGACGGCGAGCTGGTCAACGGCAACGGGTCCATCGATGCCAGCCCCAATGGCAACACCATCACGCTCACGGTCGACGGTGGCTCCGAGGCGGCAACCGCCCAGTGGGCGTGCGTGTACCTGGAGGCGACGCAGGACTGGAACGCGACGGGCGCCTGGTTCGCGATCGACCCGCCGGAGGGGTCCACCGAGCCGCCACCGGACCCGGGGTCGCCGCCCACCGACGTGGACTGCCCGCCTCCATCGGGGACATGACGACACCCCCGTCGCGCGCCGAGGGCGGCGCTCCGCGCCCGTCGATCGAACCGATGCGTCTGCTCACCGCGATCGGGTCGCCGATCGCGCTCGCGACCACGCTCGCCCTGTATTTCGGCTGGGTCCGAAGCCGGGCGCAGGCCGCCGCGTTCGGCGCCGACGTCAGCGTGTTCGACATGTCGCCGCAGGACCTCGTTCTGCGCAGCGTGGATGTGCTGTTCCTTCCCATCTGCCTCGCCCTGCTGATCGGCCTCGGGCTGGTCCGTCTCGAGCCGTGGCTGCAGGAGCACGCAGAGCCAGTGGGCCGGGTGCTCTGGTTCTCATGGCTCCTCGTGCCGCTGGCCCTGGTCCTGCTTGCCGTGCAACCCGACGTCGGCTACAACCTGCTCCCACTGTTCGCGATGGGCGCGATCGCCGGCATGGCGTACGGCAGCATCCTCCGACGGCATGCCCGGGGCGACACAAGCCCGCCCCGGCTCGCCAACGTGGCGCTCGTCGGTGCGCTGCTTATCGCCACCCTGTTCTGGCAGACCGAACGTCTCGCACGAGTCGGCGGCCAGGCCTTGGCCGACGACCTCAGCCAGAACCTCCGCCAGCGGCTCCCGCCCGTGACGCTGCTTAGTGCGCACCGCCTCCACATCGAGGGTCTGGGTGTGGTCGAAACGCCGCTCGATGAGCCCGACGGCGCCTACCACTACCGCTACCAGGGCCTCTTCCTGCTGCAGCGCTCGGGCGAGAAGTACTTCCTCCTCCCGGGTGGCTGGACGCGGCAGGACGGCAGGCTGCTCATCTTCCCCGAGTCCGACGAGGTCCGGCTCGAGTTCGGCGGGAGGCCTCTCGGGCCTTAGCGGTCGCCGCGGGCGCTCCGGGCCGGTTCCATCGGCAACCCATCGACATCTGGCGACCGTGATCGGCCAAGCGCGGTCACCGGCCATCGAACCCCGCCTCGGGCTAGGCCGTGCCTACGGTGTGACCACGAGGGTGGCCGGGGCGCTGACGTTGCCGGCTGAATCGAAGGCGTAGAGGTCGTAGGTGACGGCGGTCTTGGCCCGGTCACTGGTCGTGTTTGGGCCAGTCAGTCAGACGTCTCCGTGTAGCTCGGTCCCGATTGGTCAAACGGCGCATCGACCCCGGACGAGAACCGCGAGATCACCTCGTCGGGATTACGGCACGAGTCCGTCAGGCCGAGGTTCAGCCATGCCCTGCACGGCGCTTCCCATACGGCCGTGATGGCGGAGCGGCCCTCCGGGAGTCCGGCGGGGAAGTCGTGGACGAACCATTCGCATGTCTCGGGCCCCGTTTGGATCCTGTAGGTGGGACCGCAACGGTCGCTCGTGCCTCGCAGCACGAAGTCCGATGTGAAGCGATACGTGGCCTCATCCGCCGCGCCATCCGTGCGCGTCACGTACAGCACCACGTCGAACCCTTCACCGAGCGGCCGTTTGCGGTCATTGATGAAGCCCTCGCGGACGTGGAACGGGCGACCAGCCGTCCAGGTACCGGACCCAAGGGTCGGGTTCGCTGGATCGATCCAGTGGCCGTCGCGAGAGCACTCCGGCTGGCAGAAGTCGAACAGGAAGTCGAGGCGGTCTTCGTTCGGCAGCTCGTTGATCGTCCCCAGCGGCAAGGGTCCGATGCCGTCGTCGCCGGGCAGCGCCGCCGCGAGGTCGGGCTGTCGCGGCCCGCGCTCCGGCACCGGTGAGGCAGGGCTGTCCGACGAGGGCGCCGACGTCGGCGTGGCAGTCGGCACGACCAATGCGACCGGCGACGCGGTTGGTCGATCTCCACCAGGACCGACGAGCCCGATGCCAACGACGACCGCGATCACGACCACGACGACGGCAGCGGCCGTACGACCCGAAACACCCCGAATAGGAACTTGCTCCCGCTCGGGACCCGGGGGCTCCGGGGACGCCTCGTTCGGTCGCGACATCGCAGGAGTCTACGGGCCCCGCCGCGGCGAGACCCGGCTAGATCACGTCGGCGACCGGCCCCAGGTAGTCGAAGTGCATCGCGTCGAGGAAGCCGCCCCACGACCCGCCCCAGGTCCAACCCTGCTCGATGAACGCCTGGACGAGCCACAGCGGCATGTCGGTCAACCCGAGCTCGCCCGCGTCGCGGAGCGTCTTCACCATCGCCTCCTGCCCGTGCGAGATGGTCTTCGCCGACGCGCTGACCGTCAGCAACGGCCGGAGCTTGTCGATCCTGGCGATGCTCGCTTCGAGCGCGAGCACCTCGGCGGACTTCGGCGGCGGCTTCGGCGCGGGCGGCTTCGCGGGCGGCTTCGCGCCGGCCTTTGGTGTCGGGGTCGGTGCGGGCACCTGGGTGTCGGGCGCGGTGGTCGTCCCGCCGCCGGCCGCCTTCGCGGCCGCGGCCTTCTCGGCGGCCTCCTTGTCCGCCCGCGCCTTCGCCTCCGCGGCGAGGAGGGCGGCGAGCTTCGTCTGGGCGTCAGTCTTCGCGGCCTCCGCGTGGGCGAGGAGGGCCGCGAGGAGCGCCTTGTCGTCCGTCTCCCCGGCGAACGCCTGCCACGCCGTCTGGAACGAGGTCTCGATCGCATTCAGCTTGTCGAGTGCCGCCTCGGCGTCCTTCCGCAGCTCCTTCGACGCCGGGCTCTCGACGACCTGCTGGCGGATCAGCTCGTCCACCCGGGCGAGGCTTTGCTTGAGCACGTCCTGGGCGATCGGATCGGTCTCGGTCTTCGCCATCTCTTCGAGGTCGATTCGCTGGCGCATGAGCGGGGCGACGGCCCCGGCCTGGCGCCGCAGCTTGCCCCAGTCGATGCTGGACTTGTCGAGTCCCTGCGTGTCCCCGATCGGTGAGGTCAGGAGGTGGACGACCTCGAACGCGCCTGCGCTGACCGCCGGATTCGTCTTCGCGCGGAAGTCGACCGCCCGGCCCGTGCCATGCGGGCTGAGCTTCCCGTGCTCGCGCATCCAGCCCTCGTGTGACACGGGTTCGAACCGGAATTCCGTCCCGGGCAGCGTGATCGGATTCTTCCGGGCCCCGGTGTCCTTGCCCTCCGCGCCCTCGGCCGACTTGAGCTCGGCGATCGTGCTCTTGCCGCTCAGGCGCAGGGCCGACTTCTCGACGAGCTTGAACGCCTCGGCGACGTCGCGATGGAAGCCCTGCCCGACGTTCGACTTCTTGATCGGCGTGCCGAAGACCGACGCGTCGACGATGTTGTCCTCGTGGTAGCGCCAGATCGTCTTCGAGATCGAGGCGATGAAGCGACCGCGGAACTCCGCCCAGAGCTCGGCCGTGACCGGGCGGTTCGCGATCTTCATCGCATTGACGATGTTCGCCTCGGCGACGACGACGAGCTTCGGGATCCGGCCGTTGAGCTCCTTCCAGGTCGCGTCGCCGCGCTTGCCGCTGCCGCCACGGGCGCGATGGATCTCGTCGGTGAGCGCGTCGAAGCCGGTGGCGTCGCGGACCCAGTCCTTGCGCGGCTTCAGGATCGTCTCGACGGCGGTGATCTCGGCGGCCGGCAGGTCCTTGAGGCCGGCCTCGCCGAACGCCGCCTTGCGCAGCGTTCCGGCGTGCTTGCCGGCCGCGGACTTGAGCGCGTCGTACAACCGGACCGGCGTTCCGGCGCCGGCGGAGTCCTTGACGATCGAGGCCGGCCCGACCCACTCGCGCCACAGCTGGTTCGCGATGTCGGAGGCATCCCACGAAGCCCCGGTGCCGGTCAGCCGCACCACATCGGCCTTGACCTTGTCGGCGTCGGCCTTTCCGGTCGCCTGCTTGATGCGTTCATTGAGCTTCGCCGCGACCACCCTGTCGACCGCCTTGACGAGCGCCGCCCGGAGCTTCACCGCCGGATCCGTCCGGGAGCGGGCGGGTGGCTGGACATCGGACAGGGCGAGCGGGCCCTGCCAGATGCGGTCCGCGATCGCGTTCGCGGTCCCGCCACTCGCCTGGAAGGCCGCCCAGATCGGGTCGTCGAGGGTGCCCGCCTTCAGGTTCGTGTCCGCGGTCGCGAGCCGCTCGGCGACGGTCGGCACGGGCGGCGTGTCCCGCTGGGCGACGGCCGGCGGCGGTGGCGTGGCGCGCGGCGCCTCGAGCAGCTCGGCGACGGCGCGGTTGCCGGCGGTCCGCTGGAGCCATGCCGTGCCGTTCATCTCGGCGCCGACCCCGGGCTCGGGGCTCGCGGCGCCCGGGCTCGGAGGTTCGAGGACACGGCCGCCGACCTGCGGTGGAGCGGCGTTCCGGCGAGACATCGTCTGGCGAAGACGTTCCATCGGCAGCTATCGACAGCAGGCGCCCGTCCGGCCGGTCGGGGCGAGTGGACCTGAACCCGCGGAACCTACCGCATCCGCGCCCCTTCGGCCGCCTACGGCGTGACCACGAGCGTGGCCGGGGCACTCACGTTGCCGGCGGCATCGAAGGCGTAGAGATCGTAGGTGATGGCGGTCCTGGTGCGTCCCACGAGTCGGTCGAACATGACGGTGCCGATCAGGTCGACGCCTGCCTGGGTGAGGGTGCCCGACCAGCTGCCGTTGCGGTACAGGCGGTAGCCCGCGACACCGACGGCGTCGGACGAGGCGACCCAGCCGAGCGTGATGGCGCTCGACTTGGTCCGGCTGACGACGCGAAAGTTGCCCGGCGTGGTCGGGGCGATCGTGTCGGCGACGCTCGTCGCCTCGGCAGCGCTCTGCGGGTCGGCGGCAGCCGCGGCGCGCGCCGGCATGCGTCGGAACCAGCGCCGCCAGCGCGAGCGTCGCGATGACCGCGAGGACAACGTGGACGAGCCACCGAACGATCCATGTCAGCCTCCCGTGATGCCTGGACACCTGACTGACGCACGGAGGCCGGAGAACGCAGCGACGAATTCGCGGGGTTCTCGCCCGACTCAGCTCACGCGTCGGTAGCCCGGCGCAGGCGCTCGAGCTCGCGCCGGAGACGCTTGCTCGGCCGGCCCTCGCCACGGATGAGGATGATCTCCGGCCCGGCCTCGGTCACGACCGGCGGGCTGTGGTCCACGTAGCAGGTCGCCGCAACCGGGGCCCCGACACGCGACTCGATCGGCCGCACGACCTCGACGACGCGCTCGCGATCCGCGATGACGGCCTCCACCCGATCGCCCGCGCGAACCTTCGTCGACGGCTTTGCCGGCGATCCATTCACGAGGACGTGGCCGCCCTCGCACAACCTGGTTCCGAGCGGGCGGGTCTTCACGAGGCGCACCGCGCACAGCCAGCGATCGATGCGCGTCTCGTCGGCAGCGTGGGGATCAGTCACGCGTTGCAGGATGGCACGGGCCGAGAAGGCGTTCGCGGCGGTCACATTCGCATCGAGCGAGTCCTTCGATCCGCCGCGCGCATTTGCACCGGCTCGTGCGGACAGGACTTCGGTTGCGCCGAGGCGTAGTCTGTCGCCGAGCGCACGGCTCCGCGGCCCTGCGAGGGAGGGGGAGCGATGGACGTGGCACAACCGGCACGCCTCGGCTGGGGTCTGCTCGGTGCCGCCGCTGCGGCCTGGTTCGCGGTGTGGTTCCTCTTCTTCCCCCAGTTCGTCCCGGACTACTTCGCCTGGGACATCGAGCCGCGCTTCGCGCAGGCGTTCATTGGCGCGGGCTACGTGTTCCGGACGGCCTTCTTTCTCAACGCGGCGTTCGAGCGGAGCTGGCTGCGGCTCCGCTGGATCGTGTGGGGCAACCTCGTGTTCACGGGAACCCTCCTGTTGGCCACGTACTGGCACGCCGGGGAGTTCCACTGGAACCCGTTCGAGACGCCGCTCGCCCACATCTGGATCATCCTCTACATCTTCGAACCCGTCGTGATGATCTACCTCATCCCGCGGGGCACGCTGTCGGCGCCGTCGCCGATCTCCGGTGGCCCGATCGACCGCTGGTTCAAGCGGTTTCTCGTCCTCGTCACCGGCCTGCTCCTGATGAACGGCCTCCTTCTCCTCATCAACCCGGAATTTGCCGCGACCCGCTGGCCGTGGGAGCTCAACCCGCTCGACGCGCGGATGGTCTCGGCGTGGTTCCTCGGCTGGTCGGTGTGGTGCGGCACGATGGCCTTCGCGCAGGACTGGGACGAGATCCGGACCGCGGCCAGGCTGTTCATCCTCAACGGCGTCGCCCTCCTGGTCGGTCACCGTCATCTTCCGCGACGAGTTCCTGCCGGGGCGGGGGACGGCGATCGGGTTCGCCGTCGGAGTCGCGGTGATGACCGGCATCATGGCCGCGTTCCACGTGCTCCAGGATCGGCGTCGGCCGACTGATCAAGCAGCGCCTGGCGAGCTTGCCGCCGAGGAACGATGACGACCGGGCTCCCACGGGCCTCGATCCCCGAGTACGCCCGCTTCGGCCTGACCTACGCGCTCCCGAGCCTGCTCCGCGGAGCCCTGATCCCGCAGCCGTTCTGGACCGAGCTCGCCACCCGCCTGAACACCGGGCAGTGGGCCGTCGCGACGGTCGAGCGGCTCTCCGGGCGGCATGGCGGCCGTTCCCTGCTGCTCCGCGGCATCCGCGGGGAGACGCTCCTGGTCCTGGCGACGGAGGACGTTCGCCGCGTTCTCGACTCGCCCGTCGAGGTGTTCTCGCTCGATGCCCGAGAGAAGCAGCGCGCGCTCGATCCGTTCGCGCCGAATGCGCTGAGCGCATCACCGCCCGCCCTCCACGCCGAGCGCCGCCCGTTCAACGAGGCGGTGCTCGACTATGGCCACGAACCGCATCGGCTCGCCGAGCGGTTCCTCGCGGTCATCGGCGAGGAGATCACGGCCATGCTCGGGACACGCTGATGTCCTGGATTACGAGCGATCGCTCGCGGGCTTCCGTCGGATCAGCCGCCGCTGCGTGCTCGGCGACGCGGCGGCCGATGACACCGAGTTGAGCGATGAGCACAGTCGCTTGCGCGAGGACGGCAACTGGCTCGGCCTGAAGGTCTGGAATCGCGGCCGGGATGCAAGGCTCAAGGCGTCGATGGACGAGCGAATCCGGGGCTACGTCGACGCCGCCGAGCCCGACACGCTTGTCAGTCTCTTCCCGAGCGCGCCCCAGGTGCGGGACACGCTTCCGAACGGCCAGGTCCCGTTCTGGCTCATGGCGCTCGATGCCGTGCGGACCGTGGTCGCGAACGCGATGGCGCTGCTTGCCACCCATCCCGCGGCGCAAGCAGCGGCAGTCGAGGAGATCGCCGCCGCCGATCTGGCCCACGGCCGCGGCACTGTCGCCGGACTGGCGGACCTTCGATTCATCCGCGCATGCGTCCAGGAGAGCATCAGGTTGTGGCCGGCGGCCCCCACGCTCGTCCGGCGAACGACGACCGACACCGAATGGCACGGCACAACCGTGCGCGCGGGCGCTCGCGTGCTGATCCCCGCCGCCGTCTTCCATCGCTCGCGCAGGCTCCCGTACGCGAACCGGTTGGAGCCGGCGATCTGGCTCGACGGGTCGGGGGACTCCGACTGGTCGCTGAACCTCTTCTCGCGAGGCGAAGCCCAGTGCGCCGGCAGGAACCTCGCCCTGGTGCTGGCCACGGCGAGCCTCGCCGAGCTGCTGCGACAGGCGGAGTTCGGGCTCCTGAAGCCGAAGCTCAGCCCCGACCGCCCGCTGCCGCACGCGATCAACCCGCTGACCACCCGGTTCGCGGTCACGAGGCGGCTTCGCGCGCCGATTGACAGGGACCGTTGTCCACGACCGCAGAGTTGGTGGGCGAACCACATGACTGCCACCGGCCTGCCTAACCTCGTGGCGGCCAAGATTTCGACCTTCTGAGGCTCATCTCCCACGGCCCGGGGTTCAGACCGGGGCCGTACTCAATCGCGCGCGCAAACGGCGGACCGGGTCGCCCGCCGGCGCTTTACGCGATCCGCGATCAACTACCATTCGGGCGGGGCGCTGCGTGCAGGAGGGACCTGAGCGATGAGGCTCGTTCGGTGGCTCGCGTGGTCGGTCGGCTTCCTGTTCCTCGTCGGGACGGTGCTCCGACTTGTCGACGTCTTCAACCTCTACACGACGCCGCCGGACATTCCCGAGTCGTTGAACATGGTCGACTTTCGGCTCGCCGTCCAGGACTACCGGGTTGCGATCTGGCCCATCTTCCTGTTGAGCAACCTCGCCAACGGCATCGGCTTCATGGCGGTGACTGCGCTCGGGCTGGCGTTGGCGGGCCAGGTTGCGCGCGACAGTTCACACCGGGTGGGCATCGCTGCTGCCCTCGGCATGGCAGGGATCTTCGGCGCCGTGGCCCAGCTGCTGATCATCGGCGTGACGCAGCCCACGATCGACAATGCGTACTGCGACTGCGGCTTCAAGGAAACGGAGATCGTCAGCCAGATTTGGGCTCAGCAACTCGCAGAGAGTGCCAGCCAGTGGCTCACCAACGCGGCGCTCGTGCTCGCGGCGATCGGCGTGGCGGCGACCGGCACGGCCTTGCGAGACCGAATGCCGGCGTCATGGAACATCTTCTCGTGGCTCACCGCGATCGGCCTGATCGCGGCGGTGGTCATTCCCTTTCTACAGATCAACCCGGACCTCGACCTCTGGGTCCTCGCCGCTGTCGCGGGCGTGATGGTGCCGATCTGGGCAATCTGGCTGGGAGCGACGTTCCGGGCCGGGGTCGAATTGGAAACCGAGGCGGCCTAGCCGGCGACTGGGAGCTACGCGACGGTTCCTGCCTCGCGGAGCAGCATGCGCGCCTCGACACCGAGGTCGAGGAGGAACGGTTGAAGGCCACGCCACTGGTCGAGGATCACATCGAGCGGATGACCGATTGCCCGCTCCGCGTCAGCGACGTGCACGGGATCCTCGACCAGCCAGGCGAGCCAGGCGGCGGCGCCACCCACGCCGAGCAATAGGCTCGCGGCGGCGGCATAACCAAAGCGGACCCGACGCGTGTCGATCGTGGCTCCCACATCTCGGAGGCCGGCGAGATAGCCCTCGAAGGCGACGCGATCGAGGTCGGCAGCCTGGGCCATGCTGGCATCCAGGAACTGCAGCGAGATCCCGACGAAGCCGGCGAGGTCCTCCCCAACGGCCCCGATGCCAACACCCGCCCAATCGATCGCGACCGTCCGATCCTGGCCCTCGGGCGTTCTGACTCCGATGAGGTTCCGGCGGAATGCGTCATGGTGACAAAGGCAGCGCGGAAGTCGATCGAGGCCGACGAGGAGCCGGTCACGGTCCCGCCATTGGCGCTGGATCCCGGCGACGTCGTCGACCGACATCCACGCCGACCCGGTGGGAGTCGCCGCGAGGCGAGCCAGATCTGAGATGGCCGACCCGCCTAACGCCAGCCATGACCGGATCCGACCCACCGACAGCCATGGGTAGGTCGGGAGCGGGCGGCCGGCGAGGTACGACCCGTTGAAGCGCCCGAGATGTCGAGCTGCCAGCCCGTAGCGGGCCAGCGGCCACGGGTCAGCGGAAGCCTCGTGCACGTCCTCGAGCCAGAGTTCGATATGCCGATCGTCGACCACACGGACGGCAAAGCAGGTCGGCGCCGCGAAGCCCTCGGGCAGATCGCGGAGCAGGTCCGCCTCGTAGGCGAGCGCCTCGCGCTTCCAATAGTCCCAGTCGGCCGGGTCGGAATGGCCCGCGGCGCTCTGCAACCGCTTGCGGACAACGGACCACTGGACCGGGCCGACGCGGCGACGGCGGTCCCTCGGACCCGGCACACGCCTTCCGAGGTCGCGGTGACCTCGCCGAAGCCGCCGGTGAGCGGTTCGATCGACCAGTCGCCCACGTCGAGCGATGGGTCGTGCAACGCTGTTCGGACGACCTTGGTGATGACGCCGTGGTCGAAGCCCACGTCAGAGTCTAGTCACCAGGAAACGGCCCTCCGGGCTTGCAGACACCGGCGGGGCCGAACACGGGCGTACGGCCCCGGCTGCCCTGGCTGGCCTGGCCGGCGAAATGGGGTCGAGCCGACGGCGCAGCCCCTTGGGCGAGGCCTGGCGCACGACTAAACGCGGGATGGGCGTTAGTACGGATGGTCGGGGCGAGAGGATTAGAGCCGACACAACGTCGCCAGTTCTCGAGATCCCGGTGAGGAACGTTCCCACCTCCGCTCACCAAGCATCGGACATCGCGTGACGTGATCCCGTGGTTAGGGCCCGTGACTGGCCGACGCTCGTCTGGACGGCCAAACGCGCGACGGGGTTTTACACGGAGGGTCGCGGCGAGAGGACTCAAGCCGACGAAACGCCCTCATTTCGCCAAGAGTTCCGGACGTCGGGTTCGCCGCTCGCCGGTCGCAGGTCCTCCACACTGGGCAGATGCCTCGCCGCCGCCTCCTCAGCGCGCTCCAGCTCTTTCCCCGAGGCGGCTCGTCGCACGTCGCCCGCGCACTCGCGCTGGAGCTCCCGGCACACGGCTGGGACGTCACACTCGTCTCGGGATCGCGGACCGACCTCGCGGCATTCGGCGACGCCGCGCGGTTCCACGCCGGCGTCGAGCTGGGCACCGGTCTGATCACCGACTTCGACACACCGCGGAACGGTAATCTCGGCGATGTCCACGCGGACAGCGCACTCGAGGAGCCGCGGCGCGCGACCAAGTGACATTGGGTAGCAGCATCGGGCGATCGCCATGGCAATGCAGGCGTCACAGGTACCGCGCGCAGTCGCTGCGGCCGCGTGGACGGCCGCAGCACTCGGCCTGAGGGTCGACGAGGCGAACGTTCTGCACGCCTCGAACAGGATCGCGTTGCGGCTGTTGCCGTCCGACATCCTTGCGCGTGTGGCACTTCCATCGCACAAGGCCGCGGCGTTCGAGGTCGACCTTGCCGCACGGCTGGCCGCGACCGACAGTCCCGTGGCCCTTCTCGATCCACGCGTGGCGCCGCGCGTCTACGAGCGCGACGGCTTCGAGATCACGCTCTGGACCTACCACGAGCCCCAGACGGCTCGCGAGCTCTCGCCGGCCGATTACGCTGACGCGCTCTCGCGGCTTCACGTCGGTATGCAGCACGTCGAAGTCACGACACCGCATTTCTCGGATCGGGTCCGGGAAGCTCAGCTGCTCGTTGAGAGCCGCGACCGGACTCCGGACCTCGGCGACGACGACCGCGACCTGCTCGTGAACACGTTCAGTCGCGTGATGCCCGTGGTCGCCGGGCGAGGCACCGCAGAGCAGCTGCTGCACGGCGAGCCACACCCCGGGAACGTCCTCAACACCAGGAACGGCCCGCTGTTCATCGACCTCGAGACGGCTTGTCGCGGCCCGGTCGAATTCGACCTCGCGCACGTCCCGACCGCGGTCAGCGAGTGTTATCCCGGCATCGATCCCGCACTGCTCGACGAGTGCCGCATCCTCGTCATTGCGATGGTCGCGGCCTGGCGGGCGGATCCTGAAGACCAGTTCCCGAGCGGAAGACGGGCTGCCCAAGAGCTCCTCGCCGCGTTGCGGGCTGGTCCGCCGTACCCAGGGCTCGGCACCATTTCCGGCCTCCAGTAAGACCGAGTCGTGCGGGGCCTCACGCCATCCCGACAAGACGCGTGGATGCTCGGGCTGGCAGCGCTCCGAGAGGAGCAGCAGGTGGGAATGGTCGGGGCGAGAGGACTCGACACCGAGGAACCTACTTCATCGCCAAGCGGCGCAATCGCGCCGGGGCCGGGGTCAGGAAGGGCAGGCCGGCGCAGGCGGTCGAGCTCGCGCCGGAGACGCTTGTGGGCCGGCCCTACCCACGCATATGCAGGATCTCCGGCCCGGTCCGGCGCACGACGGGCGGGCCCGCGGGTTGCGCCTCAGCGCTTGCGGTAGGTTGCGGTGTACGTGGTGTTCACCGCAGGTGCGGTGATGGTGTGGCTCTGCACGCCGCCGTCGGACCACGACGTGAAGAAGTAGGTGGATTTCTTGAATTGCTGTGGCGACGGGGCGCTGACTGAGTTCGCCGACCCGACGACCACAGTCATGGAGAACGGCGTAGTGCTGGGCGCCTCGTTCACCACGAGGTCGGTGAGGACCAGACCGCCCGGGTTGGTCTTGAAGGTGAGCACGACCGTCTTCGGGTCCAGACGGACGCTCGTCGTCGAGGTCAGGCCGCCCGGGTCCGTCGCCGTCAACTGCAGTTCGAGCCAGCAGGGGTAGCTGTGATCCGGCGCGGTGAACGATCCGCTCGAGACGCCGTTGATGGTCTGGAGCAGGTGCGTGTGGCAGTCGGTTGGCGTGAAGCAGTGATGGAGGATCAGTGACCAGGTCAGCGCCGACGCCGGCAACGGGCCTTCCTGGGGGTCCGTAGCGTGGCCGGAGAAGGAGATCGCGTCGCCGACCTTCCAGGTCAGGCTCGACGCGGGCGAGTCGATGACCCCGGTCGGCGCGGTGTTCCCGGCCGTGACGGCAACCGACGCCGTGTCGGCCGCGCCCTGGTCGTCGGCGACCCGCAGGCTTGGGTGATAGACGCCCGCCGCCGTGTAGGTATACGAGGCGGTCGGACCAGTCGCATCGCCGAATGTTCCGTCGCCGTTCAGATCCCACGAATACGTCAGAGGCTTCCCTTCCGGGTCGGACGAGCCGGTGCTGCCGAAGTTGACGCTCAGCGGGACGGGACCGTTGTTCGGGTTCGCTGTGATCACCGCGGTCGGCGGCTGGTTGGCCGCCGCGTAGGTGATGCGATGGACGGTGCCGTCGTCCATGTCGACATAGAACAGGTCGCCTCCGGGCCCGATCTTCAGGTCGACGGGATGCCCAGCGGCACCCCCCGTGGCATCAACGCCGACGAACGACTGCAGCCGGGACGGGTCAGGCAACCCGTTCGTGCCCGGAAGCATCGCCCAGATCTCGTTGCGAGTGTGGTCGCCGAAGAACAGCGCACCGTTGTAAATCGATGGGTACGACCCGCCCTGGTAGAAGGCCACGCCGGTGATCGATGAGCCCCCGGTGTGGCACCCGGAGTAGGTCACCACGCAAGCGTTGTGGTTGTACGCGTAGTACGGGGCGAGGACCGAACCAGGCGTCGAGTACAGCGAGGAGCACAGGTTGATGCCCGCGCCCTGGTAGCCGCTTTGCGGAGAGGATCCCTCGTAGCAGGGCCAGCCAAAGTTCGACGCCGTGGCGCTGGCGGGTACGACGACCCGGTTGATCTCCTCCCAGTTGTTCCAACCGACATCGCCGGCCCACAGCTCGTCGGTCCCTGGACGTTGCGTGATTTGGAACGGGTTACGCAGCCCGTAGGCCACGATGCGGCGCGCGTTCGCATCGGGTGACGTGAAGAAGGGGTTGCCGCTTACACCAGCGCCGGTGGCCGGATCGATCCGCAGAACCGTGCCGTCGAGGGTCGCCGGGCCGTCGGCGCGCCGGACGCTCTGGCTGCGCAGCGCGCCGCCCTCCGCACCGGGTGGGCTCAGGGCCGTTCCGGCTGCTCCGGGCGGGTCACCGCAGGGGTTTGCCTGGTCGCCGGCATAGGTGTTCCCGTATTGGCCGTAGTCGACATTGTTGAAGCTGGCCCCGTCCCCGCCAGTGACGTAGAGGTATCCATCGCGGCCGAACAGGAGTGTGCCGACCGAGTGGCTCGGGAACTGCTGGCACCAGTCGTTGATGAGCACTTGCTCGGCGCCCGTCATGACGTTCCCGCTGATCTGCAGGCGCGACACGCGCCCCGACACGAGGCAGCCGTCGGTGGTGGGGCCGGGCGGAGTCGGACAGCCGTCGTTCCAGGTCGGCGCAGTGCCACCGATTGGGGCGTCGTACGCGTAGAGCACATAGACGTGCGGGTCGGTGGGGAAGTTCGGGGGCAGTGCCATGCCGAGCAGCCCGCGATCCCAGTAGTCGTCGACCTTGCTGGTCAGGTCTGCAAAGGTGACGGGGCTCGTGTCGGTCAGGCTCTGAAAGACCTTGATCACACCGTTCTTCTGGCCGACGAAGATCCGCCCGTCGGGCGCGAACTGCAGCACCGTGGGATTGACCAGCCCGCTCAGGACCACGGAGTCGCGGAACCCGGTCGGCATGGTGGACGCCGCAGCCGGACGAGACCCCGCCTGCGTCGTGAGCGCGGTGCATAGCACGATCGCCGCTGTAACGACGCTTCCACGCCAACGCCTGCCATCCGCGATCGATCGCATACCGCCACCTCGAACCCCCCCCGCAGCGCACACTCAGGCCCGTCTCGAGCGTCGGCATCTCCCCGGACAACGCCCTAGGCGCCCCCTGAAGGCCATCTTTCTAATCCGAACCGCACCTAAGCGCAATGCCGAAATGCCTCGGACGGCGACGGAGCGGTGCATGTGCGCAACGAGGGGGCGGGGGCGCGACGGTCGCCGCTCGCCGCACGGGTTCGCGGCGGCATGCCTAACCGGCTCGAGGTGACTGTTGGGTATGGTCGCGGAATCAACGAGGGCAACGTCCACATGACGAAGACCGCCTGACGCGGTCCGGACGAAACGGAAAGCGCCGACACGGTCAGCACGGTGGTCGCGGGAAGTCAGTATCCGTTGCACGCCCCGAATTGGCCGAGTCAGGGGGTGAGGTCGGTTCCGGCCGGCGGCTGCGCGAGAATTGGCAGGAGGACCAGGAGTCACCGCGACGCGAAAGGAAGCCGACGTGTCCGCCAACACTGAAGCATCGATGGCTGTCAGCGCCTCTGCCATCAGCCGAGCGCTGGACGCGGGCGGCGGAATTGTCCGCCTTGCCCCGACGTGGGTCCCACGCGCCTTCTGCACCCCGGGACGCCGGATCAAGCTCCACCCGGACGACTACTTCCCTTTCCAGGAGGGGCGGGGTGGCGTCGACGAGCGTTGGCTGTCGTCCACCGTGCGAGCCGACAACGGGCCGCTCACGAGCGAGTTTGAAGGCATCAGCCTGGTCGTGGGACCCGACGGCGGGCTCACCCCGTTCAACGTGTTCGTGGAGCACCATGGCGCGCAGCTCATCGGCGACCGGCTTTGGTCGGCGTACAGGGGTTGGCCGATGTACGCCAAATTCTTCGACAACCAGTTCCCCTTGCCCCTCCACGTTCACCACCGGGATCACCACGCAGCGCCGCTCGGGAAGAAGGGGAAGCCGGAGGCGTACTTCTTCCCGCCGCAGATGAACAACCACCTCGGTGAGCTCGGGATCACCTTCTTCGGCCTGCACCCGGAGACGACCAAGGACCAGGTCGCAGCCAGGCTCTCGCAGTTCTCGGCCGGCGGCGACAACCGGATCACCGACTTGTCGCGCGGCTACCGCATCAGGTTGGGGACCGGTTGGGATGTCCCTGCAGGCGTCCTCCACGCTCCTGCAAGCATCTGCACGTACGAGCCCCAGGGCGCAAGCGACGTCGCCTGCATGTGTGAATCCTGGTCGAACAACCGCGAGGTCATGAGCGAACTGCTCTGGAAGGACGTTCCACAGCAACGAGTGGGCGACGTCGATTACATCGTCGAGTTGCTCGATTGGGAGAAGAACGTCGATCCGGACTTCCAGTCCACGAACATGATGGTGCCCGTCGAGACCCGGGCCTCGGCATCGTCCGGACACGACTGGACCGAGCAGTGGGTTGTCTACCGCGCCGCGGCGTTCAGCGCGAAGGAGCTCACGGTGCTTCCGGGCGCGACGGTGATCGTCCGCGACAGCGGTGCCTACGGATGCATCGTTATCGGAGGCCTCGGCACGATGAACGGCCGGTCGATCTCATCCCCGACGCTGATCCGCTACGGGCAGCTGACCGAGGACGAGTTCTTCGTGTCCGAGTCGGTCGCCCGTGACGGCGTGACGATCATCAACGCCAGCGGCACGGAACCTCTCGTCATGCTGAAGCACTTCGGCCCAGGAAACGACGAGCTGGCCGGCGACGTCAACGAGCACGAGGTCATGGCTCGCTGAGCCCGTGAGGGTCAATCGCGCGAGGGTTGACCGAGTCATCGATGCCACCGAACCGAAACCCGCCCATGGCCTCATCGGCCGTGCGCCGGAGGCGTAGCTCCGCCGATGATCCCCTACGGAGCGGCTTCGTTCACCAAGGGGTGACAGCGATCCGGGTCCGTGGATCCCGCGCAAAGGCGCATCATGTTGGACCACGGAGGTTCTGCTCCTGATCTCGACCTCGCCCCGTAACGACGGTGCACTCGGCGAGACAGGAGCGAGGTATAGGCCATGCAGAGCGAGTCCACCATGTCCGTCATCGAGGCGGCCGTCCAGTCCATCGATTGCTGCCCCTGCGGGGCTGGCCTCGACGTCGTCTCCCATGGCGGTGGCCTGTGGCTCGAGTGCCGAACGTATGCCGAACCGTCCCGACTCCCAGGTTGGCTGGCGCTCGCTCTCCGTGACCTCGTGCACGAGCGCCGATTTGTCATCGACGACCCCGGTCCCTGGGCCCGGGGTTCCTAGCGACCATCCTGGTCGGTGGACGCCACGTTAGCCGCGGGCTCGCCCGGGGGCTACCTGATCCCGCCCAACGATCCGCGCCGGGCACGGCGCGAACCGGCGTTTGGCGATCCTCAGGGCCCCGCGGGCATGTCGAGATAGTGCTGAACAGGGAGAACCGTGGACTCGAGTGGTCCCTGGACCTCGACCGATGCAGATGCCACGGCGACCCCGACGCGCGCGCACTCTCGGGGTTCGGCCCCGAGCGCCGCGGCCACAACGTAGCCCGCGGCGAAGATGTCCCCCGCCCCATCGGGGTCGACCTCCCTGGCTGCGGGTGCCGGAACCGACCAGCGTCCTGCTGAGGTGGCAACGATGGCGCCGGCAGCCCCGGCCTTGGAACAGACCGCCGCGCCTCGCGCGACGATCGCCGCCTCGGACCCACCGAGAGCCTCGAGCTCTCCCGCCGAGGCATGGACGACGCTGGCGGTGCCCATGAGGATGTCGAACCGGCGCCGAGTCTCCTGAGAGAGCACGGCGGCTCGAACGTTCGGGTCGAACGAGATCCGGGTTCCGGCCGCGATCGCGCGTTCGACCGCCAGCCACGCCGTCGAGGCAGTCCGCCCGCCAAACCACAGGGTCGCGCCGGACACGTGGAGCCAATCGGCGATGCCGGCGCGGTCGAGGGCGTCGGAGTCGACCGAAAGGGCCGCCGTTCCGTCAAGGTAGAACAGGAAGGATCGGGAGCCATCGGGCTCGTAGCTCACGAAGACCGTGGCGGTCGGGTGGCCCGCGTCGACGACGAGGCTGCTCCTCGACACGCCATGCGACGCAAGCCGGTCGCGGAACTGGGTGCCGAACATGTCGTCGCCGACGCCCGCGGCGAGCTCCACGTGAGCGCCCAGCCGGGCCGCTGCGCTCGCGAAGATCACGGGCGCGCCGCTGGGAAAGGGCCCGTGAAAGGCGAGTGGCTCGTCAGTCGGATAGTGCATGAAGGCTGTGATCGCCTCGCCAACGACCAGGATCCTCGGGCGTCTCGTCAACCCCCGGCTACCCTGTCATCGTCGATTCTGGCCGCGTCGTCGCAGCTGGTCGACCCACACGGCGAACACGAGCACGATGCCGACGGCGATCAGCTGCCAGTAGGGGTTGACGCCGACGATGATGAAACCGTTCTGGAGGACGGCCGGGATCCAGACGCCGATCACGGTGCCCAGGATGAGGGCGACGCCGCCGAACAGGCTCGTGCCGCCGAGTGCGACGGCGGTGATCGCCTGGAGATTGTCCGTCGCGTGCCCGCCCACCGATGTCGTCGAGAAGTACGCCAGGGACAGGAACCCTGCGAACCCGCTGGCCGTGCCGCCGACGATGTACACCTTCAGCAGGTGCCGGCGTACATCCAGCCCTACCCGGCGCGCAGCCTCCTCGTTCGAACCGACCGCGAGGGTGTGGCGCCCGAACACCGACATGTGCATGCCGACGTAGCCCACGGCGACCACGACAATGGCAATGAGGATGAGGTTCGAAACACCGGGGATCAAGTGACCGGTCGCGACGGGGTTGAGCGCGTAGGTCGCGACGTTCACGCCATTCTGGAGCAGTAGCCCGACGCCGAGGCCTGCACCCAGCGTGCCCAGGGTCGCCAGCATCGGTGGGATCCGCATGTAGGCGATCAGGAAGCCGTTGACCGAGCCGAGGAGCAGGCCGGCGACCAGCGATGCCGCGCAGGGCCGCGAGGATGATGAGTGCGGTCGTGTCCGACGCAGCGACGTCGAGCGCGGTACCGCCAGCCACCTGGATCCGGCTCAGGGCCTGTGCAGCGAAGACTTCGCCGAGAATGATCCCGCTCGGGATGGACAGGTCGATGCCGGCTGTCGCGATCACGAATGTGGTGCCGACGCTCACGACGGTCAGGATCGCCACGTTCTGGGCAAGCAGCGTCAAGTTGCTGGCCGTCCCGAACTTTCCGGGAGCAAGCAGCGAGAAGACGACGATCAGCAGCAGGAGGAAGGCGAGGGTGATCAGGATCGGTGTCGTCGCGAGCTGACGGAGGCGGGAGGGCGTGGGCTCGATATTGGCCGTGACGTCCGTCGTCGCCTCGACCGCCAGCTCGGCCTCGAGCGCGGAGTTGTCGGCGCCGGTCATGCCGCCACCTCATTCGCGTACGCGCCGGAGATCGACGCGATCAGGCGCTCGACGTCGGCCTCGCCGCGTTGGAAGCGGGCGACGCGTGCGCCCAGGCGCATGACTTCGATCCGGTCGGAGACCTCGAGAACCTCGGGGAGGTTGTGCGAGATGAGGACCACGGCGAGGCCGCGGCTTCGGACGGTCGCGATGAGCTCCAGGACCTTTCGCGTCTGGATGACGCCAAGCGCGGCGGTGGGCTCATCCATGATGATGACGTGGCGAGCCCACATGGCGGCCCGGGCGATTGCCACCGACTGGCGCTGGCCGCCGGAAAACGAGGCGACCGGGACTCGCAGGTCCTGTACCAGGCCGACGCCTAGCTCCTTGAACCGAGCGGCGGTCTGCCGACGCATCTCCGCCTGGTCGTGCAGGATTCGCAGGCGACGGAGCTCGCGCCCCAGGAAGACGTTCGCGGCGGCGTCGAGATCCGGTGCCAGCGCCAGGTCCTGGTACACGGTCTCGATGCCCAGCGATGCCGCATCGCGAGGGTTGCTCATGGTGACCGTGTTGCCGTCGACGAGGATCTGACCATCGTCGGGCGCAAAGACGCCCGACAGCGTCTTGACCAGCGTGGACTTGCCGGCGCCGTTGTCACCGACGAGCGCAGTCACCTGTCCCGGAAAAGCCTGGAACGAGGCCCCGCGGAGGGCACGGACCGTGCCGAATGACTTGACGATCGATCGCGCTTCGAGCGCCGGCACGGCCGCGGCTGTGTCAGTGTTCGATGAGCTCGAGGTCGTCGCTGGATCAATGCTGGTCATTCGACTGCCTCCAAGGGCGTTGGGCGGCTTGTTGGCTCGAGGTGAGGAACCCTTCCGCGGGTGGTGCGCCGTGCCTCCTTGCTGTGCCCCTTGATCTTGCGTTCAGCCGGTGATCGGCTCCGTCCTGCTGGTCCTGCGGCGAGTGCGCTTGGCGGGGACGAGTCCATCCTTCGCGTGCTCGTGGACCGTCCCGTTGAGATGTGGGCGAGCGTTGGCAGGTGCCGTAGGCGGCGGCACGACGACTCGCTCGACCGTGCCCGCACTCCGGACCCAGCGCTCGCCCGGGCCGAGCAGCACCGGTGCCAGCACGGCGTGCCGAGGCTCATCCCGCAGGCCTCCCAGCCTGTCGACCAGCAGTTCGGCGGCGAGCTGCCCGATCCGTTCTGGACCAGATGCTGCGACAACCAGCGGAGGGATGATCAGGAGATCGTTGTCGTCGACTCCGTCGAACACGGCGAGATCCATGGGCGTGCCTGCGTTGTGCATCGCACGCATCGCGCCACGTCCGACCCAATGCTGGCCCGCAAACACGGCCGTCGGCGGATCCTCGAGCGCCAGCATCACCTGCAGCGCCGCCTGCGCCTCGAGGGCACCGTGGGCAGTCGATATCAGCGCCTCATCGACGACCTGGCCGATGTCTGCGAGCGCCGCCCGATACCCGTCGAGCCGCCTCGCCGACGTCCAGATCCGGACGTCTCCAGGGAACGCAGCAACCCGCCGGTGACCGGCCGCGAGCAGTCGGTGGACAGCCTCTCGTGTCCCGAACTCGTTGTCGACCGTGACCGTGTCGATGTCCAGCCCTTCGATGGGACGGTCCATCGCGACGATGATCAGGCCATGCTGGATGTCGGCCCGAAGGTAGGAGGCATCGCCGGGTGCTGACATGATGATGAGCCCATCGACCCGCCGCTCGACAAGCGTGTTCGCGAGCCGCTGCTGACGAGCCGGGTCGTTTCCGTGGCTGGCCGTGATGAGTTGCAGATCGCGCTCGGCCAGGATCGCCTCGACCGCGCCGACGGCGGCGGCGACGAATGGGTCCGCAACGTCGGGGATCAGCAGTCCAATGGCGGCGCTCGGGCCACCTCCCGCCAGGGACTGAGCGAGGCGGTTCGGGCGGAAGCCAAGCTCTCGCGCGGCGGCATGCACGCGCTCCGCAGTCGCCTGGGCAACGCCGTACTCGTCGTTCATGGCACGGGAGGCAGTCTTGAGGCTCACGCCGGCGAGTGCGGCTACGTCGGCCAGCGTCGGGCGACCGGGTGAGGTCACCGCGCCCGCCCGCCGAGGGTGTGACTCGAGGACCAGCGGGCCGTTGGACGCGGCACGCGATCGGTCATGGGATACCCGTCTCTTCCTCAGGTTGGCGAGCGGATCAGGTGCTCCGCAAGGCCATTATGAACAAGCGCCCAGCGGACAGCGGTGCTCGCCGGGCGGGTGAGCGGGTGCGTCCGTACCGCGTCGTCGACGAAGGACGGACGCACCCTGGCCAGACTCAGCAGTTCGACTTGTAGATGTACTTGGACACGTCGGGATCGGCCATGTTGTCCTTGGTGACGACCAGGGACTCGGTCTCGATCGAGGGGGTAACGGGCTGCCCATTGAGGGCCGCAACCGCTTGCTGCACGCCCTGCAGGCCGATGTCGTACGGCTTCTGGGCGACGAGAGCCTGGACGTCGCCGGCCTCGAGCTGCTTGATCTGGTCAGGCCCCGCGTCGAACCCGACGATCTTGGTCGCGTCTGACTTGCCCGCCTGCTTCACGCCAGTCGCGACGCCCTGTGCGGTGAACAGGTTCGTGGCGAAGACGCCTGCAAGGTCGGGGTCCTTGGCGAGGGCAGCGCTGACGACCTGCGCGCCCGTCGCAGCCTGGTTGTGGGAGTACTGGGTGTCCGAGACCTGCGTGAAGCCGAGCTCGGTCGCCTTCTTCGCAAAGCCGGCCACGCGCGCGTCGACGCTCGACACGCCGGGGTCGGTTGAGATGACGAGGACCTTGGCGCCCTTTCCGAGCCCGAGCGTGGCCAGCGCTTCGGCGGCCTTCTCGCCGCCAAGCTCGTTGTTGGTGGCGATCCTGGACACGCCGATCGACGGGTCGTCGACAACGGTATCGACGAGGACGACCTTGGTGCCGGCGTCCTGGATGTTCTTGAGCGGGCCGACCGACGCCTTCACGTCATTGGGGGCCACCAGGAGCGCGTCGGGCTTGGCTGCTGCGACGGCGTCCAGCATCGGGTTCTGCAGCGTGGCGTCGAACTTGTCAGGGCCCTGAACGTTGAGCGTGGCACCGGCGGCCGTGGCGGCCTCGCGAGCACCGCACTCCATCGAAACGTAGAAGGGGTCGCCCTTGACGCCAACCATGAGGGTGATGTTCTTGCCGGTCGCCGTGCCGCCCCCAGCGCTGGCGGAACCGCCCGCAGCCGCGGAGGCAGCCGCGGAGGCAGCCGCAGTGGCGGCGGCGCTCGCGGCAGGGGTGGCCGATCCGCCGGATCCACAGGCGGCCAGGATCGACGCCCCAACAGCGACGGCCACCGCCAAGGTCAGCCGTGATCTCAACACAATCGCTCCTCCGTCTGATGGTGATCCGACGGCGTCACCGGCCGTCGCAGATCGCGCTGTCAGACAGCGCTGTCGGGCAGCGTAGTCTGGCCGCGTCCGGCGGTCAATACCCCTTTTTGCAGCCCGCCGGCGGCACGATTCAGGTTGGCCCACGGGGGATGTCGAGCGGATCAACCGCGGCCGTGCGTCAGACCCAGCTGGAGGCCAGCCCACCCCGCGATCCCGTCCATGTCCACCGTTGCGAAGTCCGAGGTGTCGACCGAAAGGAACCCCTCGATTGCCATCGGTTCCGCCATCTCGGCAAGCCGCGCGAGCTCGCTTGTATAGCTTGCTGGCGGGTGGCCCGGGTGGCGAGTCCGTGCGGCGTACCGGGCGACGAGCACGTCGACGGACGCGTGGCACCAGATCTCGGCCCACCTTTCGATCCCTGCCCGTCGCAGGCCCTCCACGACGGCGTCATGTGGAGGCAACCGGAACCATGCCTCGATCACGACCGCAGATGTCGGTGGAAAGCCCGCGACGACCGACCAGATCGCCTGCATGCTCGCTCGCCCAAGCGCGCGCCCGAACTCCCGATCGCCGTCCGCGTCGCCAAGCTCGTCGAACAGGGCCTCCTTGATGCTGTCCAGCGACAGAACGGGCAGCTCGAGGCGCGCGCCGACGGCGCGAGCGATCGACGACTTGCCGGTCGCGGGCACCCCGTTCACGAGGACGGCCCGGGTCATCCGGAGAACGCCCTCAGCCCGGCCCCCACGACGCCCGCGTCATCGCCGAGGGCCGCGGCCACGACGGGGCACTCGAACCACGAGGAGGCCGGGGGCGCCCCCCTGGATGGCCGCGGCCGCGGCCACGCCCAGGCCACCCCCAAGCACGACGAGGTCCGGATCGAGGACGGCCACAACCGTGTCGATCGCGTGTCGCCAGGACGTGACCCACCGTGTCAGGACAGCGGCCGCGGCCGGACTGTGGCCTTGGGTGTCGAGGAGCGTCTCTACGGATGTCCCCGGCGGCAGTCCCGCGGCCACGATGTATCCGCTCAGGGCAGTGCCCGAAACAAAGACTTCAGAACAACCTCGACGCCCGCAGTTGCATGCCGGCCCGTTCGGGTCGACGGTCAGATGGCCGAGCTGACCGGCGTTGCCTCGACCTCTCAAGACCTTGCGACCGTTGGCCACCGCTCCCCCAATGCCGGTACCGACGGTAAACATGACCACGTCGTCCACGTCCTTCGCCGCGCCGACGGCCAGCTCTCCGACGAGGGCCATGTGAGCATCGTTGTCCATGACCACCGGACGCCCAATCCTGGCGCTGAGGACCTTACCGAGCGGGATGCCAGCGACGTTCACGAAACCAGCCGAGAGCACCTTGCCGTGGTCGTGGTCGAGCCGCCCCGGGATGCCGACGCCTACGGCGACGACATCGTCGCTCAAGAGCCGGCGGACCAGCGCCTCGACGACGTCCGGGACGGACGGCATCGAATCGGTCCGTACCTTGAGAAGTCCGGACATCTGGCCGTCTGGCGCGATCCGCGCCGCCCGTACGTTGGTGCCGCCGACGTCGACGCCGATCGCCAGCCTGCGGGACGCGTCATCAGGAGCGGAGCGCTGAGTCATCGAGCGGCGCCGGATTCAGGACGACGCCCCGCCAAGCACCGCCTGGATTTCCCTGAGCCTCGGCACGGCACGCGCCTGGAGGCGCCGAGCGCGCTCGGCGGGATCCACGGTGAGACAGTCTTTCCAGAGCGACCGCCCGGCGATGGCTCCGGCCGCTCCACCGAGCAGCGCGGTCCGAAGCTGCCCGAGGAAGGTCGCGTGGTCCACGCCGGCTGAGAGCACCGCCCAGGGAACACCATCGAGCGCCGCGGTGACAGCCTCACATCCTTCAAGCGACCCCGGGTACTGGAGCTTCATAGCCTGCGCTCCGCACTCCCTGGCGACGGCGGCGGCCTGAACGATGAGCTGTGGGGCCACGGCCTGATAGGCGTCCGCGGACTCGTCTGGCAACGGGTAGGTCAGGATCTCGACGACCAGCAGGACGTCCTCACGCGCGCAATCCTCCACGACCGAGGCAATCATCCGAGCGGGGTGGGCGTCCGTGCCTTCACGGTCCGGTCGCATGTAGACATTCAGCTTGGCGGCAGTTCCACCGAGATCGCGGATGCGTCGCGCGTCGACGCCGTCCACGATGGCGCTCCGGCGTAGTCCATCGTCGCCGCTCGCGTACCCGGTCGCATCCATCCCGATCATCAGGGCGCAGTCGCGAGCCAGGATCCCATCAACGACGACTTGCGGAACCACGAGCTCCGGGTCGAGCAGCACGGCGGGAGCCTCGTTCCCGAGGTACCGCACCATGTCCAGCTTCGCGGCAATGAGATCCGCCACGGTGGCATCTCCGGCGGTCCCCTCGATCAGCTTGCGCATCGAGGCGCGTTGATCCATCGCGACAACCAGGATCCGGCCGCCTGGCTCACAGATCTGCTGGTACGCACGTAGTTGTGCCGTAGTCAGTGCCATGGTGAAGCCTCGTTTCGCGCCGGTCTGTCGATCTCGCGGGCTTGTGCCCGACCGGTCCTGCCGGCGTTTGGGAGCTGGTGGAAGCAAGGCAGAGCCGCCGGGAGGAGGTCGGCGGCTCTGCCCATCAGGGAACGATCAAGACCTTGTGTGCGGTTTTGTCGGACCGCAGCGCCTCCAGCGCCGCGCCGTAGTCGTCCAGGGCGAACCGGTGGGTGATGATTCCGTCGGTGCGGATTCGACCCGATCGCAGCGCCGCGATCGCCGACGCAAAGGACGTGATCTCCGCGAACGATCCGATGATGGAGATCTCGCGGCGGAACACCTCGAACGGGTGGAACGAGAGCGTCTCCTCGCCACGGGTGACCCCGTAGACGAGCACGGTGCCGCCGTTCCGTGTCAGCCCCACGCAGATGTCACCGATGCTGGTCGCACCGGTAGCCTCGACCACGATGTCGTAGCCGCGCCCGCCGGACGCGTCCATCGCCCGCTGCTGGTTGCCTGCGGGATCGGTGCGCGAGATCTCGATCGTGTCGTCGATTCCGAATTCGCGCGCTCTGTCGAGCTTGAACCGGGTGGGCGCGGCGACGGTAACGGAACTAGCGCCACCTGACTTGATCAGCTGGGCGAGCAGGAGACCTGTGGGCCCCGCCCCAAATACCAGCGCGGAAGACCCGGGCCACACCCGGAGGCGTTCCAGCCCATGCATCGCGCAAGCCGCCGGCTCGGTGAAGACGGCCGTGTCGATCGGGAGGCCTTCGGTCGAGAAGACCAAGCGCTCCGGAACCACGACGTACTCCGCGAAGAAACCCGGAAAGTTGCTTCCGAGTCCCTGGAGTGCCGTGCAACGGATCGGGTTCCCGGCGAGGCAGTAGTCGCACAGTCCGCAGTTCACGTTCGGGTTGACAGACACCTGCTCGCCGACGTTGACCCGGGTGACCCCATGTCCGACGGACTCGACGGTCCCGACAAGCTCGTGGCCGGGAATCAGCGGAAACGCGGCGTTGAAGTCGCCGTTGTGGATGTGCAGGTCGGTACCGCACACCCCGACCTGGATGACCCTGATGCGGACTTCGCCGGGCCCGGGCTGAGGGTCCGGGACCTCTTTGATTGCGAAGGATCGGGGGGCGTCGTAAACGACCGCCTTCATGGACAACTCCCGCGTTCGGTGACTTCCGCCTTCGCAGGCACCTTCGATCGTGAGATGGGCTTATTCCCGCCCGGTTGATTGCGCTGTCCGACAGCGCTGTCTATATGGTAGTGGCGCGCTGTCAGGCGGTCAACCCCTTGTTCGGCGAAATCGACGAACGGGCTCTGAGCCCTATGACCCGACTAGCGCGCCTGGAATTCGCCGAGTCTCGCGAATGCCGAGCGGAGGCTGGGATACCCGTCACGGAAGACCTCGTACAGGGCTCGATAGGCGTCGTGACGTTCGCGATCCGGCTCGATGATGGGACCGAGCCTCGGCCACTCCCGGGCAGCGGTCATCGGATCGAGCGCGTTGACGCCTCCCCCGGCCAGAAGACACGCACCGAGCGCGCCCTGCTCAACCGTCTCCAGGTGCCGGACGGGAACGCCGAACACGTCGGCCACGATCCGCTGCCACTCCGTGCTCTGCCCGCCACCCCCCGCGAGCGTGATCATCGAGGGGAGTCGGCCGGCATCGGCCAATGTGCGGGAGGCGTCGTAACACCCCATCGTGATCCCTTCGATGACGGCCCTGACAATCTCGGCACGCCCGTGGTTCGCGGTCAGTCCAAGCAGCACACCCCTTGCGGCCGGATCGAGGTGGGGACTTCGCTCACCGGCAAGGTAGGGCAGGAAGATGAGACCCCGACTTCCGGGTGGCACGGAGGCGGCCAGATCCAGCATTCGTGCGTAAGCATCCCTGGCCTTGAGCTCGAAGATGTCGTCCCTGAGCCATCGAAGGGCGAGCCCGGCCGAAAGGATCGCCGCCATCCTGTACCAGCCAGCACGCCCCGGGCCGGGCGGGAGCACCGAGCAGTAGGTATAGCTGCTACCGGTCGGATCCGTTGCCGGGTCATCGGCGGGCACCGCGAGTTGGCCACCCGTGCTCAGCGTGAGGAGGAATGCCTCACTGTCGGTCACTCCGGCCCCGAGCATGCCGACGGGTGTGTCGGCCCCGCCGACCACGACCGGGATGCCCACAGGCAGGCCGAGCTCGGTCGCCGCGGCCGGGCGAAGGGACCCTGCCACGGTCGACGCCTCCAGCAGCGGAGGCAGCCGGTCCGGGTCGATGCCGATGGCTGCGACGAGCTCCGCTGCCCAGCGTCGAGTCGCCGGGTTGAGGAGTCCGGTCCCGGATCCGTCGCTTGGTTCCGTTGCGACTTCACCGGTCATTCGCAGCCTCAGGGCGTCCTTGGGCGACATGAACCACGCCGCCTCGCCCAACAAGGCACGATCGTGCTTGCGCAGCCAAAGCAGGGTCGCCGCCATGAAACCGGTGGCCAGGCGCCCGCCGGCCAGCCGCGTGATGGCCTCGCTGCCAAAGCTCTCCGTGAAGTTGGTGACCTCCTTGCCACTCCGCTGATCGGGCCAGACAACGGCAGCGGCGAGAGGCACGTGGCCGCCGGACACAAGGGCGAGACCATGCATCTGGCCTGACAGCCCGATCGCGAGGATACGGTCCGCAGGCTTCGGGCCGGCGGCGGAGGATCGGCGCGAAGCGTCCACCAAGGCCTCGCGTGTCGCATCCACGACGCCACGCCACCACGCATCAGGATGCTGCTCCGCCCTCTCAGGCGAGGGTCGGTCGATCCCGTACTCGGCGGCGCCTTTGCCCGCGATTCGACCGTTGGTTCCGGTGAGCAGGACTTTGACGGAACCGGTCCCGAGGTCGATCCCCATGAGGAGCGGCTGATGAGCCACCCGGCCACCCCTCCTGTCGAACGGCGGATGGCGCTTGCCCACCCACACGACGCAATCGGCACACGGCCAGCGACACGTCGCGGCCCGCCTTGAAGAGTGTATTGCGGGCCCTCGGTGTCGAGACCGTATACGCCGCGTTCGGCAACAAGGCGACGTTGCTGCGCCGGACCCGGAGGCAGAGTGCCGCCAGGTGCTGTTCGCCATGATGGACGGCAGCAGCCAACGAGTGCCAAAGGTCGGGCTGCAGCGGTGCGGACCGGTGCGGTCCTGTGCAGTCTGGTCGGGGCGAGAGGACTTGGGCCCGCGGAACCTACCTCATCGGCAAGGGCGCCGTCGATCCGGTCCGCGCCGGGCAGGGACGCGGTCCGCACGTCGTCCGGGCCTGTCGACCTCGACGGGCCCGGATGGGGCGACGTCGCGATGAGCGAGATCAGCCGTGAAGCGTCGGCCGGTAGATCAGCTCCTGGGTGTGGCCGTCGAGTGTCCTGCTCTCGATCAACTCGAGGTCGAAGTCGGCCGCACCCTCGAAGATCGGGCGAGTTCCGGTCTGACCCGAGACGACGGGGAAGATGGTGACCTGCACGCGGTCGACCAGGCCGGCGGCCATGAGTGCACGGTTCATCGACAGGCTGCCATGCGAGCGCAGAGGCACGCTGGACTCCTCCTTGAGCCGGGCGACCTCGTCGACGGCGTCGCCGCGCACCAGGGTCACGTCGGGCCAATCGAGAGGTCCCTCGAGCGTCGTCGAAACGACCGTGGTCGGCAGGTTCCTCATCGCACTGTTGACCGGGTCGACCTCATTCAAGAACCCAGTTCGCGGGCCAATGGACTGCATGAACATCCGAATCGTGTTCGCGCCGAGAACGAGCCGCTGCGGCTCGCGATAGAGGGCGAGTCGGCGATCGAGGAACTCCGGTCCCTGCTTGCCCCAGTACCCACCCCAATCGCCCTCGGGGCCGTAGGAGCCGTAGCCGTCGAGGGTCGAGAAGACGTCGAAGGTGTAGAGAGCAGTCACCTTGGCCTCCTCGCGTCTTCGCCGATCCGACTGATGGTTGACGACCGGCGAGGGCGAAGACCTCGCGCGCTACCCCAGCATGCCGGTCGCGGGGAAGAATCCCCCGGGGAGGGCGAGGCCTGGAGCGCGCCCGGATCGTTCGGGCGGTGATCAGATCGCCGGCACCGGCGGGTCATGTGGACGAAGCCCGATGCCTCCATCGGAGCTGCAGCTCGACGATGAGGTAGGTCTGGTCGGGGCGAGAGGATTTGAACCTCCGACCTCATCGTCCCGAACGATGCGCGCTACCAAGCTGCGCCACGCCCCGACCGTAAGTGCCGCTGAGGGCCGGGGCATGATAGCGCATCCCCCTCGACCGGTCGCCCGGCCCCCGCTCGCTCAGGCGGCCGTCGCGTACGTTCCCCGGTCCTTCGGGATGCGGATCCTGAGGGTGGCGAGCGCCGCGAGGATCGAGGCGCCGGCCATCAGCCAGAACACCGTCGCGAGCCCGCCGCCCTCGGTCCCCTGCCCGGCCACGTCGATGACGGCGCCGTAGACGATGCCCCACATCGACCCCACCCCGAACGCCAGCGCGAAGTAGGTGCTGAACGCGGCGTCGCGGAGGTGGCGCGGCGTGACGTCGGCGAGCAGCGCCTGGAGCTGCGGGCTCTCGACGAACGAGAACAGGCTCAAGGCGATGATCCCGACCCACAGCCAGACGATGTCGCTGCCGGCGAGGACGAACAGCGCGATCGACGCCGCGCCGCCGACGTAGACGCCGATGATCACCGGCTTGCGCCCGACCCTGTCCGACAGCCAGCCGGCGACGAGCGGCCCGGGCACGCTGGCCGCGAGCAGGATCCCGTACATGAGCCCGATGGTCTCGGGTGGCAGCCCGATCGCCTCGCTCAGGTAGAGCGGGACGAAGATGTTCAGGACGCCGAGGCCTCGCGAGCCGCCGCCGAGCACCGCCGCGGCGTAGACCCATCGAAGGTCGCGGTCGACGAGGACCCGCCGATAGAGGTGGCGGACCGGGGTCTCCGCGGCCGTGCGATCGGCATCGCTGGGCGGCGCCTCCCGGACGGCGACCAGGATCCCGATGGCGACGACGATCGCGATGAGGCCGAGCCCAAGGACCGCGCCGCGCCAGCCGATCAGGCCGATCGTCAGCGCGGCCGCGAACCCGACGACGACGGTGCCGACGTTGCCCCCTGCGACGTGCACCGCGATCGCCGATCCGATGTGTCGCGCGGGGTACTGCTCGGCGAGGAGCGCGTTGCCGACGGGGTGCTGCGGCGAGCCGCCGATCCGCGACACGATGTTGGCGACCGCGAACGGCGGGAACGAGGCCGCGGCGGCCTGGAGCGCGGTCCCCGCACCCATGATCAGCCCGCCCGAGCCGAGCAGCGTCTTGCGCCGGAAGCGCCGGGTCAGTGCGGCGAAGCCGTACTGGAGGAGCCCGCTCGAGATGCTGCCGATGGTCGACAGGATGACGATCGACGCCGGCGACACGCCGAACTCGTCGATGACCGCCAGGTAGACGAGGGGGTAGAGCGCCGACTGGCCGTGGATCAGCGCGTGCTGGACCGACAGCAGGCTGAGGGTGATGCGCGGCCGAACCTGCCTGCCCACGGCCAGCGCGCCTTCCACGCGATCGAGTGTTGCACGGGCGGTGCGGCTCAGAGGCGCGCCGTGAGCAGCCGGCTGCCGTCGACGCTCGTCCACGCGAATCCGGCCGCCGCGGGCATGGCCGTCGCCTGGTCGCCCACGGCCTTGAGCCACTCGGCGGAGGATGCCGGGTAGCGGGCCGCGAACAGCGGTCGCAGCTCGCGGACGAGGGCGCGGTTCCGGTGCGTCCCGCGCACGACGAGCAGTCCCTGGACTCGCCACGCGTCGCCCAGCCGCTCGCGCAGCGCCTGCACCTTGGCGGTCAGTCCGCGCATCGCCTCGCCGCCGTCGAGCAGCAGGTCCCAGATCTCGACGACGGCCGCCTCGCGGCGGGCGGCGCGGCTCAGCAGCACGTCGATCGAGCGCGACCAACGGCCTTCGTCGAGCGCCGCCTCCGGGATCGCCGTCCAGCCGCCGGCCTTCGCCATCGCGACCACCAGGTTCTGCCTTCGGAGATGCTCGATGTCCTTCGGCAGGCTCGCGCCCGGCATCGCCTCGACAAAGGCCGCCAGCTGCACGTTCATCGCCGAAGCGCACGCGCTCAGCGTCTCGAGCGTCGCGCCCGCCTCGAGGCCACGCTCGATGCGGCTGTAGTAGGGCTGCGTGATGCCGGCCTCCAAGGCCACGTCGGCCTGGCGCAACCGCTGCGCGAGTCGCGCCTCCTTCAAGCCGATGCCAACTCGCCGAGCGATCGCGTCGGCGCGAGCGTTCCCTCGTCGCCTTGCCGCCGTCGCGCGATGGGTCCGCTCCTCCCGCATGCCCACCACGTTTAGCAGGCCGCGCTTACCCGCCCATTGCGCAATTCGAGGCTCGTCAGCGAATGCGGCATGCGTGGGAAGCATGCGGACGGGCGCTCTCGAGCGGAATCGGGCCGCCGAGCGCCGATCCCAAGGTGTTCTGGCGTTTCCTAAGCCTGGTGCGCATACGGGGGTCGACGGCCGCGCCGACGGCCGGCGCCGGGCGCATGCCCGCGGGCGGCGCGGCGGCTTCGTGGCGCCGCGCATCAACGAGCCCGGCATGCCGCCGGGCTCGAGAAACGCGCGAGGAACCGACGCTCAGTACTGGAACAGGAGCTCGCGGTACTTCGGCAGCGGCCAGAGATCGTCGGAGACGACCGTCTCGAGCTCGTCGGCGACCGCGCGAAGGGCCGCCTGCGCCGGGATCACGTCCTCGACGAAGGCGCGCGCCTCCTCGTGGACGGAGCCCGCCTCGTGCGCCTCGTGCTGCGCGTGCTCGAGGGCGTCGATCGCGTCGACCAGCTGGTCCGTGAGCCCGGCGACCCGCTCGCACACGGCGGCGACGCCGCGCGAGGACGGTGCCGACGACAGCTGGCCCAGGTACTGGACCGACGCCGCGAGGATCATCGTCCGGGCGATGTCGATCGCGCACGAGGCCTCGATGTTCGAGACCTTGACGTAGCGCTCCCAGTTGATCTCGACCCGCGACGCCAGCTCGCGCTCGGACAGCACGCCGAACGACGAGAACAGCGACTTGGCCTTCTTCGTCGTCAGCGCCGGCAGGGCGTCGACCGTCGTTGCGTTGTTCGGCAGCCCGCGCTTCGCGGCCTCGGCGTGCCACTCCTCGGAGTAGCCGTTGCCCTCGAACAGGACCTGCTTGTGGTCCTTGACGATGGCCGACAGCACCTTGGTCAGCCCGTCGAAGTCGCCGGCCTTGAGCTTGTCCAGCTCGTCCGCCAGCTGCTTCAGCGAGTCGGCGACCGCCGTGTTGAGGACCGTCTGCGGCCAGTAGATCGGGGCGGACGAGCCGACCGCGCGGAACTCGAACTTGTTGCCCGTGAACGCGAACGGCGACGTCCGGTTGCGGTCCGTCGCGTCCTTCGGCAGCACCGGCAGCGACGTGACCCCGAGCCCGACGTTGCCGCCCTTCTTCGACGCCGAGGCGGAGCCCTGCTCGATCTGCCCGATGACGTCCTCGAGCTGCGAGCCCAGGAAGATCGACATGATCGCGGGCGGCGCCTCGTTGGCGCCCAGGCGGTGGTCCTGGCCGGCGTCGGCGATCGACGCCCGCAGGATGTCGGCGTGCTCGTTGACCGCCCGGATGACCGCGATGAGGAACGCCAGGAACTGGGCGTTCGCGTGCGGGTCCGTGCCCGGATCGAGGAGGTTCTCGTCCTCGTCGGTCGACATCGACCAGTTGTTGTGCTTGCCGGAGCCGTTGATCCCGGCGAACGGCTTCTCGTGGATGAGGAACGCCAGGCCGTGCGCGGCGGCGAGCCGGCGCATGGTCGCCATCACGATCATGTTGTGGTCGGAGCCGACCGACGTGGCCTCGAACACCGGCGCCATCTCGAACTGCGCCGGCGCGACCTCGTTGTGGCGCGTCTTGGACGGGATGCCCACCCGCCACAGCTCGCGGTCGAGATCCATCATGAACGCGAGGATCCGCTGGCGGATCGAGCCGAAGTACTGGTCCTCGAGCTCCTGGCCCTTCGGCGACGGGGCCCCGAACAGCGTGCGGCCGGTGAGCAGCAGGTCCGGGCGCTGCTCGGCGAGCAGGCGGTCGACGAGGAAGTACTCCTGCTCCGGCCCGATCGTCGTGAAGACGCGTGACGCCGACGAGTTGCCGAACCAGCGCAGGACGCGAAGCGCCTGCGTGCCCAGCGCCTCCTGCGAGCGGAGCAGCGGGATCTTGTGGTCCAGCGCCTCGCCCGTGAACGAGACGTAGGCCGTCGGGATCGTCAGGGTGACGCCGTTGGGCTCGACCTGCAGGAAGATCGGCGAGGTCACGTCCCACGCGGTGTAGCCGCGGGCCTCGAACGTGGCCCGGATGCCGCCCGACGGGAACGACGACGCGTCGGGCTCGCCCTGGATCAGGTTCTTGCCCGAGAACTCGGCGATCGTGTGCCCGTCCGCGATCGGGTTCAGGAACGAGTCGTGCTTCTCCGCCGTCGAGCCCGTCATCGGCACGAACCAGTGGGTGAAGTGGGTCGCCCCGTGGGACATCGCCCACTCCTTCACGCCGTGCGCGACGGCGTCGGCGATCACCGGATCGAAGGGCTCGAGCCCGTCGATCGTGCGCCGCAGCCGGCGGAAGATGGGCTTGGCGAGGTACTGCCGCTGGGCCGTCTCGTGGAAGACGTACTCGCCGTAGATCTCCTCGCCGGCGTGCTCCATGAAGTCGGTGGTCGGGGCGACCCTGCGGGTGGCGATGGCCGCGATGGCCGTCTGACGAGCGGACATGTGACTCCCTGGCTGCGGCTGGCGGATGACGGTCGCTGGTTGGGCCTCGAGGTCGCGCCGGAGCTTGCAGGAGCTCGTCACCGGCGCGGGATGCGAGTCGGGCTCGGGTCCTGGGCGGGCGCTCGACGAACCGCGGGGGCCGTCGATGGCACGCGCACGCGACCCGGGCCGGGCCGGTACCGAGGAGTGTAGCCAGCCGATTCCACCGACGATGTTGCGGGCCGGGTACGCCCGGGTGCTGCGATGGTTGCCCGTCGCCGGGGTCAGCGCTCCGCCGGTGGCGCGGCCGGTGGCGACGCCCGTCGCGAGGCCACGAGGTCGTCGAGCAGGCGCCCGAACTCCCGCCCGGCGTCGACGTACCGGTCCGCACGCAGCACCAGCGACAGGCGCCCGTCCGCGTCGAGCCGGCCCCAGACGCGCCGTCGCGGCAGCCAGAACGACACGACGATGCCCACGATCAGGGACGCGAACGCCACCCAGACGATCCCCTGCCCGGGGTCCTTCTTCGCGATCAGCAGCGTGTAGTCCGAGAAGCCGCGCAGCTCGAGGGAGAAGTCCGTGCCGTCGGGCGTCGCGGACTCGCCGCGGGCCAGGGCGACCGGCTCGAGGCCGACGACGTTGGGCGAGCCGTCGGGGTTCGTCCCGAGCGAGCGGAACGGCAGGATCAGGACGATCCCGGTGCCGTCGGTCGCCCGCTGGAGGAGGAGCTGCAGGGCCACGTCGCGGCCCGGCACGGCGAACTCCGCGAACGGGAACCCGGCCGCCTGGTCGGTCATCGGGATCGGGCCCGACCAGAGCGGCTTGCCCGCCTCGTCCCGGATCACCATGTCGGGCGCCGGCCCGAAGCCGTTCTGGTGGAACGTGTAGCCGCCGACCGTCAGCGGGTCGTTCACGCGGATGGTCTTGTCGGCCACCTGCTGGCCGTCCTGGTACACGGCCAGCCGGGTCGTGAAGTCGGTGGCCTTGCCGGCGTCGAACCCGGGCGCATCGAACCCGAGGTTGCGCACCAGCAGCAGGCCGGGCGTCCCGATGGGCTGGACGGTGAGCGACTCGCCCTCCGCGACGACCAGGCCCTGCTCGTCGCCGAGCCGCGAGGTCACCGCGGCGGCGACCAGGAACAGCACGAGTCCGGTGTGCGTGAACAGCGTGGCCAGCTTCGTCCAGCGATGCCGGTCCCCGTAGAGGTACGTGGTGCCGTCGAGGGTCTCGCGCCGGACGACGAACCGGTGGCGCCGGAGGATCGCGGCGGCGTCGTCCGCGGAGACCCCGCCGAGCAGCGCCCGGTCCGGCAGCGTCGGGTCGAAGTAGGGGTCGGGCTGGACGACCCGGATGTCGGCGGACTGGCGCCACAGCCGCGGCAGCCGGTCGATGGTGCAGGCGACGATCGACAGGATCAGGACGGTGAGCCCGATGCTGAACCAGATCGAGCTGAACACGTGGAACAGCTGCAGCCGCTCGAGCGCGTCGACGACGCCGGTGGTCAGCCCCGGGTCGTAGATCGCGTGGAGCTTGTCCATCTCGTTCGCGTAGTCGGTCGGCGAGCGGAACGCGAAGCCCGGCAGCTGGCGCAGCGTCATGCCGATCACGGCGAGCAGGGCGAGGACGCTGATCTGGATGACCGCGAAGTCGACCGAGGTCAGCAGGCCCCAGACGGCGTTGGCGATCCGGGCCGGGATGCCGGGCGCGGGACGTGCGGCCGGCCGCCGGGCGGCGATGGTCGCGATGGCGGCCTCCTAGGCGGTGGCGACCGGCGTCGGCGTGGCCGCGGTCCGGCTCGGCCCGCCCGGGCCGGCCGCGTTGGCCGCCTCGAGCGCCTGCGCGAAGTCGGCCACGAGGTCCGCCTCGTCCTCCAGGCCGACCGACACCCGGAGGAGGCCCTCGGTGATGCCCGCGGCGGCCAGCGAGGCCGCGTCGAGCGAGCGATGCGACGACGTGGGCGGGTGGACCACCATCGTGTGCACGCTGCCCAGGCTGGCGGTGCGCTCGGGGATCTCGAGGGCGTCGAAGAACGCCCGCCCGGCCGCGCGGCCGCCGGCGAGGTCGACCGACAGCATCGCGCCGCCCTGGTCGAGGATCCGTTCCGCGACCGCACGCTGGGGATGGCTCGGCAGCCCGGGGTAGGTGACGCCCGCGACGCCCGCACGCCCCTCGAGGGACGTCGCCAGGGCCAGGGCGGTGCGCGACTGGCGCTCGACCCGGACGGCGACCGTGGCGATGCCGCGCAGGACGAGGAAGGCGGCGAACGGCCCGAGCGTGGCGCCGGTGTCGATCTGCGCCGAGCGCACCGCGGCGACCCGATCGCGCGAGCCGACGACCGCGCCGGCCATCACGTCCGAGTGCCCGGACAGGTACTTCGTGCCCGACTCCATCACGAGGTCGGCGCCGTGCTCCAGGGGGCGGCACACGGCCGGCGAGGCGAACGTGTTGTCGACGGTCAGCAGCGCCCCGTGACGGTGGGCGACCTCGGCGAGGGCCGGCAGGTCGGCGAGCACGCAGGTCGGGTTGGCGATGGTCTCGACGTGCAGGATCCGTGTCCGCGCGGCCGCGAGCGAGGCCTCGACGGCGTCCACGTCGGTGGTGTCGACGTACGACACGTCCACCCCGAGCCGCCCGAACGCGGCGGCCGCCTGCGTGCGCGTGGTCCCGTAGCCCACCTGCCCGATGACCAGCCGGTCACCCGCCCGGAGGATCGACAGGAACGTCGCGTGGATCGCGGCCATGCCCGTCGCCAGCGCGATCCCCGCCTCGGCGCCATGCAGCTCGGCCACGGCGTCGCCCAGGGCCACCACCGTCGGGTTGTCGATCCGGCTGTACGCGTAGCCCGGCTGCTCGCCGGTCAGCACCGCGGCGAGCTCCTCGGCGTCGCCCGACGAGAAGGTGGCGGTCTGGTAGATCGGGACGGAGGTCGGCGACTGGCGCACGACCGGCTGGCGCGACGCGGCCCGGATGGCGCGCGTCGACGGGCCCGGCGCGGGTCGCTCGTTCGTCACGCGCGGATGCTACACCGGCCCGCCGGAACGACTCGCCACCACGGTTTCGGGGTCCATGACCGGCACGCCGCTCACGCGGTCGCGGCCGGCGCGCTTGGAGCGGTACATCGCGGCATCCGCGCACTCGAGCAGCGCCCGGACCGTCTGGCCGTCCTGGGGATAGGTGACCATCCCGACCGAGACGGAGGTGGGGATCCGGACCCCGTCGACCGAGAGCTCGGCCTCCGCGACGCCCTGTCGGATCTTCTCGGCCAGCACCCAGCCGCCGGTCGGGTCCGTTTCCGGGAGCAGCACGACGAACTCGTCGCCGCCGAACCGCGACCCGGTGTCGATCCGCCGGATGCCGTTCCTGACCACGTCGCCGACGAGCCGGAGCGCGCGATCGCCGTGGAGGTGCCCGACGCCGTCGTTGATGGTCTTCAGGTCGTCGAGGTCGATCATCAGCAGGCAGAAGCTGCGCCCGGTGCGGCGGCTCCGGTCGACCTCGCGGTCGAGCGCGGCGAACAGGTAGGGCCGCGTGCGCAGCCCGGTCAGCGGGTCCTCGGTCGCCTGGCGGTTGGCGTTGTCCCGCGCCCGCCGCTGCTCGCGCCCGATCGCCATGCCCACGTAGGCGACCAGGCACAGGGCGATGAGGTTGATGCCGGCGGTCGCGACCTCGAGCTCGGTCGGCGGCGCGCCGCGGGACCGGGCGTCGATCGCCATCGCGGCGAGGTACGTGGCGCCGGCGCCCGCGGTGAGCAGGAGCGTGGCCTCGGGCGTCACCACGATCGCGGCCCCGACGACGATCAGCGCCAGCGTGAACGCGAACGGGCTCAGGGCGCCGCCGGTCAGGGCGATCAGCATGCCGGCCAGCACGAGGCCGACCGTGCCCTCGATCGTGAGGAGCAGGGTCTCGCGGACCCGGTCGCGGATCTGGCTGATGACCAGCAGGGTGATCGCGGCCGCCGCGAGCACCAGCAGGATGGGTCCCTGGCTGGCGGCCCACAGGTCCGTCACCGCGACCACGGTCGAGGCCGCGAAGATGAACACCCAGGTCGCCACGCGCACCACGCGGTACAGCGCCGCCGGCCGCAGGTCGCCCGGGGAGGCGGCCGGATCGTCGGGGATGTCGGTGTCGCGGAGGGCGCCCGGAGACTCGTCGTCGGTCGACGTGCGTCGTGCGGTGCGGCGAAGCCGCTCTCCGATTGGCGCAGGCGATACGACGATCAACGCGAGGAACGCGATGAGCGCGATCCCGAGCAGTGCGAGCAGCGTCTCGATCGGCACGTGTTGCCCCCGCGTGCGGCGGCCCCCGGAAGCCGCGTGCGGGCATCCTACCCCGGGCGGCGAGAGTTGCCAGTGGGCAACATGCCCCATCCGGTGCGCCGCGGCACCGCGTCGCTCCGCGGCACCGGGGTCCCAGGACGGACGGCGGCGTGGAATGTCACCGCGGCGCGCACGGTCAACGCGGCTCGCATGACCGCGGATGCGGCGTCAGCCGGCTAGCGCGTGCCCCACTGGTAGCTCTGCTTCATCAGGCGCAGGTACACGAACGTCTCGGTCTCGCGCACGCCCGGGATCTTGCGCAGTCGCTCGGACAGGAACTGGAGCAGGGCGTCGTTGTCCTCCGCCACGGCCTCGACGAGGATGTCGTAGCTGCCCGCCGTGACCACCACGTAGTCGGTCTCGGGGAACGCCGCGATCTCCTCGGCCACCTCGATCAGGCGCGAGGCCTCGACCCGGACCCCGATCATCGCCCACTGCTGGAACCCCAGCTTCAGCGGATCGGTCACGCCGACGACCTGGAGGATCCCCTTCTCGATCAGCCGGTTGGTCCGCGCGCGCACGGCCGCCTCCGAGACGCCGAGATCGACCGCGATCTGCGTGAACGGGCGGCGTCCGTCCTGCTGGAGGTGCTCGATGATCCGCTTGTCGAGGTCCGAGACCTCCGGGCGGCCGTTGGGGGACCGCGCGCGGGTGCGCGGGCGTCCGTCAGCCACGTCGTCGCTCATCGGGCGAGGTCGTCGCGGAGTCGGGTCGCTGGATTGGGTGCCGCATGGGCAGATCCCCGGAGGTGCGCGTGCCTGACGGTGCGAATGGCCGCGGATGCTAGCACGCGCCGTGCACGGCCGGAAAGGCCGTCGCGGACGGGTCGCCCGGCCACCCCGAGCGGCGCATCAGCCACGGTCCAGCGCCTCGAGCGCCGGCGCCAGGGCGGCGACCGAGGCCTCGGTGATGGGATCGAGGACGAGCTGGACGTGGGTGATGCCCTCGCGCGCGTACGCGCGCAGCGCTTCGGCGATCGCCTCGGGCGGGCCCTCGAGCGGCGCGACGGCCTGCTTCGGGTCGGTGTCGCCCATCACGCGACCCGTGCCACCGGGCAGTCGGACGAGCACGGCGACGGTGCGCTCGATGGCCGCCGGATCGCGACCGGCGGCGGTCGCCGCCGCGTCCACCGTCGACCGCAGCCGTGCCACCCCTGCCGCCGCGTTGCCGGTGTCGGCGTACCACGCGTTCCAGGCATCCGCGTACGGGAGGGTCGCGGCCAGCATCCTCGGGCCGCTCGAGCCGATCAGCAGCAGCGGTCCGCCCGGTCGCACCGGGCGCGGGAGCAGCTCGGCCTCCCTGGCCTGGACGTACGTGCCGTCGAAGTCGATGGCCCCGTCCGCGAGCAGCGTGCGGATCACGGTGAACGACTCCTCGAAGCGCGAGATCCGGTGGTCGAACGGCGCGCCCAGCGCCCGGAACTCGGTGTCGTTCCAGCCCGCGCCCAGCCCGAGCACCAGCCGGCCGCCCGAGATCTCGTCGACCGTCGCCGCCTGCTTCGCGAGCATGAACGGAGCGTGGAACGCCGTCGCCGCCACCAGCGGTCCGAGGGCGACCCGGTCCGTGGCCTCCGCCAGGGCCGCCAGCGTCGTCCACGCCTCCCACGGCCCGCGAGCCTCCCCGGACGCGTAGCGGTAGAGCAGGTGATCGCCGGTCCAGATCGAGTCGAAGCCCGCCTGCTCGGCCGTCCGGGCGATCGCACGCAGCTCCGGCCAGCGGATCTCGCGCTCGACCTCGGGCAGCTGGACGCCGACGCCGATCGGGCGCCCGGGTCGGCGGGGGATCGTGCGCTCGGCCATGGCCCCACGCTACCCCATCGACGCCCCGGCGCGGGACTAGCATGGCTGACGTGGCCTCACCCCCGATCGCCCCGACCCGACTGCCCGTCCCCGGACGCCCCTCACCTGGCTCCCTGGTCCGTGCCGGCCTCCTGATCGCCGCCGTCCTGGCGGTCTCGACGCTCGCGGTCGCCCTCGTCGAGAGCGCGGGCGGCGGCGACCTCGACGGATCGCCGATCTACCTCGTCGCGGTCGTCATCGTCGCCACGCGGCTGCGCACGGCGGCCGGCATCGTCACGGCCGTCGCGGCGTTCGTGATCTACAACCTTCTGTTCACGGAGCCCCGCTACACGCTGGTCGTCTCCGATCCCCGGGAGTGGCTCAACCTCGTCCTGTTCCTGTTCGTGGCCCTCGTCATCGGGCGGCTGGCGGGGATCGGGGCGGACCGGGCGGAGGAGGCGGAGGCGCGCGCGGCCGAGGCGTCGGCGCTGTACCGGATCACCCGCACCCTGGCGGGAGACGCGCCGGACGTCGCGCTTCCGGCCGTCGCCCGCGACCTCGTCGCCGATGCCGGGATGGATCGCGTGTGGTTCGTCCTGGACGATGGCGGCACCGAGCGCACCGTCGCCGACTCGGGCGATGGCCCCGCCGGCAACGCGCCGGCCGTGGTCCAGGCCCTGATGACCGATCGCGGCGAGCCCGCGTGGGTGCGCATGCACGTCGGCCAGTCGGGCGGCGACCGGCGCCCGTCGACCGGCGAGCGCCGCTACAAGGTCCGCCTCGAGGCCGATGGCCAGGCCGTGGGGGCCCTGTGGGCGACGCGCCCGCCGGATCGGCCCGAGCCGTCCCGGGCCGAGACCCGCCTGCTCGCCCTGGCCGCGGCCCAGGTCGCGCTCGCCGTCGGCCGGGAGCGGCTCCGGCAGCAGGCGCTCGTCGCGGAGGTCGCCCGGCGTGACGCCGCGCTCAAGAGCGCGCTCGTGGACTCCGTGTCGCACGACCTGCGCACGCCATTGGCGGGCATCCGCGCCGCGGCCGGCACGCTCGCGGATCCGGCGCACGAGCGATCGCCCGAGGAGGTGCGGGCGACGGCGACCCGGATCGAGGACGAGACGAAACGGCTCGACCGGATGGTCGGCGGCCTCCTCGACCTGAGCCGGATCCAGGCCGGCGAGATCCGGCCGGACCGCGAGGCGCTCGACGTCGAGGACGCGGTCCGGAGCGTACTCGTCCGGATGGCGCCGGTCGTCGGGCCGCGGCACGTCGAGGTCGAGATCGATCGCGACCTCCCGCCCGTCGCGGGCGACGCGGCCTTCGTCGACCAGTGCCTCGCGAACCTCGTCGAGAACGTCGCCCGCCACACGCCCGAGACGGCCACGGCCTGGATCCGTGCCCATCCGCTCGACGATGGCGGCCCGCTCGGCGTGGAGATCGAGGTCGAGGACGACGGGCCCGGCGTGGACGCCGAGGCCGCGCGGCACCTGTTCGAACGCTTCTATCGGGCCCGGTCGGCGCAGCCCGGGACGGGCGGGATGGGCATCGGGCTCGCGATCGTCCGCGGCCTCACCGAGGCCATGGGTGGGACGGTCTCCGCGGCCCGTGGCTCGGCCGGCGGGCTGCTCGTCCGCCTCCGACTGCCGACGATGCCGCCGCCGGCGGAGGATCCGCGGGGCGCCATGAGCGACGGCCCGCACGTGCTCTATGTCGAGGACGAGGCGGCGGTCCGCGAGCCCACCGCGTCGAGCCTGCGTGAGCACGGGTTCCGGGTCACGACGGCCGGGACGGCGGCCGGGGGGCTGGCCGCCTGGTCGGCCGATCGTGCGGACGTGATCCTGCTGGACCTCGGCCTGCCCGACCGCGATGGCGACCTCGTGATCCGCCAGGTCCGCAAGGAGTCGACCGTCCCGATCCTCGTCATCTCCGCGCGCAGCCAGGAGGCCGACAAGGTGCGCGCGCTCGAGATCGGCGCGGACGACTACGTGACCAAGCCGTTCGGCCTCGCCGAGCTCCGCGCGCGGGTGGCGGCGCTGCTCCGGCGGGCGGGCGGCGCCGACGCCGACCAGGCGGGGCTCGTGCGCGCGGGGCCGCTCGTGCTGGACCCGGGCTCGCCGGACGATCACCTGCGACGGCGTTCCGCTCGACCTGACGCCGCGCGAGTACGAGCTGCTCAAGACGATGATCGGCCACCGGGGTCGGCTGCTCACCAAGGGCCGCCTGCTGCGCGCGGTCTGGGGAACCGGCTACGGGGACGAGGCCCACTACCTCCACGTGTACGTCAGCCGGCTGCGCCGGAAGCTCGACGCGGCGGATCCCACGGGGCGCGCCAGCGCCCTCATCGTGGCGGAGCCGGGCGTCGGCTACCGGATCGGGACCGGCGAGGACGACGCCGTCAGGGCTTGAGCGGTTGTTGAGCGCCGAGCGCTCGTGCGCCCCCGATCCCTCTTGGGCGTGGCGCCTACGGTGAAGACGTGGACATGCACGCACGGCTCGCCATCCCGCTCGTCCTCCGCCGGACGGCCGAGGTCGTCGAGCTCCCCGCCGCCATCCACGACGATGGCGCGACCTACCGGGCGCCGGTCCTCCCGGCCGGGCTGGCCAACGGCGACGACCAGGTCTATGCCGCCGCGGAGCTCGTGCGACTGGGGATGGCCGCCCGCGTGACGCTCGTCAACGCCACGGTCGACGACGGGCTCCCCGACACGTGGGAGATCCGCGGCACGCCGGTCGGCCTCGTTCGGCTGCCCGCCGGCCGGTCGCGGCTCACCGCCGGCCCTCGCTGATCGTCGCCGGATCCGCCGGGGCTAGCGTCCGACCACGCCCTCGCCGCTGATCAGGCTGAGCGGGAGGTCGATGTCGGCGCTGCCGACGACGCCGGTCGCCTTGGCGCGCACGATGCCCTCGCCGTCGACCACGAACACCCACGGCATGTCCGTCGAGGGCCAGGTCGCGTCGCCCAGGCCGAACGCCGCGGTCGCCGCGTTGACGGGCGGGCTCGCGATGTCGCCGTCGAGGACCGGCTCGCCGGTGACGATCGTGTACGGGAACGGCTCGAGGTGGACGAAGGTCACCCCCGGCCAGCGGTCGATGAGGTAGCGGACCATCGAGATCGCCCGACCGCACGCCGGCGACACCTTGAACCGGGCCGAGTCGATCACGATCACGTAGGGCCGGCCGGCGGCCCGCGCGTCCGCGATGGACGCCTGGTAGAACCGCGCGTCCGACTGCGGCTGGGTGGAGATCGCGAGCAGCTCGCCGCCGACGTCGTCGAGCGTGGGCGTGTCGACGTCGGGGGCCGGTGCCCCGAGGCGCGCGGAGGCCCCCGGGTCGAGGGCGTCCACCGTCACGCTCCCGGCCCGGCCGTCCGCGGTCGCGAGGTCGAGCCGCCACGGGCCGGGCGTCGGGATGTCGAGCGTCGCCACGTACGAGACCTGCGGCTCGCCCGCCGGCTGCACGGCGACGGCCTCGACCGGCGGCCCGGCGGGCGCGCCGTCGGCGCCGACGAGCTGCGCCCGGACCGCGACCGACCCGTCGACCCCCATGCCCATGGCATCGGCGAGGGTGAGGATGACCGGGCTCGCGCCGCCGGCCCAGACGCTCGTGGACACGACCGTCGCGCGCAGGTCCCCGGCCGGCGCCGGCGCCAGCGACGGAACGGCCGCGACGGGAGGCGCCGACGGCTCCTCGATGCCGACCGGGCCCGACGGTGGCGGCGCGTCGCGCAGGAGGCGGGTCAGCGACGCGGCGATCGGCTCGACCTGCGTGCCGAACGGGTACCGCGCGCGCAGCCGCCCCGAGCCGTCGACGAGGAAGATGTCGGCCGTGTGGGCCATGCCGTACGCGCCCGAACCCGGCTCGGCGTCCTCCTTCGCGTACTTCACCGACCAGGCGTCCGCGGTCCGTCGCACCGTGTCCGGCGCCCCGGTCAGCCCGGTGAACGCCTCGGGCAGGTAGCGCAGGTACGCCTTCATCGCCGCCACGTCGTCGCGCTCGGGATCGATCGACACGAACGCCGCCCGCGCCCCCGGCGGGCTCGCCGCCAGCGCCCGGCTGATGATGCCGATGCTCTCGGGGCAGACATCGGGGCAGTGCGTGTAGCCGAAGAACACGAGCACGGGGCGGCCCGCCTCCGAGGCCAGCGTGAACGGCCGGCCGTCCTGGTCCGTCAGCTCGAGCGGCGGCGCCGGCGGCGCGTCCGCGACCTCGAACGAGGCGGCGTCGTCGCGACCGAGCAGCACCAGCCCGACGAGGCTGGCGGCGATGAGGACGAATCCGAGCAGCACGATCGTGCCGGCGACGACCGCGCGCCGGTCGACGGGGACGGGCGGGCGGGCGGGCGGCGAGGGCGGCGGCGACTCGGTCATGCGGGCCTCAGCCGGCGCGGACCTCGGCCTCGACGTTCACCGGGCCGGCGTCCTCGAAGGTCAGCGTCAGGCGGACGGTCGAACCCGGGGCGAGGTCCTCCGTGAGGTCGATCAGCATCAGGTGATACCCGCCGGGATCGAGCGTCACGCTCTGGCCGGCCGGGATCGCGATGGTCGCCTCGTGCATCCCCGTCATCCCGTTGGCGTCGGTCGTCGTCTGGTGCACGGACGCGCTCGCGGCCGACGGTGTCGACACCCCGACCAGCGTGTCCGCTTCGGGTGAGCCGTTGGCGATCGTCAGATACGCGGCGCTGGCCTGCCCCGCCCCGGCGGGCCGCACCCAGGCCTCGCGGACGGTGATGCGCCCGTCGGCGGTGCCGCCCGGCGAGGCCGCGGCGCACGCGGCGACGGCGCCGAGGCTCGCGAGCGACAGGATCAGGACGACGACGCGCATACCGGGCCAGTCTCGCACCTCCCGGCGGACTGGGCGCCGGGGCGTCAGGCGCGATCGAGCCGCCGTCGAACCCGGTCGCGCGCCGCCGCGACGCCGGGTGGGCGATCATTCCCGGATGCGGTACGGGATCGTGATCACGACCGGTGACCCACGGCTGGCGGCGGAGCTCGCGGGCCAGGCGGAGGACGCCGGCTGGGACGGCGTCTTCACGTTCGACGCGATCGCGATCGGGCCGAGTCCGATGTTCGACCCGTGGATCGTCCTGGCGGCGATGGCCATGCGCACCGAGCGCGTGACGCTTGGCGCGATCGTGTTCGCCCCGGCCAGGCGGCGGCCCTGGAAGCTGGCCCGCGAGGCGATCTCGCTGGACGTCCTGTCCGGCGGACGGCTCGTCCTCCCCGTGGGCCTCGGGACGCTCGACGACGCCGGGTTCGGCAACGTGGGCGAGCCGACGTCGGCCCGGGCGCGTGCGCAGCGACTCGACGAGACCCTCGCGATCGTCGACGGCCTCCAGTCGGGTGAGGCGTTCGCGTTCGAGGGCGAGCACTACCGGTTCGGGCCGATGACCTTCCAGCCGAGGCCGGTCCAGCGGCCGCGGATCCCGATCTGGGTCGTCGGCGCGTGGCCACACCAGCGCTCGATGCGGCGCGCGGTCCGGTGGGACGGCCTGTTCGTCCAGGCCCAGGGGCCCGACGGCGGCCCCGCCACCGGCCCCGAGGTCCTGGCGCCGATCGTCGAGTGGGTGCGGCGCGAACGCCCCGCGGAGCTGCGCGACCGACCGTTCGAGATCGTGGTCGATGGCGTGACACCGGCCGCGGACCGGGGCCGGGCGATCGCGATCGCGGAGGCCCACGAGGCGGCGGGCGCGACCTGGTGGATCGAGTCCGACTGGTCCGCGACGACGGTCGAGGCGCTCCGAGGCGCGGATCGCGGCCGGTCCGCCGCGCGCCTGAGGGGTCGGACCGCGGCGCTCCGTGGCGCGCGGTCAGTCCGCCGTGACGACGAGCGTGCCGGTCATCCCGTAGGCCTCGTGGCCCGGCAGGTGGCAGACGTAGGTCAGCGTGCCCGGGGTCGGTGAACGTCACGGTGGTCGTGCGCGAGGTGCCGGCGTCGATGCTGACCTCGGTGGGGCGGGCCGCGTGCACGGGCTCCGTCCCGGTCCGGTGGCGCTCGTGGACGGCGGCGTCGCCGACGATCCACTCGTGGTCGATGGGGTCGGTGTTGTCGATGACGAACGTGACCGGACGCCCCGCGGGCACGGCGATCGCCGCCGGCCCGAAGTGCGAGTAGTGGATCGAGATGTCGATGACGATCGGTTGCGGCTCGCGGGCACCGGCGAGCACCATCGCCGCTCCACCGAGCAGCGCGGCGACGCCGAGGCCCAACGAGACGGCGGCCCGGACGGGCGACATCGACGGCACGTCTACCGCGTCCGCCGGCCCGGCTGGTAGCGCATCAGCAGGAGCACGCCCGCGACGCCGGCCAGGGAGACCAGCACCGCGAGCGCCAGCCGGTCGGTCGCGACCCCCTGGCTCGCGTCAGCGATGGTCTTCGCGACCGGGCCGACGCCAGGCAGCTCGAGCCCGGCGGCGACGCGCGACGGGGCGTGCGCGCCGCTCGCGTCGATCGCGAGGTCGTAGGACAGGCGACCGGCCGACGCGTCGACGGCGACCTTGGTGAGCCACGCCGACGCGGGCACCCACTCCATGCCGCGATCGGTGCGCAGGTCCGTGAGCAGCGATTCGGAGGCACCCGCGCTGTGGTCGAGGCGGATCCCGTTCTCGCCGTTCGGGACCGGAAGGAGCGCGGGACGGTGGTCGGTGAGCAGGTAGACGTCCGCGTCGACCCGCTCCTCCCCGGTCTTGCCGAGGGCGAGGATGCGGAGGGGGACCCACGGGTTGTCGGTGGGGATCGTGATGTGGACCGGGCGTCCCGTCGCCGACCTGCTGGCCGCGCTCGGCGGCGGCGTCGGCGTCGAAGGCCGCGGCGAGGAAGATCGGGCTTCGGCTGGCGTAGAAGTCGAGGACCTCGGGCGCGTCCGGCGGCAGCCGGAATCCGTGGTCCTTGGCCCACGTGCCGATCGCGGCGGCCCCGCCGCGCAGGACCGTGACGTCGAGGGCGTCGATCTTGACCTTCATCAGCTCTTCGGCGGATTCCGCCGCCGGGCTCGCGGCGAGGGCGTCGGCCGCGAACAGGCGCTGCGGCTCCGTCTCCTGGACCAGCCGCTGGAGCGTCCAGTCGCCGCCCTTCTCCACGCTCGACGGGATGCCGGGGAGCGGCGTGATCGAGCCGAACGCCCCGCCGCCGCCGGCGAACGAGAACGCCGTGACGTAGTGCTCGTCGCCGCCGTGGTAGCCGGCGAAGGTCGTGGTCCGCAGGAGGTTCACGGCCCCGTTCGGGCCGATCAGCCCGCCGCAGGCGAGCGCGGGCGCCGCCGTGAGCAGCAGGGCCAGCGCCGCGGCCGGGAGGATGATGCCGAGTCGTCGCATCGGTCGGTCTCCAGGACGGGCGGACGAGGAGTGTCCGCGTGGCGTCCTGACGCCGACCCGTCGCGACCGGTTCCCGCCCGGCCGGCCCGAGCGCTACATCGAGGGCGTGTAGTCGACCGCGAGGAAGCGATCCGGATCGTCACGAAACTCGAGGAAGCAGCCCTTGCCGCAGAAGACGTACTCGCGGTCCGCCTGCACGAGCGAGAGACCGCGCGCCTTCGCGTCGTCCGGGTCGACGTGCATGCCGCAGACCGGGTCCTCGTCGTCGGCGATGGTGCGTGTCTCGGCCATCGGGAATCTCCTCGTTCGGATACTCCCCGAGAGTATCACCGGGTCGCCGCGAGGACCGCCTGGATCTCGCCTCGAACGAGCGCCGCGAGCGCCGCCTTGTCCGTACCTCGTCGAGCCACGTCGACGCGATCCCCTCGACCGCGATCCGGCCCATCTCCGCCAGGTCGTAGCCCTGTCCCGTCGGCGAGGGCGCGCGTACTCGCGCCCGAGGTCCCAGTCCATCATCGCGGGGTCGTCCGTGTTGACCGTCAGGAGCAGGCCCGCGTCGCGCATCGATCGGAACGGATGCTCCGCCAGCGAGGCGAACCGGTTGGCGATCACGACGTTGCTCTGCGGGCAGACGGTCAGCGGGATGGCGTCGCCGGCCAGGCGGCGCACCAGCTCGGGATCCTCGACGATCGCGACGCCGTGGTCGATCCGCTCGGCGCCGAGGACGTCGAGCGCGATCGCGATGTTCGACGGGCCGGCCCCCACCGCCTCGCCCGCATGGAACGTGCGCCGGAAGCCGTGGCGGCGGGCCGCGGCGAGCGCCGGCTCGAACGCTCCGGAAGTCCACGCCGAGCTCGGTCGAGTCGCCGCCGATCGCCGATCACCCGCTCCGCGCGGCCCGCCCGACGGAGCTCACCCAGGGCCTCGACGAGCTCGAGCCCAGCCTGCGGCCCGTAGGCGCGGTCCATGTCGCCGATCAGCGCGCATCGCACGCCCGTCGCGGCCTCGGCGCGCTCGATCCCCTCGGTCAGCCCCGCGACGATCTCGCCGAGGTCCTGGCCCGCGGCGAGGTGGCGTGCGGGCGTGAAGAACATCTCGCGATACCGGAGGCCGTGGGCGTGCCCGTCGAGCAGCGACTCCTCCGCGACCCGTGCCCAGTCGTCGCGATCGGTCAGCAGCTCCTGGACCAGCCAGAAGATCGCCAGGAAGGCGTCCAGCGAGTCGTAGCGATACAGCTCCGTGGGGTCGTCGACCGGGAGCGGGCGGCCGGCCTTGCGTGCCAGCTCGACGACGGTCGCCGCCCTGACGGTCCCCTCGACGTGACAGTGGAGCTCGACCTTCGGGATCCGGCTCCCAGGGATCGCCAGGCGATGGGTCGCTTCGCGAGGGATCGGTCGACACGGCGCGCTCCCAATCGGCGCCGCGCGGGCCACGGCGGCGGTCGGCCTCATGGTGGCACTCAGCGCACGGTCCGCGTCGAACGCGTTCGACGGCAGAGCTGCGTCCGGTCAGGACCGCCGCCGGGGCGCCGTGCGGGCCAGGTAGGCGGCGCCGGCGGCCGACCCGACGACCAGGAGGAGCAGCCACACCGTGTCATCGCTGGGCGCCGGACCGGACGCCACGGGGTCCGTATCGGTGGCGGGAGCCTCCGGGCGCTTCTCCGTGGGCGGGGCGCCGATCGGCGAGTCGATGATGACCGCGACGGTGTACCCGCTCGTGTTGTCCGTGTCCGGCCTGGCAGCGCTTCTTGCCGTCGACCACGAAGCAGTTCTCCGGCGTCTCCGGGATCCGGTACTTCACCAGCATCGCGTCGGCGGTCTCCAGCCCATCCGGCGGCTGGACCTCCTTCACCCAGTAGTCGCCGGGGCCATCGGGCAGATAGACCGAGTACCCCTTGGGTGACACGAGGTCGGCGATCACGCTGCCGTCGTCGCCGTCGGGCTCGTACGCGCCGTCGCCGTCGTCGATCCGCACCTCGAACTCCGCCCCGCCGGTCGAGGCGGTCGTCGTCGCGGGTGCTCGTGCCCTTGTCGTCGACCTTGGCGACGACGAGCGGCGGGGCGGTCAGCTCCGGCGCCGTCGCTGCCCGACGGGCTTGCGGACTCCGTCGGTTCGACGCTGCCCGACGGAGCCTCGCTCGCGCTCGGGATCTCGCTCTCGACGGCGGAGGACTCGGTCGGTGCGAGGCTCTCGGTCGGAGCCACGCTCTCGGTCGGCGGCGCGCTCTCCGTGGCCGGCGCGCTCTCGCTGGCCGGGGGCTCGCTGCCCTCGCTGGGGATCTCGCTCTCGATCGCCGTCGACTCGGACGGCGCGACGCTGGCGGATGCCGACGGGGGCTCGCTGCCCGATGGCTCCTCGCTCGCCGACGCCGACGGCACCTCGCTGGCGGACGCGACGGCGCCTCGCTCGCCGAGGCGGACGGCGCCTCGCTGCCCGACGGTGCCTCGCTGGCGGCGCGGACGGCACCTCGCTGGCGGACGCGGACGGCGTCGGGTGGCTCGGTCGGCGGCGCGGTCGGCGGGGCGGTCGGTGTCGGCGGAGGGGTCGGCGTCGCCGTTGGCTCGGGGGTGGGCGTCGGCTTCGGGCAGTTGATGATCACGTCGAGCCGGCGGCCGGCGACGGCGGCGGTGTCGGCGCGGTTCTCGGGCTGGACCTCGGCGTGCACGTTGAGTCCGCCGTCGCCCAGATAGCTGCCCGGAGCCAGCTTGAACGACGCCTCCCAGGCCTTCACCCCGATGTATGCGAAGTCGGGCGGGCCGCCGCCGGTGCCGTCGTTGCCGTCGACGAGCTTGTCGGACTGGCCGAGCTTGACGTAGTTGTCGTTGTCCGACGGCAGGATGGTCCAGTTGCTGACCGTGACCACGTGCGCGTAGAACGTCTTCGTGTCGCAGTCGTAGCGGCCGAAGAATTTGGCCAGGATCTCCTTGTCGGGATTGCCGGCCTTGTACATCTCGGCCAGGAAGTCCTTGCTCTGGCTGTCCCAGTCGCCGTTGGACCCGTCGATGTCGATGTTCGCCGGGGTCACGATCCGGACGTCCGGGGCGGCCGCGTACCCCACCCGTGGTATGGAAAGGGCGACGAGCCCACCCCCCGCGAGCAGGATGGCGGCGAAACGTCGAACCGTCAGACGACGCATGGGGCCTCCTGTGCCCCCGCAGTCTACGCGTGGGCGCAAACCGATCGCGAAGCGTCGGGGCGGGCCACAGAATGGGCACATGGCCACCACCCGGCGGTTCGAGACGACGATCCACGGACGTGCTCGAGGTGGCGTCGCCGTCGAGGTGCCGTTCGATCCGGACTCGGCGTGGGGTGCGAAGGATCGCCACCACGTCGCCGGGTCGATCGCGGGGATCCGAGTCCGCGGCGTGCTCGTGTCCAAGGCTGGAACCCCGTGGCTCGAGCTCGGCCCGTCGTGGTGCCGCTGGCCGCGGGTCGGTCCAGGCGACCGCGTGGAGGTCGTCCTCGCGCCCGAGGGTCCCCAGGTCGACGACCTGGCCCCGGACGTGCAGGCGGCCCTGCTCGCGGACCCGGACGCCCGGCGGACGTTCGAGTCGCAGGCGACGTTCTACCGCAAGGGCTTCGTGCGCGGCATCGAGGACGCCAAGCGCCCCGAGACCCGGGCCCGGCGGATCACCGAGATGGTCGAGGCGCTGCTCGCCGGGCGTGTCGAGCGCTGAGAGCCGGTCGTCCCCATGTGCGAGTGACTGGTCGGCGGGCGACGACGGCAGACGATGGTCGGGGCGGTGGGATTCGAACCCACATCCTCGTGCTCCCAAAGCACGTGCGCCACCGTTGCGCCACGCCCCGAGGTATTCGTGCTCAGGAAGCGCATGTGCTTCCTGTTTTCGGCCCTCGGTGATGGCCTACGCCGCTTGAAGCGCATCCGCTGGGTGCCCGATCGACCCCCTGATGCGCCCGGAGCGACCTTGGCGACCCCGCCGGAAACCGGCCCTCATCATACGGCCCCATCCGGCCTCGCCATGCTCCTGGCGTTTCGGCGGAGGCATCCGGCCCAGCGGATGAGCCCGGCCACCCTGGCCACCTGCTCCCGTCCGTGGCGCAGCTCGATCTCTTCTTCGCCGAACTGCCCGACCTCATACGAGCCGCGTGGCAGCCGACCGCTCCCGCGCGCTGTAAGTCGTGTCTGACCGAGCCGGCCTTGGAACACGACATGGTCCCGGGCATTGCCATGTCGAGATCCTGTTGCGAGACCTGCCGCCCTGCACGTCGCGCGACGCCTTCTCGCGCCCTCAGCCGGGGTGCATGAACAGTTCCTCTGCGCCGACCGTGCGCGGAGTGACGCGCGGTCTTCGCTCGACGTGGCCGCCGGACGTGGCGGCGTCAGCAGCTCCGGGTGCCACCGCGGTGGCGTCTCCTCCTCGGGCGAACCTGCTCCGATGTCGAACCGACCGGTCACCATGAACAAGTCGGTGATTCCGGACGCTCCGTTGGCGGCCACCAGGCGCAGGAGGACGACGATCGGCAGGGCGACAACGGCAATCGAACCTGCAAACTCGACGAAGAACGTGAGGTCGGACACGATGGGCTCCTCGTTCGCACCGCCCGGCTTCATGGGTGGTTTCGCCGGGTTGTCGACCGGGCAAGGCGCAAATCGACATCGCGTCTCGTCGATTCTCGGGACCGCCGCTCGACCACTGGGTGAATCGTTCGACACCCCCAGAGGAGAAGGCAGATGAAGTACCTGTGCATCGTCTACATCGACCCGGCAACGTTCGGTGCCCTGTCACCCGAGGGGCACGCGGCGCTCGACGAGGCGTCCCTGGCCTTCGACGAGGAACTCCACGAGAGCGGACAGCTGATCCTGGCCCAGGCGCTGCAGCCCATCGACACGGCCACAACCGTCCGCGTTCGGGACGGCCGGCTCTCCGCGACCGACGGTCCGTTCGCCGAGACGACCGAGTACCTCGGCGGCTTCACGTACATCGAGGCCCGCGACCTCAACGAGGCGATCGAGATCGCCGGACGCTCCCCGATCGCCCCGTTCGGGAGCATCGAGGTCCGGCCAGTGTTCGACCTGGCGCGGATTGTGCGGGAGCGTCGCGAACAGGAGGATCGGGCTCGGAGTGCTTGACGGGCCTACGGCACAGGCACAGATCGACGCCCTCTACCGGACCGATTCGCGGATCATCCTGGCGACGCTGATCCGACTCCTCGGCGACTTCGATGTGGCCGAGGAAGCACTCCAGGATGCCTTCGTCGCGGCGGCCGAGCAGTGGCCGAGGGACGGGCTCCCGCGGAATCCTCGCTCGTGGCTGATCTCTGCCGGCCGCTTCAAGACGATCGATCGGCTTCGCCGTCGGGCCCGGTTCGACGCGGCGTTGGGCGAGCTGGCGATGCGGCTCGATCAGGCCGCGCCGGATCCAGGCGACCTTGGAGACGATATCGTGGACGATCGGCTCCGACTGATCTTTACGTGCTGCCACCCCGCGCTGCCGCCCGATGCCCAGGTGGCGATGACACTGCGCGAGTTGTGTGGCCTGACGACCGAGGAGATCGCCAGGGCGTTCCTGACGAGTCCACCGACCGTCGCTCAGCGGATCGTCCGCGCCAAGGCGAAGATCCGGGACGACCGCATCCCCTACGAAGTCCCCGAGCGCGATCGATTGCCGGAGCGGCTCGAGGCGGTGCTTCGGGTCGTCTACCTCGTCTTCACCGAGGGGTATGCGCCTTCTGCCGGGGCATCCCTGACGCGACCCGATCTGTCGGCCGAGGCGATCCGGCTCGGTCGGCTGCTCCTGGAGCTGTTGCCCGATCCGGAGGTGGAGGGGTTGCTCGCGCTCATGCTCCTCCACGAGTCCCGGCGCCTCGCCCGGGTCGATCCGGACGGCGAGCTGATCCTGCTCCCAGACCAGGACCGCTCCCTCTGGGATCGCAACCTCCTCGACGAGGGCGCGGAACGGGCCGGGCGCGCCTTGAGCGCGGCAACGGTTGGTCCATATGCGATTCAGGCAGAGATCGCGGCGGTGCACGCCACCGCTCCCTCGACGGATGCCACCGATTGGAACCGGATCGTCGGGCTGTACGACCGGCTCCTCGTCGCCGACCCCTCACCCGTCGTGGAGCTCAATCGCGCCGTTGCGGTTGCGATGCGGGACGGCCCCGCGTCCGGCATTCGGACGATCGATCGACTGCTCGAGCGCGGCACCCTCGACGACCATCATCTGGCACATGCGGCCCGGGCCGATCTGCTCCGTCGACTGGATCGGCAGGACGAGGCGAGACTCGCCTACGAGCGCGCGCGTGACCTGGCGCGAACGGATCCGGAGCGGCGGTTCCTCGAACGACGGATCGCCGAACTCGAGGATCGCTGAGCGATCGAGATCACCAGGGAGTGGAGCCAGTGGCTCACAGCGCTCATCGCTGTTCCTGACCCGACGCGATCCACGACTCGAGCACGCGGCGATGGCGAGCCTCGAGCTTGATCAACGCGCGCTTCGAACGGAGCAGGTCGTTCGCCTCGTCGAAGGTCATCCCGCGCTCGCGCATCAGGTAGGCCGCGACCACCGTCGCCGAGCGGCCCCGTCCCTTGGCGCAGTGCACGAGCACCGTTCGGCCGTCGGCCAGCTGCTCGTCGATCCAGGCCACGGCGTCGGTCAGCACCTCGGGTCCCGGGACGGTGACGTCCGGCACGGCGAACTGGCGGTACGCGATGCCGTGCCCATCGAAGAAGGCACGGTCGGCCGTCCGCTCGGCACGCACGTCCACGACCGCCGTGACCCCGAGCTCGAGCAGCAGCTCGAGGTCGCGGCCGTACGTCGGCGCGCCGCCCACCCACAGCGTCGGCGTCACCTCCGAGAACCAGGCGTGTCCCTGGAGGCGCTCGTAGTTGAACCGGATCGCCGGGTAGAGGCGATCGAACCCGCGATGGAACAGCCCGAGGCGCGGCCGGTCGTCAGGGGACGACAACGGACAGTGCCCGCGGGGCGACCTCGATGCTCACCGGCGTCCGGCCGATGTACTCGCCGTCGGCCCAGACCGGCTGGTCCGGCGTCGTCTCGAGGCGCAGTGTCCGGGCCTGGCGGTGGTATCGCGAGGCACTCGCCGTGTGGAGGGCCAGGAACCGCGACGCCGCCGCGACCATCGTGTCGTGCGCCTGCGCGTCGATCGCGAAGGCGTCGAGCAGGCCGTCGTCGACCGAGTAGCCATGGGTGATCCGCAGGCCCGTGCCCATCATCCCGGAGTTCACGACGTAGACCCGCGACGCCTGGAACTCGGTGGCCTCGCCGTCGACCTCCGCGCGATACGCAACGTGGCCGCCCGGCCCTCGCTGGGCCAGGTTGACCGCATACGCGAGGACCCCGTAGCGGTCCTTGAGCTCGCGGCTCGTCTGCTCCTCGGGCTCGACGCCCACGTACAGCCGCTGGATGAAGTAGCGGTCCGGGACGTCGACGTTCCCGACCTCGAGCAGCCGGCCCACGTCGATCGACCGGACCCGAGGGCTCTGGCACAGCACCTCCGTCGCCTCGCGCAGCGTCCCGGGCACCCCCATCTCGCGCGCGAAGCCGTTGCCGGTGCCGCCGGGCAGGATCCCGATCCGTGCCGGGCTCCCGGAGGCGTCGGCGGCCTCGAGGACCGCGTTCGCGAGCTCGTGCTGGGTGCCGTCGCCGCCGTAGCCGACCACGAGGTCAACGCCGTCGGCGAGGGCCGCCTTCGCCTGGACGGTGGCGTCGCCGTACTGCTTCGTGATGCTCACGTTCCAGTCCACGCCGTGCCGATGGAACACGTCGTTGAGGACGTTGAGCACCGGCTCGTCCTTGCCCGACGCCGGGTTCACCACCACGTGAATGCGCCGGTACGGGGCATCCGCCATCTGCGTCCCTCCGGCCTCCGGACCGTCGGACGGCTTGGCGTGCCCGAACGAGGCCCGGATCGACCTGCGCGCATTGTCACGCATCCGGACCGCGGGCGGAGACGCGCCGGGTCCCCGGCCGCGGGGGCGACCAGGGAGGTCAGCGTTGGGGTGTCAGCGCGACTCGAGGCGGCGGATGCGCTCGCCGGGCATCGATCGGCCGTTGCCGGGCGCCGCGTTACCGATGCCGCTCCCCGGGGCGAAGGTCGCGGGCTTGCGGTCGTGGCGTCGGCGACGCGAATGGCCGGGCGACGAACCGTGTGCCGGCGGGCGAGCCGTGCGTCGCCGGGGACGCCGTACGTCGCCGGAGCTCCATGTGTCGCGGGCGAGCCGTGCGCGGTCGCCGGAGGGTCGGCCCCGGACCGCGCCGCGGCCGCCCCGGACCGCGCCCGGCCGACGGATGGCCACCACGCCCGCCGGACGGCTGACCGCCGCGAGCCCCGCGGTGCTCGGCGCGCTCCGCGGGCGTCGAGCGAAGCCGGATCGGCTCCGGGCGGACGTTGCGGTTGGGCTCGAAGCCGTCGACCGTCTCGGTGGGGATCGGGCGGCGGAGGAGCGCCTGGATGTCCTGGAGCAGCGGCCTCTCGTCGACGCACACGAGCGAGATCGCCTGGCCGACGGTGCCCGCGCGGCCGGTGCGGCCGATCCGGTGGACGTAGTCCTCGGGGACCATCGGCAGCTCGTAGTTGACGACGTGCGGGCAGCTGCTCGATGTCGAGGCCGCGGGCGGCGATGTCGGTGGCCACGAGGATCTTCACCCGACCGGCCTTGAAGTCGCCCAGCGCCCGGACCCGCTGGCCCTGGCTCTTGTTGCCGTGGATCGCGGCGGCGTTGATGCCGTCCTTGCCCAGCTGCTCCGCGAGGCGGTTGGCCCCGTGCTTGGTGCGGGTGAACACGAGCGCCTGCTCGATCCGGCCGGATCGCACCAGCGAGCTCAGGAGCTCGCGCTTGCGGTCGCGGTCGACCGGGATCACCAGCTGGTCGACGAGCTCGGCCGTGGTGTTCCGCGGCGTCACCTGGACCCGTGCGGGGTCGTGGAGGAGGCCCGTGGCGAGGCCGCGGACGTCGTCGGAGAAGGTCGCCGAGAAGAGCAGGTTCTGCCGGCGGGCCGGCAGCAGGTCGATGATCTTGCGGATGTCGCGGATGAAGCCCATGTCGAGGAGGCGGTCCGCCTCGTCGAGGATCAGGATCTCGACCCGCGAGAGGTCGATCGTGCGCTGCATCACGTGGTCGAGCAGGCGCCCCGGCGTGGCGACCACGATCTCGGGGCCGGCGCGGAGCTTGGCGGCCTGGGGCTCGAAGCCGACGCCGCCGTAGATCGTCGTCGACCGGATCGGGCGATGGCGTGCCGTAGGTCCGGACGCTTTCCTCGACCTGGATCGCGAGCTCGCGCGTCGGGACGACGACGAGGACGCGGACGGGCGGTCGGGCGGTCGCCGGGGTCGATCGGCGGCCCTGCTGCGACGGGAGGTTGCGCGCGGGCTGGCCGACGCGGGTCTGGTGGAGCACCTGGATGACGGGCAGCACGAAGGCCGCGGTCTTGCCGGTGCCGGTCTGGGCGCCGGCGAGCAGGTCGCGGCGCTCGAGGACGATCGGGATCGCCTCGCGCTGGACCGGGGTGGGCTCGGTGTAGCCCTCGTCGGCGACGGCGCGGAGCAGCTCGGGCGTGAGCCCGAGGGTATCGAAGGACATGAAGGAAAACGCTCCTGACGGGGCCCATCCCGCACGATGGCGGGGCCCGGTCCGGGCGCTGGTGTGAAGGATCGGGATCGGACGGTCCGGAGGACCGGGGGCGCTGACCGGCGCGCCCATCGAGCACGAAGTTGAACACAGTGTATCGAAACTCGCGCCGCGGCGCCAGTCGGCGGCGTCAACCCCCGCCTTTGCGGGCGCTTGCCCTCGACCGGGCGCCTAGTTGCGGCCGGCGCTCCTCGGCCGGACCTGCCGCGGGGATGGCCGGTGGTCCGGGGGCTCCAGGTCGAAGCCCTTCGCGACCAGCTGGGCGTACCCGGCGATCTTCATGTCGACCAGGTCCAGCGCCACCATGAGCTCCGAGAGCTCGGTCTCGATGCGGCACTTGTGCGCCTCGAGCAGGCTCAGCCGTTCCGCGGCCGTGTGCTCGCCCTCCTGGACCAGCTCCGCGTAGCGATGCAGGTCCTCGAGCGGCATGCCCGTGGCCCGGAGGCACTGGACGAGCTTGATCCAGCCCATGTCGTCGTCGGTGAACCGCCGGTGTCCGCTCTCGGACCGGCCGATCCCGGGCAGGATGCCGATGCGCTCGTAGTAGCGGAGGGTGTCGGCGCTCAGGCCGGTCTCCGCGGCGGCCCGTTGGATGGTGCGCGTCATCGTCATGACGTGAACCTACAACTTGGAGTCCACTCCAAGTCAAGGCGAAAAAACGGGGCTTGACTTGGAGTTCGCTCCAAGGGGCAGGCTGGCTCGCGACACCTCACCGACGTGGCCGGCACCTGGCACTGATGCCCGGACCGGCCGCCAGCAACGGAGCCTGCTCGTGTTCGCCATCACCACGTTCGCCGACCTCACCATCCTCGCCGCCCTGATCGTCGCCTGGTGCACCGTCATCCGCCTCGTCGCGGGCGACCAGCCCCTGGACCTGACCGCGCTGCTCGGGCAGGCGGCACCGATGCCCTGGCCGCGCGGCGTCCAGGAAGAGGAGCCGCCGCGGTGGCGGCTCGAGCTCCTCGATCGTCGTCCGGCCGCCCCCGATCCGCGCGAGGAGCGCGGTCGCGCCCCGGATCCCGCGCCGCAGCCCGCGCAGGCGGGTTGCGCGACCGGCTGATCGCGCGTCGCATGATTCGCGGGTTCGGCGTTTGACCGATGCGACGAACCCTTGGCAGGATTCCCCTTCCCCGCCGCCCGGCGCCGATCGACGCGCCACTGGCCACGAGTGACCGGAACGATCGGAGGTCCCATCATCTCCACCTCGACGACCGTCGCCCCACCCACCGTCATCGCCCCGACGCCGCGCGCGCAGGCGATCGTCGCGGAGGGCCTGGTCAAGATCTACCGCACCCGGAAGCACGAGGTCCGCGCGCTCGACGGCGTCGACCTCGTGGTCGAGGAAGGCACGGTCCTCGGCCTGCTCGGCCCCAACGGCGCCGGCAAGACGACCACCGTCCGGATCCTGGCGACCCTCCTGCGGGCCGATGCGGGCCGGGCGACCGTGGCCGGCTTCGACGTCCGCACGCAGGCCGACGCAGATCCGGCGGGTCATCGGGCTGTCGGGCCAGTACGCCGCGGTCGACGAGAACCTCACCGGCCGCGAGAACCTGTGGCTGTTCGGTCGTCTGTACCACCTCCCGTCGCCCGAAGCGCGGCGGCGCGCGGACGAGCTGCTCGAGCAGTTCGAGCTCACCGAGGCGGGCGACCGCGTCGTCAAGACCTACTCGGGCGGCATGCGCCGGCGTCTCGACCTCGGCGCGGCCCTCATCGGCCGGCCGCGACTCCTGATCCTCGACGAGCCGACCACGGGCCTCGACCCGCGCAGCCGGATCGGCATGTGGGACGTGATCCGCAACCTGGTCCGCGAGGGCACGACGCTCCTGCTCACGACCCAGTACCTCGAGGAGGCCGACGAGCTGGCCGACACGATCGCGGTCGTCGACCACGGCAAGATCATCGCCCGCGGCACGGCCGACGAGCTCAAGTCCCAGCTGGGCGGCGAGCGCATCGAGGTCATCGTCCATCGCCGCGACGACCTCGAGCGCGCCACCGGGATCCTCGCCGCCTGCGGCAGCGGGGACGTCGCCCTCGACGAGCACACGCGCGAGCTGACCGTCCACGCCGAGGGCGGCGCGAAGGCGCTGGTCCAGGTCCTGCGCGACCTCGACGACGCGGGGATCGCGATCGACGACATCGGCCTGCGCCGGCCGACCCTCGACGACGTGTTCCTGGCCCTGACCGGGCACGCCGCCGAGGAGCAGCCGGACGACGAGGACACCGGCGCCAAGCGCGCCGCGGGCGACGGGAGGGCGGCATGACCGCGGTCGCACGGACCTCGCCGGCGCTGGGCCGCCGGGAGCGCATCGCGAGCGCGACGACCGACAGCCTGCTCATCGGCTGGCGGAACCTGAAGCGCATCCCCCGGATCCCGGAGCTCGCGATCTTCGCGATCCTCCAGTCGATCATGTTCGTGCTGCTGTTCGCGTTCGTGTTCGGCGGCGCGATCGTGATCCCGGGCGGCGGCGACTACAAGTCGTTCCTGATGCCCGGCATCTTCGCCCAGACGATCGTGTTCGCCGCGGGGACGACGGCGATCGGGATGACCGACGACATCGCGAAGGGCATCGTCGACCGCTTCCGGTCCCTCCCGATCGCCCACTCGGCCGTGCTTGACCGGCCGGACGTTCGCGGACGTGATCTACAACGCCGGGATCCTGTTCGTGCTGATGGCGACGGGCTTCGTCATCGGCTGGCGCGTCGACACCGGGATCGGGTCGCTGATCGCGGGCTTCGGGCTGCTGCTGCTGTTCGCCTACGCGATGGTCTGGCTGGGCGTGTTCCTCGGCCTCAACGTGCCGACGGTGGAGGTCGGCCAGCAGGTGATCTTCACCGTGCTGTTCCCGATCACGTTCATCTCGACGGCCTTCGTGCCGCTCGCGGCGCTGCCGACGTGGCTGCAGCCGATCGCCGAGTGGAACCCGACCAGCACGCTCACGAACTCGCTCCGCGAGCTGTGGGGCAACCCGAACCCGAGCGGCGGGACCAGCCTCGCGACGACGGATCCGATCCTCGTCACGCTCGTGTGGGTGGTGATCTTCATCGCGGTGTTCGGCCCCTTGAGCGTGCGCAAGTTCCGCTCGATCAGCCGCTGACGAGGACCCCGAGCCGGCGGCCGGCCGGCATTGGACAGGCCCGGGAGGCCGTACTAGCCTCGGGTGATCGCCGCGAGGCGCCCCACTCGCGCCCCGGCCGGCGGCCCACAGCGGAGGTCAGCGCTCATGCGCAAACTGCTGCTCGCGCCCCTGCTCCTCGTCGCGTTGCTCCTGTCCACGGCCGCCCCGGCGGCGGCCATCACCGGCGGCAAGCCGGACGGCAACGAGCACCCGTACGGCGCCCTGCTGCTGGTGCCCGGGGTGACGTTCTGCTCCGGGACCCTGATCGCGCCGGACGTCGTGCTGACGGCCGGCCACTGCACCGACTTCTGGACCACGTCCGAGGATCCCGAGATCGACGAGGTCCTCGTCAGCTTCGCGCCACAGGCCGCGGTCGATGCGGACTGGAACCCGGTGAACCCCGCCGACTGGCACACCGCCCACAGCTGGGTCACCCATCCCGACTACGTCAGCGACGACTGGCCCCTGACCTGGGACTACGGCCTGCTGTTCCTCGACGATCCCGTCCAGGGCATCACGCCGGCCGACCTGCCGGCGCTGGGCCTCATCGACGACCTGATCGGCGACCACGGCCAGACGGCGCAGCGCTTCTCGGACGTGGGCTACGGGCAGAACGGCGTGCTCAACGGCGGCGGCCCGCCGGTGCGCAACTTCACCTGGACGCGCAAGGTGTCCGTCCAGCGCTACGCGCCGGGCAACGGCGCCCACAGCGGCATCTTCCACCCGGCCTGGTTCATCCTCGGCGACTCGCCGTCCGCGAACCACGGCGGTGGCTGCGGCGGCGACTCCGGGTCCGGGATCTTCCCGACCACCGACGGCGCCCTGCACGACACCGTCGTGGCGGTCCATGTCGGCGGCTACCGGCTCGGCCTCAACGGGGTGATCTGCGGGCGCCTCACGGCGCTCAACATGCGGGTCGACCTGCCCGAGGTCCAGGACTGGATCGCGGACGCCATCGCCGCACACGCCAACTAGCCGGGCCGACGGCCCATCAGCGCGGAGGGCGCGGCCTCGTGGTCCACACGGGGTCGTCGCCTTCCAGCCACTCGGTGTCGAACCGGCCGGCGCCGTGGATGGCGGTCAGCCGAAGCTCGCCGGTCCCGCTGTTGCGGAACCCGTGGGGAACGCCCGACGGGCTGACGACGACGTGGCCGCCGGTCACGACAACCTCGTCGTCGCCCAGCCGGAACGTCGCCTCGCCGGACTCGACCACGAACACCTCCGGGTAGGGGTGGCGGTGGACCTTCGGCCCGACGCCCGGTCCGGAGTGCACGAGGATCACCGAGAACGGCACGTCCGGGTCGAGCGCGGCGCCCTCGACCTCGTGCGCATGACGCGTGTGCTCGAGGTCGTCGAGCGGGATCACCGCCCGCCCGGCGAGCGCCGCCGCCTCGTGGATCGTCTCGTCGGCCATCGGTGCCTCCCCTGTCAGTAGCCCATCGAGCGCAGCACGGGCGCCATGCGACGCGCCGCGCGCGATCGATGCGAGATGGCGTTCTTCGCGTCCGCCGACCACTGGCCGAGCGTCCGGCCGCCGGGTGGCTCGGACTCGGGCTCGAAGATCGGGTCGTAGCCGAAGCCGCCGTCGCCCCTCGGGGCCGTCGCGATGCGGCCGCGGCACGTCCCGCGTCGGACCCGGGGCTCGAGGCCGCCGTTGGGGCCGGAATCGGCGGGCAGCGCGAGGGCGAGCACGCACACGTAGCGCGCGCCCCGGCGCTCCGGCGCCAGCGTCCCCAGCTCCGCGAGCAGCTTGCGGTTGTTCGCCTCATCGGTGGCGTCGGGACCGGCGTAGCGCCGCGTTCGGACGCCGGGGCCGCCGTGGAGCGCCTCGACCTCCAGCCCGGAGTCGTCCGCAAGGGTGGGCAGGCCCGAGCGACGCGCGTAGAAGCGCGCCTTCAGCCGGGCGTTCGTCTCGAAGGTCTCGCCGGTCTCCTCGGGCTCGTCGGGGATGCCGAGGTCGTCGGGCGAGACCAGCTCCACCTCCGGCCCGACCTCGAGCAGCTGGCGCAGCTCGCGGAGCTTGTGCCGCGAGCGGGTCGCGACGAGGAGCCGGCGCGGTGCGGCCGGCACGCTGCCGCCCGGGGCCATCGCTAGCGGCGGACCGTCGCGAGCGCCGCCGCCTGCGCTTCGAACAGCCGACCGAGGCCCGCGTTGGCGAGGTCGAGCAGCTCGTCCAGCGCGGCGCGGTCGAACGGCTTGCCCTCGGCGGTGCCCTGCAGCTCGATGTACGAGCCCGCGTCCGTCCCGACGACGTTGAAGTCGACCTCGGCGCGCGAGTCCTCGCTGTAATCGAGGTCGAGCATCCGGATGCCGTCGATGATCCCGACCGACACGGCGGCCACGTGACCCACGAGGTGACGGTCCATGCCGTACGTGATCAGGGCGGCGGCCAGGGCGACGTACCCACCGGTGATCGAGGCCGTGCGCGTGCCCCCGTCGGCGACGATGACGTCGCAGTCGACCGTGACCGTCCGCTCGCCGAGCCGGGACAGGTCGACGACGCCGCGGAGCGAGCGCCCGACGAGGCGCTGGATCTCGTGGGTGCGGCCGCCGATCTTGCCCTTGGCGGCCTCGCGCTCCGAGCGCTCGGCCGTCGCGCGGGGCAGCATCTCGTAGGTGCCCGTGACCCAGCCCGTGCCCTTGCCCCGCAGGTGCGGCGGGACCCGGTCCTCGATCGTGGCGGCGCACAGGACCTGCGTGTCGCCGAAGCGGATCAGGCACGACCCCTCGGCCCACTTCTGGACGCCGAGCGTGATCTCGATCGGTCGCAGGTCCGCGGGCGCGCGCCCGTCCGCGCGCACGTGGCCGACCGGTGGCTTGTTGCCGATGCTCATGTCCTCGCCTCCCCGCGCTCGGCCGCCTTGGCGGCGTCCCAGAGCGCATCCAGCTCTTCGAATGACAGGTCCCGCAGCGCGACGTCGCGCGCGGCGGCGGCCAGCTCCACGCGCCGGAACCGGCGGCGGAACTTCTCGTTGGCGGCACGCAGGGCTCCCTCGACCTCGATACCGGTCTTGCGCCCCACGTTGACGAGCACGAACAACAGGTCGCCGAGCTCCTCGGTCCGCTGCGCGGCGTCCTCGGCCTCGACCAGCTCGCCCACCTCCTCGCGCACCTTGTCCAGCACGCCGTCGATCGAGGGCCAGTCGTAGCCGAGGTTGGCGGCCCGCTCCTGCATCTCCTGGCTCGCGGCGAGCGCCGGCAGCGAGCGGCTGATCCCGTCGAGGGCGCTCTTCGGCGTGGGCTCGCCATCCGCCCCGTTGCCGGCGGCGGCCTCGGCCGCCTCGGCGCGCTCGCCGGCCTTGATGCGCTCCCACTGCCGGTTCACGTCCGAGGCCGTCGCGGCCTCGGCGTCGCCGAACACGTGCGGGTGGCGGCGGACGATCTTCGACGCCAGCGCCGTCCAGACGTCGGTCAGGTCGAACACCCCCTGCTCTGCGGCGAGCTGCGCATGGAGCACGACCTGGAGCAGCAGGTCGCCGAGCTCGCCGGCCAGCTCCGGCGTGGCGCCACCCTCGAGTGCGTCGTAGACCTCGTAGGCCTCCTCGAGCAGGTGGTTGCGCAGCGAGGCGTGCGTCTGCTCGCGGTCCCACGGACAGCCGTCAGGCTCCCGGAGGCGCGCGGAGATCCAGGGCATGCCCCACGGCGAGGCGAGATCGGCGACCGGCGCGACCGGCCCGAGGTAGAGCGTGTCCTTCAGCGCGTCCGCGGTCAGGTCGCCGACCGTCATCCCGTCCGGCAGCCCGATGATCCCGACCGGGTGGTCCGCCGGGTACAGGCGCCGCAACAGGTCGATCGACCCGACGCCGTGCCCGTGGCGCCCGGGCAGGCCCGCCGCCGGAGGCTCGACCGGCCCGGCCTTCATGCGCCAGGCGGGGACGATCAGCAGCGGGACCGTGGGCTCGACAGGGGTCGCCGGGAGGCGCTCCGTGACGACGACCGCGATGCCCGCGGCGGGGTCGAGGCCCCAGCGGAGGCGGGCCTCGGCGAGGAGTGCGTCCAGCATCGTCCGGCCGCCCTCAGCCGCGTCAGCTGGCGGTGTCGGCGGCGCTGATGGCGGGATCGCGGAAGATGTCGAAGCCGTCCTTCTGGGTGGTGTACCAGGTCGAGAACGCGGCGCTCTCGAGGGCCGCCTTCTGGATCGCGTCGGGCTCGCGGGTCTGCTCGTCACGCACGAGGAACAGGTATACCCCGTCCCCGTCGATCTTGAGCGGGTCGCTGACCTTCCCGACGGGGGCGGCGAAGATCGCCTTCTCGAGCTCGGGGTCCAGCTGGCCCTTCGTGACCCAGCCCATGTCGCCGCCCGACACCGCGTCCTCCTTGTCGGAGTTGTCGCGGGCCGCGTCGGCGAACGGGAGGGTGCCGCCGTCGATCTGCGTCTTGAGGGTGTTCGCCCACTCGACGTCGGTCGGGAAGTGCATGACCTGGATGACGTGCCACCCGAATGCCGACTTGACGGGCTCGAGCAGCTGGCCGGGCTGGAGGCCCGGCTTGTGGATCGCGTCGGCGAACGCCGGGTCCACCGCGTCCTCGGTCGCGAAGTACGGCAGCTTGCCGCCGCTGGTCTTCGCGGCGTCCTCGTCGCTCTCCGCGCGCGCGAGCGAGTCGAACAGCGAGGGATCGGCCTGGAGCTTCGCGTACGCGGCGCGCGCGTCGGCCTCGGCCGCGGTCCACGCGGCGTCGCCCTCGGCGACCTGCGCCGCGGCCGCCGGGTCGTCGTTGGGCGAGTACAGGATGTGGCGGACGCGGATCGGCGCCCGGGAGGCTCTCGCTCTGGCCTTCCTGCTGCCAGATCTCCGAGACCTCCCGCTGGGGGCCGGCCGTGAGGTATCCGGCCAGGATCGCGTCGTTCAGCTTGGTCCGGAGGACATCGCGGCGGAGGGCCTCGCGATAGTCGGCGAGGTCGATCCCCGCCTCATGGATCTGGTCCTGGTAGGTCGCGTCGACGACCGGCGCGACGATGTCGGTGGTGCGCCCGATGCGGTAGGTGCCATCCGCGCCCTCGATGACCTCGGTGGGCGCGTTCTGGGGCGCGGCCATCACCGCCTCGACGAACGGCTGGTCGAGCGCCGCGTTCTCGTCGATGTAGCCGAGATCGCCGCCCTGGGTCCTTGGTCGCGTCCGTCGACACGGCCTTCGCCACCGTCTCCCAGTCCTTGCCGCGCCTGGAGGTCGGCGAGCGCCTGGTCGGCCTTCGCCTTGGCCGCCGCCTTGGCCTCGTCGGTGATCTCGGTCTCGCCCTCGGCGAGCTCCGGGGCGACGGCGATCATCCAGGCGTGGCGCATCTCGGGCGTCGTCGCGTCCTCGGCCATGCGGGCGTCCACGTCGGCGTCCGTGACCGTGACGTTCTGCTCGGCGGCCAGGTTGGCCATGACCGCGCCGTCGACGAGCTGCTCGAGCGCGATCGTGGCCGCCTGCTGGCTGCGCTGCTGGAGGACCGCCTCGCGGGCATTCGCGTCCGCGGTCCGGATGTGACCGGCGGTCAGCAGCGTCCGCACCCGGCGGCCCTGGACCTCGTTGCGGAACGAGTTGATCGCGAACTGCTTGCGGAACGCGTCGCGCGAGATCGACTGGCCATTGACGCTCGCCGCGGCGGCGAGGTGCTCGCTGTACCAGGAGTACCCGAACGCGACGAGCAGCAGGATCACGGCCACGGCGACCGTCACGCCGAAGCCGATGTTGAGCAGCATCGACCGGCGGTCTCGATCGTCCCAGGTCTTGCCGTGGGTCGAGGTCGGACGTGCGCGGAAACTCATGGGGTCGGAGGGTCCTCAGGTGTGTTCGGCGGCCGTGGCGGCGACGGGAGTGGGTTCGCCGACGGCGCGGCGCGCAATGGTACCGCACCTGCCCTGGAGGGGCCGACGTGCCGTCCGGCACCCCGTGCTACCCTCCCGGCCGTGACCGCCACATCTGAGGCGCCTGCCTCATTTCGGTCGTCGTCGGTTCGTCCCGGTGCGCTCTCCCTGGTTCGGGATGGCATCCGCGAGGTCCTGTCCCGACGGCGGCTGATCGCGTACCTCGTCCGGGCCGACATCCACAAGAAGGGCTCGGACACGCTGCTGGGCAACCTGTGGTGGTTCGTCGACCCGCTGCTCCAGATGCTGGTCTACGTCATCTTCGTGGGCATCATCCTCCAGCGCCGGACGCCGGACTACCCGCTGTTCGTGCTGTGCGCGATCCTGCCCTGGAAGTGGTTCGACTCGACCGTCAAGGACGGCATCAGCTCGGTGGCCGGCAAGGACCGCCTGATCAAGCAGATCTACTTCCCGAAGCTGGTCCTGCCCGTGTCCACCTCGATGGCGAGCGTGGTCAGCTTCGCGTTCGGGCTGGTGCCGCTGTTCGCGATCACGTGGCTGCTTCTACCCGGCGCACCTGTCGTGGTGGCCGCTCCTGCTGCCGTTCGTGATGATCGTCCAGGTCGTGTTCTCGCTGGGGATCGCGATCCTGCTCTCGGCGCTCAACGTGTTCTACCGCGACGTGGGCAACCTCGCGCGACACGTGCTCCGGATGTGGTTCTACCTGTCGCCGGCGCTGTACCCGCCCGAGCTCGTCCACCAGCTCGCGGAGAAGAACCCGATCATCGGCGACATCTTCGCGCTCAACCCCTGGACCGTCCTGTTCGGCGCCTACCGCGACCTGCTGTTCGTCGGCCAGCCGCCCCCCTGGTCGTCGCTGGCCATCCTGTTCGCGTTCTCGGTCGGGCTCGTGCTCGTCGCCGTCTACCTGTTCAAGCGGGCCGAGCCCGCGTTCGCCAAGGTGCTGTGACGCGATGGCCGCCGATCCCATGAACCAGCCGGACGAGGAGCGGGTCGTCATCCGGGCCGACCGGCTCGGCGTGAAGTACAGCCTCCACCTGACCCGGAAGCAGACCCTCCGCGACTCGATCGTCCGCCGCGTGCGCCGGGTCGGCGACCCCGACTTCTGGGCGCTCCGCGACGCCTCGTTCACGGTGCTCCAGGGCGAGTCGCTGGGCGTGATCGGGCCCAACGGCGCCGGCAAGAGCACGCTGCTCCAGGTCCTGGCCGGGATCCTGACGCCGTCCGAGGGCGTGGTCGAGGTCGACGGCCACATCTCGAGCCTGCTCACCCTGGGCGTGGGCTTCGACGAGGACCTCAGCGGGACCAACAACATCCGCCTCGCGGGGGCGTTCATGGGCATCGACCACGACGTCGTCGAGGAGCGGCTGCCCGGGATCATCGAGTACGCGGAGCTCGGCCAGTTCATCGACGCGCCGATCAAGACCTACTCGTCGGGCATGCGCGCGCGGCTCGGGTTCTCGATCGCGACGTCCGTGGAGCCGGACATCCTGCTCCTCGACGAGGTGCTGGCGACCGGCGACGCGGCGTTCCGCGAGAAGTCGAAGGCGCGCGTGCTGGAGCTCGTCCGCGAGGCGAAGGCCATCGTGCTGGTCACGCACGACATGACCTGGGTCACCGAGTACTGCAACCGCGCGATCCTGATCGAGAAGGGTCGGATCGCGCACCAGGGCTCGCCGGAAGAGGTCGTGGCGATCCACAAGGAGCACATGGCCCAGCGCCGGGCCGAGGCCAAGGAGAAGGGCGTGCTCCAGCTCAAGACCGGCGCCCGCAGCGGACGCCGGCGGGGCCGGCGCGGCTAGGTCCCCCGGGATCGGCGCCGGGACCGCCTAGTCGCGGCGCCCGACCGCCCGCAAGAGCGCGGTCACCAGCGCGAACCCGACGCCCGCGACCAGCGCCCCGCGCCAGTCGAGGACCGGCCGGACGTCGCCCGAGACGCGCTGGGCGATCATCACCAGCACCCCGGTCGGTCGGTTGATGGTCACCTGCTGCGCGATGAGCGTCCGGACGAGCCCCTGCTCGATCGTCGCCTGGCGAGCCGCGACCGCGCCCGCGAACCCCTGGGTCAGCCGCATCTCGCCGGCCAGCGACGCCCCGACGCTGCCGAACTCGACGCTCAGCTTGTCCGCGCGCGCGGCGCCGATCCCGCCCCACTCCACGAACACGTCGCTCGCGTCGAGCGCCCCGATGCCGCCGACGTGGACCTCGACCATCCCCGCCGTCGCCTCCCCGATCCCGCCGCGCTCGACGCGCAGGACCGAGTCGGGGAGCTCGGCCCGGTTCGGGGCCGTTGCGGCGGCGTCGCCGTCCGACGGGACGTCCGCCTCGGCCCCGGCCTCCGCGGCCTCGACGGGCTCGCCCGTCTCGCCCGTGCCGGCGGCGTCGCTCGCCTCCGCCGACGCGGACCGTCCGCCGCCGCGGGGTCGGCGCCCTCGCCTTCCGGCGTCGCGGCCGGGCATGCGCCTCGGGCTCCGGATCGGGCGCCATCACGCCGACGAGCTCGGGCGGGGTGCCCTTGGCGCCGGACTGCTTTCGGGAGCGCTTCGGGTGGTTCGGCGTGGCGTCGGGCATCGGATCTGACCTCGGGCAACGCGGGTGACGGGCGGATTCCGCGCGAAGCCTACTCCACCGCGTGACGGCGGCCCGCGGCCCCGCGTCCCGGTGCGCCCGCGCGCCGCGGCGCCGAGTTCGGCTATCCTCCGGCCCGACCGGATCCGGCTCGATGGCCGGGGACCGGGGTCGCGCTTTCGAGACGCGCGGCCGGGGTTGTGCATGGACCGTCATCTGCGTCCGCTGCGGGGATCCGCCTCGTGAGCCGAACCGCCATCGGCGTGATCGTCGTCGTCGTCCTGGCCGTCGGCCTGCTGGCCGCGGCCGGGGCAGCCGGCATGCTGAGCGCATCGTCGCCGACGCCCGGGCCCGTCGCCGCGGGGGCATCGCCCTCGCCCGCCGCCGTCCCCTCGGCGTCGCCCGACCCGTCGGCCTCCGGGGGCGTCGAGCCCCAGCCGTCGGCCAGCGCGGAGCCGTCCGCATCGCCCTCGCCCACCCCGGCGCCCACGCCCGTCACGGTGCCCGCGCCGCTCACCGGCGAGCTGGTGAAGCCCGCGATGGCCGACCGGCGCGTGATGGTCGTGATGATCGACGACCAGTTCGACGCGCGGCCGCAGTCCGGCCTGTCCGACGCGGACGTCGTCTGGCAGGCGCCGGCGGAGGGCGGGATCCCGCGCTACATGGCCTTCTTCCAGACCGGCGACCCGCCGGCCGTGGGACCGGTTCGCAGCTCGCGCCTGTACTTCATCGCCTGGGCGTCCGAGTGGCGGTCGCTCTACGTGCACGCCGGTGGCTCGCCGCAGGCGAAGGCGCTCCTCGCCTCGTCCAAGGGCCGCGGGTCGTTCGTCTACAACGCCGACGAGTTCCGGTGGGGCGGCGGCCGCTACCTGTGGCGCGATCAACAGCCGCGCCGCGCCGCACAACGTGTACACGGACGGCAAGCACCTGCGGCAGCTCGCCCGGCGGGTCGGCGCGGACCCGTCGAGGGGCAGAAGCCGGCCTGGACCTTCGCGGACCCGCTGCCGATCGAGCAGCGCCCGGTAGGGCGGCTCGATCACGGTCCCGTACCTCGCCAATCGCATCACCTACAAGTACGACCGCGCGAGCAACACCTATCGCCGGTCGGTGACCGGCGAGAAGAAGCAGACCGACGCGGGCTCCAAGGACCGGATCGCCCCGACCAACGTGGTCGTCATGGCCGTCCGCTTCGCGCCGCTCAACGACGGCAGCCACAAGAGCCGGCTCGAGGCGCAGGCGACGGGCTCGGGCAAGGCGTGGATCTCGACCAACGGCAAGACCATCCGGGGCACCTGGAAGAAGTCCGGGCTTCAAGGCCAAGACCCGGTTCTTCGACAGGAACGGCAAGCCGGTCACGCTCACCCGCGGCCAGACGTTCGTCCAGGTCGTGCCGCTGAGCACGAAGGTCACGTATCGCGCAGGGCAAGGTGCCGCCGGCGGCCACGGGCGTCGTGGTCTTCCCGGGCGGCCTGTACGGCGCGACGGGGCGGGCGATCTCCTGACCCGTCCGGACGGCACGTCCGGCTAGAGCATCGGCGCGGGGCGCGCCACCTCCGCCCAGACCGCCCGCGTCTCGCGGGCGACGTCGGCCCAGGTGCGGGCGCCGTCGGCGCGCTCGCGCGTCGCGGCGACGAGCGCCGCGTGGAGGTCGTCGTCCGACCAGACGGCCCGGATCGCCGTGGCGAGGCGCGCCGCGTCGCCGGGCTCCACGAGCACGCCGGCCGGCCCGACGACCTCGGGCAGCGCGCCGATCGCGCTCGCCACCACGGGGACGCCGGCCGCCAGGGCGTCGAGCGCGGCGAGTCCCGAGGCCTCCGAGCGGACCGGCTGGACCAGGAATCGCGACCCGGCCACGAGCGCGGCGAGCCGGTCGTCGGCGAGGCGCGGCGCGTACGCGATGGCGTCCGCCACCCCGGCCCGCACCGCCGCCCGGGACATCGCCGCGCGGTCGCCGGGCGTCGCCCCGACGAGGCACACGCGCGGCGGCCAGAGGTCATCGGCGAGGCCGGCGGGCGGCGGCTCCTCGGCCAGGGCCGCGAGCGCGGCGAACAGCGTCGGCAGGTCCTGGCGGGCGTCGTAGCGACCCGCGTAGACCACGTAGCGCTCGCCGAGCCCCAGGCGCTCCCGCTCCTGCCGGGCGCGGGCGGCGGCCTCCGGCCGATAGGCCGGTCGCGCCGCGAGCGGGACCAGCCGGATGCGGGCCGTGCGCACCCGGAGCAGGCGGCGCGCCTCCGCGGCGGTGGCGCGTGACGGGACCAGCACCGCGCGGGCGTCCTTGATCAGGCGCGACCGCAGCCGCTGGCCGAATCGCGCCACGGTCCCGGCCTGGTACGCCTCGGGCATCGCCCACGGTGCCAGGTCCAGCAGCGAGGCCACCACCGGGATCCCCGAGGCGATCGGCAGCCCGCCGGCCGCCCCGTGATAGACCGTCCCCGCCGCGTCCTCGCGTCCCGCGCGCCAGCCGGCGCCCATGGCGGCTCCGCGCAGCACGAACGGATCGACGGTGAGGGCGCCCGACCGCAGGAGGCGGGTCGGCGGGAGACGGCGGTTGCCGACGACCTCGAGATGCGGCCACCGCCCGCTCGGGTCGTCGAGGTCCGCGGCCATCAGGAACGAGTAGGACTCGCCCGGGCGAGGATCGGCGTCGAGCGCACCGAGCAGCGCCTCGAGGTAGGTGGCGGTCAGCGGCGCCCGCTCCGGGTCCTGCAGCGGCCGGAGGTCCATGACGACCCGCACGTCCGCCGGCGGGAGGGCGGCGGTCACCGGGCTCGTCGCCGGGCCGGACCCCGGCTTCCAGCCGGCGCCGTCGGCAGCGGTCACCTCGGCCGTGGTACCGGGCCGCGCCCGCGAAGCTCGTCCCAGCGCAGGCTCACGACGACGATCAGCGCCTCGACGACGATCCGGCGGCTCATCTTCGACTCGCCGACCCGCCGGTCGCGGAACGTGATCGGCACCTCGGCGATGCGGGCGCCGAGGCGCGACGCGCGGTAGGTCATCTCGATCTGGAACACGTAGCCGCCCGCGCGCACGCCGTCGAACGGCACGAGCTCCAGCGTCGTCGCCCGCCAGGCCTTGAACCCGCCGGTGAGGTCGTGCGGCTTGAGGCGGAGCACGATCCGGGCGAACGTCGAGCCGCCGCGGGAGATGATCCTGCGGACGATCCCCCAGTCCTCCACGCCGCCGCCCGGCGTGTAGCGGGAGCCGATCACGAGGTCCGCGGCGGCGGCGTCGATGGGGCCGATGAGCCGCGGCAGGGCCTTCGGGTCGTGTGACCAGTCGGCGTCCATCTGCACGACCGTCGTCGCGCCGCCGCCGAGGGCCTCGCCGAAGCCGTCGAGGTAGGCGCGGCCGAGGCCCTGCTTCGCGGCCCGGTGCTTGACGCGAACGCGCGGATCGGCGGCCGCCAGCCCGTCGGCGAGCCCACCCGTGCCGTCGGGCGAGCCGTCGTCCACGACGAGGAGCGTCGCTCCCGGCAGCGCGTCCAGGATCGCCGCCGAGATGCCCGGCAGGTTGTCGGCCTCGTTGTAGGTCGGCAGGATCACCCACGTGCCGGTGCCGAGCGCCGCGCCGCCGGCTGGGCCCGCGCGCGTGCTCGTCCCGGTCTCGGGCGCCTCGGGTTCGCTGGTCATGCGCGCTCCGTCGTCATGGAACGTGAGTGTAGGGGTCGGTCCACGGGTCAGGACACCACCCGGATGGACAGCGAGGACCGGTTCGTTCGGCCGCCGCTGTCCTTGGCGGAGATGAGGAGGCTTGCGGCGCCCCGGCCGCGGCGCACCGTGAACGAGGCCTGGTAGGTGCCGTCCGCGCGCCGGGTCGCCCTCACGGTGACCGCGGATCGGCCCGGCTGGCTGAACGAGACGGTCGGCTTCGAGCCGAGTGGCTCCAGCGCCGTGAAGGTCACCCGCAGCGTCTGGCCCGCCTTCACTCGCGTGGCGGACGGCGTGGCGGCGAACGCGCTCGCCCAGACCGGCCGCACGAGGACGGACGTGCCGAGCGCCGACGACACCGTGAGGCGCGCCTCGTATCGGCCCTGCGCGGCGAACCGGCCGTTCATCAAGCGGCCATTCCAGGACCAGGATCGCGTGCCCGCGCGCTGGGCCTTGCCCGTCCACACCGTGCGCGCGAGCGCCCCGGACGCCGAGTACAGGCGGAGGGCTCGTCTTGGCATCGCGCGAGAGCCGCCAGGACAGCGTGGACGTGGCGGCGAGCGTGTCGGCGTCCTGCGGGAAGAACGACCTCGACCAGCGGAGGAAGCCGCCCGTGCGGTCCACGACCAGCGTCCGCGTCGCGACCCGGCGATTGCCGGCGGCGTCGGTCAGCTCCACCCGGAGCGTGTAGCGGCCGTCGCTTGCCCGCTTGCCGGCCGCGGTGCGTCCGTTCCAGCTCACGGCCCCGCTCGTGGCCGAACGAACGGCCCACGAGCGCAGCAGCGTGCGGCCCTTCAGCACCTTGATCACCCCGCTCCCGCGTTCGCTGGCCGACCACGACAGGCGGGTCGCATCGCGGTCCCCGTCGCCGTCGGGCGAGAACACGCCGGGCGAGGCCGCGGTCGAGACCACCGGGGCGGTCGTGTCCACGGTCAGCGCGAAGGAACGCCGCGCCTTGTTGCCGGCCGCGTCGATGACGCCGAGCGTGGCCGTGTAGCGGCCGTCGGGCGCGCGCCGGCCGTCGTTGCGCTCGCCGCGCCAGGTGAATCCGATCGAGCCGCCGGTGCCGCTCGCCGTGCGGATCGTGCCGGCCGCCGAGGTGATCAGCAGCGCCCAGCGGGTCGCGCCGCTCGAGGTCATCGACAGCCGCACCGAGTCGCGGCTGCGGTCGCCGTTCGGGGAGAGCAGCGTGCTCGACGCCGAGGCCGACCTGACCGCCGGTGCGACCGTGTCGACCGTGACGCCGAACGCCCCGATCTGGGCGGACGTCGCCGGTCGTCGCGAGGGCGCGGTGTACGTCCGGCCGCCCGACCTCCCCACGAGCTGCACGAGGTAGCGACCGTTGTGGACGGTCCTGCCGCCGACGACGCCGTTCCAGTCCCAGGCCCGTGCGCCCTTGCCGGTGTTCGGGATCGCGCGCGATCCGACGAGCTTGCCGTCGGTGCGGAGCACGCGCAGCGTGAGCGAGTCCATCGCCTCGGCGTTCGTCCAGCGGATCCGCAGCGCGTCCTCGCTCCCGTCCCGGTTGGGGGAGAAGGCCCGGACCGCGAGCGCCGCGATCCCGGATCCGCGCGCGGATCCCGGCCCGGACCCGAAGTCGAGGCGGCGGATCCCGGCGTCGACCGACGTGGTGTTGGGGGCCCGGAAGGGCTTGACCATCGTGTCCGAGGACGACCTCGCCGCGATCCAGACGCCGCGCTCCACGAACGAGACGGGCGTCCACTCGCGGATCGGCTCGGTGACCTCGTACCAGGCGAGGCCGTCCGACATCACCGGGCCACGGGTGATGGCGACGATCGTGTCGGCCTTCAGCGTGCCGAGCCTGGCCGCGTTGGTGTCCGGACCGGCGCGGTAGGCGAGGCCGCCGGCCACGACCCGTCCGAACCCGCCGGGCGCCAGCGACGGCGTGGGGTCCCAGCGGGTTCCGACGTTCCAGGCGCCCGCGTTCCCCTTGCTGTCGATGGCCCGGGCGCGGAACGCGTACCCGTGGCCCTGCGCTCCCAGCCAGACGTTGGACGTCGCGCGGGTCCGGGTCAGCCACGTCGCCCACGTGCGGCCGTCGACCGAGACCTGGACGTCGTACGACGCGATCGAGCTGGTATCGCGGGCCGCCCACGCGACCACGAACCCCTCGTCGTCCTGCGTGCTGGCGAGGAACCGGATGCCGGTCTGCGGCGCGGACCTGTCGACCAGGAACGAATCGGCGAGCGCCCGGTAGAGCTCCGAGCGTCCGCCGTTGTAGCCCAGCGCCCACATGCCGGCACCGCGGAGCCCGTAGTCGTTGACCAGCGCGTAGCGCTGCTTCAGCGACGTCGCGTCGTCGTAGTAGACCTGCCGCCAGCTGGTCACGCAGCCGTAGGCCGAGGTGCAGTTCTTGCGCCGGTAGGCGATGTACGGGCTCCGCTCGCCGGCGTCCCAGCGCCGCCCGTACTTCCCGACGAGGGAGACCACGTTCTCGTAGTTGACCGCCGCGCTGTAGCCGTACTTCGCGCCGTTGAGCGTCTTCGCCCGCGCGCCGGCGTCGGCGGTCGACCACGCCCGGCCGTACCAGGGCAGGCCGAGGATGATCCGCGACGGGCTGACCCGCGCGGTGTACGCCCTGACGGTGTCGGCGAGGTCGTAGGTCGGCCCGGACAGCGGGTCGATGGAGCCGGCCGTGCCCGAACCCGCCGTCCGGTAGTCGTAGCCCATCACGAAGATCGCGTCGGCCGCGCCCGACCCGACCGAGGCCTCGAGCGGGTAGTTGCCGATGAAGCCCATGGTGTCGTAGGTGAGCTGATAGCCCCTCCGCACGTGGTTGAGCTCGCTGCGGATGGTCCTGAGCAGCGCCACGAACTCGTCCGCGTAGCCGCTGGCGAGCGGCTCGAAGTCGAGGTTCACGCCGTCGGCGCCGCGGTCGCGGACGGCGGCGACCGCCTGCCGAGCGAGGTTGCGGCGCGCGGCGGGGCTGCCGAGGATCGCGCGCTGGGTGTTGGCCTGTGCGGTCGTCCAGGCGAAGACGCTGATCGTCAGCACGACCCGCGTCCCATGCCGGTGGGCGCCCGAGATGACCCGGGTCATGTTCGAGCTCGTCCAGCCGCCCCAGCCCGTCGTGTTGCTGCCGTCCCGGTCCTTCTTCTTGAGGTCCCCGTTGCGGTCCGCGCCGACCGAGAAGTAGGCGATCGTCGAGAGCACGTCGTGGTTGAGCCGGGTCGAGGCGCCGTTCAGCTCCCAGTAGGGCAGGAAGCCGAAGACCTGGCGGCGGAGGCCGGATGCCCTCGCGAGCTCGACGCCTGGCTCGTCGGCGTCGACGTAGGCGACCCGCGTGGCGTCCGGACCCCGGGGATCGCCCCGTCGGGACCGGGGCGTCGTCGGGTGTCGCCGGCGTGGCCTGCACGGGCCCGCCCTGCCCGGGTCGCGTCGACCCGCGGACCCTCGTCCATCGGCTGCCCTGCGCGCTGGCCGCCATCGCCAGTCCAGTGGCGCGGCCGGCCGGGAGCGCCCGCGGGGCCCGACCGTCGATCGGCCACCCGTCGCCCGCACGGGGCACGAACCCGATCGCGACCCGCCCGCCGGGTTCGAAGGTGATCCGGTCGCCCTCGTGGGCCATCGCCTCTTCGTAGGCGATCGAGGGATGGGCCTCGGGCTGGCCGATCGGCGCCGAGGGCGCTTCGGTCCCCTCGACGGCCGTTCCGCTCCCGGATCCTCGCGTGACCTGTTCAGGCGCGACCGCAGTCGTCGTGTCGGCGACCCGCTCCGGCGATGCCGTCGTCGGCACCGGCAGCGCGCCGCCGGCGAGCACCAGGGCGAGCGCCGCCGAAGCGATCGGGCGGACGGCGGGGAGCCTGGAGCGGGGTCGGGGCACAGGCCTTCCTCAGCGGTGGGGCGTCACGCGCCGCCCGGAGAGGGCTGGCGCGGTGCCGAGGGGATCCGATGCACGGGGATCGGGCGCCTCGGCGCGAGCCCTTAAGGTAGGCCCCCCTGTCGAGGGGTCCAGTGCCCCATGGTCCCGTTGGGACTAGTACGGAGGGGTCTGGTGCGGTCCGGTGCCGTTCAGGGCGTGGGCGGCTCCGCCGGCGGCGGGGCGAACGGCGCACCCGTCACGTCCGTCGTGGTGAGCGCCAGGTTGCCGGCCGCGGAGCGGTAATACCGCCCTGTGCCCTCGGGATCCAGCTGGTAGCTGGCCCCGGATGAACGTGACGAGGCGTAGGTCCCGGCCCGGTCGTGGAAGTCCGGCGCGGCCCGCCAGTAGGCGTCGATCGACTGGATCGTCGTGAACAGCGCCGCGATGTAGTACGGATCGTGGCTGTGGCCGTTCGCGATGACCGCGCCGGCGCCCGCCCGCAGGAAGGCGGACGCGTAGTTGTCCACGCGCTGCTTCGCGACCGACAGGCTCGGGCGCCTTGCGACCCGGTTCCGAGTTGCCGGACGCGTAGCAGAGGTGGAACAGCAGGACGACGGCGTTCTTCCTGGGGGTCAGCGTCTCGATCTTGGGCTCGCCGTAGTACTTCAGCTCGGAGTCGGTACGCCGGCCGTTGTGGTTGAGGTCCTTGTTGAGCCCGAACCCGTCCTTGGTCGTGAACTGGGGATCGAACGTGTACGGGCTCGGCCACCCGTTGCCGTGCCCGAGGTAGACGACGATCGAGGCGCCGTTGACGGCGGCCTTGACGCGCTTCCAGGTCGCGTTGGGGCTGTAGACCCGCACGACGTTCGGCGTGTACTTGATCGCCTCGGCGTAGATCTCGTTCGCGTAGCTCCGGTAGCTCGCCGTCGCCGCGTGCGTCGCGCCCACGATGATCGCGACCTTCGGCCCGTCGGCGGCGGCGACGGGGGCGGCACCCTGGCCCATGACGACGAGCCCGAGGAATGCAGCGGCGAGGAGGAGCGTGGGCTTCCGCAACAGGTGGCTCCATGGCGAGTCGGACAGCGCGGCGCACCCAGGGTCGACCGGGGGCGCAGATCAGTGCCGGCTCAGACTCGCCTCGGGCGAGGGCGGGGCCAATCGCGGGATGGTATGGACCCGGTTGGCCCTTTCGGGCTGGCGCTGTCGAGTGCGGTGAGGTCCGGTGCAGTATGCCGCGGTGCCGTCGGGCACCGCTGGCCGATCGGGCTGAAATCGGGTTGCAGTGGCGTTGCAATTCGCGAGGCGCCCGATTCAGCCGACTCGCGCGAGCCCCCGCCTGAGGGCCGGGACGGCGTCCGCGAACGCGAGCCGCCAGTCGCGCATGGGCTCGCCGTAGGGCAGCGGCGTCGGCTCGAGGACGGCCCACAGGGGCGCCGTGCTGGCTCGCTGCCAGGTCGACGCCGGGACCTCCTCGATCTCGACGTCGATGCCGGTCGCGCGCAGGACCTCTCGGGCCCAGTCGGCGCGCGATGCCCGGCCGCCGTTCACGAGGTGATGGATCGTCGAGCTGCCCGCCTCGTCGAACAGGGCGTTCTCCCAGATGAGCTCGACGATCGCGTCGGCGACGTCCGGGGCGTAGGTCGGCGTGCCGATCTCGTCGCCGACGACCCGCAGCGACTCGCCCGCCGCCTTCGCACGCTGCGCCGCCGAAGCGATCTTGGCCGGGAAGTCGTTGCCCGGCGGCCCGTGGAGCCACGACGGTGCGGACGATCGCCAGCGGGGCGAACGGCTCGTGCGACGTCCGCTCTCGCGCCAGCCGCTCGCCCTCGAGCTTGCTCGCCCCGTAGGCGTTGATCGGGGCTCGGAGCGTCATCCGGCCGATAGCCACGGCCATCGGTCCGGTGCCCGTCGAACACCTCGTTCGTGGAGATCACCGCGAGACTCACGCCGTTGGCGGCGCACGCGTCGGCGATCAGCCCGACGGCCTCCCCGTTGCGACGCATCGCGAGCTGCGGGTCGCGGGCGCAGCCATCGACGTCGGTCCAGGCGGCGGCGTGGATGAGCACCTCTGGGCGGTCGCGCTCGATCAGCGTCACCACCGCGTCGACCGTGAGCGTGTCCAGGTCGAGCTCGGGCCGCGACCAGGCGATCGGGCCGCGCGTGCCGGTGAACGGCGCGTTCTCGAGCGCCTCGATCAGCGCCCGGCCGAGCCGGCCGCGGGCGCCGGTGACCGCGACCCGCATCGGTCAGTCGGCCCCGAGAACGATCACGATCATGCGCGTCCCCGCATCGTCAGCCGGCCTCGCCCACGGCCTCGCCGGCGGCCAGCCGCGCGCCGTACTGGCGGGCGTAGTAGGCGTCCCAGTCGCCGGATCGGGCGGCCGACACCCAGTCGGCATGCTCGCGGTACCAGGCGACCGTCCCGGGCAGGCCCTGCTCGAACGTCACCTGCGCCCGCCAGCCCAGCGCCGCGGCCTTCGACCCGTCCATCGCGTACCGCCGGTCGTGCCCGGGCCGGTCCGGCACCGATCGAACCAGCGACCAGTCGCGGCCGGTGGCTGCCAGCAGCTGCCCGATGACCTCGCGGTTCGGCCGCTCGTTCTCGCCGGCGAGGTTGTACGCCTCGCCCGATTCGCCGTGACCGAGCACGAACTCGATGCCGGCCGCATGGTCCGACACGTGGAGCCAGTCGCGGACCTGCATCCCGTCGCCGTACATCGGCAGGGGCTCGCCCGCCAGGGCGTTGGTCACGAACAGCGGGATCAGCTTCTCGGGGTGCTGGAACGGCCCATAGGTGTTGGAGCCGCGGGTGATGACGACGTCGAGGCCGAAGGTCACCTGGTACGCGCGGACGAGCAGCTCCCCGGACGCCTTGGCGGCGGCATACGGGCTGCGGGGGGCGAGGGTGTCGGCCTCGACGGATCGGCCCTCCGAGACCTCGCCGTACACCTCGTCGGTGCTGACCTGGAGGTATCGAGGGGCGTTCGCCCGCTGTCCCGCTGTGGCGAGCTCGGTCTCGCGTCGCACGGCCTCGAGCAGCACGTGCACGCCGATGACGCCGGTTCGCAGGAACGCCTCCGGATCGAGGATCGAGCGGTCCACGTGGGTCTCGGCGGCGACGTTCACGACGGCGTCGGCGGTCGCCACGAGCGGCCCGACCGCCTCGGGATCGGCGATGTCCCCCTGGACGAACGCGAACCTCGCCGCCTGCTCGTCGTCCGCCTCGACCGACGCGAGGTTGGCGCGGTTGCCCGCGTAGGTGAGCTTGTCGAGGACGGTGATCCGCGTCCCGTCGCGCCGGCCGAGGATCCGGCGGACCAGCTCGCTGCCGATGAAGCCGGCTCCGCCGGTGACCAGGAGGTGGGCGCCGGGACGGACGCGATCGCCGGCGCCCGACGGCTGCGGCGTCACTTCGCGTCGTTCGGGTGGGCGGGCGGGGCGGGCAGCCGGCCGGCGGCGTCGTCGGCCTCGGCGATCTCGGCGGCGCGCAGCAGCGACGGCACGGTCCCGGCATCGGCCCAATGGCCGTCGTACACCTGGGTGAACAGGCCGCCCGCCGGGATGTAGTGGTTGAGGACCTCGGTGATCTCGAACTCGCCGCGCCCCGAGGGAGCCAGGGTCTCGATGACGTCGAACGCGTCGGGGCGCAGGAAGTACACGCCGATCGGGATCAGGTCCGACTTCGGCTGGGCCGGCTTCTCCTCGAACCCGACCACGTTGCCGTTCGCGTCCAGCTCCGCGACGCCGAAGCGCTGCGGGTCGGGGACCCGGTACAGCAGCGTCCCGGCGCCCCAGCTGCCCGTGTCGAAGGCGCGCGCCGTGTCCTCGAGGGCCGGCCCGCGCAGGACGTTGTCGCCCAGGACCACGCAGAAGCTGTCGTCGCCGATGAAGTCGCGGGCGAGCCCGATCGCATGCGCGATCCCCAGCGCGCCGCGCTGGTAGCGGTAGGTGAGGTCGAGCCCGAAGTGCCGGCCGTCGCCCAGCAGCTCGACGATGTCGCCGACGCTCTTGCCGCCGACGATGACCATCACCTCGCGGATGCCCATGCCCGCCAGCGTGTCGAGCGGGTAGTAGATCATCGGCCGGTCGTAGATCGGCAGCAGGTGCTTGTTGGTCACGATCGTGAGGGGAAACAGCCGGGTCGCCGTCCCACCGGCAAGCACGAGGCCTTTCATCGGGGAGAGCCTAGCAGGGGCACCCGGGCCCGCCCTGACCCGCTCGTTCCGGTCCCGGCAGGACCCTCGGTCAGAGCAGGACGATGCCGCCCAAGCGGCGGGATCCGCCCCGCGCGGAGGAACCGCAGCACCGCGGCGCCATCGAGCGGAAACAGCGGGCGCAACGCCTCGCGGTGCTCGTCGAGCACTCGCCGATGGTGTCGACTGCCGCGTCGCGACCAGCAGCGACGATCCGCGCCCGCGGGTCGTCCCGCAGCTTGAGTGCGACGCGACGCTCGAAACGCCTGGACATCACGGAGGTGCGACTCGGCCTCGACGAATGCGCCGTCATCAGCGTCGCCTTCGATAGCCGCGTCCCAGGCGCGCAGCGTCTGGCGCCGATCGGCAGGGCGACCTCACGCTGGAGCCGCAGCGGCGGTCCGAGAGGACGCCGCCGACCGGTCGAGGACGCTGAGCTGCGGCGCATCCCGAATCGGGACGCCGGCCGGGAACAACCGGAGCGGATGGCGCCAGACCCAGCGCCCGCGCTGCCCGGCACACCGTCGCGAGCGTCGGATCGTCCAGCTCGGCTCGCGCCGATCCGCTCAGCGTCGACCCGAGATTCCCGCCGCTCGCGCGACCGTCGCCTGGCTGACACCCGCCGCCAGTCGGGCATCGCGAAGCTCGGACGCGACCCGGCGCGTCATGAGTCGACGCGCATCGTGCGTACCGACGTCGGCCGGTCGACGCGTGCGCCTTGCCCGAGGCATGCGTGACCAGGCCACTGCCCGGGACTTCGCTCGGGCCGCGACGGTCCGCGATGTCGCACGTGCGCGGTCGTCCGGTCGCATCCGGCACGACACCCGTCGCAGGTGCGTCGGCGCGGTCCGACGCCACGCAGACCCGCTCCGCGTGTCACGCTCGTGCGCGACGGCGCCGACTGTCGCCATCTACGCGACGGGGTGACCGTCCGGTGCAACCGCTGGGCGGCACGAGGCGTGAGCCGAGGCGTCCGCGTGGCGGGCAACCGCGCGAGCCGCGGGCGAGGAGCGCGCGGGCGAGACGCCTGGACCGGCGGGCCCAGCGGCTAGCGCTTGGGCGTCGCCTTCGGGGTCGCGGCGGGCCTGGGCGTCGGCGTGTAGCAGGGCCGCTCGCCCTCGGGCACGGTCCCCTTCGTGCCGCACGGGACGGCCTGCTCGTCGGCCGGGGGCAGGCCGCCGTCGTAGTCGGTGATCACGAGGGCGACCTCGAACGCGTCGAGGTTCGCGGCCGGCGCGAGGAACGCCGTCTGGACGACGTCGTTGGCGTCGCGCTCGACGTCCACCACGCTGCCGATCACGAGGCCCTTGGGATACGGCGACCGGATCCCGCCGTTGATCTCGATCCCCGGCGTGAACACCTCCTCGTCGGTCCCGATCTTGGCCGTCGAGTCGATGTTGCGCATGATCAGGACGCCGCCGGTCTGGCCCACGATCTCGCCGGTCTTCCCCGAGCCCTGGAGCTGCCCGACGACCGTCGACGTGCCGTCGCTGATCAGCGTCACCTTCGCGAACGTCGGCCCCACGTCGGTCACCCGACCCGCGAGCGCGCCGCCCTGCGCCACGACCACGTCGCCCAGCGCGATCCCGTTGTCGGTGCCCTTGTCGAGCGTGACCATCTGGCGGGTCTCGAGCGAGTCCCGACCGATCACGCGGGTCACGACCGTCTCGTGCTCGAAGCCGCCCTGCAGCTGGAGCGCCGCGGCCAGCTCGTCGTTCTCGCGCTTGAGCGCCTGGAGCCGGGCGTTCTCGTTCGCGAGCCGCTCGTTCTCGTCCCGCAGCGAGGCGTTGTCGATGCGGAGCGAGTCGATCTCCGAGATCGCGCTCACGACCCCCGAGACGTTGCCCGCGACGTCCGAGATCGCCCCCTGGAACGGCCGGAGCGCGAACGAGAACGCGCGCTGCGCCTCCTGGATGTACGGGTTGGCCGAGAACGCCATCAGGAGCAGCGTGATCGCGATCAGGATCGCGAACACGATCCCCCGGCGACGGGCCTGGCGGCTGGCGAGCATCGTGGTCATGGCGACGGCTCCATGTCCGTCCCGTCCGCCGGTCCGGCGACGGGACGGCGATCAGGCACTCAGCGCGGCGGGCGGCTGTACGTCTCGGCGACGAGGACGCGTTCCATCGTGGGCGTGGCCAGCTCCTGGAGCACGACGCCCGTCCCGCGGGCGACGCAGGTGAGCGGGTCGTCGGCGACGTGGACGGGCATCTGGGTCGCCTCCGCGACGCGGCGGTCGAGGCCGGCGAGCAGCGCGCCGCCGCCGGCGATGACGATCCCCTGGTCCATGATGTCGGCGACGAGCTCCGGCGGCGTCTCCTCGATCGTGTCCTTGATGGTGTCGACGATCTGGGCGACCGAGACCTCGATCGCCTCGCGGATCTGGTCCGCGCCCACCTCCACCGACCGGGGCAGGCCGGTCAGCAGGTCGCGGCCGCGGAGCGTGACCCGCTGCGAGTCCCACTCGCCCGGGTAGGCGGACCCGATCGCGATCTTGATGTCCTCGGACGTCCGCTCGCCGAGGAACAGGTTGTACTCGCGACGGGCGAAGGCGACGATGTCCTGGTCCATCTCGTCGCCGCCGATCCGGATCGAGCGGCTGACGACGATGCCGCCGAGCGAGATCACGGCGACCTCGGTGGTGCCGCCGCCGATGTCGACGATCAGCGAGCCCGACGGCTCGGACACGGGCAGGCCGGCCCCGATCGCGGCCGCCATCGGCTCCTCGATCAGGCGCGCCCACCGGGCGCCGGAGTTGAGCGCGGCGTCGCGAACGGCCCGCTTCTCGACCTCGGTCACGCCCGACGGGATCCCGAGCAGCATCCGCGGCCGCGGGATCAGCCCGATCCGGTCGTGCACCTTGTTCACGAAGTACTTGATCATCTGCTCGGTGACGTCGAAGTCGCTGATGACGCCGTCACGGAGCGGGCGCACGGCGATGATCGAGGCCGGCGTCCGGCCGACCATCCGCTTCGCCTCGGCGCCGATCGCGAGCACGCGCTTCGTCTTGGCGTCGATCGCCACCACCGACGGCTCGGAGATCACGATCCCGCGATCCCGCACGTGGACCAGCGTGTTGGCGGTCCCGAGATCGATGCCGATGTCGCGGGAGAAGAGGCCGAGGAGTCGGTCGAGCATGCTTGGCGGACAGGTCCTTGCTTCGTGACGCACGCGCCGGGCGGCGCGGGGCCGTCGTTCCGGCCACGGGGATGAGCGGGGGTTCGAGTCGGATCCGGGCGCGCACGCGAGACGGGCGCGCGAGCGGGGAGCAGTATACCGGGGCTCGCGATCCGCCCGGCCGGGCACCCCCGGTGACAACCGGCACCGGCCCGCCGAGCACGAAGCGGCGTTCGGCAGGACTTCTGGGTGTCGCTCCCGGTACTGGTGGTTCCCTCGCGCGGCAGGTCCGGTGGGCTGAGGATCGCTCTGGTGCGGTTGATGTGCGGTGTGCCCACGCCGAGCGAGACCGGACCGGCCAGGAGGGGCGGCAGCCCGCCGGCCGGGGAGCTAGGACCCCGATCGGATCTGCCGCCAGGCTGGGCGTGACGTCCGCCGGCGGGCGACGAGCCGGGGGAAGCGGCGGACGACGCGAGCGACAGCCGGCCACTCATTCGGATCCGCCCGATCCGACCAGACGGTCGTACCCAGGAAGTGCCTACCTGATGGACGTCCACTCGCTCGCGCTCAACACGGGGTTCTCGCTTCCCAGCCCGAGACGCGGCCGGCGTGACCGGCTCCGTGCCATCGACCTCGCTCCGCCGAAGCCCGACGGCGGCGGGGACCAGACCGGCGACCACGCCGTCGCATCGACCCGCAGGCTGCTGCTCGCCTACACCGCCGCGTCGACCCTGCTCGGCCTCGGCGCCCTCGCCTGGACCACGCTCACCGTGCCGCTCCTGCCCGGGATCGACCCCGGCCTCGACGGGACGAGCCTCGCCGGCCCGGCCGGCGGGCTGCTGCTGTGGATCGCCTTCGGCCTCGTCGGGTCGCTGCGGGTCCTGCCGATCCCCGGCAGCTCGGCCGTCTGGACGTTCCACCTCCCGTTCATCGCCGCGGCGATGGTCCTCGGCGGCCCGACGGCCGGCGCGTGGGTCGCCTTCCTGGCGACGCTGGAGCGGCGCGAGCTCGAGTCCCAGCCCTGGTACGGGACGCTCGCCAATCACGCGGTCCTGGCGCTCGGCGCCGTCGTCGGCGGCCTGACCGTGCTCGTCGCGCGCGGCGCCCTCGTCGCCGCGGGCGCGGAGCCCGGCGCGGCCAACGTGCTGGCGATCGCGGCGGGAACCGTCGTCCTCGCGGTGACCGCGAACGGCCTCGCGGCCGTGACGGTCATCCTGCGGGAGCGGCTGGCGCCGATGGCGCTCGTCGACATCCTCGTCCGCTCGCTCGGCCGGGTGACGCTCGCCGAGATCGGGCTCGCCTCGGTGTTCGTGGTGTCGTACGTGGCCATCGGCTGGTGGGCGCCCCTCGCCCTCGCGGTCGTGGTGCTGGTGATCTGGCCGGGCGAGGGCTTCGAGGGCCTCGATCCGATGACGCAGATGCCCCGCCAGCGCCAGTTCGAGCGCGAGCTCGATTCGGTGCTCAACCGGGCCCGTCACGGCATCGGACCCGGCGGGCTGCTGCTGTCGCTCGACCTCATCGGCTTCGGCCAGGTCAATCGCGAGATCGGGCACAAGCAGGGCGACGAGGTCCTCGAGGAGATCGGCCGGCGCCTCCACGAGCTCATGCGCAGCACCGACCTCATCGGCCGGATCGGCGGCGACGAGATCGCGATGTTCTATGCGGGGATCGTCGACCGCCAGACCGCGGAGGCCCTCGCCGCCCGCGTCGAATCCGCGATCCGGCGACCGATCTCGACGACCGGCGGCGAGATCCGGGTGGGCGTCTCCATCGGCGCGGTCATCGCGCGACCGGCGGCCGACCTCCCGGGCCGCAGCGTGCTCACGCACTGGGCCGATCGCGCGATGCAGGCCCAGAAGCGCGCCCAGCAGGCGGGAACGACCCAGAAGCCGGTCAGGTTCCACCGCTTCGGCCTGACCCCGAACGCCGGCCCGGTGCCCGCCGACGACTCGGCGCGGGCTCGCTGGTCGATCGGCCGCGTCGATCGGCTCGAGATCGCGGCCGTCGTGGTGGCGAGCCTCGTCGTGGCGATGACGGCCGCCGCGTGGGTGGTCCGGCTGGCGACCTGACCGCCAGGACGCCGGCTCCACAGCCGGCGCCAGGGGCTCAGCGCCAGATGGGCGTGCCCCCGTGCTCCCCGACCAGCAGCCGCCCCTCGGCGAACCGCGACGGCGCGAACGGCGCGATGTCGACCGACGTCGCGACCCCGTCGAGGATCAGCTCGGCCATGCCGAGCCCGATCGCCGGCGCGGTCTTGAAGCCGGTCCCGCTGTGGCCGCAGTCGAGATAGAAGCCCTCGGGACCGGCCGCGCCCAGGATCGAGCGCTGGTCCGGCGTGAGGCCGTCCTGGCCGGAGTGGGCGGCGCGGAAGGTGCCGTCGGCGAGGCCGGGCATCCGGCGCACCACGCGGTCGGTGACGACGTCGGCGAAGCCGGGCTCGGCGCTCGCCGTGTCGCGGTCGGGCGAGCCGCCGATGATGCTGCCGTCCTCGAGGCCGATCAGGACGAGCTCGCTGCCCTCGGGCCGCAGGTACATGTCGCGGGCGTTGTCGATCACGACCGGGATCGGCCGGGCCGCGGTCGCGGGGACGCCCAGGTATCCCGTGTCGTGGCGCCACACCGTCACCGGGACGTCGAGGCCGACCATCGCGCCGACCCGGGCCGCCCAGGGCCCGGCGGCGTTGACCACGATCGGCGCGGCGAACGCGCCCTTCGTCGTCTGTACCCCGGTGACGCGCGTGCCGTCCTCGCTGACGTCGATCGCCGTCACCTCCGCGCCCTGGACGAGCCGGGCGCCGCGCGCCTTGGCCGCGCGCATGAACCCCGTGGCCGCGACCGACGGATCCGCGTAGCCCGACGCCGGCTCGTAGGCCGCGACCTCGTCGCCGTCGAGGGCCAGCGCGGGGGCGAGGCGCGCGATGTCGTCGGCCTGGATCGCGGTCGTGTCGATCCCGATCGCCCGATGCGACTCGACGTTCGCGCGCACCCGCGCCTCGCCGTCGCCCCGCTCGATCCACAGGAACCCCGTGTTGGTGAAGCCGCACTCCCCGCCCACCCGCTCGGCCCACTCGGTGAACCACGGGAAGGACGCCCAGGCGAGCTTGGTCTCGGCGAGCAGGTCGTAGTGCATCCGGACCAGGCCGCTCGACCGCCCCGTGGCGCCGGCCCCGATCGTGGCCCGCTCGACGACGATCACCGACGTCCCGCGCTGGGCGAGGTGGAACGCCAGGCTCGTCCCGTGCACCCCGGCGCCGATGATGATGACGTCAGCCGAGTCGGTCACCCGCCACTCCCGCTTCCCCGGCCCACGCCAGGCTCGCCGTCCAGTATCGGGCAGCCGGCGGCTGGCGGGATCGGCGCGCTACCGGGTCCTCGTCGGTGCGGCCCGGTCGAACGCGACGCCCCGGTCCCGGAGCGACAGCCAGGCGTCGTGGCCGATGACCACGTGGTCGAGGACGTCGACGTCGAGCAGGCGCCCGGCCGCGATCGCCTCCGCGGTGAGGTGCAGGTCGTCCGGGCTGGGCGTCGGGTCGCCCGACGGGTGGTTGTGGCACAGCACGACGCCCGACGCGTCCAGGCGGACGGCGTCCCGGAACAGCTCGCCCACGCGGACCAGCGACGTCGACACGTTGCCGACGTAGACGGTCGAGACCCGCTGCACGACGTTCTTGGCGTTGAGGCTCAGGACGCGCAGCTCCTCGCGCTCGAGCCGGCCCATCTCGACGACCAGGCGGTCGCCGACGTCGCGCGGCGACCGGATCGTCCAGCGTCCGGCGGGCCAGTCCGCGACGGACCGCCGGCCGAGCTCGAACGCGGCCGCGAGCCGGGCCGCCTTCGCGGCGCCGACGCCCGGGATCCCGGAGAGCTCCGCGTCGGACGCCCGCGCGAGCGATCCGAGGCCGGGGTGGCGGGCGAGGACGTCCTCGGCGACCTCGCATCGCGCCGCGACCGCGACCGCCGGTCCCGAGGATGACCGCGATCAGCTCGGCGCCCGAGAGCCCGCCGGGTCCGCGCAGGGCGAGCCGCTCGCGCGGGCGCTCGGTCGCCGGCAGGTCCCGGACGGATCGGGTCGCCCGACGATGCGCGCCGACCTCGAATTGCCCGTCGTCCATGCGGTCCTCCCTGCCGGCGGGCAGAGCGTCCCCGGGCCCGGACAACGGAAGCCCGCCGATTTCCCCCGCCATCCGGATCCGGGAACAGCGCGAAGCCTACGCAGCCGCCCTTATCCCGGGCTCAACCGGGACTTGTCCGCGACGTCCTAGCCGAGGCTCCGCGCGGCCACGTACAGCAGCACGACCTGGATCGCGTTGAACGCGGCATGGAGGCCGATCGAGGCGTACAGCGAGCGCCGGGCGAGGAACAGCCACCCGAGCGCGACGCCGACCGGCAGCAGGACCAGGAACGAGAACAGCGCCCGCTGCGCGCCCGACGCGAACGACGCGTCGAACAGGGTCAGGACGTGGGCGATGCCGAAGAAGATGGCGCCCCGGACGATCGCCTGGCGCGCACCCACCGCCCGCGCCCAGGCCGTGGTCGCGAACCCCCGGAAGAACAGCTCCTCGCCGATCGGCGCGAGGACCGCCGCCGTGATGAGGTTGAGCGCGAGGCCGAGCGGGTCGCCGACCTCGGGCAGCGGGCTGGGCGCGGGCTCGAGGAAGCGGGCGAGGACGGCGCCCAGCAGGAGCGTCAGGACGAGGACCGGCAGGGCGAACAGGGCGCCGACCGCGAGGTCGCGGACGGCGGCCGCGTCGGGGCGTCGCACCCGCATGTCGGCCCAGCTCAGCGCGCCGGGCCCGACGACCGCCAGCCGGACCACGCCGATGTAGGCCAGCATCGTGATCAGCAGCGAGATCGAGGTCGCCAGCGGCGACAGGGGATCCAGGCCGGCCAGGGCGAGCGGGGCGAGGACCACCAGGCTGGCGATGAGGGTCACCGCGATCACCGCCCCGAAGGCCAGCACCGGCGAGGGACCGTGGTACGGCCGATCGGTCCAGCGCGATCCCTCGATCGCCTGGGAGCCCGTCGCGCTCAGCAGGCCGACGACGAGCAGCACCAGCCCGACCAGCGAGAGCCACGGTGCCGCGGGAGCCGGCCCGGCGAGGAACGAGACCAGCAGGACGGCCAGGCCCATGACGGACCCGACCCAGCCGATCAGGTACAGCGCCGGGACGGCACGACCTTCGAGGCTGAACGTGGACGGGCGTCGGGCGATCGCGTCGGGGTCCGACGCGGCCGGCTCGGTCAAGGCTCGGGGATGGTGCCCGGTGCCCCGCGGCTCGCGGACGGCGGCTGGCGGACGCGACCGGTCCGTGCACGTCGAGCTCGCCCGGACGGCGGGCGGGGCGGTCGGCTCGAGGCGGCCGGACACGGGCGCGGCGATCGGCTCGTACGCGGCGAGGTCGCCCCGCTCGAAGTCGCGACCGCACCACGCGCACAGCGCCCAGTCGAGGCCGACCAGGCGCCCGCAGTTGGCGCACACGCGGTTGAGCTGGGTGCGGCAGGTGGGGCAGATGATCCACTCGTCGTTGACGCGCCGCCGGCACGACGGGCAGGTCTTGATCGACTCGACCTCGGCGAGCAGCGCCTCCTCGGCGAGGTTGCGCTCGTAGACCTCGCCGATCTTCTCGTGCGGCCGGATGATCCGGTACACGATGATCCCGAACAGAAAGAACACGGGCGTGAACAGGATGATCAGCGCGGCCGCGAGGTACGGGAGGACCGGGTTCTCGCTCCGCTGCTGCATGTCGCGGAAGGCCCAGTACGCGGCCGCGAGCCAGAGGATGACGAAGTAGACGACGAGCGCCTGGAGGGCGAATTCCACGACCGGGTTCGAGAAGAAGCCGCCGATCGTGTCGCCGATCGTGTTGAGGATGTCGTCCATACGCGGGGATGCGGCCTCCATCGGGCTTGACGCGCCCGGGGGCGCGCGGCGAGCAGCAGTCTAACAGGGACGTCCGGCCGGACCGGAGCACGCAGTGGACGCGATGGACCCCCGATTGGTGACGCTCGCGGATCCGCGCTCAGGCCGGTGGCGCGGACACCGGAACGGCCGGGTCGCGGCGCGGCGCCGGGCGGCGTCGACTCGAGCGTCCAGGCGGCCGCCCGGATCGCCGCCCCGACGCCCGCCAGGACGAGCCCGCCGAGCCAGACGGCGACCCAGGTCGCGACCGTGACCAGGATGCCGATGGCGTCGTCGGGATGCGGTCATCACGTCGCGCACGCGCGCCCAACCGCTGGCGGCCGCGAGCAGCCCGGGGGCCGCGAGCAGCGCCAGCGCGGCGGTCCCGAACAGCGCCGTCACGACGACGCGGAGGGGCCGCCGGACGAGGTCGATCCAGCCCAGCAGCCACGCGACGAGGATCGGGCGCCGGCCGATGACCAGGCGCCGGACGCCGAGCGCGGCGGCGCTGTCGCCGACGATCCAGGCGACGAGCACCGCGATCACGAGTTCCGGCACGTCCCGGATCACGCGCAACCCCAGGGGCGTCACCAGGTCGATGGGCAGCACGAGCTCGCGGTAGGCCGCGTCATAGACCGGCTGCCAGGCGACGATGCCGACGGCGATCACCGGCAGCAGGGCGAGCGCCCGCACGATGGCGACGCTCACGGTCCCGGGCGCCCCGTCGAGCGGGCGCGTCGCGAGCAGGCCCTCGTCGTCGGCCGCGGCCAGCTGGAGCGCGATCAGGTGGCGCTCCGCCCAGGCGCCCGCGAGCAGGCCGCCGAGCAGGAGCACGAGACCGGCGCCCGCGGCCCCCGCGATCACGAGCACCATCGCGGTCGACGGCGTCCCGACCAGCAGCGTGCTCAGCGGCGCGCCCAGGGCGTTCTGGATGCCCGTCGGCGTGGGCAGCACGACGACCGGCGCCGCCATCAGCAGCAGGCCGCCGCCGGCGAGGAAGCCGGCGAGCCCGAGGAGCCACGAGAGCGGCCGCACCAGCGTGACCACGATCGCGCCCGGCAGCACCGCCGTCATCGCGAGGCGGCCGGCGTGGGCGGGCGCCGGCGCGCTCGACACGGCGGCCGCCGGCGTCAGGGCCCGAGGCTCGGCGCCGGCGACCCGGTCAGCCCGCCCAGGGCCTGGAGAGCCGCCTCGACGAGCTCCATCTCGGTGCCGTAGGTCGCGAAGTCGCCGCTCCGGAGCGCGGCCTGGGCCAGCTCGAAGTGCGTGTTCGCGTACTCGACCAGCCCGGTGACGTCGGTCGGCAGCCCGCTTCCCGGCGGGAGGGTCGGCCGCGGCGTGGCGGACGGGCCGGCGGTCGCGGACGGACCCGGCGTGGGCGAGGGGCCGGGCGACGCGCCCGGGGCCGCCGCCCTGCGCGGTCAGCAGCAGGGTGAGCGCCTCGGACAGCGTCCGGCCCCAGACGACGGTCGACGGGCTCGCGACGACGATGCGCTGGAACTCCGGGAACGCCGACGAGGTCGACTGCAGGTACACCGGCTGGAGGTAGATCAGGCTGTCGCCCACCGGGACCACCAGCAGGTTGCCGCGGATCACGCGGCTGCCGCTCTGGTTCCAGAGCGTGATCTGGGCGCTGATCGTCGGGTCCTGGTCGATCCGGGCCTCGATCTGGGCCGGCCCGAAGATCGTGGTGTCGGCGGGGAACTGGTAGGCGCGCACGGTGCCGTAGTTGGGCGCGTCGTTGCGGGCGGCCACCCACGCGATCATGTTCGGCCGCTGGCGGGCGATCATCGGCTGGAGGAGCAGGAACTCCGCCTTCGGCTCGCCCGGCATGCGCATCACGACGTAGTAGGCCTCGGGCGGCAGGCTCTGGTCGTTCTGGTCGATCGACGGGATCGTCCAGCGGTCGGTCTGGTTGAAGAACGTCAGCGGCTGGGTGACGTGGTACTGCCCGTAGACCCGCGTCTGGACGTTGAACAGCTCCTCGGGGAACCGGAGGTGCGACTGCAGCGACGCCGGCATGTTGGCCATCGGCTCGAACAGCGACGGGAAGATCCCCTGCCACGCGCGGATCAGCGGCTCGTCGGGATCGGCGACGTAGAAGTGCATGGTCCCGTCGTAGGCGTCGACCGTGATCTTGACGCTGTTGCGCAGGTAGTTGATCGCCTCGCCGCCGAAGCCCGAGGTCCCGCCGAGCTCGCCCGTGTCGAACCAGGTCGCCTGCGGGAAGCGGTCGCTCACGGTGTAGGCGTCCTGGACGAACACCAGCTTCCCGTCGCCGTCGACCACGAGGTACGGGTCCTTGTCGAAGCGCAGGAACGGCGCGATCATCCCCAGCCGCTCGCCGAGCGTGCGATGGAACAGCAGCTGGCTGTCGGCCTGGATCTGGTCGGTGATCAGGAGGTCGAGGTCGCGGAACCGGATCGCGAACAACAGCTTGTTCAGCGTCGAGTCCAGCGGGATGCCGTTCGTTCCCGTCCACGAGGTCGTCGGGTCGCCGCCCTCGTTGCCCGACTTGCTCGGGTAGTCGAACTCGGCCTGGCGGGCGCGGACGATGACGTAGTGGTTGTCGCGCTCGCCGAAGTAGATGCGCGGCTGCGTGATCTCCGGGGCGCCGCTGTTCGAGACCGGCGGCAGGTCGCGGACCCAGAGTCTCGGCTGGCCCTCCGGGGTGACCTCGTTGACGGGCACCATCGCGAGGCCGATGCCGTGGGTGTAGATGATCCGCTGGTTGACCCAGCTGTCGGCGTCGGTGTTGCGGTCGATCGCGAGCTCGCGGCCCGACAGCATGACCTGGCGCAGGTCGCCGTCGACCTGGTAGCGGTCGGTGTCGACGTCGTAGAAGTCGTAGTACTGGCGCACGGTCTGGAGCTGGTCGAGCGTGGTCTGCAGGGGCCGGTAGTCCCACAGGCGCGCGTTGGTGAACGTGTCCGCCTCGCTGCGGATGCCCGCCTCGGTCAGCGGCTGCTCGCCGCCGTACGACCGCTGCTCCCACTGGTCGATCCCGAACGCGAGGCGCGTCATGGAGATGTTGTTCGCGATGTACGGCGCTTCCTGCGCGTACGTGTTGGGGTCGACGGACAGGCGCTGGATCGCCTCCGGATACAGGCGGCCGAGCACGATCGACGCCGAGAACCACACGATGACGATGACGGCCAGCGGCCACATCCAGCGCGTGAACGCGCCGGCGACGAGCAGGGCGCCGGCGAGGCCGGACAGGAACGTCAGCACGTCGTAGGCCAGGAAGCGCGCGTTGGCGTCCGCGAAGGCGACGCCCGTCACGGCACTCGCACCGGCCGTGCTGTAGACGAGCTCGTACTTGTCGAGCTGGTAGCCGAACGCGATCGACAGCAGGTACAGCCCGCCCAGCACCGCGAGGTGGACGCGGACCCGGGTGATGAACACCTCGCCGCCGCGGGTGGCCGCGAGGAGGTACCGGGCGCCCGCGATCCCGAGTGACGCGAGCAGGAGCCCGTTGACCAGCGACTGGACGGCGCGATAGAAGGGCAGCTCGAACAGGAAGAAGCTGACGTCCCGCCCGAAGATCGGATCCGCCACCGTCTGGGTCGACGAGAACGGGACGCGATGGATCCACAGCAGGAGCGTCTCCCAGACGCCCGTCACGGCGCCCGCGATGCCCAGTGCCAGCAGGACGGCGACGCCCGCGAGCACCCAGGTCCCGATCGGGACGAGGTCGGGCAGGTCTTCGCCCTCGAACGTGAAGGTCGCGTCGCCGGACCTCGATCGGCCGCGGCTGGCCCCGAACGGCCCGAACGAGCCGCCGGTCGCCCGCAGGCGGGCGCCCTGGCTCGGCCTGGCGCTGTGCTTCGGCGAGCCGGCCGGCCATCGCCCGCAGGCGTCCCGGGCGCTCCGGATCGACCGGCGGCGTGAGCTTGTTCGCCAGCAGCAGGTTGCCGACCAGCACGACCAGCGCGAGCAGGAGGGCGCCCGCGAACAGGCCGACCTGGACGCCGAGGCGCGTCCAGAACACGCTGTCGAAGCCGACCGTGCGGTACCAGATCGCGTCCGTCCACAGGTTGATGCCCGCGGCGAACAGCACGAGGATCGCGACGACCGCGATCAGGATCAGGCCGACCCCGGCCCGACGCATCAGGTGGCCGAGGCTGGGCGGCCCCGCGCCGTCGTCGGGACCACCGACCGGGCGCGGCTCCTTGGGCGGTGGGCCGGCCCTGCGCCGGCTCCGGCGGCGCGGCCCGATCGGCGTCGGGCGGCTCGCGGCGGCCGCCGGTTCGCCCGCGGCGTCCGCTCCGGCTGCCTCGTCACCCGGTCGGGCGGAGTCGTCGTCCGCCGCCTCATCGTCGTTGTCGTCAGGCCCCGGTTCGTCGGGCTCCCCGTCCGGCCCGTCGTCGCCGCCGTCCTTCGGTCGTCGCCCCTCGGACTCTGCCCGGCGTCGTTCGAGCTCGCGCATGAAGTCGTCGAACAGGTCACCCATCGCGCGGAGTCTAGGGCGGATCGGCGATCACCGGATCGGGAGGTCCCGAACGGTCAGGGTCGGGAGAGTCCCTCGACCGCGCGGCCGAACGCGCCGAGCACCCGATCCGCGATCTGGTTCGGCCGCAGCGTGGCGGCGAGCGCCGGCTCCCAGCGGAACGCCGCGCGGATCACCAGGGGGCAGCGCCACGGGCGCGTGTCGTCGTCGGGCGGGACGAGCGGCGTGAGGCGGATCGCGATCCGGCCGTCCTCCTCGCGGACGAGCCCGGACAGGCCGCCGGCGAACGACGGGCCCAGTCGCGCGAGGGGCGGCTCGGGAGGCGGCCCCGCGGCGGGAGCGACGTCACGGAAGCTGACGACGCCGTCCGCGTCGGTCACCCAGAGGACGGCGAGCCACCAGTCGTCGGGGCCGTCGACCGGCTTCGCCATGCCGGCCTCGAGACGGCGATCGCCGATGCGGACCTCCTGCTCGCGCAGGTACGAGGGGCCGGGAGGCGGGAGGCGGTCGGGCACGACCCGAGGATACGGGCCATGCCGCGAACGGGCGTCAGGCCTGGGCGACGCCTCCGCCGCCGGAGGCCGGCGCGTCGCCCTCGCCGGGGGGCGGCGGTACGGCCGGCGTCGCCACGTCGGCGGGCGCGGCCGCGGCGACGGGCGCGGGTGCCGGCGTGCTGGGCATCAGCGGTGCCACGGCCGCCGCGTCCTCGGCGGCCTCCGCGGCCTCCTCGGCGGCGATCTCCGCCTGCACCTCCGCGGCCTCGTCGTCGGGCATCGCCGCCTGGGCGAGGTCGGCGTCGGCGCCGCCGAGCTGCGAGAGCGGGATGCCCAGCTCCACGACCACGTCGGTCTTGAGCGCGACGGTCTCGGCCTCGAGGTCCGCGCGCTCCGCTTCGATCTCGAGCCGGCGGATCTCGCGACGCACGGCCAGGTCGGGGGGCGCGAGGGACTCCGGGTTGGGCGTGGCCTCGCCCTGGCCGGGCGCCTCGCCGGTGATGAACGACACGATCCGGTTGCGCGGCCGCGCGACCTCGGCCCGCGCCTGGATGATCGCCAGCGGGTCGAGCGACGTGACGCCCTTGATGTCGGGCTCGGTTCCGGTCGGGCTGTTCAGCGTCGCGCCACACGACGGACAGGACTCGTGCGCGCCCGGAGGCAACGCGGCCGAGCACCAGGGGCAGCGAGGGGTCGCATCGGTCATCTGCGCACTCTACTCGCTGGAATCCCGGCCGATTCCCCCCAATTGGTCCTGCCCCGTCACTCCCACTCGATGGTCGCGGGGGGCTTGCTGCTGATGTCGTACACGACCCGGTTCACGCCGGGGACCTCGTTCACGATGCGGCTGCTGATCTTGCCCAGCACGTCGTAGGGGAGCTTCGCCCAGTCGGCCGTCATCCCGTCCTCGGAGGTCACCGCGCGGATCGCGACGACGTTGGCGTACGTCCGCCCATCGCCCATGACGCCCACGCTGCGCACGGGCGTCAGGATCGCGAACGACTGCCACACGTTCCGGTAGAGCCCGGCGGCCTTGATCTCGTCGATCACGATCCAGTCGGCGTCCCGCAGCGTGTCCAGCCGCTCGGCGGTCACCTCGCCGATGATCCGGATCGCGAGCCCCGGGCCCGGGAACGGCTGGCGGTGGACCATCGCCTCCGGCAGGCCGACCTCGATCCCGACGAGCCGCACCTCGTCCTTGAACAGGTAGCGCAGCGGCTCGATCAGCTGGAACCGCAGGTCGGCCGGCAGCCCGCCCACGTTGTGGTGGGTCTTGATCTTCTGGGCGGTCTTCGTCTCCGGCGTCGTCGACTCGATCACGTCCGGGTACAGCGTCCCCTGGGTCAGGAAGTCGATCCGCCCGAGCTTGGCGGCCTCCTCCTCGAACACGCGGATGAACTCGTCGCCGATGATCCGGCGCTTCTGCTCGGGGTCCGTGACGCCGGCGAGCCGGGTCAGGAACCGCTCCCGGGCGTCGACCATCACCAGGTGCATCCCGAGGTTGGCCTCGAACGTCGCCCGGAGCAGCTCCGACTCCTTCTTGCGCATCAGCCCGTGATCGACGTAGATGCAGGTCAGCCGGTCGCCGACGGCGCGATGGACGAGCGCGGCCGCGACCGCCGAGTCGACGCCGCCCGACAGGGCGCAGATGACCTTGCCGTCCGACCCGGTCGCCTTCGCGTGGGCGTCGACGCGCTCCCGGATTCCGGCGACCGTGGAGTCCACGAAGTTGGCCGGCGTCCAGTTGGGCGCGATCCCGGCGATGCCGGTGACGAAGTTGCGCAGCACCGCCCGGCCGCGCGGCGTGTGGACGACCTCGGGATGGAACTGGATCCCGTACAGGTTCCGGGCGGGGGCGTCGAGGCCCGCGTAGGGCGTCGAGTCCGTCTGCGCCGTCGCGTGGAACCCCTCGGGCAGCCGGGTGATCGTGTCGCCGTGGCTCATCCACACGGGCTGCTCGCGGTCGATGCCGTCGAACAGCGCGTCGTCGCGGGTGATCTGCACGGTCGCCGGGCCATATTCGCGGCGGGTCGTGGGCGTGACCTCGCCGCCCAGCTCGAGGGCCATCAGCTGGGCGCCGTAGCAGATGCCGAGCACGGGCAGGCGGCCGCTCCAGATGGACGCGTCGGCCTTCGGGGCGCCGTCGTCGTACACGGACATCGGGCCGCCCGAGAGGATCACGGCCCGGACGCCGCGGCGCTCGAGCTCCGCGACAGGCGTGTCGTGCGGGAGCAGCTCCGAGTAGACGTTGAGCTCGCGGACGCGGCGGGCGATCAGCTGCGCGAACTGGCTGCCGAAGTCCAGCACGGCGACGGTCGCGGGACCGGTGGCCGTGGTGGCGACCGGCGGGCGATCCTGGGGCGTCCGCTCCGGCGCGGGGGCGTCGAGCGCGACCTCGAGATACGCCTCGACCTCGGCATCGTCGGGGGCGAGCACGCGATGGCCCGCGTTGGCCGCCTCGCCGTGGACCGTCTTGCCTCGCTGGCGCGTCTCGTCCGCCTCGATCGCGCCCGCAGGCTCTTGCTCCTCCGTCGTCTCGGTCAACGACCCCTCCCGACTGCGCCGCGATGGTGTATCAGTCTAGCCGCCCCCGACCCACCCGAGGTGACCCATGACGTACTCGATCGTCGCCCTGGATCCGAAGACCGGCGAGCTCGGCGTCGCGGTCCAGAGCCGCTGGTTCAACGTGGGCAACGGGGTGCCATGGGTGGAGCCCGGCGTCGGCGCCGTCGCCACCCAGTCGTATACCGAGATCGCCCACGGTCCGAACGGGCTGCGGCTGATGCGCGACGGCCATCCCGCCGGCGAGGCGCTCGGCGCCGTCCTCGCGTCCGACCCGGGCGAGGCGATCCGGCAGGTGGGCATGGTCGACGCCGCCGGGCGCGCGGCGTCCCACACGGGCTCGGGGTGCGTGCGATACGCGTCCCACGAGGTCCGCGAGGGCGTCGCCGCGCAGGCCAACATGATGGAGCGATCGACCGTCCCGGCGGCGATGCTCGATGCGTTCGCCGCGGCCACGGGCGACCTGGCGGAGCGACTGGTCGCGGCCCTGTTCGCGGCGGAGGCCGAGGGCGGGGACGTGCGTGGCCGGCAATCGGCGGCCCTGGTCGTCGCCCCCGGGGCCGGTGCGGATGGCGTGCGGCCCGAGCCGTGGCGTCGCCGGTTCGACCTCCGGGTCGAGGACCACCCGGCGCCGCTGGACGAGCTCGCGCGACTGCTCCGGGTCGCGCGGGCCTATGACGCGATGGACGAGGCGGAGGAGGCCGGGGCCCGCGGCGACGTCGCCGCGGCCGCGGCGGCGAGCCTCCGCTCGATCACCCTGGCGCCCGATGACGACCAGGTGCGGCTTGTGGCACGCGGTCGCGCTGGCGCTGGCGGGGCACCCGGACGAGGCGCGGGCGGCGTTCGCGGCCGCAGCGGCGGTGGAGCCTCGCTCCGGCGAGAGCCTCCGGCGGTTCGCGGACCAGGGCCTCCTGCCGGGTGGCGATCCGGTGCTGAGGGCGCTCGGGCTGCGCTGAGCGCACACGAACGGCGACCGGCCGCCCCGAGGTTGGGAGAGGGCGACCGGTCGCGGGAGTTGGAGGAGGCTCGTATTCGGTTGTTCTTCAGTTGGGGTATTCGGTTGTTCTTCAGTTGTCTGACGCTCCGGTTCTCGGGGCCCCGAGCCCTGCACCGTGTGCGTTTCGTTGACCGCACTATCGCGCCGATGCCCCGTCCAGCCCCATCGACGGGCGTGGTCGATCGAGACGGTCAGATGACGTACCGCTACCCTGCGACGGATGGCCGACCAGCGATTCCCGATCCGGATCGGCGCCCGGTCCAGGGGCCTGCTCCGTGTCCTGTTCGGGGTCACGCCCGACGACGGCGTGGGCGGAAATCGACGACGACGCCGTCTCGGCTCGCTTCGGCCGGTTCTCGTTCTCGACGCCGATCGCCAACGTCGCGCGCTACCGGATCGAGGGTCCGTGGCTGTGGATCACCGCGATCGGCGTCCGGCGCAGCTTGCGGCACGGCGACGTCTCGTTCGCGGGCAGCCCCCACGGCGGCGTCCGGATCGACATGCGCGATCCGGTGCCCTGGTCGCGGTTTCGGGTGCCCGCGTTCTACGTCGCGACGGACGATCTCGACGGGTTCGCGGCGGCCCTCGCCGCGCTCGGCATCCCCGGCGAGGACGCCCGCACCCGCTGACGGCTCCGCCGAGCGGCGTCGACCGGCTCGGCCCGGTCGAGCGCCTATCGGCCGCGCAGCTGCCAGGACTTGCCCTCGGTCACCACCGCAGGCGCGTAGACGATCTCGACGTCGTGCATGTCGGCCACGGTGCGCGCGCCCAGCGCGGCCATCGACTGGCGGAGCGCGCCGACCAGGTTCTGGGTCCCGTCGGTGACGTGGGACGGGCCGTTGAGGATCTGGTCCAGCGGCCCTACGGTCCCGACCTTGATCCGCGTGCCGCGGGGCAGGACCGGCGACGGCGCCGCCATGCCCCAGTTCGTCCCGAGGCCGGGTGCCTCGGCGGCCCGGGCGAGCGGCGAGCCGAGCATCACCACGTCGGCGCCGGCCGCGAACGCCTTCGCGAGGTCGCCGCCGCGCTTCATCCCGCCGTCGGCGACGACCGGCACGTAGCGGCCCGTCTCGGCGTGGTACTGGTCGCGCGCCGCCGCGACGTCGGCGACCGCGGTCACCTGCGGGATGCCGATGCCCAGGACCTCGCGCGTCGTGCACGCGGCCCCCGGTCCGACGCCCACGAAGATCGCGGCCGCGCCCTGCTCCATCAGGAGGTAGGCCGCGGTGGCGTTGGTCGTGTTGCCGACCGCGACCGGGATGGGCATGAACCGCGTGAAGTCCGCGAGCGCGAGCGGCTCGTAGCCGGTCGCGATGTGGCGCGCCGAGGAGACCTGCGACTGGACGAGGAACAGGTCGGCGCCGTGCTCCGCGCTGAACGGCCCGAAACGCCGGGCGACGCCCGGCGTGGCCGAGACCGCGGCCTTCGAGCCCGCCGCGTGCAGCTCGTCGATCCGGCGCGCGATCAGCTCCTCGCGGATGGGCGCCGCGTAGGCCTCGGCGAGGACGTCCTGGACCTGCTCGTCGGGCGCCGCGGCGATCCGCGCGAGGACCTCGGACGGGTCGTCGTACCGCGCCTGCACGCCCTCGAGGTTGAGGATCGCGAGCCCGCCGAGCCGCGCGAGCTCGCCCGACAGCCGGACGTCCACGACCGCGTCCATGGCGGCCGCGAGGATCGGGATCCCGAGGTCGATGCCGCAGAACGACTGCGTGAGGTCGACGTCGTCGGGGTCGACGGTGTCCGTGCCCGGGGCGAGGGACACGTCCTCGAACCCGTAGGTCGTCCGGATCGTGTCGAGCTTCGAGCGGAAGATGCGCCGGTTCGCCAGTGTCTCGGTCAAGGCATCGTCCCTCTCGAGCGGCCCGCCCGTGCGGGGTGGCGACAGTCTAGCGGGCGACGGGCGGGACGATCATCGCTCGCGCGGCGGGCGCGCGAGCCGTCGCCCGTCGGCGTCCATCTCGAACCAGTGGGCGAGCTCCGGGTCCAGCAGCAGCTCCCGGACACGGCGCACCGACTCGGCGTACGAGGGCCAGATCGCGAGGGCCGGCGCGTCGGCCGCGGGGACCCAGCGCATCCCGTCGTGCTCGTGCGACGTCCTCGGCTCCGCGCCCGGCCCGACGCGGCAGGCGAAGATGGCGCTGACGACCACCCCGTCGACGGCCTCGTCGAAGAACGGCGCCACCTGGTCGAGGTCGTACCAGGCCGCGACGTCGCCTCGGCCGAGCCCGGTCTCCTCCTCGACCTCGCGGATGGCCGCCATCGGCACGCGCTCGCCGGGTTCGACCCCGCCCGTCACGCACTGCCACAGCCCCGGGAAGATCCGCGTCCCACTCCGCCGGATGAGCAGGATCTCGAGCCGGTCGCCCTCGGGACGCGGGTCCGCCGCATCCGCGGGCGGCGCGACGCGGAAGACCCAGCATTCGACCAGGTCGGGGCGCAGGCTCATCGGCCGGACCGCCGGGTCGTGCCGCGCGGGCAGGCCACGGCCGCGCAGCCGGTGCCAGGGCGCCCCGCCTCCTCGCCGATGGTCGGTTTCGTGCGGTCCGGTGTTGTCATGAGAACTGGTACAAGACCGCAAGACTCGTCACGATGACAGTCCGGGGGACCCCCGGTACATTTGGCCTATTCATCTCTATCGGGCGCAGTCTTGAAGCACGCATCCATTCCACGCTCGCTGCGGCGAGCCGGCTCGGCAATGTTCGCCGCCCTGTTCGCCGTGACGGCGGTGGTCGGCGCCCCGGTCACACGTATCGTCGCACCCGCGACCGCCGAGGCCGCTGGCACCTTCGGCGATCCCCACTTCACCGAGACCACCGTCTTCTCGAGCCTGACCCAGCCCACGACCGTGCGGTTCGCCGGCGACGGGCGCGCCTTCGTCGCCGAGAAGCGGGGCATCGTCAAGGCCTACGACTCGGTCAACGACTCGTCGGCCACCATCGCGCTCGACATCCGGCACGACGTCCACGACTTCTGGGACCGCGGCCTGCTGAGCATCGCCCTCGACCCCGACTTCCTGGACGGCAGCCCATTCCTGTACCTGTACTACGTCTACGACGCCCCGCCCGGGGACACCGCGCCGACCTGGCCGGCAGGCCAGAGCGATCCCGCCTGGTCGAACTCCTGCCCGACGCCGCCGGGCGCGACCGACGACGGGTGCGTCGTCCGGAGCAAGCTCGACCGGTACACGGTCAACCTCGCCAACAACACGGCCGACCCCGACAGCCGCAGGAACCTGATCGGCGACCCGGTCTCGGGCGAGTGGTGCCAGCAGTTCCCCAGCCACGCGGGCGGCGCGCTGGCCTTCGGCCCGGACGGCCAGCTCTACGTCACCGGCGGCGACGGTGCGAGCTTCGTCGGCATGGACTGGGGCCAGAAGGGCGGCACCGCCGGATCGCCGACGCCCGTGAACCCGTGCGGCGACCCGTTCCCGGGCGCGGTCAGGGCCACGGCCGAGGGCGGCATGCTCCGGTCGCAGGACATCCGGACGACGGGTGACCCCGTCGGGCTGGACGGCGCGATCATCCGGATCAACCCCAACAACGGCAACCCGTCGAGCGGCAACCCGCTGGAGGGCAACGCGAGCGTCAACGCCGAGCGAATGATCGCGCACGGCTTCCGCAACCCGTTCCGGATGACGTTCCGGCCCGGCCACAGCGACCTGTACGTCGGCGACGTGGGCAACGGCACCTGGGAAGAGGTCGACCGGGTGACGCTCGCCGCCAGTGCCACGCCGACGACCCTGCCCAACTACGGCTGGCCGTGCTACGAGGGCGTCGCCCAGCAGGGCGCGTTCGCGACGCTGAACACGAACATGTGCACGAACCTCTACAACCAGGCGGGGGCGGTGACGGCGCCGCTGTACCAGTACACGCACAACACCAACCTGACGCCCAAGGGCCCGTGCTTCCCGGGCGCCGCGACGCAGACATCGTCGATCTCCGGCCTCGCGTTCTACCAGGGCGCCTCCGGAAGCTCCGTCGACTATCCGAGCCGGTTCGACGGCGCGCTGTTCTTCGTGGACTACTCGCGCAACTGCCTCGCGGCCATGCTGCCGCAGGGCAACGGCATCCCGGATCCCAACAACGTCGAGCAGATCGCGAGCGGCATCGGCCACCCGGTCGACCTCACCAGGGGCCCGGGCGGGGACCTGTACTACGTGAACCACGAGGGCGGCCAGGTCGTGCGCGTGAAGTTCGTGAGCTCGCCGATCGCGCGCGCCACGGCGACGCCTGCAAGCTCGATCGCGCCGGTCACGGTCCACCTCGACGGGTCGGCCTCGACCGACCCGGACGGCAACTTCTCGATCAACCGCTGGCGCTGGGACCTCAACGACAACGGCCAGTTCGACGACAGCGCGGACACGTCGGGCGAGGAGGTCGACTGGCACATCGACACCCCGGGCATCTACCCGGTGACGCTCGAGGTGCGCAGCACGAGCGGCCTGACCGACACGGTCACGTTCCAGGTGGACGCGGCCAACAGCCCGCCGGAGGTCGTCATCGACTCGCCGGCGTCGTGTGACGTCCCGGGATGCTGGCAGGTGGGGGACACGATCCACTTCTCCGGGCACGCCACCGACGACGAGGACGGCGCGCTGACCGGCGCCGACCTGGACTGGAAGATCCTGATGGTCCACTGCCCGGGTGGCTGCCACACGCACACGATCGAGACCGATTCGGGCGGCTCGGGGTCGTTCAGCGGCCCGGACCACGAGTATCCCTCGCACCTCGTGATCCGCCTCACGGCCACCGACAGCGACGGCGCCTCGACGTCCGTCGACGTCAGCCTCGAGCCGAAGACGGCCACGATCGACCTGGCGTCGATCCCGAGCGGGGCGCGGCTGACCGTCGGCTCGGAGGGCGAGCAGGCACCCTGGACGGCGACCGTGATCAAGGGCGGCAAGTCCACGCTCAGCGGGCCGCTGAAGCGAACGATCGGCGGCGAGCGCTACCGGTTCAGCACCTGGAACGACTCGCACAAGCGGGTGCGGGAGGTGACGGCGAGCCACGACCTCGACCTCACCGCGACCTACGTGCCGGATCGGCCGGACAGCTGCAAGGCGATCGCCGAACGATCGCCCAAGAAGGTCGCGATCGCGGAGCGCAGCAGCGGCGAGGGCGACACCGACTGGTTCGAGTTCTTCGTCCCGAGCAAGCGCGCCGTGCGCGTGACGCTGGCCGATCTGCACGTCAACGGCCGGCTCGACCTGTACCGCTCGTGCACCGACTGGCTGGCCTCGTCGAACAAGCCGGGCAACGATCCCGAGTCGATCACCCGGACGCTCAGGCGGGGCGCCTACCAGGTCCGGGTGACCTCCCCCAACGACGGCCGGAGCTCGATCCCGTACTCGCTGCTCTTCCGGTTGCTCCCGCGCTGATCAGCCGGGCAGCAGCTGGCGCAGCGCGAACAGGACGTTGGCGGGGCGCTCCGCCAGGCGGCGCATGTACCACGGATACCAGGCCGCGCCGTACGCGATGAGCACCTGGACCTTGTAGCCCGCCTTGGCCAGGCGTCGCTGCTCCTTGGCCCGGATCCCGTACAGCATCTCGACCTCGAAGCCGTCCTTCCCGACCCCGGCGGCACCGGCATGCGACGCGATCTGCTCGATCAGCTCGACGTCGTGGGTGCCGAGGCCGAGCCGGACGGGCCGGTTGCGGCTCTCACGGATCAGCGTGATCGCGAGGCCGAGGTAGTTGGCGTCGACCTCCTTCTTCGACCGGAACGCGATGGCGGCGGGCTCGTCGTAGGCGCCCTTGACCAGGCGGATCGCGGGCCCGAGCGGGAGCAGGCGCTCGACGTCCTTGGCGGTGCGCTTCAGGTAGGCCTGGAGGCAGATGCCGGTCCGCGCGTGGGTCGATCGCAGGCGCTGGTACAGGTCGAGCGTCCGATCGACGTAGCCGCTGTCCTCCATGTCGATCCACAGGTACGAGCCCTGGGCCTCGGCCGCCGCCGCGAGGGTTCGCAGGTGACCGAGGCACATGTCCTCGTCGATGTCGAGGCCCAGCTGGGTGGGCTTGACGCTGATCTCGCCGCGGATCTCGGCCGCCTGGATCCGTGTCAGCAGCTCGAGGTAGTGGTCGGCGACCGCCTGGGCCTGCGACGACTCGGAGATGTTCTCGCCCAGCTTCGTGTACATCGTCCCGATCCCGAGGGCCTCGAGCTCGACCGCCACGTCGAGCGCGTCGTCGATCGCGTCGCCCGGCATGAACCGGCGCACGGCCTTCTGCATGAACGGCATCGTCGCCAGGTGCTCGCGCATCCACCCGTTGCGCGCGAACCACAGGAAGACCTTGCGGAGCAGTCGGTTCATCGGGGCCTCACAGGCGTTCGAAGCGCTCGACGGGGACGACGAACACGGTCGCCCCGCCCACCTCCACCTCGAGCGGGTAGGGCATGAAGAACTCGCCGGGCTCCATGATCGGGGGCATCGGGTTCACCACCTGGGTCCGGGCGTTGCAGTTCTCCCGGACGATCGAGATCACCTCGTCCACCTGGGCGTCCTCGACGCCGACGATGACGGTGGCGTTCGACTGCTTGAGGAAGCCGCCCGACGAATGGAGCCGCGTGGCGCGGTAGTCGTGCTCCAGCAGGGCATCGACGAGGACGCCGGCGTCCTCGTTGTGCACGATCGCCACGACCAGCTTCATCGCCGCGAGGATAGCCGACCGGCCCTCCGCCGACCGGGCCGGCGGACGGGATCGCGGGACCCGGCCGGCGCCTCGGCGGGGTGTACGATGCCGACTCGCCTCGAAGAGGGCGCGACGGACGCCGGTGGTGGGACCGGCCGGCTGCGCCGGGGCCGATTGCACGCGGAGGCTGTCGTGACCGAACCCGCCGAGGGCGCCACCGGACCGCTCACCGTCCTGTCGGCCGGTGCGGCGGCGCTCGCCCGATCGACCGACCTGGACGGCGCCCTGACCGTCGTCGTGGAGGCCGGTGCGGCCGCGACGAACGCGGCGATCGCGACGCTGTTCAGCATCGACCCCGACCGATCCCGCCTCGAGCTGCTGCTCACGATCGGGATGACCGACGAGCAGGGCACCGCCTTCGAAGCGACGGTCGCCGACGATCCGGCCCACCCGATCCACCGCGCGGCTCTCGATCGCACGGGCACGCTCGGGCGCACCTGGGCAGCCGAGGACGGCAGCTCGGTGACGTTCGCCGACATCCCCCTGGTCGTCGCCGGTGGCGGCGTCGAAGCGTGTGTCGGGGTGCTGTCCCTCGGCTGGGAAGGCGCCCACGACGTCGACGCGGCCGAGGAGACGCTGCTGGTCGCGGTCGCCGACCTCGCGGCCGCCGCCATCGCCTCGTTCCGCACCTCGTCGATGGCGACCGAGCGCGCGGAGTGGTTCGAGCGCGTCGCGCACACGGACCCGCTCACCGGCCTGTCGAACGCTCGCACCCTCGGGCGCGTCCTCGAGCTCGAGGTCGCCCGCGCGCAGCGCCAGGGCAGCGAGGTCTCGGTCGCGATGTTCGACGTCGACGGCTTCACCGCGCTCAACGAGGCGTCCGGCTCACGAGCCGGCGACCAGGTCCTGCGCCAGGTCGCCACGGTGCTCGCGGAGACGGTGCGGCTCGTGGACACGGTTGCGCGGACCGGCGGGGACGAGTTCGTGGTCGTCGCCCCGGGCTCGGCGGGCGTCACCGTCGCGCGGCGCGTGCTGGACGGCATCGCGGGCCTCGAGGCGATCGAGGGGCACCCGGTCAGCGTGAGCGCCGGCATCGCCCGCTTCCCGCAGGACGGCCCGGACGCGGAGTCGCTCCTGGCGGCTGCTCGCACGGCGCTCGAGGCGGCCGGCGGAGACGCGGCGATCGTCGAGGCCGCCGGCGAGCCCAGCGCCTAGCGGACGTGGCGCGCGGCGCCGCCCATCGCCGGCGGCGAGCCGGCAGTCAGCCGGCGGTCAGCCGGCCGGGTCGCGCGTGACGCCGCTCGAGACCACCGGTCCCGCCGGCGCCTGGTTGCCGGCGTTCGGCTCGAGCGTGATCGCCATCACGAGCCCCGGCGCGGCCTCGGGCGCCCGCGCGTTGGCGAGTGCGATCCCGTCCGCCCCCACGCTGAAGTCGCCCATCGAGACCGGGGCGGCCCCCTCCGCGATCGACCACGCCGTGTAGACCTGCGTGCCGGTCGTCGGGGCCATCCCGCGCAGCGCAAGCCTCGCCGTCCCGTCCGCACCGATCACGCCGAAGCCCGACCCGGTCCCCACGTCGGGCCGGATCAACGCCGTCACGCTCCCCGGCCGGGCGGCGAGGTCGAGCGCCTGCTCGACGCCGTTCCGGTAGGCCTGGGCGCTCGACAGGTCCTGGCGCAGGGAGACGTTCCAGGCGCCGAGCGCGACCGCGGCGATCACGGCGGCCGCGGCGAGGACCCACGCGAGGCGCGAACCCCGCCGCTTCCGCTCGGCCGCGAGGTCGATGGGCGCGGGTGCCGCCGTGGCGGGCGACGTCCCCGGCGTCGTCCGCGGGCCGGTTGGCGCCCCCGGAGTCTCCGCCGGCGGGGCGGGGACGTCCACGGTGGCCGGTCCGGTCGCGATCGCCGACGCCGCCGTCGACGGGTGGCGTCCGGCCGCGAGGTCGGCCGCCGCGGCCGCCATGAGGCGCGGCTTGATCGATGCGGGCGGGTCGACCGGCTCGACGCTCTCGAGCAGCGCCGTCGCCGCCTCGCCGAGCTCCATCACCTCCGCGTGCGCGTCGTCGCAGTCCGCGAGGTGCTCGCGGACGGCGTCCATCTCGGCCGGGTCGAGGGCGCCGGTGACGAACAGCGGCGCCAGGTCCCGGATCTCGTCGCAGGTCAGGCTCGTGCGGTCGCTCATGGCGGCGCCTCGCCGAGCTCGACGACGAGCTCCCGCCGCAGGGCGACGAGGGCGAGGCGGACGCGGCTCTTCACGGTCCCCAGGGGCACGCCGAGTCGCGCCGCGATCTCGGACTGCGACAGCCCGGCCCAGTAGGCGAGCTCGAGCGCCTCGCGCTGGGCGTCCGGCAGGACCGCGAGCGCCGTGGCCACCTGGGCCCGGTCCAGGCGCTCCGAGACCTCGCCCCACACGTCGGGGAGCGTCAGGCCCGGCGGCGTCGTGCGACCCTCCTCCTCGGCCGGCAGCTCGCTCGTCGGACGTCGCCGCCGGACGGCATCGATGGCCCGATGGTGGACGATCGAGAGCAGCCAGGTCTTGACGCTGCCGCGCCCAGCCACGTAGCGGTCGGCGCTCCGCCACGCCCCGAGGAACGCGTCCTGGACCACGTCCTCGGCGAGGACGTCGTCGGCGGTGATGCGGCGGGCGATCCCATAGGCCATCGACTTGTAACGCTCGTACAGCGCATCGAGCGCCTCGAGACGGCCGGCGGCCAACCCGGCCAGGAGCTCCTCGTCGGACGGGTCCGTCGGGCGCTCCGGCACGGCCACCGGTTCGAGGCGCGCGTCGCTCATCGTGGCATGCGTGCCTCGGGACCGATCGGTTCATCGTCCGGGTGCGCGGACGCACCGGCTCCCCGTTCGGCGCCTCCGTCCCGGCCGGCCGCGGCGCCGCCCGCGAGACACGGCATCCGGCCTCCCAGCCGCCCCAGGGCCGCGAGCGCCGCCGCGAGGACGGCGTCCGCGTCGCGCGTCGCGTCGACGACCGCGTAGCGCCCGGGCTCGTCGGCGGCGAAGCCGAGGAACGCCGCGCGGACGCGCTCGTGGTAGGCGAGGTCGTGGTACGCCTCGAACCGGGTGACCTCCGCCGCCTTCCGCCCCAGGCCGGCCTCGACCGGCAGGTCGAGCAGGATCGTCAGGTCCGGGACGAGCCCGCCCGTCGCGAACCGCTGGACGGCCCGCAGCTCGTCCATCGGCACGCCGGAGCCGGCGCCCTGGTAGGCGAGCGAGGAGTCGGCGTAGCGGTCGCACACGACGACGGCTCCGCGCTCGATCGCCGGCCGGATCACCTCGTCCACGTGCTGCGCGCGCGATGCCGCGAACAGGAGGGCGTCGGCGCGCCCGGTGCGATCGATGCGCGGCTCGGGGTCCAGGACGAGGCGCCGGACCTGCTCGCCCAGCGGGGTCGAGCCGGGCTCGCGGGTGGCCACCACGTCGCAGCCGCGCTCGCGGAGGGCCGTGGCGAGCGACTGCAGGAGGCTCGACTTGCCCGAGCCGTCCGGGCCCTCGAGCGTGATGAACACCCCGCGCCGGGTCTCGCTCTCAGCCACCTCCCGAGTGTAGGCGATTGATCCGATCGCCCCGGAGGTGCGCAGACCCCACCAGCGGCCGGCGCCCAGTCGGTCAGAAAGAGGAGGTAGCGCACCAGATGCGTTCGCCCATCTCGCCCATCGCCTCGCGGGCCGGCCTCGCCGCCGTCGCGGGGATGGCCCTGGTCGTGGGAGCCTCGCCGCTCCTGGCCAGCGCCGCCGACCACCTCGACGCCCCGGCCGCCAAGGCGGACCATCGCGTCGACCTCACCGACGTCTACGCCTTCAAGGCCGGCGCGGGCCACACGACGCTCGTCCTCAACGTGGACGGGCTGATGTCGCCGGCCGACAGCAAGACGGCGACGTACCGAGCGAACTCGCTGTACGAGTTCAAGATCGACCGCAACCAGGACGGCAAGGCGGACCTCGCCTACCGGGTGCGGTTCTCCCCCGCGCGGACGAACGGCGACGGGACCAAGACCCAGGCCTACGTCGTCCGCCGGGACACCGGTGCCTCGGCCAACGCCAACGTCTGGAAGGGCAAGGTCGTCGCCGAGGGTCGGACCACCGCCTACAAGCACGCCGTGCGCACCGCGCACGTCAAGCACGGCGGATCCGTGTTCGCCGGCACGCGCGACGACCCGTTCTTCTTCGATCTTCCCGGGTTCGTCGAGTTCAAGGAGCAGCTGCTCGGCGGGTCCACCGACCTCGGCGAGCTGCTGGGCGGGTTCACGGCGATGGACACCTTCGCCGGGACCAACGTCCTCTCGGTCGCGATCAAGCTGCCGAACGCCAGGCTCGGCGGCAACGGCAACTCGATCGGCGTCTGGGCGACGACGTCCGTGATGTCCAACGGTGGCTGGGCACAGGTCGACCGCATGGGTCGCCCCGCGATCAACACCGTGTTCAACGGCCTGCTCCTGCCGTCCGACTCCCCGTACAACGGCCTCGAGAAGGACGCGTTCAACTTCCAGCGCCCCGCGAAGGACGCCGGGACCACCAGCGACAACGTCACCGCCGTGCTCAACGCGATCGGCAACGTGCTGACCGACAACGGCGCGACGGCCTACACCGCGGGCGAGGTGTCCGCGATCGCGTCCGTGCTCCTGCCGGACGAGCTGACGCTCACCCTCAACAGCGGTGCCCCGTTCGCCACGGGCTCGTCGCTCGGCACCCTCGCGCTCAACGGGCGCGGGCCGGCCGACGACGTGATCGATGCGGAGTTCGCCTTGCTCACCAACTTCGTGATCACGACCGGCGACGGCGTGGCCGCGAACGACAAGACGTTCCCCACGTCCTTCCCGTACCTGGCCTCGCCGCACTGAGGCCGACCGGGGTGCGCCGTCCGACGGGGCGGCGCACCCCGCATCCCACTGATCCGATCCGTCCCCCCGCGCGCAGGAGCCACCGATGACCGCCCTCACCGCCCGACGCCCGCCCCTCCGCCCCCTCGTCGTCGTGATCGGCGCCGTGGCCATCGCGATCGGGACGCAGGTGGCCGCGGCGTGGCCGGCCGACCGGACCGGCACCGAGGAGCCGCGCCTGGCCGCGCCGCCGGCCGCGGAGGCGATCGATGCCGGGCATGCCGCCGGCGGACGCGGCCGACGGCGCCTGGCCTCGGCATCCGGGCCGCCGCGCCCGACGTAGGGGCCGCTGCCCCGCCTGCCCCCGCTGCGGCCGCGCCCGTCGCTCCCGTCGCGCCGCCCCGGGTGGCCGGTGCCGCCGGCGACCCCGAGCTCGAGCGCGTCCGGGCCGACGTCGACTTCTGGGCGGCCCGGCTGACCGCGCATCCCAACGACATCGTCGCCGCGGTCAAGCTCGCCGAGGCGGACGCGGCCGAGGCCCGGCTGACCGGCGACGTCACGGCCTACGTCCGCGCGGAGCAGGCGGCCGGCGCGGCCATCGTCGCCCAGCCCGGCTATCTCCCGGCCCACGCGATGCGCGCCTCGGTCCTCGTCTCGCTCCACCGGTTCCCCGAGGCCGTGAACCTCGCCCGCTGGATCCTCTACCGATCGCCGGCCGACGCGACCGCGCTGGGCGTCCTGGGCGACGCCTCGCTCGAGCTCGGCGACCTCACCACGGCCGCGACCGCCTACTCGCGGCTCGCCCTCGTGGCCGACGGGGCCGCGGCGCGCGTCCGGGCCGCGAGGCTCGCGTTCGTGCAGGGCGATCCCGCGGCGGCCGTCGCGGGCGACCGCTCGGCCGTCGATGCCGCCCTCGACGAGGGGCTCGAGGGCGATGCGCTCGGCTTCTACCACGTCACCCTCGGCGAGACGCTGATCGCCACCGGCGACGCGAGCGGCGCCCGGGCGGCGTTCGAGGCCGCGCTGGCCGCCCGGCCGGACCTCCCGGCCGCGTTGGTCGGCCTGGCCAAGCTCGACGCCGCCGCCGGCGATGCCTCGGCCGCCATCGCCAGGCTCGACACGGCGATCGCGGCCATCCCCCTGCCCGACTCGCTCGCCCGGCGCGCCGACCTGCTCGCGATCCGCGGCGAGGCGGGCGACGCCCGACGGGCGGAGGCGGACCGGTCGACGGTCGAGGCGATCGCGCAGCTCGCCGGGGAGGCCGGCTCGGTCTACGACCGGGGCCTGTCCCTCTACCTGTCCGACCACGCGCTGGAGCCGGCGCGCGCCGTGGCGCTCGCCCGGGACGAGCTCGTCGTCCGCCGCGACGTCTACGGCTACGACGCGCTGGCCTGGGCCCTGTTCAACGCCGGCGACCCGGTCGCCGCAGAGGCCCCGATGGCATCGGCGCTCGCGGTCGGCACCCGGGACGCGCGGCTGTGGGTCCATGCGGGCCTGATCGCACAGGCCAACGGGCGGGCCGACGAGGCCGCGGACTTCCTCCAGCGCGCGCTGGCGCTCGGTCCGGCCCTCGATCCGGTCGCGCGCGAGCGCGCGACCGACGCCCTGGCGGCGCTTCGATGAGGGGGCCGCTCCGCGCCGCGCTGCGGGGTACCGTCCTCGCGGCGGCGCTCGTGCCCATCCTCGCGGGGGTGGCGCTCGCGCACCCGCTGGGCAACTTCACGATCAACCACTACGCGGGGATCCGGGTGGAGCCCGAGCGGGTGCTGCTCGACGTCGTGATCGACGAGGCCGAGATCCCCACCTTCCAGGCGAGTCAGGCGTTCGACCTCGACGGCGACGGAGCCCTGTCGGCCGCCGAGACGACCGCCGCGCGCCGGTCGGGCTGCGTGGGCGTCGGACGGGACCTGCGGCTCGCCGTCGGCGGCTCGTCGCCGAGGCTGCTCCTGGTCGAGGCCGGCCTGACCTTCCCGGCGGGCAACGGCGGGCTCTCGACGATGCGCCTGGCGTGCACGTTCGAGGCCCCGCTGCCGACGCCGGTCGGCGCCGGCGCCGCGATCACCTTCGAGGACGCCTTCGAGGCGTCCCGCATCGGCTGGCGCGAGATCGCGGTCGTCGGATCGGGCGTCGTCGTCGAGGCGCCCGGGATCCCGACCACGAGCGTGTCGGGCCGGCTGACGGCGTACCCGGGCGGGCTGGCCGCGGCACCGAGCGTGCGTTCCGTCTCGTTCACGGCGTCCGCCGGCGGCGCGGCGCTCCCGGTCCTGGACGTGCCGGACGCCGATCCGATCGGCCCGGTCGACGTGGCCACGGGCGCCGCGACCGCCGCGAGCGCCAACGGGGAGGCACCGGAGGTCGCGCCGCCGGCCGCCGTCGCCCCAACGCCCGCTCCCATCGCGGTCTCCGCCGCGTCGACATCCACGTCGGCCGCCGTCCCGGGTGGCGAGGGCTCGATCCCGGACGCCCTCCGGTCGGCGCCGGCGACCCCGCTCATCGCCCTCGTCGCGCTGCTGACGGCCGCGGCGCTCGGCGCCGGCCACGCCCTCACGCCGGGCCACGGCAAGACCCTGATGGCCGCCTATCTCGTCGGCACCCGCGGGACGCCGCGCCACGCCGTCGGCCTCGGGCTCGCGGTCAGCGTGTCGCACACGCTCGGGATCCTCGGGCTCGCCGCGGTCGTGCTGGCGGCCGAGTCCACGCTCCCGCCGGACCTCGTCGTCCGCATCGCGCCGCTCGTCGCCGCGGTGTCGATCGTCGTCATCGGCGGCTGGATGCTGCTCACCGAGGTCCGCCGCGGGCTGGCCGCGCGGCGCGCCCACGGGCATGCCGCCGGCCATGTCCACGACCACGCCACGGCACGACCACGACCACGGGCCGACGGGCGCGCACGAGCACGGACACGGGAGCGAGCACGCGCACGACGCCGGCCACGAGCACGGCACCGTTCCCGCGCCGGACGACGGCCTCGAGCACTCGCACGGCGGCGTCCGCCATCGCCACGTCCCCGCGGCCGGCTCCACGATCAGCTGGCGCAGCCTGTTCGTCCTCGGGCTCGCCGGCGGCCTGGTCCCGTCGGCCAGCGCGCTGCTCATCCTGCTGGCCACCATCGCCGCCGGCCGCCCCGCGTGGGGCGTGATCCTGGTCGCGGCCTTCGGCCTCGGGATGGCCGGGGTCATGACCGGCGTCGGGCTGGCGTTCGTCCACGCACGCGGACTGCTCGAGCGGGCGCCCTCGCGGGTCCGCGCGACGCGGGCCGTCCGCCTCGTCCCGGCCGGGGCCGCCGCCCTCGTGCTGGCGGTCGGCGTCGTCCTCACGACGCAGGCGATCTCGGTCGTCGGCCTGGGGTGATGCGGCTGTCACCCGGACGAAACCATTAGGGTCTTCGACCTAGGGCGCACCCCGACGGACGTTGCTACCCTCGCGCCAATGCGCGATCTGACCAACCGTGCCCTCGACACGGCCACCGCCCTGGGCGCGAGCTACGCGGACGTTCGCGTGATCCGGCGGATCGAGGAGTCCATCAACATCAAGTCGACCCGGGTCGAGGGCGTCCAGTCGGGCGAGACCGAGGGCTTCGGCGTCCGCGTGCTGGTCGACGGCGGCTGGGGGTTCGCCGCCAGCCACCACCTCTCGACGGGCGAGGCCGACCGCGTCGCCGCCGAGGCGGTCCGGATCGGCCGGGCCAGCGCGACCGCGCTGCGGAACGTCGTCGCGCTCGACGAGCGGCCGCCGGCGCAGGGTCGCTTCGAGACGCCGGTCGAGGAGGATCCGTTCGAGGTCCCGCTGGATCGCAAGATCGCGGACCTGCTCGCGGCCGACCGGGCGATGAACCGCGTGAAGGGCATCGCGTTCACCGAGAGCCTGTACTCGGCGCAGCGCGAGTGGAAGACGTTCGCGGCCAGCGACGGCAGCTTCACGGAGCAGGTCATCACCCACATCGGTGCCGGCCTGGAGGCCAACGCGATCGAGGGCGACGAGCACCAGCGACGGAGCTACCCCGACAACGGCGGCCTGTGGGCGTCGGCGGGCTACGAGTTCGTGCGGGCGATGGACCTCGAGGCGAACGCCGAGCGGATCGCGAGCGAGGCCGTGGAGCTGCTCAGCGCCCCGCCGCTCCCCTCGGGCACGCGGACGATCCTCCTCCACCCGAGCCAGCTGTACATGCAGGTCCACGAGAGCTGCGGTCATCCGACCGAGCTCGACCGGGCGTTCGGCACCGAGGCCAGCTACGCCGGCACGAGCTTCCTGCTGCCCGAGATGCTGGACACGTTCCGCTACGGGTCGGACCTGGTCGACATCGTGGCCGACGCGACCGTGCCGGGCGGGCTCGGCACCTTCGGCTGGGACGACGAGGGCGTCGTGGCCCAGCGGGTGCCGCTCGTGAAGGAAGGCATGTTCGTCGGCTACCTCAGCTCGCGCGAGACGGCGCCGCGGATCGGGCGCCAGTCGGGCGGCGCGATGCGGGCCGACGGCTGGAACCGGATCCCGCTGATCCGGATGACCAACGTCAACCTGCTGCCGAAGGACGGGATGTCGTTCGACGACATCGTGGCCGACACCGACGACGGGCTGCTGTTCGAGACCAATCGCAGCTGGTCGATCGACGACCGCCGCCTCAACTTCCAGTTCGCGACGGAGGTCTGCCGCGAGATCAAGGGCGGCAAGCCGGGGAAGCTGTACCGCAACGGCACCTACACGGGGATCACGTACGAGCTGTGGCGGTCGATGGACGCGGTCGGCGACGCCTCGAGCTGGCGCATGTGGGGCACCCCGAACTGCGGCAAGGGCGAGCCGGGCCAGACCGGCCACGTCGGCCACGGCGTGTCGGGCGGGCGGTTCCGGAACGTCCGGGTGGGGGTGATGGGATGAGCAGCGAGCACGGCATCGGCGGCGATCCGGAGGAGGCCCTCCGGCTGGCCGAGAAGGTCATCCACGCCGCCGAGAAAGCCGGCGCGGGCGAGGCCGAGGCCCTGGTCGCGGCCGGCGAGTCCGCGCTCACCCGGTTCGCCAACTCGGAGATCCACCAGAACGTCGCGAGCGCCGAAGCGTTCGTCAACCTGCGTTTCGTCGATGGGCGCCGGGTCGGCGTCGCGTCCTCGGGCCGGGTCGACGACGAGGGCATCCACGCGCTCGTCGAGCGCGCCGCCGCGATCGCCGCGAACGTCGAGGAGCTCGAGGACTGGAGCGGCCTGCCGACGGCCGATCCGCCGCCGACGCTCCACGCCGGCTGGTCCGAGCGGACCGCCCACGCGAGCCCGGAGCTCCGGGCCGCCGGCGTCCGCGAGGTCATCGCCGCGGCCGACGAGGCGGGGGTCACGGCCTACGGCTCGTTCGCGACCGAGGCGGAGGCGATCGCGGTCGCCAACACCAAGGGCATCCGCGCGGCCGAGCGGCGGACCACGTCGCAGCTGCTGACCGTGACGATGGGCCCCGACAACGGGACGGGCTACGCCGAGCAGTGCGCGGTCGACGCGACGCAGATCGACGCGGCCGCGATCGGCCGCGAGGCCGCCGAGCGCGCGCGGACCAGCGCCAACCCGGTCGACATCGAGCCCGGCGACTATCCGGTCGTGCTCCACCACTACGCGGTGGTCGACCTCCTCGACATGCTGGGCTACCTCGGCTTCTCGGCCCTCGCGGTCCAGGAGGACCGCTCGTTCTTCGAGCGCGGCAAGCGGGTCGCCTCGCCGCTGGTGACGATCACCGACGACGGCCGCGACCCGGCCGGGCTGCCGATGGGCTTCGACGCCGAGGGCGTGCCCAAGCAGCGCCTCTCGCTCATCGACGAGGGGGTGTGCTGCGAGCTCGCCTACGACGCCCAGACGGCGGCACGCGTGGGCCGCCAGTCGACCGGCCACGGCCTGCCGGCCCCGAACCCGTACGGCCCGTTCCCGACCAACATGGTCATGAGCGGTGGCGAGGCCAGCTTCGAGGAGCTCGTCGGCGGCCTCGATCGCGGCCTGCTCGTCACCCGTTTCCACTACACCAACCCGGTCCACGGCAAGCGCGTGATCATCACGGGCATGACGCGCGACGGGACGTTCCTCGTCGAGGGCGGCAAGGTTGTCGGCCCGGTGCGCAACCTCCGGTTCACGATGTCCTATCTCGACGCGCTCGCCAACGTCGAGGCCGTGAGTCGCGAGCGGCGCTGCATCCGCGGGTTCCTCGGCGGGAGCGTGGTGCCGTCCGTGCGGCTGTCATCCTTCTCGTTCACCGGCGCGACGGCCGCCGGGTAGCGGACGCGGCTGGGCGACCGGAAGCGTGGGAGCACGACGATGGGCATCGGCGACAGCCGGGCGGGTGACCTCACGATCATCGTCGAGCACGACGGCACGACGCTGGTCGACGTCGGCGCACGCGCCGTGCCCGTCGACGCGACCGACCTGGAGCGGATCCTCGACCGCCTGGCGGCGGACGGCGGGACGCTGCGCCTGCTGGGTGGTTCCGGCCGCGCGGACGACGGCGATGAAGGGCCGGACCGGGAGAGCGACCCCGCGATGGGCGCCGCCGGCTACGTCCTGGCGCTCGCGCACGAGCGCGGCCTCGAGGTGATCTCCGAGGCCTGACAGCGTCGTCGCTTGCGCCGCCCGGCGCGGCGCGAATCCTTCCTGAACCCCTGGATCCGAAAATGGGGTTGACACCGCATCCTATCGCGATATATCGTGATGCCGCGCGATACCACGCGTCACATCAAGATAGGACACATCGAATGTTCCAGAACCACACCCACACCCACGGCGACCCGCGGCGCCATCGCCGGGACCCCCGGCGCGGCCCGGACGGCTCGCCGTTCGGCTTCCGCGATGCCTTTGGCGGCGGCCGTGGCCGCGGCGCCATGGTGCGCCGGGGCGAGATCCGCCCCCTCATCCTCGCCGTCCTGGCGCCTCAGGCCCATGCACGGCTACGAGGTCATCACCGAGCTCGAGGCCCAGAGCGGCGGCCGCTGGCGGCCGAGCGCCGGCTCGGTCTACCCCACCCTCCAGCAGCTCTCCGACGAGGGCCTCGTGACCAGCGAGGAGATCGACGGCCGACGCGTGTACACCCTGACCGACGAGGGCAAGGTCGCCGCGGCCGCCGGGCCGCGCTCCCCGTGGGCCGACTCGGACCGGGGGCGCGGCAACGATGTCCGCCACCTCGCGCGCCAGGTCGCCGAGGCGGCGATGCAGGTGCAGCGAGTCGGTTCGCCCAACGCCGCGATCGCGGCCCAGGTGATCCTCCTCGACACGCGCGCCAAGCTGTACGGCCTGCTCGCCGGCGACTCGGGGACGACCGACGTCGACCCCGTCGACGACGAGCTCGGCGACTCGGCCGGCGATCCGGCCTGATCCGCGCCCGGAGCCCGCGGGCCCGCCGTGCACGTCGCGAACCGCGCCTCAGGCCTCCGGGTCCCGGGCCCCGGCGAGCGACCAGTAGCCGCGCAGGAACAGCCGGATCGCGAGCTTCGCCCGTTCCACGCGGTCAACCGGGAGCGCGCCGTCGGCGGTGGCCTCCGCGCTGGTGAAGATCAGCGAGAACAGGATCCCGCCGAGCAGCTCCGAGGCGGCCTTGGGCGACAGTTCCGGATCGGACGGCCCGGCCTCCGCGAAGCAGCGGATGACGGGCTCCTGGAGCTCGTCCATCGCCGCGTGGAGCTGCTGGTGGTGGGCATCGTCGAGGTGCTCGTGCGCATGCAGGTGCGGGGCGTAGACGTCCGACTCCAGGCGCTCGAAGCCCACGATGGCCAGCCGCACCAGCCGCTCCTCGAGCGTCCCGCCCTGGTTCGCCGCGGCGTCCATCGCCTCGTGGATCGACACGATCCGCGACAGGGCGACCGTGGTGTACAGGTCGGACTTGTCCGTGAAGTGGTAGTACAGCGCCGCCTTGGTGACGCCGGCCGCTCGTGCGACGTCCTGCATCGAGACATCGCTGAACCCCTTGGCCCCGAACAGTGCCGTCGCCGCCGCGATGATCCGCTCGCGCCCACGACCTCGGCCGGGCGAGTGCACCGCCACGACGACCTTCGGCTGAGGCCGCTTGACGCGGACCTGGGGCCTGGGGGTTGACACGGAGCGGGACCTGCCTACACTACTTACCGACCGGTCAGTAAGTAGCGCGACCCGGCGGCTGCGCCCAAGGTTACTGACCGACCGGTAAGTTCGTCAACCAACGATCCATCTCCATCCCACGACAGGACTCCCATGGACCCCATCATTCGCGTCGAGCATCTCACGAAGCGCTACAAGAAGAGCGCCACGCCGGCCGTCGACGACATCAGCTTCGACGTCGGCGCGGGTGAGCTGTTCGCCTTCCTCGGCCCGAACGGGGCCGGCAAGACCACCACGATCTCGATCCTCACGACCACCCTGGCCAAGACCAGCGGCACGGTCGTCATCAACGGCCACGACCTCGATCGCGACGCCAAGGCCGTGCGCGCCAGCATCGGGATCATCTTCCAGAACCCCACGGTCGACCTCCACCTGTCGGCCGAGGAGAACATCCGCCTGCACGTCGCCCTGTACGGGATCTACGGCTACCGGCCGTTCTACCGGCTGATGCCGGCGGAGTACCGCCGCCGCGTCGAGCACCTCGCCGCAGATGGTCGGGCTCGAGGGCGAGCTGTTCAAGCCGCTGCGGACCTTCTCGGGCGGCATGAAGCGCAAGCTCGAGATCATCCGGAGCCTGATGCACCGGCCCGGGATCCTGTTCCTCGACGAGCCGACGTCCGGCCTCGATCCGGTGAGCCGCAACGGCCTCTGGCGATACCTGCGCGACGTCCGCAACGAGGACGGCACGACCGTGTTCCTGACCACCCACTACCTCGAGGAGGCCGAGGAGGCGGATCGCGTGTGCGTCGTCGACCACGGCCGGATCTCGATGATCGGGTCGCCCGACCACATGAAGCGCGCAGCTGCTCGAGCGGTCGATCGTGCTCGACGCCGTCGACCGCGAGCGCCTGCTCACCGAGCTGCGCGGCCTCGGACTCGACCCCGCGATCGACCCGACCGGGCTGGTCCGGGTGGCCTACGAGGGCGACACCGCCCAATCCCTGATCAGCCGGATCCGGACGCCGCTCAGCGTGCTCCGGGTCCACGAACCCAGCCTCGAGGAGGCGTACGTCGAGCTGCTGCGCGGCTCGCAGGAGGCGGCATGAGCACCGACGTCGTCGTGGCGCGGCCGATGGCCGCCGCGGGCGGGATCCGCTCGGGGATGCTGCGCGAGGCCAACGCGATCTTCGCCATCGGCTGGCGCGAGATCCTGAGCGCGATCCGGAACCCGGTCTCGATCGTGGTCACCGTGATCATCCCGGTGATCTTCATGGGCATCCTGGGCGGCAGCATCAGCCAGAACCTGGGCGCCGGCCTCCAGTACGCCTACCTGCCGTTCATGCTCATCGGCATGATCGCGAACACCCTCTACCAGGGGACGATCACGGGGGTCACGAACCTCGTCGAGGAACGCGAGAACGACTTCACCGCCGAGCTGTTCGTCGCCCCGGTCTCCCGCTACACCGTCCTGATGGGCAAGATGCTCGGGGCGGCGGTCGCGGCGATGGTCTCGCTCATCGGGGTCCTCGCGATGATCTTCGTGATGCAGATCCCGATGGACCCGGGCGACCTGCTGCGCGTGCTCGATGCTCGCGCCGATCCTCGCCGTCGCCGGCGGCGCGCTGGGCATCCTGTTCATCGGCTTCGTGCAGGACCCGAAGGTCGCGGGGCTGGGCGTCGTCCTGCTCGTGTTCCCCCAGATGTTCCTGTCGGGGGCGCTCATCCCGTCGGCGAGCTCGACCGGCCTGCTCGGCATCCTGTCCAAGCTGATGCCGATGACCTACAGCATCGACCTCGCGCGGAACATCTTCTACGCGGGCAAGCCGGAGTACGCGTTCGCCGTCCTCCACCCGTTCTGGCTCGACCTCGGGATCACCGTCGCCGTGTGCGTCGTGTTCATCGTCGTCGGCACCGCGATGTTCGTCCGCCGCGACCGCAACCGCTGACCCGGGCCCTGCCCCACATCGCCGCATCCTCCGAGGGCGACAATGGCCGCATGGCCGAGTCGCCCTCGATCCGTTCGCGCCTGGCCCGCCGGTTCGACCCGGACGAGCTGCGCGCGATCAAGAAGCTCTGGGTCCGCCACTCGATCGCCGAGGACGCGCGCGACATCGACGGGCTGATCGCCACGCTGGCGCCCGACTGCGTGTACGAGATCGTGCCGACGGGCCAGCGTTGGGAGGATCACGACGGCGCGCGGGCCTTCTACGCCGACCTGTTCGCGGCCTTCCCGGACAACCGGTTCGCGCTGACCGAGATCGTGGTCGGCCCGCAGGGCGTCTTCGAGGCGGCCCGGCTCACCGGCACGAACCTCGGGCCCTGGGCCGGCGTCCCCGCGTCGGGCCTGCCGGTCAGCCTCGAGGTGCTGATCCTGTTCCCGTGGGACGCCGCCACGAGGCGGTTCACCGGGGAGCGGATCTGGTTCGACCGCGGGGCCCTCGGTCAAACGGCCGTGCTTGACGGGCCGAACGACCCATGACCGCGGCGACAGCCGGGGCGATGATCCGGGGCATGGACCCGCTCCCCCGCGCTCCGTGGGTGGCCACCCTCCTGGTTGCGCTCGCCGTCACCGCGTGCGCCCAGGCGACGCCGTCACCGTCGCCCGCATCGTCACCATCCAGTGCCGCGTCTCCGGCACCGTCGGCAGCCGAGCGCGCGTCGGTCGCGCCACCCTCGGCCGAGCACCCCGTCCCCGTGATCTTCGACACGGACCTCGCGGCGGACGACATCTTCGCGCTGATGACCGTGCTCCGCGATCCCGCCATCGACCTCCGCGCCGTCACGATCGCGGCCACCGGCGAGGTGCACTGCGTGCCCGGCCTCCGCAACACGCGGCGGCTGCTGGCGGCGTTCGGCCGGTCGGACATCCCGGTCGCGTGCGGGCGCGAGACCCCGGGACCCAACGGCCGCTGGTTCCCACCCGAGTGGCGCGCCGGCGCCGACGCGTTCTACGGCGTCGAGCTGCCGGCGGTCGAGGGGGAGACCGAGCGCGGCGAGACCGCGCCCGAGCTGCTCGTCCGGCTCGCCGCCGAGAGCCCGGAACCGCTGACGCTGCTCACGGTCGGCCCGTTCTCGAACGTCGCCGACGCGGCCGAGCTCGATCCGTCGTTCGCGTCGCGCCTCGCCGGCATCCACGCGATGGCCGGGACGATCGACGCCCCGGGCAACATCGAATACGGGGAGACCTCGGCCGCGGACGGGGTCGAGTGGAACGTCGGCGCCGACCCCGACGCGCTGGCCGAGGTGCTGGCGCTCGACGTGCCGATCACGCTCGTCGGCCTCGACGCCACCAACGACGTCCCGGTCCCGCCCGACGTCGTCGAGCAGCTGGCCGCGGACCACGCCGCCGCCGGCGCGGACATCGCCTACGAGATGTACGCGCGAACGCCATTCCTCGTCCGCCGACGGCAACTCCTACTGGGACCCGCTGGCCGCGGCGACCCTGACCGACCCCTCGATCACCGGCTGGGAGGACCTGGCCGTCACGATGCAGCCGACGGGTCCCGCGGCCGGCCGCCTGTCCCGCGACCCGGCCGGGCGCCCGATCCGGGCCGCGATGTCCGCGGACCGCGACGCGTTCATGGCCCGGTTCCTCGCCGCGCTCCGGACGGGCGAGCCGCGGCCCGACCCGTTCTCGGTCGGGGGATCGCTCGAGGTTCGATGGGACGGGACGGCGTGCGAGGTCGCGGGGGACCCGCCGACGTCCGCCGGGCTGACCGCGATCACCCTGGTCAACACGAGCGAGCAGGAGGCCGGCCTGGCGATCGGGACCGCGGCCTCGCCGAAGACGTGGGACGACGTCGTCGCCTTCATGTCGACGGTCGACCTCTCGGTCCCAAACCTGGTGATCCCCGACTGGATCGTCCCGGTGCCGGTGCAGCTGGAAGCGGGCCCGGGAGCGCGATCCACGGCGATCGCCGAGATCCCATCGGGCGAGGTCGGCGTCCTGTGCGGCGCCGGCACCTTCCCCGACCTCACCTTCCACGACGGCGGCACGTTCACCGTCGAGGGCTGACGATCACCAGGCCACCAGCTTCCAGATCTCCGGCGTCGAGCTCGTCGGGCCGGCCGCCGACGTCCGCGAACAGCGCGACCGCCCGCTTGAGGTGGACCATCGCCTCGTCCTGACGGCCGACGGCGTGCAGCTGGTCGGCGAGGTTGTTCTCGACGGCGGCCTCGAGGTGCAGCTCGCCGGTGCGCCGGGAGTGTCGCCAGCGCCGCCTCGAGGAGCGACGATCGCCGCGTCCGGGTCGCCCGCCTCGGCCTCGACCAGCGCGAGCGCGTTGCCGGCCGCGATCGCCGCGCCCGGGTCGGAGGTCGGACGAGGCGAGCTCGAGGCTCGTGCGCAGCGACGTTCGCGCGGCGCCGAGGTCGCCACGTGATCGGGCGACCAGCCCCCGGACGCGGTGGACCGCGCCGATCGACGCGACGTCACCGTCCGCCTCGGCGATCTCGAGCGCCCGCGCGGCGGTCGCGTCGGCCAGGTCGAGGTCTCCCGACCGACACCGCGACGAGCGCGCGCTCGACGAGCGCGTGGACCAGGACGGACCGGCCGCGACGGTCGTCGGGGCCCGGCGCGTCGATGGCCGCGTCGAGATGGCTGGCGGCAGTTGCGGGGTCGCCGCGCCGGGCGTGGACCCGCCCGAGCCGGAGCTCGATCGACGGCAGGCCGGCCTCGTCCGCGACCGCGGCCGCCGCCTCGAGGGCGCCGATCGCCCCGGCGTAGTCGCCCTGCGCCGTGCGGACCTCCCCCAGCGCCGACTGGATGCCGACGACGTCGGGGTGGCCGAGCGCCAGCGCCGTCTCGAGATGCGTGCCGGCCTCGTGCAGCGCGTGCACCTCGCGGGCCCGCAGCCCGGCGTCGCGGAACGCCTCGGCGGCCTCGGCGTCGCGCCCGGCCGCGCGCTCGTGGACGGCGACCTGGACGAGCCGGCCCGGGTCGTCGCGGCCGTGGGGATCCGCCCGCAGCAGGTCGGCGACGCGCCGGTGGAGCAGCCGCCGCCGCACGAGGCTGATCCCGTCGTAGGTCGCCTCGCGGAACCGCGCGTGGGCGAAGTCGAAGGTCAGGTCCGAGCCCGAGGCGAGCTCCCGGACGAGGCCGCGCCGGACGAGCTCCTCGAGGGCGCCGATCGTCTCGTCCTCCGTCCGACCGCTCGCGGCCCTGGCGAGGCCGATCTCGAACGAGCGGCCGATGACCGCCGCCGCCGCGAGCACCTGGGACCCCGTCTCGCTCACGGAGGCGAGCCGGTCGCGGATCAGGGCCCGCACGGTCCGGCCGCCGCCGTCGCCGGTGTCGCGGTCGCCACCGACGAGGGCCTCGACGACGAACAGCGGCAGCCCCTCCGATTCCTCGAGCAGCCCGTCGGGCGACGGTGTGGCCATTCCACGAGCCGTCGCCGCGGTGACGAGCTCGGCCACGGCGTCGAGGTCCAGGCGATCGAGGCCGACGCGCCGACACCGGGCACGGCGTCGAGCGATGCGGCGAACGCGGCAGCCCAGGTCGTCGAGGTCCTCCGGCCGCCACGTGAGGACCAGGAGGATCGGGCGTCCCGACGAGGCGCCGTGCCAGCCAGGCAAGCATGGCGTGGGTGGCCTCGTCCGCCCACTGCAGGTCCTCGAGCGCGACCACGCCCGGTCGATCGCCGGCGACCATGGCGCGTAAGCCCGTCGGCGAGGGCCTCGACCAGGCGGACGCGGCCCGCGGGATCGCCGGACGTCGACGCCGGCGCGGACGAGGTCTCGCGGGCGGCTGGCCGGGCCGGGAGGGCGACGACTCGCTCGAGCTCGTCGCGGGTCCGGGGCGACAGCCTCGACACCCGGTCGCCGGCGTCCGGTCGCGCCAGCGACGTGCGCAGGAGCTCCACGACCGGCCCGTAGGCGATGCCGGCCTCGGCCGGGTACGCCCGCGCGACGAGGGCGTGACCGCCCTCGGCCTCGACCGCCCCGACGACCGCCTCGACGAGCCGCGACTTGCCGATCCCGGCCTCGCCGGTGATCACGACGACGCGTCCGTCGGGGGCGGACGCGCGGTGCGCCTCGAGCAGCGATGCCAGCGCGTCGCTGCCGCCCGACCATCGGCAGCGGCGCGGGCGTGGCCGCGGTCATCGGCTCGCGGACCAGGGGGACCGGCGCCGGCGCCGCGACGGCCGGGCGCGTGACCCGGGCGTCCGAGCGGGCGTCGCGGATGGCCTCGTAGACCTCGGTGGTCTCGGCGAGCGGCGCGACGCCCAGCTCGCGCTCGAGGACGCCGACGCACACTCGGTACTGGCGGATGGCCCCGGCCCGATCACCGGACCTCGCGAGGAGCGCCATGAGACGCCGGTGCGCCGCCTCGTCAAGCGGGTCGAGATCGACCCGACGCGCGGCGGCGGCAAGCGCCGCGGCGTCGTCGCCGTTCGCCTCCGCGTCGGCCGCGAGCCGGTCGAGGAGCGCCGCGACCGACCGTTCGACCGCCACGGCCCGCGTGGCCCGCCAGTCGTCGAACGGCGCGCTGTCACGGAGCGTGAACCCGGCGAGGAACGGGCCGCGCGCCTGGTCGGCGGCGGCCTGGAGCTCCGCCGTGCCGGAGGCCGACGTCGCCGCCTCGATCGCGTGCAGGTCGATGCCCGCCGCCTCGACGTCGAGCTCGACCGCCGATCGGTCGACGCGGAGCCACCGGTCGCCCGAGCGCCGCCCGGAGCACCGAGAGCGTGCGCCGGAGGCTGCCGCGTGCCGACTCGTCGTCCGCGTCGGGCCACAGGAGCGCGGCGATCTCGTCGCGAGCGAACGGCCGGCGCTCGACGGCGAGCACGGCGAGGATCGCGAGCGCCTTTCGCGTGTCGACGACGATCGGCGCCCCGTCGACGAGCACCTCGAGCGGCCCGAGGACCCGGATCGCCAGGCTACCGGCCGGGTCGCTGCGGCCGGAGGAGGGGACGGTTCGCGGCGACATCGCGCGTAACGGTACCCTGCGGCCCTGCGATCTCGTAACGTTACGGGAACGGCGCTCCCCCAGCATCCGGTGCCATGGCCGTGTCGCAAGCCCGATGGATCGCCCTGCTCTGGCTCTTCGGGATGGGCTCCCTCGCCCTGTCGCTCTGGGCGTCCGTCCAGCTCGTGGCTGGGACGATCACGTTGCCGGAGGCCGTCTGGGCCCTGCTGTTCGGGTCGGCCTTCCTGGCCGTGGGCGCGATCCTCGTCGGTCCGGCGTCCCGACGCGGTGGTCGGCCGGATCTGCCTCCTGACGGGCCTGGTGATGGCAACATCGGCCGACATGCGGACGCTCGCGATCGTGCTCGACCGCCAGCCGGGCCCGATCCCCCCGATCGCGGCGGTCGCCGCGAACCTCTCGTCGGTGGGCACGTTGTTCGCCGCCCTCATCCTCGCCGCGGTCCTGATCGCCCGGTTCCCCGACGGCCGCGATCGCGGACGCCTCGCCGCGGTCGCAGACATCACGATCGTGCTGGCGTCGGCCCTCCTCGTCGCGACCCTGTTCGTCCCGGCCCCGATCGACGTGCAGTGGCTCGTGCTCCCGACCCAGAACCCGCTCGGCGTCGAGGCGCTCGCGACGATCGGCGCCGGCGACCTGTCCAACGCCTCGCTGGCCGTGTACGGGGTCAGCGTGATCGCCTCGGCCGCCATCCTGGTCCGTCGCTACCGGCGGTCCGGACCGGTCGTCCGCGCCCAGATCCGCTGGGTCGCCGCGGCCGGCATCGTGCCGATCGTGCTGTTCCTGGCGCTGCTCGTCGTCGGCAACCTGGTCCCCAGCGGGGTCGGCGACGTGTTGTGGTCGGCGTGGATCCTGTCGACGACCCTGCTGCCGATCGCCATCGGGATCGCCGTCCTGCGCTACCGCCTGTACGACATCGACCGGATCGTCAGCCGCTCGATCTCCTACGCCATCGTCACGGGGATCCTCGGCGCGACGTTCGTGCTCACGATCCTCGGGCTTCAGGCGCTGCTCGTCTCGTTCACCCAGAGCCAGACCATCGCCGTGGCCGCCTCGACGCTGGTCGCGGCCTCGCTGTTCCAGCCCGTGCGGCGGGGCGTCCAGCGCTCCGTGGACCGGCGGTTCGATCGCGCGCGTGTCGACGGCGACGTGACCGCGATCGCGTTCGCCGAGCGCCTCCGGGAGGTTGTGGCCATCGATGCACTGACGAACGACCTGCTGGAGACCATCGACGACTCGGTGAAGCCCACGAGCCGCAGCCTCTGGCTGCGCCGAGGGGCGACGTGACCAGCGTGACCGCCCGGCCGTCCCCGTCCGGCGCCCGCTTCGTATGGCTGATCGCCGTCGTGGGGATCGCCCTGATCGGCGTCCTCGTGGCGTCGTACGCATCGCAGACCCGCGACGCATCGCTCAACCTGGTCGTTGCCGCGCTCTCCCTGGTCGGCAGCTTGCTCGCGTTCATCCTGTGCGGCGCCCTGATCGTGTCCCGGCAGCCACAGGAACGTCGTGGGCTGGCTGCTCATGATCCCCGGGCTCGTCGTGCCGGCCAGCACGCTCGCCCAGAACTGGCTCGGGTCGATGGAGCCCCCGGAACAGGTCACCCCGATCTCGTGGCTGCTGCTGTGGTCGCTGAGCTGGTCGTGGATCCTGCTGATCTTCCCGATCCTGCACCTGCTCCTGACGTTCCCGAACGGCCGGCTCCTGTCGCGTCGCTGGCGCTGGGCCGTCGCGCTCGAGGTCGGGATGGTGGCGATCTTCCTCGGCTTCACGGCCTTCGTGGAGGACCTCGGGGTGCTCGTCGAGGACGAGCTCGTCTGGACCGTCGCGAACCCGATCGGCTTCCTGCCAAATGACCTGTTCGATTCGTGGCTGGGCATCGTCTGGGCGATCGGGCTCGTCGTGATGACGATCACGAGCGTGGCGGCCGTCGTCGCTCCGCTTCCGCCGGGGATCGACCGTGGAGCGCCATCAGCTGAAGTGGCCGGTCACTGGCGGTGGTCTTCTTCGGCGCCGTCTACGCCGGCGCGTTGGTCGAGACCGACCTCGTCGGCGACGGGTCGATCCTGTTCAGCCTGTCCCTCGCCGGGATCCCGATCTCGGTGGCGATCGCCGTGCTGCGCTACCGGCTCTACGCGATCGACCACATCATCAGCCGGACGGTCTCGTGGGCCGTGATCACCGCCGTCCTGGTCGCCGTGTTCGTCGCCGGCGTGCTCGGGCTCCAGGCCGTGCTGGCGGGGATCACCCAGGCGCCGACGCTCGCCGTCGCGGCCTCGACCCTCGTCGCGTTCGCGCTGTTCCAGCCGCTCCGGCGGCGTGTCCAGCACGTGGTGGATCGGCGGTTCGATCGAGCCCGATTCAATGCGGAGCGCACCGCCCTTGGCTTTGGCGAGCGCCTCCGGCAGGAGGTTGCCATCGATACGATCGCCGCCGACCTCCGGACAACCGTCGACCGCGCGATGCGGCCATCGACCCAGGGCATCTGGCTGCGGGGAACTGCAGCGGTGACGCGACCCTCCGGTTCCGTGAACGCCGCCCACCCGTCGCGGCCGATCGCCATCCTCCTGCTCTCGCTGTCGATGGGGATGGTCGCCTTCGCGATGGCGTCCCTCGTCCTGCCGGGGGGCGACGCGCTGCCCGATCGGCCGGACCTGCTCACCGTGGTGATCGTCGCGTTCGTGATGCTCTCGTACCCCTTCGTCGGGGCGATCCTCGCCATCCGGCGGCCCGGCAACCCGCTCGGCTGGCTGCTGCTCGTGCTCGGCCTGGGCTTCACGGTCGCCTTCTTCAGCACCGACTACGTGGGCCGTGCGGTCGTCTCGGGATGGTCGTTGCCGGGCGTCGTGCTCGTCGCCTGGATATCGAACTGGGGCTTTGCGGTCGACATGGCGATCGGGTTCACGTGGATCCCGCTGTTGTTCCCGACCGGCCATCTGCCGGGTCCGAGGTGGCGGCCCGTCGCGTGGGCGATCGCGATCACGATGATCCTGGGCATCACGGCGAGCGCGCTCCGCCCGGGACGCCTCGACGCCGGGCTCGGCACCCTGCCCAACCCCTTCGGCATCGATGCGCTTGCGGGCGTGCTCGGGCTGGTCGAGACCCTGTACTTTCCGGCCATCGCGGCCCTGGGCGTGATCTGCGTCGGCTCCCTGTTCGTCCGGTTCCGGCGATCCGGTGCCGTCGAGCGGCAGCAGGTCAAGTGGTTCCTCCTGGCCAACGTGGCCTTCCTCGTGACCCTGGTCATCGCGTTCGCGACGTTCAGCGACGCCGCGTTCGTGGTCGCGCTGGTCGCGGCCGCGGGGATCCCGATCGCCGCGGGGATCGCGATCCTGCGGTACCGGCTGTGGGACATCGACCGGATCGTCAGCCGCACGGTGTCCTGGGCGGTGATCACGGCCATCCTCGTCGCCGTGTTCGTGGGCGGCGTGCTCGCGCTCCAGGCCGTGCTGGCACAGGTCACGCAGGCGCCGACGCTCGCCGTCGCGGCGTCCACGCTGTTCGCGTTCGCGCTGTTCCAGCCGCTCCGGCGGCGCGTCCAGCACGTCGTCGACCGGCGCTTCGATCGCGCGCGCATCGATGCGGAGCGCACCGCGACAGGGCTTCGGCGCACGGCTCCGGGACGAGGTCGCCATCGATACGATCGCCGCCGACCTGCGGACGACCATCGACCGCTCGGTGCGGCCGTCGACCCAGGGCCTGTGGCTGCGGGTCGAACGGGACCGCCCGGCGGCCTCGGGCTCGTAACGGTCCCCGGACGACGGCGCACGACGATGCAGCACATGACCGCCCTCAGCCGATCCCACGGGCTCTCCGGTCAGGCGCGACTCGCGTGGCTGCTGGCGGTGGCCAGCATCGCCATCCTTGCGGTGGGCGTGGCCGTCAACACTCCCCGCGACTCCGACTCGGGTCCGGCCGTCCTCGTCTTCATCACGCTGGTCGCCGTCCTCGGTGTCGGGGCGCTGCTCGTCACGCGCGTGCCGGGCAACGCCATCGGCTGGTGGCTCATCCTGGCGGGCGAGCTCGTCTTTGTGGAGTCACTCGCGCAGGCCGCCACGCAGTTCGGCGTCCTGGCCGAGCCCGAGCCGTGGCCCACGATCGGCTTGACGGCGCTCGTGCCCCAGCTGCTGGAGCCCATCGCGATCGTGGTCGTGCTCATCGTCGTCCCGCTCCACTTTCCCGACGGGCGGCTGCTGTCGCCACGCTGGCGCTGGGTCGAGTGGCTGACGGTCGTCGCGATCACGGCCGGCGCGATGACCACCCTGTTCGGGCCGGGCAACGACGGCCCCTACGGGGTCGGGCTGATCGCCAACCCCCTCGCGGCACCCGGTCTCCAACCGCTGCTCGACGTGCTCGGCACCGTGGCCGCCGTCACGGTCGTGGCGGCCCTCGTCGGCGCGGCCGTGAGCGTGATCGTCCGGTACCGACGCTCGGGGGGTGTCGAGCGTCAGCAGCTGAAGTGGCTGCTGGCCGTCGCGTCCGTCGCGGTGGTCGCGTTCACCGCGGCGTCGGTCGTCAACGACGCGGCGGTCTCGAACGTCCTGTACCTGATCGGGTTCGCGGCCGTCCCCGCGCTGCCGGTGGCGATCGGCATCGCGATCCTGCGGTACCACCTGTACGACATCGACCGGATCATCAGCCGCACCGTCTCGTGGGCGGTCATCAGCGCCGCGCTGGTCGCCGTGTTCATCGTCGGCGTCCTCGCGTTGCAGACCGTCCTTGCGGGCGTCACGCAGGCGCAGACCCTGGCGGTCGCGGCCTCGACGCTGCTCGCCGCCGTGCTGTTCCAGCCACTCCGCCTCCGGGTCCAGCGGACCGTCGACCGACGGTTCGACCGGACCGCCGTCGACGCGAGCCGGGCGACCGATCGCCTTCGCGACCCGGCTTCGCGATGAGGTGGACCTCGAGACGGTGACGCGGGACCTCGTCGGCACGGTGGACGAGGTCGTCCGCCCGGCAACCTCGCGCGTCTGGCTGCGGCGCGCCGGCAGCAGCCCGGCGACACCGTAACGATTTCCGGACGACGACCCATGAGGATGTCCTCGATGACAGCACTCAGCCGGCCCTTCCGCCGCCTCACCGGCCGCTCGGGCGAGCCCGCGCAGGCCAGCCTGCCCGTCGAGGCCGCGCCCGTCGCCGCGACCGACGCGCCCGACATCGCCATCGACATCCCCGAGTCCGATCCCCTGTTCGCCTACCTCCAGGCGGCGCCGGGTCCGGTGGACCTCGGGCGGCTGGAGCTGGCGTCGCCGGCCCTCGAGGCCCTGCGCGACGGCGGCGTCGCGCTGGTGGTGCCCCTCGTGACCCAGGGCGAGCTGATCGGGACCCTCAACCTCGGCCCGCGCCTGTCCGAGCAGGACTACTCGTCCGACGACCGGCGGCTGCTCGCGACGCTCGCGGCCCAGGCCGCGCCGGCGATCCGGGTGGCCCAGCTCGTGCGCGAGCAGGCGGCCGAGGCGGCGGAGCGCGAGCGGTACGAGCAGGAGATGAAGGTCGCGCAGCTGATCCAGCAGCAGTTCCTGCCGCGAGAGCTGCCGGACCTCCCCGAGTGGCAGGTCGCGGCCTACTACGGCCCCGCCCGCGTCGTGGGCGGCGACTTCTACGACTTCATCGACCTCGGCGAGGGCCGGATCGGCGTCGTGGTCGGCGACGTCACCGACAAGGGCGTCCCGGCCGCGCTGGTGATGGCCCGCACGCACTCGATCCTGCGGGCCGAGGCGCCGCGCCTGATCGCACCGGCCGCCGTGCTGGCCCGGGCGAACGAGCTCCTGGTCCCCGAGATGCCCGCCCGGATGTTCGTCACCTGCCTGTACGGGGTCCTCGAGCCCGCGACGGGCCGGTTCGTGTTCGCGAACGCCGGGCACAACCTGCCCTACGTGCGCACCGGCGACGGCGTGATCGAGCTGCGGGCCACCGGCCTCCCGCTCGGCCTGCTGCCGGGGATCGAGTACGAGGAGACCGAGGGGACCGTCGGCCCGGGCGACGCGGTGCTGCTGTACTCCGACGGGCTGGTCGAGGCGCACGGCCCGCAGCGGGAGATGTACGGCTTCCCGCGGCTGCGCGAGGCGATGGCGACCGACGACGCCGGCAGCCAGCTGCTGGACCGGCTGCTCGACGAGCTGCACGCGTTCACCGGCCCGGCGTGGGAGCAGGAGGACGACATCACGCTGGTCACGCTCCGGCGGTCGAGTGGCCTGACATCGGATGCGTGGTCCGTCGAGCGCCCAGAGGTCGAGCTGACCCGCGACGCGCCGGTCCCGGTCACGCCGTCCGAGGCGCTGGCCGAGTTCACGATCGAGGGCGCCATCGGCAACGAGCGCGACGCCATGCGCCGGGTCGCGGCGGCCGTCGAGCCGCTCAACCTCGAGCCGGCGCGCCTGGAGCGCCTGAAGACCGCCGTCGCCGAGACCGTGATGAACGCGATCGAGTACGGGTCCCAGGGCAACCCGGAGGTCCCGGTCGACGTCCGCGTGGACGCCGATGCGGACACGATCACGGTGCGGGTGACCGACAGGGCGCTGTCGGGCCCGGTGCCGGACGCGGAGGCGCCGGACCTCGACGCCAAGCTCGAGGGCCGCCAGAAGCCGCGCGGCTGGGGCCTGTTCCTGATCCGCCACATGGTGGACGGCATGGACGTGCACGCCGCCGACGGCCTGCAGACCGTCACCCTGACCCTCGCCCGGGACGGGCGCTGAACCACGAGAGAGAACGACCATGAACGATGACGGACGTCTCAGCGTCGAGGTCGCCACCGCGATCCCCGGCGAGGCGCGCCTCGCGATGCGGGGCGATATCGACATCGCGGCGGACGAGACGCTCGCCGACGGCCTATGGCAAGGCGGCCGCGGCCGGAGCGACGCGAGTGATCCTCGACTTCGCGAACGTCGACTACATCAACTCGACCGGCATCGCGCTGATCGTCCGCCTCCTCGCCGAGGCGCGCCGAGACCATCGCGAGGTGATCGCGGTCGGCCTGTCCGACCACTACCGGGAGATCTTCCGAATCACGCGCCTTTCCGACTACCTCGTGATCTCCGACACCCCCGTCCCGAGCGGCATCCCGCAGGAGGCACCCCGATGAGCACCACCGTCGACGTCGTGCCCGTGGCGAGCACCACGATCCTCCGAGTCCACGGCGACATCACCGGCGCCAGCGAGCCCGTGCTGATGGATGCCTACGCCCAGGCTCCGGTCGGGACCCGGTCGATCGTGCTCGACTTCAGCGACCTCGAGTACATGAACAGCGGCGGGATCGGGCTCCTGGTGACGCTGCTCGTCCGCGCCCAGCGCGGCGGACAGCAGCTGCACGCGATCGGCCTGTCCGACCACTACCGCCAGATCCTCGCGCTTACCCGCCTCGACGAGGCGATCGGCATTCACGACGACGAAGGCGCCGCGCTCGCGGCGGCTTCGGCATCCGCCTGATCCGCAGGCGAGATCGGAGGCCCCCGTGACCACGACCAAACCCAACGCGCCACGCGACCAGGAGTCCTGGGCGCGACCCGTGGGCCGCCTCACCACCACGGCCACGACCACGGGCCTCGACACCGTCACCGGCAAGCGCGTCTCGGGACCCGTCCAGGGCTTCGGCCAGATGTGGCAGAAGACCTTCACCGTCCGAGTTCCGGCGGCCGAGCATGCACCCGAGGCAGTGGTCGCCCACTGGAAGGCCGCCTTTCCGACCTTCTGGCCCAAGGGATCGACGTTCTACGCGCCGCTGGCGGGGATCACCCCGGGCGAGGTCGCGCTGTTCGAGGTCCCGCCCGTGCCCGGGTCGCCCGTCAAGATGTCGACCGGCGTGCTCGTCATCTACGCGGATCGCGAGTCGTTCACGTTCATGACCCCCGAGGGACACGCGCTGTCCGCGTGGATCACGTTTTCCGCCTACCGCGACGACGAGGACACCGTCGTCCAGGTCCAGGCGCTGGAACGCACCAGCGATCCGTTCATCGAGCTGACCTACATGTTCGGCGCGAACCGGGCCAACGACCGGTTCTGGGAGCGCACGCTCGAGAACCTTGGCCGGTCGCTCGGCGTGGCGAACCCCGTCGTCGACACGCAGAAGGTCTGCGTGGACAAGCGTCGCCAGTGGAAGTACGCCGGCAACGTGCGCCGTAGCGCTGCCGTGAACATGGCCGTCGGGACCGTCACGGCGCCTGCCCGCTGGGTCCGGCGGCGGCGGGCGCCCGGCTGAGCCGGCGAGACGTTCATCGGGGTCCCGCGTGAAGCGCCGGGGTCGCCCGGGGGACGGCCTCGACGCGATCGTCGTCGGCGCCGGGCCGAACGGGCTGGCCGCGGCGATCGAGCTCGCGCGACGCGGTCGGTCGGTCCGCGTCTACGAGGCCGCGGACGACGGTGGGTGGCGGGACGCGCTCCGCCGAGCTGACCCTGCCCGGGTTCATCCACGACGTCTGCTCGGCCGCCCACCCGCTGGGCGTGGCGTCGCCGTTCTTCCGGTCGCTCGACCTCGCGCGCCACGGTCTCGAATGGGCGGAGCCCGAGGTTCCCGTCGCCCACGCCCTCACGCCCAGCCGAAGCGTGCTCCTCGAGCGCGACCTCACCGACCGCGGCGCCCTGCTCGACGCCGAGCTCGGACGCGACGCTGCGGCGTGGGCCAGGTTGTTCGGGCCGCTCGCGAGCGAATGGGAGCGCCTGCTGCCGGAGCTCCTGCGCCCCGTCATTCGCCCGCCGCGCCACCCGATCCTGATGGCCCGGTTCGGGCTGCCGGCCCTGATGCCAGCCACGACGCTGGCGCGCCTCGCCTTCCGCGAGCCGGCGGGCCGTGCGTTGTTCGCCGGGCTCGCTGCGCACTCGATGCTCCGCCTCGGCCAACCGCTGTCGGCCTCGTTCGGACTCGTGCTCGGGATGCTTGCGCATGCCGTCGGCTGGCCGATGGCGCGCGGCGGCAGCGGCCGCGTCGCCGCTGCCCTCGAGGCCGAGGCGCGGGCGCTGGGCGTCGAGATCGAGGTGGGCCGCCGCGTGGAGACGCTCGCCGAGCTGCCCGCTGCTCGCGCCGTGTTGCTCGACCTCACGCCACGCCAGGTCGTCGCCATCGCGCGGCGACCGCCTGCCGGCCGGGTACCGGCGGCGGCTCGAGGCCTTCCGCTACGGCCCGGGGGTCCACAAGCTCGACTGGGCGCTCGACGGCCCGATCCCGTGGCGCGACCCGCGGACGGCACGCGCCGGCACGGTGCACCTCGGCGGCTCCATGCGCGAGGTCGCGGCGTCCGAGGATGCCGTCCATCGAGGCCGCGTCGCTGACCGGCCGTTCGTGCTGCTCGTCCAACCGACGATCGCCGATCCGTCGCGCGCGCCCGAGGGCAAGCACGTGGCGTGGGCCTACTGCCATGTCCCGAACGCCTGGCCGGGTGACGCCACGGAGGCGATCGAGGCCCAGGTCGAGCGGTATGCGCCCGGCTTTCGCGATCAGATCCTCGGCGCGGTCCGTGCGCGGCGCTGCCGCGATGGAGGCGTACGACGCGAACTATGTCGGCGGCGACATCAACGGCGGCGTGCAGGACGTCCGCCAGCTCCTGTTCCGCCCGGTCGTGCGCTGGAACCCGTACACGACCCCGGACCCCGGGCTGTTCGTGTGCTCGTCGTCCACCCCGCCGGGCGGCGGCGTCCACGGCATGTGCGGCGTCCATGCCGTCCGGAGCGCCGAGCGATGGCTACGCCGGGCCTGACCGTGGCGGCGCACCGCCGCGTCCAGATCCGCGCGGCGATCGCCGTCGTCCTCGCCCTGCCCGTCCTGGCTGCGGCGATCGTGCTCACCGACGCGGGCGGCGTCGCGCTCCTGGTCCCGTTCGGCGTCGCCGGGCTCGTGCTCGCGGTCCGGCGACCCGGCCAGCCGATCGCCTGGCTGCTGCTCCTGATGGCGATCGGCCTCGGGCTCGGAACGACCCGCGTGGTCGCGACCGCGGACGAGCTGCTCGGAGGGACGGCGACGGCGATCGGCGAGTTCACGGCCTGGGCGAACGGCATTGGGTGGGTCATCGTGTTCGCCGGCCTGGCCGGAATCGCCCTTGTGTTCCCCAACGGGACGCTCCCGACGGGCCGTTGGCGCACCGTTGCCCGTGCGGTCGCCGTGGCATTCGTCCCGATCTCGGTGCTGCTCGTTTTCGGGCCCACGATCAACGTCACCGCGCCTGGCTACCCGAACGGCCTCGACGTGGCGAACCCGTACGCCCTCCCCTTGCTCGCCGGGATCGAGCTCGGCAGCTCGACCCAGGTGCTGTGGCCGACCATGTTCGTGCTCTCGTTCGTGGCGATGGTGTCGCTGTTCGACCGGTTCCGGCGCTCGACGGGCCTCGCGCGTCTCCAGTACCGGTGGCTCGCATGGGCGCTGGCGCTCGTCGCCGTCGCGAGCCTGGTCTGGGCCGTCCTGACGACCGTGATCCGGATCGACGTTCCGTTCGTGGCCGCCGCGGTCGTGCTGGTGTCCTACCCGACGATTCCGTTCGCCATCCTCGTCGCGGTGCTGCGATATCGCCTCTACGAGATCGACCGGATCATCAGCCGGACGCTGGGCTGGGGGCTGGCTACGGCGACGGTCGCCGCGGTGTTCGTCGTCGCCGTGCTCGCGCTGCAGGCGGCGCTGGTCGATGTGACGCAAGCGGAGACGCTTGCCGTGGCGGCCTCCACGCTGCTGGCATTCGCCGTGTTCCAGCCGGTGCGGACGCGCGTCCAGGCGTTCGTCGACCGGCGATTCGACCGGCCTCGACTCGAGGCGGAGCGGAGCCTCGCCGCGTACGGCGAGCGGCTCCAACACGAGGTGGACCTCCCCACGGTCACCAGAGACGTGGAGGAGACCGTCGTCGCGGCACTTCGCCCGTCCGCCGCCGCCCTGTGGATCCGGCCGTCGCGGCAGGCCCGGCCGTAACGTTCTCCGGGACGCCCGGGCTCGAGGATCGACGAAACGAAAGCCCGCTCGGAGGACACGCGATGCGTCCGATGCCGCCCGCCTGCTCCATGCGCTCACGACGTCGCTGCTCGTCGTGTGCGTCGTCGTCCAGATCTTCCTCGCCGGGCTCGGCGTCTTCGACGATCCGGCGATGTTCCTCACACACGCCGGGTTCGGGTACCTCATCGAAGGGCTGACCCTCGTCGTGTTGATCACCGCCGCGCTCGCTCGAGCCGGTCGCCGCCAGGTGGGCCTTGCGGCGCTCGCGTTCGGGCTGATGATCCTCCAGTCGGTCTTCGTCGGGCCTCCGCACGGAGCTGCCGACGGTTGCCGCGTTCCACCCGGTCAACGGGTTCCTGATCGGGCTCATCGCGGTGGTCATGGCGCGCGCCGCCTGGCGTGCCGCACGGGCGCCGGACCGAGACCGAGCAGGTCGGCGGCGCCACCGTCGACCTTCGCGCGTAGCGCCGGCCGCGCAACGCCACGCGTCGACGGCCGCCACTCACGCCGTCCGTGCGATCCCCGTGCGGATCGCGACGATCGTCGTCGCCGACACCGGCGGCGTCGTCCTGGTCCCCTCGTATGGCATCCCGGGCCTCGTGCTGACCGCGCGCCGTCCCGGGCCGTCGGCAGCGCCGATGCGCCCGCCTCGCCTAGGCGTCGCCCGAGACGCAGAACTCGTTGCCCGCCGGATCGGCCATCACGGTCCACGTGAGCGCGCCCAGCGAGCGCTCCGCGATGACCGTCGCCCCGAGGCCCGTCAGCCGTGCGACCTCGTCGGCCATCACGTCGCCGCGCAGGTCGAGGTGGACCCGGTTCTTGACGACCTTGGGCTCCGGGACCTTCTGGAACAGCAGCGGCGGCCGGCCGGGACGCGACGGGCGGCGGCGGGACGAGCGCGACGTACTGCTCGTTGACCTCGCGCCGCTCGTAGCCCATCGCCTCGGCCCAGAAGTCGACGACCGCGCCGTGGTCCGCGCAGTCGATCACCACCTCGGTCACGCGCAGCGTCATCGGTGCTCCTCCGCTGCGAGTTCACGACCGCCCGAGGAACCGGTCCACGACGCGGTACGCCCAGAAGGTCCGTACCAGCAGTACCCACGCGACGACCGCGAGGATCACGATCAGGCCGTCGCGAGGCGCGGGCGCGATCATCTGGAAGAAGGCGCGGGCCGGCGGCGTGAGCAGGACCACGACGAAGGCGAGCCCGAGCCCGATCGCCAGGTAGGTCGGGCGGCGATCGGCGGTGAGCGGCTCGGCGACGGCGAACCACTTGATCGGCGGCTCGACGAACACGATCAGGAACAGCCCCACGAACACGAGGAACGACGTGAGCGCCGTCCGGGCGTTGCCGGCGCGCCGGCTCGAGGGCCGTCGGGTCGGGGCTCGACAGCGCGAGCACGCCGTAGAACACGAGCAGCCCGACGAGGCTCGACACGACGGCGGCGGGCACGACGAACCGCGCGAGCGTCCGGTCGAGGCTGTCGCGCACCTGGTGGCCCGGGTGCGCCCACAGCGCGAGCAGGGCGCTCGGGATGCCCACGGTGAACACCGTCAGGGCGGACGCGTTGCGCAGCTCGATCGGGAACGTGACCACGACGAGGCTGCTGACGATCACGAGGCCGACCGTCGCGATCCGGGTCAGGAACAGCTTGAGGATGTCCTCCATCCCGTTGAGGATCCGCTGGCCCTCCTGGACCGCCTCGGCGACCGCCGCGAACGAGTCCTCCATCAGGACGAGGTCGGCGACGCCGCGCGTCGCCTGGCTGCCGCTGCCCATCGCGATCGCCATGTCGGCCTTCTTGAGCGACAGCACGTCGTTCACGCCGTCGCCGATCATCGCCACGTAGTGCCCGCGGGCCTTGAGGGCGCCGACGAGCCGCTCCTTCTGGGCGGGCGTGATCCGCCCGAAGACCGTGTGCGCCTCCGCGACCTTGCCGAGGTCGGCCTCGTCGAGGCCGTCCAGCTCGTGGCCCGCGATGGAGGCGGCGTCGGCGAGGCCGGCCTGGCGGGCGAGCGCCACGACGGTGTCCGGGTCGTCGCCCGAGATGATCTTGACGTTCACCCCGGCGGCGGCGAACGACGCGAGGACGGCACCGGCCTCGGCGCGCAGCTCGTCGGCGAGCGCCACGAGCCCGAGGGCGCGCATCCCGGCGGGCAGCGTCGCGTCGGCCTCGTCCTCGTGGGGCGGCAGCGCGCCGGCGTCGGCGTGCGTGGCGACCAGCAGCACGCGCAGCCCGCGCTCGGTCCAGCCGGCCGCGGCCGCCTCGATCGCCGCCCAGCCGGCGGGCTCGCCGTCGTCGCCCGTCGCCAGGGAGGGCCGCAGGAACGTCGGCGCGCCGAGCGCGATGATCCCGGGCAGCGCCGGGTCGGCGTGGGCGAACGCGACCGCGCTCCACTTGCGGGCCGACGAGAACGGCACCTCGGCCGCCTGGCGGCAGCGGTTCCCGCGGCCAGCGGGCGGCGATCGCCTCGGTGGTCTGGTTGCGCACGGTCGCGGACCCGGCGAGCGCCGCCAGCACGGCGATCACCTCGTCCTCGGAGGCGCCGTCGAGCCCGGCGACCGCCTCGACCTCGAGCCGGTTCGCGGTGAGGGTGCCCGTCTTGTCGAGGCACAGCACGTCGACGTGGCTGAGCGACTCGATCGAGTTCGCCTGCTGGACGAGCGCGCCGAAGCGCAGGATCCGGATCGCGCCCAGGGCGTAGGCGACGGCGATCGACACGAACAGGCCGTTGGGCACGAGCCCGGCGAGGAGCGTCGCGTCGGCGACGACGTCGCCCAGGACCGCACGCTGCACGATGCCGCGGAGGACGAGCAGGATCTCGAGGTAGATGACGATGCCCGAGCACGACGCGGATGACGAGGTTGATCTGGGCCTGGAGCGGCGTGATCACGCGCCGGAACGAGCGCGCGCCCGCCGTGATCCGGTTGGCGAAGCTGTCCGACGCCGACCGTCTCCGCCACGTAGCGGCCGCCGCCGGTCGTCGCGTAGCTCCCGCTGAACACCGCGTCGCCGACCCGCTTGCGGACGACGTCGCTCTCGCCGGTGAGCTGGGACTCGTCGACCCCGAGGTCGCCCGCGACCAGGCGGCCGTCGAGCACGATCTGGTCGCCCGCCTTGACCGCGATGAGGTCGCCGAGCGACGAGCTCCTCCGGCCGCAGCTCGGTCGTCACCCCGGCCCGGACCGACCGTCGCCGTGGGTCGCGTCAGGAGGGCGATCCGGTCGAGCGTCCGCTTGGCGCGGATCTCCTGGACGATGCCGACGATCGACGTTGGTCGAGATGACGCCCAGCGAGACGAGGGCGTCGATCGGCCGGCCCACCAGGACGAGCGCGATGCCCAGCGCGAACAGGATGTTGTTGACGAACGTGAAGATGTTCTCGCGCAGGATCTGCGCGTAGGTCCGGGTCGTCGGCGGCGGCGGCGAGTTGCCGTGGCCGGCGGCGCGCCGGCGGGCGGCCTCGGCGTCGTCGAGGCCACCGTCCGGCGTCGGGGACAGGTCGGGGTGACCCGGGATCGAGCCGAGCGGGGTGGGTGCCTCGTCCGCCCGGCGATCGGCGGTAGGTGCCGCGGTGGTCACGCGCCCGAGGATACGGTGCCCGCCCACCGCGCCGAGCGCGGGCGATCGCGCGCCGCTAGCGCCAGGCTGGTCGGGCGGCGTCCGGGTAGAGCCGGACGCGCCGGTACGGCTCGCGGCCGCGTGAGCGCGACACGAGGTTCGCCCGCTCGGCCATCTGGTGCTGCAGCCGCCGGATGTAGGCGTTCTGCGGCGACAGCTCGATCGGCTCCTGCTGCTTGATCACGAGCCCGATCGCCTGCTCGGTCTCGCGCAGCGCCGCGTCTCGCGGATCCACCTCGAGCGAGAAGATCGACGTCAGCGACGCCTGCATCTGCACGATGGTGTTCGACTTGAGCACGTAGACCGGGATCGCCCGGTCCTCGGCCTCCCGGATCGCGGGCGGCTTCTGGCGGTACTCGCTGCGGAGCGTCATCGCCACGTCCGCCTCGTCCACGTCGCGGGCGACGATCACCGGCAGCTGCAGGTCGCGGATCGCCTGCTCGAGGCGCTTGCGGCTGATCCCGTGCGGGAACACCCGCAGCGTCGGCAGCGTGCCGCCCTCGATCTGGCGGACCGCGGCGCCGTAGCCGTCCTCCTCGTCGTCCTCGCTCGTCCCCTCGCGGTCAGCGCCGGGTTCGAGACTCGCCGCTCGCGTCGGTCTCCCCGGGCACCATCCGGGCGATCCGCGCCTCCTCCTCGGCCTCGATCTCGGCCGCGTTGACGGGACGCGTGCCCTCGTCCTCGCGCAGCGCGTTGAGCGCGCGGGTCGCCTCCTCGCGCCACGCCTTCTGGCGCTGGAGCTCGCGCGCGTCCCGGGCGCGGACCTCGGCGGCGGACAGCCCGGCGTTCGCGCCCTCCGCGCGCTCCAGCGGCCCGCGGTCGGCGATGTCGCCGGCGACGAACGGCGTGGCCGGCGGGCCCGGCTGGCCTCCGGGCGAGGCCGCGAACCGTTCGCCGGGCAGGACGCTCAGCGGGCCCGGTCGGTCGCCCTCCGTGGAGCGCGGGCCCCGATCCGAGGACCCGCCGCGATCCGACGATCCCGGGCCGCCGCGCCCCGAGCGCCAGCCGCCCGACTGGCCCGGCCGGAACCCCGGCCGGACGGGCAGCCGGTCCTCGCCCGCGTAGCCGCCGGTGCGGTAGGTCGCCGGCGCCGCGCCAGCCCGGCTCGCGGCCCCAGGCGCCGGCGCCCGACCCGGTGAGGCCGCTGAACCGGTCGCCGCCCGCCGCCTCCCGCGCCGACGGCTTGGGGCGCGCCTGGGAGCGATGCACGCCCTCCTCGTCGCGCCAGCGGAGCTCGGGCGCCGTGAGGTCGCCGAGGAGCAGCGCATCCACGGTGGCCGCCACGTCGGCGTGGACGAGGACGCGCTCGCGGTCCTGGATCTCGACGATGACGTCGAACGTCGGCGGCGCCTTGCGCTCGAGGACGCTCTTCTGCGACCGCCGGCGGCGGGCCTCCTCGTCGCCCAGGGTCACGCTCTGGATGCCGCCGATGAGGTCCGAGAGGGTCGGGTTGAGCATCAGGTTGTCGAGGTTGTTGCCGTGCGCGGTCCCGATCAGCTGGACGCCGCGCTCGGCGATCGTGCGCGCCGCCTGCGCCTCGAGCTCGGTCCCGATCTCGTCGATGACGATGACCTGGGGCATGTGGTTCTCGACCGCCTCGATCATCACCTCGTGCTGCAGGCTCGGCGTCCGCACCTGCATCCGCCGGGCCTTCCCGATCGCCGGATGGGGGATGTCGCCGTCGCCCGCGATCTCGTTCGACGTGTCGACGACGACGACGCGCTTGCCGCTGCTCGTCGGCCAGCACGCGCGCGGCCTCGCGGAGCATCGTGGTCTTGCCGATGCCCGGCCGGCCCATGATCAGGATCGACTTCCCGGTCTCGATGTAGTCCGAGATGATCTCGATCGTCCCGTAGACGGCGCGCCCGATGCGGCAGGTCAGCCCGACGATCTTGCCGTTGCGGTTGCGGATCGCGCTGATGCGGTGGAGCGTGCGCTCGATGCCCGCGCGGTTGTCGTCGCCGAACGAGCCGATGTGGTCCACGACGTAGGCGATGTCGCGATCGCCGATCTCGCGATCGAGCAGGCGCGACCTCGGACGAGGGGTAGCGGGCCTCCGGCCGGCGGCCCAGGTCCAGCACGACCTCGATCAGGGTCTCGCGGTCCGGCAGCGCATGGATCGCCTCCACGATCTCCGGCGGCAGCGCCGCCAGGAGCACGTCCAGGTCGTCCATCGTCTCGCGCTGGCGCTCGCGGGTTCCCACGCCGATCGGTCCTCCTTCGTCGTCGGTCGTCCGGGCGCCGTCCTCGGGCATCCGGACCGCGTCCTCGGTCATCGGACGCCCGCCGGCACGAGGCGCGGCTCGGCGACCCGGACGAGGGTCTCCTTCATCAGCAGCGTGACGGTCGCGATCGAGGCGAAGCCCTCCTCTTCGAGCCGCCGGTCGATCGGCGACTCGTAGGTGCGGACGGGCGCGAGCACGCCGAGGCGGGTGCCCGACGATCCCGCGCCGGCCGCGATGGTCCCGAGCGCATACCGGATCACGGGCTCGATGTCCGCCTCCGGGCGCGCCATCACCTTGAGGTAGTGCGGCTGGTCCTCCTTCGCGACGCCGATCTGGACGAACGCGTCGAGCTGCGGTCCCGTCGCCGCCGCCGCCCTCGGTCTCCTGGACGAAGGCGTCGACGTCCGCGAACCGCAGGATCGGCGCCAGCGAGCTGCGCGGGACGCGCCAGTCCCGGCCCTGCCGCTCCCAGTCGTGGATCCGGACGTTCTCGAGCCGCTGGACCGGGGCCGGCGTGACCGTGGCGTACAGCCGCGACAGCGGCACCGCGTCGAGGTTGACCACCGGCCGGATCCGCGCCGCGCGCGCCTCGTCGTCCGACATCGGGCCGGGCAGCGGGTCGTCGGGCTCGCGGAACAGCACGTGCTCGTCGCCGAAGCGGATGAAGCCCGCCTGCATGAACAGCTCCACGTTGTCGTCGACGTCACCGCACGCGACGTGGAACCGGACCGCGCCCCGCTTGCCGCCGTCGCGCAGGAGGTGCTGGACGAGGCGGAACCGCACGTCGCCTGCGTCGAGGTCGCCGACGGCGTCCAGCTCGACCACGGTCCACTCGTCGCGGGGGCTGTCGCGCTCGGCGCGCAGGAGGCCCGCGACGTGCCCGTCGCGGTCGAACACGTACATCACGTCGTTGGGGCTGAACGCGCCGAGCGGCAGCCGGAACAGGCTGAACATGCCGATCCGCGGCCCCGTCACCGGGAGCCCGAGGGATCGCGTGCCGTCGCCGTCGGCCTGGGCCAGCCGCGACAGCTCGCCCAGCGCCGCGAGATCGGTCAGCCGCGCGGCGCGGACCTTGCCCGTGCGTGCCATCGCTAGCGGCCCGACTGCGCGCGGCGGGTGGGGTGGGGTCGGCGCCCGACGCCCTCGCCCGGGTCCGCGTGCTCGGCCGCGAGCATCGCGACGAGGCGGTGGAAGCGCGTCTCCCCGGCGAGCTCGGGATGGAACGCGGTCGCGACGATGTTGCGCTCGCGCACCGCGACGATCCGGCCGTCGTCCAGCTTCGCGATGACGTCGACGCCGGGGCCCACGCGCTCGATGACCGGCGCCCGGATGAACACCGCGTGGACGGGCTGGTCGCCCAGCAGCGGGACCACGAGCTCCGTCTCGAACGAGTCCAGCTGGCGGCCGAAGGCGTTGCGCTCGACGGTCACGTCGAGCAGCGGCAGCATCGGCTCCTCGCCGCTCGTGATCTCGCGCGCGAGCACGATCATCCCGGCGCAGGTGCCGAACAGCGGCGCTCCCGACTCGGCGAGGTCGAGGATCGGCTGGCGCAGGCCCCAGCGATCGATCAGGCGGCGCATCGTGGTGCTCTCGCCGCCCGGCAGGATCAGGCCGTCGACGTCCGCGAGGTCGGCCGGCAGGCGCACCTCGACGGCCTCCACGCCGATGGCGCGCAGGGTCGAGACGTGCTCCGCAAAGGCGCCTTGCAAGGCAAGGACCCCGATCTTCATGGCGCCGGCTCCCGCCGACCCGTCCCGCGCTACCAGCCGCGGACCGCGAGGCGCTCCTGGTCCGGGATGGCCTCCATGGCGAGCCCGCGCATCGGCGCGCCAAGCCCCTTCGAGACCTCGGCGATGATCTTCGGGTCACCGAAGTGGGTGGTCGCCTGGACGATGGCGTTGGCCATCCGCGCCGGATCCTCGCTCTTGAAGATCCCGGAGCCCACGAAGACGCCCTCGGCGCCCAGCTGCATGACGAGCGCCGCGTCGGCCGGGGTGCTGATGCCGCCGGCGACGAAGTTCACGACGGGCAGCCGCCCGTTCGCGGCGACGTCCCGGACCAGCTCGTACGGGGCCTGAAGGTCCTTGGCCGCGACGAACAGCTCGTCCTCGCGCATGCCCTCGAGCCGGCGGATCTCGGCGAGCACGTCGCGCAGCTGGCGCACGGCCTCGACGATGTTGCCGGTGCCGGCCTCGCCCTTGGTCCGCATCATCGCCGCGCCCTCGTTGATCCGGCGGAGCGCCTCGCCGAGATTCCGGCAGCCGCACACGAACGGGATCTTGAAGGCGTGCTTGTCGACGTGGTTGGTCTCGTCCGCCGGCGTGAGCACCTCGGATTCGTCGATGTAGTCGACGCCCAGCGCCTCGAGGACCTGCGCCTCGACGAAGTGGCCGATCCGCGCCTTGGCCATCACCGGGATGGTGACGGCCGCCATGATCCCCTCGATCATGGCCGGATCGGACATGCGCGCGACGCCGCCGGCGGCGCGGATGTCCGCCGGGACACGCTCGAGCGCCATCACCGCGACGGCGCCGGCTTCCTCGGCGATCTTGGCCTGCTCAGGCGTGACGACGTCCATGATGACGCCGCCCTTGAGCATCTGCGCGAGGCCCTTCTTGGTTGCCCAGGTAGAGGTTTCGGTCATGGTGTTGTCGGGCTCTCCGAGAGAACGCGTGAGTCGTCGGCCGGCAGGCTGGCCCCGGGGTCGTCGCCCGTTCGAGCCGGCTCGGTCCGCCGTCACCGGCGGATTATCGCATGGGACCCGTTCAATCGGGCCCCGGCAAGTCCTCGAACACGTAGATCAGGCGCTTCCCGCTCCCGCCGTTGCCGACCACCACGCGGGACGGAGCCACCGGCGCGAACCACGACAGCACGCGCTCGTGCGAGATCATGTAGTGCGAGTTCGTCTTGTCCTTGAGGTCCCAGTCGATGGGCAGCGACAGGATCGCGTGCCTGGCGACGCGCCGGACCTCGGCGAACGCGACCGGCTGCTTGGTGCCGAGGTGCTCGAACACCTGGAGCGCGACGAACAGGTCGTAGGCCTTGTCCGCGACCGGCCACGGCGCGGCGGTCGCGTCGTGGACGATCCGCCGGCCCTCCGCCTGCAGGTCCGGGTGGGCATGGAGCTCCATGGTGTCGGCGCCCACGATCAGCGGCCGGAGGTGCGGGCCGAGCTCGAGGGCGGTCTTCAGGTGGCGGTCCCGGATCAGCCCGTCGGCGATCCCGGCCGCCACGCCGAGGTACTCAGCTCGGTTCTTGTAGTACTTGATCGTCGAGGTGAGGTCGCTGATCTCGTACCGGCGCAGGGCACGGATGCGGCTCGGGCCCGGCCGGACGGCCGCGAAGGCATCGGCGAACGAGCCTTCGATCCTCGACCGGCGCACCGCCCGCTGCTTCGGGTTCCCCATCAGGGCCCTTGCCCCGACGCCGCGCTTCCGACGCAGCGTCCGGCGCGACGACCGGCACGCCGCACCCTCCGGATCATCGTCCTATCTGACGAGCGTCCGGACGACGCCCGACATGAGCGTCGTCGCGCGGCGCGCGGACGAAGGCGACAGGCGGCTGAGCGCCTCGACGAGGCCGAGCACGTCGTCGTCGGGCAGGCCGTCGAGCAGCTTGACCAGCCGCATGATCGTGTCGTCGGGCACCTCGCCCAGGAGGCGCAGGGCCCGCTCGAGCTCGTTGGGCTCGAGGCGGCTGACGAGGCCGACGGCCCGGTCGAACAGGCGGACGAACACGAGGAACGTCGTCAGCCAGTCGCGGAGGCGGGCGAGGTCGGCGTCGCCCGGGTGGCGCTGGAGGGCGACGTTGGTGTCGATCAGCGTCTGCTCCAGGACGACCACGATCGGGTCGCCTTCGCGCACCTTGCGCTCGGCCACGACCCGGCCGAACCACCGCCAGTGGTCGCCGATGGCCATGTACGCGGTGCCGGCGGGTCCGCGGCGACCCACCCGGCGCGGCTCGGCCACCCGCTCGACGAGGCCCCACGCCTCGGCCTCGGCGAGCGCCAGGCTGGCCGCCCGATGGCTGAGACCCAGCGCCTCGCGCACCTCGCGCTCGGTCAGCGGCTCCTGGCGGGCCATGAGGTACGCATGGACGCGGGCGATCGCGGGTGCGACGCCCCAGGCGGCGCCCATCTCGCCCCACGCGTTCGCGAGGCGCAGACGGATCTCCTCCGCGATGGGCGAACCGGATCGCGGGGACTCGTGGGCGCGCGCGCCGTCGGTCACGGGGGGATCGTACTCCGGGCCGGAAACCTGCGCCCGGTGGTTAGCCGATTTCTCCCCGGCCGACGGCGGCGAGCCCGGGGATCAGATCGTCAGGCTGCCCATGCACACCTGGCCGCTGGCGAGGTTGCGGGCGCGGGCGACGATGTGATCGCTGCCGGCCATGTTCGGCGATCCGTCGCTCGACGCTGAACGAGCCCGACGGGGCCTGCGTCGTCTGGCGCGCGCGGTAGCGCAGCACGCCGTTGTCGCGGATCTTGACGCGCCAGACCTGGCCGTTGCGGTTCGAGTCGACCTCGAACTCGACCTCGATCCGCCCGTCGTCCTTGCCCGCCTTCAGCTTCCAGTCGGCGCTGCCGGAACAGCCGCCGGTCCGGACGACGTCGCCCGACTTGGCGGCGACCGTGGCCGGGGCGAGCGCGGATGCCGCAACGAGCAGGGTCGCGGCTGCGAGCAGACGAACGTTGATCATCGTGTCCTCCGGGTGGTGGTGGGTGCCTGTGTCCTGTCCGAGGCGCGGGATGCGCGCGAGGTTTCAGCGCCTCGAGCGCGTCGTGCCGGCGGGTATGGTTGCCGTGCATGTCCGCGAACCCGGCCAGCCGCCTTCCGCGCCGCGCGCTCGACGCGGCCTTCGAGGTTGCGGCCGGCCAGGTCGCCGACGGCACCGTCCCATACGTCACCGTCGGCGTCGCGGATGGGCAGGGGGTCATCCGGCTCGAGTCGTTCGGGCCCGTCGACGGTCCCCGGCTTGGCGTCGACGCGGCGGTGCCTGCTCGCGTCGGTGACCAAGCCGATCGTCGCCACGGCCATCCTCCGGGAGGTCGAGGCCGGCCGGCTGGACCTGGTCGAGCCGATCTCCGCGGCGGTGCCGGGTCTCGACCGGGCGGACGTGACGCCGTTCACGACGTGGCACGTGCTCACCCACACCAGCGGCCTCGGCGACGTCGACGTCGAGGGGCTCCTGCTCGAGGGCGGCGGCCGCGCCGAGCTCCTCCGGCGGGCCGCGGCGTTGCCCCAGGAGACGCCGCCGGGCAGCACGTTCCGCTACGCGTCGACGACGTTCGACCTCCTGGCCGAGGCCCTCGAGCGGCGGCTTGGCCGGACCTTCGACGACCTCGTGCGCACGAACGTGCTGGAGCCGCTGGGGATGACGCGGACGACGTTCGATCCCGGCGTCGGACCCGGAGGCCACGCTCGCGCCGGTCCGCGTCGACCTCGCCGCGCTGGCCGGCGTCCCGGCGGCGACGCTCCTCGGCGCGTACGCGCGCCTGCGGCTCGCGGGCGGCGGCCTGTGGAGCACCGCGGACGACGTGCTCCGGTTCGGGCGCGCGATCCTCCGTCGCGGCGAGCTGGACGGGGTCCGGGTGCTGTCGCCGGCGTTCGTGGACCTGATGACGCGCGAGGTGACCGTGCACGGCCTCGGTGCAGCGACCGATGCGCTCCGTGCCGAGCACTACGCGCTCGGCTGGAACCGGCCCGGGATCGCCAGCCCGAGGTCGCCGGCGTCGTTCGGGCATGGCGGCGCCACCGGGACGCGGCTCTGGGTCGACCCGGCCCACGACCTGGTGTTCGTGTACCTCAGCGGCGTCTGGGAGATGGCCCACACGCCGATCAACGCGGTCCACGACGCCGTCTACGCGGCGCTGCCCTAGGATCGCCGCATGACCGACACCATCCATCCCGCCGCGGCGCGCGGGTTCGCCGAGACCGCGGACCTCTACGAGCGCGCCCGCCCGGGCTATCCGGACGACGCCCTGGCGGTGATCGTCGACCGGCTCGGCCTCGGGCCCGGTCGGACCGTGCTCGAGCTGGGCGCCGGAACCGGCAAGCTCACGCGCCGGCTGGTCCCGCCGGGCGGCCGGATCGTCGCCCTCGAGCCCGTCCCGGGCATGCGCGCGAAGCTGGCCGCCGCGCTGGCGGACGCGACGGGCCGGGACGGAGCCGCCGAGGTCGACATCGTCGACGGCACCGCGGAGGCGATCCCGCTGCCCAACGCATCGGTGGACGGCGTCGTCGCCGCGCAGGCGTTCCACTGGTTCGACGCGATCCGGGCGCTGTCCGAGGTCCACCGCGTCCTGCGGCCCGGCGGGCGCTTCGTGCTGGCCTGGAACCGGCGCGACGAGTCGGTGCCGTGGGTGAAGGCGGTCGGCGACCGGATCCGGACCCTCGCCGGCGACGAGCCACAGGTCTGGGACGATCGCTGGCGAGCCGCGCTCCGGCGGTGCGCGCTGTTCGAGCCGTGGGAGCAGGCGGACTTCCGCCAGTCGCACCGGCTGACGCGGGAGGGCGTGCTCGACCGCGTCGCGTCCGTGAGCTTCGTCGCGGCGGCCGAGCCGTCCGCACAGGCCGAGGTCCTCGCCGACGTCGAGGCGCTGCTGCGCGACGACCCGGCCACGGCCGGCCTCGAGACGATCGAGCTGCCGTACGACACCGAGGTGATGTGGGCGACCCGCCGCTCGATCGAGCCGGGGCTCGAGGGCGTGGTCGCCTCCGTGAACCTCAACCGCGGCGGCGTCCCGAAGCCGCCCGTCGACGGGACCTGGGTCCGGACGCTTGGCCTCGCGGGCGACGCCCACCACAACCCGGACGTCCATGGCGGGCCGACGGCCGCCGTGTGCCTCTACCCCCAGGAGGCGATCGAGCGCGTCCGCGCCGACGGCCACCAGTCGTTTCCCGGGTCGTACGGCGAGAACCTCACCCTGCTGGGGATCGACTGGAGCCGGCTCGGGGACGGCGACCGGCTCGAGCTCGGCGATCCCGACGGCGACGAGGCGGACGGCACCCTCGGACCGCTGCTGGAGCTGACCCAGTACGCGACCCCGTGCGCGACCCAGGCGCCGTGGTTCGTCGAGGGCCGGATCGCGCGCATCAGCCACAAGGTCCGGCCCGAGGACGCGCGCTGGTACGCCCGCGTGCTGCGTGAGGGCCCGGTCCGGCCGGGCATGGCCGTCCGGGTGCTGCCCGAGGCCTGATCGCGGCCCGACCGCCGAGGCGCCGGAACCGCGACGCAGAGGGGTCGCCCCCTCGGGCATCGCGTTCGCGAGCGTCACGCGCTACGCTTCGCCCCGATGCACGCAGATTCGACGGTCGAGACCGGACCCGCCGCCCGGGCGAAGGCCCCCGCGACCCGCGACACGCTCCTCGCGCAGCACGCCGCCGCGCGCGGGCGGCGCAACGCCGCCGCGCTCGGGAGCCACGAGTGGGAGGAGGCCTCCGCGGAGGTGGGCCGGATCGAGATCGAGATCGCCCGGATCGAACGGGCGATGGACCCGCCCAGGGTCTGAGGGGAGATCGCCGCCAGCACCCCCGCCGCGACCCGGTTCGCGACCCTCCAGGCCCGCCATCCCGACGCTCGAAGCCGTGCTGCTATCGTTCGGCCGATGGACGGGGTCGTGCTCGTGCTGAACCAGAATTACGAGCCCCTGAACGTCTGCAACATCCCGCGGGCGTTCCGGCTGGTGTTCGGCTCGAAGGCGGAGGTCATCGAGTACGACCACGCCGAGATCCGGACGGTCCGGGCCGTCTACAAGGCCCCGTCGGTGATCCGGCTCCAGCACCAGATCCGCCGCCCGAGGCCCAGGGTCAAGCTGACCCGGCGCGAGATCTTCAGCCGGGACCGCCACACCTGCCAGTACTGCGGGCGCCAGGCGAACGACCTCACCCTCGATCACGTCGTGCCGCGCCACCGGGGCGGCGGCCACACGTGGGAGAACCTCGTCGCCGCCTGCAAGCCGTGCAACCACCGCAAGGGCGGCCGGACCCCCGACGAGGCGCACGTGCGCCTGGTGCGCGTGCCGTTCGAGCCGCGCAGCGACATCTACTCCCTGTTCACGCCGTACCTCCAGGACGAGCGGAACGAAGCCTGGAGGATGTACCTCTTCCTCGGCCGGAACTGAGGCCAGGCGCGGTGCCCGGCCCGGACGCCGCGGCGGCGGCGGCACGCCTCACGGCCGAGGTCCCCGCGACCGTGGACGCGGTCCTCGGCCGGCTGCGTCGCCACGGGCACGCGGCCTACGTCGTCGGCGGTTCGCTGCGCGACGCGCTGCTCCACCGCACGCCGGCCGATTGGGACCTTGCCACCGACGCGCGACCGCCCGAGATCGTCGAGCTGTTCCCGGGGGCCGTCTACGAGAACCGCTTCGGGACCGTGGCCGTGCGCCGGGACGGCGGGGTCTTCGAGATCACGACCTTCCGGGTCGAGCACGAGTACGCCGACCACCGCCGGCCCCACCGCGTGGAGTTCGGGGACGACCTGGCCCAGGACCTCTCCCGACGGGACTTCACGGTGAACGCCATGGCCTGGGGCGGGCCGGCGATCCCGGCGTCCGGCGAGGGGTCCGATCCGCTTCCGAGCGGGCTCGTCGATCCGTTCGACGGGCTGGGCGACCTCGCGGCCGGCCGCCTGCGGGCGGTCGGCGACCCCTCGCGACGGTTCCACGAGGACGCCTTGCGCATGATCCGCGCGGTCCGGCTGGCGGCAACGCTGGACCTGTCGATCGAACCGGCCACGCTGGCGGCCATCGCCGAGCACGCCCAGCTGGCCGCGCACCTCTCCGGCGAGCGGGTCGGCGCGGAGCTGTCGCGACTGCTCGAGGCGCCCCGGCCGTCCGCCGGGCTGCGGCTGGCGGCCGACACGGGTCTGCTCGCCGTCGTGATCCCGGAGCTCGCGGCGCAGCGCGGCGTGGCGCAGAACAAGGTGCCCGGCGAGGACCTGTGGGACCACACGCTGCGGACCGTCGACGCCGCCCCGCGACACCACGGGATCGTGCGCCTCGCCGCGCTCCTCCACGACGTCGGCAAGCCAGCCACCCAGGCCGACGGGCGCTTCCACCATCACGACGCCGTCGGCGCGGTCCAGGCCGAGTCGATCCTCCGCCGGCTGCGGGTCCCCGGGGAGACCGTCGACGAGGTCGTCCAGCTGGTCCGGCAGCACATGTTCACCGTCGACCCGGCGGCGACCGACGTCGCGATCCGGCGCTTCATCCAGCGCGTGGGTCGCGAGCGCGTCGATGCGCTGTTCGAGCTCCGGCGGGCGGACGACATCGGCAGCGGCCTGGCCCCCGACGACCCGGCGACGAGCGCCTTCCGCGCGCGCGTCGACGCCCAGCTCGCGGCCCGCCCACCGCTCGACCGGCACGCGCTCGCCGTCGATGGCGACGACCTGATGGCCGGCCTCGGGCTGGAGCCGGGTCCCAGGCTCGGCCGGATGCTCGACGCGTTGCTCGATCGGGTCGTCGACGACCCCGCGCTCAACGATCGGGGCACCCTGCTGCTGCTCGCACAGGGCATGCTTGCGGACATGCCGGACGACGAGGCCGAGGCGTGATCGAGCTGCTGCTCCAGGCCGAGCGCGCGCTCTCGGTCGGGCTCGTGGACCAGGCGGAGCGGCTGTACCGACAGGTCGCCACGGCGGACCCGCGCAACTCGATCGCGGTCGTCGGGCTCGCGCGCGTCGCGCTCGAGCGGTCGGACGACCCCGAGGCGTACCGCCAGGCGCGGCGAGCCCTCGCCATCGATGCCGAGAACGTCGCCGCGCGACGGCTCGCGGACCGCCTTGCCGAGGTGTTCGCGACGCGCGGCGAGGCGCTGCCCGACGTCGACGACGCGGACCTCGCCCCGGCCCCGGGCCGGCCATCACCGGGGGCCACGCCGTCGACCGGCCCCGGCCTCGTCGACCGCCTGCTCCGGAAGGCGCGGCCGTGAAGGTCCTGGTCACCGGCGGCGCCGGCTACGTCGGCGGCGTGTCGGTCGACGCGATCCTCGAGGCGGGGCACGAGGTCGTCGTCCTCGACGACCTCACGACCGGGCATCGCGCGATCGTCGCCGGGGCCGCCCGCCTCGTCGTCGGCTCGTACGCGGACCCGTCCCTGGTCGGGCCGCTGCTCGAGGGTGAGCGGCCGGACGCCATCCTCCACTGTGCCGCCCGATCACTCGTCGGCGAGAGCATCCGCGACCCCGGCCGCTATTACCGCGAGAACGTGGCCGGCGGCATCGCCCTCCTCGAGGCCGCGCGCGCGGCCGGGATCGGGAGCGTGGTGTTCTCGTCGACGGCGTCGGTCTACGGCGTCCCGGACGCGACGCCGATCGGGGAGGACGCCCCGCTCCGGCCGATCAACCCGTACGGCGAGTCGAAGCGCACCCTCGAGGGGGCGTTGCACTGGTACGGGGCGGCCTACGGCACGCGGAGCGTGAGCCTGCGGTACTTCAACGTCGCCGGCGCGACCGAGCGGATCGGCGAGGTGCACCGGCCCGAGACGCACCTGATCCCCAACGCGCTGGCCGCCGTCGCGGGCGGTCAGCCGCTGACCGTCTTCGGCGACGACTACGCGACGCCCGACGGGACGCCGATCCGGGACTACATCCACGTCTCGGACCTCGCGGACGCGCACCTGGCGGCGCTGCTGGTGGCGACCTCGTCCGCCGGCGATGCTGCGGCCGGCGACCCGGCGCTCGTGTGCAACCTCGGCACCTCGAACGGCTTCTCCGTTCGCGAGGTCCTCGCGGCGGTCGAGGCGACGGTCGGGCGCACGGTCCCGCACACGGTGGGACCGCCGCGTGCCGGGGACCCGCCCGTCCTCGTGGCGTCCAACGGCCGCGCCCGGGAGGTCCTGGGCTGGACGCCGCGCCGCTCGACGCTCGACGCGATGATCGGCTCGGCCTGGGCCTGGCGCACCGCCCACCCGGACGGCTACGGGGACTGACGCCCTAGTTGCGGTCGTCCAGCGGGGCGCGATCCGGCGCCAGGCGCGGCGGCGGAGCGGCGGGCTCGGCGCCAGGCGCACCGGCGTCCGGCCGGTCGTCGACACCGGCGACCTCGCCCGAGCCCGACCAGCGGTCGCTGACCGGCCACACGAGCCACAGCCCGATCAGCATCGTCACCAGCAGGCTCAGCACGGCCACCTGGTAGGCGCCGTTGCCCAGCCGGTCGAGCAGCAGGAAGATCAGCGCCCCGTACACGAGCTGGCCGATGACCTGCGACCCCTTGCCGACCAGCCCGTAGATGCCGAAGAACTCGCCGATGCGCTCGGGCGGCGACAGCCGCACCATCAGCACCCGGTCCGCGACCTGGACGCCGCCGAGCCCGCTGCCGAGGATGGCGCCCGCGACCAGGAACGGGACGAGGCCGGCCTGGCCGAAGCCGATCGCGATCCCGCCGAGGATCAGCCCGACCGCCCACGAGACGAGCACCCAGACCAGCGTCCGCTTCGGGCCCTGGCGGTCCACCAGCCAGCCCCACACGAAGCTCATGACGATCGCCACGAACGTGAGCAGGAGCAGGACGACGTTCGCCGTCGCCTCGCTCAGGCCCATCGTCTTCACGACGACGACGCTCATCACGACGATGACCGTGTTCACCGCGTCCGAGTAGAAGAAGCGCCCGAACAGGAAGCGCCACAGCCCGGGCACCTCGCGCGCGTGCGCGATCGACCGTCTGAGCTGGCCGAACGAGTCCGCGACGTCCGCGCGGGTCACCGGCCGCTCGTCGGGCCGGTGCGGCTCGCGCACGAACCAGAAGATCGGGATCGCGAACAGCAGGAACAGGATCGCCGTGACCCGGAAGCGGTCGGCGACGGGGATGTCGAGCAGGAAGATCAGCAGCCCGATGAACACCGTCCCGCAGTAGCCGATCCCCGTCCCGATCCCCGACAGCCGGCCGCGGCTCCGGGGCGTGCTGACGGTCTTGAGCGTCGCGTCGTAGAAGATCAGCGCGGCCTGGTAGGCGAAGTTGGCGGCGATGAACAGGACCACGCCGACGATCGGCGCGACGTCCGCGATGAAGAACGTGCAGGCGATGCAGATCGCGGTGAAGGCGAGCAGGAACGGCATCCGCCGCCCGCCGAGATCCGAGAAGGCCCCGAGGATCGGCGAGACGAGCGCGTTGATCCCGACGCTGATCACGATCGCCAGGGACAGCACGACGTTGCCGTCGCGCTCGCCGAACTGCCGGTCGTTGATCAGGTACAGCCCGATCGCGCCGGACACGACCGCGAACGAGAACATCGTGTTCGCGAAGTCGTACAGCGTCCACGCGCCCTGGGCGACGGGCCGTTGGTTCGGGTCGACCTCCGCGATCGGTGCGGCGGACGCCACGGGGACGGTGGGCGCCGACATCGTCACTCCAGCTGGTGCGCGGGATCCGTCACGGGTGGCCGGTGCGGCGGATCATAGAGGTCCCCGATCGCCTCGCGGTAGCATCCGCGCCATGGCCGTGGACTCGATCGTGACCCAGGTCGCCGCCGCCTGGCGGCCCCAGCGGGCGGGGCGGCGCGGCCCGCGCGACATCGTCGATGCGCTCGTGGAACCGGAGTGGGGCGGCGCGCGGGTCGTCGCCGCCCTCACGGAGGACCAGGTCGCCCTCTATCGCGACGGCCAGGAGCTCGGCGTCCCCGAGGAGATGCTCCAGGCGCTGCTCGACGGGTTCGACGCCGAGGACGCCATGATCGAAGGCCACGTGACGACGGCGGCCCTGCGGACGGGCGAGGGGGCGTACCCGGCCCCGCCGCGCGTGGAGCGCCCCCCGATCCTCGTCCCCCGGCTGTTCCGCCCGAGCGTCAAGGACGACCCGTACGTGCACAGCCGGGACCACGAGGCGGAGCAGGCGAAGGTCGAGCCGGTGACGATCGAGGCCCTCGCGCGCGGCGAGCGGCACGCGTTCGTGGCGACGGACCTGCTGTGGCTGGACGGCCAGGCGCTCCACGACGTCCCGCTGCTCGAGCGGAAGCGGCTGCTCGAGGCGGTGCTCACCGAGTCGTTCCTGGCGCGCGTGTCGACGTTCGTGCGGCCGTCGGCCGTGATGACGCTGGTCTCGTGGGGCATGCTCGGGTTCCGCGAGCTGTCCTACCGCGCGTCGAACAGCCGCTATCTCGCGGGCGAGGTGAACCCCGACTGGGCGATCGCCAAGGCGCCCGACGCGCCGACCCGCATGCCGCAGGCCGCGCCGCCGCGCTGAGGCGCGGCTACTGGAGCGGCGCCAGCCAGTACATCGCGAACGCGACGACCGCAGCGAAGGCGACGACGGCCACCGTGATCCCGATCACGAACCGGAAGCCCGGCAGGCGCGGCGGCGAGGCGTTGCCCTCGACGCGTCCCATCACGGCAGCACGAGGTGGACGGGGTTGCCCCGGATGTCCACGCCCCAGGTCGTCGTGTCGTTGCCCTGGTTGACGTTGTACTCGATCAGCCACCACCCGTCCTCGTCGGTGATGTCCCCCGGCGGGTTGAGGCCGTCCACGCCGTAGTTGGCCGGCAGCGGGATGGTGATCGTGATCTCGCGGTTGTTGAACTGGGCCGCGCCGTTGACGGCCGTCTGGATCTGGCTCACGCCCGTCTGGCTGCGTCCGTCGTCCGACGTCCAGTCGAACGTCTGGTAGTGGTAGATGTTCCCGTCCGGGCTGAGCACCCGCAGGTAGGCGTTGCCGCTCGCCTCGCCCGGATCGAACAGGTGGATGACCATCGTCTTGCCGGCGTGGACCTTCTCGATCTGGGCGAAGTAGAACTTCTGGAGCCCGCCGTCGAGGTTCGTGTAGGCCGCCATGCGACCGGCGCCGAAGACACGGGCGGTCCCGAGTCGACTTCGTCCAGATGGAGAACAGGTTCTCCGCGCCGACGTTCAGGTTGCCGGCCGCCGAGCTCGTGTTGACGTTGAGCCGGTACGTCGCGGAGGCGAGGCCGCTGCCCAGCGTGACCCACTGGTTGTGGGCCGGGTTGGTCGAGCAGTCCTGGCGGTTCGCCGCGGTGCTGTTCGTCGGCGTGCCGAACGCCCCGCTGAGGTCGCCCATCGTCGCGGACCCCGGGTCGTACGTGAGCGTCGCGACGGGCGCGCCGTCATCGGTCGTGTCGAGCAGGGTCTCCTGCGTGTCGTACAGCGTGTAGGTGATCGCCACCGGCGCGACGCCGGTCGTGGCGGGGCCGCCGGTCCAGTGGTCGCCGGCGCCGAACGAGCCGCCGTGGCCGTTGTCGCCGGTCGCGCAGAACATCGGGTCGAACAGGCGGACCTGGCCCGAGCCGCCCGGCAGCTCGATCGTGTAGTTGTAGCCGCCGGCGTCGTAGGTCGGGCTGTTCGACCCGGACGGCTGGCCCGTGCCGTTGCCGAGATACCGCGGGCCGAACTTGTCGCCGTTCTCGCGATAGCCGCCCGAGGTGAACATGGCGCCCCAGAAGCCCTGGGGATCGAGCGCCGCCCCGGTCTGGGGATCCGGCACGGGCAGCACTTCCTTGGTCGTCGTCGTGGTGGTCAGCGACCAGGCGACGCGCACCTCGAGCATGTCGAGGTTGAGCGTCAGGCCCGAGGTGCCGCATCCCTTGTTCGCGGTCAGCCGGACCCGGAAGTTCGTATCGCTGAAGTCGTTGCGGCCCCAGGTTCGCGCACCCCACGCCGCGACGCTGGTGCTGCTGCCGAGCACGTAGTCGCCGGTCGAGGTGTTGGTGCCCAGGTTCGCGGTATTGACGGCGGTCGACCACGTCGTGCCGGCGTCCCACGAGAGCTGGACGCCGATCGTCGTGTTGCTGCAGCCGGCCGAGACGAAGGCGTCCGAGAGACGGACCTCGATCCCGGCGATGGTCAGCGCCTGGCCGGTGCCCGGCGTCGGGATCGCCGAGCCGCCGGTGAGCAGCCCGAAGGTCGACAGCTGCTGGCGCTCGCCGTTCGTGACCTCGGAGGCATAGCTGTTGTTATCGCTGTTCAAGGCGGCCGGCATGCCGGTCGAGGGCAACCACTGGCCGCCGGTCGGCGCGCCGGTCGCGAGGCTCCCGGTGCACGTGCGTCCCAGATCGCCGACCCGCACGGGGTGAAGCCCGTCGCGGTGGACGTGTGCGACACGAGGCCCTCGTAGAACCCGACGCCGTAGTAGTTCTGGGGGCTGCCCATGGGCACGGGCAGGACGTAGTCGGCCTTCGCGGATCGCGCGGCGGGCCAGGCGTTGAGGCCGACGGCGCGCGCGAACAGCGTGCCGACGGGTCCCGTGATCGCGACCTTGATGCGGCGCGGGTTGGCCGCGTCGTAGGTGGGCGTGACGCTGACGCCGTCGACGCCGTTCGTGTAGCCGTTCTTGGCCGCCTCGTCGCGCGCGGCCGTCGTGGCCCGGCCCTGGTTGCCCGGGAGCCAGACGACGCCGGCCAGCGCGGCCGCGTCGGCGGCGCGCTGCATCCGGAGGTTGTTGGTCCAGTACCAGGCCACGTCCACGACGACGGCACACAGGGCCATCAGCGCGATGAGGGCGCCGGCGAAGATGACGAGGATCTGGCCGCGCTGGCTGCGCGAGCGCGACGTGCGTCGCGGGCGGGGTCGGGCCGCGTCGATCGAGGGATCGGGGGTGATGGGCGCCATGGCGTTCCCTTAGTCCGTTGGGTTGAGGGCCATGACGGAGCGATCCGACACGGGAAGCGTGGTCCAGCCTGGACCGCCGAAGAACCGCAGCAGCGAGGCCAGCGGCGTCACCGCGTGATAGCGGTACGAGATCGAGACGCCGAGGGAGTCGGGGTTGCTGGTGACGTTGCTGCGCGTGCACGAGTCCCAGCCCGACGTGCTCTTGATGAAGCTGAGCTCCGTGCCGTCCACGACCGGGCCGACGCCGGGGGTCCAGACGTTGACGGGACCCACCTCGCTGCCGGACGCGGTCGACTTGTAGATCCGGATCTGGTCGACGTTGGCGAGGTCTCCGCGGACCGGCGAGCCCGGCGAGTCGAGCACGCGCTCGACGGCCGCGACGACGTACGAATCCACGTCGCTGCAGGTGCCCAGGGACTCCTCGGCCATCTTCGAGCCGTTGGCCAGCGCGGCGCCGGTTCGGGCTCCCTCGCGCGTGGCGTAGCTGATGGTCAGGACATGATCGAAGACCATCCCGAACTCGAGGATGCCGAGCAGCAGCACGAGGAACAGCGGGACGATCATCGAGAACTCGACCAGGCTCTGGCCGCGGGCGTCGCGGGCGGCATCGAGCGTCGGACGTCGCAGCGCGATCACAGCACCGGCTCCATGCGCATCGAGTTGGACCGCGTCACCTCGAGATACGAGCTGATCGCCTGCCCGATCGGCGTCTTCCAGTGGTACCGGTAGGTCACCTTGACGCCGACGTGGTCGAGCTCACGGTCGTCGCAGCCCGCCAGCACGTTGCAGCGGGTGGCCTCGGGGTAGCCGTCCTGGGATCGCGTGTAGGGCACGGTGACGGTGGTGCCGTCGGGCCGGATGCAGCTCGACGACCCGGTCCGGCCGTAGATCGTCGCCAGGCCGACCTGCTCGCCCGATGCCGTCGTGCGGTAGACCTCGACCGAGACGATGTCGGCGGGGTTGGCGGGGGCGCCCATGTCGGTGTCGACCGTCTGCAGGATCACGCAGTCGCTGCCGGCCCCGTTGCCCGCCTCGGCGGCGACGAGGGCGGCGTCGCGGCTGGCGTACTGGGACGCGAGGACCGCGTTGAACGTGAACGCGAACTCGACGATCGAGATCAGGACCACCATGAAGATCGGGATCACGAGCGCGAACTCGACCATGGACTGGCCGCCCTGCCGACGCCTGCGCGTCGACGAGCCGGCCGTCGCGATCTCGTTCCGCCCGCGGTGGCCGCGAAGGATGGGCTTTGGCACGGTGCCCCTATCTGGTGTGTACGGCCGTGACGGGCCTGGGAACCCAACTATCCGGGCCCGGCTTGCAAGGTAGTTTTCAACGGTGCCGCCGGACACACGACCATCGGGGTGGCGGGTCCTGACGATGGTCCGGGCCGATCGCCACGGGGCGCACCGGCGCACCGGTCGGGGGCGAGGGTCCGCCCGCGTGCCACGCGCCGGTGGTAGGGTGGAAACGTGCCCCAGACGACCCTGACGCCGGCCATCCGGGACGAGATCGCCCGCCTGGGGCGGGCCGACATCATGGTCGGCATCCCGAGCTTCAAGAACGCCGCGACGATCGGATATGTCGTCCGGGCGGCGCATGCCGGGCTGGTCCAGTACTTCCCCGACCTGAAGCCCGTCCTCGTCAACTCCGACGCCGGCAGCCCCGACGGGACGCAGCGCGTGGTGGTCGAGACCGAGCCGCCGGACTACGTGGAGTCGATCCTCCTCGTGCGCCCGACCAACAAGCTCGACCGGGTCACGATCACCTACCCGGAGATCGACGGCGTGGGCGGCAAGGGCGCCGCCCTGCGCACGATCTTCGAGATCGCCGCGGCCCTCGAGGTCCAGGCGCTGGTCGTCGTCGACAGCGACCTGCGGAGCATCGTCCCCGAGTGGATCGAGCTGCTCGCGGGCCCGATCCTCAAGGGCGGCTACGACTTCGTGGCGCCCCTCTACGCGCGCTACAAGTACGACGGCACGATCACCAACACCGTCACCTACCCGCTCACCCGGGCGCTCTACGGGCACCGGATCCGGCAGCCCATCGGTGGCGACTTCGGCGTCAGCGGCGACCTCGTCCGGCACTACCTCGAGCTCGACGACTGGACCGAGGACATCAGCAAGTTCGGCATCGACATCTGGATGACGACGTCGGCGCTGACCGGCGGCTTCGCGGTCTGCCAGGCCCGGCTCGGGGCGAAGGTGCACGACCCGAAGGACCCGGGGTCCGACCTGGGTCCGATGTTCCGCCAGGTCGTGGGCACGATCCTCCGCCTGGCGGCGGCCCACCCCGATGCCTGGACCGGCATCGCGCGGCAGCCACGACGTCCCGGCGTACGGGTTCGAGCGGATCATCGACCCGCCGCCGCTCGAGGTGAACGCGATCCGGCTGCTGTCCGAGTTCCACGCGGGATCGCTGACCGTCGCCGACACGTGGCGCCGGACGCTGACGCCGTCCACGCTCGAGGTCGTCCTGACGCTGGCCGCGGAGGCCGGCAAGCTCGCCGACGCCGCCAGCCGCAAGCTCGGGGTCGGCGGCGAGGGCGACACCGCGCGCGCCACGACGCTCGAGATGGCCGAGGCCCTCGGCGCGTTCCACTTCCCCGACGACCTGTGGGCGCGGCTGATCTACGACCTGGTGGTCTCCACGCGCCGGGGCGACATCGACACGGGCCAGCTCGTGGCCGCGCTGGTGCCGATCTACTTCGGGCGCGTCGGCAGCTTCGTCATCGAGACCCGCAATCTCACGACCGCCGACGCCGAGGAGCGCGTCGAGCGCCAGGCCCGGGAGTTCGAGCTGCTCAAGCCGTACCTCGTGGAGCGCTGGATGGCCGAGTCGGGCGGCGCGGGCGCGGGCGCGGCGAACCGGGCCCGGGTGGAGGCCGAGGAGGCTGCGCCGGCCGAGGCGGGCTCGTGAACGGCACGCCGCTCCCGTCGCGCGTCCTGATCCCGGTCGCGAACCCGCTCACCGCCGAGGAGCTGGTCCGGATCGGCGCCTCGCTGATGGAGCCGCGGACGGGCGAGCTCACCGCCCTCGGCATCGTCGAGGTGCCCGAGGGCATGCCGCTGTCGGAGGGCGCCACGCGCGCCCGCCAGGCCCGGCGCCTGCTCCAGAAGGTCCTCGACTACGTGCCCGACGGGACGGTCATCCACCCGCTGGTCCGCATCGGGCGCCACGCGGCCGCCGGCATCGTGGAGGCGGCCGCCGAGCAGGAAGCCGACCTCATGATCTTCGGCTGGGGCGGCAAGTCCGGCGCGAACCGCGACGCGCACTCGCCCGTGATCTCGCCGACCATCGACGAGGTCGTGCGCGAATCGCCGTGCGACATCGCGGTCGTCAAGCAGCGCGGCGCGCGCGACATCCGGCGGATCCTGGTCCCCGTCCGCGGCGGGCCCCACGCCGAGCTCGCGCTGCGCTTCGCCGATGCGCTGGCCCACCGCCACGACGCGACGGTCTCGGTCATGCACGTCGTGCCCGCCGGGGTCACCGAGGCCGTCCGCGCGCAGGCCGAGCATGCGCTCGCCGCCTTCGCCCGCCAGCACGTCACCGCCCGGTCCGAGCCGATCCTGCGCGAGACCTCCAACGTGCGGACGGCGATCCTGCGCGAGGCGGAGCGCGCGGACCTCGTGGTCATGGGGGCCTCGGCGCCGCCGGGCGAGCCGGGCACCTCGCTGTTCGGCGCCCTGCCCGAGGCGATCGCCCAGCGGGCCAAGCCGACCGTCATCGTGGTCAAGACGCGCGAGCCGATCGGCCGTCAGACGTTCGAGCAGCTGGCGCAGCGGGCCGAGAGCCTGGCCGCGGCCGACCGCGCGGCCGAGGAGTCGCGCGCGGTCCCCGCCCGGGTCGAGCGCTGGTTCGCGGAGGCCAACTTCCACCACTCGGAGTTCGCCGACCTGGCTCGGCTGACCTCGCTCAAGGAGAAGCAGGGGCTGACCGTCAGCCTGGTGCTGCCGACCCTCGACGAGGGCGAGACCATCGGGCCGATCGTGCGCCGCGCGATCCGCGAGATGCAGGAGCGCTACCCGCTGCTGGACGAGATCCTCGTGATCGACTCCGCGTCCAGCGACGACACGGTCGCGATCGCCGAGGGCGAGGGCGCCCGGGTGGTCCAGCACCCCGACGTCCTCCAGCGGTACGGGTCGTTCCGGGGCAAGGGCGAGGCGCTCTGGAAGTCGCTCTACGAGACCTGCGGCGACATCGTCGTCTGGGCGGACACCGACGTCCGGAACTGGCACGCGCGGATGGTCTACGGGACGCTGGGCCCGCTGCTCGTCGAGCCGCGGCTGCAGTACGTCAAGGGCTACTACCAGCGGCCGATCGTCGAGGGCGGGGTGCTCAAGGAGGGCGGCGGCGGCCGGGTGACCGAGCTCGTGGCGCGGCCCCTCGTCAACCTGTTCTTCCCCGAGCTGTCCGGGTTCATCCAGCCGCTGGCCGGCGAGTACGCGGGTCGCCGGACGCTGCTCGAGCAGCTGCCGTTCTTCACCGGCTACGCGGTGGAGATGGGGCACCTGATCGATGCCGCCGAGCGGACGGGGATCGAGGGGCTCGGCCAGGTCGACCTCGAGCGGCGCGTCCACCGGAACCAGGAGCTCGAGGGCCTGTCGCGGATGTCGTTCGTGATCCTGCAGGCCGTCATGAAGCGGCTCGAGGAGCGGCGGCGGGTCCGGCTGTTCGCGGAGCTCGGCTCGACGATGAAGCTGCCGCGCTCGGGACGCGGACACCTCTCGCTGGAGGTCCAGGAGCTGGCCGACCACGAGCGGCCGCCGATGATCCGCATCCCGGAGTACCTCGAGAAGCGCCGCGCGGCCGCCGGAGAGCCGGCCGACTGACGTGGCCGATCGGCAGCTGCGGGTGCTGATCGCGCCCGATTCGTTCAAGGGCTCGCTGACCAGCGTGCAGGTCGCGCGCGCGCTCGCGGACGGCTGGCGGCGCGCGAGACCCGGGGACGACCTCCATCTCGCGCCGCTCGCCGACGGCGGCGAGGGCACCCTGATCGCGATCGAGGCCGCGGGCGGCTGGCAGTGGCGCGAGGCGGACGCGACGGACCCCCTCGGGCGGCCGATCCGCGCCCGCTGGCTGCGCCGGTCCGACGGCCGGGCCGCGGTCGTGGAGATGGCGGCGGCGTCGGGGCTGTCGCTGGTGGCCGCCGGCGAGCGCGACGCGGCGCGCGCCACCAGCGCCGGCACGGGCGACCTGCTGCGAGCGGTGCTCGACGAGGGGATCCGCGACATCGCGCTCGGGATCGGCGGCAGCGCGACCACCGACGGGGGCGCGGGGATCCTGCGCTCGCTGGGCGCCGAGGTGAGCGACGACCTGTCGGCCGTCGACCTGGACCACCTCGACGGGCGCCTGGCCGAGACGCGCCTGCGGATCGCCTGCGACGTGACGAACCCGCTGCTTGGGCCGACCGGGGCGGCGGCGATCTACGGTCCCCAGAAGGGCGCCTCGCCCGCCGACGTCCTCGCGCTCGACATGCGCTGCTCGCGGTTCGCCGATGCGCTGGAGCGCGCCGCGGGTCGTCGGGAGCGCGACACGCCCGGCGCCGGCGCCGCCGGCGGCGTCGGGTTCGCGATGCTCGCGCTGGCCGGCCAGTTCGCCGAGCTCGAGCTGCGTCCCGGGGTCGACCTCGTGATGGAGGAGGCCGGCTTCGACCGCGCCCTGGCGGAGTCCCAGCTGGTGATCACCGGCGAGGGGCGGATCGACGCCCAGACCGCGTACGGCAAGACCGCGCTCGGCGTGGCGAAGCGGGCGCAGGCGGCGGGCCGGCCGTGCATCGCGGTGGGCGGCGGCGTGACCCCGGAAGGCATCGACGCCCTGGCCGCCGTCGGCGCGATCGCGATGCCGCTGGTCGAGGTGCCGCACGAGCTCGAGGCCGCCATCGCCGCGGGGACCGGCCCGGTCGAGCGGTGCGGCGAGCGGATCGCCCGGCTGTTCGGCGCGGCGCTGACGCTGCCGGCGGCGACGCCCCACCTGTCATGAGCCCGCGAGCCGACGCCTCGTCCACCGCGCCTGCGGCGAGGAAGCCGGCAGCGAAGAAGCCGGCGAAGAAGCGCGCCCGCCGCAAGACCGATCCGGTCAAGGCCTGGGCGAACTACCTCCGGCGCTACCGGCCGGGGCTGGCGGGCTACGTCCTCGAGCAGCTGACGGGCGTCTACGGCGAGCAGGTCTGGGAGTCGCGCCTCGACCCGACGAGCGAGCTGATCCTGACGATCCTGACCCAGAACACGGCCGACGTGAACGCCGAGAAGGCCTACGAGGCCCTGCGCGACGCCTACCCGAGCGAGCGCGACGCCGAGGTCCACAAGCCCGGCATCGGCTGGGGCGGCGACGGCCTGTCCACGGCGCCGCCGCCCGACTGGGCGAAGGTCGAGCTCGCCCCGCTGCCCGAGCTCATCGACGTCATCCGGCCCGGCGGGCTGGGGCCGCAGAAGGCACCGCGGCTGCAGGCGACGCTGCGCCACATCCGCGAGCAGCGCGGCGACTACTCGCTCGAGTTCCTGGGCGACCTCCCGGCGATCGAGGCGCGCGACTGGCTGACGGCGATCGACGGCATCGGCAAGAAGACCGCCTCGATCGTGCTCCTGTTCTGCTTCGGGACCCCGCTGATGCCGGTCGACCGCCACGTCGAGCGGGTGTCGCAGCGGATCGGGCTGCTGCCGCCCAAGGCGACCGCCGACCAGGCGCACGACCTGTTCCTCGGCCTCCTCCAGCCCGAGGAGATGTACGCCGCCCACGTCCTCCTGATCCACCACGGCCGCGTGATCTGCCACGCCCAGAACCCCAAGCACGACCTGTGCCCGGTCCGCGACCGGTGCCGGTTCGTCGACAAGAAGGCCCCCTGACCGTCGACCCGATCCATCGACCCCGGAGCACGCCGTGACCAGCCCCATCCTCGACTCCACGCTGCGCGACCTCCTCGACACGGACTTCGCCGCCTCGCCGGTCTCGGCCAGCGGCTACGGCCTCACCGAGTACGACGAGCGGCTCGACGACCTGTCCGCGGACGCGTTCCGGCGCCGCGACGCGGACGCGCAGGCGTTCCTCGGCCGGCTCGAGCGGATCGGCGACGTGGCGCCCGACGGGCAGCTGCTGTCGGTCGACGACGCCATCGACCGCGACCTCGCGAGCGCCGTCCTCCGCGGACGCCTGATCCTCGCGCCGTTCGAGGGCTGGAAGCGCGACCCGGTGGTCTACTCCGGTCCCGTGACCGGCGGCCTGTTCACGCTGTTCCTCCATCGGCTGCGCCCGGAGGCCGACCTGGTCGACGCCGCGGTCGCCCGGCTGGGGCAGGTGGACCGGGTCATCGACGCCGGCATCGCGAACCTCGACGCCGACCTCGCCCATCCGCTGATCGTCGAGCGCGGCACGAACGCCGCCCGTGGCGCGACGCGCTACGTCCGGGACCTGGTCTGGCAGGACGTCGAGGACCCCGCGTCGTCGCGAGCGCCTGCGCGCCGCCGGCGAGGCCGCCGCCGTCCACCTCGAGCGGTGGGTCGCCCACCTCGAAGGCTTCCTCGAGCGCGCACACGGGAGCTGGCAGCTGGGCGAGGACGGCTACTCGCGGATCCTCCAGGAGCGCGAGGTGCTGGGCGACGACGCCCGCGCCCTGCGCGCCCGCGGCCAGGCCGAGTTCGACCGGCTCGACGCCGAGATGACGGCGCTCGCCCGCGACGCGGCGGGCAACGCGGACTACGTCGAGGTCCTCCACGAGGACGACCAGCGGCACCCGCCCACCGAGCAGGCGATGCTCGAGACCTACGCCGAGTGGACCGCGAGGGCGCGCGCGTTCCTCGCCGAGACCGGCCTGGTGACGCTGCCCGCGGGCGAGTCGTGCGACGTCGTCCCGTCGCCCGTGTTCCAGCGCCCGATCCTGGGCGTCGCGTCGTACATCGCGCCGCCGTCGTTCTCGGACCGCTGGAAGGGCCACTTCTTCGTCCCGTTCGCGCCCGACGGCGCCTCGGAGGAGGAGATCCAGTCGCGCCTGTCGAACAACTCGTACGGGTCGATCCCCACCACGTCGGTCCACGAGGCGTACCCGGGCCACCACTGGCACCTGGTGATGCGCAAGGCCAACCCCTCGGACGTCCGCAAGGTCTACTCGACGCCGTACTTCAGCGAGGGCTGGGCGCTGTACGCGGAACGGGTCGTGCGCGAACGCGGCTTCTTCGAGGACCCGATCCACGAGCTGCACCACCTGAACGCCACGCTGTTCCGGGCCGCCCGGATCATCGTCGACACCTCGCTCCACCTGGGCGAGATGACGTTCGACGAGGCGGTCACGTTCATGATGGACAAGGCCGCGATGCCCGAGCCCGTGGCCAGGGCCGAGGTCGGCCGCTACTGCTGGTGGCCGACCCAGGCGTCGTCGTACCTCACCGGCTGCCTCGAGATCCTCGCGATCCGGGACCGCTATCTCGCGGCGCGCGGCTTCGCCCGCGTGGCGCCGCGGGACGTCCCGATCGAGGTGCTCCGCGCGTTCCACGACGCGATCGCGTCGTCCGGCGCCCTGCCGCTGGGCCTCGCCGAGCGCGCGGTCACCTCCGCGAGCTGAAGGTCGATGCCGAGCGCGTGGCCGCTGTTCGACCTGCGTCTCGTCACGCCTCGGCTCGTGCTCCGGTCGCCCGGCGACGACGACCTGTTCGCCCTGCTCGAGGTCGCGCGTGCCGGGGTGCACGATGCTGACGAGATGCCGTTCGCCGTCGCGTGGACGGACCTTGCGCCTCCGGCATTCGAGCAGTCGTTCCTGAGCTTCTACTGGGGTTGCCGCGCGTCCTGGACGCCGGAGGCGTGGCAGCTGCCGCTGGCGGTGGTGCTCGACGGCCTGCCGATCGGGATCCAGGAGCTGCGAGCCACGGGCTTTCCCACGCTGCGCACGGTCGAGACCGGGTCGTGGCTGGGCCGCGCCTACCAGCGCCAGGGACTGGGGACCGAGATGCGTGCGGCCGTGCTGGCGCTTGCGTTCGACGGCCTCGGCGCGGAGGTCGCGACCTCGGGGGTGATCGAAGGGAATGTCGCCTCGCGGCGGGTGTCCGAGAAGCTGGGCTACGAGCCGAACGGCGAGTCCCTGGTGGCACCGCGGGGCACTCCCGTCGTCGAGCACCGCTACCGGCTCCGGTCGTGAGCGCTGGGACCCGGATCGATACCCGATCCGCATCGAGCACCTCGACGGGTGCCGCGCGATGTTCGGCCTCGACGCCCAGACCGACGTCCCGGGACCTCCGTGAGCCCGGACAGGGTCCCGCTGATCCTCGACGTCGACACCGGGATCGATGACGCCCTCGCGTTGCTGTTCGCGTGCGGGAGCCCGGACGCAGAGCTGGTGGCGGTGACCTGTTGCGCGGGCAACGCGGCGCTCGCCGACACGGAGCGGAACACCCGGGCCGTCCTCGAGCTGGCCGGCCGAGCCGACGTGGCGGTCGCCGCAGGCCGCGCCACGCCGCTGCTGCGCCCGCTCGAGATCACGCCCGAGACGCACGGCGCGCACGGGATCGGCTACGCGGAGCTGCCGGAGCCGGCGACGGTGCCCTGGCCGCGATTCGGGCCCGACCTGATCGTCGATGAGGCGCGGCGCCGGCCGGGCGAGGTCACGCTCGTCACGCTGGGTCCGTTGACCAACCTCGCCGTCGCGCTGGCCATCGAGCCGGGCCTGCCGCGGCTCCTGCGGCGCTGGGTGGCCATGGGCGGGGCGTTCCGGGTGCCCGGCAACACGACGCCGGTCAGCGAGTGGAACGTCCATTGCGACCCCGAGGCCGCCCGGATCGCGCTCGGCGCCTGGCAGGCGGCGATCGAGGCCGACGCGAGCGTGCCGCGAGCGGTGCTCCTGGGCCTGGACGTCACCGAGCGGGCCCGGCTCACGACCGACGACGTCGTGGCGCTCGCCCGACGGGCGGGCAGCCGGCCGGACGACTCGCTCGATCCCGGCCGCGACCCGCTCGCGCCGGAGCGGCGCTCGGTCGCCAGCCACCCGGTGATCCGGTTCCTCGCCGACGCGCTGCGCTTCTACTTCGAGTTCCACGCCCGGTACGACGGGTTCTACGGCGCGTTCATCCACGACCCGCTGGTGGTCGCGGCCGCGCTCGACCCGGGGCTCGTGCGAACGGCGGCCGTCTCGGTCGATGTCGATGCCTCCCGCGGTCCGGGTGACGGGCAGACGATCGCCGACTGGCGGCGGATCACGGGGCGGACTCCGAACGCGGACGTCGCGATCGACGTCGACGCCGAGGCGTTCCGGCAGCGGCTGATCGAGCGGGTCGGCGCCCTCGCCGCGTCGCGCGGACCGGACTGAGCCGGACGCGCCGGGGTGACCGGACAGGTCCCCCACCGATGGGGGCCTGTCAGTGTTGCCGCATCGCCGCTAGGGTCGCCGCGTAACGGCGGATCGCGGCTGACGCATCCGCGGACCACGGCAGAATGGAGCCGGCGTGGACGGCAACGACGGAACCCGGACCGGGGCGCGAAGCGGCGCGAGGCGGCGGGTGCTCGTGGCCGACGACAGCGAGAGCTACCGCCGGATCACGCGCAGCCAGCTCGCCGCCTACGGCCTGCACGTGATCGCGGTGGCCAGCGGGTCCGAGGCGCTCGATCGCCTCGCCCGGGAGCCGTTCGACCTGCTGCTCGTCGACGGCATGATGCCCGGGCTCGACGGGCCGGGGACCGCGCGCGAGATCCGGCGACGCGAGCTGGCCGCCGACCTGCCGCGCATCCCGATCGTCGCGATCACCGCCAGCGGCCAGCCCGAGGACCGGGCGCGGATGCTCGAGGCCGGGATCGACGACCTCGTGGTGAAGCCGATCCTCGAGGCGGACCTCGCCCAGGCGCTCGCCCGATGGCTCCCGTCCGTCGGCGTCCCGCGGGCGGTCGTGGTGCCCGCGCCGGAGCCGGCGCCCGTCGCCGAGACGACCGGCTCCACCACGGGCGTGGTGGACGAGTCGGCGTTCGCCCGCCTGTCGGCGCTCGGCGACGCCGCCTTCGTGGAGCGGATGGTGCGGCTGTTCCTGGCCGACGCCGAGGGCCGGGTCACCCAGGTCGAGGAGGCCGCGGCCGTCGGCGACGTGGCCCGGCTGCGGGTCGCGCTCGGCGCGCTCGAATCGATCGCGTCGACGGTCGGCGCGACGGCGCTCGGGCGGCGGGCCCACGACCTCGACGACGAGCTGCGTGCGCGGCACGCCGTCCCCGCGGGGACGGGCGTCGTGCCGCTCGCCGGCGACCTCGAGGCGACGCGCGACCGCCTCCACGACCTGCTCGGCGAGATGCGCTCGCCGGCCGCGCGCCAGGCGCCGGCCGCGCGCTAGGCGCCGCCCGCTCGTCGCCAGGCGTTACTCGCGGCGGACCGCGACCACCAGCAGCAGGAACGACGTCTCGAGGATGTCGACGCCCGCGATCACGAGCGCGACGATGAACGGGAGCGGGTGGCCCACCAGCCAGCCGCCGGCCGCCGCGAACGCGGCGACGGCGAGGAACACCAGCCGCACGCCGCGGACCAGGGCCGCGAGGTCGCGGCCGCTCATCTCGCCCGACCCCGTGCCGCGGCTGTCGGCGAGCAGGCGCATGGACCGGGCGAGCAGCCACAGCCCCGTCACGACCGCGCCGCCGACCAGCGCCGCGCGGATCAGGGCCGGCGGCGTGGCGAGGGCCTCGAGGAAGGCGCTGTTCCAGCCGAGCAGCGTGCCGCCGACGAGCGCGAGCGCCCCGGCGAGCAGCCACGCCACGCGCCCGCGATCGACGGCCGGCGACGCCGTTGGCGCGGACATCAGGTGACCTCCAGGTCGACCTCGAACGGCGCGCCGTCCCGGATCCGCCACGCCCGGAGCGACGGCTCGCCGGCCGGGCCCGCCTGGTCGTCGGCGAGCGACACGAGCACGTACAGGGCGTCCGGCCAGAACGCGAGCCCGAGGTCCGTCGGCGACGGGACGGCAGGCGAGCGCACGTGCGAGTGGACGATCGCCCAGAACTCCTGGCCCGCGTCGTCCGCCTCGATCGACAGGCGCAGCGCCTCCTGGCTGTCGATGACGTAGCGGTACGGCGAGGCGGCTTCGTTGCGGCAGGCGACGTAGCGGAGCGCCTCGCCGCCTCTCGGCGACCACGCCGCTGCCGATCACGATGCCGCACGCCTCGTTGGGGTACTCGGCGCGGGCCTGGTCGACGATCGCGTCGGCCATCGATCGCGGGATCCGGGTGCTCGCCGGGCCGGGATGGCCCGGTCCTCGGGTCGGCCGGTCACCACCGGATCACCACCAGCTCACCCCGCCTTCGAGCGCCTCCTCGAGGTCGTCGAGGTCCGTGTCGAACGTGCCGGCCGAGAGGTACTTCCAGCCGCCGTCGGGCAGCAGCGCCACGATCGTCCCGGCGTCCATCCGCTTCGCCTCGCGCGCGGCGGCGACCAGCACCCCGCCCGACGACGGCCCGGCGAAGACCCCCTCCAGCGCGACGAGGTCGCGCAGGGCCGCGACGGCGTCGCGGTTCGAGACGAGGTACTTCGCATCGAGGATCGCGGGGTCGAGGATCTCGGGCACGAAGCCCTCCTCGAGCGACCGCAGGCCCTGCACCTGCTCGCCGGGGAGCGGCTCGGCGGCCACGATCCGGACGCCCGGCTTGCGCTCGCGGAGGAAGCGGCCGGCGCCCATCAGCGTCCCCGACGTGCCCAGACCCGCCACGAACACGTCGATCTCCGGGCAGTCCGCGAGGATCTCCGGGCCCGTCGTCTCGTAGTGCGCCCGGGGGTTGGCCGGGTTGCCGTACTGGTAGGGCATCACGTAGCGCGGGTTCTCGGCGACCAGCCGCTTCGCCAGGGCGATCGCCCCGTTCGACCCCTCGGCGCCCGGGGAATCGATGATCTCGGCCCCGTACAGCTCCGCCATCTGGCGCCGCTCGATGGTCACGTTGTCGGGCATCACGAGCGCGATCCGGTAACCCTTGCGGCGCGCGATCATCGCGAGCGCGATGCCGGTGTTGCCGGACGTGGGCTCGAGGATGATCGAGTCCGGGCCGAGCACGCCTCGCCGCTCGAGGTCCTCGACGAGGAACTTCGCCGCCCGGTCCTTCACCGATCCGGTGGGGTTGGTGAGCTCGAGCTTGGCGTACAGGCGGACGCCCGGGTTGGGGCACATCCGCGGGATCTCGACCAGCGGCGTATGCCCGATGGCGTCGACGATCGACGCGTATCGCCCGCCGCCCTCGCCCACCGCTCGACCGGCGGTGGTCAGCGGGCCCCGCCCGCCATCGCCGGCAGCAGCCGAACCTCGTCCGCCTCGGCGACCGGGGTCGAGGAGCCCGCCAGGTACCGCACGTCCTGGCCGTTCACGTAGACGTTCACGAACCGGTTGAGCTCGCCGTCCTCGGTGAACAGCTGATCCTTGAGCGTCGGATAGCTGCCCACGAGCGAGTCGAGCACCTCGCCGATGGTCGAGCCGGGGGCCTCGATCTCGCGGGCCCCACCGACATTCGCGCGCAGGACCGCCGGCATCTTCACCGTGCTCAACGCGTGCCACCGAGCGGCGTCGCGGCCGGCGCTCCCGTCGGGGCGGCGCCGAGCGAGAACACGCCGTCGCTGAAGGTGGCCACCGGCAGCGGCGTGCCGGCCTCGCGCGCGGCCCGGGCCTCGTCGGAGCAGACCGGGCACTTCGGATCGCGGCGCAGCCGGAGCTCGGTGAACTCCGTCTCGAGGGCGTCGAACAGCAGCAGCCGGCCGGCCAGCGTCTCGCCGATCCCGAGCAGCAGCTTGAGGACCTCGTTCGCCTGGAGCAGGCCCATGATCCCGGGCACCACGCCCAGCACGCCGGCGACCGAGCAGCCGGGCGCGAGCTCGGGCGGCGGCGGCGTCGGGTACAGGCAGCGGTAGCACGGGCCCTCGTACGGGACGAACGTGGTCAGCTGGCCCTCGAACCGGAACACCGACGCGTGCACGACCGGGATCCCGGCGGCGACCGCGGCGTCGTTGAGGATGTAGCGGGTCTCGAACGTGTCGGTCCCGTCGAGGACCACGTCGTAGCCCTCGATGATCCGGTCGACGTTGTCGGCGACCAGCATCTCCTCGTGGGCGACGACCTTCACGTCGGGGTTGAGCGCCGTCAGCGTCTTGCGCGCGGACTCGACCTTCTTCTCGCCGACGCGGTCGGTCGTGTGGATGATCTGGCGCTGGAGATTGGACAGGTCGACGACGTCGAAGTCGATGATCCCGAGCGTGCCGACGCCCGCGGCCGCCAGGTACAACGACGCGGGTGCGCCCAGACCGCCGGCGCCGATCAGGAGCACCTTCGACTCGAGCAGCTTCGCCTGCCCGGCCGAGCCCACCTCGGGGATCAGCAGGTGGCGGCTGTAGCGGGTCTTCTGCTCGTCCGTCAGGCGAACGGGCTGGGTCCACTCGAGGCCCTGGCTCTTCCAGGCCTGGAACCCACCCTTCATCGACCGGACGTCGGCATAGCCCATGCCGGCCAGGGTCTGGGCGGCGAACAGCGAGCGGATGCCGCCCGCGCAGTACAGCACGACGGGCGCGTCCCGGTCGGGCGCGGCCGCCTCGATGTCCTGCTCGATGTAGCTCTTCGAGACGTGGGCGGCGCCGGGCACGTGGCCCTGGTCCCATTCGGACGCCTCGCGGACGTCGATCAGCGCCACGCCGCCACGCTGGCGCAGGGCGTCCGTCTCGGCGGGCGAGATCTCGGGGATCTCCTCGCGGGCGGAGCGGAGGAGCTCGGCATAGGTCTTGGGCATCGGTGGAAGGGTGCTCCGGTGTTCGACGGGCGAAAGGTCAGGTCACGCCGGGCGACGGGGTCGACGCCCGGGGAGGAGAGGTGCCGGCTCAGGCCGGCCGGCGACAGGCGCAGCGGCCCATCAGCTGGCCTCCTGCGCGAGGAGCGGCTTCGCGCCGACCTCGTCGAGCAGGTGCTGGAGGGAGTCGAAGCTGAGCATCGCGCACTTGAGGCGCGCGGGGCTGATCTCGATGCCCAGCAGGTCGAGCAGGTCCGAGGCGCCGAAGCCCGCCACGTCGGCGACGGGCTTGCCCTTGATCTCGTCCGTGAGCAGCGACGCCGAGGCCTGGCTGATCGCGCATCCCCGGCCGGTGAAGCCCACGTCGCTCACCACGCCGTCGCGCACCGCCAGCTGCATCGTGATCCGATCGCCGCACAGGGGGTTCGCGCCCTCGTAGGTGGCGGACGGCTGATCGAGCACACCGAAGTTGTGGGGCTGCCGGTAGTGCTCGAGGATGTAGTCGCGATAGAGGTCGTCCATGCTCGTTTCGGAGTGTAGCGCGCGGGTCTAATTCCGACCAGCGGACTCGGGATTAGCCGGAATGGGGTCGAGCGAGCTCGACGCGACAGGCCCGGCTGCGCGACGATCTCGCCATGGAGCCCGCCCCGCGCCGCACCCGGACCAATGACGGCGTCCAGATCGCGTACTGGGTGTCGGGGACGGCCGGCGGTCCGGTCGTGGTGCTGATGCCGGGCGTGCCGTTCAGCAACACGGCGGCCGAGTGGCGCATCCCGCTCCTCCAGCGCGCGTTCGGGCAGCTCGGCGCGCGGACCCGGTTCCTCCAGTACGACGGTCGCGGCTCCGGCCAGTCGCAGCGCGACGTCGACGACCTCTCGCTGGACGCGATGCTGCTGGACCTCGACGCGGTGCTCGACGCCGAGCGGGTCGGGCGCGTCGTGCTGCTGGGCTTCTACCACTCGGTGATGCTCGCGCTCGCGTGGGCCGCTCGCCACCCGTCCCGGGCCGCGGGCCTGGTGCTGTTCGGGGGTTCCGCGCGCGGCTGGGGTCCGATGAGCGGGCCCGGAACCCAGGCGCTGCTCAGCCTGATCGACCAGGACTGGGACACGTTCGTGGAGTCGGCGGCGCACGCCTGGCTCGGCTGGCCCGATCCGGAGGTCGGTCGCCTGGCGACGGAGTGGTTCCGGACCGCGACGACGCCGGCGATCGCGCGGGCGACGATGCGCGAGGCGAGTGCGATCGACGTGCGGCCCGAGCTGCCGTCGATCTCGTGCCCGGTCCTGGTCCTCCATCGGGCCGGCGCGTCGGTGATCCCGCTCGAGCTGTCACGCGAGCTCGCGGCCTCCCTCCCGGACGCCCGGCTCGAGCTCCTGCCGGGCACGTCGGCCAGCCTGTTCTTCGAGGATCCCGAGCAGGTCGCCGAGCGGATCGCGACGTTCGCCCTGGCACCCTCGACCGCGGCGCCCGCACACGCGCATGCCGAGCGCCCGGCCCGCCGGTCGCGCGAGGCTCCGGCGCCCGGATCGGCCGGGCCGGGCGGTCTCACGCCGCGCGAGCTCGAGGTGCTGGCCGCGGTCGCGGGCGGCGAGTCCAACGCCGAGATCGCGGCGCGCCTCGGGATCAGCGTGAACACCGTCGAGCGCCACGTGTCCAACGTCTACCGCAAGATCGACGCCCGCGGCCGCGCCGACGCGACCGCCTGGGCCCTGCGTCGGGGCGTCGCGTGAGGCCTGTGCAGGTCCGGCTCACGGGAATCCGTGATGGAGGGTGACCGCCATCCGCGATGACGACCCGGGCCCGGAGCCCGATGCTGGCGACATGGAACCCTCGACTGCCACCCGACCCGCCTCCCAGCCCGCGCCGCGCCCACCGTCGGTCATGCACCGGATCTCGCTCGCCACGATGGGCCTCGCCCGACCGCTCGCCGGCCGCCGGATCTTCCCGCTGTGGGCGGTCCTCGAGCATCGTGGGCGCACCACCGGCACGGTCCGGCGCACGCCGGTCGTCGCCCTGCGGGCGGAGGGCGGATTCATCATCCCGATGCCGTTCGGGCCCTCCACCCAGTGGACGCAGAACGTCCTGGCAGCGGGCGGCGCGAGCCTCACCTGGAAGGGCCGCGACTGGCCGGTCGGCGACCCGCTGGTCGTCGGGTTCGAGGATGCCGCCAAGGCCCTCGGCCCGATGCGCCCCATCGCCCGGCGGGCCGGCATCGACACCTATCTGCGCGTGCGCGACGCGTAGCTGCCCAGGGCGGCGCGGCGACGATGTGCTGGAGGCCCTAGCCCCCGACGCCGAACAGCTTCACGACCTCGCGCAGGCCGCCGGCGAGGGCGTCGATGTCCGACTTCGTCGTGTAGACGCCGAACGACGCGCGAGCGGTCGCGGCCAGGTCGAGCCGTTCGTGGAGGGGCATCGTGCAGTGGTGCCCCGCGCGGATCGCGATGCCGAACCGGTCGAGGACCTGCGCGACGTCGTGCGGGTGCACGCCCGGGATGTTGAACGGGACCACGCCGCCGCGGACGTCGGCCGGCGGCCCGTACAGCTCGATCGAGGGCACCTCGCGCGGGAGCACCTCGAGCGTGTACTCGACGAGCTCGCGCTCGTGCTCGCGGACGTTGTCCATGCCCAGGTCGCGGAGGTAGTCGGCCGCGGCCCCGAAGCCCACGGCGCCCGAGATGTCCGGCGTGCCGGCCTCGAACTTCCAGGGGATCTCGTTGAACTCGGACCGGCGGAGATGGACCTCGCGGATCATCTCGCCGCCGGCGAGGAACGGGGGCATCGCCTCGAGCAGCTCGCGGCGGCCCCACAGCGCGCCCGAGCCCGTGGGCGCGAGCATCTTGTGGCCGCTGAACGCGTAGAAGTCGCAGCCGATCGCCGCGATGTCGACCGGCACGTGCGGCACGGCCTGGGCGCCGTCGATCAGGACCAGCGCGCCGGCGTCGTGCGCCCGGCGGGTCATGTCCTCGATCGGGTTGATCGTGCCCAGCGTGTTCGAGACGTGGGTGAACGCGACGAGCTTCGGCTTGAGCTTGAGCAGGACGTCGAACACGTCCTGGCGGAGGATCCCGTCGTCGGTGATCGGGATGAACTCGAGGTCGGCGTCCTTCTCCTGGGCCAGCAGCTGCCACGGGACGAGGTTCGCGTGGTGCTCCATCTCGGTCAGCACGATCACGTCGCCGCGGCCGATGTGCTTGCGGCCCCACGAGTAGGCGACGAGGTTGATCGCCTCGGTCGCGTTGCGCGTGAACACGATCTCGTGGGCATCGGCCACGCCGACCAGGCGGGCCACCTTCGCGCGGGCCTTCTCGTACTCCGCGGTCGCCTTCTCGCCGATCGTGTAGATCCCGCGATGGACGTTCGCGTTGTACTGGCGGTAGTAGGTGTCCATCGCCTCGAGCACGACCTGCGGCTTCTGCGAGGTCGACGCGGAGTCGAGGTAGACCAGCGGGTGCCCGTGGATCTCCTGGTCGAGGATCGGGAACTGCTCGCGCAGGCGCTCCGGATCGATCGGGTCGGACGACCGGATCGCCGTCGGGACGGCCGTGTCGGACCCGGGCCGGGTCACCGTCGTCATCGGCCGGCCGCGGCCGCTTCGGGCTCCTGGGGGACGGCCAGCGCCTCGTCGGGCACGTCGGTCTCGAGCCCGTTCTCGCGCAGGATCGGGCCGTAGCCCTCCTCCTCGAGCCGGAGGGCGAGGTCCTTGCCGCCCGAGGTCACGATCCGGCCGGCGGCCAGCACGTGCACGTAGTCGGGCGTGATGTAGTTGAGCAGCCGCTGGTAGTGGGTGATCAGCAGCACGCCCATGTCCGGGTTGAGCATCGCGTTGACGCCCTCGGCCACGATCCGGAGCGCGTCGATATCCAGCCCCGAGTCGGTCTCGTCGAGGACGGCGAACTCGGGCTCCAGCATCGCCATCTGGAGCATCTCGAGCCGCTTCTTCTCGCCGCCCGAGAAGCCGTCGTTCACGTACCGCGCGGCGAAGCTGTCCTCGACCTTGAGGAGCGCCATCTTCTCGCGCATCTTGCGCCGGAAGTCGAGCATCGAGATGCCGCCCCGCAGCGAGTCCGTGGGGTCGACGTCGGGGTTCTTGTCGATGCCCTGGAGCTTCGCGTTGACCGCGCTCCGGATGAACGACGCGACCGACAGCCCCGGGATCGCCGTCGGGTACTGGAACGCGAGGAACAGCCCCAGCCGCGACCGCTTGTCCGGCGACAGCTTGAGCAGGTCGTAGCCCTTCCAGGTGACCTTGCCCGACTTCACGATGTACGCCGGGTGCCCCATCAGCGCATAGGCGAGCGTGGTCTTGCCCGACCCGTTGGGCCCCATGATCGCGTGGGTCTCGCCCTTGCGGATCGTGAGGTCGATCCCCTGGAGGATCTCGTGATCGGGGCTCGCGATGGGGGCGACCTGCAGGTCGCGGATGACGAGCTCGCGGTCGTTGGCGTCGGTCACGAAGTGGCTCCTGTGAGCGTGGGGTGCGGGTCGAGTTCGATGTGGCGCTGGGGGACGAGGTCGGCGAGGGTCATGGAGTCGAGGGTGCCGGCGATCGCGTCGCGGACCTTCACCCAGAGCACGTTGACCGTGCACCGGGCCGAGCGGTCGCAGGCGATGTGCGCGGGGTCGTCGGTGACGCAGATCATCGGCTGCAGCGGGCCCTCGAGGGCGCGCAGCACCTCGCTCATCGTCATCTGCTCGGGCGGCCGGGAGAGCTCGTAGCCGCCCCGGGCGCCGCGGGTGGAGACGACCAGGCCGGCGTCGCGGAGGCTCGTCACGAGCTGCTCCAGGTAGGCGCGCGGCAGGTCCTCGTCCAGCGCGATCTCCGCGAGGCTCGCGGGTCCCGTCCCGTAGCGGCGGCCGAGCTGCACCATGAGCCGGACGCCGTACTCGCCCTTCGTGCTGAAGGCGACGGCGCCGGATCCGTGGAAGGTCGCGCGCGTGGTCAGGGCAAGGGTCCTCGTCGGGTCGAGCTGCGGACGGTGCCCGGGCCGGATGCTCGGCGTCGCCGGGGCGACGGGGGCCGGTAATTCCGAGCGATTTCGTCGGGATTGAGTCTAGTCCCGACCTCGCCGAAGCGTCAACGAGCCTTCGCCGATGGGGACCCGGTTGGGGGGGCGTCAGCGGGGTCGCCGATGACGCATGCTGGCGGCTCCCGAGCCGCCGCGCGTCACACGCGGTGGGCGCTGATTGCGGGACGTGTCCGGCGCGAAGGTGGAACCGGCCGCGCATCAGGACCGACAAGGCTGGTGACGGCGACAGGTGGTCGCCGCGATCACAGGTCAGGGAGCCCATGGACGCTGCGCTCGTGGAGCGGGCCAGGGAGGGGGATCGGGAGGCGTTCGCGACGCTGGCTCGACACGCCCTGCCCTGGATGGACGGTGTCGCGCGGCTGACGCTGCGGGACCCCGACCTCGCTCGCGATGCCGTCCAGGAGGCCCTGCTGCGAGCCTGGAAGGGCCTGCCGGGTTTGCGCGACCCGGCCCAGTTCCAGGCATGGCTGCGACGACTCGTCGTCCGCTCGTGCATCGACGAGCTGCGGCGGACGCGTGGCCGCCATGCCGTCGAGGTCTCGCTCACCGAGCTCCACAGCCCCGCGATCCTGGACGGGACCATCTCGTCGGCGGATCGCGACGCGCTCGAGCGCGCGTTCCGGCGCCTCGACCCGATCCAGCGATCGGCGATCGCCCTCTACTACTACCTCGACCTCCCCGTGGCGGAAGTCGCCGCCGCATTGGACATGCCCCTGGGCAGCGTCAAGTCGACGCTGTCCCGCAGCCGCGACGCGCTCCGGGTCGCGCTCGACGCCGATGCCCGACCGGGCGCCGCGCTCGAAGGGAGCGTCGCATGAGCCTGCGTCACGACCCCGATCTCCTGATCACCACGTGGGTCGCCGAATCCGTTGGACTCGGCGGTCCCGACTACCTTTCGGAGGTTCTTGCCGTGGTTGAGCACACGCCCCAGCGTCGCTGGGCCAAGTGGTTCCCAGGTTCCTGGACGGTCGCCCCGGCGAAGGCGCCGGCCGTGCGCAGCCGGATGCTCCTGGCCGCGGGCGCGCTCCTGCTCGTGGCCCTTGTCGCAGGCGCGCTCGCCGTGGGCGCCTTCCGTCGCCCGGCCTTCGTCCTCCAGGGCGTCGTTGCCCTGCCCGGATCGACGGATGTCATCTTCGTCAGCACGTCCGACGACGCCGTGTGGGCGACCGCCGCAGACGGCGTGCTCGCGATCGACCCGACGACCGGGAGCACGGATCGATACCAGGTGCCCGGTGGAGTCATCCAGCTCACCGGGGTGCTCGCGCGGCCGGACGCCGTCTGGGTGGCCGACTACTTCGGCAACCGTGTGGTCCGCCTGGATCGTTCGACGCGCCAGGTCACCGGCGAGGTCGCTGTCTCCCACCCCGTCGGCCTTGGGTGGCAGAACGGGGTGTGGGCGCAGGGCAGTGTCGGCGGGGTCGTGAGGATCTCCCCGGCGACCGCGGAGATCGATGTCCGGCTGCCGGATGCGATCGCCTACGCCGTGGCCCCCGGGGCGCTGTGGTACGTCACGCTGTCCGACCTCGAAGCCGCGGCCGTCGAGGTGGATCCCATGACCGGTGCGGAGCGCCGGCGTGTCGCCGTTCCGGCGGCGGCGGCAGGGGGCATCAGCATCGACGCCGCGGGCAACCCGTGGATCTTCGCTCGCGGGCCAGTCCGCACCACCGTGGTCAAGGTCGAGGCCGCGACGGGCATGGCGGGCACCCCGTTCGAGCTCCCCTACGAGGCGATCGGCGGCCTGGTCCCGATCGGCGACACCGTCTGGGCATTGCCGGCCCCCGACGCCACCGACGGTTCCCGGATCGTCGAGCTCGGCGCCTCGGGTCCGACCGGGCGCGTGGAGTCCCTCGCTGACGGCCTCGACCCCGACGGCGCCGTCGTGGCCTTCGGCTCGATCTGGATCCCGTGGGACAACCACGCGGCCCTGTATCGATACCCGGTGGACGCGCTCGCCCGCTGACGCCGATCGGTTCGGCCGATCGAGGCCCCGAGGGAGTGCGCAACCCGGCTCCCTCGGGTCCGCGCACCCGCGACCGGATCAACGCGGTCGGTGGAACGCGCTCGCGAAGCGGTCGAGGCCCCGGATCGCGACGACGCCCGGGGGTCGCTCAGGTCCCCGGCATCTGCTCGACGATCCGGCCCGTGTCCACCCCGAAATCGAACACGGCGATCTTCGGCGGCTGGACGCCGATGGTCGTGAGGGCGGTACAGATCTGGCTGCGATGGTCCGTGCCGTGTTCCAGGGTTCCCGCGAGCCGGTATCCGACGGGTGCCCATCGCTGGAACCCGTCGCTCTCGTCGACCTCCCGGACCACCGCATCCGGGTCGAGCGGTCCGGAGACGAGCTCGGTCCACCCCAGGCCGGTGCGCTCCATGACGCCGCGCGCGTCGGAGAGCGACATCCGGCCGGCATCGACGTTGTACGGCGCGGTCGCCCGTCAGGACGAACAGGTCGAACGCGTCGTTCTCGACGAGGTGGCGAACCGTTTCGAGGATCGGGCCGCGCGTGCCGGCGGCGTTGGTGTCGAGCTGCTCGGCCGTCAGATCCCGGCAGGCATCGATCAGGCGCAGGGTCGCCCAGACATGGTGGGCGAATGCGGCTTCGAGAAGCGAACTGCTCATGACGAACTCCTCACCGGCGGGACGGCGACGGAGCTGGTCCAGTTCGCCTCCGGCGGCGGGATGAAGCCCACGAGCATCTTCGTCGCGTCGACGGCCGACGTGAACTTCAGGGTCACGGCGCGGTTGAGCGCCATCGCGTCGCACGGCCCGCGCGGCGCCGGTGCCACCGTCACGGTCGCGCCCTGCACGGTCACGTCGACTCTCCGATCGCAGACGGTGCCGACCCACGCGACCACGAGCGCCTTGCTGTTGCGACCGTCACTCACCGCGGCGTCGCCGCTCATCGGCGTGTTGCCGACGTCCGCCGCCTCGCGTCGCCGTCGGCACCCGGATGCCGGTGAGGGCGTCCTCGGGGTCGTGGACGACGACGCGGACCTTCTTCCCGCCGTCCGCGGGGAGGCGGACCGTGTAGCTCTTGCCGGCCTGGGCGGACGGCGATGCGACCGGTGACGACGACTCGCCAGCGGACGCCGACGGCGAGGCCGTCGGCGAGGGGCTCCCGCCACACGCGGCGACGATCACGACGATGCCGGCCAGCGCGACGAGTCCTCGCATCCGTGCTCTCCTCGATCGGGTGTCGCTGAACGCCGCCGACCTCGCGGCGGTACTGGAGGACATGACGATCGCTCGCCACGGTTCGCTGCTCGCGGCCATCGCCATCATCCTCCTCGCGACCGGCGCGTGCGCGGAGGGTGCGCCGACCCTCACCGGGGACGCCGGCGGCGACGGCAGCGGACCGGCGGCGACGCCGCCGAGGTCGACGGCCCGCCCCGACCCGAGCGAGTTCGCGAACGCGGCCACGTACGCCGCCTGGAGGCGATCACCGATCCGGCCCACGCCCGACTTCGCATCGGCGGTCGAGGAGGCGTGCCGGGCCGAGGCGGCCGTCGGCGAGCTGCCGCTGGTCGTGCTCGACGCCCGGGGCGAGGGACGGGCGATCCTCGTGTTCGCCGACGCGGAGACCGGGGTCGCGTGCGCCGCCCAGGACGACCGGGCCGGATCGATCACCGTCCAGACCCACCCCGTCCCCGGGGTCAAGGGTGCGGAGCCGCCGGCCGACGACGGCGACCTCGGCCTCCACGAGATGTACGTGGTCGACGCCGGGGGTTCCTCGTACAGCGTGCTCGTCGGCCAGGTCAACCCGAAGGGCATCAAGGACGTGTCCGCCAACTTCGACGCGGACGCCGCGTGGTACACGGCGACCTCGGACAACGGCTGGTACGCGATCTGGTGGCCGGGCGAGGCGAAGCCGCTGGGCGTGGCGAGCGCGAACCAGCGCGCCGTGGTCGTCGACAGCTACGCGCCGTAGCCGATCGCGCAGACCAGGCTCAGGCGAGGCTCAGGCGAGGCTCAGGCGAGCGGCCGCCGGAGCCGGCGCCGGTTCGGGATCACGGAGTCGACGCTCCGGATCTCGGCCCGCCGGTAGCCGAGGAACGCGGCGGCGTCGCCGAACGCGGCGTCGATGCGCTCCCGGAGCTTCGCGCCGGCCCGCCCGAACAGGTCGAGGTCGACCTCCATCGCGGTGCCCTTCGCGCGATGGATCCACGCCCCGATCGCTCGGCCGTCGACGAGGACCATGCCGAGGCCGTTGCCGTCGCCGTCGAACACCCGGTCGTGCACCTCGTGGTCGAGGAACCGTGACCGGCCGTCGATCGGGTAGCCCATGGTCCACGCGTCCCACTTGGGGACGAGCGTCAGCGCGCCGTCGAGCGGCTCGCCGGCCTCGAACGCGTCGACGTCCTCCGCGAGCAGGAGCAGCCCGTCGCCGACGTCGACGGTCTCGTGGGCCGCGATGGCGTCGGCCGCGACGCGCGCGCTCATCGCCGCCCACCACGCGAGATCGGCGACGCGCGCCGGCCCGAACGCGTGGAGGTACTCGCCGGCGAGCCATGTCCTCGCCGCCGCGGGATCGGGGTCGTCGGGCTCCTCGTCACCCGCGAGCCACGCCTCGCGGGAGAGGTAGCGGGAGGCGTTCGACGTCAGCGAGCCGGACCCGATCGCGACGAGATCGCCGCGCAGCGAGAGCCACGAGACGAACGGCGCCATCTCCAGACCCGCGATGTCGACCCGCGCGCGCAGCTCCTGGGCCGTCGACGGCCGGTCGGCCGCGGCGAGCACCGCCCGCCGTGTGGCGGCGAGGGCGTCGTCCGGCACGTGGGCCCCGCGCAGCATCCACGAGAACCGCTCCATCGGGACGGAGGTGGCCGCGCGGACCAGCGGCGCGGTCGACCGCGGTACGGCGAAGCCCGAGGTGCGCATCGCGCGCATCCGGACCGTGGCCCGGTCGGCGTCCAGGGCGAGCACCTCGTCGCGGGTCGCGGACGGCGCGCGGGCATGGATCGACAGCGGTCCAGTGGGGTTCGTGCTGTAGACGCCGACGACCGCCGCGACCGCGTCGAGCGCCGACGTCGCCGAGCCGTCGAGGCGCTGGCGGCGGAACGAGAAGGCGATGGTGCGCCGGGCGAGATCCACGGGGTGAGTATCGGTCGCGTCCCGGCGTCGGCGGTGGACCGCGGCGCGGAACGCGAGACCGAACCGCACCCCACCGCAAGCCCCCATTCGTGCAGTCCCGCTGCACGCTGGTACGAGAGTCCTATCGTGCGGCCCCGCGGTGCTCCCGTACGTTGCGTGGCGACATAGCCCGAATCACCCCCTGGGCCATCGGGGAGGGCGCAGGGCGCGCAGGGGGTAACCACGACCCGTCACATGGCACTGGCCCTGGACGACAGCACGCCGATCCGCCGACGCCGGACGTCACGCCCGCCTGAGCCTGTCCGGAACGTCGGGTCGCAGGAGGCGCGCGTGTCCGCGCTGCGTCGCGTCGTGGCCGAGGTGAACGGCACGCTCGAGCTCGAGGACGTGCTCGAGGACGTCCTCGATTCCTCGCAGGAGCTGTTCGGTGCGGACGCCGCCGGCCTGTGGCAGCTCCAGCCGCGTCGCCAGCCGTTCGAGCTGATCGCGAGCCGTGACCTGGGCCCGGAGCTGATCGACGTGGTGGCGTCGGTCCACGAGCACGACGACGTCATGGGCCTGCGGGCGATGCGCGAGCGCCGGCCGATCGTGCTCTCCGATCCGGCCGCGGCCCCGCGGTTCGGCCCGATCTACGAGCGGCTCGGGTTCCACACCGTCAACTTCGTCCCGCTCCTGTTCCGTGACGAGCACGTCGGCCTGCTGGTGCTCTACCACCGCGCACCCTACGACTGGACGCCGGACGAGCTGGAGCTGTGCACGACGTTCGCCAACCAGATGGCGACCGCCTTCGCGAACGCGCGCCTGTTCGCCACCGTCCGCGAGGGGGCGGCCCGGCTGCGCGCGATCCAGGAGCTGTCCTCGCGGCTCAACCGGATCCAGGACGTCGAGAAGATCGGCGATGCCATCGTCGCCGAGGCCGACCGCCTGATCGCCCACGACACCATCCGCGTGTACCACGTGGACCAGGCCACGGCCACGTGCGAGCCGATCGCGTACCACGGCGAGGTCTCCGGGATCGGCACCCTGAACCGCGACGTCCTGCGGCTGCGGATCGGAGAGGGGCTCACCGGCTGGGTCGCCGAGCACAACGAGACCATCCGCCTGGGCGACGCCGGCGCCGATCCACGCGGCCTGCAGCTGGGCACCGACGAGGTGCCCGAATCGATGCTCCTCGTCCCGATGTCGTACGAGTCGCGGGTGCTGGGCGTGATCGTCGTGTCCAAGGTCGGCTACGACCAGTTCGGCGAGGACGACCAGCGGACGCTCGAGATCTTCGCGGGTTACGCGGCCCAGGCCGTCGTCAACGCCGAGGCGTTCGGGCAGGTGCGCCGCCAGCAGGACGAGCTGCACCACCGCCTGGAGAGCCAGCGCCGCCTGCTCGAGGTCAACGAGCGCCTGATGGGGACCCTCGACCCGAGCGGCGTGCTCGAGATGATCGCCGACTCGCTCAAGGTGGTCGTCGCCTACGACGCGCTGACCGTCTACCGCGTGGACCGCGCGTCCCGGGTGCGGCGTGCCGTCCTCGCCCGCGATCGCTACGCCGAGGTGATCCTCCAGCACGAGGGACCGCTCGACGCCGGCATCACGGGCTGGGTGGTCAACAACGGCGAGGCCCTGCTCGCCAACGACGTGCACCTCGATCCGCGCTCGGTCCAGATCCCGGGCACCCCCGAGGAGCCCGAGTCGATGCTCGTCTGCCCGCTGTTCGGCGCGGGCGAGGTGATCGGCACGCTCAACGTGGCCCGGATGGGCGGCGCCGAGTCGCACTTCTCGCAGGACGAGTTCGAGCTCGTCCAGCTGTTCGCGGCCCAGGCCTCGATCGCGCTCCGCAACGCCGAGGCGCACGGCGCCGTGATGACCCAGGCGGAGCACGACGCGCTCACCGGCCTGCGCAATCACGGCGCCTTCCAGCGCGAGATCGGGCTGCTCATCGCCCGCGAGCAGCCGTTCGGGCTGCTGATGCTCGACCTCGACGCGTTCAAGGCGTACAACGACTGGCACGGGCATCCCGAGGGCGACGCGCTGCTGGCGCGGATCGCGACCGCGATGGCGGACGCCCTCCGTGACGGGGACCGCGTCTACCGCTACGGCGGCGACGAGTTCGCGGTCCTGCTGCCGGGCATCTCGAGCGGCGCGATCCGCGAGGTCACCGAGCGGGTCCGCCGCGCGGTCGTGCAGCTCACCGAGGAGACCGGCCCGACCGTGACCGTCAGCGCCGGGTCCGCGATGTACCCGGACGACGCCCAGGGGAAGGACGACCTGGTGGCGGTGGCCGACCGGGCGCTGTACCTGGCCAAGCCGGCCGACCGCCTCCGGCTGGGCATGGACGACCCGACCCGTGACCCGTACCTCGCGGCGATCGACCAGATGACCCTCCGCCTGCTGGAGCGCCTCGAGCCCCGGCAGCTGCTCCACGAGATCGTCGATCGGGCCGCGAGCCTGGTCGGCGTCAAGAGCGGCTTCCTGTACCTGCTCGAGGACACCGACACCGACGAGGAGCTCGTGTGCCGGGTCGGCGTCGGCCTGTTCGACGGGCTCGACGGCTACCGGCTGCCGCACGGCACCGGCATCGGCTGGACGGTCGTGCGGTCGGGGCGGCCGATGAACGTCGACGACTACGGCGCCTACCCCAGCCCGGCCGGCGGCCTCGACGCCCAGTCCTTCGGCGCCGTGTGCGCGGTCCCGCTGACGTCCGACGGCGAGGTCCTCGGCATGATCGGGCTCGCGTCGGGCGACCGCAGCCGTCCGTTCAGCGAGCGCGAGCTCGAGGCGCTGTCACGGTTCGCCCAGCTGGCCTCGATCGCCCTCGACAACGCCCGCCTGTTCGAACGCGCCCAGACCGAGGGCCGGCAGCGCGCCCACGCCGCCCTCCACGACATGCTCACCGGCCTGCCCAACCGGACCCTCCTGTTGAGCCGCCTCGCCGAGCAGCTCGACGCGCCGGCCTCGACGGACGGCCGGACGAGCCGCTCCCGGGTGGCCCTCATCCTGCTCGACCTCGACCGGTTCAAGGTCGTCAACGAGAGCCTCGGCCACGCGGCCGGCGACCTGCTCCTCGCCGAGGTCGCGCGACGGCTCGTGTCCACGGCCCGCTCGACCGACGTCGTCGCGCGCCTGGGCAGCGACGAGTTCGGGGTGCTCCTGGGACCGGTCCGCAGCGTGCGCGAGGCGGAGCGCGTGGCCGCCCGGGTCACGGCGGCGGTCGCCGTCCCGTTCGACCTCGACGGCCAGGAGGTCACCGTGGGCGCCAGCCTCGGGTTGGCGGTGGGCCGGACGGCGATGACCTACGCGGGCGACCTGCTCAAGGAGGCCGAGATCGCGCTCCATCGGGCGAAGGTCGACCCGGTCCGGAAGTTCGTGATGTTCGACCCGGAGATGCGCGCCGAGACGCTCGATCGGGCGACGCTCGAGCACGACCTGCGCCGGGCCATCGAGCGCTCCGAGCTCCGCGTGCACTACCAGCCGTTGATCGACCTGGACACGGGCATCGTCGTCGGGCTGGAGGCGCTGCTGCGCTGGCAGCACCCGACCCGTGGCCTCGTGCCGCCGCTGTCGTTCATCCCGCTCGCCGAGGAGACCGGCCTGATCCTGCCGATCGGCCAGTGGGTGCTCGAGACCGCGTGCCAGCAGGTCCGGACGTGGCAGCGCCGGTACCCGTCGGCGCAGTCGCTGGTGATCAGCGTCAACCTGTCGGCCCGCCAGTTCGCCCAGTCCGACCTGGTGTCGGCGGTCGCGGCGACGATCCACCGCTCGGGGCTCGCGCCGGCCAACCTGGAGCTCGAGATCACCGAGAGCGTGGTGATGGACCAGTCGGAGGCGTCGATCGAGCGGCTGCGCGGCCTGCAGGCGCTGGGCGTCCAGCTCGTCCTCGACGACTTCGGGACCGGCTACTCGTCGCTGTCCTACCTGCGCAAGCTGCCGCTGGACACGATCAAGATCGACCGCTCGTTCGTCTCCGGGCTCGGCTCGGACGCCGCGGACCTGCCGATCATCCAGGCCGTCATCTCCCTGGCCCACGGCCTGGGCATCGACGTCGTGGCCGAGGGGATCGAGACGCCGGCCCAGCTCGCCTGCCTGCGCGACCTCGGCTGCGACCGGGGACAGGGCTTCGCGTTCGCGCGACCGCTGCCCCCCGACGACCTCGAGGCGATGCTCGCCCGATCGGGCGAGACGCCGCTCGTGCTCGAGGTCGCGCCGGCCGCCTGAGGCGTCCCGCTGCCGGCCTTGGCCGGCGGCCTGCCTAGTTCCGGCCCGCCCCGAAGATGCGGAGCAGGAACAGGAACAGGTTGATGAAGTCCAGGTACAGGTGGAGCGCCGCGATGATCGAGGCCCGCTCGATCGAGCCCGCGAACGCCGCGTAGTCGCCGCGCGTGATGCGCTGGACGTCGTACGCGGTGAGGGCGGTGAACAGCACGACGCCGATGACCGCGATCACCCACCCGACGGGTCCCGAGCCGAGGAAGATGTTCACGACCGACGCGACGAGGATCCCGATCAGGCCCATGAACAGGATGCCGCCGAGCTTCGCGAGCTCGCGCTTGGTGACGGCGCCGTAGACCGCCGCCGCCCCGAACATCGCCGCCGCGGAGAAGAACGCCGACGCGACGGACGCGGTCGTGTAGAAGCTGACGATCAGCGCGATGGTGAAGCCCATCGACGCGGCGTAGACGAAGAACAGCCCCAGGCTCGCGGTGGGCGAGATCCGGTTGATCGCGCCCTGGATGCCGATCGCCAGGGCGAACTGGCCGATCGCGATCAGGAACCAGTACTGGCCGACGGTGTCGATGATCTGCTGGTTGCCGCCGACGAGGTAGGCGATGCCGGCCGTCAGCAGGAGGCCGGCGAACATCCAGCCGAAGGCGCCGAGGAGCAGCTGCTGGACGAGCGCCGGCGCCGGCCGGACGCCGAGCTGCGACGGCGACAGCGGCGCCTGCGACGGGGGCAGCGGGGGTCGGGTGGTCGTCTGATCGGTCACGATTCGCTCCTTTGGGGCGCTGCCGCGTTCGATCGGCCGCGTGCCTTCGAGGCCCGCGCCATGGTGGACGGTTTTGCCTCAGCCTGCTCGGCCACGCGGGCGAGGATCCAGAGCAGGTCGGCGAGACGGTTCAGGTAGGGGAGGACGAGGCCGTCGGCGATCGCGGCGTCGGTGGCGGCGAGGCTGACGGTCCGGCGCTCGGCGCGGCGGACCGCGGTCCGGGCCACCTCGAGGGAGGCGCTGACGCGCGTCTCGCCGGGCACCACGAACTCGCGCGGCAGCTCGATCGCGGCCTCGGTCTCGCGCACCAGCGCGTCAAGCCCGTCGACCATCTCGCGCGACACGCGCGTGGCGCCGTCCTGCTGGCGGTCGCGGTTGTCGGGGTTGGTGGCCAGCTCGGCGCCCACGGTGAACAGCTCGCGCTGCAGCCGCAGGATCACGTCGGACAGGCTGCCGAAGTTCGCGGACAGCACGCCGAGCTGCGCCCGCACGCCCAGGTCGGCGCGGGCGACGCCGAGGCAGGCGACGGCCTCATCGACCGTGCCGTAGGCCTCGGTCCGCAGGTCGTCCTTGCGCACGCGATCGCCGCCGAACAGGAGCCCGGTCGTGCCGTCGTCGCCGCGCCCCGTCGCCACGGCGCTGTCGAACGAGAGGGTCGAGCGCGTCATTCGCGATCGGCGCTCACCACATCAGGCCCGCGTCGCGCGGGTCCCAGCGCTCGGCCAGCAGCGTGACCTTGACCGGATGATCGACCACGCTCTCGGCCTGCTCGGTCACCTGCTGGATCATCGCGCCGGCGTAGGGGCAGAACGGGGTGGTGAGGATCATCTTGATCTCGGTCGAATCGGGGCCGAGGATGATCTGCTTGATCAGCGCCAGCTCCACGACGTTCATGCCGATCTCGGGGTCCACGACGGCGCGCAGCGCGTCGAGGATCGCGAGCTCGGTGGCGCGCCGCTGCGCGTCGAACGGCGCGGCTTCGGTCGCGGGAGCGTCCTGCGTATCGGTCATCGTCGAGAAATCCTAGCACCACGCTCGGAAATAGCCGTTTGCGCCGCCCTGCCATCGGGCCGCACGATGGGGCCGATGGGCACCAAGACGGCGCACCTGCGCCTGACCGACGACGGCCTCCAGTTCGAGGCGACCGTGGGCAGCGGCCACACGCTCGTGCTCGACGATTCGGCGCGCGACTCCGGCGCACGGCCCGCGGAGCTGCTGGGCGTGGCGCTGGCGGCGTGCACCGCGATGGACGTGATCTCGATCCTGCGCAAGAAGCGCCAGGCCGTCTCGGGCTACGAGATCCGGGTCGAGGGTCACCAGATGCGCGAGCGGCCGCACGCGTTCACCCGCTTCGACGTCGTCCACATCGTGGACGGCACGGGCATCGACCCGGAGGCGGTCCGCCGGTCGGTGGAGCTGTCGGCGACGAAGTACTGCTCGGTGGGCTCGACGCTCGCGTCGGGGATGCTCGAGATCCACCACTCGTACCTGCTGCGCGACGCAGACGGCACGGAGCGGTCGGCCGACGTGGTCGTGTGCGGGCCGAGCTGGCCGCCCGATCGCCCCTTCGAGTAGCGCCCCGGCGGGCGGCCGGGCGGTCAGGCCGTGGCGGCGCCCTGCACGACGATGCCCGGGAGGCGGAGGCGGTCGGGCAGGGCAGCGGCCTCGTCGGCGGTGAACCCCGGTCCCTCGAGCGAGCCGTCGGCCGCGAAGAAGTCCGGGTAGCGGGACCGGTTCGCCGCGGCATACGCGTACGCCTCGGCGATCCCGACCAGGCGCAGCTCGGGGTGGTCCTTGAGCAGCTCGACGACCGTGTAGCCGTTCGCGCGCAGCTCCAGGACCTGGCGGACGGTGAGGCGCGTGCCGTAGCAGAACGGCTCGCCGTTCATCACCAGCGGATCGATATTGACCCACTTGATGGTCATGGCGCGCTCACCCGCCCTTGTAGATCGCGGCCAGGATCGGGTTGCGCTTGCGGGCGTCGCCGGCCAGGCGCCGGTGGAACCGGTAGACCTCGATCGCCGCGTCCAGCGCCGCGTCGGCGGGCACGAGCTCGCGCGCGTCGATGACGCCCCGGATGCTGGCGCGGATGCCCTCGAACAGCTTGATCACGTCGTCCAGCGAGACGCCCCGCCGGCGGTAGACCGTCGCCGTCTGGTCCGCGAACTCGCGCAGCCAGCTGGGGTCGTCGCCGGCGACCGAGAGCGCGAGGCGATCGATGAACGCCATCGCGTCCTGGTGCAGGTTGCGCATGCCCGAGTCGCCGATCCGGTCGGCGTACGTCGGATCGCCGTGCGTCGCGACCTCGAGCGCCCGGGTGGCGAGGCGCCGGGACTGCGCCCGGAGGCGCGTCGCGGCCTCGGGGAAGCCGGCCGTCAGGCTGGGCGGGGGCAGGCCGAGGGAGGGGTGGGTCACGGTGGAAGAGGATACCGTCCCGACCTGGGGCGCGTACGATCGGGCGATGAGCGACGAGCAGGGCCAGGCGCCGCCACCGACCCGGCCCGGGCAGCTCGATCGGGCGCCGGGCGAACGCTACCGGGCCCGACCCGGCCTGCCGGGGGCGCCGAGCGCCGCGCCGGCCCCACGCGGTCCCTCGTCGGCGATCCGTGCCGCCTCACCGTTCCTGGTCGCCGTCGGCGGGGCCGTGCTCATCGCCGTGCTCGGATCGTTCGACATCGGCGCGGGGCTGCTCGCGGTGTCGGGGTTCATCGGCTGGGCGATCGGGATCGCCCTGATCGTGGGCGGCGTGCCGCGCGGCGGCCGTCGGCGGATGGGGGCGTGGTCGGCCGGCCTCGCCGCGGGGTCGATCGTCCTCGGGTTCGGCCTGCTGTGGGCGTGGTCGCGGGTTGAGGGCGGGACGATGGACCCGATCGCCTACCTCGACGAGCGCTTCGGCGCCACGGCCTGGCTCAACATCGTCGTCGCCACCATCGTCGCCTGGCTTCGCGCCCACTGAGGTCGCCCCGGCCGGACGCGACGGTGCCCGGTGGCCAGAAGGTCCTGTCGCCCTGGGACTTCCTCGACGGCGGCGTCTCGGGCGAAACTCCCGGCATGGCACGCAACATCCGGGGGATCCTCGTGACCCTCCTGCTGGTCGGCGGGATCGCCGTGGTCGGGCTGATCTTCCGCGATCGGCTGAGCGCGAACGCGGGCGACCTGCAGGTCGGCGACTGCTTCCATGTCCCCAATGGGGATTCGATCAGCGACGTCCAGCACGCCCCGTGCACCGAGGCCCACGACGGCGAGGTGATCGTCGTCCACGACTATCCGGCGGGCAGCACGTACCCGACCGTCGACGAGTTCGACCTGTGGGTGAAGCAGGAGTGCGTCGACACGGCGTTCGCCGGCTACGTCGGGGCGCCCTTCGACAGCCGCCAGGACATCGACATCGGGTACTTCTACCCGCTCGAGGAGAACTGGGGCTCGGGCGACCGCGAGATGATCTGCTACGTGTCGCCGGTGGGCGGCGGGACCGTCACCCAGTCGTTCCGGATCGCCCAGCCCTCGGGGAGCTGAGTCCGAACCGGTCAGACCCGGCCGGCGTCGAGCGCCCGCTCGCCTCCGCCGCGAGCCCGCGCTGTCGCGGTCTCGGCGCGGATGGCCGGCGGCGTGAGCGGCTCGCGCAGCAGGCGCCCGAATCGCGCGTCGCGCTCGGCGGGCGGGACGGCGTCCAGCCACGGGTCCAGCAGCGCGACGCCCTCCGTGTAGACGTAGTCGTACAGGCGCCACAGCGGATGGCCGATGAACTCGAGCCGCTTGGCCGCGCTCGCCGGGCTGAGCCCGCCGACGTCCACCAGGTAGTCGACGACCTGCTCGGGCGGCGCCCCGTCGACGTGGACCTGGAGGGCGGCGTTGATCCGCGCCTCGCCCAGCGTCGCTCGCCGGTCGGCGATCGCGCCCTGGCGGGCGGCCGCGTCCCGCAGGGCCTCGGGATCGTCGGCCAGCGCCAGCCCGGCGATCGGCGCCAGCTCGACGAGCAGGTCGGGCACCTCCGCCGGGTGGACGGCGATGCGGACGCCGACGTTGGCCAGGCCTTCGGACAGCAGGCACTCGGGAGTGTTGATCAGCACGATCGACGCCTCGAGCTGCCCGTGCTCCTCGACCAGCACCCGCTCCTTGGTCGCGTGCTCGAGGTGGTGACCCGGGTAGGTCTCGTGCGCGACGACGCCGAGGAGGGCCGGCAGGCGCACCGGGAGGTCCAGGTTGAGGTCGAAGCGCGACCGGTAGCCGCCGTCGTACCAGTTGTAGCCCGTCCAGGGCTGGCCGCGGACGAGCGAGACGTGCAGCGCCTCGCCCTCCGGCAGGTCGTACAGGCGGGCGGCGCGCTCGCGACACCGGGCGACGAGGAGCTCGACGACCGCCCCGACGTGTTCCGGGGGCACGGTCCACTCGGCGTCATTGGCCGCGAGCCGGTCGGCGAGGCTCCCGTTTCCGGGGAGCAGCGCGTCGAGCTCGCGAATCGCCTCGTCGAACTGCGAATCGGGCCGCCGCTCCGGACGCAGGGTCAGGCACCGCTCCACCTGCTCCAGGTACGGGATCGGCTCGCCGGCCGCGACCCGCGCGAGCGTCTCGAGTGCCACGAGCTGGAGATCCAGCCACGATCGTCGCTCGGGCTCGGCGACCTCGGTCCCGAGGCGCGCACGCAGCTCGACCGCATCGTCGGCCAGCCTGGCCGGCTTGCGGAGCGGCTCCATGTCCACCCGGGCCTTGAGCTCGGCCGGGCCGTAGAAGCCGTCGACGGTCCCCGGCAGATGCTGGTCGAGCCGGAGCCCGAGCAGGAGGTAGTCGCGCGCGACGGGGTCCGGCGCCGGGACGTCGCGCTGGCCCCCGACCGCCGGGACGCGGGCGCGGGTCAACGCTCGAGCCGGGTGTTGCGTGGGGCCTGACGGCTGCCCGGCTCGTGGGCGTCGTGATCGGCCGCCGCCCGACGCGCCTCCTCGAGCCGGCGCTGCATCTCCGGGTCGAGCGGGATCGACCGGCGGGTGGTCTGGGCGATCTGGGCCCGGGCAGCGCCGGCCGCGTCGTCGTCGGCGGCCTCGGCTGCGTCGGCGGCCGGGACCTCGCCCATCCCCTGCCCGGCTCCGACCCCACCGGTCTCGCCCCGGAAGGGCATGCCCTGGCGTTCCACGGCGTCGAGGCTCATCCGCAGCGCCGCCGTCTTCTGGTCCGCCACCTCGCGGACGTAGGCCGCCTCCTCCTCGGCGGTCATCTCCCGGCCCCGGACGAGGCCCTTCGGCTTGCCGACCATGAGCCACGCGAGGTGATAGCGGTCCATCGTCCCCCACGCGGTCGCCAGCAGGTCGTCCGAGAGCTGCAGCCAGGTCTGGAGCGCCGTGAGCGACGGCTGGGCGCGGAGGCGGTCGCCCTCGGCGATCAGCTGGCGGGTGCGGAGGATCAGCTCGTCGCGCGTCACGCGTCCGAGTCTACCGAGGCCCGGTCCGCCGGCCGGACGGTAGCCTGTCGGCATGGTCGACCTGACGCCGCACGACATCGGCTGGTTCGAGTCTGCGGGCGAGCTCCGGGACTGGCTCGCCGAGCACCACGCGACGGCACCCGAGAAGTGGGTCGGCACGCGTCCGAAGGCCACCGGGCTGCCGTCGGTGACGTGGGAGGAGATCGTCGACGAGGTGCTGTGCGTCGGCTGGATCGACGGCATCCGCAAGCGGGTGGACGGCGGCTCGGCGCAGCGGATCACGCCGCGCCGGACGGGGAGCAACTGGAGCGCCCGGAACGTGGCGCGGGTCGAGGCGCTGCGTGCCGAGGGCCGGATGCGGCCCGCGGGCGAGGCGGCGTTCACCGCCCGGCGCGAGGACCGGACCGCGATCTACTCGTTCGACGGGAGCTGGGCGTTCGACGATGCGGCCGAAGCGGCCCTGCGAGCCGACGCGGACGGTTGGGCGTTCTGGGAGGCGCAGCCCAGGGGCTACCGCCGGCTCGGGACGACCTGGGTCATGAGCGCGAAGCGCCCCGAGACCCGGGAGCGGCGATTGCAGCAGCTCGTCGAGGCCTGTGCCGCGGGCCGGCGCCTGCCGCAGCTCACCGGCACCGCCCGCTCGGCCGACGCGGCGACCTGAGCGGGATCACGCTGCCCACGCCGGATCAGCCGTCCGCGATGAACGCCTCCCGGTCGGCCCGCGCGCGCAGCGTCCATGGACCCGGCACGCCGCCGCCGATCGGGCGGCCGCCGAAGCGGGTGACCGGCAGCACGCCGGCGACCGAGGAGCAGAGGAACGCCTCGTCGGCACCGGCGAGGTCGTCGGGCGTCAGCCACGCCTCGACGGCCCGGAGGCCGGCGCCATCGGCCCAGCGGAGCAGCCACGACCGGGTCGTGCCCGGGAGGATCGCGCAGTCGAGCGACGGCGTCGCCAGCTCGGTGACCCCGTCGGCCGCCCGTCGGACGAGGAACAGGTTGGCGGTCGTCGACTCCGACAGGGTGCCCGACAGCGTGAGGAACAGGGCGTCGTCGGCGCCCTCGCCGCGGGCCTCGAGGCGGGCGAAGACGTAGTCCGCGCGGCTCGTGGTCTTGAGCGTCACGATCGGGTTCCGGGGATCGCGGCGCACGGACGAGGCCACCAGCGACAGGCCACGCTCGAGGTGGTCCGCGGGCGGCGGCACGACGGGCCAGGCCTGGATCACGATCGTCGCCTGCAGCCGCTCGTTCCGCGGCGGCAGCAGTCCCCGCGACGCCCACGACCCGCGCGAGACGGTGATCCGGACCGAGGCGTCCCCGTCAGGGCCGCCCAGGCCCTCCGCCGCGAGCAGCTCCGCGATGGCGGCGGGGACCATCCGCTCGAGGGCGTCGGGCAGCTCGATGCCCAGCCCATCGGCCGAGCCCCGCAGCCGGGCGACGTGCTCCGCGAGCTCGGTGACGTGGCCGCCGCGCACGCGGAGCGTCTCGAAGATGCCGTCGCCGAGCTGGAAGCCGCGGTCGAACGCCGAGAGGTGCGGCTCATCGGCCGCGAGCAGCGCGCCGTTCACCCAGACGTGGCCCGGCCCGCCGCCGGCCGTCACGCCTCGGCCTCGACGGCCCCGATCGACGACAGCGGCCCGCGCGCCTTGGCGACGGTCTCGTCCCATTCCTCCTCGGGATCGCTGCGCCAGGTGATCCCGCCGCCGACGTGGAGCGTCAGCCGCTCGCCGTCGGCGACGAAGGTCCGGATGAGGATCGATGACCCCATCCGCCCGTCGGGGCCCAGCCACAGCATCGACCCGCAGTACGGCCCGCGACGGACCGGCTCGAGGCGCTCGATGAGCTCCATCGCCCGGATCTTCGGGGCGCCCGTGATGCTGCCCCCGGGGAACGCGGCCGCCAGCAGGTCGAAGGCATCGGCGTCGGAGCGGAGGCGCCCGGTCACCGTCGTGACGAGATGCTGGACGGCGGCCGTGCGTTCGAGTCGCAGGAGACGCGGAACCTGCACGGAGCCGGGCTCGCAGACGCGACCGAGGTCGTTGCGCAGCACGTCCACGATCATCACGTTCTCGGCCTGGTCCTTGCGGCTGGCCAGCAGCTCGCGGGCGAGGGCCCGGTCCTGTTCCCGGGTCCGTCCGCGCGGGCGCGTGCCCTTGATCGGGTCGGTCGAGACCACGCCGTCGGCGCCGACCGACAGGAACGGCTCCGGCGAGGCCGACAGCAGGGCCCGCGGCGTGCCCGTGGCGGGCGAGGGACCGAGATCGAGGAAGCCCGCGAACAGGGCCGGGTCGCCGGTCCGGAGGCGCCGGAAGACAGGCCACGGCTCGCCCGCGTACGGGGCGGACAGCCGGCGGGTGAGGTTCGCCTGGTAGATCTCGCCGCGGCCGATCGCGTCGCGGACCGCCTCGACGTCCCGCAACCAGCCGTCGTGCGGCGTGAGCGAGGCGAACGCCGCGGGCACGTCGTCGGTCACCGGGGTGGCGCGTGCGACCTCCCCTCGCACGAGCGCGCCGATGCGGGCGCCGACCTCCGCCAGGCGACGATCGAGCCGCCGCCCATCGCCGTCCACCACGCGCGCCGCCAGCCACGCCTCGCCGTTGCGCCGGTCCCAGGCGAGCACCCAGTCGTGGAGCGCGAGCCGGAGCACCGGCAGGTGCTGGTCGACCCGGGCGATCGACGGCATCCGCTCGAACCGCCGGCCGAGGTCGTAGCCGAGGAACCCGGCGAGCCCGCCGGCGAACGGGGGCACCGCCGGGGCGGGCTCGCCGTCGGGGCGATCGCGATCCGCCATGCGCGCCAGCATCGACCTCGCCTCGGCGAACGGGTCTGGCCCGTCGGCCGGGGCGTCGACCACGGCCAGCGGGTCGGCCGCCAGGTAGCTCCAGCGGCCGGTCCGGCCGGGGCGCGCGCTCTCGAGCAGCGCGAGGCCCGGCAGGTCGCGGAAGGCCTCCGCGGCGTCCATGGGCGCGACCCGGTCGAGCGCGGCCACCCGCGTCGCCACGCGGGCGCCGCGGCGCGCGAGACGGGCCTCCGGCAAGTTGAACACGAGGCGATGATATGGGGGCCGCACCGCACCGGCGTCGCACCGTATGGGAGGGAACGTGCCCGCTCGGGAGCTCGGGATCCGCATCGGTCGCCTCGAGCCGGGCGAGCACGACGCGATCACCGACGTGCGGGGCCTGCGCGTCGGCCACGAGACGCTGATCGAGGGCGACGGCGAGCTCGAAGTCGGGCGGGGGCCTATCCGGACCGGCGTCACCGTCGTCATGCCCCACGACGGCGACGTCTGGGCCGAGCCCGTGTTCGCCGGCTGCCACCGTCTGAACGGCAACGGCGAGCTCACCGGCCTGGAGTGGATCCGCGAGGCGGGACTGCTCGGCGGGCCGGTCGCGATCACCAACACGCACAGCGTGGGCGTGGTCCGCGACGCCCTCGTCGCGAACGCCATCGCCCACCGGCGCAAGGGCGGCGGGCTGTGGTCGCTGCCGGTCGTTGGCGAGACGTGGGACGGCCTGCTCAACGACATCGACGGCCTCCACGTCCGGCCGGCGCACGTCGATGCCGCGATCGCCCGCGCGCACGACGGGCCGGTGGAACAGGGCAACGTCGGCGGCGGGACGGGGATGGTCTGCCACGAGTTCAAGGGCGGGATCGGCACGGCGTCGCGGGTCGTCGCGGTCGCGGCCGGCGGCTGGACGGTCGGCGTGCTCGTCCAGGCGAACTACGGCGAGCGGGAGCAGCTGCGCGTCGACGGCGTCCCGGTCGGCATCGAGCTGCCGGCGACCGCGGTCCCGACGCCCTACGCGCAGGCAGCGGCGGTCGACGTGGTCCGGGTGGCGGCGCAGGCGGCCGGCCGCGGACCGAGGGCCGAGCCCGGGGCCGGCTCGATCATCGTGATCGTCGCGACCGACGCGCCGCTGCTGCCGCACCAGTGCGAGCGGCTCGCGCAGCGCGCCGGGCTCGGCCTCGCCCGCATGGGCAGCACCGCCAACCACTCGTCGGGCGACCTCGTCCTGGCGTTCGCGACGGGCAACCGCGGACTCACCACGACCGACGAGGCCGGCGACGGCGCGCCCGTGACCCACGACGTGCGGATGGTGCTCGACGACCGCATGACGCCGCTCTTCCAGGCGACCGTCGAGGCGACCGAGGCCGCCGTCGTGAACGCGCTGCTCGCGGCCGAGACGCTGACGGGCCGCGACGGGATCACGGCGCATGCCCTCGACCACGAGCGGCTGCTCGACGTGCTGGCGCGCTACAACCGCGGGCCGCGGGCCGGAAGGGGCACCTGATCGCCGGCGAGCCCGAGATCCGGTCCGCGACGGTCGACGACCTGCCGGCGATCCGCCGGCTGCTCGCTGCGTACCACAACGACGGACCGATCGACGGCGCCGACATCGTCGGGCCGTACGTCCGCCACCTCATCGCGCACCACCGGGCGCTGGTCACGACGATCGACGGCGTCCTGGTCGCGTACGGCGCCGTGGTCGACGCCGTGGTCGCCGCCCAGCTGGGCGACCTGTTCGTCGCGCCGGACCGCCTGGGCCAGGGCATCGGCCGGCCGCTGCTGACGGCGCTGTACGAGGGGACGACGAACCGGACGACGTTCGCCTCCGACGATCCGCGGGCGCTGCCGCTGTATGCGCGGGCCGGGATGTCGCCGCGCTGGGTGTGCCTGTATCTCGACGGCCCGTCGAGCGGGATCGAGCCCCAGCCCGGACTCGACGTGGAGCCCGCGGAGCCGGCACAGCTCGCGGAGCTCGAGCGGGCGTGGACGGGCGCGTTCCGCCCCGTCGACCACGAGTTCTGGGCCACGCAGGCCGACGCCGATCCGTTCCTCGTGTCCGACCGCGCCGGGCCTGTCGCCGTGGGTTACGGTCGCGCCCGCCAGGCGTCCGAGGCCCGGGCGCTCGATCGACTCGTCGTGCGGCCGGACGCGGACCTCGTCGGCCCCGCCCTCGAGGCCCTCCGACGCACGGGCCGCGGCGGCCCGGTCCACGCCGTCATCCCCGGGCCCAACCCGTTGCTCCAGGCCCTCCTGGAGCGCCGGTTCCTGGTCGTCGACCGGGACCAGTACATGGCGTCGTCCGCCGACCTCGTCGACCCGCTGCACAAGCTGCCCAATCCGGGGCTCCTGTAGCGGGTCGGACAGCCCGACCGACCCGAAGCTGAAGGGGTGCGACCGCCCGCGCGTCCTGCGCTTGCGGTCGCACCCGATCACGCGGTTCCGGTCGTGGGCCGCGACGCCGGCTTGGCGGCGTTGCGCAGGGCCGTCAGGATCCGGTCCAGCAACGACGGATCGGTCTCGGCGCCCATGGCCTGCTTGCGGGCCTCGCGAGCCTCGTTCGCCAGGCGCTGCCGGGCGGCGTAGGCGTGGTGCTCGGCGATCCTCGCGGTCGCCTCTTCGTACATCGCATCTGCATGCATCGGTCCACTCCTCGGGGCTTGGCCGGTACCTCCGGCGATGACCGCAGCATCGATCCGCGGCCCGGTTGCTCCATCGGGCGGGTGCCTGACGACGACCTGACGGGCTACCTGAAACGCGCCGGCTCGTCCCGGTTCCCAGCGCCGGATCGCTGTGCTAGCCTTCCAATCCCGACTTTTCCGCTCGGATATGCGATGACGACCCCGACGACCGTCGAGCCCGGGACGCACGACCGGCGCCCCGCCCCGACCGGCCTCCCCGACCCGCGGATCCAGCCCCCGACGATCGCCGAGACCGGCGACCCGTTCGCGGCCGTGCGCGTCATCGACCTCGTCGCCCGCCTCGAACGTGGCCGGCCGATCCGCCTCGACGACGTCGTCGACCGGCTCAACGCGGCGTGGACCGACTGGCTGTTCACGCGGGCGGTCGTGACCGACGCGCTGATCGCGCTCCAGGCCAACTGGATGACCGACTACCGGAACGCGTCGGGGATCGTCCTCGACGACGGGCCGTCCGGCCCGACGGTCACCATCGAGGACTCGAGCCGGGTGGATCCCTGGATCGTCAGCCAGGCCCAGCGTGCCGCCGACGAGTGCCGCCGCGCGCTCGACGAGTTCGCCCGGCGGGACCGTGTGGCCAGCGGTGGCTGACCTGCCGCCGCCGATCCGACTCGACGCCTCCGCCCCGGGCCGCTGCGCGTGTCCGTGGCGGGCCCGGTCCGTCTAGGCCGCCCGCCCGCCGACACCTCGCCCGCTCCGCGACGCGGCGCCCGACCGTCCGCGGAACCCCCGACCGGGCCCGATCCCGTCCCCACGTCCCACCAGGAGCTCTCACCCATGACCGTTTCCGGCTACGCCAAGGACGACGTCCTCGTCTCGGCCGACTGGGCCAAGGCCCACCTGGACGATCCGTCGATCCGGTTCGTCGAGGTCGACGTCGACACCACCGCCTACGACCAGAGCCACATCCCAGGCGCCGTCGGCTGGAACTGGACCAGCCAGCTGTCCGACGGCGTGCGCCGCGACATCGCGACCCGCCAAGACTTCAGCGAGCTGCTCAGCCAGAGCGGCATCGGGCGCGACACGACGATCGTGCTGTACGGCGACAACAACAACTGGTTCGCCGCGTGGGCGTACTGGCAGCTGCTGCTGTACGGGCACCGCGACGTCCGCCTGCTCAACGGCGGCCGCAAGTTCTGGCTGGACAACAACCTGCCGCTGTCGACCGACGTGCCGTCGTACCCGGCGTCCGGGTACCAGCTCCCCGAGGCCGACTTCTCGCTGCGCGCGTTCCGCGACGACATCCTGCCGCGGGTCGGCGACGCCTCGCTCCAGCTGGTCGACGTGCGCAGCCCGGCCGAGTTCAACGGCGAGGTCATCGCCCCGCCCGGCATGACCGAGACGGCCCAGCGCGCGGGGCACATCCCCGGGGCGGCGTCGATCCCGTGGGCCCAGCAGGTCCGCGAGGACGGCACGTTCAAGAGCGCCGAGGAGCTCACCGCGCTCTACGAGGCCAAGGGCATCACCGCCGACAAGGACACGATCGCGTACTGCCGCATCGGCGAGCGGTCGTCGCTCTCGTGGTTCGTCCTGCACGAGCTGCTCGGCTTCGGCCGCGTCCGGAACTACGACGGCTCGTGGACGGAGTGGGGCTCGATGGTCGGGGTGCCGATCGAGGTCAACCAGCCCGTCGCGGTCGGCTGACCCAGGCGGGTTCCAGGGCATCGGCGGCGCCGGGGCGACCCGGCGCCGTTTCGATTCGAGGCGGGTGCGGTCAGGCGGGTTGCTTCGCGCGGGAGTCCGCGGCCAGCGCGACCGGTGCCGGGTCGGTGAGGCGGCGCTGGTCGGCGGTCGGTCGCGCGGTCGGTCGTTCGCCGCGAGCCCAGGCGCGCCAGGCTCGGAGCGTCGCGTCGTCGACGGGCGGCAGGGGCTCCTCGGGCGGCAGGCTGTGGGAACGCTCGAGGGCGCGCCGCTGGTGGAACAGGATCGCGAACCACAGGCCGAGGGGATGCATCGTGGGCCTCCGCGTGCTCGCCGGTCGGGCGACCGGGCTACGCACAGGCTCGTCCGACGGGCCCTCGCCGCCATCGGGGAGATACCCGATCCTCCTACCTGATTGCGGTCGGCCAGATCACCTCGGTCCGGAGGGTGGCCGGGTCTGCGCCCGCCGGATCGTCGATGTACGACTCCCACGGCCCCTTGCCCTCCTCGTACCCCTGGGCGTGGATCCAGTTGTGGAGCTCGTCGTAGGTGGCCTTCAGGCGGTTGTACGAGCCGACATGCAACGCCACGCCGGCGAGCCCGCCGGGCAGCGTCGACGTGCCGGGCTCGCCCGGCTGGACGTCCGCCAGCGCGGGCATCCCGGCGGGCGCCTCGGCGACCGGGATCCCGATCTCGACGTCCGCGACGTCGTCGTCCCAGCGGTGGTAGCGGCCGAACGGCGCCCCGGAGGGCGTCACGCCGGCCGCCCCGAGGCGCTCGCCCACGAGCGGCAGGTAGCGCCCGAACAGCGCGCCCATGTCGACCTCGGCCATCGGGAGCTGCACCCGGACGGCGACGGTCCGCTGCTCGGTCAGCTCGCGGAGCTGCATGTCGGTCATGGTCGTCCTCCTGTCGTCCTCGGTCCCCGGGAGCTCGATGGTCAGCACGGACCCGTCGCCGGCGGCGACCGCCGAGTCGGGCCGCGCGTGATGCACGAGCTCGTGCGGCGGCGGCTGGTTGCGGAACACCTGCTGCTCGAAGCCGAACAGCACGCCGCCGATCGACTGCCCGAGCGGCGGCTTCTTGCGCGCGGTCACGCCGCGCCCATGCCGATCGCCGGGGCCGGCGCCGCGGGACCGGGTCGCCGGATGGCCAGCGCCGCGAGGCCGGCGACCACCGCCAGCCAGCCGGCGAACACGAACGCCGCGGTGTAGGTGCCCGCGTTGTCCCGGATCACGCCCGCCACCACCGCGAGGATCGCGGCCCCGAACATGTGGGCGAAGTACACCCAGCCGTAGACGATGCCGACGTTGCGCCGGCCGAAGGTGTCCGCGACGAGGGCCACGGTCGGCGGCACGGTGGCGATGTAGTCGAGCCCGAACAGCACGGCGAACCCGACCATGTCGACGTTGTCGTGGATCGCCGGCAGGTACAGCAGGCTCAGGCCCCGGAACGTGTAGTACACGAGCAGCAGCTTCCGCGGGTCGACGCGGTCGGTCAGCCAGCCGGACGCGATCGTGCCGAAGAAGTTGAACGCGCCCATCACCGCCAGCGCGCCGGACGCCGTGACCGGCGTGAACCCGTGATCGACCGCATGCGCGATGAAGTGCTGCCCGACGACCCCGTTCGACGTCGCGCCGCAGATGAAGAACGTCCCGGCCAGGATCCAGAACTCCCACGAGCGGGTCGCGCGACGCATGATCCCCGGGTCAGCATGCGTGGGCTCGACGGGGGTCTCGGCGGTCGCGCCGCGGGCCCGTTCGCCGACGTCGGACGGCCGCTCCCGGAGCAGCAGGGCCGCCGGCACGATGGCGACGAGCAGCAGCACCGCCAGCACGAGGGTCGCCTCCCGCCAGCCGAACGAGATGGCGATGACCGTGAGCAGCGGGAAGAACACGAGCTGCCCGGCGCTCGCACTCGCCCCGAACAGGCCGACGACCACCCCCCGGCCGCGCAGGAACCAGCGGTTCGCGATGACGGGGCCGAGCGAGCTCGCCACGAGCCCCGCTCCGAACCCGGCGACCAGCCCGAACAGGAGCACCAGCTGCCACAGCTCGCGGGAGAACGAGGACGCCCCCATCCCGAACGCCGTCAGCAGCAGCGCGCCGACGGTGAGCCGGCGGATGCCGAAGCGATCGATCAGGACGCCCGAGACCGGTCCGCCCAGGCCGAGCAGCAGCAGCCCGGCCGCGCCGGCGAGCGAGACCTGGGCGACCGACCACCCGGTGTCGGCCTGGATGCCGAGGAGGAGGGCGCCCGGAGCCGCGCGGGTGCCGGCACCGAGCAGGATGACCGCGGCGGCGACGACGAGGACGATCCAGCCGTACCGGAAGCGCCCCGTGTCGACCGTCGCCGGTTCGGGGACCGCGGCGGGAGTCGCGATGGCCATGGGCAAGGGATTGTAGGCGGCGCCTCAGGCGTCGGGCGAGCGCCGGTCCGAAGGTCGCGCCTAGAGCAGCTCGTGGTTCGCGCTGGCGGTCGGCAGGCCCTCGGCGGGCCGCGGCTCCTCGCCGGGGCCGTAGACCTGCTTGGGCGCCGCGCCGCTGCCGCCGTTCGCCTCGGACGCCGCGACGCCCGGCTCGAGCACGGGCAGCGCCCGGCCGGCCTCGGTCGCCTGGCCCTCGATGGCGCCGACGCCGTAGGGCACCCACTTGGCCGGGTCCTTGAGACGGTGCATCTCGTCGGTGCCGCGGGTGTGGACCTCCTCGAAGCCCTTGGGCTCGATCCACATGCGCTTGCCGTCGAGCAGGCCCGTGATGCCCTCCTGGCCCGGCTCGGGCCGCGGGTTCTGGCAGTACGTGCAGTGGGCGCTGTCGTGCGGCGTGTACTCGGCCGGCTCCTCGTACGTGGTGATGTAGCCCTCGTAGTTGCGGAGGATCACCTTGTGGTCCGAGTAGCTGACCAGGTAGTTCGGCATGACCGGGATCTTGCCGCCGCCACCGGGCGCGTCGACGATGAACTGGGGGACCGCGTAGCCCGACGTGTGGCCACGCAGGCCCTCGATGATCTCGAGCCCCTTGCCCACCGGCGTCCGGAAGTGGCCGGCACCCTCGACCAGGTCGCACTGGTAGATGTAGTACGGCCGGGTGCGGATCTCGACCAGCCGCTGGACGAGCTCGCGCTGGATGTGGACGCAGTCGTTGACCCCGGCGAGCAGCACCGACTGGTTGCCCAGCGGGATCCCGGCCCGGCTCAGCGTGTCGCAGGCGCGGGCGAGCTCGGGCGTGATCTCGTTGGGGTGGTTGACGTGGATGTTCATCCACAGCGGGTGGTACTTGGCGAGCATCTCGCCCAGCTCCTCGTCGATCCGCTGCGGCAGGAACACCGGCACGCGCGAGCCGATCCGGATGATCTCGACGTGGGGGATCTCGCGCAGGCCGCGGATCGCCGATTCGAGCAGCTTCGGAGCGAGGGTCAGGCCGTCGCCGCCCGAGATCAGCACGTCGCGGATCTGGGGCGTCCGGCGGATGTAGTCGAGCTGGGCCTCGTGCTCGCGGCGGTTGAAGTTCTGGGTGGGGTCGCCGACGATCCGGCTCCGCGTGCAATAGCGGCAGTAGCTGGCGCACTGCGTCGTGATCAGCATCAGGACGCGGTCCGGGTAGCGATGGACGAGCCCGGGGACGGGCGAGTGCCGGTCCTCCGCCAGGCTGTCCTCCATCATCCCCGTGAAGCTCGTGAGCTCGCGCCCGAGCGGGATGATCTGGCGCCGGATCGGATCGTCCGGGTCCTTGGGATCGATCAGGCTGATGAAGTAGGGCGTGACGTCGACCCGGAACTTGTCGGGTGCGGACAGGCCCTCGCGCTCCTCGTCGGTCAGCTCGAGGATCCCCTCGATCTCCTCCAGCTCGTTGACCCGGTTCGAGAGCTGCCAGCGCCAGTCGTTCCACTTCTCATCGGGGACGTCGGCCCACAGCGGCGCTCGCCGGCTGACCGCCGGCTTGCCGTCCGGCCCGAGCTTGCGCGCGGGGTCGCGCTGGTTGACGAACGGCGTCTCGTCCGCCGCCGCCAGCGAACGCGGCTCGTGCTGCACGCGCGCCTCCGACTCCATCCAGGCCCTCCGATGCATAGATCCTATTCACTGTGAATGGATCCGGATCATACCGAAGGCCCGGAAACGGCGTCTATGGGACCTGGGTCACGGGAGCGGCGCGGCGCGTGACGACGCCGCGGATCAGTCGCCGATGACGCTCCAGATCAGGCCCATGAAGATGAAGAACCCGCTGAACAGCGAGATCAGCCCCAGGCCGCCGTAGGGCGAGCTCGCGCCCTCGTGGGGAACCAGCTGCAGGCCGATGCCGAACACCAGCGCCCACAGGATCAGCAGGACCGTGAACAGGATCTTGGAGTTCGGCCCGGTCACCTTCTTCACCCAGCCCGGCCGGCCGCCCTCGGCGACCATCGCGGACTTGAGGAAGATGAAGATGAACGCCGCCGAGATCGCGGAGGCTGCGATCAGGATCACGAAGTTGTTCGGGAAGTTCTGGAACCAGATCGTGAAGACGGTCACGCGGAGGCCTCGGTCGGGGATGGCTGGGCGTGTCGGCGGGCCAGGTCGACTGGCCGATCGATCCTAGCAGAACGGGACTTCCGTCCACGGGCGCCCGGATCGCGTCCCGTGTAACATGCTACTTGTGACACGCACGTTACGCCGGTCGCCCAGCTTCGACGCCCTCGGGCGGTTCGCCGTGCGCCGCCGCTGGCCGATCGTGGCCGCGTGGGCGGTCGTGCTGCTGGCCGCGCTCCCGTTCGCGCCGCAGGCGCCGGCCGCGCTCTCGCCCGGTGGCTTCATCCTCGACGACCTCGAGTCCTCGCGGGCGAAGCAGGTGCTCCAGGACGAGCTCGGCGTCGAGGCCTCGGCCTTCGTCCTCCTGTACACCTCCGACACCCTCACCGCGGGCACGCCCGAGTGGCAGGCGGCGGTGGAAGCGGCAACGCGCGACGTCCGCGGCGCCCCCCACGTCACCCGCATCCTGCCGCACGTCCTCGCCCCGAGCCAGGTCTCCGCCGACCGACACACCGCGTACGACATCGTCTTCCTCGACCTGCCGCCCGACGACTCGCCGGACGCGATCCCCGAGGTCCTCGCCCGGCTCCACGAGGCTCCCGGCCTCACCGTCCGGACGGGCGGCGGCCCGGCGTTCTACGGCGACGTCCAGCACGTGACCGAGGCCGACCTCCAGCGATCCGAGGTCATCTCGCTGCCGCTCGCGGCGCTCGCCCTCGTGCTGGTGTTCGGCTCGCTGGTGGCCGCGGGGGTGCCGCTGGCGGTCGGCGGCGCAGCGGTCGTGGTCGCCCTGGCGGGAATCTTCCTCGTCGCGTCGGTGGTCCCGATGAGCATCTTCGTGCTCAACCTGGCCACGCTGCTGGGCCTCGGCCTGAGCATCGACTACTCGCTGCTGATGACCAGCCGCTTCCGCGAGGAGCTGGCGCACCGCGAGGGACCGGACCGGGTCGCCGAGGCCGTCCGGGTGACCGTCGCGACCGCCGGCCGGGCCGTGTTCTTCTCCGGCCTCACGGTCCTGCTCGGCCTGCTCGGGCTCGTGCTGTTCGAGTTCATGATCCTGCGATCGGTGGGCATCGCCGGGGCGATCGTGGTGGGCCTCGCCGTCGTGTCGGCCCTGACGCTGCTGCCCGCCATCCTCGCGATCGTCGGCAGCCGCATCGACGCCCTGGCCATCCGCGGCGTCACCGCCGAGCCGGGCGCCGACGGCCCGTGGGCGCGGCTCGCCCGGAAGGTGATGCGCCACCCGGTGGCGGTGCTCGTGCCGACCCTGTCGCTGCTGCTCCTCCTCGGCGTGCCCTTCCTGCACGTCCGGTTCAACGCCCCGGATTCCACGATCCTGCCGCCGTCGGTGCCCTCGCGCGAGGCCTACGACATCCTGGCCCGCGAGTTCGGCGAGGGCGCGTTCGCGCCGCTCGCGCTGGCGATCCGCACGACCGGCGACGCGACGAGCCCGGACAACGTCGCGCAGCTCTACGCGTACAGCCGGCGGCTCGAGGCCGACCCGCGGATCAGCCGCGTCGTCGGGCTGGTGGACGTCGACCCGCGGCTGACGCTCGAGCAGTACCAGCTGCTGTACGGGTCGCCCGGTGGACCGCCCGACCGGTTCGTGGCGACGGCCCTCGCCGCGACGACGACGGGCAACCTCACGGCGTTCACGGTCTACACGCCGTACGGGCCGAACCGCGACGAGGCGCGCACGCTCGTCCGCGAGCTGCGCGATCCGACCGGTCCGCTCGCGCCGCCACCCGGGATGACCGTGCAGATCGGCGGCGGGGCGGCGGACGTCGACGACGTCGTGTCCCGCGTGTGGTCCGACTTCCCGAGGACGGCCCTGTTCATCGTCGTGACCACGTTTCTCGTGCTGTTCGCCCTCCTCCGGTCCGTGGTGCTGCCGATCAAGGCCCTCGTGATGAACACGCTCTCGATCGTGGCCAGCTTCGGCGCGCTGGTCTGGATCTTCCAGGACGGCAACCTGTCGGCGCTGCTCGGCTTCCAGCCCCTGGGCTTCGTCGAGACCACCCAGCCGGTGATCCTGTTCTGCGTCCTGTTCGGCCTGTCCATGGACTACGAGGTGTTCCTGCTCAGCCGGATGAAGGAGGCCTGGGACCGGACCCACGACAACACCGAAGCCGTGGCGCGCGGCCTCGAGCGCAGCGGGCGGATCGTGTCGTCGGCGGCCCTGATCGTGATCGTCGTCGCGAGCTCGTTCGCGTTCGCCGACATGGTGCTGATCAAGGCCCTCGGGATCGGCATCGCGATCGCCGTCGCCCTCGACGCCACCGTGGTCCGGGCCCTGCTCGTCCCCGCGACCATGCGCCTGCTCGGCCATTGGAACTGGTGGATGCCCGCGCGGCTCGACCGGGCGATCGGCCGGCTGCTGCCGCGCTCCGAGGCCGACGCCGAGGCGGCCGCGCGATGAGGCTGCGCGCGCTCCCTTCCCTGCTCGCCCTCGCCGGCGTGGTGGCCGCCTGCGGCGGCCCGGTCCTCGCCAACCCGCCGCCCGCGCACCCGGTCCTCACACCCGCGCCCACGCCCACCACGAGGCCCGCGGACCCTCGTCCCGTCGTCCTGCCCGCTGACGACGCCCCGCACGATCGGTTGACCGAGTGGTGGTACGACACCGGCCACCTGCGGGCGGCGGACGGGCGCCGGTTCGGGTTCGAGCTGGTCGTGTTCCGCGCCGAGCGCGGCGGGTTCCCCGTCTCGTGGGCGTCGCACGTCGCACTCACCGACGAGACGGGCGGCGCGTTCCACTACGCCCAGCGGAGCGAGATCGGGACGCAGGTGGACCGGTCGCCGACGGGAAGCGACGGGAAGCCCGGGTTCTCGTTCGCGGTCGGCGGCACGGACGCGGGCGCCTCGCCCTGGACGATGGCCGGCGGCGACGGCCGGGACCGGCTGCAGGCGACGGCGTCGGCGATCGAGGTCGGCGGCGACCCGGTGGACGGGTTCGGCCTCGACCTCGCCCTCACCGCGCGCAAGCCGCCCGCGCTCCACGACGGCGACGGCTGGATCGACTTCGGGCCGGCCGGCGGGTCGTACTACTACAGCCGCACCGACATGGCGGCGACGGGGACGGTGACCCTGGGCGGCGAGACCCTCGAGGTCGAGGGCGACGCCTGGTTCGACCACCAGTGGGGCGACTTCATCTCGGTCGGCGGCGGGGGCTGGGACTGGTTCGCCGTCAACCTCGACGACGGCACGGACCTGACGCTGTCGCTGGTGCGGGCGGAGGACGGCACGTACCCGCTGGCCTACGGGACGCTCGTCGATCCCGACGGCACGGCTCGCCGCCTGGGTGCGGACGACTTCACCGTGGCGGTGACCGACGCCTGGACGAGCCCGGCGACGGGCGCGACCTGGCCCGCCGGCTGGCGGGTCCGGATGCCGGGCGAGGACCTCGAGATCGAGCTCCGGCCGACCGTCGCCCAGCAGGAGCTCGACACGCGCGCGTCGACCGGCGTCGTGTACTGGGAGGGCTCGCAGGTCGTGACGGCGACTCGAGCAGGCGCGCCGCTTGGCGGAGAGGCCTACGTCGAGCTGACGGGCTACGCGCCCTAGTCCAGGTGGAACACCTCGGGGAGGTCGAGCCACCAGGAGCCCTCCGCGCGCTCGGGGTACGGCTCCTGCATCGCGTCGGTGAGCTTCCACCACGCCTGGGTGACCGGATCCGCGGCGATCCGCGCCATGTCCGCCGCGAAGTCGTCGCCCGCGTACTCGAAGTAGGCGAACAGGACCTCGCCGTGGCGGTAGATCGAGTAGTTGCGGATGTTGGCGTCGCGGAGCGTCGCGAGGACGCCATCCCACGGCTCGGCGTGCAGGCGCTCGTACTCGTCGATCGCCTCCGGCCGGACCCGGATGACCTGGCCGACCCGCCTCACGCCCACTCGGGCCCGTCGGGGAAGCGGAACCGGGCCAGCGTCTCGGGCCGGATCTCGGCTGAATAGCCGGGCAGTGATGGCAGGACGTAGGAGCCGCCGCGGACGACGACCGGGTCCAGGAAATGCTCGTGCAGGTGGTCCACGTACTCGATCATCCGGCCGTCGAGCGAGCCGCTGACCGCGATGTAGTCGAACGCCGCGAGGTGCTGGACGAGCTCGCACAGGCCGACGCCGCCGGCGTGCGGGCACACCGGCACGCCGAACCTCGCCGCCAGCAGCAGCACGGCGACCACCTCGTTGACGCCGCCCAGCCGGCAGGCGTCGATCTGGCACACGGCCATCGCGCCGGCCGCGAGGAACTGCTTGAACATGATCCGGTTCTGGACGTGCTCGCCGGTCGCGACGCGGATGGGCGCCACGCCGCGCGCGATCGCCGCGTGCCCCAGGACGTCGTCGGGGCTCGTGGGCTCCTCGATCCAGTACGGGTCGAACGGACGGAGCCGGTCCATCCACGCGATCGCCGAGCCCACGTCCCAGCGCTGGTTCGCGTCGACCGCGAGCATGAGGTCCGGCCCCAGCTCCTCGCGCAGGATCGCGGCCCGCCGCACGTCGTCCTCGACGTCCGCGCCGACCTTCATCTTGAACCGGGTCCAGCCCTCGGCCAGCGCCTCGCGCGCCAGTCGCCGGACCTTGGCGTCGTCGTAGCCCAGCCAGCCCACCGACGTCGTGTAGGCGGGATAGCCACCGGCCAGCAGCTCGGCGGTGCGGGCCGCCCGCCCGGGAGCCGCGTCCTCCAGCAGCGCGAGGGCCTGCTCCGGGGTGAGCGCGTCGGTGAGGTACCGGAAGTCGACCAGCGCCACGATCTCGGCCGGCGTCATGTCGGCGAGCAGGCGCCAGACCGGCTTGCCGGCCCGCTTGGCGACCAGGTCCCAGACCGCGTTGACGACCGCCGCCGTCGCGAGGTGGATCGCCCCCTTCTCCGGCCCGATCCAGCGCAGCTGGCTGTCCCCGACGATCGCCCGCCAGAACCCGCCGAGGTCCGACTCGGTCGCCTCGACGTCCAGGCCCACCACCAGCGGTCGCAGCGCCTCGACGGCAGCCACCACCACCTCCGTCCCGCGGCCGATCGTGAACGTGAGCCCGTGGCCCTCGATCCCGTCGCCCGCGTCGGTGCGGAGGATCACGTAGGCCGCGGAGTAGTCCGGATCGGGGTTCATCGCGTCCGAGCCGTCCAGCGCCCGTGACGTCGGGAAGCGGAGGTCGACGACCTCGAGTTCGGTGATCCGGGTCATTGCGCCGTGTCCAACCTCCGGTCAGCCTTTGAGCGCGCCGACCAGGAGGCCGCGCGTGATGAACCGCTCGAGCAGGATCGCCATGACCACGACCGGCGCGATCATGATCAGGATCAGCACCGACATCGCCCACCACTGCGGGCCGCGGGTCGCGTTCTGCGCCGCGACCTGGAGCGGCATCGTCTGGGCGTCGGCGCTGGTCAGCACGAGCGCGATCAGGAACTCGTTCCACGAGAAGATCAGCACGATCAGGAACGTGGCCACGAGTCCCGGGACGGAGATCGGCAGGACGATCGAGCGGACGATCCGGTAGATCGACGCCCCGTCGACCGCCGCCGACTCCTCGAGCTCGCGCGGCAGCGACGCGAAGTAGTCGCGCATGAGCCAGACCACGATCGGGATGTTGGCGGCGACGTAGGTCACGATGAGTGCGGGCAGGCTGTCGATCAGGCCGACCTGCTGGAACAGCACGTACAGCGGGACGGCGATCGCGATCGGCGGCAGGATCCGCTGCGAGATCAGCCAGAACGCGATGTCGCTGTTCGCGAGGGCCCACGTGAACCGGCGGCCGACCGCCTGGGCGAGGATCGCGAACACCGCGCCGGCGGCGACCAGCATCAGGGGCGGCGGCCCGCCGAGGAGCATCCCGACGAACGCCAGCGCGACGCACAGGATGAACAGCCCGATCAGGGCCACCTTGGGCCGGTACGTGAACCGGACCAGGGCGTACGCCGTGAGCGAGCCCAGGATCAGCGCGATGACCGAGCTCGTCAGCCCGACGATCACGGTGTTCACGTACGGCCGAAGGGTGTCGTTGCCCAGCTCGACCAGGATGTAGCGCCAGGCGTCGAGCGTCGGGGCGAAGTCGACGAACGGGATGTAGAACGGGCCCTTGTCCACCTGGTACGGCGTCTTGAACGAGGTGACGAACAGCCAGTAGATCGGGAACAGGACGACGAACGTCCAGCCGAGCAGCGCCAGGAACGCGACGAACTTCGCGGGCGGCGACAGGTCGGACGTGGACTTGCGGCGGAACGGGTTGCTCATGCGAGGGTCGTGACCCGGCGCCGGACGTAGCTCACGTAGAGCGTCGCGACGATCGTGACGAGGATCAGCAGCAGGTAGGCGACGGCCGCGCTCCGCCCGAGGTTGAGCGTGTTCCAGTCGATCCAGGCCTGGAGCGTCATCGACTGCGTCGCGGTGCCCGGGCCGCCGCCCAGCAGGATGTTGGGCATGTCGATGATCTTGAAGCCCTCGATCAGGCGGATCAGGACGATCGTGGTCATCACCGGCAGCAGCGACGGGATCGTGATGTGCAGGAACGACTGCCAGCGGCTGGCGCCGTCGACGAGGGCGGCCTCGTGGACCTCCTGGTCGAGGCCCTCGAGCGCGGCCAGCAGGACGATGAACACGAACGGGGTCCACTGCCACGTGTCACCGATCACGACCGCCGCCCGGGCGAGCCACGGGTCGGTGACCCAGGTGAAGTTGCGCAGCCCCAGCTGGACCCACAGGGGCTCCAGCGGACCCTTCGATGTGTCGGTCATCATCAGGAACATGTAGCCGACGCCGACCGGCGTGATCGTCAGCGGGATCAGGAACACGACCCGGAAGAACTTCCGCCACGGCACCTGCTGGACCGCCAGCAGGGCGAGGCCGAGCCCGAGCGTCAGCTGGAGGGCGATCCCGGCGAACACGAAGATCAGGGTCACGATCAGGGCGCCGGGACGGCCGCCCTCGCTGAGCAGCGCCTGGACCAGGACGTAGACGAAGCCGATCAGCAGCAGGCCGGCGAACAGGCGCAGCACGAGCCCGAACGGCCCGTACCGGCCGCCGCGGACCGCCCGCGTCCAGGCGATGGTCACCAGCGACGATCGTCGCGCCGACGACGAGCCAGCCGACCACGTTGGGCGGCTTCAACACGCCCAGGAAGTGGCTGCGCTCGAGGCCGAACAGGAGGTCCTGGTAGTTCGCGAACCCGATGAACTTGAGGTCGACGCCGCCCTTGCGGAACGCGAGCCGCGAGAGGGAGAGGGCGACCGAGGCGATCAGCGGGAACAGCGACAGCGACAGGATGACGATGACGGTGGGCCAGATGAAGAGCCACCTGGCCGCGCCGTCGGAACGAACCGCGCCGAGCGTCGTGGACGCCCGGCGCGAGATGCGGCTGTTGGCGCTAGCGCGCGACGCCAAGGCTGGCGATGTACGCAGCGAGCTGCTGGTCCTTGCCTGCCTCGTCGGTGATGGCGTTCCAGCCATCGGCGATGGCCTGCTCGGTGCCGGCGGCATCGAGCTCGCCGGCAAGGTACTGCGAGACGGCCGTGTCAAGCACGTCCTGCTCGTAGCGCTTGGTCAGCGGGATGCGGAGGTCGAGCACCATGTTCTTGTTCTCGAGGCTGGCCTTGATGGCGCCAAGATAGTTCGTCGCGGCTTCCTCGCTGAGGCCCGCGTCGATCCACGGCTGGAGGTTGCTGAAGTGGGACGTCCGGTACGGGTTGTAGCCGGTCTTGCCGAGCGTGACGTCCTCGCCCGAGATCGCGGGTGAGCTCATGTACGACAGGAAGTCGTACGCGGCGTCCTGGTTCTCCTTCGGCGATGCGGCGTTCAGGGCGCCGGACCAGCCGCCGAACGAGGCGAACGGGGCGTAGTTGACGCCGTCGACGGCGTTCGGGCAGGTGGTCGCGTCACAGGCCACGAGCTTGCCCGTGGCGCGGTCGAGGACCTGCGTCCAGCCCGGCGTGATCGTCGCGCCGGTCTTGTCCTGGGCGTACGTGCCGGGCGTCAGGGTCCCGATGTCGCCCCAGTCCATCGACAGGGCGCAGCGCCCGGTCGTGAACAGGCCGCGGGTGCCGCCGACGTCCATGTTCAGCTCGTCCGGCGGGCCGAAGGTCGCCGTCTTCGCGTAGGTCTCGAGGGCCTTGGTCATCGCCTCGTTGGGTCCGAAGAGCGGGTTCATGTTCGACGTGTCGAAGAACGCGCCGTCGTTGGTTCCCTTGCCCTGGAGCAGGCCGGCGGCGATCGAGATGATCCACCAGTAGCTCTGGGCGCCCTTCTTCTTGGCGATGCACGAGCCGTAGTCGGGCTCGCCGTCGCCGTTGAGGTCCTGGCCGTTGTACTTCTCGGCGATGGTCAGGTAGTCGTCCCACGTCTTGGGCGCCGCGACGCCATCCTTGTCGAGGATGTCCTTGCGGTAATAGACCATGTGGAAGTCGCCGTCGAGCGGGATCGTGTAGACCTTGCCGTTGTAGGTCGCGTTGAAGTCCCGGAAGAACGGGACCGATGTCCTGCCAGTCGAGCTGGGGATCGTTGTTCACGCGATCGGTCAGGTCGGCCAGGTAGCCCGGGCCGACGAAGTCGCCCAGCCACTGCGGGTTGAACACGTAGGCGTCGAAGGCGTTGGTGCCGGTCGACGCGTCGAGCAGCGCCTTGTCGTAGATGGTCTGGAAGCCGACCGCGACGACGTTGACGTGGCCGCCGGTGAGGCATTCCCAGTCCGGGGCCCGACGCTGCAGCGGCTCCGCGACCTGCGGGCCGTTGAAGGTCAGGATGTTGACGTTGGCGCCCGCGAACTTGCCGTCCGTGGCGCAGGCCGCTGCCTGGGATGGCGCCTCGGCCGAGGCGGCGGGTTCCGACGGGGCGGCGGCGGACGCCGGAGCCGGCGCCGATGCCGGGGTGGATGCGGCGGGCGATGGCGTCGGGGACTGGGCTGTACAGGCCGCCAGCACGAGAACCATGCCGACCGCGGGCGCGATCGATTTGAACCGCGACACGCACTCTCCTCCTCTTGACCGCCGCCCGGTTCGTCCAGCATACTGAACGACCGGCGGTAGGTTGAACAGTCTAGGGACCGCCAAGCCCGGAAGTCAATATGTTGTACGCGGTCCATCCTGCTGGCCGGCGCCAGCCCGCCGCGCCCGCGGTGACCGCGCGGAACGGAGCCCGATGACGGACACGACGGTCGACCGCGAGACGGAGCCGGAGTCGCTCGCGCCGGCGGTGACCCGCGCAGCCGCTGATCCTCGACGTCCTCGCGGAGACCGCCGTCGGACGCGGTGGGGCCGAGCGAGCTCGCGCGGCGTCTGGGCCTGCCGAAGTCGTCGATCGCGAACATCTGCGGCGCGCTCGCCGACGCCGGGCTCGTCCGGCGCATCGGGACGGGCTTCTCGCTGGGACGACGCCTGGCCGAGCTCGGCGGCGCCTACCTCGCGTCGGTGGACCAGGTCCAGGAGTTCTACGACGTGACCCGCCAGCTGCCCGCCGCCTCCGAGGAGACGGTCCAGTTCGCGGTGCTCGACGGGCTCGAGGTCACCTACCTCGCGCGGCACGACGGGCGCCAGCCGGTGCGCCTGACCTCCGGGATCGGCCGCCGGCTGCCGGCCTTCTCCACGGCGACCGGCAAGGCCGCGCTGGCGTCGCTCCCGGGTCGCCGAGCTCGATCGGCGGCTGGACGGCCTGACGATGCTGGCGCAGCCGGCGGCGCGGTCGCACGCGTCGGTCGCGTCGCTGCGCGCGGACCTCGACCAGATCCGCGAGCGCGGCTACGCGATCGACGACGAGGAGACGATGGAGGGCGTCGTCTGCTACGGGATGATGATCCCGGCCCGCCAGCCGGGCGAGGGTCCGTGCGCCGCGAGCATCACGCTGCTCAAGGTCCGGGCGACGCCCGAGCGCGTCCCGGCCCTCATCGACGACCTGCGCTGGCTCGCCGGAGCCCTGTCGGACCCGCTCCACCGGAACTAGGCAGCGGTCAGCGCACCCGCAGGCCGTAGACCTCGACCGCCGTCCCGCCCATCACGGCGTCGCGCTCCGCCTCGCCGAGATCCTCGATCAGCAGCCTGGCGGTCGCGACGACGCGCGGATACGGCGCCGCGAGCAGCGAGACCGGCCAGTCGGACCCGAACAGCAGCCGCTCCGGCCCGAAGGCCTCGAGCGCCCGGTCGACGAACGGGCGGAGGTCGTCGACCGTCCACGACGCCCAGTCGGCCTCGGTCACCAGGCCGGACAGCTTGCCCCAGACGTTGGGCAGGGCGGCCACCGGCGCGAGGCGGTCCGCCCACGGCGACAGGGCCCGGTCGCGGATCGGTGGCTTGGCGAGGTGGTCGATCACGAGCCGCAGTCCGGGCAGGGTGCGCGCGATCTCGAGCGCCGCCGGCAGCTCCCGCATCCGCACGAGCAGGTCGTAGACCAGCCCCGCGCGCTCGACGGCGACGAGGCCCCGGACGACGTCCGGGCGGAGGAGCCAATCGGGGTCGGGCTCGTCGTGGACCTGGTGCCGGATGCCCACCAGGCGATCGCCGCCCGGTCCGTCGCGCAGCGCGGCGAGCTCGTCACCGACCGCCGGGTTCGCGAGGTCGACCCAGGCCACGACGCCGGCGATCCGCTCCGACCCCGAGGCCGTCGCGAGGAGCTCGCGGCTCTCCTCGGCCGACGAGCGCGCCTGGACCAGCACCGTGGCGTCGACGCCGGCGGCATCCAGCAGCGGCACGAGGTCGTCGACGTCGAACCGGCGGCGGATGGCGGCGAGCTCGTCGGTCATCCACGGGTAGTCGGCGAGGGCTGGATCCCAGAGGTGGTGGTGGGCGTCGACGACGGGCGTCGGTCATGCCGCCCCCGGGACCGGCGCGTCGCCCGGGAGCAGCCCCGACGCCCGGAGGTCGTCCCACAGCGCGGCCGGGATCGGGAGCCGCAGCAGCTCCGCGTACTCGTCGAGATGCGGGATCGTGCGGACGCCGGCGATCAGGCCCGCGACGGCCGGGTGGGCCAGCGGGAACTGCATCGCGGCCGCCTTGACCGGCACGCCGTGCCGTGCGCACGCGTCCCGGAGCGCCTGCGCGCGCAGCGACGACCGCGGGCGGCGCCGCCGCGTAGTTGAACGCGGCGCCCGGTCGCGGATCCGCCAGGATGCCGCTGTTCATCACGCCGCCGACCAGACCGCCACGCCGCGCTCGACGCACGCCGGCAGCAGGTCCGGCGAGCGCGTCCTGGTCGAGCAGCGTGTACCGGCCGGCGAGCAGGATCACGTCGATGTCGGCCTCGCGGACGAACCGGGCGAGCATCGCCGACTGGTTCATCCCGGCGCCGATCGCCCCGACGACGCCCGTCCTCGCGCAGCCGGTGCAGCGCCGGGGATCGCCTCGTCGATGGCCGCCGGCCAGTGGTCGTCCGGGTCGTGGATGTACGCGATGTCGATCCGCTCGAGCCCGAGCCGCTCGAGGCTCGCCTCGATCGACCGTCGGACCCCGTCCGCCGGAGTAGTCGAACACGACACGCCGTCCCGCCGTGCCCGGCGTAGAACGCGTCCTCGCGGCCGTCGGCCGCCTGGCGGTCCAGGTCCTCGTCGCCGGTCAGCGCCGCGGTCGGGACGACGAGGCGGCCGACCTTCGTCGAGAGCACGAACGCGTCGCGCGGCCGATCGGCCAGGACGGCGCCCATCCGCGTCTCCGCCGCGCCATAGCCGTAGAGCGGCGCGACGTCGAACGAGCGGACGCCGAGCTCCCACGCGTGCCGGACGACCGCGGTCGCGTCCGCGTCCGCCACGGGCCGGTACAGGCCCCCGATCGAGGCGCCGCCGAGTCCGAGGCGCGTCGGCCGCAGCGCCGTCCGCCCCAGTGGAACGCGGTCGAACGGCTCGTACGGCACTCGATTCCCTCGGTTGACGCTGGTCGGAAGCCTAGCGTATCGTTCAATCAGTCGGCCACGGGTCAGTATACTGAACGGGAGTGCGGGTTTTGCGGCTGATCTCGGTCCGCGACGGGTCGGAAGCGCGCCTGGGCGTCCAGGTCGGCGACCGCTGGCTGCCGGCCACGGAGCTCCTCCCGGACGGCCCGGCGACGATGGCCGACCTGATCGACGGCCTGCCGGGCACGCTGGATCGACTCCGCGCCGCCGCCGACGAGCGGGCGCGTGGCCAGCGACGGCCGCCCCCTCGCCGAGGCCGAGCTGCTGGCGCCCGTCGGCCGGCCCGCCAAGGTCGTCGCCATCGGCCGCAACTACCGCGAGCACGCGGACGAGGAGGGCGTCGACACGCCGCCCGCGCCGCTGATCTTCGCCAAGTGGCCGAGCGCGATCGTCGGGCCGGACGCGGAGATCCGCTGGGACCCGTCGCTGACCGCGCAGGTCGACTACGAGGCCGAGCTCGCCGTCGTCATCGGCCGCACGGCGCGTCGCGTGCCGGTCGCGAGCGCCCTCGACCACGTGCTGGGCTACACGGGCCTCAACGACGTCTCGGCGCGCGATCTCCAGTTCGGCGACGGCCAGTGGACCCGGGGCAAGTCGCTGGACACGTTCTGCCCGATGGGCCCCGCGCTCGTGACGGCCGACGAGGTCCCCGATCCCCAGGCGCTCGAGATCGAGTGCCGGGTCAACGACGAGGTCATGCAGCACGCGAGCACGGCGCAGATGTACTTCGGCGTCGCGGAGATCATCAGCCACTGCTCGATGGCGTTCACCCTCGAGCCGGGCGACGTGATCGCGACCGGCACGCCGGGCGGCGTCGGGATCTTCCGGGACCCGCCGGTCGTCCTGCGGGACGGCGACGTCGTGACGGTCTCGATCGAGGGGATCGGGCGGCTGCGCAACACGTGCCGGCACGACGGGGTCGCCGTCGCGTCCGGCGGAGGCCTCCGCGCCGGCGGCCGTGTCGTGAGCGCCACGGGGGAGCGCTTCCTGGTCACCGGCGCGATGGGCTGCATCGGCGCCTGGACGGTCCGGACGCTCGTCCGCGAAGGGGCCGCCGTGGTCGCGTTCGACCTGGGGTCGGACACGCGCCGCCTCGCCCAGATCATGACCCCGGACGAGCTCGCCGACCGTCGACGTCGTCCAGGGCGACATCACGGACCTCGGCGCGGTCAGCGCCACGCTCGACGCGAAGGCGCATCACCAACGTGATCCACCTCGCGGCCCTGCAGGTGCCGTTCTGCCGCGCCGACCCGCCGCGGGGCGCGATGGTCAACGTGGTCGGGACGGTGAACGTGTTCGAGGCGGCGAAGCGTCGCGGCGCCGGGGATGGCGCCGATCGTCTACACGAGCTCGGTCGGCATGTACGCGGCGGACGACGCCGATCCGGCAACGGGCCGCCTCACGGCCGACGCCCGCCCTCACCCGCTCAACCACTACGGCGTGTTCAAGCTGGCGAACGAGGGCAACGCCCGCGTCTACTGGCTCGAGGACGGCCTCGCGAGCGTCGGGCTGCGCCCGATGACCGTCTACGGCGTCGGGCGCGACCAGGGGATGACCAGCGGCCCGACCAAGGCGATCGTCGCCGCCGTGCTCGGCCGCCCGTACACCGTGGGCTTCGGCGGCCCGACGCTGTTCCAGTACGCCGAGGACGCGGCCCGGATGCTGGTCGCCGCGAGCCGGAGCGAGGGCGCCGAGGCCAACGTGTACAACATGCCGGGCACGATGGCCGACGGGCGCGAGCTCGTGGACGCGATCGAGGCCGCGGTCCCGGCCTCGCGCGGGCTGGTCGACTTCGAGCCGGTGAGCCTGCCGTTCCCGACGGCGATCGACCACGACGGGATCGAGGCGATCGGCCCGGTCGCGCTCACCGCGTTCGCGGACGGCGTCCGGGAGAGCGTCGCCATCTACCAGGACCTGGCCGCCGCCGGCCGGCTCGACGGAGCCGCGCACGGCCTGGAGGCCGCCCCGAGGACGTAGCTGCCTCCCCGTCCGGGCCCACACTCCTCCGGGCCCGGGCGGGGTGGCCGGCCGCCTCCGCTTCCCAGCGCGCATCGATCGATCCCTTGCGTTCGGCACGCCATGTAGTTGATACTGCGTCTCACATGACCTCCCCGATCCCCGAGCCCCCGGTCCAGGACCCGCCCGCCGCGCATCGCCACGACCGCGAGCTGGACGCGGCGCACGCCCACGCGCATGCCGACGTCTGGCTGAGCGACGTGACCGCGGGCTACGGCGAGCGGGTCGCGCTCGAGCACGTGACCGTCGCGGTCGAGCCCGGCAGCCTCCTCGCCGTCGTCGGACCCAACGGAGCCGGCAAGAGCACCCTCCTCAAGCTGATGGCCGGGCTCATCGCCCCGTGGTCGGGCCGGATCGAGGTCCTGGGCGCGCCCGCCGGCCGGGAGGCCAAGCGGGTGGCCTACGTCCCGCAGGCGGAGCAGGTCGACTGGGCGTTCCCGGTCACCGTCGAGGACGTCGTGCTGATGGGCCGGTTCCCGAGGCTCGGGCCCGTGCGCCGGCCGGGTCGCGACGATCGGCGAGCGGTCGTCGACGCCCTCACGCAGGTCGGCATGGATCGCCACCTGCGGACGCAGATCGGCCGCCTGTCCGGCGGCCAGCGACGGCGCGTCTTCCTCGCCCGCGCGCTGGCCGCGGAGCCCGACCTGTTCCTGCTCGACGAGCCCGTCACCGGCATCGACGCGACGACGCAGGAGCTCCTGATGGACCTCCTCGAGGCCCAGGCGCAGCGGGGCAAGACGGTCGTCGCGACCACCCACGACCTCGCCTGCGCGGCCCAGCGGTTCCAGCAGGTGCTGGCGGTCAATCGCACGGTCGTGGCGTACGGGCCGTCCAACATCGTGCTCGACGCCGACGTCCTCGCCAGCGCCTACGGCGGGCACCTGCTGGTCCTCGAGGGCCGCACCGTGATCCTCGACGACGCCCACCACCACGACGACGCCGCGCCCGGCGAGCGGCACTTCCACGAACACGACCGGGGCGGCTGATGGAGCTGATCACCGAGCCGCTGACGCTCGGCTTCTTCGTCCGGGCGCTCGTCGCGTCGGCGATGGTCGGGCTGGTCTGCGCGGTCGTGGGCACGTACGTCGTCCTGCGCGGCATCGCGTTCATCGGCGACGCCATCGCCCATGCCTCGTTCCCCGGCGTCGTGGCGGCGTTCCTGCTCGGCGTCCCGTTCTATCTCGGCGCGGCGGTGGCCGCGGTGGGCACCGCGCTCGCCATCGGCTACGTCACCAAGCGGGCGGGGATCCGCCAGGACACGGCGATCGGGGTGCTGTTCGCCGGGACCTTCGCGCTGGGCGTGTTCATGTTCAGCGCGATCCAGGGCTACGTCGCGGACCTGTTCAGCTTCCTGTTCGGCAACGTGCTCGCGATCAGTCCCCAGGACCTCGTGGCGCTGCTGCTCCTCGGGTCGGGCGTGATCCTCGTGGTCGCGCTGCTGTGGAAGGAGCTCCTGTACTCGACGTTCGACCCGCTCGGCGCCGCCGCGTCGGGCATCCCCGTGGAGCGGCTCGAGTACCTGTTCCTCGCGCTGGTTGCCCTCACGATCGTCGTCAGCCTCCAGGCCGTCGGGATCATCCTCGTGGTCGCGATGCTGGTCACGCCGGCGGCGACGGCCCAGATGCTGGTCGTCCGCTTCACCCGCCTGATGGCGGTCGCCGCGCTGGTCGGCATCGCGAGCGCCGTGCTCGGCCTGTACCTGTCCTACTGGCTCGACGTCGCCAGCGGCGCCACGATCGTCCTCGTCCAGACCGGGCTGTTCCTGGTCGCGATGGTCCTCGGACCCCGCGGGATCCTGGCCCGGCGGCGCGCGAGCGGGCTCGCCCTCGAGGCCATCGCGTGACCGACGCCACCGCGCTGGTGACGGCGCTCGACGAGGCGGGCTACCGGCTCACGGAGCCGCGGCGCGCGGTCGCGGGCCTCGTCGCCGCCCGCGAGGGCCACTTCACGGCCGCCGACCTCGTCGCGGACGCCCGACGACGGCGACTGCGGATCGGCCGCGCGACGATCTTCCGGACGCTGGACGCGTTCGCCGACCTGCGGCTCGTCGAGCGCATCGACCTGCCCGACGGCGACCACGCCTACGTCGGCTGCGACCCGGTCCATCACCACCACGCGATCTGCACCCGTTGCGGTCGCTCCCAGGACATCGAGGACCTCGGGCTCGGCGCCGTGATCGCCGAGGTCGGCGACCGGCTGTCGTTCAGCGTCACGTCCCACCGGCTGGAGCTGTTCGGCGTCTGCGCCGCGTGTCGGGCGTCCGCGGCCGTCCAGCCGCCCGGCGGATCCCCGCCGGCGTGAGGCGCGGTCGCGGGCTGCGCGCCGGCGCCGTCCTGGCGCTCCTGGCGGTCGCGCTCGTGACGGCGAGCTGCGGCGCCCGCTCCGGCGCCTCGTCGCCGACGCCCTCCCCGGACCCCGACGCGATCGCGGTCGTCGCCACCACGACGGTGCTCGCGGACATGGTCGCCCGGGTCGGGGGCACCCGGGTCGACGTCCACAGCCTCGTGCCCAGGGGCGGCGAGGTCCACACGTTCGATCCCACCCCGGCCGACGTGGAGCGGATCGCCCATGCCGACCTCATCGTCCGCAACGGCCTCGGCCTCGACGACTGGCTGGCGGCCCTGGTCGAGGACGCGGGGACGTCCGCGCCGGTCATCGCGCTGGGCGAGAACCTCGAGGGCGTGACGTACCTCGAGGGCGAGGGCGGACCCGGGTCGATCAACCCGCACGTCTGGATGAACGTCGCCTACGGCGTCCGCTACGTGGACCGGATCGAGGCGGCGCTCGCGGCGGCCGACCCCGGACACGCGGCGGACCTCGGCGCCCGCGCGGACGCGTACCGGGCGGAGCTGACGACGCTGGACGGCGTGATCCGCGAGCGGCTCGCGGCGATCCCCGCGGCGAACCGCAACGTGGTCTCGTTCCACGACGCGTTTCCCGTACTTCGCCGACGCCTATGGCCTGACGATCGTCGGGACGGTCGTCGATGCGCCGGGCCAGGACCCGAGCGCGGGGGCGATCGGCGACCTGATCCGCGAGATGCGGGCCTCCGGGGCGCGGGTGATCTTCTCCGAGGCCCAGTTCAACGACGCGCTGGTCCAGGCGATCGCCGCGGACGCCGGCGCGATCGTCGTCAACGACCTGTACGACGACACCCTGGGCGACCCGCCCGCCGACACCTACGCCGGGATGATGCGCTGGAACGCCGACCGCGTGGCGGAGGCCGTCGGCTCCTAGCCGGGCGAGCTCGCGACGCGACGCGGGCCGCCTACTCGGCCAGGGCGGCCTCCAGCTCCTCGCGCGTCGGCATGCCCTCGCGGGCGCCGGCGCGGGTGACCGAGAGGCTCGCGGCGACCACGGCCCGCGCCGCCGCGAGCCCGAGATCCAGTCCATCGGCCAGCCCCGCCGCCAGGGCGCCGTTCAGGGTGTCGCCGGCGCCCGTGGCGTCGACCGCCCTGACCGCGGGCGACGCGATGTCGACCGCCGGGCCGTCGCGCGGCACGAGCACGGCCCCGGCCGCGCCGAGCGAGACCAGGATCGCGCGCCCGATACCGGGCCCCTCGGAGGTCCCCTCGAGCAGGGCCCGCGCCGCTCGCACCGGGTCCCCGTCGCCCGAGGACGATCGACCCGATCGACGGGCATCGTCGGCTGCCAGCCGGGCCAGCTCGCCGCGGTTCGGGGTCAGCACGTCCGCCATGGCGAGCAACGGCCGGTCGAGCCCGGTCGCGGGGGCGGGGTTGAACACCGTGGTCGCCCCTCGGTCGCGGGCCGCGCGGAGGGCGGCGCGCGCGGCCGCGGTGGGGATCTCGTGCACGACGAGCACGATGTCGGCGGGCACCGGTTCGAGGCGGACCAGCGCGTCGTCGACCTGGGCGGCGGTGATCCGCGCATTCGCCCCCGGCGCAACCGAGATCAGGTTCTCGCCGGCGGCGTCCACGAGGATCAGGGCGACACCCGTCGGCGTGCCGCCGAGGCGGGCGACCTCGTCGGTCGCGACACCCTGTCCGTCGAGCGCGGCGGCGGCCTCGTCCCCGAAGGCATCGTCCCCGAGCGCGGCGATCAGTGCGACACGCGCCCCGAGACGCGCGGCGGCGACGGCCTGGTTGCCGCCCTTGCCGCCGTGGAACCGATCGAACGTCCCGCCGAGCACCGTCTCGCCCGGGGCCGGCAGCCGATCCGCCTGCACGACGAGGTCGACGTTGACCGAGCCCACGACGATGACCCGGCCGCTCACCGGCGACCTCGCGCGGCGCTCGCCGGCTCAGCGATCGTCGTCCGGGTCACGACCCCGTGACGAACTCGCCGCCGTCGACGCCGATCACCTCGCCGCTGATGAACTCGGTGCCCTCGCCCGACAGGGCGAGGATCGCGTTCGCGACGTCCTGGGTCGTCGTCATGCGGCCGGTCGGGTTGCGGCGGGTCGCGGCCTCGATGATCGCCGCCGACTCCGGGATCTTCATCAGCGCCGGGGTGAGGGTGACGCCCGCCCGGATCGCGTTCGCGGTCACGCCGCTGTCGAGCCGGGCGAGCTCCATCGCGAGCTGCCGGACGTGCGACTCGAGCGCGGCCTTGGCGGACGACACGACCCCGTAGCTGGGCACGACCCGCGACGAGCCCTCGGAGGTCATCGCGTAGATCTTCGACCCGCGCTCCAGGAACCCGCCGCGCCACAGGTCCTGCACCCAGTAGACGAGGCTGTTCGCCATGACGTCCTGGGTCATCTCCATCTTCTTGCGGTCGACCGCGCCCTTCGGGTCCTCGGCCAGGAACGGCACCAGCGACCCGAAGGCCAGCGAGTGCATCACGACGCGGACGTAGGGGTGGCGGCCCTCGGCGCGGGACCGGTCGAAGCGCTCACCGAGCGCCGCGAGCGCGCCGGCTCGCTTCCCGTCGTCGGCCGCGTTGATGTTGCTGTACAGCGCCTCGGACCCGGCGGCGGCGATCTTCGCCTTGACCTCGTCGACGTGGGCGAGCGCCGCGCGGAAGTCGAGGTGGATGCCGCAGATCCGGTAGCCTGCAGCGGCGAGCGCGAGCGCCGTCGCCTCGCCCATGCCGGAGGATGCGCCGAGGATCAGCGCCCAGCGCTCACGGTCGTCAGCCATGGGGTCCTCCGGAGCATGACGGGCCCGACGGAGCGGGGCCGGGGTTCGAGTCTAGCGTCTCGGTCGGTGCCCACTTCCGTCCGTCCGGCCCGCGTGTTCGGTGCCTCAGCGCCTTTCGCTCCGGCCGGCGGCGGGCGATGCTGATCGCGTGAACGTCCACGGGCTCGAGTCCCTGACGCCGCAGACCCTGCTGCTCATCGCCCCACTGGTGATCGTGCAGATCGGGTTGATGCTGCTCGCGATCTTCGACCTCCTGCGTGAGGATCGCGCCGTCCGCGGCGGCAACAAGGGGGTGTGGGCCGTCGTGATCGTGTTCGTGAGCCTGCTCGGGCCCATCCTCTACTTCCTCGTCGGACGCTCGGACGATCCGGTCGAGCCCGCGCAGCCCGGGCCGGGGGCCATGCCGGGCTGGGGGAGCCCGCACGACCCCCCGCTCGTCGCGCCACCGGCCGGCGCGGATGCGGTCGCGGTCGCGCCGCGCGCGCCGTCGCCCCCGCCCGCCGCCCCGTCAGCGATCGAGATCGATCACCTCACCAAGCGCTATCCGGGCGGCGTCCTCGCGTTGGACGGGCTGACGATGACGGTGCCGGCCGGATCGGTGTTCGGGCTGCTGGGGCCGAACGGCGCGGGCAAGACCACCACCCTGCGGCTGCTCGCCGGGCTGACCCGGCCGACGGCTGGACGCGCACGGCTGGCCGGCGCCGAGGTGTCGTCGGACGACGTCGACGCGAGGCGCGGGCTCGGGTACCTCGAACAGGATCCCCGCGCCTATGCGTGGATGACCGGTCGCGAGCAGCTCCGGCTGCTCGGCCGACTCCACGGCCTGCGCGGCGCATCCCTGGAGTCCGCCGTCGAGGACGCGCTGGCTCGCGTCGACCTGGGGGCCGCGGCGGACCGCCGGGCCGGCTCGTACTCGGGCGGGATGCGGCAACGGCTGGGCATCGCCGGCGCACTGGTGCATCGACCTCGGGTGGCGATCCTCGACGAGCCCGTGAGCTCGCTGGATCCCGAGGGCCGGCGCGACGTGCTCAACCTGATCGCGGCGCTGCGCGGCGAGACAACGGTGCTGTTCTCGACCCACGTGCTGGCCGACGTGGAGCGGATCTGCGATCGGGTCGGGATCCTGGCCCACGGGCGCCTCGTGGTCGAGGGCCCCCTGGCGGACCTGCTCGATCGCTACGCCCTCCCCGTGTACCGCATCGAGGCCGAGCCCGGCCAGCGCGACGCCCTCGACGCCCTGGCCGCGACGCTGCGCGGCCAGGCCTGGGTCACGGGCGTCGGCGTCGACCACGGCGTCGCCACCGTCGCCGTCTCGGACCCCGATCGGGCCGGCCGCGAGATCCTCCCGGCGATGGCCGCGTCCGGCGTCGCCGTCGTGTCGGTGGCCCGGGCGCGGCCCACCCTCGAGGACGTCTTCCTCCGTCTGACCGAGGACGACGCGCCGGGAGCGGCCGCATGACCGGCTTCGGGGTGCTGCTTCGCAAGGAGCTCGACGAGGCGTGGCGGACGCGACGCCTGCCCGTGGTGGCCGGCCTGTTCATCGTGGTGGGGATGCTCTCGCCGCTGACGGCCCGCTACCTGCGCGAGATCATGCAGGCCGCCCTCGGCGACCAGCTCGCGGTCCCGATCCCCGAGCCGACGGCGGTCATGGCGGTCGAGCAGCTGCAGAAGAACCTTGCGCAGCTGGGTGCGCTGGTGGCGATCGCGCTGGCGATGGGCAGCGTGTCCGGCGAGCTCGATCGTGGCACGGCGTCGCTGGTGCTCGCCCAGCCGGTCACCCGGACGTCGTTCCTGGCGGCCAAGCTGACGTCGATCGCCGTCGTGCTCGGGGTGGCCGTCGCCCTCGCCGGGGCGAGCGCGTGGACCTATACGGCGGTGCTGTTCGAGCCCCAGCCGGTCGGCGGCTGGGTCGCGATGACGCTCCTGTCCTGGCTCGCCCTGTGCGCGTGGGCCTCGCTGACGTTCCTCGCGTCGGCCGCCACCGGGTCGACGACCGCAGCGGCCGGCCTCGGCTTCGTCGCGCTCGTCGTCATCTCGCTGGGCGCGATCCTCCCGGCGGTCGATCGCCTCCTGCCGACGGGCCTGGCGGCCCCGGGGATCCGCCTGGCGTCGGGCGGCGAGCTCGATGGAGCCGCGCTTGCGACCGCCGTCGTCGGGACGGTCGTGCTGATCGGGATCTGCCTCTCCGGATCGCTCCTCGCGTTCCGTCGTCGAGAGCTCTAGGAATTGAAACGGCGCCCGGGTCGGGCGCCGTCGTGGGTTGTCCGGGATCGGCCGGCGAGCCGGAGCGCGTCAGGCGCGGGCCTGGCGCTCGAGGCGGCGCTGGAAGCGCTCGACCTGGCCCGCCGTGTCGATGATGTTCTGCTTGCCCGTGAAGAACGGATGGCAGTTGCTGCACACGTCGACGCGGAGCTCCTCGCGGGTCGAGCCGACCTCGAACTCGGTCCCGCACGAGCCGCAGTGGACCTTGGCCTGGAAGTACTTGGGGTGGGTGTCGCTCTTCACGAGTGCTCCTTCGACGCCGTCCGCTCGGGTCCTGCCCGCCGGTGGCCGCCGCTGTGGGATCGCGCCGTTACGCCTCTGCGGCGACCGGCTCGTCCGCGACCGGGATGACCCGGATCCGCTTCTTGTTCCGGGTGGCGTGCTCGAAGCGCACCTTCCCGTCGACGGTCGCGAAGACCGTGTAGTCGTGGCCGAGGCCCGCGCCCTCGCCCGCCGCGAAGGTCATCCCGCGCTGGCGGACGATGATCGATCCGGCCGTGACGAGCTGGCCGTCACCGGCCTTGACGCCCAGTCGCTGGCCGACGCTGTCGCGGCCGTTCTTCGAGCTCGAGCCCGCCTTCTTGTGCGCCATCGCTACTCGTCCTTCTTCGTCCGCGAGCGCTTGGGCGCCGCATCGGGGGTGGCGTCGTCGGCCTTGGCGTCCGCCGCCTTCGTGGACGACTTCGCGGGCGCGTCGGGCTTCGAGGCCGAGGCCTTCGGGGCCACCTTGGTCGTCTTGGGCGCGGCCTTCGCCGCGGCCTTGGCCGGGGTCGACTTCGCCGGCGCCTCCGCGGTCTCCGCCTTGGCCGGAGCCTTCGCGGTGCTCGCCTTCGGTGCGGCCTTGGCGGTGTCCGCCTTCGCCGGCTTCGCCTTGGTGGGGGTCGTCTTCGCGGACTTCGCCGTGGACTCGGCCGGCTCCGCCCCGACCGCGAGCTTCGCGGCGAGCGCCGCGTCCTCGGCGGCCTGTCGGGCGGCGGCCTCCTCGAGTCGCTGGCGCTCGGTCTGCTGTCGCTGCTTCGCCTTGCCCTCGGACTCGGCCGCGCTCTTGCCGCCGAACCGGATATCGGCGATGCGCAGGACGGTCAGCTCCTGGCGGTGGCCCTTCTTGACCCGACGGCGGGCCTTGGGGCGGTACTTGAACGCGATGACCTTGTCGCCGCGATCGCGCCTGACCACCTCGGCCTCGACGGCCGCGCCGTCGACGACAGGCGTGCCGACGGTGGCCTCGGCCCCGTCGGCGACGAGGAGCACGCGCTCCAGCGTGATCGACTGGCCCGGCTCGACGTCGAGCAGCTCCACCTCGAGCTCGGTGCCGACCTCGACGCGGTACTGCTTCCCGCCGGTCTCGATGACTGCGTACATGGATCCTCGAACGAAGCGTGGCGGCCACGGACGACCGCTGTCTGGACATGGAGGGACGCCTGCGACACTCGCGGGCGCGAACGGAGAGTGTAGGGCGGATCGTTCGAACGCGTCAACGAACGGCGGCCGGTGTCGGCGAACACGCCCGCGTCACGCGTCACCGGCCCCGGACCTCCGCTTCGGCCCCGAACCTCGCCTCGCGACCTCGCCATCGCGTTAGTTGACACTTACGTTAGGCGTGGCTAACCTCTGGCCATGATCGACCAGACCCTCCAGGCCCTGGCGGAGCCGCGCCGCCGGGAGATCCTCGGCCTCCTCGCCGATCGCGAGCTCGCCGCCGGCGTGATCGCGGCCCGGTTCGACGTGACGCGGCCGGCGGTCAGCCAGCACCTGGCCGTGTTGCGCGCGGCCGGGCTGGTCTCCGCGCGGCGGGACGGCACGCGCCGCCTCTACCGGGCGCGACCCGCGGCGCTGCGGCCGCTGCGTGCGTGGCTCGATCGGTTCTGGGACGACGGCCTGGAGCGCCTCCGGATCGCCGCCGAGGCCGAAGCGGAGCGCGATCGATGAGCGAGCGCGCGCCGTCGGCCGCCGGCACCGGCACGAGCGGGGCCGTCGAGCGCGAGATCCGGATCGAGGCGCGACCCGAGGTCGTGTGGTCCTTCTGGGTCGATCCGTCGAGGATCGTCCGCTGGATGGGTCGGTCGGCCACCCTCGAGCCCCGGCCGGGTGGGGTGTTCCGCATCGACTACGGGAATGGCAACGTGGTGAGCGGCCGGTTCGTGGAGCTCGTCGAACCCGCGCGCCTCGTGTTCACCTGGGGCTGGGAGGACCCCGCCGAGGCGGTGCGCCCGGGCGGGAGCGTCGTCGAGGTCGAGCTGACGCCCGACGGCGACGGCACGCGCCTCCGGCTGCGCCACTCCGGGCTCCCGGACGATGCCGAGGTCGCCGGACACGCGGAGGGCTGGGACTACTTCCTGTCGCGCCTGCTGGAGGCGGCGACGGCCTGACGCCGGGGGGACGCGGGCCGCGCCGCATCGGGATCGACCACGGGGGCGCGCTCCGACGCCAGCACGAGCCGCTCCCGGACGACCGCCGCGTCCTCGACGGCGACACCCGAGCGATGGGCGATCTCCGCGAGCACCTCGTCCGGTCGTCCGACGCCGCGCTCCGGGTCGTGACGGAGCACCATCCGGATCTCGGCTTCGTCGGCGCGCGACTCGACCGTCAGGTCGTCGATGTACGGGCGGAGGTCGTAGGCGACCGCGCGGTCGCCCCGAAGGCGCTCGCGCGGCACGGTCTCGGCGGCGACGACCGCGGACGCGGCCGAGGCGATCGCGGCCGCGTCGTCCGGGGGGACCGTCGCGGTCGCTCGGTACACGGACGCCACGACCTGCCCTGGCAGGGGCGACTCGCCGAGCCAGACGTCGTAGAGGTCGACCAGCGTCGAACCCTCCGGCAAGGCGGCCGACAGCGCGTCGCGGACCGTCCACCGGGCGACGCGATCGGTCAGCCACAGGTCGGCGAGCTCCGCCTCGCCCGGGATGGACGGCGACAGCGGTGCCGCGATCGCGAACCGGAGGCGGCCGGACTCGGCGTCGAGGCCCACGAGCGGCAGGCCCGACGCGCGGAGCGCCGTTTCCCATGCGGACTGCTGCACGCGCTGGACCTGGTCGGCCTCCAGCCGGCCGCGCCGCAGCACGAGGCGCCACCGCTGGACCGGCTCGCGCAGCGGGACCGCGGGGTGACGGACGGGGGGTTCGGCGGGTTCCGGCACGATGCTAGTCTGCCGGGGATGTCAGGCGCGCGCCCAACCCAATACCGAACCCAAGGACCGTGCCGCCGGTGAGCGTCCCGGATCCCTACAAGGTGCTCCAGGTCGACTCCGAGGCCGAGTTCGAGGTCATCGAGGCGGCCTATCGGCGACTGGCCCGAAAGTACCATCCCGACGTCTCGCCGGATCCCGAGTCGCAGGAACGGATGGTCCGCATCAACCAGGCGTGGGAATTGCTGCGCGACGCGACGAAGCGGGCCGCCGTGGACCGCGCGAGAACCAGGACGACGGGAACGTCCGCGAAGGTGGCCGCGGCCGACGCGAGGGCTCGAGCATCGGCGGGTCACCCGGCGACGCCGCCCGGGTCGACATACGACCCCGGCAACCACTACCGGCCCCAGCCCGTGCATCGCCCGGCCCCGCCGCCCGAGCGGCCGCCGCAGCCGGACCCGGTTCCGCCACCTCGCGCGCAGCCCGCACCCGACCCGCAGTACGTCTCGACGGATTGGACGTCGGGTCGCTCCAACGCCGGCGGCGGGTTCGACCCGACGACGATGGCCACGGGGCAAGGGGTCGGCAGCGCCGGTCCGCCGCCGGGCAACCCGTCGGGCAGCGTCCTGAACTTCGGCCGCTATCTCGGGTGGTCGCTGGGCGAGATCGCCCGTCGCGACCTCGAGTACATCGAGTGGCTGGACCGGACGCCGATCGGCCGGATCTACCAGGTGGAGCTCGACGACCTGCTGCGGTCGCACGGTCGGCGCGTCAGCGCTCCTCCCGCGCCGGACAAGTCCCGGGGCCTGTTCCGCCGCCGCTGATCGTCGGTCGCTACCAGTCCGCCTTGGTGGTCTGGCGGATGTTGACGCTCTGCATGATCCCGAGGCCGATCGCGATGCTGACCAGCGACGCGCCGCCGTGGCTGATGAACGGGAGCGGGATGCCCGTCACCGGCATGATCCCGATGACCATGCCGATGTTCACGAACACCTGGAACAGCAGCAAGGTGGCGAGCCCGGCGCCGAACAGCGTCCCGAACGGGTCCTTGGAGCGCCACGCGCACGACAGGATCCGCCACAGGAGCGCCGCGAACAGGAGGAACACGACGAGCGCGCCGATGAAGCCGAGCTCCTGTGCGAGCACGGCGAACACGAAGTCGCTCTCCTGGACCGGGAGGAACTCGCCCCGGCTCTGGGTACCGTTCGTGAGCCCGGTCCCCATGAGCCCGCCCGAACCGACGGTGATCTGGGACTGGAGGACCTGCCAGCCCGAGCCCTGCGTGTCGGTCGCGCCGCTGAAGAACGACAGGATCCGGTCCTTCTGGTAGTCGCGCAGCACGTACGTCCACGACAGCAGCACCGCGACCGCGACCCCGATCCCCATGGCGATCAGCCAGCGCAGGCTGGCCCCCGACATGAACAGCATGCCGGCGAGGATCGCGGCGAACACCAGGGACGAGCCGAGGTCCGGCTGCATCATCACGAGGATCACGGCCGGGGCGGTGAGCACGCACGCGCCGAGCACCGACGGCAGCGAGTCGAGGCGGCCCTCGCGGTTGCCGAGGTACACGGCCAGCACCGTGATCATCAGGATCTTGGCGAGCTCGGAGAACTGGAAGGTCAGGGGCCCGATCGAGACCCAGCGGGCCGACCCGCCGACCCCGTCGCCGATCGCGAGCGTCATGAGCAGCAGGCCGATGTTCAGGGCGTACAGCGGCCAGACGAGCGTCTTGAACCAGCGGTAGTCGAAGGCGGTCGCGACGATGAACACGACGATCGCGAGGCCCGACCACATCAGGGCCCGCGAGAAGACCGTCCCGTTGGCCATGATCGACTGGCCCGCCTCGACGCTGTTCGTGTAGGCCATGACCAGGCCGAACACGCCCAGCAGGGCGGCATATGTCGTGAGCTGCAGGTCGTAGGCGCGCCAGACCGCCCCGACGGACCTTGCGGTCGCATCGGTGAAGCGGCTTGGCTCGGCCCGCATCACGCGCATCGATCGATCCCTAGTTGCTCTGGTAGTGGTTGCCGCGGATCAGGAGGTCGCGGTTCAGGTAGTCCTTCTTGATGTGGAAGTGGTACTGGAGGAACGCCTTGGCGATCTCGGTCGCGGCATTGCCGACGGTTCGCGAGTCGTAGGCGAAGGCCAGGAACACGAGGTTGGAGTCGGCGCTCGCGAAGTTGCCCTTGTAGGGGTTCTTGGGAACGAACCCGGCGAACCAGGAGTGGAACGGCAGGCGGCCCTTGTTGTCGCGGAGCCCGAACTCGGCCGTACCCGACTTGCCGGCGACCTTGATCGGCATGTCGACGAGGTTGTACGTGTGGCGGAGCGTGACCACGTGGCGCGCGGCGATGCGCATCGTGCGCATGGTGGCCTGGGAGACGTTCAGCTTGCGGATCAGGTCGGGCTTGAACCGCTTCACCACCTTGCCGTCGGGCCCGATGACCTCGCGCACGACCTGCGGCCGGTACAGCTTGCCGCCGTTGGCGAGGGCCGCGTAGGCGTTGACCAGCTGGATCGGCGTGACCACGTCGTAGCCCTGGCCGATGCCGGCCTGGTACGTCTCGCCCTCGAACATCGGCTGGCCGAACGCGTCCATCTTCCACCTGTTGTTGGGAACGATGCCCCGGACCTCGCCCGGCAGGTCGATGCCGGTCGGTGCGCCGAACCCGTACTGGCGCGCCCAGTAGGCGAGCCGGTCCGCGCCGAGCATGCCGGCGACCTGGAAGAAGAACGTGTCCGACGAGTGGCCGAAGCCGCAGTTGATGTTGCACAGGCCGAAGCCGGCGCGGTTCCAGTCGTAGAAGCGCGTGCCGCCGAGGGTGAGGTAGCCGCGCGTGCGGACCAGGGTGGTCGGCGTGATGTCCTTGTCCTGGAGGCCGCCGGTGCCGGTGACCAGCTTGTAGGTCGATCCGGGCGGGAAGTTGCCCTGGACGGCCTGGTTCGTCAGCGGCTCGTTCTTGTCCTGGACCAGCTTCTTGAAGTCCTTGGACGAGATGCCGCGCGAGAACTGGTTGTTGTCGTAGCTCGGGAGGCTCACCAGGGCGAGGACCTCGCCCGTCTGCGGGTTCATCGCGATGAAGACGCCCCGCTTCAGCCCCGCGGCACGCATGCCCCACTTGAGGGCGGCCGTCGCCTCCCGCTGGACGGTGCGATCGATGGTCAGCGTCAGCGACGCGCCGGACACGGCCTGCTGGATCGTCCGGAGCACCTGCACGTCCCGCCCGGTGGCATCGCGCTCGACGAGCTCCTTGCCGTAGGTCCCCCGCAGCTCCGACTCGAAGCTCGACTCGACGCCCGTCTTGCCGATCAGGTCGTCGGACAGGTAGCCCTTCTCCTTGAGCCGGTCGTACGTTCCCCCGTCGATGGCGCCCGTGTAGCCGAGGATGTGCGCCATGAGCGGGCCGTCCGGGTACTCGCGTCTCGTCTCGACCGACACGTGGACCCCGGGCAGCTCCTCGACGGACTCCGACACGATGCGCGCGATCTTCTCGGGAACGTCCTGCGCCACGCGAACGGGCTCGAAGCGCGATCCCGGGGCGGAGTCGAGGATCGTCAGGATCTCGGACGCCCGCATGCCCACGAGGGTCCCGAGACGCTGCGCGACGTCGTCGCGGCGGCTGAACGGCAGGTCGGCGGGGACGATCTTGACCGCCCACGTCGCGATGTTGTTGACCAACACGCGACCCTTGCGATCGAAGATCAGGCCGCGCGGGGCCGGGATCGACTCCTGGACGGTCCGGTTCGCCTCGGCGCGGGCCGCGTAGGCCTCGCCGCGATCGATCTGGAGGTAGGCGAGCCGGGTTCCGAGGACGCCGAACACCAACACCATGACGATGCCGAAGGTCAGGAAGCGGATGGGGCGGCGGTCGCGTTCGCGGTTCGGGGCGAGCAGGTCCTCGTTCACCATGCGACGCGCTCGACGTCACGCCGGCGCGCGGCGATCGCCACCGCCAGCGGCCCGACGACCGCGGCGAGGACCACGTCGTACACGGTCGACGGCAGGATCGATGCGACCGCGGCCGACGAGAGCGGGGCCGTGGTCAACGCGGTGTTCGTGAGGATGATCAGCATGGAGTACAGGGGGCTCGCGACTGCAGTGGCGCCCACCGGCGCCAGGATCCGGATCCGGCCGAGGAAGGTCCCGACGAGGTAGCCCACGCCGATTGCGACGAGAAGGGCGAACGAGGTCGAGCCGAGGGGTCGCTGGGTGACGATGTCAAGTGCGAGCCCTCCGACGAAGGCCCACGTGAGACCGACTTCGAGACCACCGACGATGGCCGTGATGACGCCGAAGACGAGGACGGGGTGCGGGACGGCGTCGCCGATCTTCAGATATGGGACAACGGTGAATTCGATGAGCGCGGTCACCACGGCCAGCGCCGCGGCGATGGTGAACTTCATCAGGCGATCGATCCTCGGCTGACGAGCCGACGGTCGGGCCCGGACGCGAGGCGGCCGCGACGACGGAGTGACAGCAAACTCGCGCGCAAGTATCCCATGGGCCCCCCGAACGGGCAATCGTGCGGAGGGGGCCATTCGCCGCCGCGCCGACATCTGATTCGGTGCGGTGCGCCCGTCGCTCAGCCCACCCTTAGCCGTTCGCGCCCGACCGGCGCGGCGTTTCACGTGAAACATCGACCGATCGCGGCCCCGAGCGGAAAGCCCATCCGTCGCGAGGAGGTTCGACCTCCGCTCGCGTCCCGTTTCACGTGAAACATCGATGGTGGAGCGGCGAGTCGACCGGGCGCGCACCCGCGCGTTGAGTCCCGGATAAGCGCCGAGCGGTCAGGCTGTGCGTGTCCAGCCCACCCGACCGCGGGATTCGGGCCCTCCGATGCTAGAATTCAGTGTGATGCGCGTCCGTGGAACAGGAGGCTGAGTGGGCCAGACGATCGCCTGCACCAATCAAAAGGGCGGCGTCGGGAAGACCACTACGGTGGTCAATCTCGCAACCTATCTGGCTCTCCTCGGTGACCGCGTCCTCGTCATCGATCTCGATCCCCAAGGCAACGCGACAAGCGGATTCGGGGTCGATCGCGCGACCCTCGACAGGTCCATCTACGACGCCCTGGTCGACGGAGCTCCGCTGGCCGACGTCCACGTCGCGACGCCCGTCGAGGGCGCTCGGCTGGTCCCGTCGTCGATCGCCCTGGCCGGCGCGGAGGTCGAGCTGGCCGGCGTCGACGGGCGCGAGCGGAGACTCGCGCGGGCCCTCGAGGCCGAGCGGGACGCCTGGGACTGGATCCTCATCGACTGCCCGCCGTCGCTCGGCATCCTCACCGTGAACGCGCTGACCGGCGCCGACACGGTGCTCGTCCCGATCCAGTGCGAGTTCTACGCGCTGGAGGGCCTCACGCAGCTGATCGCCACGATCAACCTCGTTCGCGACCACCTCAACCCGGACCTGGCCATCACCGGCGTCGTGCTGACGATGTTCGACGGGCGGACGAACCTGTCGACCGAGGTCGCTGCCGAGGTCCGTCGACACCTCCACGAGGCCGTCTTCCAGACGGTGGTCCCGCGGAGCGTCCGCCTGTCGGAGGCCCCGAGCCACGGGCTGCCCATCGCGCTCTACCGTCCCGAGTCGAAGGGTGCGGAGGCGTATCGGGCGCTCGCCCTCGAGGTCCGGGGTCGTCGCGCCGTGGCCGCCAACCGCGACGGGGCCAGATCGGCCCACCAGCCCGATCACACGGGGGACGTGAACCGGCAAGCGGACGACCGCCCGGCGACGCAGCTCGCGGGGATCGGCGCATGACGCTGAAGACGGATCGCAACGCGCCGGCGCTCGGGCGCGGCCTCTCGTCGCTCATCCCGCAGCGACCGGCCGGATCGGGCTCGATCGTCGAGGTGCCGCTGGCGCGGATCTCCCCCAACCCCTACCAGCCCCGGCACCGCATCGACGATGCCGTCCTCGAGGAGCTCGCAGCGAGCATCCGGGAGCACGGCGTGCTCCAGCCCGTCCTCGTCACCGAGACCCTCGACGGCTACCAGCTCGTCGCCGGCGAGCGGCGCGTGCGTGCGGCCCGGCTCGTCGGCCTCGAACGGATCCCCGCGCTCGTTCGCCAGCTCGCCGATCGCGCGCAGCTCGAGGTCGCGCTCGTCGAGAACGTGCAGCGCGCCGATCTCGATCCGATCGACGAGGCGCTCGCCTATCGCCAGCTGATCGAGGAGTTCGGGCTGACCCAGGAGCACGTCGCCGAACGCGTCGGCAAGGCCCGCGCGACGGTCGCGAACACGCTCCGGCTCCTCGACCTCCATCCCGACGTCCAGGCGGCGATCGCCGACGGCCGGCTCACCGAGGGCCACGGCCGCGCGCTCGGCGGGTTGCCGGTGGACGGCCAATCGCACGTCGTCGGCACGGTCATCGGCCAGGGACTGTCCGTGCGCCAGACCGAGGAGCTCGTGCGCCGGCTCCGCGAGCCGCGAACCGCCAGGGAGCCCGCCAAGCGCTCGAGGCTCGACGCGGATCTCGAACGGGTCGAGGCGGACCTGCGGGATCGCCTGGGCACCAAGGTCAGCCTCAGCCGCTCGCGGAACGGCGGGCGAATCGTGATCGAGTACTACAGCGACGAAGAGCTGGCGCGCCTCTATGAGCGCCTCATCGGAGGGACCGAGTGACGGACGTCGGCGATCGGCAGCGGGCCGCGACCAGCAACGGCCGGGCCGCCACCGCGCGCAAGGCGAAGGGCGCCGCGGGGGCCGACTACACCGCGGCCAGCATCCAGGTCCTCGAGGGCCTCGAGGCCGTCCGCCGGCGCCCCGGCATGTACATCGGCTCCACCGACCAGCGCGGCCTGCACCACCTGGTCTGGGAGGTCGTCGACAACTCGATCGACGAGGCGATGGCCGGCTACGCCACGACGGTCTCCGTCACGATCCACGACGACGGGCGGATGACCGTCGAGGACGACGGCCGTGGCGTCCCGGTGGGGCGGCACGCGACGGGCAAGGACGCGCTCGAGGTCGTCCACACGGTCCTCCACGCGGGCGGCAAGTTCGGCGGCGGCGGCTACAAGGTCTCGGGCGGCCTCCACGGCGTCGGCGTGTCGGTGGTCAACGCCCTGTCCTCGTTCCTGCGCGTCGAGTCGGCCCGCGACGGCGGCGTGTGGGCCCAGGAGTACGTCCGGGGCAAGCCCACGTCGGCGGTCAAGAAGATCGGCCCCCAGGGCAACCGCCGAGGCACCAAGACCGAGTTCACGGCCGACGCGGAGATGTTCGAGACCATCGAGTTCTCGTTCGACACGATCGCCCAGCGGCTGCGCGAGTCCGCGTACCTGACCAAGGGCGTCTGGATCACGCTGCGCGACGAGCGCATCGACCGGGAGCGGTCGTTCTACTTCGAGGGCGGCCTCGTGTCCTTCGTCCGGCACCTCAACCGGAACAAGGAGACGCTCCACCACCGGCCGATCTACACGGACCGGAAGGAAGGCACGACCACCGTCGAGGTGGCCCTCCAGTACAACGACTCGTACACGGAGAACGTGCTCGCGTTCGCGAACAACATCAACACCGTGGACGGCGGCAGCCACGTCACCGGCTTCCGACGCGCCCTCACCCGGTCGCTCAACGAGTGGGCCAAGAAGGCGGGCGTCCTGCGGGACGCGGACGGCAACCTCTCGGGCGACGACGTTCGCGAGGGCCTGACCGCCGTCGTGAGCGTCAAGCTCACCGACCCCCAGTTCGAGGGCCAGACGAAGGCCAAGCTCGGCAACGCCGAGGTCGCCGGCCAGGTCGAGGGCGCGCTCGCCGACGCCATCGCCCAGCACCTCGAGGAGAACCCGGCCGACGGCCGGCGGATCATCGAGAAGTGCCTCACGGCGGCACGCGCGCGCGAGGCGGCCCGAAAGGCCCGCGACCTCGTGATCCGCAAGGGCGCGCTCGACGGGATGTCGCTGCCCGGCAAGCTCGCCGACTGCCAGGAGCGCGACCCGGCCAAGAGCGAGCTCTACATCGTCGAGGGCGACTCGGCCGGCGGCTCCGCCAAGCAGGGCCGGGACCGGCGGTTCCAGGCGATCCTGCCGCTGCGCGGCAAGCTCCTGAACGTCGAGAAGGCGAGGCTCGACAAGATCCTCAGCTCGGACAACATCAAGCCGCTGATCATCGCCCTCGGCGGCGGCATCGGGGAGACGTTCGACCTCACCCGGCTCCGGTACCACCGGATCATCATCATGACCGACGCCGACGTGGACGGCGCCCACATCCGGACCCTGCTGCTGACGTTCTTCTTCCGGCACATGCCCGAGGTCATCGACTCCGGGTTCCTGTACATCGCGCAGCCGCCGCTGTACCGGATCTCGACCGGCAAGGTCACCAAGTACGCCCAGTCGGAGAAGGACCGCGAGCGGGTCATCAAGGAGTTCACGACCAAGAACCTCAGCGTCCAGCGCTTCAAGGGCCTCGGCGAGATGAACGCCGATCAGCTCTGGGAGACGACGATGAACCCGGAGACGCGGACGCTGCTCAACGTCGAGGTCGAGGACGCCGCCGAGGCGGACTCGATCTTCACGATGCTCATGGGCGAGCGCGTGGAGCCGCGCAAGGACTTCATCAAGACCGAGGCTCGCAAGGTGCGGAACCTTGACATCTGAGCCGCTCCTGACGCTCCCGGACGTCCGCGTCGGGGGCAACCGGATCGTCCTCGCCCCCCACAACTGCTTCGCCTGCGGCACGCTCAACGCGCACGGCCTGCAGCTCGAGCTCCACGCCGGCGGGGATCGCTGCTGGACCGAGATCACGCTCGACCGCCGGTTCGAGGGCTGGGACGGCATCGCGCACGGCGGGATCGTCTGCACCCTGCTCGACGAGGTGATGGCCTGGGCGCTCGTCGAGCACGACCACTGGGGCGTCACCGCCCGGATGAGCGTCGACTTCAAGCGCCCCGTGCCGATCGGACGGCCCGTGCGGGCGGAAGGTCGCGTCGTCGCCGTCCGGCGCCGCCTCGTCGACGCCGCCGGCGTCGTGATCGACCCCGACAGCGGCGAGGTCCTCGCGCGATCCGAGGCCACCTACGTCGCCGCCTCCGACGCGCGCAAGGACGAGCTCAAGTCGCGCTACGCCTTCCGCCTGGAGCCCGAGCCGGCCGCGCGGCAGCGAGACACGCTCGGGCACGCCCGAGCTGGTGGACGCCAGGTGAGCGCCGCGGTGGCCGAGCCCGTGTCCGCGTCACCGGCGACCCAGCGTGCCCGCGCGCTCGTCGCGGAGCGCACGCCCGACGCGCTCGCGCTCGGCACGGAGGCCGGCGAGCTGGTCAACGAGCCGGCGGCCCTCGCGGCGACCGTCCACGCCGGTCTCGAGCGCCTCGCCGATCCCGAGTACCACGAGGGCATGCACTGGGTCGCGCCGGGCCTCGGTCCGACGCTCGGCGTCCGGCAGCCGTTGCTGGCCGCCGTCAGCCGGGGGCTTCGGGGCGCGATGCGAGACGATCGAGCGGCCGCCATCCTCGACGTCGTCGACGCCCTGCTCCGGGACGAGATGCTCGAGATCCACTGGCTGGCGTACGACCTGCTCGAGCGGACGATCGCCGACGAGCCCGAGCGCACGTGGCAGCGGGTCCGCGCGGAGGCGGCCGCCGCGGGCGACTGGATCACCGTCGACTCGCTGGCCCACGTCGCGGGTCGCGGCATCCTCGCGGAGCCGTACCGCTGGGCGGAGCTGGAGCAGCTCGTGTACTCGCCCTCACGCTGGGAGCGGCGCCTGGTCGGCTCGACGATCGCGACGATCCCGCACGTCGATCGACGCGCCGGTCGCGAGCCGGAGGTCGCGGCGCGGGCGCTGCCGATCCTGGCCGACCTGATCGGCGACGCCGATGCCGACGTCCAGAAGGCGCTCTCGTGGGCGCTGCGGGCGATGAGCACGGTCGATCACGACGCGACCGTGGCGTTCCTGCGACGCGAGGCCGCGACCGCACGTCGCGACGACGACGGCCATCGGGCGTGGGTGGTGCGGGATGCGCTCGAGAAGCTGCCGGGCTCGGAGGCCGACGAGCTCCGGGGCTCGGTGGCCGGCATCCGCAAGCGCCCCGGTGCCCCGTCGACGTCCCGCGCCGCCGCGACGGCCGCGGCCTTCAACGGCCTCGGCGTCGCCGTCCCCCCGAGCGAGCGTCCCGTCGTGGACCGCGCCTGACGACACCCTGACCTGACCGATCCGAGGAGAGCGACTCCGTGACCGACAACCTGGGCGACATCCGAGCCATCCGGCTCGAGGACGAGATGCGCGTCTCGTACCTCGACTACGCGATGAGCGTCATCGTCGCCCGCGCGCTGCCGGACGTCCGGGACGGCCTCAAGCCCGTCCATCGCCGGATCCTGTTCACGATGGGCGAGATGGGGCTCAGCGCGACGAGCTCCTACCGGAAGTGCGCCGCGATCGTCGGCGAGGTGATGGGCAAGTACCACCCGCACGGCGACGGGGCCCTGTACGACGCCCTCGTCCGGCTCGCCCAGGACTTCTCGATGCGCTACCCGCTGATCGACGGGCAGGGCAACTTCGGGTCGGTCGACGGCGACACCGCGGCCGCGATGCGCTACACGGAGGCCCGCCTCACCGCGATCGCCGCCGAGATGCTCGCGGACATCGACAAGGAGACCGTCGACTTCGAGGACAACTACGACGGCACCCAGAAGCAGCCGTCCGTCCTCCCGGCCAAGCTGCCGAACCTCCTGGTCAACGGCTCGTCCGGGATCGCGGTCGGCATGGCGACCAACATCCCGCCGCACCACCTGGGCGAGATCGTCGACGCGACGGTGGCGTACATCGACAACCCGGAGATCACCAACGACGACCTGTGCCAGCTCGTCCGCGGCCCGGACTTCCCGACCGGCGCCTCGATCTTCCGCTTCGAGACGCGTCGCAACCCGCTGACCGGCGAGCAGGAGACCATCGACGCGATCCGCGAGATGTACGCCCACGGCCACGGCCGCGTCGTCATGCGCGCGCAGGTGGCGTTCGAGGAGACCCGCAACGACCGCACGGCCATCATCGTCACCGAGCTGCCGTACCAGGTGAACAAGGCCACGCTGCTCGAGAAGATCGCCGACCTCGTCAAGGACAAGAAGATCGACGGGATCTCGGACCTGCGCGACGAGTCGGACCGCGACGGGATGCGGATCTACGTCGAGATCAAGCGCGACGCCAACCCGCACAAGGTGCTGAACAACCTGTTCAAGCACACGGCGATGCAGACGGCGTTCAACCTGAACATGCTGGCGCTGGTCAACGGCCAGCCGCAGACGCTGCCGCTCAAGAACGTCCTGCGCCACTACACGGACCACCGGCGCGACATCGTCCGACGGCGCACCGAGTTCGACCTCGAGAAGGCTCGCGCGCGAGCGCACATCCTCGAGGGCCTCAAGATCGCGCTCGACAACCTCGACGCGGTCATCGAGACGATCCGCCGGTCCGACGACGTGGATGCCGCCCGCGCGAACCTGATGACGCAGTTCGGCCTGTCTGAGCCCCAGGCCCAGGCGATCCTCGACATGCGTCTGGCCCGCCTCGCGGCCCTCGAGCGCAAGAAGATCGAAGACGAGTACCTGTCCGTCATCCAGCTGATCGCCGAGCTCGAGGACATCCTCGCCAACCCGGCCCGGGTGCTGTCGATCATCAAGGACGAGCTGGCCGAGCTGAAGCGCAAGCACGCCGGCGAGCGCCGCACCCGCGTCGTCGAGGACTCGAGCCGCGAGATGACCGACGAGGACCTGATCGCGGACGAGGACGTCGTCGTGACGATCAGCCGGCGCGGCTACATCAAGCGCCAGCCCGTCGCCACCTACCGCCGCCAGCATCGGGGCGGCAAGGGGATCATCGGCCACGTGACCCGCGAGGAGGACGCGGTCGAGCACCTGCTCGCGGCGAACACCCACGACTGGGCGCTGTTCTTCACGAACAAGGGCCGGGTGTTCTCGGCCAAGGTCCACGCGATCCCCGACGCCTCGCGCCAGGCCAAGGGCATGGCGATCATCAACCTGCCCGGCGTCCAGGTGGAGACGGGCGAGGTCCCGATGGCGACCATCTGCCTGCCCAACTTCGAGCCCGGGCACTTCCTGGTGATGGCGACCCGGAACGGGATCATCAAGAAGACGCCGCTCGAGCAGTTCGAGCGGGTCCGCGCGACCGGGATCCGGGCGATCACGATCAGCGAGGGCGACGAGCTCGCCTGGGTCAGCATCTCCTCGGGCGAGGACGACATCATCATCGCCACGGCACAGGGCATGCTCGCCCGGTTCTCCGAGGGCGAGGTCCGGCCGATGGGCCGCGACGCGGCCGGCGTGATCGGGATCCGGCTGCTCGCCCGCAAGGACGACAACGTCGTCTCGATGACGGTGGTCAAGCCCGAGGCCGACCTGCTCGTGCTGACCGAGACCGGCTACGGGAAGCGCGTGGCGCTCACGGAGTTCCGGCGCAAGCACCGCGGCGGCCAGGGCGTCCGGCTGATCGCCCTCGAGGGCCGCAAGACCGGCCTCGTGGCCTCCGTCCAGCAGGTCACGCCCGAGGACGAAGAGCTGCTGCTGATCTCGGCGCACGGCCAGGTGATCCGGACCGAGACCAACTCGATCAACCGCTACTCGTCGAGCGCGCGCGGGGTGATCGTCATGCGGCTGGCCGACGAGGACCGGGTCGTCGCGATCGCCGCGTTCACGCCCGGGCTGGCGGAGCGCGGTGGCATGGGTGACAATGACGACCCCCAGCCGGACGGCGGCGGATCGGACGGACAGGGGTCGGGTCGCTCGTCGTGACCGCCTTCGGCCAACGGGAGGCAGCCGTGTACGCGGACCAGTTCGAGATCTACCACGGCAACGCCAACCCCGAGCTGGCGCGGAAGATCGCCCATTGGCTGAACAGCGAGCCCGGTCAGGCCGAGGTCTTCCAGTTCGCGAACGAGAACATCTTCGTGCGCATCCTGGACAACGTCCGCGAGAAGGACGTCTTCCTCGTCCAGCCCACCTGCCGCCCCGTGAACCAAGCGATCATGGAGCTGCTGATCATGATCGACGCGTTCAAGCGCGCGTCGGCCGGGCGGATCACGGCGGTCGTCCCGTACTACGCCTACGGGCGCTCGGACAAGAAGGACCAGCCGCGGGTCCCGATCACCGCCCGACTGGTCGCCGACATGATCACGGTCGCCGGCGCGGACCGGATGCTGACGATGGACCTCCACCAGGGGCAGATCCAGGGCTTCTTCAACATCCCGGTCGACGAGCTGACCGCGGTCCACATGCTCAGCCGCTACTTCATCGACCTGCACCTGACCGAGTGCGTGGTGGTGACGGACCTCGGGTTCGCCAAGCGCGCCCGCGCGTTCGCCGAGATCCTCGACGCGCCGCTGGCCATCGTGGAGAAGCGGCGCCACGGCAACCTTGACCGCGCCGAGGTCACCAACGTCATCGGCGAGGTCCATGGCCGGCGGGCGATCATCGTCGACGACGAGGTCGACACGGCGGGCACGCTGATCGAGACCGTCCGCGCGCTCGAGCGCGAGGGCGTCACCGAGATCTACGCCTGCGCCACCCACGGCGTGCTGTCGGACCCCGCGATCGAGCGGATCGCGAACTCGAGCCTGCGCGAGCTCGTCATCACCGACACGGTGCCGCTGCCGGCCTCCAAGCAGCTGCCGCAGATCCGGGTGCTGTCCGTCGCGCCGCTCATCGGCGAGGCCATCAAGCGCATCCACCGCGGCGAGTCCGTGGGTGCGCTGTTCTCCTCGGAGGTGTCGTTCACCCAGGAGATGCTGCTGTGGGAGGACGGACCCGGCATGCCGCCGTCCGAGACCCCGACCGGCGACGACGTACCATCACCGATGGCCACACCGGCCGGCGCCTGACCGAGACCAGCGGAGACCCATGAGCCTGCAGCTCCACCGCCCGGACGGGAAGGGCGGCCTCGAGCCTCGAGCCGTCACCGACGACAACTGGCACAAGCAGCTCCGGTCGCCGCGCTGGGGCGCCTCGCTCAAGGGCGGCCGGCTGCCGAAGCTCGCCAACCCGGAGATGAACCCGACCTCGACGCTCCGGTCGGTGCTGTTCTGGCTCGCGCTGGGCATCCTCACGTTCGTGGTGATCGTGGTCGGGTACGGCAGCAACTTCTTCGTGTACCAGACGGCGCCGGTGCCGACGCCGATCGTGACCGCGGCCCCGGTCGCGACCGACGCGCCGGCGGCCAGCTAGGCGCCGTCGCCCCAGGCGGCGACCCCGAGGGAACCGGATCGCCGCCACCACCGTCCGGGAGCCACGATGCAGCGAGCCCTGATCGCGTCCGGCGTCCTCGGCCTCGGAACGGCCCTGGTGTTCGGCGCCGCCGCCGTCACGGCCACGCTGTTCCCCAGCGGAGCGACCGTCGCCACCAACATGAACATCATGGCGCGCGACGACGTGATGATGGCCAAGCCGATGCCGCCGGGCATCGCGATGCCCATGCCTGCCGCACCCGCGCCCCTGGAGATCACGGACCGGGGCGGCGGCTGGACGGTCCCGAACGTCCAGAAGGGCGAGAAGGATTGACCGAGTCGTGAAGGCCGGGCTCATCGTCAGCGGGGTGCTGTCCGCTGGGACGGCGTTCGTGTTCGCCGCCGCGGCCCTGACCGCGACCCTGTTCCCGACCGGTGCCGCCCTGCCCACCACGCCGAACGAGGCCTGGCAACGGCTTGGCTGGGCTCCGGACGGGGACCGCGCCATGCCGGGCTTCGGGGGCGGTCCCGTGATGCTCGGCGCGCCGGACGCCATCTCCGTCGATCGGGGCGTGTTCATCGAGCCGGGCGGCGTCGTCGACCTTGGCGGTGTGGCCGAGCCGGAAGTCGTCCTCGAGCAGGCGCCACCCCGCGGCCTGAAGGACTGATCCGGGTCCGACGCCGCGGGTCGGCGGCGAGCGCCGCGTGCACGAGGCCGCCGGGCCGGGGGTTCCGCGAACCCACCCTATACTCAGCCGGCCATGCGCTTGCTCTCCAGATTCTTCGATACCAACGACCGTGAGGTGAGCCGCCTCCAGCCCATCGTCGACCAGGTCAACGACCTCGAGGCCGAGTTCGAGGCCCTCACTGACGAGGAGATTCGCGAGCGGATGGCGGTCGTCCGCGCCGAGATCGCCGAGGACGCGGCCCCCGAGGAGCCCTCCGAGGACGAGCTCCACCACGCGGACCTCGAGCGCCGCAACGACCTCGCCAAGGGGCGCCGCAAGCGGGACAAGGAGCGCCTCCAGGCGGTGCTGGACGACCTCATCCCCGAGGTGTTCGCCGCCGGCCGCGAGGCCATGAAGCGGACCCTTGGCATGCGCCAGTACGACGTCCAGATCATGGGCGCCGTCGTCCTCCACCAGGGCAAGATCGCCGAGATGCGGACGGGCGAAGGCAAGACCTTCACTCCGACCTTCGCCGCCGTCCTCAACGGCCTTTCCGGCCGGGGAGCGCACGTCGTCACCGTCAACGACTACCTCGCCCGCCGCGACGCGCAGTGGATGGGGCCCGTCTACCACTTCCTCGGCGTGTCGGTGGGCGTGATCACGCACGACACGTCGTACCTGTTCGAGCCCGGCTTCCCGACCACCGACGAGCGGCTGATCAACCTGCGGCCGGTGACCCGGCGCGAGGCCTATGGCGCGGACATCACCTACGGCACGAACAACGAGTTCGGGTTCGACTACCTGCGCGACAACATGGTCGACACGCTCGACGGGCGGGTGCAGCGCGAGCGGTCCTACGCGATCGTCGACGAGGTCGACAACATCCTCATCGACGAGGCCCGGACGCCGCTGATCATCTCGGGCCAGGCGGAGGAGTCGGCGGACCTCTACTTCACCTTCGCCCGCCTGGTGCCCAAGCTGGAGGGGCGCGCGGAGGGCGCGGAGGAGGGCGGCGACTACTTCGTCGACCTCAAGGACAAGGCGGTGTCCCCGACCGAGGACGGCGTCGACAAGATCGAGAAGCTGCTCGGGATCGAGAACCTGTACGACGCGGACCCGCGGCTCGCGCGCCACTTCGACTCCGCGCTCAAGGCGCACGCCCTGTACAAGCGGGACCGCGACTACATCGTCGAGGACGGCGAGATCGTCATCGTCGACGAGTTCACCGGGCGCAAGATGCCCGGCCGTCGCTGGAGCGAGGGCCTGCACCAGGCGGTCGAGGCCAAGGAGGGGATGCGGGTCCAGCGCGAGAGCCGGACGCTGGCCACCATCACGTTCCAGAACTACTTCCGGCTGTACGACAAGCTCGCCGGCATGACGGGCACGGCGATGACCGAGGCCGAGGAGTTCCACAAGATCTACGCCCTCGAGGTCGTCGCGATCCCCACCCACCGGCCGATGATCCGCGACGACTACCCGGACCTCGTGTACAAGAACGAGGCCTCGAAGTTCACGGCGCTGATCGACGAGATCGAGGAGATGACCAACGCCGGGCGCCCGGTGCTTGTGGGCACGGTGTCGGTCGAGAAGTCCGAGGTGCTCTCGACGCTGCTCAAGCGGCGCGGGATCAGGCACGAGACGCTGAACGCGAAGTTCCACGAGAAGGAGGCCGGCGTCGTCGCGCAGGCCGGCCGGAGCGGCGCGGTGACGATCGCCACGAACATGGCCGGCCGCGGCACGGACATCAAGCTCGGCGGCGACCCGGCCGGCCTCGCCTCGGAGATCCTCCACAAGCAGGGGCTCAACCCGGCCGAGGTGGACAAGGCGACGTACGACGCCGCGCTCGACGAGGCGAACGGGATCATCGGGACCGACCACGACGCCGTCGTCGCCGCCGGCGGCCTCCACATCATCGGGACCGAGCGCCACGAGAGCCGGCGCATCGACAACCAGCTGCGCGGCCGCGCCGCACGCCAGGGCGATCCCGGCTCGTCGCGCTTCTACCTGTCCCTCGACGACGACCTGATGCGCCGCTTCGCCTCGGACCGCGTGGCCGGCCTGATGGAGCGGATGGGCCTCGAGGACGACGTCGCGATCGAGTCGCGGCTGGTGTCGCGCACGATCGAGAGTGCCCAGACCCGGGTCGAGGGCTTCAACTTCGACATCCGCAAGCGCGTCGTCGAGTTCGACGACGTGATCAACAAGCAGCGCGAGACGATCTACGCCGAGCGTGACAAGGTCCTGCGCAACGAGGACCTGACCGAGACCGTCCGCGAGTTCCTCGACGCCGAGGTGGAGTCGCTGGGCGACCAGTACGCCGGCGATCAGTCCCCGTCCGAGTGGAACCTCGAGGGGCTGGAGGCCGCCCTGCACGCGATGGGCCTCGAGGGTCCCGGGACGTCCGAGGCCGAGCTCGACGAGGTCGCGACGACGCGCGAGGAGCTGGTCGAGCACATGCGCCAGCTCGCCGACGACCAGCTCGAGACGCACGAGCAGGAGCACGGCGAGGAGGTCTGGAGCCAGGTCGAGCGCTTCGTGCTGCTGCGGACCATCGACAGCCTGTGGGTCGAGCACCTCACCGAGGTCGACGACATGCGGCGGGGCATCGGCCTCCGCGGGTATGCCCAGCAGGATCCCCTGAACGAGTTCCGCAAGGAGGCGTACCGCCTGTACGAGGAGCTCAGCGGGCTCATCCAGCACCAGGTGGCCACGACGATCTTCCGGGTCACCGTCCGCCGCGAGCCCGCCACGGTGCCGCTGCCCGGTCCCGGCCAGCCGGGCCGGCTGGAGGACGGAACCGCCGCGACGGACGGCGGGAACGGGTCGAACGGATCGAACGGCGCGTCGGGGACCGCGGTCCGGCCGGCGGCCGCCCGGGCCGGCCTCGCGGCGGGCGGTGCCGCGCTGCGAAGCCCGCAGACGGCGCCGATGACGGGCCTGCCGGCGGATCCGATGCGCGGCGCGCGCGAGGCGCCCGGCGATGCGGCCGCGACCGACGGCGTGCGCCAGGGGTTCACGCCGTCCGGCGCGCGGATCGGTCGCAACGAACCCTGCTGGTGCGGATCGGGGCAGAAGTACAAGAAGTGCCACGGGGCCTGACGGGGTCCAGGCGGGGAGACCTCGTGCGGCTGTTCATCCTTTCCGGCATCGCCGTCGCGATCGTCGCCGGCGTCGCCTCGTTCCGCATCTGGCAGCAGGGCGAGGCCGACGAGCAGCGACCGGCCGACGCGATCGTCGTGCTCGGCGCGGCCCAGTACGACGGGCGCCCGTCGCCGGTGTTCGAGGCCCGGCTCGACCACGCCGTGCGCCTGTGGCAGTCCGGCATCGCCCGCGACTTCGTCGTGACCGGCGGCAAGCTGCCCGGCGATCGCACCACCGAGGCGGCCGTCGCCCGCCACTACGCGCTCGACCACGCGGTGCCCGCGGGCGCGATCTGGGGCGAGAACGAGGCCCACAACACCCTCGAGTCGCTACGGGCCGTCGCCGCCGAGATGAAGCGTCGCGACCTCAAGTCCGCGGTGTTCGTCTCGGACCCGACCCACATGCTGCGCGTGCTGCGCATCGCGCGCGACCTCGGGATCGAGGCCTACGGCTCGCCGACGCCGACCTCGCCCATCCAGCAGGACCTCGGCCGTCGGGTGTCCGCGACGATCCACGAGCTGGGCGCCCTGGGCGTCTACTTCATCACCGGCGGCGCGCCGGCCGTGGAGCAGCTCGGGACCTAGCGCGGCGACCGCCGGCGCGGCCCTGTTCAATCCCACGCAAATTCCCGCACGAAAACCGTTCCAACCCCTTGGCGTGCGAGGGGGGCGGGCCTATACTCGGCCGCAGTCCTTCGCCACCCAGGGAACGGCGCCGCCCAGCCCAACGCCCCTGTTCATTCCTGGCGCTGCATCCCGACCCGTCACGCTCGATCGACAGCGAGGGACGAGAGTGAGGGAGCAATTGAAGCAGGCCGAAGAAGCCCAGTTCGTAGACCTGATCGCGTGCGAACGGGATTGCCGAAACTGCAGCTACGCCATGGCGCTCGACTGCGACGGCAACTGCGGCGTGTGCCCCCACAACAGCTACTGTCCTTGCGTGAACCCCGTCGTCGCCCGGAGCAAGACCGCCCTGCGGCTGATCGAGCTCCGTCCGATCCTGCTCCAGGACCTCCAGGGTGCGCGGCTAGGTGGACGCCGCGTCCACCCGCGACCTGGCCGAGCGGATCCGGTCGACCTCGGGGCGTCTTTGACCTCGCCACCAAGGAAGCGCGCCTCGCCGAGCTCGACGCGCGCGCGAGCGATCCCGGCTTCTGGGACGACCAGCGTCAGGCCCAGAAGACCCTCCGCGAGGCCGAGGGCCTGCGCGACGAGACGGCCCTCTGGCGAGGGCTCGAGAAGCGGGCCGACGACCTCATCGAGCTGATCGGCCTGCTCGAGGACACGCCGGACCCCGACACGGAGGCCGACGTCGAGCGAGAGGCCGACGCGCTGGGCCGCGAGTTCGCCCGCGAGCGCACGCTCCTCCTGTTCTCGGGCGAGTACGACGCCAAGAACGCGGTGCTCACGATCAGCGCCGGCGCGGGCGGCACCGAGGCCACCGACTGGGCCGACATGCTCCTGCGGATGTACCTCCGGTGGGGCGAGCGCCACCGGTTCAAGACGGACGTCGTCGACTCCACCGAGGGCGAGCAGGCGGGCATCAAGAGCGCGACCGTCACCATGAACGGGCGCTGGGCGTACGGCTGGCTGCGCGCCGAGCGCGGCGTCCACCGCCTCGTCCGGATCAGCCCCTACGACGCCCAGAAGCGGCGCCAGACGACGTTCGCCCTGGTCGAGGTGATGCCCGAGGCGGACGAGGACGTCGAGATCGAGCTCAACTGGGACGAGATCCGGGTGGACACCTTCCGCTCGTCGGGGGCCGGCGGCCAGCACGTGCAGAAGACGGAGTCGGCGATCCGGCTCACCCACCTGCCGACCGGGATCGTCGTCACCTGCCAGAACGAGCGCTCGGCGACCCAGAACCGCGAGCTCGCGATCCGTGTCCTCAAGTCGCGCCTGCTCGAGCTGGAGCTCGAGAAGCGCGAGGAGGAGCTGCGCAAGCTGCGCGGCGAGCACGTCACGGCGGGCTGGGGCAACCAGATCCGCTCGTACGTCCTCCACCCCTACCAGATGGTGAAGGACCTGCGCTCGGGCCACGAGACCTCCAACACCGGCGCGGTCCTCGACGGCGACCTCGACGCGTTCATGCAGGCGGAGCTCGAGCGCGTCGCGACCGGCCGCCCCCCGTCCGCCGACGCCGACGACGACGCGGACGACTAGCCGTGGCGCCGCCCGTCGCAGTCAGGTACCGGCCGGGGCGTGAGGCCGACCTCGACGACTGCACGCGCATCTGGCGGCTCGGGATCGAGGACTACCAGGGCCGCCTCAACCAGCCCGCGATGCCGGACGACCTCGCCCCGCTGCGACGGCTGCTCGCCCACCTGCTGACCACGGACCCGGACCGGTTCTGGGTGGCGAGCGCGCCATCGGAGGCGGACGGCGGCGAGGCCGGGCCGGTCGTCGGGTTCGCCAGCGCGTCGCTCCGCGACGGGCTGTGGTTCCTCGCCATGCTGTTCGTCGATCCGGCGTTCCAGCGCGACGGCATCGGCCAGGCGCTGCTGGACCGGGCGCAGGCCGGCCGCGACGTCGACCCCGGCGGGCCCGCGATCCCGCGGCCGGACGACCCGCTCGACTCCGGCATCCACACCTGGGGGATGTGCACCGACGCGGTGCAGCCGATCTCGAACGGGCTGTACGCGCGCCGGGGGATGGTGCCGCGCATCCCGATCTGGCGCCTGTTCGGCGAGGTCCGGCGGTGGTCGGCGGTGCCGCCGCTGCCCGGCGGGCTGACCGCCGTGCCGTTCGAGGCGGTCGAGCGGGACGGACCCGACGGCCCGCGGCGACTCGCCGCGATCCTCGACGAGGTCGATCACGGCCTGCTCGCCTCGACGCACCAGGTCGACCACGCATACCTCCGCCGGGACGGTCGGGTCGGCTTCCTGGCGCGCGAGCGCGACGGCCGGGTGGCCGGGTACGCGTATGGATCCGGTGTCGGCCGCCTGGGTCCGGTCGCGGCGCTCGATCCATCGCTGCAGCCCGCGCTGATCGGGATGGCGATCCGCGAGGCGCCCGCGCTCGGGGCGGTGGCCCTGTGGGTCCCGGGCACCGCGGCCGAGGCCCTGCGCGGGCTGCTCGACGCGGGGCTGCGCATCGACGGCTTCCCGGGGATGATCTGCTGGTCGCGCGCCGACCACCCCTTCGACCGCTACCTGCCGATCTCGCTGGCCATCGTCTGAGGCGTTTGCCGGGCCCGGCACCGGATGTTAGCCTCGGGTAGACGTGGCCTCACCGACCGTGCCCGTGGGCGGAGGCGTCGCTCCGCCCGGCACCCCGAGCGGCAACCACACCGGAACGCCGGCTCCCGTCACGACCCCTCCGTCACCGAGCGAACCCTTGACCGTCGCCACGAGCCCGTCGCCGAGCCTGCGCGAGCGCCTGACCGGTCGACCGCGCCCGCGTGCCGCGGACCAGCCCGTCGTGGTCCTCCACGACGTGACGATGCGCTACCCGAACGGCAAGGAGGCCCTCAAGGACGTCGAGCTCGTCGTCCCCGAGGGTGACTTCGTGTTCCTGGTGGGCCCCTCGGGGGCGGGGAAGTCGACGCTGGCGAAGCTGCTCATCCGCGACGAGCTGGCGACCAAGGGCATGGTGGTGGTCGACGGCGACGACCTTGCCCGGCTGAGCCGGCGGCAGGTGCCGAAGGTGCGCCGGAAGATCGGGATCGTGTTCCAGGACTTCAAGCTGCTGCCGCGCAAGTCGGTCTGGGAGAACGTGGCGTTCGCGCTCGAGGTCACCGGGACGCCCCGCCGGCAGATCCGCCCGGCCGTCGACCGGGTGCTCTCGCTGGTCGGCCTGACGGCCCAGGCCCAGCAGCTGCCGACCCAGCTGTCGGGCGGCGAGCAGCAGCGGACGGCCATCGCCCGGGCGCTCGTCCACGACCCGCGGATCATCCTCGCCGACGAGCCGACCGGGAACCTCGACCCGGTGATCAGCTGGGAGATCATCCAGCTCCTGCTGCGGATCAACGAGATGGGCGTCACGATCCTGATGGCCACCCACGACGCCGAGATCGTCACCTCGCTCCGACGACGGGTCGTCGCGCTGGAGGACGGGCGGATCATCCGCGACGACCTCGGCGCCACCTACCACCGCGAGGACTAGGGCACGTGATCCCGTTCGTCGCCTTCTCGCTGAAGCGGGCGTGGCAGGGGTTCTGGCGCAACGCGCTGATGAGCCTCGCGGCCACGCTGACGATGGTCCTCATGCTCCTGCTGCTGGCCGGGTTCTTCGTGCTCCAGAACGTGCTGCTCGCGAGCCTGTCCTTCGTCGAGCAGAAGGTCGAGGTCGTGGCCTACGTCGAGAACAACGCCACCGCCGACCAGGTCGACACCCTCGTGGCGACGATGGGTGCGATGCCCGAGGTGGCCTCGGTCGAGTTCGTGTCGCGCGACGAGGCCCTCGAGCGGTTCCGGGCCGCCCAGCAGGCCCAGGGACGCGAGGACATCACGCAGTACCTCGAGTCGAACCCGCTGTACGCGAGCGTGAACGTCAAGCTCCACAGCCCGAGCGACCTCGACACCGTGACCAACGTGCTGCGCCAGGACCCGCTGGTGCGCAACGTGCTCAACATCGACGCCCTCGTCGATCGGGTGCTCACGGTCACCACCTTCGTCCGCACGGCCGGCGTCGTGATGGTCGCGATCGTCGGGCTGATCGTGCTGTTCATCATCGTCAACACGATCCGGCTGGCGGTCGTGGCACGGGCGGAGGAGATCGAGATCATGCGCCTGGTCGGCGCGTCGGACGCCTTCATCCGCTGGCCGTTCGTGTTCGAGGGCGCGCTCGTCGGCCTGCTCGGTGCGCTGCTCACCCTGGCGCTGCTGGCGTTCGCGGCCGACCCGCTGTCACAGGCGATGGTCGGCTTCTTCAACGTGCTGCCACTCGAGCTCGGCTCGGTCGGCCGGGACACCGCGGCGCTGGTCCTGGCGACCGGCGTGGGGCTCGGCGTCCTCGGCTCGTGGGTGTCGGTCCGGACCTACCTCATCCGGTGACCATTTGACCGGTGCGCCGGCGTACCGATGGGCGGGGACGATTTGACCGCGTCGATGTAGGCTCTCGCCAACGCGCTTCCCGTCCAGCGCCCGTCACTCGGACAACCCATGCAGCTCAACCCCCCGCTGCCGTCGGAGGAGCCGACGGCGGAGGTCTCTGTCGCGGCCCCGGGGACGGCCGCGACGGGGGACCCGACCTCGCCTGACGACACCCCGATCGCGCCTCCCGGCGTGCCCGCGGATCCGCCCCGACACGCGGCCGCGACGAGCCGCGCCGGCGTGCTGGTGGGCGCGCTCGCGTTGGTCACGGTCCTCGCCGGCAGCGCCCTGTTCTTCGCCGGGTTCTCGCTCGGCCGCCAGTCCGCGCTCACGCCGGGCACCCCGTCCGCGGACGCCGACGCGTTCCAGCCGTTCTGGGACACGTACTCCGCGATCTCGGACCGGTACGCGGGCGGCGACGTCGACCGCAAGTCGCTGGTCGAGGGCGCGATCAAGGGAATGATCGGCTCCCTCGACGACCCCTACTCGCAGTACCTGACGTCCGAGGAGTTCAAGTCCTCGCTCGAGGGGATCTCCGGCCAGTTCGAGGGCATCGGCGCCACGATCGGGACGGTCAACGGGACGGGCGCGACCGCGGCGTGCACGACGCTGGGCGAGGACTGCTTCCTCGCGGTGGTCGCGCCGCTGACGGGATCGCCCGCCGAGCGGGCCGGCCTGCTGCCCGGCGACGTGATCGACGGCATCGACGGGGCGACCCTCAGCGGCCTGACCGTCGACCAGGCCCGAGGCAAGGTCCGCGGGCCGAAGGACACCACGGTCAAGCTGCGCATCCGGCGTGGCGTCGGCGTGCCGTTCGAGGTCGCGATCACGCGCGCGGTCATCGTCCAGCCCGAGGTCGAGACCGACACCCTCGCGAAGGGGACCGTGGGCTACATCAAGCTGGCCGGGTTCTCGGATCGCGCGGCCACCGAGTTCCACGCGGCGTTGGTCGACGCGATCGGGCGCGGCGAGCGGCGGCTGATCGTCGACCTGCGCGGGAACCCCGGCGGGTTCGTGACGGCGGCGCGCGACATCGCGAGCGAGTTCCTCGGGTCCGGCACGGTCTTCTGGCAGCAGGACGCCGACGGCAACCTGACCGAGACGGCGGCCAAGCCCGGCGGGGTCGCCACCGACCCCGGCATCCGGCTGGTGGTGCTCGTGGACGGCGGCTCCGCGTCGGCGTCCGAGATCGTCGCGGGCGCGCTGCACGATCGCGGCCGGGCGACGCTGGTCGGGGCGAAGACGTTCGGCAAGGGCACGGTCCAGCAATGGACACAGCTCGAGGACGACAGCGGCGGCTTCCGGCTGACGATCGCCAAGTGGCTGACCCCCGACCGGACCTGGATCCACGGCGTCGGGATCGCCCCCGATCTCCTGGTGGCCGACCCCCCGGCGAAGCCCGGCGACGACCCGGTCCTGGACGCCGGCCTGAAGGCGCTGGACGAGGCGCCGGAGGGCATCGAGGAGGCTCGGCCGGCCGCCTAGCGTTCGTGCTTGCACCCGCGCGCCGCATCGGGTAGGGTCGATATGAACGAAAGGAGGTGATGTGCAGTGATCGACAGTTGTAGTTGCTGCACCACCTCGGCGGAGATCGTCGTCTAGAGACGATCCCGACGAGTGGTCGGTAGCAATTTCGAACGCCGGTCCGGAAACGGGCCGGCGTTCGTGCGTCCGGCGCACGGGCCGGGGCCCGGACCCGTGCGACACTCCCACCCCTGACCCCGCGAGAGGAGCCCTCCCATGGGCGACACCATCGCCCAGAACCGCAGAGCCCGGCACGACTACACCGTCGAGGACACGTTCGAGGCGGGCATCGTGCTGCGCGGCACCGAGATCAAGAGCATCCGCGCGGGCAAGGTCAGCCTCGCGGACGCCTACGCGCGCATCGATCGCGGCGAGGCCTGGATCGTCGGGCTCCACATCGCTCCGTGGGAGAACGCCGACGTGCGCTTCAACCACGAGCCGAAGCGGTCGCGAAAGCTCCTCCTGCACCGCCACGAGATCGACGAGCTCCTGGGCAAGACGAAGGCCAAGGGGCTCACGGTGATCCCGCTGCGCCTGTACATCGACGACCGCGGCAAGGCCAAGCTCATGCTCGGGCTCGCGAAGGGCAAGCAGACCTGGGACCGGCGGCACGAGATCGCGGAGCGGGACGCCCGGCGCGAGACCGAGCGGGCCGTCGCCGACGCCAGGCGCCGGTAGGCCGATGCGGCTGGCGCGGATGATCCAGGCGGTCGACCTGCATGCGGCCGGCGAGCCCGGGCGGGTGATCGTGGGCGGGGTCCTCGACGTCCCCGGCGACACGATGTTCGACAAGATGCAGCACCTCGCCACCCGCGGCGACGGGCTGCGGCGCCTGATGCTCCGCGAGCCGCGCGGCTACCCGGCGTCGAACTGCAACCTCGTCCTCCCGTCGAACCATCCCGATGCCGACGCCGGCTACGTGATCATGGAGCACGTCGAGTACCCGGGGATGTCGGGCACCAACACCATCTGCGTGGTCACGGCCCTGCTCGAGACCGGGATGCTGCCGATGCACGAGCCGGTCACGGAGATCGCGCTCGAGGCGCCGGCGGGGCTCATCCGGGTCCGGGCGACCTGCGCGGGCGGCAAGGTCACCGGCGTCACGTTCCGCAACGTGCCCGCGTTCGCGACCCACCTCGACACCCCCGTCGAGGTGCCCCGCCTGGGCACGGTCGTCGTGGACGTCGCCTACGGCGGCATGTTCTACGTCATCGCCGACGCCGAGGCCCTGGGCTTCGCGCTGACGCCCGACGAGGGGCGCGACATCACGCGGGTCACCGAGATGATCAAGGCGGCCGCCCGCGAGCAGCTGCCGGTCGTCCATCCGGACCAGCCGGGCTTCGCCGGGATCACCATCGGCCAGCTGTCCGGGCCGCCCCACGACGCGCGCAACGCGCGCCGCAACGCGGTCACCGTCTCGACCGGCGACTTCGACTGGGAGCGCCCGTCGACCTGGACCGGGGCGATCGACCGATCACCCTGCGGCACGGGCACGTGCGCCAAGATGGCCGTCCTCCACGCGAAGGGCCAGCTCCGGCCGGGCGACGAGTTCCGGCACGAGGGCATCCTCGGGACGGTGTTCACGGGCCGGGTCGAGGAGGAGACGCGGATCGGCGATCGGACGGCGATCGTGCCGTCGATCACCGGCACCGCGTGGATCACCGGCTTCGCGAGCTACGTCGTCGATCCGACGGATCCGTTTCCCGAGGGCTTCACCGTCGGCGACATCTGGGCCTGACGGTGTCTCGATCGGCCGGGCTCAGGCGGTCGTGTTCCCCCGGCCCGAGGCGAGCTGCGCGACCAGCACGATCGCCGCGAGGATGAGCAGCCCGTGGATCAGCGCGCCGCCGATGCCGCCGATCAGGCCGAGCAGCCAGAGCACGAGGATGATGACGAGGATCGTCCACAACATCTGAAGGCTCCTTGCGTTTGGAGCCCGAACCTAGGGCTTCATCGCTCGCGCGGACGCTTCGGCCGGCCGTCGGCGACTTGCACGCGCCTCGCACGCCCCTCGGCCGGGCGTGGCCCTATCGCAGCAGGTAGCGGCGACTGAGGGGCACCTCGGACACCGGAGCGACCGCCAGTGGCCGGCCGGCGAGCGTCACCGCCCCGGTCCGGACGTCGATCTCCACGGGAGCGGTCGCGCGGTTGGCGTGGAGCGAGTCGCGGGTGAGGCCCCGGACGCCGCCGACCGGCACGAGGGTCCGCCGCGTCCCGAGGCGACGCGCCAGGACCGCGACGTCCACGTTCCGGGACACGAACGTCACGGCCACCTTGGGCGCCGCCGTGGCGACGCCGCCCCAGTCCGCCCGGTAGCGGGTCGGCTCGGCTCGCTCGAGGCTCGCGTTGCCGTCGCCCATCGGGCCCCAGGCCGGGAAGCCGGCCTTGAACACCCACTCGGGCTTGACGCCGAAGAACGCAGGCTCCCACAGCACGAGGTCCGCCAGCCGGCCCGGCCGCAGCGAGCCGACGTGATCGGCGAGGCCGTGCGTGATCGCCGGCTCGATCGTGATCTTCGCGAGGTAGCGCAGGACACGCGCGGTGTCGTCGCGGTCGTCGGGGTCGTCGAGGCCGGGATCCGCGGGCAGCCCCGGCACGCCGTCGGCCGCACCGGATCGCCGCCAGGCCTTCATCACGTGCGCGAGCTGGAACGTCCGGCGGACGGTCTCGCCGATCCGGCCCATCCCCTGCGAATCGGAGTTGACGATCGCGATCGCGCCCAGCTCGTGGAGCGGGCCCTCGGCCGCCATCCGCGCCTCCAGGATCCGTTCCCGGACGAGCTCGACGTCCCCGGGCACCGACCACGAGAGGCCGTGGTTGAGCACGGTCATCGGCAGGTGCTCGGCCGCCGTGTGCACGCCGAACGGCAGCGTCGGCGTGGTCGACGAGCACAGGATGGACGCCTCGCGGACGAGCCCCAGCAGGTCGGGCACGTGCCCGCCCCCGGTGCCCTCGACGTGGTAGGCGTGGACGGTCCGGCCGGCGATCGCCGCCACCGTGTCCTCGAGCTCGGCGGACTCCTGCAGGCCGTCGGTGTGCAGGCTCAGCGTCAGGTCGCGTGCCTCGACGTAACGGAGGACGTGGTCGATGAGCTCCGGGTAGGCGCCGTTGTCCTCGTGGATCTTGAACCCCAGCGCACCCGCCTCGACCAGGGCGTCGAGGTGCCCGTCCTCGCTCGCCCGCGCGCCGGCCTGCATCCCGACGTTGACCGGCCAGCCCTCCAGCCCGGCGAGCGTCCGCTCCATCGCGAACGGCGGCTCCTCGAAGCCCGCGGTCACCAGCGTGGTGACGCCGGCCGCGAGCGCCGGCGGGAGCAGCTCGGGGCCGATCGTGTGGACGTGGGTGTCGACGGCGCCCGGGGTCACGATCAGGCCGTAGGCCATGAACGACTTGGTGTGGGGGCCGATGACGAGGTCGATGCCGTCGCTGATCTCGGGGCTGCCGGCCCGGCCGACGCCCGCGATGCGGCCGTCCTTGATCCCGATGTCGGCCTTGACCACGCCGAGCACCGGGTCGACGACCAGTGCGCCGGGGAGCACGACGTCGAGCTCCGACGGTCCGGCCGCGCCGTCCCACTGCGCGATCCGGCTGCGGAGGTTCTTCGCGTAGCCCCAGATGGGCTCGTCGCCGCGGGCGGTGAGGTCGTCCGAGACGCGGATCCAGAGGTCGGTGTCGCCGAGGCGGACCCGGTCGCCGGTCGTCGGGCCGTAGCGCGCCCGGTACTCCTCGGCGGAGAGGCGGGTCACCGTTCCGTGCCCCGGCCGGCGTAGCGCACCAGGCGGACCGTCCTCGTCTCGCCCGGCTCCCAGCCGGCGTAGCCCCCGGCCGGCAGGTCCAGGTGGAATCCGCGAGCCGCGTCGCGGTCGAACTCGAGACGCGGGTTGACCCGATGGAACGGGTAGTGCGACGAGACGCGGATCCGTCGGCGCGATCGGCTCGTGACGGCCAGCTCGAACGCCTCCCGGCCGTCGTTGAGGACCACGTCCGACGGGTCGCCGATCAGGATGGCGCCCGGTCCCAGCGGATCCCTGGGATCGCCGCGTCCGAGCGGGTCGACGAGCGCGACGACCCGGGTCCCGTCACCCAGCAGCACCTCCAGCCGGACCTCGTCCAGCAGCGCGCGGACGCCGTCGAGGACGTCGGACGGGTCGACCGCGGCGCGACCCGCCGCCTCGACCTCGGCGTAGGAGCCACCGGCGCGCGCGGCCTCCAGCATCGCGTCGCAGATCAGCGCCACGGCCTCCGGGTGGTTCAGCCGCAGGCCGGAGGCGCGGCGTCGTCGCGCCAGCTCCGCGGCGGCGAACAGCTGGAGCCGCTCTTCCTCCCACGGGATCAGGCGCATTGGCCGATGGTATCGACGCGCTAGCCGGCAGGCCCGCCCGTCTCGTCGTCCTCGACCCAGCCGAGCCCGCCCCAGACCACGCGTTCCCAGCCCACCTCGGGCAGGCCCATCGCCGCGCGCTCCTCGGGGCTCATCCTGGCGATGTTCTCCCGGGCCTCGCGGGCCATCCGGACCTGGGCGTCGTCGGACAGGACGTGGGCCATGAGGTCGGCCGTCTGCTCGGCCTGGGTCCGCGAGTCGACCCACTCGCCGAGCCATGCCTCGACGCTCGCGAAGACCTCGCGGAACGAGCGGCGAAAGCGGTCCTCGCTCGAGTGCTCGGCGAGCTCCTCGGGATCCCACGCGATGATCCGGCCGGTGGCCGCCTCGCAACAGTCGAACCCGGGGTCCATCTCGACCAGCGGCAGGAGCCCGGCCGGCCAGGTCCGGTTGCGCGGCAGCCGTCCGTCGGCCCGTCCGAGGTCGCGGTACGCGGCGACGACCTCGGACAGCGGCAGGATCCCCGCGCCCGGTCCGAAGCCGCCGTCGGCGACCTCCGCGTAGACGCGCCGCAGGGCGGTCGGCAGGGCGACCCCCAGCGCCGCCTCGGCCTGTGCGACCGTGGCGTCGCTGGCCGGGCCCGGGAGCACGGATGGCGCCGGGGTGGTCATCGATCGCTCGAGCTCCAGGGCGCGCGCGTGACCGGCCGGGTCGATCCGGCCCTCCTGGTTCGCCGCGACGACGTCGCGCAGGCTCGACGCGAGGTCCGCGCCCATCGAGAGCAGGCCGCCGAGATCGAGCGTCCGGACGGTCGCGCCGAGCTCGGTCGGTCGGACGTCGGTGCGTCGCTCGGGGTCGGCTGCCCGGGCCCGCAGCCGGGGGATCAGGGCGTCGAGATCCGGGGCCGCGGTCACTTCTTCCGGATCATCGTGGCGACCAGCGCCAGCACCGCGCCAGACACCACGACGTGCGAGACGAGGATCACGGCCAGCGAGCTGAACAGCGGATGCGGCATCTGCCGATCCTACGCCTCGGGGGCCCGAAACGTTCCTGACGGCCTCGGCGACCCGCCGGCTCAGTCGTAGTGGGCGTACAGGTCACGCACGTACCAGATCTCGCCGGTGTGGAACAGCAGCTCCTTGCTCACCCACCACACGATCTCGATCAACGGCAGCGTCGGGTCGAGGCCGTCGGGATAGGCGCTCCGGCCCACGATGTCGAGGTCCTCGTCGGTCATCTGCGCGAGGCCGTCGCGCCAGGCCTGGATGCCGGCCCGCGCGAACGCGATGCCCTCGGCGGCCGTCATCGGCCAGGTCAGGTCTCCGCGCTGGAGCGAGTGGCTCCCGACGAGCCAGTCGGCTCGGGTCATGAGGCCGTCCCCGAGGTGCCCGAGCGACCAGGCGAGCGTCCTCGGCGGCGCGCCGCCACCGGTGGGGGCCCAGACCTCGGCGTCTGGTGTCGGCCGTCCGTCGACGAGCCTGACGGTCCACACGGTGTCGGCCGGCTCCCAGACGTACTCCTCGTCGGTGAGGCCGTCGAGGCGCTCGAACAGGACGTCGACGATGTAGTCCCACTGGGCGAGGAACGGGGCGAGGCGGGCGGGGACGGAGGTGGAGTCAGTCATGGGTCCAGCCTCGGGCGCCGTGTCAAGCCGATCACCTGGCCTCGCCTGCGACGCTTGACACGCAACTTCTTGGTTGCATATGATCGTGCCACGCCATGGATGCCGTCTTCGTCGCCGTCGCCGATCCCACCCGTCGCCTGTTGCTCGAGCGCCTCCGCCATCGTGGCTCGGCCTCGATCCAGGACCTGGGCGAGGGGCTGCCGATGACGCGCCAGGCGGTGACCAAGCACCTCGACGTCCTGCGGGACGCCGGCCTCGTGCGGGTGCGCCGCGACGGGCGTGAACGCCTGCACGAGCTCGAGCCGGCGCCGCTGCAGGCCGTCGACGACTGGCTGCGGCCGTACGCCGAGGCCTGGGACGAACGACTCGCGGCCCTGCGCCGCCACCTCGGGGAGGAGTGACATGCCCACCACGACCGTCGCCGCCATCGAACGCCAGCTGGACTTCCGCGCGCCGCCGGACCGACTGTGGCGCGCCCTGACCGACGACGGGGAGCTCGGCGCCTGGTTCGGCGAGCGCGCCCACCTCGACCTGCGCGAGGGTGGCGACGGCTGGTTCGAGTTCGAGGGCTACGGCCGCGTCCCCGTCCGGATCGAGGTGTTCGACCCGGTGACGCGCCTCGCGTGGCGGTGGGGCGACGTCGGCAAGTCCGTCGACGACCGGTCGACGCTGGTCGAGTTCCGGCTCGAGTCGCTCGCGAGCGGCGGGACCCGGCTGCACCTCCGGGAGTCCGGGTTCGAACACGAGGACGCCCGCTGGAGCAACACCGAGGGCTGGATGACCGAGCTCGCCCAGCTGGCGACGCACGTCGCTGCCCAGCCGTTCGAGGCGGGGATCCGCCGGACGTACGCGCTGTCGTCGGCGCCCGACCGCGTCTGGCGCGCGCTGAGCGAGCCCGCCGAGCTCGCCGCCTGGTGGTCGGGATCGGCCGACATCGAGATCCGCCCGGGCGTCGCGGGCTGGTTCGTGTGGCCCGGCGAGGGCGGCCGGTTCGGGATGCGGATCGAGATCGTCGAGCCGCCGCGCTACCTGTGCTGGACCTGGACGCCCGTGCCCGAGGTTCCCGTGGCGATCGCCGAGACCGTCCTGCGGACCGAGTGGACGCTCGTGCCCCGGGCCGACGGCGGGACGGACCTCCACCTGTACGAGAGCGGGTTCACGGAGTCGACCGGCTTCGACATGAACAGCGGCGGCTGGGACGGCGACGTGCTGCCGTCGCTGCGCAAGCACCTCGGCGAGGGCTGATCGCCCGCAGAGCCCAATCCTTCGCGCCCGGCCGACGCGGTCTCCGCGACCCGGTCGGGCGCATCCGCCTGCCCGCCTCGTTTGGCCGGCCTCGACGCCGATGCTAGGATTCCGCCTCCGAACAGCGGTTCGGTCCTGTGGGGATGCGTGGTTTCGACAGGGCTTGGCTGTCTGGGAACGCGAGCCGAGGTGCCGTCAGGCCTCGTTAAACCGGCGGCAAAACGAAGTAACTGCCAACAAGCAGCCTGCTCTCGCCCTCGCGGCCTAGGCCGTAAGGTGAGCGTGGAAGCGGCCTCCCCTCCGCGGGCCGTGGAAGCGTCACTTAGCGGAGGTGCAGCCCGGATGAGGCTACGTAGTCCGGAGCGAAGCCCGATCTAGGGACACGCAGATGGGCCGGATGGCAGCCTGCCGATGGGCGTCCGACCGGCTGACGAAAATCATCGGACACGCTCGTAGCTGGTCCCAGGCGAAGGGTTCTGGACGGGGAGTTCGACTCTCCCCCATCTCCACCAATTTCAAGGCCCGGCGACCGAACGGCCATGACGAGCATCAATCGAGATGGCCGATCGGCCAGTTGTTCAGTCCTTCCGACAACGGCCAACTGTTCAGTCCACACGTTCTTGAAGATCGTCGCCCGAGGAGAAACGTGAGGCTCGACGCGGTCAGATGACCAGCATGGAGACCCCCTTCATGGGGTCTCCAGAGCGTCGGTGTTCACGCAACGCGCCGTTCATACGAGACAGCACCGAACGGTGTATCGCATTCCTCGCCAGCGGTGATCCATTCCTCATCGAGCTTCGCACGGCTCATCTCGAACACGCTGGTTGGCTCCCCGAACACGTCTGCAGTGCTCTTGGACGCGCCCGCGGGATCGAGTCGGCCTCGATCCGGGACACGATGCAGCTGTATGTGGAAAACGCTAGTTGAGGCCCGGCAGCCGCGACGAAGTTCGCCGCCGGAGCCTGAGGCATGGTCGATGAACGCTACCCGCCCGCCTCGACCGCACGTGGCTCGAGCACGACGACGGCCGTGGGTCCGGAGCGCAGCGCCGCCCAGTCGTCGTAGTCGTCGCTGAACTCACGCCAGCGCGCCCAGAGCCGATCACGTTCCTCGCCATCCGCGGCGCGACCGCGGACCGCACGAAGACCGTCCTTCAGCTCGACCGTCGTGTCCGGCTGCGCCTGGAGGTTCAGCCACCATGCCGGCTCCGCCTCCGCCCAGCCATTCATGGCCAGGGTGACCAGGTTCGGTCCGTCCTCGAGGTAGCCGACGATCGCGACCCGCGGCTCGCCGGACCGTCGCCCAACGGTCCGGAGTCGCATCATCCCGAACTTGTTGCCAGCCTCAGGTGGCCGGAGGCCGATCCGCCCCCCACTGAGCCGATAGAGGGCGCGGTGCAGCACCCATGCCGTCCGAACGACCGGGCGGGGAGGGAGCGTTGCCGTCCGCTCCCGCTCGGCGGTCATGCGGCACCTGCCGTCGTCGTCGCGAACGGTGACGCGGTGGTCGACGAGGATGCGTCCATCTCGCGGGTGTCAGCAGCGAGCGCGGCCACGGCAGCAGGCCTGAAGCCCTTGAAGGTCAGCCACAGGCCGAGCGACAGCTCCCACACGAAGATCAGAGGCAGCGCGATCAGCGGCAACACCGAAACCTGCTCTTGCAGGCCAAGGATGGACAGGGTCGCGGAGGCGAGGAACACGGGAGCACCGATGAGGCCCATGGCGGGAATCGCCCGCGGCACGAGGCGCGACCGGTAGAGCACGTAGCCGAGCAGCAGCGCGTTCAAGCCGGGCATGACGCCGGGGCCGACCAGGAAGGTCACGTCTCGGACCGCGACGAGGCCCTGGCCCACGGCGACCAACGCGGACGCGTCGGTCCCGGCTGCCGCCCCGGCCTGGCGCAACCACACGACGGCCATGAGGCACACGACGCCGATGACGATGACGGCCCCCTCGAAGATCCTGGTGGCGACGAAGCCGATCGAGGCTGCTTCGCTCTGCCGCTTGATCACCGGATAGAGCGCGACGGCGGTCCCGATGCAGGCCAGGGCGGTGATGAGGTCGAAGAGCGCGCCCAACAGCACCTGGGAGTCGGCACCGGCACTGAGGATGTAGGCCGGATCGCTGAGCACGGGGCCATACAGGAAGACGGCCGGAATCGAGAAGATGAACGTCATCAGGTACAGCACGCCCCCGGCAAGGGCGAGCTTCCTCCACGCGTCCGTTCTGACTCCATTCGTTCCAGTCATGCGTGCGGTGTCGGTCATGTCGATCTCCTTGTCGTTGGATTCAGTAGCTCGCTCGGGTCGTCGCGCACGATGGGCGGGTCGATCCCGTCTTCGTTGACCGAGATCAGGGTTATGCCAAGGTCGCGCAGCTTCTGGAGCAGGCCATGCAGGGCCGCCTGGTCGACGACCGGTCCGACGAGCACGGTCGTGCCGTCGCTCGCGTGAGTCAGGGACATCCCGCCGAGCCACTCGGCCCAGCTGCCGTCGAGGCGTCCCTTCAGGCGGATCTCGTAACGCCTCGCCTCATGGCGGTCGTCGTGCGATCCGCGGCGCTCGTCCATCTGGCTCCTTCCCTGTCCACGTCTCGGCGATGTCGGCATCTGCGACGGCCGAGGAGACCAAGGTGGACGGGAAGGTGGGGACGGCGCATCCCCAGCTGTGGGGAGTGCGGTGGGGATTGTTAGCGGTCGCCGCCTGACGCGACAGGAGGCCGAGTTCTTCGCCGCGCCGAACCGCCGCTCGGCGGCTGTTCACACCGAGCTTGGCGTAGATGCTCTTGGTGTGGGTCCGGACGGTGCTCAGCCCCACGACCAGCTCGTCGGCGATACCGGGGCCATCAAGGTCGGACGCGAGAAGCCGCAGGACATCAAGCTCCCGTTCGCTGAGCGGCTCCACCAGGCTCTGGCTGATCGACCGAACGGCCGGTCGCCGCGTCCGAATGCGTCGAGCAGCCGTCGAACGTACTCCGGCGTGATGCCACGCCTCGCCGCCGCTCCGAGCATGTCGGCCATCGGGGTGCCCTCGGCCACGAATGTTCGGATGTAGCCCTCCGGCTCTGCCAACGTCAGCGCGCGACCGAGCGGATCGAGTCCCGCAGCCCCGCGACCGCGATCATTCTGGGCGAGGGCTTGCAGCACGAGGATCTCGATGACGCTGCGCCACCGCCCGCCCGTTTCGGCGGCGACCAGCAGACGCTCGAGGAGCGCGACCGCTTCTTGGATCCGGCGCGGGTCATGGGTCCTGGTGCCCTGGGCCATGAGCACCCTGGCGAGCGTGATGTGCTCGTACTCGCCGACGTAGCTCAGGTCGTCATCGACCGACAGTCCGCGCTCGCGGACCCAGGCTCCGGCCTCGCGCAGACGGCCTCTGCGCGGCATGGATCCGCGCTGCTTGCGCGGGAAGGGGCCGGGTGACGGGGTAGTACTCGCTGACGAAGACACGCTCAGCGTCCTCCAGCAAGGCGAGGGCGCCATCGGCATCGCCCTCAGTCAGGCGGAGCTGTGCCATGGCGACGCGCCATCGGTAGGGGTTCTGGGCCAAGCCACCGAGGTCTCCAAGGTCATCGCTCAGCCGAAGGTGATCGGCGGCAGCATCGAGGTCGTTCCACTCCAGGCACAGCTCTGCCAACCCCACGTGCATGTCACTCGCGCCGCGCAGGACGGTTGTCGTGCCGTCCGTCGCCATCCGCAAGCCTTGTTCGTAGCTCGTCATCGCCTCGTGCAGACGCCCCTGGGCGATACGGATCTCCGCCAGTGGTCGGTTGCAACCGATCGCATCGACGGCGTGGCCCGCGCGTTGCAGGCACGCCATGGCCTCGGCCCAGAAGCCATGGGCGGCCTCGAGATCGCCACCTCCCCAGTGCGCCAGGGCAAGGAACCCCGCCGCCGCACCGCGCCCGAGTGGGTCGTCTTCGCCGGCGAGATCGAACGCCCGCATGGGCGAATGCCTCCGTCCGCTCGCGGTCGCCGTTCATCTGTGCCTGGGCGGCTCGATACAGGGCAACGGCGCTGGGCAACCGCCGGAACTCGGCTTCGTCAACCACGACCATCGCCGCGGGCGAGGCCTGCCGTCCCTGCCGGTCGTCGGACGCTGGTTGCAGCCATCGCTCCGCCCCACGCAGAAGCACCTCGACATCCGCAGACTCGCCGGTTGCCATGAGTGTTCCGACATACCCGACGCTCAGGACCGGCCGAACCTGAAACACCTGATCGGGAAGCTGCTCGAACCAACGCCGCATCGTGGCTTCCTGGCGCGCCTGTCGGAGGCCCGGGATCGCCGGCTCGATCATGTCGGCGGCCCGCTCGTAGTCTTCCCCGTCGAGTGCGTGGCGAATGGCCTCAAACCGCTCTCCCCGCTGCTCGTACCAGATGCTCGCGCGCCGATGGAGGTCCGGGACGCGGTCCGGCTCCTCGCGCAACAGGCGCGCCCGGAGGACATCCGCGAACAGGTGGTGGTATCGGTACCACTCGCGGCGCGCGTCGAGCGGGATCACGAAGAGGTTCCGGCGATCGAGATCCTCGAGGGTCCTTTGACCGCCATCCTCTCCTGTGACGGCATCGCACAGAGCCCCCGTCAGCCGATCCAGGATGCAGGTCCAAAGGAGGAACCGGCGCACGTCGTCGGATTGGCGATCCAGGACCTCCTCGACGAGGTAGTCGACGACGAAGCGATCGTCGCCGGTGAAACCAGCGATGAAGCCGTCGACATCGTCCCGCCCCTGCATGGACAGGGCGGCCAGCTGGAGCGCGGCGATCCAACCCTCAGTCCGCTCTTCCAGCGCCGTGATCTGGCTCGCTGCGAGGTCCAGGCCGGCGGTCTGATTGAGATACGCAGCGGCCTCCTCACGCGTGAAGCGCAGATCCGCGGCTCGTACTTCCACGAGTTGCCCTTGCGCCCTCAGACGTGCCAGCGGAAACGGTGGATCGGCGCGGGTTGCGATCACGACGTGCGCCGATGGCGGCAAGTGCTCCAGCAGGAACGACACCTGGTCTTGGATGTCGGTGGCATCGATCACATGGAAGTCATCAAGCACCAAGAAGACGTCGGATCCGACCGAGCCAAGCTCGTTAGCGAGGTTCGTCACGACCGTCTCGATGGGCGGTGGTTGGGGCCCTTCCACCATCAGGACTGTCTGTCCCGCGGTGGGCACCGCTCGGTGAAACGCTGTAGCCACACCGAACCAGAAGGCGACGGACTCGTTGTCAGTCGCCTCGAGGGACACCCATACAGGGATCATGTCGTCCGAGGCGGAGGCCGCTAGCCAGTCGGCCAGCAAGGTGGTCTTGCCGAAGCCTGGCGGGGCGGAGATGAGCGTCACCTTGGCACGCGTCGCTTGCCTCAATCGCTCCGACAGCCGGGGCCGCCGTACCAAGGACTCGCGTGGACGGGGAATGTAGAACTTGGTATCGGGGAGGATGCGGGCCACGCGTCAGGGTATCTCGCACACAATCGAGGCTGTTGCGTCATCGATCTGCGTAGTAACAGCTGGTTCCCGACAAGACGGGCCTCGACCGGAGCGTAGTTAGACCCTCGCTATCTGCCGAGCACACTGGCAACCTCGGGCAAGGGGACGCCCAAGTAGAGGTGCATCACCAGCAAGGTCCGGCGTTCGGGATCGAGCCGTCGGAGCGCCGCATCGAGGAGGTCACGTTCGGCCACCATCGTCGCCACGTCCCCATCGGCCGGCGGATCCAGCGTCCCCAGCTCGACCTCGACGGCTCGACGTCGTTGTCGTTTCGCGATCGACACGCAGGCCCGAACCGTCAGCCGCTGGAGCCACGCGTCGAAACGGTCCGGGTCGCGGAGCGCGCGCAGGTCCCGCCAGGCGCTGATCAGTGATTCCTGAACGGCGTCCTGGGCGAGGTCCGGATCGCGGACGATGAGGCGGGCCACGCGATCGAGCCGCGGTGCAGCGGCCGTCGCGAGGACCGCGAAGGCGTCGTGCTCTCCTCGCTGGGCCCGCTCCACGAGGGATCGCTGGTCCACGGACAACCTCAGCTCACGAGCCCGCTCGGTCGACTACAGGCATCGCAGCTCGAATCTCTCGACGTGCACCGTACCCCCAGGGTCCGCGACGACCGTGGCGCTCGCATGGAGCACATCACCCGAGGGATTCCGCAGGAGATCGGTCACCTTGAACACGCGGTCGTGGATCCCTTCCTCCGTGCCGCCGCCACTGAAGCCAGAGCTCGTTGTCACCAGACGATCGATGCGATAGCTCAGGCCGTTCGCGCGCTCGAACTCGTAGAACGTTCCGCGCACGGTGATGGTGTGATCCTCGCCCGTGCAGGGATTGGTATCGATGAACTGCTCGTAGAACGGCGTGGCCACAGGATTTGCCGCAATCGTTGACGATGGCGCAGCCAGACTCGCCGCTGCGAGGCAAATCGCGCCAACATGCCGGAACTGAATGCGCACCACGGCTGGCTCCCTTCGACGTCTCGCACCGGAATGGTGCCAATGCCTCAAGAGGGAGCAAATGGCCGCGATTCGTTCCATGGAACAGTGTTCGATGCGCCGCGGCTGAACGAAATACGAGTCGTCGGCGGGTCCCGGTCGGATCGGGGCCGACCTGTTCGTAGCACGGGTGAGCGGCCGCCCACCTGGGCGTCCCCAGCGATGGAGCAGACCCGCGATGCAGTACTTCGTCTCCGTGATCCACGACACCTCAGACCTCGCCACCCCGGACGAGATGGCGGCCATCGACGTGTTCAACGACCGTCTCGTGGCCGAGGGCCACTGGGTCTTCGCCGCCGGGCTCGGCGCCCCCAGCACGGCCACCGTCATCGACAACCGGGCCGGTGAGGCGGTGTTGACCGACGGGCCGTTCCTGGAGTCGAAGGAGTACCTCGCCGGCTTCTGGGTCATCGAAGCCCCCGACCTCGACGTGGCGCTCAGGCTCGCCGCCGAGGGGTCGAGGGCCTGCAATCGGAAGGTCGAGGTGCGGCCGTTCCTGCTCGGCTGAGCGAAGTCGACGTCAAGGAGGCGATCACCCGGGCCCATCGCGAGGAGTGGGCGCGCGTGGTCGCCGCGCTGGCGAGGCGTTTCGGCGACCTCGACGTCGCCGAGGAGGCCGCGGCCGAGGCGTTCGCGACCGCCGTCGCACGGTGGCCGGTCGCCGGCGTCCCGCCCAACCCGGGCGCCTGGCTGACCACCACGGCCAACCGCAAGGCGATCGACCGGCTCCGGCGCGAGCACAAGCGCGACGGCAAGCACAAGGAGGCGCAGCTGTTGTCCGACGTCGGCCTTCCCGCGCCCCAGGGGCCCATCGATGACGAGCGGCTCCGGCTGATCTTCACCTGCTGTCACCCGGCGCTCGCGATGGACGCGCGCATCGCCCTCACGCTGCGCATGGTCGGCGGCCTGACCATGCCCGAGATCGCCCGCGCCTTCCTCGTCCAGGAGGCCGCCATGGGGCAGCGGATCACCCGCGCGAAGGCCAAGATCAAGGCGGCGCGCATCCCGTTTCGGGTGCCCGGCGCGGAGGATCTCCCGGCGCGCGTCTCGGGCGTCCTCGCGGTCCTCTTCCTCGTGTTCAACGAGGGCTACCTGGCGACCGGTTCGGACACGGACCCCGTGCGTCCTGACCTGACCGCGGAGGCGATCCGGCTCACCCGCCTGATCCGTGACCTCTTGCCGGAGGACGGTGAGGTGGCCGGGCTGCTGGCGTTGATGCTGCTCACCGAGGCCCGTCGGCCGGCGCGGGTGTCGTCGACCGGCGAGCTGGTCGCCCTCGACGACCAGGACCGTGGGGCGTGGGATGCGGCGTTGATCGCCGAGGGCCACCGGCTGGTCCGGGAGCGCCTGGCCGCCGGGGTCGCTCCGGGCCGCTACCAGCTGCTCGCGGCGATCAACGCCGTGCACACCTCCGCCCGCGGCGTCGGCGACACCGACTGGTCGCAGGTCATCGCCCTCTACGACCAGCTCGTCCGCCTCGACCCCTCGCCGATCGTCGCCCTCAACCGGGCCATCGCGGTCGCCGAGCTTGACGGACCGCAGGTGGCCCTGGCGTCCGTCGACCGGCTCGACGCCCAGCTGGCCGGCTATCACGCCTACCACGCGACCCGCGCCGACCTCCTGCGCCGGCTGGGCCGCAGCCAGGAGTCACGCGCGGCGTACGACCGGGCCATCGCGCTCGCGGGCAACACCGCCGAGACCGCCTCCCTGGCACGCCGCCGCGACCGGCTGGGGTAGTACCGCCGCTGAGGGCGGTGTGGCAGGCGGGGCTACATGGCCCGGATCCCCTGCACGAGCAGGACCGCCCCGAACACGACGAACGCGATCGCGGCGAAGACCTTGACCGCACGCTCGGGCAGGCGAGTCCCGAGCAGGGCTCCGATCCCGATCGCCAGCGCGTCCGCAGCGACCATGCCGGCCGTCGAGCCCAGCCACGTCCCGATCGGTTCCTCGGTGGTCGCCAGCGTGATCGTCGCGAGCATCGTCTTGTCGCCGAGCTCCGCGAGGAAGAACGCCGTCCCGATCGTCAGGATCGCCCAGCGCCCGGATCGCTTCGCGCGGGCCTCGTCGCCCTCGCCCAGCTCGTCGCCGCGGATCGTCCACGCCGCGAACGCGAAGAAGGCGAGGCCGGCGACGATCTCGATCAGCGATGTCGGCAGCGCGAGGGCGAACAACGACCCGACGATGACCGACCCGGCGTGGACCAGCAGCGTGGCCAGGCTCACGGCCACGAGCACGGTCAGGGCGCGATAGCGGGACGCGAACGTCATGGCCATGAGCTGGCTCTTGTCGCCGAGCTCGGCGAGGAAGATCACGCCGAACGAGAGGAAGAACGCCTGCATCTGGCTCCCGGGCGCGACGTCGGACGATCGCGCCGCGGCGACCGCGATCGACGGATCGCGAGACGGCGCGCTTCCGTCTCGGACGATCCCGTATTGTGCCCCGAAGCGAGCCACTCGCCCGACTTCGCCCAGGCGACCGGCTGGGACGAGTTCGAGGACCTGCTCGCGCAGGAGCGGGACGGGCGCCGGGTCGGCATCGCCGGCCCGGGCCTAGCATGGGACGGTGTCTCCCGAATCGACCCCGAGCGCCGCGACCGAGCGGCTCGCGAGGGACCTCGTCGCGCCGGCGTCGGACGATCCGCTGGCGGTCGAGCTGGCCGGCTGGCTGGATCGCTCGCCGCCCTTCCGCGCGTTCGCGACGGCGAACCGCGACAAGATCCACAAGAAGCTCCGGCACGCCAGCGACGAGGAGTCGCGCCTGGACGTGCGGGCCGAGCTCCTGGCCGCGCGCCTGCTGCTGGGCGACCGCCGAATGGACCTCGCCTTCGAGGCCTACGGATCGGGGCGAGGGGGACCGGACTTCACGGTGACGTTCCGCTCCTCGCGGACGTTCAACCTGGAGGTCACGCGGCTTCGCCGGACGCCCGATCGGTCCGACTACAGCGAGCCGATCCTGGCCAAGCTCCGCCAGCTGCCGCCGACCGTGCCCAACGCGCTCGTGGTCGCGCTCGACGGCGAGGCGGCCGGCGCGCTCGACGCGGGGGCCGCGGTTCGTGCGCTCCGGGCCCGGGCGGACGCGAAGGACGAGGCCTTCTTCACCCGGCACGGGTTCACCGGCAGCCGCGGCTTCTACGATCGCCTGCTCCGGCTCGGCGTGGTCATCGCGTGGGCCGAGCAGGCGACCGGCGACGAGCGGGCGACGCTGTGGGCGAACGGATCGGCCCGGACCGCGCTCCCGGAGCGCTCGCCGGCGGCCTGCCTGGCGGCCTTTCGCGCCGACCCCTGAGCGCCGCCTAGCGCCCGCCCGTCCACGACCCGATCGACCCCGTCCGGTCCGCGTCGAGCGGCTCGCTGCCCTCGGGCCCGAAGGCGACCCCGGTCCGCCGCCACTCGGCGTACGTCGTGACCAGGCCCTCGTCGTCGACCGTGAGCTCGGCCTCGAACGTGCCGCTCGCGTAGCGGTACGTCGACTCATCGAGCCGCGTGTAGGTCTGCGCCGCCTTCACGACGGTCAGCTCGGGGAACCGGACCCACGCGGCCTGGATCGTCTTCGTCGCGCCGACGCGGAGGCCGAGCCGGCGGATCGGCAGCGTGTTCGTGGACGGGCTGCAGCCGAGGTCGACGTCCGTGCACCCGCGGAGCGATCGAGCCGCGACGCCGTCGAGCCGCCAGTTGCCCTTCGCGTCCCGCTCGAGCGCGATCGCCCGTTGCTCGAACCCGCGGAGGTCGCGCACGTGGACCGCGGTCGTGTGCCCGGAGGCGTCGGCCATCACGCGGTACTCGATGCGGACCGGGACGCCGGCCTCGGAGCCCAGCACGGTGCCGACCAGCGCGAGGCCCGTGTCGCGCCGGGTCAGCGTGCAGTGCTCGTCGGCCTCGACCTCGTCGGATCGCCGCCAGGCCACTCGCCTCGTCGTCATCCCGGCATTGTCCACGGGGACCACTTGACATGCATGTTTTAGCCTCGAATCACGAGACAGAGGAGGCATCCGTGAACGACGCAGACATCACCCGCTACATCGTCGAGACGTACCCTGACACCGACGTCGTCGTGGCCGGCGGGGGCACGTTCTTCTCGATCGACCCCGAGAAGCACTGGCCGAACTTCGCCACCCTGGTCACGACCGACGAGTTCGACGAGGGATCGATCGCGAACCTCAGCGGTCGGCCGGACGTGTTCCGCCTCAACATCGGCGTGACGGGCAAGACCTTCGATCGGGTCCTCGGCGACGCCGCCCGCGAGGGCGCCCAGGTCGACTACGCGGCCCTCGACACCCTGCTGCCCCATCCGGTCTACGCCAGGCAGCACTGGCTGAGCGTGCTCAGCCCAAGCGACGAGACGTTCGAGGCGGTGGTCAAGCCCCTGCTCGACGAGGCCTACGGGATCCTGGCTCGGCGCAGGGCCCAGGCCGTCGAGGCCCAGGCGCGCAAGGCCTGAGGGTCAGCTCGCGGGACTCGCGAGCGCGGCCTTCAGGGCCTCCTCGGTCTCCTCGTCGAGCGAGGTCTGCAGCACCTCGCCGTGGTACTTGCGGAGCGCGGCGATCGCCATGTCCGCGTTCGCCTCCTTGATCTCGAGGAACAGCGCGGACTTGCCCGAGGGGAGCTTGGCCTCGACCTCCTTGACGAAGTCGCCGGGAACGCCCTGGCCCATGGCCGCCCCGATGCCCGCGCCGGCGGCCGCGCCAATGGCGATCCCGGCAATGGGGAAGACCACGAACAGCAGGCCGCCGATCAGGCCGCCGACGACCGCGCCGGCCTCGGTCGCGCTGCTGGCCTCGTTCTTGACGTCGAACGAGCCGTCCGCCTTGTGGGTGACGACGGCGGTGTCCTCGAAGTGGATCCCACCCTGCTTCTCGACCCCGCGCAGGGTGGCCAGCGCCTGTCGGGCCTGGTCCTCGGTGTCGAAGCTGATGACGACGATCCGGCTCATGTCGTGCTCCCGGTCCGATTCGATGGGTTCGCGTTCACTGTAGACCGTTCGCTCCACTCGTCGGCGAGCAATCCGTAGACGTAGGCGTCGGCCCAGCCGTCGCCGTCCCGGTCGGCCGCCTTGAACCAGGCCTCGCGGGTGAAGCCCAGTCGCTCGAGGAGCCGCCAGGAGCCCTCGTTCCTGGTGTCGCAGTCCGCGGTGACCTTGTGCTTGCCGCGATCCGCGAACAGGTAGCGGACGAGCTCACCGGCGGCCTCCGTCGCGTAGCCACGGCCCTGGCACGCCGGATCGAAGGTGTAGCCGATGTCCACGATGACGGGCTCCGCCGCCCGGGCCATGAACGCGCAGTCCCCGATGAGCGTGGTCGGGTCGTCCCGCGTCGCGACCGCGAGCTGGTACCACTCGCCGGGCTCGTCCGGGTGGTGCGAGGCCATCCACTCGACGAAGGCCTTCGCCCGCTCGATCGAGTACGGCGCCTCCCACGACTGATAGCGCGCGACCTCCGGCATCGACCGGTACCGCGCGAACGCCCTGGCGTCCGCGGCCGTGAACCGGCGGATGACGAGCCGCTCGGTCACCAGGTGGTCGAACTCGGTGTCCACGCCTGCATTGTGCGACCGGATCGTCGTCGGCCGCGCATGTAGCATCCGCGCGATGGCCGTGACGCTCCCCGACCGCCCGCCCTTCGTGCTGCGCGCCCGCGTCCTGACGCCGCTGGCCGCGGGCGGGACGCGCTACGAGGCCGACGGCCGCATCGACGTTGACGCGGCCGGGCGGATCGCGGCGGTCGGGCCGTGGACGGACGCCGAGGCCGCAGGCGGCGGGCCGGTCGCCGCCGTCGATCTCCGGCCGCTGGTCCTGCTGCCCGGGATGATCGACCTGCACGTCCACCTCCCGCAGCTGCCCAACGCGGGGGTCGGTGCCGGGCTCGACCTGCTCACCTGGCTGCAGCGCTACATCTTCCCGCTCGAGCGGGCGTTCGACGAGGCGGCCGCCGAGCGCCTGGCGCCGCTCGCCTTCCGGGCGTTCGCGGCCGCCGGCACGACCACCGCCGTGATGTACGGGGCGGTGTTCGAGTCGTCGCTCGATGCCGCGTTCCGGGCCGCGGAGGCGCACGGGATCCGCGCCGTGATCGGCAAGGTGATGATGGATCGAGGCAGCTACGACGACACCCTCTCGTCGGCCCGCGTCCTCGAGACGAGCCTCCGCCAGTCGGCCGACCTGTGCGCCCGCTGGCACCTGCGGGACGACGGCCGGCTCCGGTACGCGTTCACGCCCCGGTTCGCCCTCTCGTGCGGGCCGGACATGCTCCGCCGGTCGGCGGAGCTGGCCGAGCAGACCGGCGCCTACTGGCAGACCCACGTGGCCGAGGACCGCAACGAGATCCGCGAGGTCGCCGCGGCCTTCCCCGACGCCATCGACTACCTCGACGTCTACGACCGCGCCGGCGGCCTCGGGCCACGCACGATCCTCGCCCACGCGATCCACCTGTCGCCGCGCGAGATCGCCCGCGTCGCCGAGACCGACTCGGCGATCGCGCACTGCCCGGCCTCCAACCTGTTCCTCGCCTCGGGCGCGATGCCGCTGGCGCGCTACCGGGCCGCGGGCATCCGCGTCGGCCTGGGCTCCGACGTGTCCGCCGGCCCCGAGCTGTCGATCTTCGCCAACATGCGCGCCGGGGCCTACATCCAGAGCGGGCTGCGCGTGCTCGCCGACGAGCGCGGCGAGCCGGCCGACGCCGCCGCGCCGCTGGGCCCCCTCGACTGGCTCCGGATGGGCACCTACGAGGGCGCGCGGGCGCTCGGGCAGCAGGACGCGATCGGCTCGCTCGAGCCCGGCAAGGAGGCCGACCTGATCGCCGTCGATCCGCGGCTGGTCGCGCCCGTGCCCGGCATCGACTCCGACGACGCCGAGGAGGTCATGTCCCGGCTGGCCTTCCGGCCGCACAGCGAGATGGTCCGAGCCGCCTGGGTGCGCGGCCGGCGCCTGGACGGGCCGCCGGGCATCGCCGTCGCATGACGCTCGCCGGCCGACCTCGTCATCACCGGCGGCACGCTGGTCGACGGGACCGGCGCGCCGGGCAGGCCCGGTCGGGTGGCCGTGACGGGCGACCGCCTGGCGCTGCCGCCCGACGACGTCGAGGTCGTCGCGGCTCGCACGATCGACGCGTCGGGGCTGGTCGTCGCGCCCGGGTTCATCGACCTCCACAGCCACGGCGGCCTCGTGATGCTCGCGGATCCGCGCCACGAGCCGAAGGTCCGCCAGGGCGTCACGACGGAGCTCATCGGCGTCGACGGCAACTCCTACGCCCCGTACCCGCGTCGCGAGGACCTCGAGGACTTCGTCGTCCTCAACGGCGGCCTCGATGGCCGGCCGGACATCGCCTACGACTGGTCGACCGTCGCCGAGTACCTCGCCCGGTACGACCGCGCGACCTCGGTCAACGTCGCCTACGTGGTCGGCAACAGCCCGATCCGGATCGCGTGCCTCGGCTGGGACGAGGTCGATGCGGACGCCCGGGCGATGGCCAACCAGCGGGCGATCCTCCGGGAGGCGATGGAGGAGGGCGCGTTCGGCCTGTCGAGCGGGCTCGACTATCCACCCGGCGCCTACGCGACCACCGCGGAGCTGGGCGAGCTCATGGGCGAGGCCGCCAGGCTCGGCGGCATCTACCACACCCACGTCCGCTATCCGCTGGGCGACGGGTTCCTCGACCCGTTCCGGGAGGCGATCCAGATCGGTCGCCTCGGAGGCGCACCGGTCCACATCACCCACTTCTACCACCGGGCGACGTTCCCGGGCACCCCGGACGAGATGCTGCAGCTGATCGACGACGCCCGGGCCGAGGGCCTCGACGTCACGTTCGACCACTACGTCCACGAGTGGTCGAGCACGCGGCTGCTGATCATGCTGCCGACGTGGGTCCAGGCGGGCGGCGTGCGCCGGCTCAAGGAGCGCCTCGCCGACCGCGCGGTGCGCGATCGGATCCGGGTCGAGATGGGCGAGCGCGCCGTCCGGTTCGCGGGCAGGCGGGCGTTCGCCGAGGTCCGGCTCGGGGCGTTCGTCCGCCCCGAGCACGCGCGATGGGAGGGACGGACCCTCGGGGACTACTGCGACGAGGTCGGCGGCGACCCGGTCGACGCGATCTGCGACCTGCTCCTCGCCGAGGACCTGCGCGTGAACCAGGTCACGCCCGGGCCGCACCGACCGGGCATCGAACGGTTCTGGCGCCACCCCGTGGGGATGGTGGGGACCGACGGCGTGCTGATCGGCGACAAGCCGTCGCCGCGGACCTACGGGACGTACCCTCGGATCCTCGGCGAGTTCGTGCGAGAGCAGCGGCTCACGACCCTCGAGGAGGCCGTGCGCAAGATGACGTCGGCGCCCGCGGATCGCCTCGGGCTGCGTGATCGCGGCCGCCTCGCCGACGGCCTCGCCGCCGACCTCGTCCTGTTCGATCCGGCGACCGTCGCGCACGCCGGCCACCTACGACGAGCCGCGCCGGTTCCCCGTGGGGATCCCGTGGGTGATCGTCAACGGGACGGTCGTCGTCGAGGCGGGTGAGCACACCGGCGCGACGCCGGGGATCGCGCTTCGCCGGGGACGGGCCGCGGCGGCTTGACACTCGGCGCCGCCAAACTCCACGCTTCGCCGATATCCACGGAGGCGCCCACCCCTTGACGATCGAGACGCGCGCACCTCGTTCGGCGCCGCCGACGAAGGGTCGCGCCGTCCCGCTCCCGACGCGCCGCGAGGGACCCGCCAAGCTCACCGGCCAGGCGCTCTACGCCGACGACCTCGTCTTTCCCGGCGCGTGGTATGGCGCCACGATCCGGTCGACCGTCCCGCACGCCCGCCTGCTCGGCATCGACCTCGATCCGGCCTTCGACTGGTCCCGCGTCACGGTGGTCACCGCGGACGACATCCCGGGCCGCAACGTCGTGGCGAGCATCGCCGAGGACCAGCCGATCCTGGTCCCCGTTCGGGGCGAGATCAAGCACCAGGCGGAGCCGGTCGCGCTGCTCGCCGCCGCCGATCGCGACACGCTCCGGGAGGCGAGGCGGCGGGTCACGCTCCGGACGGAGGCCCTCGACCCCGTCTTCGATCCGCTCGAGTCCACGACGGTCTTCGCGCACCACGAGCTGCTCAAGGGCGACGTGGAGGCGGCGCTCGCCGAGGACGGCCTCGTGATCGTCGAGGCGACCTACCGCGTCGGGCACCAGGAGCAGCTGTACATCGAGAACAACGCGATGATCGCGCTGCCGCGCGAGGACGGCGGGATCACCGTCCACGGCAGCCTCCAGTGCCCGTACTACGTGCACAAGGCGCTGCGCGCAGGCCTCGGCCTCGACGACGCGCACACCCAGGTCGTCCAGGCGGAGACGGGCGGCGGCTTCGGCGGCAAGGAGGAGTACCCGTCGATGATCGCGCTCCACGCCTCGCTGCTGGCGCGCAAGACCGGCCGGCCGGTCCGCATGATCTACGACCGCCACGAGGACCTGTCCGCGACGACGAAGCGCCACCCGGCGGTGATCCGCTACCGCACGGGCGTGCGACGGGACGGGACGATCGCGGCCCAGGACGTCGACCTGGTGATGGACGGCGGCGCGTACACGACGCTGACGCCGGTGGTCCTCTCGCGCGGCACGATCCACGCGGGCGGCCCGTACGACGTCGCGAACGTCCGGATCCGGTCGCGGGCGGTCGCCACCAACACGCCCCCCAACGGCGCGTTCCGCGGCTTCGGCGCCCCCCAGGTCGAGTTCGCCGCCGAGATGCAGATGAGCCGCGCGGCCGACGCCATCGGCCTGTCGCCGCTCGAGATCCGCCGGCGCAACGCCTACCGGCCCGGCGGCGTCACCCCCACCAGCCAGCTCCTGCGCGACGACGCCGCCGCCATCGAGGTGCTGGACCGGGCCGCCGAAGCGAGCGAGTTCGATCGCGTCCGGGCGAGGACGGCCGCCGAGCGGGACGCCCGCGGGCCGGGGGCGCGCACGGCGCGTGGGGTCGGGTTCGCGCTGGCCTGGCATGGCGCGGGGTTCACGGGCTCGGGCGAGGAGAAGATGGGCTCGATCGCCAGCCTCGAGCGCACGGGCGACGGCCGGATCCGCATCCTCACCGCCTCGACGGAGATGGGACAGGGGACGAAGACGATCTTCCCGCAGCTGGTCGCGGCCGAGCTCGGGATCGACGTGGACGACGTCGAGGTGGCGCCCCAGGACACGGCCTTCGTGCCGGACTCGGGGCCGACGGTCGCGTCGCGGACGGCGATGGTGGTGGGCGGGCTGCTGATCGAGGCCGCGCGGCGACTGCGGACCGAGGTCGAGGGTCGAACCGGACGGCCGTTCGGGCTGTCGTGGCGCGACGACGCCCGGGAGCACGGCGACGTCCGGATCGACGAGCGGTTCACCCCGTACGCCGGCCGGACGTTCGACGACGCGACCTACAGCGGCGACGCGTACCCCACGTTCGGCTGGGCCGCCGCCGTCGCCGAGGTCGAGGTCGACCTGGACACCGCCGAGGTCGCCGTGCTGTCGGTCGTCGCGGTCGACGACGTCGGGCGCGTGATCCACCGGATCCTGTGCGAGGGGCAGGTCGAGGGCGGCACGCTCCAGGCGGTGGGCTACGCCACGATCGAGGAGATCAAGCTGCTCGACGGGCGCTACCTCAACGACCGCCTCCAGACGTACATCATCCCGACCTCGCTCGACGCGCCGCGGATCGACACGATCCTCGTCGAGGCGCCGTTCGAGGACGCCCCGCACAAGGCGAAGGGCGTCGGCGAGCTGCCGATGGACGTCGGGGCGCCCGCGGTGGTCGCGGCGATCCACGACGCGACCGGGGCGTGGATCGACGACCTGCCGGCGACCCCGGAACGCATCCTGGCGGCGCTGGCCGGGATCGACGGGCCCGGCGCGCCCGGCGTGTCGGCGGTCTCGGCGCCGCCGGCCGATGCGGGCGCCAGATGACCTATCGCCTCATCGTCAACGGCGAGCCGGCGGAGGTCGGCGTGCCCGGGATGCGGCGCCTGCTGGACGTGCTCCGCGAGGACCTCGGGCTGACGGGGACCAAGGAGGGCTGCGGCGAGGGCGAGTGCGGGGCGTGCACGGTGCTCGTCGACGGCGAGGCCGTCGTCAGCTGCCTCGTTCCCGTGTGCCAGGTGGACGGCTCCGTGGTCCGCACGGTGGAGGGCCTGTCGGGCGTGGGCGGCGAGCCCGGCCCGTTGAGCGACCTCCAGGACGCGTTCCTCGTCGCCGGCGGCGCGCAATGCGGGATCTGCACGCCGGGCATGCTCATGGCCGCCGAGGCGTTCCTCGCCAGCGGCGCCGAGCCCACCGACGTGGCGATCCGCGAGGCCATCGCCGGCAACCTGTGCCGTTGCACCGGCTACACGAAGATCGTGGACTCGATCCAGCTGGCGGCCGTCCGGCGCCGCGCCGGCGCGAGCTGACGGAGGGCCGCCGATGCCCGTCGAGCCGCCGGTGGTCTCGCCCCGCACCCTCGCGGAGGCCTACGCGATGCTGGCCGGCGCGCCGCACCGGCCCGTCGCGGGCGGCACGGACCTGCTGGTCCAGCTCACCGGCGAGCTCGGGCCCGCACCGGAACGGGTGATCGACCTGTGGCGGGTCGACGAGCTGCACGGCATCCGCGTCGTCGGCGGGATCCTGGAGCTCGGCGCGCTCACGACGTACACCCAGGTCCGGCGCTCGGACGAATGCGCGACGCACGTGCCCGCGCTGGTCGCGGCCGCGGCGACCATCGGGGCGGCGCAGATCCAGAACCGGGGCACGATCGGGGGCAACGTGATGAACGCCTCGCCGGCCGGCGACACGCTGCCGGTGCTGCTCGCCCTCGACGCGACGCTGGTCGTGGGCGGTCCCGCGGGCGAGCGCTCGATCCCCGCTGCGGACTTCTGGCCGGCCTATCGCCGGACCGCGCTCCGGGACGGAGAGCTGCTGCTCCGCGTGCGGATCCCGATCGTGGACGGTCGCCGCCAGGCCTTCCGCAAGGTGGGCACGCGCCGGGCGCAGGCGATCTCGAAGGTCGTGATCGCCGCCTCGTGGCGTCGCGATCCGGCCTGGCGCGACGTCCGGATCGCCTTCGGCTCGGTGGCCGCGACGCCGATCCGGGCCCGGGCGGCCGAGGCCGCGCTCGAGGGCGCCCCGGCCACGCCGGCCGCCATCGACGCGTCGGTCGAGGCCCTGCGTGGCGAGCTCCACCCGATCGACGACGTCCGGTCCACCGGCGCCTACCGGCTCGAGGTCTCCGGCCGGATCCTGCGGCGCATCCTGGAGGACGCCTCGTGAGCGAGATCGGCGCCAACCGCTATGGCAAGTCGGCGATCCGCCTCGTCAAGGTCGACAAGCGGACCGACCGCCACGAGCTCCGCGACCTGACCGTGGACATCGCGCTCGCGGGCGACTTCGCCGGCTCGTATACGGACGGCGACAACTCGCAGGTCATCGCGACGGACACGATGAAGAACACCGTGTACGCGTTCGCGCCCCAGCACCTCACGGGGCCGATCGAGGCGTTCGGGCTGGTCCTCGCCCGGCACTTCCAGGGGTCGTCCCAGGTCTCGGCCGCCACCGTCGCCATCGTCGAGCACGGGTGGGAACGCCTCGCGGGCGCCGCCGGGCCGGCGCCCGACGCGTTCCGGCGAGCCGGGGCCTCGACGCGGACCGCGACCGTCGTGGCCGGCGACGGCGGGGCCACGGTCGAGTCCGGCGTGACGGACCTCGTGGTCATGAAGACCGGCAGGTCGGCGTTCGCCGGCTTCCCGCGCGACCGGTACACGACGCTCGGCGACGCCTCGGACCGGATCATGGCGACGAAGGTGACGGCGTCCTGGCGCCATGGCGGCGAGACCGCCGACTGGGACGCGAGCCACGCGGGCGTCCTCGCGACCCTGCTGGAGGTCTTCGCCGACCACCACAGCGAGTCCGTGCAGCATTCGATCTGGCTGCTGGGCAAGGCGATGCTGGAGCGCCACCCCGAGATCGACGAGGTCACCATGTCCCTGCCCAACCTGCACCACTGGACCGTCGACCTGACGCCGCTCGGCGGCACCAATCGGGGCGAGATCTTCGTCGCGACCGTGGACCCGCACGGGCTGATCGAGGCGACGGTGCGCCGCGGGACGCCGGCGCCGTGACCGCGCCCATCCCGGGGGTCGAGGTCGCCGGCCCGGCCGTCCCGGGTCTCGACCGCATCCTCACGCCGGACGCGCTGGCGTTCCTCGCCGACCTCCAGCGCCGATTCGGGCCGGAGCGGGCGGCGTTGCTCGCCCGCCGCGCGGAACGCCACGCGAACATCTCCGCCGGCGAGCGCCCGGGCTTCCTCCCGGAGACGGCGGACGTCCGAGCCGCGGACTGGCGGGTGGCGAGCGCGCCTGCCGACCTCGAGGACCGGCGGGTCGAGATCACCGGCCCGGCCGAGACCAAGATGATGATCAACGCGCTCAACTCGGGCGCGCGGGTGTTCATGGCCGACCTCGAGGACGCGCTCAGCCCCACCTGGGCGAACGTCATCGGCGGGCAGGTGGCGATCGCGGACGCGGTGCGCCGCACGCTCGCGCTCGACACGGCGGAGAAGGCGTACCGGCTCAACGACGCGACGGCGACGCTCGTGGTCCGGCCGCGCGGCTGGCACCTGGAGGAACGCCACGTGCTGGTGGACGGGCGCCCGATGTCGGCGAGCCTGTTCGACGCCGGGCTGTTCCTGTTCCACGACGCCGCCGAGGCGCTCGCCCGCGGGTCCGGCCCGTATCTCTACCTGCCCAAGCTGGAGAGCCATCTCGAGGCGCGGCTGTGGAACGACGTCTTCGTCCACGCCCAGGCCGCCGTCGGCGTCCCGCGTGGGTCCGTCCGGGCGACCGTGCTGATCGAGACGATCCTCGCGGCGTTCGAGATGGACGAGATCCTGTACGAGCTCCGCGAGCACGCGGCCGGCCTCAACGCCGGCCGCTGGGACTACATCTTCACGCTGATCAAGCGCTTCCGCGATGACCCGGCGATGGTGCTCCCGGATCGCGGGCAGGTGACGATGGCCGTGCCGTTCATGCGCGCCTACACGCGGCTGCTCGTCGCGACCTGCCACCGGCGCGGCGCGCACGCGATCGGCGGCATGTCCGCGTTCATCCCGAACCGGCGCGAGCCCGAGGTCACGGCCAACGCGCTGGCGAAGGTTAGGGAGGACAAGGATCGCGAATCGGGCGACGGATTCGACGGCACCTGGGTCGCGCACCCGGACCTGGTGCCGGTCGCGATGGCCGAGTTCGACCGCGTGCTTGGCGACCGCCCGAACCAGAAGTCGGCCCCGGGGGATCCGTCCGTGCCGGCATCCGCGCTGCTCGACATCGTCGTGCCGGGCGGTCGAACGACCGAGGCCGGCGCCCGCCAGGACGTGAGCGTCACGCTGCGCTACCTCGACGCCTGGCTGCGGGGCAACGGCGCGGCGGCGATCGACAATCTGATGGAGGACGCGGCGACGGCCGAGATCAGCCGCTCCCAGCTCTGGCAGTGGCGGCGCCACGGGACGCCGCTCGACGACGGCGGGCCGTTCGACGACGCCCGCTACGCCCGGATCCGGGACGAGGAGCTGGAGCGGATCGGCCGCGAGACCGGGCGCGTCGCCGAGGCGGCGGGCCTCCTCGACGGCCTCGTGCTCAGCGACGACTTCCCCGAGTTCCTGACCCTCGAGGCGTACCGGCACCTCGACTGATCAGCGCATCGGCTCCAGGCGCCGCTCGACGAACCGCCCGTAGCCCCGGCGCCCCACGAACGCGCCGTCGCGGACGACGAACACGCCGCGGACGATCGTCGAGCGCACGGCGCCGCGCACCTCCCGGCCCTCGTAGGGCGTGTAGTCGCTGGTGTGGTGGAGGTCCGCCGCGCGCACGGTGCGCCTGGCTCCGGGATCGAACAGCACGAGGTCCGCGTCGCGCCCGACCTCGATCGCGCCCTTCATGGGCATCCCGAACAGGCGCGCGGGCGTCGTCGACAGGACGTCCACGAGTCGCTCCGCGGTGAGCCGTCCGGCCGCGACGCCGCCCTCCCAGGCCATCGCGAGCAGCGTCTCGATCCCCGGTCCGCCGTTCGAGATCCGGTCGAACGACTCACGCCAGCTCTGCTTCTCGACGGCGGCGCGGTCCGGCACGTGATCGGTGGCGACGAGCGCGAGCGAGCCGTCGGCCAGCCCGTCCCAGAGCGCGTCGGGATTGCCGGCCGGGCGGAGCGGCGGCGAGATCACGTAGCGCGCCGCCTCCTCGGGCGGCAGCGCGTAGCGATCGTCGGTCAGCGTCAGGTAGTGGGGGCAGGTCTCGGCGAACACGGGCCGGCCGGCGGCGCGCGCCGCGCGCACCTCCGCGAGCGCGGCGGCCGAGGAGAGGTGGACGACGTACAGCGGCGCCTCCGCGGCCTCGGCCAGCGCGATCGCCCGTCGCGTCGCCTCGGCCTCGACGTACGGCGGCCGCGAGGTCGCGTGGAACGCCGGCCCGGTCTCGCCGGCGGCCAGGTGGCGAGCCGTGAGCGCCTCGAGGATGGTCCGGTTCTCGCAGTGGACCTCGAGCATCCCGCCCGCGTCCGCCGCGGCGCCGAGCAGCGCGAGCAGCGTCGCGTCGTCGACGCCGAAGTCGTAGACCATGAACGCCTTGAACGTGGGCACGCCCGCGTCGACGAGGTGCGGGATCTCGGCGACCGCGTCCGCGTGGGACGCGGAGATGACGGCGCTCAGGGCCACGTCGACCGCCGAATCGCCGGCCGTCGCCGTCAGCCACTCGCGCAGTCCCGTCCGCAGGGACCGCGTCGCGGCCGCCGACGAGCCCGTGCCGGGGTTGTTGAACGAGAGGAACGTCGTGGTGCCGCCGAAGGCCGCGGCCACCGAGTCCTGGAAGAACCGGTCGGGCGCCTCGTCCGACCCGACGCGGGTGTGCGTGTGGACGTCGATGACGCCCGGCAGGACGATCAGGCCCGTGGCGTCGATCACCTCGCCGGCCGACGCCGCGAGCGCCCCGAGGTCCGGCTCGACGGCCGCGATCCGGCCGTCTTCGACGGCGACGTCCGCCATCCGTGCGCCCGCGACGGTCACGACGGTCCCGCCCCGGACGAGGAGCTCCGTGCTCATCGGCGCAGTCGTGCCGCCGGTGGCCGCCACCGCCGCCATCCCCGCGTCAGCCGAGCTCGACGATCTCGATGTCCTGCGCACCGTCCCAGAGACAGCGCCGGCCGACCTCCTGCAGCCGATCCTCCCAGCCGTCCTCGGGCAGGACCGTCGCGAAGTGGTTGGCGGCGAGCTGGCCGACCTTGGACGAGGTCGTGCACGCCCCGTACGGGAAGAAGATCTCGCACTCGCTGATGCCCCCGGGATAGAGCGCGAGCTGGCCCGGCGCCGGGTGCGACGTGTGATGCTCCCAGCCGACGTCCGGTCGCAGGTCGCCGTAGGGGATCCACGTGGACTCGCCGCTCCACCGGCAGTGGATCAGCCGGGCCCGCAGCGGCAGCATCGCGCGGATCACCGCGATCGTGCGGGGCGCGTCGGGCTCCCAGCGGGCGCTAAAGTTCAGGTCCCCAACGCGGATCGACAGATCGCTCATCGGCGGAGGATACCCGGGTGGCATCGGACAGACCGACGATCTCGACCCACATCCTGGACACCGGATCGGGTGCCCCGAGGGCCGGCGCGACCGTCCGTCTCTGGAAGCTCGGCCTGTCCGAGGGACCGGCGACGCTCGTGGTCGAGGCCGTGACCGACGACGACGGCCGGGTCCGCGACCTGCTCGGACCCACGGCCCTCGAGGCCAGCGCGTACGCCCTCGAGTTCGACCTCGGCGGGGAGGGGTTCTTCACGTCGGTCACGGTCGAGCTCCGGGTCACCGATCCGGCGCGCAGCTACCACGTGCCGCTGCTGGTGGCGCCGTTCGGGCTGTCGACCTACCGGGGGTCCTGACGTGCCCGATCCGGGCTCGACCGAGGGAGCCTGGATCCTCGACACGCTCGACCCGGTCGCCTGTACCGAAGCGCTCGCGCCGCTGTTCGAGGGTGCGCCGCGGTACCTGGCCCGCCTCGTCGCGGCGCGACCGTTCGGCGACGCCGCGACCCTGTTCTCCCGGGCGCGCGACCTCGCCCACGCGATGCCCGAGGCCGAGCAGCTCGAGCTGATCGATGCCCACCCGCGGCTCGGCGCGCCGCCCGGCTCGGTGTCGGCGCTCTCGTTCGCGGAGCAGGGCTATGGGACGGACGCCGACGCGGTCGAGGCTGCGGCGGCGCGCGAGCGCCTCGCCGCCGAGCTCGAGCGGCTGAACGACGCCTACGAGGCGCGGTTCGGGTTCCGCTACTGCGTGTTCGTCGCCGGTCGCCCGCGCGAGGCGCTGCTGCCGGGCATGGAGGCCGCGCTCACCGCCGACCGCGACGAGGAGATCGACCGGGCGCTCGACGCCGTCGTCGACATCGCGGCCGACCGCTACGCGCGGCTCGAGGCCGGCTGACGCCGGCCGGACGGTCGGGCGCGCTTGCGGGGCCCGAGCCCCAGGAGATCGTCGGCCCACCTCCCGACGTCGGGCCAGACCCGCTCGACGCCCGCGGCGAGGAACACCGACTCCCGGGTCGTCCCGGCGACGGCGGCGAACGGCACCCCGGCGGCCGTCGCCATCTCGAGGTCGACGGTGGTGTCGCCCACGTACACGGCGTCGTCGGGCTCCACCCCGAGGTCGGCGAGCGCGAGGAGCAGCGCCTCGGGGTGGGGCTTGCCGGTCGTGACATCGTCCGCGTAGTACGCCGTCGCGAACACGCCGTCGAGGCCGAGGCGCGCCAGGTTGGGCTCCACGACCTTGCGCGTCGACGCGGTGACCAGGCCCAGCCGCATGCCGCTCCGGGCGAGCCGGCGCAGCGCGCCGCGGACCCACGGGATCGCCCGGGGCCGGCCGGCCAGCATCTCCTCGGACCACCGGGCCGCGACCGCCTCCCAGCGATCCTCGGGCACGCCGAGCTCGCGGTAGGCGGCGCGCCAGTCCGGCGTGTAGCGCTCGCGGAACCAGTCGTGCGACAGCGTGATGCCGAGCTCGCCGAGGACCACGACGTTGGCGCGGTAGATCAGCGGCAGCGTGTCGATGATCGTGCCGTCCCAGTCGAACACGGCCGCCGCCGGGAGCGGTCGTCCGCGACCCTTCGCCATCAGTCGCCGCCCGTCAGGCCGAGCACGATCGCCGCCACGCCGAAACCGCCGATGATCACCGCCGAGGCGACGTTCAGCCAGCGGATCGCCCGGGGCGTCATCCGTGTCCGCAGGCCCGCGACGACGCCGGTCAGGATCGCCCACCAGGCGACCGATCCGGCGAACACGCCCGCCACGACGGCGGTCGCGCCGCCGACCCCGCCCGTGCCGGCGCCGATGCTCGCGAACAGCGCGGCGAACGACAGGATCGTGGCCGGGTTGGTGAGCGTCAGCCCGACCATCGAGAGCCAGCCACCGAGCGGCGTCCCGAGCCGGCCCGGATCCTCGCGGGCCGTCGCCGGGCCCGCTCGCCGCGAATCACGCAGGGCCTTCGCCGCGAGCACGAGCAGCACCGAGCCGCCCACGATGCCCAGCCAGCGGTCGATGCCGACGAGCAGCTCCGTGACCGCCGTGAGCCCGAACGCCGCGATCGCCCCGTAGGTGGCGTCGGCGGTCGCCACCCCGATCCCCGACAGGAACCCGTAGGCCCAGCCCCGGTCCACCGTGCGCTTGATGACCAGGAGGCCGATCGGCCCGAGGGCGAACGCCACGGCGAACCCGATGGCGAGCCCGCGCAGGAACAGCTCGAGGGGCATGGGAGCGCGGCGGTCAGTCGTGGGTGTCGCGCGGGCCCGCCGAGCCGGCGCCCCGCGCGCGGCTCATTCGCTGCGCCGGAGACGCGCTACGGGTTTCGCGGCAGCACGACGACCCGCCGGTTCGGCTCGTCGCCGATCGACTGGGTCGAGACCGAGTCGTTGTCGCGCAGCGCGAGGTGGATCCAGCGACGCTCGAGCGCGGGCATGGGCTCCAGCTGGAGCATCTTGCCGGTCTGCTCGACGCGCTCGGCGGCGCGGGTCGCGAGATCCACGAGCTGGCGCTCGCGGCGGCCGCGGTAGTCCTCGACGTCGACGAGCACGCGCGTCCACTGGCCGGTGCGCCGCGAGAGCATGAGGTTCACGAGGTGCTGCAGCGCGGACAGCCGCTCGCCCTTGCGCCCGATGAGCGAGCCGAGGGCCTCGCGATCGGCGCCGTCGCCGACCACGTTCAGCCGGCTCGTCTCGCCCTCGCGGATCTCGACCGCGATCCCCTCGAACCCGAGGTGGCCCATCAGGGTCTCGAGGATCTCCTTGCCGGCGGCGAGGGTCTCGGGCGTCGCCTCGGCGGCCTCGAGCTCCGCGCGCTCCATGGCCAGCGAGCCGCGGGCGGTCGTCACCTGGGCTTCCTCGGCCGCCGACAGCTCGGAGCCGCCGCGCGCGGGCCGGGCGTCCGGCCGGGGCCGGTCGTCGCGCCGGGGGCCGCGGTCGGGGGCGCCGCGGTCAGCCGCCGCGGTCGCCGCCGCGGTCGTTCGGTCGAGGGGCGGCGGCGGCGGGCCGGTCGTCGCGCCGCGGGCCGCGGTCGCGATCCGGGGCGCCGCGATAGCCGCCGCGGTCGTCGCGCCGGGGGCCGCGGTCGCCGCCGCGGTCGTCGCGCTCGAACGGCCGGTCGTCGCGGGGCGCCTGCGGCGGCAGGGGCGTCGCCTCGGCGGCTTCCCGCTTCGGGGCGGAGCCACCCAGGGCGCTGCGGGGCGCGGCGACGATCCGGGCGGGCTCGGCGCCCATGCCCAGGACGCCGCGGCTGCCGGGCGTGAGGATCTCGAAGTCGAGGTCCGCGAGGCCGACGCCGAACGCGTCGCAGGCGGTCTTGATCGCCTCTTCGACGGACTTGCCGGTGAACTCCTGGTACTCGCTCATGTCAGCGTCGTCTCCCTCGTCGCGCGGTTCGAGTGCGGTTGGGCCGGATCGTCGACCGGGCGGACAGGTCCCGATCGACGGCTTTCGAGCGCTCCGCCGCGCTCGCGGTCTCGCCAGGTGTGGGCGGCTTGGGTTCGGGGATCTTGACCGGGAACCGCGGCGAATGGTTGCGCGCGAACTCCGGGTACCACCCGAACAGCGGGAACATCCCGCCCCAGCCGAGGATGAGGTACTGCTGGCCGATCTGGATCAGCGTAGCCGTGATCCAGTACAGGAACAGGCCTGCCGGCAGCGTGCTGCCCCACACGATCGAGATCAGGGGCAGGAAGTAGGCCATCTGGCGCTGCAGCTTCACGTTCTGGTCGTCTGCGGTGTTCGGGTCGTGCGGCGGCAGCGTCATCCGGGAGGCGACCAGCTGCGTCAGCGACGAGAGGATCGCGAGGATGCTGATCCCGAAGCCCGCGATGTACAGGCCGGTGATCGCCGGCTCCGGCAGGCCCCAGTTGATGCCATAGGCGACGGCGTCGAGGCACGGGTTGATCACGTGGCCGGCGGCGTTGAACTCGGGCGCCGTCGGGCACACGATGTTCGGGAACAGGTTGATGCCGAACACGTGCCACATCGCGCTCGGGTTGTAGTTGGTCAGGCCCTGGCTGAAGACCGAGTACATCGGGATCAGCAGGCCCATCGTGAGCAGGATCGGCAGGCAGCCGCCGGCGGGGTTGACGCCCCGGGCCTTGTAGAACTCCGAGACCGAGGACTGCGCCTTGATCCGGTCGCCCTTGTACTTCCGCTGCAGCTCCTTGATCTCGGGCTGCAGTAGCTGCATCTGGCGCGAGGACACGAGCTGTCGGCGGTAGAGCGGGATCACCAGGAGCCGCAGCGCGATCGTCAGCAGCAGGATGCCGAACACGATGTTCTGGCCGGTCAGCTGGTAGAAGAACACGAGCCCGATGAACAGCAGCTGGAAGATCGGCGTGAACAGCCAGGCCAGGAGCTCGATCGGGTTCGCCCCCGGGCTCGCCGGCACCAGCGCGGCCTGGCTCGGCGTCGGCGTGACGCCGGGCGACCCGCTGGGCGTGCTGCCCAGCGGCGAGCAGGCGGCGACCACCAGCGCGATCAGCACGAGGAGCAGGATCGGCATCGATCGGGCGAGGAGCGGGCGAAGGCGGGTCACGCGGTGGTCGTCTCGTGTGGTCAGCGGACGGGGTCGTAGCCGCCGGGGTTCCAGGGATGGCACCGGCCGATGCGCTTCGCACCCATCCAGCTGCCGCGAAGCAGGCCGTATTTCTGGATCGCCTGCTCGGTGTACCGGGAGCACGTGGGCTCGAAGCGGCAGCCGGACGGCAGCCAGGCGAACACGATTCGATAGAGCCGGATCAGGCTCACACCGATCGTCACCCCGACACGCTTCACGACTTGGTCCGACCTCCGACCACGCCCCCCGCCTGGAGGACCCGGTTCAATGCTCCGACCAGCGCGTCATGGTCGGCTGCGACGAGCGCGGGCCGGGCGATGATGAGGACGTCCCAGCCGGGCTGGAACGCTGGCGCCATCACCCTCAGCGCCTCGCGGATCCGGCGGCGGACGCGGTTCCGGACCACGGCCCCTCCGAGCCGCTTGCCGGTCGCGAGCCCGAACCGGGTCTGGTCAAGGTCGGTCCGCGCGAACCGCCCGACGAGCAGCGGGTGCGTCCGGGTGACGCTTCCCTCCGCCAGCCTGGCGAAGTCGCCCGGGCGGGAGAGCATGACGAGTCGCAGCGAGTTCTGACTGCGCCCGCCGGTCAGGCCGAGAGCTTTTTCCGGCCCCTCGCGCGCCGAGTCGCGAGAACGCGCCGACCGCCCGCCGTCTTCATGCGGGCGCGGAACCCATGCTCCTTGGCGCGGTGTCGCTTCTTGGGCTGAAACGTCGGTTTGCCCATCGGGACTGTCCGTGATCCTCTCCGTCCTGCCTTGGACCCGGAAGCTCCGACTCCTGGAGGCACGCAAACGCGCCGAGCGCCATAAAGCGCGACGGCGCGTGTTCGTCGCGGGGGATGATATGGCCCGCCCCGAACGAGTGTCAAACGTGCGACAGGCTCGCGAGCGGCCGCCGATGCCGATCCCGGGGGCCGTCCGACGACTCCGGTCCGGGCGATCGACACGGGTCCCGCACGATACCCCCTGGGGGTATGCGCGAATCGCCTTGCGACGGCCCCGAGCCCCGGTGTATTGTTCCCCAGCCTCAGGCGCCGGGACGCCGCGGGGGACCCTCCGAGAGGAAGCCCGTCGGACGACAGCTGGTGCCGCCAGGATCCTCCCGCGGGTTCGCCGCGATGTCCTCCTCGTCACTGGCCCCGCGGTCGGCGTGTATCCGTCGGCGTCATCATCCATCGCAGCCCTTATCAGGATCACGATCGTCGGAATGGACGCGAAGCAGGTCTGGCGCGCCGCGCTCGGAGAGCTCCAGGTTTCGCTCTCGCCCGCCAACTATGAGACCTGGCTGCGTGAGACGCGCCTCGTCGACGTGGATGACCAGCGGTTCCGGATCGCCGTCCCCAACGGGTTCGCGAAGGACTGGCTCGAGACCCGCTACCGCTCCCTGATCTCCCAGACGCTTGCCCGCGTCGTCGGGTACAGCGTCCAGGTCGAGTTCGTCGTGGTGGCCAACGGCGCCGCAGACGCCGACGGCGTCGCGCCGGTCGCCGAGACCGTCGCCCAGCCGGTCCGCGTCGAGCCGACCCGCGTCGGCGCTCCGGAGGGTGCGGCGGCCGGCGCCACGAACCTCAACGCCCGGTACACGTTCTCGAACTTCATCGTGGGCTCGGCCAACCGGCTCGCGCACGCCGCCTCGCTGTCGGTCGCGGAGCGACCCGGCCATGCGTACAACCCGTTGTTCCTGTACGGGGGCGTGGGCCTGGGCAAGACCCACCTGATGCACGCGATCGGCAACGCGGTGGTCGCGAAGTTCCCGCGCAAGCGGGTCGTGTACGCGACCAGCGAGAAGTTCACCAACGAGTTCATCACGTCGATCCAGCAAGGCAAGATCGACGAGTTCCGCGCGCGCTACCGCCGGATCGACCTCCTCCTGATCGACGACATCCAGTTCATCGCCGACAAGGAGCGAACGCAGGAAGAGTTCTTCCACACGTTCAACGCGATCCACGAGGACGGCAAGCAGATCGTGCTCTCGTCCGACCGGCCGCCGAAGGCGATCCTGACGCTCGAGGAGCGGCTGCGGTCCCGGTTCGAGTGGGGGCTCATCGCGGATCTCACGGCGCCCGACCTGGAGACGCGGATCGCGATCCTGCGGGCGAAGGCGGAGGAGCAGGGCGTGCCGATCACGTCCGACGTGATCGAGTTCATCGCCCGCAAGGTCGTGTCCAACATCCGGGAGCTCGAGGGGGCGCTCAACCGGATCGTGGCCTATGCGTCGATGGGCGCGATGCCGGTCTCGATCGAGCTCGCGCAGGCGGTCCTCTCGAACGTGCTCTACAACCCCAAGAAGCGCCAGGTCACGCCCGAGCGCATCGCGCAGGCCGTGTCCGACTACTACGGCGTGGGGATGGACCAGCTGCGCGGCCAGAAGCGCGAGAAGAGCATCGTCGTGCCGCGCCAGATCGCGATGTTCCTGATGCGTGAGGAGACGGACGTCTCGCTGCTCCGGATCGGCGCGGAGCTCGGCAACCGGGACCACTCCACGGTCCTGCACGCGTGCGACAAGATCACCCGCGAGATGCAGGTCAACGACGAGATGCGCCGCGAGGTCGCGGCGGTCCGGGAGATGATCTACAGCGAGTAGGTCCGCGGCCCCGGCTGGCGCGATTCTCAGGCGACCGGAGTCCTTGCCGGCCGTGCGCAGAACGCACATTCCTGACCCCGACGGCGTCCAGCCTGGCGATTTCGTGCCCCGCGACACGCTCTTGACCCCTCGCGTCGAACCCGTGCGCCGGCGGGGCGATGCCCGGATTGGGGACGAGCCGGGGACAACCCGCAGGATGCGTGGACAACCGCCTCGCTCGGCGGGGATGGGCTCGGGGACCAATCGGGCCGTTCGGCGCTCGTCGCGGGTCGAGGACCCGGTCGGGCAGGATTCATCCACCGGCCAACCCGGATGCCGTCCCCGAAGCGCGCCCCGCGCAACCACGCTCGGCGAGCCGTCGTCCACCGCTCGATTCCGCACGATCGAGCGTCGCGATCCACCGTTTCCACGGCATGATGACGGTGATGACGGAATGAGAAGATAGGGTGATCATTCCACTGCCGGCGGCTCGTGGAGCTGCGGCCCCCTCGCCGTCACGCCGGGATTCGGTCGACGGGGCCCACGAGTCTCGCCCGCCCCAGAGAAGCTGCTGGAGACAACCCACGTGAAACTCTCGGTCATGCAGGAGAACCTGGCGCGCGGCCTCTCGGTGGTGTCGCGGGCGGTCTCCAGCCGGAGCACCCTGCCCGTGCTCGCGAACGTCCTCCTCCGGACCGAGGACGCCGGCCTCAAGCTGACGGCCACCAACCTCGAGATCGGCATCACGTACTGGGTGCCGGGCAAGATCGAGACCGACGGCGCGACCACCGTCCCGGCGCGCCTGCTCACGGACCTGGTCGGGTCCCTCCCGGCCTCGGAGCGGGTCGACCTCGAGCTCCAGGGCGCCGACACGCTCCACCTGCGCTGCGGTCGATTCGCCACCCACGTGAAGGGCATCGACGCGGAGGAGTTCCCGACGATCCAGACCGCCGGCGAGCGCCCGACGACCCGCGTCTCACAGAAGGTCTTCAAGCGGGCCCTGGAGGAGACGATCTTCGCCGCGGCGAGCGACGAGGCCCGGCCGATCCTCACCGGGGTCCTCGCCCGGTTCGAGGGCAGCAAGCTCACGCTGGCCGCCGCGGACAACTACCGGATCGCCGTGCGCACGCTCGACGTGCTCGACCCGGTCGAGGCCGCCGCGGTCGTGATCCCGGCACGGGCCCTCGCGGAGCTGGCCCGGATCCTGGCCGACACGGACGACCCCGTCGAGCTCGTGCTCGCGCAGGCCCGCAACCAGGTCCTGTTCCATCTCGAGGGCATCGACCTGGTCTCGCGGCTCATCGACGGCCAGTTCCCGAACTACCAGACCGTGCTGCCGGCGACGCATGCGACGCGGGCGGAGCTCGACCGGGAGGAGCTGCTGCGGGCCGTGCGACCGGCAGCCCTCATCGCGAGCTCGTCGGCCAACATCGTGAAGCTCCAGGTGGGCGGCGACGACACCGGCGTGGTCGTCACCGCCACCGCCGACGTCGGCGACTACACGGGCGACGTCGAGGCGACCATCGAGGGCGACGCGACGACGATCGCGTTCAACGCGCGCTACCTCAACGACGTGCTCGGCAACGTCCAGGCGGACCGCTTCGCGCTCGAGCTCAACGGACCGCTGTCACCCGGCGTGTTCCGTCCGGTCGGCGACGACGCCTACGTGCACGTCGTGATGCCCGTCCGGACGACCTCCTGACGGACGTCCTGGGGGCCGCTCCGACGGACGCGCCGCCCAACCTGTTCCCGGACGACGCGGGGAGCGGCCGCGCCGCCCCGATCCTGCTCGGGCTGTCGGTGCGCGACCTCCGCGGCTACGCGGCCCTCGACGCGGTCTTCACGCCGGGCCCGCAGCTGGTCTTCGGCCCGAACGCCGCCGGCAAGACGAGCCTGCTGGAGGCGATCGTGCTCGCCGCGTGGGGTCGCTCGCATCGAACGGCGGCCGACGGGGAGCTCGTCCGCTGGGGCCAGGAGCTGGCCCGCGTGGAGGCGCGGATCGGGGAGCCCGCCACGGACCGCGAGGCGCGGGACACCGTCGAGGTCGCGCTCGTCCGCAGCGCGACCGGCGGCGCCCGCAAGCGCATCCGGGTGAACGGCGTGGCTCGGCGCGCGGCGGCGCTGGTCGGCGTGCTCCGGACTGTCATGTTCGCCCCCGAGGAGATGCTGCTGGTCGCGGGCTCGCCGTCGCTTCGTCGCGAGGCGCTGGATCGCCTGGCCGGGCAGCGGTCGCCCGCGTACCTCCGGGACCTCGCGACGTACGGTCGCGCCCTCCAGCAGCGCAACGGGCTGCTGCGGCTCATCCGCGAGGAGCAGGCGACGCGCGCGGAGCTCGCGTTCTGGGACGCCACCCTGCTCGACGCCGGCAGCGCGGTGCGCGCAGAGCGGCAGCGGCTCCTCGAGGCGCTCGCCGAGCCCCTTGCGGCCGCGCATGCCGAGATCGCGCCCGACGAGGCCGCCGCCGGGCGGCTGGACCTCGGCTACGCGACGAACGCCCCGCAGCTGCCGGGCGAATCGGTGCGCGACGCGCTGGCCCGGCGCCTCGGGGAGACCGCCGACAAGGAGGTCTGGAACGGGACCACGCTGATCGGGCCGCACCGGGACGACCTCGTCTTCGAGATGGCCGGGCGGCCGCTGGCCTCGTTCGCCTCGCGCGGGCAGCAGCGGACCGCGATCCTCGCCTTCAAGCTGGCGGAGCTCGACCTCCTGACGGCGCTCGACGGACGCCCGCCGCTGCTCCTCCTGGATGACGTGTTCTCCGAGCTGGACCCGGAGCGCCGGGCGCACCTCGTGCGGCGGATCGCCGAGCTGCCGCAGGCGTTCGTGACGACGACCACGCTCGACGATCTCGACCCGGGCCTGCGCTCCGTGGGCACCACCTGGGCGGTCGACGTGGCGCCCGACGGCACGTCGCGTCTCGGTCGCGGCGCATGACCGACCGCGACCCGGAGTCGGCCGCGCGCCGGCGGCGGCCGGCGCGGGTCGGCGAGCTGTTGCCCGAGGCCGCCCGCCGGCTGGGGTTGGACCAGGAGCTCCGGCTCGCCCGCGCGATCGCGACCTGGGACGCCATCGTCGCCGAGCGCGTGCCGCCGGCGGTCGGCTCCTGCCGGCTCGAGGAGATCGAGCCCGACGCGCTCGTGGTGCGGGTGGACGAGCCCATCGTGGCGTCGGAGCTGCGCCTCCGGGCCATCGAGCTGCTGGGTGCGTTCGCGGCCGCTCCCGGGGGCTCCCGGGCCCGCGAGCTGCGCCTCCGGGTGGGGCCGGGAGGCGCTTCCGGGCCGGGTCAGGGCCCACGCGTATAATCGCGGCTCCCGCCGACGGGCCGACGGGATTTGAGTCCCGTCACCGCCGCATACCGACGCGCGTCGCTCCCACCATGAGGCTCGTTGCTTGGCCGTCCGCCTCCAGCTGAAGCTCGGTGCCGTCACCGAGCAGGACCAGCTCGCCGACTCGCCCGACGCCATCGTGGTCGTCGAGCCGTCCGTCGGCTCCGTCGCACGGTCGAAGGGCAACCTGTACCTGCTGGTCACGTCGCGCACCACCGGCAACCGGGCGCGCGAAGCGACGCGGATGATCGCGGACACGATCCGCAACGAGTACTACTACGACGAGTCGGCCGGGATCCGGCAGTGCCTGACCAAGGTCATGGGCGTCGCCAACAAGCGCCTCGCCCACCAGCGCGACCGCTACGGGATGAGCCACCTGGGCGACGACGGCGGCCCGATCGGCGTGGCGGTGGCCGTGGTCCGCGGCCGCGAGCTGTACGTGGCGACGGTCGGACCGGCCGAGGCCTACCTCATCCGCCAGGCCCGCCTGTCCACCCTGCCCGATCCGAACCGGGATCGGGGCCTGCCGGTCGAGAACCTCGAGCCCGAGGTCTGGCGCGGCGAGCTCTCGGTCGGCGACTCGCTGTGCCTCGTGTCCGCGAACATCGTGGCCAAGATCGGCACCGACGCCCTCAAGGACGCGCTCGTCACGCTCCATCCCCAGTCGGCGATCGAGCACCTCCACGCCCGGTTCGTCGCGGCCGACGGCAAGGGCAGCGACGGCGCCATCGCGTTCGAGGCCAACGAGGTCGGCGCGACGCACAAGGCCAAGACCCTGGTCCCGGTGCGCCCCGCCGAGCCGCTCGCCGGCGCTCCGGACAAGTCGCCGATCCCGCTCGCCGACACCGTCACGGCGAGCGCGGCCGCCATCGGCGCCGGGGCGACCAAGGCCAAGAGCGCCGCAGGCAACGGGTTCGAGCGGGCGATCTGGCGGATCCAGGACATGCTGCCACGGCGCAAGTCGAAGCCCAGCAAGAAGGTCACCGGCACGGCGTCGCGCATGGAGATGCAGCGGCGGGCCGCGGTGGCCCTGCTTGCCTTCGTGGCCGTCGCCGGCGCGCTCGTATTCGGCGTCTACGCCGTCGGCGGGCAGCGCCAGCCCTTGGACGCCATCCCGTCGCTGACGGCGGCCAAGAGCGCCTTCGAGGCCGCCCAGGAGGCCCTGGACAGCGTCAGCGGCCCCGGAGTCGACCTGATCACCGATGACCCGCGACAGGCGCTGGAGCTGCTGAACTCGGCGTACCAGCAGCTCGACGCCGCCGAGGAGGCGGGCTACCCGCTCGAGCAGATCGAGCCGCTGCGGAAGACGGCGCTCGCGGGGCTCGACCGCCTGTATCGCATGACCAACGTCAAGTCCTCACCGCTGTACCGGTTCCCCAAGGACAAGACCGTGCAGCTCGCCGGTCTCGTCCGCGGGGCCGACGGCGCGCCGTACGTGCTGGACACGGCCGGCAAGACCGTGTGGCGGATCGACCTGGCCAAGAAGTCGGCGACGCCCGTCCTCAAGGCCGGACAGCGGGCGTCAGGCACCCGCGTCGCCGATCCCAAGCTGATCACCGTTGGCGGCCCGGACGTGCTGATCCTCGACAGCAAGAACACGCTCTGGCGCTGGCGTCCGGCCGGCAACTCGGGTCGCGGGACGCTCGCGCGGATCCCGGTCAAGAACTCGGCCTCGTGGGGGAACGACGTCAAGGAGCTCGCGACATTCGTGGCCAACTTCGACGCCGCGTTCTACAAGCTGTACGTGGTGGACCCGTCGGAACAGAACATCATGGTCTACGACCCATCCAGTGATGGGTCTGGTTACCACAGTGCCGGGACTGGGCGTCTGCCCACGGACCGCCCCGTCGACGGCATCACCGACCTCATGATCGACGGCGACATCTTTGCCGCCGAGAACGGCGAGGTCGAGCGCGTGATCCCGGCCACGAACTGGGCACCGGACCTGCCGGACGACACCCAGCTCCGGCCGACCAGCGACTACACGATGCTGTCGTCGCCGATCCTGGCGGATGGCAACCCGAGCAAGCGCATCGGGGCGCTGTACGCGTTCGACGCCGCCAACGACCGGGTGGTGGCCTTCAACAAGTCGGACGGCGAGTACATCGGCCAGTACCAGCTCGCCGGGGGCGACGAGGCTTGGTCGGACCTCCAGGGCCTCGACGTGCTGCCGGTCGCCGATGCCGACGCCCCGTCCACGATGTGGTGGATCTCGAGCAACGGCCTCAACAGCGCGCTGCTCGAGGAGGCCCCCGAGGAGTCGCCGTCGGCCTCGCCAGCGCCCAGCCCCACGAAGGCGGCGCCGGCGAAGACCCCCAAGCCCACGAAGCGGCCTCGGCGCTGACGAGAAGCGGTCGGCCGTGATCCCGCTCCGGGACGCCAACCCGACTCGGCGGACGCCGGTGGTCACGCTGGCCCTGATCGCGGTCTGCTGCGCGGCCTTCGCGTGGGAGCTCGCGGTGCTGGCGCGCAGCGGGGACCCGGGCCTCGGTGAGTTCCTGACCGTCCACGGCGCGGTGCCGTCGGAGCTGACGGCATCGGTCCGATCGGGCGACTGGCTGTCCCTGCCGGTGCTGGCGATCGCGACCAGCCTGTTCCTGCACGCGGACTGGTTCCACCTGCTCGGGAACATGCTCTACCTGTGGATCTTCGGCAACAAGGTCGAGGACTGGATGGGCCGGCCGACCTTCCTGGCGTTCTACGTCGTCGGCGGCGTGGCGGCGGTGGCGGGCCAGGTCGCCGTCGATCCGGCCTCGGACGCCGTGATGATCGGCGCGTCGGGCGCGATCTCGGCGGTGCTGGGCGCCTATCTCGTGCTGTTCCCGGGCGCGCGGATCCAGTCGCTCGTCTACCTCGGCCTGTTCTACCAGCTGATCGCCGTGCCGGCCGTGCTGGTGCTCGGGTTCTGGTTCGCGCTGAACCTGCTCGACGCGATCGGCTGGATCGGCGCGACCGGCGACACCGGGGTCGCCTTCTTCGCGCACGTGACCGGGTTCCTCGCCGGCGTGCTGCTCGCGCTGCCGTTCCGGATCCGGCACCAGCCGGCGCCCGCGCTCGCGGCCTGACGGGCCGCCCCGGCGACCGCGTGGGATAATCGGTCCATGGACGGCGAGCGCGGCTCCGAGATCGAGATGATCGTCGAGAGCGTCCGCGTCCACATGCCGACCGGCCGCCACGTCCTGGTCCTGCGCGAGGTCGACGCGACCCGCCTGCTGATGGTCTGGGTGGGCCCGTGGGAGGCCAGCGCGATCGCGATGAAGCTCCAGGGCCTGACGCCCGAGCGACCGCTGACCCACGACCTGTTCGCCACCGTGCTCACGACCCTCGGGGTGACGGTCGAGCGGATCGTGATCACCGACCTCGCCGACGAGACCTACCACGCCCGCCTGGAGCTCAGCCGCGGCGACGACCGCCACGAGATCGACGCCCGCCCGTCGGACGCGATCGCCCTCGCGGTCCGGCTCGGCGTCCCCGTGTTCGCGTCGTCGGAGGTGCTCGATCGCGCGGCCACGGTCCCGGACGACGACGACGAGGAGGAGGACGAGGGCGAGGAGGCGGGCGCGACGGCCGGGCGGCGCCGCAAGCCGCTCGTTCCGGAGACCACGGGCGAGGTGCTGGACCAGACGCGCCTCGCGATCTTCCGCGAGTTCGTCAACTCGCTCGACCCGGACAGCGAGCAGCGGGGCGGCGGCTCGTCCTCGAGCTAGGACCGGCCGCCGGGCCGGTGTGGGCGACCGGCGCTCAGGCGCCCAGGATCGGGCGGCCGCGTCGGCCCGCCCGCTCGCGGTTCGCCCACATCCGCAGGCGCAGGCTCCAGAAGTCCTTGACGGCGCGCCAGATGACCGACGGCTTGGCGCCCGTGGGCGAGCCCGCCGTCCGCGGGTAGTGCGGGACGCCGACCTGGACCACGTGCCGGCCGGCGGCCTCGACCTTGATCAGGAGCTCGGCCGAGAAGAACGCGCCGCCCGACTCGACCCGGACGCCCTCGAGGGCCTCCCGTCGGAACAGCTTGCAGGCGCAGTCGACGTCCTTGACCTTGAGCCCGAAGAAGATGCGGTTGGCGAGCTTGTACGTCCGCGCGTAGACGACGCGGATGACCGGATCGGCGCGCTTGATCCGGAACCCGACCGCGGCGTCCGGATGGTCGGGCCGGCTGAGGCGCTCGGTCAGCCGGCCGATGTCGGCGACCCGGAACTGGCGGTCGCCGTCGGTGAACGCCAGCAGCTCGTAGCGGGAGGCCTCGAACCCCGAGCGGAGGGCGCCGCCGTAGCCGCGGTTGACCGCGTGATGGACGACCCGCACGACGTCCGGGTGGGCCGCCGCGAGCCGGTCGGCGATCTCGGCCGTCCGGTCGGTCGACCCGTCGTCGACGGCGATGATCTCGAACCGCTCGGCGATCTGCGGCAGGGTCTCGAGCGCCTCCTCGACCAGCCCCTCGAGGTTCGCCTCCTCGTTGTGGGCGGGGAAGAAGTACGAGAGCCGCGGCACGAGGTCGGCGGCGCGGACGCCCGTGTCGGCCGGCGCGGGGGCAGCGGTCATGTGGTCTCCATGCGGCCGACGACCCGGAACAGGTTGCCCGGGGTTCCGACCCGCTCGATCAGGTAACGCTGGGAGAGGGCCTCGATCTCGGCCGGCTGGCGGATGAGGTAGACGGGTCGCGTGTCGAGGTTAGCCTCGATGACGTCGGTGACGTCGCCCAGATCTTCGTCGAGCCGCGTCCGGTCGTCCACGACCCACACGTCGGGCCGGCGGTGCTCCACGAGCTGGCCGTACCACAGCGGGGTCGAGTACGACCACCACGACAGCACGACGGCATCGGGCTCGAGCGCCGTGAACATCTCGTCCAGCCAGGCGTGGACCCAGGTCGGACGGTTCTGGTCGGCGATGCGCCAGCGCGACTGGATCTGCGTCGCGGTCGGGACCACCAGCGCGACGCCGACGACGAGCGCGACGACCGCGGCCAGCACCCCGACGGGTCGCCACGACCGGGTGGACGCTGCGGCCAGCGGCGCGTCCTCGGGGCTCCGGACCGGTCCGAATCGCGCGGCGATCGCCTCCGCGACCGCGCCGCCAAGGATCGCGAGCCACGTCCAGGCGAAGAACACGGGGCCGATGTAGTAGCGCTCGATGGCGGCGTTCTCGTAGGACGCCGCGAAGACGCACGTCGTCAGCGTGGCGACGCCCGACAGGAGCGCGTAGCGCGGCAGCCGGACCGCCGCGATCAGCAGCCCCGACGGGACGAGGATCAGCCACGGGCCGAACTGCCGGAGACCCAGCGACAGCAGGTCGTCGAGCTTGCCGGCGATGTCGCCCAGCGGGCGCGTGATGTCCCCCTGGAACTGGCGGGCGAGCACGACGTCCCAGAAGCCGGTCCATGTCTCGGGATGGCCGTAGACGAGCGGTGCCCGGAACGGGCCCGCGCGCAGCGGCAGCTCGAGGTAGAGCAGCGCGGCCACCCCGAAGCAGGCCCCGAGCGCGGCGAGGATCAGCCGCGGCCGCCGCAGCACGCCCGGCTCGACGGCCAGCACGAACAGTCCCACGGCCGGGATGAGCAGCAGCATCAGGGCGTGGTTCGCGAGCCCGACGCCGAAGGCACCCGCGGCGAGGACGATCGCGCGATCCGCACGGGCGCGCAGGCGCGGATCGTCCGGCTCGGCGTTCCGGTCGCCGACGAACCGCTCCCAACGGACGAGGAGGCCGACGATCGCCACCAGCAGCACCGCGTGGAGCGCGTGGGCATCCGCGGCGACGCCGACCCGCCAGACCAGGGGCGTGAGCGCGAACCCGATCGCGGCGGCGACGGCGATCGGCAGCGGCACGTCCAGGCGACGGACGACCACGACGGCCATCCCGACCGCCGTGGCCACCAGCACGGCCGACAGCAGGTTCATCGCGAACGCCGGCGACCCGAACGGCCCGAGCACCACCGATGCGACCCAGCCCAGCAGCGCGTAGGCCGGGAAGCCGGTCGGGTGCATCGTGCCGAGGATCGGCAGCACCGTCTGGGCCTCGCCCGTGTCCCAGGCGCCCAGGCCCGGCAGCAGCGTGGACCGGTACACGACCAACGCCCCGATGCCGGTCAGGAGGCCCGCCGGGTAGGCGGGGTCGATGCGGCCGAGCCGCCCGTTGCGGCTACCAGCCAAGGAGCTGGCCCCAGACCACGCCCCACAGGTTGATCGCCGCACCGGCGATCACGAGCGCGATCGCCACCCCCCGCGGCCGGCCGTCGGCGTGCCCGGCGCCGAGCGCGACGAGGGGCAGCAGGAACGGGATGAAGTCGAGCGAGAAGCGATAGCCCCACTGGACCCAGCCCTGGCTGAAGTGCGCCAGGTTGAACAGCGCGATCACCACCACGGTCACGCCCACCCCGACGGTGAGGCGGGCGAGCGGGTGCCGGCGGATGGCGAACAGCGCGATCAGGAGGCCGGGCGCGCTCAGCAGGATGCTCGTCCCGATGTCGATCGGCATGACCAGGGGGCAGTCGGGATCGAGCAGCGACCGCTGGGCCCCGGGCGCCGTGCACAGGACGACGGTGTCGCCGAAGCCGAGGGTGTTGGGCTTCACGTCGGGCGCGATGACGGGCAGCGCGCCGAACATGATGCCGAGGTTCTGCGGGATGTAGCGGAGGTCCTCGACCGACCACTCGGGGTGGTAGCCGAGCGTCGGGTAGCCGTTCGCCTCCAGCTGGTACTGGTAGTCGTAGCCCGGATGCAGCCAGGCGCCGGTGGTGAGCTGCGTGTAGAGGAGGAGGGCCGCCACCGGGACGACGCCGCCGATCCCCGCCGACACGAGGCGGCGCGCGCGGGTCCCGCCGCCGCCCACGAGGATGAAGAACGGCGCGGCGAACACGAGCGGCAGGCGCGCCGTCGCCGCGATGCCGAGCAGGAGCCCGGCCAGGACCTGCGAGCCGTCGAGCGGCCAGACCGCCGACCGCCACCCGCCGTCCTCGTCGTCGCCGTTCGCTGCGGCCGCGCCGTCCGCCCCGTCGTCCCGCACGTCGTCGGCGCCGGCGCGCGGGTCGTGGCGGAGCGCCACGCCGACGGCCAGCAGGGCCGCGATCACGGCGACGAGGTGGGCGAGGTACCACGTGCTGCCGACCGCCGCCGCCCACCACCAGACCGTCCCGGTCGCGAACAGGATCGTCGTCAACGCCCGGACGGCCAGCCGGATCCGCAGGCCGCCGAGCATCCAGTACGCGATGCCGACGCCAATGGCCGCCAGGGCGGCCGCGATCGCCTCCTGATCCACGGTCAGCCCGACGGCAGCCACGAACGGCAGCAGGACCAGCGCGGGCAGGGGCGGAAACGGGAGCAGGACCTGACCCGTTGGCTGCCCGCTGGCGTCGAACAGTGGGTAGATGTCGTTGAAGTACCAGTTGGCGGGCCGGTCGGAGAAGTCGGGCACCGGCCAGTCGAACGAAACCTTTCCGTGGAGGAAGGCGTCCGCCTGCCAGACGAAATGGTTGTACTGGTTGTAGTGCTCGGGGTTGGACCACGTGTAGAGCGCGAGCGCGCCCAACGCCAGCAAGAGCCCGACGATGACCGCCGCGGGGCGGCCGACTTCGGACCCGGGCGAGAGGGGGCCGTCGGGGCCCTCGGCTATACTCCGGTCCACCTTCACCGCTGCGTAGGAGGCTCCCCGTGTCCGGTCTGGGTTCGGGCGCGCCCGGCCGGGAAACGATGACGGACGAGACCCCCCGGCGAGGTATCGGCTGGCAGATCCTGGCGATCGTGGCGATCGGCCTGGTGCTCCGGCTGATCATGGCATATGGGTACGAAGGGCTCCGCGGCTCCGGGTTCGAGTCCGACCTCGGCCTGTTCCGGTACTGGGCGGCCAGCCTCGCCGAGCAGGGTCCGTTCGGCTTCTACGATCGCGGCTTCTTCGCCGACTACACGCCCGGCTACCTCTATGCGCTGTGGGTCGTGGGCGTCGTCGGCCAGTTCCTGGGCGGCATCGGCGACCTGATCAAGCTGCCGGCGATCCTCACGGACGTCGCGCTCGGCTACATCGTCTACCGGATGGCCCGCGACCTCGGCGTCAGCGAGCGACGCGCGACGCTCGCCGGGGCCGTGGTGATCGTGAACCCGATCACCTGGTTCGACTCGGTGGTCTGGGGCCAGGTCGACAGCTTCGGCACGGTGTTCCTGCTGCTGTCGGTCCGGGAGCTGTGGAAGGCGCGCTCCGAACGGGCGGCGATCCTCGCCGTGGTCGCCGCCCTGGTCAAGCCGCAGCTCGCGATCCTCGTCCCGATCGTGGCCTTCGTCACGATCCGGCGCGCCCTCTGGCCGCAGGGCGGCTTCGGCGACGAGGCCCCGCCCGAGCCGTCCGGGTTCGGCTGGGAGCGGCGGACCACCGGCTGGATCCGGATCGTGTCCACGGGCATCGCCGGCTTCGCCACGGCGGTCGTCCTCTCGGCGCCGTTCGGGATCTCCGTGGTCTCGTTCTCCGGCACGGCGCCGTTCGTCGACTCGTCGCTCGTGCGGCTCATCCTGAGCACGGCCTCGACCTACTCGTACGTGACCGTCAACGCGTACAACCTGTGGGCGCTGTTCCCGGTCGACGGCCAGAGCATGGCCACCAACGGGGCCTGGATCTTCGACGCGCCCGTCGCCGACGCGACCAGCTGGGCGTCGATCGGGCCGTTTCCCGCCGCCGCGGTCGGCGGCGTGGCCCTCGGGCTGCTGCTGTTCGTGATCGTGCCCTTCCTCGTCGCCCGCCGGCCCGACCGGCTCACGATCCTCGTGGGCGTCTCGGTCCTCGCGCTCGCCTTCTTCGCCGTCCCGACACGGGTCCACGAGCGCTACCTGTTCCCGCTGTTCGCGCTGGCGGCCATCCCGTTCGCGTTCTCGTGGCGCTGGCGGATCGCCTACATCGTGGCGTCCGTGGCGACGTTCCTGAACATGTACGTCGTCCTCACCGCGCTCTACCCGGACAACCCGAGCATCCGCGACTGGCTGGGGATCGGCGAGGGGATCCGGTCCCAGGCCGGCGTGACCCTCGTCGCGCTGCTCAACACCGGCGTCTTCCTGTGGGCGTTCGCCCAGCTGCGGCCGGCCGCCCGCCGCTCCCTGGCCGCGGAGCTCGAGGAGGGACGAGAGCTGCACGCGCCTGCCGAGGCCACGGCACCGCCCGGGGCGGTGGGCGCGCCCGGCGTGCCCATGACGCCCGGCGTGAGCGGCCTCCCGGCCGGCACCGCGGCGGCCGTCGCCCCGGCACGGCGCCTGGTCCCGGCGTGGTTCGACCGCCCGGCGTGGTCGGAGGTGGGGCCGATCGCCTGGCTCAAGGGGAAGATCGACGAGACGCCCATCCGCCCCGACCGGTCCCGCCTGCTCGCGACGGAGGGCCGCGGGCGGTTCGACCGGCTGGACCTGTGGATCCTGATCGTGCTCGTCGTCGCCGCGATGGGCCTGCGCATGTTCCGGCTGGCCGAGCCCGCCCGGATGCACTTCGACGAGGTCTACCACGCGCGCACGGCGGCCGAGTTCCTGCAGGACTGGCGCTACGGCCTCTCGCACTACATCTACGAGTGGACGCACCCGCATCTCGCGAAGTACGCGATGGCGGGCGGCATCGTCCTGTTCGCCGGGCACGACACGGAGGCCACCAGCGAGCTCGGCGTCCCGGTGCGCGACGCGGCCATCGAGCCGCGGCGACCGGACTCCGTCTCGTCCAGCGCCCGCAACGGCGACCGCGTGTGGGTGGTCACCGGCTCCGCGCTGTCCGGGTACGACCTGCAGACGCGCAAGGAGATCGCGTCGTGGAGCGTGCCGGGCGCCAGCGCGATCACCTACGACGCCGACCGCGATCGGCTGTACGTGGGGACGGAGTCGGGCGAGCTGCTGGCCCTCGACGTGGCCACGCTCGACGGGCTCGACCCCGGCGGGCTCGAGCAGGTCGTGCAGCCCGAGCTGGTCGCCACGCTCGACGGCCCGATCACCCGCCTGGCGACGTTCGAGGACGGGTCGCACGTCGCCGCCATCCTCCCCGGGGACACCGTGGTGGTCGTGGACCCGGACACGGGTGGCGAGACGGGTCGCACGGTCGTCGCCGGCGCGGTCGACATGGCGGCGGCGGGCAGCGGAGACGCGATCGTCGCGACGCCGGCCGACATCGACGACGCTGCGGCCGCGGCGAGCGAGCTCGCGGCGATCATCGGCGGCGACGCCGCGGACTACGAGGTCGGCCTCGCGGACGTCGAGCAGGACTCGGTGGTCGTCGCCCCGGTCCCGACGGGCGACACGCGGGCGGCCCTCCAGTCGGCGATCGACGACGGGCGCCTGACCGGGATCACGATCGAGGGCGTGCCGCGGCTGGGCGTCGCCGGCTCCGATGGCCTGACGCTGCTCACCGGCACCGCCGGCGTCGCGGCGACGGTCGAGCTCGACGGCGGGGCGCAGGGCCTGGCCCTCGTCAGCAGCATCGAGGACGGCACGCAGCTCTACGTCACGACCCGGGACCCGGCCACGGACGAGCCGCAGCTGAAGGTCGTCGCGGTCACCGGGGATGACGCCGACGAGGGCCCCGCCGTCATCAGGACCCTCACCCTCCCGGGCGCCGGCACGCGGGTGCTGTTCGATCCGGCGGCCGAGATGGTCGAGGTCATGGGCACGACCCCGGACGGTGCCGGCTCGACCGTGTACGTGGTCGAGCCGCACAGCCCGAGCGTGTTCGCCGACCAGCGGGTCCCGTTCGCGCCGACCGCGTGGGTCCTCGACCACAACCCCGACTACCCGACCGCCAACCGGGGCCAGATCCTGGCCTTCGCGGCCGACGGAGCGACCGCCTCGCTCGACGTCGGCGACTACGCGTTCGCGTGGCGGCTGCCCGGCGTGGCGATGGGCGCGATCACCGTCGCCCTGCTGTTCCTGCTGGCGCGGATCCTGTTCCGGCGACGCTCGATCGCGATCCTGGTCGGGGTGTTCGCGCTGCTCGACGGCATGTTCTTCGTCCAGAGCCGCATCGCGATGAACGACGTCTACGTGGGCGCCTTCATCCTGGCCGCGTACTGCGTGTTCGCCTGGCTGTGGATCAAGCCCGAGCGGCCACGCTGGGCGTTCTGGACGCTGATGCCGATGATCGGCCTGTTCCTCGGGCTCGCCCTGGCCTCGAAGTGGGTGGCGGCCTACGCGATCGGCGCGCTGGGCATCCTGATCCTCGCCCGGTCGGCGCTGGGCCGGCTCCTCCTGATCGTCGGGATGATCGGGCTGACCGGCGTCCTCGGCTGGATGGGCCTGGCCGTGCCGCCGGGGAGCGGGGCGTCGGGCAACCTCCCGTTCATCCTGATCATGATCGCGCTGACCATGGCGGCGGTCGTCGTGACCGTGTACCACCCGATCGCCTGGTCCGACGAGGAGATGTGGCTGGCCGTCGCCGGACCGGCGGGCCTGGGCATCCTGATCGCGCTCGGCTCGATCCTCGTGGGCAAGGCGGGCACGGGGTTCACGGCGGGACCGGTCAAGGTGACGCCGCTCGAGGTCGGGTTCGCGCTCGTCCTCGTGGGCATCCTCATGTACGTCGCGTTCCAGGTCGCCGCCCGGTACGGATTCGGTCCGATGGCCAAGGCCCCTGGACCCGACGACCCGCGCCGGCTGCTGCCGCCGGCGTCGCCGCCGCCGACCGGGTGGCTGCGGCTCGGCTCTGGGCTGGGCCTGCCCATCGTGTGGATGGTCGGCTCGCTGCTCGCCGTGCCGCTGGTCGTGTACGTGATCACGTACCTCCCGTGGGCGTTCATCGAGGGTCACCAGATCGTCGCCGGCTGGCCGCCCGGGCACACCGGACAGACGCTGCTCGACCTCACCGGCGAGATGTACCGCTACCACAACAACCTGACCGCGCCGCACCCGGCCAGCTCGCCCTGGTGGGCGTGGCCGCTCAACCTCAAGCCGGTCTGGTTCTACCAGGGCAGCTTCGCGAACTCGACCGCCGCGTCGATCTACGACGCCGGCAACGTGATCCTGTGGTGGGTCGGCATCCCGGCCATGGTGTTCGTGGCGTACCAGGGGTTCAAGCGCCGCAGCCTGCCGCTCGCGATGATCCTGATCGGGTTCCTGTGCCAGTGGATCTCGTGGGCGCGGATCGACCGGGCCGCGTTCCAGTACCACTACTACACGAGCCTGCCGTTCCTGTTCCTCGCGCTCGCGTACTTCGTCGCCGAGCTGTGGCACGGGCCGTCGCGCCGGACGTGGCTGGTCGCGCGGGTCGCGGCCGTGGCCGCGCTGTTCGCGCCGGTCATCCTGTGGATGCTGCGCCAGCCGCTGTGCGGGATCGCGAACGTCGAGTCCGTCAACGCCGGGTCGCAGGCGTGCAACGGGAACCCCGGCAACCTGGTCGTGACGCCGTCCGCGGCGGCGCTCGCCGTGGTCGGGCTGGTGACCCTGATCGTCCTCGTGAAGCTGCTGTTCGACCTGACGCGGCCGCGCGAGGGCGGCGGATCGATCGGGCCGCGGGACCTGCTGCCCCTGGCCGTGACGGCGCTCGTGGGCGGGCTCGTGATCGCGCTGACGCGCGCGCTGCCGGCGGACGCCGTGCTGTTCTCGATCAACGGGGTCGTGCCCGAGCTCATCGCGCTGCTGGTCGCGATCCCGCTGGCGCTGGTCGGCCTGCAGGTCATCACCGCCCGCGACTCGCGCCGGTTCGTGGTCGGCTTCGTGCTGGCCGCCGGCGTCTGGTTCGTGATCCTGTATCCGAACATCGCGGCGCTGCCGCTGCCCTCGACGCTCGTCAACGCGTACCAGGGCATCCTGCCGACCTACCTGTACGCGTTCCAGTTCTCGGTGAACACCCTCGACCGGAGCGGTGCGATCTCGTTCGCCGACGCCAAGTTCGCGCTGCTGCTCGTGTTCCTCGCGATCGCCTGCGCGGTGGTCGCCTACTCGACCTGGGTCTGGCGGATGGCCGCGGCGGAGGGCGACGAGGCCGCCACCGGCGACGCGGGCGGCTCCGAGGGCGCCCCCGCCGGGTAGCCGTCGCGCGACGGGTTCCCCGCCGGGGTCCGCGGCGAGGGCGGGATGGTCGCCGTGAAGTGCGCGGGCAGCGGGCCGGTGGCCGCGAGGCGCCGGATCGCGAAGCCGTAGTAGTCCTCGACCTTGGCGGTCACCCGCGGCCAGCTGAACTCCTCGGCGCGCACCGCTCCCGCGGTCGACATCGTCGACGCCGTCGCCGGATCGCTGAGCAGGCGCGCGATCGAGGCCGCGATCGCCTTCGGCTGGCGCGGCGGCACCAGCAGCGCCTCGCGGTCCCGCCGCACCACCCCCTTGTAGCCGTGGATGTCGGAGGCGACGATCGGCGCCCCGGCCGCCATCGCCTCGAGGAGCACGATGCCGAACGACTCCCGGCCCGTGGCCGGCGAGACGTACACGTCGGCCGTGCGGAACAGCTGCGCCTTCTCGTCGTCCGAGACGCGGCCGAGGAACTCCACGCCGTGGAGCCGGCGGGTCGCGATGTACCGCCGCGCCTCGCGCTCCTGGGGCCCGCCGCCGACCAGCAGCAGCCGGCAGTTGCACCCGGTCTTGCGCAGGATCCGGTAGGCCTGGAGGAGGTCGAGGACGCCCTTGCGCGGCTCGAACCGGCCGACGAACAGGATGTTGGCCGTCCCGTCCTGCCAGCGGGCGATCGGCACGGCGCGCCGGAAGCGCTCCACGTCGACACCGTTCGGGATCACCTTGTAGTCGCCCGGGAAGTAGCGGTCGATGAAGTGCCGGGCGGCGGCTGACACCGCGATCCGGCCGTGCAGCCGCTCGGCGTAGGCGCCCATGACCCGGCTGCCGAACTCGTAGGCCGGCGACCAGCCACCGTAGGCGTGGAACGTCGCGATGTTGACGCTCTGCGACTCCCGCAGGATCACGAGCGAGAGGAACGGGACGAACGGCTCGTGGAAGTGGAGGACGTCGAACCGCTCCCGCTCGAGGACCTCGCGCACCTGGGAGATGTAGCGGAACGAGAGCGTGACCGTCCCCACCGAGCCGTTGGCGGGCATCGAGAAGCCCTTGCCGAGGCGGATCACGTCGCCCTCAGACGCCCGCTGCAGGCCGTGGGACGAGGTCAGGATCCGCACGTCGTGGCCGCGCTGGCGCAGGTTCTCGTACAGGTACCGGACGTGCTGGGTGACGCCGCCCGGGAGCGGGTAGACGTACGGGGAGACCAGCCCGATCTTCACCGCCGGCCCTCGCCCTCGGCCGGCTGGAAGCGCGGCGGGCGGAGGCGTCCGCCGGGGTAGCCGTGATCGCGCCCGGTGCCGTCCCGCCGCAGCCGGCCGCCGACCTCGGCCCGCGCGTCGCGGCCGTACTTGCGCAGCTGCCGACCGAACGTCCCGAGCTGCCCGGCCGTGCCGTGGAAGCTGCCGTGGTGGCGGGTCTCGCGGCCGAGGATCGCTTGCCGGACGTCCTCCTCGGTCCGGCCCGGGAACGTCGTCCAGCCGGTGCCGATGGCCTCGGCGGCGTGCGCGTCGCTGTTGCCGACCTGGGCCAGCCCGTGCTCGGCGGCGAAGCGGACGACCCGCTCGTGCCAGTAGCGGCCGAGTGCCGTGGGGTTGAACGTCTCCACGGCGTCCGGGCGGACGGCCGGGTCCGCGTCCTCGAGCAGGCGCCGGAGCACGAAGCCCTGGGCACACAGCGGATACGGGACGAGGGGATGCGCCGGGATCGCGATCCCGCCCTGTTCGTGGACCGCGCCGACGGACCAGCGGAGGCTGCGCAGGGCGGGGACCGGCCGTTCCAGGAACAGCCCCAGCAGGTGCCCGCCGCGCGTGCTGATCTCCTCGCCCACGATGACCCGGGTCCGCAGGCCGCGATCCAGGGCGATCCGGCGGGCCGCCAGCGCCGCGTCGATGCGCTCGTGATCGGTGATCGCGATCACGTCCAGGATGCCCTCGCGCTCGACGTGGTCGAGGATCTCGGTCACGGGCGCGGTGCCATCGGACGCGAGCGTGTGGATGTGCAGGTCGGCGCGGCCGAGCCTGGTCGTGGGATCGGGCGCGTGGACCGGCGAGGTCATGTCGAGCTCGCCGCCGGGCCATCCGGCGCGGCCAGGTCGGGCCAGATCGGGTGGAAGGCGCCCCACCACTGCTCGGGCGCGTCGGCGACGATCGACTCGAACGCGGCCGCGATGGCCGCCGTTTGGGCGATGAGCCGCTCCCGTCGGGTCCCGGTCTCGGGCGCGGGGACGAGGAACACGCGGCATCGGTAGCGGCCGCCGGCGACGCGCCGCGCCGCGCTGGCATAGATCGGCGCGCCGGTCTCCATGGCCAGCAGCGCGGGGCCGACGGCGATGGGGGCGGGATGGCCGAACAGCGGGACGTCGATGCCGGTCCCGGTCAGGTCGCGATCGGCGACGAGGCCGATCGACTCGCCCGATCGGAGCGTCCGGAGCAGCGTCCGGCGGGCGTCGGCGAGGGGCACGATGTTGACGCCGATCCGCCCGCGGGAGGCGACGAACCAGCCCTGGAGCGCCGGGTCGGCGACGGCCTCCATCGGGGCGGTCACCGGATGGCCGACGAGGTTGGCCAGGAGCACGACCGGGAGCTCGATCGCGCCGAAGTGCATGCCCACGATGATGACCGGCGATCCGCCGCCCAGCGCCGCCCGGACGTCCGCCTCGTCGTCGATGTCCAGCCGCGCCAGGGCGTCGTCGAGGTCGTAGGCGCCCGCGCGGGCCACCTCGAGGTAGTAGCGCGCCGTGTGGCGGAAGGCCGCTCGCACCAGGCGCTCGAGCGCGTCCGGGTCCGTCGCGGCCCGCCGCGCCGCCGCGCTGCCCCGGCCGCTGGCCGCGAGGGCCTCGCAGACGCGGGCCAGGTTCGCCCGCGCCTGGGCGCGCCGGGCCGGCGCCACGCGGTACCAGAGCTCGCCGATCGACTCCGCCGCGGCGACCAGCGGCCGTTCCGGGAGTCGCGCGACCAGGCCCGCGGCCGCCAGCAGCAGCGAGCCCCGCAGTCCGGTCCGACCGGCGCGGGGCGGCGGGCGGGCGCGCGTCCACGGCCGCCGGCTCCGTGGCCGCCGAACCCGTCACGACGACGCCGGTCCCGTCGCGATCGCCTGCGCCTCGAGCGACCGGGCCTCGGCCGGGTCCGCGGGCCACATCGGCTTGAAGCTGTACCACTGCTCGGGGGCCGCGGCGATCGTGGCCTGGAGCGCGTCGGCGATCCGCTGCGTCGCCCGCTGGATGTCGGCCGGATCCGAGGACGGGACCGTGAAGCCTTCCCGGATCTCCAGCCGATACCGCCCGTCAGCCAGGCGGCGGACGGCGACCGGGGCGATCAGGGCGCCGCTCTTCGCCGCCAGTGCGGCGGGGCCGGCCGGGAGCGTCGTCCACGCGTCGAACAGCTTGACCGGGATCCCATCGCTCCGATAGCCCCAGTCGACCAGGAGGGCCAGGATCTCGTTGCGCTTCAGCACGAGGTAGAGCTCACGCAGGTTCCGCCACGGGATGAGGGTGACCCCCCAGGCCTCCCGCTGCCGCCGCAGCAGGTCGAACAGCTCGGGGAACGCGGAGTCGTCGGCGATCACGCTGACGGGGAGGCCCCGCTCGGCCAGCGCCGCGCCGACGGCCTCGTTGCTGCCGACGTGGCCGGCGACCACGATCATCGGCCGGCCGCTCGCCCGCCAGCGCGCGACGATCTCGTCGACCCCGGCGGGCTCGACGGCCGCGACCAGCTCGGCGCGGGGCCGGGACGGGAGCCGCATCAGCTCGACGATGTAGCGGGCGTACTCGCGGTAGGCGCGCAACGCCAGCCGCCGGACGCGCGGGTGGTCGGGGGGCAGCCCGAGCACGTGCCCGAAGTTCGCGTTCGAGAACCGGCGCTTCGCCGGCCACAGGAGATAGCCCGCCTGGACGGCGGTGCCGATCACCGCCCGCGACAGCGGCTGGGGCACGTGCGCCAGGACCGCCGCGGCGCCCTTGTAGCCCACGAGGGCCGACCGTTCGACGATGCGGGGTGAGGATCCCTGGAGGCGCCGGTGCGGCGCCTCCAGCTTTCGCCCCTGGCTCACCGCGCGGCGGGTGCCTTGGTCTTCGCCACGGCGGCCAGCGCCTTCGCGTCCTTGCGGGACACCTCGTTGCCGACGAGCGTCTCGTTGTCCTCGCCCCGGATGAACGCCTCGACGCGCTCGTGCGCGATGTCGTCGTGGATCTGGAGCGGCGGGCTCTTCATGAAGTAGCTCGACGGCGCCACGAGCGTCCCCTTGAGGCCGCGGTCGAGGCCGATCCGCAGGCAGCGGATCGCGTCGATGATCACGCCGGCGCTGTTGGGGCTGTCCCAGACCTCGAGCTTGAGCTCGGCGTTGAGCGGGACGTCGCCGAACGTCGTCCCCTCGATCCGGATGTGGCACCACTTGCGGTCCTTGAGCCACGGTACGTAGTCCGAGGGGCCGACGTGGATGTCCTCGTCCGCGAGCTCGTAGTCGAGCATCGAGGTGACGGCATTGGTCTTGCTGATCTTCTTGGACTCGAGGCGCTCGCGCTCGAGCATGTTCAGGAAGTCCGTGTTGCCGCCGAAGTTCAGCTGGTACGTGCGGTCGATGCGCACGCCGCGGTCCATGAACAGGCGGGTGAGCACGCGGTGGGTGATCGTCGCGCCGACCTGGCTCTTGATGTCGTCGCCGATGACCGGGAGGCCCTCCTCCGCGAACCGGCGCTGCCAGTAGGGCTCGCGACCGATGAACACCGGGATGGCGTTGATGAACCCGACGCCGGCCTTGAGGGCCTGCTCGACGTACCACTTCGTCGCCTCCTCGCTGCCGACCGGCAGGTAGGAGACCACGAGGTCGACCTCGCGCTCGCGGAGGATCCCGACGACGTCGGACGTGGGCCCGGGGGCCTTCTCGATGATCTGCGACAGGTACTTGCCCAGGCCGTCGTGGGTCATGCCGCGCTCGACGGTGACGCCCATGTGCGGCACGTCCATGAACTTGAACGTGTTGTTCTGGCCCGAGAAGATCGCCTCGGACACGTCCTTGCCGACCTTCTCCTTGTCGACGTCGAACGCGGCCACGAACTCCACGTCGCTGATGTGGTAGTCGCCCAGCTGCACGTGCATCAGCCCCGGGACGAAGTCGCCCGCCTTGGCGTTCTCGTAGTAGTACCGGCCCTGGACGAGGCTGCTCGCGCAGTTGCCGACGCCGACGATCGCCACGCGGATCTTCTTGCCCCGTGCCTTGGGGGCGTCGTGGCCGTTCTTGCCGTTCTTGCTCACGTGCTCCTGCTCCATGTGCTGCTGCTACCCCTGTTCCTCGTTCGATGCCTGGTTGATGGTCGCGATGATTCGCTGGATGACGGTGATCGTGGCGAGGACGGCGATCAGCCCGAGCGCCGCGTCGAGGATCAGCACGCCGAGCGGCGCGTCGACGAGCGACGTGGCCGCCGTCTCGGGCGGCGTGCCGGCGATGCCGGCGCCGAGCAGCCCGAGCGTCAGGATGACGATCCGGATCTCGCGCGGCGCGAGGCCGACATTGGCCATGCCGGTCCCGGGGACGTAGCCCAGGCTCTCGGACTTGGCCCGCGTGTAGCTGACCATGAACGCCGAGACCATCGCGGCCCCGGTCAGGACGACCGGGAGCGAGTAGCCGAGCTCAAGGGCACCCCACAGGATGCCGAGATAGACCACGCCCTCGCCCCAGCGGTCGAAGGTGGAGTCCATGAACGCGCCCAGCTTGCTGGCCTTGCCGGTCGCCCGCGCGAGCGCCCCGTCGAACAGGTCGAACACCCCGCCGAACACGACCAGGAGCCCGGCCACGATCCAGGCCTGCAGGCCGGCCGCGACCGCGGCGACGCAGGCGATCAGGAAGCCGATGATCGTGAGCGCGTTGGGCGAGAGCCCGAGCTTGCCGAGCCCGACGGCGATGGGCGTCATCAGGCCGCGAACGCGAGCCCGCGTCTCGGGCGAGACGAGCGATCCGCTCACGAGGCGGCCTGGCCTGCTCGCGCCGACTCGTCGAGGCCGAGCGCCCGGGCCTGCCGGCTGGCGTACGCCTCGAACGCCTCGGGGACGATGGTGTGGACCGTCTCGCGTCCCTGTCGCCGCGCCGTCACGAGCCCGACCTCGCGCAGCTTCCCCAGGTGCCACGACACGAGCGGCTGGGACAGCCCGACGTGCTCGATGAGCTCCGTCACCGTGGCCGGCCCGTCGGCCAGGCGGCGGACGATCCGTAGCCGGTTGGCGTCGGCGAGCACCTTGTGGAACTTGCGCAGCTCACGCAGGTCGTCGGGGATGTCGACGACCGAGGCGAGGGTGCTGCGAATTCGGGCGCGGGTGGGGGACACGGGGTACGGCGACCTGCAGGTGGGTGGGGACGGTTCGCGCCGTCGGATCAACGGCGGTTTATATCAATGCGCGTTGATCCTACGGGCACGTTCCGTCGTCTGTCAACGCGATCGGAGATAGATCCACGGGCCACGTCGCGGGCGTCAAGGGCTCGAAGGGTGCCGGACGACGGCCACCCGAGAGGGAGAACCACCGATGCCTGTCGCCACCGCGCCCCGGCGCAGACCGGGAGCCTTGTTCGGCCCCATGCTGGTCGCCCTGACCGTGTCGGCGTGCGGTGCCGGCACGGCCGCCGAGCCACCCGCGTCGCCCTCGCCGTCGGCCTCGACGATGGCGATCCTCGACCAGGAGGCGTTCATCGCCGCACCCGCCGCGTTCAACGTCGTCCCCGCGTTCGGCGCGATCTGGGTCGGCGGCAACACGGCAGGCACCGTCACGCGGATCGATCCGGCGACCAACGCGGCGACCGGGACGGTGAAGGTCTCCACGTTCACCTCCGACGTCGCGGCGACGGATGACGCCATCTGGGTGCTCGACGGCGACGCCGAGGCGGTGCGCAAGATCGACCCGGCGACCGCGAAGCTGACCGATGTCAGCATCCCCATCGGCGACGACGGCGGCGACCTCCAGTTCGTCAAGGGCAAGCTCTGGCACACCACGCGAGATGGCGAGGTGCTGGAGATCGACCCGGCGAGCGGCGACATCCAGCGCTGGACCCTGCCCGGGAGCTGCGGCGAAGGCGGCTGCGGGCTGGCGGTGCGCGAGGATGCCGGCTACGCCATCGACGGCTCGTCGCTCAGGCGCATCGACCTCGCGACCCACGAGGTGACCGCGACCAACGCCACCGACGTCGCGAGTGGCGTGTTCGGCGTCGGGGAGGACGCCCTGTACGCCGGTGGGCCCACGGGGGGCGTCGTCATCCTCGACCCCGTCACGCTCGAGCTGCGACGGGCCATCGGATCCGACCCCGTCGTCGCACCCGACGGCGGCAAGTGGTCACTTGGTCTCGCGGGCGAGAACGGCGGCGTGGTCGCCGACGCCGCGGGGGCCTGGATCCGGTTCGACGCCGCCACGGTCGGACGCGTGGACGCGGCCTCCGGGACGATCACCGTCTATGGCGGGCCGTTTCCCAGCGAGTTCACCGGCGCGAGCGGGATCGCGGTCTCGGACGGGTCGCTGTGGGTCACGAACATCGGTGAGGGTTCCGGTGGACTGCCGGGCGGCGACCCCGGCGTGTACCGACTTGCGCTGCCCACCCCGTAGGCTGTCCGTCGAGGAGGGTTCGTCTCGCCGATGCCGGGTCGATACGAGGTGGAACGCGCCATGGCCGGCGATCACGACGCGTTCGCCGCGCTCGCCGGCGCCGCGGCCGACCGGTTGTACGGGCTGGCTCGGATGATCCTCCGCGATCCGGACCGGGCCGAGGACGCGACGCAGGAGGCCCTGGTGAAGGCCTGGCGGGAGCTGCCGCGGCTGCGCGACCCGGACCGCTTCGAGGCGTGGCTCCGGCGGCTCCTGGTCAACGCCTGCTACGACGAGGCCCGCCGGGCCGGCCGTCGGGCCGAGGTCCGGCTGATCGCCGTCCCGGAGATCGGCGGCGGCGATCCGGCGCCGTCGTTCGCCGACCAGGAGCGCGTCGACGGCGCGCTGCGGCGCATCCCGGTCGACCAGCGGGCGGTCCTGGTGCTCCACCACCAGCTCGGGCTGACGCACGCGGAGATCGCGGACACGCTCGGGATCCCGCTCGGCACGGTCAAGTCGCGGCTGCGCTACGCGATCACGGCCGTCCGCGCGGTGCTCGAGGCGGACGACCGGGCGGGCGTGGGCGCCCGGACGGACCGACCGGCATGAGCACCCGACGATCCGACGACGCCGCCGGCCGCGTGCTGGGCGAGGTGCTCGACTCGGAGGCGCAGTCCCGGGCACCAGACCGCCTGCTGGAGGAGGTCTTCGCCCGCACGACGGCCACGCGGCAGGCGCGGCGCCGGCCGTGGGACGGGTCGCGACGCCGCACCGCGGTGGGTCCCCTGCGGTGGCTCGTCGTGGCCGCCCTGTTCGTGGTCGGCGGGACGGCAGTGTTCCTGGGCACCGGGGCCGGCCGGCCTCCGTCCCAGTTGGTGCCGACCACCCCGCCGGCCGCCGGCCCGGTGGGGGTCGCCGTCGCCGACGTGTGCGCGAGCGGCCGCGGGCTGGCCGGGACGGCCACGACGCTATGGGTCGGCTGCCCGACCGGGATCCGGCGCGTCGACACGACCACCGACCCGCCGACCATCGGGCCGCTCATCGAGGGAATCGGGCGGCCGGTCGACGGTCCGTCCGGGCTGTGGGCGACGACGATCGGCGGCGTCGTGCCGATCGATCCGGACGGCGGGCCGGGCGAGGTCGTGCCCGCGACCGGGGTGACCGTGATCGGGTCCGGGAGCCACGGGCCGTGGGTGGGGACCGCGAACGGGATCGCGAAGGTCGACCCGACGACCGGACGCATCCTCGCCAGCGCGACGCTCGACGCCGAACCGCTCGCGATCGTTGAAGCCGCGGGCCGCGTCTGGGTGTCCGCCGAGGACGGCACGCTCCGCTCGTTCGACGCGGAGACGCTGGCGGCGGATCCGGTCGTCGCGGTCGGCAGCACGCCGCACCGCATCGCCACGGACGGCGACGCCGTGTACGTGGCCAGCATGGGCCCGGACGGGAGCGTGACCCGGGTCGACGCGGGGACGCGCGCGCGGACCCAACGGAGGATCGCCGACCCGACCGACCCCGGCGCCCTGGGCGAGATCGTCGCCACGCCCGCGGGCGTCTGGGTCACGCGCCGCCAGGACCTCCTCCGCCTCGATCCGACCACCCTCGAGGTGACCTCGATCACGCCACTGCCGGGCTACCCGCTCGGCATCGTCGTCGCCGGCGACACGGCGTGGGCGCTGGCGGAGGCCGGCGACCTCGATCGGGCGCCGGCGCGCTAGCCGGGCGGCGGCCCTAGCGGAGGATCTCCACGACGTCGCCGTCGGCGACCTCGTGGTCGCGGCCCACGCGCTGGCCCTCGAACCTCGCGGATGGACCCCAGACGCGGCCGCCGGCGCAGGCGTCGGCGAGCTCGTGGTGCACGGCGTCGGCCACGTCGACCACCGTCGCCGGCGGATGGAGCGCGAGCGGCTCCTCGTCGGTCGACCCGTTGGTGCGCAGCCGGACGCGGATGAGGCCGGTGAGGCGCCAGACCTCGGCGCGAAACGCGTCGAGCGACGCCTCGTCGAGCACGCTGACCGGGATGACGGCCTGGTCCGGGAACGCCGCCGCCAGCTCGTCGACGGCCCCGGCCGGCGCCTCGTCCGCGCGCGTGGCCGCGATGAACGACGGCTTCTCGATGCCGGCCGCCTCGACCTCGGCCACGACCGTCCGGAGATCGGCCGGGTCGGCGCCCAGCCGGGCGCAGTAGGCGATCGCGTCGGCGCTCCGCAGGACGCCCAGCAACGCCCGGCCGCCCCCGCGGTCGTCGGTCGCGCCCTCGATGAGCCCGGGGATCTCCACGAGCTGGACGAGCACGCCCCCGATCCGGGTGAGCGCGGGCACGGGACGCAGGGTGGTGAACGGGTAGTCGCCGGTGCGGATCTGGATCTCGGACAGCGCCTGGAGCACGGACGACTTGCCGACGTTGGGCGGCCCGACCAGGGCGACCTGCGCCGCCCCTTCCCGCCGCACGGCGATCGAGTCGCGGTGCACCGCGGACGAGCGAGTCCGGGTGTCCTCGATCTCGGCCAACAGGGACTTGCGGAGGTCCGCGTACGGACCGTTCTTGTAGTCGGGCAGCTCGTCCAGCAGCGCGCGGACCTCGCGGACGCGCTCTCGCCCCTCCTTGCCCACCAGCCTGCGCTTCGCGACCTGTGCGAACGTGCGATGCGGCATCGGCATCGCCATCTCCCTTCGACTGCGCGGGGGACGCCTCGACACCGTGCCGGGCACCGGCGACGGCGGCGTGCGTCACGTCCCGCCCCTTCCTCCGACGCTGGGTCAGGAAGGGGCCGATCAGCCTGTCTGACAGGAGATGGTGGCGTACCAAGCGTGCATGGTGGCCGGAGCCTACCGCACCCGGGACGCGCTTGGGAACCCCGCCCGGCCGCGGCCGATGGCGCGAGCCGATCCGCGATCGCCTCTACACTCGCCCGCGATGGACCCGCTCCCGCGACGCGACGCGTACCTGCTGCTCGCCGTCCTCGGCTCCGGCGTCTTCCTCTCTGGCCTCGAGCTCATGGTCACGGCCGTCGCCCTGCCCGCGATCGTGGCCGACGTGGCGGGCTGGACCCGTCTCCGCGAGGCGTCGTGGATCATCAACGGCTACCTCCTCGTGGCGGTGGTCACGATGCCGCTGGCCGGGCGGATGGCCGACCTGTGGGGCACCCGGCGGCTGTTCCTGTCGGCCCTCATCGTGTTCACCGTGGGCAGCCTCCTGGCCGGGATGGCGCCCACGCTCGAGCTGCTGATCGCTGCGCGGCTCGTCCAGGCCGTCGGTGGCGGGGCCATGGTCCCGGTGGCGACCTCGGCCGCGTCGCACCTGTTTCCCGGCGCCGGACGTCCGCGGGCCCTGGGGCTCATCGCGGCGCTCACGTTCCTGGGCATGGCCGCCGGACCGTTCCTGGGCGCCGCGATCCTGGGCGCCGTCCACCCCGCCGCGGCGCTGTCGCAGCTGGGCGTCGACCCGGGCTCGATGGCCGGCAGCCTGCTGGCGCCCGCCTGGCGCTGGGTGTTCTACGTCAACGTCCCCATCGCGATCGTCGCCCTCGTCGTGGCCTGGGCGGCCGGCGGCGACTGGGAGACGCCCCGACGCCCCGGCCGGCTCGACGTCGTGGGCGCGATCCTGTTCTCGGCCTTCCTGGTCGGCGGTCTCGGATCCCTGACCCTGCTGGGCAGCCGTGCCGAGCCCGAGTCCGGCGGCCCGGACCCGGCCGTCGTCGCCGCGGTGCTGGCGGTCGTCGCGGTCGTCGCGGGCATCGCGACCGTCGTGCGCGGCCTGCGGGTCCGCGACCCGTTCCTCGACCCGCGGCTGTTCAGGCACGCCGGCTTCGCCTCGGCGACCGTCGTGTCCGCGCTCACCGGATACGGCTTCGCGACCGCGATCGTGGGCGCGGCGGTGTTCGTCGATCGCGTGCTCTACGGCGGCCCGGACGAGCAGCGCCTCGCGCTGGGCGCGCTCGCGGGGGCGACGGCGATCGGCGCCCTCGCGTCCGGGTTCATCGTGCGGGTCCTGTCGCTCCGGCTGGTGACGCTGGCGGGCCTCGCCGCGTCGATCGTGGCACTGGTCGTGATGTCCGGCTGGACGATCGACACGCCGATCGGCGCCGCCGCCGTCTCGCTGGCGGTGTTCGGGATCGGCTTCGGGGCCACGGTGACCCCGCGCTCGACCGCCGCCGTGGCCGCCGTGGGCCGCGAGGCGTACGGGATGGCCGCGTCGACCGTGACCGTCGCCCGCATGGTGGGGATGGCGGTCGGCCTCGCGATCCTGACGGCCTACGGGTCGACGACGATCGACAGCCTCTACGACAAGGTCTATGCGACGCCGGACGCCTACCTCGCGTACATCCCCGAGTCGCTCCAGGACCGCCCGCTGCGCGACGGCCTCGTGATCGAGGCGCTGGAGACGTGGGCGGCGGGCGAGGCGGCCGAGATCATGGTCGGCGTGTTCCTGGTCGCGGCCGTCGTGACGGCCCTCGCCGTCCCGCCCGCGCTGCTGCTCGATCGGCGGCGTATGCTCGGCGCGACCGGGCCCGTCTCGACACCGGGCGGTGCCGCCCCGGCGCCGAACGGAGGCATCGACCCTGATGCAGGCAGCGACGCCGACCTCGAGCTCCCGGTCATCGGCGGCGCCTGACGACGCCGCCCCGCCCGGCGAGCCGGTCGTCGACCAGGGGTTGCTCGTCCGCGGCTGCGCCTGGATCCACGAGACCGCCCGTTCGTTCGAGGGCATCGACGCCCTGCGCGACGTCCTGGCCGACCCCGAGGCCCGGGTCTGGGTCGACGTCACCGCCGCGTCGAACGTCCCGGTCGACGAGGTCACCCGCCTGCTCGACCTCCACCCGCTCATCGCCGACGACATCGCCGAGCGCAACCAGCGCGCCCGGATCACCGAGGTCGAGGGCGCGATCCACATCGTGCTGTTCTGGGTGGCCTACGAGGGCCAGGTCACGGAGCTCGAGGTGGACCTCGTGCTCGACCAGCGGTCGCTGCTCACGGTCCACGAGCCCGGCTGGGATCCCGCGACGCTCCAGCAGCTGCGCGGCGACCCGGCCGCGCTCCTCAAGCGCGGGCCGGACTTCCTGCTCTACGCGATCACCGACGGGATCGTCGACGCCTACTTCCCGGTGCTGGACGCGCTCGAGGACGAGGTCGACGCGACTCCAGGACGCCGTCATCGCCGCGACCGACGACGTGGACGCTCGAGCAGCTGTTCGCGCTGAAGCGCGAGCTCATCGGCCTGCGTCGGGCGATCTCCCCGGCGCGCGAGATCTTCAACCAGCTGACGAACCGCGACCAGGCGCTGATCTCGCCCGCGCACGTCGTCTACTTCCGGGACGTGTACGACCACCTCATCCGGGTGACCGACGAGCTGGACACCGATCGGGAGCTCGTCGCCGGCACGCTCGAGGTCTACCTGTCGACCGTCAACAACAACCTGTCGGTGATCATGAAGCGGCTGACCGGCGTGACCGTGATCCTGGCCGGCATCGGGGCGGTGGCCGGGATCTTCGGCATGAGCGAGGCCGCCGCCGCGTTCGGGCTCGGGCGACGGCGGCGGGTTCTGGTTGATCACCGCGGTCGTCATCGTCGGCGCCATGATGACGGCGCTGTTCCTGCGGCGGATCGACTGGATCTAGCGCGGCACGCGGATCAGTCGCACCTGACCGGCTTGGCCTTCGGGTGCGCGTCGGCCGGGTCGGCGTCGCCGACCGACAGCAGGTGGCCGCGGAGCTGCGTCTTGCCGGGCGTGCCCTTCGGCCCCTCCGACGTCTGCAGCCAGATCTGCTCGCTGTCCGCGTCGAACGCCGTGTCGAGGTCGAGCTGGTGGAGCAGCACCTTGTCGATCTCGTACAGGTAGAGCTTGTCGTCGCTCGTGTAGACCTGGACGATCATCCCCAGCATCTTCGACGGCTGGTGCTTCTGGATCGCCAGCTCGTAGATCGGGCCGAACATGCCGTCGCGGGCGTGGGCGAACAGGTAGGTCGCGATGCCGCGCCCCGGCTGGCCGAGGTCCCCGAGCGGCTTGCCCAGGTGGTCGATGTACATCGCGACGTTGCAGAACGGGTAGCCGTTGGGTCCGCCGACCACGGGCAGGTCGATCTTGAGCGCCGGGACCACGACCCGGGTCGCACGCGCGGGGCCCGACGGCCGGCTCGGCTCCGTCGTGGGCGTCTCGCCCGGATCGGCGGACGATGACGGCGCCTCGATCGACGGGGATGCGACGGGCTCCGGCGTCGCCTCGACCGTGGTCGGCGAGGCCTCGACGACCGCGCCCGCGGTCGTCGGATCGGCATACGAGAGCAGGCCGGCCGTCAGCAGGACCACACCCAGTGCGGTCAGCAGCGCGGGGAGCAGGCGCGTTCGGACCGCGTTCACCGCGGCGGCGGGTCGGGACATGGCGGGCGTCATCGTAGTGGAGGGCGGGGCGCGGCGCCTTGGACCGAGTGGTACTGGTACGCTCGCGGACGATGGGCGGGAAGACGGCGATCGCGGCGGGCCTCGTCATGGGCACCGCCGTCGGGGTGGCCCTGCTGGGTGGGGTCGTGCTGCTGGCGCCCAGTTTGGTGCCGCCCGCGACCCCGGTCCCCGCCTCGCCCTCGGTCTCGCCCGCGCCCTCGGCATCGCCCACGCCCTCGGCTTCGCCCTCGTCGCCCGCCCCGTCTCCGTCCGCCGTCGCCTCGCCGGGCGCCTCGGCGTCGGCGGGTCCCGCTGCCTCTTCGGGTCCCTCCGGCCTCGCCCGGCGAGTCGGGCTCGCCGGGCGCGTCAGGGTCCGCGGATCCGTCGGCCTCGGCGGGCGAGGCGCTGTTCGGCGACGGCCGGCCCGCGCCCCCGCTCGTGGTCGCGGGGACGGGCTTGACCGTCTCGCCCTGACGGCCTCCGCCGGCTCGACGGGAGCGGCTAGCCGCCGACGCCGACCTGCCCGACGGCCGCGGCGGCGTTGCCCACGATCGTGAGCATCGTCTCCGGGAACAGCCCGAGCGCGATCGTCATCACCGTCGCGACCGCGAGCCCCGTCCAGACGAGGCGCCCGTGGCGGAGCACCGCCACCTCGGTCGTGGGCTCGCGCATGAACATGTAGACGACCACCCGCAGGTAGTAGAACGCGGCGATCGCGGCGTTGAGCACGGCGAGCACGGCGAGCACGTTGAACCAGCCGCCGACCTCGACCGCGGCCAGGATCACGTAGAACTTGCCGAAGAACCCGGCGGTCGGCGGGATCCCGGTGAGCGACAGCAGGAACAGCGTCATCAGCAGGGCGAGCGTCGGCTCGCGCCGGGCCAGCCCCGCGAACGTCGACAGGTTGCTGGTCACGCCCGTGCGCTTCTGGATCGCCGCGATCACGGCGAACGCCCCGAGGTTCATGAACGCGTACGCCGCGCCGTAGTAGAGCAGGCCCTGCATGCCCTGCTCCTCCCCGGCCCCGAAGGCGGCGAACCCGACCAGCATGTAGCCCGTGTGGGCGATCGAGGAGTAGGCGAGCATCCGCTTGACGTTGTCCTGGGCGAGCGCGACCAGGTTGCCGAGCGTCATCGTCAGGCCCGCGAGGACCATGATCACGACGTTCCAGTCGGCGGCCAGCGGGCCGAGCGCGTCCGCGAACAGCCGGATGATCAGCGCGAACGCGCCGATCTTCGGGCCCACCGACAGGTAGCCCGTGACGGGCGTCGGCGAGCCCTGGTAGGCGTCCGGCGTCCAGTAGTGGAACGGGACCGCCGCGATCTTGAACGCGACGCCCGTGGTCAGGAACGCGAGGCCGAGGGCGAGCGCCGGCGCGAACGGGGCGCTGCCGTTCGCGATGTCGAGGAGGTGGTCGGACACGCCGGCGATCCGGGTCGTCCCGGTGAGGCCCCACACGAAGGCGAGCCCGAACAACAGGATCGCGCTCGAGAACGAGCCCAGCAGGAAGTACTTGATCGCGCCCTCGGTCGAGTAGCCGTCGGACTTGTGGTAGCCGGCCATCACGTAGCCCGGCAGGACCATGAGCTCGAGGCCCAGGAACATCACCAGGAGGTCGGCCGAGCCCGCGATCAGCATCGCGCCCGACATCGCGAACACGAGGACCGCGGCGAACTCGGCGACCGGCAGGTCGCGCTCCTCGAGGTAGTCGGGGGCGAACGCGATCGTCAGCGCGACGATGGTGATGAACAGGATGTCCAGGAAGGTCGTCAGGGCGTCGACGACGTAGGCGCCGTCGAACGCGGTCTTGGGCAGCGGCTCCTGGCCGACCAGCGCGGTCAGCAGCCCGACCAGGGCGAGGCCGGCGAAGGCCACCGCCAGCGCGGGACCGCGCCGGCCGGGGAACACGAAGTCGATCACGAGGATCGCCGCCGCGACGAGGATCGCCGCGATGAACGGGGCCAGGACGGAGAGGTCGGACGTGGTCACGCTGGCCTCCCTACGGTCCGAACGCCAGCGGAGCGGCCTGGCGGACCGCTTCGAGGGTGGCATCGACCGAGCCCGAGATGATGCCGAGCACGAGGCCCGGGAACAGGCCCAGGATCACGATCAGCGCCGCCAGCGGGACCAGCGTCATCGCCTCGACCGGCCGCACGTCGGTCAGGTGCCCGCCGAGGCCCTTGAGGAAGTCCGACAGCTCGCCGAACGCGACCCGCTGGAACATCCACAGCAGGTAGCCGGCGGCCAGGATCATGACGAACGTGGCGATCGCCGCGGCCCCCGGGATCATGATGAACGTGCCGACGAGGGTCAGGAACTCGCCCACGAACCCCGACAACCCGGGCAGCCCGACCGAGGCGAACACGAAGAACCCGAACATCGCCGCGTACACCGGCACCTTCGAGCTCAGGCCGCCCATCTTGGCGATCGTCCGATCGTGGGTGCGCTCGTAGATCACGCCCACCAGCAGGAACAGGCCGCCCGTGATCAGGCCGTGGTTGACCATCTGGAGGATCGCGCCCTGCAGCGCCTGCTGCTGGAACACGAAGATGCCGAGGGTGACGAAGCCCATGTGGCTGACCGACGAGTAGGCGACCAGCTTCTTGAGGTCGGGCTGGACGAGGGCCACGATCGCGCCGTAGATGATCGCGATCAGGCTGAGCACGATGATGGCCGGCGCCCAGGTGTGCGCCGCGTCGGGGAACAGCGGCAGGGCGAACCGGATGAACCCGTAGCCGCCGAGCTTGAGCAGCACGCCGGCCAGGATCACCGAGCCCGCCGTCGGGGCCTCCACGTGGGCGTCCGGCAGCCAGGTGTGGAACGGGAACATCGGCACCTTGATCGCGAACGCGAGGAAGAAGGCGCCGAACGCGAGGAACTGGAACGTCGGCGAGAAGCCGCCGGTCCCGGCGAAGGCGGTCAGGACCTGGAGGTCGAAGGCGCCGGCCCACGGGTCCGCGGAGCCGGCGGCCGCCTGGGCCGCCTGGTAGGTGAACGCGGTGGCCAGGATCGCGACCAGCATCAGCAGCGAGCCGACGAGGGTGTACAGGACGAACTTGATCGTGGCGTAGATCCGGTTCGATCCGCCCCAGATGCCGATGATCAGGTACATCGGCACGAGGACCAGCTCCCAGAAGATGTAGAACAGGAACAGGTCCAGCGCGACGAACACGCCGATCATCCCGACCTCGAGGACGAGGAACGAGACCATGTACTCCTTGACCCGGGTCTGGATCGGCGCGAACGAGGCCAGCATGCTGATCCAGGTCAGCGTCGTCGTGAGCACGACCAGCACCAGCGACAGGCCGTCGATGCCGACCTGGTACTCGATCCCGAACAGGGGGATCCAGACCGCGGTGTCGACGAACTGGTAGCCGCCGATCCCGGTCACGAACGCGGCCAGCAGGCCGAGCGACACGACCCACGCGGCCAGGGCGAACAGCAGCGCGACGCGGCGCACGGCGTTCGGCCGCGACGAGGGCACGATGGCGACGACGATCGCGCCCAGCAGCGGCAGGAAGGTCACCAGCGTGACCGGGTGGAGGCTCGCGAACCAGTCCCAGCTCATCGCGGCTGCCCCGCGATCACGAGGAACGAGCCGGCCATCACGAGCAGGCCGATCGCGATGCCCAGCGCGTAGTTCTGCACCCGCCCGGTCTGGATCCGGCGGAGCCCGCCGCCCGCGTTGCGGGTCGCCTCGCCGATCCCGTTGACCGTGCCGTCGATGACGACCCGGTCGAACCACCACAGCCCGGCCGCGACCCGCCCGCCGATCACGATGAACAGCAGGTGGTTGAGGTCGTCGAACCACCACTTGTTGAGCGAGGCGCGGTACAGGAACCGGGTGCCGCGGTTGGCGACCGTCAGCCGCTCCACCAGCCGCGGCCGGCCGCCGTTGCGGAAGAAGCCGAACAGCCAGATGCCGAGCGACAGGCCGAGGGCGGCGGCCGCGACGCTGATGATGATCAGGGCGCCGTCGATGCCGGCCAGCTCGAAGCCCGCCGGCGTCTCGTGCAGGTAGGCCTCGGACGCCGCGAACACCGGCTCGAGCCAGCCCTCGAGGAGCCCGGTGCCGTCGGGCCACAGCGGCGGGCCGCCCCAGGTCAGGAAGATGCCCAGCAGCACCGACGGGATCGCCAGCAGGATCAGCGGGATCGTCATCGCCGGCGGCGACTCGTGGACCTTGGGCTCCACCGCCGGGTCGACGTGCGACGGCCCGTAGAACGTCTTGCCCATCAGGCGCCACATGTAGAACGCGGTCATCACGGCCACGGTCAGGCCGATGATCCAGACCCAGTAGTCGCCCTCCTTGTACGCGTCGCCCAGGATCTCGTCCTTGGAGAAGAACCCGGCCAGCGGCGGGATGCCCGCGATCGCGATCGCCCCGATGAGCATCGTCCAGTGGGTGATCGGGATCTTCCGCCACAGGCCGCCCATGCGGTTCATGTCCTGCTCCTCGTGGACGGCGTGGATCACCGATCCCGAGCCCAGGAACAGCAGCCCCTTGAAGAAGCCGTGGGTCATCAGGTGGAAGATCGCGGCGATGAACGCGCCGACGCCGAGGGCCGCGAACATGTAGCCCAGCTGCGACAGCGTCGAGTACGCGAGGACGCGCTTGATGTCGGTCTGGGTGAAGGCGATCGACGCCGCGAGGATCGCGGTGAAGATGCCGATCGCGGCCACGATCACCATCGTCTCCTGGGCGTGGGCGAACAGCAGGTTCGACCGCGCGACGAGGTAGACGCCCGCGTTGACCATGGTCGCGGCGTGGATCAGGGCCGACACGGGGGTCGGGCCTTCCATCGCGTCCGGCAGCCAGACGTGGAGCGGGAACTGGGCGCTCTTGCCCATCGCGCCGGCGAACACCAGCACGGCGACGATCCCGATCGGGACGATCATCGACGCCGGGTTGTCGGTCATGATCCCGATCGAATCCTGGATGTTCAGCGTGCCGGTGTTCACGAAGATCGCCATGATCCCGATCGCGAACCCGACATCGCCCACGCGGTTGACGATGAACGCCTTCTTGGCGGCCAGCGCCGCGGTGCGCTTCGAGTACCAGTAGCCGATCAGCGAGTAGCTGGACAGCCCGACCAGCTCCCAGCCGGCGAACACCAACAGCCAGTTGTTGGCCAGCACCAGCAGCAGCATCGAGAACATGAACAGGTTCAGGTAGGCGAAGAAGCGCCACGTGCCGGCGTCGTGGGCCATGTACCCGATCGAGTAGACGTGCACGAGCATGCCGATCGTCGTCACGACGATCAGGAGGCACGCGGTCAGCGCATCGACGTGGAAGCCGATGTCGACGATGAAGTCGCCGGCCGGGATCCACGTCCAGAGCCGGATGTCGAGGCCGTGCTCGCCGAACGGCTCCGCGTGCTGGAGGGCCGGCACGATGATCGCGAGCGCGACCAGCCAGGTCAGGACGATCAGGCCGACCGGGACGATCTCGGCCGCCCAGCGTCCGAACGACAGCTGGAGCCGGCGGCCGAACAGCGCGCTGAACGCGAAGCCGGCGATCGGGAGGAGCAGGAGCAGCGGGATCAGGATCCCGTAGATCCCGGGGTCGGCGGACCCGACGGCCTCCTCCGTGGCGGCGAGGATCGGGCTCGGCAGCAGCAGCATCGAGCCCGCGCCTACTGCCGCATCGCGTCGTACTCGTCGACGAGCGGCGTCTTCCGGTTGCGGTAGATCGCGATCACGATCGCGAGGCCGACCGTCGCCTCGGCGGCCGCGGCCGCCATCACGATCAGGGCGATCACCGAGGCGCTCGCCTGGAGCGAGGTCGTGAACGCGCCGAAGGCGATGATCGAGAGGTTCACGGCGTTGAGCATCAGCTCGATCGACATCAGCATGCTGATCGCGTTCCGCCGGGCGAGGAAGCCGAACGCCCCGATCGCGAACAGGATGCCGGACAGGACGAGGTAGGCGTCCAGCGACTGCGAGATGTTGTCGAGGGCGCTGAGCATCAGTCGCTGCTCCCGGGCTCGCGCTTGGCGATGAACACCCCGCCGATCACCGCCGCGAGCAGCAGGACGCTCACGATCTCGAACGGCAGGACGAAGTCCCCGAACAGCGCCTTCGCGACCTCGGTCGTGCCGGTCGCGAACAGGGAGCCGGTCTCGGGCCAGGCCGTCGAGACCACCGCGAGCACGATCACGATCGCCAGCAGGACGCCCGCGATAGCCGCCGGCAGCGCCTGGGTCTGGAACACCAGCCGGCTGGGCGCGGCCTTGGTCTGGGTGAGCATGATCGCGAACAGCACGAGCACGCTGATGGCGCCGATGTAGACCAGCACCTCGGCCGCCGCGACGAACGGCGCGCTGGCCATCACGTACAGGCCCGACAGCGCCGCGAAGCACACGATCATCGCGAGCGCGCAGCGGATGATGTCCTTCATCGTGACCACGAGCAGCCCGGCGACGAGCATGACCGTGGCCAGCAGCATGAACAGGGCGTCGTCCCAGCCGATCCCCAGGAACGGGATCGTCTCAGGCAGCGTCACGCGAGCCTCTCAATGGTCGTGCGCGTGGCCGTTGCCGCCATGGGCATGGCCGTTGCCGTTGCCGCCGTTCGGACCGGCGCCCATCGCCGACGGCAGGACCGGCAGCAGGCGCCCCGGGTCGACGAGGCGGCCTTCGCTGCGCGCCCGCTCGGCCCAGTCGCGCTCCTTGCGGATGTACGTCATCTCCGTCTCGCGCTCGACGGCGGCGAGGGCGAGGAGGTCGATCATCGGCTCCTCGCGGGACGTGTGGCTGAGCTCGAACTGGTCGCTGTCGCGCACGGCGTCATAGGGGCACGCGTCGACGCAGATGCCGCACAGGATGCAGCGGCTCTCGTCGACCTCGTACTTCTGGAGCACCCGCGGCTTGGGCATCAGGGCGCCGGTCGGGCACGTCTCGGCGCACCGCCCGCAGGACACGCACGGCGTGTCGTTGAGGCTCATGTCCAGCGGGGTCGTGACCAGCGTGTCGAAGCCGATGCGCATGAAGTCGTAGCACGCGGCCCCGACGACCTCGGCGCACACGTTGGCGCACCGCCCGCAGTCGATGCAGCGCGACGGCTCGCGGAGGATGAACGCGTGGCTGTCGTCGCGGACGTAGTCGTGGTTGACGCCGGTGAACCGGTTCTCGGTCACGCTGCGGTAGCCGGCGCCCTGGTGGAACGCGGGCTCGAGCGTCTGGAGCGTCGTCCCGTACTCGATGCCCAGCCGGCGCAGGTCGCAGAACCCGATCGCCTCGCACGTGCACTGGAGGCAGCGCGTGGACTCGGCCATCGCCTCGCCGCGCGTGTACGGGATCTCGTACTCGATGTAGTTGTGGTTGCGCGACTCGGCCTCGAGCGCCTTGAGCCGGTAGCGCGGCTCCTTGATCTCGCCCGTGAACGGCACGATCGAGAGGAACTCGGGCTGCGGCTCCGCGAGCGTCTGCCGGGTGCGGATCGCCTCGAGGTCGTGGCCCTTCAGGTACGCGTCGACGGCGTACGCGGCGCGGCGGCCCTCGGCGATCGCCTGGACCACGGTCGCGGCGCCGACCCGGACGTCGCCGGTGCCGAACACGCCGGGGCGTCCCGTCGCGAACGTGACCGCGTCCGCCCCGAGGCGGCGCTGCTTGGTCGCCACCGGGCCCTCGGACCCGGGCCCGATCCAGTCGAGCTCGGGGCCCTGGCCGATCGCGAGCAGCACCCGGTCGCACGGGATGGTGAACTCGGTGCCCGCCGCGGGCTCGGGACGGCGTCGGCCGGACGCGTCGGGCGCGCCCGGCTGCATCCGGATGAACTCGATCCCGGTGACCTTGCCGGTCTTCTCGTCGGTGATGACGCGCGTCGGGCCCGCCTGGAAGATGGCGGTCACGCCCTCCTCGATGGCCTCGTGGACCTCGTTGGCCGCCGGCATGTCCTTCATGTCGCGGCGATAGACCAGCGTCACCTCGCTGGCGCCCTGGCGGATCGAGGTCCGCGAGCAGTCCATCGACGTGAAGCCGCCGCCGACGACCACGACCCGCGAGCCCTCGTGGCCCGGGTACGGCAGGCCCAGCGTGGCGGTCCGCAGGTACTCGAGGCCGTCGATCACGCCGTCGGCGTCCTCGCCGGGGATGCCCAGCTTGTTGGTGTCGTAGCAGCCGATCGCGATGACGACCGAGTCGAACCCCTGGTTCTGCAGGTCGTCGAGGGTGAAGTCGCGGCCCAGGCCCTTGTTGCACTCCATCCGGCCGCCGAGGCGGATCACGGACTCGTACTCGGCCTCGAGGACCTCGACCTTGGGCAGGCGGTACTGCGGGATCCCGTAGCGGAGCATCCCGCCGGGCGAGGGGTCGCGCTCGAACACCGTCACGTCGTGGCCGTTGAGCAGCAGGTAGTAGGCCGCGGCCATCCCCGCCGGCCCCGAGCCGATCACGGCGACCGTGCGACCGGACGGCGCCTGGCGCTCGAACGGCAGCGGCGGATCGATGTCCTCGTCGAGCATCGCGCGGATGACCTGGTCGCCGGCGTAGCGATGGCTGTCGCGGATCGCGATCGCCTCGTCCACCTCGTCGCGCCGGCAGTGCTCCTCGCACGGCGCCGGGCAGACGCGGCCGAGCACGGAGGGGAACGGGATCGTGCGCTTGAAGATCCGGGTCGACTCGACCCAGTTGGCCTCCGCGTTGGCCTTGAGGAAGCCCGGGATGTCGATGTGGCTCGGGCACTTGTTCTGGCACGGCGGCAGGCAGTACGCGTTGTGGTCGGAGAAGATCAGCTCGAGGTTCGTCTTGCGCAGCCGGCGCATCTCCTCGGTCTGGGTCTTGACGACCATGCCGGCCTCGGCCTCGCGCGAGCAGGAGATCGGCGGATTCGCCTCGCCCTCGACCTCCACGACGCACATCCGGCAGGCGCCGAAGCCCGGCAGCTTGGGCTCGTAGCACAGGGTCGGGATCTCGATCCCGTTGTCGCGGCAGACCTCGAGGATCGTCTGGCCCTCGAGGCCCTCGACGACCCGCCCGTCGACCTCGATCCGGATCGCGGGCGTGTTCAACGGCCGCTGCGGGGCCTGGGTCGTGATCAGCCGCTCGGCGTGGGTGTCCGCCTGCGGCGTGACGGTGTCGAGGACGGCGGGCCGGTCCGGGCGCGACTGGACGCGGCGCTCGGGCGGGCCGTCGGGACGGATGATCAGGTCAGCCATTCGCGGGTCCTAGTGGGCCGCGCCCGCCGCCACCGCGATCGGCTGACAGACGCCGGCGGGGCATGAGCTGCGCAGGATGTGGTCGTCGATCTCGGACCGGAAGTATCGCATTCCGGAGGTGAAGGCCAGGGTCGCCAGGCGCTCGTGGTCGCACAGGCCGCTCGCCGCGACGTCGTGCGCGAGGTCCGCCAGGAGCACGTCGTCGGTGGGCTTGGGACGTCCGGTCGCGATGCGGTCGCCGATCTCGTACAGGCGGCGCAGGCCGATCCGGCAGGGGATCGTCTTGCCGCACGCCTCGTCGGCCGAGAAGCGGGTCAGCAGCCGGGCGAGGTCCACGATGCACGACCGGTCGTCCGCGATCACCACGGACCCCGAGCCGACGTGGGCGCCCGCGTCGCGCAGCGCGTCATACGTGTAGACGAGGTCGAGCTGGTCGGCCGGCAGCAGGCCGCCCGTCGGCCCGCCGACGAGGATCGCCTTGATGCCGTGCGTGCCCGGACCACCCGCGAGGTGCACCAGCTGGCGGAGGTTCGTCCCGAACGGCACCTCCGCGATCCCGCCGCCGGCCGGTCCGCGAAGCTGGACGAGGATCGTGCCCGGATTGCCCTCGCTGCCGGTCGCGGCGAACGCCGCGCTGCCCTGACGCACGATCCACGGGACGGCGGCCAGCGTCTGGACGTTGTTCACGACCGTCGGCCGGCCGAACAGGCCCTTCTCGGTGGGGTAGGGCGGCTTCTGTTCGGGCTGCCCGCGCTTCCCCTCGAGCGCCTTGAGCAGGACCGTCTCCTCGCCCAGCATGTACGCGCCCTGGACGGGCCGGATGGTCACCGTCACCCGGTGCCCGCTGTTGAGGACGTTGTCGCCCAGGAAGCCGGCCTCCTCGGCCGCCAGCGCCGCGCCCTCGAGCCTGGTGACGAGGGACTGGTTGTCGGCGCGGACGGCGAGGATCGCCTCGGTCGCGCCGGTCGCGAAGGCCGCGATCGCGAGCCCCTCGAGGACGAGCCACGGGTCGGCGGCCAGGAGGGCGGCGTCGGTGCGCACCCCGGGGTCCGCCCCGTAGCCATTGGCAACCACGTAGCGCTGGCCGGCCGGCTGGGACGCGGCGGCGCGCCACTTCTCGCCGGTGGGGTAGCCGGCGCCGCCACGTCCGCGGAGCCCCGACGCGGCGATCGTGGCGATGGTCCCCGTGGCGCCGAGGTCGCGGACGGCGATCCGGAGGCCCTCGAACGCGCCGGCCTTGGTCGCCGCGTCCAGGTCGCCCGGGTCCGACTCGAGGGCGGCCACGCGACCGGTGAGGATCGCCGGCCACTCGCGCGGGGTCTGCAGGAACGCGCTCATCGGCTCCCCGCCCCGCCGTAGCCGAGCGACGCGTCGAGCGCGGACCGGTAGTCCGCCTCGATCCGGCGATGCGCCTCGCCCGCCGGTGCCGCGTCGATGACGGGCGGCTCGAAGCGGAGATGGCGGTAGTAGGTGGCGGTGCCGTAGATCATCGCGTACCACGCGCCGGTCATCCGCGAGATGTGCTTGAGGGCGCCGACGGGGAGGTACCCATAGGCGGCCTGCGTCTCCTCCAGGATCGGCAGCAGCGCCTTCGGGTCGTAGTCGTGGCGGTCGAGGATCTCGTCGAGGGCGCTGGTGTCGACCGGGTCGAAGCGCTCGAACGCCGGGTCGGGCACGGTCCGGCCGGACCGGCGCAGCGCGGACTCCTCGCGTCGCTCGCCGTAGGTCTCGGGCGGGCCCCAGTGGACGTGGAACCGGCCCTTGGTGTCCATCCCGCCCATGTCGATGCACTCGATGGGGCAGGCCTGGGCGCACTGGAAGCAGGTCTCGCACTTGAGCGTGCCGTACTCGTCGTACAGGAGCTGGAGGCGGCCGCGGAACTTGGGCGCCACGTCGGCCGGCTGCTCCGGCCAGCGGACGGTCGCCTTGGGCGCGAAGAACCGCTTGAGGGTGAACCCCATCCCGCGGACGAGGCCCATGCCCGGGACGATGCTCACGCCGGACCCTGGATGATCGACACGACCGCGATCGCGGCGGCGGTCAGGAACAGGTTGAGCAGCGACGCCGGCAGCAGCCACTTCCAGGCGAAGCCCATCAGCTGGTCGATCCGGACGCGGGGCAGCGTGCCGCGCATCCAGACGAACAGGTAGACGAACAGGAAGGCCTTGAGCAGGAACCACGCCAGGCCCGCGACCCAGTCGAGGCCGAGGTAGGTGATCCCGAACAGCAGGCCGACGGTCACGACGTTGAACGTGATGAACCCGAGCAGCAGCGCCTGCCAGGCCGGCCGGCGGCTGTTGGCGAGGTAGAACGGCGCGGCGAACGCCAGCGTGAACACCAGCGGCGCCGACGCGAGGATCACGACCAGGTTGTTGCCCAGGGACCCCGGGTCGAGCGCCAGCGCGATGTCCGGGAAGTCGAACGGCGCGTTCCAGGCCCCGAAGTAGAGGGTCACCATGAGCGCCGAGATGATGAACACGTTGACGTACTCGGCGAAGAACAGGAAGCCGAATCGCATGCCCGAGTACTCGGTGGCGAACCCGGCCACGATCTCGGAGTCGGCCTCGGTCAGGTCGAACGGCGTCCGGTTGGCCTCGGCGGTGGCGGCGATGAAGAAGATCAGCGCCCCCAGCGGCTGGCGGAACACGAACCAGTCGGTGATCCAGCCGGACTGCTGGACGCCGATCTGGTTGACGCTCATGGTCCCGGCCAGCAGCACCAGGCCGACGACCGACAACGTCAGCGGGATCTCGTAGCTGACGACCTGGGCGGCCGACCGGAGCCCGCCCAGCAGCGAGTACTTGTTGAAGCTCGACCAGCCGGCCATCAGCAGGCCGACGACCGTCATGCCGCCGACCGCGAACAGGTACAGCAGGCCGATGTTGAGGTCCTGCCCGACGAGCCCGGGCCCGAACGGGATGACGAGGAACGTCATCACCGCGGTCAGGAACACGATGACCGGCGCCCAGGTGAAGACGATGCTGTCGGCGCCCGTCGGGGTGAAGTCCTCCTTCATGAGGACCTTGAGCCCGTGGACCACCGACAGGAGGGAGCCGAAGGGGCCGACCCGGTCCGGGCCGACGCGAAGGTTCATCAGGGCGATGACCTTCATCTCCATGTAGATGATGATGAAGGCGGCCGGGATGCTGAACAGCAGGATCGCCGTGACGGCGACCACGAACCGCACGATGTCGACGTTGGCGGACAGGATCGGCAGCAGCCACGGCCCGATGAACACGCCCAGCAGGACCGTGACGATCGGCCCGACGACGAGCGCCAGGAACAGCAGCGGCAGGAGGATCTTCCCGGTCAGCGTCAGATTGCCGAGCGCTCGGTTGACCGCGCTGCGCTCACCTGTGGCCGGCGCACGCTCGCTCGTCGAGCCTGAGTGGGCGCGCCGCGGCGAAGGCGCCCGCGGAGGAGCGGAGCGAGCGCACTCCAGCGTGCGCGAGCGAGCACCGCACCGGGCAACGCCCGCGTCGACCGCACCGACACGCTCACTTGTCGACGCCGCCCATGATGGGGTCGAGGGATGCCATGACCGCCATCGTGTCCGCGATCAGGTTGTCGCGCATCAGGATGCCGACGAGCTGCAGGTGCACGAACGAGGGGTCGTGGATCTTCATCCGGAACGGCTGGTCGGTGCCGTCCGAGATCGCGTAGGTCCCGTACAGGCCCCGCGGGCCTTCGATCCCCGCCCAGGCGCGGCCCGGCCGCGGCCGGAGCAGGCGCGGCAGCTTCGCCATGATCGGGCCGTCGGGCATGTTGTGGAGGCACTGGTCGATGATCCGCAGGCTCTGCTTCACCTCTTCGACCCGCAGCAGGTAGCGGTCGAGCGCGTCGCCGCCCTCTGGGCCGTGGCCGCGGGTCGGGACGTCGAACTCGAGCTCCGGGTAGACCGAGTACGGGTGCGCCCGGCGGATGTCGAACGGGACCCCGGCGGCCCGGAGGTTCGGCCCGGTCACGGCCATCCGCAGCGCCGTCTCCTTGTCCAGCCGGCCGATCTCGCGCATCCGGCGGACGAAGATCTCGTTCTCGTTGAGCAGCTGGGTGTTCGCGTCGTGCTGCTCGGCCGCTCGGCTCATCCAGTCGCCGAGGCGCGACATGAACTCGTGGTTGACGTCGCCGTTGACCCCGCCGATCCGGAAGTAGTTGAACAGCATCCGCTGGCCGGTGATCGCGGCGAGCATCTCGCAGATCTCGTCCCGCTCGATGAAGCTGTACAGGATCGGGGTCAGGCCGCCGAGGTC